>CAWBJX010000008.1:0-44124 GCA_963789235.1 uncultured Acidimicrobiaceae bacterium | reverse complement strand
AATTAGCGGCCAGAGGTTCGCTTTTGTTGTGGAGAGGTTGTGCAGTCCAAGGTCCGAAGGGCTCTATGGAGCATCGGACGCTGTCGGCACAATCGATAGAGAGTCCGGCACAGCCCACTCATCGACCATCATGGACAGGAAACCAACCGCACAGCTGCTCTGGGGTGTCAGGGAGAAGACCGTCCGGCGACACGTCACGGTCGCCCAGCACGGGTTCTCAGCCTCGGTACTCGTGAACGAAGTCACCATGGTGGCCGCGGCAGAGGAGTTCCAGATGGCGACCGGGGACACGTCGGGGGCGTGCCCGGACTTGGAGCTCGGTGCGCATGTCGCGAGGATGCACACACTCTTCCCCGACCCCCCCGCTCCGACCAGCCCGTCACCGTACCGGGGGCCGTCACCGGTCCTTCGGGTGCCACCGAGGCAGCTGGCCGCAGCCTGGGAGAGCTTCTGACGCTCATCTGACGTCCCCCTCGCCGGGGTGGCGGAGCCTCTCGCGTCGGGGTCCCGACCCCTCGACCATCAGGTGAGCAATAGTCTCAGCCCCCGATGGTCCCGCCCCCGATGCTGCTCCGCCACGCTGCAGACGTCACTCCCGAGTGGCTGACCGACTCCCTTCGGGGTGCCGGCGCAGTGCAGGAGGGGGCTCGGGTGACGTCCTTCGAGACAGAGCAGATCGGCACGGGACAGATGGCCGACACCACGCGCTTCTCGCTGGTCTTCGATCAGCCAGGCGCCGGCCCGGCCGCCGTGGTCGGGAAGTTCGCGTCCGCCGACGAGCAGAGTCGCAGCACCGGGCTTGCACTGCGGGCCTACGAAATCGAGATCCGCTTCTACCGCGAGGTCGCCACCCGGGTCGCGGCGCGAGTGCCCAAGGCGTACCTGGCCGAGGTGGAGCCCGAGACGGGCTGGTTCACGCTCCTCCTCGAAGACATCGCGGGCGGCGCGCAGGGCGACCAGATCGCCGCCTGCGGCCCCGACACTGCTGCCGCCGTCCTCGAGGAGATGGCGGGGCTCCACGCCCCGTGCTGGGAGTCGTCCGATCTCGCGGGCCTCGAGTGGCTGAACCGGGCGACGCCGGAGTCGGACGGCCTGCTCTGCGTGCTCGTGTCCTCGCTGCTGCCCGGGTTCCTCGAGCGCTACGAGGACACCCTGGCCCCGGAGCACCGCGAGGTCTGCCGGCTCTTCGCCGAGCACCTGCCGGCGTGGCTGCACCTGCGCAGCGGCCCCCGCACGGCGAGCCACGGCGACTTCCGCCTGGACAACCTGCTGTTCCAGACGACGAACCCGAGGCCGGTGGTGGTCGACTGGCAGACCGTGGCCTGGGCGAGCGGGTCGTCCGACGTGGCCTACTTCATCGGCGGTTGCCTGAGCGCGGACGATCGCAGGGCCTACGAGCCCGAGCTCCTCGCGCATTATCACGACGCTCTGTGCCGCCGCGGCGTCCCGGATTACTCCCTGGAACAGTTGCGCCAGGACACGCGGCGCGACAGCTTCGGCGGTCTGCTCATGGCCATCGTCGCCTCCATGGTCGTCCAGCGGACCGAGCGCGGCGACCTCATGTTCCTGACCAGCACGACCCGCCACGCGCAGCACGCGCTCGATGTCGACGCGCCCGCCCTCCTGCGTGCCGCCGGATGACGGACGTGTTGGTGCTCTGCACGGGCAACGCGGCGCGCTCGGTGATGGCCGGCTTCATGCTCGAGGCCCTGCGCGACGGCCGCCCGGGGTCGCCGCTTCGGGTCGTGACGGCGGGCACCCACTCGATCGACGGGCAGCCGATGGGGATGCGGACCCGCGCCGCCCTGTCGCGGCTTCCCGAGCTGGCCGGTGCCGAATTCCGGCGGCACCGCAGCCGCCAGGTCCACGGGATCGACCTCGTGCATGCCGAACTGGTCGTCGTGATGGAGGCCGATCACGTCCGCTACGTCCGGCGCCGATTCCCCGACGCCGCGCCCAAGACCGCCACCATCCGCCGCCTGTGCCGCGACCTGCCGCCGGCTCCGCCCGACCTGGTCGACCGGGTGCGCTCCCTCGGGCTGGCCGAGCTGGAGGTGGACGAGAGCGAGGACGTCCTCGACCCGGCGGGCCACGACGCCGATGTCTACGAGGCCTGCGTCGACGAGCTGTGGGGGCTGTGCCGGACGTTCGTGACGTTGCTCTGACGCAGCGGCGGACCGCCTCTGCCGCAGGCGGACCGGCTCAGTCGGCGTGGACCGACCGCAGGCCCGCCCACGCGAGGTCGGCTATCCGGCGGGCCAGCTTCTGTGCCTCCTCGTCGAGCTCGGCGTCGCTGTCGGGGCGCTGCGCCATGAAGCGGCGGCTCGCCCCCTCGGCCATGCCCACGATCCCGTAGGCGAGCAGGCGCCGGTGGTCGTCGTCGAGGCCGGCGTCGATGAGGGGGTCGATGGCCTCGGCGATGGCGTCCTCCACGGCCCGCAGGGCCCGGCCGAGCTCCTCGTCGTCGGCGTGGTCGCGTCCGTAGAGCAGGCGGAACTCGGCCTCGTGTCGGACCACCAGTCCGAAGTAGGCCGCGAAGCCCAGCTCGACCTGTTGGCGTGGGCCGTCGGCCTGTATGACGGCCCGTGCGATGGCTGTCAGCAGGTCCTTTGCGATGGAGTCGACGAGCTCGAGGTAGAGCGCCCGTTTGGAGGAGAAGTGCTGGTAAAGGAGCGGTTTGGTGACGCCTGCCGCCTCTGCGATTTCGTCCATGGTCGTGGCCCGGTAGCCGTGCTGGGCGAACAGCTCGAGGGCCACCGTGAGGAGTTGGTGCCGCCGCTGTTCAGCCGTAAGCCGCCGAGAGGCCGCCTGGATCGCACCTGACACGCTGCTCACGTTACCGAACGGGGCAAGTATCCCTTCTTCGTAGGTAGCCCCCTTCTGGCCAAATTTGCCCCTGAACTGCTATGATAGTGGAGCACTCGGGGATCGGACCCGACACCGTCTACGTCTAAGGAAGCGGTGGTCGACCAAGACGTGCCCCTGGTGGAGCGCCCCCGGACCGCGGCAAGGACCCCTGCTAGAAGGCCAGCCCGCTAAAGGGTCCGGGGGCAGCTCACCTCCTCATGGGGTGGACACCCCTTCTTCTTGCTCGACCGCGTCATCGGAATCGGAATCGGTCCCATCGACCGCAGCGTCGAACAGCTTCTCCTCGATCTGGTCGATGATCCCCATGACGAATCTCCGCTCGTCGCGGTCAAGCGCCATAACGTCTCCGTCAATCGCGATGGTCAAAGTGCGACCCGAGGGCAGCTTGAACTCACGCACCCCCTGCTTGGGTCGGTGATGCTGCTCATGTTGCTGGGGTTCTGGAGTGGTGGTGGTTTTTCTCGGGCGCCCTCGTCGCGCCCCCGTTTGACCAGCCTTGGGTGTCTTCCACAGGGAGCTGCGGGGGACAGACGCAAAGTCGCAGGCACTCAGGAAGAACCGGATTGCCTTGGTACGGGATTCCCCGGTCACGGAGGGGAACATATCGGCGAAGGCTGCCTCCAACTCCCCCGTCGTAGAGTTGGAAGTTCCCAGCTCAACAGCCTTGGGGTAGAACTCCCGGATTAAGTCCCCGATCATCTCGGGGCGTTTATCCGGGTCGGTGGCAAGAGTCTTTAACTCCTCAGTCACCGTCAGGTCATCGTCAATAAGCCCGAACCCCCTAAAGGCGCTGATCAGATAGCTCTTCAGGCCACCCGACATGGACCCCAAGTAGCTGCGGTCGACCTTGTTGGGCAGGTCAGCCGCGATCTTCTCCACAGACCCGATGAAGGTTGCCCATGGGATGTTGTAGGGAGGGGAGAACGTTTTTCCGTTGCTGTCCATGTGACAACCTCACTTCTTCTGTCATATGCCATCACTTCTTCTGTCATATGCCATCGGTGGCCCGAGGCCGCGAGCGTATTCCGTGAACTTAGGCCTGTCAAGGGGGCCTGTCAATATTCTGAAAGATTATCCTTTTATTCCGTCACGGAATAGCCCAAGATGCAAGATATGGCACCCGAAGAGATCCAGCTAGGTACTCGCATCGAAGCCCGAGACGCCTTCGGGCGTTGGAACGAGCGGCGAGCCATCACCGGAGTACTACCCGGTGAGGACTTCCCTCTCGTTTGGGTTTGCCCCGAGGACGAGTGGGAGGCTGCGAAGCGCGAGGGACGCGAGCCCGAGGGGATTCCGTTCCCACTTGAAGACGTGCGCGTCTCCAAGCAAACCCCAGCCCGAGCTTGACGCGCAGAGGACGAATGAATCAGCCCGAAAAGACCAGGCCAGCCGGTGACAGGAATGGCAGTGAAGCGCACCCCCGGGGCCGCCAGGGGTTTCTTGCTGACCTAGCGAAGGCTACGCGGCCCCTAGAGACTGAGACCGAGGACGAGGACGAGAAGCAAGATCCACAAGGGTCTTGAACATCGACTCAGTGTCGCCACGGTGGTTGTAACGCCAGGCGTGCTCGTTTACGTAGCCCTGCAACCACTTGGGTGACACAGCGTGGTGCGAGCCGGAAATGCCACGCTTCAACAGGCTCCAGAAGCCTTCGATCTGCTGAGTATGCACGTGGTCCCTTGCGTAGGAACCACGGCTATGGGCGATCTTGTGATGGGTGAAGCCGTCCCGTAGGAGGCGGTCGTAGATTGGCGAGTCATCCGTGTAGACGACGGCGTCGTCTTTCACGTGGTCGTCGATGGTCTGCACGATGTTCGCCTGGATGCCCTTCTTGGGGAAGACGTAGGCGACCACCTTGCCGTGCGACGTGATCTCCGGCTTCGTCTTGCCATCGCGGAGAATGTGGGTGTTGCGCTCCACGATGCCGAAGACGGGGGTCTTCTTGTCGTGTGCCCAAGCGACAGCCTGGGATTGCACGGTGCGTCCCGGCTTG
The DNA here is from genome assembly GCA_963789235.1 of uncultured Acidimicrobiaceae bacterium. GTDB lineage: Bacteria > Actinomycetota > Acidimicrobiia > Acidimicrobiales > RAAP-2 > Bog-473. The sequence continues at coordinate 39,263 of CAWBJX010000008.1, read as the reverse complement.
TCCCACTTCGCCTTGTCCGAGGCCCGCGGCTTGCCGCCTACGTATGTCTCGTCCATCTCAACGGCTCGTCCGAGGGGCTCGTCGGGGTCCTGCTCCATTAGCTGGTTGCGGATGAGGTTCGCCATCCGCCAGGCGGTCTTGTAGGTCACGCCAAGCTCCCGCTCGAGCTGCTTGGCCGAGATTCCACAGCGCGTACTGGACATGAGGAAGATGGCGCGGAACCAGATATCGAGGCCGGTCGAAGACTTGTGAAAGATGGTGCCCGCAGTCGGGTGCAGGTGGTGGCCGCACACGTCGCAGGAGTAGGAGGGGCGAGACGCGACCCGGTGGAACTTGCGGACCTCGGCACAGCGTGGGCACAGGGCGTGGGAACCGTCCCACGAGAGGTTCTGACGCCAGAGGTAGTCGAGGCAGGCGGCGTCGTTGGGGAACTCGCGCTCCATGTCGCCCCGCGTGTAGGTGCTGTCGCTGGAGGCCGACGCCTTAGTGCTGTTTCGGTCCCTCGGTGCCATAGGGACACCCTACCATGAGGGTATACCTACGTCAAGGGGATAAAACCAGACTAAGCAGGTGTCAGCTTCGCCCACTCAGGTGAGGAAGTCATGTGGCTTACCTCCTCTTGGGTGCGAGTTGCTTCCGCCACGTATTCGTTCAATTGCTCTGAGAGGTCATCAAGCGCGGCCTGTGCCTCGCTGAGCTCCTCGTAAGCGGCATACGCGATCAGCCCTTCGCCCCGAATCGAAATAGCGAACTTCCCAGGCCTGGACAAACGAATCCCACCAACGAGCTTCTCAAACGCATCACCTTCGGCCTCATCGAGCTTGGCGAGGTCTGCCGAAGAGATATGGGTGTAGATCCACAACCCTGGGAGGGTCATTTGACCGGCCAGGCACTCAAAGAGATAGAAGCACCCATCTTGGAGAATGACACCCTCAAGGGGAATGTCGTACTCATTGAAGACGCGAACGATGGTCGAGTCTCCCGTTGGGTTCCACGGGAGACCACCGCGATTAAGGCGAATCAAATCGGACACGGTAACCACCCACGACTATCGGCACGTATTACTACAAGGGTTAACACAGCAGATACCGCAACAGCTACAACAACAGGTATCACTGTGTAAAGCATACGTCGAAAGCTGCCGAAATGGCATCGTCCCAGCTCAGCGTAGGTGTCGCCCGCACATGGTCAGGGTTCCGCTTGTTGGGGGTGTGCTCTACGACGAACCCTGCCCCTCGGAGCTGCCCAGCCGTTGTGAAGCGAACCAGGCAACCCTCGTGTTGTCGGCAAGGCATTCTCGTCTGAATGCGGGCGCAAGCGTCATCTGCGGAGAAGGTCCCGAGCAAGAGGGAGAGACCGCCTTGATCCCAAGCCCGTGGCGACGTGTGGAAGATCGGTTGACCGCCCTGCGTCTTGCCGTACTGGGTCAGGACTTCCTCGTCCTTTATCTCTCGGGGTTTCACGGTGGCCGAATCTTACGACTGGCTGTGGATAGCCCGAAATCGAATACCTACCGTCAAGGTATAGTTGCCCCGAACGGTCACCCGGGGCTGGGCAGGCCGGGGATCCGCGCCAGCACCGAGGCGAGACGGCAGGGCAGGTCGGCGACGTTGAAGTGCTCGGTCGCGATCCGCCGGTTGTGCTCGAGCAGCGCCGCGTCCGGGTGCCGCAGCCACCGGGCCAATGGCACCGGGTCGGCGGCGTCGAACCAGCGGAACCCGAACACGGCCAGCTCGGCCGCCACCGGGTACGGGCCGATGGCGAGAGGGCGGCGATAAGTGGCCGACTCCACCGAGGGGTTGCCGAACCCTTCCCAGGTCGACGGCAGGAGGACGGCGTCGCATGCTGCGTACGCGTCAGCGATGGTGCAGCCGCCTGCCGGCGGGCCGAGCAAGACCCGGCACCGGGCCCGCCGGACGAGCCGATCGAGCTCGGGCCGGTACCCGTCCTCGGCCGGCCCGAGCAGCCAGTAGGTGCCGCCGACCGCTTCGGCCAGCGCAATGGCCCCCGCGACGTTCTTGCGGGGGAGCGCCCGCGTCGGTTGCAGGAGCAGCGGCGGGGACCCGTCGCCCGCGCCCATCGCGGCACGGGTCGCGGCGCGGTCGCCCGGCGGCGGGTCCGGGTCGAACGCGTTGTAGATCGTGGTCGCGTCGATCCCGTGTGTCGCCAGCTCCCGCCGGCTGAGCTCGTTGATCGTGACGTGCGCCCATGCCGAGTCGACGGGCGGAGGCGGCAGGTGGGCCAGGTGGGGCCGCTGCCACGGGAGATCGTGATGGTGCAGCAGTGTCGGGCGCCCTGCGCACGCCGCGGCGACCAGGGCCGCCGCGGGCGGGTTGAGCGGCAGCGAGCAGAGGTTCTCCACGACGACGAGATCGGCCCCGGCCAGCGCGTCCTGCACCTCGGCCCGGGTCGGCGGTTCGGGCGCGCCGATCGCCAATCCGGGGAGCAGGGCGTCGACGGGGCCGGACCCGGCGACGGTACGGACTTGCCAGCCCAGGACGCCCAGCGCAGCCGCCCATTTGGCCGCCTCGACGGAGACCCCGTCGCCTCCGCCCAGGCGGAACGAGACCACGCACGCCGTTGCCACGACGGCACTGTACGCGCGCCGGACTGTCCGTTTCGCCGGTGGACTAGCGTTGCCCCGATGGCGAAGCGCGCACTCATCACGGGCGTCACCGGTCAGGACGGGTCGTACCTGGCCGAATTCCTGCTGGCGCAGGGCTACACCGTGATCGGCATGGTGCGGCGTTCGAGCACGCTGAACTTCGAGCGCATCGCGCACATCCAGGACCAGATCGAATTGGTCGCCGGCGACCTCCTCGACGAGGTGTCGCTCATCAACATCCTGCGTGACCACCGGCCTAACGAGGTCTACAACCTGGCCGCCCAGTCGTTCGTCCAGACGAGCTTCAGCCAGCCCGTGCTCACCGGCGAGACCACGGCTCTTGGCGTCACCCGGGTCCTCGACGCCATCCGCCTCGTCGACCCGGAGATCCGCTTCTACCAGGCCAGCTCCTCGGAGATGTTCGGCAAGGTGCAGGAGGTCCCCCAGCGGGAGTCGACCCCCCTGTACCCGCGCAGCCCCTACGGGGTGGCCAAGGTCTACGGGCACTGGATCACGGTCAACTACCGGGAGAGCTATGGCCTGCACGCCTCGTCCGGCATCCTGTTCAACCACGAGTCCCCGCGTCGCGGCCTCGAGTTCGTGACGCGCAAGGTCACCCACGGCGTGGCCCGCATCGCGCAGGGGCTCGACGACAAGCTGGCGCTCGGGAACCTCGACGCCCAGCGCGACTGGGGGTACGCGGCCGACTACGTCCGGGCCATGTGGCTGATGCTCCAGCAGGACGTGCCGGGCGACTTCGTCGTCTCGACCGGGCAGACCCACCAGGTGCGTGAGCTGTGCCGCCTCGCCTTCGACGCGGCGGGACTCGACTGGGAGCAGCACGTCGTCACGGACGAGCGCTTCTTGCGGCCGGCCGAGGTCGACCTGCTGGTCGGCGACCCCACCAGGGCGCACCAGGTCCTCGGCTGGCAGCCCGAGGTCGACTTCGCCGGCCTCGTCGCCATGATGGTGGAGGCCGACATGGACCTGGTCCGCAAGAGCATCAAGTAACCGGGGGGCGCTGCGCTCCTGTCACTGGCCATACCAGCCGCGATCTCGGCCAATCCGGCCGGCGTCCTCGTCGCCTTCGGGGCAGGGATCCTCTCCTTCGTCTCCCCCTGCGTCCTCCCGCTCGTCCCGGGGTACGTCTCCATGGTCTCGGGACTGTCCGCGGCCGAGCTGGAGGCGGGTGGAGACGGCACCACGCCGTCCACCGCCCTCCGTCCCGTCCTGCGCGGCATCGGGCTGTTCGTGGCCGGCTTCACCATCGTCTTCGTCGCGCTCGGCGCGGCGGCCTCGAGCATCGGGCGCCTGCTCGACGCCCACGAGATCACGCTGACCCACGTGAGCGGTGCGGTCATCATCGTGCTGGGCGCCGTCATGCTGTTGGGCGCTCTGCCCGCGAGCGTGTGGGCCCACGCAGGCACGGGCACGCTCGGCCTCGTCTCCCGGGTGACCGGCGAGCACCGCTTTGACGTACGGCCGTCGAAGCTCGGCCTCTGGGCCGCCCCTCTCATGGGCATGGCGTTCGCCTTCGCCTGGACGCCGTGCATCGGGCCGGTCCTCGGCGTCGTCTTGAGTTTGGCGGCGCGCAACGGGACGCTGCCCGGTGGCGTCCTGCTGCTCTTCGCCTACTCACTCGGGTTGGCAGTGCCCCTCGTGCTCGTCGGGCTGGCCTTCGGTCGCCTGACTGCGACGCTGGCCCGGGCGCGCCACTGGCTCTGGGCCGTGGAGCTCGTGGCGGGCGTGGTCCTCGTGGTGTTCGGCGTGCTGCTCCTCACCGACAACGTGAGCTGGGTCTCGACACAACTGTCGAACCTCCTCAACGACATCGGGTTGGGCCGGTTGTCGCGCAGCTGATCGGCCCTACCGGGCGCCCAGCCCGTCGAAGGTCCCGGCGAGCGGGCCGACCGGGCCGCTCCGCCGCAATGCTCCGTCTCCCGACGGTCCCACTGCGATCACTCGCGCACCCAGTCGTCGGGATCGGCCTCCCCGCTCTTGTACTGCGCCACCAAGAGGGCCTGGATCTCACGCACCCTCTTCTCGACCAGCTCGCGTCGCTCGGCGACCATGGCCAGCTGGATCTCGAGATCGTGGAGCGCCTTGCGCACGGCGTCGCGGGAGCGGAGGTCGATCCGGGCCAGCTCGCTGTGCGCTGACATCAGCCCGTCGGCCGCGCCCTCCATGGCCTGGCGTGCCGACGCGGTGGTGGCCGGCGCGTCGGGGGACAAGGACCAACCCCCGCCGATCGAGGCTGCCTCCAGCACACGAGGCAGATCATCGACCAGAACCTGCAGGTCGGGATCCGGCGCCTCGGCGATCGCCTGCAGCGCCCCGATGTCCACCGACAGGACGTGACGGGCGTACGACAACAGCACGGCGGCGTGCACCAAGTCGTCCCGCCCACCCCGGAGCTTGACCGTGAGTGTCGACGAATCCAGGGCTGATGCGGCTTCCAACAACTGGTCGACGTCTACGAGAGTCAGCAACATACCCATGACAACGCTTGAGGCCCCCAGTGCTCACCCACTCAATTCCATCCCGACATGGGACGTTGTACCTTCCGTGCGCTCCGCAAATCTGCCGGTGAACAGCCTCCACGGTAGCCCTACCGCCGGTGGGCCAGGGGTCAACCGGCCGACTGCCACGATCGTGATCCCGGCCTGGAACGCCTGGGCGCACACCCGGCGCTGCCTGCAGTCGCTCCAGCCCACCTTGGGCCCAGAGGACCAGGTCGTGGTGGTGGACAACGGCTCGACCGACGGGACTCGAGAGGCACTGGCGGGTTACCCCTGGCTCGGCGTGGTCACCAACGACGAGAACCAGGGATTCGCCCGGGGGTGCAACCAAGGGGCGGCGAATGCCCGCGGAGACGTCCTGGTGTTCTTGAACAGCGACACCGTCGTCCCCCCCGGTTGGCTCGACGAGCTCGTGGCCCCCTTCGAACGGGACGACGCCGGGGCAGTGGGTCCGCGTTCGGACAATGTGTCGGGCAGGCAGGAGACCCCGGCCGTGCCCGATCCCGGCCACGACGCCCGTGCCTTCTTCGAATTCGCCGCGGCGTGGCAGATCAGCCACCGGGGCCAGACCTCCGAGACACGGCGGCTGATCGGGTTCTGTCTCGCGGTGCGCAGGTCGGCCTTCGAAGCGCTGCGCGGGTTCGACGAGCGATTCGAGATCGGTGGTTTCGAGGACGACGACCTGTGCCGGCGGTTGCGCGAGAGCGGCTTGCGGTTGCTCATCGCTCACGGTTCGTTCGTCCACCATCGTGGCCACGCATCGTTCGACGCCAACGACGTCGACTGGCGAGTGACCGAGGACGAGAACCGTGTCCATTTCGAGCGGAAGTGGGGCCCCGACGCGCTGCGCGATCCGGTCGTGCTGAGCGCCTGCCTGATCGTGAAGAACGAGGAGCAGATGCTGCCCGCCTGCTTGGAATCGCTCCACGATGCCGTCGACGAGATCGTGGTCTACGACACCGGCTCGAGCGACGGGACGATGGAGATCGCCCGCCGGTCAGGTGCGACGGTCGTGGAGGGCCAGTGGCCGGACTCCTTTGCCCTGGCCCGGAACGCCGCGCTGGCGCACGCCACCGGTGAGTGGGTGATCTCCATCGACGCCGACGAGCGGCTCCAGGCCGATTCCGGTGTCCTGCGGGCCCAGCTCACCGATCCCGACCCGGACCTCGAGGCGTACCTCGTCGCGATCGAGAACCTGCACGGACCGGGCAATCCCCGCTCTGTCCACACCGCGATCCGGGTGTTCCGTCGGCGATCGGCGACCTGGAGGCATCGTCTCCACGAGCAGGTCGCCGCTGCCGACGATCCAACCCGGCCCCTTCGGACCGCCTACCTCTCGGCCGCCCGCCTGATCCATCACGGGTACATCGCCGAGGTCTTCGAGAATCGCAACAAGGTCGATCGCAACCTTGAGCTGGCCCGGGCCGCACTCGACGACGACGAGGTCGAGCGTTCCTACGCATTGATGAACTTCGGTCGGGCTCTGGAGTCGGCCGGGCGCAGCGACGAGGCGGTGGTGAGCCTGTCCGAGGCGGCCGAATCTGCCGTCGACCCGATCACCAGGCGCCTGGCAGTGACCAACCTGGTGTACATCCTCGGGCGGACCGGACGTTTCGAGGAGTCGCTGGCCCGGTTGAGCGAGCTCCGGGGGCTGTCACGGAGCCAGGTGGCCGCCGACATCGCCGAGGGAAGGACGCGGCTCGCCATGGGGGAGACGGTGGCGGGTCTGGCGATCTTGGCCCGGATTCCGAGCCGGGGCCGGGACGACGACGGCATGGAGTACGGGCCCCACGTCGTGGCGGCCATCTGCGGGGAGGCGCTGGCCTCACTCGGCCGCTTCGGCGAGGCCGCGGACGTCGTGCTGGACGCCGTACGGACCGAAGGCGTGCTCGAGGCCGACCTCGGTGAGCTGGTGCGCTGGCTGCTGCAAGCGGAGCGCTCCCCGGCGGAGATCACCGCCGCGCTGCGGGCCGAGGACCTCGTGCCGATGCTCGGCCGGGTCCTCCGGCAACCTCCGGCGCTGGCCGACGTCCTCTTGGACGGGGCGTGGGTCCGGTTCCCCGATCGCCTCGAGCCCCTGGCCGCGGCGGCCAGCGTCGCACCGCGGCTGCCGCTGGCCCGTGCGCTGGTGTGGTCCGCCCGCCTGCGGCAGCGTGGACTCGCCGCGTCGTGCCCGCTGGTTGCCATCGGGTCCGACGCGGGCGTGGACCCCGTCATCAGGGCGCGCGCGGCTGCGGCGCTCCACGGGTCGTTCCACGATGCCCGGGCGGTGGATGCGGCCCGGGCCGCGCTGGGAGAACTCGACTCCGCCGCCAGGCTCGCCTCCGAGGAGGAGATCGACCGCCTCGCTCCGGCTCTGCGGTCGGCGCTCGCTGAGATGCCCGGTGCGACGGCGCAAGCCGGTCCGCCGTCACTGGGGGGGACTGGCACCGAGCCGGTGGCAGCGGGCGCCTCGTCGGCGACGCTCGGCGACGCCCCCCCGTCGGCCGGTCGTGAAACGGTCTTGGTGGCTCCGACCCGGGCGGGACACGCGCGGGTTCTCCATTCGGCAGTGACCACCAGGCGGGGAGGCCTGAACATCGTGGGTCCGTTCGAGGGCAGCAGCGTCGAGGCCGATGTGGCCCGCCGCGTGGCGGGAGCGCTGCGAGCCAGGGGACTCCCGCTGTCGACGACCTCGTACCACCGCGACGACCGTGATCTTCGATCGCAGTGGTCCCACAGCGGCCCCTCGAACTTCCCCTTCGACGTCAACCTGCTGGTCGTGCACCCGGACCACATGACCGACTTCATCCTCGACTCCGGACCCGGGCTGTTCAACGGTCGCTACACCATCGGGCTCTGGGTGTCCGATTTCGAGGTGCCGTCCTCGGCCATGGCCGACGCGGCCCATATGGTGCACGAAGTCTGGACGCCGACGTCGTGGGGGTCCGAGACCGTCGCATCGGTGCACCGCGGGGCCGTCCACAGCCTGGCCGTCCCGGTTGGTGGGCGACCCTCGCGCCGCGATCGTTCTTCGCTCGGCCTGCCCGGCGGCGTCGTGTTCGCGTCCAGTGTCGATTACGACAGGGGGTTCACCAGGCAGAATTCGCTGGGCGTGGTGGAGGCCTACACCGCGGCGTTCTCACCGCAGGACGGCCACCATCTGGTCATCGACGCCGTCCATGCCGTCCGGTACCCGGTCGAGCATGCCCTGCTCCTCGACGCGACCGACGGACGTCCCGACGTCGAGGTGCTGCAGCGCGACGACTGGTCCGCCGCCGATCACGATCGCCTCCTCGCGTGCTGCGACTGTTATGTCTCCCTGCATCGGGCCGACGGTGGGCTCGGGGCGGTGGCCAAGGCGATGTCATGGGGAACGTTCACGGTCGTCACGGCGACCGCAGCATCCCTCGAATTCCAGACCGACGAGGACAGTGGTCTCGTCCGGTGCGAATCCACGCCGGTCCCCGCCGACGTGTACGGCTACCCGTCCGGCGCCGCGTGGGCCGATCCGGACCTCGAGCACGCCAGCTCCATCTTGCGGTCCGTGGTGGCCGATCCGGGCGTCACGACCGCCAAGGTCCGCCGGGCCCAGAGGGTCGCCGCTCGTCGCTTCTCCAGCTCAGCGGCCGCGGCCGCGGTGCGCGCCCGATTGGCGGAGATCGACGCTCACCTCCACCCCGACTGCCGAACCGGTCGGGTCGCCGCCACGTCCGCGCGTCGTGACGCACGAGCATGCCGTTGACCGAGCGGCATCACGCCGACCGGGTCACGACAGCGACGGATCGGGCAGGAGCTCGTCGATGTCCGACGGTTGGTCGAGTCCGAGTTCGATACGGAGATTGTGCAGGCCTTGCTGGACCAGCTGGGTGACCCGCGGACGGCCAACACCGAGGATGTCCGCGATCTCGCTCTTGGCCAGTCCTTCCAAGAAGTACAGCACCAACGCCGTTCGCTGGCGCTCGGTGAGCCGGCGCAGCGCGGCCTTGACCGAATCGTTCATGACCGCCAGCTCGGCCCCCTCGCTTGGCGAGAGACCCGAGGTCGAGGCGGCGAGGATCCTGCCATCGGCTGCCTCGTTGCCCTCCGCCAGCGGCGCCAGATGGGTCAGTGACGTGGCCTCGTCGCGGAGATCGATCGCCTCGGCGACCTCCACCCCCAGCTCGGCGGCGATCTCGCTGATGGTCGGCGCCCGCCTCAGCCTCGACTCGAGCTCGTCACGCGTGGCGTAGTACACCTGCACGCGGGCCCGGAGCCGCTTGGGCAAGAAGTCCTCGTGCCGGAGCTCGTCAACGATGGCACCCTGAATCCGCTTCGTCGCGTATGTGGCGAACTGAAACCCGGCCGAGGCGTCCCATCGTTCGATGGCATCGATCAGTCCGAAGGTGCCGAAGGAACACAGTTCCCCCACCCCGTCCGCCGAGCGCGATCGCCGGACGAAGCGCTTGGCCACGATGGTGACCAATGGCGCATAGAAGATGACGAGCTGGTTCCGGTGCTCGCGTGAGCGGTCCTGCCAGTACGTGGCCCACAGTGCGTCCGCGGCGCTCCGAACGTTGCTCGGGGCGCCGTCCGATCCCCAGCTCCCCACCAGCGCCTGGCGGCTCACCGACATTGAGTGCCCCCTCTCCCTCGCTCCGCCCTCAACGCGGTGTGCACGACACGATCGTTATCGACATGGCCGTACGTACGTAAAGCCAAATCATGAAAAACCCGCAGCGCGGATCCGACGACGGGCCGCGGGCCATCTCACGTCTGAACTCGCGTCTTCACATCTGAACTCACGGCCCGGACGGGACGTAGAAGGAAGCGGAGCAAGGACGCTCCCCCTCCCCGTACAGGGAGGGCAACAGTCATCAGGAGGACGAACAAAATGTCTGGGATTCTCATCAACGACAACTCAACGGCGGTCGAGGCCTACAACAACCTCGACGCCACCAGCGACATGCTGTCGTCTGCGGTCAACAAGCTCTCATCGGGGCTCCAGATCCAGACCGCTGCCGACGACCCTGCCGGGTTCCTGGTCGGCCAGTACCTGCAGGAGGAGTCCAACGGGTACGGGCAATCGATCAGCAACGCCCAGGACGCCGTGTCGGTGCTCCAGACGGCGCAGGGCGCGCTCAACCAGGAAGCTTCGGTGCTCCAGACCATGAACACCCTGGCCACCGAGGCGGCCAACGGCGGTGTCCAGGACGCCAGCACGAGTGCTGCGGCCCAGTCCGAGTTCGCCTCGCTCCAGGCCGAGCTGGACCAGATCGCCACCAGCACGACCTACGGCACGACACCGCTGCTCGGAGGGACCTACTCGGGAGAGACCTTCCAGGTCGGCCCGTACGCCAGCGCCAACGACCAGGTCGTGGTCACCATCGCCGCCGCCACGTCGACGGCACTCGGCGTCAACGCTGCGGCGGTGAGCATCGGGACGGTGACGGCCGCCGAGGCCGCCATGACCGCGGTCCAGACCGCCATCTCGACGGTGGCGAGCCAGGCGGCGGGCGTCGGCGCCACCCAGAACCAGATCCAGGCGCTCGCCTCCAACCTGACTACGGCTCAGCAGAACATCGAGTCGGCGCACGCCAACCTGGTGGACGTCAACGTGGCGCAGGAGACGGCGGCCTTCACCTCGGACCAGATCCTCGAGCAGTCGGGTGTGGCGATCCTCGCCCAGGCCGAACAGCTGCCGAGCCTGGCCCTCAAGCTGCTCCAGTAACCGGCGGCGTAGGACCAGCGATAGCGGTCATCCACGGGACACGTGGGTACCCGGGCGGCGGCGGGCCGCCGGGGTACCCACCCGTGGGGGGTCGCGTCACGAGACTCGACATCCAACGAGGGGAGCGGGGGTAGCCAGATGGTCACAGGGCCCGTCAGTTTCTCCGGCCTGGTTTCCGGGCTGAACACACAATCGATCATCAACGCCGAGATGGCGGTCTACCAGCAGCCGCTCACCAACCTGCAGACCGAACAGTCGACCATCAACACCAAGATCGCCGACTATCAGGCCATCAACACGCAGCTGCTGGCGCTGCAGCAGTCGGCCGACGCCCTGGCCGACCCCTCGGCATTCGACGAGGCGTTCTCCGCCGCCTCGTCGGACTCCTCGGTCGCCACCGCCAGCGTCACCTCGGGTACCCAGAGTGGTTCGCTGACGTTGACCGTCGGTCAGCTGGCCGTCGGATCGACCCAGATCTCGGCCGGAACGGTCGCATCCCCGAACGACGTCGTGGCCTCCGGGACCCTCCTCGTCGGCTCGGGCGGTGCCGCCCTGGGCATCACCTCCCTCGCTGCGGGCTCCGGCCTCGCCGCCGGTGACCACACCATCACCGTGACCCAGTCGTCGGGCGGCGCCACGGTGGCGGCCGGCACACCCCTGGCCGCGAGCACGAGCATCAGCGGGTCCGACGACCAGCTCGACGTGACGGTGAACGGCGTCGCCCAGACCATCACGCTGACATCGGGCACCTACACGCCTCCACAGCTGGCCCAAGCCGTCGCCGAGGCCTCCGGTGGGAGCCTCACCGCTTCGGTCGCCGCAACGGGTCAGCTGTCCATCGCCACCGCCCAGCAGGGCTCGACGGCATCACTGCAGGTCACCGGGGGATCGGCGCTGCCGGCACTGGGCCTCGCGGCGGGGTCGGCCGTCGTCGGCACGGACGGGGTGGTGAACGTCGACGGTGCTTCCACCACCGTGTCCGACATCGCAGGCTCGGGGAGCACCCCGGTGGTCCTGAACTCCGGCACGGGTGGCACCGTCACCGTGGGGATCTCGGGCGGGCTCAGCGCCGGTTCCATGACGGCCGCCAACGTGTCCGTCGGTGACGGGTCGCTCGACTCGGTGGTCTCGGCCATCAACGGTGCCGGGGTCGGCGTGACGGCGAACGCGCTGCAGGTGGGGACCAACAGCTACGCGCTCGAGCTCGCCTCCAACGGCACCGGCACAGCATCGTCGACCACGATCGACGCCCAGTCGTTCGCCGGCTCGGGGCTCGGGGCGCTCCTCACCACGACAGCGGCCCAGGATGCCGAGGTGTCGATCGGTGGCGCGGGGGGCTACCAGGTGACCTCGCAGACCAACGACGTGTCGGGGCTCCTCCCCGGCGTCACGGTCCACCTGGTGTCGGCCGGCTCGACGCCGGTGACCATCTCGGTGTCGCCCGACGGCACCACGATGGCCGGCACTGTCGAGTCTCTGGTCACCGCGGCCAACCAGCTGCTCTCCACCATCTCCACGGACACGGCGTACAACACCGGCACCAAGACGGCCGGGCCCCTCAACGGCGATCCGTCACTCTCCGGCCTGGCCCAGCAGGTGCTCGCCGCCGTCGGCGAGGCGGTCGGGAGGTCGAGCGCCGGTTCGGACGGGACGGCGGGAGAGTCAGCCGGGTTGGCCATCACAAGCCAGGGGACGATCACTTTCGACCAGGCCGCATTCGAGGCCGCGTACGCCAAGAACCCGGGCGCCGTCCAGTCGATGTTCACCGAGGGTGGGACCTTCGCCGCCGCGCTGCCTGCCTATGCCGGCCAGGTGTCCGTGGCGGGCGCCACCGACAACACCTCGCCCGGCACCTACGCCGTCTCCATCACCCAGTCGGCGCAGCAAGCGGTCGACACGGGCTCGTCGACGTGGGCCTCTTCCGCCGCCACGTTGTCTCAGGCTGAGACGTACACCGTGACCGGCGGTTCGGCCGCTGCCACCTATGCCGCCACCGCTGGGGAAACGGTGGCCGATGTCGTGGCCGGAATGAATGCGGCGCTGGCCGCAGCGGGCGTCGACGCTTCGGCCGCCCTCGTCGGTCCCCCGGGCGCCTCTCAGGTCCGGCTCGCGTCCGCGGCGTACGGGTCCGCCGCCACGTTCACCGTGGCGACATCGGGATCCGACCAGCTCGGGCTCACCACCGGCGGCACCACCTACGCCGGGATCGATGTGGCGGGCACCATCAACGGCTTGGCCGCGATCGGATCAGGCCAGGACCTGAGCTCGTACAACGGCTCCGACGACGCCGACGGACTGGTCGTGCAGGTCACGACGCCGGGCATCACCTCCGCCACCTCGCTCGGCACGGTCACGTATGCACCCGGCTTCGCCCAGGGCCTGGCGCACGTCGCCAAGACCGCGTCGCTGGCACCGAACGGGATCATCCCGGTCACCATCGCCGGGCTTCAGGGGACGCTTGCCGAAGTGGGGAGCGAGATCTCCATGCAGCAGCAGCTGGTCGCCACCCAGCAGGCCGCGCTCACCGCCGAATTCACCAACATGGAGACGACACTGTCGCACCTGCAGTCGGAGAGCTCGTTCCTCAACCAGGCCTTCGGTGGATCCGCATCCTCGTCGAGCTCGTCGTCGCTGTCCTCGGCGTCGACCTCCAGCGGCAGCTCGGGGACGAGCGGGGGCTGAGACGATGGCCCCACCGACCAACCTGGAAGCGAGATACCGGAACCAGGCCATCGAGACCGCCTCGGGGCCTCGGCTCCTCGTCATGCTCTACGACCGTTTGGCCGCGGACATCGACATCGCCGACCGCTCGCTCGACGTCGGGGACCTCCTGGTGACCAACGAGAGGCTGCAGCACGCCCAGCGGATCGTCCGCATGTTCCGGCACAGCCTCCAACCCGACGGGTTCTCCGGTGGCCGCGACCTGTTGGACCTGTACGACTTCCTGCTCTCCCATCTTGTGGAGGCCAACCTTCAGAAGGACCAGGAGAAGGTCCGCGAGTGTGCGCGGATCGTGGCGCCGCTGCGGGACGCCTGGCACCGAGCCGTCACCAACCCCGAGCGAGTCGATGGCGCCCGAAGAGTGGGCTGACTACCTGGAGGCAGCGTCCGAGCACCTCCGCCAGACGCGTCTCGCAGTCGACGCGGGGCGCGCCGGCCCGCCGGGGCCAGGGCGCCCCACCGAGCCCCTTCCTGACGAGCTGCGGGACCGGGCCGAGTTGCTCGCGTTGGGCTACGACCAGCTGGCCCTCGAGGTGTCCACGCGCATGTCCGAGATCCGGCGCTACCGGCGTGGTCCCACGCTGCACGCCCCACCCTCCTCGCAATTCGTCGACCATCGGGCCTGACGCCGGCACGGGCCCACCCCGCAACTCTGCCGACCGCGGGGACGTAAGAGAGGGTGAGCACGGACAGCTCGGCATCTGGCCAGGACGGCCGACGCTCCCGTCGGGAGCCGAGGAGAGCACCATGGCAGACGCCACCCAGACGATCGGCATCCTGCAGTTCGCCCTCGACAGCATCGTCGAGCAGCAGCAGACGATCGCCAGCAACATCGCGAACGTCGACACCCCGGACTACCAGGCTGACCAGGTCACCTTCGAGTCTTCGTTGGCCAACGCCCTCGCGGATGGTGGGCAGGCGACCGCCCAGTCGGTCCCCGAAGGGCTCAGCTCGGGGAGCAACGGCAACAACGTATCGCTCCCCACCGAGATGACGCTCATGCAGGAGAACGACCTTGAGAACCAGACGGTCGTCAACGCCCTCAACGACCAGTTCGCAGTGCTCTCGGATGCCATTACCGGATAGGAGCCACCATGTGGGAAGCCATTGACATAGCCGGATCGGGTGCCTCGGTCGACCAGACGTGGATCGACACCATCGGGGGGAACGTCGCCAACATGAACGACGCCGTCACCCCGGGCCAGCCCGTCTACCAGGCGCAGTACGTGGACGCGGCGGCTCAGGCCGAACCGGGCGACCCCCAGTCGTCCGGCGACGGCGTCCGGGTGCAGGCGATCGTCGCCGGACCGGCCCAGGGCCAGGTCGAGTACGACCCGACCGATCCGGTGGCCAACGCCCAGGGAGACGTGGAGCTGCCGGTGGTCGACCTCGGCACCGAGATGACCGACCTCGTCCAGTCGCAGACGTCCTACCAGGCCAATTCGGCCGTCATGTCGCACGCCACCAGCGCCTACCAGTCCATCCTCGACATCAAGGCCTGACGTGATCCCGGCCATCCCCTCCATCACGTCGGCGGTCGCCGCCGGAGCGTCCCAGGCGTCCGGCGGAGCCGCCACCGGCGCGGCGTCCGGGGCCGGCGCGGCCGGCGGCGCAGGATCCGCCGCAGCCACCAGCGGCACGGCGCCGACATCCTTCTCCGACCTGCTCGGCAACGCCATCGACTCGCTCGACGCGTCCCAGCAGAGCGCCACGAATCTTTCGCTCCAGGCCGCCTCGGGCAACGCCAGCATCGCCGACGTCACCGTCGCCTCCACCGAGGCGGACCTCGAGACGCAGCTCGTGACCGCCGTGCGCGACAAGGCGGTCACCGCCTTCAACTCCATCATGGACATGCCGGCCTGACCATGGCGCTCGTTCCTGTCAGTCGTGATTCCCTGAACACGGCGCGCGGTCACGCCGCCTCGGTGCTGGCCGGGTTCACGGTGGGCCAGAAGGTGATGACCGCGTTGGCGGTCGTGGGTGTGATCGTCGCCGGCGTGCTGTTCATGAGCGCCGAGTCCAAGCCCGACTATCAGCCCCTGTTCACCAACCTCCAGGCCTCGGATGCGGGCGCCATCACCCAGCAACTGACCAGCCAGAAGATCCCGTATCAACTGGCGGACGGGGGCTCGACCATCCTCGTCCCCGCAGCAGACGTGGATCAGGAGCGAATCGCCCTGGCCCAGCAGGGCCTGCCCCAGGCCGGCAACGTGGGCTTCTCCAACCTGGAGAAGAGCGGCATCACCACGTCCGAGTTCGTCCAGCAGGTCGAGTACCAGCAGGCGCTCGAAGGGCAGCTCGAGCAGACCATCTCCTCCATTCAGGGGGTGCAATCGGCGCAAGTCAACCTGGTCGTCCCGCAGCAGAGCGACTTCGCCATCGGGCCACAGCAGACGACGACGGCGTCCATCCTCGTCGACCTCACCCCGGGCACCGTGCTCTCGTCCGGCCAGGTCGCCGCCATCGTCCATCTGGCCGCGTCGTCGATCCCGGGGCTCTCGTCGTCTGACGTCACCGTGGTCGACAACCACGGTGACGTCCTCACGGCCCCCGGCGACGCCGACGGGACGTCCGGGGCGTCGAACACACAGCAGACGGACGCCTACGACAACCAGTTGGCGGCCTCCATCACCGCCCTGTTGGCGCGCGTGGTCGGCGAGGGCAACGCAGCCGTCCAGGTCGACGCCCGCCTCAATTTCGACCAGACCCAGACGACCACCAACGGGCTCCAGCTGAACGCGCAGGGCCAACCGGTGACCGCACCCACCGGACAGACCACCTCGAACAGCAGCTACACGGGGACGGGAACGCCGCCTTCGGGCGTCCTCGGCTCGAGCCAGGCACCCACCAGCACGGGCGGGAACGGGACGTACACCACGACCAGTTCCCAGGTCACCAACGCAGTGGGCCAGGTGACCCAGACCGTCAAGCAGGCCCCGGGCCAGGTGGAGCACACCTCGGTCGCGGTGCTGCTCAACTCATCGAAGACGAAGCACATCAACCAGGCGCAGCTCCGATCATTGGTGACGGCCGCGGCCGGGCTGAACCCCGCCAACGGCGACCAGCTCGTGGTCACGTCGATTCCCTTCGCTTCCCCCAACGACTCCCAGGCGACGGCGTTGGCCGCGGCGGCGGCCTCCGCGCACCGCCAACAGCTCCTCGAGCACGCCGGTGAGGTTGGTGCCCTGTTGCTCCTCATCGCCGGCATGGTGACCGCCACTCTGATGGCTGCCCGCCGCCGGCGTCCGCTCTACCAGGAGATCCCGATGAGCGAGCTCGGTCCGGCGACGACGCCCGCGATGAACCCGCTTGACGACGAGCGCAACCCGACGGGAGAGCTGCCGGCCATCAGGACGGCTCCGGCGCTGGAGTTCGGGTCCGATGCCGTGCTGGCACAGGTGAACCAATTCGTCGAGCAGCGGCCGGCAGAAGCCGCCCATCTCCTCAAGAGCTGGGCGGACGAGCGCCAGGAGCTCGACCGCGGCAGGGCGTTGCCGGTATGACGACGACCGCACAGAGCCCGATGGGAACGGATCGGGACACCGACCGGCCGCCTGGCGACCCACTCCCCGTCGCGCCCGGACCGGCCGAGCCGCGGCCGCCCTCCACGCAGCTGACCAACCGCCAGAAGGTCGCCGTCGTGCTGGCGCAGCTGGGCCCCAAGCGGGCGACGCCGATCCTGAGGGAAATGTCGGATTCGGACGCCATCGCCTTCACCACCGAGATCGCCAACCTGCCCGCGCTCGACACCGACACCGTGGTCGGCGTCCTGTGTGAGTTGGTGGCCAGGATCAACGTGTCGAGTCTGGTGAACCAGGGAGGCATCACACTGGCGCGCCAGTTCCTGCAAGAGGTGGTGGGGCAGGCCCGTGCGGACGAGGTGCTCGTGCAGATGGAGAACAAGAACGCCGTCGGCCCGCTGGCCGCGCTGGCCAGTGCAGACCCGCGTCAGGTGGTCGCCATCCTGGCCGAGCAACAGCCCCAGACCGTGGCGGTTCTGCTCGCCCACATGCGGCCCGAGGATGCGGCACGCATCATGGCGGAACTCCCGAGCGATCTCCGGACCAAGGTGACACGACGGATCGCCCAACTCGACCGCGTCGATCCTGCCGCCGTACGCCAGACCACCGCCCTGATCGAGGCGAAGCTGCGCAGCCTTCACACCCCGGGGGCATTGGCCGCCGCCGGAGGTGCGTCGGCCGTCGCAGAGATCCTCAACCACTCGGACCGCCAGACCGAACGCCAGATCCTGGGGGAGCTCGAGAGCGAGGACAGCGAGCTCGTCGAGCAGATACGGGCCAACCTGTTCACGTTCGACGACGTGGTCGCACTCGATGCCCGTTCGTTGCAGCACATCCTGCGGCGGGTGCCGCCCGCGACTCTGGCGACCGCGCTCGAAGGGGGCGCAACTCGACACCGATGCGTTGGCCCATGTCCGCGGCAACCTGACCGAACGCGGCGTCCAGGCGCTCGACGAGGAGATCGCGGTGCTCGGAGCGGTACGGAGCTCACAGGTGGACGCGGCCCAGGCCGAGATCGTTCGCACGGCGAGGGACCTCGACGCGCAAGGGGTCATCGTCATTGCTCGGAACGACGAGGTGGTGCTGTGACGCCGCAACAACACGGCCGGCCGACGCGACGCGCCCCCGGCCGCGGAGCGGGGACGGGCGCGGCCTCGCCGTCCGCCGCCGCCCGCAGGACCCGGGGAGGCCGATCGACTACGCCAGCTTGTGCCCGGGAAGCCCGGCGGCCGACCCGCTGGCGGAAAAGGGGCCGGCGCGCTACGAGGCCGGATACGCCGACGGACGGCGCAGACGCCGAGGAAGCAGCCGGCGACGTTGAACACGATCGCATCGCCCGGGTCGACAGGGCCATCGCCGCCCTGGCCAGCTCCACCGACGCGCTCCGCTCGGCCTACGAGAAGCGGTGCCGCGAGCTCGAGGGCTCGCTGCCCCGATTCGCTTTCGAACTGCTGGAGACCTTGTTCGGACGAGAGTCGGCGCTGGCGGCCGAGCCAGGGCGCGACGCAGTCGCCCGGGCCCTCGCGCTCGACGAGAGCAGCGCTGCCGGCGATCGTCCGCCTGCACCCCGAGGATGCCGCCACTCGGGGACCTGGCCGACCTCGGCGCCCTCGCGGTCCGCTGACGGTCGTCGCCGATCCGCCGTGGAACCGGGCGGTGCCCTGGTCGAGATCGGCTCGACCACCATCGACAGCCAACTGTCCCCCGCCCTCGAGAGGGTGCGGGCCGTGCTCGTCGGCACGACGGGAGCGGACGCGAGCGGTGACCAGCGTGCTCGAGCAGCTGTCCGGACCGGCCCGTTCCGCAGCCCGCCCGAGGCCGCTATGGCCGCGTGGACCAGGTGGTGGGCATGTCCATCGAGGTGAGCGGGATACCCGCCGCGGTCGGTGACGGCGCTGCTGCTCCTCCCCGACGACGGGCCCTTACAGGCCGAGGTGGTCGCGCTCGCGACGGCAAGGTCGGTCTGCGTCGCGCTCGGGGAGACCGCCGGGCTTCGCGCCGGCACGCCGGCCACGCCGGTCGGCCGGCCCTCTCGCTCGTCGTCGGGCGAGAGCCTCCTCGGCCGGGTGCTCGACGGGCTCGGCCGCCCGATCGACGGCGGGCCGCCCCTGCGAGGGTCCGAGGTGAGCGTCGACGGGCGACCGCCGCACCCGTTGCGGCGGGGGCTGGTCGACGAGCAGCTGCCGCTCGGAGTGCGGGTCCTCGACGGGCTGATCCCGTGCGGGAAGGGCCAGCGGCTGGGCATCTTCGCCGGGTCCGGGGTGGGCAAATCGTCGCTGCTGTCCATGATCGCCCGGGGCACCGAGGCGGAGGTGTCGGTGGTGGCCCTGATCGGCGAGCGCGGCCGCGAGGTGGCCGAGTTCATCGAGCGCGACCTCGGCCCCGAGGGGCTGGCCCGCTCGGTCGTCGTCGTCGCCACCTCGGACGCGCCGGCGATGGTCCGGATCCGGGCGGCGTTCACCGCCACCCGGATCGCCGAGTGGTTCCGCGACCGGGGTGACGACGTGCGTGCTCATGATGGACTCGGTCACCCGGTTCGCCATGGCCCAGCGCGAGGTGGGCCTGGCGGCGGGCGAGCCGCCGGCGACCCGCGGCTATCCGCCCGAGCGTGTTCGGTCTGCTGCCTCGGCTCCTCGAGCGCGGCGGACGAGCGCGAGCGGGGCTCCATCACCGGCCTCTACACCGTCCTGGTCGAGGGCGACGACATCAACGAGCCCATCGCCGACGCCACCCGGTCGATCCTCGACGGACACATCCGGCTCTCGCGCGTCGCTGGCCGAGAGCGGCCACTACCCGGCCGTCGACGTGCTCGAATCCATCTCGCGGGTGGCGCCGGCCATCGCCTCCGAGCGAGGTGCTCGCGCGCCGGTGCACGGGTGCGGGAGCTGCTGGCGGCGTGGCGCGACGCGCGCGACCTGATCGAGATCGACGCCTACGTTCCCGGGACCAATCCCGTGGTGGACCGGGCCGTCGCGCTGCGAGCCGGCCATCGACGCGTTCCTCCGCCAGCCCGTCGGCGAAGACCAGCCCGCTGGACTGCGACGACCGAGGCGCTGCTGGCACTGGCTGCCGGCCGAGGACGGCGGCGTGAAGGCCTTCCGCTTCCGCCTCGACTCGGTGCCCGGGTGCGCGAGCACCAGGAACGGGTGGCAGCCAGGCGGCTGGCCGTCGCCTCCCGGGAGCTGGTCTCCGCGTCGCGCCGCGCTGGCTCGCGCCCGCCACACGCTGGAGAGCCTGGCCTGCCGCCGCGGGCCGGGTCAGCGGCGACGCGTGCACTGGACCCATGCACAGTCGCAGCGGATGGCCGACACGCGACACGCCGGCGGACCGAGCAGTGGAGGCGGCCGGCGACGTGGCGCGCCAGGCCAGGGAGGCATGGGTCGAGCGCCGACAACGGACGGGCGTGCTCGAGCGACTGTCGACGAGCGCCAACTGGCGGCGTGGCAGCTCGAGCTCGACCGGCGCGAGGCGGCCGAGCTCGACGACCTGACGACGGCGCGGACGCGGTGGGAGGTCGCCCATGACCATCGGACCGCGGTCTCTCTCGGCGGACATCGAGCAGACCATCGCCGAGCTGCAGCAGGCGCCCGGCGTCGCCCAGCCCGGATCGGCGACCACGGCGGCGAACGGCACAACGGCTGCCGGGAGCGACTTTGCGACCACGCTGGCCGAGTGCGAGCGGCTCGGGGGCGACCGGCGACCTCTTCGCCGATGCCGTCGCCGCCGACGCCGACCCCACGGCGGACGGCCTCGCAGACGCGGCCATGTCCGACCGACGTCCTCGACAGCACCGCTTCGAGCGCGGCGCTCGGCGAGCTCGAGCGAAGTGCTCGGCGCTCTTGGTGGCTGCCCTCGGCGATCTCGCCGGATCGCCCTCTTCCGACGGCACGGCGGCTCCGGAGCAGGCCGCCGCGTCCGTGGGGACCGGTGGTGTCAGCGGATCCGACGTCGTGGCCGAAGCCGAGCGGTTCGAGGGCACCCCCTACGTCTGGGGCGGCACGAGTCCCTCGGGATTCGACTGCTCGGGACTCGTCCAGTACGTCTACGGCCAGCTCGGCGTCTCGCTGCCTCGGACAAGCGAGGAGCAGGCCGGCGTGGGGACGCCGGTGGCGAGCCTGGCGGCCGCCCAGCCCGGCGACCTGCTCTTCTTTGCCGGGTCGGACGGCACGGCGAGCTCACCGGGCCACGTCGGGATCTACGTCGGCAACGGCCAGATGATCGACGCCCCACACACGGGCACGGCGGTCCAGGTCCAACCGGTTCCGACCCCGATCAGGTCGTCGCTATCCGACGGGTGCTGCCCGGCCGGGCCCGCACGGCGACAGACCCGGCCACTCTCGCCGCCTCGAACGGCAGGCGGTCCGACCCAGATGGGGAACGTGTCCGTCCCGTCGCAGTACGCCGGGACGATCGAGCAGGCGGCGTCGGCCAACGGGATCCCCGCCTCGCTGCTCGCCGCGCTCCTCTACCACGAGAGCAGGTTCGAGGCGGGGGCGGTCAGCTCGGCCGGCGCCGAGGGCATCGCCCAGTTCATGCCGGCGACGGCGGCCGGCATGGGCGTCGACCCGACTGACCCCACACAGTCGATCGAAGGGGCGGCCCAACTCCTCGGGCAGCTATACCCGCCAGTTCGGCTCCTACGCCGATGCCCTCGCCGCTTACGACGCCGGCTCGTCAGCTGTCCAGCGCTACGGGGGCGTCCCGCCCTATGCCGAGACGCAGGCCTACGTGCCCGCCGTCCTCTCGCTCGCCGGTCTGTCCGGGACGTCGGGCACGGTGACCACATGAGCGCAGCCACCGCGGTGCTCGCCTCTGCCGAACCGGCCGGGGACATGCCGTCGTCGTCCGCGCCAACCCGGGTCGCGACCGTGCCCGAAGAAGGCGCCCAGCCGTTCTCCGAGGTGCTGGGTCGATCGGCCCGGGATCTTCCGGACTCGGCATCGCTCCCACCGGAGCCCGATGTCGAGACGGCGGACCCCCCCGGTCTCGGCCACGGTCATGTCCGCACCGCCTCCGGAGCGACGGCCGGACCCCCACGCGGACGGGCGGCGGAACCCGGCTCCATTCCGGGCCCCGGGTCCGGACGTGCCACGAACGCCCGCGCAGCCCGTGCGGGCCTGCAGACGTCCGTCCCACCCGGGGTGCCGGCTTCCACCGTGACGTCCCCTCTTGGAGCGGCGTCGGCGCCGTCGCCGGCGCCCGCGCCGGCGCCGACTGCGGTGGCGCCCACGCACGGCACCGCACCGGATCCGTCCATCACGCCGGATCCGTCCATCACGCCGGCGGAGCGGACCCCCGCCGGCGTGATGGTGTCTGCGCCGGTGGCCGAAGCCGGGGAAGGCCGGCTGGTCGATGCCACCGGTCCCGCCGCCGATCCCCCTTCATCGACTGGACCTGGCTCGTCGGCGCCCCCTCCCTCCGGCGCCGGCGGTGCCGACCTCTTCCCACGACGCCGCGACGCACGGCACCCCGGACCGCATCGGCGGGGAGGGGACCGATGCCGCCGCATGGGATGTCCGCCCCGGCGAGCGGCCCGGGACGGAGGACGGGGCTCAGCCGGGATCGATCGGTTCCGGCGCCGGAACCGTGCGCATCGAGGTGTCCGGACCGAGGCCGGCCTCGGACTCCGTCCTTGCCACCGGCACTGGCGAGCGTGTCGCCATCGGGACGGCTGGAGATCTCTCGAACGGCTTGACGCCGACGATCTCGCCGGATGGCGAGCCACGGCTCAAGCTTCGACGTCAGCGGGCCTGGCCACCTCCATCTCGGGCGTCCTCTGGCCGCGGGAACGGGGCTACAGCGTCGCGGTGAGCCTGCACCCGCCCGAGCTGGGCCAGGTGCAGGCCAGGCTCGTCGCTCCGAGGCGACCAGCTGCAGGTGGACCTTGACCCCGAGCACGCCGGCGGCCACGACGCGCTCGAAGACGCGCTGCCCGCGCTTCGTGCGATCAGCTGGCCGGCGCAGGTCTCGAGGTCAACGTCACCGTGGGCGAGCCTGGCGCCGCTTCCCGGGCGGGCGATGGCGGGGGACGGAGCGGGCGCGCACCGAGCGAAGCCGACGCGACGAGTCCGCAGAACCCGTCCCGCCCCGAGGCGACCGCGGCCGAGTCACGGACCGCAGGACCGATCCACCTCATCCTGCACCTCGTGCCGCGAGCGAACCACGCCCGAAGGGAGATCACATGACCGCCCACCCGTCACAGGTGTGAGCACCGACCGACCAGCACCGCTCACCACGGCGGCACCACGTCGACACCTCCGACGCAACGTCGACACGCAGTCGAGCTCTGTCGACGATGGGACCGCCGGCCTCCTCGACCCGAGCACCTTCCTCAGCTGCTCGTCGACGAGCTCAAGTACCAGAACCCGCTCGATCCCACCTCGTCGTCCGACTTCATGAGCCAGATCGCCTCGCTCTCCGCAGGTCGAGCAGCTCCAGTCGGTCTCGTCGGCCTCGCAGATGGGCGAGGCGGCGGGCTCATCGGCAGGACCGTCACCGCCGACGACGGGACCGGCGGCACCCTCACCGGCGGGTCATGCCGGCGTGACCAACGGATCGAGCGGACCCACTGCTCGACGTCGGGGGACGACCGGTCGCCCTCGCCGACGTGCAAGCAGATCACCGACGCTGACACACGCTGACCCGACACAACCACGCCCAGATGCAAGACACCAGACACACGGGACACAACGAAAAGGAGCACACACATGAGCGTTCGATCCCTCGGTGCCGCCGCTTCCGGCATCGAAACCATGCAGACCGATCTCGACACGATCGGCAACGACATCGCCAACTCCGAGACCGACGGCTTCAAGTCGGGCACGGCCGAGTTCGAGGACCTGCTCACCGAGCAGCTCCAGCCGGCCGGAGCGGCGGTGGCGAACACCTTGCTGGCAGCACCAACCCGTCCTCCATCGGCGCGGGCGACGAGGTGTCGGCGATCAGCCACCGACTTCTCCGAGGGCCCGGTGACCCAGACCGGGGTCAGCACCGACGTCGCCATCGAGGGCAACGGCTTCCTCGTCGTCAGCCAGAACGGCCAGACGGTCTACACGCGCGACGGCGACCTACAGTTGACGCCAACGGGAACCTGGCCACCTCAGAGCGGCGGACTGGTCCTGGGCTGGGCCCCCGGCCAGCCCACGACGTCAAATCCGGTCCCGCTCAGTATCATCGCCGGATCGGCCGAGCCCCCGGCGGCGACCGCCAACAGTCGATCTGGGCGGCAACTTGGCCGAAGGGTCGACCGGTGCCGTCACTGTCACCACCACCATCTACGACTCGCTGGGCGACGCGGTGCCGGTCGATCTCACGTTCACCCCCACGGGCGCTGCCAACACCTGGAGCCTCCAAGGCACGGTGACGGGTGCCGCCTCCCCGCTGTGGTCACTCCGCAGACGCTCGTCTTCGGGAACAACGGGCAGCTTTCGTCGGTCAACGGCGCCGCCGTCGGAGCCAACGGGACCTCCCTCGCCATCGCCAACCTCCCGAGCAACTACACGTGGAGCGGCGGCGCGGTGAATCTGACTTCCCGGCTCCGGGATCACAAAACGCCATCACTCAGTTCGCGTCCGACCAGACCCTCGCGGTTACCAGCCAGGATGGGTATGCCGCGGGCACACTCGATTCGTACTCGATCGGCTCCGACGGGACGATCACCGGGACCTATTCGAACGGGACGAGCCAGAGTCTCGGGACCATAGCCCTCGCCGAGTTCGCCAATCCCAACGGCCTCGAGGACGTCGGGAACGCCGACTACGTCCCCACGGCCGCATCGGGAAACGTGCAGCTAGGCGTGCCGGGGAGTGCTGGCCTCGGCACCCTGCAGGGCGGTGCCGTCGAGGGGTCGAACGTGGACCTGGCCACGGAACTCACTGACCTGATCGAGGCCCAGACCGCCTACCAGGCCAACACGAAGGTCGTCGACTCGACGTCCACCGCGCTCGAATCGCTCGTCGAGATGTCCTGATTCCCGGCCCATCGCGGGCCGACCCTGAACTCTGCGTCTCCTGCGGGCCGTTACAGAACGGTGGAAGGAGCGACGTCGGGGGGAATGGAGCACGGTGATCGGCCTGCGCAAATCTCGACGGGTCCACCATGTACCTCAACGAGGACATGTGGAGCGGGTCGAAGGGGGCGCGAATTCCGCTGTCTATCTTGCAAACGGCACGTATCTGATCGTACGCGACGAGGTCGAGACGATCAACGACCGCATCCGGTCGGAGAAAGAGGCTGTCCTCGCGCGAGCCCTGGCTCTCGCCTTCGGAGGAAGCCCCGGCGCCCGCGCTCGCCGAGGTCGCGCCTGTGGCGGGCGGCGAGGATAACGTGCGGTGACACCCGTCGGCATCCTGATCGCCCTCCTGGCTGTGGTCGTGTCGATGACCATGGACCACGGGCACGTGGCGTCGTCCTGATCAAGATCCCGCCGCTACTGCTCGTCTTCGGCGGGAGCCTCGGGGCCACCATCGCCGGCTACGACACAGCGCCGGCTGAAGGCGGTGCCCAAGGCAGTCGAAGATCGTCTGCTCCCCCATCGCGCGCCCGACATGCGTGGCACCATCGACAAGCTCCTCGCCGTGGCCAGAGAGGTGCGCCAGAACCCGCTTGGTGCTCGAACAGCTCGAGACCGACGACGCCTTTCTGAAGACCGGGGTCCAGCTGATCACCTCGACCTCGGACCCCGAACGGGTGCACGAGCTCCTGGCGCCGAGGTGGACGGTCTCCGAGTCCGCCACGCCGCCTCCGATCAAGTTCTTCTCCGACATGGCGGGCTACTCGCCGACCTTCGGGATCCTCGGGACGGTGATCGGCCTGATCGGCGTGCTCGGCCAGCTGCAGCAGCCCGGGCAAGCTCGGCCCGGCCATCGCGGCCGCGTTCACCGCCACGCTGTGGGGCGTCCTGCTCGCCAACGCCGTCTGGCTCCCGATCTCCAACAAGCTCCGACGCGCTCCGAGGAAGAGGTTGCCTATCGCGAGATGGTGACGGAGGGTCTGCTGACCATGCAGCTGAACGTCTCCAGCATGGACCTGCGCGACCGCCTCTACGCTTCCTCCCGCCTGTCGGAACGCAACAAGAGCTGCGGTCCGGTGGCGCCCGATGCCCTCGTCGCCGTGGAGGCGGCATGACCAAGTCCCGAGTCCCAGCCTGCGGACACCGGCGCAGCCGGACCACGCGTATCCACCGCAAGCATGCCGACGACGCGCACGGCGACAACCAGGATCGCTGGCTCTTGACCTACGCCGACATGATCACGCTGTTGCTCGTGCTCTTCATCGTGCTGTTCGCGCTCTCCAAGATCAACGAGGCCAAGTACCGGCAGTTCCAGAGTCCGTGCGAGGACCATGTGGTTGTCGGCGACTCCAGGGTGCACGGTTCGACGACCGCGGCCAGCCCCGCACACGGCCCACACCGGTTGTCCGCGGCGACGACCCGGACCAGCTCCACGCAGATCGAAAAGGCCCTCTCACCCGGCCCTGGGCAGCGAGGGACTGCTCGGCGACGTCACGCATCACCATCAACTCGTCCGGGTTCGTCGAAGGCCTGGTCGCCGACTCGACGTTCTTCCAGTGTCCGACTCGGCGCAGCTCTCGCCGCTGGGCGACGAGATCGTCGACACCTCCGGCCACGTGCTCGCTCGCTATCCCAACGACGTGGACGTCGCCGGCTACACCGATGATCAGCAGTATCACCGGCGGGCCCTACGCCAACAACTGGGCGCTCGTCCGCGGCCCGCGCCACCCGTCGTGGAGCGGCTCACCGACGGTCGATGCCGTGGTCGACCCGCAGCGCGGTCGTGGCACTCGGGTACGGCCAGTACCACCCGATCGTGCCGAACACGTCCCCCGCTCGCGAGGCCGAGAACCGGCGGGTCAATATCGTCGTCACCCGCCAATCGACAGCGATTGCAGGTGAGCAGGAGTGAGCATCCACCAGGAGGGAGCGCCGGCTCCACGACTTCCGGCGAACCGAGACGCTCGAGCGGTGTCCACCTCCACACGATGAGCGTGATGCTCGAGTCTTCGCCCGCCACGCCAGCGCGCGCCTCTCGACGGTGCTCCGCCAGCCGTGCACCCTGGCATTGCGTCGCGCTCGACCAGTTGACCTGGGCCGAGGTGTCGGCCAGCCTCGAACACCAGCTGCATTTCCTCACCTTCTCGCTCCCACCCCTGGCGGGCCAGGGGGTCGTCGCCGTTCCCACCCCCGAAGCGCTGGCCATGGTGGACCTCCGCCTGGCCGGGAGGGGCGAGGAGGAGTATCCCGAGCGGGTCCTGACCGAGATCGAGCAGGAGCTGCTGGCACCGGTGGCCGAGGGCATCCTCGACGAGCTGGCCAAGGCGTTCTCCCGCGTGCAACCGACGACTCCCGTCTTGGAGATGCAGGAGGCGAACGTCCAGTTCGTCACGGTGGCGCAGCCGGCCGAGACGTGTGTGACCGCTCGTCTGACGTTCACCCTGGGGAACCGTCCCGAGTGCGAGGCCGTTCTCTGCCTACCTTTCATGATGCTACGTCCGTTGGCGGAGGCGATGCGGAGCCGGCCGGGGCATCTCCCCGATGACGGCGCCGTGACCCGGGCGGCGGACGTCCGGCGTCGCCTGCACGACGTGCCGGTCGACGTGGTGCTCCAGTTCCCGAGCTTCGAATCGACGCCCGACGCGCTCATGACCCTCGCCGTGGGTGACGAGCTGCATCTCGGGCTGCCGACGGACCGACCACTCGAGGTGCGGGCCGAAGGACTGCTGGTGGCCCTGGCCACCATCGGCCGCTCAGGTGTGCGCAAGGCGTGTGCGATCACAGAGGAGGTTTTCTCATGACCATTTCGGACTCCGCCCCCGCGGGTCTCCCCAACGGTTTGGGAGGCGCGGCAGCACGCGATGCGGCACCGCTGACCGACGCCGGCCCGCCGCCGGCGACGAGCACGGACCAGTTCGACGTGGGCCGACGGATGGCGGTGCGCGAGGCGCAGTTCCGGAGCGTGACCGTCGAGGTCTCAGTGTGGATCGGCAAGACCAGGCGGACGTTCGGCGATCTGGCCAAGCTCCGACCCGGCGACGTGATCGAGCTCGATCGGGCCGTCGGTGCACCGGTGGACATCGTGCTCAATCGCGAAGTGGTGCTCGCCCGAGGCGAAGTGGTGGACGTGGGCGACGAGTACGGCGTCCGCATCACCGAGATCGTCTCGGACGAGGACGGCTAGGACCGGCCGTGCTCGCTGCCGAATTCGGACGGATGGTGCTGGCGCTCGCCCTCGTGCTGGGCCTTCTCTGGGTGTTCTCCAAGGTCGGCCGTGGCCGAAGCACCGGGGGCCGCCTCGGGCGGACGTTGCCCGGAGTCGACGCGGGCAGGATCGAGATCATCGATCGACGGTCCCTCGGCCGCCACAGTTCGATCGCCGTCGTCCGGGCGGCGGGCAGGATCGTGGTGGTCGGTCAGACCCCCCAGCAGGTCAGCGTGCTGCTCGAGACGGAGGCGGAGCGGTGCTCCGATCCCGACAACAGGGCGGGGAACGATGCGGTGGCGATCAGCGGACCGGTCGGCACGGATGAGGTCACGTCGACGCCAGGGCTGGCATCGACGATGGGGTCGGACACCCCAACGGCATGGGATGCCTTCGTCGAACGCCTGCGGGAGATGACGGTTCGACACTGAGCTGAACACCCCGGGTTCGCGCCCGGGCACCTCCTCGAGCTTCCGAGGTCTCCATGACCGCTGCACTGCTCGCCGCCTCGTCCAACGTCAACGTGAACGTGAGCGGGTTGAAGAGCCCGTCGTCAGCCGTGCTCATCATCATCGTGATCACGGTGCTGGCCATCGCCCCGGCGATCCTGGTCCTGATGACCGGGTTCACGCGGATCTTCATCGTGCTCTCGTTGACCCGCAACGCCCTCGGCACCCAGACCGTTCCGCCCAACCAGGTCATCGCCGGGCTGGCCCTCATCCTCTCGCTGTTCGTGATGGGGCCCGTGATCACGCAGATCAACCACGTGGCTGTCCAGCCCTACGACAAGGGCAAGATCACCGCGACCCAGGCCGTCGACCGCGGCGAGGTCCCGCTCAAGCATTGGATGCTCGAGCAGACGCGGGATGGTGAGCTGAGCCTGTTCACTTCGGCCGCCAAGGAGAGCACCGCCCACCCGCAGTCGCTCCCGCTGACCACCATCATCCCGGCCTTCGTCCTCTCCGAGATCGAGTCGGCCTTCCTGATGGGGTTCATGATCTTCATCCCGTTCATGGTCATCGACCTCGTGGTGTCGGCGATCATGATGTCGATGGGCATGTACATGCTCCCGCCCACGCTCATCTCGCTTCCCTTCAAGATCCTGCTGTTCGTCCTCGTCGACGGGTGGACCCTCGTCACCCACTCCATCCTCCAGTCCTTCCACCCATGACCGCCGGCCAGTGCACGAGCGCTCCGGGCGAGGATCCCCGATGAACGACGACACGGTGCTGCACCTGGCGTCCCAGGCGCTGATCCTCATGGCAGAGCTGGCCGGGCCGGTCCTCGTCGTGAGCCTGGCCGTCGGCCTGACGGTGGCGCTCTTCCAGGCGGTGACGTCCATTCAAGAGTTCACCCTGACGTTCCTGCCCAAGGTCGTGGCGATCGGCGTCGTGCTGATCGTCTGCGGGCACTGGATGCTCGCCGACGCCGTCTCCTACACCGAGCAGCTGTACCGGTCCATCCCCAACATGGTCAACGGAACGGGATGACCCTTCATCTGTCACCCGCCTTCGCCCTCGCCCTCGTGCTGGCGCTGGTGCGTGCCTCGGCCTGGGTGGTGATCTGCCCGCCCTTCGCCAACAAGTCCATACCGGCCATGGCGAAGATCGGCATCTCGCTCGGCATCGCCGTCGACGCGGCAGCGACCCTCCAGCACGACGCACTGCCGTCGACCGATGCCCAGATCCTGGCGCAGGTGTTGGTGCAGGCGGCGGTCGGATTCGTGCTCGGATTCGTCGTCTCGCTCTTCGTCACCGCGGTGGTGTCGGCGGGGAGCCTGATCGACCTCTTCGCCGGGTTGAACCTTCCCCAGGCTCTCGATCCGCTCTCCTTGCAGCAGACCCCGATCATCGGCCAGTTCTACAACCTGGTGGGAACGGCGCTGCTCTTCACCACCGGTGCCGCACTGGTGATCGTGGACGGCTTCCTCCGCTCGTTCAAGGCCGTCGGGACGACCCTGCCTCCCGCCACTCTCGGCACGGTGGCCAACGTCATCACCAACGACGTCACCACGTTCTTCGCCGCCGCGGTGGAGATCGCGGCGCCGGTCATCGTGGTGCTCTTCGCCACCCAGGTCGTGCTGGCCCTGCTGGCCAAGGCGGCCCCGCAGATCAACGTGTTCGTGTTCGGCTTCCCGCTCCAGATCCTGACGGCGCTGCTGGCGGTGGGTCTCGCCCTCGTCGCGCTCCCCGAGGACGTGACCAATCTGGTCGGGCGGGCGGTGACCCAGGTGTTCGGAGGCTGAGGATGGCCGACAAGTCGCAGCGCACAGAACACCCGACGCCCAAGCATCGCAAGGAGGTCCGCGAGAAGGGCAAGGTGGCCCGATCGCAGGAGATCGGCGGGTGGGCCAGCCTGCTCGTCGTGGCGTCGCTGCTCCCCAAGCTCGGGGGGCTGGCGGCCGACCGGGTCGCCGGGTTCCTCCGGCTCGTGGCCCAGTCGGTCGCCCACCCGAGCACCGCGGTGGCGATCGGGGTGCTGGCGAAGGGTCTCGGCACCGCGGCCATCGCCGCGCTCCCGATCGTGCTCGTGTGCACGGGCGTGGGCGTCGGGGCGGCGTTCGCCCAGGTGGGCTTCCGCTTCACCCCCAAGGCGCTCAGGGTCCAGTTCTCGCGGATCAGCCCCAAGGCGGGTTTCGGCCGGATCTTCTCGACGCAGGGCGCCTGGTCGCTCGGCAAGACGCTCGTGAAGCTGTGCCTGTTGGCGGGACTGGGGTACATGCTCGTCCATCAGTTGATGGGCTCGGTCCTCGGTGGTGCCACGTTGCCGTTGCCGACGACGCTGGCCCTTGCCGGCGGCTCCACGTCCGCACTCCTGCGCGACGTCGGGGCTCTGGCGCTGCTCGTGGCCGGGGCGGACTACGCCTTCCAACGGCGCACCTATCAGCAGGGACTGCGTATGACCAAACAAGAGATCAGGGACGAGTACCGCCGCACCGAGGGCTCCCCCGAAGTCCGCCGCGCGCTGCGCGGCAAGGCTCGCCGGCTGTCCCGCATGCGGATGATGGCCGCGGTGGCCTCGGCCGACGTGGTCGTGACCAACCCGACCCATTTCGCCGTCGCGCATCGCGTACGACCGGAAGAGGGACCGCGCACCCAAAGTGGTGGCCAAAGGCGCGGACCTGGTCGCCGCCCGGATCCGGGGCCGCGCCGCGCGAGCACGGCGTACCGATCGTCGAGAACCCGGCGCTCGCCCGGACGCTGCACTCGTCCTGCGAGGTCGACGACGTCGTCCCGGCCGCGCTGTACATGGCGGTCGCCAGGCTGCTGGCCTTCGTGTATTCGCTCTCGCCCACCGCAAAGCTGCTCGGCGACGTGCACCGGATGGCTCCTTCGGCCCTGGCCGTGGCGGGCTGACGCAATGCGGGCGCCCCCTCTGAACTCTGCCCGGCGCCGTTCCGTAGTACGGAGCGCAGTGCGTGGCCAGGACGGCCGGGATGTGTCCAGGGACGGAGTGAGCGAAGCAGCCGGCGAGGAGTGGCGCACGTGAAGACCGTCCGTCGATGCGAGCCCGGGGACGCCCGTGGCTGAGGCCATCGGAGGGGGCAACCCGGCGGGCAAGGACCAGCGGTGGCGACGGGTGGCCACCATGGCCGTGCCCCTGTCGGTCGTCGCGGTCGTCGTCGTGCTGGTCGTCCCGCTCCCCACCTTCGTCGTCGATCTCCTCATCACCGCCAACATCACCGGATCGATCCTGGTGCTGCTCACGGCCATGCAGGTCAAGCGCCCGCTCGACTTCTCGGTCTTCCCGACGCTCGTGCTGGTGGCCACCATGTTCCGCCTGGCCCTCAACGTGGCCGCGACCCGGCTCATCCTGCTCCACGGCTACGCGGGCGTGGTGATCGAGAGCTTCGGCCACTTCGTGATCGGGGGCTCGATCCTCGTCGGGCTCGTCGTCTTCTTCATCCTGATCATCATCCAGTTCGTGGTGATCACCTCCGGTGCGGGCCGGGTGGCCGAGGTGGCGGCTCGTTTCACGCTCGACGGCATGCCGGGAAAGCAGATGGCCATCGACGCCGACCTGCACGCCGGGGCCATCGACGAGGCAGAGGCGCGCCGCCGGCGCCAGGAGGTGGCCGACGAGGCCGATTTCTACGGAGCGATGGACGGCGCCTCGAAGTTCGTCCGCGGAGACGCCATCGCGGCCATCGTGATCACCGGTGTGAACCTGATCGGCGGCCTCGCCATCGGCGTGGCCCAGCACCACCTCTCGTTCAGCGACGCCATCTCCACGTACAGCCTGCTGTCGGTGGGCGACGGACTGGTCTCGCAGATCCCCGCTCTGCTGTTGTCGCTGTCGACGGCCATCATCGTCACCCGGGCCGCCACGGAGCACGACCTGGGCCACGACGTCCTGAACCAGCTCTACCGCTATCGACCGATCGTGCGGACCACCGGACTGGTCATGGCGTGCCTGGCCGTCATCCCGGGTCTTCCGAAGCTGCCGTTCCTCATCGTGGGAGGAAGCGTCCTCTTCGTCGGATCACGCCTGCCCAAGGACGCTCCGGACCACGAGCCCGAGCCGGCGCCGGCGCCGGCGGTGGCCGCGGCGGACACCCCCGAGTCGATCGCCGCCGGCCTGGCCGTGGAGCAGCTGGTCCTCGAGCTCGGGCTCGAGCTGATCGATCTGGTCCAGTCCGATCGGGGAGGGGACCTTCTCGATCGGGTCAAGGCGCTGCGCCGCAACGTCGCGACGGAACTCGGGATCGTGATGCCCCAGGTCCACACGCGCGACAACCTCGACCTGCCCCCGTCCGCCTATGCCATCCGGGTGCAGGGAGTCGAGGTCGCGCGGGGCGAGGCGCCCCGCGGGAAGCTCCTGGCGGTCGGCCAGAACCTGGAGGAGCTCGGTGGGACCGAGACCCGGGACCCGGCCTTCGGTGGGCGGGCCAAGTGGATCCCCATCGAGCTCCGGCATCAGGCGGTCGTCGCCGGGGTCACGGTGGTCGACCGCTCGGCTGTGGTGACGACCCACCTGGCCGAGGTCGTCCGGGAGCACGCGGGAACGATCCTGTCCCGGCAGGACACCAAGCTGCTCCTGGACGCGCTCAAGAATTCAAATCCGGTCGTGCTGGAGGAGATGGCGGCGGCCAATGTGACCCTGGGCGACGTCCAGGGCGTGCTCCGTGGTCTGCTCGACGAGGGCGTCCCGGTCAGGGACCTGGTGCGCATCGTGGAGTCCATGACCGAGCAGGCGCGCAGCCAGCAACGGGACGCCGACAGCCTCTTGGAAGCGGCGCGCATCGCGCTCGGGCTCGACCATCGGGTCACTGTTCGCCGTCGACGGCACGGTACCAATCATCACCATGGCGCCCGCCCTCGAGCAGAACCTCATCGGCTCCCTGCGCACCGGCGAGCGTGGCCGGACGCTCGGGATCGAAGCGTCCGTCGCCGAGTCGCTGGTCCGCCAGGTGGCGAGGCTGACCCAGGAGTCCGAGTCCCGTGGGACCAGCCCCGTCCTGCTCTGCGCGACCCGCCTGCGTCTGGCCCTGCGGCGGTTGTTGAAGCCGAGCCTGCCCCGTCTCGCCGTCGTGGGTGCGGGGGAGATCGGGGGTACGACCACCCTCCAGACGGTGGGGAGTGTGTCCGATGACATCCCGGTCACCCAGTGAGCCGGCGGGCGGCGGCGTGACCGGCGCGGCGCAGTTCGAGGGGCGCACCGCCGAGGAGGCGGTGGCCCGGGCGCGGGCAGCTTTGGGTCCCTCCAGCGACCTGCGGTGCTGGAAGACGAGGCGCGGCGGAGTGGCCGGGTTCTTCGCCACGGAGGTCTTCGTCGCTTCCCTCACGCCGCCCCCCGGGTCGGAGGCGGTGGCCGGGTCGAAGCCGCCGACCCGGAAGTCGAGGAGCCGTCGGGGCGCCGCTCCCTCCGCCGCTCCGGGGCCTCGAGCGGACCGGGCTCCGGGCTACGGGCCCACCGGTCCGGACGACCTCCTCTCGGGCCTGGTCGAGGCCACCTGCGACGAGGTGTCGCTGCGCTCGGTGGCCATCCCGCCCGAGGCGTTCGACGAAGTGCTCGCCGAGGCCGAAGCGGCCCTGGCCCGCGACCCCGATGCTCATGGCGGCGCCACCGGCCCTCCGGTTCCCGCTCCCGCCACGCCGGCGGACCCCAGGGCGGTCGACGAGGAGGCGGATACCCCGGGAGGCGGGCCACCGCTTTCCGACGGCCGGACAGGGACGGGCGCGGCGCGGTCGGGCGCGGACGCAGGGCGGGCGCCCGCGGAGAAGGTGAAGCGGCCGACCCGACCGGCGCCCACGTCCCGAGGGACGCCACCCGCTCGCCGGTCCGCGGCCCCCGCCGCGTCCCGGGAGGACCGGCACGTCCCCGACCTCCGGGCTGCCCTGCTCGCCCTGGGCCTTCCCGATGCCTATCTGCCACGCGGGCAGCGCCCCTCGCTCGACGCGTTGGTCCGCGCCATGGGGCGCCTGCCCGCCGCGCCGGCACTGCCGACCGGGGAGGGGGCGGTCGTGGCCGTCGTCGGCGCACACCCGCAGCTCGACCGCACGATCGACCTGGTGGCGGCGGAGCTGTCCCTCGGTCCACGCGACGTGCTGAGGATCGACGACAGCTTCGCCCTCGGCCGGCAGGTCGCGCGACGACGGTCGCGCGGTCGGACGTCGCTGGTGGCCGTGGACGCCGGACCGGGCACCTTGCCGGCGCGAGCGCACGAGCCACTGGCGCAGTCCGCGCCGGACTACGTCCTGGCAGCGGTCGGGGCCCAGTCCAAAAGGGTGGACGTGGAGCACTGGTCCGGCGGCCTGCTCTCCGCCGACGCGTTGGCGCTGTGGGACCTCGCCGCCACCCGCACGCCGGCCGAGCTCCTCGGGATGGTCCCGATCGCCTTCGTCGACGGGGAGCCGAGCTCGCCGTTGGGCTGGACGCTCACCCTGGCGGGTCGGGCCGGGGAGCGGCACCGATGACGGGCCGAGACCTTCGATCGTTCGTCGGCGCGGTCCACTGCTTCCGTCCCCTGGCCACCGTCGTCCTGGCTGTCGCCCTGGTGCTGCCCTCCTTCTTCGAGCTGGCGAGCGGGAACCTGTCCGCGGTGACGCTCCTGGGCCGGCTGGCCCTCGCCCTGCCCGTCTGCGCCGCGCTGGTGTGGGGGGTCAGCGGCATCGTGCTCCGGTATGCACGGATCCAGGCGGCGGCGCAGGCCGAAAACGAGCGGATTCGCCGGGCCCACGCCGATTTCGACCGCTGACCCCTCAACTCGACGCCCTGACGGGTCGTTGTTCGTTGCGATGAGCGTCGAAGACCATGTGGCCCAGTTGATCGAGACGCTCGACGACGAGCTCGAGCAGTTGACGACCCTCAGGTTCCGCCTCGTCGCCCTTGCCGCCCTCGTGGCGGCGGGCCACGCGCTGTGGTTGCCGATGTCGGTCCGCGACCTCGAGGTGGCGATCGAGCGGCTCCGCCTCGCCGACCTGCGCCGCGCCGCGGCGACGTCGGGCATCACCGAGGCGTTCTGGCTGAGTCCGGAGGCCCGCCTCCCCGAGATCGCGGCCAAGCTCGACGACGGCTGGGCGGAGATCCTCCAGGACCGCCGGCGCGAGCTCCTGGAGCAGGTGGCCAATGTGCAGAACGTCGCCGAGCTGGCGATCTCGGCCATGGGACGCCGGTCCGCCCTGATCAGCGAGGCACTGCGCTGCGTGTCCAGCGACGGTGGCTCGACCTACGGGCGCCAGTCCCCGCGGCGAGCCCGGATCGTGCAGGGGGCGATGTGAGCGACTTCGGGCTCTCCATCGCGGCCAGCGGCCTCGCCGCCGACAGTGCCGAGCTGGACACGGCGTCGAACAACCTCTCCAACATCAACACGCCCGGCTACGCGCAAGAGGTGGTGAACCTCTCGCCCGAGTCTGCCGCCGGGCCCCACGAGGCCGGCCGGGGCGTCACCGTGGCATCGGTCTCGGAGCTCACCGACGCCGTCTACGAATCGGCCAACGTGGCCGCGGAGGGGGTCAACGGGGCGGCCGGCGAGGCGAACCAGGTCATGACCTCCATCCAGTCCATCTTCCCCGAGCCGAGCACGGACGGGCTGTCGGCACAGCTCTCGACCTTCTGGACCGACGTCTCCACGCTGGCGGCCAATCCGAACCAGGCCGGGGCTCAGCAGACCGTCGCAGCCGACGCCAACGGGCTGGCCCAGGCTCTCAACACGGCCTCGTCGCAGCTTTCGGACCTGGCGGCCTCCCTGCAAACCGAGGTCGGCACCGGGTCCGGGGACGCCGGCACCCTGTCCCAGGCCAACGGGCTGCTGAGCCAGGTGGCCCAGCTCAACGAGGGGATCGTCGCCGGCGATTCAGCCGGCCAGAACGTCAACGCCCTGACGGACCAGCGGCGCGCGGCCGTCGACACGCTGGCCGGCCTCCTCGGCATCAGCACGTCCACCGCCCCCGACGGCGCGCTGACCGTCGACTCCGGCGGCGTGCAACTGGTCTCGGGCGACGTCGCCGTGACGCTCGTCTCCACCGGGTCGGCGGCCACGGCCGACCTCGGCGTCGCCACGTCGTCGGGCGTCGCGCTGACGCCCGGGGGGTCGATCGGCGCCGACCTCACGGCGGTGAACTCGACGCTGCCCGGGTACCAGTCCCAGCTCTCCGCGGTCGCCAATGCGCTGGCGGGCGACCTCAACACGCTCCAGGCCGGCGGCATGGCGGCCAACGGCGACCCCGGTTCCGCCATCGCCGGGGGGTATGCCGGGACCGTGCTGCCGAACATCTTCGTCGACCAGGGCTCGGCCACCACCTACACGCCGAGCACCCTGTCGGCCGCGACGATCGCCGTCTCGCCTGCCTACCTCGCCGACCCCTCGCTCATCGCCACCGCGGCCGCCCCGGGGCCGGGCAACTCGAACGTCATCGGCACGTCCACGCTCGACAGCACGAATGCACAGGCAATGGCGGCACTGGCGGGTTCGGCCACGGGCCCCGACGCTCTCTACCGGTCGTTCATCGGCACGCTCGGCACGGAGGCCGCCACCGCATCGGGCACCGCCACGGCGGCGGGCGAACCTGGCCACCACGGCGGCGGGCAACCTGGCCTCCATCTCCGGGGTGAACCAGAACCAGCAGGAGGTGGACGTCCTGAGCGCCCAGAACGCGTTCCAGGCGGCGTCCCAGGCCATCAACGCCATCAACCAGTCCTTCCAGTCGCTCCTGCAGGCGGTGTGACGGTGGGGGTCGCCGACGTCAGCCTCTCCCAGGCCATCACGCAGCAGCTGAACCAGCAGGAGCTCAGCATCGCCAATCTCGAGGAGCAGGTCTCCTCGGGCCGGGCCCTCAACAAGCCGTCCGACGACCCGGCCGCCGTCACGCAGGTGCTCCAGCTGTCGTCCCAGGCCGGCCAGCTGTCGAACTGGCAGGCCAACGCCCAGACGGCCACGTCGTGGCTCGGCATGGGCAATAACGCCGTGAGCAGCGCCCTCTCCGACATGCAAAGCGCGCGGACCCTGCTCCTGCAGGCACTCAACCAGGGGACCCAGGACGCGACGACCTACCAGGCGGTGGCCCAGCAGCTCCAGGGGATCAACGGCGACCTGTTGTCCACCGCCAACACGCAGTACGAGGGCCGGCCGATCTTCGCGGGCACGTCGGCGTCGCCGCAGGCCTACGACGCGTCGGGCAACTACCTGGGGAACACCGACACGCCCAACGTGGTGATCGGCTCGGGCCCCGGTTCCGGGCAGACCGCTGCCCTCTCCGTGCCGGGCCCCTCGGTCTTCGGCAGCGGGGCCGCCAGCGTGTTCGACACGCTGACCACCGTCATCGGCCAGCTGGGTTCGGGCGCCCCCACCGCGACCCAGCTGAACGCCGCGCTGGACGCGCTCGATGCGAACATCAGCACCGCCGAGCAGGCGAGCGCGGTGCTCGGCAACGGGTCCGACCAGGTCGCGGCGGTGTCCGCCTCGTTGACCACCCAGCTCTCGTCGGTGCAGAACACGCAGTCCGGGCTCGAGGACGTGAACGTGGCGACGGTGACGACGCAGCTCGACTCGGAGATGACCAACTACCAGGCGGCGATGTGGGCCGCGTCCCAGGCCATCCCCGAGACCCTGGTGCACTTCCTGTGACGCGCCCCGCGCCACGCCCGCCGGCCGTCTGCGGTCATGAGGGTCGGCGCCCCCCACCACCTGGATCGCCGATCGGCCTGTGGCCGACGGCCGTCCTCACCGACAAGGAGAAGTCACGTGCAGAGGACGGTCGCCGCCCCGATCACGCTGTCGCCCATGGAGATCACCTTCCGACGCCAGATGCTCGGCTGGGTCGGCGCCACGAACTTCCTCCTCGAGCCCATCGAGGGGGACCCCCCGGGATGTTCGCCGAGCTGCGGTGTACCGACAACGTGCGCCTGCGCAGCGGGGTCGTCGGTCCCGAGCCCGCGCTTCCTCGTGCTCACGCCCGGGTACCTGTGGCCTGACTACCAGGTGGCGCTCGACGACGACTTCGCCGACAGCCTCGACGTCGTGGTCCAAGAAGACGCCGCCCTGCTGGCCATCGTCACCCAGCGCGTGCCGATCGATCGATCGACCGTGAATCTTTTCTCGCCGATCGTGGTCAACCGCCGCAGTGGTGTGGCCGATCAATTCGTGCCGGCCGCGAGCGAGACCGAAGTGGGCTGGCGGGTCCGCACCCCGGTGCTCTCGTCGCCGGCGGCGGGCACCGGGCGAGAGGAAGGAATGCCGTGCTGACGCTGACCCGGGAGGTCGGGGAGAAGATCGTCATCGGTGACGACGTGGTGGTGACCGTGCTCTCGGTGTCCGAGAACGGCCGGGTGCGCCTCGGGATCGAGGCCCCCCGCCAGATCCGCATCGACCGGGCGGAGGTGCTGGAACGAGTCCGCAGGGAGAACCTCGAGGCCGGGGACGCCGCGTCGGACCGCCATGCATTCGCTGCCTATGCGGCGCGCCAGGCGAACCAGCGCTCGGCGCTCCGCGCCGAGGAGGCCGAGGAGTTGGCCGTCAGACGCTGAGGGTGCCTCCGGCCTCGGCGAGCACGT
>CAWBJX010000007.1:0-23882 GCA_963789235.1 uncultured Acidimicrobiaceae bacterium | reverse complement strand
TGGACGAGATGTGGCAGATGGCGGTCGACAACAGGGTCGAGTACTTCGACTGGACCCTGGACCTGCCGCAATCGGCCGTGACGGCGTGCGAGTTCTACGACGCCATGCTGGACGAAGCCGACGAATTCGGGCTGGCGCAACGGCTCTTGACCCTGCCGGCGTCGCCCACGAGCGTGGCGGTGCGCCGCTGGTTCCTCTCCGAGCTCACCGGGCAGCTGCACGGCAAGGCCCCGGTCGCCTGGGTCGACA
The DNA here is from genome assembly GCA_963789235.1 of uncultured Acidimicrobiaceae bacterium. Lineage (GTDB taxonomy): Bacteria > Actinomycetota > Acidimicrobiia > Acidimicrobiales > RAAP-2 > Bog-473. The sequence goes on along the minus strand of CAWBJX010000007.1, from coordinate 23,633 downwards.
GCCGGTTCCACGCTGCACTGCGGGCCGTACCGGCCCGCTGAGCGCCGGCCGGTCAGCGGCCCTTTGTGCTGGCCTTCTTCAGCACCTTGCCGTAGTGCTCCAAGCCCTCGCTGGAGAGCCCGGCGGCCGGGCCGCTGGCGATGGAGACCCGCTCGGGGACGATGCCCCAGACCGGCACCTTGAGCTCGGTCCACCAGGCGACGGTCGCCTCCAGGTCGTTCGTCCCCAGGCGGGCCGAACAGATGACGACGCCGGCCGGGATGTTGCTCGGTGTCATCTCCAGGGTGGTGACCACCCGGTTTGGCTCGACCCCGCCGGCCCGGGTCGGGATGACGACGACGTCCGCCCGCCCCAGAGCGGCCTGGACGACGTTGCCCTCCCCTGGCGGCGTGTCGACGACGACGATGCCGTCTGCCTGGTTCATCGCCTTGGTCACGGTGCGGACCGAGGGTCCCTCGACCAGTTCGACCCCCTCCATGGGGTCGGCGTCGTACCACTCCGCCGTCGAGCCCTGCGGGTCGGCGTCGACCAGCAGCACCCGACCACGGCCGCGCCGCGCCGCCACGGCGGCCAGGTACACGGCGGTTGTGGTCTTGCCCACCCCGCCCTTGACGTTGCTCACGACGATGTTCATTGGGTCAGGTCCTCTGCCGATCGGGAAAATCGGCCCTTACGGTACCGGCCGTCCGGGGTGGCCCGTTACGGCAGGAGAAGGGCCCCGAGCCGGCGTCTGGTGATGGCGACGCCCACCACGGCCATCGCCAGGAGGTAGGCGATGTGGCCGAGCAGGGTCCAGGCGAAGATCCCCAGGTCGGCGGCCCGGACGAGCACCACTCCCTGGTACAGGGGGGTGCAGCGGACCACGGCCTGGAGCCACCCCGGGTACACGGTCAGCGGGTAGAAGGTGGCCGAGAACAGGAACAGGGGGATGAAGGCGAGCGAGACCATGTCGAAGTCCTGCCAGGTCCGCATGTAGGTGGTGCCGGCCATGCCGGCGGCGGCGAAGGCCAGGCTGATCAGGACTGCCGCCGGCCAGCACAGCACCGCCCACGGCGAGACGATGTACCCCAGGATCGCCATGATGGACAGGAAGGCAGCCGTGTAGAGGGCGCCGCGCAGGACACACCAGCTGAGCTCGCCCAGTGCCACGTCGCTGACCCCCAGCGGCGTCGACAGCATGGCGTCGTACGTCTTGGCGATCTTGAGCTTGAAGAAGACGAGGAAGGTCGAATCGAGCATGGCGCCGTTCATGGCCGACGACGCCAGGAGGCCCGGCGCCACGAACGCCGTGTACGGGATCTCGTGCCCGTCCACGTTGATCGGCCCGACGAGGTGCGACAGCCCGACCCCGATGGAGAGGAGGTAGAAGAGCGGCTCGAAGAAGCCCGAGACGATGAAGATCCATGAGCGCCGGTAGACCAGGATGTTGCGCTCGAGCACACGGGACGCATGGCGCCCGCCCAGCAGGCGCGAGCGGCGTGATACGCGCCGCCACTCCCGGAGACCGCTGGTCGAGGGTGGCGCCCGAGCCGGTGGATGTCGTGGTCATGGCCTCACACCACCAGCCGTTTGGCGAAGGTCCGCCGCCCTGCGGCGTAGCCGACGCCGACGAATGCGCACAGGTAGGCGACGTGGCCCACGTCCGCCCAGCTGACCTGAGCCGAGCGTCAGATCGCGGCACAGTGCCACCCCGTGGAACAGCGGTGTCACGTAGGCCACCACCTGGAGCCAGGTGGGCAGCTGCGAGACGGGGAAGAACGTTCCCGAGAAGAGGAACATCGGGATGATGGCGAACCGGTACAGCGTCGAGAAGGACGAATCCTTGTCCTGGGTGGCGGCGAACGCACTGACCGGTGCGGCGAACGCCATCCCGGTCAGGACGCCGGCGGGGAGGGCAAGGATCGCCCACGGGGAGTAGACGACCCCGAAGGCCGCCATGACGGCCAGGTAGATGGAGATCACGATGGCCAGGCGGGCGGCGATCCAGGCCAGGTGCCCGAGCAGCACGTCGTAGACGCTGAGCGGTCCCGCCAGCTGAGCCAGGTAGGTGCGCATCCACTTGATGGCGCCCATGACGGGGTAGGTGGCGTCGTTGGTCCCGATCTGCATGCACGTGCCGGCCAGCAGACCGGGCGCCAGGAAGGCCACGTAGCTGACGCCCTCCACCCCGTGCGAGTGCTTGTCGATCAGCGAGCCCAGGGCGACGCCCATGGCCGCCAGGTAGAGCACGGGGATGAGGAAGCTGGTCACCACCGAGCTGCGCCAGGTCCGCTTGTACTGGTACCCCCAGTAGCGGGCGGCCCGCAGCCACATCGGGGTGGCGAACCGGCGGGTCGGCACCCCCTCGCCATGGCCGAAGAGTGCCGGGCTCCCCGACGCCCCCGCGCTGCCCACCGCCGTCACCGGATCAGTCCACCAGGGAGCGCCCGGTGAGGCGCAGGAACACGTCCTCGAGCGTGGACCGGCGCACGAGCGTGGCCCGGGCCACGTGCCCCATGCGGGCGACCTCGGCCAGCGCGGCGTCGCCGTCGTCGGTGTAGAGGAGGATGCGGTCGGGCAGCACCTCCTGGCGCTCCGCCAATTGCGCCAGCGACGGCGCGACCTCCTCGTGCTGGCCGGGCGCGAAGCGGAGCTCGACGACTTCTTTGGTCGAGTACGACTCGATCAACTGGCGCGGCGTGCCCTCGGCGGCGAAAGCGCCCTTGTCCATGACGACGAGGCGGTCGCAGAGCTGCTCGGCCTCGTCCATGTAGTGCGTGGTGATCACCAGGGTCACCCCGTCCTGCTTCAGGCGGTAGAGGCGGTCCCAGAGCAGATGGCGGGCCTGGGGGTCCAGCCCCGTGGTGGGCTCGTCCAGGATGAGCAGGTCCGGGTCCGAAATGAGCGCGCGCGCGATGGTCAGGCGCCGCTTCATCCCTCCCGACAGGGGGTCCACCCGGTCGTGCGCCCGCTCGGTCAGCTGGGCGAAGTCGAGCAGCTGCTCGGCCCGCTCGCGGATGACCTTCTTGGGCATGTCGAAGTAGCGCCCGTAGATCATGAGGTTGTCGAGCACGGTGAGCTCGAGGTCGAGGGAGTCCTCCTGGGGCACGAGTCCCATCCGGGACCGGATGCGGGGCCCGTCCTTGGTCGGGTCCATCCCCAGCACGCGGAGTGTGCCCCCGCTGAGCGGGCTGATGCACGAGATCATCCGCATGGTCGACGTCTTGCCCGCCCCGTTGGGCCCGAGGAAACCGAACGACTCCCCCTTGGCGATGCTGAAGTCGACCCCGTTCACGGCGACGAAGTCGCCGAAGCGCTTCACGAGCCCGTGGGCCTCGACCATCGGCGCGGGAACTGAGCCGCCACCGGGCGCGCCGCTCCCCCTCCGCTCCGAATCGGGGGCGTCAGTCATCGGCGAGGAATGTGACGTCATTGTCAGGGAACGATACCGTGCCGCCCGGTAGCCCAACACAAGCGGAGAGGACGCGCCAATGGCTGGGAAAGGACCGGGACGGGCGTTCCCGGCGGGATTCACATGGGGGACGGCGACGGCAGCGCACCAGATCGAGGGCGGCAACACCAACAACGACTGGTGGGAATTCGAGCACACGCCGGGCTCCGGTTGCACGGAGCCCTCCGGCGACGCCTGCGACTCGTGGGACCGCTGGGAGGAGGATGCCGACCTGGTGGCGGGGCTCGGCCTGGACAACTACCGGTTCTCGGTCGAGTGGAGCCGCATCGAACCGGCCGAGGGTGAGATCTCCCGGTCCGCATTGGACCACTACCGACGCCAGTGCCTCGGTCTACGCGCCCGCGGCGTGGACCCGGTCGTGACGTTCCACCATTTCACCACCCCCCGGTGGCTCACGGCGCGAGGTGGGTGGGAGAGCGACCTGGCCGTCGAGCGCTTCGGACGGTTCTGCGGGGTCGTCACCGAGGCGCTGGGCGATGTCATGGCACGCGCCTGCACCCTCAACGAGCCGAACATCGTGGCGACCATGGGCTGGCACGCCGGCATGTTCCCGCCGGGCAAGAAGGACGTCGCGCTCTCGCGCGCCGTGGCAACCCGTTTCGTGGCGGCGCACCGCGTGGCGGTCGAGACGATCCGCGCCGGTGCGCCGGGCGTGCCCGTGGGCCTCACGCTCTCCATGACCGACTACCAGGCGGTCGCGGGCGGCGAGGAGAGGCTCGAGAGCATCCGCCATTACGCCGAGGACGTGTTCCTCGACGCGACCGGCGGGGACGATTTCGTCGGGGTGCAGGTGTACACCCGCATGCTGATCGGCCCGGACGGATGGGCCGGCTACGAGGACGGGATACCGGTCCTCGACATGGGGTACGAGTTCTACCCGGCATCGCTCGGCCATTGCCTGCGACGGGCCTGGGACTACACCGGCGGGTCGGTTCCCCTCCTGGTGACCGAGAACGGCATCGGGACGACCGAGGACGAGCAACGCATCGACTACGTCCGCCAGGCGCTTTCCGGCGTGCTGCAGGCGATTGCCGACGGGGTGGACGTCCGTGGCTACACCTACTGGTCGCTCCTGGACAACTTCGAATGGGCCCTGGGCTACCAGCCCAAGTTCGGGATCGTCGGTGTCGACCGCGCCACGTTCGCCCGGAGCCCCAAGCCGAGTGCCGGCTGGTTCGCATCGGTGGCGGCGGACAACGCACTCGACGCCTGAACCACGCTCACACGGCGGCCAATTCCGTGTTGGCCACGATGGCGTCGGTGACGGGCCCCCAGAGCGCCTCCGGGAGGTCGTGACCCATGCCCGGGATGGTGAGCAGCTTCGAGCCCGGGACTGCGGCCGCCGTCGCCTCCCCGCCACTCATGGTGACGAGCTGGTCTGCCTCACCGTGCACGACGAGAAACGGGATCCGTACGCCGTGGAGCCCCTCCGTCCGGTCGGGTGAGGCGAGGATGGCGGCGAGCTGTCGGACCGTGCCTTCGGGGCAGTAGGAGCGGTCGTATGCCGCGGCGGCCCGCGCCCGCAGAATGGTCTCGTCGGTCGGGTACGCCGGCGAACCGATGACCCGGCTGCCCGCCAGACTGGCCTCAATCGCCTCCTCCCGGCTCGTCGCCGGTGGCCGCAGCAGCGCCGTCAACGCCTCGCCGGTCGGGGCCCCGACCGAGCGGTCACCCGTGGTCGACATGATGGAGCTGGCGGTGAGGAAACGCTCAGGGTGGTTGACCACCAGCGCCTGGGTGATCATGCCTCCCATGGAGACGCCGACGACGTGCGTCTTCGCGATTCCGAGCTCCTCGAGGAGGGCGGCGGCGTCGTCCGCCATGTCCTCCACGCTGTAGGGAGCCGAAGACGGGTCACCCGTGAAGAGCGCGGTCATGTCCGGGAGTCCCTCGAACTTCGTGGAAAGACCGCAGTCGCGATTGTCGAAGCGGATGAGGAAGAAGCCTCGTGCCCGCAACCCGTCGACGAACCCCTCCGGCCAGGCGGTGAGCTGACCGCCCAGCCCCATGACGAGGAGGATGGGGGGATCGGAGGGATCGCCGTCGGTGACGTACTCGATCTCGATTCCGTTGACGTGTGCCCTGGGCATGGACGGCTCCCTTCGACGGTGCTTCCTTCGACGGTGCGGCTCGCCGCCTTTTCCTACCAGGTGGCTCGCCGTCACCGCGTCATGCCGTCCGCCGGCGAGGCCGGCTCGGCGACGGAAGGGCCGGCCTGTCGTCTTCGGAACCTCGGACCCAGGTCGAATCCCACCATGGCCGACTCCACCGACGCCATGCAGGCCACGAAGAGCGGGAACGCCACCACGTCGAAGGTCCAGTGGTCCACCGTCAACAACAGGACCACCATGCTGATGAGCGCGCCGATGTAGGAGTGCACCGTCTCCGTCTCGGGATGGGTCCAACTCTTCATCAGGGTGGGCACGCCCGCCAGGAAGTCGGCGGCGATGGCGGCGGCGATCGCCAGCACCCCGTTACGGGTCACGAGCCAGACGACGGTGCCGACCACCGACACCAGACCGCAGGCGTAATCGATCCTGCGCACCTTCCACACCGAGGCCGCGTTGTGGAAGGACCCGACGAAGATCAGCAACGGCATGAAGCCGACCATGAAGGTCGGCAGGGCACGCAGGCCGACACCCTCTCTGAGCTCGACGGCGGCGGCGAGCAGGGGCGCGACGGCCCAGAGGAGCCACGTCACCCGATTGGGCTTCGTGGTCCCTCGCAGGGTGTCCCGCAGGTATACGGCGGCGCCGGCCGCGCCGATTGCGGTCCCCAGGTAGATCCAGTTCTCGTTGATCACCGTTCCACAGTCTGCAGTGCGGCGGGCTGGCCGTCATGCCCCAGGGGGCGACGCCTCTCAGAAGGGCCCGACCACTAGCTTCAGGTGAGACGACCGTCCCGAAGGAGAAGCGCTAATGCCCGCTCACGGATCGCAACAGAGCGCCGCCCATGGGTGAGCTCCTGTTCGTCGCGTTCCTCGGTGGGCTGATCACCGGCCTGTCGCCCTGCATCGTCCCCGTGATCCCCGTCGTCATGGCGGGCGGATCGACGGGAACGAACAAGTGGCGGCCCTACGTGATCATCGCCGGGCTGGTGGTGAGCTTCAGTCTCTCGGTCCTGTTCGCCAGCTCGTTGCTCGGCTTCCTCCACCTCCCCCAGGACCTCTTGTTCTGGTTGGGCGTCGCCCTGCTCGGCCTGTTGTCCGTCGGGCTCCTGATCCCCAAGTTCGGGGAGGTCATTGAGCGGCCCTTCGCCCGGCTGGGTGCCTCGCGCTACGCCAACGAAGGGGGCGGCTTCGTTCTCGGCCTGAGCCTCGGTCTGGTCTTCGTGCCGTGCGCCGGCCCGGTCCTCACCGCCATCTCGGTCGCGGCCGCGCACCATCGGGCGGGCCCGACGTCGCTCCTGGTCGCGCTGTTCTACGCAGTGGGCGTGACCGTGCCGCTCCTCGTGCTCGCCCTCGTGGCCCAGCGCGCCACAACGTCCTGGTCGTCGTTGCGCAACCACCTACCCACCGTCCGCAAGGTCTCCGGGGTCGTGCTGGGCGTCGCCACACTGGCCATCGCGTTCAACTGGCTCGGGGCTCTCCAGCGCGACGTCCCCGGCTATACGAGCGCCCTGGAGGACCACATCGAGTCGACCGATTCGGCGTGCATCCAGCTGCAGCATCTCAGCGGCGAGCACCAGAACCAGTTCGCCGCCGCCAACGCCCGGCTCGAGGGGCGGAAGGCGACGTGCGCGGCCACCGACCAGGGAAACTCGCAGAGCGGTCACCTGGCGGCGGGGGCGACCACCACCACGACGACCGCGGCCGAGGCGACCACCACGACGACACCGAAGCCGTCGGTGTTCATGGCCAACAAGACGACTTTGCCCGACCTGGGCCGGGCCCCGAACTTCACGGGGATCACGGCCTGGTTCAACACTCCAGGGGACCAGCCGCTCTCGCTGAGTGAGCTGCGGGGCAAGGTGGTGCTGGTCGACTTCTGGACGTACTCATGCATCAACTGTCAGCGCGCGCTGCCGCACGTCGAAGGTTGGTACAACGACTACAAGAACGATGGCCTCGTCGTGGTGGGGGTCTCGGCGCCGGAGTTCGCCTTCGAGCATGTGGTCTCGAACGTCGAGAGCGCGGCGACCGGCCTCGGCATCGACTACCCGGTCGCCGTCGACGACAACCTGGCCACCTGGGACGCCTACAACAACGAGTACTGGCCGGCCGACTACCTCATCGACCCGACGGGCGTGGTGCGCGCCTACACCTTCGGCGAGGGCGGCTACGGCACCATGGAGGACAACATCAGGATGCTCCTCACGGCCAACGGGGTCACCCACCTTCCCCCCCGGACCGACGTCCCGGACAAGACCCCGACCAACGAGATCACGAAGGAGAGCTACGTGGGTGACGAGCGCCTCGACAACGCCGTCGGGACACCCGTCGTGCCGAACAGGGCCACCGTGTACCACCCGCCGTCCACGATCCCCTCGAACAGCCTCGCGTTCGGTGGCACCTGGACCGTGAACAACGAGGAAGCGACGGCCGGCAACAACGCCACACTCGGTCTGCAGTTCACCGCCGACGACGTGTACCTCGTCATGGGCGGGCACGGCACCGTCGGCGTGTCCTACAACGGGAGACACCTCACCACCGTGCCCATCAGCGGGATCCCCAAGCTCTACACGCTGTTCTCCGGGAGCGTGCTGCAGACGGGCACGCTCACATTGTCGGTGTCGCCGGGCGTCGAGGCGTACGACTTCACCTTCGGGTAACGCGCCCACGAGTTCCAGATTCGAAGCAGGGTCGTTCGGGGATGAACCCTGCACGCGAAAAAGGGAGGCTCGAAGACAAGGCGCGCAATACGGCGGAAACGGTTCGCGGAAAAGGTCAAGGGCGCCGCGCACAGCACGCCTGCCCGACGACAAGAAGTGGGCGGTCAGAAATACCCCGCGCCGCGGCAGCGCTCGACCTGGGAGAGCCAGTACTCGACCTCGTCAGCGCTGCCCCGGCGGATGGGCCAGTCCAACACGCGGATGAAGAGGTGGCCGAGGTAGGTGGTGCGGCGCAGAGGCGGCAGAGGGTCGAGCGCTCGGTGGAAGAGTTCCCGACGCACACCCGGCTCGCAAGGCACGGCGCCGCTGCTCAGCGCCAGTGTGACAAGGTCGAACGCGGCGTCGCCCACGACGCAGAAGTCGGTGTCGACGACGGCGGACAGCTCGCCATCCTGGGCCAGCAGATTGCCGAGGTGCAGGTCCCAGTGGACGATGTCGCGGCCACCCAACTCGTCCGGGTCGAGTGTTCTCCCGAATGCCTCGACCTCCTCCACCAGGGACGCGGTCCGGGCGTCATAACGGCGAAGCGATTCGTGCAGGCAGTAGCCCCGTCCGCCCACCACCAGCGTCTGGATCAGGTGCTCCGCGGCGGGCTTGGCGGAACGCCCGGTACCGAGCCCAAGCCGGTGGCGGTGCAGGTCGAAGAGGGTGTCCGCCATCGCGGACGTGAACGTGCGGACCGGGTACCCGGCCATGAAGGTCTGCAGGACGAGCAGGCATCCCGGCGCCTCGACGATGCGCTGTTGCGGCACGGGCCAGCGCGCCCGGATCCGCAGGGACTCCGTCAGCTCGACGCCCTCGCGGCGCTGCATCTGCCGGTCGGGCTCCGTCTCCCACTTGAGGACGAGCCGTGTGCCGTCCGCTTGGCGCCGCACCTCGTGCGCCCCGGTTTCCCCGCCGCTGAGCCGGCCCACCAACTCGTACGCGTCGCCCGTCGCCTCTTGCAACAGCGCGACCGCGTGCGCAGCGTCGGGATCCATACGGCTCAGTTGATGGAGCGTTCCTTGCCGGCCCAATACGGCGCCCGCAGCTCACGCTTGAGGATCTTGCCCGAGGGGTTGCGCGGCAGGGCGTCCGTGGCATCGACCGAGGTGGGGCACTTGTAGTGCGCGAGGTTCGCCCGGCAGTGTGCGATGACACCGGCTTCGTCCAGCGCCTCCCCCGGGGCGAGCACGACAATCGCCTTGACGGTCTCTCCCCACTTCGGGTCCGGAACGCCGATAACCGCGGCATCGACGATGGCTGGGTAGGAGAGCAGCACGTTCTCGACCTCGGCGGGGTAGATGTTCTCGCCACCGCTGACGACCATGTCCTTGATCCGGTCGTGCAGGTACAGGTATCCCTCCGCGTCGAAGTACCCCGCGTCGCCGGTGCGGAGCCAGCCCTCGGCGTCAATGGTCGCCGCCGTATCCTCCGGCTTCCGCCAGTACCCCGCCATGTTGTAGGGCGACCGGGTCCAGACCTCCCCCACCTCGCCGAGCGCGGCGTCCCGCCCGTTGTCCGGGTCGACCACCCGCAGGCTGACCGAGGCGTGGGGCTTGCCGGCAGAGCGGAGGAGGCCACGCCGCGGTCCGTCCGGATCGTGGTCCTCGAACGGCAGCGCCGTGATGGCGCCCGTGGTCTCGGTCATCCCGTAGACCTGGCAGAAGGCGCAGCCGAAGGCCGCCATGCACTTGACGAGGACATCTTCGGATATCGGGGAGGCGCCGTAGAAGATGAGCCGCAGGCTCGACAGATCGGTGGCCGCCAGCGACGGGGTGGCCAACAGGAGCATGAGGACGGCGGGGACGACGAACATCTCGGTGATCCCCTCGGAGGCGATCAGTTCCAGCAGCAGGGCCGGATCGACGTCGCGCAGGATGATGGACCGCCCGCCGCGGGACATGGCACACAGGGCCCATCCGGACCCGCCGATGTGGAAGAGCGGCATGGCGACCAGGCTCACCGTGTCGTCGGAGATGTGGAACGTGACACCCGCCTCGGCGATCGCGGTGGACAGGTTGGCGTTCGTCAGCATCACACCCTTGGGGAGACCCGTCGTCCCGGACGTGTACAGCTGCATGCTGACTTCGTCGGGTCCGCCGACGTGCCCGGGGTCTTCGGCAGGGCAGCCGTCGATCCACGCCCCGAAGGTCAGCGCCCGTGGGTCCGCGCAGGGTACGTCGCCGTCGCCGATGATCACGATCCGCCGGACCGAGGGGAGATCGCTCGCCATGCGGGCCAGCGCCGGCAGGTAGTCCGTATGGACCGCCAGCACCCGAGCGCCCGAATCGTCGATGATCGCGGCCATCTCTGCCGGTGCCAGACGCCAGTTGACGGCGACGTTGACGGCGCCGGTCAGCGAACCACCGAACAGGAAGTCGAAGTACGCGATGCCGTTGCGATCGAGGAAAGCGATCCGGTCGCCGATGCCGAGCCCGTCGCGCGTCGCCGCCTGCGCCACGCGACAGGCGACCTCGAATTCCTCGGCCCAGCTACGTCGCTCCGCGCCGAGCACCAGCATCTCGGCGTCCCCTTGCTGGCGCGCCAGGTGGCGCAACAAGCCCGCCACGGTGTAGCGGTCTTGTTCGGTGACAGTGACGCTCGATGTCACCAGTTGACCTCCTCGTCATGTCCGGTTCGGGACGGGACCCTACGCAGCGCTCCGGGGGCCCTGCACGAGGTCCAGCGGCAATTCGAGCATCTTGAGGGATGAGCGTTCCCACTGGTCAGAGGCTTTTTCTGAGAATTAAGGGATAATTTATGACCGCTATTGACAGAAATGCAGTCCTCCGACCAGGGACTTTGTGATTCATATCACAAAATATCTAACCAAACTCCCAGGTCAGACCGATAACGCAAGGAATGAACACGGGTTCGGTTTTCTGAAGGGTAGATTGCACAGCGCAAATTCGGATCGACCTTTCATCTGCATGATGTGAGCGGATTTTCGGCCTCATACGGAAAGCAGTAGCCGACCCGGATTCTCCAGACAGAACGAGCTCTCGACGCGCCTGCCCCACAGGCCGGCCGGGACCGTGAATCGAGGACGACACCCAGAACCAACCAGGGGCTGTACACAACCGGCCGCACACCCTGCGGCAACAAGCCAGAACGGACGACGCCTTCCCGCTCTCCGTTCGGGGCGCGAATGCAATGGCCGGAGCCCGCCTACACCGAGCAGAGCCTGGCGCGCCGAGCGCGCCGGACGAAGGGAGGTGCCGTGCGGATCCGCATTGCACTCAGCGACGGCGGTGGCCGTCATTGCCATACCCGCGATCTTTTTCGCGGTTTTCAGCAGTACCCCCGCAGCTTCGGCGCGGCTGACCCGCCACGAGGCGAGCGGCCAGCACCGGGCGGCGAACATCGCCTTCAAACCGATGTCGTACTCCGAGGCCGAAAACGTCTCCACGATGGTGACGTACGCCAATGCTGTTGAAGCAGGAAGGGTGGAGACCTACCTCACCGAGGTGGCCTACCTGAAGGCAGTTGCAGCGCAGAGACAGCAGGCTGCGGCGCAGGCAGCGGCGGCGGCGCAGGCAGCGGCGGCGGCGAGAGCGGCCGCAGCGGCGACCCCGGTCGTCACGGCCACACCCGCAGCCACCCCCGCCCCCTCCAGCGGGGGATCGGATGCAACGAGCACGGACACGCCCGACTGGGCCTGTATCCGTGAGCACGAGTCCAACGACAACTACGCCGAGGGCAACGGCGGCGCGTACCAGTTCGAGTTCGGGACCTGGAGCGCGCTGACCGGCCTGTCCTCGCCGGCCGAGGACTACCCACCGGCCGTTCAGGACGCGGCCGCCCTCAAGCTGTACTCCCAGCGCGGCTGGGAACCCTGGTCGACCCGCTACGTCTGCGGGCTCTGAGGACCCATCCGTCAATGGGCTCCGGCGTGCCGGGATCCCGAAGCGAGGACTGACACCGAGCGAGAACTTCAGAGGGCTGTACACAACCGGCCGCACACCCTGCGGCGAAAAGCCAGAACGGACGACGCCTTCCCGCTCTCCGTTCGGGGCGCGAATGCAATGGCCGGAGCCCGCCCACACCGAGCAGAGCCTGGCGCGCCGAGTGCGCGCCCGACGAAGGGAGGTGCCGTGCGGATCCGCATTGCACTCACGACGGCGGTGGCCGTCATTGTTGTTGTCGTTCCAGCTGTACTCATGTCGCTTTTCAGCGGCGGTCCCGCCTGGGCAGGAGTGGCCCGCCACGAGGCGGTCAGCTCGCACCGGGCGGTGCGCATCAACGACAAGTTGATGTCGTACTCCCAGGCGCACAAGGTCGCTCAGATGGTGACCTACGCCGACGCAGTCCATGCGGCCCAGTTGGCCGCGTACTTCAAGGACCTGGCCTTCTTCCAAGCGGTCGCCGTCCAGGAGCTGACCATTCCAGCCGCATGGATGCCGACCGCCGTCTGCGAGGAGGGCGGTCGCGACGACCCGTACGCCGGGTACTTCGGGATCCTCGAGTGGAACGGCTTCGATGGCTACCCGACTGCCGGCAGCGCACCGCTGACGGTGCAGCTGGCCTGGGAAGCCCAGAATGTCGGAGGACCACCCGACGCACCGGGGCAGTGCCACGGCTACTGAGGCAGTGCCTGATCGGGCCGTTCGCCGGCCGCGCCACTACCCCGCTTCGAAGATGGCCGTCACCTGCGCCATGTCGAAGTAGTCCCGCCATGCGGTGATCTTCCCGTCCACGACGTGGAAGGCACCCATGACGGGCAGGGGGGCGGTCTTGCCCTTCATCGTGAACTTGTCCGTCCGCTCGGTGAGCACCGTCGCCCCGTCACTGGCGAGATGGTGCACCTCGAACTCCAGCGCCTCGCACATCCCGAGGAACATGTCGATGACGGCCATGGTGGCCTCGATCCCCTCGGCGGGATCCATCGGGATGTTGTGGTAGACGACGTCGTCCGAGAAGAAGGCGCGCAGCACTTCGGGGTCCCGGGTGCTCGCCGCGGCACAGAAGTCCCTGACGACCTGCTCGGCACTGGGCATCGCTCTCCTCTCACTGTGAACGGCCGCCCACGCTATCCAACCATCGGGCATGATGACGAGGTGACAGCCACGACGAAACGGGTGGCCGTGCTCGCCCCGATGCAGCCCGAGCTCAAGGCGATCGTCAAGTCCTTCGGGTTGACGGCGACGAAGGGCGATGGCGTCTTCTCGCACTCGGGGACCGCCGGCACCTGGTGGGTCGGGTCGCTCGTGACGGGCATGGGCCCGGCGCTGGCCCGCGAGGCCACCCGGCGGGCGCTGTCGGCCGGCTCGATCGACCACGTCATGGTGATAGGCATCGCAGGCGGTCTCGATCCCGACCTCCCCGTAGGGACGCTCATGGTGCCGGCGCGGGTCCAGCTGTACCCCGACGGTCCCGAGTTCAGCGCCCGTCCCATCCCACCGAGACAGGCCTCCGGCGCGCTGATGACCACGGACGGCCTCTTCGACGACGACGACGTGTGGCGCCCACTCCTCGAACGAGGGTTCGGTGCGGTCGACATGGAGGCGGCCGGGGTGGCCGAGGTCTGCGAGGCGGCCGGCGTCGACTGGTCGGTCTACCGGGGCATCAGTGACCGGCCCGATGAGCACATCGTGGACCAGGCCGTCTTCTCCTTGAGCAAGCCTGACGGGTCGGCGGACCCGGTGGCCGTGGCCAAGTACCTCGCCCGCGATCCCCGTCGGGCCAAGGCGCTCGCCCACCTCAACCGGTGCATGCAGCAGGCGGCTACGACGGCCGCTGACGCCGCCTTCGCCGATCTTTCGAGCCCCTAACCGGCGTCGTCGTCGGCCTCCAGACGTCCGTTCGGCTCGTCCCGGCGTGCGATCACGTGCAGGTCGATGTCGTTCTCCGACGCCATACGAAGGATCTGCTGGATCACCGAGCCCCGCGTCATCGACTGCCAGCGGGTGAGGCGGGACGTCCCGACCACGATCTGGGTGATCTGCTGGTCGACCGCGGCGGCGAAGATCGTCTTGGCCACGTCGTCCCCCTCCACCGTCTGCCACGCACCGCCGACTGCCTTCACCAGATCCTCGAGCTCCGCGGTACTCGCTGCGTTGGCCTTGGCGTCCCCCGAGAGCACATGGATGGCGATCAACGGGGCCTTGACGCGCGCGGCGATGCGAGCCGCCCGTCTGATGACCGACGCGTTCCCGGGCGCCCCGGTCACTGCGACCATGATGCGCTCGGTGGTCTCCCAGAGCTCACCGCCCGCCCCCTTGGACTTGAGGTACTCGAGCAGCTCCTCCTCGGTCTCGTCGGCCACGAAGCGTAGGGACAGCTCGCGCAGGGCGGCCAGGTTCTCGGCGCGGAAGAACCCGTTGAGCGCCGCGGGCACCTTTTGCTCCGGGTAGATGTTGCCGTGCAACATCCTCCGCCTGAGCTGGTCTGCCGAGGAGTCGATCAACTCGAGTTGGTCGGCTCGACGCACGACCCAGTCGGGGACCCGCTCGCGGACACCCACGCCGGTGATCCGCTCGACCGCATCGGCCAGCGACTCGATGTGCTGGACGTTGACCGTCGTGATCACGGCGATGCCGGCATCGAGGATCTCGAGGACGTCCTCCCACCGCTTCTCGTGGCGCCCGGAGCCCGGCACGTTGGTGTGGGCGAGCTCGTCGATCAGCGCCACCTCGGGCTTGCGGGCGAGCACCGCGTCGAGGTCCATCTCCTCCCAGACCGAGTCGCGGTACTCGACTTGCCGCCGCGGCACGACCGGCAGGTCGCGGATCTGCTCGACCGTGTAGGGACGCTTGTGCGTCTCGACAAAGCCGACGACCACGTCCGCCCCGCGCTGGAAGCGCCGCCACCCCTCGTCGAGCATGGCGCACGTCTTGCCGACTCCGGCCGCCGCGCCGAGGTAGACCCTGAACTTGCCGGTCGGCCGTACGCCCTCGTCTTCACCCGTGCTCATCTCCACCTCGCATCGCCGGGTCCCGCCTGGGCGTCGGTACACTCAAAAGACACTCCGAAGGACGGAAATCCATGAGGCACGTCAGACCAAGCGGGCTGGCTACCAGGGGAACGTACCAGCGCACGGCGTGGGGCATTGTCGTCACCCTCGCCTCCCTCGGCGCGCTCCTGGCCGTCCTGCTTCCCTTCCGGGCCCACCTGAGCATCGCCATCCCCGCCGTGGCCTTCGTGTTGCCCGCACTGGTGGGGGTCGTCGTCGGTGGCTTCCTCCCCGGCGTCGTCGGCGCGCTGGGGGGCTTCGTCCTCTACGACCTCTTCTTCCTCCCTCCCTACTACGCCCTCACGGTCCGGTCGCCCCAGAACTGGATCGCGCTCGCCGTCTACGCCGTGGTCGTGCTGATCGTCTCCCAGGTCGTGGCCAACCTGCTGAGTGCCCGCGAGGAGGCGGAGCGCCGGACAGCAGAATCGGAACGGCTGTACGAACTGTCGCAGGCGTTGATCGGCGATCTCACGCTCTCGGAGTTGTTGACCGACATGGTGGCCACCGTGCAGTCCGTCTTCGCCCCGCGTTGGACGGCGTTGGTGCTGCCGGACCCTGACGCCAGCGCGCGGACATCCGGGGCGGAGCTGCAGGTTGCTGCGAGCGCAGGCCAAGCCCTGACCGAGACCGATGTTGCGTCGGTGACTTCGGGCGGTGGGCAGGCCCGCTCACTCGGACTGCTGGAGGACACCGCCCCCCGGCGGGTGTCGGTGGCCCTGGTCGTCAGTCACCGGCCCGTCGGCATGTTGGTACTCCAGGACGTACAACTGGTGGAGCGTGAGCGCAGCCTGCTCGGCACCTTCGCCAACCAGGCTGCGCTCGCCGTGGACCGGGCCCAGCTGCGCGAGCAGGCCCTGCGGGCCCGGCTACTCGAGGAGATCGACCGTTGGCGTCGCGCCCTCATGGGTGCCGCGTCGCACGACTTGCGCACGCCACTGGCCTCCATCAAGACGGCGGTATCGAGCATGCGCCAGGCCGATGCCCGCCTGAGCCCACACGACAGAGCGGACCTCCTTGAGCTCATTGAGCTGCAGTCCGACCGCCTGGCGCGGCTCGTCTCCAACCTCCTCGACATGACCCGCTTGGAGGCCGGCGCGCTCGAACTCCGGCCGAGCACGGTCGACTTCCGCGACCTGGTGGACGAGGCGCTGGCACTGCTGGGCGGCATCGTGGCATCCGGCCGCGTCATGGTCGACGCACCGGCGGACCTGCCGCCCTTGCACCTCGATCACGTCCTCATGGGCCAGGTCCTCGCGAACGTGCTCGAGAACGCCGAGCGGCTGTCGCCCCGGGGCAGCGTCATCCGGGTGACGGCACGGGTCGCCCCCGGGAACGCGGCGCGGGTCGAGATCGCGGTGGCTGACGACGGTCCCGGCATCGCGAGCGAAGACCGCGAGAGCGTGTTCGACATGTTCAGCCAGAACGGAGGCGGAGGAAGAGCCGGTCTCGGGCTGGCCATCGCCAAGGCCTTCGTCGAGGCACACGGCGGCCTCATCTGGATCGATCCCGATGTGTCTCGCGGCGCCCGGGTCGTCTTCACCGTCCCGACGGAGACCCTCGTCGCGACGCCGGTCTGAGCGACTGCCATGGCCAAGGTGCTCGTCGTCGACGACGATCCTGCGCTGCTTAAAGCCCTGCGGATCGGACTGACCGCCCGGGGGGACGAGGTGGTGACCGCACACTCGGGAGCGGAGGCGGTCAATCAGGTCGCGCTCGCCACACCGGATCTCGTCATCCTCGACCTCGGCCTGCCCGACCTCGACGGCCTCGAGGTCTGCCGCCGTATCCGCGACTTCTCGGAGGTCCCCATCGTGGTCCTCTCCGCCTACGGCGACGAGCGCCGGAAGGTGGAGGCGCTCGACACCGGGGCCGACGACTTCGTCACGAAACCCTTCGGCATGGCCGAGCTGGAGGCACGCCTGCGGGTGGCGCTGCGCCACGCGGCCGCCCGCCAGGGTGGCGGAGGTGAGCAGCCCACCACGATTTCGGTGGGCGGACTGGACGTCGACCTGATCCACCACATGGCGACGTTGTCCGGTTCGCCCCTGCAGCTCACCGCCAAGGAGTTCGAGCTACTCGCCTACCTGGCGCGCCACGCCGGGAAGGTGTGCACGCACCACATGATCCTCAAGGACGTCTGGGGCCCCGGCTACGGCGCCGAGTCCAACTACGTCCGCGTCTACACCCACCGGCTGCGCAAGAAGATGGGGGACGAGGAGGGACGTCTGCTCAGGACGGTGCCTGGCGTCGGCTACCAGCTGGTCGCCGGCATTCAGGACGCCGTCGCAAACGAATAGATCGGATTGCGCATCAAGACCGTGCCTCGCTCGAGTGCAGGTGTGCCCTCGGCGACCTCCCGGGACCCGGTGACGATCCCGGGCACCGCCGCCCGGCCCATGAAGCGCAGGACCAGTGCGCCCGTCCCGTCGACCAGGACGGCGTCCGTACGTACCCAGGGCCTCTCGAAGGAGGCCACCGACTGGATCTCGCCGGCCACGAGCGACCGTTGCCGAGGCGCCAACGCCGCGATGGCGGTGGCGGTGCAGCTCACGCCTTGAGCTTGGCCAGCGCCTCGTTGAGCTGCAGCACGTTGACGTAGGGCGAGCCGAGGAAGCCCAGCTGCATACCGTTTGTCTGCTGGCTGATCAGGCGCTGCAGGGCGGCGGCCGACAGGCCGGTCGCACGCGACACCATGGGGATCTCTGCGATCGCGTCCTGCGGGGTGATGTCCGGGTCGATCCCGCTCCCCGAGGTGGTGACGAGGTCGGGTGTCGGGTTGACGCCCCGTGCCTTCCAGTAGGCCACCAACTGCTGGGTGTTCTTCAGCAGGGTCTCGGAGCGGGGCCCGAGGTTGGTCGCCGAGGACTCGCCGGAGTTCAGGACGCCGGGTTGGCCGGGGATGTTGTTGGCCTCGAGCGGGTTGTCTCCCCCGGCGGCGACCGGCTTCGCCGAGCCGGCGTAGGGGCCGAGGGCGTCGGGGCGGCCCTGGAACACGCAGCTGCCGAGCGGATGGCCCGGGCACTTGGCCTGGGACCAATTCTGCCCGATGAGCGTCGAGCCGTTGGCCGTGATGGACCCGTCTGCCTGGTTCTTGAAGAAGAGCTGGGCGACGCCGGTGCCCACGAAGGCGTAGACGAACCCGAAGAAGACGGTGAAGACCAGGATGCAGATGATCGAGCGGCGGAGGTAGGTGATCATGTAGGACTCGCTATCAATACGCGTGGAGGGCGACAAGGATGACGTCGATGAGCTTGATGAAGATGAACGGCACGATGATCCCGCCCACGCCGTAGATGAAGACGTTTCGGCGCAGGATCGCCTCTGCGGACGCCGCCCTGAACTTCACTCCTCGCAGCGCGAGCGGGATGAGCGCCACGATGACGAGCGCGTTGAAGATCACGGCAGAGAGCACGGCACTTTCGGGGCTGTGCAACTTCATGATGTTGAGGGGCGCCAGCTGCGGATAGGTGGCGATGAACAGCGCCGGGATGATGGCAAAGTACTTGGCCACGTCGTTGGCGATGGAGAACGTCGTAAGCGATCCGCGGGTGATGAGTAGCTGCTTGCCGATTTCGACGATGTCGATCAGCTTGGTAGGGTTGGAATCGAGGTCGACCATGTTGCCGGCCTCTTTCGCCGCGGTCGTCCCGGTGTTCATGGCCACGCCTACATCAGCCTGGGCCAGGGCTGGCGCGTCGTTGGTGCCGTCGCCGGTCATGGCGACCAGCTTGTCTCCTGCCTGCTCTTGCCGGATCAGCTCCAGCTTGGCCTCCGGAGTCGCCTCGGCCAAGAAGTCGTCGACACCTGCCTCCTGCGCGATGGCCGCCGCGGTGAGGGGGTTGTCGCCGGTGATCATGACCGTCTTGATCCCCATCTGACGCATCTCGTCGAACTTCTCCCGGATCCCGGTCTTCACCACGTCCTTGAGCTCGATCACCCCGAGAATCGCTGGGCCGTCGGCGACGACAAGTGGTGTGGAGCCGGCCCGGGCGATGCGATCGACGATCTCTTGGAGCCCGTCGGGCGGTGTACCCCCCTGCTCGACCGCCCAGGCCCGCACCGAATCGGCCGCACCCTTGCGGATCTGCCGATCCCCGAGGTCGAGTCCCGACATCCGAGTGGTAGCCGAGAACGGGACGAACTCGTGCGAACCGACGGGCAACTCGCGCTCGCGAATGCCGAAGCGCTCCTTGGCCAGGATCACGATGGACCTACCCTCGGGCGTCTCGTCGGCCAGCGAAGCGAGCTGGGCGACGTCGGCCACCTCCTCTTCGGTGTGTCCGTGCGCCGGGAAGAAGTTTGACGCCATGCGGTTCCCGAGCGTGATCGTCCCGGTCTTGTCGAGCAGCAGCGTCTGCACGTCGCCCGCCGCCTCGACGGCGCGCCCGCTCATGGCAAGGACGTTGCGCTGGACGAGCCGGTCCATGCCGGCGATGCCGATGGCTGAGAGCAGCGCGCCGATGGTGGTCGGGATGAGGCACACGAGCAGGGACACCAGGATGACGACCGACACCGTCGCGCCCGAGTACTTCCCGAATGCCTGCAGGGTCACCACGACGGGGATGAAGACGATGGTCAGCACGGCCAGGAGGATGGTGAGGGCGATCTCATTCGGCGTCCTCTGGCGGTTGGCCCCTTCGACCAGGGTGATCATGCGGTCGAGGAAGGTCTTACCGCGCTCGGCCGTGATACGCACCACGATGCGGTCGGAGAGCACGCGTGTGCCCCCCGTGACGGCAGAGCGATCACCTCCGGACTCGCGGATGACGGGTGCCGACTCCCCCGTGATGGCCGACTCGTCCACCGAGGCGATGCCCTCGACGATCTCGCCGTCCGAAGGGATGATGTCACCCGCCTCGCACACCACGAGGTCCCCCTTCGCCAGTTCCGCGGCATGCACCCGCTCCTCCGTGCCGTCCGGAGTGAGGCGACGCGCCTCGGTCTCGGCGCGCATCCGGCGCAGGGTGTCGGCCTGGGCCTTCCCTCGCCCTTCCGCCATCGCCTCGGCGAAGTTGGCGAACATCACGGTCAAGAACAGCCAGATCGTGATGGACCAATCGAACTTGCCCGGATGCGCGATCGACTCGATGAGCGTCACGACGGTGCCCACCAGCACGACGAACATGACAGGGTTCTTGATCTGAACCCGCGGGTCGAGCTTTTTGAAGGCGTCGATCAACGCCCGGCCCATGATCTGGCGATCGAAGAGGCTCCGAGACCCGCTCACGCCGTGCGGCAGATCGCCGGGCTGGGCTTGCGGTTGTGTGGTCACTGTGGTCATCAGAAGAACTTTCCGTGGCTGAGCTGCTCGACGATGGGGCCGAGTGAGACGGCGGGGAAGAAGGTGAGGCCACCGATGATGAGGATGACGCCGATGACCAGGCCGACGAACATGCCGTTGTCGGTGCGGAAGGTCCCGAGGGACGTGGGCACGATGCCCTTGGCGGCCAAGCCTCCTCCGAGCGCGAGGGCCGGGATCATCACGCCGAACCTTCCGATGAGCATGTCGATGCTGCCGACCACGTTGTAGAACGTCGTGTTCCCGGTCAGTCCGGCCATGGCCGAGCCGTTGTTGTTGGCCTGTGACGTGAGGGCGTAGAGGATCTCGGTGAATCCGTGTGGACCGGCGTTGAGCGGGCCGGCCCGCCCGGCATGGATGGACACCGCGATCGCCGTGAGGATGAGCACGATGATCGGCATCACCAGGGCCGCCAACCCGGCGAGTTTCACCTCCCGGGACTGGATCTTCTTACCCAAGTACTCGGGCGTTCGCCCGATCATGAGGCCACCGAGGAAGACCGCGATGACGGCGTAGATGAGGATCGTGTAGAGGCCGCTGCCGGTTCCACCCGGGGTCACCTCGCCGAGCATCATGCCGGTCAGCGGACCCATGCCACCGATCGGGGTGTAGGAGTCAGTCGCACTGTCGACGGCGCCGTCGGACGTCTGGGTCATCGACACGTTGAACAGTGCGCTCGTTGGAACGCCGAAGCGGACTTCTTTGCCCTCGGTGTTCCCGACCGTGGAGTGCACGCCGGCGGTCACGATGGCCGGGTTGTTCTGGTGCTCGGCGTAGACGGTGAAGCCCACCCAGGTTCCGAAGATCAGCACCATGGCGATCAGCAGGGCGACACCGTGGCGGATGCTGCCCACCATCTTGCCGAAGGTGTAGGTGAGCGCGAACGGGATGGACAGGGTGAGCCAGATGTAGATGAAGTTCGTGATCCCGGTCGGGTTCTCGAACGGGTGGGCCAGGTCGACGTTGAAGAAGCCGCCGCCGTTGGTCCCGATCTGCATGATCGTGCCCATGAAGCCGGCCGGACCGCGGGGAATGGTCTGGGTGACGCCGTTCAGTGCGTCGTGGATCGTCACCGGGCCGGCGAGGGTCTGCACCGCGCCCTCTCCCACCATGATGATCCCCGTCACGAACACGATCGGGAGCAGGATGTAGAGCATGCAGCGGGTGATGTCGACCCAGAAGTTGCCGATGGTCGGAGAGTTCTCGCCGGGAGAATCCCCGGGTCACGGCGATCGCCACGGCGATCCCGACGGCGGCGCTGACGAACTGCTGCACGGTGAGCACGCCGATCTGGGAGAAGTACGACATGGACGTCTCGCCGCCGTAGTTCTGCCAGTTCGTGTTGGTCATGAACGACACGATCGTGTTGAAGCTGAGCGCCTGCGGCACCGCACCGAAGTGCTGCGGGTTGAGCGGCAGCGACCCTTGGATCCTCAGCAGCAGATAGCCGAAGACGAGGAACACGCCGGAGAAGATGACGGTCGAGCCGGCGTAGCGCTTCCATGACTGCTCTTTGTCGGGGCTGGTGCCCAGCAGTCGGTAGAAGGGCCGCTCCGCCCAGGCGAGGTAGTGGACGCGGCCGTCGAAGACGGCGGCCATGTACGAGCCCAGGTATCGCCAGGCGAGTCCCAGGGCGATGATCAGGACGACGATGGTCCAGAAGAAGCCCATGTCAGATCAGAACCACTCGGGCTTGAACATGGCGATGCCCAGGTAGATGAACATCACGACGGAGATGCCGAGGAGGAGTCCCTGGACCCAGGTCATACCCGCTCCAGGCACCAGATGAGGCCCATGAACACCGCGATGAAGGCCACGACGCCGAGCACTGCGAGGAAGTCAGCCATGGCGACCATCGTGGTGGCGCGTTCGTGAACCCGATGTGAACGCGCCGGGGTCACGACGTCAACAGAATGTCAACGCCCGCCGGGGGCCGGCTGTGCCTAAGGTGAGCACCGGCTCACACGGAGACGAAAGTGGGGTGGACGATGGCGCTGGACCTGCAGGGGTGCCGCACGCTGGTGACGGGGGGGTCGTCGGGCATCGGGGCCGGGCTGGCCGAGGCCCTGGCCGAACGGGGTGCCGTGGTCGGCATCTGCGCCCGCCGGGCCGAGCTGCTCTCCGAGGTGCTCGAGCGCTGCATGAAACACTCGCCCGACAGCCGGATGTGGGTGACCAACCTGGCCGACCCCGACGCGGTGGACAAGCTGGCCGTCGACGTGCTGGACGCCTTCGGCGGGATCGACCTCCTCGTCAACAACGCCGGCATCCCCAAGCGCCGGCACATCACGGCGCTCGACATCGACACCATCACCGCCGTCATGCACATCAACTACCTGTCGCCGATGCGCCTGACCTACGACCTGCTCCCCCAGATGCTGGCCCGTGGGCTCGGGCACCATCGTCAACATCTCGTCGATCGCCGCCAAGCTCAGCGCGCCCGGCGAGGCGGCCTACGACGCGTCGAAGGCGGCGCTCACCGCGTTCTCCGAGGCGATGGCCGTCGACCTGTGGGACACCGGCATCAAGGTGATGGTGGTCTACCCCGGCGTGATCGACACCGAGCTGTTCTCGCTGCCCGACAACGACGTGCCCGACCTGCCGGTGGCGGCCGAGCCGGTCTCGGTGGCCGTCGACGCCATCCTGGCGGGTCTCGAGTCGGGCGCCGCCCAGGTCTTCGTGCCCGAGTGGTTCCACGGCGTCACCGCCAACAAGGAGAAGGACGTCGCCGCCTTCTTGGAGGGGACGGCGGCGTACCTGCGCGACCAGAAGCAGAAGCAAGGCCGAGCAGACGCTGAGCACTCGGCGAAGGAGCGAGAGGGGTGGGCGTGAAGATCGAACCTGACGCAGCCGGGATGAGCGAGGCGCGCCTCGAGCGCATCACCGAGCACTTCGGCTCCACCTATGTCGACCCGGGAAGATCGCCGGCTGCCAGATCACTGTGGTGCGGGGCGGGCACGTCGCCTACCACCGCTCCCTCGGGCTCATGGACCGCGAGCGGCAGAAACCGATGGCCGACGACGCCATCTTCCGCATCTACTCCATGACCAAGCCCATCGTCTCGGTCGCCCTGATGCAGCTCTACGAGCGGGGCCTCTTCCAACTCCTGGACCCGGTGT
>CAWBJX010000006.1:0-50582 GCA_963789235.1 uncultured Acidimicrobiaceae bacterium | reverse complement strand
ACTGTTGGCCTTGGTTCAGTTGCGTCTTGTTAGCAGGCGCTGCTCGAACGAGCTCAGCTTGAAGAAGTAGTTGTCCTCCTGCATCTCGACCACGGGGCGCCCGTGCACGGGGCAGTTGCCGTCGACCAGCTGGTCCTCGGTGTAGTAGTCCTCGCAGGAGACGCAGTAGAGGCCCGAGTAGGGGCCAGCTCGATGAACCCGTTGTCGTAGATCCGCTGGAGGAACTGCTGCACGACGGCGTAGTGCCGCGGCTCGGTGGTGCGGATGAAGTCGTCATAGGAGATGTCGAGCCGCCGCCAGGCCTCTACGAAGCGGGCCATGTGCGGTCCGTCCACTCCTTCGGGGTCATGCCCGTTGGCCTCGGCCGCCTCGACGATCTTGGCCCCGTGCTCGTCGGTGCCCGGTCATGAACCACACGTCGTCACCCAGCAGGCGGTGCCAGCGCGCCAGGGCGTCGGCGTTCACCGTCGTGTAGGCCGTGCCCACGTGCGGCGCATCGTTGACGTAGTAGATCGGCGTGGTCAGGTAGTAGGGCGGCACCGCCGGTAGCGTACCGGCGCGCTCGGCGAGCCCGGACGGCCGGATCGCGCCGTCGGCGGCCGCCCGGATGCGCAGCGCCGCCTCATAGGCGCGCCGTCGTGGCACGCCGAGCGACGCCGCCACGCGCTCGGCCACCTGCCGGGGCCCGCCGCGGGGTCGTCGCGCCAGAGCACCGCGCACGGCCGCCTCGACCTCGGCCTCGTCCGGTGGGGCGGCGGCCGGGCGCCCGCCGATCGACCAGCACCACCTCGCCCCGGGCCGGCCGGGCCGCGAAGGCCGCCGCCGCCTCGCCCAGCGGGCCCCGCCACACCTCCTCGTGGAGCTTGGTCAGCTCCCGCACCACGGCGACCGGCCGGTGCGGGTCGGCCGCGGCCAGCTCGGCCAGCGTGGCCGCCACCCGGCCCGGGTGCCTCGAGCACCACGGTGGTGCGCTCGTCGGCCATGAGCGCGGCGATGCGGCGGCGGCGCTCGGGGCCCTTGCGGGGCAGGAAGCCCTCGACGCAGAAGCGGTCGGTCGGAGCCCGCTGACCACCAGCGCGCCCAGGACCGACGAGGGGCCGGGCACCGTGCTGACCGTCTCGCCCGCCGCGGCCAGCCGCGCCGCCAGCCAGGCGCCCGGGGTCCGAGATGCCGGGCGTCCCGGCGTCGCTGACCACCGCCACCGTCGCGCCGCCGGCGCCACGGCCGCGGCCACGTGTTCGAGCCGCGCCGCCTCGTTGTGGCCGTGCAGTGACAGCAGACGGTCGCCGCCGGCCCCGCGGCGTCGATGCCCGACGGCCGAGAGCAGGGCCCGGGTGCGGCGCGTGTCCTCGCAGCAGATCAGGTCGGCCGTGGCCAGCACGTCACGGGCCCGGGGCGAGAGATCGCCCAGGTTCCCGATCGGCGTGGCCACCGAGGACGAGCCGGCCGCCGCCGCTCCTCGCTCAAGGCCCGTCGCTCGCGGCACCGTTCGGCACCTCGCGCACCTCGAGCTGGTCGCCCACCCGCACGCCCCAGCGCTCGAGCGAGCCGGCCTCGGCCTCACGGCGCTGCGGGCCCGGCGCCCGCCCACGGCCACGCGCCACGGCTTGAGCCGGGTCACCCGCACGCACCTCCAGGTCGACGGAGAGAAAGGCCACGTCGATGGGGAATTTCATGCCCGCCGGTGTGCACGGTCGCGGGCGCCCTCGAGGTGCAGCGCGCCCTCGCATCCCGGTGCGCCCACGCAGCGCGCCGCGCTCGGCCGGCGAATCGGCCATCTCGAGCGCGCACACCACGTCGCCGTCCCGCAGCAGCCATCCGGACCGCATGCCACGCGAGGCTACCGGACGGCCTGCGGCGCACCGTCTAGGCTGTCCGCCTCATGTCGAAGCGAACGGTCAAGCGCAAGCTCAGGACGAAGAAGAAGGCCAACCACGGCAAGAAGCCGAACTGCGGCCGCGGCTGAGGCCGCTGCGCGACGACCGGACCGGAGGGCCGCGAGCGCTCACGACCCGTCCCAGGCGACCCCCCGCGACGGCCAGCACGCCGCACAGCGTCGTGGGCACGTCCGAGATGATCCCGTCCACGCCGAGGCCGAGCAGCCGCTCCATCGACTCGGCGTCGTTGACCGTCCACACGTGCACCGCCTTGCCGGCGCCGGTGGGCCGCCTCCACGAAGCGCTCGTCGACCACGACGAGTCGCCCTGGCGTTCGGGCACCTGGTAGGCCACGGCGGGGATGTCGGGCAGGTCCTCGCCGGCCTGCACCGCCCGCCAGGCCTCGGCCGTGGCGATGGTGCCGGCCGACGTGGGCACCGACGGGGCGAACCGGCGGAAGGCGTCGGTCGCCGGGTCGAGGAACGAGGCCACGATGACGTCGTCGCTGCGGCCGAACTCGGCCAGCAGCCGGGCCAGCGACTCCTCGTAGGGCGCCACCACGGGCGCCGTCTGCTTGATGTCGAGGTTCAGCACCACGCCGGGGAATCGCTCGAGGACCTCGCGCAGGGTGGCGATGCCGAACGACGGGTCCGCCGGTGCCCGGCCCCGGAAGGGGTACTCGCCCGCCGGCCGGCCCGGCGTGACGTCGGCGCCGGGGATCCACCAGTACGAGAAGTCCAGCTGCGCGCAGCTCGCGCCAGCGTGAAGGAGGCGATGGTGCCCTGCGCCGGCGTGGTGCGGTCGACCGTGGCGTCGTGGCACACCACCAGCTCGCCGTCCGCGGTGGCGTGCACGTCGAGCTCGATCCCGGTCGCGCCCGCCTCGACGGCGTGCGCGATGGCGTGGAGGGTCGACGACGGCGACTCCCACGCGCCCGCCCTGGTGCGCGTAGGCGATCACCCTGCGCTCCAGCCACGACGCGACGCCTCGCTCACCGCGGCCGACGGTAACAGCCGTGGCCGGCGGGGCCGACCGGACAGCCGTCCGGTCGCCGGGCCGGCGCGGGACCGGGCGCCACCGGGGCGGAGCCGGGCCCGCTGCGGCCGGCCTATCCTCGTTCGTCGTGCTCGACCATCTGCTCGTCGACGTCATCAGCACCATCCGTGCCTCGTTCGACCGGGCGCTGCTCCAGCGCCAGGCCGTCGAGGAGCGCTTCCAGGTCGACGTCTTCCTCGGCGACGTCTCCTGGGAGACCTCCTACAGCCTGCCGGGCGAGGAGCAGCCGCCGCGGGTGCGGGCCGACGTCTCCGTCGACTGGCCCACGTGGAGCCAGACCTCGTACCGGAGCTGGTCCATCGGCGAGCCGCCCGACGAGCTGCCCGAGGTCGTGATCGAGGTCGCCCTGCGCGTCCAGCGCATGGCCGAGGCCCCCGACACCGAGAAGGTGATGGCGGCCCTGCCGGTGACCGGCCCGCTGGGAGACCCGATGGACCTGGTCCGCACCGCGACCACGATCGAACAGGTGCGCAACGACGCCGAGGGCACCGACGGAGGCCTGCGCTGGGCCGCCGAGGCCACCTACGAGGGCTCGGTCCGCTTCAGCGAGGCACAGCTGGAGGACCCCTCGACCATCGCCCCGGTCTTCGACGACCTCACCCGCTGGATCGCCTCCACCCTGATCACCCTGGCCGACCTCCCCTTCACGTTCCTGCCCCCCGGGGAGGACGACGCCTGAGCGGCACCACCCTTCGCCGGGCCCCCGCCACCGCCCTCCTCCTCGTCCTCGGCGCCTTGCTGGCCGCCTGCGGCTCGGCCGCGCCCGCCGCGCCGCCGCCGGGCCAGGGCCTTGTGCTCGACCGGCCCACGCCCCAGCACGTCCCGCTGGTCGACCAGGAGGGGCGGCCCGTCTCTCTGGCCGCGCTGAGGGGCAAGGTCGTGGTGCTCGCCCCCTTCCTGTCGCTGTGCCAGGACGAGTGCCCCCTCGTGACCGGCGCCTTCATCTCGCTTCAGCGCGACCTCCGGGCCGCGGGGCTGGCCGACCGCGTCGTGTTCGTCGAGACCACCGTCGACCCCGGCCGCGACAGCGTGGCCCGCCTGGCCGCCTACCAGAAGGAGTTCGGGGCCGACTGGGACCTCTGGACGGGCACGCCGGCCGACATCGCCGCGTTCTGGAAGCCCTTCGGCGTCGAGTACCGGATCGTCCCCGAGGAACAACCGCCGAAGACCGACTGGTTCACCGGCGCGCCGCTCACCTACGACGTCGACCACACCGACGGCTACATCCTCATCGACCCGCACGGCCGGGAGCGCTTCGTCGACGCCACCGCACCGGACCTCGACGGCAAGCTCAGCCCCAAGCTGACCTCCTTGCTCGACGACGGCGGCGTGCACGACCTGCAGCACCCCCTGGCGCCCGACTGGACCACGGCCGACGCCCTCGCCTCCATCAGCTGGCTCCTCGGGACCAACGTCGGGGTCTCGGGCTCGTGATGCCGTCTGGTCTCCGCGGGACCGCCCTCGTCGTCCCGGCAGTCTGCGTCGGGCTCGCCCTCGCGCTCGCCGCCTGCGGCGGCTCGGACGTCACGACGCTGTCGGCCCCGCCGACCACCGACACCTCCCTCACGCTGACGCTCCAGCACTCGCCCGTCGGGCCGATCCTCGCCACCGGAGGTGGCAACACCCTCTACGACTTCGTCCCCGACACACCGACCCACAGCGCCTGTGTGGGCGACCCGTGCGTGCTGCAGTGGCCGCCGCTCATCGAGCAAGGTCCCGTCCGGGTGGGCAAGGGCGTCGACCCCTCGTTGGTCGGCACGGTCCGGCGTCCCGGCGGGTCGATCCAGCTCTCCTACGGCGGGCACCCGCTCTACACGTACAACTTGGACGTCACCCCGGGCATGGTCACCGGTCAGGGCTTCAACCAGGACGGGGGGCTCTGGTACGTCGTCGGTGCCAGCGGCCACCAGATCACGACGGGCTTCAGCGTCAACAGCCCGAACATGAACGGCAACGCGAACGGCTGAGCCGAGAGCGTTCGGGCTGCTCAGGTGTTGAAGCGGAACTCCACCACGTCCCCGTCGCGCATGACGTAGTCCTTGCCCTCCATGCGGGCCTTGCCGGCGTTGCGCGCCGCGGCGACCGAGCCGGCCTCCATCAAGTCGTCGAAGCCGATCACCTCGGCCTTGATGAACCCGCGCTCGAAGTCGGTGTGGATGACCCCGGCCGCCTTCGGTGCGGTGTCGCCCGCGTGGATGGTCCACGCTCGTGCCTCTTTGGGGCCGGCCGTCAAGAACGTCTGCAGGCCGAGCGTGGCGAACCCGACGTGGACCAACTGCTCCAGCCCCGACTCCTCCTGCCCGTAGCCGCGCAGCAGCTCCCGGGCGTCGTCGGGGTCGAGACCGGCCAGCTCGGCCTCGATCTGGGCGCTCAGGACGACCGCAGGGGCCGGGCGGACGGCCTCGGCGAGACCGGCCGCCAGCCCGGCGTCGCCCAGGGCCCCCTCGTCGACGTTGAAGACGTAGATGATGGGCTTCGCCGTCAACAGGTGCAGGTCGCGCACCAGCGTCGGGTCGACCTCGCCGGACGCCGCCGCGCTCGAGATCGTGCGTCCGTCGTCGAGGATGCGCTGCGCCGTGGCGACGGCGTCGGCGGTGGGCTTGAGGGCCGGCGTGGCGCGGGCCTCCTTGAGCAGCCGGGGGAGACGGTGCTCCACGGTCTGGAGGTCGGCCAGGATCAGCTCGGTGTTCACCGTCTCGATGTCGCCCGCGGGGTCGACCCGGGCGTCGACGTGGACGACGTCCTCTTCGTGGAAGGCCCGCACCACCTGGCAGATGGCGTCGGTCTCGCGGATGGCCGCCAGGAACTGGTTGCCGAGCCCCTCCCCCTTGGACGCCCCGCGCACCAGGCCCGCGATGTCCACGAAGGTCACCGTCGCCGGCACCACGGGCGCGCCGCCGTAGAGACCGGCCAACCGTGCCAGCCGGGGGTCGGGCACGGCCACGACGCCCACGTTGGGCTCGATCGTGGCGAAGGGGTAGTTGGCCGCCAGCACCTCGTTGTTGGTCAGGGCGTTGAAGAGCGTGGACTTGCCGACGTTGGGGAGGCCGACGATGCCGATGGAGAGGCTCACGGGGTGCGGCGGGCTATCCGGCCAGGAGACCGGCGCCGGCTGCCAGCGCCTTGAGGTCGGCCTCGGGCCGCGCCCCCGTGTGCGAGATCACCTCGGCGGCGCAGAGTCCGCCGAGCCGGGTGCTCTCCACCGGGCCCCTCCCGTGGGTCAGGCCGAAGAGGAAGCCCGCCGCGAAGAGGTCGCCGGCACCGGTCGTGTCGACCACGCGCTCCACGGCGGCCGCCGGGACCTCCTCGGGGCCGTGCGCGGTCAGAACGGTGGCGCCGAGCGCGCCGCGGGTCATCACGACGAGCAGGCCGGTCTCCTCGGCGGCCGCGACAGCCGCCCGGGAGGAGGAGGCGCCGAAGAGCATGGTGATCTCCTCTTCGTTGCCGAGCAGGATGTCGACGTCGTCGACGAGCAGGTCGAGGAATTCGCGCTGGTGGCGGCCCACGCAGAACGGGTCCGACAAGGAGAGCGCGACCGACCCCTCCGCGGCGTGGGCGGTCGCCGCGGCGTGGCGCATCGCCTCCTTGGCCGCCGGCACGTCCCAGAGGTAGCCCTCGAGCAGCACGACGGACGCCCGGGCGACGAAGGACGTGGGGACACCCTCGGGTGACAGCGTGGATGCCGCCCCCAGGTAGGTCCCCATGGTGCGGTCGGCGTCCTCGGTGATGAGGACGACACAGCGGCCGGTGCCCAACCCGTCGCCGGCGGCCGACTCGCTGTAATGAGGCTCGAACTCGACCCCGGCGGCCCGCAGGTCCTCGCTGTAGGTGCGGCCGATCTCGTCGTCGGCCACGGCTCCGACGAAACCCGCGCTGCCGCCCAGCTCGGCGATGCCGGCGGTCGTGTTGGCCACGGATCCGCCCGAAACGTAGCGGGGGGTCCCCATGAACTCCTGCACCGCATTGGCGGTGGCCAGGTCGATCAGCGTCATCGACCCCTTCTCCAGGCCGACCTGGACCAGCTGCTCGTCGGTGGCCATTTCGATCACGTCGAGCAAGGGAGACCCGATGGCGACCACGTCGAGATCGTGGCCGGCGCCCTCGTCCGACACGGGGGGTGACACGGCGGCGGTGGCGGCGACGGCTTCCTCGGCAGGCACGGAGCGAGAAACTACCCGCAGTCACGCGGGGTAGCCTTCACCGGATGCCGCCCGCTCCCAGGTCTGCCCCCGCGCCAGGTTCGGAGGCGTTCCGCCTGCCCCGGACGATCGAACCCGAGACGTATCACATCGAGATCGAGCCCGACGTGGCGTCCGCCACCTTCTCGGGCACCGTCTCGATCGACGTGCAGGTCGAGACGGCCGTCGACGAGATCGTCCTGAACGCGGCCGAGCTCGCCGTGAGCGACGCCGAGGTCCGGACGGCCGACGACGGGACGGTCCGCTGCACCGTGACCTTCGACGACGACCTCGAGCAGGTGATCTTCCGGCCGTCGGCCCCGCTGCCCCCGGGGCCGGCCACCATCAGCTGCCGCTTCACCGGCACGCTCAACGACAAGCTGCGCGGGTTCTACCGCTCCACCTACATCGGGCTCGACGGGGAGACGCAGACCATCGCGACGACCCAGTTCGAGTCCGTGGACGCCCGTCGGTGCTTCCCCTGCCTCGACGAGCCCGACCGCAAGGCCGTCTTCGAGATCACGCTGATCGTCGATCCCGAGGTCGACGCCATCTCGAACTCGCCCGTGGTGGCAACCGACCAGGTCGGGACGAAGCGGCGCATCCGCTTCTCGCCGACCATGAAGATGTCGACCTACCTCGTGGCCTTCGTCGTCGGCCGGCTCGAGGCGACCGAAACGGTCGACGTCGACGGGGTGCCACTCCGGGTGGTCTGCACGCCCGGGAAGAAGCCCCTGGCCTCGTTCGCCCTCGACGTCGGCGCGTTCGCGCTGCGGTTCTTCGCCGACTACTTCAACATCCCCTACCCGGGCGAGAAGTTGGACCTGGTCGCCATCCCGGACTTCGCCGCCGGCGCCATGGAGAACCTGGGCTGCATCACCTTCCGCGACACGGCGCTCCTCGTCGACACGGCCAAGGCGGCCCGCACCGAGCTCGAACGGGTGGCCGACGTGATCGCGCACGAGCTGGCGCACATGTGGTTCGGCGATCTCGTCACGATGAGCTGGTGGGAGGGCATCTGGCTCAACGAGGCGTTCGCCACCTTCATGGAGACGCTCTGCGTCGACGCCTTCAGGCCCTCGTGGGACCGCTGGGTCGGCTTCGCCCCCTCACGCGAGGCCGCGCTGGCGGTCGACAGCGTGCACTCGACGCGTCCGATCGAGTACCCCGTGGGCCCGCCCAAGGAGGCGGAGGGCATGTTCGACCTTCTGACCTACGAGAAGGGCTGCGGGGTCCTGCGCATGCTCGAGCAGCACATCGGGTCCGACGTGTTCCGCGACGGCGTCCGCGCGTACCTCAAGGAGCACGCGTACGGCAACACGGTCACCTCCGACCTGTGGGACGCGCTCGAAGACGCCAGCGGCGCGCCGGTGCGCGACGTCATGGACACCTTCATCCTCCAGGGAGGCCACCCGCTCGTCTCCCTGCACGGCGACACCCTGGGCCAACAGCCCTTCGCCCTCGGTCCGGTCCCCCCGGGCGTGACGTCCTCCATCGGGGCGGAGTGGCGCGTGCCGGTCGCGGTGCGGGCGCTCCCCACCGGGGACCAACCCGGCGCGCCCGTCCGGCGCCTGGTCCTCGGCCCCGAGCCCGAGCGGATCGGAGAGGCCGGACGCGGGCTGGCGGTGGTCAACGCGGGTGGCTGGGGCATGTTCCGGGTGGGCTACGAGGCCGAGAGCCGGCTGGCGCTCGCCGAGCACCTCTCCGAGCTCGCTCCGCTCGAGCGGGCCAATCTGCTCGGCGACACCTGGGCCACCACCCTGGCGGGCCTCACGTCCCTCTGGGAGTTCCTGGTCCTGGCGTCGCGGCTGGGGCTGGAGCCCGACCCGGCGCCGTGGGCCCCAGTCGGCGGGGCGCTCGTGCTCTGCAACCGGATCGCGCGGCCCGAGCACGACGACGCGCTGCAGCGGGCCGTGGCGGCGCTGATCGGCCCCACGTACCGCCACCTCGGCTTCGACGGCGCTCCCGGCGAGAGCGAACGCACCCCGTCGTTGCGCGCCCTGGCCATCACCCTGACCGGCACCATCGGCGCCGACGCCGCGGTACGGGCCGAGGCGGCGCGGCGCTTCGACGCGTCGCCCATCGCCGGGGGCTCGGGCGACCCCATTCCCGCCGACATCGAGAGCGCGACCCTCGCCGTGGTGGCGCAACTGGTGCGGCCCGGTGACTACGACGCGCTCTTGGAACGCTACCGGACCGCGTCGACACCCCAGGAGGAGATGCGCTCGCTCGGGGCGCTGGCCGGCTTCGCCGACGTCGAGTTGTGCCTGCGCACGTTCGAGCTGGCCATGACCGAGGTCCGCAGCCAGAACGGGTTCAGCGTCATCAGCGCACTGCTGGGCAACCCGGTCGGCAACCAGGCCGTCTGGCAACGCCTGACCGAGAGTTGGGACGCCGTGCTCGAGCGGTTCCCCAAGAACGCCCCGCCGCGCATCCTCGACTCGCTCCCCGCGCTCTGCGCCGACGCCGACTTCGCCGAGCGCGCCATTGCGTTCGTCGACGAACATCCCCTGGAGTCAGGACCGCGTCGGGTCGCCCAATCGGTCGAGCGGCTGCGCGTCAACGTGGCCTTCGCGGCCCGGGAACGGGCCGGGCTGGGCGACTCGCTGCTCGTGACCGGCCCACCGACCTCCTGATGGCGCCGGCGCTGGACGGCGTCGACCGGCCCGAGCGCGTCAAGGACCTGCTCCTCGCGGCGCGCCGCACCCGGGGCTTCATGCCC
The DNA here is from genome assembly GCA_963789235.1 of uncultured Acidimicrobiaceae bacterium. GTDB lineage: Bacteria > Actinomycetota > Acidimicrobiia > Acidimicrobiales > RAAP-2 > Bog-473. The sequence goes on along the minus strand of CAWBJX010000006.1, from coordinate 40,749 downwards.
GACGACGAGGGCGAGGCACTGTTCCTCGCCGCCCTGCGAGCGGGTCGCGAGGAGGTCCCCGGGGCGGCACCGTCCACCTTCGTGGAGATCGGTGCCTGGTGCGGCAAGTCGACCGTGTACCTCGGCGCCGCCGCCGAGGCGACCGGCGCCGTGCTGCTCTCCATCGACCACCACCGGGGCTCCGAGGAGAACCAGCCCGGGTGGGACTACCACGAACCCGATCTCGTCGATCCCGAGGCCGGTCGCATCGACACGCTGGCGCACTGGCGGCGCACCGTCGCGGGCGCCGGGCTCGAGGCGTCGGTGGTGGGCGTCGTGGGCGACTCGGCGACGCTCGCGGCACGCTGGGACCGGCCGCTCGCCTTCTGCTTCATCGACGGGGGCCACGGGGAGGAGCCGGCCTGGGCGGACTTCCGCGGCTGGGGGCCCCGGGTCGCCGTCGGCGGATGGCTGGCCATTCACGACGTGTTCCCCGATCCGGCCGACGGGGGACGGCCGCCCTACGAGCTCTACCGGGCCGCGCTCGACTCGGGCGAATTCGTGGACGACGGCGCCTGCGGGAGCCTGCGCGTCCTCCGCCGGGTGGCACCGGGGCCACCCTGATCGACCAGCTGCTCGGGGTCCCGGCGGGGGCCCCGCTCGTCTTGTCCGTCGCGATCCGGCGCCGTCGCGCCGCCTGGTGTCAAGGCCGCCTGATGTCCCCACCGTGTCCGGGCCCTTCGCGCACGGGACCGGGGCGTGACGGGACGGCCGCGGAGAAGCGCTGCGGCGGAGCGGCCATCGTGCACCCCTCGGTGGCGTCCCCGCAATGCGGTTCGGCCAGGTCGAGGGGCGCCGGCAGGCCCTCCCCGCGAAACAGCCCGGCCGCCGGGGAGGTGCTCGACAAGGCGTCCGCCGCGAGCACCATCGCCGCGAAGGTGTAGGTGGTGCGTTCGTGCTTGGGGAAGGTCTCGTGCTCGGGATAGACCATCCCGGTCCAGTACGACCCGTCGGCCAGCCGCAGGTTCTGCCCGGCCGCGAAGAGGTCGAGCGCATGCCGGTCCAGGCCGAGCGCGTCGAGCGTGAGCACGCATTCGGCCGTCTCGGCCGCGGTCACCCAGTCGCCGGTCGACACGCAGCGCACGCCGAGACCGTCCATGACGAAGGTCGACCACCCCGTGGCGATGCGGAGGCGGCCCGCCTCGCCCTCGAGCGCCCCCGACAGCACGGGGTAGTACCAGTCCATGGCGAACTCGACCTTGGGCGCGAAGGCGCCGGGGTGGTGCGCCACGGCATGGCCGAGGCGCCCGGCGGCGAGCTCCCAGTCCGGCCGGTCCTTGGCCAGGCACTCCGCCACTGCCACCGCGCAGCGCAGGGAGTGGTAGATGGACGACGAGCCGGTCAGCAGCGCGTACCCCTCGGCCCGCCCGGCCGAGTCGAGCGACCACAGCACGGAGCCGTCGGGCTGCTGCCAGCGCAGGATGAAGTCGATCCCCGCCTCGATCGCCGGCCAGAGCTCGCCCAGGAACTCGACGTCGCCGGTGATCAGGTGGTGGTGCCAGGCGCCGGCGGCCAGGTAGGCGCACACGTTGGTGTCGAGCCGGGGGTCCTTGACCGTGTCACCCTGGTAGTAGTTGAACCAGCTGCCGTCGGAGAGCTGGCGGCGGGCCAGCCACCGGTAGGCCGCCACCGCCTCGTCCACCAGGCCGCACACGGTCAGGGCCATGGCCCCCTCGACGTGGTTCCAGGGGTCGCAGTGGCCGCCGTCGAACCACGGGATCATCCCGTCGTGGCGCTGCACCTTCGCAATGGCGTGGCCCGTGGCCAGTATGTCCGAGCCCGTGAGGATGCCGGGCACTTCGGGCAGCGCCACCTCGGTCGAGCGGATCTCCTCGGTCGTCATGCAGCAGCTCCCTGGGTCGGCGTGGTTGGTCCGCGGCGGCCGGGCACGCCGCGCGGGACGTTGGGCCGGTCGGCGTGCCGGGCGGCACCGGCGTCCGGCTTGGTCAGGTAGAGCACCAGGCTCTTGCCGATCAGTGGGCTGAGCACCCGGTCGGCCGTCCGCGTCACCAACGGGCCTTTGACGATGTCCCAGACCAGCACCTTGTGGTAGGCGTCGACGGCGGGATGGGTGTCGTTCGACGGGCCGACGAGGCAGCGCAGCCACCAGTAGGGCGTGTGCAGCCCGTGCGCGTGGTGGTGGCCGGCCGGCTCGAGGCCGGCCGAGCTCAGGCGCCGTTCCAGCGTGGAGCGGCGGTAGATGCGGACGTGGCCGCCCGGGATGTCGTGATACTCGTCCGAGAGCGCCCAGTTGACGGCCTCGGGAACGCAACGCGGCACGGTCACCGCCATGGCGCCACCCGGGCGCAGCACCCGGGCCAGCTCGCGCATGGCGGCCGTGTCGTCGGGGATGTGCTCGAGCACCTCGGAGGCGATCACCCGGTCGAACGTCGCGTCGGCGAACGGCAGCGCCAACGCGTCGCCCTGGACCGCGGTCGCCGGGTGCCCGGGGGCCAGCTCGCCGGCCTCCACCATGGCACCGAAGGTGCCCCGCACCTGGGCCACCTCGTCGGCCCCGGCGTCGAGCGCCACCACCGATGCCCCCCGGCGGGCCGCCTCGAAGGCGTGCCGTCCGAACCCGCACCCGAGGTCGAGCACCAGGTCCCCTCGGCCGACGCCGAGCCGCTCGTAGTCGACGGTCAGCATCAGGCTGCTCCCCGCGCGGCCGTGTCCGCCTTCCCCGAGGGAGCCGACGGCGCACCGGGCAGCGGCCGCCCCGCCAGGAGGGCCTGGTAACAGGCGGCCGTCTGGGCCGCCGTGACCTGCCAGGTGAACGTGCTCACGACCCGCCGGCGCCCCGCGGCACCGAGCCGGGTCCGCAAGCTCGGGGTCGTCGAGCAGGCGCCCGATCGCGCCCGCCAACGCCCCCGGGTCGTCGGGCTGCACGAGCAACCCGGTCTCGCCGTCGGTGCCCACGACCTCGGGCAGCGCGCCGCCGGTCGTGGCCACCACCGCCACGCCGCAGGACATGGCCTCGATGGCGGGCAGCGAGAAGCCCTCGTAGAGCGACGGGACGACCGCCACCTGGGCCTCGCCGTAGAGGCGGGCCAGCTCGTCGTCGCTGATGCCGCTGACGCAGTGCACGACGTCGGACAGCCCGAGGCGGTCGATGGCGCGGTCGACGCGCCCGCCCTCGTGGGGCCGGCCGATCACGATCAGCTCGACCTCGCGCTCGGTGCGGAGCTTGGCCACCGCCTCGAGGAGCGGGACCAGCCCCTTCATGGGCACGTCGCTGCTCGAGGTGACCATGATCCGCCCCGGCACCGGCGTCACCCCCTCGAGCGGGCGGAAGACGGTGTGGTCGACCCCGACGGGGACCACCGTCATCCGCTCGGGGGCGACGCCCATCTGCGCCGCGATGTCCGTGCGGGAGTTCTGCGACACGGTGACCACCGCGGGGAGGGCCCGCGCCACCCGCACCTGCATGCCGAGGAAGCCGAACCAGCGGCGGGTGGTGAAGCGCTGCCACGGGTTCGTCGTGTGGGACGAGCGCGAGCAGGCGGTCCACCGTGATGGGGTGGTGCAGGGTGGTGAGCAGCGGCCATCCGTCCGTCGACCATGCCGAGCATGCCGGTGCCGAGGCACTGGTTGTCGTGCACGACGTCGAACTCGTCGCGGCGCCCGGCCAGCAGCCGGCGGGCCCGCAGCGAGAACGCGAGCGGCTCGCCGAAGCCGGCCGTGCACATGATGCCGAACTCCAGCCAGTCCTCGCGCGAGGTGAACTCGCGGGGGTGCGGGACGCGGAACGGGTCGGGGTCGCGGTAGAGGTCGAGCCCCGGCACGGGCGTGAACCCGACGCCCTCGTCGAGCTCGGGCCACGGCGGCCCCGCCAACACCTCGACGGAGTGGCCCAGCGCCACGAGCTCGCGGGTCAGATGGCGCGTGTAGACGCCCTGGCCTCCGCAACGGGGATTGCCACGGTAGATGAGGAAGGCCACGCGCAGGCCCCCGGGACGGGGTGGTGCGGCGGGAGCCGGGGCGGGCACTTCGACGTGGCGAGAACGTTCCCAGGACTCCCTGGTCTCGATCCACTTCTGGCGAGGCGTTTTAGGCAAAGGATGTCCCGACTCGACCCACCATGGCCGCATAGCCTCCCCGAACGCCCTGGCCCGGCGCAAACGGTGGGATCCCCAGGCAGGGCGGGCCCGCGGACACGGCCCTTCCGCCGGCGCCCGGCGGGCCGAGCATCGGCGCCGCTCAGTGGATAACTTCGATCACGGGCAGAACGACCTCTGCTCAGAGGAGAAGGAGTAGCGCGATGGGATACACAAACCTCATCTGGCTGTTCGGTGGCATGGTCCTGTTCCTGATCGTCGTCGCGATCCGCGGTCCGCGTCGGCCCGGAACGCACCTGACCGAACCACGTCCGACCCTGGTCGGATGCCCGCGGGCGGTGGCGGGTACGGTGAGGGCGTGGACCTGACCTACCCGCCCGAAGCCGAGGAGTTCCGGGGCGACATCGCCCACTGGCTCGAAGGAGAACCTGCCCGACGGGCTGGTTCGAGCCGGGCTTCTCCATGACGCCCGAGGAGCGCAAGGCCTTCAACGAGGACGTGGACCGCCAAGCTCTTCGCGGGCGGCTGGATCTGCGCCAGCTGGCCCATCGAGTACGGCGGCAAGGGCCTCGGCCTGATCCAGCAGGTGGTGCTCAACGAGGAGTTCGCCCGGGCCGACGCCCCGCTGCGGGCCGACTTCTTCGGCGACACCCTGGTCGGCCCGACGCATCCTGCAGTGGGGCACCGAGGAGCAGAAGCAGCAGTTCATCCCGGGCATCCTGCAAGCGGGACGATCTCCTGGTGCCAGGGATTCTCCGAGCCCGACTCCGGCTCGGACCTCGCGAGCCTCAAGACCACGGCCGTGCTCGACGGCGACGAGTGGGTCATCAACGGCCAGAAGGTCTGGACGACCCAGGCCCAGCACGCCGACTACATCTTCCTGCTCGCCCGCACCGACCCCGACGCCCCCAAGCACGCGCGGCATCAGCTACCTGCTCGTGCCGATGCAGCCAGCCCGGCGTCGAGGTGCGGCCCATCACCCAGGTCGACGGCTCGGCCGAGTTCAACGAGGTCTTCTTCACCAACGCGCGCTGCCCGAAGGACAACGTCGTCGGCGGCGTGAACAACGGCTGGAAGGTCGCCATGACGACGCTCGGCTTCGAGCGCGGCTCGTCGGCGACCACCGGGCTACCGCCGGTTCCTGAAGGAGTGGGACGGCATCGTCGCCGAGGCGCAGCGCGCGGGGCAGGCGACCGACGACCCGCTGCGTGCGCGACGCGCCTGGCGCGCGTCCTGGTCGAAGATCAAGATCATGGAGATCAACGGCTACCGCACGCTGACCGACGCGCTCAACGGCACGCACCACGCGCGCGCGCTCGGGGCGTGCAACAAGATGTTCTGGTCCGAGGCGCACCGCGAGACGATGCAGCTGGCCATCGACATCCTCGGCATGGAGGGCCAGATCCTGCACCGGCGACGACGGCGCGGTCGAGGGTCCTGCCGGGCCGCTGCGCCGCGGCCGAGCCGACTACCCGGTCGCACGAGCTCCAGGCGCTCGTTCTTCTTCTCGCGCTCGGAGACCATCTGGGGCGGCACGGCCGAGATCCAGCGCAACATCGTCGGCGAGCGCGCCCTCGGGCTGCCCAAGGAGCCGAAGCCCGCCTGACCGTGTCCGGCGCCCGGGGCCCCGGCGAGCCTCAAGGGCCTTCCGCGTCCTGCGAGCTGCGGGGGAACGCCACCTTGAAGGCTGCGCCGCCGCCCGGCGCGTCCTCGACCCAGGCTCGGCCGCCCTGGAGCTCCGCGAACCGTCGCACGATGAACAGGCCGAGCCCGAGGCCGTCGCCCGACCGGCGGCTGGCGTGGCGCTCGAAGGCCCGGAAGATCGCCTCCTTGGCGTCGTCGGGCACGCCCGGCCCCTGATCGGACACCGTCACCACGAGGTCGTCGCCGTCCTCGGAGATCTCCACCTGCACCGCGGTGCCGGGGGGTGTGTGGCGGGAAGCGTTCTGCAGCAGGTTGTCGACGATGCGCGCCGTGAGGCCGACATCGAGCTCGGGCGTGACCGCGCTGGTCGGCAGGGTGAGGAGCTCTCCTCCCCACGCCAGGTCACGGGCCCGCGCCGTGATGAGCGCCGTGAGGTCGACGGGCGTGCGCCGCACCACCGCGTACCCGCCCATGATCCGCTCGGCGTCGAGCAGGTTGGAGAGGATGCCGCGCAGCTCCGAGCTGGTCGACACGAGCCCCTCGGCGATGTGCGCGACCTCCCCGGCGGGGAGATCGGGGTGCCGGTGCAGGATCTCCGCCAGGGCGGCGACGGCGGCGACCGGCGTCGAGAGGTCGTGCGACGCCGCGAGCAGCAGGGCGTTCTTGGTGGCGTCCGCCTCGCGCAGGGTCGCCGCGGCGTGGCGCTCGAGGGCGAGTGCGTCGCGCATGGCCTGGCGCGAGCCCTCGCGCTCGCGGACGTCGCGCAACGCGGCTCGTAGTCCCGGAGATCTGTGCCCGGGCCGGGCGAGCGGCACCACGGCGATCTCCACGGGAAGGTAACGGCCGTCGCCACGGCGCACGCGGCAGACCACGGCGGCGGACCGACCTTCCCTGAGCACCGCGTCCTGCAGCGCTCCACCGCGGTCCGATCCTCGGGGTGGACGAGGCCGGCGAGGGTCCGGCCCACGAGCTCCTCGGGGGTGCAGGCGAGCACGCCGAGGGTGGACGGGGAGGCATAGTCGATGCGACCGGTGCCGTCGGTGGTGACGACCACGTCCGACGAGGTGTCCGCCAGGAGCCGGTACCGGGCCTCGCTCTCGGCCAGCGCCTGCTCCGCGGTGACGCGGGGCCCTCGTCGCGGATGAGCCATCGCACGCTGACCGCGCCGGTATGGCCCGACCGACCGGCCGTGAGATGGACCGATGCCGGGAACGACCTCCCGTTGGGCGGTGCGAAGCCCGCCTCGAAGCTGATGACCCGGTTGGTGCTGCCGTGCACCGCATCGTGGAGCCGGTGCAGGACCGTCCGCCGTGCCGCGTCGTCGACGAAGACGATGGCGGGCTTGTGGTACAGGACGCGGGCCGGGCATCCCAGCAGCTGGCTGGCCGCGCGATTCGATTCGACGATGATCCCGTTGGTGTCCGTGACGAGGTACCCGTCCGGCGCGAGGTCGAACAGCTCGTGGTAGCGGGTCACCTCGGCATCGAGTTGCTCCTGGGCCAGGGCCAGCGACTCGTCCTGCGCGCGGACCTCCTCCGCGCCGATCTCGAGCTCGAGCAGGGCGGCGGCGAACTCGTGCAGGACGTCGGTCAGGGCGGCCCCGGGTGATCCGTCGGCTGCGGCGAGCACCCGCTCGGACAGCTCCGTGAAGCGCCGGCTGAGGGCATCGACCCGGCCCTCGACCTGGGTGACGGGGACCCGATCCCCCTGGACCGTCACGGGAGGTCGCGCTCCACGGTTTGCATCATGACCATGGCCGAGAAGTCCGGCCCCTCGCCGATCGGCACCACCGTGACGCGGCAGGTGAACCCGCCACCCGAGGGGTCGACGGCCGGAAGCTCGAGCATTGCCGGCTGCGCACCCGGGGCGCGGCAGGCGCGCACCGGTGCCTGGAGGGGCTCGAGGGGAAGCCCGAGGACCAGCCCGAAGAAGGGCTCGCCCCGGACCTCGCCCTGCTCCAACCCCCACATGCTCGCCGCCGCGCTGTTCCACTCCTCGACCAGCAGGTGCGAGTTCAGCACGACGATGGCGACGGGGAAGTGGTCCATGACCAGACGGTGGAGGCCTCCGTAGCGCACGAGGTCGCGGTTGGCCTCGACCAGTGACGCGTTGAGCAGCTCGACCGCCTCGGTCGTCGCCTTCAGGTCGATGTTGGTCGACTCCAGCTCGTCGTTCGACGACCGCAGCTCCTCGTTGGTCGTCTCCAGCTCCTCGTTGGTCGACTGCAGCTCCTCGTTGCTGGTCTCGAGCTCCTCGTAGCTCGATTGGAGCTCCTCGTTGCTGGTGACCAGCTCCTCGTTGGTGGACTGCAGCTCCTCGTACGCGGTCTCGAGCTCCTCGTGGAGCTGGCGGTAGCTCTCACGCAGCCGCGCCGCGGCGCGGACGTCGTCGAAGATGATGCCGGCGCCGGCCACCTGCTGCTGCTCGTCGAGAGTCGGCAGAATCCGGACCTCGATGATCAGGCCCTGGCCGTCGGACGTGTCGTAACGGGCGGTCCCCAGGTCGCGCGACGAGCCGTCCGCGATCGCCTGGTGGGCCGGGGTGACGAGATCGAGCGGGCGCAAAGCGACCGGGAGCTCGCGCAACGGGCGACCGACGTCGTGGGCGTCGAGGGCCAGGAGGTCACGCGCCGCATCGTTGGCCCCCGTCACGACGAGGTCGACGTCGACGAGCAACTCGGCCACGGGCCCCGGCCGGTAGTCGGCTGGGGAGAGCAGCGGGGCCTGGCCGGCGTCGAGCGGCTCGGGCACCGGCGCCGCGAGGTCGAACGGGCGCCGCTCCGCGAAGTCGGACGAGGAGGGGGTCGCCGGCAGATGGTGCGGGGTGGCGACGAAGATCCGGTGCTTGAGGCTCACCGGGGTGAAGCGCCCGGTCCCACCGCCCAGGACCATCTCGGCTCGCCCGAGGAAGAGGTAACCGCCTTCGCGCAGCGCGTAGTGCAGGCGCGGGAGGACGTAGGCCTTGGTCTCGGCGTTCAGGTACATCAGGGTGTTGCGGCAGGCGACGAGATCGACGCGGGAGATGGGCGGGTCACGGGTGAGGTCGTGACGACCGAAGACCACGCAACGCCGCAGGGTGGGGATGATCGCGTGGCCCTTGTCGTGGATGTCGGGTTGGAAGTACAGCTCCCGGTAGCGCTCGGGGACGTCGTCGAGCGCCTTGTCCGGGTAGACGGCGGCGCGAGCCGTCACCAGCGCGTCGAGATCGATGTCCGTGGCGTAGATCTTCACCCGCCGCGCCGTCTCGGGAACACCCAAGAGGTTGGCCACGGCCATGGCCAGCGAGTAGGGCTCCTCGCCGGTGGCACACCCGGCGCTCCAGATGCGGACGGGCTGGTCCGACCCCCGACGCGAGATGACCTCGGGGAGCACGTCGGCCTCCAGGAACGCCCAGGCGGCCGGGTCGCGGAAGAACGCGGTCAAGTTGATCAGGAGCGTGTCGAACAAGGCGGTGAACTCGTCGACGTCGGCCTCGAGCAGGTCGTGGTACGAGCCGATCGACTCGAGCCCGACGTCCTGCATGCGCCGCCGCACGCGGCGCTCGATGGTGGAGCGCTTGTACCCCGTGAAGTCGAACCCACGGGCGTCCCGGACGAAGTGCAGCAGCTTTTCGAGGTCCTCGTCCGCCCCGTCGGGACCCTCCGGGTTGCCCGCACCGGACACGCGCTCGGCGCGCGCTTCGCCGCCGCTCCGCGCGCTCACTCCTGGTGCTCGCCCATGACGAGAGCAACGAGGGCGGGGCCGACCTCTTCGAGGCCGAGGACGAAGTCGACGGCCCCGGTGTCGACCGCGGCCTGGGGCATGCCGGCGAACTCGGCCGTGGCCGGGTCCTGGGCGATGACCGTGCCGCCGGTCTGGGCGATGGCCTGCACCCCCATGTTGGCGTCGCTGCCGGTACCGGTCAGCACGACCCCGATCGTACGCTCCGGGTAGGCCCCCGCCGACGACTCGAAGAGCAGGTCGGCGGAGGGGCGGACGAAGTGCACCAGCTCCGAGTGCGACAGGTTCACGCGGCCGGAGGAGGTCACGAGCAGGTGCACGTCGGGTGGCGCCACATAGGCCGTCGCCGGCCGGAGCTTGACGCCCTCGGCAGCCTCCTCGACCTGGAGCGGCGTGCGGCGGCGCAGGATGTCCGCCATCAGCGAGCGGTGGCGGGGGTCGAGATGCTGCACGATGACCACCGGGACCGGGAGGTCGGCGGGCAGGTCGCCCAGGACCCGGCTCAGGGCGGCGAGGCCGCCGGCCGAGGCGGCGATCACGATGATGTCGAATCCGCCGTCGGGCGCGTACCGACCGTCGGGATCCTCCGCGACGGTCTCAGCAGACACCGCGATCCTCTCTCTCCCCTTTCCCCGGGGGAGCCAACTGCCCAACCCGGGGTTGTCCTCCCTGGCTGGGGGAATAGTCTCCCATACCATGCGTCCGAGAAGATGCTCGACGGGTCGGCGCGTGGCGTCGCCGGGATCCGAGGTCCTGGCCGCATGAGGCCGGATGGGACGCTGCGGGTCATGGTGGTGGACGACCACCCCGTCTTCGCGGAGGCGTTGGCACTGGCGATGGACGCCGCGGGCGAGATGTCGTGTGTCGCCACCGCCCCCGATGCGGACGAGGCGCAACGGCTCGCTGCCGAGACCCGACCGGACGTGATCGTCATGGACCTGGTGCTCAACGGGACCGACGGGATCGCCGCCACCCGGTCGTTGCGCGAGCGCCACCCGGGGACCCGTGTCCTGGTCCTGACGGGCCAGGCCCCGACGGCCTCGCTCGTCCAGGCGGCGGCCGACGCCGGTGCGTCCGCCCTGCTGTCGAAGGCCGTGAGCCTGAGCGTGGTCGTCGAGACGATCGCCTCACTCACCGACCACTGCTTCACCGTGGACCGCAAGACGCTCGGGGTGCTGTGCGCGCCGGCCCTGGCCGGCCGAGCTGGCCCGTCCGTCGCCCTGCTGACGCGCCGCGAGCAGGACATCCTCGGCCTGCTGGTCAGCGGCGTCGACCTCCAGACGGGATCGGTCCGCTTGGGGATCACGCTGAACACTGCGCGCGGCTACGTGAAGAACCTGTACCGCAAGCTCGGGGTCCACAACCAGCTGGAGCTGCTGGCCGTGGCGCGGGAGAAGGGGCTTCTCGAACCCGCAGGGTGAGGGGGCGATGACCTTTTCCCCTAGCGTGGGCCCCGGCCGGACGAGATGATGCGGGTCATGCGGCGACGGGCCGACGGACTCGAACGGGGAGGGCGCAGATGCTGGTGAGAGAGTGCCTCAGGAGTGCGCCGGTGACGGTCCCGCCCGGCTGCACGCTCGAGGAGGCCGGGCGGCTGATGGGCAGCCACGGGGTCGGATCGCTCCTGGTCGTCGACGGGGACCGCCTGGTGGGGATCGTCACCGACCGCGACATCACCGTGCGCGGGACCGGGGAGGGAAGGCCTCCCGCGGCAACCGTGGGATCGGTCATGACGGCAGACCCGGTCACCATTCAGGGCTCCGTCGACGTCTTCCAGGCGTTCAAGGTGTTCAGGTCCGCGACGGCGCGCCGGCTCCCGGTGCTCGAGGACGAGGAGCTGGCGGGGATCATCTCGGTCGACGACCTCCTCGTCTCGTTGGTCGGCGAGTTCGCGGCCGTCCTGACCCCGGTGGCACAGGAGCTGCGCCACCCGGGCTGACAGCTCAGCTGGTGCGCCGTTCGCCGCGCTCGGCGCCGGCGACGCCGTCGGTGTTCCCCGGCTGCCCGGCAACCAGCGGGACGACGTTGGCGGGCCACGCCTCGGTGGGCGCCGTCACCAGGCCCTCCGTGTCGGCGGGCCCCATCACCAGACCCTCCGAGCCGCGCCGACGCTGCTGGGCCGCGAGCACGAACAACGGGATCATGGCCAGGAGGGTGGCCACGCCGCCGACCGCCAGGGCCACGCGCGGGCTGGTCACGTCGCTGAGGTACCCGAGCAAGGGCGCCCCGATGGGCGTGCTGCCCAAGAACGCGATGGCGTTGAGCGACATCACCCGGCCCCGCATGCTCGGGTCGGCCCGCAGCTGCAAGGTGGCGTTGTTGGTGGCGACGAAGCAGATGCTGGCCGCCCCCATGGGAACCAGCAGGGCGATGGCCCAGGTCTTGGAGGGTGCGAGCGCGACGGCCAGGATGGCGGCGCCGAAGACGAGGCCGATGTAGGCGAGCATCCGCGTCGAGGGTCGGCTGCGGAATGCCGTGAACAGCCCGCCCGCCACCGCTCCGGCGCCCATGGCCACCATGAACCAGCTGTAGAGGCCGCCGCCGCCGTGGAAGGTGAACTTGGCCAGCAGGGGTAGCGTCACGGTGAAGTTGAACGCGAAGACGCCGACGACAGCCATGGCGAGCAGGGGCATCTTGAGGTCGGGCGTGCTCCATACGTAGCGGAAGCCCTCTCGGACCTGCCCCTTCGCCCGCGCCACCCCGGGGCGCCGGTAGAGCTCCGCCGCCCGCATCATTGCGAGCGCCACGATCACGGCGGCGTACGACGCAGCATTGAGGAAGAAGCAGGTGGCGACGCCGACCGTGATGATGAGGACACCGCCGATCGCCGGCCCGATGACCCGGGCCGAGTTCATCAGCACGCTGTTGAGGCTCACCGCGTTCGGCAACAGGTCCAGGCCGACCATCTCCGAGACGAAGGTCTGGCGCGCCGGGTTGTCGAACAGGTTGACGAAGCCGAGTCCCCCCGCCAGCGCGTACACCTCCCACAGGCTCACCGAGTGGCTCACGACCAGCACGCCCAGGATCAGCGCGAGGATCCCGGCCGTCCCCTGGGTGGCGTAGAGGACCTTGCGCTTGTCGAGCCGGTCGGCGATCAGGCCCCCGAACGGCCCGAGCAGCAACAAGGGCAGGAACTGCAGACTGGTGGCGATGGCGACGTCGACACCGGTGCCGTGCAGCGGGAAGAGGATGAGGTAGGCCTGCGACACCGTCTGCATCCAGGTGCCGGACACCGAGATCACCTGCCCGGTGAAGTAGAGGCGATAGTTGCGGACCGAGATGGCGCGGAACGTTCGGCGCCCGGCCTCTCGCACGCGGCGCCTCACCGCTCTTCCAAGAGGTGCTCGAGCAGGCCGACCAGCTCGGCTGCGTGCTGTTGCTCTTCGGGACCCAGCTCGGAGAGCCGCCGCAGCAAGAAGGCGTTCTTGCGCGTCCGCATCCGCTCCAGCGCGCGCAGCCCGGCCGGCGTGATGCGAACCCGGGCGCTCCGACGGTCGGTGGCGTCGACGACACGGGTCACCATTCCGGCCTCGGCCAGGCTGGCGACGATCCTCGTCATGGTCGGGGGCTGGACCTGCTCGATGGCGGCCAGCTCCCCCAGTGTGGGGCTCCCCTGCCGGTTCACCGACCCGAGGGCCGACGCCTGGGCGGGCGACAGACCTCCGAGCGACTCCTGGCGCAGACGCCGCTGGAGGCGGTTGACGGCACTGCGCAAACGGCCGGCGACCTCTTCGTGCGTCAGCGGGACCGTCTTGGCAGGCATGCTCCCATTATATTTAGTTGAGCTAACTAATCAATCGGTCGTCGGTTCACCACGATGGGGGATGCCCCTGCAAGGCGCCCGGTCAGAGGCCGGGGACGTAACCGCCGGCGCCGAGCGCGGCGCTCTCGTCGAAGCTCAGGGACTCGTCGAGGCCCCCGATGACCTCGGTCACCCAGGGGAGACGGTCACGCAAGATGCGCTCGACCCCCCCTGACAGCGTGGCCGAGCTCACGGCGCACGAGCTGCACGCGCCCTGGAGCTGCACCTCGACGACGCCGGTCTCGACGTCCGCCCTCACCAGCACGAGATCGCCGCCGTCGGCCTGCACGGCCGGCCGCATGAGGTCCATGATCCCCTGGAGCTTCTCCAAGCGCTCGGCCCTCTCGGCGTCACGCAACGGGATCGGGCTGTCGGTCACCCCCCCATTGTGCCGTGCCGGCGCCGCCGCGTGACCACACGGTGAACGACCAGGCGTCCTTCGGCGCAACCGGGGGTAGGATCCGACCAAACCACCAGGGTCCGGGCGGCTCGCCCGGGAAAACGGGAGGGACGATCCATGGCCGTAAAGGTTCTCGGCGTGTTCAAGGCGGCCACCGACAACCGGGACGTGCCCGCGGGGACGGTCATCTTCGAGGCCGGCTCCACCGGTGAGGAGATGTACGGCGTGGCCGAGGGCAGGGTCGAGCTGCGCCTGCCGGACGGCCGGGCCGTCACGATCGGCCCCGACGAGACCTTCGGTGAGATGGCGCTGGTCGACAGGTCGGCCCGCAGCGCGACCGCGACGGCGTTGGAGGACTGCAAGCTGGCCGTCATCGACAAGCGGCGGTTCCTCTTCCTGGTCCACGAGACGCCCACGTTCGCGCTCCAGGTCATGGCGAGCCTGGCGGAGAGGTTGCGCGCCACGCAGACCGGAGACGGGGCGGGCTGAGCGGAGCGGGCGGCCTCAGTCGAGCCCGACGGGCAGGGGCGGCCCTCCCTGCACGACGGGGTTCGACAGCTCGCCGATCCCTTCGATCGCCACGCGCACGGTGTCCCCGTCGGCCAGGAACCGAGGGGGGTCGAGCCCGGCGCCGACGCCGGCGGGCGTCCCGGTCGCGATGACGGTGCCCGGCTCGAGTGGGAACGCCGTGGTCAGGTACTCGATCATCTGTGCACAGTCAAAGATCATGTCGGCCGTCGTCGAGTCCTGGCGCAACTCGCCGTTCACCCAGGTACGGATCGTCAGCGCGCCGGGGTCGCCGACCTCGTCCCCGGTCACGAGCTCGGGACCGCAGGGCGCATGGGTGTCGAACGACTTGCCCATCGTGAAGGTGGGTGTGCGCCACTGCCAATCCCGTGCGCTGACGTCGTTGATGACGGTGTAGCCCGCCACCACCTCGGGGGCACGGTCGGCCGGCACGTGCTGGCAGCGCCGCCCGATGACCATGGCCAGCTCGCCCTCGTAGTCGACCATGTCGGACACGATCGGCAGCACGATGGGGTCGCCCGCCGCGGCGATGGCGGACCGCTGTTTGTTGAACCAGTACTGCCACTCGGGCGGCTCGCGGCCCAGCTCGGCGACGTGGGCGCGGTAGTTCATGCCGATGGCGAGGATGGCGGGCGGGTCGGGGATGGGCGCGTGGCGACGCACGGCTGACAGCGGACGGCGGACCGCCCTGGTGGCGGGTGCCGCGCCGGCCCGTTCGAGGCCGACAGGACCGAGAGCCACCAACTCGGTCATGGTCGCCGGCAAGCCGGCGACGGGATCGCTCAGGTCGACGATCTCATCGCCGACGATCAGCCCGGGACGGGGGGAACCTCCCGAGAGCGAGAAGCTGGCCAGGCGCACGGCCGCTCCCTGCGAGCCTCAGTGGAGCCGCGCCTTGTAGGCCTCCCAGTGCCTGGTGGCGTGCCGTGCCGAGAAGGCGCCGATCATCTCGACCACTCCGAAGAGGATGGCCAGGATGCCGATCAGCACGACGAGCGCGGTCAAAGGCGCCCCTGGGTGCCTGATGCAGAGGAAGCCGATGGCAACGGCCAGGATGCCGCGGATGAGATAGGCCCACCAGTAGGGCATGTAGTGGAAGCGGATCGAATCGACGATGTCGAAGATGCCCAGCACCAGGAAGGCCCACCCGATGAGCACGGCGACGATGAAGATCGTGATGTGAGGCCAGACGAAGCCGACGATGCCCGCACCGATCCAGATCACGCCGAAGACGAGGTGCACCCAACGTTGTCGGGCCACCTGGATCGCCCCGATGATCTCGAACAGGCCGACGGCGATGAAGAACCCGCTGGCCAGGTAGATGATCGCGTACACACTCGCGTGGCGGTAGCTGATCACGAAGAAGCCGAAGATGATGGCGAGGATTCCCCCGACCAGGTACCAGCCCCACATTTTCTCGAGCTGCGCGCTGACGGCGTCACCGACGGCGATGTCGTCGTCGGTGATCACGGTGACAACGGTGGTCATGACGTCCCCCTTGGCGAGTAGGAGTGCACTGTGTGTTGCCGCAGCGTATCGCCGCGACCGACGCGATCACGGGATGCAGGTGCGCAGCGCATGCAGGGCCCGGCTCCCCCACGCGGCACCCGCCGCCGCCCAGAGGTCCGGACGTTCGAGCACGTCATCGGCATCGGCCCACAGCTCGTCCTCGACGGGTTGGAGCACCGCTCGCACCGCGGTCAGCGCTTCGGGGTCGGCCTCGACCCGCCGGCGCACGGCGTCGCAGGCGCGCCACAGCTCCTCACCCGAGAGCTCGAGGGGGACGAACGGCGGAGGCCCGGCCGCGGTGCGGGGGAACGCGGGCACGTAGATGCTGGCGCACGGGCTGCCCAGAGCCACGTAGACGCGGAGCGGAGCCCCATCCGAGATGCGGCTGGGCAGTTCGGCGATCATGGACCCGGCCGTGACGCTCCAGCCGCGGACGTGCATGCAGACGCTCACGCCGCTGAAGTCCTCCCCCACCCCTCCCGGCGGCCCGTGGACCGGGCCACGCGTGCCCGGAGCGCCCCAAGGACCCGACCCGTGGTCGCGCAGATGGGCGGCGGCGGCTGCGGCGGTGATCCCACCGGGTGCAGACTCCAGAAAGCGACGGCTCGCCGCCAGGCGCACGTCGGCATACCGGGTGTCCTCGCTCTGGTCCCGGTAGCGGCCGAAGTCGTCGCCCGGGGCCAGGGCGCCCGATGCGCGGGTCCACTCGGTCCCGATCGTGATGCGGTTGGAGATCGCGGTGCCGCCGGGGAAGGGCGCGGCGGCAAAGTCGGAGCCCGCCGTGTCGAGGACGAAGACATGCGTCGGGTCGGCGACGAGGAACGAGGAGTCGTAGGCCTCCTGACGAACCGCGTCGGCGACACCCCCCTGTCCACAGGTCTCGAGCAGGCCGGCCATGTGGTCGACGGCCTCGGCAGCGCTGCGAGCGCGTTCGAGGCCGAGGCGGACCAGGTCCATGCCGATGAGGGCCGGCTCGGCGGACGCCGCGTCGTGGGTCGTGCGGACCCGCTCGTTCCCGATGGCGACGCCGTGCTCGTTGACCCCGTGCTCGGCCCCCCACAGCCAGGTGGGGCAGGAGAGGAGCGTGGCGTGCGCGCCGGTATCGCCGATCGTGAGGTACTGCGAGCGCAACGTGCAACCGACCGAGGCGCGGCGGCCGAAGGGCCAGACAACCTGGACCTCACCGGGAGGTCGGTCCGAGTTCTTCGCGAACACCATGCCACTCGGCCCCGGAGCGCACAGCGTGTCGCACATGCTCGCAGTGTAGAGAGGTGGATAGGGTGGGTCTCATGGAACCGCGTGCCGTCCTCGCCCTCGACGAGATCGACCTGTCGGACATGACGTTCTGGGCCCGACCCTGGGACGAGCGCGAAGGCGCCTTCCAGACACTGCGCCGCGAGCGGCCCATGCCCTACTTCAAGGAGCCCGAGATCCCCGAGGCGCTCAGCTACGTGATCCCCGAGGGCCGGGGCTACTACGCGTTGACCCGTCACGCGCACATCTCGGAGGCGAGCCGGCACCCCGAGATCTTCCAGTCCGGTCGGGGCGCCACCTCCATCGTGGACATGCCCGCGGAAATGCTCGACTTCTTCGGCTCCATGATCAACATGGACAACCCCCGGCACGCCCGACTGCGCCGGATCGTGTCGGCCGCCTTCAACCCACGCATGATCAAGTCGATCGAGGACCGCATCGACCTCGTGGCGAACGACGTCATCGACCGGGTGGCTCCTCTCGGAGGCTGCGACTTCGTGACCGAGGTCGCCGCCCGCCTCCCGCTCGAGATCATCTGCGACATGATGGGCATTGCCGCCGCCGACTACGACACGGTGTTCAGCGCCTCCAACGTCATCCTCTCCAGCGGTGACCCCGAGTACGTGCCCGAGGGCTCCGACCCCATGGTGGCCTTCATGACCGCGGCCCAACAGCTGAACATGCTCATGACCGACATGGCCGTCTACCGGCGAGGGAATCCGACCGAGGACGTCACGTCCGCCTTGGTCAACACGAACGTCGACGGCGAGGCACTGACCGACACCGAGGTGGCCGCCTTCTTCATCCTGCTGGTGGTGGCCGGCAACGAGACCACCCGCAACGCCATCAGCCACGGGCTGCTGGCGTTGACCGAGCACCCCGACCAGCGCAGGCTGCTACAGGCGGACCCGGCGGCCATCGGCGCCACCGGCGTGGACGAGATCGTGCGCTGGGGCTCCCCCGTGATCTGGATGCGCCGCACCGTCGCGGCCGACACCGTGCTCGGCGAGACGGACCTGCACGAGGGCGACAAGGTGATCATGTTCTACGCCTCGGCCAACCGGGACGAGGACGTCTTCGACGACCCGTACGTCTTCGACGCCCGTCGCGACCCCAACCCCCACATCGGGTTCGGGGCGGCGGGACCCCACTTCTGCCTGGGCGCCCACCTGGCCCGCCAGGAGATCGAGGTGATGTTCCGTCGGCTGTTCGAGCGGTTGCCCGACATCGAGAGCGTGGGGCAGCCCGACCGGCTGCTCTCCCCGTTCATCAACGGGATCAAGCATCTCGACTGCACCTTCACGCCGGCGGCCGCGAGCTGAACCGCCGCGGTGGCTCCTGTCGCCGCCAAGGCCCGATGCCGACCCGGCCACCCCTCCGAACCCTCGGCAAGGGTGGGTTCGAAACGTTCACCCTGTGACGATGAGGAACTGGGGCTGGTACGAGTGGACGTCGTGCATCAACTCTGGGAATCCGAGCGTGGTGTCGATGCTGTAGGACACGACGAGATGACCGCCCGATGACAAATCGGGATGGAACGTCGGGGAATAGGCCAACTCACCCTGGATCTGCTTGACCTGGGGAATGGCGTACACGGGCTGTGGCGCCGTCCAGGGGCCAGTCGGAGAGCTCGCGTACGAAAGGTCGACGGTGCTGTCGTTCAACACCCCGGCGGGGATGGAGACGGCGATGAAGCCGTGGCCGTCCGGATCCGGCGTGACGCCCGAGAGCTGATTGACGGTCGGCACCAGCACTGCGTTGGACTCGCCCGCGACCCACTCGGACCCGTTCCAGTACTCCCAGGAGTTCACGTCCAGGGAGTGGGCCTCGGGCACCCGAGCCACCTTCATGGACATGCCGAGCGACGTGGTCTCTAGGTCGGCGCCGTACACGTACAGGTAGCCGCCGCTCTGCACGACGGCGCTACCCCATACCGTGGCGGGATCCGTCGGCAGCAACGTGACGGAGCTGAGTGTCGGGACGCCTCCCGCAGGCACCGACATCGTTGCGATGCCGGAGCGGCCGGTGTACTTCAACGTCAGGATGCCCAGTGGCCCCCCGTACTCGTTGACGAAGATCATCTGGTCATTGCCCTGCGTGTACGTGGCGAAGGTCTCCCAGGCTGCGCTGCTGTCGTAGTCGTCGGGAATCAGGGTCGACGGAGCGTCGTACGTCCCGCCGTAGTCCTGCGCAAGGTCGGGCAGGACGCCAACGAGCTCGCTGTTGCGGGCCATTCCGGTGAAGGAGTCCGTGCCGTCTGGGAGCGCGGTCCCGATGAGCGTGTCGGAGAAGACGAAGGCCTCTCGACCGTCTTGCAACTTCGTCGAGTAGACGGAGTCGCCTCCGATCCAGCCCGGTCCAAGTTGCGCCGCCAGAAGGTTGTTCAGATACTCGTCCGGGACTGCGGTGGGCGGCACAGCCGGCTCCAGACCGTCACCGGTGCTTGCCCAGCTCGACGCCGCAGGCTGGGGCGTCCCGGTGACCCTGTTCGAACGGTTGGGGGCCGGGCGTGCCGTCTTGTCCGCGCTCGGTCCCGAGGCCTGGCGCGAGGCCGTGCCGCTGCTCCACGAGACGGCCAGGCCAATTGCGGACCCGCAGACGAGGACGACGACGAGGATCAGCCACCGGAGAGCGCTGCGCCGAGCCCATGCGTGCCCCGGCGAGGCTTGGGGTGGTCGCGGGTCGCGTTCCGGGTCGCTCGTGCCCGAGCCCGAGCCGGCCGGCTCCTTCGCCAACACCCACCTCCCACGCCGTCTTCGTCCTCGCCCGCCCTCAATGAGGTGCACGTGAATCTAGGGTGCCCTGTGTCGAGCCGCACGTCGACCCCGGCCGAGCCCTCTGTCCCGGTGGCCGGCTGATGTCAGTCAGCCCCCGAAGAACTCCTGGAAGGCGGCCAGCGCCCTCGGACCCCACACCGTGCCGGGTCCGCCGTTCATGGAGACGGCAACGCCGATGGCCTCGGCGACCTCCTGGGTGGTGGCCCCGCTCCGGGCAGCGCCACGGGCGTGCGCGGCGACGCAGCCGTCGCACGCACGGGTTATGGCGATGGCCAGGGCGATGAGCTCCTTCGTCTTGGACGGGAGGGCGCCGTCGGCCATCGCCGCCGAGCTGAGCGCGTTGTAGGCGGACATCACCCCCGGGATGGCGTCGCTCAGCGCGTTGTACGGCTCGCGGAGGTCTTCCCGGAGGCGGTGAAAGTGCTCAGGTTCCATGGCGCATGCTCGCGCGCCGGAGGGTTCGGCGGGTGGCTGCGTCCCCCGTGGCACGCACCGCTCAGGCGTTGGTGTCGGTGCTTTTCGGGCCGCGGTTTCGGACGCCTTCGACGGCCGTCATGGCATCGCGCAGGTCACGGATCCAGTCCGCCTCGTGCTCGGCGACCAGGCGTACGCACCAGGCCAATGCCTCGCTGCGGCTCCGCGCCACACCGCCGTCGATCAGGGTGTCGAGCACCCGGCGATCCGCCATGCGCAACCGGGTCATGACCGGAACTCCCGCGGTCGTGAACAGGACCTTCGAGCCACCGCAGACCGCACCCCACGAGACGGTCCGTCGGAAGGCCGGTTGGGCCTCGTCGGCGATGCGCATACGGACACCCCGGCTCTCCTCGCGGAAGCCGCTGATGCGCGCCTGTTCGGCCACCCGCCGCTCGTCTTCGCTCGTCCCCTCCGGAAGCTGCGGGGGTGCCAGGGTGCCCACGACCTGGATCTCGTCGCCGTCGATCTCGATGGTCGGGCTGCCCGCGAACCAGTTGTCGGGCACCCTGCCCGCGAACCATGCCCCGATGAGCCGCTCCTGCTCGGGGCCAGAGGGCGGCGGGGTCATCGAACGCCGCCGCCCCCGGGCCGCCCCTCGTCTCTGTCGGGTCTCCTCGTCATCCATATTACGAGATTACATGATTACGCCCACCGGGGCAAATCCGTCTGCTCCATTACCCGCCCCTCAGCGCAACGACATCTTGAAGCCGGCGTGAGATGGGACGAAGCCGAGACGCTCGTAGAACCGACGCGCCTCGGTACGCACCATGTTCGAGGTGAGCTGCACCCGGTAGCAGCCGAGCCGGCGGGCGCGCTCCGCGGCGTCACGGACCAGCGCGCTGCCGATGCCCCACCCTCTGAAGTCGGGGTGCACGTGCACCGACTCGATCTCGGCGCAGCGGCCTCCCCCGTGCTGCAGGTGGCGGAACACGATGAGCTGGCAGACCCCCACGACGGCGCCGTCAACCTCGGCAACAAGAACGGCGTGACCCGCGACCTCGATCTCGCGCAAAGCGGAGACGTACCGGCCCAGGTCGGTAGGGTCCTCGACGCCGGCCGGCGCACCGGGCACCGCGCCGAGGCTCAACAGCTCGACGATGCGACCGAGGTCTGCCTGGACGGCGTTGCGGATCGCCGGGTCGGCGGTCATCGGGTTGTGCGGACGCTGGTCGCTTGGCACCCAGCCATTGTTATGCCCTCAGTGACCACCCTTGCGCGCTCGCAGCGTGATGGCGCGACGTGGGCAGTCCCGCGCGGCACGCTTCGCAGCGTCGACGAGCTCCGTCGGGAGCGGCTTGCCGTCGACGATCGGGTACCCCCACTCGTCCAGGCTGATGGCCTCGGGCAGCAGCTCGGCGCAGTAGCCGTATGCGTCGCAGGCGATCGGATCGATGAGGATACGGATCACCGCCCGGCCACCGCCCCGGCGTGAGGGAACCGCAGCTGACTCGTGCGATCCCAGTATGAGCACGGTGCGCCGTGCGCATGCGAGCTCACGTCGGCGGCGAACACGCCGAGTGCGCTGCGCACGAGGCTGACGGCACCGTCGGGATGCCGGCACGCCCCCCGGCCGTCGACCTCTCGGAGCCGGTGGTCCAGGCGGGCCATGAGGCCGGGCTCGAATTGCCCTCGGGCCAGGCGGGTCAGGTCGTCGGCGATGGCGGGCAATCCGTAGACACACGGTCCGCACTGGCCCACACTCTGGGCCGCCAGGTAGTGCGCGATCCGTGCCGACTCCATCAGCCCGCAGGCGTCGGCGCCGAGCGCGACCACGATGCCGACGCCGGCCGTCGCTCCGATGGCCCGCAGTGACAGCGACGCGTAGGGCGTCGTGAAGTGGGCAGGGCCAACCCACGCCCCCCCGTACCCGCCCACGAGCAGCGCCTGTGGCGTGCCGGTCGGCGTGGCCCGGTTGACGATGTCGATCAACGGCGTGCCCCGGTCGATCTCCACCACGCCGGGGTGTTCGACGGCGCCCGAAATGGTGACGAGGGAGGTCCCGGGGTCCTCCACCAGGCCATGGGCCCGGAAGGCATCCGGTCCGGTGCGGGCGATCATGGCGACGTGCGCCAGGGTCTCCGCGTTGTGCACCAGCGCACCCTTGCGGCCGACCCGAAGGGCGGTGCCCTTGTCCGGGCGGAAGGACGGCAGGGACTGACCCGATTCGACCCAGCGCGCCAAGGCCGACTCCTCCCCGGCCACGAAGCGGTCGGGGGGCCGCACCAGGACCTCGAGGACGGGTGCGCAGCTCGCGGCCACCCGCTCGGCCATCGCGGTCGAGAGGGCGGAGGCGACCTGCCGACGGCCCTCAGGCACGCACACGACGACCCGCCGGGCACCGGTCGCCGCAGCCATGAGTTGAGCCCCGTCCAGGACGAGATGCGGCGACTTGATGAGGAGGAGCTTGTCCTTGTCGCTTGAGGGCTCACCCTCCATCGCGTTGACCAGGACGGTGCCGCCCCGGCCGGCGGCGTGCGCCACGGCCAGTTTGATGGCGGCCGGGAAACCCGCCCCGCCGCGACCCGCCAACCCCGAGGATTCGAGCATCGACACGAAGGCTTCGCGCCAGCCCGGGGCGGACGCCGACGGCAGCGGGACGGGGCCGAGGGTCGCCACGTGACCCGCGAGGTCGGTCGGATGGCCGAGGAGACGGTAGCGCCCGGTCGTGGGGATGACCTCGCTCGCGCTAGGCACGACGAGACCCTGCTCTGCTGCGCCCGTTCAGCACGAGGTGTTTGGGCGGCACGCCCGGGACCGACGCGTGCGCGGTCCTGGCCGAGGCCTGACGGGAGACCACCCGCAGCCGCCAGGCCAGTGCGGCACCCACCGACACAACACACGCGACCCCCAAGACGATGACCCAGCCCTCACGTGAGTCGGTGCCCATGCCGAACGTGTGCGCCAGGGCGATCGGCCAGCTCAGATAGGCGAGCCAGTGGACGGCGCGCCAGGTCCCGGGTCGCATCCTGGCCCGGAGCAGGCTGGTCACGAACACCGCGATCATGAGGTCGAGTGCCACGGCGCCGACGCCGACCCAGAACCGTCCGTAGACCGAGGTGAACGGGATGACGATCGCAACCCAGCCGATGTTCACGTAGGTGTCGAGCACGCTGGTCACAACGTGGATCCCCAGGAAGACGACGGCGATCATGGAGAGACGACGGTGCATCTCTTGCTGTGCGAAGCCGGGCCAGTTTCGGGCGCGGGCACGGCTGGTGGTCACGAGGCCCAGCACCATGGTCAGCGTGAGCAGGATCAACGCCGTGATGCCGCTGGCCCGCGTGGCGTACCACAGCGAGGTCGAGTTCACGACACCCCTTCCGACGGCCACCCGTTCACGGAGAAGACTTCGCCGTCGAAGCGGACGAGACGCGCGGACCGACCGAACCCGTTGAGCTTGTCCAGTGCCTGCTCGCCCCACACGATGGCGGCGGTGGTGGCGACGTTGGCCTCGACGCAGCTGGTGCCCGTCGCCGAGACCAGGACCCAATAGGGCTCGACGCTGTCCCCGGTCCGGGGGTCGACGATGTGATGGACATGGCGGTCCCCGATCTTCCACGACCTGACCGCGGTGGCCGAGCTGGCAAGCCCCCCGTGCGTGATCGCCACCACCTGGTCGACCCGTGCGGCCGGTGTGGACGACTCGCGGGCGATGCCGATGGACCAACCGCCGACGGGTGGGGGCCCGGCGACAGCAACATCGCCGCCCAGGCTGACCAGCGCGCCGCCGCCGATGGTCCGGGCGATGCGGGCGGCGGCACGGTCGGCGGCCAGCGCCTTCGCGGTCGACCCCAGGTCGAGGCGGACACCGCGCGGGATGCGGACGGTGCGGTCACGGGCATTCAGCTGCACGTGCATGTACCCCACCACCGGCCCGAGCGCCGGAGGTGGGGCCGGAGGTCGCGAGAGGACGTCCTCCAGGTCGGCGTCGTAACCGAGCGCGGTGATGGCGTTGCCGATCGTGGGGTCGACGGCCCCCCCCGTGCGGTCTGCGGCGTCGAGGGCGACCTCGAGTGCCTCGAAGAGCAAAGGCCCCACATTGACGGCCTGCCCGGCGTTGGCGTGCACCGTCTGCAGCTCCGAGTCCTCCCGGAACCGGCTGCAGGCCAGGTCGATGGCTTCGAGCTCACCGGCGAGCGTGCGCTCGGCCTCGTCGGCGGCCGACGGGTCCTGCACGACGACAGTCGCCGTCGTACCGATGGCGCGAAAGGAACGGGTGGTCAGCACCGGCTCAAGGGCGCGCGCGGTGCCTGTCACCTGGACGATCCTCCCGAGGTGACGGCCGGCGACGAAGAGCTCGCCGCTGGAGCCGACGACGAGCTGCCCGTGTTACCCGTGTTGCCGGTCGAGCCGGTGTTGCTCGTCGATGAGCTGCTGCCGCTGGAGCTCGAGGTCCCGTCCGACCCCGAGGCGGTCGATCCCGACGTGGTGGCGGAGCGCGACGTGGTGCTGGCGCCGGGGTGGACGTGGGCGACCACGATCCCGATCACGGCCGTTGCCGCGGTGGCGGCCAGGACGGCCCCGCGGGTCAGAAGGCGCACCCGGGACCGGGCCTTCTCCCTGTTCTCGGGCGTGTTCGCACGTCCGCTCGGTGGCATGTCGCTGGGGGACCTCTCTTTGTGGGTTGGGTGTCTTCATCCGACCATGCCCGAATCGACACGGTCACAAAGCCCGCTGTGGATCTCCTGTGACATTCTTGCCCAGCGCCCCCGCCCCGAATCCGCGGGGCCCGCTCCGGTCGCCCAGACCGGCCCACGAGGGAGGGGCAAAGGGGAGAGGATGTCGCAGGTCAACAGGTGCGAGGACCGGTCGACGGGAGGCCTCTTGGGTCGGACGCTCATGTACGAGCACATCTTGGTCCTCAGCCCGGACATCGAGAAGCCGGCCGGTGAATGGGACGGGGCGGCCGAGCGGGCGCGTGCGGTCACCAAGTTGCGCGAGCTCAAGGAGCACGGGATCGACACGCTGGTCGATCTTTCGGTGGTGGGGCGGGGCCGCCTCATCCCGCGGGTGGCGGCCAGCGCCGGACAGGTGCCGGAGATCAATGTCCTCGTGGCGACCGGCGTGTATGCCTACAACGAGCTCCCGATGTACTTCCACTTCCGGGGTCCAGGGACTGTCCTCGGTGGGCCCGTGCCGATGGTCAAGCTCTTGGTCCGCGAGGTCTGTGAGGAGATCGGGGGAGACGGGTGTACCGGCGGGCATCCCGAAGTGCGCCTCTGATCGCCAAGGCATCACGGCCGGTGTGGAGCGTCTGCTGCGGTGGCGCGAGCACACGGGGACCGGCGTGCCGATCACGACACACACACCGACGCCCCCCGAGCCGTGGGGGCTCGAGCAGCAACGCGTCTTCAGCGAGGAGGTGGCCACAACGTGGCACCAGGTGAGGTGGAGGCCGCCCTCTTCGAACACCCGGCCGTCTCCGAGGCCGCCGTGAGCGGCGTGGCCCACCCCGTCCTGGGCGAGGACGTCGCCGCCTGGGTGGCGCTGCGCCGGCCCGCGTCGACGGACGAGCTGCGATCGTTCCTCTTCGCCCGGCTGGCCGACTGCAAGGTTCCTCGTCGCATCACCGTGGTCGACACGCTCCCGCGCAATGCGAGCGGCAAGGTCTTGAAGTCCGCACTCGTGGTCGAAGACGAACCGAGGAGCGCACCATGATAGGGAGCTCGACCACGTTGACGGTCGAGCAGATCGGACAGGTACGTCCGGTCGCTGAACCGGCCGGACCACCACAACCCGCTCACACCGCGCGGCATCCGGGGGGTCGCAGCGGCAGCGTTTCGCCGCGCGCAACGACGCCACGGGGCACCGCTCCCCGGAAGCGAAGGCCTTCTCCGCACGGATCGCGGAGGTCCGGCTTCGCCAGGCCGTACGAGAGCGTGACGATGCGTTCGAAGCGCCGCCCCCGGCAGGGTGAGCGGCCTAGACGTCGGTCAGCGATGTCTCGGTGATGCCGAGGGTTCGGAGCGGGCGGCCGCCGCACCCAGCTCGGGTTGGAACGACCAGATCGGCACGCGGTCGCCCCCTCTTGGGGAGGGATTTCGAGTCGGGCCACGCGCCGACTTTATGCCAGTATGCGGTTTCGCGTGCAGTGGATCCGGGCGGCGGAGCACCCCGGAGATCGGGAAAGAAGACATGGGGCTCACTCGCTACACCTTGGATTCGATGCGCTCGTGCATATGGGTGAGCGGTCGCTCGAACTTGCATCCGATCAACACCGAGACCCGCGGGATCACGGGTTGGTTCGAGAGCTCCGCTCGTGACGATGGATCGCTCGACCTCGCGCTCCCGGTGTCGGGCGAGTTGGAGCTGGCCGTCGAACGGCTCACCTCCGGCAACCAGCTCTACGACCACGAGCTACGCCGCCGCATGGATGCTCGGCGCTACCCCAGCATCGTCGGCCGTGTGACCAGCATCTCTGCCAGCGGACCTCATCCTCGCTACGCCATCACGGGAGACGTCTCGTTCCACGGCAAGACGAGGACCTTTGAACACGAGATGCAGATCGAGGTGCACGGAGAAGGCGTCTCGCTGGCCGGAGAATACGTCTTCGACATCCGCGAGTTCGGCATGAAGCCTCCCAGCATGCTGATGGTGCGCGTCTATCCCGAGATCAACGTGCGCGTCGAACTACACGGCAACCGCGAGACCTAACGATTCGGCTCGGCGCGACCCCATGGGGTTGGGCGCTCAGGTCGGGTGGGCGGACCAGCGCCGTACACCGGCTCCTGAGCGCCTCTTGGGCTGCTGGGCCCGCTGCGCGCTCACCGGGGTGCTTGCAATAGTTAGCGTTTTGCGGGTCGTTCGAGTGGGCTGAGAATTCGGCTGGCTTACCCTGCGGCAATCTGGCACCCTACGGTGATGGGGTCCCCCACCCAGCGCGTCGCACTCGACGAATGCGCCTACCGAAGCGGGGCGCCTTGGCACCATCTCGTCGTCGACGGAGCATTCGATCCGGAGCTGGTGGACCGCGCATCGTCGTTCATCGCCACGGTCCCAGACGAAGCATTCACTTGGCAGCTGACCCGGCGTATACGCCGGGGCACCCTGAGCGACACACAGGGCATGGGAGCAGCGGCCCGTACGTTGTGGTCCGCTCTCACAAGTATTCAGTTCGTCCACGATCTGAGCGACCTCACCGGTGTCGGCAGACTCTGCTCCGACCCATGTCTGACGTCCGCCGGCGTGTACATCACTCCGCCCGGGGGCTGGCAGCGCGTTCACCAGGACTTCCCGCGACACCCCGTCACCGGCCTCTGGAACCGGGTCGCGGTGCTCCTCTACTTGAGCGAGTGGCAAATCGGTGACGGTGGAGAACTCGAACTGTGGCCCGAGGACATGGCGTCGCCGCCGACGGTAGTTGAGCCACGGCCAGGACGGATGGTCATCTTCGCCCCAACGGCCCAGACGCTGCACGGGATCCGGAAGTCCTCGTCCAGCGGGCGACGTATCGCGCTCGGATCGCGCTACTACTCCGCCGACAGCCCTTCAGTGCCGCCCCGCCCGGCGCGCCTGCGCACTGTCCGTCGACCCGGAGAACGATTTACCGCCGTACTTCCGACCAGCGGCGAAATCCGAGACTTCGTCCTCCGGCGCGGGTGTAACTATCTCGGAGACGGTGCGCTGCCGGGGACCGGTGGTAGACGTTCCGGGCTTCGCTGGATCCGGAAAGCCCGGCCAGTAGACAGGGGGCCCGCCGTTGACTCAGTTATCTCTCCGAGATAGCTGACCTGATCAAGGCGCGATCCAGTGCTCATTGCCGGTTGATCTCGACTGTCGGTTCGCCGGTGGCGTGCCTCGCGTCGACTCCCGAGGACGGTTACTCCGTCAACCTGACCCCGATGGGATGACTATGGCCGATACGAACTACCCCGGCGCACTGGACAGTTTCACCGATCCGCCACCCACTGAAACCACGGATGGTACGACAAGAGCCCCGGCCGCCTCTCACGACGCCCAACACTCACGGGTCAACGACGCGCTAGAGGCCATCGAGACGCTCCTGGGGATTACGGGAGCCTTCAATGTTCTGTTCGTCACAGGCGGTCAGACGCTCACCGTGCCAAAAGGCGCCCCTGGTCTGACCATTCACTTTGAGACCGGATCGCATGCGTCCGCGATTGAAGTCTTTGACTCTCTGGGCAACGCTATCGGCGGTATCGGCAACACGGGTGGTCTGAAGATCAATGGAGACCGCGTTCAGGTCGACCCCGACTTCGCCCACTTCATGGCGCTCGACGGCACGACGAATCCGCCTTCGATCCTCGGGCCATCGCCTACCTATGGCGCTGGCGGGCGCTTGTACATCTGGCCCGGCACGCCCGCCTCGGGTTGGGTGGCGGGAACCACCCATGTCAACGACCTCTGGTACGACTGGTCGACCGGGGTCATGTATGTCTGCACCATCTCGGGCGGGGGGACAGCCGCCGGAGCCTGGGCGCCTTGGCCCAACACTGGGGCCACCGCCACTGCCTTGAGAACTACCTTCATCAATGGGACCGCGTCCCAGCTCGCCCAGACCGCCAATGACGCCATGGTCTACCTAACCATCGGGACGGCGGGGACTGCGTTCAGCATCGCCATCGGCCCCACCCCTGATGTCGCCAACACGATAGTCGCGGGCGCCACCGCGACTTCGGGCACCATGTACACCGTCCGGCTACCAGCTGGGTGGTATCTCAAGTGGAACGCCGCCGCGGCGACCCTGGCCAGCCAAGTGGCGGTGACCTGTTAGCAAGAGGTGCAACGGACTCGCGGGGATCAACACGCCGACGATTGTTCGGCGGCCAGCCTCGCGATGTCGGCCGAGAAAGTGCTCTTGAGTGCAGTGTGGGACGACCGATTGACCCCTGAGTGCACCAGCGGTGCTCGAGGGTCGAGTCCAGCTGAGGACGGCCTAGAGAGAGCCCCAAGTCGATTGGGAGCTTCAAAGATGGGGCGGCCGATTACCCTCGCGTCGATGTGGCAGCATTTGCTGCCTGCCGCAACGGAGCGATTGACCGTGCTGCGATCAAAGAAGTCTGGTTTTGGTGGTCGGTAAGACAGGGGGACACGATGGGCCGAGGAGCAACGTCGATTTTCGCGGCGATCGTGGTGGTCTCCATCGGGACGCTCGCCCTTCCGGCGGCCAGCGTGGCTGCGACCACGGCGTCATTGACCTGGTCGAGCACTGGTCCGCTCGATACCACGGCTCCGCTCGGCCCCGACACTCATATGCAGTCGGTGTCCTGCCCGCAGGTCGATCTGTGCGTGGCGGTCGACGCAGGAGGCAATGTCCTGACCTCGACGACTCCGACCGGGGGCGCAGCAACCTGGCAGCGGTCGCTCGTCGACCCGGGAACTTGGTTGGCGGCGGTCTCGTGCCCGACCACATCGCTGTGCGTCGCCGGAGACGGGGAAGGCAACTTGGTCATCTCCACCGACCCGACCGGAGGCGCCGCCACCTGGTCAAAGGTCAGCGTGACCCCCGGTGTGGTCATCGATGCGGTGTCTTGCCCGACGGCGTCGTTCTGCGTGGCGGGCAACCAGGCCGGCCAGGTGATCCCGTCGACCGACCCGACCGGGGGAAGCGGGGCGTGGACCGCCAAAGGGGTTGTCGACCCCTATGAGATCGTGTCGGTCTCGTGCGCGAGCGCCACGTTCTGCGCCGCCGTCGACAACCTCGGCCAGATATTGACTTCGACCACCCCCACCTTGGGGGGACTGGCGTGGCGTCCCATCTCACCGGCGGCGTCTGGGAAGATCATGCTGTCCGTCTCGTGCCCGACTTCGTCGTTCTGCGCCGCGGGCGATAACGACGGCAACGTGTTCACCTCGACCGACCCGACCGGTGGCGTCGGCGACTGGACACCAAACAAGGTCGACTCGGGCGATTGGATCGGGGCCATCTCCTGCCCCACTACCTCGCTATGCGCCGCGGGCGACTCCCTGGGACATGAGGTATCGTCGACCGATCCCACCGGTGGGGCATCGGCCTGGGTCGCGGCCCCGGTGGACGCCACCGGTGCCAACAACTGGACAGGTGGAGTCTCGTGCACGACCAGCGGCCTCTGCGCCATGGTCGACGAGGCGGGCGACATCCTCACCTCCACCGCGCCGGCTGATGGGCTGGCTGCATGGTCCAAGGCGGCGGTGGACGACTTCAATCAGATCGACGCCGTGGCGTGCCCGAGCACGGCGCTCTGCGTTGCCGGCGACTCCGCTGGCAACCTGTTCACATCGACCAGGCCGGCCGGCGGGGCCTCCGCGTGGTCACGCGTCACTGTCGATCCGGGGACCTACCTCAACAAGATCTCCTGCCCGTCCGTGTCGCTGTGCGTGGCCACGGACGGCAGCGGCGGGATTCTGACCT
This sequence comes from uncultured Acidimicrobiaceae bacterium, assembly GCA_963789235.1. Classification (GTDB taxonomy): domain Bacteria; phylum Actinomycetota; class Acidimicrobiia; order Acidimicrobiales; family RAAP-2; genus Bog-473. Next base: position 10,194 of record CAWBJX010000006.1, on the reverse strand, counting down.
CGACCGACCCGACCGGAGGCGCCTCGGCGTGGACCCGCACCGATGTCGACGACACCACAAGCGTCTGGGGAGTGTCGTGCGCCTCGGTGTCGCTGTGCGTGGCCGTCGACGCCGATGGCGGGGTCCTGACCTCGACTGACCCGACCGGAGGCGCCTCGGCGTGGACCCGCACCGATGTCGACGGGAGCACCTTGATCTGGGCCGTGTCGTGCCCGTCGACGTCACTGTGCGTGGCCGGGGACCAGGCGGGCAACGTGCTCAGCTCGACCGATCCCACGGGCGGGGCGGCCGCCTGGCGGGCCGCTGCCGTGGGCCAGGGTGGGATTGGGGTGATCTCGTGCGCCGGCACCGCTGTCTGCGTGGCCGGAAACGGGACAGGCCAGCTCCTGAGGTCATCGAGCCTGAGCGTGGGACCGACCAGCTGGAGCGTGACGGGCAGCGACCCCGGTCACTGGATGGCAGGCCTCACCTGCACGGCAGCGACTGGAGGCAGCGGAAGCTCGCTCTGTGTGGCGACCGACAGCGCCGGCAACGTCCTGACGACGTCCAACCCGGCGGCGGCCAGCCCGACGTGGACGACGACCGATGTGAACGGCACCAACGTCATCTGGGATGTGTCCTGCCCGGTGACCACCTTCTGTGTGGCCGGAGATGTGACCGGGTCCATCCTGTGGGGGATCGGACCCCCGCCGGCCATCACCTCCGTTTCGCCGAACTCCGGCCCGGCCGCGGGGGGGACCTTGGTGACGATCACCGGCAGCGGGTTCAGCGGGGCGACCAGCGTGGCTTTCGGGGGCGTTGCGACCACGAGCTTCACCGTGGTCTCGAGCACACAGATCAACGTGGTCGTCCCGGCGCAACCGGCGGGCTTGCACAACGTCTACGTGACCGGGCCGACCGGTACCAGTGCCGCCGTGTTCGGCGATCTGTTCATCTACCTGTGAGGGACGTGTTGGAGGACGGGCGCCGTAGCGAGGGGTAGCGGCGCACCAGGCCGGCAGCAGTGAACGCGTCGTGACCGGAAAGGTCGGCCCGCGCCCTCGGTTCCGCAGCCGGCTCCTTGGTTCCATGACCTCGCCGAGTTCGACGCCCATGATCGAACGAGTCGATCCCCCAGGTGGCCCCTTCGACGGACACCATGTGCTCGTAGAGGGCCACCAATTGTCCGAGGGCCGACGGGTGAGCTTGGCCGCGTAGATGGTGGAGGTCATCGTGGGCCAAATCTCGACGGACGCCGGGCGGACTCTGGGCAGTACGAAAGCTGTCGGCACTGGATCTGGATCGTCTCTACGAACGGAGTGCTCAAGAACAAGGGAAACGACCATCAGGAATGACAATGAGGACTGGGAGCCACAGGGCGGTGATGACCAACAACGGAGTGTCGACCGCTTCGCCGAAGCGGTCGCAGCGCTACTGCGATCTGGTCGAGCTCGACTGCGTACCAGACCGTCAGCCGTTGCGGTGCCTCTTGCAGATTTGGTTCCTCGAAATTCGCCGAGATTTCATCGGACCTCACCCGATTCGCAGAACCGTGCCTCGCGGACGATTCCGATTTAAAGGGCCTTCCAGCCAAACCGACGACCAGAGGTCCGACGGCGAGGGGCTCCATTTGGCTATCTTGGCCGTCCGAGGCGGCAGTACGGGAGGAAAAGATGGGCAAATCGGGAGTTCGTGTCGCTTCGTTTGTCCTGTTCGTGGTATGCGCTATAAGTCTCGCCAGCATGACTGTGTCCTCTCCTACGTCCGCCTCCCCGGCGCCCGAAGCTCGGGCCGTCGCCCACGCTGACTCGGCGACGTGCAACGGATCGCTCGCGGCCGGAACCGTGGTCGGCATCGCTGCAACCAGTGACGACGGTGGCTACTGGATCGCCAACAATCAAGGCTCGGTGGTGGCGTGCGGAGACGCACAGGACTTCGGGAACTTGCCAACCGCTCCGAATCGCCCCATCGTCGGCATCGCCGCCACACCTGACGGAGGCGGGTATTACCTCGTGGCGTCGGACGGTGGTGTCTTCACCTTCGGCGATGCGACCTTCCAGGGATCGACCGGTGGCATGCAGCTCAACAGGCCGGTCGTGGGCATGGCGGTGGACCCGGCCACGGGTGGCTACTGGCTCGTCGCCTCGGACGGCGGCATCTTCTCCTTCGACGCCCCCTTCTACGGATCGACCGGCTCCCTGACTTTGAACCAGCCCATTGTCGGGATGGCCGAGTCGGACGATGGGAACGGCTACTGGCTCGTCGCATCCGACGGCGGGATCTTCGCCTACAACGCCCCCTTCTACGGATCGACGGGCTCGATGCACTTGAACGAGCCGATCGTGGGGATGGCTGTCGACTTGGCGACCGGTGGCTACTGGCTCACCGCCTCGGACGGCGGCATCTTTGCCTACGGCGCGTTCTTCTACGGATCCACAGGCAGCATCGTCTTGAATGAGCCGATCGTCGGGATGGAGGCAAACGGCTCCGGTACGGGCTACAGGTTCGTGGCCTCGGACGGGGGTGTCTTTGCCTACGGGACCTCTGGGTTCGACGGATCGGCGGTGCAACAAGATGAATACCCCAGTGACCCTGGCGAAGGCTTTCGTCAAGGTGGGAGATCGACGACTGCGCTTTGACCGGGTCGACAAACCCGGCCGGGTCACGCTGCGTCACCGGGGGCGCCTTCACCACATCGGTGTGGGTCGTCGGTTGGCGGGTGGCCATGCTCATCGACGGCCTCGACATCGAGATCGTGGGAGTCGACGGCTCACCGCTTCGGCGACTGGTCCTCGATCCAACCAAGGACTATCAGCGGATTCCCTGAGCCATCGGCCCAGGTCTACGCTGTCTCAGACGTCGGTGCTCGATGTCTTGAGACATCGCACAGTGCGCCCCCGGAAGTGCGCCCCCGGAAGAGTGTGCGCCCCCGGAAGGATTCGAACCTTCGCACACGGTTTAGGAAACCGATGCTCTATCCCCTGAGCTACGGGGGCGGGTCCCGGAACCTGCTCGGGTGGCCCGCACGGGCCTCTGCGCGTCAGGCTAATCGACGCGCCGCCCAGCAGCACGCGCTACATGGAGCCCATCCCGGGACCGTCGCATGCGTGGTGATGGCCGGCCAGCAACAACCAGTTCCGCCCCGCGGGTGACCGACGCGGAACGGCATTCATGGCAGAGATCGGACGCATGCAAAGCCGCGGCCTGGAGTGAGGGACTTGGGCACCGGTGGCGCCGACGCCCGCCTCCCCCACCGCCAACGAAGTCGCGCTGCGATGATCGAAGCATCCTCGCCCCATCGACGAGGGCGTTGAAGCAGCACGTCCGACGCGCCGCCGCGCCCTCGACCAGCCGCGCGGTACAGGACGATGATCTACGTCATCCGGCAATCGGGATGCCAGCGCCGAGCGGAGGCCGCGAGATCGCCTCTGGTCGAGTCTCCCCGGATGCCGCTTGCGGCGTCACGAAGGTTCAAGGGGCTCCGCGTTATGTCATACAGGATTCAGGTTCCCGCTCGATGGTTGGATCGACAGCGGAACATCGGACCAGCGCGGCTCGCACCGCAACCCCGCGCGCCGCCCTTCGTGCCGCGCCGAGGTGTCTTGACTCCTCGGAGACGGCGTGTACCGGAGTTGGGGAAGTCGTCGAAAAGCGGGAGAAGCATCGGATGCTCCATTCCCTGGGTAGGGGGCTCTTCCGACGCCCATGGTGTCTGGGCCGGTGCCCGAGGCCAACCCAGCGACCCGCCTCCGGCTCGAGAGGAGGCCGAGGGAGTCATCCCGTCTCGAGGAACCGTCGCCATCAATCCGCAAGGAATTGGTCCAGGTCGGAGGTCCAATCACCTGCTTCACGGGTTGTGCTGCTTGTATCGGCATCCGCCTTCTTGAGCGCCCCCGCGACGACGGAGCTGAGGACCGCCCCCAGAGCCAGCACCGAGGCGGCCTGGCTGAAGCTGCCGAAGGCGCCGAAGCCTGAGCCGGGGATCGAAACTGGGCTTGGGTGGATGGCGACCGCAATGCCAGCAATGACGAAGGCGATGAACGCAACCAGCGCCATCGGGCGTGATCCCCATCGCCGTGCGATCAAGAGCAGCGGCACGAGCACCACGGCCAGGACGCCACCGATTGCCACGAGGGCGATCGCGCCGACGGCGAGCAGACCCAATGCAGGTACCGCCCGCGCCCGCGCAGCCGGAAGGTACCGCTTGCGCAAGGGAACAATCGCGAGCACCAGCAACCCGAGGAGGAGCAGCGCAGCAAGAGCAAGCAGCAACCGGTATGCCCCGTCCGACGGCACCGACAGCGTGACCGTCCCTCCCCTGCCGGCGGGAACCACGAAGCCTTGTTCCCATCCGTTGAGTTCGACGGCCTTCAACGTCCGACCGTTCATGGTTGCCACCCATGCTGGGTTGTAGTTCTGAGCCACCACTAGGAAGGTGGCCGGTCCGCTTCCGACAGCGATCGTACGGGAATCGGCGGCCCACCGCCTCTCGGAAACCGTCCTGTGATCAGCACCCGCCGCTGCCCGGACACTCGTCGGCGCCAGGGTGAACGAGCTCACCTGGAACGGTCCCAACAGAGTCGTGGACGAGAAATTGTGGCGCCCTGCGCTCAACTGCACTGCACTCCTCGGCCCGCACAGGGCGATACGCATCGGTCGGAGGTCCACCAGGTCGCCCAGCGTGCCCGAAGCCGAGGTCTCGTAGTTCGTCCCGTCGATCGTCACCGCAGGTCCGGTGCCGCACGGAAGGGTGAAGCTCCTCTGCAGATTTGGCGGGGAGACCGGACTGGTCTTCAGGCCCGGAACCCGAATCGCGGAGAGGCCGACAGGGAGCTCCAGTCCGGTCACGAGATTGGGAGCCACGAACGTCTGCCTCGTGCTCTCGATGAAGTGAATGTCGAGCGCGTCCGTTGTCACGGCTGGAAACGTGATGACTCCGTCACGAGGAACCTTGGCGATGAAGGACCGGCCGCCGGCGGCCGCAGGGATGATCTTCACTTCGGTTGGCCGTGCCGCAACCTTGGATGGACTGAGAACCAGTTGATGGATTGTTTGCTCCCCCTTCCAGCCCAGCAAGAGCGAGGGGGAACGATCACCAACTTGTGCGATCCAAGGCGAGCCCGCGCTGTCGACGAGGTTCTGGGGGGTGAATCGCGGTAGCCCTCCGAGAACCGAGCTTGCCATGACCTGAAGACCTGGAGTCGGTGAAGTACCCGGTGTGGCGTCCCACACCCTCAGGAATGCCTCAACGTGTGTGATCAGCGAGTTCAGGGACTTCGAAGGTACTGGAACGGCATACCCGGACCCCGACACGTTCTCCGATTTGGGCACGGTGAACAGCCGGGCCATGTTGGGATCGTCAGTCGATGAGAGACTCAGGGAAAGGTTCTCGTTGGACAAAGGCCGCTGGAACGACAGGACCGCCGGCTGCGCATCGGCCTTGGAGAAGGTTCCCGACTCGTCATCGGGTAGGAGCATCCGTGGCTCGAACGAGATCCCTGGAATGGCTATCCCCGAGATACCCGCCCCCAGGGGGACGACTCCAGAAGCCCGCTTGATCCCCTGGTGGTTCACCCTGACACCCGCGATGGTCAGCCGGAGGTGTTCGCTCCTGCCCGGTGCGACCGAGAGTCGGTACGACGTTCGACCTGGAGGCAGAGTGCGTAGAACGGTGCCACGATCGGTGGTGATCAAGACCTTGGTTACCGTGATGGACCCCTGCTTCGGGGTGACAACGATGGTCGAAAGTGCGATGGGACGGAGGAAACTGATTGAAAGCCATTGTCCGACGGAGTTGTTGGTGGCGGGTGCGATCCATTCGGTGTTGGGATCGTCGTCGAACGCCGATGCGGGGCCGTCGCCCGGTAGGTAGATCAGAGGACTCCCTCCGAAGCCCGACGCCGACACGGCGGTGGCGTCGCGGGGTGCTGCCACGGTCTGGTGCTGCGCTCCGTTGACCACGGCGAAGGAGAGGGGCAGCGAACTGAGCCTGCCGGACAGCGTCTGCGTGGGCCCCAGCAGATACGACTGGTTGTAGCGGATGCTTCCGAAGGCCGTGGCCCGTCGCTGGTTCCCGTCGGTGATCGCCCACGTCGCCTGTGCCGCACCGGCGACACCGGCCGAGGCGTTGTCGCCGGCAAGCACGTACGCACGGTCATGGAGCACGCCGGCGCTCTCGAGGGGCAGCGCTGATCCGACGTCGCCGCTCACCACCACGGGGTCACGCGCCGGATAGGCCTGCACCGCCTCAGGAGCGGCATCGACCCGATAGATGTTGACGGCGCGCAGGTGCAGGTAGTTGGGATCGTCGTAGACGGGAATGTGCCCGTAGGCCAGCTGGCGTGCCGGGAGGTACGGTCCGAATGACGCGACTTCGGTCAACCCGGGGGTCTCGTCCAGAACCTGATGCACCTGGGCCGGCGGAGGAGCCCCGGTGGCCAGCAGATTCAAGTCGTTCCGTTCCACGACATAATCGACGCCTTGGAGCGCCAGGAAGCCGCTCAGGCCGGGCGTCGATATGCCCTCGTCCAATGCCTGTTCGACGGTATCCAGCATCTGGACATAGCCGTTCGAACCAATCGGGATGATGTTCCGCCACTCGAGCGACGTCGAGGCAACGACCTGGAGTGGCTCGTCGTTCGGATCCCCCCACGTGTAGTAGGCAAAGCTCGATCCGGGCACCAGCAACGCGTTGTTGTGCCCCTGATGCTCGTTGAGGAAGTTCCCGGCCTGCACCCAATACGACGGGATGGCGGAGAACCCACCGACGGGGTAGAGCTGGCCCTGCCAGAACGGCGTTGCGGCGACGACGACCGCCCCGATGAGCGCCACGACGGCACCGGCTCGGGCCACCCCGCCCAGCGGCGACCGCAGGTGACGCATCTCCGCCATCGCGCTCGGCACTCTCGGAGCCATCCAAGCGAACCCGAGCACGACGGGAAGCATGACGTCCGGCGAGAACTTGCTGACGTTGCGGAACGGGGCCAGTGTCCCCTGCAGGAGGCTTTGCACGGAATGGGAGAACGCGCCGCTCAGAGGCCCCGCGTAGCCTGCTGCGATGGCGACGACGCCGAAGGTCAACGTCAGGACCAGGAACACCCGCTCGGGCAGTTTTCGGCAAAGTCCAGCCAGCCCCAGGGCGGTCACGGCGGCGGTCGCCACGATGACCGCAGGCACCGTGACGAGCGTCCAGGAACCGCGCAGCAACGGTCCGCCCAGGTCGTAGTAGCCGAGCCAGGCCGAAGCACCCCGGAGAGCTTCGAACGCCGATGCTGTGCTCGTCGTGGTGACCGATGTCTCCGTGAGGGGAAGGTAGTTGTAACCAAAGTGAGCGACGAAGGCCACCGACACCAACCAGAACGCACAGCCCGCGAAGACCGAACAGACCCACCAGAAGGCCAGCGAGCGCCGGCGCCGACCGGGTTCGCGTGTCAACAGCCAGATGGCCCCCACGGGGAGCACGGCGAGAACGACCGCCGCATTCGAGCCACCCATGAGCGCCACCGCGATGCCCGAGCGCGCAGCAGCCTGCAAGGGAGAGCCCGTGCGCGAGCCGACCACGAGTGGCACCAACATCCAGGGCAGCAAGACGACGGCCAGCAGGTCACCAGTGAGGGTCACCCAGGTGACCACGAGCGGTGCCACGCAGAAGGCCACGCCCGCGAGCACGCGTGACCAGCGGTTCCCGATGCCGAGGGCTTCCGCCAGTCGGATGGTGCCACAGCAACCGACTGTGAGCAGCAACGCGAGCCAGATCCGTTCGGCGATCCAAACGGGCACGTGCAGCAGTGAAGTACCGATGAAGTACAGGCCCTGGGGAATGAGGAACCCAGATCCCTGCTCGACGGTCCCTCCGAACACCACGGGATTCCAGAGGTGGAGCACGGAGCCGAAGTAGGCGATCGGCGCCATGATCATCGGGAGCCGCGTGTCGAACTCGATGAGGCCGGGCGACTGAGCCAAGCAAATGACGAGGAACAGGAGGCCGACGGCCACGAGCGCGCCACGTCCGAGGGCCTCGGTCCCTGCCAGCGGCCGAAGCCATGAGATCCGGCTGACCGGCTGCTTCACCTCTGGCCGGCGGACCTCCTCGAAGGTTCGGGCGCGGCGTGTCAACGGTCACGGAAGGGCCGTGATGTCCCGTGCTGGCGCCCGCGTGTCAGCAACGACGCGGCCAAGCGTCGGCCATGGGGGTTGCAAGGTGCTGCCGGTTACGACCGCACAATCGCCGGATGTCAGAGCGCTCCCACCCATCGCACCCGACTGTCGACAGCAGGTGGGCGGTGCTGCCCCACCGCTCGCACGAGCATCCAGTCTCTCGTCCATGATCAGTGTCCGTGCCCGCGCTCGCGAGCACCCCGGACCACCCTCTGTCGGTCACCCACAATCCGCTCAAGAGTAGTCGGGAGGGTTCGCGCCTTCGTCGGCGCCCTTCCCATGCCTGCCCGTGCCTGCTCGTTCCTAAACGGCCGGACTGACAGCGCGAGCGTGCGCTCGATCCTCTGCGCCGCGTCGTGGCGCTAAAGGGGAGTCCTCCCATCGAGACACCAACCTGTTGAAGGCATCGGTCGCCCTCGATGCGATTTCCCGATCACACCTCAGCCGAGGGTCGCTCACCACTGGCGTCCCGCAGGTGTTTACACCGGGCGCCCGCCCCAGAGTCGCGTCAGCGGGCAGTGATCAACTCTGCGGTGAGCGCAGTTGCCGCTGCCTTTGATCAGGGCCGTCGTGATGGAGACGGCCTCCCTGATCATGCAGCCTGGGAAGGCGGTCACCGAGGGGAGGCCGGGCCTTCGCGAGGATGCGGACGGTGCCGCTTCCGATGTGTTAACACCCTCTCCTGGGCCAGATGCCGCCAGCACGCCGGCGGTCGGCGCGTCACCTGGGTATTCATGGGTGCGGTCATTCGCCGCCGCCCCGGACGCAGAGTCCGGGCCGGCGACAGCGGGGTCAATGTCGGCGGTCTCACCGGCTCGAGCCGCGTCGATCATCCCCTCGAAGAAGCCGCGGACCGAGACGCCACGCCGGGCTGCTTCGCCCTCGACCCACGCTCGCCGGTCGTGGTCAAGCCTGATCCCGAGAACGGTGGACTTTGTCGTCGCCATGGCGGCATTCACAATAATCCCCGGCGTTTACAGCACCGGCGCAGAACGGTGGCAGCGAGGTTGTGAGTCCCAGGGCCGAGGTGAGCGACCGCCGAGCTGAGGTCACGGCGGACCACGCGGTCTCACCTGCCAGGGGCGACGGGCACTACGAACGGTGGGCCCGGCGACGGTCCAGCCGGAGCATCAGGACGGGCGGGGTGTGATCGTTGTCGCGATGATCGGCGACGCTGAACCAACTGTTAACACCCCGCCGGACAGGGTATTAGCAATTTCGACGCCGGGCTGACCGACCCGGAGTCCGAGCGGACTCGGGCCGGGGTGACTGGACCGACACAGGCCGGCACGAGTGGTGACCGGAGGACGACCGATCCGGCCAGCCTGCGGCTCGGACACCTCGAGCGAGCGGCCGGTGGCGCTCATTGCAAACCCCGGCACGGGCGCACCGCCGAAGCAGACCGATCGCTCCAGGCAGCGCAGCGAGTGGTCCGGGCGAGAGTGACCGCTTTGGTGACCCCCGTGCGCCGACATCGGGCGGGCCCGTTGTCCACGCTGACGGCGCTCATTGTTAGTTGGCGCGCCGAGGGTAGGTCGGCGGCCGAGGTCCCCTCCGGGGTGGTCGTGACATCGAGCGATCCCGGGTTGCCGGGAGCACGCTGGTCGCCAGCGGGGTCGGCAAGACGATCGTGCCGTCGGCGGTGGCGTTGCCCCCAAGGTCGACCTCATCGCCAGAACCGAAGCCGTCACCACCAGTGGTAGCGATGATCTCTCGCTCACCTCGAGCCCGCGGCCTGGAGACGCCGGCCACCGTCGGCACGCCCGCCGCGAACAGAGCGGCCACCGGGTCGACCGAGTTCCCGATCGCGTCGGTCACCGTCACATCCGCGTCGCCCGGCAGGGACGCCCGATGCCCGTGGCTCCTGAGGCGTGATTACCCCGTTGTGTCCCGATTGTTCACTGCGTCCTGGTCCCACTCCCACAAATGTTCGTTGCTTTGCGGTTGCGGGTCGGTGGGATCGATCCAGGCAGAGGGCAAGACCTTGACTTGACTGTTCAAACCCGTCACCGTCTCCAGTTGAGCAATCGAAAGGGCAAACCCCTAGCGAGAGGGGGA
>CAWBJX010000005.1:0-168085 GCA_963789235.1 uncultured Acidimicrobiaceae bacterium | reverse complement strand
ACCGGCCGTCGGCCGTGGTGCGGGGAGCTGACCAAGCTCCACGAGGAGGTGTGGCGGGGTCCGTTGGGCGAGGGGGCGGCCGCCTTCGCGGCCCGGCCGCCCCGAGGGGAAGTGGTGCTGGTGATCGGGGGCGCCCCCGGCCCTCGCCCGCCGCCGACGAGGCCGAGGTCGAGGCGGCCGTGCGCGGTGTGCTGGGCGACGACCCCGCGGCGGGGCCGCGGCAGGTGGCCGATCGCGCCGCGGCCTCGCTGGGCGTGCCCGCCGGCGCGCCTATGAGGCGGCACTGCGCATCCGCGCCGCGCCGACGGCGCGTCCGGGCCGTCCGGGCTCGCCTGAGCGCGCCGGTACGCTACCGGCGGTGCCGCCCTTACTACCTCACCACGCCGATCTACTACGTCAACGACGCGCCCCACGTCGGGCACGGCCTACACGACGGTGAACGCCGACGCCCTCGCGCGCTGGCACCGCCTGGTGGGCGACGAGGTGAAGTTCCTGACCGGCACCGACGAGCACGGGCCAGAAGATGGCCGACGCCGCCGAGAAGCACGGCTTGACGCCCCAAGGAGTGGACCGACCACACGTCGGCCCGGTTCGACGAGGCCTGGCGGCGGCTCGACATCAGCTACGACGACTTCATCCGCACGACCGAGCCGCGCCACTACGCCACGGTCCAGCAGTTCCTCCAGCGGATCTACGAGAACGGCTTCATCTACAAGGCGTCTACAAGGGCCTCTACTGCGTGAGCTGCGAGGACTACTACACCGAGGCGAGCGGTCGACGGCAACTGCCCCGATCCACGCACGCCCCCTGATCGAGATGGAAGAGGAGAACTGGTTCTTCCAGCTGAGCGCCTTCGAGGAGCGGCTGCTCGACTACTACGACGCCCACCCCGGCTTCGTCACGCCCGAGACCAAGCGCAACGAGGCCCTCGCCTTCATCAAGGGCGGCCTGCGCGACATCTCGATCACCCGCACCTCGATCACCTGGGGCGTGCCGGTCCCCTGGGACGAGCGGCCACGTCTTCTACGTCTGGTACGACGCGCTGATCAACTACCTGACGGCCGATCGGCTACGGGCGCGACGACGACGAGGTGCGCCGCGCTGGTGGCCGCACTCGCACCACCTGATCGGCAAGGAGATCATCCGCTTCCACTGCGTCTGGTGGCCCGCGATGTGCATGGCGGCCGGACTCGAGCCGCCCACCACGTCCACGTCCACGGCTGGCTGCTCGTCGGCGGCGAGAAGCTCGGCAAGACGATGTCGCCACGGGCTGGCCGGTCGCGAGGGCCGAGGCCGCTCAAGATCACCGACATCGCGCCCATCGCACTCACCGACGAGTTCGGCGTCGACCCGCTGCGCTACTACCTGCTGCGCGAGACGCCCCTCGGCAACGACGGCGACTTCTCCTACGAGGGCATCGTGGCGCGCTACAACACCGACCTGGCCAACAACCTGGGCAACCTGGTCGCGCGGGTCACGACCGTCGTCCATTCCAAGTGCGAGGGCGTCGGCCCCGCTCCCAACCCCGCCAGCGGGCTGGCGTCGGTGGCGGCCGGGGTGCTGGCGTCGGCGACCGCCGCCTGGGACCGCTTCGCGCCCCACGAGGCGCTCGAGGCGACCTGGCGGCTGATCGGTGCGGCCAACGCCGAGCTCGAGGCCGCCGAGCCCTGGAAGATGGAGCCCGGACCGGACGTCGACGCGGTGCTCGGCGACGCGCTCGAGGTGCTGCGTATCGTGGCGGTGCTCATCGCCCCCGCCATGCCGTCGACGGCGGCCGAGGTGTGGCGCCGCATCGGCGTGCCCGGCGAACCCTCGGCGGCCCGGCTCCCGGCCGACGCCGGCTGGGGCGGCTACACCGGCGGGGCCGCCGTCGTGAAGGGGGAGCCGCTGTTCCCGCGACGCAAGGCCTGACGTGGCGCTGGTTCGACTCCCACTGCCACGTGCAAGAGGAGTATCTCGGTGAGGGCGAGGCCGGAGCGGCCGGGCCGGCCGACCTCGAGCCGGTCATGGCCCGGGCCCGTGCGGCCGGCATCGACCGGCTCGTCTGCGTCGGGACCGGGGCGGAGACCTCACGGCAGGCAGTGGCGTTGGCCCGGGCGACGGTCGGCGCCGGGTCGGGGCCGCGGGCGTGGGCGTCCATCGGGCTGCACCCGCACGAGGCGAGCAAGGGCGTGGACGGCGTGGCGGCGCTGCTCGCACGCGAGCTGGAGGCGGACGACGGTGTCGTGGTGGCGGTCGGCGAGTGCGGACTCGACTATTACTACGAGCACTCGCCGCGCGTCGCACAGCGCGCCGCGTTCGCCGCCCAGATCGCATTGGCGCACGCGCACGGCCTGGCGCTGGTGATCCATGCCCGCGACGCGTGGGACGACCTCTTCGACGTGCTCGTTGACGAAGGGGTTCCCGAGCGCACCGTGCTGCACTGCTTCACGGGCGGGCCCGACGAGGTCGACCGGTGCTTGCGCGCCGGCATGTACGTCTCCTTCAGCGGCATTGTGACGTTCAAGAACGCCGCCGACGTGCGCGAGGCCGCGGCGAGGTGCCCACTCGATCGGTTGCTCGTCGAGACGGACAGCCCGTTCCTGGCGCCGGTGCCGCATCGGGGCCGCACCAACGAGCCGTCCTACCTTCCGCTGGTGGGCGAGGCGATCGCCACCGTCAAGGGCTGCACGGTGGACGAGATCATGGAGCGGACGGCCGCCGCCGCGGCCATGGTGTTCTCCACCGGCGGCTAATCCACGCGTTGTTGTGCGTTATGCGAGAACCTTGTGACCAGGGTGTTTGAGCCTGATTCAGGTAAGAAAGTGCTTCTGAACAGGTAGTTCATCTAAATATCACGCAGGACTGGGCCGGTGACCTGCGAAAAGACGGTCGCAAAAGTCTCGGCCACATTTCGCGTTTGCGTCGTCATCGAATGGTTATCTAAGTTCTCTAGAAACCCCTCGCCACCCGTGTGTCGGCGCGGGTGCACTGTGTCCCCGGAGAAGGGTGGAGCCCTGCGGAACCAGAGCATTGGGGGGAGGCGCCTGTGCGTCGCCGCAGTCATTTGCGGCACGTTGTTTGGCGCGCCTCTCCTGTTGTTGCAGAACACGACTGCGCACGCGTCACGATCGACGGTAGCGGCGGGCAGCGCGCGCGACACCCACGTGGGTGACGGGCACGCCACGTCCACTTCGGACGGTGTGAACTTGCCGTCGCATCTCGTCGCCTATCACGTGCCGGCGACGACCACGACGACGACGGCACCCGCGCCCACGACCACGACGTCCGCGCCACCGGCCACAACGACGTCGACGGCGCCGCCACCGCCTCCCACGACCACGACGACCGATCCCCCTCCGCCCCCTCCCACGACCACGACGACCGCAGCGCCCGTGCCGGTGCCCGCCGCACCGGCGAGCCAGGAGGACGGCGAGGCGACCTGGTACTCGGAGGCCGCGACCGGAATGTGCGCCAGTCCGACGCTCCCGTTCGGCACGGTGCTCACGGTGGTCAACGACGCCACCGGCGTGTCGACTGTCTGCACCGTGGACGACCGAGAGGGGGCCGGCTACCCCCGGGTGGTCGACATGTCGCCCGCAGGTTTCGAGCAGATCGCCGATCTCAGCCAGGGAGTGGTGGACGTCACAATCTCCTGGTGACCCATTCCGGCGCCGACATCGCACGGATCCTGTCGGCGCACGGGCTGCGCCCCAGCCGCGCCCTCGGGCAGAACTTCGTCGCTGACCCCAACACCGTCCGCCGCATCGCCCGGCTTTCGGGTGTCGCCGCCGGCTCGCCCGTGCTCGAGATCGGGGCGGGCCTCGGTTCGCTGACGCTCGCCCTGGCCGAGACGGGGGCCAGGGTGGTGACGCTGGAGATCGATCGCCATGTGGTCCCCGTGCTGCGCTCGATCGTCGAGCCGGTCGGCGTCGAGGTGGTCGAGGGGGACGCCCTGACCCTCGACCTGGCGTCGCTCCTGGCCGACCGCTCCCCGGGACCGTGGAGCCTGGTGGCCAACCTGCCCTACAACGTGGCGACCCCCCTCGTCCTGCGCACCCTGGTCGAGGTGCCGGCGGTGGCGCACCTGCTGGTCATGGTGCAGCGGGAGGTCGGCGAGCGCATGGCCGCCGGGGCCGGAGAGGACGCGTATGGCGCGGTCTCGGTCCGAATCGGTTATTTCGCCCGGGCCGAGGTGGTGGGGCGCGTCCCCGCCTCGGTGTTCGTCCCGAGGCCCCGCGTCGAATCCGTCCTGGTGCGCCTGGAGCGCCTCCCCGCCCCTGCCGTCGATCCGGCCCTGGTCTCCTACGAGCGGCTGGACGCCGTCGTGCGGGCCGGCTTCGCGCAGCGGCGCAAAATGCTCCGGCGGTCGCTGGCCGGCGTGGTGGACCCGACCGCCTTCGCGCGGGCCGGGGTGCGGCCCGACGCGCGGGCCGAGGAGCTCGGCGTGGCCGAATGGGGAAGGTTGGCGGCACTGTGAGCGCCGTGCTCGCTCCCGCGAAGTTGACCGTGACGTTGCGGGTGACCGGGGTGCGGCCCGACGGCTATCACGAGCTCGACGCCGAGGTGGTCACGTTGAGCCTGGCCGACGAGCTGGTGTTCGACGAAGGGAGGGCGGGCCTCGTCGTCGTCGCCGAGCCGGGATCGCGGGTCGACGACCTGCCGGCGCCGGGGGACAACCTGATCGCGCGCGCCCTCGAGGCGTGCGGCCGCACGGCGGCGGTGCGCCTCACGAAGCGGATCCCGTTGGGCGGCGGCCTCGGGGGCGGGTCGGCGGACGCCGCGGCCGTGCTGCGCTGGGCGGGCTGTACGGACCTGTTGGTGGCGGTCGGGCTGGGGTCTGACGTGCCCTTCTGCCTGGCTGGGGGCCGGGCCAGGGTCCAAGGCGTCGGGGAGCGGGTCACCCCGCTCCCCTTTGAGGCCCGCGACTACCTGCTGCTCCTGCCGCCCTTCGGCGTGGACACGGCCCGGGTCGTACCGGGCCTGGGACGAGGACCCGGGGAACGCGGCCCCCAATGCGCTGGCGGCGGCCGCCCTGGTCGTCGAGCCCCGTCTGGCTCGCTGGCGTGACGCCCTGGGCGACCTGGTCGGCAGTGAGCCGGCCCTGGCCGGCAGTGGCTCGACGTGGTTCGTCGAGGGGGGACCGGCGGAGGCCGGGACGCCGTCGCGGCCTGAGCTGCGCGTGGGGGCCGAAACAGCCCGGCTGGTGCGGGCTCGCACCGTCCCAGTGGGCTGGGAAGGGGACCGAGAAGGGGACTGAGAAGGGGCGGGGTCGGGTGGCCCGGAACCTGGAGCCCGGAGCCAGGAGCCGCCGAAGCTACTTGCCGGCCCGGCGCTGCCAGCGGGTCGCCTTCAGCATCTTCTTGTGCTTCTTCTTGCGCATCCGCTTGCGACGCTTCTTGATCAGTGATCCCATGTCGTGCGGCAGGCTAGCGGTCCGGTGGGCCGACTGCCAGGTCGCCCGGGGGCGCGAGGAGGCAGCCATGAGCTTCGAGATCGTCCGCCTCGACCACGTGCAGTTGGCGATGCCGCCCGGACGTGAGGAGGAGGCCGAGGGGTTCTACGCAGGGCTCCTGGGGCTGGAACGGGTCCCCAAGCCCGAGCCGCTGGCGGCCCGGGGTGGTTGCTGGTTCACGCGGGGGGAGCTGGCGGTACACCTCGGCGTGGAAGAGGACTTTCGCCCGGCGCGCAAGGCGCACCCGGCGTTCGTGGTCCGCGACCTGCCGGCGCTCGAGGTCGCGCTCGCTGACGCAGGGGTCGAGGTGCGTCCGAATCCCGACCGGGAGCCAGGCCAGGGGGCCTACGTGGACGACCCGTTCGGGAACCGTCTCGAGCTCGTCGCGGAGGACTGAGGACCGAGGACTGCTCGGGGTAGACGGCCGACCACCATTTCGTTCGACGTGCCGGTCCGAGGACGGCGACTGCGGCGGGACCAGATCGGACGCCTCCGCCGGGCCGTTTCTATGAATCCTTCCGAACAACCCCGGTCGGTTTCGCCATGACGGCTGCCCGGTGGAGGGACGGGTCTCGAACTCGATGAAAAATTTGAAGAGCATGTAGAGGCGGCGAAACAACACGGTGTCCACGGTGAACGAGTCTGTAGCCAGCCTCGCATGCGCCTGGCTACCAATGCGCCTCGTGAGCCGACGGAATCGAGTCCCAACCGCGCGGTGACTCGGCGGATCGTGGTGGCCGAGACACTGATGCCGACACGGTTGAGCTTCCGTTGGAGCGCAGGCGCCCCCTCTTTCGACACACGCACGATCAGCGCCCGGAGATCGGCTGCGACGGCGGACGACTAGGACCGCGCGGCGAGCAGGTCCAGCGCCTGGCGACCAGCTTGCGGCGCCAGCGCAGTAGCGTCTTCGGCGTCACGAAGAAGGCTGACCACCGCTCGAGCAGTGGGAGCCGGGAGGCTGCCGAGAGGAACTACCGGTCCCTATCGCCTGCGGTTGCAGGCGGTTGAGAGCCTCGTGAGACGTCCGAGCCAAGGACCGAAAGCCCGGGCCCTCTCAATGGCGCACTGGAAGCATAAGGACGGCCTGCTTACAGTGCGTAACCTTGGTCTCTGTTGATTTCGGAGTCGAGGTGGACGGTCACAGTATGGAGGTCGCCGCTTTCGTCCGGTTCAACCGTGAAATAGTGGTCGAAGAGAAGTCCCGTCCCCTCGTGCTCTTGGCGCTGCTCCTGGTTGTTCCAGTGGGAGATCTGCGGTGACGAGGTGATCTCGTAGCCGGAGGAGGTGTGGGCTCCATCGACCTGATACCAATCGAGATGGCGGGCTTCGTAGGGACGGTAGACACGGATGCCTCTGGTGTGACGACGGAAGGTCGTTCCGGCGCGGTAGAGGGCGAAGGTGGTGTCGATGAAGGCCGGCAGCACTGCCGCCTGCCGGCCGCCCGAAAGACGGACGAATGCCGGCCGCTGATACCAGAACTGTTCGATCATTCGGTTCATCACCCTGTTGTACAACGGATAGCGCTTCGGAACATCGGATATCCGCAGCATCGGACCGGCGCAGTTCGCATCGGGGAAGAGCTTCAGCAGCTCGCGGTAGACCGCGAGCCGCGTCATGATGGGCGACCGACATGTCGACGTCGCAGTCGGTCACCACGTAGGAGACTGGGTGTTGGCGGGCGAAATAGCGCTCCACCGTCTTTGCCACCGAGTTCAGCTCGTCGGGAGTGCTGATCTTCGCGGCACGCACCACGATCGTCGAACATCGTTCCAAACGGTCCAGCACGGCGAGCGTGTCCGGATCGTCGCTGCCGTTGTCGTGGATGACGACGTCCACAGGTTCGGCCAGCTGGAGGTAGGAGTCCACCACCTGCTCAAGGAATTCCCCACGGTTGTAGGAAATGACGAAGATCGGGGTCTTTCTGGTCTTGAGCCGTCGCCTCATCGATCTCCCTGGCTGCCACGAGCTCGCTCGGCCTTGACTCGTTCCATGAACAGGCCGAGGCTCTCTTCCTGGAGGCGGATCGCCCCGCGCACAGTACCCCCGGTGGGAGCGCCGCGCTGTCCTGTCAGATGGATTGGTCCATATCTCGACCCCAACCTGAGGTCTGATCTCCCATGAGCATGACCTGCCCTTCTTGTCACCCCACCTCCGCCACTTGTCCAGGCGGCTTGATTTGAGCCTGGCGATGTTCGGTTGTCGATGAACGCCGACGTGGGTACGTCGCCATCTTTACGATTGGTCGAGCCTTTGGGAGTCGGCACGGGCAGCGCAAAATTCGCAGATACTGAGGGGCGAAGGAGATCAACCCCCTTCAGGCACCCCACTGGCTTGAAGCGTCCGTCAGTCGGCGTTGTGAGACATCGGCAATGGGCCACCTGTGATTGAGAATGCGCTGGTCCTCGAAGTGATGGATGATCGAAGTAATGGACTAACGAGCCCCACGCCGAGAAAGGCGCTGGATAGCCCGGTAGAGGCGTACCAATGGGCGGTCCTCCAGTTGGGCCCAACGGTGCTCAAGTCGGTCTTGCTCGGACTGGGCGATCTCAAGAGCATTCGAACTCGCCGCCCATTCAGCGAGGGCGTGTTCGCGCTCGCGTGCTGCGACCTCCCGCTCGGATACGGCGATATCCCGCTCGGTGTACTGCGACATCCCGCTCGGTTACTGCGACATCCCGCTCGGTTACGGCGACATCCCGTTCACCCCGAGCATCGGTTGCTGCGACTTGCGTAGCCTCGAGGGCCTTCCGCAGCGCTTCGATCTCTCCCAGCAGATTGGCGGCGTCCAATTGGAGTTGGCTTGTGACCTTTTCGGACGCTCTCAGATCCACTCTGGCGATTCGCCGTTCTCGTAGCAGAGGGCCTTCCCACCAGCCGGCATCCGGAGCGGGGCCCGGTTCAAAGTAGGCGTGGTTTCCCAGCTGACCAGACAGAAACTTGTTCAGCGAATCCAAACTGTCGGGCACATCGGACAGTTCTGGCTGCGTCCGAGGCCACGTAGCGTGTCGGAGCCTTCGCCGAATCGTTGCCGACGACCGTTCAATATCGAATTCACCAGCCAGCTCGCCCCATTCGCTGAGACTCTGAGTAATCGAGGCGAGGACGGTGCTCGGGCTGTCCACCAAGTCCTCGTATCGGCAGACATGGACGGGGAGACCTTCTAGTCCGACGAGGGCGCTCCGGTTGTATGCGCCCCACAGAGCTAATCCGGTCAGGACTGAGAGCCCGTCACGGAGGTTGAGCGACCACGCAACCTCAACGGGATCACGCACGATCATGACTGCGCAGCAATGATCGATGAGTGCTCGACGCCAGAAGGGGAGTAGGAGCGCTAAGCGTGGATCCTTTAGTACGAATCTACTGGAGCCGAGCGACGAGGCCATGAGCCCGCGAGCCCTCACCAGGTAGGCATTTACTACACTCCCGCTCATCCAGCCGTCCGGCGGTACCGGTGGACAATCCCACGACCCACCCAGCCAGTCCAAGAGCTCCATGTTGAGCTCGGCAACGGCTTTCATTTCGAAGAACCCCTCCGGATTGTCGAATGCAGGCGGTAGGTGGTGCGAGGGGTCGCCGACATCGAGGCCCATCGCTGCGAGCGCACCGGCCACAGCCGACGTTCCCGATCGGTGCATTCCGACGACGAGAACTCCCATCCCAGGAGATTTTAGGGCCAAAGGCTCCGTCACACCCAGTCCGGCTCGGGTCCAGGGCCCAGGTCCGAGGGCTTTCCCTCAAGAGATTCGATTCATATCCGCTTCCAGAGATCCAGTGGAGGCGCCGGCGCCCTGACGTGCGGCAGGAGACAATCGGGGGTCGGCATCTCATGTCTGCGCCGTCGCATCGTCGGGCGCGGCCACCGTCGGGCAGAAGCAGCGACATCCGGGCCCCCCCGGCGGCATCGTTCTCGGCCGTGATCGTCCCCCCCTCGGCCTTGACCACCTGTGCCACGATGGCCAGGCCGAGGCCGGATCCGGGCAGGCCCCGGGCGGCCGGGGAGCGGTAGAAACGGTCGAAGACGTGGGGCAGGTCCTCCGCGGCGATGCCGGGCCCGTGGTCGTGCACCACCACCGCTCCCGCTTTGCATTCGACGGACACCGCCTGTCCGTGCGGGCTCCACTTGCGCGCGTTGTCGAGCAGGTTGCCCACGGCGCGGCTGAGACGGTCGGCATGGCCCTCGACCCAGCACGGCTCTGCCTCGAGCTCGAAGGTGACGTCCTTGGACCTCCCATGGGTGTTCTGCACGGCGACGGCGTCCTGGACGAGCAGGTCGAGCCGGAGCGGCTCGCTCGGCGCCGGCTCCTGGTCGCCCCGGGCCAGCTCGGCCAGGTCGCCGACGAGGTCGGTCAGCTCCTGCAACTGCACGAGGATGTCGTCGATCAGCACCGAGCGGTCCTCGACACTCAGCTCGTCCACCCGGCGGATCACCTCGAGGTTGGTGCGCAGGCTGGTGAGGGGAGTGCGGAGCTCGTGGGACGCATCGAGCACGAGCTGGCTCTGGGCGCGGCGCGAGGACTCGAGTGCCTCGAGCAGGCGGTTGAAGGTACGGCGCAGGCGCCCCAGCTCGTCGGAGCCGCCGGGGGAGAGGCGGCGGGAGACATCGGTCGTCTCGGCCACGTCCTCGACGCTGTCGGTCAGCGAGTTGAGGGGCACCAGGGCGGTTCGGGCCACCAGCCAGCCCAGCACGACGGCGAGGAGGACGCCCACGAGTGCGACGACGCCGAGCAGCAGTGCGAGCGTCTTGAGCTCGGAGCTGGCGTTGAACAAGGTGGCGATCTGCAGCGCGCCGCCGTCGATCAGGATGCCGGACTCGACCGGAGTCCCGGCGGGCAGGTGCTCGACGAGCTCGCGCATCTGGTTCCCGTCAACCGTGACGGTCGTGAAGAAGGCAGGGGCGAGCCCCACGGCCACCAGTCGCACCTCGCCGGTGACGGGTAGGCCACCGCCCGAGACGACGGCCCCGCTGGTGTCGATCACCTGGCCGAGCGTCGCAGTCGTCGATCCGATCTCCTCGCCCGCGACGACGTGCTGGGCCGCCGTCGTCAGGGAGTTGTCCGCTGCCTGGAGCAGCGTGTTCCGCGCCACCAAGAAGGCGCCCAGGGACGCCGCCAACACTGCGACCACGACGGCGACCGTGGTCGCCAACACGAGCCGGGCGCGGAAGGTCACGCGTCCCGCAGCACGTAGCCCACGCCGCGCACCGTCTGGATGCAGCGGGGCTCGCCCCCCTCTTCGAGTTTGCGACGCAGATACCCGACGTACACGGCAAGCGAGTTGGTGCCCGAATCGAAGTCGAAGCCCCAGACGCGGTTGAGCAGGACCTCGCGTGTGAGCACTTGACGGGGGTGGCGCAGGAACATCTCGAGGAGGTCGAACTCGATGCGCGTGAGCGTGAAGGCGCGTTCCCCGCGCTGCCCTTCCCGGGTGGAGAGATTGAGCGACAGGTCACCGACGCGGAGGAGCCCTCCCTCACCCTCGAAGCGCCGACGGAGGAGGGCGCGCAGGCGCGCCAGCAGCTCCGCCAGTGCGTAGGGCTTGACCAGGTAGTCGTCGGCTCCCGCATCGAGACCTTGGACGCGGTCGTCGACGGCGTCGCGCGCGGTGAGCATCAAAACCGGTGTGTCGTCCCCCGCGCTGCGCATGCGCCGGCACACGGACAACCCGTCGAGGTCGGGCAATCCCAGGTCGAGAATCGAGCGCGTCGGGTGGGCTCTGGGCAAGGGTCTCGAGCGCCTCGCCCCCCGAGGGGACCGTGACCACGTCGTAGCCTTCGAGACGGAGGGCCCGGTCGATCGACCGGCGGACGGCGGGATCGTCGTCCACCACCAAGATGCGCACGGGTGAAGAACCTACCGCCGGACCCCGCCGAGGCACGGCCGGCGGCATGTCTAACCTCTAGGAGTTTCCCGCCTCGGTCCGGGGTAGTTCAATCGGCAGAACGTCGGCCTTTGGAGCCGGATGTTGGAGGTTCGAGCCCTCCCCCCGGAACGCCCGTCCGACCGTCAGCGCCCGGTGGCCCTGTCCCGCTCCGCCAGTTGCGCCAGATACTCGTTGTAGGCGGCCAGCTCGGCGGCTTCGCGTTCCTCCTCGGGCGCCGGTGCCGAGTGCGTCCCCGTCCCGGCGACGCCGGTCGGATCCGCCCGCGTCCCTGCGGCCGCGGCCGTGGTCGTGGCCGTGCCCGCGGCCGCGGTCGTCGTCTGACCGTCGGTGGAGACTGCCGGCGGGGTGCCCTCGGCGGCCTCGTGCACGAAGCGCCACCACATGTAGACGGCGTAGCCGGCGAAGATGGGCCACTCGAAGACGTACGCCCAACTGAGGCTGTTGCCCCCGAGGGCTCGGGTGACCTGCCAATAGCACAGTGCCAGGAAGGTGGGCACCACGATGAGGATGACAGCGTGCAGCCTCAGGGCGCGGGGCGACAGCCAGACCCGACGCTTGTCCATCAGCCGTCCGAAAAGAGGAACCGGGTCAAGATGTCGGCCAGCTCGAGAGGCCGGTCGCCCTGGATGCTGTGCCCCGCTCCCTCCACGCCCACGACCGTAGCGGTGGGCTGGCGGCGCAGCAGCTCGGCGACATCGCCGTCGTCGACGACGGACCAGGCGAGGCCGCGCACGAGCAGCAGCGGGACCGTGAGGGCGGAGACCGCCTCCCACCAGTCGGTGAAGTCGGGCGTCTCGCCGGGTTCGGTGCGGAAACGGGCGTAGCGCCACACCCAGCTTCCGTCCTCGCGCTGGACGGCGTTGTGCAGGATGCCGCGGCGCAGCGAGGACTCGGAGCGGGTCGGGTTGTGCTCCATGGTGCGGGCGAGCAGCTCCTCGAAGCTGTCGAAGCTGGCCGGTCCGTTGACGAAGTTGGTCACCGGCGCGGCCTTCTCCGCGTTCACCCCGGGCGTGATGTCGACGAGGACGAGGGCCCGGACGAGCTCGGGCGCCCGCGCAGCCAGCGCAATGGACGACATGCCGCCGAGCGACATGCCCACGACACCCCGGGCGTCGGGTGCCAGCTCCGCGACGACCGTCGCCAGGTCGCGTCCGTTGCTGCCCGCGGAGATGGAGCCTTCGGGACCCCCGTCGGAATGGCCGTGCCCGGGCAGGTCCACCGCCACCAGCGGCCGGCCCAGGGCGAGCGCCACGGTGTCCCAGGTGTGGGCGTTCTGCGCCCCGCCGTGCACGAGCACGAGCTCGGGGGGCGCCGTGCCCCAGACCAGGCTGGAGACCTTCCGGCCCGGCGACACCTCGACGTCGACTCGGCGCACGTCGGGGGGGCCCGGATACGGCAGGCCGTACTCGGCGGCGTTCTCGTGGAACAGCCCGAACTCGTCGTAGGAGATCAGCTCCGGCACGCTACGAGTGTCCCATACGCACGCCGGACGTCCAGGCGGGCTAAGAATGCGGCGATGCCCGAGCGCAGACTCTCTGCCGTGGTCCTGGCCGCAGGCGAGGGGACGCGTATGCGCTCCGAACGCCCAAAGCCGCTGCACCTGCTCTGCGGGCGTCCGATGATCCTGCACGTGCTCGACGCCATGGCCGAGATCGACGTGCAGCGGGTCGTGGTGGTGGTGGGCCACCGGGGCGAATGGGTCACCAAGACGCTGGTGCAGCACGCGCCGCCCGCGATGCAGATCGAGTTCGTGGAGCAGCTGACCCAGTCCGGCACCGGCGACGCGCTGGCGGTCGGGCTGACCGGCCTGCCCGACGACGACGACGAGGTGGAGGACGTGGTCGTGCTGCCGGGCGACACGCCTCTGTTGCGGCCCCAGACCCTGGCGGCGCTCGTGCGGACGCACCGGGCCGAGGACGCGGGTGCCACGCTGCTCACCGCCGTGGTGGAGAACCCGTCGGGTTACGGCCGGGTCGTGCACGGCAAGGACGGCGACGTGACCCGGGTGGTGGAGGAGACCGATGCCACCGAGGAGGAGAAGGCGATCGACGAGGTCAACACCTCCATCTACTGCTTCCGGCGCAGCCTCCTTGCCCCTACCCTGCGGCGGCTCAGCCCGGCCAACGCCCAGGGGGAGTACTACCTGACCGACGCCGTGGCCGTCCTCAGCAGTGCCGGCTACATGGTCCGCTCCCTGGTGCTCTCGGACTCGATGGAGGCGGCCGGCGTGAACGACCGCGCTCAGCTGGCGGTCGCGGAGGCGGAGCTGCGCGACCGCATCAACGAACGCTGGATGCGTCGCGGCGTGACCATGTGGGACCCCGAGCGCACCTACGTCGACGCCGGAGCCCACCTGGAGGCCGACGTCTCGCTCCTGCCGGGGGTCGTCCTGCGGGGCAACTGCACGATCGGGGCGGGGGCGGAGATCGGCCCCAACAGCGTGCTGACCGACACCACCGTCGGACGCGGGGCGGTCGTGGCCGAGAGCGTCTGCACCCGGGCCACGATCGGCGACAGGGCGCGCGTGGGCCCCTACAGCGTGCTCGAGCCGGGCGCCGAGGTGGGGCCCGGAGACGAGGTGGGTCCCCACACGGTGCGAAGCGGTCCGGACGCCTCTGCCCAGCTCGAGGACTGACCCGCCCCCGCCCAGGGACGGCGGGCCGGCGGCCGACGCCGAGAGCGACGGGGCGGTAGCGTGGGGTCGTGGAGCTGATCCCGCGGCGTCGCCTCGAACTGGTCTCGGGGCGCGCGCACCCCACCTTGGCGAACGACATCGCCGCTCACCTCGGCGTCGAGCTCGGTGAGGCGAACCTGCGCGAGTTCGCCAACGGGGAGATCTACTGCAAATATGACATCTCCATCCGCGGCTGCGACGTCTTCATCATCCAGACGCACGCGAGTCCCGTCAACGACTCGCTGATGGAGCACCTGATCATGATCGACGCCGCCAAGCGGGCGTCGGCCAAGCGCATCACGGCGGTGTGCCCCTATTACGGCTACTCGCGCCAGGATCGCAAGTCGACCGGACGCGAACCGATCACCGCCAAGCTCGTTGCCGACATGCTGTCAGCGGCGGGCGCCGACCGGGTCATCAGCGTGGACCTGCACTCGGGGCAGATCCAGGGTTTCTTCGACACCCCCTTCGACCACCTCGTGGCAGCTCCTGTGCTGGAGGGCTACATGAGGGAGCACCTCGGTGACGACGTGGTCGTCGTGGCACCCGACGCCGGCCGGGTCAAGGTGGCCGAGCGCTACAGCCAACACCTCGGCTTCGATCTGGCCCTGATTCACAAGACGAGGCCCCGGGGCAGCTATAACGAGGTCAAGGCCCGCCACGTGGTCGGTGAGGTGGAGGGTCGCCACTGCGTCCTCATCGACGACATGATCGACACTGCGGGGACCATCTGCGCCGCGGCCGAGCTGTTGGCCGACGCCGGCGCCTCGGACATCTCGGCCATGGCCACCCACGCCGTGCTGTCCGATCCCGCCGTCGATCGCCTGAAGGCGGCGCCCATCTCCCGGGTCGTGGTGACCGACACCCTGCCGGTGGCCGAGGACCGCATGTTCGACAAGCTCGAGGTCCTCTCGGTGGCCAAGATCATCGCCGACGCCATCGACGCCGTGTTCGAGGACACCTCGGTCTCCGAGCTCTTCGGCGGGGACAACCTGGTCTAGGGCCCGGTGGTCCGCTGCTCCACGTGGCGGCTACGCTGGGAGGCTGTCCGCCGGAGGCCCGATCGGTCGTCCGCGCACACCGTTCTCGCCACCTGAGGAGATCCGCAATGGCTGAAGTCGTACTTGCCGCCGAGGTCGGGCGCCCCCTCGGCTCGCGTGCCGTCCGCCGCCTGCGACGGGAGGGGAAGATCCCCGGCGTCATCTACGGCCACGGGACCGACCCGTTGCCCGTCGCCGTCGTGGCCCGGGAGCTGCGGGCCGCCCTCAACACCGAGGCCGGGGCCAACCAGCTCCTGTCTCTCGACACGGGGGCGGGCACCTACTTGGCACTGGCCCGCGAGATGCAGCGCCATCCGGTGGCACAGACGGTGACCCACGTCGACTTCGTGATCGTGCGACGTGACGAGGTCATCAGTGCCGACGTGCCCATCACGCTGGTGGGCGAGGCAATTGAGGTGCACCACGGTGACGGGCTGGTCGAGCAGCAGATGTTCACTCTGCCGATCAACGCCTTGCCCACCGCCATCCCGTCCTCCATCGAGGCGGACATCAGCGGTCTCACCATTGGCGGCCAGGTGCGGGTGTCCGATCTCACGTTGCCACGGGGGGTCACCACCGACATCGACCCCGAGACGGCGATCGCCATCGGGCAGCCGCCACGCGTCGTGGCGGAGGAGCAGCCGGCCGAGGGCGAGGGCGAGGAGGCGGCGCTGGGAGAAGGCGCTGCCCAACCGACCGGGGAGGCATCCGAAACCTCGGGCGAAGAGGGCTAGGCCCTGCGCCGCCCCTTTGCCCGGTCGGAGCGCCGGGGCACGCCGGCGGACCTGCTGGTGGTCGGGCTGGGCAACCCGGGCGCAGAGTTCGCCGGGAGCCTGCACAACGCGGGGTCCGATGCGGTCGAGCTGCTGGCACACCAACACGGCGCGTCGTTGCGGGCCGAGAAGGGCACACACGCCCGGGCTGGCGTTGTGTCCCTGGGTGCGCATCGAGTCGCACTGGCCGTCCCGAGCACCTACATGAACGAGTCAGGCGTCGCCGTGCGCGCACTGGCCAAGCGTTTCGGGGTCGAAGATCCGAGGTCCATCGTCATCGTGCACGACGAGCTCGACCTCCCGCCCGGGACGGTGCGCCTCAAGGCCGGCGGTGGCCTCGCCGGGCACAACGGGCTGCGGTCGATCCAGGCACACCTGCACTCGTCCGACTTCCTCCGGGTGCGCGTCGGCGTGGGCAAGCCGCCGAGCGCGGCCCAGGGAGCGTCCCACGTGCTGCGGCAGCCACCAAAGGCCGTACGTGAGGTCCTCGCCGTGGCCGTGCAGACCGCGGCCGAGGCGATCGAGCGAATCGCGGCCGAGGGCATCGACGCCGCCATGCTGTGGTGCCACTCGCTGCCCGCCTCGTAGATGACGTCCGTCCATCCCATCTCGGTGCAGACCCCTCCCGGCAGCCTGGCCGCCGTTCCCCGTCTCTTGCGCACCGACCCGGCGCTCGGTGTGCTGCTGGGCGCGTCGGACGCCACGGTCGCCGTGCCCGAGGCGGCCCAGGCCGTGGTGGCCGCGGCACTGGCCGCCTTCAGCGAACGGTCACCGCTCCTGGTGGTCACCGCCACGGGCCTCGACGCCGAGCGCCTGGGTGACGACCTCGCCTGCTTGATCGGACCGGAGGAGGACGACACCGCGGGTGCCGTGGTCGGCGCCCTGTGGGGCCCCGTGACCGTGTTGCCGGCGTGGGAGACGCTGCCCTTCGAGCGGGTCAGTCCCGAGATCGAGACCATGGGCCACCGGGTGGCGGTGCTCCATGCGCTCACGGGCGCGCCGGACCCGTCTCTGCCCGTGCCGCCCAGGGTGATCGTGACGCCGGTCCGCGCTCTGCTCCAGCGGCTGGGGCCCCTGGAGGGACTGGCCCCCGTCGTCATCCGCCCGGGGCAGCAGGTGGACGTCGGTTCCCTGCTGTCCCAGCTGGTGGCCAAGGGTTACCGGCGCGAGCACCAGGTCGAGCACCGCGGGGAGTTCGCCGTGCGGGGCGGCATCGTCGACGTGTTCCCCTCGACGGCGGACGAGCCGGCCCGCATCGACCTGTGGGGCGACGAGGTGGACCGCCTCACCGCCTTTGCCGTCAGCGACCAAAGGTCGTCGCACGACCTGCAGGCCGTGGCCCTCTACGGGTGCCGGGAGCTCGTCCTCACCCCGGAGCTCCGCGCCGCCGCGGCATCGCTCGTGAACCGGCGGACCTGGGGGACCTCGGTGTGGGAACGCCTGGAGCGCGGCGAACACTTCGACGGCATGGAGTCGTGGCTCCCCTTCTTGGACAGCGAGGAGCGGGTGTTGCCCGACCTCCTCGGGGAGGACGCGCAGGTGCTGTTGGTGGAGCCGCGCCGCATCCGGGACCGGGGCGCCCAGCTGCTCGACGAGGAGGCGGCACTGGCCGAGACGCTGGCTGCCACGTGGGGGGCCAAAGAGGACGAGGACGGCTTCCCGCCTCTCCACGTTCCCTTCGAGCGGCTGCTGGGCGACAGTGCGGCCGCGGTCGCTGCGCTGCCCCCGGTACCCGAGGGCCCCTCGGTGACGGCGCTGACGGTGCGCCGCTTCGACCCGGTGGCAGGGGACCCGGCGCGGCTGGCTGCCGGGGTCACCCGGTTGGCCAGCGAGGGATATGCGGTCACGCTGTGCGCCGCCACCCGGCCCGGCGCCGCGCGCCTGTCCGCTGCCTTGGGCGAGGAGGGCATCCACGCGCCCGTGCTCGAAGCGGCGCCCGGCACGCCCGGAGTCGCCGTGGTGGCCGCGCCCATCACGAGCGGTTTCATCCTTCCCGACGCCAAGGTGGCGGTGCTCTCGGAGACCGACGTCACCGGCCGGCGGATGCCCCATCGCCGAGCCCGCCCGCGTGCCCGGGCGGCGGATGGGTTCTTCGACGACCTCGAGGCCGGGAGCTTCGTCGTCCACCGCCAGCACGGCGTCGCCCGCTTCGAGGGCGTGACGACGAGGACCATGGGCGGGACCGCCCGTGATTACCTGGTCCTGCAGTACCGGGGCTCCGACCGCCTGTACTTGCCGGTGGATCAGATCGAGGCGATCACCCCCTACAGCGGCGGTGAGTCGCCGACGTTGTCGAAGATGGGCGGCGCCGACTGGCAGCGCACCCGGGCCAAGGCGCGTGCCGCGGCCGGCGAGGTCGCCGCCGAGCTGGTGCAGCTCTACCGGCGCCGTCTGGCGGTGGAGGGGCGCGCGTTCGGCCCGGACACGCCGTGGCAGGCCGAGATGGAGTCGTCGTTCGGGTTCGTCGAGACCGAGGACCAGCTCACGGCCATCGCAGAGGTCAAGCGCGACATGGAAGAGCCGCGGCCGATGGACCGTCTCGTGTGCGGCGACGTCGGGTTCGGCAAGACGGAGGTGGCCGTGCGCGCCGTCTTCAAGGCGGTACAGGACGGGACGCAGGCAGCGGTGCTGGCTCCGACCACGTTGCTGGCGAGCCAGCATGCCCAGACCTTCGCGGACCGCTACGCGCCCTACCCGGTGCGGGTGGAGCTGCTCAGCCGCTTCCTGTCGCCGGCCCAACAGCGGACCGTCGTCCAGGGCTTGGCCGACGGGAGCGTCGACGTGGTCATCGGCACGCACCGGCTGCTGGCTCAGGACGTGCAGTTCAAGAACCTCGGTCTCCTCGTCGTCGACGAGGAGCAGCGCTTCGGCGTGACCCACAAGGAGGCCGTGAAACGGATGGCCGAGGGCGTCGACGTCATGACGCTGACGGCGAGTCCCATTCCGCGCACCCTGGAAATGGCCCTGACCGGCATCCGGGACCTCTCCATGGTCAACACTCCACCGGCCGACCGCCGCCCCATCCTCACCTACGTGGGCGAGCACGATCCTTCCGCAGTCAGCGAGGCGCTGCGCCGCGAGCTCCTGCGAGAGGGCCAGGCCTTCTACGTGCACAACCGCGTCTCGGACATCGAGCGTGTGGCTCGCGACATTCGCGACCTCGTGCCCGAGGCCCGGGTCGCCGTCGCGCACGGGCAGATGGACGAGGGCAGCCTCGAGACGGTGGTACTCGACTTCTGGCAGCGACGCTACGACGTGCTGGTCTGCACGACGATCATCGAGTCGGGCATCGACATGCCTTCGGTCAACACCTTGATCGTGGATCGTGCCGACGTCCTCGGTCTCGGTCAGCTGCACCAGATCCGTGGTCGAGTGGGCCGCGGGGGACAACGGGCCTACGCCTACCTCTTCCATCCGGCCGACCGCGTCCTCTCCGAACAGGCCTACGAGCGGCTGCGGACGATCGGGGAGCACACCGAGCTGGGCTCCGGCTTCAAGATCGCCATGCGCGACCTGGAGATCCGCGGGGCCGGCAACCTCCTCGGCTCGGACCAGTCCGGGCACATCGCCGCGGTGGGCTACGACCTCTACGTCCAGTTGGTGGCCGAGGCGGTTGCGGAGGCCAGGGGCGAGCCCAGGCCCAGCCCCCCGACCGTCTCGATCGACGTTCCGGGGGACGCGCACCTTCCCCACGACTACGTGGCGGCCGAGGACGCTCGGCTGGAGGCGTATCGCCGGCTGGCCTCGGCGACCACCCTCGAGGACGTGGACGACATCGGGGTCGAGTGGGCGGACCGCTACGGCCCGCTGCCCCCGTCCGCTCAGGGTCTGCTGGCGCTGGCCCGGTTGCGGGCCAGCGCCATGGCGCGCCGGATCGACGAGATCACCATGAGCTCGGTCCGGCCCGGTGGCACGCGTCAGCCCGTCGTGCGGGTCTCGCCGGTCACGCTGCCGGCCAGCGCCCAGGTTCGGTTGCGACGCCTGGCGCCCGGCGCGAGCTACCGCGAGGACATGGCACAGCTGCTGGTCCCGGTCATCGACGGGCAGCTCGCCGCCGACGTGGTGCGCGGCATGATCGAAGAACTGATCCCGGTGGGCGATTCCGGCAACGGCGGGGACACCTTGTAGCATGCCCGGCGCGTGAAGTGGGTCATCGTCCTCCTCGTCCTCCTCGCCGGCGGCCTCGCCGCGGCCGCGTTCTCCGTGCCCACCAACGCGGCGGTCGTCAACGGCACCTCGATCAGCCAGCAGACGCTGAGCTCCGACGTGAGCGCGATCGCCGGCAGCCCGTCCTATCAGTGCTACTTGAACTCCGAGACCTACCTCTCCTCGGGCGGGAGCCAGCAGCTCCCGGCCGTCGCGGGCGCGGGCCGGGGGCAGAACGCGGGGGACCATCCCACGGCCAACAGTGCCTTCGTGGCGAGCTACCTCGACACCGAGATCGGCCATCAGATCGTTCTCCAGGTGGCCGACGCCCGCGAGGTCATGGTGACACCGCAGCAGCTGGCCGATGCCCGCGCCACCTTGAGCCAGCAGATCTCCTCGGTCATGTCCGAGATCCTGCAGACCTCGGAGGGGCAGAACCCGCGCTACAGCTGCACCGTCACGGGCCAGCCGTTGACCGGCGAGGAGGTGCTCGCCACCATGCCGTCCTCGTTCGTCGACGCCGAGGTGCAATTCGACGCCACCGCCGGCGCCCTCGAGGAGGACCTGGCCGGCGTCGGCTCCAGCCCGTCCGCACTGGCGCGCTATTACGCGGGACATCAGGGCCAATTCGACACGGGGTGCTTCGACGCCGCGGAGTTCTCGAGCGAGAGCGCGGCGCAGCAGGCGGCGGACGAGGCGGCGTTCGGGACGGCCTTCTCGCAGGTGGCGAGCGGCGCCACGAACAGCGGGACGATCCCGTGCAACGTGCTGACCGCCGTCGCTGCGGAGCTGGGAGTGCACGTGGGCGAGCTTGACGACCTCGCGGTCGGGCAGGTCTCCGCGCCCATCGCCCTCAACGGGAGCTACCTCCTCGTGCAACTGACGAAACGAACGCCGACTCCCTATGCGGAGGCCGATGCAGCCGTCGCGCAGGCGGTGCAACAGGCCGGGTCGAGCGCCACCCAGAAGGCCCTCACGGTGGCCGAGCGTCGGTCCACGGTGAGCGTCGACCCGCGGTACGGGGTCTGGGTACCCGTGCAGGCGTCGGTCTTCACCCCGTTCACGCCGGCCTCGTCGGACGTGTTGAACCCGTCGGCGAACGAGGCCGGCTCCGCGTCGTCCTCGGCCAGCTCGATCAGCGGCTGACCGTGCCGCACCACCGCCCCCACGTCACGGTGGTGGGGCTCGGGCCCGCCGGCACCGACTTCCTCGGCGACCGCGCGGCGACGCTTCTCGCCGTGCCGGGGCGCGCCTATCTCCGGACTGTCCGGCATCCCGCTGCGGCCCGCATCGAGGGGGCTCGCTCCTTCGATGACCTCTACGAGTCCGCCGCGACCTTCGAGGAGGTGTACGCCGGGATCGTCGAGGCACTGGTGTCGGCGGCGAGAGACGCCGCGCCGGAGCCGGTCGTCTATGCCGTCCCCGGGTCTCCGCTCGTGGCCGAGCGGAGCGTGGAGCTGCTGCGCAGCGACGACCGCGTCGGGGTCACGGTCGTCCCTGCGCTCTCCTTCTTGGACCTGGCCTGGGCGGCACTCGGCATCGACCCTCTGGCCGAAGGAGTCCGTCTCGTCGATGCCAGTGTGTTCGGATCCTCGGCCGCGGGCGAGCGCGGCCCTTTCCTGGTCGCCCAGTGCTGGTCGCGCCAGGTGCTCTCCGACGTGAAGCTCTCCCTCCACGACGACGCCGCCGCCGCGGCCCTCCCCCGACCGGTGATCCTCCACCACCTCGGGCTCGACGACGAGGTGGTGGCCGTCGTCGACTGGTGGGAGCTCGACCGGACCGTGGAGCCGGACCATCTGACCTCGCTCTACGTGCCGGCTCGGCCCGACCTCGGCCGGGTGTCCGCCGGTGCGGCGGTGGCACGGCTCACCGGGCTCGTGGACACGCTGCGGGAGCGCTGCCCCTGGGACAGGGTGCAGACCCACGCGTCCTTGATGCCACACCTCGTCGAAGAGTGCTACGAGGTCCTCGATGCGCTGTCGGCGCTCGACGGGCGGACCGATGTCCGCGGCGCCTCTGCGCACCTGGAGGAGGAGCTGGGCGACCTGTTGTTCCAGATCGTGTTCCATGCCCGGCTGGCCGACGAGGCGGGCCGATTCGACCTGGCGGGCGTCGCTCGTGGCGTGCACGACAAGCTGGTTCACCGACACCCGCACGTCTTCGGCGACGTCGACGCCGACAGCGCGGACGAGGTGGTGTCGAATTGGGAGGCCATCAAGAAGAGCGAGAAGGGGAGGAACAGCGTCACCGAGGGCATTCCGGCTGCCCTGCCCGCGCTGATGCTCACCGGCAAGCTGGCCCGCAAGGCACGCTCGGTGGGCGTGGAGCCCGAGGACGCGACCGGCGAGCAGGCTGCGGTGGCGTTGGACTCGCTCGTCCGCCGCGCCGCCCGCAGCGAACTGGAGGCAGCCGGCCCGCGGTCGGGGGAAGCGGACGATGCGCAGCGCGAGGTCGGCCAACTCCTCTTCACGGTGGCGTACCTGGCGCAACGTCTCGGAGTCGACGCGGAACAGGCCTTGCGTGACCGGGCCCTGTCCTTGCGGGCGCAGATCCTGGCGGCCGAAGGCGTCCCCGATGACCAGGTGGGCAACCGCTAACCTTGTGCCCCGGTGTCCCGCCGGGGAGGGCACCCAAGGAGTGATGTCGTGAGCACCATTGAGCACGTGATCGGGCGCGAGGTCCTCGACTCCCGCGGTAACCCGACCGTCGAGGCGGAGGTGCTCCTCGTGTCCGGCGCACGAGGTCGTGCCATTGCGCCATCGGGCGCCTCCACCGGCATTCGTGAAGCGGTCGAGTTGCGCGATGGAGGAGGCCGATTCTCGGGCAAGGGTGTCCTCGGCGCGGTGGCCAACGTCAACGGTGAGATCGCGGACACGCTGCGTGGCATGGACGCGTTGGATCAGCGGGCCGTCGACTACGCCATGATCGACCTCGACGGGACGCCCGACAAGGGTCGGCTCGGAGCCAACGCGGTGCTGGCCGTCTCCCTGGCCAGCGCCAAGGCTTTGGCGGACGACCTCGAGATCCCGCTCTACCGCTCCATCGGCGGCGCCAACGCCCATGTCCTGCCCGTTCCCATGCTCAACGTGTTGAACGGCGGGGCCCACGCCAACAACTCCGTCGACTTCCAGGAGTTCATGGTGATGCCCGTGGGCGCGGCCTCCTTCAGCGAGGCCCTGCGTTGGGGGGTCGAGACCTACCACACCCTGCGCTCGATCCTGGCCCAACGTGGGATGTCCACCGCCGTGGGCGACGAGGGTGGTTTCGCGCCCGACCTCCCGCGCAACGAGGATGCGGTGAAACTGCTGTTGGAGGCAATCGAGACGGCGGGCCACGTGCCGGGAGAGGAGATCGCCCTGGCGCTGGACCCGGCGACCAGCGAGCTGTGGGACGACGGGTCCTATGTGCTGGCCGGCGAGGGCCGCACGCTGTCGCCGGCGGAGCTCGTCGACTACTGGGTGGACCTGGTCGACCGCTACCCGATCGTGTTGATCGAGGACGGGATGGCCGAGGAGGACTGGGACGGCTGGGCGGCCCACACCAAGGCGCTGGGCCGGCGGATCCAGCTGGTCGGCGACGACATCTTCGTGACTAACGCCGAGATCCTCGAGCGCGGCATCCGTGAAGGAGTGGCCAACGCCATCCTCGTCAAGCTCAACCAGATCGGCACGCTGACCGAGACGCTCGAGACGGTGGCGCTGGCCAACCGGGCGTCCTACGCCACCGTGATCTCACACCGCTCGGGGGAGACCGAGGACACGACGATCGCCGACCTGGCGGTCGCGGTCAACGCGGGACAGATCAAGACGGGTGCCCCGGCCCGCTCAGATCGCGTGGCCAAGTACAACCAGCTGCTCCGGATCGAAGAGGATCTGGCCGAATCGGCCGGCTTCCCCGGCCGCGCTGCGCTGGCGGGCGGCGGGGGCGTCCTGCATGGCGCGGGGTAGTCACACGGCGCCACCGCGTCGTCTCGGGCGCACGAAGACAAAGACGAGGACAAGGAGGTCCGGCTCCTCCGCACGGCCGCGGCTGATCTTCCTCGGATCCCTCGTCGTGTCCGCCGTCGTGCTCTTCGCCTGGTTCCCCGCCGGCTCGCTGCTCAACCAGCGGTCCAACCTGGCCGACACCGACGCACAGCTGGCCACGCTGCACAAGCAGGACGCCGCACTGGCCCAGGAGAAGAAGAACCTCAGCGACGCCGGTGAGATCGGGCGTATCGCGCGCGAGCAGTATCAGCTCGTCAGCCCGGGCCAGCAGGCCTATGAAGTGCTGCCGCCGTCGGGCGCCGCTTCGGCCGGCACGCCCTACGCCGGCGACCCCGGTTCGGCCGGCCCGGTCACCCCGTCCGCCACGCCGGAGCTCCCACCCGGCGACGTCACCACGACGACCGCCTCGGCGACCACATCCCACGGTGACCGCACCGCCGGCACGTCGTCGGGATCCGGCTTGTTGTCGCGGATCGAGCAAACGCTCGAGTTCTGGCGTTGACCCACCCGATGCACCCGGCGGCGGCAGAGCGGGACGACGAGGTGGTCGCAAAGCAGCTGGGCCGCGACCCGGGCGGTGCCTTCACCGTGGTCGTCCGTGGTGACGACGGCAGCCCGGTGGTCATCGCCAACGAGCCCTTCTTGCGGGACGGCACCCCCATGCCCACCCGCTACTGGCTCGTCGAGCCTGAGCTCCGAGCCCTCGTCGGGCGGCTGGAGGCGGCCGGCGGTGTGCGGGAGGCGGAGGAGCAGGTCGACGCCGCCGCGCTGGCCGCCGCCCACCGGCGCTACGCAGAAGAGCGCGACGCCTTGATCGCGCCCGAGCGGACGGGGCCCCGTCCCAGCGGGGGCGTGGGCGGCACGCGGCAGGGGGTCAAGTGCCTCCATGCCCACGTGGCCTGGTGGCTCGCCGGCGGTGACGACCCGGTGGGGGCGTGGACCGCCCGACGGTTGGGCCTGAACCGACCCGGGGCGTGACTCCCGCCGTCCCTCTGTGATAACTCGGGCCATGGAGGCGAGCGGCGCGATCGCCGCGGTGGACTGCGGGACGAACTCGACCCGACTGCTGGTCGTCGGACCGTCGGGTGACGTCGAGGCCCGGGAGATGAGGATCACCCGACTCGGTGAGGGCGTTGACTCGGCTCGCAGGCTGCGGCCCGAGGCCATGGAACGGACGTTCGAGGCGCTCAGGGAATTTCGCTCGATCATGGACGCGACGGGCGTCGTGCGGGCGCGCGTGGTCGCCACCTCGGCGGTTCGGGACGCCGAAAACGGCGAAGCCTTTCTCGATCCGGCGTCGGAGATCGTCGGCACGCGCGCCGAGCTGCTGTCCGGCGCGGAGGAGGGTCGGCTCTCCTATGCCGGCGCCACCGCCGACCTGCCCTTCGCCCAAGGGCCCGTCATCGTCCTGGACATCGGTGGGGGCTCCACGGAGATCGTGACCAAGGTGGAGGGCGAGGTCCTCTCGGTGTCCCTGGACATCGGTTGCGTCCGGCTCACCGAGCGCTTCTTGCGTAGCGATCCCCCGACGGCGGAGGAGGTGTCCGATGCCGCCCGGGCCATCGGGCGGGAGCTCGACCGCGCCGCTCGGGAGATTCCACCGCTCGCGGAGGCGGGCGGTTCGGCGCGCCTCGTCGGACTGGCCGGAACCGTCTCGACGCTCGCCAGCCTGGAGCTGGGCCTGACCCACTACGACAGAGATCGGATCCATCACGCCGTCCTGTCCCGCGAGGCTGTCGGGAGGTGGTGCGAAGTCCTGGGTGCGGAGCGCATTGCCGACCGGGCGCGCCGGGCCGGGCTGCCGGCGGGGCGTCAGGACGTCATCTTCGGCGGCGCGCTGGTGCTGTATGAGGTGATGGGCCGGTTCGACCTGGATGAGTGCATCGTCTCGGAGTCCGACATCCTCGATGGTCTGGTGGCTGGTCTCCGGGCGGCGCGCACGGAGGGCTGAAGAAGGGAGCGGTGTTGCTGAGCGAGGACCGCTCCCCGCGGCCGCCGCCTCAAGATGGCAGTGGAGAAAGGCGAAACCGCAGGCAGCCCTGGGGGTCCGGCGCCCATGCGGGTGCAGCAAGGTGAAGCTCGGGGCTCGACAGGGTACGGCTAACCCGAACGAGCACTGCTCCCGCATTTCCCGGAGTTTCGTGCACGATCAGGATCCGACCCAGATGTCTCAGCGCCTGCATGTATTGCGGGACGGCCTTCGGCTCGAAGCCGGGTGGCACGGCCCAGACGAACCACACGCGACCGTAGCGGCGCAAGGCGTTTAGTTGGGTGCCGTTCGGACAAGCCGCGGTGCTCCCAGACAGTCGAAAGGTTCCCTCACCGGTCACACCCAGGGTCTCGTGGTAGTAGACGTAGACGGCAACGCCGGTCCATTCGACGAGCAGTTTGTCGCCCGGGCGTTCGTGTTGGAGCACGTAGACGTAGGCCTCGCGGGCTTCCGTCTTCGTGTAAGGGCTCACCAACGTGTGGACAGCCGAACCGACGGTAGGGATCGTTATTGCAACGATGAGTAGAGCCACGAACAGCTGAAATGCTGGCGTCCTCGAAATGAGAAGAGGTGCTGCGACGGCCACGCAACCGATCGGCATGAGAAAGAGGGCCAGCCGGCCTTCGAGCGGGTATTCGTGAAGCACCGCCGCGGCATAGACGGCACCAAGGAGAATGACGACGAAGAGACCCGCGAGCGTCCGCTTCCGCAACAGAGTAATCAAGCCGCATAAGACGAGTGCACACGCAAACGGCCACAGCCCAAAGTCGAGAGGCATCTGCAATAGTCCGCGGGTGGTTGCTCCGACCCAGCTCACGGCGGTGCCAATCTGCAACGGCCGCGGCGCGAATCCGGACTGCCAGTATCCGAGGAGCGCCTTTACCGAGTGGAGCTGTCGCAGCGCCACGAAGTACTCGGCAACGAAACTGACCAACCAGACGGCCGTTGCCACAGCCACCAGCTCGGCGTCATGGAGGGAGCGGCGCCGTGCTGCCGCGAGCATGAGCACGCAGGCGGTACCTCCAGCCGCAAAGGCCGCGGGAAACGAGCACCAGATCAAGACGGCGCAGGTGCCCGACCAGAGCAGGACGCGCTTCCACGTGAGGGCCGAGTCCAACAGCCAGGCGCAGAACCACCACAGCGCGACGAAAGCGAAGACGTCCACGCCGTACTGCTTTGCCTCGCTTGCGTAGTACACGAGCGTGGGGCTTATCGCAAAGATCGCGACCGGGACACAGCGCGCCCATCCCCCCAGGACGCGTTGGGCCAGTGGGTCGAAGAGGATCATCGACGCCAGCCCGGCCAACAGCGGCACGAGCCGCAGTGCGTACTCGTTTGACCCGAAGATCAGGACCGATGTCTTCTCCAGCCAGAGAAATCCGATCGGTGCGCCCTGAATCAATCCGAGGGGCCGAGTGAGGCCTCCGTAGCCCCGGTGAAGGACATTGAGCGCCAGCATCGCTTCGTCCGTCCATAGCGAGCGATGGAAGGCAAACTGACGGAGCCGCAACAGAGATCCGATGACCACCAGGGCACGTGAGACCGTCCCCGGCGTGACGATGGCGTGCGCTCGTCGCCCCCGGCGCACGGCGGCATGTCGGGCTTGACCGCTCGGTGCCACGGATGGTCGTACGTCGACATTCACCACAGTCCGGTTCACGATACCTGAGTGAGCTGCTGCGCCGGCCGCAATCTGCCGCGCCAAATGCGCGGCAGCGAGGCCGGATCCTCAAGCCGCCAACAGCGGCCTCACGGCTCGACAAGTCGAATCGTGTCGGTCAATCGATCCGTGTCAGTCATGTCGTTCCGCACCGGCTCGGTGAGCGAGTCCATTTACAGGTGAGCGAGTCCATTTACAAATGACGGGCCCGGATTTCAGGTCACCGACTCGCAAGATGAATAGGCGCCGGATCAGGACCCTCGTGGTGACCGGGCGGAGCGAAATCTTGCACGTGCTTGCACCGCCAAGGCTCGAGCATCTGCGAAGAGATGGTGAGCAAACTGCCGTCCGAGGGCTGACGTGGTTGGTGCCGGGACCTCAGCCACAACCTTTCTGTCAGCGGGCGGTGCCGACCACCCCGGTCCTGCTCCAACGTGTTCGGCAAAGGTGAACGTCGGTAGCTCGGGCCGCAGAAACCGGTTTCCTGTGGCTTTGCTGAAATGGATGAGGAAGCTCTTCGACGCTTCCTCGTAGGTGATGTCGAGATCGTCTACTTCGAGAACCCGTGAGAAGAGAACAAAGAGCTCGTCAAAGGAGTAGTAGTGGTGCCAGTGGGTTGGAACGTTGCGCACATGATTCCAGCACTCCTCGCGGTATGCGGTGATCCCGTCAGGGATGTGGTCCACGGCGAGAAGATGGATGATTGCGTGTCCACCCACGGTAAGGATCCGGTACAGCTCTTCAAACAGCAAGAACGCGACATGCTTCTCGATGTGCTGCATGGCAGCAACCGAGTAGATGGCGCCGAAGTAGTCGTCTTCGAACGGCGCATGGAAGCCGTCGTAGACGACAAACCGGGCGTTGGGATGCGAGAATCGCTCTTGGGCTCGCTTGACCATGTTGGCGGAGATGTCGAGCCCGACAATCTCTCGAACGGGAAAGCGTTCAAGGACCGCTTCCATGATCCAACCCACGCCGCTCCCCAACTCCATCACTCGTGTCTCGGGGCCGGGCCGCGCCGCCGGGTACGCATCGAACAACCAGTCTCGGTATCCGCGAGCCCGTTCCATGAGACGCTCGTCCGGGACGCCGTCGTGGATCCGCCGGCTAATCGACTCCAGGCTCTCCTCGGCCAGCCACGTGGCTGCATAGGCGGTCGCAGCCGTCGGGGGTTCTTCTTCGGTTGACCCAGTCACGGAGGCGTCGGCCCCGGGCGTGTCAACCGGCCGCGCCCTGCAGCGCGTCCAACCTGTCCCGCAGGTCCCCACCGCCATCGCCCGAATCAGAGATCTGAGCAGGGAAGTCGATGAGACTCTGATCCGACTGGGCATGGATTGGCGCCAACGGACCGGGATCAGCCGGTACCTGCAAAGGTGCCTTGTAAATCCACCAGCCCGTAGGACCAGGTCGGAGGTCCCATGATTTGGTCTCGCAATCCGTTTGGGTCCAGTAGTGGGTGACCAGGCTCTGGCGGGTAAGCGCCGGGTTGCCGATCTTGCTCCCGCCGTGGAGGAGCAACGCGCTCCAGACGAACAAATCACCCTTGCGGGCGAGGAAGCGCTCCTCTTGTAGGCCGAGACGATCGACTTGCTCAGCCATGTAATCGCACCATTGCGGCATCTCCGCCTCCAAGACGTGCATCGAGCCGTCGGAGAACCGATATGGATCGATGTGGTTGCTCTCTGGGTAGTAGCGCAGAGGACCGGCGTCGGCCGCCGTGTCTTCGAGGGCGATCCACGTAGCGGCGAGCCCCCGTTCCGACGCAGGAGGCGTCATGTACAGCGTGTCGAGATGCTCTGGCTGCTGACTGCCCTTGTCGAAGTTGAGCGTGTTGCACACAGCTGGTTCATCGCCCAGCAGCTCCTCCAAAATCATGGTCAGCCGTTCCGAGAGGATCACGGACCGTAGCGCCGGCTCGGTCAGGTACAAGTCGTTGATCTTGAAGTGATGGCGGCGCTCGGCGGCGCCGAGGTCTCCGATCCGGCACCGCCGTCCGGTGACCAGGTCGTCTACGACGACCCACAGAGGTTGGTCACGCCACGTACGGTCGTATGCCTCGGAGATGGCTGCGACCTCTTCGTGGTTGCAGAAGCCGGGAAAGACGAGGAATCCGTTATCCCGCCAGAACTGCCTTCGCTGTGACCCAATCGCTGACGTGCTCATTTATCGAACGGAGTTTCAGGTCGCCGGTGCGCCGTATTCATACCTAAGCCAGTCTACCATTTGACTCCCAGACGCAGAGGATGAGAGGAGGCGCGCGTGGTCCCAGTCGGCTGGCAGGAACTGCCGGGAATATTCGAGGCCAGTAGCAACGCCACGGCGGAGCGCGTCCAGCGCCGGCTCGAATACGTGCTGCGCCAGCTCGAATGGCGGATCATGGAAGCAGACCGGCTCTCGGCCAAAGTGGAGGAGGATCAAGCGCAGCTCGACTTCCTGCGCCAGCAGCTCGCTGACCAGAGCCGTGAAACAGATGTCTGGCGGAATGCGTACGAGTCGATCATGGCCACGAAAACCATGCGCGCCGCCCGTATGCCCCGAGCACTCTACGCGCGGGTCCGAGGTCACCCGTAGGCCCTGACCGCCCGGACTCGGGTCGATCGGACCTTACCAAGCCCGCCCGGGTCAAGGGCGCCTGCGCCACCGGCCGACATGCTCACGTCGCAGCCAGAGCGCAGTCGTTCGTTTCGGGCACCGTCTTTGGTTTGGTGCCACGGATTTCGGGTGGCCAGCGTGGTGATCGCCGGTGCCCCGCGCATCTCACTAACCTCGACGTCTTGACATGGAGACCCGGGACAGAGCCGTGACGATCGTGATGGTCGCGTGTCGGACGACGAGCTGGCCTCAATTGTAGATGCAGCTGGCAGACGTTCGAGAAGAGACGCCGAGACCTACCGAGTCACGCGCATCGCAACGAGCGTGGGTCGGGTCGCTCTGGCGCGACGAACGGCTTCGTTCCATCCTCCTGATCTGCCTCGTCGTCGTGCTGGCCAACAGTACCTATCTTCTCCATCTCTTCAACCCCAACCCGATCAACCAGGTAAGCGGGTTGGGGACGATCCGCCAAGCGGGTCCGCTGCCGGGCCAGGACAACATTGACCCCAACATCGGATTCACGGCGCAGGCATTGGGGCATCTCGCGGCCGTCGACTGGCTGCACGGACAGGTCCCGTGGTGGAACCCTTACGAAGGCGTCGGCGCGCCGCTCGCCGGCGAAATGCAGGCGGCGGCGTTCTTCCCGCTCGACATCTTCAACCTCCTTCCCGACGGGCAGATCTACTTCCGGCTGACTCTCGAGGCCCTGGCGGGTGTTGGGACCTATCTGCTTCTCCGCCGCTTCACCCGTTCGAACATGCCCGCCGTTGTCGCTGGCATCGCCTTTGCGCTCAACGGGACCTTCTCCTGGATGTTCCACGCACCAGGGAATCCCATCGCCTTCTTGCCGTTCCTCCTCCTTGGCGGCGAGTGGGCTCGCGAAGGCGCGCTCGACCGACGCAGGAAGGGCTGGATTCTGATTGGGGTGGCGCTCGCGCTCTCCGTGTACGCCGGTTTTCCAGAGGTTGCCTTCATCGACGGTCTCCTTGCGCTCCTGTGGTTCGCCGTGAGGGCGGTCGGATTGTCATGGCGCTCCGTGGCCACTTTCGCGGAGACCCTCGCGCTGGGCGCGGGCATCGGCGCCCTGCTGGCGGCGCCCATCCTGGTGGCGTTCGCCGACTACGTCCCGAATGCGGACATTGGAGCGCACACGGGCGGGTTCGCGCATGCGTTCGTGAGCGCCTCCACCGCGCTCCCAGCACAGGTCATGCCGTACCTCTTTGGCCCAATTTTTGGATTCGGCTCCGAGGAACCCGCACAGCTCGGTGCGTTCTGGGGTTCTATCGGCGGATACCTCGGAGTGTCGTTGTGCGTTCTGGCGCTCATCGGCCTGTTCGGTCGCAGGTATCGTGTGCTCCGCATCGTGCTGGCGTTGTGGATCGTGGTTGGGCTAGCGCGGCTCGTCGGCGTGGGGTGGGCACTCGACGTCATCAACGCTATTCCGGGCGTCACGTCGACGGCCTTCTACCGCTACGCCGCGCCGTCTTGGGAGCTGGCCCTCGTCGTCTTGGCGGCGCTCGGACTCGATGACGTGCTGGCGCGAGCCGCTCGCAAGCGACTGATCCTCGGTGCCGGCTTGGTCATGGCGGCAATCTGCCTGCTGTGCTGGCATGCCGCCGAGCCCGTCTTCCACAGTCTCGTGGGAGCGCCCCACAATCGCACGTGGGCGATCGCGTCCTTGGTATGGGCGCTCGCCGTCACGATCGTCGTCGTGGTGCTCTGCGTGGTCTTCGACTTAGGGGCAGATAAATCCGGAATCGTCCGCGTCGTCCGGCTCGCGCTGGCCACAGTTGTGGTGCTCGATGTGCTCGCCATGTTCGTAACGCCGCAATTTTCGGCGCCTCGCCGGGCGGCACTCGACACGAAGGCAGTGTCCTATTTACAGGGGCATCTGGGGGACAGCAGATTCTTCACGCTTGGCCCGCTGGCCCCAAACTACGGTTCCTATTTCGGTGTCAGTTCGGTAGCAGTGAATGACGTTCCCATCCCGAAAACGTACGCGGCCTTCGTCCAGGATCAGCTCGACACGAACGTTGACCCGCTCATCTTCACGGGCACGACGATGCTGAACTCTGCCGGACCGACCCCGGTGGATGAGCTCGTTGATCACCTACAGGCTTACGAAGCAGTCGGCGTCAAGTACGTCCTCCTCCCAGCGGGCATCGTATTGCCGGACCATGGCAGCCTGGCGCCGCGGCAGGTATTCAGGGATGCCACTACCAGCATCGTGGAGCTGCCGCACCCGGCACCGCTGTTCGGATCGTTGGGAGGAGCGTGCGGGGTGCGACAAAACAGTGCGACATCCATCGCGGTGACCTGCCGCCGCCCTTCGACCATTGTGTACCGCGAGCTGTACATGCCCGGATGGCACGCGTCGGTCAACGGCGCTCCGGTGGACGTCAACCGCGATGGTCCGATTTTTCAATCGGTAACCGTCCCCGCCGGCAACTCGACCGTGACATTCGGCTTCACACCTCCTCACGCCGCGCTCGCTCTAGCGGCGTTCGTCCTGGGCCTTGGCCTCTTGGCTCTTGCCCAGCCTGGCGTCCGAAGGATCCGGGTTTCCGTCCTCCGATGCCGCTACCCGCCGGACACGTCCGCGTGAGACCTAGCGCCGTTCAGCCGGAATGATTCAAATGGTCTGGGTCGTAACGTCAATGAGTTCAAGACTTGCCTGCTCGCGCCGAGGCCGGAGCATCATCACCACCACCAGCGCCAGGGTCGTGATGGCACCCAGCGCGAAGACGATGACCACTGGCAAGTGACCGCCCGGTGGCAGCCACCGGTTCAGAGCTCCGGCGTCCGCGCCGAGGCCGGTCTGGTAGCGCCGCAGCGCCTGCTCGAAGCTGGCGATTTGCGCCACGATCAATACCGTGCCGAGTGCGAGAGCGACCGAGGCACCAGTCCATCGGACACGAGCGCCGCGTAGCCGGTGGC
Source organism: uncultured Acidimicrobiaceae bacterium (assembly GCA_963789235.1). Taxonomy (GTDB): domain Bacteria; phylum Actinomycetota; class Acidimicrobiia; order Acidimicrobiales; family RAAP-2; genus Bog-473. The sequence continues at coordinate 134,970 of CAWBJX010000005.1, read as the reverse complement.
GATCGGCTCGCCCCTCGAAACTCGATGCGACCAACGGGAATCCGACCACGACGGGCAGCCAGTATCTACCTTGCCAAAAGGGTCCAACGGTGTTGATCTGCGGTGATTCGAACACGAGGGGCATGGCGAGAATGAACGCCGCAAGGACTGGGAGAGCGCGCCGACAACGCGCCGACAGGGTGAGAGCGACGACCGAGAGCCCGGCAAGCGCCGAGGTCCACACGATGACCACCGTGGTCGGAACCGGAGTATCGAGCCATCCGAAGTCCCCGATGGTCTGACGCAGGCGCAGACCGGTGAGGTGCCACGTCGTGGCCATGTTGCTCAGGAGGGTTGCGGAATGCGATGCGCGAACTCCGAGAAGGCCTGGTCTACCGTCGACGAGGAGGAAGATGCCAGCCGTCGCAGTTGCGGCTGCCACCGGGATCCAGATAGGGCGCAGGCTCCTGTTGAGTCTTCTGCCGAGGCCCCGCCATCCGACGAGCGTCATCAGCACCACGCCGATGATCAGTGCGTCCGCCGGGCTCGTCGGTCGGGCCAGTATCAGCATCGCAGCGGCAATGGATGTCCACACGGCAAGCGCGCGTGGAACAACGGGGTACTCGATCACACACAGTCCGGCGCACCAGGTGGCGAACCCCGCAGCAATTTCCAGCCCGCTGGAGTTCACCACCGCCATTATGAACAGCGCCATAGGGGAGAGGGCGATGAGCACACCAATGAGCAGCATCCGACGTGGGTGATACCGCAGGATGAGATAGATACCCAGTGCGACGAGTGCGGCGTCGAGGAGATCTCCCGTGAGCCGCATGGCGTACACCGCTGGCGCTCCCACCTGGAACAAGGATGGAAGTCCGACGATCACGTAGTACAGAGGTGGATAGTGCGAGAACTGGGTGCTCGCCATGGTCGAGACGGAAGACCGGTCCAGCCTCGGGGCGCAACCAGCAGAGGTCTGTGGGCGAAATGCAAAGCAATCCGGTAGATAGGCCACTTCAGCCACCCATTCGGGCACCTGCACATTGGCCTCTGGACCACTGGCAGTGTTTTGCTCCGGTTGGTCGAACTGGCCGCGCACGATGGCTGCTGCTTGGATGATCTGGCTGGGTTCATCCGGTGCTGCACCGAGCGGGGTGGCGAAGGACCACGCGCCGAGCATGAGGCCCACGCCGACAAAGGCCCACGCGAAGAGGAGGAAATTCCCGATGCGGGAACGGCCGGCACTTTTGCCGTCCTGCGACATCACGCGTCGCTACCATCCGCCGATGCGGGCGTATCGAGCATGGCGGGCACACGGGTACTGGGCGCCTCGCCAACGTGTCCTCCCATTATCGGGAGACTAGCCATTGCCCGTCGTTTTGAAGTGGCTGTTCAGGGCGCCGATGCGGCAACACGGTAGCCCGAGCCCTAGCCCGCCCAGTGGCGCCGGGCATCGGGAAGCCAGTGCTAATCTTTCCCCGTGGTGAAGGGCCGCGGGGCATGAACCAAGCGGGCCACGGGACTGACGACCTGCCCTCAGATCTTCCGACAGCCGTCGACGGGATATTCGTGGTGGGCATGTTCGCGAGCGGAGTCGAGCTTCTCGGCGGAGCGCTCTCCCGTTTGGGGCTGCATGCGGTGGGCGACGACCAGGGTGGACACGCTCTGACCGACTTCAACCACCAGCTGGTGGCTGCGGCGACTGGCACCCTGGGGGGTCCACCAGACATAGCCCCCGTCGAGATGGCCCGCATGCTGGCACCGCGGATGGACGAGGCCAGGCAGAAGATGACCGCCGCCCTCGGGGGTTCTGTGCCAGATGGCCGGGCGGCCGGGCCCTGGGTGTGGGCGGATCCCCGACTGAGCTTTCTGGCTCCGTTCTGGGCAGATGCCCTGTCCATGCAGCCCGCCGTCATCCTGGTCCACCGGGAACCTGGACAGGTCCTCGCGGACGACGTTCCGGAGGTTGCCGCCCGGGCGGTCGCCGACTGGTGGGACCGGTGCAACCGGTCCGCCCTCGTCTTGTGCTCCCGGTTTCCGTCCCTGGTGCTCAACTACGACGACGTGGTTTGTCGACCCAAGGTTGTGCTGATGGAGGTCATCGAGTTCCTACTCAGCCTCGGTGTCGTCATCGGCGGAGACATGACCCAGTCGGTCGATTTCATCGAGAAGCTCGCCCTCGGGCAGGGCGCAGCCACGGCCGAGTCGGCGACGATCAACGACCGCCACCGCACGCTGGTCCGCCTGCTGAATCGGCTCGACGGACGCCGGGCGGGAGTTCGCGTTGGGGACGGCGAAACGGACCCCGAACTTGTCGAGATCACGGCCGAGTTCTACGACCAGGACTACTACGACGCCGGATGCGACAAGGCGGGTGTGCCGTATAACAGGGGGCAGAAGGTTTGGGTCGACTTCTATGCCAATGTCGCGGCGAACTTGGTCAAGACGCTGCGACCGGGCACCGTGCTCGATGTCGGCTGTGCAGTGGGAATGCTTGTCGAGGCTCTCCGAGAGCGTGGAGTGGATGCTCGCGGCATCGACCTTTCCTCGTGGGCGATTGGACAGGTGCCCTCCGCCCTCAAGCCGTTCTGCGCGGTGGGCTCGGTGACGGAGGAGTTGGACGGTCATTACGACCTGATCACCTGTATCGAGGTCATGGAGCACCTTCCGCCGTCGTTGGCGGACGAGAGCGTTGCCAATCTTTGCCGACATGCCGATACGGTGCTGTTCTCGTCGACGCCCGATGACTTCGAGCAGCCGAGTCATCTCAATGTGGAGCCCGGCAGTTACTGGGCGCAGTTGTTCCTGCGCCATGGATTTGTTCGTGACTTCGAGTACGACGCCACCTTCCTCGCCAGGCAGGCGGTGCTGTTTCGACGCATGGACATCGATGCAAAAGAGCTCGTCGAGGGCTACGAACGGACACTTTGGCGGACAAGCACGGACGACTACAGGCGGCTGTGTGAGGCAGTCGACGAGCACGATCGGCTGGCCGCTGTGCACAACGGTCTAGTCGCCGAGACCGACGCCGTGATCACCGAGCGGGACGGGTTCCAACGGGAACGGGACGAGTTGCAAGGTAAAGCGGCGCATCTGAGTGAGGCGCTCGACAACCTCGAGCGCAGACGAGTAGCCGAGAACGTCGCCTCGTTCGAGATGGTCCGTCAATTCGAGACGGGTCAGCGGCACCTTGCCGCTCTCGTGAGCGCTCGGGACACTGAACTCGAGCAGATCCGCAATACGAAGACCTTTCGTTATAGCGCGAAGCTGCGCGGGCTCTACACCCGCCTTCGAGGCCGACGGGTGCATGAAGAGGCGCCCGCAGCCTCGATGTTCCCGGCCGATGGGACGTACCAGACGTGGGTCGAGCTCTATGACACGCTCGACGACGCGAAGCGGGCGCGGATCGATTCCAGGGTGCGGGGGCTGGCGTATCGACCCATGATCTCGGTGCTCATGCCGGTCTACGACCCCCCCGTCCACCTCCTGCGATCAGCGATCGACTCGGTGCGGAACCAGATCTATGAGAACTGGGAGCTCTGCATCGCCGACGATTGTTCCACGGACCCTCAGGTGGTGCAGGTCCTGGAGGAATGCGCCAGTCTCGACGAACGGATCAAGGTCGTTCGACGTACGGAGAACGGGCACATTGCTGCCGCATCCAACTCGGCACTGACGCTCGCGACCGGCCTGTGGGTGGCTCCGTTGGACCATGACGACGTCCTTGCTGAGCACGCGCTTGCGCTGGTGGCACTGACTCTCTCCGAGCACACGGATGTCGGTCTCGTGTACAGCGACGAAGACAAGCTCGACGAATTTGGACGACGGCGTGATCCGTTCTTCAAGCCCGACTTCGATCCATTGCTCCTGCTCGGCGAGAACTTTGTCAATCACCTCAGCGTGATCCGGAGGGATCTCGTGGACCAGGTCGGTGGTTACCGCGAGGGGTACGAGGGGAGTCAGGACTGGGATCTGATTCTCCGTGTGTCAGAGGTGATCGAGCCGAAGCAGGTGACGCACGTCCCTCACGTGCTGTACCACTGGCGCATGCACGCCAGCTCGACCGCGTCCGTGGTCTCGGCGAAGCCCTATGCGATACAGGCGGGTCAGCGTGCGGTGGTTGACCATGTGCGTCGCACCGGACGGTCGGCTCGGGTCACGCGGATAGGCCGGTCAGGTCACAATCACGTTTCGTGGCAGCTCCCGGATCCGGCCCCTCGGGTCAGCATCATCATCCCGACCAGAGATGGGCGACTCCTGCAGCGGTGCATCGACAGCCTGCTCGATTTCACGATGTACCCCGACTACGAGGTGGTCGTGGTCGACAACTCCAGCCGGACGTTCCCTACCCTCGAGTACCTCCACACCTATGACGACCGGCTCACCGTCCTTCGCGACGAACGTCCGTTCAACTACGCGGCCATCAACAACTACGCGGTCGCCCGATCGTCGGGTGACGTCATATGCCTTCTGAACGACGACACTGAGGTCATCTCGGGCGAGTGGCTCAGCGAGATGGTGAGCCAGCTGGTCCAGCCTGGCGTCGGTGCCGTGGGCGCCAAGCTGTACTACGACGACTGGCGCATTCAGCATGCCGGGGTCGTCTTGGGTGTCGGTGGCATCGCGGGTCATGCACACCGAACGGCATCCCGTCTTTCGTCCGGTTATTTCGGGAACCTCCAATTGGCTCACCGCATGTCGGCGGTGACCGCGGCGTGCATGGTGGTGCGGCGTGAGGCGTGGAATCAGGTCAACGGTCTTGACGAGACGAACCTTCCAGTCGCCTTCAACGACGTGGACTTCTGCCTACGTCTGCGAGCAGCGGCGTGGGACATCGTCTGGACGCCGCACGCGCAGTTGCTCCACTACGAGTCGATCAGTCGAGGGCCTGACGATCGGGGTCCACGCGCCGAGGCATTCGCGCGTGAGGTCGCGTACATGGAGGTGCGCTGGGGAGCGCAGGGTCTCCGCAACGACCCGTACTACAACCCAAACCTGTCTCTCGACGCCGAGGACTTCTCCTTGGCGTGGCCGCCGCGCGTTTCGTACGACACAACGACGTAGGGTCACCGCGTCCCGGCCGACAGGCTCAGGTTCCGGAAAACAGTGTTCTCAGACTGTCCATGAACTCCGTGGGTTTTCCGTGATTGGCGTTGGCGTAGAGCCGACCGATCCGCGACGCCGTCGAGCGCGTCGTCTCGATCTGCATCGCTGCGACGGCCTTGAGCAGCTCTTCGGGGTCGCCATACGTCGATCCCCCGCTCGCCAACGCGTGTGAAACCGCTGCGCCTGAGTTTTCCGGAACGATGATGGGTGTGCCGAAGCGGAGCGCCTCGATGCACTCTCGGGCAATGTGTGGACACGGGGCAAGATCTACGCACACGTTGGCGTGCGCGATGAGTCGCCACAGGTCCATCCTGGTGTCGACGGAGACCCTCCCTCGGAGTCCGCGACCCTTCCAGGCGGATGCGACGGCATTCTCGATGACAACGACGTAGCTGTCGTGAAACGCAGCCGTGAGCCAGGCAACGGCTGACGGCGGGTCTTCATGGGTACCCGTCGGCCCGGAAAGAACGAGTTGATACCCGGTGAACCCAAATCCGTTGTGATGATGGAGCTCCGCCAGCGGATTCACCGGGACGTACACCTTGGCCCAAGGTCTTGCCTCTCCCTCATCCTTCACCAGGGGGATCCGCCGCCACGTCGGATCGTGAATGTCAGCCCCCGCCGCTAGGTAGAACACGGTGTGCGGGCTGATACCCGACAGCAGTTCGGCGATCTCCGACGTCAGATCGTCGACAACCACCACGCCTGAAGACGTCAGCCCGTCCGGCCAGCGGTACCCCCCGTTCATGCCCATCGCCAGGACGTCGAAGGCTCCATCCGGCTCGATGTGGCCCAGCGGGCCGGGAGCAGCCACCGACACGTCATTCCACCGGGACAGGGCACCGCCGACGGAGCGCGCGATGTATGTCAGCTCGTTCTGTCGTTCGTGCCAGTGGTGAGCAATGAGGACGATGTCGTGTTCACTCATTCTGTGGACGCTCCAAGGATGCGTCCAGGCTTCGTTGTAGGTGCATCACCTCAGCGCGCAGGCGGGTGACCTCCTCGCCGAATACACCAGTGATATCGGCAGTTCGCGCATCTTGTGACGCGAGTCCATCAACGAGAAGATCACAATGGGATGCGATTGCATCGAGTGCACTCGCGACAGCGAGAATCAGGCGACGATTTGAGCGACCGCTGATCATTCCCGCCCATGCCCGAGGTGATTTGATCAGCGCTCTCCGTGACACCGTGAGTTGGTGGTTCCAGACCCGACGGAAAGTCCGCACTGACTCGATGTCGCTTGCGAATCTAGGGGCCGCTGGCCCGTCGACTGGTCCCCGGAGCATGCGCGGTGCCACGGGGGAATGGCTGACGTTGCGGTCAGCTATCGAGGGCCTAGGGTCGAATGCCATTGCTTCCACGCCTCAGATTCGTCAGCCCGCGCCAAGCCGCATGATGCGTTCTCGCGAGTGAGATGTGGGTTGAGATACGGGTCTCCGCGATCAATGTAATCCTTCCACCGGGCGATGAATTTCACGATATCCCCCACTCCACCTGCCGTACCTCTGCTGGGGGACTCATGGTGGATGAGTTCGGCCGCTGGTTCATAGAGGACCCGAAGTCCCCGCTGCAGAGATCGAAGACAGTAGTCGACGTCATTGAGATCCACCCCTAGCGATTCGTCGAAACCATTCAGCTCGTTGAATACGTCCTGACGGGTGGCGAGACATGCTCCGGTGACCGCCGAACACTCCCGGGTCAACGCTGCCATTGACAGGTACCCGGGGTCAGAGCCCGGTAGCCCTGCGAGTGGATGACCGGCCGCACCACCGAGTCCGATCACAACGCCACAGTGTTGCACGCGGTGATCCGGGTACAGCAGGCGGGCTCCCGCCGCCGCCACGTCGGGCCGAAACACTTGAGAGCAGAGGGCAGAGAGCCAACCCGGCCTGCAGGCTTCGATGTCGTTGTTGAGAAAGAGCAGTACCTCGCCTCGAGCGGTCTGGGCGCCGGTGTTGTTCAGCTGAGCCCAATTGAACGGGCGTGGGTCGGCCAACGTGCGTACCTGAGGGTGTTCGACCAGATGCTCGAGGAGCGTCGCCGTCTCGGGTAGCGACGACCCGTTGTCGATGAGGAGGAGCTCGACGTCGACATCTCGCGTCGTCGCCAGTACCGAGTCGACGCAGGTCCGGAGGAACTCAGGCTGGTCGCGGAACGGAATCATGATACTGGCGCTGGCATTCTTGCTCGGATGCCGCACGATCCTGAAGGTACCTGGCAGAGGCCCAGGCATCACTTCGCCGGTGTCACCTCGCCGGTACAGAGCCTCACGGACATGGGTGGCGTCGCTAGGTCCCCTACCTCGGAACCCGTCATCCGTGCGATGGCACAGGACCTCGGGGATGTGTGTCACTGTCGCTGCTTCCTCACACGCACGCAGCGCGCATTCGTGCTCGAGTGCGTCATCGCCGGCAACGAGGCCCGGGTCACCACGCAGGAGGTCTGAGCCGATCGCCAACGGCCGACCGATGTAGGAGGAGCTCAGCAGGAAGTCCGGTGAGAAGTCCGGCTTCAAGCACGGATCGACGTGGTCGCCGCTGGAGGTGGCTCGGTCCTCGTCGGCATAGACGACCCCGTTGGGTGTGAGTGCACTGCTCAGCGCGGCCACGGCGTCGGGCGCCCAGATGTCGCCGGGGAACAGGAGGGCGAACGCCGACCCGCTGTTAGCCGCGATGCCGCGGCGCAGCATCTCGCGGGCCGGCGCTCCTGGGGGAGCAACGACCGTGCCGAGACGGCGCTTGACCCTCCGAGAGGCGGATCCACGAGGAGGGAGTTGAGCTCTCCGGCCCATCGCTCCGTGACGGCAATGGTCGCCGACCAGCGGCGACTCGTCTGAGCATGCAGGCTGCGGAGCGTGGCGGAGAGGCTCGCAGGAGGCGCCCCGGTGATCACCACGATCAGGCTCAGGGGTTGCCCCGCCTTGATACCTTGCCGCACGGCCGTCCGACGGTTCTCGCGGTCGCGTACCCACGCGTCGTATGCCGCGACATCCCTGGACACGTCGGGGGGCAGGGGGGGGAGCTCCGGGGGGGCGAAGAGCACCCGTTCCACGCAGGCAATCTACCTGACGTCTCAGGCGACCTTCGGCGCGTTGGCGCAGCTGAGCGCCGACCTGCCACGATGCGCCCGTGGGGTTAGTCGACCGTCTGCTCATGGGACCAGGACCTTCGAATCCGTACCCGGAAGTGACGATGGCGCTGGCCGGGCCGGTGCTCGGGCACCTCGACCCGCAGTTCCTGCAGATCCTCGACGAGACGAACGACCGTCTGCGCCGGGTCTTCGCCACCACCAACGCCCTGACCCTGCCGGTCAGCGGGACCGGGTCGGCGGGCATGGAGGCTTCCTTCGTGAACTTCGTCCGGCCCGGCGCACCCGTCGTGGTCGGGGTCAACGGCGTCTTCGGCGAGCGAATGTGCGACGTGGCCTGTCGTCTCGGCGCCGACGTCGTCCGTGTCGACGCCGAGTGGGGTGAAGCGATCGACCCGGAGCGGCTCCTGGCCGCCCACCCCTCACCGGCCATCATCGCGGTGGTGCACGCGGAGACGTCGACCGGCGTGCGCAACGACATCGAGCCGTTGGGGCGGGGCAAGGGCACAGCCCTCCTCCTGGTGGACATGGTGACCTCCCTCGGGGGCATCCCCGTTGCCGTCGACGACTGGGCCGTCGACATCGCGTACAGCGGGACGCAGAAGTGCCTGGGTGTCCCGCCGGGTCTGTCGCCGCTGACGATCTCTGACCGGGCCACGGCTCGGATGGTCGAGCGCCCGTCGAGCTGGTACCTCGACCTGAACCTCCTGGCGCGCTACGTCAACGCGGCCTCCGGTGGGCGGGTGTACCACCACACCGCACCCGTGGCGATGGTCGCGGCACTGCACGCCGGTCTGGGGACTCTGCTGGCCGAGGGCTTGGAGGCAGGGTGGCAGCGCCACGCCGAATGCGGCCACTCGCTGCAGGACGGGCTCGTCGAGCTCGGCCTCGAGCTGCTCGTGCGGCCCGACCACCGACTGCCCCAGCTCACCACCGTCATGGTCCCGACCGGCGTCGACGAAGCCGCGGTGCGACGCGAGCTCCTCCAGTCCTACGGCATCGAGATCGGGGCGGGTGCGGGGCGGCTGGCCGGGCGGGTCTGGCGCATCGGCTGCATGGGACACACGGCGCGGCGGCGGAACGTCCTTGCGTTGCTCGGAGCCCTGAGCGAGGTGCTCGGGAGATGAGCGCGGCTCGAGCGGTGCGCCACGCGCCGTTGGAACTGCGAGGCAGGCGTGTGCTCCTGCGATCCCTGACCGAGGACGACTTCCCGGCCTGGCACGAGGTCCGCACGCGCTGCGCGGACTGGCTGCTGCGCTGGGAACCGCGGCCCAAAGGTGCGCCCGTGCCCTCGGAGGACCGACCCAGCTTTGCCGCACGTTGTGGCATCCGCGAGCGGGAGCGCCACCTCGGCACCGGTTACGGCTTCGGGATCTTCGTGGGCGAGCGCTTCGCCGGCGAGGTCACGCTCTCGTCCATTCAGCGTGGTCCGTTCCAGAGCGCGTTCATCGGCTATTGGGTCGACGAGGCACTGGCCGGACGGGGCCTCGTTCCCGAGGCGGTCGTCGTCACGTTGCGGTTCGCCTTCGAGGCGATCTCGCTGCACCGCGTGGAGATCTCCATCATCCCGAGGAACACCGCCAGCCGGCGCGTGGTCGAGAAGCTCGGCATTCGCGAGGAGGGGATCGTGCTGCGCTTTCTCGAGATCGACGGCGTGTGGGAGGACCACGTCCGGTACGGGATCACGGCTGAGGAATGGGCGGTCCGTGAGCGGCAGTTGGTGCAGGACTGGCTGGGCGGTTGAAGGTCAGATGTCGTTGGTCGTGACGACCGACGGCGAATGACGGAAGAACTGCTCCACGTCGTGCTCGTACGTGTACGACGTGGGTGCGCGTCCCGATTGCCGGCGTAAGCGCACCGCACGGATGAACGAGCGCACCGCACCGGCGCTCGTGGCGTCGTAGGTGAAACCGGTCGCGGCCAAGCGACGGGTGTCGACTCCTCGTCCGTAGCGCAGCAGGTCCTCGAGCTCGGCGGGTAGGTCGAACAGCCGCGCCAGGGGCCGGATCTTCAGCGGGCTGTAGGGCGAGAGGGGAACCAGCCGGGTGCCACAGATGGCGGCGACCTCGCTCCAGGGGAGGCGCCCGTCGCCGGCCACGTTGTAGAGGCCCGGGATGCTGCCCTGGGTGACGTGGAGAAGGGCGCGCACGACGTCGTCCTCCTCGATGAACTGCAAGAGCGGGTCGAACCCGAAGAGGGCGGGGCAGACGGGTCGCGACAGGTTGCGGCTGATCGGCGTCGCCAGGTGCGACCCGAGGACGTTGGCAAAGCGGAGGACGGTGACCCGGGTGGCCGGATTGTCCTCCGAGAAGTCCCGCACGAGCCCTTCGGCTTCGACCAGTGCGCGTTCCACGCTGTTCTTCACGGGGCTGGTCCGCGGCGTGTCCTCGTGGAACGTGTTGGGGTCGCTGGCCGCCGAGCCGTAGACCAGCGTCGAGGACTTGACGACGATGTGACGTACCGAGGACCCCGCGGCCCCGGCAGCCGCCAAGAGGTTCATCGTCCCGATCACGTTGATCTCGTGCATGGCCCGCCTGGGCACCGTGGCCGAGTTCGTGATCATGAACGTGTGGAGGATCGTGTCGACCTGGGTCGCCTTCACGATCCGGCTCATGATGGAGTAGTTCTGGTCGGCCCGGACGAACTCCGCCCGCTCGAACGGGACCGACGGGGCCCGGGACCCCATGCCCAGGATCACGTCCATGCTCGGGTCGGTTTCGAGGGCCTGGATCATCCGGCCGCCCCAGAACGTGTCGGCACCGGTGACGAGGACGCGGCGGGTCATCGACGACTCAGCCGAACCACACGCTGCGCCGGTCGCGCAGCATCTCGTAGACGGCCTCCTGCAGCTGTGCGCGCACGTACTCGGACTCCTCCATGATCCGGCTCTTGGAGTACCGCTCCTGGTCGGGCGGCACGTCGAAACGGACCGGATCGAGCACGCGCAGCTTGAACTTGGCGGGGAAGGGAGTGACGACCCCGAGCGGCCCCAGGGTGAGGAGGTTGGCCGTGACCGGGAAGTAGGGGAGGCCCAGTGCCTTGGCGAGTGTCGGGAGGCGCAAGACCACGGGCATCGTCTCCTCGGAGCCCACCACCGCGATGGGGATGACCGGGACGCCCGCTCGCATGGCGATCTCGATGAAGCCGCCCCGTCCGAACCGGCGCAGCTGGTAGCGGTCGGTGAAGGATTTGGACGGGCCCTTGGTCCCTTCGGGGAACACCAGCGCGAGCTGCCGCTGCTCCCTCAACAGGCGGTAGGCGTTGGCGGGGCGGGCAGAGACCCCGCCGGCGCGGGCCCAAAGGGTCCCGACGACCGGCACCGTGCGGAAGAAGTAGTCGGCCATGCCGTAGACCGGGCGCTCCAGCTCCTTCTCGATCCCGTGCATGATGACCGGCGCATCCGAAGGAATCGCGCCGGCATGGTTGGCCACGAGCAGCGCGCCGCCTTCGGTCGGGATCTTCTCGAGCCCCTCCCATTCGGTTCGGAACCACTTGGAGTAGATGGGCTCGTACAAGGCACGCGCCAGCGCCCGTGTCCGTTCGGATCGACCCCATTCGTCGACGTCGGACAACCGGGTATCCTCCTGCTCCTCGGTCACCCCGGCCCCGACGCGGATCGGCACGATGGCCGTCGATCGGTTCTTCTCACCCGTGACCGGGCGCCCGCTGGCCATTGGGCCATCGTACCGAGCGCATGGAGGCGGGAATCGTGGCGGTCGGCCGGGTCCTGCACCACACGGACCGGCGCAACGGAGCCGTGCCCTCGGGGCGTGCCGCCCCGAGGCCCTCAGGGGCGTGCCGCCCCGATGAGGCCTTCGGTGAAGATCGGCGAGTACGACACGTTGGCCCCGGTGAAGGGGGCCTGAATCACGGTGTCGGTCCCGTAGGGCCCCGAGCCGGTGTACATGACCACGTGGTCCACCTGGTTGTCGCCGTCGAGGTTGAAGTAGAAGAGCAGGTCGCCGGGTTGCAGGGCATCCAGCGACACGTGTGTCAGGGACGGCCACTGCGTCTCGGTCGTCCTCGGGATGGTCACGCCCGCCTGGGCCCAGGCCCACTGCACGAGACCCGAGCAGTCGAAGCCCACCCCGGCCTCTTCGCCACCGAAGACGTAGGGCACGCCGAGTTGGGACACCGCCGCCTGGACCGCCGCCATCCCTCCTGCGCCGCCCGACGACGACCCTCCGACCGGCCCTGTCGTGCCACCGGCCTGGTTGGCGGCGTCGGTCGCCGCCGCCCCGCTGGACGCCCCGCCGACCGTCCCTGCCACCGTCGCGGCCGCCTCGGCCGCCGCGGCCGCCTGTTGTTGTTGCGCCGCGTTGCGTGCCGCCGCTGCCGCCGCGGCTTCCTGCTGGGCCTCCTCGACCGCGGCCTGCGCCACCTCCTGGGCCAGTTGACCCTGCACCTGGGAGAGGGTCGCCTTGGTGGCTGCCGCCTCTTGCTCGTTGGCCTGTGCCAACGATTTGGCCTGTGCCGCCTCGGACTGGGCCTGCGCGGCCACGGTCTGCTGTTGCACCTCCTCGGTCTGCAAGCGCGTCTCGGAGTGCTCGAGCGACGTTTCGTCCCTGGTGAGGTTGCCGACGATCTGGTCCGTGTACTGATTGCGCGCCTGGTTGAGCGTCGCCGACGAGGAGAAGTAGGAGGCGAACCCGGTCTCGGGTGTGCCGTAGACGTACGCCGCGATGGCGTCGGTCGCCACGAGTCGCTTGTCGACCGCGACCGCGGCATGGGCGTGCACCAGGCTGGCGCCGATCGACTCGAGCAGCGCTCTGCGCGTTCTGAAGGTCCTGCACGGCCGTGTTGTACTTGTCGTCGAGGACGGAGGTCTGCTGCTCCTCTTGGGTGAGGGTGCCCTCGATCTGGGCGACCTGCGTCTGCGTGGCGTTGATCTGCGACTGGTTCGGGGCAGGTCCCGGTTGGGTGGTGGACGTCGTTGCGCCGGCTCCGGTCGCGGTCGACGACCACGCAGCAAGGAACCCGACGAGCACGATCGCTCGTGCAACAGGGGTCCGCCTGCGGACAGTGCCCCGACAGTTCACTGCACCCACGGCGAAAGCGTAATGGCTGCGTGGTGGCAAAATCGGCATCCGCCCGTTTCCGTCCGGTTGCAGGCTGCGTCCGCAGAAGGCTCACCTTGGCACGATTGACCCCGACGGTCTCCGTCCATAGGGTGCCCCTACGTGGATGGCGTCGTGTCGGTTGCCCAGGGCAGGCTCAGGGGCGTTTGGCGCGGAGACCTGTGGTCGTTCTCCGGAATCCCCTACGCGCGGGCACCGGTCGGTCCACTGCGCTGGCGCCCGCCGTTGCCACCCGAACCTTGGGACGAGGTACGGGACGCTTCCACGTTCGGCCCCATCGCCCCGCAGTCGGCGGCGGTGCCGGGAATCACCAGCCCGTCTGATCCGGAGGCATCCGAACCCCACAGCGAGGACTGCCTGTCACTCAACGTGTGGACCCCGCACCTGCCGGACACGCCCACGTCGCAGCCCGGTCAGGGGCGCCCGGTCATGGTCTTCATCCACGGGGGCGGCTTCACCTCCGGCAGCGGCTCGGTGTTCCTCTACCGCGGGGGCAACCTGGTCCGTAACGGCGACGCCGTGGTGGTGACCATCAATTATCGGCTCGGCGCGCTGGGTTTCCTGGGTCACCGCGACCTGGTCGATGCGGACGGGTACGTCGGCAATTGGGGCATCCACGACCAGGTGGCCGCCCTCGAGTGGGTGCGTGCCAACATCGCGTCCTTCGGCGGCGATCGGGACAACGTCACGATCTTCGGCGAGTCGGCCGGAGCCTTCAGCGTGGCCACGTTGCTGGGCGCGCCAACAGCCAAGGGACTGTTCCGCCGCGCCGTGATGCAGAGCGGCGGGGCGCACGTGCACTCGCTCGAGGACGCGGAGCGATCGGCTGAGCGCATGGCGACCGTGCTCGGGATCGCGTCGTGTGACAGGGAGTCGCTTGAGCGGATCCCGGCGACCGAGTTGGTCGCCGCCACGGAGGAGATCGGTAAACGGCGTCCGGACCCGGGCATGATGCCTCTGCCCTTCCTCCCGGTCGTCGACGGTGTCTTCCTTCCGGAGCATCCCCTCGCTGCAGTGGCCAACGGAAGCACCGCCGGCGTCGACTTGCTGATCGGCACCAACCGGGACGAGTTGACGCTCTTTGGCCTCGGGAACCCGGGACTCATGGCGCTCGACGAGGACGGCGCACGACATTGGGTGGCCAATGCCGTGCCCGACCTGTCCGCCACCGAGGTCATCGACGCCTACCGAGCGGCCCGTCGAGCCCGTTCGGAGCCGGTCGGGGCCACGGACATCTGGGTGGCCGTCGGCACAGACGTCGTCTTCCGCTGGCCGAGCCTGCAACTCGCGGCGGCGCACGTGGCACGTGGCGCACGGGCATACGTGTACCTCTTCGACTGGGAGTCCCCGGCGTTCGGAGGGATGCTCGGGTCGTGCCACGCCCTCGAGCTCCCCTTCGTGTTCGGGGCGGTGCAGGTTCCGGTGGTGCAGATCTTCTCCGGGTCGGGGCCCGCCGTGGAGCTGCTCTCCGACCAGATGCAAAGGGCGTGGCTCGCCTTCGCGGGCACCGGGAACCCGAGCCACGAGGGCATCGACGAATGGCGCCCCTGGGATCCGGGAGGCCGTGCCACCATGATCTTCGGTGCGCAGACCGGCCTGGTGGACGCGCCGCGGAACGAGGAGCTGGCCATCTTGGAACGGCACCGGCCCCTCGTCTCCGGCGTGCCCGGCTGATCGCGCCGATGACGCCCGGCGGTCGGCCGACCTGTTCAGGTTCGTGTCGTGGTGTTCCGCTGCAACTGCACCCGAAGGTGACGGATGCCCGTGTGGCGGTTGCTTCGCGTCCACTCAGGGGGTGCGGTCAGCGTGAACGACGCGACCGACCGCAGCACCTCTTCGAGGGCGACGCGGATCTCCAGGCGTGCCAGATGCGCGCCGAGACAGAAGTGCACCCCGTGGCCGAACGCCAAGTGGGGGTTGGGGTCACGGCTCAGCCGGAACGTGTCCGGCTCGGTGAAACGGAGGGGGTCCCGGTTGGCGGAGCCCTCCCAGACGACGACCTTCTGTCCCGGCTGGACCGTGTGGCCCGCGAGCTCGCACGGCGTGGTCGCCGTCCGCCGCTTGGAGGGCGACGGTGTCGTCCAGCGCAGGACCTCCTCCACCGCGGTCTCGATCGCGACGCGCCCGGACCGTAAGAGGCTGAGCTGTTCGGGCCACTCGGCGAAGGCGAGCATGGCTCCGGCGATGGCGTTGCGAGTGGTCTCGGCGCCCGCCGAGAACAGCAGCGAGAAGAACGCGGAGAGCTCGTCGTCGCTCAGGCGGGGCGGTTCGGCGTCGCGGAGCTCGGCGTGGATGACGCTCGAGAGCATGTCCTGGCTCGGGTGGGCGCGCTTCTCCTGGATCAGCGCCGCGCCGTATTCGTGCATCAGCCCCACGGCGGCCTGCCGTGGCGGCGCTCATGGAGAGGAAGTCGGACTCGTCGGGGATGTCGAAGATGTGTTCCACCGCGTCGAATAGCTGATGCCGGTCCGCTTCTGGCACGCCGAGCAGCAAGCAGATGGCCTGCATCGGAAGCTCCGCGGCGACGTCGACGAGGAAGTCGCACTCCTCGTCGGCGGACTCGAGGAGCACACGCATCCGGCGGCGCAGCTCCCGTTCCAAGTTGCGCACGGCTGCCGGCGTCAGACCCCTGGTGACGAGGCGGCGGATCCTGGCATGGCGGGGATCGTCCATCATGTTCAGCACGATGCCGGCCACGGGGAGGTCCTGAATGATCGTGCCGCCGTAGGGCCGGTCGCCGCCGGTCTCCGAGGAGAAGGTCACCGGATCGCGCAGGACCCGCAGCACCTCGTTGTAGGTCGCCACGGACCAAAAGCCCTCCCCGTCGGGCGTGCGGTCGGTGGCCTCGTGCCACCAGACCGGCGCCTCCTCGCGGTGCATCCGGAAGATGTCGTGGGGGAAGCCGTCGGAGAAGGTGTCGAGGTCGGTCAGGTCGACCTGCCCGAGTCCCTGGGCCATCGGACCATCCTCGTGGCGGTGCCCAACTCGGTCAAGAATGGTGCTCGCGGGGGCGTAGCCCAAATGGCAGAGGCAGGGCGCTTAAACCGTCCCCAGTGAGGGTTCGAATCCCTCCGCCCCCACGCAGTGCTGCGCCGACCGTTCCCCGGCGTGACCCACGAGACCGTCGAAGTCGCGGTCCTCGGTCCCGTCGCCGTCCGCGGCGTCGCGGGGCCGTTTCACCGTTCGGCTGCTCTCGAGCTCGTCGTGTACCTCGCCTTCCACCGCCGCGGGGTCCGTCACGCCGACTGGGCGCTGGCGATCTGGCCCGACCGCCCGGTCTCCCTGCCGACGGTGCAC
Organism: uncultured Acidimicrobiaceae bacterium; assembly: GCA_963789235.1. Classification (GTDB taxonomy): domain Bacteria; phylum Actinomycetota; class Acidimicrobiia; order Acidimicrobiales; family RAAP-2; genus Bog-473. The sequence goes on along the minus strand of CAWBJX010000005.1, from coordinate 118,420 downwards.
TCGACCTGCTCGGATGCCCGGCGAGCGCTGGGCCGCGACGCCGACGGCACCCCGCGCCTCCCGCGCGGCGTCCTTCTCCGTCTGAGCGATTCGGTCACGACGGACATCGAGCGCTTCGCGTTGCTGGCCGACTCGGACGACCCGTACCGCCTCCTCCACGCGATGCAGCTGATACGCGGCCGGGTCTTCTCCGGTCTGCGCCGTACCGATTGGGCCGTCTTTGACGGCACCCAGTCGGAGATCGAGTCGTTGGTGGCGCGCACCGCGCTCCGCGGTGCTGACGGGTTCGTCCGGGGCGGTCGCGGCGCCGAGGCGGAGTGGATGGTGCGACGGGCGCTGCTCGTCAGCCCCTACGACGAACGCCTGTACCGCGCCCTGTTGCGCGCCACGTCGGCCCAGGGCAATCGCGTCGGACTGCGCTCGGCCATGGCAGAGCTCCGCACACTGGCGGGGGAGGTCGAGGGCCCGCCCGGGGTGCCCCCGGGGGCCGAGAGGGTTCCCGGGGACTGCCTCCATCCCGAGACGACCGCCCTCTACCGTGACCTGCTCAACGGGTCGCCTGTCGCCTGAGGCCTGCCCGCCAGGCTGTAGGGTTGCCTCCCGCCATGGCGAGAAGCTCTTCTGGGAAATCGGTCGCTCGCGCCGCCGCAACAGGCGGTGGCGCGACCTATCGCGGGCAGATGCCGGTGAACTGGTATGCCGCGCTGGTGGTGATCGTCCTGGTGGGTCTCGGTTCGGTCGCCCTCGCCAAGTACAACTACAACCAGACCCCGGCGGTGGTCGAGCCGACGACCACCACGACGTGGCACGCCGCCCTCGCGTTCGACATCTGCGGCACCATGGAGCCCGCCCTGGCCGCGTCCCCGACCACGGCAACGACGGGTCTGACGACGACCGGCGACGGCGTGCTGCTCATCGCGCCCAAGACGGCGAGCGAGGCCGGGAACAACGCCACCCTGGGCAAGTTCGCCGAGGGGTACGACGGCCTCACGCTGACCAACACCACCTTGAAGTACCCCTCGGCCAAGGCCCCGGAGTACAAGAACGGCGAGAGGTGCGCGACCGGCACACCCGACGCCGGCAAGGTCGGCGAGGTGGAGGCCCGCTGGTGGGTGTTGACCACCAAGACCGCGAAGAACGGTGAGCTCGAACAGACCGGCGGTCTCACCACGGTCCAGCCCGCCGACCTCAAATTCGTCAACCGGCAACTGATCACGGTCGGGTTCGTGCCCGACAACGTGTCCCTGCCCAAACCGCCGGCCTCGACGATCACGTCGCTGTTGCAGGTGCTGGCGGGGACCCAGCCCGTCGCGACGACCACGACGGTCGCCGGTGCCACGACGACGATCGCGCCGGCGGCGGTGACGACGACCACTGCCCCGGCTTCGACCACCACGACGAAGCCCACGTCCACCACGACGTCGAAAACCACCACCACGAAGTAATGAAGGCGGTCGTCCTCGTCGGCGGCGAGGGGACGAGACTGCGTCCCCTGACGCTCTCCTCGCCCAAGCAGATGCTTCCCATCGTCGGCGTCCCGATGATCGAGCGCGTGCTCGGCCACCTCGCCCGGCACGGGGTCGACGAGGCCGTCTTGTCCCTGGGCTACCTGCCCGATGCCTTCATGGAGGCATACCCGGACGGTCACGCGGCCGGGACCCGCCTCGTCTACGCGGTCGAGCCCGAACCCCTGGACACGGCCGGGGCGGTGCGCTTTGCCGCCACCTTCGCCGGCATCGACGAGACCTTCGTCGTCGTCAACGGTGACGTCCTCACCGACCTCGACCTGACGAGTCTCGTCGCCTTCCACCGCGAGCGGGACGCCCAGGGGACGATCGCCCTCCACCCGGTGGCCGACCCGTCCGCGTTCGGCGTCGTGCCCACCGACACCGAGGGGCGGGTGACGGCCTTCGTCGAGAAGCCGCCACGGGACGAGGCACCGACCAACGAGATCAACGCCGGGACCTACGTCCTCGAGGCGTCCGTCCTGGCTCGGATCCCCGAGGGCGGCCGGGTGTCGATCGAGCGCGAGACCTTTCCCGCCATGGTGCGGGACCGTTGCCTCTTTGCACGTTCGGACGACAGCTACTGGCTCGATACCGGAACCCCGTCGGCCTATCTCGAGGCGAACTTCGACTATCTCAACAAGAAGCGCGGTCCCGTCGTCGCGCCCGGGCTCGTCGACCGGGGCAACGGCGTCTTCACGGAGGGCGAGAGCGACGTGGAAGGCGTCGTGGTGGGTCCGGCCGTCCTCTTCGCAGGTTGTGTCGTCGAGCCCGGCGCACGGGTGGAGCGCAGCATCGTCGGCCGCGGCTCGGTCGTCTCGGCCGGGGCGGAGGTCGCCGACTCGGTGCTGATGGAGGGCTGCCACGTCGCGGCGGACGCCAAGGTGGCCGGCTCCGTCATGGGCCCGCGCTCCATCGTCGGCCAGCGGGGGGACGTCCGACCGGTCTCCGTCCTCGGCGCCGATGCCGTGGTCTCCTCGGGGACGCTGGTCGACGGCGAGCGAGTCTCGAGCTAAAAGGACGATATGCGTACGCTCGTGACGGGAGGCGCGGGGTTCATCGGTTCCAACCTGGTGGACCGCCTCCTCGTCGAGGGTCACGAGGTCGATGTCGTCGACGACTTCTCGACCGGCTCCCTGTCCAACCTCGCGGAGGCGCGCGGCAGTGCCGGGCGGGCGCTCACCATTCATCATCTGGACATCAGCGCGCCCGCAGTCGTCGAGCTCATGGCTCGCCGCCGCCCCGAGCTCGTCTTCCACCTCGCGGCTCAGGCCGACGTGCGGGTCTCGGTTGCCCGTCCCGCCTTCGATGCCACGGTCAACATCGTGGGGTCCCTCAACGTCCTCGAGGGTGCCCGCCAGGCCGAGTCCGAGCGTGTGGTGTTCGCCGCCAGCGGTGGCACGTTGTACGGGGAGCCGGTTCCCGAGGACCTACCGGTGCGAGAGTCGCATCCCCAGCAACCGCTGTCGCCCTACGGGGTGGCCAAGAAGGCGGTCATCGACTATCTGATCGCCTACCGGGAGATGCACGCGCTCGAGTTCTGTGCTCTCGCGCTGGGCAACGTCTACGGCCCGCGGCAGGATCCCCACGGAGAGGCAGGCGTGGTCGCCATCTTCGCCGAGCGCATCCTGCGCGGCGAACCGGTGACGATTTTCGGGGACGGGGAGCAGACGCGGGACTTCGTCTTCGTCGACGACGTCGTCGACGCCTTCGTGCGGGGAGCCACCCGGGGTGGCGGCCTGGTCTGCAACGTCGGGACGGCAAGCGAGACGTCGGTCAACGAGCTGCTCGCCACGATGGTGGCCCAGTCCGGTGCCGAGGTGACGCCCGTGATGGCACCGGCGCGCCCGGGCGAGCTGCGGCGCTCGAGCCTCGACAACGAGCGGGCGGCGATCCAGCTCGGGTGGCGGCCTTGGACCGAGTTGGCCGAAGGGACCCGGGCCGTGCTCGAGTTCGTGGGCGAACGACTCGCCTGAGCGGGCTCAGCGAAAGAGGTCCTCCTCGGGCGGCCGGACGATCTCGGCCTGGACCGAGGCCGGGCGCAGCCACTCTCCGGGCACCCCCCGCACGATGGCGACCGGCACGCCGCGGTCCTTGCCCATCACCAGTTCGGCCGCGGAGGCCAACTCGTCGACGACGCAGACCTCGGTCGCGGCGAGCACGCGGCCACCTGCATCGAGGGTCCCCCGCAGGTCGACGACTGCGGCCACGCCCGCACACCCGATGGCGACGTCGGTGACGCCGCGCCGCCATGGCCTGCCGAAAGTGTCGGAGACGATCACGCCGACCGCCACGCCGAGGGCGTGTTGCAGCCCGGCGCGGATCCGGCGGGCGGAGCGGTCCGCGTCCTCGGGGAGCAGCGCGGCCGTCCCCTCGGCAACATTGGACAGGTCGACGCCGGCATTGGCGCACACGAAGCCGTGACGGGTCTCACTGATCACGAGATCGCCACGGCGGCGCAAGATGCGGGCGGACTCCTGTGCCACCAGCGCGATCTTGGCCCCTGCATCGGCGTGGTCGATCGCCACGAGCCGGCCTTCGGCCTTGGAGACGATCTTCTGCGTGACCACGATCACGTCGCCGTCGTGCACGGTCGGCCCGCCGGGCCGCAGCGGCTCGACGGCCGCGACGATGAGCCGGGCGATGTCGGTGCCCGGCGTGACCTCGCCGATGCCGCCGACCGGGACCACCCGCAGACCCTCAGCCGACGGCATCGAGGACCACCCGGGCCAGGTCTGCCGCCCGTTCGGGCGAGCTCATGACGGTGGGGGTCACGATGCAACGGACCCCCTCTGCCTCGACGTCGGCGGCGAGCGACGCGTCGGTCACGTCCACGACGAGCGCGCCGACCCACGGCGCATAGAGCCTCGCCACACCCACGACGGATGCCTCGGTTCCGAGCTCGACCATCAGCCGGTCGGCGGGACCCTTGAGGGCGGCTCCGGCGACGATGGGCGACACGGCGACCACCCGCGCCCGGCGGGCGGTCAGCGCGTGACGGACGCCCGGGACCGCCAGCAGGGGCGCGATGGACACGACAGGGTTCGACGGGCACACCACGATCGTGTCCGCGTCCTCGAGCGCCTCGATGACCCCCGGCGCAGGACGGGCGCCTGCGCCCTCGAAACGCACCCCGCTGACCGCGACATCGTGGCGGAGGCGCACGAAATAGTCCTGAAAGGCCACCTCGGTCCCGGCCGGCCCCAATGGGCTCGCCTCGGCCAAGATGACCCGGGTGCGCAGCGGGTCGTCGGTCACCGGGAGCAACCGCACGGCGACGCCGCGCCGTTCGCCCAGCGTCGCGGTCACCGAGCTGAGTGTCTCGCCGGCGTGCAGCCGGCCGGTGCGGAACAGGTGCGTGGCCAGGTCGCGGTCGCCGAGACGAAACCAGTCCTCGCCGCCGATCCGGGCCAGCTCGTCCATGACCGCCCAGCTCTCGCCGGACACGCCCCATCCGGTCTCCCGGTTGTCCATGCCGGCCAGGGTGTAGGTGACCGTGTCGAGGTCGGGGCTGACGTGCAGGCCGTGCAGGACCATGTCGTCCCCCACGTTGACGATCGCGGTGATGTCGGCCGGCGGCACGACGCGCACGAGCCCCGAAAGCATCCGGGCGGCCCCCACGCCGCCGCACAGGGCCACCAGCACGCCCCGAGCATAGGAGCGCCCGTCGTCGGGCCCATCCGTTCGCCCCTGCTACCATCGCCGCCCGCCATGCCAGAGCGCATCTCCTCGGATCGTCACACGACCGTGGTGTCGCTCCTGCGGGAGGCGGCACGGGTCAACGGCGACGTCGAGGCGTACGTCGAACCCGCCGGTCAAGGCGGGCGCCGCTCCCTGACGTTCGCCGAATGGGAGCGGGCCGCCGACGGTGTGGCGGGTGGCCTGGCTCGCCGCGGCGTGGCCAAGGGCGACGTCGTGTGCCTGCTGCTGCCGTCGTCCATCGATTACGCCGTGCTCTACGCCGGGCTTCTCCGCCTCGGCGCGATCGCCTCGGGCATCAATCCCCGCATGGGCGCCGGCGAGGTCGCCTCCATCATGGAGCGGGCGGCGCCGGTGCTTCTCGTGGCCGATCCCGAGGCGGCGTCGGTACCCCACGCGAAGGGCGTGGAGGTGGTTGAGCGGGCCGATATCGCCGCGACGTGGACCGGTGAGCCGCCGGGACGGTGGCCGGACCTCGCGGCGCACGACCCGGTCGCCGTGGTCTGGACCAGTGGCACCACGGGCAAACCCAAGGGGGCGCTCTTCGACCACGCCAACCTGGCCGCGGTGGCACGCGGCACCGATGCCTTGAGCCAGCCCGGTGACCGCCGGCTCTCCCCGCTTCCCTTCGCGCACGTGGGGTACATGACGCGGCTCTGGGACGAGATCGCCCACGCCGTGACGACGGTCATCACGCCGACCCCCTGGCGGGCCGACGACGCCCTCCGCATCATGGCTGCCGAGGCGGTGACTGTGGCGCAGGGAGTGCCGACGCAGTACACCTTGATGCTGGCCAGCCCCGAGTTCGAGCGCGCCGACCTCGGCGCGCTCCGGTTGGCCAGCACTGGCGCGGCGCGGGTGCCCGCGACACTGGTGGCCGAGGTGCGTCGTCGCTTCGGCGTCCCGGTCGTGGTGCGCTACACCTCGACCGAGGCCTCCCTCGGGACCGGCACCACGCTGGGGTCGTCCGACGAAGAGGTGGCCACGACGGTGGGGCGACCCGTCCCCGGCGTCGAGTTGGCGATCGTCGACGACGACGGGAGCCCGGTTCCGCTCGGGTCGGTGGGCCGGGTCTTGCTGCGTTCCGGCGCCACCATGCGCGGCTACTGGGGGCACGGTCCGGGACGGGGTCGCCGCGTGGACGAGCTCGTCGACGCCGATGCGACGGGCGCCGTCCTCGCCCCCGACGGCTGGCTGACCACGGGTGACTTCGGGAAGCTGACTCCGGAGGGGAACCTCCAGCTGTCGGGGCGGGCCCACGAGCGCTACATCCGGGGTGGCTACAACGTCTACCCGGCGGAGGTCGAGGAGACCCTCTCGTCCCATCCCGCGGTGGCCCGGGTGGCGGTGGTGGGCGTGCCGGACGACGTCCTCGGCGAAATCGGGGTCGCCGTCGTGGTGGCCACGGCCGGCGCCGTGCCCGAGCTCGACGAGCTCCGTGCGCACTGTGCCCGCGCCCTCTCCGACTACAAGGCGCCCGATGCGCTGGTGGTCGTCGACGAGCTGCCCCTGACCCCGATGATGAAGGTCGACCCTGCGCCGCTCGCGGCCCTGGCGGCGAGGGGCGCCGAGACACGCCGATCGCTCCTGGCGCAGAATCGTCGGTTCCGCCTCGGGGGTGCTAGGCAGTGGCTCCAGCGAACAAGCCGACGAGAAGGAGCGTGCATGAGCCCCACCACCAGAGTCGGGGAGGCCGATCCCACCAGGGGAACGGCCCCCGAGGCGATCACGCCCGGCCGTTACGACGGGCAGGTGGCGGTCGTCACCGGGGCCGGATCGGGCATCGGGCGGGCCACGGCCCGCCGGCTCGCGGCCGAGGGTGCCGCGGTGGCGTGCCTCGACGTGACGCAGGACGCCATCGACGCCGTGGCCGCCGAGATCAACCGTGAGGCCGCCGACGCCGGCGGGCGCGCCATCGCGTTGCGCTGCGACGTGACCGACGAGGATGCCGTCAGCGGTGCCGTGGCGCAGGCCCGCGAGGAGCTGGGCCACCTCACCAACCTGTGCAACATCGCGGGCATCGGTGGGTTCGCCCACACGCCCGAGCAGTCCCTGAGCGGATGGGACAGGATCATCGCCGTCAACCTGACGGGTACCTTCCTGATGTGCCGCGCCGTGTTGCCGGGCATGATCGAGCACGGCGGCGCGATCGTCAACACCGTCTCGACGGCCGGTGTCAAGGGCCAGCCGTACTCGGCGGCCTATTGCGCATCCAAGGGTGGCGTCAGGCTGCTCACGATGGCGCTGGCCGTCGAGTACATGGCGCGGGGCGTCCGCGTCAACGGTGTCGCGCCCGGCGGGGTGGACACGCCGATCATCCACAACTTCGGCCCGCCCGAGGACGCCGACTGGAAGCTGATCGAACGGTTGATGACCCCGATCGGCTTCGCCTACCCGCACGAGATCGCCGGGGCGTTCGCCTATCTCGGGTCGCACGAAGCGGACTACGTCACCGGAGCGATCCTCTCCATCGACGGGGCGATCACGACCTGAGCGCCGTCGGCACGTCACCGGCCACGGGGCGGGCGCCGCTGCGCGTCGCGCTCGACGCCACGCCATTGCTCGAGCCGGCCGTCACCGGCGTCGGCGCCTTCTGCCAGGGTGCCCTCGCCGCCCTCGCGACCCGTCCGGGACTCGAGGTCCGGGCCTATGCGGTGAGCTGGCGCCGGCGTGGCCTTATCGCGTCGCACCTGCCGCCAGGCGTCGTCGCCCACCAGCGCCCGATGCCGGCCCGGCCCCTGCACGCCGCGTGGGCGCGCTGGGACCTGCCGCGACTCGAATGGTTCGTCGGCGCCGCCGACGTCGTGCACGGCACCAATTTCGTGGTGCCTCCGGCGGGGCGCGCCGCCACGGTCGTCTCGGTGCACGACCTGACGCCGCTCCATCACCCCGAGCTGTGCAACGAGGCGACGCTGGCCTACCCCGGGCTGATCCGGCGCGCGCTGGCGCGGGGGGCCTGGGTGCACACCGACTCCGCCTTCGTCGCCGAGGAGGTGGTCGACGCGTTCGGGGCCGACCCCTCCCGGGTGCGCGTCGTGCATCCCGGCATTCCGGACCTGCCGCACGTGGAGGAGGGCGAGGCGGCGGGAGCACTCGCCCGGTTGCTCCCGCCTGGGTCGGGGCCGTTCTGCCTGGCCGTCGGGACTGCCGAGCCGCGCAAGGACCTGCCCGGGCTGGTGCGTGCGTTCGGTGAGGTCGCCTCCCGTCGCCGCGACTTGACCCTGGTGTTGGCCGGGCCGCCGGGCTGGGGCGAGGAGGCGCTCGCCGCGGCCGTCACCGCGTCGCCGGCGCACGACAGGATCGTGCGCACGGGGTGGGTCGAGTCCGCGTGACCTGGCCGCCCTGCTGTCGCGCGCCAGTGTCCTGGCGTACCCCTCGCTCTACGAGGGGTTCGGATTCCCGCCCCTGCAGGCGATGCGCGCCGGCGTCCCGGTCGTGGCGACACGAGCCGGCTCGTTGAGCGAGGTCCTCGGGGACGGGGCCCTCATGGTCGAACCCGGGGACCACGACGGGCTCGTCGCCGCCCTCGACGCCAGCCTGGTCGACGAGGCACTGCGGGGCCGGCTCGTCGCAGCGGGAGCGGCGTGGTCGGCCCGGTTCTCGTGGGAGCGCTGCGCCACCGGCCTCGAGGGCCTCTACCGCGACGCCGCGGGTGGCACGGGTGCCTGAACGCCGGCCGTCCGTGCTCCTCGTCGTCGAGCAGCTGCGGCGCCGCGTGCCCGGCGGCATCGGCGTCCACGCCCAGGGGCTCCTCGGCGGCTTGGCCCAGTGCTCCGACCCGGCGGAGGGTGCCGAGATCACGCTTCTGGCCAGTCGTCCCGGGGGCCTCCGCCCCGGCACGGCCCATCCGGCGGAGGACCCGTTGGCCCGTTTCGGCAGGCCGGTGCTGGTGTCCCGGCTGCCGGGTCCCCTCGTGACGCGGGCGTGGGACCACGGGTTGTCCCACGCGCCCCGGGGGTTCGACGTCGTCCATTCGGTGACGCTCGCCGCGCCGAGGCCGTGGCGGGCCAGCGGGAGCCGGCTGGTCGTGACGGTCCACGACCTCGCGTGGCGTCGCTGTCCCGAGGCCACGACGAGGCGTGGCCTGCGTTGGCACGAGGCCGCGTTGGCACGGGTCCGAGACAGCGCGGCGTCCGTCGTAGTCCCCTCCCGGCTGGTGGCCGCGGACCTGGCGTCCTTCGGCGTCGACGCGGGGCGGATCACCGTCGTGCCCGGCGGCGCCGACCACCTGCCCGACCCCGACGCGGCGGCAACCGACGCGCTCCTCGGGCGTCTGGCCGTGCGGGATGAGTTCCTCCTCAGCGTGGCCACGCTCGAACCGCGCAAGAACGTCGACCGCCTCGCGCTGGCCTTCGCCCGGGTACGGAGCTCCCTGCCCGGCCCGTGGACGTTGCTGGTCGTCGGGCCGATGGGGTGGGGACCCGGGCCGCAGCACCCCCATGACACCGATGGCGTCGTCTTCGCGGGGTCCGTCCCGGACCCGGTGCTGGCGGAGCTGTACCGGCGCGCCCGCGCCTTCGCCTACGTGCCCCTGACCGAGGGGTACGGGTTGCCGCCGCTCGAGGCCATGCGGTTCGGCACACCGGTGGTGGCGTCCGACGAGGTTCCGAGCGTGCACGACCTGGGCGCGATGGAGCCGGCGCCGGCCGTGATCGTGGACCCGCTCCAGGTCGAGGGCATCGCGGCCGGCCTCCACGCCGTCCTGACCGATGACGCGCTGCGGGCCGAGCTGGCAGTGCGGGGCCGGGAGCACGCGCTCGGGCGCTCCTGGCGTGCGGCGGCCCACGCGCATCTCAGCCTGTGGAGGTCGCTGCGGTGACGGGACCGCTTGCGCTTGCGCTCGACGTCTCCGCCGTCCCGACGCGACCCGGGGGTGCGGGGTACTACACGATGGCGCTGGCGCACGGTCTCTCCCGCCGGGACGGCGTCGCGCTCACGCTGGTGGCGCGTCGCGGCGACGAGGAACGCTGGCACGAGGTGGCGCCCGTCGCCGCGGTGCACGCCGTCGTGCCCTCGTCCCGGCCGGGGCGGCTGGCCTTCGAGCAGATCGGGCTTTCGTCCGTGCTCCGCTCCCTCGGCGTGCAGGTCCACCACGGGCCCCACTACACGATGCCGTCACGGTCACCGGTCCCCTGCGCCGTCACGATCCACGACTGCACCTTCTTCGACCATCCCGAGTGGCACCAGCGCTCGAAGGCGGCCTTCTTCCGCCGCGCCATTCGACGGGCGGCGCTCGAGGCCGGGGTGCTGGTCTGCGTGAGCCAGGTCACCGCCGACCGGCTCCGGGACTGCTGCGAGGTGCGAGCGCCCGTCGTCGTCGCGCCGCACGGCGTCGACCACCGGCGGTTCTCGCCCGGCGAGCCGGCCGACGGCGAGGACCGGGCGCTGCTGGCGCCGCTGGGTGTCCCGTCCCACGGGCCGCTCGTGGTCTTCGTCGGCACCCTCGAGCCCCGCAAGGGGGTGGTTCCGCTGGTCGCCGCCTTCGACGAGGTGGCCCGGGCCGACCCGGAGGTCGTGCTGGTGCTCGGGGGACAGACCGGCTGGGGCATGGCCGAGACCGAGCGTGCGCTCGCGCGGGTCCGTCACGCGGACCGGATCGTCCGCACCGGCTACCTCCCGGACCCGGCCGTTCCCGCCTTGCTCCGGCAGGCGTCGGTCGTGGCCTACCCGGCCCTGGAGGAGGGGTTCGGTCTGCCCGCCCTGGAGGCGCTGGCCTGCGGCGCACCACTGGTCACGACCGAGGGCACGGCCATGGCCGAGCTCGCCGCGGGCGCGGCGCTCCTGGTGCCCCCGGGGGACGCCGGAGCGCTGGCCGGCGCCCTCCGCACCGCCCTCGACGAGGGCCGGGCGACGGAACGGCAGGCTCGGGGCATCGCGATTGCGAGAGGGCGGACGTGGGAGGCGAGTGTGACCCAGCACCTTCGTGCCTATGCGCTGGCCCGGTCGGCCTCGCAGTAGGGTTCCGCGGATGCGGGCGCTGATCACGGGAGGGAAGGGCTTCGTGGGCCAGTGGCTCGGCGCGCACCTCAAGGACCGCGGGGACGACGTGGCGGTCATCGACGTCGAGACCGACGTGGCCGACGGTGCGGCCGTGCGGCGCGTCATGAGCGGCGTCGCGCCCGACGCCGTCTACCACTTGGCCGCCATGACCCACGTGGGTGAGAGCTGGGAAAACCCGAGCCAGGTGCTGCGCGTCAACGTCGTGGGGACGGCCGAGATCCTGGCGGCCGCCCGGACCCTGCCCGTGAGCCCCCCGGTCCTCGTCGTCAGCTCCGCCGAGGTCTACGGCGTCGTCGCCGCCGAGCAGCTCCCGCTCGGCGAGGACACCCCAACGGCCCCCGCCAGCCCGTACGCGGCCAGCAAGCTCGCGGCGGAGGCCGTGGCGCTCCAGGCCTGGCGGGGTTACGGCCAGCCCGTCACCGTGGTGCGGCCCTTCAACCACATCGGACCGGGCCAGTCGCCCAGTTTCTTCGTGCCGGCACTGGCCAAGCGGATCGTGGAGGCCCGGCGGTCGGGAGCATCCAGCCTGCGGGTCGGCACCTTGACCACCCGGCGGGATTTCACCGACGTGCGCGACGTCGTGACGGCCTACCGGCTTCTGATCGAGATGGGTGCCCCCGGTGAGGTCTACAACGTGTGCTCGGGCCGGGACGTTGCCATGTCCGAGGTCGCCGCGCAGCTCCTCGAGCTGGCCGGCACCGACCTGGCTCTCGAGACGGATCCCGAGTTGGTGCGCCCGGTCGACGTCCCGGTGCTCCGGGGCGACGCGTCCCGGTTGCACGCCGCCACCGGGTGGAAGCCCGTCATCCCACTCGCGACGACGCTCGCCGACGTCCTGGCCTCCTGGGAGGCGGACTGAGGGCGAGCGTCTTCGACGTTCCCGACGCCGTGGTGCTCAGGCGCTGACCCGCTGGCGGATCTGGGTCCGCACCTCGCGGGCCTGCTCCCTCGCCTTGGAGGTCAGCTGCGTGACCGTGGGGGGCAGCTTCTCCTCGAGCGGCTGCAGGGTGGTCTCGACGAAGTGCACGGCCGACTCGGCCAGGTCGTCGATCTGCTGGAAACCCTTGGCGACGCCGTGGCGCACCTCGTCGATGCGCTGGTCCAGCGCGAGATCCTGGGAGAGCCGGCTCTGCAACTCGACCCGTTGCACCTGGGCCCGCTGGTAGCCCAGCACGCCGAGGCCGACGGCGACGTAGGCGGCGTCGCGGGCGAGGTCCGTGACGCCCCGGGAGAAGATGCTGAAGTTGGTGGTTCCGTCGGCCATGGTGGGCCTCCTTGTCTGGGTCGGTGGACTCCGAAAATGGGCAGGCCCGAGACCGCCGGTCGGTCTCTGCCTACGTGTACAAGAGTATCACCTTTGTTAAACAGTAGCAAGCATCGGGGGTGGAATTTCGTGCCTGGATGGGTGCTTTCGTGCCTGAAGGGGCCGATGCCCGAGGGGATAGCCTCTGCCACCTGATGGACGCCCAAGTGCCGGCCGTGGTCGCCGTCGTGGTCACGACCGACGCCGGGCCCTGGTTCGAGGAGACGCTCTCCTCGCTGGCGGCGCAGGACTACGGGGAGCTCTCCGTGCTGGTGCTCTCCGTGGGCGACGACAGCTCCGCGGTGACCGAGCGGGTCGGCCGCATCCTGCCCGATGCCTTCGTCCGCCACCTGGAGGGCCGCCCCGGGTACGCCGCCGCCTCCAACGAGGCGCTCGGCATGGTCGAGGGCGCGGCGTTCTTCTTGCTCTGCCACGACGACGTCGCGCTCGCCCCCGATGCCGTCCACGAACTGGTGGAGGAGTCCTTCCGCTCCAACGCCGGCGTCGTGTCCCCGAAGTTCGTCAACTGGGACGACCCCGGCATCCTCTTGCACGTCGGGATGAGCTGCGACAAGACCGGTGCCGTGGTGGACCGCATCCTCGAGGGCGAAGTCGACCACGGCCAGCACGATGCCGTGCGCGACGTCTTCGTCGCCCCGGGCGGGTGCATCCTCGTGCGGGCCGACCTCTTCACTCTGCTGCAGGGCTTCGACGCCGGGATTGTCGCCATGGGGGAGGACCTCGACCTCTCGTGGCGCAGCCAGGTCGCCGGGTCACGCGTGGTCGTGGCGCCCGACGCGCGGGTGCGCCATCGCGAGGCCGTCGCGGCCGGGCTCGAGCCCCTGGCGGTCGTCGTGGCCGAGACCCCGGGGCGCCACCCCGTCACGTTGCAGATGCTGCAGCGGCGCCACGAGCTGCGGGCCATGCTCAAGTGCTACACCCGGTTCACCCTCCTGCGGGTGCTGCCGCAGGCGGGGCTGTTGGCCTTCGGTGAGGTCGTCGTCGCCGTGTTCGCCCGTGACCGCGACCGGGTGCGCGCCGTCACGGGCGCGTGGCGGTGGAACGCCCGGCGCCGGGGCGAGACCTCCCGCTTGCGCGACGAGCTGGCCGAACACCGCCTGTTCCCCGACGCCGAGGTGCGGCGTCTCCAGATGCGGGGCAGCGCACGGCTGTCGCGCTACGTCAGCCGCCTCTCGCACCAGGGTCTCGCCGCGGCCAACGCGGCGGCCGGCGCGGTGAGCGGTCGGAGCGCCGGAGCGAGCGGGCCGAGGTCGCGCTCCTCACCGGGAGCGTGGGGTCGGCCTTCAGCGAGGACACGGACTTCGACGAGCTCGACGACCTGGGCCGGCGAGCGGGGAGAGACCGCTTCGGGCGCAGGGTGCGGTCCGACCCGCTCAGCACCGGGCGCCAACGCGCGCTTGCCATGGTCATCGCGCTGGTGGTGGTCGCGATCGGGACCCGTGATCTGTTCTTCGGGACCCTCCCCCTCGTCGGCCAGCTGGCCCCGCTCCCGTCGTGGACCACGAGCTGGCACCACTTCGTCTCGGGCTGGCAGGCGGCCGGGGTGGGCACCACGGCTCCGGCCTCCCCGGCATTCGGCATCGTCGGGATCACCGGCACCGTGCTCTTCGGCGCCATGGGGACGCTGCAACGGGTCCTCCTCCTCGGCTGCATCCCTCTTGGGGCCTGGGGGGTCTCGCGTTTCATGCGACCGCTCGTCTCCTCGCGGGCGCGCCTGGTCGCCGTCATCTGCTACCTCGGACTCCCGTTGCCCTACGGCGCGCTCGGCACGGGTCGCTGGGACGGCCTCGTCGCCTACGCCGCCTTCCCGTTCATCGCACGCCGGCTGGCCGGCGCGGCCGGCGTGGCGCCCTACGAGGTGGCGGGGGGACCGGCGTGGCGCAGCCGGCCCGCGGGCCAGGTGGCCGTCCTCGGTGCGCTGATCGCGGCGGCGTCGGCCTTCGCGCCCGCCGTCGTGCCCCTCGTCGTCCTCACCGCGCTCGCGTGGGCCGTCGGCTCGCTCCTGGTGGGGACGCGCGACCGGGCGTGGTGGCGGGTCCTCGTGGTGGCACTCGAGGCGGTGGCCGTCGCCCTCGTGTTGGCGGCCCCCTGGGTGGTCGGGACTGCGCTGGCCGGCAAGGGAGCAGTCGCCATCTTCGGGCTGCCCGTGGCCGGCACCTCGGCACCGAACTGGGGTGAGGTCCTCCGCTTCGCCATCGGGCCGGTGGCCCGCTCACCCATCGTGTGGCTGCTGGTGGCGGGGGCGGCGCTGCCGCTGGTGCTCGGGCGGGGGATCAGACTGACCTGGGCGGCTCGCCTGTGGGTAACCGCGTGCGGGTCGTGGGCCCTGGCCTTCGCCACCTCGCGGGGTGACCTGGGATCCTTCACTCCCTCGGAGTCGGTGGTGCTGGCGCCGGCCGCGCTCGCGGTGGCGGCCTGTGTGGGCCTGGGGATCTCGGCCTTCGAGGAGGACCTCACGGGCCGCGAGTTCGGCTGGCGTCAGGTGGTGGGCGTCGGCGCGCTCGTCCTCGTGGCGCTCGGCCTCCTCCCGGTGGTGGCCGGTGCGGCCGGTGGGCGCTGGGGTCTGCCCTCCCAGGGGGTCGAGCAGCCGCTCGCCTTCCTCGGCCACGCCGGCGGCACGGGCGCCGCCCGGGTCCTGTGGCTCGGCGACCCGAGGGCGCTGCCGGCCGGGGGCTGGTCGGTGCAGCCCGGACTGGCCTACGCGCTGACGCCCGAGGCGCTGCCCGACGCCTCGCAGGTCTTCACCCCCGCCGGGCCGGGGCCGGCCGACCTCGTGGCCGACGCCGTCCGCCTGGCCGTCTCGGGCGGGACGGTGCACCTGGGCCGGCTCCTCGCCCCGGCCGGCGTGCGCTACGTGGTGGTGGTCGATGCCTTGGCCCCGTCCATGGTGGGCACCGTGACCCCGTCGGTCGGCGCGCCACCGCCGGCCGGGCTCGACACGGACCTGTTCGAGCAGGACGACCTGCGCGTGGTGCCCGGCGAGGTGGGGGTGCAGGTGTTCGAGAACGGGGAGGACATGCCGACCACGGCCGAGCGTGCCGCACCACTGCCGGTGGTGCAGGCGTGGTCGTACCCGGGAGCGGCGGACGTGGTGGGCTGGCAGCCCGTGCTGGGCGACCTCGCGGGGGGTGCCCCGGCGGCCGGCGCCGTCACGGCCGGCACGGTGTATGCCGGCTACGCACCGGCGGGGAGGTTCGCGCTCAGCCTCGAGGGCCGCACGGTGCCGCGGCAGCCGGCGTTCGGCTGGGCGGCCCAGTACGCCGTGACCAAGGGCGAGGCCTCCCTCGCGCTCTCGCAGTTCCCCTTGGTCCCCCTGGCCGTGTTGCTCGAGCTCGCGGCCTGGGTGGTCCTGGCGGCCGCCCTGGCCGTTCGGCCGCGGCGGGCCACCGGGGCGGCCGAGCCGGAGCCATGACCCCGGCCCACCACAGCTCCGAGCGCCGGTGGCTGGTGCTCGCCCTCGTCGTGCTGGTGGTCGTCGGGGTGGGCATCGCCGGGACCCGGGGGACGTCGGCTCCCCTCGGCCCGTCGACCGGACCGAGCGCGCTGGTCGGCGTGCCCGACGCTGAGTCGTCGGCGTGGTACTGCACCGGGCAGTCCAGCGCCTCGGGGGTGTCGCCGGGCTTCCTCGTCCTCACCAACACGTCGGGCGCCCCCGTCACCGGGACGATCACGTCGGTCAGCGACGGGGGCACCTCCGAGCGGACGGCCGTCGCCGTCCCGGCCCACGGCGTCGTGGCACCGTCCATCCCCGCCCTCTCGTCGGGTTCGTGGGAGTCCCAGACGGTGATCCTCTCGGGTGGCGGCGTCGCCGTGACCCAGGCGGTGCACGGCTCGTCGGGTTGGTCCCAGGCTCCGTGCCAGAGCACGACGTCGTCCACCTGGTACTTCCCGGGCGGGACGACGGTCAACTCCGACGGGCTCTATCTGTCGTTGCTCAACCCGACGTCGACGCCGGTCGTCCTCGACGTCAGCTTCATGACGCCGTCGGGTGCCCTCCATCCCATCAACTACCAGGGGATCGTGCTGCAGGCCGGCCAGGTCCAGGTGGAGAACGTCGCCTCCGAGGTGCAGGACGTGGCCACGGTGAGCACCGTCGTCGCCGCCCGGACCGGCCGCGTCGTGGCCTCCGAGGTGCAGGTGTTCTCCGGCTCCTCGGCCGGCCTCTCCCTGGTGCCGGGCGCGGCACGCCCCGAGGCGGCTTGGGCCATTCCCCAGGCCGACGAGACGGTGGGTGGCTCGTCGGAGGTCGACGTCTTCAATCCCGGGACTGCCCCAGAAGCGGTCACCGTGCGGCTGCGCCTGTCGTCCGGGTCGTTGGCCCCGCTCACCGACACGGTCGCACCGGGCACGACGTGGGACGTGGCGACGAGTGCACAGACGCGCATCCCTCGTGGCGAGACCTACGCCGTCGCCGTCGATGCCACCGGAGGCCCCGGGGTCGTCGTGAGCCGGACGGTCGTGTTGCCGGGGTCCGCGTCGGCCCCCCAGGCCGGCATGGCGATGGCGGTGGACGCGCTGACCACGACGTCGCCGACCGGGACGTGGGTGGTGCCCCCACCGGGGACGAGCGCCAACACGGCGGTGAGCGGCGCCGCGCCGGCGGCCCTGGGGCTGCTGAACACGTCCTCCGGAGCCGAGCGCTACACGGCGTTCGTGGTCACCTCCGCGGGTGACCATCTGCTCGCCACCGGCTCGCTCGCCGCCGGCGGCATGGCGGCATCGGTGCTCTCCGACGTCGGTGTCGATCCCGTCGTCGTGCGGGCGAGCGGGGCGATGGCGGTCAGCGAGAGCGCCAACCCCTCCGGCGGGATCGGTATCGTCACGATGCCCGGGATCCCGCTGGCGGCTGCGATCGACCGCTGAGCGCTACAACCGGTGCCGCTGGTAACGGCGCCACAGCGCCCGTCCGCCCACGAGGAGCACGCCGAGGCACAGGAGGGCGAAGAGCACCGGCCCGGCGAGGCGGACCAGACCTTCCACGCCGGCCACGAACCCGCCGATGCTGTCGTGCCAGGCCCGCACGAGACCCGACTCGGGCAGCGGGGCCGGCGGCGGCGGCGGCGCGCCCTCGCCGAGGGTCACCGTCAGCGTCGAGTACGACGTCTCGCTGGTGAGGACCTGTAGCTGGCCCTGGAGCTGCTCGATCTGGGATTGGATGCCGTCGAGCTGCTCCTGCACGGCCAGCACGTCGCCGACGGTGGTGGCCTTGGCCAGGATGGACAGGTATTGCTGGCGGCTGGCCTCGAGGGCGGTGATGCGCGCCTGCAGGTCGACGTACTGGCCCGTCACGTCGGTGGCCTTCGTGGTGAGGCTCGTGGTCTTCCCGAGCGCCTGGGCCTGCTTCAGCACCGCCGAGAAATCGTCCACGGGCACCTGGAGGGTGATGCTGCCGTACGGCG
Organism: uncultured Acidimicrobiaceae bacterium; assembly: GCA_963789235.1. Lineage (GTDB taxonomy): Bacteria > Actinomycetota > Acidimicrobiia > Acidimicrobiales > RAAP-2 > Bog-473. The sequence goes on along the minus strand of CAWBJX010000005.1, from coordinate 100,493 downwards.
TGCCGCCCGTGCCCGCCCCGGACTGGGTCTGCGAGTTCGCCACGAAGCCGCCGAAGGCACCGGCCAGGGCGGTCAACTCGGTCATCGTCGGGTCGAGACGGCCGCGTCCGACGGTCAGTCCCAGGGTCCCGGTCTGCTCGATCCTGGCGGACTGGCCCACCGCGCCACCCGGGAGCGACGGTGTGGTGGGCACGCTCGGCGTCGTGATCGAAGGCGTCGAGGAAGCGCCCTGGCTCGAGCCGCCCAACCCGGACGACGGCGGGGCGGCCACCTTGCCCTGTGGGCCCGCGGCCGCACCGGTGGGGTGCGGGACGGTCGTGGCCGGCGCGTGGAGGGACGTGACCGGGCCGCCTCGCGCCAGGCCCGAGGTGAGGGTCGGGCCCGCCGGGGCGCGCACCAGCGCCGCGACGCCGCCGGCGATCACCAGTGCGACGACCACGCAGGCGGCGACCGAGAGGACGCGGTGCCGGCCGGCGACGGCCACCAGCCGCTGCACCCGGCCGCCCCGAGCCGGGACGGGGGCGACCGCAGCGCCGTCTCGGGCGTCCGCTTCCGAGCCGCCGGCGTCGGTTCCGGCGTCGGTCCCGGCGGCACCGGGGATGGAGCCGGTGGCCCGGGCCACGATGTCCTCGGCGCCCGTGGCGGGCACGTCGAAGGCCGCGCCGGCCCGGGCGAGGAGGGAGGCGAGGCGGTCGTCGTCGAGCATGGTCATGGTCCGGTCTCCTCGGCGGGAGGCGAGTCCCCGGCGCCGGCCAGGGCGGCCATGGTGGGGTCGGCCGCCAGGCGGCGGCGGGCCTCGTGCAGGCGCGACTTGACCGTCCCCTGGCGCCGGCCGATGGCGAGCGCGATGTCACGCTCGCTCAGGTCGGCGTAGTAACGCAGGACGACGGGCACGCGCAGCGACATCGGGAGCCGCTGTAGCGCGGCCAGCACCGTCTCGGCCGTCTCTCCCTGCTCGGCCCGCGTCTCGGGATCACCGCCCGGCTCGGGCAGCTGCGCCAGCGGCTCGTCGGCGGCGCGTCGGTCGCGGTGGGGGATCTCGCGGCGCAGCTTGGAGTAGCACGAGTTGACGACGACGCGATAGAGCCAGGGCCGGATGTTCGGCACGGCCGAGAGCGAGTCGCGGAAGCGCCAGGCGCGCAGGTAGGCGTCCTGCACGGCCTCCTCGGCGTCGGCCCGGTTGCCCAGGATGAGGCAGGCGGTGCGGAACGAGGCGACGTACCCCTCCTCAAGCCAGTCAGCGAGCTGCTGCTCCACCATCCCCCCTTCTGACGCAGCGTGACCGCATCCGGTTCGATCTCTCGGGGGGATGCCATGCCTCGCGGGTCGCGGGCGAGCGGGCTAGTGGGCCGGTGGTCCTTCCGGAGCCCCGGCCGAGGGGTCGGCGGGGGGAGGCCACGGTGGGGGCGGCCAGGGCTCGGCGTCGCCGTGGCGGCTCGAGGGGGGAGCGGGGACGGCCGGGACGGCCGGGACGACGGCGGGCGCGTTGGCCCCTGGCGTGTCGGCCGCGGCGTCGGCGTCGGCGTCGGCGTGCGGGGCGTGGCCGTTCCCCGCGCCGTTGGAGACCGGCGGGCGGATGGCGGCCTCGTTGAAGTGCGGGACCGATTTGGCCCCCTCGCTGTGCACGGGCGACCCGTGCGCCTCGTCCACCAGCCGGGCCACCTCGGCGCCGTCGATGATCTCGTTGTCGAGCAGCGCTCGGGCGATGGCGTTGAGCCCGCCCCGGTGCTTGCTCAGCGCCTCCATGGCCCGCTGCTCCTCGGAGCGCAGGATCCGCTCGACCTCCTCGTCGATGATCTTGGAGGTGTCCTCGGAGTAGTCACGCGTGTGCATGAGGTCCTCGCCCAGGAAGACCTGGCCCTGGGACCCCCAGGCCATGGGGCCGATGGCGTCGCTCATGCCCCACTCGCGCACCATCTTGCGGGCCAGCTCGGTGTTGCCCACCAGGTCGTTGGCGGCGCCGGTCGACAGGTCGCCGTACACCAGCAGCTCCGCGCAGCGGCCCCCCATGCGTACGCACAGCGAGTCCTCGATGTACTGGCGGGGGTGGATGTGGCGCTCCTCCATCGGCAGCTGATGGGTCACGCCCAGCGCCATGCCCGTCGGCAGGATCGTGACCTTGTGCACGGGGTCGGCGTGCTCGAGCACGTAGGCCAGCACGGCGTGGCCACCCTCGTGGTAGGCGATGCGCTCCTTCTCGTCCTCGGAGAGGACCATCGACTCTCGGCGCTGGCCGAGCAGCACGCGGTCGCGCGCCGTCTCGAAGTCGGCCATCGCGATCTCCACGCTGCCGCGGCGCACGGCGTGAAGGGCGGCCTCGTTGACCAGGTTGGCCAGGTCCGCCCCGCTCATGCCGGGCGTGCCCCGCGCCACGACGCTGAGGTCGACGTCGTCGGCCATCCGCTTGCCCTTGCAGTGCACCTGGAGGATGGGGAGCCGCTCTTCGAGGTCGGGGAGCGGCACGACGATCTGGCGGTCGAAGCGGCCCGGCCGCAGCAACGCGGGGTCCAAGATGTCGGGCCGGTTGGTGGCCGCGATCATCACCACGCCCTCGGCGGTGTCGAAGCCGTCCATCTCCGAGAGCATCTGGTTGAGCGTCTGCTCGCGCTCGTCGTGGCCGCCGCCGAGCCCCGCCCCGCGCTTGCGGCCGATGGAGTCGATCTCGTCGACGAAGACGATGGCGGGGGCCTGCTTGCGGGCGGTCTGGAACAGGTCGCGCACCCGGCTGGCCCCGACGCCCACGAACATCTCCATGAAGTCCGAGCCGCTCACCGACATGAAGGGCACGCCGGCCTCGCCGGCGACGGCCCGGGCGATCAGGGTCTTGCCCGTGCCGGGCGGGCCCACGAGGAGGACGCCCTTGGGGATCTTGGCCCCGATCTCCTTGAACCGGGCCGGGGTCTTGAGAAAGTCGACCACCTCGCTGATCTCCTGCTTGACCCCGGTGTAGCCGGCCACGTCGTCGAAGGTGGTCGACGGCCGGTCGCTGCTGAAGGTCTTCGCCTTGGAGCGGCCGATCGACATGATCCCCGACATCTGCCCCCGGGTCTGGCGGCCGATGAAGTAGATGAAGGCGGCGCCGATGCCGATGATGAAGATGTAGGGCAGCAGGTCGGTGAAGAGGTTCGAGGACGGGGTGGGGAAGCTGACCTCGACACCGTTATTGCGCATGGTCGAGACGTCCTCGGGCAGCGACGGGCTGGGACCCTGGACCTCGTAGCTGGTCCCGTCCTTGAGGTTCCCGGTGATCTCGCCGGTGGAGTTCGAGATCTTGGCCGTCGACACCTCCTTGGAGGTCACGTCCTGCATGTACTTGGTGTAGGAGATCGTCTTGGCGTTCGTGGTCTTGATCGTGCCCACGGCGAGCAGGATGGCGACGATCCCGATGGCGAGCACGCCCCAGAGCCAGCGCCAGCTCTGGCCGGTCGGTGCTCCAGGCGGGGGAGTGCCGTCCCCACCCGACGGCGCGTTCGGCCGGGTCGGGGGCTTGTCCATCCGCTGCGGGCTCACCCTTCCATGCTAGGCGCCCCCCCTGCACGGCGGTGACCGCCCCGCCGGGGTCACCGGGGCGGGGCCCCTGCAGGTCGCGGGTCCTCCGGGCACCGATATCGTCTTGACGATGACCGATTCGGAGCCCGGCGGGTCGCCTCCAGGTCCCCCCGGTCCGCCCGCCCGCCCGCCCGGGCCCGTCCCGACCGGGTACGTGCCCCGCGAATGGGTCCAGCAGGCACCGCCGCCACCGGCCCCGCCCAGCTCCTGGGCGCCCGGGCCGGCCGGCACTTCTCGTGACGCCGCGGCACCGCCGCTCCCACCGGGGTACCCGACCTCCCTCCCGGCGGTCCCACCGCCACCGCCACCCCCGGCGCGGGCGGTGGCCGACGTCCCGTTCCTCGATACGCCCTGGGTCCCTCCCCAGACCAAGCGCCAGGGCTGGATGTGGCTGGTCTACGCGTTCGTCGGGTTCCTTGCCGGCCAGCTCGGCGCGCTCATCTTCGGGCTCGTCGCCGGCGCCATCGCCGGCAAGACGGCGGCGCAGATGCAGTCGATCGCCACGGCCGCGGTGCCCCCCGAGTGGTACGTGGTGTCCACGCTGCTCGGCCTGTGGATCGGGTTCATCGGCGCACCCTGGTTGGCCAGCCGGACCCAGGGGACGCGCAACTTCGTGCGCGACCTCGGCCTGCGCTTCCGGCTGATCGACCTGGTCGGGATCGCCATCGGCATCGGGGGCCAGATCCTCGTCGCGCTCATGTACGCCCCCTTCCAGCACGACATCCACGATTTCAACGCGCCGTCCCAGCGCCTGACCGGGTCCTCGCACGGCAGCGGGTTCGTCATCATCGCCATCGCAACGGTCGTGTTCGCGCCGGCCATGGAGGAGCTCTTCTTCCGCGGCCTGCTGTTGAAGGCGCTGGTCCGGTTGTTCACACCGCTGCGGGCAGCCGGCGGCGCCCGCACCGCCGGCGTCGTCCTGGCCGTGATCGCCGACGGGCTCCTCTTCGGCCTCGCCCACGGGGAATGGGTGCAGCTGGCGGGCCTGGCGGCGTTCGGCATCATCCTCGCCGCCGTCTCGTACCGCACCGGGCGTCTCGGCATGAACATGGTGGCCCACGGCACCTTCAACCTGGTGGCCATCGTGGCCATCGCGAGCGGCGGCGGGAGCGGGCTGATCCACTGAGGATCGGTTCGGACGGCGCGGCGGGCGCCCCCTATGGTGGAGACCGGTGAGCCGGATGGACCAGGTCTTCAAGGCGTACGACGTGCGCGGCACGGTGCCCGACCAACTCGACGCGGACATGTGCCGGGCCATCGGGCGGGCCATGGCGCGCTTCGCCGAAGCGGGCGAGATCCTGGTCGCCCGCGACATGCGCCCGTCGGGTGTCGAGCTCTCCGGCGCGTTCTCCGACGGCGTGCGGGCCGAGGGGGCCGACGTGACCGATCTCGGCCTGGCCTCCACCGACTTCTTGTACTTCGCCTCGGGTCACCTCGATGCCCCGGGTGCCATGTTCACGGCGTCGCACAACCCGGCGCAGTACAACGGCCTCAAGCTGTGCCTCTCGCGGGCACGCCCGATCGGGCGCGACACGGGCCTGGCCGACATCGAGGCCGAGGCCGAGAAACTGCTCGGCGAACCGCTCCCGCCGCTGCGCGGCTCGCGGCGCGAGCTGGACCTGCTCGGTGCGTGGGCCGACCACGTGGTGTCGTTCGTCGACGTGGGCTCGCTGCGCCCGCTCACGGTCGTGGCCGACACCGCCAACGGCATGGGTGGCCTCGTCGTGCCCATCGTCTTCGACAAGCTGCCGTTCTCGGTCGAGATCCTGTTCCCCGAGCTCGACGGCACCTTCCCCAACCATCCGGCCGACCCGATCCAGCCCGAGAACCTGGTCGCGCTCAAGGCCGCCGTGCTCGAGCAGGGCGCCGACATCGGCCTCGCGTTCGACGGCGACGCCGACCGGGTCTTCCTCGTGGACGAGAAGGCCGAGTCCGTCTCGGGGTCGCTGACCACGGCGCTGGTGGCGGCCTCGATGCTCACCAAGCACCCGGGGGAGACGATCCTCTACAACCTGATCTGCTCGCACGTGGTGCCCGAGGTGATCACCGAGATGGGCGGCCGGCCGGTGCGCACCCCGGTGGGCCACTCCATCATCAAGAAGATCATGGCCGAGACCGGCGCCGTCTTCGGCGGCGAGCACTCGGGCCACTACTACTACCGCGACAACTTTCGGGCGGACTCGGGCATCATCACGGCGCTGCTCGTGCTGGAGCTCCTCAGCCGGAGCGAGCAACCGCTCTCGGTGATGCTCGAGCCCTACCAGCGCTACGCGGACTCCGGAGAGATCAACACCGAAGTGGCGAGCCCGGTGGCCACCGTCGCCGCCATGGCCGAGCACGAGCGCGCCGCGGGGGCGTCGGTCGACCTGTTGGACGGGCTGACCGTCGAGCACGGCGACTGGTGGTACAACGTGCGGCCCTCCAACACCGAGCCGCTGCTGCGTCTCAACGTCGAGGCGAGGACGCCGGCGCTGTGCGCCGCCCACAGCGCCGAGGTGCAAGAACTGATTGCCGCCAACGCCGGTCGCGGGGCCGGCCCGAACGAAGGAGCCGACCATGGGCCTTGACCCACTCCTGCTCGACGTCCTGGCCTGCCCGGTCGACAAGGGACCCCTGCTGTGGTTCGAGGACGAGGACGTCCTGTACAACCCGCGGCTCAAGAAGAGCTACGCGGTGGTCGACGGCGTGCCGGTGCTCTTGGTGGACGAGGCGGTCGACGTCGGTGACGCGGAGCACGAGCGGCTGATGGCCAAGGCCGAGAAGGACGGGGTACGGGCCACCGGGCCGGCCGAGGTGTGACCGACGCGGGGTACCTCGACACCCTCGGGCTCTGGGCGGCGGCCACGACCGTGCCCGAGCAGTTGCCCGAGGCGCTCGACACGGCGCGCCGGGCGTGGGAGGTGCTGGGCCCCAAAGACGGCGCGGGGATCCGCGCCGTCGCCGCCTTCGGGGTGGGCACCGGGGGGATCGCGTGTGAGGCCGCCGCCGCCCTCGTCGCGCCCGACCTGGCGGTGCCGTTCTGGCTCGGCCACGGCGCCGACGTGCCGGGCTTCGTCGACGACGACACGCTGGTCTTCGCGGTGTCGTCCTCGGGCCGCACGGAGGAGACGCTGGCGGCGGCGGCGCGGGCCGTCGCCTGCGGCGCGCGCGTGGTGGCCGTCGGGGGGGACGCCGACGGGGCGCTGGCCCGCTGGGCCGTCGACGGGGCGCTGGCGTGGTGCCCGGTGCTACGTGGCGGTCCGGGAGGCCTGGAGGCGCCCCGGGCGCGCGCCGCGTTGGGGGGTGCCGTCGTGGCGCTGCTGGTCGCGCTGTCCCGGACCGGCCTGGTGCCCGACCCGACCGCGTCGGTGACGGCGGCGGCGACAGCCCTGGCCCGGCGGCGCGACGCCTTCTTGGCACCGGGTGGCCCCGCACCGGAGCTGGCGCGCCGCGTCGGCCGCACCATCCCGCTCGTCTACGGCGCGCGCGGCGTGGGCGCCGTGGCCGCCCGTTGGTGGAAGGCCCGGGTCAATCTCAACGCGAAGGCGCCGGCGTTCGCCGCCGCCCTGCCCGCGCTGACCTACGACGAGCTGGCCGGGTGGGGCCAGGGCGGGGACGTGACCCGCCAGACCATGTCGCTCGTGCTGCTGCGACACCGGGGCGAGAGCCCCGGCGTGGCCGGCCTGTTCGCCGCGGTGCGCGCCGCCACCGAAGAGGTCATGGCCGACGTGCTCGAGGTGTGGGCCGAGGGGGACGACGACCTCGGCGCCTTCTTCGACCTGGCGCTGCTCGGCGAGCTCGTCTCCTTGTACCTGGCCGGCCGCGAGGGCGTGGACCCCGGCCCCGCGCCCGCCGTCGACGAGGCGCACGCCGCGGGCTCCCGAGAGGCTTAGCTCAGGCGCTCCACGATCATGGCCATGCCCTGGCCGCCGCCGACGCACATCGACTCCAGACCGATGGTCTTGTCCCCGTCCTCGAGCCCGTTGAGCAACGTGGTCATGATGCGGGCGCCGGTCTGACCGAACGGGTGGCCGAGGGCGATGGCGCCGCCGTGGACGTTCAGCTTGTCCCAGCCGATGCCGAGATGCCTGGCCGAGGGGATGACCTGGGCGGCGAAGGCCTCGTTGATCTCCACCAGGTCGATGTCGTCGATCGTCATGTTCGCCCGCGCCAGCACCTGACGGCAGGCCTCGACCGGGCCGAGCCCCATGATCTCGGGGTTGAGCCCGGTCACCCCGCTGGCCACGATGCGCGCCAGCGGGGCGATCCCGAGGGCCTTGGCCTTCGTGTCGCTCATCACGACGACGGCGGCGGCGCCGTCGTTGAGCGGGCAGGCGTTGCCCGCCGTCACGGTCCCGCCCTCGCGGAACACGGGCTTGAGGTTGGCCAGTCCCTCGAGCGTGGTGTTCGGCCGCGGCCCGTCGTCCTTGCTCACGACGGTGCCGTCGGCCAGGGTCACCGGGATGATCTCGCGCTCGAAGAAGCCGTTCCCCTGCGACGCGACGGCCCGGGTCTGCGAGAGCAGGGCGAACTCGTCTTGATCCTCGCGGCTGACCTTCTCGTACTCCGCCACGTTCTCCGCGGTCTGGCCCATCGCGATGTAGACGTCGGGCAGGCCCGAGGGCGGGGTCCAGGGTTCGGTCACGGCCGGGGCGCGGAGCTTGGTCCGCTCCTCGGCCTCCGCGAACTCGGTGTTGTGCGGACCGGTGTCCGACGCGCCGTGCATGTAGCGGCTCACCGTCTCGACGCCGGCGGCGATGAAGACGTCCCCCTCGCCGGCACGCACGGCGTGCGCCGCCATGCGGATCGTCTGGAGCGAGGAGGAGCAGTACCGGTTGACGGTCACGCCCGGGACGTCATCGAGTCCGGCGAGGATGGCCGCCACCCGGGCCACGTTGTACCCGGCCTCGCCGGCCGGCTGCCCGCAGCCGAGGAGGACGTCCTCCACCTCGGCCGGGTCGAGTTGGGGCACCTTGTCGAGCACGGCACGGAGCACCAGCGCGCTCAGGTCGTCGGGCCGGCATTCGACGAGCGAGCCCTTGTTGGCCCGCCCGATCGGCGTGCGACCGGTGGCGACGATGACGGCTTCAGGCATGGTGACGGCTCCTCGGTTCGATGGTGCCCCGCGGGGACCCGCCCCCGGGGCGGCTTGCAGGTTACTTGCCGGTACGGAGCGGCCTCCCGGTCCCAGGTGGCCGGCCCCCGAAGCGGACTGTAACGTGTTCTAGCGGGCGGAGCCCACCACGGCCGAGCCGGCGACGACGTGGCGTTGACGTGGGCCGATGTGGCGCCGCCACCCGGGAGGGACACCGATGGAGATTGCCTACACCGAGGAGCAGCAGGCGCTGAAGAGCGAGCTGCGCGCCTACTACCAGAACCTGTTGACGCCAGAGGTCGAGCAGCAGTTGGGCCGGGCGGGCGGTGTCGGGCCCGTCGTGCGCAAGGTGGTCCAGCAGATGGGGAGCGACGGGTGGCTCGGCATCGGCTGGCCGGAGGAGTGGGGCGGCCAGGGGCGCTCGGCCATCGAGCAGTTCATCTTCTTCGACGAGTCCATGCGCAGCGGGGCGCCCGTTCCCATGCTCACCATCAACACGGTCGGCCCCACGATCATGAATTTCGGCACGCAGGAGCAAAAGGAGTTCTTCCTCCCCAAGATCCTCGCCGGTGAGATCTCCTTTTGCATCGGCTACACCGAGCCCAACTCGGGGACGGACCTCGCCTCGCTCACCACCCGGGCCGTGCGCGACGGCGACGAGTACGTCATCAACGGCGCCAAGATCTTCACCAGCCTCGCCGGCGACGCCGACTTCGTCTGGCTGGCCACCCGGACCGATCCCAACGTCGCGAAGCACAAAGGGATCTCCATGTTCGTCGTGCCGATGGACACGCCGGGGATCCGGGTGGTCCCGATGAAGCTGCTCGGGGACCACAACATCAACTACACGTTCTACGAGGACGTGCGCGTCCCGGCCACCAGCCTGGTGGGCGGGGAGAACCAGGGCTGGACCCTCATCACCAACCAGCTCAACCACGAACGGGTCACGTTGTGCTCGCCCGGGATCGTCGAGCGGGTGCTGACCGACGTGCGGGCCTGGGCCCAGTCCACCAAGCTCCCCGACGGCCGCCGTGTGGTCGACCAGGAGTGGGTCCAGGAGCACCTCGCCCGGGTGCACGCCGAGCTCGAGTTCCTGCGGCTGATCAACTGGAAGGTGGCGTGGCAGGGAACCCAGGGCCACCTCGACGTGGCCGACGCCTCGACCATCAAGGTCTTCGGCACCGAGTTCTACCTGCGCGCCTTTCGACTGCTCATGGAGATCGTGGGGCAGGCCGGCTACCTCACGCGCGGGTCACCGGCCGCGGTCATCGCCGGCCGCCTCGAGATGTACGCCCGCTCCATGATCATCCTGACCTTCGGCGGCGGCACCAACGAGATCCAGCGCGACCTCATCGCGATCTTCGGCCTCGGCATGCCGCGGTCGTTGCGCTGAGCCCGCCCCGACCCGCCCAACCAGGAGACCCCATGGACTTCAGTTACAGCGAAGAGCAAGAAGCCGTCCGCCAGCTGGCCGGGCAGATATTCGGCGAGCGGTCGACGCACGACCGGCTCAAGGCGGTCGAGGCCGAAGCGGGCGACGAGGGGCCGTTCGACCGCGACCTGTGGCGTGAGCTGGCTGGTGCCGGCCTGCTCGGCATCCACCTGGACGAGGAGGTCGGAGGCGCGGGGCTCGACTTCGTGGCGGCCTGCCTCGTGATCGAAGCCGCGGGTCGCACGGCGGCCTACGTGCCCGTGGTCGAGACCATGGCCTACGGCGCGGTGCCCATCGCGCGCTTCGGCACCGACGCCCAACGCAAGGAATGGCTGAGCGGCGTGTCGAGCGGGCAGACCGTCCTCACCGCCGCCCTGGCCGAGCTGGCCGGTGAGGTGATCCTTCCCGGTGGGACCGAACCGGCGACGACGGCGACGGCCCAACCGGACGGCTCCTGGGTGCTGTCGGGCACCAAGGCGTGTGTCCCGGCCGCGTTCGTCGCGGACGCCGTGTTGGTGCCGGCGTCGTGCAAGACCACCGACGGTGCGCCCGCCGGGCCCGGCGTCTTCATCGTCGACACGGGCGCCGAGGGAGTCGCCATGACGCGGCAGACGACGACGACCGGGCGCCCCGAGGCGATCGTGGAGCTCGACGGCGTCCGCGTCGGCGCCGACCGTCTCCTCGGTGAGCAGGGCGACGGCGCCGCCGTGATCGCGCTCATCACCGAGTTCGCCACGACCGCGCTCTGTGTCCAGGAGGCCGGGGCCTGCGCCTCGGCCCTCGACCTCACGGCCGAGTACACGAAGACCCGGGTGCAATTCGACAAGCCCATCGCGACCTTCCAGGCCGTGGGGCAGCGCGCGGCGGACGCCTACGTCGACACCGAGGCGATCAGGCTCACGGCATGGCAGGCCGCCTCGCGGCTGGCGGCGGGACTGCCGGCGGCGGCCGAGGTTGCCGTGGCCAAGTACTGGGCCGCCGAGGGCGGCCAGCGCGTCGTGCACGCCGCGTCGCACCTCCACGGCGGTGTCGGTGTCGACCGCGACTACCCGCTGCACCGGTACTTCCTCCTGACACGGCAGATCGAGCTCACGCTGGGCGGGGCGAACGAGAGCCTGCGCCGGCTCGGCCGGATCCTGGCGGAGGAACCCGTCTGAGGCGGCGGCGCACCGGCGCTCGCGCGCCGACCGTGCGGCGCGCCGAGCACACCTAGGGCACGGGCTTGGCCAGACCCAGGCCGTAGCCGGCCAGGAACAGGCCCGCCTCGTCGTGGCGCGGGTACGAACCGGCGAGACGATGGAACGCGGGTGAATGGTCGGGATAGGTCAGGTGCGCCACTTCGTGGACCAACACCGAGTCGAGCACCCACTCGGGCACCGCGCGCAAGCGGTGTGAGACGCGAATGTGGCCCGAGTAGTACGAGCACGACGCCCACCGGGCCAACTGGTTGGTCACCCAGCGCACCGAGACCGGGTGCGCCCCGAGCCCGTAGCGGTCGCTCAAGGCGACGGCCCGCGCCAGGAGCTCGTCGTCACCGGCAGGACGCTGCCGGCGCTCGCGGGTGAGCAGCCGCTCCACGAGCCAGTCGATCGTCTTCTGGCGGGACTCGACGTCGAGGTGCGCGGGCAGGGAGACCACGATGCGCCCTCCGACCCACTTGGCCTCCGAGGTCTTGCGGCGACGCGCGCTGAGGCGCACCTCGACCTCGGGTGGGGCCGCACCACCGTGCCGCGCTCCGGCGCCCGGCCGCTCGGGGGCATCGGGTTCGTCAAGCCGTTCGGCCGGCGCCGGCTCGGACCCGAACAGACCGGAGACGTCGAAGAGGGTCATGGACGGAATTGTGGCCGATAGGTGCGACCGGGCAGCGCATGCCAGGTCGGTCTCGCTGCAGCGGGCGGTGCAAGGGCCTACGATCGGGGCGCCCGCGGCAGCCCAGGTGGGCAGAACTGGAGGGCCATCATGACCGCCGTGCTGCTTGCCTCTGCTGGTGCCGGGATCGTGGTGATCGTCTACATCGCCGTCATCGTCTTCGAGATCGCCGCCTTGTGGCAGGTCTTCGTGAAGGCGGGCCGGCCGGGCTGGGCCGCCATCATCCCCTTCTACAACTACTACGTCCTGTTGAAGATCGTGGGTCGGCCGGGGTGGTGGCTGATCCTCTACTTCATCCCCCTCGTCAACATCATCGTCTGGATCATCGTGGCGATCGACCTGGCCAAGTCCTTCGCCAAGAGCACGGCGTTCGCGGTCGGCCTGATCTTCCTGGCCTTCATCTTCATCCCGATCCTCGGGTTCGGGCCGGCGTCCTACCTCGAGCCGGCGGCCGGGGGCCCGCGGGCGATGTAGGACGTACCGACGCGTCGACCTAGCCGAGCACCAGCTCGGCCAGGATGCGCAGGGTGGCGACGTCGCCGTTGACGAGCATCGTCGTCGCCCGCGAGGCGCGCCAGGCCTCGAGGTCGTCGCGGATCTTCTCCACCGGGCCCACCAGCGCGATGTCCTCCACCATGGCGGTGGGGACGGCGGCGGCGGCATCGTCCTTGCGGCCGTCGAGATAGGCGTCCTGGATCTTGTGGGCCGCCTCCTCGTAGCCCATGCGGGCGAAGACGTCGAAGTGGAAGTTCATCTCCTTCGCACCCATGCCGCCGATGTAGAGCGCCAGGGAGGGCCGGAACCCGTCCGCCGCCGCCTCGACATCGTCGTTGATGACCGTGGGCGCCAGGGCCAGCACCTCGAAGTCCTCCACGCTGCGACGCGCCCCGGCCGCGCGAAGCCCTCGTCGAGCGACGCCTCGAAGGAGGACATCGCCGTCGGGGAGAAGAAGATGGGGAACCAGCCGTCGGCGATCTCGGCGGCCAGGGCCACGTTCTTCGGGCCCTCGGCTCCCAAGATGATCGGGATGTCGGCCCGCCGCGGGTGCACGATCGACTTGAGCGGCTTGCCCAGGCCGGTGCCGCCCGGATAGGGCAGCGGGTAGTGGGGGCCCTCGTTGGTGACCGGCTTCTCGCGCGCCAGCACCTGGCGGACGATGTCGACGTACTCGCGGGTGCGGGCGAGGGGGGCGGGGAAGGGCTGGCCGTACCATCCCTCGACGACCTGGGGACCCGAGACCCCGAGGCCGAGCACGAAGCGGCCGCTCGAGAGATGGTCCATGGTCAGCGCCGCCATCGCCATGGCGGTCGGGGTGCGGGCGGAGAGCTGGCACAACGACGTGCCGAGGCGGACCCGCTCGGTCCGCGCGCCCCACCAGGCCAGGGGGGTCAGGGCGTCGGAGCCGTAGGACTCGGCCGTCCACACGGAGTCGTAGCCGAGGCGGTCGGCCTCCATCACCAGGTCCATGGCGTTGGGCGGCGGACCCGAGCCCCAGTAGCCCAGCTGCAGTCCGATCTTCATCGTCTTCACGTGCGGCTCCTCTCGCGTGTCCCGAGTCTCTCGCCTGCGACGGGCCGTGTCAGACCTTGGCGATGATCTCGTCGGCGAACCACCGCACCGCCGGCAGGCGGGCGGCCAGCGCCTCGTCGTCGGGTGTGCCCGGGGGGACGTCGACGAACATCCATGGTGCGCACACGAAGTCGGTCACCCCGGCGTCGCCGAAGCGGTGGTACAGGTCGACGTCGGGCGGCTCGTTGAGCGAGAGGTAGATGCTGAAGCCGTCCTGGTCGCGGCCCGCCTTCTCGAGCGCCTCCCGGAGGTTGGCGAGGTGGAGCCACGCCTCCTCCTCGCCGTAGGCGCCGGCGGCGATCCAGCCGTCGCACAGCTCGGCGGCTCGCCGGAGCGCGACGGGGGAGTGGCCGCCGCCGATGATGGGCACCGGCCGGGTGGGGGCGGGCTCCATCTGGCACTCCGGGACGTCGTAGAAGTCGCCGTGGAACTCGACGTAGCCGCCGCGCCACAGGGCCCGGAGGGCGACGATCATCTCGTCGAGGCGCTTGCCGCGGGTGGCGAAATCCTGCCCCGTCTGGTCGAATTCCTCCTTGCACCAGCCCACTCCGATGCCGAGGCGCAACCGGTTGTCCGAGAGCACGGCGGTGGTGCCGACCGTCTTCGCCGCCGTCATGAGGTCGCGCAACGGGGCGATGTAGATGCCGGTGGTGAAGAGGAGGTGCTCGGTCGCGCCGGCACAGGCGGAGATCACGCACATCGGGTCCGGCCATGCCGTGGCGTCCTCCCAGCCCGGTGCGCCGTCGTCGCTGGTCGAATAGGTGTAGCGCGACTCGCGGTGCCGCGGGTTGAAGAGGTGGTCGGAGACGTAGAGACCTCCATAACCGAGGTCGTCGCAGACCCGGGCCAGGGGGAGGATCTGGCGGGTGGGCAGGAAGGCGACAGCCTGGTGGAAGCGGATCCCGCGCTCGGCCACGGCGGCGGCCTCAGCGGGCCCGGGCGGGGAGCGGCGTGCCCCCGACGGGGGTCGAGGGCTCGAAGGCGACGGGGATGTGCTTGGTCCCGTTGATGAAATTCGACTGCAGTCGTTGGACCTCGCCGTCGAGCCGGATGTCGGGCACGCGCTCGAGCAGGCGGTCGAACATCACCATGATCTCCATGCGGGCGAGGTTGGCGCCCAGGCAGAAGTGGGGCCCACCGCCGCCGAACGCGATGTGGTTGTTGGGGGAGCGGGTGATGTCGAAGGAGTCCGGGTGCTCGAAGGCGGACTCGTCGCGGTTGGCCGAGATGTGCCAGAAGACGATCTTGTCGCCCTCCTCGATCTCCTGCCCGTGCAGCTCGAGGTCCGTGGTGGCCGTGCGGCGGAAGTGCATCACGGGGGTGACGTAGCGCAGCATCTCCTCGACGGCGTTCGGGAGCAGCGAGCGGTCCTTGCGCAGGAGCTCCCACTGGTCGGGATGGTCGAAGAAGGCGGTCATGGCGCCCGACATCAGGTTCCGGGTCGTCTCGTTCCCCGCCACGATGAGGAGGAGGAAGAAGAGATCGAGCTCCAGCTCGTTGAGCTTCTCGCCCTCCACCTCGGCGTCGAGCAGGACCGAGATCAGGTCCTGCCTGGGCCGGAGTCGGCGTTCGGCGGCCAGCTCCTCGGCGTAGCCGTAGACCTGCATCAGCGCCTCGTCCGGCGCGGCGCCGGGAACCTGGTACTCGGGGTCCTCGGCGCCGATCATGCGGTTGGACCAGTCGAAGACCATGCGGCGGTCCTCCTGGGGCACGCCGAGCACCTCGGCGATGACGAGGAGCGGGAGCTCCGCCGCCATCTCCTCCACGAAGTCGGCGCTGCCGCGCTCGCAGACCGAGTCGATGATGCCGTCGGCGTACCCGATGATCTGCTGCTCGAGGTCCCGCACCATCTTGGGGGTGAAGCCCTTGTTGACCAGCCGGCGGTAGCGCGTGTGCATCGTCGGATCCATGTTCAGCATCAACAGCTGCTGCTGGGCCAGCTGCTCCTCCTCGGTCTCGTGGAAGAGCGCCCCGCGGCGGGCGGAGGAGAAGTGCTCCCAGTCCCGGTTGACGTGGACGCAATCGTCGTAACGGGTGACGGCCCAGAAACCGCCCCGCGGGGCGATGGACTCGGGATGCCAGAAGACGGGTGCTTCCCGGCGGAGCGCGGCGAACCAGTGGTAGGGCACCCCGGCCACGAAGTTGCGCCCGTCGATGAGGTCGATCTCCTCGAGGCTCACGGACCCCCCTTTCGGACACCCGGCGCTCGCGGGGTGCCTGGCCCTTCGGGGCCGTTTCTAGAACGTGTGTCATTCGATCATAGGCCCGGCCCGGCGGCTGGTCCCGAAGCGGGCGGCGCCTCCGCCCGGGTGCTGCCGAAACGAGAACGTGTTACATTTTTGGCCGAGCGCGGCCTTGACCTGGCAGGGACCGCGGACCGCACGCGAGGCTGCCCCACGATGTTCCTCGAAGAGAGCCCCGAACAGCAGCAGCTGCGGGCCGAGTTGCGTCGCTACTACGCCGAGCTGCTGACCGACGAGGTGCGGGCGGGCCTGGCCGACGGTGGCGAGGGCGGCGAGGCCTGGCGGGAGGTCGTGCGCCAGATCGGCAAGGACGGGTGGCTGGGCATCGGGTGGCCCACCGAGTTCGGCGGGCAGGGCCGGCCGGCCACCGACCAATTCATCTTCTTCGACGAAACCCGGCGCGCCGGCGCCCCGTTCCCCTTCGTCACGATCAACACGGTGGGGCCCACCATCATGCGCTTCGGCACCGAGGAGCAGAAGTCGTTCTTCTTGCCCAAGATCCTCTCGGGCGAGCTGAATTTCGCCATCGGCTACACCGAGCCCGAGGCGGGCACCGACCTGGCGTCGTTGCGCACGCGGGCCGTGCGTGACGGCGACGAGTACGTGATCGACGGCGCCAAGATCTTCACGTCGGGCGCCGACATGGCCGACTACGTCTGGCTGGCCGTGCGGACCGATCCCGGGGTGCCCAAGCACAAGGGCATCTCGATCGTCTGCGTCCCCACGACGGCGCCCGGTTTCGCGTGGTCGATCATCAACACCGTCGGCGGCCTCACCACGACGCAGACCTTCTACGACAGCGTGCGCGTCCCGGTGGCGAACCGCGTCGGCGAGGAGAACGAGGGCTGGCGCATGATCACCACCCAGCTCAACCACGAGCGGGTCGGGCTGGCGGCATGGAGCGGGCTGGCCCTCTCGCTCTACGAGGACATCGTGGCCTGGGCGGCGGCGCAGGAGACCGACGACGGGCGGACGCTGGTCGACCAGGGTTGGGTGCAGATGGATCTCGCCAAGTGCCACGCGGAGCTCGAGGCCATGTGGCTGTTGAATTGGCGCATGGCGGTGCACGTGGCCGAGGGTGAGCTCACCGGGGCGGAGTCGTCGTCGATCAAGGTCTTCGGGACCGAGCGGATCCTCGAGATCGTGCGTCTGCTCTTGGGGGTGACCGGCGCCGCCGGCTATCTCGTCCCCGGGTCGCCGGGTGCGCTGCTGCGGGGCCGGCTCGAGGCGACGGCGCGCCAGGCGCAGGTGAACACGTTCGGTGGCGGCGTGAACGAGGTGCAGCGCGAGATCGTCGCCGCCGCCGGCCTGGGGATGACCCGGGGGGCGCGGTGAGCGCAGCGGCGTCGGAGCGGTCGGGGCGCCTCGAGGAGCTCGCGGCCCTGCCCGACCACAGCGACGAGCTGGCGGCGCTGGTGGGCCAGGCGGCCGGTCCGCCCACGCTCTCGCCCGACGCCGTCAACCTGCCCATGATCAGGCACTGGGTCGAGGCCATGGGCGACGAGAACCCCGTCTACGTGTCCGACGAGGCGGCGCAGGCCGCGGGCTACGAGCGCCTGATCGCCCCACCCACCATGCTGCAGGCCTGGATCATGCGGGGGCTGCGCGCCTCGGTCGCGGTCGAGGAGGCCCGCGCGGCCGGGGAGCAGGGGAGCGGACCCGAGGGCGTCATGATGGCCCTGCTCCAAGACGAGGGGCTGACCTCGGTGGTGGCCACCAACTGCGAGCAGCACTACGGGCGCCCCGTGATGGTGGGCGACCGGGTGCTGGTGCGCTCGGTGATCGAGTCGATCTCCGACCCCAAGCGCACGGGGCTCGGCACGGGACGCTTCATCACGACGCGCATGGACTACGTCGCGGTGCCCGAGGCCGACGTGCCGGGGCCCCCCGTGTCGGCGGAGCAGGTCCAGGCGCTCTTCGACCGCGGCGAGCCGGTCGCCACCATGCGCTTCCGGATCCTCAAGTACCTGCCGCCAGCGCCTCGTCACCCGCGCCCGCCGCGCCCGCACCCGGCCATCACCCAGGACAACGCGTTCTGGTTCGAGGGGGCCCGGGCTCACCGCCTGCTGATCCAGCACTGCACGTCCTGCGGCACGCTGCGCCATCCACCGCTGCCGGCCTGTGCCACCTGCGGCTCGTTCGAGTGGGACACGGTCGAAGCGAGCGGCCGGGGCACCTTGTACTCCTACGTCGTCGTGCACTACCCCCAGGTCCCGGCGTTCGAGTACCCGCTGCCGATCGGCCTGGTCGAGCTGGAGGAGGGGACGCGGGTGGTGGCCAACATCGGGGGTGTCGAGCCGGACGCCATTCAGGTGGGGCTGGCGCTGCGGGCCGAGTTCGTCGACTACGACGACGAGCTGTCGTTGCCGGTGTTCGTGCCGGCTGCTGGTGCGGCGGCGGGGGAGGGGGCCTGATGGACTTCGCCCTGAGCGACGAGCAGCTCGCGGTCTCCGAGGCGGCGACCGGGGTCTTCTCCGGCCTCGTCGACCCCGCACGGGTCGCCGCCGTCGAACGGAGCGACGAGCGCATCGACCGGCCCCTGTGGCAGGCCCTGGCCGACGCCGACCTGTTGGGCCTCGCCGTGCCCGAGCCCGATGGCGGAGCGGGCCACGGCCTCATGGAGTTGGGCCTCCTGCTCGAGGCGCAGGGCAGGGCGGTGGCGCCCGTGCCGTTGTGGGCCACCCTCGTGCTGGGCGCCCTCCCCATCGCCCACTTTGGCTCGGAGGCGCAGCGGGCCCGCTGGCTGCCCGGCGTGGTCGCCGGCGAGGTGCTCCTCGACGCGGCGTTGAACGCCTGTGCGTTCAGCCCGACGTCGTCCCCGGCCGTGCGGGCCACGCCGAGCGACGGGGGGTGGACGCTCGAGGGAACCGAGCTCGCCGTGCCCCAGGCCAACGTGGCGGCCCGCATCGTGGTGCCCGCCCGCGGCGAGGACGGCGGTGTCTTGCTGGCGCTCGTCGACCCTCGGGCGGTCGGCGTCGCGCTCGAGCGAGCGGTGACCACCAACCGCGAGGTCCACCCGCACGTGCATCTCACCGGGGTGGTCGTGGGGCCCGAGGACGTCCTCGTCGGCCCCGACCTGGGCCGGGCGGCGCTCGACTTCCTCCTGGTCGCCGCCATCATCGGGCTGTGCGCGTTGCAGGTCGGCGTCTGCGAGGCGGCGCTGAGCCAGACGGCCGTCTATCTCAACACGCGCCACCAGTTCGGTCGCCCCCTCAGCACCTTCCAGGCCACCATGCTCCGGGCGGCCGACGCCGCCATCGACATCGAGGCGATGCGCGTCACCGCGCAGAACGCCGCCTGGCGCTTCGACAGCGGCCGCGACGCCGCGGTCGCGGCGCGGGTGGCCAAGTGGCAGGCCGCCGAGCGCGGCCAGCGCACGGTGCACGCCACCCAGCACCTCCACGGCGGACTGGGGGCGGACATCACCTTCCCCATCCACCGCTACTTCCTGTGGGGCAAGCAGATCGAGCTCATGCTCGGCGGCCCGAGCGCGCAGCTGGCGCGGCTCGGGGCGGAGATCGCCGAGCGGGCCCTGGCCCAGGCGGAGGCGGGGCAGTGATGGCACCGGGTCCGACCTTCTTCGAGGTCTCGGTGGGCGACGAGCTGCCGACCCTGGTGCTGCCGATCACCCGCACCTTGATCGTGTCGGGTGCCCTCGCCAGCCGGGACTACCAGGACGTGCACCACGATCCCGTGCGGGCCAAGGAGCGGGGCTCGTCGGACATCTTCATGAACATCCTGACGACGAACGGCCTGGTGGGGCGCTACGTGAC
Organism: uncultured Acidimicrobiaceae bacterium; assembly: GCA_963789235.1. Lineage (GTDB taxonomy): Bacteria > Actinomycetota > Acidimicrobiia > Acidimicrobiales > RAAP-2 > Bog-473. Next base: position 80,984 of record CAWBJX010000005.1, on the reverse strand, counting down.
CGACTGGTCGGGGCCGCGCGGCCGGCTGTCGGAGGTCGACATCCGGCTCGGCGCGCCGAACTACCCGGACTGCACCATGACGCTGACCGGCTCGGTGACGGCCAAGGGCCCGCTGGGCGACGACGGCACGAGCGGCATGGTGACGGTCGCCGTCCGCGGCGCCAACGACCTCGGCGACCACGTGAGCGGCACGGTCAACGTCGTCCTGCCGCTCGGGGAGGAGCCCGGCTGATGGCGCCTGCGCACACGTTCTCCGGGACCACCGCGATCGCCGGTATCGGGGCCACCGAGTTCTCGAAGAACTCGGGACGTTCCGAGCTGCGCCTCGCCGCCGAGGCGGTCGACGCCGCGCTGAAGGACGCCGGCATCGCCCCGTCCGAGGTGCAGGGAATGGTGACCTTCAGCTCCGACACCAACCCCGACATCGACATCGCGCGCAGTCTCGGCATCGGGGAGCTGACCTTCTTCAGCCGCATCCACTACGGCGGCGGTGCGGCGTGCGCGACCATCCAGCAGGCGGCGCTGGCCGTGTCCTCGGGCGTCGCCGACGTCGTGGTCTGCTACCGCGCCTTCAACGAGCGTTCCGGGAACCGCTTCGGCGCCGGCGTCCAGGGCCGGGCTGCGCTGCCCAACGCGGAGAACGCGCACATGGCCTCGTACCTGCCGGTTGGGCTGCTCACGCCGGCGTCCTGGGTGGCCATGGCGGCCCAGCGCTACCTGGCCGTGACCGGCGCCACCAGCGAGGACCTCGGCCGGGTGGCGGTGGCCGACCGCACGCACGCGGCGACCAACCCCAAGGCCTGGTTCTACGAGCAGCCGATCACCCTCGAAGAGCACCAGGCCAGTCGCTGGATCGTGGAGCCGCTGCACCTGCTCGACTGCTGCCAGGAGACCGACGGCGGGCAGGCGCTCGTGGTCACCTCGCTCGAACGGGCCCGCGACCTGCGGACCAAGCCGGTGGTCATCCGGGCGGCGGCACAGGGTTCGGGCGCCGGTCAGGACATGATGACGAGCTACTACCGCGACGATCTGCTCGGGCTGCCCGAGATGGCCGTGGTGGCGCGCCAGCTGTGGGAGACCTCCGGACTGGGCCCCGACGACATGCAGGCCGCCATCCTCTACGACCACTTCACCCCCTACGTCCTCTACCAACTCGAAGAGCTCGGGTTCTGTGCCAAGGGCGAGGCCAAGGAGTTCGTCCGCGACGGCCGCCTCGAGCTCGGCGGCGCGTTGCCGATCAACACCCATGGAGGCCAGCTCGGCGAGGCCTACCTGCACGGCATGAACGGGATCGCCGAGGGGGTCCGGCTGGTGCGCGGGACCGCGGTCAACCAGGTCGAGGACCTCGAGCACGTCGTGGTCACGGCGGGGACCGGCGTGCCGACCAGCGGGCTGGTGCTCGGCGTCGATCGCTGAGGACCCTGCAGCACCAAAGGTTTCTGAACAGGACGAACGCACCCGTTATTGGAACACGTTGCATTTTTGGGGAGGCCGTGTTACCGTCGCCCGAAGGCCGGCGGTACGGACCGCCGGCGGCCCCGGAGACGAGGACGTCCAACCCATGGAATTCGGCATCTTCAACGCCGCGTGCGTGCTGCCCCGCTACGTCGAACAGCACGGAGCGTCGGCCGAGCACGACCGCCTCTTGGACGAGGTGGCCTTCATCGTGGCGGCCGACAAGGCCGGCTTCAAGTACACCTGGGCCTCCGAACACCACTTCCTGACCGAGTACTCGCACCTGTCGGCCTCCGAGTCGTTCCTGGCCTTCGTCGCCGCCAAGACGAGCAACATCCACATCGGCTCGGGCATCTTCAACATCACGCCCCCGGTGAACCATCCCGCCCGCATCGCCGAGCGGGTGGCCATGCTCGACCACCTCTCGGAGGGGCGCTTCGAGTTCGGCACCGGCCGCGGCTCGTCCACCACCGAGCAGAAGGGCTTCGGGATCGAGGACTCCGAGCTCACCCGCGCGATGGTGGCCGAGACGCTGCCTCAGATCGTGCGCATGTGGAAGGACGAGGACTACAGCTACGAGGGCACGTTCTTCTCCATGCCGACCCGCAACGTGCTGCCCAAGCCCTACTCGAAGCCCCACCCGCCCCTGTGGATGGCGGCGGGGAGCCCGGGCACCTTCGACCTGGCCGCCGAGCTGGGCGTGGGCGTGCTGTGCTTCGGCTTCTCGACACCGGACCAGCTGACCCCGCTGGTGAGCCGCTACAAGGAGAAGATCGAGGACTGCGAGAACCCGGTGGGCGGGTTCGTGAACAACAACGTGATGATCACGACCCAGATGATCTGCATGGAGGACGGGGCGAGGGCGCGCAAGACCTTCCTCGAGGCGGACTCGAACTACCACCTGAGCCTCGTGTTCCGCTATCTCGACACCTTCCCCCGGCCCCCGGGCATCCCGGAGTGGCCCGCCATTATCCCCGGCTTGGACGCGGATCAGCTCGACGCCGTCATCGCGTCGGGCGACATCGCGATCGGCACGCCCGACGAGGTGGGCAAGGCGATCGAGCACTACGCCGCGACGGGCGCCGATCAGCTCTCGTTCGGCATGCTGTCGACCTCGATGTCGATCGAGTCGTGCCAGGAGGCCGTCGAGACGTTCGGCAAGCACGTGCTGAAGGACTTCGACAAGGACCCCGAGCACCTGACGACCAAGCAACGCCTCGCCGCCGGCGGCCGGTAGGGGCCACCTCGCTCCTACAGCCGGAAGTCGCCTGCGCGCAGCCGGCGCTCGATCTCCTCGGCCACGTCGGCCGGCCCGCGCTCGCCGGAATCGACCCGGTGGCGTTCCTCGACCCCGTGGCTCTCGAATTGCGTCCACAGGTCGTCGACCACCGCGGCATCGGCCAGCGCACCGGCGTGGGGCGGTTCGATCCTGCGGTCCTGCACCCGCTGCTGGACGACGGCGATGGGGGCCCGCAACACGGCATAGTGCATGGAGACGGCGTGCGGCTCGCACGCCGTCGCGAAGAGGTCGAGCATGAACGGGTAGAGGATGCCCTCGGCGACGGTGAAGTAGCCACCGGCGGCGAACGCCGCCGCCGCCTCCGCCGCGGCCCCGAGCACGACCCGGTTCTGTGCGTGCGCCTCCTCGCGCCAGGGCTCGACGGCACCCCGGCGCAGGGTGGCGAAGAACCAGTCGACGTCGAGACAGACCGAGGGCTGGTGACGGTCGGCCACCAGCGGTGCGACGGTGGTCTTGCCGCAGCCGGGCGAGCCGGTCAGCAGGAGCAGGGTGGCGGGTGGCATCGCTGCATCGTCGCGTGAGCGCACGCCGACGCGTCACGGGGCCGGGGGTCGCGATTCCATGGTCGTGACCACGAGAGAACGGGCCGCACGGGCAAACTGGGTGAGTGCGCGTCGAGATCTACGTGCGGCCCGGTGCCTCGGCGACGGTCGTGGGCGGTGAGTACGGCGGCGCCGTGGTGGTCCGCGTCGTCGAGCCACCGGATCGTGGGCCGCGCCACCGATGCCCGCGCTCCGCGCCGTCGCCGACGCGCTCTCCATCTCGCGCCGCGCGGTGACCCTGGTGCGGGGGACGACCGGCAGGAGGAAGGTGGTCGACATCGAGGTCACGTACTCCCTCGGGGAGCCCCTCGAGACGGCATGGCGCCGGCTGCTCGAGCGCTCGGGGGCCGACTGACGCCCGGTATCAGCTCGCCGACGCGATGCCGACCATCGGCTTGTTGAGCCGGATGCCGCCCTCGGAGCCGTAGAAGTTCGCGTCACCGTAGTTGAAGACCCCGCCGTCGGACGCCACGATCCAGTACCCCCGTCCGTCGGGTGTCGTCGCCAGCCCGACGGCGGGCCTGTTCAACGGCGTGCCGCCGGCCGATCCGAAGAAGCCGGCGTCGCCAAAGTCGAAGATGCCCCCGTCGGAGGCGACCAGCCAGTAGCCGAGCCCGTCGGGGGTCGAGGCCATCCCGACGATCGGCTGGTTCAGCGGCTTGCCGCCCATGGAGCCGTGGAACGCCGCGTCGCCGAAGCTGAAGATCCCCCCGTCGGAGGCGACCAGCCAGTACCCGAGCCCGTCGCTGGTCGAGGCCATGCCCACGATCGGCTTGTTCAGCGGCTTGCCGCCCATGGAGCCGAAGAAGCCGGCGTCGCCGAAGCTGAAGATGCCCCCGTCGGAGGCCACCAGCCAGTAGCCACCCCCGTCCGGCGTGGCGGCCATGCCCACGATGGGCTTGTTCAACGGCATGCCTCCGGTGGATCCATAGAACCCCGCATCGCCGTAGCTGAAGATCCCCCCGTCGGACGCGACCAACCAGTACCCGTGGCCAGAGGGCGTCGGCGCCATCCCGACGACCGGCTTGTTCAACGGCATGCCGCCGGTCGATCCGTAGAAGCCCGCATCGCCGTAGCTGAAGATGCCCCCGTCGGAGGCCACCATCCAGTAAGAGGAGTTGGCAGGAGTCGATGGCGGTGGGGACGGCGGCCCGGGGATGCCCGCCGAGCCGGAGAAGGCCACCACCTGATCGGTGGACGGCGCCAAGAGCAAGCCATCACCGACCGACGGTGTGGGGAAGTGGTTCGCCTCACCGCCAACAGAGAGGCTCTGGACGACGGCGCCGGATGTGGGGGCGAGCCCAAAGAGGGTGCTCCCTTCGATCGACCACACGAGACCCCCCGCCACGATCGGGGGCCCCCACCCCGCCACGATAATGGGAGCCAGCCCGGCGTCGCTGGCCTGCCACTGCACGCTGAGCGAGGGGCTGGTCTGGATGGCCTCGATCCCCCAGAGGCATGGCATGTACACGGTCGTTCCGACCACTGCGCTTCCGCCGTCGACATTGGCTCCTGTGCACATCGGAAGGGGATCTCCGATCTGCCCCCCGATGCCCCCCAGCGACCCCTGGCTCAGCAGGAAGGCTCTCTGCGACTTGCCGGCCTGCAAGACCGTCCCGTTGGTGAGCAGCGCCGGCGAGGACGACCCGAGGTCGCGGTCGTCCACGTTGTCGGCGGACCAGTCGCTCGGGGCGAAGAGCTGCTTCAGTGCCAGCTGGGATGACAGCTCGATGACTGAGTCGCTCCCGTCATAGGGGGTGTCGGGCGACCCGTTACCCGTCGACGCCCAGATGTCACCGGCCGCGTCGACCTCCGGCGCCGCCCCGCCCATCCAGACGGCACCTCGGGTGCCATTGGGCGTGCTGCCGGTGGTGTCGTAGTACCCAGCGGTGCCGCCACCCTCGGGCACCGAGACGATCCAGCCGTGATACGGCTCGCAGTCTGCGTAGTTGCCACCGAATCCGAATACGACGTTGCCGTCGTCGAGGTTCAAGCCGGTCCGCTGCAGGAGATGGAGGGGAGGGTTGACGGCGGGATCAGGTGGGTCGACGGCCTGGTCGAGTTCGACCGTGCCGTCGTACATGTTGAGCCCCACCAGGAAGTGGGCCGCCGCGCCCCCCACAAACTCGTCGGCCACGGCGAAGATCTCACCCCTCGCCGAATCGATGACCGGCGTACCCGTGATGCCGACGGTCGGGTTGATGTCGCCGCATGCGCCGATCGTCGACGCGGCGGGCACGGGTGTTCCCAGGTGGGTGGACCACAGGATGGCGCCGTTGTCCGCCGCCAGCGCGTAGACGGTGTCGTTCTCGGTCGCCACGTAGACGCGCCCGGTGGCTTCGAGGGGCTCCCCGTAGACCTGGCCGTCGAGTGTCGGGGACGTCCAGGCCGGGTCGGCCGGGGAGAAGGTGACGCCGGAGTGGTCGAGGCCGCTGCCGAGTGTGTTGCCGTGGTACACGGTCCATGACGACGTGGGGTCGACGTGGGACGCGCCGGTGGTTTTCGTGCTGGCCCCGGACGCCGGCACACCGACCGCGCCCGCCGCCAGGAATAGGCCGGTCGCGGCGGAGGCGACAGCCACGGCGACCGACCGCCATGCCCTACCTCCGCCCGAGGTCGACGGTGCGGCCAGGGCTGGAGCGGATCTGTCCCGATTGATCGAAGCCGCGGACTTCGCTGCGGTGGCGATTGTGGAAAGGGGGAGGCACCCGCTGATCCTCTCGCTCCAAATCGGTCGGGTTCGGAGCGGCATCATCGGCGAAGGGTTGGCTGGATCAGCTCGCCGACGCGATGCCGACCATCGGCTTGTTGAGCCGGATGCCGCCCTCGGAGCCGTAGAAGTTCGCGTCACCGTAGTTGAAGACCCCGCCGTCGGACGCCACGATCCAGTACCCCCGTCCGTCGGGTGTCGTCGCCAGCCCGACGGCGGGCCTGTTCAACGGCGTGCCGCCGGCCGATCCGAAGAAGCTGGCGTCGCCAAAGTCGAAGATGCCCCCGTCGGAGGCGACCAGCCAGTAGCCGAGCCCGTCGGGGGTCGAGGCCATCCCGACGATCGGCTGGTTCAGCGGCTTGCCGCCCATGGAGCCGTGGAACGCCGCGTCGCCGAAGCTGAAGATCCCCCCGTCGGAGGCGACCAGCCAGTACCCGAGCCCGTCGCTGGTCGAGGCCATGCCCACGATCGGCTTGTTCAGCGGCTTGCCGCCCATGGAGCCGAAGAAGCCGGCGTCGCCGAAGCTGAAGATGCCCCCGTCGGAGGCCACCAGCCAGTAGCCACCCCCGTCCGGCGTGGCGGCCATGCCCACGATGGGCTTGTTCAGCGGCTTGCCGCCCATGGAGCCGTGGAACGTCGCGTCGCCGTAGCTGAAGATCCCCCCGTCGGAGGCCACCAGCCAGTAGCCGTCCTTCGAGTGCGTCGGCGCCATGCCCACGACGGGCTTGACGAGGGGGAGGCCGCCGGCCGAGCCGAAGAAGCCGGCATTGCCGAAGGTGAAGATGCCCCCGTCGGAGGCGACCATCCAGTAGGACGAGTTCGGCGGTGCGGGCGGTGCCGGAGACGGCGGTCCCGGGATCCCGGCCGACCCCGAGAAGGCGACCACCCCGGTGCTCGTCGGCGCCAGCAGGAGGCCGTCGCCGACCGACGGCGTGGGGAAGTCGTTGGCCTCGCCGCCGATGGAGAGCTGCTGCTCCGTGGTCCCGTCGACCGGATTGATGGCGTACAGCGAGCCGCCCCCGATCGACCACACCATGCCGCCCGCCGCGATGGGAGGTCCGCCTTCAGCATCGCTAGCCTGCCACTGCACGCCGAGCGAGGGACTGGTCTGGATCGCCTCGACGCCACTCTGACACGGCACGTAGACCACGGTTCCCAGCACCGCGTCCCCACCGTCGGCGTCGGCCGCACCGCACACTCCGGCAGTCGGGACCGTGGCTCCGGGCCCTCCGAGATTGGCCTGGCTCAACAGGTAGGCCGTCTGTGACTTGCCAACCTGCAACACGGTCCCGTTCGAGAGCAGCGCCGGGGCGGTCGAGCCCAGGTCCTGGTCGTGCGAGTTGTCGTAGGGCCACGTGCCCGGGGCGAACAGTTGCTCTTGGCTCAGCGCCGGCGACAGCTCGATGACCGAGTCGCTGCCGTCATACGGCTCGGAGGCGGATCCGTTGCCCGTGGCCGCCCAGATGTTGCCCGAGGCGTCGACCTCGGGCGCCGCGCCGCCCATCCAGACGGCCCCCTGCGTGAAGGAAGGGGTGGTGCTGTGGTAGTTGACCGGTGCGCCGTCCTCCGGTGCCGAGACGATCCACCCGCTGTACGTCGAGCAGTCCCCGTCGTTGCCGCCGTACCCGAAGACGACGTTGCCGTCGCTCAGGTTCAGCCCGGTGCGCTGCAGGATCGCCGCCGGGTCCTGTCCGGGCGGGTCGACGCGCTCGTCGAGGAAGACGCTGCCCGAGTACATGTTGAGGCCCACGAGGAAGTGCTCCGGCCCACCGGCAGTCAGCTCGTCCGCAACGGCGAAGATCTCACCCGGCCCGTGGGCGGTGTCGAGGACGGGCGTGCCCGTGATGCCCACCGTCGGGCTGATGTTGCCGCACGGCAGGTCACCCGACGGCACCGGCGTGCCCACGTTGGTGGACCACAAGATGGCGCCCGTGTTCGCCGCCAGGGCATAGATCGTGTCGTTCTCCGTCGCCACGTAGACGCGCCCCGTCGCCTCGAGCGGTTCCCCGTACACCTGGCCGTCAAGCGTCGGCGACGTCCAGGCAGGGTTGGCCGGCGAGAAGGTGACGCCCGAGCTGTCGACGCCGGTCCCGAGCGGGTTGCCGTGGTAGACGGTCCACGACGTCCCGGCATCGTCGTGCGGGGTCGGAGCCGCAGTCGGGGCGGCTGACGCGGGGGCGCCCATCACCGCCGTGACCACGCCCGCGGCCGGAAGGAGAAGGCCCAACCCCACCAACGTCGTGACGACCCGCGGCCGCCTCCGGTGCCTGACCCTGCTCACCCGCCCATTCCCCACAAGCGTGCTCCTCCCTCGGCGACCGACGAACCGTAACGGGCGCCGTCGGCCGTTGTCGACTCCCTTTTTGGTGGGCCCTTCGCTCCCGCGCCGACCCGACGACCTCGCCGCGCGTAGGCCTCGGGCTCAGGGCAGCGTCCCGCTCCCGGCCGGCGTCTCGCCGCCCGCGTTCACGACGGCGGCCGCCCAGGTGTAGTCGGGCTTGCCCGAGGGCGAGCGCTCCACCGCGTCGACGACGAACAGGCGACGCGGCAGCTTGTAGCCCGCGATGGTCGTCCGGCAGTGCTCCTGGATGGACTCCAGCGACGGCGCCTCGCGCCCCACCCTCGGTTGGACGATGGCGGCCACGGTCTGGCCCCAGCGCTCGTCGGGTGCACCGCACACGATGGCGTCCATGACGTCCGGGTGCGAGCGCACGGCGGACTCGACCTCCTCGGGGAAGATCTTCTCGCCCCCCGAGTTGATGACGATCGATCCCCGGCCGAGCAGGGTGATCGATCCGTCCGCCTCCACCGTGGCGTAGTCGCCGGGCATGACGTAACGCGTCCCGCGCACCTCGATGAAGACCTGCGCCGTCTTCTCCGGATCGTTGTAGTAGCCGAGGGGGATGTCACCCGAGCGGGCGATCTTGCCGATGACCCCGGATCCCGGCTCCACCGGTTCCAGGCCCTCGTCGAACACCACCGTCCTGCCCATTAGGCGCACGGTCGGGCCGCTCTTCATGGCGGTGTTGCCGGCCGTCACCACGGTCATCCCGTTGTTGCCGCTCTCCGAGGAGCCGATGGCGTCGGTGATCAGGAGGTGGGGGAGGCGTGCGAAGAACTGGTCCTTGACGGGCGACGAGAACAGCGCCGCCGACGACACCACGGCCACGAGCGACGACAGGTCGTGGTCCGCCCCCGGCTCGGCCAGCGACTCGATCAGGGGCTTGCCCATCGCGTCCCCCGTGATCATGACGGTGTTCACGCGCTCCTCGCTCACCAGCCGCCAGACATGATGGGGGTCGAACCTGGCCACGAGTACGATCTTCGAGCCGACGAAGCTCTGGCCCATCACGCTCCACTGGGTCGCCCCGTGCATGAGCGGGGCGACCGGCAGGTGCACCATCGGGCCCCCGGCACCCTTGGCGACCATGACCGACGGATCCTTCACCCGCTCGTTCGTCACCGGGTCGGTGCCGCCGCCGAGTGCGTAGAACACGTCCTCGTGGCGCCACACGACGCCCTTGGGCATGCCGGTGGTCCCGCCGGTGTAGAGGATGTAGAGGTCGTCCCCCGAGCGGGGCTCGAAGTCACGGTCCGCCGACTGGCCTGCCAGCGCCTCCTCGTAGCCGATGGCCCCGGGCGTCGGCTCGGCGTCGCTGCCGTCCTCGACCACGATCACGTGCCGGAGGCCGGGGAGCTCGGAGCGGAGTGCGGTGACCAGCGGGGAGAACTCCCGCTGGTGGACCAGCGCCGTGAGGTCGGCGTTGGTCAGCAGGTAGCGCAGCTCGTCCTTGACGTAGCGGTAGTTGACGTTGACCCAGATCGCCCGCAGCTTGAAGACGGCCCACGCCGTCTCGACCCACTCGACCGAGTTGTAGGCGTAGATCCCCACGTGATCCCCCGGACCCACCCCCTGTGCGGCCAGGTGGTGGGCCAGCCGGTTCGCCCGGGCCTCCATCTCGGCATAGGTGCGCCGCTCCCCGTTGGCCACGAGGTACTCCCGCTCGGGGTAGGCGTCGACGGACGCCTCGAACAGGTCGGCGAGGTTGAACTCCATCGGCCTCAGGTTAGAACACGTTCTCTTTCGGCGGGAGTGCCGAGCCACCACCGCACACCGGCCCGCGTCGCCCCTGGCAGCCCGCTCGGGCCGGATCAGTCGAAGAGCTCGGGCTCGCTGCGTGAGATCTCGTCCCACATGGGTTGGAACGAGAACCATCCCGCCCCGTGCGAGGCCGAGTGGTCGCGCGTGTAGCGGGCGCCCTCGGGGTCGATCAGCAGCACCGTCCCCGCCGCCTCGGCCAGCAGCTGAGCCTGGCACGAACGCTCCATGGTGATGAACCACCAGGCCGCCTCGTCGACCGAATGCCCAACGGTGAACAACCCGTGGTTGCGGTGGATGGTCGCCTTGTGGGGCCCGAGGGCCGTGGCTAACGCCTTGGCCGCCGCCTCCTCGAGCACGATGGCACCGCCCCCCTCCTCGCACACCGTGTGGTCCTCGTAGAAGACGCAGGCGTCCTGGGTGATCGGGTCGAGCAGGCGCCCGAGAGCCGACCACGCCTTCCCGTGGACCGAGTGAGCGTGCGCGGCGGCGACGACGTCCGGCCGGGCTGCGTGCACCGCGGAGTGGATGGCGAAGGCCGCCGGGTTGACCGGGCGGTTCCCCTCCACCACCTCGCCGGTGTGGCTGACGAGGATCAGGTCCGAGACCCGGACGTGGCGGAAGCTCATGCCGAACGGGTTCACCCAGAAGTGGTCCGTCAGCTCGGGGTCCCGTGCCGTGATGTGGCCGGCCACGCCCTCGGAGAACCCGAAGCGGCCGAAGAGCCGCAACGCCCCGGCCAGCTTCTGCTTGCGGTGGAGGCGCTCCTCTTCGAGCGTGGCGAACGTCGGAGGGGTCGGCACGATCATCTTGCGCTTCCCCATGGTCTCTGTCAGGGCCTGTGCCATGGTCCCCAAACTACCGTTTGTCCATGACCTACCCCACCGCTGCCACCCGTGACATCGCCGCCCCCGCCGAGCAGGTGTGGGCGCTGGTCTCGGATCTGCCCCGGATGGGGGAGTGGTCGCCCGAGAATGCCGGAGGAAAGTGGGTCAAGGGCGCCACGGGACCCGCCCTGGGCGCCGTCTTCAAAGGGACCAACAAGAACGGCCTCCGGCGCTGGTCGACCACGGTCACGGTCGTCGCCTGCGAGCCCGCCACGGTGTTCGAGTTCGCGGTCACGGCCGGGCCGCTCGCCGTCGCCACCTGGCGGTACGAATTCGAGGACACCGAAGCGGGCTGCCGGGTCACCGAGTCCTGGCAGGACCAGCGCAGGCCCTGGTTCGTGACCGTGGCGAGGGTCACGGGCGACCACAGTGCCGCGCACGCCGGGAAGGAGATGGAGCAGACGTTGGCGAACCTGGCCGCCGCCGTCGAGTAGCCGGCCGGCCCCGCTGGAACGAGCAGCTAGCGCTCCAGGCGACGCACGACCCGGTCCGCCGCCGCCGCGTCGCCCGTCCCGCCCCGGCCGCGCAGCCGCTCCACCACGGCGAGCCGATGGGCCTCGTCGACGTTGCCGCCGTACTTGAACTTGGCCGACACCCGCTCGACGCGGAACTCGATCCCGAGGATCCCGTGCAGCTTCGCCGCGTGGGCCTCCGCGGGGTCGGCCACCGCCACCCCGGGCTGGAACACCGCGAGCTGGCGCCGCAGGATGGCGGCCACCGTCCCGGGCGACGTCACTTCGTCGTGCACGCTGGCCGTGCCGACGAGTTGGACCGCCGCGTAGTAGGTCGTCGGGATCCCGAGCGCCGGGTCCTCGTCGCCGATCGCCTTCCACGCCGAGGGGATGAAGGCCCAGTCGTCGGCCACACTGAGGAGCACCCGCGGGCTCTCGGCCAGGGCCTCGAACACGGGATTGGCCCGTACGAGGTGCAGCCACACAGTGTCGCCCGCGAGCACGAACTGGGTGGGCACGACGACCGGCACGTCGCGCCCGGTCCCACCCGGTGCGACCAGGTGCCCGAAGGGATGGGTCTCGACGAAGGGTCGCCACTCCTCTTCGCCGCGGGTGGCGTCGACGGGGGAGATGAACATCGCTTCAGTCTGGCGCGGGGCGCTCAGGCCGAGACCGCCCCCACCTCGTCGATCGACTCGGCCCGGTGTCGCTTGTAGTCGACCTTGCCGTTCGGCGCCCGCCCGATCGTGGCGACACACCGCACGCGCCGGGGCGCCTTGAAGTGAGCCAGGCGTTCCTTGACGTAGGCGATCAGCTCCGCCTCGCTGGGTTCCACGGCACCGCCCGCCGGCTCCACCACGGCCACGATCTGCTCACCGTAGGTCGGATGCGGCACCCCGACGACGACGGCGTCTTGCACGGCCGGATGTGTCTTCAGCGCTTCCTCCACCTCCTCGGGGAAGATCTTCTCTCCCCCGAGTTGATGCAGACAGACCCCCGACCGAGCAGGTGGATGGTGCCGTCCGCGTCGACCTGGGCGTAGTCGCCCGGGATGGAGTAGCGCACGCCGTCGATCACCTTGAACGTCGCGTCCGACTTCTCGTCGTCCTTGTAGTACCCGAGCGGGTTGCGCCCGCCGAGCGCGAGCACGCCCACCTCCTCGGAGCCCGGCGCGATCTCCTGCCCGTCCGCACGCAGCACCTTCACGTCGGGTCCGAGCGTGAACGACGCGGTCTTCGCGGCCGCGCCGCCCCCCGAGACGGACACGCCCATGCCGACAGCCTCCGACGAGCTGAACACGTCGACCAGGAGCATCGGGTGGTGGGCGAGCAACTGCTCCTTGACGGGTTCACTCCACATGGCCCCCGACGAGATCGTCATCACGAGCGAGCCCAGGTCCCACCTCCCGGGGTTCTCGTCGAGCACCGCCAGCAGCGGGCGCGAGAAAGGGTCACCCACGATGACCAGCCCGTTGACCTTCTCGCGCTCGATCGTGTCGAGCATCTCGACCGGGTCGTACGTGCCGCGACTCGAGCAGGCAGACCCGTCCGCCCTCGGCGAGCGTGGTGTTGGCGGTGAAGGAGCCGGTCCCGTGCATGAGGGGACAGGCCGGCATCAACGTCGCCCCGACGCCCGGACTCGTCTCGAGGCTGGCGCGCACGCCGTCGATCCCGCCGTGGACGTCGTAGTGGCGCACGCCGCCGTCGATGAGCCGGGCGAAAAGGTCGTCCTGTCGCCACATCACGCCCTTGGGCATGCCGGTGGTGCCGCCGGTGTAGAGCAGGTAGAGGTCGTCGCCGCTGCGCCCCCACGGCGCGCGCGTCCGTCCGAGGGCGGCCTTGGCGGCATCCTCGTAGGGGGTGGCCCAGTCGGGGCACGGACCCGAGCCGTCATCGACCCACAGCCAGCCCTTGACGCCCGGCACCCGCTCGAGGATCCTCTCGATCCGGTCCGAGAACACGCCGTGGAACACGACGGCCACCACGTCGGCGTTGTCCCACAGGTAGATCAGCTCGTCGTCGCCGTAGCGGTAGTTGGTGTTGACCGGGACGAGTCCGACCTTCATGGCGGCGTAGGTCGTCTGGAGGTACTCGGGCGAGTTGTAGAGGTAGACGCCAACCTTGTCCTGCTTGACGACGCCGAGGTCGAGCAGGAACTGCCCGACGCCGTCGGCCCCACGGTCGAACCCGTCCCACGAGAGGTTGCGGACGCCCTGGGTGATGGCCACCGCTTCGGGCTGCACGTCGGCCACCGTCTCCCAGACGTCTGCGTAGTTCCAGTCCGTCATCCTCGCTCCGTCTCCCGTCCTTTCAGCCGTCGACCGCGGCCGACCCCCCCGCCCGCCGAAATGCGCGAAGCGAGACGTGCAGCCTACGCTGCGTCCGTGGACCTCGGCCTCCCGGGCGACGACGATCCGCGCCGGCGCCGGGTCAGGGAGTGGCTGGCCGAGCACCCGCACCCCACCGGCCGCCAGCTCGCCGAGGCCGGCTACGTGGCGCCTCACTGGGCCCCGCCCTACGGGCTCGATGCCGGCCCACTGACCCAGCTCATGATCGACGAGGAGCTCCGGCGGGCCGGCGTGCGGCGCCCGGTCAACCCGATCGGGATCGGATGGGCCGGGCCGACCTTGATGTTCGCAGGAACCGAGGAGCAGAAGCAGCGCTGGCTCTGGCCGTTGCTCAGCGGCGAGGAGTTCTGGTGCCAGCTCTTCTCCGAGCCCGGCGCCGGCTCCGACCTGGCCTCCCTGAGCACCCGGGCGGAGCGAGACGGCGACCACTACGTGGTCAACGGCCAGAAGGTGTGGACGAGCTATGCCCACATCGCCAAGTGGGGCATCCTCCTCGCCCGGACCGACCCCGCGGCGAGCAAACACATGGGCATCGGCTACTTCGTCTGCCCCATGGACGCACTGGGCATCGAGATCCGCCCGCTCATCGACATGACGGGCGAGCACGCCTTCAACGAGGTGTTCTTCTCCGACGTGCGCATACCCACCGACCATCTGGTCGGGCCCGAGCACGGCGGCTGGGACCTGGCCAAGGTGACCTTGGGCAACGAACGGGTCTCGCTCTCGGGCGAGGGCGCCCTGTGGGGGATGGGCCCCACCGCCGACGACCTGGTCGAACTCGTCCGGGGCGCCGGCGGCGCGCCGGACCCGCTCGCCCGTGACCGCCTCGTCGACGTCTGGATGGAGGGCGAGATCCTCCGGGTGCTCCGCCTCCGGATGGTGTCGGCCGTCCTCGCCGGCAGGCAACCCGGCGCCGAGGCCTCGGTCCGCAAGGCCATCGCCGACGCCCACGGCCAGCACATCATGGGGATCGCCCGCGACCTGGCCGGGCCGCACGCCATGCTCAGCGGCTCGGGCCCCGTGGGTGGCTGGGGCCGGGCGACCTCCGCCACCGCACGACCCGACCCGGGCGATGCGACCTGGTCCCGCGGCTTCTTGTTCTCGCCCGCGCTCACGGTCGGCGGGGGCACGGCGGAGGTGCAGCGCAACATCGTGGCCGAAAGGGTGCTCGGCCTCCCCCGAGACCCCTGACCCACGGCCGACGGCCGACGCCCGCCGGGTGCGGCGCCGGCGGCGGGACGATTAGAGCTCGAGCGGGCCGGCGTGGGCGAAGCCCTGGCGGACGCCCTGGCCCGCTCGAGCCACCAGCGCCTCGGGCTCGTAGAGCATGAGGTAGGCGTTGCGGGCGTGGTCCCGGGAGCGGTTCTTGAACACCAGGGCCAAGGTGGCCGGGTCGTTTGACTCGTCCTCGTGGACGAACACCTCGAGGATCGGCGTGTTGGTCATCAGCTGCGCCGTCATGATCCCGGTCGAGGCCTCGTGGGCACAGACCTTGTCCACCTGCTCCTTGCCGGGCATCCCGAGTGCGACGACGATGCGGCAGCCGTCCTCCTCGATGAGCTTCTTCGCCGCCACGGCGAGGTCCTTGAAGCCCGGCACGGTGCGGCGGACGGTCGTGAAACGGGTGCCGTGGCCCGGGCACTGGGCGAGCTCGTCGAGCACCTCCGCGCCCATGTCGTACCGGGCGAACATGGTGTCGACCACGCCGATCAGGTCCATGACCCATTCTCGCGCAACGGACCCGTCGGTCGGGCCGCTCGGGGCATCCCGATGCCCCTGGCTCGCTTCAGCGCGAACCGTGCTCCGTGTGCTTTCGCACGAAGCGCAGGATCGCGATGTGTTTCTGAGTATCACGTTGCATCAGATCGACCAGGAGGCTCCACAGCGAGACGTCCTCCACCACGCCGAGCTCGCGTTGGAGCTGTCGGAGCTCGCGGGCATCCCTTTCCTCTGCCTTCAAGAGATGCTTTGTGCCGTCCAGCACGGCGTCACGGTCGGCCCGGACGAAATCGATGTCGGGGATGGCCGGATCCTCGCCGGTCAGTGACGCTTCCGTCTTGAGGGAGTCGGCAATCTCGGAGAAGAACCTGTGATGACGGATCTCGTCCTCGATGAGCAGGTTGACGAGGTAGCGAAATGCCTTCGACTCGGTCTGCTCGGCCACCGCCGAGTACTGCTCGAGCAAACCCCTCTCTGCCCGCACGTGGCTCGTCAGATGGGCGTAGAGGTTCCGCTCGAAGGCGGAAGGCCCGGCGCTCGACTCGTCCATCATGTCAACCATGTGTTCTCCCGTTCGATCGATCACCGCAGGCTCGCCGCTAACCTAGCGTCGGCCGTCACCCCTCCTTCTGATCGTGGTGACCGATCGTGGTGACGCCCGGGGCAGGTTCGGCGAGCCCCTCGGCCGGCGCCGTGGCGCGTGGCGTCCGGGAGCAGTCGGCCTTCGTGACGGCGAGGTGAAACTTCGGGGACCGGACCGAGAAGACGCGCTGACGGAGAGAAGGTGGCTGGTAGGACGGAGGCAGCGTTGCGGCCCCGCTTGCCTTCCCCGACACCCCCCCCGGGGACCAGCGGGGTCGTTTCGCGTCCCGGCGCGGCGAGATCGGCCGCCGGTTGCGGTCGGCCCCGCCCAGGCGGGTCGTGGCGAGTCCCAGAGCGTTGTCCGGCCGCCCTACCATCCCAACTCTCGCAACCGAGCGTCGCTGATGCCGAAATGGTGTCCGACCTCGTGGATGACCGTCTTTCGAACTTGACGCTCCACGTCGTGCGTGCTCCGGCATGCGTTGCAGATCGTCTCCTTGAAGATCGTGATCCGGTCGGGCATCGATGCCGAGTAGCTCCCTCGGCTTGTCAGCGGAACACCCTGATAGAGCCCGAACAGCCGCCCGGGCGGGCTGGCGTCGTCGACCAGGACGACCACGTTGTCCATGGCCGACCGCAACTCGGCGGGAATGTCATCGAGAGCCCTTGCCACGAGCTCCTCGAACTCTTCGCGAGTCACCGTGACCACGCTCGTCATCATGCCAAGGATCAATGCGAAAGCGGTGAGCGCGTGCCCTTGCTGGGTCATCGATGTGACCAGGTACGCTCGCCGGCGTGCGGATCGCCGTCGTGGGCATGGGGAACATGGGGCGGGCCTTCGCGACGAGGGCGCTGGAGAAGGGCCACCAGGTCGCGGTCTGGAACCGGACGCCCGATCGGGCCGCTGCCGTCGTCGCCGCGGGCGCACACCAGGCCGACTCA
Source organism: uncultured Acidimicrobiaceae bacterium (assembly GCA_963789235.1). Classification (GTDB taxonomy): domain Bacteria; phylum Actinomycetota; class Acidimicrobiia; order Acidimicrobiales; family RAAP-2; genus Bog-473. Next base: position 63,949 of record CAWBJX010000005.1, on the reverse strand, counting down.
CCCGGAGCGGCAGCGGTCGGGGCTGACGCGGTGCTGGTCGTGCTGGCAGACGACTCGGCGGTCCTCGACATCTGCCTGGGAGCCGAGGGTGTGCTCGCATCGCTCGAGCCCTCCACCGTCTTCGCCAACATCAGCACCGTTGCACCGAGCACCGCCCGGCGTCTGGCCGATGCCGGTCCTGAGGAGCGGATCCTCGACAGTCCGGTGATGGGCTCGCCGGCGATGATCGCCGCAGGGCACGGGCGCTTTTTCATCGGCGGTTCCCCTGCTGCCATCACCAGCGTCGAGCCTCTGTGGGCAGATCTCGGTTCGGGGTACACCCACTGTGGTCCGATCGGGACGGGTGCGGTCATGAAGATCGTCCAGAACCTGCTCTTGGTCACCGGCGTGGCCGCGCTCGCCGAGGGCATCGTCACCGCCCGGGAGCACGGCCTGTCCGACGAGCTGATCGAGAGCGTGATGGCCGACAGCGGCGCGGTGAGCCTCGCGAGCAAGACGAGGCTGGCGAGCTTGTTCGACCAGTCCCACCCCGGTTGGTTCTCGCCGGCGCTCGCCCGCAAGGACGTTCGACTGGCCATGGACCTGGCCGATCAGGCCGGTATTCCCGCTCGCATCGGGCCGGCGACCGAAACCCTGCTGACGACCCTCATCGATACCGGTGGACAGTGGCCGGACTTCGCCGCCGTGATCGAGGCGTTCACGCGCTGATCCCGTCCCGGGCGCGGGAGCCGGGGGGCTCAGGCGGAACGGAGCACCGGGTGGGTGCCGTCGCGGCAGCGCGCGACCCACCCGGTGGGGACGACGGTGACCGTCAGGCGCCGTCCGCACTCGGGGCAGAAGCGGGGCGGATCGAGCGGGCGTGCGCATCCGGGGCACGCGGACGTCGGTCGGCCGCAGCCCGTGCAGTGGAAACCGGCCATCGGTTGGGCCACCTCAGACCCACCGCCCCCCAGCCGGACGGGACGGGACATTCAGATGGCCGCGGTCAGGGCGCCGATCGGCATGCGAAGGTCCTCGAGCATCTGGAGGTCCTCGTCGGGCGAGCGTCCGAGCGTCGTCAGGTAGTTGCCGACGATGAGGGCGTTGATCCCGGCCGTCATGCCGATGGCCTGGAGATCACGCAGCGTCACCTCACGTCCGCCGGCGTAGCGCAGGATCACCGAGGGCAGGGCGAGGCGGAAGAGGGCGATCCAGCGGACGGCTTCCCAGGCACCGAGGACGGGGCGGTCGCCGAGGGGGGTCCCGGGGCGCGGGTTGAGGAAGTTGATCGGGACCTCGGTCGGCTCGAGCTCCTGGAGCTGCGTCAGCAGCTCGACCCGTTGGGCGTCGCTCTCGCCCATGTTGATCAGGGCACCGCAGCACAGCTCCATGCCGTGCGCCTTCACGAGGCGGCAGGTCTCTGCCCTCTCCTCCCAGGTATGGGTCGAGACGACGGAGGGGAAGTACGAGCGCGCCGTCTCGACGTTGTGGTTGTAGCGGTGCACGCCCCCGTGGGCCAGACGGCGGGCCTGGTCCTCGCTGAGGATGCCGGCGCTGACGGCAACGTGCAGACCCGTCTCGTCGTGGATCCGGGGGACCAGCTCGAGGATGCGCCCGATGGTGCGCTCGTCGGGGCCGCGGACGGCCAGCACGATGCAGAACTCCGAGGCGCCGAGGGCCGCCGTCTCGCGGGCGGCGGCCAGGATCTCGTCCACATCGAGGAAGGGCGTGGCCTTGACGGGCGTGTCGAAGCGTGACGACTGCGCGCAGAAGTGGCAGTCCTCCGGGCAGCCGCCCGTCTTGGCCGACAGGATGCCCTCGATCTCGACGGCGGGCCCGCACCACGCCAGACGGACCTGGTGGGCCAGCGAGGCCAGCGCCATGACCGCACCGTCGGGCAGGGCGGCCAGCGCCGCCAGCTCGGCCGCGCCGAGGAGACGGCGCTCGTCGAGAAGGGCGTGCTCGGCGGCCGCGATCACGGCCCGGTCCGCCGCGCTCAGGGCGACCTGGGGCGGGGGCGGCGGCCCGTCCGAAGCGCCCGCAGCGGCGGGATGTGACGATGCGGCGTTGCGGAAGGCGACAGGGCTCGGGGTGGTCACGGCGCCCACGGTAGTGGCAGGGTGTGGACCTCCGGACGTTGGCCGGAGCGCTGGGAGGAGTGGCCATGGCCTGGGATTTCTCGACCGAGCCCGAGTTCGAGGAGAAGTTGGGGTGGATGCGTGGCTTCGTGCGCGACGAGGTGTTCCCGCTCGAGACCCTCGATCTCACCTATGACCAGGTGCGGGTTGCGGTGCGGCCGCTCCAGGAGCGGGTCAAGGCCGAGGGGCTGTGGGCGGCCCACCTGCCGCCGGCGCTGGGAGGCATGGGGTTCGGGCAGGTCCGGCTGGGCCTGATGCACGAGATCCTGGGCCAGTCCCCGCTGGCGCCGGTGGTCTTCGGCAACAACGCGCCCGACTCGGGGAACGCGGAGCTGCTGGCGGTGGGCATCGAGGCCACGGGTGACGAGGCCCAGCGCGAGCGCTGGCTGCAACCGTTGTTGGACGGGGAATTGCGCTCGGCCTTCTCCATGACCGAGCCCAACACGGCCGGATCCGATCCGACGCTGTTGTCGACGTCGGCCGTGCGGGACGGCGACGAGTGGGTGATCAACGGGCACAAGTGGTTCACGTCCAACGGGTCCGTGGCGGACTTCTTGATCGTGATGGCGGTGACCAACCCGGACGTGCATCCCTATCAGGGTTCGTCGATGATCATCGTGCCGGCGGACACGCCCGGGGTCGACATCGTGCGGGACGTGGCGACGATGGAGGATCCGCACGAGTCGTTCGGGCGCTTCGGGAACCACGCCGAGATCGTGTACCGCGACGTCCGGGTGCCGGCGGGGAACCTGGTGGGCCGCGAGGGCTCGGGCTTCGCGCTGGCCCAGCACCGGCTCGGACCCGGACGGATCCACCATTGCATGCGCTGGCTGGGGCAATCGAGGCGGGCCTTCGACATGCTCTGCGAACGCGCCGTCTCGCGTTACGCCCACGGGTCGATGCTGGCCGAGAAGCAGACCATCCAGAACTGGGTGGCGGACTCCATGGCCGAGATGCAGGCGGCCCGGCTCATGACCTTGCAGGCCGCCTGGAAGATGGATCAGGAGGGGGCGGCGGCGGCCAGGGTCGAAATCGCCATGATCAAGTACTTCGGGGCGAAGGTGCTCTACGACGTGATCGATCGCGCCATCCAGGTGCACGGGTCGTTGGGGTTCTCGTGCGACCTGCCGCTCGAGTCGATGTACCGGGCGGCGCGGGCGGCCCGGATCTACGACGGTCCGGACGAAGTGCACCGCCAGACGGTCGCCCGGCAGGTGTTGAAGGGCTTCGTGGCGCACGAGGTGCCGTCGGAGCACATCCCGACCCGGCGGGCCGAGGCGCAGCGGCGCTTCGCCGATCTGCTCGAGACGCTGACGGTCGGCGCCTAGGGGCGGCGTTGCGCCGGGTGGGGTGGTCGGTGGCCCGCGGGGGATACATCATCGCAGCGGCGATGGGCGGTGCGCTGGTGTTAGCGGGCTGTGGGGCGACATCCACGCCGCCCTCGACGTCCGGCCCGACCTCGACGACGATGACGGCGGTCCCGCAGGGGTCCACGACGGCCACCCTGGCGATCGTGCGCTGCCCGACGACCTTCGCGGCCGGAGCGCCGACGACGACGGCACCGCTCCCGACCTCGGCCGCGGTCGTCGTGCCGGCCGACGAGGCGCCGAACCTGGTCCTCTACGGCGACGATGCGGGCATCATGATGCTGGTCGGCCCGAGCGGCTGGACGTGCCGCGGAAGCTACGGCGCGGACGGGAGCGGGGGACTGGTGATCTCGCCGGTCGGCGAGTCAGTGCCGTCCGATCCCGATACCGGCTGGCAACTGCCCGCGACCTCGCCGGATGAGGCGATCGTCGGCTACGAGACCGGGGGGAGCCCCGTGGAGGCGGCAGAACTGGCGTGTCCCCTGTTCACGTCGGCGGCGGCGGTCGTCAAGCAGGACCTGGGCCGAGGGTGTGCCGTGACGCGTCCCGTCGGGGAGACCTCCAGCGGATCCACGTCGAGCGAGATCGATTTCGAGGATCCGGCGGGCGTGGCCGGCGACGGCATTCCGTCGGGCGGCCAGGATCCTGCGAACGGCGTGGTGCTCTACAGGCCGAAGCAGGATGAGCCCACCGCGTCTCTTGCGACATGCACGCTTCCGGCGCCCCAACACGACGTCTGCACCGCGGTGCTGGACCACTTCGGTGCGCTGTACGGCTGAGGCCGGAACGGTCATTGGGGCATGTGGCAGACCGCTTCGACGTTGTTGCCGTCGGGATCGCGGACGAACGCGCCGTAGTAGTCGGGGTGGTACTCCGGCCACAGCCGAGGTTCGTGCAGCACCTCGGCCCCGGACGCTCGGGCCGCGTCGAAGAAGGCGCGGACGGCGGTCCGGTCGGGCGCCTCGAAGGCGATGTGGGTCTCGCGGAAGCCCTCTCCCGTCTGCTGGGGCCCGATCCAAAAGGTCGGGAGCGGGGGGATCCCGTAGCCGATGGCGCCCTCGAACTCCATGACGCGCACGCCCCCGAGGGGAGCCAGGACGGCGTCGAAGAACCGGGCGCTGGCCTCCACGTCGGCGCACTGGATGGACAGGTGGGAGATCATCCCCCGCAGTCTGTCAGCCCGGTCGAAGGCCCCCGATCGCAAGCTGGCGAGTCGTCCGCGGCCGGCCCGCCAGGCGGCGCCGGCGTCATAACCTGCGAGGGGTGTCGACCCAGGACTGGACCACCGCCGCGACGTTCGCCACGGCCATCGGGACGCTCGTGCTTGCGATCGCCACCTTCGCCGCCGTGCGCTCGGCGAACCGGTCGGCTCGTGTCGCCGAGGCCGCGTTCCAGGTCCGCCTCCGCCCTGTCCTGGTCACGTCTCGCCTCGATGATCCTCTCCAGAAGATTCGCTGGGTGGACGACCACTGGGCCCGGCTCGAGGGGAACCGGGCCCACGTCGACCAGGTCGACGGCAGCATCTACCTCGCCATCTCCGTCCGCAACGTCGGTTCGGGGCTCGCCGTGGTCTTCGGATGGAGCGTCCGCACCGAGTTGGTCCTGGCCGACGTGCCGCACGTGGACCCGGAGCATTTCCGGATGCAGACGCGGGACCTCTACATTGCCGCCGGCGATCTGGGCTTCTGGCAGGGTGCGCTGCGTGACACCGACGACGCCGACTACGTCGCGCTGCGCAAGGACATCGTGGACGGTCAACCGTTCACCATCGACGTGCTCTACGGCGACCACGAAGGCGGTCAGCGCACCGTCACGCGGTTCGGCATGATCCCCCACACCGACGGCGAGACACGGTGGTTCCCGAACGTGGCGCGGCACTGGAACCTCGATCGGCCCGACCCGCGCTCATAGGGATGGCTCGGAGGCGGCGTCGGCGGTCTCCCCCGGGGGAGGTGCGGTCTCTCAGGGGCGGAGTCCCAGCAAGAGCGCCGTGCAGAGGCGGTCGTACCCGGCCGCCTGGTCCTCGACGAAGCCGATGCCGAGCAGCTCGAGGGAGACCCAGCCGTGGATGCTGGCCCAGATGATGTGGGCCGTCTCGGTGGGAGGTCCCTCGGCGACGACCCCGGCGGCCATGGCCCGCTGGACCACGGCGACGAGGGCGTCGAACGCACGGCCGCACACCTCGAGCGCGTCCGGGTCCGGCTCGAACCCGGGGACGGCCCGCAAGAACATGACCCGGTACACCATCGGGTGGGCCAGGGCGAGCGCCCGGTAGCGGCGCGCCCCCTCGAGCAGCGCCTCGGAGGGATCTGGGATCTCGCCGATGGAGGCCATGGCGTCCCGCAGCCGCCCGAAGCCCTGGATGAAGAGGGCCTCGATGATCCCGAACTTGGACTCGAAGTGGTTGTAGACGCCCATCGGGGCGACGCCGGCGGCGGCGGCGATCCGGCGGACCGAGAGGCCGTCGGGGCCCTCGGTCTCGAGGATCTCGGCGGCGGACGTGAGGAGCGCCGACTCCATCCCCGCACTGGGCGTCCTGGTCCTGCGGGTTTCCGTCATCCCCCTAGCGTACTGAAGAACATCGTGCTATAACACTAGCACAGCGTTCTATACCCCGCCGGACCCGGATCCGGGCGGGATCGCCGCCACCGAAGGGAGTACGCCCGTGCCCGACCTTGCCGACCCTCGCGACCGCCGCTGGTTGATCCTCCCCGTCCTGTGCCTGTCGGTCTTCTTGGTGGTGGTCGACAACACCATCGTCAACGTGGCGCTGCCCACCCTGAACCGACACCTCGGCGCCTCGATCACCTCCCTGCAGTGGATCGTGGACGCCTACAGCCTGGCCTTTGCCGGCCTGCTGCTGGCGGGCGGCGGCATCGGGGACCGCCTCGGTCGCAAGGGGACCATGCAGGTGGGGCTCGGGTTCTTCGGGCTGTTCTCCGCCGCGGCGGCCGCCTCGCACTCGACGGGGACCCTCATCGGGGCCCGGGCGCTCATGGGGGTGGCCGCGGCGTTCATCTTCCCGGCCAGCCTGGCCATCCTCACGAGCATCTTCGACGACCCGTCGGAGCGGCAGAAGGCGCTCGGCATCTGGGGCGCCACCTCGGGCATCGCGGTCGCCTTCGGCCCCATCACCGGTGGGGCACTACTCGAGCACTTCTGGTACGGGTCCATCTTCCTCGTCAACGTCCCCATCGTGATCGTCACGTTGATCGCCGGGCAGCTGCTCATCCCACGGTTGCCCCGGATCGCCGCGCACCCCTTGGACATCCGGGGCGTCGTGCTGTCGACCGTCGGCGTGACCATGGTGGTGCTGGGGCTCATCGAGGGGCCGCAGTGGGGCTGGGCATCGACGGGGACGCTGGCCTGCTTCTCGGTCGCCGCCGTCCTCCTGGTGGTTTTCACACGCCTCGAGCTGCGAACCGAGGGGCCCCTGCTCGACGTGCGGGTCTTCGCCATCCCACGCTTCAGTGGGGGAGCGGTCTCCATCTCGGTCGCCTTCTTCTGCCTCTTCGGGTTCATCTTCCTGATCACGCAGTACTTCCAGTTCGTCAAGGGCTACTCGACGCTCTCGGCCGGCGTGCACACGCTGCCCTTCGCGATCGTCGCCGCCGTCGCCACCCCCGTGGCGGCGGTGGTGGCCCTCCGGGTCGGCTCTCGGCTCGTCGTGACCGCCGGCCTGCTCCTCATGGGGGCCGGACTGCTCGTGTCCGCCTTCAACTCGTCGGCCGACACCAGCTACGTCGGCCCCCTCCTCGTCTCCATGGTGCTGTTGGCGCTCGGACTGTCCTCCATCACCGCACCCACGGCCGAGGCCGTCATGGGCTCGGTGGCCGACGACCAGCGCGGCGCGGCCGCCGGCGTGAACAACACCACCAGGGAGCTCGGCGGCACCCTGGGCGTGGCGGTGTTCGGGTCGATCTTCGCCTCGTCGTACGGGCCGAGGATCATCAGCGCCTTCCGCCCGCTGCCCATCCCGGCGGGGCCCAAGGCGGAGGCGCACCAGTCGGTGGCGGCGGCCCTCGCCGTCGTGGCCCACGCGCCGCACGCCGTGCGGCCGGCGCTGCAATCGGTCGCCTTCTCGGCCTTCCACAGCGGGCTCGAGGTGGCCTGCATCGCCGGCGCCGGGGTCGCTGCCCTGGGTGCTGTGGCCGCCTTCAGGCTGCTGCCCGGCCGGGCCGCCCCCGCGACCTCGGAGGATGCGATGGAGGACGCTTGTGCTGAGGAGCTTGCCCTGGCCGAGGCTTGAGGCCCGACCGGGCCCGACCACGACCAGCAGGGCGAGGACGAGGCGCCGAGTCGGTGGGTCTTAAAACTATAAACGAAATAGGTTAGAGTTTACGGAGACATCCCCGGGCCCTGCAGGTGCGCCGCTTGGGATTCGTGCGATGCGAAGACCAGCGGTGCGTGCCGGACGCCCGCGATGACCGGGCTCGGCGTCCGCTCGACCGCCCCTGCCGTCGCCAGCGACGCGAAGCGGTCCAAGAGCTCGGACAGCACCACCCGCGCCTCGAGGCGGGCGAGGGCGGCGCCGAGGCAGAAGTGGGGCCCGAATCCGAAGCTCACGTGGGGGTTGGGGTGGCGATCGATCCGGAGCTCACCGGCGTCGTCGCCGAAGACGGCCTCGTCTCGGTTGGCCGACGCGTAGACCAGCAGCACCGGGTCGCCCGCGGCGACCGCCTGACCCCGGATGGTGGTGGGCGCCGTGGCCGTTCGCATGAACGAGATCACGGGGGTGGTCCAGCGCAACAGCTCCTCGACGGCGGACGGCAGCAGTGAGCGGTCGGCCCGCAGGGCAGCCCACTGGTCCGGCCGCTCGGCCAGCGCCACCAAGCCGGCCGAGATCAGGTTGCGCGTCGTCTCGTTCCCGGCCACCAGCAACTGGATCAGGAACATGGCCAACTCCGCCTCGCTCAGCTGGTCACCACCGTCCGCGCCGGCCGAGGACGATCCCACGTTGGCCAGGACCGACACCAGGTCCTCGGCGGGTGACACGCGCCGTTCCTCGGCCACGCCGACGAGGTACCCCCACATCTCCGCCTGCAGCTCCGCCCGCTCCTGCTCGGAGCGCTCGCTCTCCCCGGGGATCACGGCCTCGGACCACTCGAAGAAGCGGGGCCACTGCGACCCGTCGACCCCCAGGAGCTCGCAAATGACCTGCAGCGGGAAGGGGATGGACAGCGCCTGCACCACGTCGATCGCCTCGCCGCGCTCGATGGGGTCGATGAGCGCCTTCGCCTTGGCGGTCACGCCCGCCTCCATCAGCCGCACCATCGACGGCTTGAACCCGGGTTGGACCAGCCGCCGGTAGCGGGTGTGCTGGGGCGGGTCGGTGTGCATCATCGTCGGCGGCGCGTCGTAGGTCGTGCCGATCTCGTCGATCAAGATGCCCCGTGAGGAGCAGAACCCCACGGGGTCGGCTCCGATGGACGACACCTCGGGATGTGACGTGACGGCCCAGAACCCCCCGCCATCCCGGTCCACCCAGCACACGGGCGCGCGACGCCGGAGCTCCGCGTAGAGCGCGAAGGGGTCGCCGTCCGCGTACAGCGTCGGGTCGGTGAGGCGGCCGGCATCGGCGACCGCACCCTCCGAAGCGCCCGTCGGTGTCGCGCCCCTCACGATCGGACTCCTGCCCCCGTTCCCGTCGCTCAGACGATGATGCCGTTCGGCCGCGGGTCACCCTGGGCCTCGAGCAGCGCGTAGTAGGCCTCCAGCGTCCCGGGCCCGTCGGACACGGACTCGACGGATCCGTCCGCGGCCAGGTTCAACAGCGCACCCTCGATGATGAAGCACACGTCCGTGTCCCCGTCGTTGTCCTCGGGCACGTGGAGCGTGTGCACCGAGTTCGCCGGTTCGTAGAGGTACGAGCCCGCCGTGACGTAGAAGTCGTACTCGAGGTAGTGCCAGCGACCGGCGGACGTGAACGCGTCCACCGAGCCGGTGTGGCGGTGGGTCTGCAGCTGGACGCCGGGGTTGAAGCGGTTGAGGATCACCCAGGTGCCGTGCTGGGAGTCGAAGCGCACCACCTTGAGCAGCACGCCCAACCCGGTGTCGGCCCAGGGTGCGTCGGCGGCCCCGACGAGGCGGACGACGTCGGTGGGATTGGCGGGAGTGGTGATCGACATGGTGGTGGCTCCTCTCGTTGCGCTCAGTCTGGCAGGACGGCGACCGGATCGAGGTCCAGTGCGGCCTCGAGGGCGGCGGCGGTGCGCAGGACGACCAGGTCGCCGTGTTGGGGCCCGATCAGCTGCAGGCCGATGGGGAGGCCGCCGCTGCTGAGGCCGACCGGGACGGTGGCGGCCGGAGAGCGGGTCATGTTGAAGGGATAGGTGAACTGGATCCAGTTGGCGGTCGTCTCGCCGTTGACCGAGCTCGTCATCTCGCCCGCGAAGGGGGCCACGCCCGAGCACGTCGGCGTGACCAGGATGCGGGCGGTTCGGAACAGCTCCACCAGGCGCAGGTTCATGAGGTGGAACCGGTCGAAGGCCTTGAGCAGCTGCTCGGCCGTGGTGGCCTGGGCCGCGTCGACGAAGTGGCGCAGGACGGGATGGACCTCCTCCCAGCGCGGATGGCCCATGAATGGTCGCAGGGTGCGCAGGGTGGCCGCCCCCGTCACGGTCAGGAAATCAGCGACGGGGTCGGCATCGAAGACCGAGTCCAACACGACGACGTCGGCGCCCAGTGATGCGACGACGGCGACGGCGTGCTCGCAGGCGGCGGCGACCTCGGCGTCGACCGCGGCGTACCCGAGGGTGGGGGCGTAGGCGACGCGGACGGGGACGTGTGGGTCGTCGAGCGCGGCCAGCCAACTGGCCTCGGGGCGGGGCAGGGCGCGCAGGTCGGTCGGGTCGGGGCCGACCGCCACGTCGAGGGCGCGGGCGACGTCGGCGATGCGCCGGGCCATGGGGCCGTTGGTCGAGAGGTCGACCCACCCGGGCGGAGTGGGGCCGCCCGCGGGGACCCGGCCGAGGCTCGGCTTCATGCCGGAGAGGCCACAGCAGGCCGAGGGGATCCGGATGGAGCCACCGCCGTCGGATCCGGTGGCGAGCGGGACCATGCCGGCCGCCAGCGCGGCCGACGCGCCGCCCGACGACCCGCCGGGCCCCCTGGACGTGTCGAACGGGTTCAAGGAGGGACCGAAGAGGGCGTTGGTCGTGTTCCCCATCCAGCCGAACTCGGGTGTGTTGGTCTTCCCCACGATGACGCAGCCCGCCGCGCGCATGCGGGCCACGAAGGGATCGTCGAAGGTGGCCGGCGGATCGTCGGCGTGCAGCGCCGATCCGTAGGTGGTGCGGAAGCCGACCGCGTTCTGGAGATCCTTGACGCCGAGGGGGATCCCGGCCAACGGCCCCGGGTCGCCGCCGTCGACGATGCGCTCGTCGATGCCGGCGGCGGCGTGGATCGCCCGCTCACCGTCCACGGCCACGAAGGCGTTGTAGAGCGGATTGAGCGTCTCGATCCGCTCCAGCGCCGCCTCCGTCAGTTCCCGCGCGCTCACCTCCTTGGCCCGAACGGAGAGGGCGAGGTCGGCGAGGGGGGTGGTGCGGAAGTCGATCGCGGCCATGCGTCCGGGCGCCGCTATCGGGCCGACGGGGCGAGGCCGGCGACCGCCTCGGCGAGGTCGATCCCGATCGGGATGACCATTGGTGCGGGGATGGTGACGCCGTGGTCCACGTAGCGCTGCACGTGGGCCCGGCACTCGTCCACCGAGCCGTGCACCACGAGCTGGTCGACCACCTCGTCGGGGATCGCCTCGAGGGCCGCCTTGCGGTCGCCGGCGGCCCACGCGTCCCACATGGGCTGCAGCGCCGGACCCCGGCCCAGCCAGCGCTGGAACGCCGCGTAGGCCTCGACGTTGAGATAGGCCGTGATCATGCGCCGCCCGATCGTCCGGGCCACGGCCGCGTCGTCGGTGACGATGACGAAGATGCGGGCGACGATCTCGCGCGGCGCTCCCTCGGCCGCCTTCTCGACCTCGGCCACCGACGTGGCCACGTCCTCGGCGCTCAGCCAGTTGAGGATGGCGCCGTCGGCCTGGCGGCCCGCCAGGTGCAACATGCCGGGGCGCAGGGCGGCCAGGTAGACGGGCGGCAGCTGCTCGGGGACCCGGGCGAGGCGGAAGCCCCTGACCCTGAAGGTGCCGAAGTCCTCGGTGACCTTCTCGCCGCTGAAGGCCAGGCGCAGGAATCGCAGGGTGTCCCGGACGCGGCGGTACTGGTGCTCGAACGCCATGCCGTTCCAGTCGGCCACGATCACCTGGGAGGACGCCCCGAGGCCACAGGCGAAGCGACCGGGTGCGGCATCGGCCATGGCGGCCAGGCTCTGGGCCAGCAGGGCCGGGCCGCGGGTGTAGGCGGGGGTGATGGCGACGCCGAGCCGCAGCTCCGGTTCCCACGCGGCGGCGAGGGCGAGCGGCGTGAACCCGTCGGCACCGTCGACCTCGGCGGACCACACGTCGGTGTACCCGAGCTCGCGCAGGCGGGCGAACCACTCTCGGTGCGCGTGCAGGGGGATCCCGTCGAAGGGGACGGTGATGCCGGGCCGGGGCGGCCGTGCGCCAGGGCCGGGGGCGGCGCTCATGCGTCGAGGCGTTCTTCGGAGCCGGCGGAGCCATTGGGTGCGCCGTCGGAATCCTGGGCGAACTCGGCGTCGTCGAAGACCAGGGCGAGCTCGGTCTTCTCTTCGGCCGCATCGTGGAGCGGGACCGGAACGCCCCAGCGCGCCATGCCCTCCTCCATGCGTCGGATCACCGTCTCGATGACCTCCACACGGCCGTTGCGCTTGTTCTCGGACGAGACGACGTCCCACGGAGCGAGGGGACCGTTCGTCAGGCGCAGCATGTCGGAGACCGCCTCGTCGTACTCCGCCCTCTTCTCGCGGTTGCGCCAGTCCTCTTCCGTCAACTTCCAGGACTTGAGGGGATCGTCGCGGCGGCGCACGAACCGGCGCAGCTGCTCCTCGTGGGACATGTGCATCCACAGCTTGATCACGATCATGCCCTCCTCGGCCAGCGTGTGCTCGAAGTCGGCGATCTCCTGGTAGGCCCGGCGCCACTGCACCTCGGTGGCCAGGTTCTCGACCCGCTCGACGAGGACACGCCCGTACCAGCTGCGGTCGAAGATGGTCATGCCGCCCCATCCGGGCAGGGGCGGCCAGAACCGCCACAAGAAGTGGTGGCGCAGCTCGTCGGGGGTCGGTGCGGCAAAGGGCGCGACATGGACGTGCCGGGGGTCGAGCGGCTCGACCAGCCGTTTGATGGCACCGCCCTTGCCGGCGGCGTCCCAGCCCTCGAAGACGATGCACACCGGTGGCCCGAGCCTGCCCTCGTTGAGCTGACCGCCGTTGATCAGGCGGAGGTGCAACAGGCGGCGCTGCGCCCGGCCGAGGCGTTTGCCCTCCTCGTCCTTGGACAGCCGGCGCGACAGGTCGGAGTCCTGCAGCTTCGGGTAGTCGCGGGCCTCGACCTGGTGCGTGGCCCCGTCGTCATCGTCCCGCCGGCCGCCTGCGGTGCCGCCGTGATGCTCGATGCTCACGTTGCCTGTTGTAGCCGATCCGCCATGGCCGCGCCGCCACCGGCGGCCTCGACCACCCGGCGCACCATGACCGGCTCGCCGGCGATGACCAGCAATTCCTGGTTGGACAGGTGGCTCACCCGGCCGACCTTGCGGCCGGACGGGTCGAAGATGCCGATGCGGGCACCGACGTATCGAGCGGAGTCGAAGGCGAGCGTGGCCACCGCGCGGCCCGCCGCGGCGCCGGCGGGCGCGCGCCGGACGGCGCACATCGCCTCGAGCTCCTCCAGTTCGAGCCAGGACTCGTCGTTGTAGGACAGGACCAACAGGTCGCAGTCCACCGATTGGACCACCGAGGCCAGGGCGGCGGGCATGGTCCTCTTCGAGTTGAACGCCGAATGCGTGGACCGGTCGCGGGCGTCCACCCGCTTGCGGGCCACGCCGTAGGCCTCGGGCGCGTCCCAGGCCACCAGCGTCTCCCAGACGTGGTAGTTGGTGAAGTACCGGTGCTGGTTGTACGGCGGATCGAGGTAGGCCAGGTCGAAGTGGCCCAGCGTCGGCGCCAGCTCGACCGCATCGCCCCGGACGGCGAGACCAGGCCCCTCGAGCAGCACCGGCACCCGCAGCTCGAGCGGGTTGAACGACCGGGGCGCCCACTGCTTCACGTAGGCCATCTGCACGCCGGTCGTCGAATCGACCCGGTCCGCCGCCTCGATGAGGCTCGTGAGCAGCAGGGGGAACAGGGGTGACCCCGCATAGTCCGACTCGATGGTGTCCCGCACGGCGTCGATGCGGGCGGCGTTGTCCGGTTGGAAGAAGCGGGCTTGACGGCTGAAGGTCTCGTGCACGTAGCCCGGCCGGCCGCGGACGGCGTTGAGGTGGGTGACCGCCGCCTGCAGCGCCTTCGGGTCGGTGGCGGCGGCATCCGCCTCGATGTAGGTGCGGGCGAAGGCGTGGGCGTAGCGCGCGGTGTCGGCCGCGGTGACGTGCACGCCCTTCGTCTTGAAGGCCTGGGCGACGCGGGTGGTGCCGGTGAAGAGGTCGAGCGCCGTGCGGGCGCCCGCGGCCTCGCCGATCTGCGCCAGCACGGGGACGAGGCGGCGCTTGGAGCCCAGGTACTTGATCACGGGACGCTCATGGCGTGGTCATGAGGCCGGTCACGTGGCCCACCCTACGATGGGCGGTCATGGCGTCCGGGGACCGTGGGGAGACTCCTGTGACCGGCGAGGGGGGCTCTCGTCCGCCGGGTGCGGCGGACTCGCACTGGGTGCGCTGGCACCGGGCGTACGACGACCCCGAATCGAGCCTCTCCTTGCGGCTGCGGACCGTCCAGTCCATGGTGCGCGACGTCCTCGACGCCGTGCCGGCGTCCCATCCAGAGCCGATCCGGATCGTGAGCCTGTGCGCCGGCCAGGGTCGCGACGTGATCGACGTCGTGTCGACCCATCCGCGGGGCCCGGAGGTCTCGGCGCTGCTGGTCGAGCTCGACCCGCCCCTGGCGGCCTTCGCCCGCAACCGTGCCGCCGCGGCCGGCGTGGCCGACCGCGTCCGGGTCGTGGAGGGTGACGCGTCGCTCTCCCGCTGGTACGCCGGCGACGTGCCGGCCGACCTGGTGCTGGTGTGCGGCGTCTTCGGGAACATCAGCCGCGCCGACATCACCGCCACTATCGACGCCATGCGGGGGTTCTGCGGAGCCGGTGGCCATCTCGTCTGGACCCGGCACCGCCGCCCGCCCGATGCCACCCCCGCCATTAGGGCCGATCTCGCGGCGGCGGGGTTCACCGAGGTCGCCTTCGTGGCCCCCGAGGGGACCGTGATGACGGTCGGGCACCACCGGCTCGACGGAGCGACGAGACCCTTCGACCCGGACCGGGTGCTCTTCGACTTCGTCGGCGACGGATTCGCCCCCGCGTGACCCCGGACGATCGCGGGCCGGACGCCGGGGGCGAGCGCGAACCCCATTTCCAGGTCCCGATCGCTCCGGGGACCCCCAACGTCCCGCCCGGCCTCGAGGGGGGCGAAGCGAGACCGGGCCGGCACCCGCTGCACCCGGTGGAGCTGGTCACCATGGCGTGGCGGACCGGGCGGCTCGAGCCGGCCCGGGTGCTGGTCCCGGCCGCTGGTGATCTTCTTCCTCGATGCCTTCCAGGGCACCTTCTTCACCGAGATCTCCACCGATCGTATGGGCCTGGGGTCCCTCGTCGGGGCGGGTGTCTTCGGGGCCTCGACCCTGGGCCTCACCTTCTACAGCGGCATGCTCGAGCGGTTGGTCGGCGCCGTCGAGCGCAACGAGACCCCGCAGCCGGTTCCGCACGTGTTGCGCACGCTGCCCTGGTTCCGCCTCTTGTTCGCGGAGATCGTCCTCGTCGTCGCCGACGGCATCGCCGGCGCGCTCTTCGCCTTTCCCGGATTGATCATCGACACGCTCTTCGCCCTCGTCGGCCCCCTCATCAACCTGCTCGACTGCTCGGTGCGCGAGGCCTTCCGGCGCTCGCTGCACCTCGTATGGCCGCACTTCATGATCGTCCTGGTGATGGTGACGCTGCCGCTCGCGATCGAGCACGAGGTGATCGTCCTGATCTCGGCTCTCGTGCCGCACGAGAAGATCGGACTCGTCTTCCTCACGAACTTCGCCCTGGGGTTCACCTTCGGTGTCGCGCTCGGCCTGGTGGAGGTGTCCTTGGCGGAACGGCTCGTGAGCGGAGCGCACGGACCGGGCCAGCTCGTGAGCCTGAAGGACGCGGAGCTGCCCGGCGGGTCCTAGAGAGAATCACCGGCGGGCCGCGGGCCGGGTGCACAATGGGGGCACACACCGAGGGAGGTGGCCATGCAAGAGACGATCCACGGAACGACGATGCCCGTACTCGAGCTCTCGCTCGAACCCGGCGAGTCCGTCGTGTCGGAAGCGGGCGAGTTCAGCTGGATGTCCGATGCCGTCCAGTTCGCCACCAACACCGGTGGCGGCATGGGTGGGAAGGGGATCATGGGCGCGGTCAAGCGTGCCGTCTCCGGCGCCTCCATCATGATGACCACCTACACCGCCCAGGGCGGCCCCGGCTCGATCGCCTTCGCGTCGAAGTTCCCGGGCCACATCTTGCCGATCGACGTGGCACCGGGGAACGAGTTCATGGTGCACAAGCACGGGTTCATGGCGGCGACCCCGGGGGTTGCGCTCTCGATGGGCTTCCAGCAGTCCTTCCGCGGCGGCATCTTCGGTGGGGAGGGGTTCATCCTCCAGAAGATCGGTGGCGAGGGCCGCGCCTTCGTGGACCTCTCCGGCGAGGTCATCGTCTACGACCTCGCCGCGGGTCAGACGATGCGCGTGCATCCCGGCCACGCCGGCCTCTTCCAGGCCTCGGTCACCTTCACGGTGCAGAAGGTCCCCGGGCTGGCCAACCGCTACATGGGGAAGGACGGGCACCACTTCGCCGTCCTGACCGGCCCGGGCCGCATCTGGCTGCAGTCGATGCCGCTGCCCATCCTCGCCGGCGTCATCGACGAGTACCTGCCCGATCGGGGTGACCACCACGGAGCGGAGGACGCAGCCGCCGGGATCGGTGGCGCCAAGATCTTGGGCGACCTCTTGAAGTAGCGCCCGGAGGGGCTCAGTGAAGGAGCGCCCGGAGGGGCTCAGTGAAGGAGCGCCCGGAGGGGCTCAGTGAAGGAGCGCCCGGAGGGGCTCAGTGAAGGAGCGCCCGGAGGGTTCAGCCGGCTGACGCGGCTGGTGGTGCCTGATCGGGCTGGTTCCACTCGATCCAGCCCGAGCCCGAGCGCCCGTCGTCGGTGCGGCAGCGCACCATCGCCCGCGGGAACCGGCTCGTCCGGCCGTCGTCGTTGCGCAGGAGCACGGGCCCGAAGGCCACGGGGGTGACGTCGATGCCGATGTCGATGCCGTGCGCCGAGGCGGCGATGTCGACGCGCGCGC
Organism: uncultured Acidimicrobiaceae bacterium; assembly: GCA_963789235.1. Lineage (GTDB taxonomy): Bacteria > Actinomycetota > Acidimicrobiia > Acidimicrobiales > RAAP-2 > Bog-473. The sequence goes on along the minus strand of CAWBJX010000005.1, from coordinate 47,025 downwards.
TCCTCGGGAAGCCGTGCTCGCCCACGTCCTCGACCACCGAGAGGGCGGTCAGAGGATGCACCGCCCCGGGCGTCTGCATGTACCCGAAGAAGGCCGGCATCCCCGGGATGCGGATGTCGGCCAGGTGGATCCTGGTGCCGTCGTCGAGGCGCATCGAGCACCAGCACCATCCAAAGGCCCACCAGTCCCGCACGCCCCACGAGTGATCCCGCTGGCCCTGACCCTCGACGGGGAACGTCTCGCCGTCGAGGGTGACGCGGCCGGTCACGAGGCAGGGAATCTCGTAGCGCGTCGTGGCGACGTAGTGGTACGGGACGCCGTCGGTGGCCCAGCTGAGGTCGAGGTCGAGGTCGGTGGGTCGGCCCGACGCCTCTCCCCGGACGTAGACGTCCTCGGGCCGCTCGATCGTCGCGGCGCGGACCCGGGCGGCGAGGCGGAACTCCTCGAGGGGGCGGCGCAGGTCGATCTCCACCCGGCCCAGGGGATCCGACTCGGACACGAGGCCGTCCTGCGGTGGGACCGCTGCGCGGTAGTCGACCGAGCAGACCCCGGGGCGGTCGGGCCACACGATCCACGTCGTCCACCACGCGACCTGGCGGTTGGGGTAAAGGCCGAGGCGGAGCCAGCCGCCCAGGTTCCCGTCGGCCTGCACGAAGTCGCAGTAGTACGACTCGTTCCACAGGTCCTCGGCATCGGGGGGGTGCCGCCCCTCGTCGGAGGGCAGAACGGTGTGGTCCGCCGTCACCGACGTGCCGCCGGACGCATGGCGGAGGCACCCGGAGGACCGGGAACCTCGACGACGGGATCGTCGCGGTCGTCGAACTCGGTGCGGAGGGCCTTCGACATCACTGCGTGCTGGAAGTACAGCGTGGTGATGTAGGTGAGCTCGAGGATGGCCACCTCGTCGAGGTGGCGCGCCAACTCGACGAAGAGCTCGTCGGGGACGCGACCGTGGTCGTAGACGAGGCAGTCGGTGTAGGCGAGGACGGCCCGCTCGGCGGCGCCATAGGTGCCCTCGGGAGCGACGCTCCAGGCGGGGATGTGGGCGATCTGCTCCTCGGGCATGTCGAGCTCGCGCATGGACTTGGCGTGTTGGCTGAAGACGAACTGGCTGCCGGCGGCCCAGCCGGCGCGGATCTGGCCGAGCTCGCGCAGCCGGGGGTCGAGGACCCGGGCGGGCGACTGGTAGAGGCCGAATCCCTTGACGCAGTGGTCCAGGATGTCGGGGCTGAGGGCGAACACCGTCCACCAGTCGCCCGTCGTGCCGTCCCAGCGGCCGGGCTCGGCAACGGGGTCACGACCCTCGAAGAGCCAGTCGTACATCGTGGTCACGATGGGCGCGGTGGCTTCGTCCTTGGGGACCTGGCGGAGGCGGGGCATGGGGTCGGTCGGCGGGTCCCCGCTCAGACCCGGGTGGGCTCGATCGGGGCCTCGGGCTCGGCCGCCAGGTTGGCGTCGATGGCCCGGGCGGGAGCGTGGGAGACGTCGGTGAGGTTGAACTCGCGCATCCAGCAGGCGAACTCGAGCAGGATGCCGTCGGGATCCTGGAAGTAGATGCTGCGGACGTAGACGCCCGAGTGCATGGTCTCGCTGAGGCCCCACTCGGAGTCGTCGTGATTGGCGATCTCGGTGCAGTCGATGCCGGCGGCGATGAGGCGGTCGCGGTACTCCTCGATCTTCTCGGGCGCCACGTCGAAGGCGACGTGGTTCATGGACCCGATGGCGCTGGTGAGGTCGCCCTGGTCGGGCCGCGCCGCTGGCGCGCTGATGCCGGGCACCCCGTCGGGTGCGTTGGGGAACCAGAAGAAGGCGAGGCAGTCACCCCCCCCGCAGTCGAAGAAGAAGTGTTGGCCCATGCCGGCCGGCAGCTCGATGGTCTTGACGAGCGGCATGCCGAGGACGTTGGTGTAGAAGTCCACCGTCTGCTCCATGTCGCGGCAGACGAGGGCGAGATGGTTGACGCCCCGCAACTCGAACCCACCGGTCTTGCCTGTCATCGGCCTGGCCTCCCTTGGCGCCTCTCGGGCGTGACGTCCCCGTGGGCACGCGCAGACCCAGGATAGGCCGCAATCGTGGCGCACCCTTGGTCCGTGGGACGATCCGTGCTCCCCGCGACGGGGAGCACGAGATCAGGTCGACGCGATCCCGACCATGGGCGCGTTCAGCCGCTGTCCGCCCATCGACCCCAAGAAGGGCGCGTCGCCGAACGTGAAGATGCCGCCGTCGGCACCCTGCAGCCAGTACCCAGCGCCATCGCTGGTCGCGGCCATCCCGACGATCGGCCAGTTGAGGGGGCGGCCGTACATGGACCCGTACGGCGCGGCGTCACCGAAGTCGGCCACGTTGCCGTTGGCGCTGGCCAACCAGTACCCGCGCGAGCTGTGTGTCGGGGCCATCCCGGTGATGGCGTAGCCGCCGGGTGCGAACGCGGGCTGGCCCCGGAAGGTGGCGTTGCCGTAGCTGAAGACCTGGCCGTTGGCATCCACCAGCCAGTAGCCGCCAGCGAGGTAGGACGGTGCGGCGGCCGTGACCGGGTAGGCCAGGTTGTCGCCGCCGGCGGACCCGAGGAAGGGTGCGTCGCCGAAGGCGAACACGCCGCCGTCGCTGGCCACCAGCCAATAGCCGTGCCCGGTGACGGTGGGGATCATGCCGATGATCGGTTTGTTGAGCACGATGGCACCCGTCGAGCCGTAGAAGCCGGCGTCCCCGTAGGCGAAGACGCCGCCGTCGCTGGCCACGAGCCAGTAGCCCCGGTCGTCGGGCGTGGGCGCGAGGCCCACGACCGGCTTGTTGAGCCTGATCGACCCGGTCGAGCCGTAGAAGCCGGCTCCGCCGAAGGTGAAGACGCCCCCGTCGGCGGCGACCTGCCAGTACCCGGGCGCGGGTTGTGGCGGTTCCTGGCAGGTCGGGCTGGCGGCGGGCGTGGAGCCACCTGCGGGATCGGGGGACAGCGACGGAACGCCGCCGGGTGCGGAGAACGAGAGATCGGCCAGGTACATGGGCCGGATGCCGCACGAGATGTAGCCGATCGTGTCCCCCTGCCACGCGGCGAGCGCCATGACGACCTGTCCCGAGGGCAGGGTGTACACGTCGGGGCCGCCGGGGCCCGACATGCCCGCCGAGGTGGTGAGCAGCGGGTTCGAGTTGGTGGCGTCCGCACAGGGTCCCGAGGGGCCGCTGCAGGTGGCCCATCCGATGGCGTAGGTGGACGCCCCTTCGTCGCTCCCCGAGTAGAAGAGGTAGTACGTGCCGCCGCCTCCGGGGGCCGGCTGGAAGTACATGTCGGGCCCCTCGATGATGCCGCTCTGCCACGGCTGGCCGGACGAGAGGAGCTCGGTCGGAATCGTTCCGGTCCGGGGCATGAGGTCCGCCGTGAGCGGCACGGACCAGATCGAGGTCTGGCCCAGTCCGATGTTGTTGCCGTCGCTCTTCCAGATGAGCCACGAGCTCCCGGACGACGGGTCGGTGAAGATGTCGGGGTCGATGCTCCCGCCGTAATTCCCGTTGTCGATGGTGTCGCCGGCGTCGACGCCGTTCTGGCAGACCGCGGGGGTGGAGGAGGGGTCGGTGTAGGGGCCCAGCGGGCTGGTCCCCGGGGCGGTGGCGATGCCGATGCACTGGTCCCCCGTGGACGCCTCGGTCGCCGCGTAGTACATGACGAATTCGTCGGTCGTGCCGTCGTAAGCGACGGAGGGGGCCCAGGTGTCGCCGAGCTCGGCCCATGAGCCGAGGTGGCCCCGCGGCAGTGCGTCGGAGCTGAGGGGGTTCCAGTTGACACCGTTCGACGACGTTGACTCCTGGATGTTGATGCCCTGGCCCGGTGCGGCGAAGCTCTGGGTGGCGAACCCGTAGTAGACGCCGTTCCAGTGCAGGATGCTCGGGTCCGGGAAGTCGCCGGGATGGACCGGTGCCCAGGCGCCGCCCGAGGCCGCCGCCGGCGGGGCGGCGACGCCCGCAAGCCCGGCGAGCGCGACGACCGTCAGGAGGACGGTGAGATGCTTCGCCAGAACGGACATCGAGGGTCCCGCAACCCGCCACGGCATCGTGTCGCATGCTATCGAGCACCGTGCAGAGGAATCGTCCGCCTGCGGGGGATTTTCGTTACGGTCGTGTTTCGCACGGTCGGGTTGGCCGTTCCGGTTCCGCCGGCGGGTCACGGCTCTCGAGGGCAACAGGCGTAGGGTCCATGACCGTGCAGCGAGATTCCTTCGTCGACGCCGGCTTCAAGCTCTTGAACCTGATGCACAAGACAGCGCTGCGCGTGAGCGGCGGGCGCTGGCCCCGTGACCTCCAAGGCATGCCCGGGGTGGAACTGCACACGATCGGGCGCACGAGCGGACAGCCGCGCTCGACCTTCCTCACCTCGCCCATCCACGACGAGCGCCGGGTCGTCCTGGTGGCCTCCAAGGGGGGTGACGACCGCGACCCCCAGTGGTACCGCAACCTGACCGCCAACCCGGACGTGGAGGTCACCATGCACGGCGAGACACGCAAGATGCGGGCCCGGACAGCGTCACCGGAGGAGAAGGCGGCGCTGTGGCCCGACATCGTGGCCGTCTACAAGGGCTACGACAGCTACCAGAGACGGGCCGCTCGGGACATCCCGGTCGTGATCTGCGAGCCTCGATCCGCGCGACCGCGTGACCGCGTGACCGCGCGACCACGTCGGTCGAGCGGACGCCGGCGGCCGCTTCGGGAAGGGGGCGGTACGATGCGACCAATGTCAATGGAGCCCGCCGGCTGGCCCGTTGAGGACGCAAATGCAGGATCTGGCTCGGGTCCCGGTGCGGGCGACGCCGCCTTCGACCTGAGCATGGCCGTCTCCCAGCTGGCGTCGAACAGCACCGACCTCCGGATCATGCTCAAGTTGCTGGTGTCCCAGCTCGCCGGCGTGCTCGGCGACCGCATCGCGGTCGAACGGGCGGGGCGCCTCCGCAAGTCCGACGAGATCAAGTCGGTGCGCATCACCCTCGGCGACGACACCCTCGAGGCCGTGGTCGAGGGCGCTTCGGTCCGCTGCAGCATCGGGCACTCGTCGGGGGGCATCAGGATCCGCAGCGAGCAGGTCGGCATGGACACCTGGCTCACCCGTCTCCTCACCACCCTGCAGTCGGAGGCGGCGCACAGCGAGCAGACCCGCCTCGCGCTCGAGAACATCGTGATCGGAGGGCAATCGTGACCGACCAAACGCCGGAAGCCGCGCCGGCGCCCGAGGGCGAGGCGCATCTCGACCTGCCCAAGGATGCCGCGCACCGGCTCGAAGAGCTGGAGCACGGCCTCTTCACGAGTGACCTCTCGGTGAACGAGTTCCTGCTGGTCAAGGAGGCGGGCTTCCACCCCCTCGGGTTCGTGATGGGATCGTCGATCTACCACATCGGCATCCAGACCCGGAAGTGGGGCGAGAGCCAGGAGCTGGCCAAGCTCACCGAGGCCATGTACACCGCACGCGAGCTGGCCATGAACCGGATGGAGGAGGAGGCCCACGAGCTGGGCGCCGACGGCGTCGTCGGCGTGCGCCTCGACGTCAACTACTACGAGTGGGGTAACGACTCGGCCGAGTTCATCGCCTTCGGCACCGCCGTCAAGGCCGAGGACGGGACCTCCTATCGCAACGCGCTCGGCAAGCCCTTCACCTCCGACCTCTCGGGCCAGGACTTCTGGACCCTCATGCAGACCGGTCACGTCCCTCAGGCACTCGTCATGGGCACCTGCGTCTTCCACATCGCCCACCGCAAGCTCACGCAGGCGCTCGGGTCCATGGGGCAGAACGTCGAATTGCCGAACTTCACCCAAGCCCTCTATGAGGCCCGGGAGCTGGCCATGACCCGCATGCAGGACGAGGCCGGCCGGTTGAATGCCAGCGGCATCGTGGGCGTGCGACTCGAGGAGAAGTCGCACCAGTGGGGTTCGCACACCATCGAATTCCTGGCGCTCGGCACCGCGGTGACCAAGGGCAGCGGCGAAGTCACGCTGCCCAAGCCCACCACCATCATCTCCCTCGACAACTGATGAGCGAGGGGCCGGGCAGCGACCTCCCCGAGGCGGCGCTCCGACGCCTCGAGTCGAGCGCGTTCTCCTCGGGCCTCACCGTTCCCGACTTCGCCGCCTGCCTCGACCTCGGGCTCCAGCCGGTGGCACTCGTGCAGGGCTTCTGCGTCATGCAGTGGGGCTGGTACGGCCCGGGTTCGGGCTTCATGCGAGGCATGTCGCCCTACACCTACGGTCAACAGAGTCCGGGTGCCTACTCGGAGGTCTACCGCTGTCCCCACGGCTACGTCTCCAACGAGCATCGGATGTGGGGTCAGAACCTCGAGCAACCCTGGGTCGAGGAGGCCTGGGCCCACGGATACGGGGCGGCGTACGGCCGCATGCTCGAGGAGGCCGAGTCCCACGGCGCCCACGGTGTCATCGGCGTCGTGGACCGGGTCTCCAACGTCGCCGACACCGGGACGACCGAGTTCCACTTCCTCGGCACCGCCGTCACCGTCGAGGGCGGCCCCCCGCCGCCGGGCGATCAGCCGTGGAGCACCTACCTGGCGGGGCAGCGGTTGACCAAGTCGATCGAGGCAGGCTTCATGCCGGTCGCGGTGGTGGCGTCCCTGGCCTCGGTCCGGGTGTGGGCCTACTGCATGACCGAGTACTACATGGAGGGGAGGCTCGGTTGGGGGGGCCGTCGCGACCGGAGCTCGTGGAGCAGGTGAGCAAGGCCCACATGGCGGTGCGCCAGCTCGCCCGCAAGCATGTGCGCCAGCAGCTGGCGGGCGACGAGCTCCACGGCGCGATCATCGACGTCGTGACCCGGGAGCTCTCCCAGGGCGACGAGGTCATCGACTGCACGCTGCGGGGCAATCGGATCCGGCGCTTCAAGGACTTCGACCCGGTGCCCCTGCCGAGGCCGACGGTTCGGCTCGCATGAGCGCCGGGACCGCTCCCGGAGCCACCCCCGACGTCCGCGCCGAGATGCTCCGCGGTGCCGAGGCGCTGGCGACCCCGGTCCCTCCCTCCAAGGCACGCGGCATCACCTCCGACCTCTCGGTCGACGAGGCCCTCCTCTTCCACGCCGCGGGATGGGAACCCCTCGACCTCGTCTGCGGGGTGGCGGTGGTGTCGGTCCCCGTCGGGGTGTGGAACTGGGGGAGCGGCGCGATCGCGCTCGCCTCGGACGCCCACGACGCCGCCGTCGACCAGGCGTCGCGGTCGCTGCGCAGCGAGTGCGGCAAGGTGCACGGGCACGGCGTGGTCGGCGTGCGGGTCGAGGTCGGGGTGCGGACGCACCACATCGACGTCGAGCTGGTGGGGACGGCGGTGCGCCCCGTCGACGGCAAGGACGCTCGGGGCGCCGACGCCGCCCAGGCCATGCCGTTCGTCTCGGATCTCTCTGCCCGTGACTTCACGCTGCTGCAACGTGCGGGATGGATGCCCGTCGGCCTCGCCTTCGGTGCCAGCTTCGTGTACGCCCCGCGGCGCTCCGCCGGCACCGCGATGAAACAGAAGACGCAGAACGTCGAGCTGACCAACTACACGCAGGCGATGTACGCCGCCCGCGAGTCGGCCATGGAGAAGATGCAGCGCTCGGCGCTGTCCGCCGGAGGCCAGGGGGTGGTCGAGGTCAAGGTCACCGAGGGACCGATGAGCTTCGCCCGCCATGCCGTGGGGTTCACGGCGTGGGGGACGGCCGTCCGCTTGTTGGCCGAGTCGCACCAGTTCGTGCGGCCCGAGCTCGTCCTCCCGCTCGACGACGCGGTCGTCACCTTCGAGGCGGAGAGCCTGCGTGGGGGCGGCGACGGCGGCGGCCGGGGTCGGCGTCGGTGAGCGCCGAGCGGGACTGGGGCGCCTGGGCCCGTGCCTTCGAGTCGCTCGAGGGTCCCGACGAGTTCGCCGCCCTCTTCGCGGCCGGTGGCGAGTTCTGCGACCCCGTCACGCCGTGGACCACCGACGTGCACAAGGTGGCCCGCGACACCGACGCCATCTTCCCCGACTGGTCGCAGCGGGTGGACCGGATCAGGGGCGGGGCGGACTGGGCCGTGTTCGAGTGGACCGGCACGGGCACGTTCACGACGGGCGACGGCCCCGGCATACCGATCACCATGGAGGGGGCGACCGTGGTCGACGTGGACGCCGACGGGAAGGTCACGTCGTGGCGCGACTACCTCGACACCAACCAGCCGATGCAGCAGATCCAGGCCGGTGCCGACGCCGAGGGCGACGGTCCCTGAGGCATCGGGACCGGGATCGTCCAGACGCGTCATACGGCCGGCAAGAGCCGGCTCAAGCCTGCTCGGCCACCGCCTTCACATGGGCCAGGCGGGCGTCACGGGCCTCGTCGTACCCCTCGGCCGCCTTCTCGTCGTCCGCCATCTCGGCGTCGATGTCCGTGTCGGCGAAGCCGATCACGCCCATCTCCTCGAAGGCCGAGCGCAGCTTGGGCCCCCACAGGCCGATGTCACGCAGGATGGGCACGATCCTCATGAACAAGAAGCTGCGGAACACCCGCAGCGTCTCGCTGTTCTCCACGTAGGTGCCGATCTCGTCGGGCAGCTCCAGGCGCTCCCAGATCTCCTCGCCCAAGAACCGGTCTCGCATCAGGTAGCAGGCCTCGATGCAGAACGCCTCGCGGTCGTCGCGTTCGGCCTGGGTGAGCTGCGGGTAGTAGTCGCGCAGGGCGAGACGCCCGAACATGACGTGGCGAGCCTCGTCCTGCATGACGTAGGCGTTCAGGGCTTTGGCCAGCGGCTCCTGCGCGTTGTTGCGGATCACGCCGAACGCCGCCAGCGCCAGCCCCTCGATGAGCACCTGCATGCCGAGATACGTCATGTCCCACCGGCTGTCGGCGATGACGTCGTCGAGCAGCGCCTTGAGGTACTTGTTGAGCGGGTACACCAGCTGGACCTTCTCGTGCAGGTACCGGCTGTACACCTCGACGTGGCGCGCCTCGTCGATCACCTGGGTGGCGGCGTAGAACTTGGAGTCGATGTCGGGCACGGTCTGGACGATCTTGGCCGTGCAGATCAGCGCACCCTGCTCGCCGTGCATGAACTGGCTGAAGCGCCAGGCCTCGACGTGACGCCGCAGCTCGCCCTTGCGCTCGTCGGACATCTTCGTCCCACCAGTCGGTGCCGAAGATGCGGGTTCATCTCGTCGGGCATCCCGACCGGGTCGCTCAGGTCGACCTCCTGGCTCCAGTCCAGCCGGTCGCTGCCGATCCACTGGCGCCGGGTCCCCTTGTCGTAGAGCCGCAGGAGCTGGTCCCGGCCGCCGCCGTAGTCGAAGTCGAACATGGTCGTCGACGGCGACTCGATGCCCCATTTCGGCTCGAAGGCGAGGTCCGAATCGGCGATCGACGGGCTGGTGGTCATGCGGCCCCCTTGGGTCATGTCCGAGTGCAGTGTGGCGGGTCCCGCCACCACACGACGCTACCCCCGCGGCGCCCCCGCGTCATGTGGAGACGCCGCACCGCCGGACCGCGCCGCCGCAACCGGGGCGCCGTCCTCGCTATCCGGTCTCAGCGGAAGTCGAAGGCAACCTTGATGGCGCCGCTCTCCTCCTGGTTCGCCAGCACGGTGAAGGCATCGCGCCACTGATCGAGGCGGAAGGTGTGGGTGAGCATCCCGGTCATGTCGACCCGGCCCTCGTCGGCCAGGCGCAGGTAGTGCGCGATGCCGTGCATGCGCACGCCGTCCACCTCTTCGACCCCGAAGGCGTTGGACCCCACCCAGGAGATCTCCTTGAAGTACAGCGGCGACCACTCCCAGCGCTCCGGTGCGTGCACCCCGCTCTTCACCATGGTGCCGCGCGCCCTGAGCAGGCGGACGCCGATCTCGGCGGTCTGCGCCGTCCCCACCGTGTCGTACACGACGTCGAAGCCGCCGGGGTGCGCCATCGGCAGGGCGCTGCCCTCGAACTTCTGCAAGACCCCGCCGGACCAGGCGGCGGCCTCCTCGAGGAGCTGCTCGACCGGGAAGGGATCGACGACGGTCGCCCCGAGCCTGCGGGCCAGCGCGGCCTGGGCCGGCCAGCGGGCGACGACCATGACGTCGACGCCGGGGTACAGGGCGCGGATGATGGCGGTCGCGGTGCTGCCGAGCGCGCCTCCCCCGTAGACCAGGACCTTGCCGCCGGCCGGAGGTGGGTGGCGGGTGACCGAGTGGAGCGAGACGGCAAAGGGGTCGCCGATGACCGCCACCTCGTCGCTCAGGCCCTCGGGCACCGGGATCAGCATGGACTCGTGCGCCGGCAGGTACTCGGCGAAGCCACCGGGCGCGTCCTTGGAGGTCCCCGTATGGATGCCCGGAGCGATAGGGCCCTCGGTGAAGTGCCAGCACAGGCTGTAGTCGCCGTCCTGACACGACGGGCAGGGCGGGTCGATGCCGCGCGGGCCGCAGGACAGCCAGGGGTTGAGCACGACCCGTTGGCCCACCTCGAGGGTGGTCACCGCCCGGCCGACCTCCACGACGTCGGCGACGACCTCGTGTCCGAACACGGTCGGGAAGGAGAAGTACCCGTTCAGCGCGCTGTCACCGAAGTCGTCGCCGAAGTCCATGAAGACCATCTTGGCGTCGGAGCCGCAGATGCCCGTGAGGCGGGTCCTGGCGACGGCCCAGTCGTCCCTGATCGGGGTCGGCCGGTCGAGCTCCTGGAGGCGCATCGGCGTCCGCGAGAGCCCGACCATGAGGTGGTTGGACCCTTCGGGCGGGGCCCACGCCTCGGGTCGAACCCCGTAGAGGAGACCTTGCATGGTGACGCTCCTAGTTGACGAGGCCGGCCGGGCCGACGAGGACGACGGTCAGGGCCGAGATGACGCCGCTGTTGGTGGAGTTCGTGGCGTTGAGGACCAGCCCCAGGGAGATCAGCACCAGCCAGCCGAACCCGACGATGATGCCCGCGATGGCGAGCCCGTCGCCGCGCTGCATCCCGTTGGACCGCTTGATCTGGGCGTGGGCGACGAAACCGAGGATGATGCCGGGGAAGATCGGCAGGAAGAACAGGCCGGCACACGAGCAGATCAACGACGCGACGGCGAGTCCGTTCGTCTTCGGCGTGGTCGCAGCGCCGCCGCCATAGTGCGGATACTGCGCGTAGCCGGAGGTGGGGTACGCGGCGCCGTACACGCTGGGCGGCCCCGGGGAGGCCGGCGACGAAGGCTGCGCCGGCGACATCCCGGCCGGTCCGGCGTCGGGCGGCCCCGTCCACAGCTCGGGCGGGTACCACTTGCCGTCAGAGGCCAACCACCATCCGGGACCCTGTGCGGTGTCGCTCATGCCGTGACCGTTCCGTGTGCGCCGAGTGCGGCATCTTCGAGCATACGGGGCAGGTCTGGCCCCTTGCTGGGACTCAGCTGATGAACGGGCAGTGCCGACACCCCGACTCGCAGCAGAACCCGCGGCCGGCGAGATAGCCGGCGGTCAGCACCACCAGTCCCGAGCACGGATCGAGATACGTGTCCGCCCCGGCGCGCTGGGCGTCGTCATGCGCACGGAGGATCTGAGGATACGCCGGGTCGCTCGCCGACAAACGATCGCGATGTGGCTGCGAGAGCGGCCGGTTGGCCAGTGGTTCGGCGCCTGGCGTGCGCGCTACCTCTTTGCGGCCTTCTTGGCGGGCGCCTTGCGTGCGGTGGTGGCCTTCTTGGCTGGCGCCTTGCGTGCGGTGGTGGCCTTCTTGGCGGGCGCCTTGCGTGCCGCCGTCCGGGCGGGAGCCTTCGCGGCTGCCGGCGCGGCGGACTTGCCGGCGGCCGCGACAGCCGCCTCTTCGGTCGGGAAGGCGCCCTTCTTCAGCTTGGGTGCCTTGGCGGGGGCGAGGACGGCGTCCTTGAACGCCTTCACGGGCGTGATCCGGGCCTTCTTCGACGCCTTGATGCGGATGGCCTCACCCGTCGCGGGGTTGCGGCCCATGCGCGCCGGTCGATCCACTTTGACGAACTTGGCAAAGCCCGGAATGGAGATCGGCTCGCCCTTGGCAACGACGGCGGTCACGACTTCGGTGAACCCGTCGATGACACCGATGACGGTCTTCAACTCGACGTCTGCTTGGACCGCGACGGCTTTTGCTAGTTCTCGCTTGTTCATGGCGCCCATTGTTGCCGACGCGCGCCCTGCAATGCACATCCTTGGGGGCCGAAATACGCCTTTTTGTGCTCAATGACGCTCGATCCCGCTGTACGGACGCTCGTTTCACGCCCGCCCGGGCACCGCCCGCTCGTGGTTTCAGCGGCCCTCCGGCTGCATCTGACCCCAATAGGGCCGGGCGTCCTCGCTCTTCTCGAGGAGGATGATCACCGTTCCCCACGGATCGTGGCACCAGGTCGTCCGCAGCCCCGCCACGTCGGCGACGCCCGCGGTGAGGAACTCGACGCCTCGGCGCTCGAGCTCGGTTCTGGTGGCGACGATGTCGTCGCAGAGCAGGCCGATGTGTGTCATGCCGACTTTGGTTACGGAAGGCCCACCCGGCCCGGGTGGGTCGACGCCGGCCGCCGGATACTCGATCAGCTCGATGACGCGGTCGTCCGCCGCGAAGCCCACGATGGCGGCCGTGACGACGACGGGCGACGGAACGAGCTCCCGCATATCCCGCTCGATCTGGACGCCCTCCATCCGATAGGGAGGAGAGAGCAACCGGAGTCCGAGGACGTCGGAGTACCAGCGGGCGGCGGCACGTGCATCGGGGACGCAGATGGCGGTGTGGGCCAACCCGGTCAGCACGACGGGGCAGCGGACGAGGGAGGAGTCAGCTCCAGCGGGCGATCTCGTGCTGCAGCCGCCTGCTCCACAGGCGCCAGTGCACGCTCAAGCGTCGCTCGGCCTTGCGCATCACGATGATGCTCACGAAGACGAGCGGCGCGAGGAACGCCGAGAAGGCGCTCAGCACGATGACCCGCGGATTCCCTGACCTCTTCCCAGACCGATCCATGGGGCAATTGTGCTACACCGTGGCGGTCCGTGCGCACTAGGGCCCTTTGGCACTAGGCATAGGGGAGTGAGCGTGACCAAATGAGCGACATGGACCCCGAAGAGGGACCCAGCGGCTCGGCCGCGGCCGAATCGGGCGAGCCGGACCAACCGGACGTTCCGAAGAAGAAGCCGCGCGCCCGTCGGACACGCGGGATCATCGCCTGGGTCCTGATCGTCCTCGCGTCGCTCCTGATTCCGGTCTCGGTGATCTCCCTCTGGGCCATACGCACCGTGACCGACACGGACCAGTACGTCGCCACCATGGCCCCCTTGGCGCGGAATCCCGTCATCGTCGACCATCTCGCCACCAAGGCAACCGACGAGCTCTTCTCGACCCACATCGTCCAGGACAAGGTGACGGCGGCGCTGCCGAAGGCGGCCAAGCCGATCGTGACGCCGATCGTGAGCGAGGTGCACAGCTACGTCTACGGCCTCGCGCTCAAGGTCTTCCAGAGCCCCAAGTTCGGACAACTGTGGGACACGTTGAACCGCCACACCCACGATGCGGTCATCGACGTCCTGACCGGCAAGCAGACGCCGCTCACGGAGAAGCTAGAGAAGGGCGGTGGCATCGTCGTCAACGCGACGCCGGCGATCAACAACCTCATCGACGAGGCCAACGCGCGCGGTGTGACGCTGTTCAACCCGCTCAAGCCGATCCTCACCAAAGGGAGCGGTCTCGGCGTCACCATCGTGTCGAAGGCGCAGGTCTCCAAGTTCACGGCGGCGTTCAACCTGATCGTGACGCTGAAGTGGGCCATCCCGGTCATCGCCCTCGTGCTCGGGATCCTCGCCATCGTCATCGCGGTCGACCACCGCAAGACCCTGGTCCGGGTGGCCGTCGGGGTGGCGCTCGTCACCTTGTTGCTGCTGGCCGGACTGTCCCTGGGGCGGATCACGTTCATCAACCAGGCCGGCCACAGCTTCAACCGGGATGTCGCCGGCGCCGTCTGGGACACGCTGCTCCGCTTCCTCAAGACCGACCTGCGCTGGGCGCTGCTCGTGTCGGTGCTCTTCGCCCTCGGTGCCTGGCTGGCCGGGCCGGCCCGCTTCGCCGTGTGGATCCGCTCGACCTGTGCCAAGGGCGGCCGGTGGGTGGCCGCCCAGGCGCACGAGCTGACGGCCGGCGCGGGGCAGGCCGCCGCCGGTTCGGACCGGGCCCGCCGTTCGGGGGGTTGGATCCTCGAGCACCTGAACGGTCTGCGCATCCTCGGCGTGGTCGTGGCCGGGCTGTTCCTCGTCTTCGGCGGGAACCTGACCGGGTGGAGCCTCTTGGTGATCGTCATCGTGCTGGCCGTGTACCTGGGCCTGCTGCAACTGGTCGCCGCCTGGGCCCGCAGGGTGTCGGCGCCGGTGGCCGGCTCCGGCACGGCGTAGGCCGAAGCGATCGGGCGCGGTCGGGCCCGCGGCCCTGTCCGGGCGGGGACCGGGCCCGCTCGGACGCCGGGACCTTCGTCCCTAGTGGCGGCCGTGGAGAACCTTCACACTGACGACGCAGGTGTCAGGGTCGCCGGGAGGCGGACGTCCGGCCGGGCCGGTCGGCGGCGTCGGACGCAGACAGGAGATGATGGAGATGGCAGAGGTCACGCTGATCGCCGGGTTTGCCGCGCTGTTCCTGGCCGGCTTCGTGACCTGGTACACGATCGGGCACCGCCGGGTCGTGTCACGCCTCGAGAAGGTCCCCGTCGAGACAGGGCGCCCGCTTCGTGTCGTGCGCCCCGACGCCGAATCGGACGGCGACGGGTAGCGCGCTCTACCGGTCAGCCCACGGTTGCGTGATCTCGGCGTGGGCGCAGGGAGACTGACACCTGATTCTTATGTCGTCTTTACCCGAGGCCCCTAAGGTGTTCGTCATGCGCGTGAGGTGGCGTTTTGCTCTGGTGGCGATCATCGCCGCCGCGGTCGTGGGAGGTTTCATGCCCCACGGCATGATTTCGGGCGCCGGGACCGCCGCCACCGAGATGGTGCAGATCGCCCAGTCTCCGGCTTCCGTCCCCTCGAGCTGCATGGACGTCACGTGCGGCAAGGGCAGTCCGGCACCCGCAGCGCCGACACCGACGGCCGCCCTGGCCGCCGTCTTGGCCGGGATCGCCGTCGCCGCCGGCGGCATCGCCGTCGTCCGGCGTCACCGTCGCCAGGTCGAGGTCTTGCCCGCGGGCTCGCGTGACCCGCTCTTCCACCCGCCTCGGTTCTCCTAACTCGAGACTGCGCTTTCGGCGCGCCAACCGCCCTCACTGAGCGGTCGTGGCCGCGCCTCTTCATCAGCCAGGGAGGTCCCTGGGGCCTCCGCATCGAGTTTCCGAGCGCGCACGATTCCCGCCGCTCGGGCCAATTCAGGAGAAGATCATGTCGAAATCCAACGCCGGGCCGACGCTATCGGCGCGGAACAGCAAGAAGCATTCATCCAACCAGCGCCAATCGGCCGGCCGCCCGTCCGGCTCGTCCAAAGGGGCCGGGTTCCGCACCCGGCACCCCCTGATGGCGGCACTCGTGCCGGTGGGACTGGTGCTGGCCGTCATCGCCACGATGATCGTGATCAAGGCCGCCGGAGGTTCCAGCCCGTCGGCCGCGTCGGTGTCGCACCTCACGGCGGGCGGTTCGGCGGCCGCCGCCTCGGATCCCGGTACCTCGCCGCTCTCTCCGAACGTGCTCGCGGCGCTGTCGGTGTCGCCGGCCACGCTCGACGCAGTGGGCAGCGGGGGGGCGGTGGTTCCGCCCAGCAGCGTGGGCGGGAGCGGATCCATCCTGCGGGGAGCCGATGGGAAGCCCGAGATCACCTACGTCGGCGCCGAGTACTGCCCGTACTGTGCGGCCGAGCGCTGGGCCCTGGCCGTCGCGCTGTCGCGCTTCGGGACGTTCTCCCACCTCTCGGGGACACATTCGTCGAGTGCCGACGTCTACCCGAACACCCAGACCCTGTCGTTCTATGGTTCGAGCTACTCCAGCCCGTATGTGGACTTCCAGGCGGTCGAGGAGGCGACGAACCAACAAGTGGGTGGCGCGTACCAGGTCCTGCAGGCACCGACGACGGCCGAGAGCGCGCTGCTCAGCTCGTACGACGCTCAGGGGAGCATCCCGTTCTTCGACATCGGGAACAAGTACGTCATCGTCGGCGCCAGCTACTCGCCCCAGCTGTTGCAGGGCCTGTCGCGGTCCCAGATCGCGGCTCAGTTGAACGACCCCTCGAGCCCGGTGGCACAGGCAGTGGACGGGACGGCGAATTACATCGCGGCCGCCATCTGCACCGTCACGGGCGACCAGCCCACCAGCGTGTGCAACACACCGGCCATCACGGCCCTCGTCAAGACGCTGCGAGCGTGACGGTCAGAACCACGACGGACCTTCCACGGTGGGACCTTCGCCTCTAGGGGCCGGGCCACCGGCTCTGGACAATTGCTGCCAGAGCTGGCTGCGCCCGGGGTGCGGAGCCGGTGGATGCCGAGGAGCGTGGAGATGCACAAGCCGGAGCACCAGACGGGTGACACCGTGGCCCTGGAGTGCGAAGCGTTCCTCCAGGGCACCCTGGCCGAGTTCTGGGAGGAGAGGGGCGTGGTCGTACCGGTCTGGGCCTGGACGAACCTTCTAGCCCACGGCAGCGAAGGCATGGTCGCCGAGAGCGCGGCGCGTCCGCCCAAGCCGCGCCATATCACCCGCAGCTGGCGATTCGCCCGCTCCTACCTGGCACACCGGGTGCTCGACCTCACGGACGCGGCGTTCACGCTCGCCGACATGCAGTCGGCCATCCTGATCCCGCTCGAACTGCAGATGGCGGACCGTCCCGAGGTCGATCGCTGGACGCCCCGGCACTGGATCGACACCGTGGACCACGCGATCCGCAACCAGCACTCGTCCATGGAGCAGTGACGCTCGGTCGCTGCGGTGACGGGCGAGAGCGGCGAACCGCACGCCGGAGGGCCTAGGGGTGCTGCTGGTCAGGTGGTCTCGACGAGAACCGGTGGATGCCCATGGCGCTCCTGGTCCCGGCGGGCCGGAGCGGGTACGGCTCCCTGCGGGGGGACCGACGCCGAAGCGTGCTGTTGATGGTGGCGCGCCTGCTGGACGAGGTGGTGCTCCTCGAGACGCCGTTCGGCTTCCTGCATGAGGTGGCGTACTTCCTTCTTCGACATGGCGATCAAGGGGACGACCGCAATCCCGATCGCGACGAGCATGAGCGGGATGCTGATGATGAACAGTGACATCGAGGACCGCCTTTGAAGGATTCCGCTTGTGGAGTCACGTGTCGGTCGGTTCGCCGAGCGACTTGACAGCCTGAGCCGGAAATTGTGGTGTCGACCAAGCGTTGTGCACGCTTTGGCAGCTCATCCGCCAATTTTGGAGATCAACGGGCCGGCGTGGTCCGAGTCCTCTCCGTCACAGGCGGGCGTACGTCTCGGCCTCGAGGTCGAAGGCGGCGGTCGTCTCGGGGCTGACCGAAGGCCGTGTGGCCTTCACCGAGGTCAGGCAGTCCGCTTCGTTCACCGCGTCCTCACCACCCTCCAAGGCACGGTCGAAGGCCAACTGAGCCGCGCGCTGGGCGGCCAGGGCGAAGTCGGCAGGCGTGAAGCCCTGGGTCATCCCGGCCACCACGTTGGGGTCGCAGGCGGGCAGGAACTCAGCTGCGAGCTCGGCGCGTCCCGCGGAGTCCGGTGCGCCCACCGGAATGATCAGGTCGAACCGTCCGGGACGAAGCATGGCCGGGTCAATGGCCGCGATCGAATTGGTTGCCATGACGATGAGGCGACCCGGCCGCGTGCGAAAGGTCGGAATGCCCTTGAGGAGCTCGTTGACAACCGGCTGATTATCGGGCCGGTGGGCACGGACCGAGGCGATCTCATCGGCCTCGTCGATGAAACACACCAGTCGTTCGATCCCGCGCAGCTCGGTGAGTGCCTCCCGCAACGACGCGGCGGCCTGCGATCCTTGGCCGAGGAGCGAGGGGTGAAGCTCGACGAAGGCCCACGACAGCCGTGAGGCGATGGCCCGGACGAAGGTGGTCTTCCCGGTTCCTGGCGGTCCGAAGAGCATGACGGCACTGGGCTCACGAAGCCCTATGTGATCGGCGAGCTCGGGATGCGACAACGGCGCCACGATGCGTCGCTCGAGCAGTTGCTTCGTCGTCGAGAATCCCTTCATCGCGTCCCACAAGCCAGCGGGTGGGAACTGGCCGCCGTATCGCTCGACCACGGCGAGCTCCTCGGGGACCATGGAGGCGGCCCGTGTGTACAGGCGCAAGCCGTCAGTGCGACAAAATCCTTGATGGGTAAAGGCCAGCTCGGCCACCTGGTCCGGCTGCACCAACGCAAGGAGCCGGTCCGCGCCGGCGTGTATGACCAGTTGGTCCAGTTCGCGCAGCAACGCGGAGCCGATTCCCTTGTGACGCCAACCGGGATGCAGAGCGAAGGCCAACAGATAGGCGTCGTGTCCAGCCGCCCGAGCCACTGCTGCCCCGACGAGGAAGGTGCCTCCGCTCCCCGAGGTGATGGCCACCGCGGCCGGTTGATGCTCATTGAGAGCTTCGACGACGTCGCTGCGGCCATAGGGGACCGCGACCGAGGTACCCGCGAGGTCGATCAGCTCGACGAACGCCTCCAGCGGGGCCACCGGATCCCGGTGGTCCAACGAGAGGACACGCCACCCGTTGGTGGTCATGACTCATTGTGGCGCGACGCCGGCCACCATGCCCGCGAGACGGCCGGCCGGTCCGCCGGCCTTCAGCGCCGCTCCGCCGGGTGGGTCCGTGTCCCCCCTCGGCTTCCCTGCTAGAGGTCGAATTCGTGTCCCGGGGTCACGTGCCGACGCCCGCTGCGAGTCGTCGACGCGGCAAGGGGCTGCACATGGCTCCGAATCGGCGGCCCTTCGGGTGGCGTGGCAGCATGGCAGCTCGAAGCACGCTCAGACCCTCTCGGTGACCAGCATGGCTTGGCCCGAGAAGACAAGGAGTTCAACGTGTCACTCGTTCCCGCGCTGCTCGCCAGCGCCACCGGATACGCCTTCCTCGGTGATCTACTTCATCCTTTGGGTCGCGGTCATGGTGTGGATCTACAACATCGCCAAGCGCAAAGGTCGTCATCCGGTGGGTTGGGTGATTTTGGCCTTCTTCTTCTTCTTCCTGGCTTTGATCCTGATCTTGATCCTGCCGTCCAAGCGGACCACGCAACGGGCCTCGCACTGACCTCCAGCATCCCGCGGTCACCGGTTGTTGGTTCGTTGTGAAGCGCGCCGGCGCCGCGGCCGTTTCCCAATAGATCCGAACGTCACTTTCGGGACCGTTCGGGCTGGATCGTTACTTTCGGCGGTAGCCGCCGGTGGCTCGCTGCCATACATTGCGAGTACACCAGCGCACGGGATTGGGACGAAAGCAACTCCATCCCCACGCATTGGGACTTTGGCGGACGAATCAGCAAGGCGGTTCTTGGCGAATCGCACGTGGCACACGTGCGCGCTCTCGAACGACGTGTCCATCGCGACACGCGCCCTGGCGAAGGAGGCGGAACACATGACGGTGTCGGTGGTCACTGCGGGCTCCTCGACGGCAGCGGTCGTCGGTTTGGGCGCGAGCCAGGTGGCGAGCCCCGGCGCCGGCGTCTCGACCGCGGCAAGTGCGCTGGCCTTCACCGGTGCGCCACATCTGGCTCTCGAAGGGTTCGTCGGCGGCCTGCTCGTCATGAGCGGCCTCCTTCTGATGGGTCTGGCGAGGCGACACCGGACGAGGCCCGCGCCGGCGCTCGTGCCTGCCCCGGACCCAGGGATCCCGGTCGACACCTGAGCCGTGCGTCGCGCGTCGACTTCGACGTCGGCGGATCGACGACGCCTTTACACCAGTCCGTGCGCGATGCGCAGGACAAGTTCGGTGAGTGTCACCAGGGCAGCCAGGAACAGGACCGTGACGCCAAAGGTCACGCTGTAGCGCGTCCGCGTGCGGATGATGCTGGGCGCCAGCGGCCCGCCGCCCAAGCGATAGTTCCGCGCCAGATGCAGCGCCATGATCGTCAGCATCGCGAGCAGGTAGGTGGCGCACTCGACGATGCACAGGAGCGCCGGGCCCAGCACGAGGTCCCTCGGGGACGTGAGGATCACGACCCAGGCGGGTACGGCTCCGAGCACGAACATGGGCAGCAGCCAGCGCCCACTCAACATGCTCTCCGTGCTGGGGCCCTTCGGGGTCACCTTGAAGGCCTTCGTGTGGGAGCGCCATCCGAAGTACATGCCCTGCAGGAAGCACCCGAACGTCCAGGGCCACCGCACCAGCTGAAAGAGGATCGCCTCCCAGGACCAGAGCTTGGCATCGCGAGGCCGGAAGACGCGGAGGTGTCGCACGTAGATCGCGGTGCCGAGCACCAGGAGCGAATACGCCCACATGTGCGCGTAGAAGTCCAGCAAGGTGGTGTGGCCCCATGACCGCCCGAGGAGGACCCCCATGACCGGGAGCACCGAGGCCACCGTGAGCATGACGCCCATGACCAGATAGAAGAAGAGAGAGAACCCCATGCGTACCCGACCCCGCCATGGCACGCCGCGCACCCGGCCCGGGAGCCACTTGGTCAGGAGTGTCCCCAGGCTGCGGGCCCATTGGGACTCTTGCGTCAGCAGCTCGTCGACACTGACCGGCCCTGCCCCGTGCGCCTCAGCGTCGAGCACGAACACGCCGTCCCAGCCCCCAGACTGGAGCCACAACGTCGTGCTGTAGTCCTCAGCCAGCTCGGGGCCGAGGCCTCCGACGCTCTGGAGTGCGGCCGTGCGAACTGCGTAGTGCGAGCCGATGCACACGGGGGCATAGCCGTCGTTGGCGCCTGCCTGCATAGGTCCGTGCAACGTCGCCTCGCGGTACAGGCGACCCCGGACCGTCCATCCCATCTCGGCGTTGGCGTCGCAGATGCTCGGCGCACAGGTGTACCCGACCTGTGGTGCGGCGAACGGACGCACCATGGCAGTCAGGTACGACCAGTCCGGAACGTGGTCACAGTCCAGCTGGACCACGACGTCGTAGTCGCGGTAGCCGACGGTGTCGTAGAAGTACGCGAGGTTGCCCTCCTTCGACTTGGCTCGCCTCGGCCAGGTGGCGCGCTGGTAGTCCCCGGCGCCCAGACGAGTGCACACGCGCACGTGTCGCGCCGCGCACCAGGCAAGCGTCTCCGTCGTCGGTCTCTCATCGGCCAACCAGACGTCGTAGGGGGAGGGATAGTCCTGGGCCAACATCGCCTCGAGCGTGGTGCGCACGACGGCCCAGGGCTCGGACGGGGCCTTCGTGACGATCATCGCCACCCGGACCGCGGGTAGTGGAATGCGGGAGTCAGGCCGGGTCATGCGGCAGGCGAAGAACAAGAAGTAGGTGGGCACGAGGAAGACCCACGCCAGCAGGACGGTGCTGATCGCGCTCAGCGGGCTCGTCCAGCTGCCGTGCCCCGAGGCGAGCCACCACAGCCAGAACCAGAGCCCGGCGGCCACCGTCGTCAGGACCAGGACGCGCAACGTGAGCTCCTGCCGCAATGAGACGGCGGGGACAAGGATCGACTTCGTCGAGACGGGAGCCCGACTGTCGGCGACGGCCGCCGGAGCGCGCAGGTCGTGCACCCTGATCTATCGGCACGAGCCTGGCCTCAACTGAGGGGATCAGGGCCTGCGGGGATCAGGGCATGCGGGGATCACGGCCTGCGGGGATCACGGCCTGATGAGGGTGCCAGCAACCGGGGCGGACGTCTCCGAGATGGTCTGCGCGGTTGGGGGCATCACCCAACGGCGGGAGTGAGCCCCTTCTGGCAGACGATCTGGGCGGTATCGCCGGCGCTGCTGCCCGCCAAGGTGGTGACCTCGCTGAACTCCTCGGCGGTGGCACCCGCGGCCACGGCGAGCTGCACGGGGCCGTAGTCGCCAAGCTGTGTCGAGCCGTGCAGCACGAGAACTTCGCAGGTGGCCAGCTGGGGTTGCCCCGTTTTGTTCGTCGCGTCCCACATCACCATTTCCGAGAGCTGGCTCGTCGGGTTCACCGAAACGACGCTCATGCTCACCGCGGGGCCGGAGCTCGAACTGGTGGACGTGCTCGTCTGGCTCTGCGATCCCCTCGAGCAACCCGCGCACGCGCACACCGCGATGATGACAAGGGCTACCCTCGCGGTCCGCACGAGGCGGGACGGTAGCAGTCAGGGGCCGGTCGCTGAAAGGCGGTGTCGGTCTCGGGACAACGGCCGTGATGTTCAGTGCACCGAGGTGAACGCCGCCGTCGTGACGGGCGGCACCGCTGCGGGGCTGACTCACCGACCCTTGGGGCAGTGCCGACTCCGTCGCGGCCTTCATGATCGGCCCCGCGACCGGCGTCCCGTCGTAGGATCGCCGCGTCGAGGAGGGACCATGGCGAAAACCGACTACCAACCGACCGACGAGGTTCGGCGCATCCGTGCCCAGCTCGACCACCCGATCATCGACAGCGACGGACACCTGATCGAATTCCTCCCCCTCGTTCGGGACCTCCTGGTCGACCTGGCCGGCGAGTCGCTGGCGAAGGGCTTCGACACCATCGTCGAGAGCGGCCGGACGCTGCAAGGAGTGAGCGACGAGGTACGCAGGCGCCACGGCATCATCCAGTCCCCCTGGTGGGGCATCCCCACCCGCAATACCCTCGACAGGGCAACCGCAATGCTCCCGCGCCTGCTCTACGAGCGGCTCGATGAGCTCGGCCTCGACGTCGCCGTCTTGTACCCGACCTACGGCCTCATCCCCGTCCACATCGCCGACGCAGAGCTGCGCCAAGCCATGGCGGCCGCGTTCAATGCCTACCTCGCCGAGCAGTACGCCCCCTACGGTGACCGGCTGATCCCAGTGGCGTGCATCCCCACCTTCACCCCCGAGGAGGCGCTGGCCGAGCTCGAGCACGCCGTGGTCGATCTCGGCCTTCGGGCGGTCATGATGGGTGGTGCCATCCCCCGACCGATTCGCGAGGGCGGTCCATTGGCGATTTGGATGGATGGGCTCGGCCATGGGTCTCTCTACGACTACGACCCGCTGTGGCGTCGGTGTGCCGAGCTCGGGATCTCCCCGACGTTCCATTCGACCGGCTCGGGATGGGGCTCGCGAGTGTCGACGAGCAACTTCGTCTACAACCACATCGGGAACTTCGCGGCCGCCGGTGAGCTCACTGCTCGCTCGCTCCTCATGGGAGGGGTGCCAATGAGGTTCCCCGAGCTCCGCTTCGCCTTCCAAGAAGGCGGCACCGCCTGGGCCTGCAACCTCTACAGCGACGTGATCGGGCACTGGGAGAAGCGCAACGCCGAGGCCGTGACGCGCTACGACCCGGCCGAGCTTGACCGCGAGATGCTGACCTCGCTCTTCGACCGCTTCGCAGAAGGCCCGGTGCGGGAGCGCTTGAGCCGACTCGGCGAGGGTCTTGGCCTGCTGTCCGAGCCAATGATGGAGGGGGCGAGCATCGATGATTTCGCGGAATCCCTCCTCAGCTCGCCCCAGGACATCAAGGACGTGTTCGGCTCCCAGTACTTCTTCGGCTGCGAGGCCGATGACCCCATGGCGGCCGTGGCCTTCGACGAGCGGCTCAACCCACTCGGCGCGCGTATCCCGGCCCTGTTTGCCAGCGATATCGGCCACTGGGACGTCCCGGACTTCCGCAGGGTGCTCGAGGAGGCGTGGGAGCTGGTCGAGCTGGGCCTGCTCGATTCCGAGGGTTTTCGTCACTTCACCTTCACCAATCCGGTGCGCCTCTGGGCGGGGACGAACCCGGGATTCTTCGAGGGGACGTCCGTCGAGCGAGCGGTGAGAGAGGAATTGAACCTCCGGGGTTAGGGTGGCCTATGTCCACTCTCGACGTCGTTGCCGTGATCACCGCCAAGTCAGGATCGGAGGCGATCGTCGAACAGGCGCTGAAGGCGCTCGTTGCCGCAAGCAGGCGCGACCACGGCTGCATGTCCTACGACCTGTTTGCCTCCGAGTCGACACCTGGCACATTCGTCACCATCGAGAAGTGGGAGTCGCAGGAAGATCTGGACGCGCACATGGCGTCGCCGCACATCGCCGAGGTGATCACTGCTGCGGGAGATCATTTCGATGGATCCCCTGCCATCCACACTCTGCGTTCCCTGGAGGCCTGACGGGCGAGATGCCGGCTGAGGCTAGAGGTCTCCGTCGGCGGTGACAGCGCGAGCGTTTCAAGCCGAAGCGATGGCGAAAAGCGGACCGAGCTGGTCGCCGAGGGTGCGTGGAACTTCGACCGGGGAGAACGACACCTATCCGCTCGAAGCAATCTGTCCCACCCGCACATTGAGGTGCTGGCCGCCCGTCGAGCCGCAGAAGTGAGCGCCACCAAAGTTGGAGATGCCTCCGTGGGAGGCCTCCCAGTGGCCCGGCGTCGCGACGGACGGGTTCTCGATCAGGCCCGTCGATGCACGTTCCAGCTCCTCGTAGTCTGAGCCCAAGGCCATGCATGATCCCATGTGGCCCAGCGCGCCGACCGCCGGCGTTCCGCCACTCGTGAGTGCTTAGCCCACCGAATCGGCTCTCCGTCGTTCGGGGATCCGGATGAAGGTAAAGGGCTCATGGCCCCTTCGGCGTGGTGCGTTCTAGGTAGAGTCCGTTGGTGTCCGGACACCCCATCGAAGCTTAGGACTCGTCCATCTGCCCAAATGTGGAGGGACCGCACTCCGCACGGCGTTGACCCACGTTCAGGGTAGCTACACGGGACCCGTCTACTTCGACCGGCAGCATTTCGGCACGGACCGGCTGGTAGACGGGGTGCCCGTCGAGACGCGCCACGTCATCGGTTCGCTGGAAGACCTTCGCCGCATCGTCGGCACTCACCGGCTCGTGATGGGGCACATCGCCGCACACATGTTCATATCGGCCGGCTGCGATTCCCTCGCCGTGCAGGTTCGAGAGCCGAGGGCGCGCATCCTGAGCCTGTACCGCTTCCGGCGGGCACAGGACGAGGATGAACGATCCCGATGGGGACTCTGGGGGTCGGAGCTCATTGGGCAGGCGGACCAGCCGTTCGGAGCGTTCTTGGGCACCCCGAGCATTTGGCCCGCAGTGGACAACGCGATCACCCGGCAAATTGTGGGAGCTCCGACGCGAGGCCAGTGACTTGGACGAGGAATTCGAACGCGTGCCGATCGGCTCGATTTCCGGCTGCAAGTACCCGCCCACAAAAGGTGAACGTCGGGGTCGCACCCCGCCGGTCGGCGCGCGGTCCGGCGATTGTCAGCAATCTCAGGGCCGGAGACGTCAACGTGTCTGCAGCGCAAGGTGACGTTCCCGGCAAACATTGAATGTGGAACAGGCCACTCCGCCTTGCTACCATAACCGGAACCCCTCATTCCGTCTTGGGGTGGTTCCGGCCATGGCTCGCACGCACACCAACTACGTGGTCACCTTCGTGGTCCTCGCCACGGCAGCCTTGGCCTTCAGCCTGCTGCAGTGTTTGGTCATCCCGGCCATTCCGCAGTTGGAGCACACGTTGCACACGTCGGAGAGCGCGGCCAGCTGGCTGTTGACCGCCTACCTGCTCAGTGCCGCCGTCTGCACGCCGGTCCTGGGCCGGATCGGCGACATGGTCGGCAAGGAGCGCATCATCGTCGCCGTCCTGGTCGCCCTCTCTGTCGGGTCATTGACCAGTGCACTGGCCACGACCCTGCCGGTGATGCTCGTCGGACGCGTCATCCAAGGCACGGGCGGGGCGGTGTTCCCCCTCGCCTTCGGGATCATCCGCGACGAATTCCCCGCCGAGCGTGTGGCCGGGGCCATCGGTGTCATGTCGGCCATCCTCGGCGCGGGCGCCGGCGCTGGGATCGTGCTGGCCGGCCCGATCCTGGTGCACCTGAACTACCACTGGCTCTTTTGGATCCCGCTGATCATGTCGGTCACTGCGACCATCGCCACTTTCGCCTTCGTGCCCGAGTCGCCAGTGCGGGCACCGGGCCGCATCAACTGGCTCGGTGCGTTCTTGATGTCAAGCTGGCTGGTGACGGGGCTCCTCGCCATCTCCTATGCACCGACGTGGGGGTGGGGTAGCTCGTCAGTCCTCGCTCTGATGGCCGCCACAGTGGTCCTGCTCGCTCTCTGGGTGGTCTGTGAGAACCGGTCTGCATCGCCGCTGGTCGACATGAAGATGATGCGCATCCCGGCCGTGTGGAGCACGAACCTCACCGCTCTCCTCTTCGGGTTCGGGATGTTCGCCATGTTCATCGCATTGCCCCAGTTCACCGAGACTCCGAACCGGGTCGGCTACGGGTTCGGCGCCTCGGTCACGCAGTCGGGCCTTTACCTCCTGCCCTTTGCCGTTGCGATGGTCATCGTGGCGCCGATGACCGGGCGGCTCTCGGTTGCGCTCGGCTCGAAGATGGTGTTGGTGACCGGGTCGCTGTTCGCCGCATCGAGCTACCTCGTCCTGGTGCTGAGCCACAGCCAGCAGTGGTCGATGTACGCCGCGACGGGGCTGCTCGGCATCGGGATCGCCCTCGGGTTTGCCAGCATGGCGAACCTGATCATCGAGGCCGTGCCGGCCGAGCAGACCGGCGTGGCCACGGGGATGAACACCAACATCCGCAACATCGGTGCCGCCCTCGGCAGCGGAGTCGCCACCAGTCTCATCATCAGCGGCCTGCTGCGCGACGGCTATCCGAAGGAGCACGGCTACGTATTGGCATTCGCCGCGAGCGGCGCGGCGCTCGTCGTGGCCGCCTTGGCCGCACTGACGATCCCCGGTCGCACGGCCCCTTCCGTCGTTCAGGGGGAACCGCACCCCGCGCTCACAGCGGAGGCCGAGGTGATCGTCGGCGCGATCGCCTTCGGGCCCGAGGACCTCGCGTGAACCGTCGCAGGGCCGTCGTGTCACCCCTTCTGGCGATCGTCGGTTCGAGCCCGGAGCCCGTCCGGGGAGTGGAGCCGAGACCGCTGCGGCGTGACGCCGAGGTCAACCTCGGCCGGATCCTGGCGGCGGCGCGTGAGGTCTTCGCCGAGCAGGGTTACGAGGCCTCCATGGAGGGCATCGCCACGAGGGCCGACGTCGGCGTGGGCACGCTGTACCGCCGGTTCCCGACCAAGGCCGACCTCTTCGGAGCGGTCGTGGCGTCAGCGATACAGCGCAATCTCGAGATCGCCAAAGAGGTGCTGGCCGACGTGCCGCCGGGCGAGGCCGTCTTCGAATTCATGCGGCGCTGTATCGCCGTGCCCAGCGTCTGGAGGGCCACGACCTCCGCTCCGCCATGGGAATCGAAACTCGGGACCGGGCTCAAGCAGCTCGCTCCGCTGCTCGCCGACATCGTCGAGCGGAGCAAGGAAGCGGGGACGCTCCGCCCCGACGTCGAGGTGACCGATGTCGTGCTCGTGCTCAAGGCCGTACGATCGATTGCGGATCTTTGCGATGCGCCGGGTTCGACGCCTTCGCAGCGCTTCCTCGAGCTGGCGTTGGACGGCCTGCACCCTGGCCACGACGCACCGACGCACCCTCCGCTCAGCGTCGGGCAGCTAGCCAAGATCCTTGACCAGCGGTAACTGTCGCCGATTCGTGGCATGGCTCACCTGCGAAGCCCGAACCAGATCACGGCGTTCGGCCGTCAAACCCGGCCGGTGAATCCGCGTGGTCCGTCCAATCCCGCGCCGGCTCACCTTCCGAGCGCTTCGCTCGGACCTTGCCACGTCACAAATGAATTACCGAGCGACCGTTCTGGCCAGAGTGGTCAACCGTTGCCGTGAGAGCGCCAGGGAGCCAAACTTGTGACTAATGACCCGGAGCAGGGGTTGCGGCCCTCGGTTGAGGGAGCCGAAAAAAGCCCTAGCTGCCCGTTCCTCGAAACTCCGCGCGGTGGGGACTTGTGGCACTCTTTCTCCGCGATCGCGCGGGTCTCAGTATTGAGGGTATGACATCCGCACCCGAGCCTTTGGCTGACCGCGTCGCCGGTGCCCTGAGCGCTGTTCTGCCCGACCATGGGTTCAAACTGGTGGACGAGGTCGACGTGCACAGGGGGTGGGGTGACGTGTACTTCGTGATGATCCACTCCGGACTTCGCCACGAAGATGCTCATCCAAAGCTCTCGCGGATGGTCCATACGGTCGTCGATTCAGTCATGCCCGACGTCAGACACCGCGTGAGAATCGTGTGGGCATCAGAATCGAGCAACTGACGGCTCACCAACGGCCGGTCGCCGTCCCGTCATCTCCCGCCTCGTCGTCTCGGCCTCCTTGTCGAAGCCTCTGCTCGCCATCGCTGGCAGAAACGAGTTTCTCATTGGTCAACGATCCGGGTCAACCACACTGAACTGATTGCGAGCCTCGGCCCACGAGCGAAGCGCTTCGGCGTTGTCTTGGTCAATTCCGCTTTCAAGTTCGATCAACCGGATCCCCAGTTCGCTTACCGCGCTCTTGAGCGCGCAACTGGTCTCCTGAAAGAGTCATGTAACGAGTGTGGATCCGAGCACCGCTTGCGCGACGAGGGGCGAGCGCGGATCGCGGGGGCAGCATGCGATGGAGCCCGCGAACCGACGCTCAAGCCCGTATGGACAGAGTCCGTCGGCGTCCGGCGTGATACTTGCGATCTGCGTTCGGTCGACTTGCTCGGCACGATCGTCAACGCTCCGTGCTATTGCGGCATCACCGAGGATGGCTATTGCCATGCCGTCCGCATCGCGACATCGGCACTCGATTGCTGCCCGACGCCGAGATGCCAGCGGTACGCCAGCAGGGCTGGGGGTCGCCAGACCGTGACCACGCGCCAGTCGTGCTCCTCCCTTGCGCCGTCCGTTCGTCGATGCGCCCGCCAACCCGGCCCTCGAGCACGACGGCGGTGGGTGCGCCGCTGACGGTGTGGTCCGCCGGCCACCAAGTACCGGTCCTCTCGGTCCATGTGGCGAAGGCGTGGTCCACATCGCAGCCGACCTCGAAGCTGATCCGAAAAGGGTCAGTCATGCTCGCTCGGTGTTCTCGGCCACAATCCGGAATCTCGCCGCCGCGCCCCACACGGCCTCGAGGTATACCCGCACCGCGTCGGCACCCTCCTGTTGGAGCTGATAGATACGACGGGTCCCCTCGGCCCGCTCGGCCACCATGCCCGCCTCCTTGAGGAGTCGCAGGTGCCGGGACACGGCCGGCCGGCTGATGGGCAGGGCGTCGGCGAGCTGACCAACGGCAAGATCGCTCTCACGGAGCAGGCGCAGGATCTCACGCCGGTTGGCATCGCCCAACGCCTCGAACGGGTCCGCCTTCGGTAACACTCTCGTTACCGTAACAGCGGAGTTACCGATCCGCAACGGCGCACGATCTGATGACTCGGTTCGGTGGCGAACGTACGATGATCGCGTGAGCCTGGAGGCTGTCGCCCTGGTCGAGGCGTTCGGAGGGGCCTGGAGTGCGCACGACCTCGAGGCAGCCATTTCGTACCTCAGCGACGACTGCCTCTTCGACGCAACCGGGCCGGTACCCGACGGAAGCCGGCATGTGGGGCACCAGCAGATCCGCGAGGCCTGGCAAGCCATCTTCGACGACCCCTCGTCGAAGTTCGAGCCGGAAGAGACGTTCGGTTCGGGTGACCGGGTGGTGCAGCGTTGGCGCTACAGCTGGGATGGTGGCCATGTGCGGGGCGTTGATGTGTTCAAGGTCATCGGCGGACGGATCACCGAAAAGCTGTCGTACGTCAAGGGATAAGGCGCGCCCACGTCGTCCATCTGCCAGTCACGCCGGCATCGATGGTGGGAGGTGACGCTGTGGAGCCGTCGCCGACGGGTGGGGCTCCTTTCGGTGGTTCCGGCCATGGCGCTGCACCCGATCCCATTCGACAGCACGGCGTGGCGGATGTCATGGGGCGACACCCAGTTGTCGAATTGGTGAACGCTGCGCTGAGCGGTTCCTTCGTCTATGTCACCCGAGGTTTCTCTCGAGTGTTTGGACGCGTCGTAAAGGTGACGGTCCTGTTCGGCTTCACGGTCAACGCGTTCAAGACGGATCGAGTGCGATCCTCCCGCTCGAAGCAACTGGAAACGATGGTTGTGCCTCCCATCCTCACCCTCGACCTCGGCATTGGCATCCGTCAACGAAAAAAGCGGGGAACAGGGGGTAGCTTTGTGAGTGCCTCAGCGGTCGAGTTCTCGGCGGGGCCACCGCACAACGAAAAGGAGGACTAGGCGATGGACCGGTACACCGTCATCTCGTCGGATTGTCATGCGGGTGCGGACCTCGCTGACTACCGCCCATACCTCGAAGAGCGGTGGCACGAGGCGTTCGATCGATGGCTCGACGGGTACGAGAGCCCCTTCCGGGATCTCACCGCGCCAGACGCCAACAGAAACTGGGACAGCGGCGTGCGCCAAGCGGCGCTCGAGGCGGACGGTATCGTGGGAGAGGTCGTCTACCCGAATACGATCCCGCCCTTCTTCCCGACGAGCGGCCTCGTGACACCCACGCCGCCAGCGGCCGAGTACGAGATGCGCCTTGCCGGTCTTCGGGCCCACAACCGGTGGCTGGCTGAGTGGTGCGCCGAGGTGCCGGGGCGCCGGGCCGGGATCGGCCAGATCCTCCTCAACGACGTGGAAGAAGCAGTACAGGACGTCAACTGGATCGCCGACCACGGCCTGAGGGGGGCGCGCTCCTTCCCGGCATCCCGCCGGGGAGCGGGATCGACCCAATTCACTCTCCGGTATACGACCCGGTGTGGCGGGCCTGCGAGGAGCGAGGCGTGGTGGTCAACGTCCACGGCGGTGGCGGGTCACCGAACGAGGGCTGGTTCCCAGCGACGTTGGTCCTCTTCGTTCTGGAAGCCAGCTTCTATTCTCATCGCCCCGTGTGGTCGCTCGTTCTGGCAGGCGTCTTCGACCGCTTCCCCGAACTCAGGCTCGTGGTCGCCGAGGCCGGCTCGAAGTGGATACCTGGCACCTTGAAGGCGATGGACGCAATGCAGGCGAAACAGGACGAAGGACGGATCGGCGCCCTCACGTTCATCGACCCGTTCCGCCTGAACCGCAAGCCGAGTGAGTATTGGGGCACCAATTGCTGGGTCGGGGCGAGTTTCATGACCCGCGAAGACGCCGTCGACCGTGAGCTCATAGGTGTTGACCGGATCATGTGGGGCAGCGACTTCCCCCACGAGGAAGGTACGTTCCCGTTTACGCGGGAGGCTCTGGCCAACACCTACTCGGGCATGGACCCGGCTGAGGTGGCGCTGATGGTCGGCGCGAACGCCGCGCACGTCTACGGCTTTGACCTCGGTTATCTGGACGTGATCGCGGCCCAGATCGGCCCGGAGATCGCCCAGGTGGCGAAACCGATCGACCGTCAGCCTGACACGCTGAGCCTGGCCTTCGAGCCCCGCTCCGCCACCTTGTCATGAGGTCCGACAAACCGGGTCTGCCGCCGACCACTGAGGTGGTTCCCCATTGCCGGCAGGGCGCCGGTCGGCCCAGGGACCGTTACGGCGGTTTCTCCTTACGCCAATGGCGTCATGTGCGTCTACATCACATGTTTGACAAGGGAAGGCCACGCCGGGCCCGATTTCATGATGACGCTCGGTAGCGACGGATCAGTCGGGGTGCTCTCCAACCATCTGGAGAAGCTGTATCGGTGACCAATCCCGATCCCCCCTGACTGGCGTCACGGAGCGAGAGCCCTCTTCCCTTCCGCGCACGGCCCGCACTCGCCTTCGCCGATTCGCGACTGCCGCCTGAACGCCGAACTCGCCGAACTGGACAAACCGAGGGGCCTGAGTCGCGAGCCTGACCCGGTCCGCCCTTCGGTGGCGAAACCGTTTTGCACCTGCCAGACTGACTTCAGGCACGTAGGAGTCTCCCAACCGGACCCCGCGGAGGGTTGCCGCCATGCCCGCCGCACGTGCGTGCCTGTAGCGAGACCACCCCGGCCCGCGTAATCGGGCCGGGGTGGCTTCGTCTCTTCGGCAGTCTGTGTCCTGAGCTTGACGTTGTTGAGCACCGACTGAGGGTTCGAGGCACCGCCTCCCTGCTTCCACCCTCGCCCGTGGACCACACGCGTGAGCCCGGCCACCCCAAAGCACGATGTCACTGACGGACACATCAGAGCCGCCCGTTTTCACTCGGCGCGTATGTGCAAGACGGCAGCTGGACTGGAATGCCCGGACGAGATTGATCTCGTATGCGATCTGCGAGGGATCCAGCCGGTCGCAGCCCTTGGCAGAAGAAGGCCTCCATTCCGCTGATTCGGTGGACCCTCCGGTGAGGTACTTCAGACAGGAGTCAGGATCTTCGAGAAATTGGATCCAGTGCCGGGTGAGACCGAGTTCCCGCCAGGCCCTCGGTGAAATCCCCTCCTCGGACAGTTCGAGGATCTCAGCTCCCCGCAGAGAGGTGAGGATCGGAGAGTGCGTTGCGCAGACGGCCCGAGCCACCGCGGTCGCTCATGAGCTCAAGGACCCCCTTTCGCGTTTCCGAGCGCAAGAAATGCTCTTGATTGTCTTGCGGTGGGCAATGGGCGGAAGGAGTTGCAACTGCGAACCCAGGATTCCCGGCGCAAGGGGAGGCCCGTTGCCGGCCGCCATGGCCGCGACGCACATCGATTCGGAATACCTCTGCGATTGCCTCAACGAGGGTGGACCCACCGGAACCATTCTCACCAACCAAAACGTGATCGGCCGGGTGATTCCGGATTGCGCCAAGGGCCCGAATCGACGGAACCGTAAGGGCCATGACGTTCTGTCCCAAACAGGTACACGGATCTCGTCGATGACCACGCTGGCACACTACGAATTGCCTCTGACGGCGTCTTCGCTGAGACACCGGTTCGCTCTCGAGAGGGTTCCCTCATAGGCCGGCTCAGCAGCAGCCGTGGCCTCGCGGAACCGACCTTGGCGCGCAGGCCGCCTGGTCAAAGGCCCTTTCTGACCGTTCGCTCCAAGATTCCCAGCGTGGCGCGTAGGGCCGACTCGGGCACGATGGGGAAACGCACCCTGAAATCGTCGCTCACCTTCGACCAGTCGTAGTAAGACGTCACATTGGTGACCCCATCCTCACCGGAATCCAGGCGGTAACCATAGAAGTGCGCGACCGGAATATCCGGCCCGAGATCCCACGCGATCTCCTTGTCGCGTTCAAAGAGGATGATGTGCACGGTCACGTCGTACTTGCCAAGCGGGACGTCATTGAGCGACTCGCGATCCATGTGGATGACGAACGTATCGCCCACCTTCTCCGCCGGGTCGCCGGTGTAGTCCTGCAGCATCCCAGAGGCGTCGATGGCCACATGGCCTGCCGGACTCCGCAGGATGTCGAAGATCGCGGCGGGGGGCGCCGGGATGGGCCTGGTGACCTCCATTCGGTCGGCCAGGAAAACGGTATCGGGCATGTGGGCTCCTTGTGGACGTGAGTGGCCTCGCAGGCCACCCTCGACCTGCTCGACGCGATCAGCATCGCGCGTCTCCGCCCCGGCCGCTGCCGTCGCCGTCGAATCTGCGGACTTGCCCTGAAGGCCGAACGTAGTCCCACAATGCAGGACCCGACCCTCGACGAGTCATCGCCACCTATCAGACCAGGAGAGACAAAATGACAGCGACTGAACTGCGGTTCGGCGGCAAGGTTGTCGTCATCACAGGAGGTGGAGCGGGCATCGGACGCCGATTCGCTCACCGGTTCGCTGCAGAGGGTGCGTCCATCGTCGTCGCCGATCTCGATCCCGGGGCAGGACAACGACTGGTCCACGAGCTCGAATCTGAAAGGCATACCGGCCTGTCCTTCCCGATCGATGTGCGTGACGCTGATGCAGCGGCTCGGATGGCCGATGCCGCGGTCGCGCGATTCGGTGGGATCGATGTGCTGATCAACAACGCCGGTCTTCACTTGGACCACGCTCAGCTGCCTTATACGCTCGATGCCCTCCCACACTGGCGGGACGTCCTCGACGTCAACGTGCTGGGTGCGCTCGCCTGCGCCGCCGCCTGTCATGACGCCATGGCTGCCCGCGGCGGCGGAGCCATCATCAACATGTCCTCTATGGCCGCGTACAGCGGGGGCGGCGCGTACGGCGTCTCCAAGCTGGCGCTCAACTCGCTGACCGTCGGACTTGCTGAGGCATTCGCCGGCGAGGAAATTCGGGTCAACGGCATCGCCCCCGGGCTGGTCGACTCGGAGTCGGCACTCGAATGGTGGAGCGATCCGTCCCGCTCCGCGATGAACATCCAACAAATTCTCATCAACGGCCAGATGATCAAACGTCAGGGCCGCATGGACGACCTCGCGGACCTGGCCCTGTTTCTTTGTTCGCACCAGGCCAGCTTCATTACCGGCCAAACCATCCTTGTGGACGGAGGTCACACAAGAAAGCCCTATTGACCGAGCCGCGACCAGGCCCCTACCGCCGGAATCGTGACCAGAAGTCGTGGCTCGAGATCGGCGCACTCCACAGAACATGCCTTTGACAGAAGATGGTCATCGGCCCAGGGAGCCGGCTTGATCGAGCGCCGAACTGCTGCGCTCCTAGCGGGGCTCAATTGAGCTCGAAGGCTAGTCGCTGATTGCCCACGCCGCTCTGCCGGTTACGCACCTTGCCCACAGACCCAGTCGGGCTCATCCGGTCTCGAGCTTTTTCAGTAGATTGGTAGCCAACTCAATGGCGGCAGCCGCGCTAGCGAAGTAGTGCTGACTGCCGGCATGGAGGTCGCGGAAGCCTTGTTGGATGGGCCCGTCTCGCAGGGCGCGAGTGCCGGCCAACAGATAGGCCTGGCGAGCGATGTCGGCTCCGTCTTGGTTGACCTTTCGGCATGCTTCGCGCAAAACACTTGCTGTGAGCGCTGAAATCGCCCCCTCGCGAGCCGCCTCCGCCTCGGCGGACGTGCACGCCTCCCGTACCCAGGCTCGACCGGCACGGACGCGGCCCTCGAGCACGCCGAATTCGTAGAGGAACCGCTCATTCGTCGAAAGAGAGGATGTGGCGCCGAGGCGCGTGGTAGAGCTGGCGATCGCAGCGACCTCATCGAGCACCCGGCGCGTCACGCCGAGGGCCCAACCGGCATGGCCGGCAGCTGTGAGGGGGAGAACGCCGAGGGCGTAGAGCGGTCCGCCGCGATGGACGGTCGGCTGGAAGAAATTGAAGGCATGGTTTCGCGGCACGTGCACATCGCGCAGGCCGTAGTCATAGCTAGCCGTCGCCCGGAGGCCCAAGACGTCCCAGTTGCCGTGCAGATCGGCTTCGGCGGCGGGGAAGCAGGCGAAGAGGTACTCGGAGTCAGACCCCTCTTCTGGGTTCGTCAGTACCCCTGCCCCTGCCCAGGCAGCATGGGCGATGCCGCTGCCGAACTGATAGTCACCGTTGAGAACGAGTTCGTTACCGCGTGAGATAGCTGTGCCGTTCGGCGCGAACTGCCCGGCCATCAGCGGAACTCCGTGCGCGAACACAGTCTCGGCGCCGGCATCGTCGAGGTAAGCGCCGAAGTATGCAGCTGTGCAGTCGGCGGCGAAGTAGCACCAGCCCGTAGAACCGTCGGCGCGTGATACCTCTTCGTAAACGTCGACAATATCTGGCAGGGAGAGCTCGGTGCCGCCGACTGCCCGAGGCACCATCAACCCGAGCAACCCCGCGTCGATCAGCAGCTCCATTGACGCCCGGGGTATGGGTTCGCCGGGCGGGGTCAATCTCGCGTTGGCGTCGAGCTGGTTGAACAGGTCGCGGGCGGCCTCGAGCGGCGATGGTGGCACAGGCGCTTCCTCCGGAGGTTTGGGCAAAAGCGAGCCGGGTTCTGACACTTGACAAATGCTGGGTTGCTCCACGGCCTGATACCACTCGGCAAGAGTGCACCGAGCTCGACGCGGAGCTCATAGTTGTGTCGTCCGCAGGCGTCGTTGCCTCGGAGTCGGCGGGTAAGTGTAGTCCTCGGTCTTCACTGTGGCCCGTGATTCCCAGTCCGCGCCGGGCACGAAGCACGACCGGTACAGCCGGGCTTTCGGTAAGGTCGAAGGTCGCCCTTCCATCGATGCCGATCATGCCGGCGGTCCATGGGTGGTCGAACTGTTGAGGATCCGTTCCCATGCATTTTGGTGCGGTTCCGCCTAGCCTGTGCGCGGCACCCCGCTTCGGTTGGGGTCGTAGTTCAAGAATCCGATCATACGGGGAGGGTGTGAGGATGTTCTCGGGATTGACCAAGCTTCGAAAGTCAGCGCTGCCAATGGCGTTCGCGACGATAATGTTCGCCGGGACATCCGTTGCGCTGTCGTCGACCACCGCTGACGCTGCGAGTCGGACGTTGTCGTCGAGCGTTACCACCAACGGCGTCTGGCCCGGGGTCGGCAAGATATGCGAACCGGGATCCGGCGGCGCCTCCTCGGTGCGAGGTGTGGGCTCCAAGACCATCAACATCGCCGTGTTCAACGACGCCGCCAACACCATTACTCCCGGACTCGAGGCGGAGTTCGTGCAGCAGGCCACTGCGTTCGCTGACTGGTGCAACGCCGCGGGGGGTATCAACGGTCGCAAGATCGTGATCGATAACCGAGATGCCGCTCTGTTCAATGCAGCGCAGGAAGCGACAGCGGCGTGTCAGAGCGACTTCATGGCGGTCGGCGGCGGCATGGCGCTCGACCAGCCATCCGTCCCGATCCGTGAGAAGTGCGGGCTGGGACAGATCAGTGGCTATGTCGTGTCGAACGCGTCCGATCTGGCCACCGATCAGGTCGACCCGAGCGGCACAAATACGGACTCGATTTCCTCGGGGTGGTTCGGGGCGCTGGCCAAGGCTTACCCGAGCGCGGTCAAGCTGGCCGGCATGGGCGCGGGCGACACCCCCTCCGTCCTCCAACCCGAAACGAAGGACGAGTTCGGTGCTGAGGCGCAGGGTTGGAAAGTCATCGATTTCCTCGAGCCCCCAGTTTCGGTGGAGAACTGGGCACCGTACGTCGAGGACTACCAGACCAAGGGGGTCCAAGCACTGTGGCCCGCCGACGATTCCAATTTCACTCCCTTCGCCCAGGCGATGACGACTGCGGCCTACCACCCTGCCTTCGTCATATTGGGGACACAGTTCGACAACTCCCAGACGCAGCAAACAGTGGCCGCCAACCCGAGTCTGCCCCCGGTCTACGTCGAGACGCAGTGGTGGCCGCTCTCGATGGTCTCGCAGAACCCCTCGACCGAAGAGCTCGTCACGACGATGCACAAATACGCCAAGGGCGATTCCATCGACTTCGACGACGAGGAGGGAGCCGAGGCGTGGCTCCTGTGGGCGAAGTCGGCGTCGGCCTGTGGCGCCAGCCTCACGGTGAGCTGCGTGCTGAACCACGCCGCAGCAACAAAGAACTGGGACGCCGGAGGCATTCAGGCGCCCATTGCGACGTTGACGCTCTCCAACGAGAACCCTCAACCCTCACCGTGTTTCGCCATGCTCAGGATGACGGCCAAGGGGATCATCTACGACAAGGCGCTCACCCACCCCACGCAGTCCATCTGGAACTGCAACCCCAAGAACGTCGTCCAGCTGACCGCACAACAACAACAACAACTGAACTCCTTGTGAGCATGGGCCCCTTGTTGCTCAGGTCGCCGAGATCGACGCCAAGGACGTTCCGTGGCGAATGGGTAAGGCTGGCGCTGCGACGCTTCGCGTGAAGGAGTCCCGGGCCAACGGCGAGGCTCAAGAGAAGTGGGCCGCACGGCCGCCCTCCGAGAATGGTGGGTACGTGGTCGCTGACGAGCCGGGTCGTCCTCTCACCCGGACACGGGGCGGAGTGGTTCGACCAGCGCCGCGGGCAGCTCGGATTGCCCCGTATACGGTCCGCCACACGCGCCACACCGCCGCTCCGCTCATGCTGGCGTCCCCGGGACGCATGTAAAGGTCGTGGCGGACCTGCTCGGCCACAGCAGCCAGACGATCACGCTGGCGGTCTACGCGCACGTCCTGCCCGGCATGGCGGAGGAGGCCGGCGAAAAGCTCAGCGCAAGGGTCCTGGGCTGATCGACGCGCTTTTGGAATGGTCTCGAAGTGTCGAAACGGGCCCGAATCGTTCCAGCCGTGACATCAGTGACACGCGAGCCGTCCGCAGTGATCGTTCGGATGACAACGGCGCCGCTACCTGTGGGGTGTTGGTTGGTTGGTGGAGTGTTCATGAAATCCTGGGGCCGTACAGCGTGTCTGTCGCGAAAGCCCAGTTCACGGCCACGAAGTTGGAGTCGTTTTCGGGCAACCTGTCTGCCCGACACGACTGACTGGGAAGGCCGGTCCCGACCCTCGGGGTGACGCGCACCTATGTCAGGTGACACAGCGGGCATTGAGGTCAGGTGACGCAGCGGGCATTGAGGAGGACGCCGTGACCCACCCCACCGCGGAGAGCGACCCCTTGAGCGTCACGGGCGACCGACCGTGACCATGGCGCTGGCGTCGAGGAGATCGGCCCGGCGTATATTCCGGCCCGGGAGCCGGAGCACAGGGCGTCCGGACCGAACCTTGGGGGGCACGACGTGGAGCACGAGACGCTCGTAGATCAGAAGACCGGCCGGAAGTGCTACCTCGACCTCCCCTCCGACGTCTCCGACGGCGAGGAGGTGACCTTCATCCTCAGCCTCCACGGCGGTGGGTCGGTCGGAGCCTGGCAGCGCGAGTACTTCCCCGCCTACGACTACGCCGACGCCTACCGGCTGGTCATCGCCACCCCATCGTCCGCCACCAAGGAGCCCATCCGCCATTGGGCGGCCGAAGCCGACGATGAGTACCTCGCTGATCTAGTCGACGCGGTGGTCGAGCGCTTCGGTGCCCCGAACATACGCTCCTTCTGGCTGGTCGGCCACTCGCAGGGCGGGATGACCTGCAACCGGCTGTTGTCGACGAACCAGTACTTCGACGATCGCGTGGACGGCTGGTTGAGCCTCTCGGGGGGCCGTCTCGGACTTCCCGCCGAGCGCGCCGCCAACGCCGGTCCTCCCCGCAGCGAGGCGGAGCGGGCCCACATGGGGGAGGTCTTCGCCCGTCGCCGGATCTTCGAGCCGCCGCCGCCCGCTGCCGATTTCTCGTTCATCTACGCCACCGGCGAGCACGAGATCGCTTCACTTCCCGAGACCTCTCCGTGGGCCGAGCGCTACGGCGCCGAGGTCAGGGTCCAGCTGGCCGATGTCGTCGACACCCAGCCGGGCAAGATCCACGACGGTCGCTTCGACGAGAACCCGACCAAGAGCTGGGGGCGCAAGCCCGCCCCGGGCACGGCCCAGGTGTACGTCTTCCCCCATGCCAAAGACGGCCGGGTCATCGCCGACGTGGTCAGGCTGGACAAGGGCCACACCGAGGGGCTGGAGCCCCGGATCACCGAGGAACTCATCAAGTTGATGGTCTCGGCCCCGGGAGGAAAGCTTCGGACGGGGGAAACCAGGTTCGGCGCCGATAGCGTGCCGGGATGATCGCTGCGTTTTCGATTACCCCCGTCGGTTCAGGCGAATCCGTCGGCGCCGCCGTCGCCGAGGCGGTCCGCTTGGTGCGGGCCAGCGGACTCCCGAACGAGACGAACGCCATGTTCACGAACGTCGAGGGAGAGTGGGACGAGGTGATGGGACTCATCCACTCCTGCGTTGAGGCAGTCTCGGCACAGGCCGGCAGGGTGAGCGTCGTCATCAAGATCGACCACCGACCCGGAGTGGCCGAGGGTGCTCTGGCGGCGAAGGTCGCCTCAGTCGAAGAGCACCTGGGCCGGGAGTGAGCCGCTCAACCCACGGCGCACGCCAACGGCGGCCCGGTCGGGCCCGCGATTCGCGTGCCCTGCCGCCAGACCGCCTCTTCCCGGCGGGACGCATGGCACGGAGGCGGAGGATGGAACGGAAAGAGCTTCTTCCCATACCGGCGCGGGCGAGGTTGGCACGGGCAGCGACCAAATGAGTGATCCCCTATCGTGCGGCGGCTGCTGTTCGGACTCTGCCGCGCTGGATAGTCAGGTCAGGCTATGTCCCGATCTGACTGCGCCTCCGCGAGGTGCAACGGTCCCCATCCGCCGGTCCTTTGCCGCCAGATGCCGACTGCGCCGTCGGTCGAGCCTGCAGGGTCCGAAAAACCGGCCGCACCGATCAGGGGGCGTGGTACTCGTTGATCAAGCCGCCCAGGACCCCCTGTCGGCGGATGGTTGAGATCGCCGCAGGGGTTCACGACATCGACTCAACCACGGTTCAGTCCAGACGGGGACGCCCTGCGTCGTCTTACTGGCACGACCGGAGAGCGGCGGCAGGACGACTCGGGGGGTCGGAATGCCGCCACGACCCTCAATGGGTACGCCCCCTTCGTAGGGCAGGCCGACAGAGAAGCCGCCGATACACGCGGCGATCCGTCCGGGAGGGCGACGAAGTCCACCGAGGCGTGACCATTTTCAAGGCCGGACAGGAGGCCCGTAACACTCTCTACCCTTGCATTCGACCGCAGCATCCTCAGCCCAACCGAGCCTTCAGGTGTTGGCACGAGAATCGGTGCCTTGAAGACACCGCGGCGCCTCCGGTGTCGACAATTCCCGTCCCGCCTCGGACTCACGCCGGCGCGCCCCGGGTGCTGGCCGACGGGCGCGGGCGGGGGAGCCGCAGGATCGCCGCAGCCTGATCGGGTGTGGCCAGCGGCCTCTCTGCCTTCTGGCACAGCTCGACTGCCTCGGTCACCAGCTCGACGTTGGTCGGTTGGCGGCCGCCGCCGTAGAACTCAAGGCCGAGGTGAAGATGCCCGCCGCGGTCGAGCGCGAGCCGAGCAACCTCGGTTTCGACGACGTCACCGCCGACGGCCGACACGGCCCACGGCAGGTCACAACCGGCCAGGATCTCAAGGTATGCGTCGAGGGCCGTTGCCGTCGGAGGGAGCCCAAACGGGGCGCCGAGCAGGCCCTGCTCGGTGGAGAAGTAGAGCTTCACCATGGCGCCCGCCGGCAGGCGGCCGGCCCGCCAGTAGGCCAGGGTGGCACGCAGGAAGCCCGGTTCGTAGATCGCCAGACTCGGGCCGAGGCGATGTTGGCGGCAGATGTCGAACGCTCGGGATATGGCGTCGAAGGAGTTGGCGTACACCAGCCCGCCGACGGGTACGCCCTGGTCGTCGACCGTCCCGAGGTTGACGGATCCGGGATCGGTCAACCCGAGGCGCAGGAGTCCGCTCGCGGCGATCGGGATGAGATGCTCGTAGCCGATCGACTGACCGAAGTGCACCGTCGGGTACCACAGGGCTTCGGGCCGCTCCGCCAGCACCACCCGCCACGCCTCCAGGTATCGCTCGGCGGCCTCGGCCTCGCTGATCCCGATCAGGTCGATGTGGTTGTGGATGATGGCCGCGCCCGCCTCGAGGCAGGCGAGTGCATCGGCCGCGATCTCGTCGGGGCTGCGCGGAACGTTCGGGTTCCGTTCCTTGGTGGTTGCCCCGTTGATTGCCGCCTCGATGATCACCGGTTCAGAGGCCATGTTGCGTCACCGTAGTCCAGCCGTCGCGTCGTCACGCCTGTCGCACGCGGCCGCAGCATTTGGTGTCGGAACGCGTGCGCGTGCCATGGTCATTTGGGTGCGTCTTCGCATCTCGTTCTATGTCGATGGTCGAAGTCTGCCGAAACGAAACGCGGGATCGGGACCGGGTGGTGTTGCCGAAGGCCTTCGAGCCCTGGCCGGCGAGATCGGGCCTCGGGTTAGGGTCAAGTTCACGCCGATACCAATGGCGGCGTGTTGGTGGTCCACGCTCACCCCACGCAAAACCCTGCGTCGACCGGCGCGTCAACCCTCGTGATCCACTTGGCCTGGTCCGAGACGAGGAAGGCCACCGCGTCGGAGATGTCCTCGGGCTCGAGATGTCGATCGGCATGGCGTCCTGCATGGCTGATATGGAGTTGCCGCCCCCTGGGCGGCCTGCATCACCAGGGTCATCATGGCCTCCTTCATCGTCATGCCGGAGTTGACACCCGTCGGGTGCACGCTGTTGATGCGGAAGGACTCGGGGGCGAGCGTCATCGCCAGCTGCCTCATGAGGGCGACGAGGCAGTCGCCGTGTCAACGAGTGCGTTGAGCACTTACATGTAAGCTGTGGTCTCTCAGGGGATTCAACCCACGTTCGCTACTCGAGGAATCATCAGAATCTTCAGAACGGGAATCGCCGGCCCGAGGGCCGGCGATTCCCGTTCTGAGGCTTACAGGGTCAGCAAGAACCTCGATCCAGACCCCAAGTGAGGAGTTTCATGAACATGGCGGCAACATTTTCATGAGCACTCCTTGGTTGGTTGGTCTGGTGGGGGCGATGGGACTTGAACTCATGAACCTCTTGACTGCCAGGTATCTCCGAGCGAACTCTGTGCACACCAGGGTTTTTGCAGGTGATGGACGAGCGAAGGTACGAAAGTTAAGCGCAGTCTTTTGAGGGTGGGCTGCCCAACCTAACCATTCGCGTGCGGTATGTACATCAATGTCGGTTCAATAGTTTCCGCAACGTCGTTGAAGTCATCCACGGCTCCCGTCAAAGCCAACCTACCGGGCGATGTCGTTTCCTGTTCGACGGCAGCGTCAAGCTGCTTAGAGCGCGCGCCAATAGGTGAGTAGATCCGGCGGCGCGAATGCCCAGTGCTGAGGTCTAGGGCGTGGCGAGGAGCAGTCCAGCTGGCGTCTGCTGCTCGCCCGCGAGCACGGCCAGTGATTCGGCCACTGAGGAGCGGAAGAGCAACGACTCGGGGCGGTCGAGCTCGAGGACGGCCATGGCCGCGAACTTCGGCTTGATCTGACCCTCGTCGCGAAGTCTGAGGACCGCCTCGGCGAGAGCGAGGCGTCGCTCGGGTGAATCGATGGCGTCGAGCACTTGGTCGAGCGCATCGTCGAAGGCGTCGTAGTCATCGTCCCTCAGGGCGTCGATGGCCCTCTCCGTGTCCAGCGTCGTGATGCCCGGCAGGCGCACCTGCAAAGACGTGTCGAGTTCGGGCAGATCGATCAATCGGTCGAAGTAGGCGCGCAGCTCGATTTCGTCGCTTCCTTGGAGATCGTCGATGGCGGCGTCTCCGATTTCACGGGGCAGCATCCCGTCGTGCACCGGCTCTTGAGTGCCATAGCAGCACCGTTTGGCTTTCGAACCGCTCCCGCACGGGCACGGTCCGTTGCGCTTGATCTTGGCCATGACGACCTCCTCTCGGCCCATGATCTCCGTCTCGTCGTGGCAGGAGGTGGACCATCTCTGGCCAGGGAGAAAGGTCCACCGGTCGTGGCGTCAGAGCCGACATGATCCGGCTGCGTCCCAACACCAACGAACCAGTGGAGGTCCCATGCTTGCACTCGATCCGACCGTCGTCGACGCCATCTGGGCGTCCTTTGGCGCCTACCTGCCCGAACAAGGTGTGTGTACCCACCCGCTCGGGTGTCACCGACCCCACCGACCCAGGATCTCTGACCGCGACTGCTTCGAGGCCATCTTGTTCCGCCTCGTCACCGGGTGCAGCTGGGACGTGGCCGGGCGCCTGGGCAAAGGAAGCGAGACCACCCTGCGCCGCCGGCGCGACGAGTGGGTCGCGGCCGGCGCGTTCGCGCGCCTGGTCGAAGAGGCCATCGGTGCCTTCGACAAGGTGATCGGGCTCGACTTCTCCGACGTGTCGATCGACGGGTCGTTGCACAAGGCCCCCGCGGGAGGCGAAGGGACCGGACCGAACCCGACCGACCGCGGCAAGACCGGGTGGAAATGGTCACTGGCCACTGACACCAACGGCGTGCCCATCGGCTGGGTCATCGACGGCGCGAACCGCAACGACTCGATCCTGCTCGCTCCCACCCTCGACGACATCGCCCGGCGCGGCCTGCTCGGCGACGTCGAGACCATCTGGCTCGACCGTGGCTATGACTCCACGCTCACCCGCACCCGCCTGGTCGAACGGGGGATCGATGACGCCATCATCGCCAAGAAGCGCAAGAGGGGATCAGCCGAAGGCCCCAAGCACCAGCCGATGGGCCTGCGTTGGCCCGTCGAGCGGACCAACTCGTGGCTCAGCAACTTCGGTCAACTGCGCCGGAACACCGACCGCTTCAACGCTCACCGCTTGGCACAATTCGCCCTCGCCGTTGCCCTGATCGTCACCGTCAAGCTGGTGAAGTGGGCAAAGAGATGGGACTCTATGGCAGTGGCCTAATGGCGCGCGCTCTTAGCCGATTGTGAAGTTTCGCTAGTCCAGCCTTGACTGCGTGTTCCTGAACATCGGTAAGAGTCAATGCCATTTCCGAAGGTTTACTCCTCGTCTGAGGGCGAGCGCCGGCCGCGGTTAGCTATCAGAATGAGAACGCCTGCGAGCCAGCGCTCAACCCATACCGACTGAGCCCTTTGGCATACAGCGTGATACCGCTGGGATTTTCTCGGTATCACGCCTAGGCCGACCAACTCTATCGGACACGGGAAAGACATGAAGGGCCGGGCTCGCGGGTTCCTGAAGCAGCACGTAGATGTGCCGACCGACGCAGAAGCGAGGTACAGAGATGACGGTGCTTTCGGCAACGACCTTGACTGCGACGCTGGACCGCTACGAGGACTTCCTGGCGTCGGCTCGGAAGTCAAAATCGCTCTTGGAGAAGCACGGAGCGAAGAACGTTCGGCTTATTGTGAGCCTGAGCGGAGAGTCATCGGCAAGCTTCACGCTCACTCACGAAGCTGACGATTTCACCGACGCCGGTCGCATAACGGACAAGTTCCTCGCGGATCCAGAAGGGCTGGCGGTGATGACGGAGCCGGGCTCGTCAGCGGGTCCGGCGGCCAGCTGGCACCCGTCAACATGGGTGGAGATTCCCCTCTGATCGGGACAAGATCATCAAGCGGGTCAATAGCAACGCTCGACCATCCCGACGGAACCCGTCAGCAGAGGGTGTGACATTTGCGGGGATGAGAA
The DNA here is from genome assembly GCA_963789235.1 of uncultured Acidimicrobiaceae bacterium. Classification (GTDB taxonomy): domain Bacteria; phylum Actinomycetota; class Acidimicrobiia; order Acidimicrobiales; family RAAP-2; genus Bog-473. Next base: position 2,309 of record CAWBJX010000005.1, on the reverse strand, counting down.
CCGGGCTGGCGGGCCGTGCGACTAGAACGCTTCGCAAACCCAACCCTCAACCTTGTGACCCCGCACTGCGGCGAGGAGGCTAAACCCCGATTGCGAATGGTGCAGAACCCCCCTAGTCTTCACGAAGTAGCACGTAGATACGTCAACCGCTCAGAAGCGAGGTGCAGAAATGACGGTGCTTTCCGTAACGGCATTGACCATCAAGCCCGATCGGTACGAGGACTTCCTAGAAACAACCAAGAAGTCAAAGTCGATCTTGGAGAAGCACGGAGCGAAGAACGTCCGGCTGATTGTGAGCATGAGCGGCCAGCAGACGGGAAGCTTCGTGCTGACTCACGAAGCGGACGATTTCACAGACGCCGGTCGTGTGCTCGACAAGTTCCTCGGTGATCCCGAGGGGCTGGCGCTGATGATGGAAACCGGCACCGAAGCTGGCGCGACGGCCAGCTGGCAGACATCGACATGGGTCGAGATTGAACTCTGATTCGAAGATGGTCGGTCCTGGATCTGAACGTCTGGGACTAGTTTTCTGACAACCGTTAACCCTGATTCGACGGGATGAGTGCGGGCCGCGGGCTGAAAGGTAGATCCCGCGACCGCTCCGCCACTCAAGAGTCAACGAGATTCGGGACCATTCAAGGGGTTGCTACTCCCGGACATTTCCCCACAAAGGCACAAGATTATCGGGATGCCGACGTCGCTATCTGCCCAACTTGTCCCACCGACCCGGCCCTCTGTGTCAACCTTCAGTGAGGCAGATCGAGCTGCTTGTTCATTGAACTGAGGGCGGGGAAACGAGCCCCGAAATGACCACGACAATCAAACATTCTGACGGCGCGCGCCGCCATGCTGGAGCGATGGACGACAACACTGACCCCGATCCCGAGGTCCCCGAACGGGCCACCGGGCCGCGCCGATTCCCGGCGGCCTACAAGGCGAGAATCTTGGCCGAATACGACACGCTGGGCAAAGCCGAGAAGGGTGCGCTCCTGCGTCGAGAGGGCCTCTACTCCTCGCTCCTCACCGAGTGGCGCCGTCAGCGCGATCGGGGGGCCGAAGAGGCTCTGGCCCGACCGTCGGGCCGCCAGGCCGCCGACCCCCGTGACCGCGAGATCGCCCGGCTGAAGAAGGACAAGGAGCGGCTCACTGGTGAGCTGGACAAGGCCAGGAAGGTCATCGAAGTCCAGGGAAAACTCTCGGCGCTGTTGGAGCAGTTCGCCACCGACAGCGAGCAGGACGAGCGAGGCGAGACGAAGTGATTGACGATGCGATCGAAGAACTGGCTCGGGTGGTCGGGGTGCGCGACGCCTGTGCAGCGGTCGGTGAGAGCCGGGCCCGCCACTACCGACGGCACCGCAAGAGCCCGGCCCCACCCAAGCCCGAGCGGGTGGCCACCCCCCAGCCTCGGGCCCTCAGCGAGGTGGAGAAGAAGGAGATCCACCGGGTGCTCGACAGCGAGGAGTACATCGACGAGGCCCCGGCCACCGTCTATGCCAAGCTCCTCGACCAGGGCATCTACCTGGGGTCGGTGTCCACCATGTACCGGATCCTGCGTGAGCACGACGAAGTGGGTGACCGTCGGCGCCATGCCACCCATCGGGCCCGGGTCAAGCCCGAGCTGGTGGCGGCGCGACCGAACGAGGTCTACTCGTGGGACATCACCAAGCTCCACGGTCCGGCCAAGTGGACCTACTACTACCTGTACTCGATCATCGACATCTACAGCCGCTACGTGCCCGGGTGGATGTTGGCTCGAGCAGAACGGGCCAGCCTCGCCGAGGCCCTGATGGCCGAGACCATCGAGAAGCAGGGCATTCGAGCCGGCGAGCTCACCATCCACTCGGACCGCGGGTCACCGATGATCGCCAAGCCGGTCGCCCACCTGCTGGCCGACCTCGGCGTCACCAAGTCACACAGCCGACCCCACGTGAGCAACGACAATCCGTACTCGGAGAGCCACTTCCGCACCCTCAAGTACCGTCCGGACTTCCCCAAGACCTTCGGCTCCTTCGAGGACGCCCATGCCCACTGCGGCCGGTTCTTCGACTGGTACAACGACGACCACCGGCACTCGGGCATCGGGTTCCACACCCCAGCCGACGTCCACTACGGCAGAGCGGAGCTGGTCCGAGAACAGCGCGGACAGGTACTCAACGCCGCCTATGCCGCCCACCCGGAACGGTTCGTCCGCAAGGCCCCCGCACCTCCGGAACTACCGACCGTGGCGTGGATCAATCGACCCGAGGAGGCAACCACGACGGCACAGTGATTGCCCACACTTTCTGTCTCTCAAAGGTTGACAGGCGCCG
>CAWBJX010000004.1:0-950981 GCA_963789235.1 uncultured Acidimicrobiaceae bacterium | reverse complement strand
CGTGTTTATCCGTGTTCATCTGTGGTTCCAATTTTGACTTCTGCCTGGCCTTGTCGTGGCGACCCGGGTCCGTCCCATCGGGCAGACCGCCAGCGTCTCGCGCTCGGCCTCCTGCAGGTCGATGCCCCCGAGCGGGTCGACCAGGGCGCGGATGCATCAACCCATCCGGTTCCCCCGCCCAGGGGCGCCACCGCGAGGCGGTCGCACAGGATTCGACGGACTTCCTCCGCGATTGAATGCCCGTGCGCGGCGGCGTATTCCTTGAGCCGCGCGTGCAGCGTGGCGTCAACGTTGCGGATGACCAGGGTTGGCAGCGTCGGCCTCCTCTTCGAACAAGACGCCAGTATGCCAGCAAACGCCGGCAGCGCCCGCAACATCGCAGTTTTTCGGCCCCAAGCGTCTCATCGTTTGACCCGCCCCGCCGGGGTGAAGGACAACACGGGCCACCCGGCCATGACCCAAGACGCCCTCGCTCCGCTCTTCGCGCCCCTGACCTTGTTGCACGGCATCGGCCCGACGGTCGCCGGACTGCTGAAGCGCGCGATCGGCGGCGAGCGGCTGATCGACCTGCTGTTCCACCTGCCCGAGGGCTACCTGGACCGTCGCGCCCGGCCGACGCTGAAGCAGGCGCTGCAAGGTGTTCGCCCTGGGCCAAGCCCGGCCAGGTGGCGACCTGGCGATCGAGGTGGTACGCCACGAGCCGCCCGCCAATCCCCGCCAGCCATACCGCGTCGTGGTGACCGACGGCACCGGCTTCGCCGAGCTGGTGTTCTTCCATTTCACCCGCGCCGAGCTGATGGCGCCGGGCGCGAAACTGCTGGTCTCCGGCAAGCTGGAGCGGTTCGGCAGCCAGATCACCATGCCCCACCCGGACTACGTGGTGCCGGCCACGCAGCCGGAGCGCATCCCCGACATCGATCCGGCGTGGCGGCTGACGGCCGGGCTGTGGCCGCGCCAGGTCGGCCGCGCCATGGCGCAGGCGCTGGAGCGCGTGCCGGCGCTGCCGGAATGGCACGACGCGGCGCTGCTGCGGCGCGAGCGCTGGCCGGGTTTTGCGGACGCGCTGCGCCTGGTCCACGCCCCCACCACGCCGCCGGTCGGCGAACTGCTGGAGACGCCGCCGCGCCGCCGCCTGGCCTATGACGAGCTGCTCGCCGACCAGGTCGCCACCGCGCTGGTGCGCGGGCGCATCCGCATGCGCCCGGGCCGCGCGATGACCGGCGACGGTGCGCTGCGGCGGGAGGCGCTGGCGCGGTTCGGGCACCAGCCGACGCGCTCGCAGGTCCGCGCGGTGGCGGAGATCGACGCCGACCTGGCCTCGCCGCGGCGGATGCTGCGGCTGCTGCAGGGCGATGTCGGGTCCGGCAAGACGCTGGTGGCCTTGATGGCGATGCTGCGCGCGGTGGAGGCCGGCGCCCAGGCGGCGCTGATGGCGCCCACCGAGATCCTGGTGCAGCAACATTTTCGCACTTTGAGCGCGCTGGCGCCGGTCGAGGTGGCGGCGCTGACCAGCTCGGTGAAGGGCAAGGCGCGCAAGGCGGTGGTGTCCGGGCTGGCGGACGGCTCGATCAAGCTGGTGGTGGGGACGCATTCCTTGTTTCAGAAGAGCGTAATTCCACGACCTGGGGCTGGCGGCGATCGACGACCGGCACCGGTCGCGGTGGTCAGCGGCTGCTGCTGGCGGCAAGGCCGAAACATGACTTCCAGCGATTCCCGTGCCTGAGGCTAGCTTTTGAGGCGGCCGAAAAGGGAGGAGCGCACTGCATTGCCCGAACGCGGCCGACGAGGTGGCCGTAGGAGCCTTCCTACAAATTGCGTATTCCCTTTACCGAACATTCCGGGTACAATTGAAAAAGTGCTCGCAGCAACCCCGGAGGCCCACCCCGCCACCATAGCGGAGGTGCTCGCAGCGACCAGGAGGCTCGAGAACGGGCTTGGGTATTGCTTGCGTCGGCCTAAAGACGAAAGCGGCAGGCCGCGCTTTATCGAAGGAACTAATCGCACAACCATGCATGATTTTCTCGTTTCTGCCGCAGCATTTATCTTCCTGATCGGCGTGATGGTGATCGTGCACGAGTTGGGGCACTTCGCCGTAGCCAAGCTCTGCGGGTGCGCGTCGAAGCATTCTCGTTCGGCTTTGGACCGCGCCTGTTCGGCTTCAAGATTGGTGAGACGGACAACAAGGTCTGCCTGTTGCCGCTTGGCGGCTTTGTGAAGATGACCGGAGAAACCGAGTCCGGAACCGGCAGTCCATCGGAAATGGATGGCGATACAGCGCCAGATCCCAGGGCATTCACAGCCCGGCCCCGCTGGCAGCGCATGCTGATCGGCCTTGCCGGCCCCGCCAACTTTCTGCTGACCCTGGCGCTGATGTTTTTCTATTATGCCTTCATCAATGAAGTTCCCTTGGTCACGGTCAAAACGACGACCGTGGAGTGGGTTACTCCGCTTCGGACGCTGCTAATGCGGGGCTTGAGACCGGCGACGTAATTGTAAGCTTCGACAGGTAGAATCCGCGAGTGCGCCAGCACATGTCCCAGTCGGGATTCTTGACCTTATCGAAGCTTACAATTACGTCGCCGGTCTCAAGCCCCGCATTAGCAGCGTCCGAAGCGGGAGTAACCCACTCCACGGTCGTCGTTTTGACCGTGACCGACGGAACTTCGTTGATGAAGGCATAATAGAAAAACATCAGCGCCAGGGTCAGCAGAAAGTTGGCGCACGGGCCGGCAAGGCCGATCAGCATGCGCTGCCAGCGGGGCCGGGCTGTGAATGCCCTGGGATCGTTGGCCGCTGTATCGCCATCCATTTCCGATGGACTGCCGGTGAGCCCGGACTCGGTTTCTCCGGTCATCTTCACAAAGCCGCCAAGCGGCAACAGGCAGACCTTGTAGTCCGTCTCACCAATCTTGAAGCCGAACAGGCGCGGTCCAAAGCCGAACGAGAATGCTTCGACGCGCACTCCGCAGAGCTTGGCTACGGCGAAGTGCCCCAACTCGTGCACGATCACCATCACACCGATCAGGACGATAAATGCTGCGGCAGAAACGAGAAAATCATGCATGGTTGTGCGATTAGTTCCTTCGATAAAGCGCGGCCTGCCGCTTTCGGCTCTTTAGGCCTACGAGCAATACCCAAGCCCGTTCTCGAACAGTTCTCGTTCGCTGCGAGCACCTCCGCTATGGTGGCGGGGTGGGCCTCCGGGGTTGCTGCGAGCACTTTTTCAATTGTACCCGGGATGCCGGTAAAGGGAATACGCCGTTCTAGGAAGGCTCCTACGGCCACCTCGTCGGCCGCGTTCAGGGCAATGCAGTGCGCTCCTCCCTTTTCGGCCGCCTCAAAAGCTAGCCTCGAGGCACGGGAATCGCTGGAAGTCATGTTTCGCCCTTGCCGCCCAGCAGCAGCCGCTGGTCGACCCCGAACCGGTGCTGCTCGTCGATCACCGCCAGCCCCAGGTCGTGGAACGGCACGCTCTTCTGAAACAAGAATGGGTCCCCACCACCAGCTTGATCGAGCCGTCCGCCAACCCGGACACCACCGCCTTGCGCGCCTTGCCCTTCACCGAGCTGGTCAGCGCCGCCACCTCCACCGGGGCCAGCGCGCCCAAGGTCCGAAAATGCTGCTGCACCAGGATCTCGGTCGGCGCCATCAGCGCCGCCTGCGCGCCCGCCTCGACCGCGCGCAGCATCGCCATCAGCGCCACCAGCGTCTTGCCGGACCCGACATCGCCCTGCAGCAGCCGCAGCATCCGCCGTGGCGAGGCCAGGTCGGCGTCGATCTCCGCCACCGCGGCACCTGCGAGCGCGTCGGCTGGTGCCCGAACCGCGCCAGCGCCTCCCGCGCAGCGCGCCGTCGCCGGTCATCGGCGGCCCGGGCGCATGCGGACGCGCCCGCGCATCAGCGCGGTGGCGACCTGGTCGGCGAGCAGCTCGTCATAGGCCAGGCGGCGGCGCGGCGGCGTCTCCAGCAGTTCGCCGACCGGCGGCGCGGTGGGGGCGTGCACCAGGCGCAGCGCGTCCGCAAAACCCGGCCAGCGCTCGCGCCGCAGCAGCGCCGCGTCGTGCCACTCGGCCAGTGCCGGCACGCGCTCCAGCGCCTGCGCCATGGCGCGGCCGACCTGGCGCGGCCACAGCCCGGCGGTCAGCCGCCACGCCGGATCGATGTCGGGGATGCGCTCCGGCTGCGTGGCCGGCACCACGTAGTCCGGGTGCGGCATGGTGATTCCTGGCCGCCGACCCGCTCCAGCTTGCCGGAGACCAGCAGTTTCGCGCCCGGCGCCATCAGCTCGGCGCGGGTGAAATGGAAGAACACCAGCTCGGCGAAGCCGGTGCCGTCGGTCACCACGACGCGGTATGGCTGGCGGGGATTGGCGGGCGGCTCGTGGCGTACCACCTCGATCGCCAGTGTCGCCACCTGGCCGGGCTTGGCCCAGGGGCGAACACCTTGCAGCGCCTGCTTCAGCGTCGGCCGGGCGCGACGGTCCAGATAGCCCTCGGGCAGGTGGAACAGCAGGTCGATCAGCCGCTCGCCGCCGATCGCGCGCTTCAGCAGTCCGGCGACCGTCGGGCCGATGCCGTGCAACAAGGTCAGGGGCGCGAAGAGCGGAGCGAGGGCGTCTTGGGTCATGGCCGGGTGGCCCGTGTTGTCCTTCACCCCGGCGGGGCGGGTCAAACGATGAGACGCTTGGGGCCGAAACTGCGATGTTGCGGGCGCTGCCGGCGTTTGCTGGCATACTGGCGTCTTGTTCGAAGAGGAGGCCGACGCTGCCAACCCTGGTCATCCGCAACGTTGACGCCACGCTGCACGCGCGGCTCAAGGAATACGCCGCCGCGCACGGGCATTCGATCACGGAGGAAGTCCGTCGAATCCTGTGCGACCGCCTCGCGGTGGCGCCCCTGGGCGGGGGAACCGGATGGGTTGATGCCATCCGCGCCCTGGTCGACCCGCTCGGGGGCATCGACCTGCGGGAGGTCGAGCGCGAGACGCTGCGCGATCTGCCCGATGAGACGGGATCCCAGGGCCGCCACGACAAGGCCCGACAGAAGTCCAGAGTTGGAACCACAGATGAACGCGGATGAACACGGAAATGGACCGTCCCCCACCCCTGAGACACGAAATTAGACACAGATGGTTGCCGTCATCGTTTCTGTCGGCGGGGCCGTGCTTGCCGCTAGCGGCAAGCACGGCTCCGCCGACAGCCTCGCCTCGAACGCCAGCGGGGGCAGGTAGTCCAGCGCCGAGTGTAGCCGCTGACCATTATATATGTCATCGATGAACCGCCCGATCGAGGCCCGCGCCTCCGCCAGGTCGCGATAACACCGGCCATCGACTTCTTCCTTCTTCAGTGTGCGCATGAAGCTCTCTGCCATCGCGTTGTCCCAGGGGCAGGCTGGCCGGCTCATGCTCGGCTGAATGCCGGCCTCGTCCAGCCGACCGACATACGCGCCGCACGCATATTGAACGCCACGATCGGAATGATGGATCAGCGCCCCCGGCATCACCTCGCGTGTGCTCAGCGCCATATCCAATGCCTCCATCGCCAAGCTTGCCTGCAGATGCGAGGCCATGCTCCAGCCGATCACCCGCCGACTGAAGGCGTCCAAAACCACCGCCAGATACACGAACTCCTCCAGCAGCCGGACATAGGTGATGTCGGCCACCCAGAGCTGATTGACCGCCATCGGCACCACCGTCCGCGCCAGGTTCGGATACAACCGGAACTGATGCCGCGAATCCGTCGTCACCACGAACGCTCGCTTCACCACGCAAAGCAGGTTGTCCTCCCTGCGGATGCGCTCCACCCGCTTGTGGTTCACCGGCCAGCCGGATCGCTTCAGCAGCACTGTGATCCGCCGAATGCCGTAGTGCCGGTTCGCCAGCGACAGACGCTGGATCTCGTCGCGCAACGCCGTCTCTTCCTGACGTGGCGCCGAGGCCTGCCATCCCCGGTAGTACGTGGCCCGGCTGAGCGCGGCCAGCGCGCACATCCGCTCGATCCCGAGATTGCCTTGCTGCTGCGTCGTCGCCTGGATCACGGCGTAGACGCCTTCGCGCCAGGTGCGCCGTTCGTCCGGCGTCGTCCCCTGACCTGCTGCAAGGCTGCGCGAAAAAAATCCACTTCCAACTGCTGTTGGCCGACCTTGCGCTCCAGCTCGGCAATCCGCTGCTGCGGCTCAGGCACCGCATGCGATGCGGGCTCGCCCGGTTGCTTGCGCTCGGCAGAGCTTGCCGCCGAGGAACGACCGGCGCGACGAAGATTCTCCGACCCGCCAGCCGCATACTTGTCGCGCCAGCAATACAGCAGCTTGCGCTCAAGCCCCAGTTCTTGCGCCAGGCCGACAATGCTCTCGGTCTCTGCCATCCGCGCCAGCGCCGAGAGCTTGAACCCCCGGGTGAAACTGCGACGCTTCTTCCTCTCTGACACATCCGTTCTCCTTCTCGAACAGTGTGTCTAATTCCCGTGTCTCACTCCAGGGGGACAGTCCATGACTGCCTCCCCAGCGGCCATGCGCGTGCCGTGCGGCCGGCCGGCCGCATCGCCCCAGAACTACAGGACTACAACAGCGCGCGCAAGGTCGCAGAGTTGAAGGCCAACATCGCCGACACGATGGCGACGCTCCTCATAGCCACCTGGCAGGCTCGAAAGGCGGGAGAGACTGGCGTACAAGGCGGCCTCGGGTGGCTGACGCCGGTCGCCTCAACTCTCCATATAGGGTTACTCCGCCGCGTCTTTTCGCATCTTCGGGGGTGACAGGCGGTGGTCTTGCCTCAGCCTCCTCCGTTGGAGATGCCCATGGATCGGGCATATTGCATCGGTCGCACCCGATCTCGCCGGCACGCTCCATCAGAGCGTTGTATTTGTCTTCACGCACGCCCGGATACTCCCCGGTCGTGGAGTACGCCGGATCACCAGATACGGATTTAGTATCAGGGCGTAACTCATTGCCCCTGACGGGCCTGGCTGCAAATCGATGAAACCCAAGTCCGCGAAAATCTTCATCCGGCCGCGCCAGGTGCGTTCCGCCCTTTGCCCGACAAATCCGGCGTGAAAGGCCATCTCTCGTGGTTTGGACAGCGTGACGAAGCATTCATCAAAGGCGCGGCCCCACAGCTCCAGGTAAGTCATCCCGACCGGTTGCCCGTTTGCTAGATCATCCATGATCGAGAGGATGAGCGGCATGGGGCGCGGCACGGTCGTGTAGCCATCATGGAATTTCCGCCGCCAAACATGGCCATCTGTGAGGGTAGGCCATAGGCAACTCCTCAGCTCAAGCTGCCGTTGCGTGATCTTCTTTCGAGGTTTGCCTGCTAGAACTTTGGCCAAGTCAACCATACTGATTCTCCGAAGGGGTGGGCCGGGTTTGGACCCGTCCCGTTGCTCGTCTCGCCGCTCCAACGAGGTGGCCGGCCAAAACTGAACAGGCCGATAAGTGGATTCCCTGCCTGACTGCGGCGAGGATGCCGCGTAACAGGAGGGAAACATGTCGAGACGTACACGGCGCAACCACAGCCCGGCCTTCAAGGCGAAGGTCGCCTTGGCGGCGATCAAGGGCGAGAAGACGCTGGCGGAGCTGGCGCAGCTTTATGACGTGCATCCAACCCAGATCACGGCATGGAAGGCACAACTGCTCGAGGGTGCGGCCGGCCTGTTCGGCGCGGGTTCGGCCGGTAAATCCTCAGAGCCAGAGGTGGACCTGAAGACGCTGCATGCGAAGATCGGCGAGCTGACCTTGCAGAACGATTTTTTATCGGCTGCGCTCGGCAAGGCCGGCCATCCGAGCGCAAGGCGATGATCGACCGCGGCCACAAACTGTCGCTGACCCACCAGGCGGCGGTGCTGGGGATCAGTCGGGGCAGTCTCTATTATAGTGCCTGTCCGGTGCCTCCCGCCGAACTCGTGATCATGCGGCGGATCGACGAGCTGCACCTCGACTATCCGTTCGCCGGCAGCCGGATGCTGCGTGACCTGTTGCGTGGCGAGGGGATCGAGATCGGGCGCGACCAGGTCACGACGATGATGCGGCGGATGGCGATCGAGGCGGTGTATCGCCGACCGCACACATCCAAACCGGCAGAGGGGCACAAGGTGTTTCCCTACCTGCTGCGCGGGGTGGCGATCGAGCGGCCGAACCAGGCCTGGGCGATGGATATCACTTATATACCTATGGCCCATGGCTTCGTGTACCTCGCCGCGGTGATGGACTGGTTCAGCCGGCGGGTGCTGGCCTGGCGGGTGTCGATCTCCATGGAGGTCGATTTCTGCCTTGACGCGGTCGACGAGGCGCTGGCCCGTCACGGTCGGCCGGAGATCTTCAACACCGACCAAGGCAGCCAGTTCACCAGTGCGGCGTTCACCGGCCTGCTGTCGGAGAACGCGATCAGGATCAGCATGGATGGACGCGGGTCCTGGCGCGACAACGTGTTCATCGAGCGGCTCTGGCGTTCGGTGAAGTACGAGGAGGTGTACCTGCGCGCCTACGACAGTGTCGCAGAGGCGCGCAGCTCGCTCGGCCTCTATTTGGGGTTCTATAACCGCAAACGACCGCACTCGAGCCTTGACGGACGGACGCCAGATCACGTCTACTTCGGCCGCCTCACCGTATCGGAGGCGGCGTGAAATTCGCCGTCGTTGCGGGGCATCGCTCCGGTCGGGCTACGCCCTCCCTACGCGATGCCCCGCAACGGCAATCGATGGAGACCACTGGCCGGGAAGCCATCTATCGGAACCGAAACGCTGTTCAGACGAAGCCGGCCACCTCTATGGCGATGCTCGGCCTTCCCTCACGATCACGCACGATCGTTATGCTGTCAGGAGCGCCTTGAGGAGTGCCCTCCCCAAACAGAATTTCGACAGGCTTACCCAATGCTGTCTCAACGGCGCGCTTGAATTCAGTCGGTGCCCCTGGGAAGTCCAACGCCTTGAACCCTCTTTCTATCCTTAAGAATACCGTTCCCCCTGGCTTTTGAAGCCAATAGACGACTAAACCCTGGTTCTTGCACCACTCGGTCAGCGACAGCGCATAACCACCGCCTTGAGCGGTTCCGTGAGGGCAGAGCAGCCCCCTCATGCAACTGTGGAAGTATTGGATCTGTTACCGAATAGCCATAACCGCACAAGAAAGCCCCTTCCGATGTGAGGAATAACGGGACTGCGAAGCCGCCGACATCTCTCTCTGGCCACTCGGCAAACAGACGAAGCATTGCCAGTATGGAAGCTGACAACTCCTCCGGGGTGGCCCCTGTGCCACGATTGCCGCAAAACAAGATACTTACGGATGCCGGTATAGGGTCGACGTTAGTTCGATGCCTTATGGCTTGGAATTTTTCAAATGCAGCTGTGTTGCCCAGATGCAAAGTGAGCAAGTGAAGGGCTGCGCCATCGCTAATTCGGACGAGATGGGGACCTTGTTCGTCGCGGTACCCGTATGCAAAATCAACGCTTGGGTACTCTCAGATGACCGTTAAGGAGCGTTTGAACCGCGAGAGGCCCCGCCGGCTGCGAACGGGCTTCCTCCATGAGGCGAGTGCCATGATGCCGATCACCGGCAAAACCAATTAGCGCGCATTCGTCCTCTGACGGCGCGATCTTTATTTGATGTTGGCGCTCTCTCAACCAAACTCGTACCGCCCGTGATGGAGGTATCAGCCACCATCCAAACGGTGTCGCCGGCAATTCCACTCACCAATAGGGTCCGCAAAGCTACGGGACTCCTCGAGTCGGCCGGGCCGCCGAAATAGTGACGCTCTCGCGGCTATTCCCTGCGGCCCCGCATTCGGGGTTGGGGGAAGTCAAATGGGGGGGAAACCGCAGCCGTCTGCGCGGCGCTGGAGTGTTCGCGCGCGCGCCGCTCTGGCCGTATCGACGCTGATGGCCTTGGGATCGACGATGGGAGTCGCCACAAGCGTCGCCTCTCCATCGACCTCAGGCGGGACCGTTGTCGCCGCGCGGGCGTACGGCAGCGGCCGATACATGGCGGTTGACCCGAACGGTGGATACTGGACCACATTCTGGTTGGGCAACGTCGACGCCCATGATGGCGCTGCAGAGTTCGGGTCACCGGCCGCCTCCAACATCCACCTGGAGAAGCCCGTCATCGGCATGGAAGGAACCCCTTCGGGGAACGGCTACTGGCTTGTGGCGTCTGACGGCGGGGTCTTCTCCTACGGAGACGCGCGGTTCTACGGCTCGACCGGTTCGATCCAACTCAACCAGCCCATCGTGGGCATGGCCGCCACCGCCGATGGCGGTGGCTATTGGATGGTGGCCGCCGACGGCGGCATCTTCGCGTACGGAGACGCGCGGTTCGACGGCTCGACCGGTTCGATCCATCTCAACCAGCCCATCGTGGGCATGGCCCCGACCCCCGATGGCGGTGGCTACTGGATGGTGGCCGCCGACGGCGGCATCTTCGCCTTTGGAGACGCGGCGTTCTACGGCTCGACCGGTTCGATCCATCTCAACCAGCCCATCGTGGGCATGGCCCCGACCCCCGATGGCGGTGGCTACTGGATGGTGGCCGCCGACGGCGGCATCTTCACCTTTGGAGATGCGCCGTTCTACGGTTCACTCGGCGGCACCGGCCTGAGCGCGTTGGGCATGACGGTCTCGCCGTCGAACGGATACTCCGTCGTCACCACCAGTGGCAACATTTACACGTACTCGCCGGCGACCACGTCGATGACGACGGGCGCCTCAGTGGCTGACATCCAAGGTGGTCCTACTCAAGACGATTGCGCGCCCGCGGACACTCCCACGCTGACCCCGGATGCGTCACTCGACAGTCTGTTCGCCAACCAGGTGGGTCCCGGCTGGGTCGGTGGTGACGCGACCTACTCGACCGCACTCCCCTACGGACAGGAAGCATTCGACTTTTCGGACACCCTCATCGGGTCGGCGCAATCGGACGGCAGCGCATCGCTCACGGGTATGCCGCACAACACTGAGATGGTGGGCGACATGCCGAACCTTGCGTCCGACTACGGGGGTTCCTATGGGGCGCCGGAGGCCCTCATCCCGGACTCGGGCAACGACTCCTGGCAGGTGGCCGGAACCTACATGGAGAACGGGCAACAACTCATCTTCGTGAACGAGTTCGCCCCCGTCACAGGTAGTACCTTCGACTCGTATACGGGCCGCTCCGGCATCGCCGTCATGTCATTGTCGTCCGGCGAACCCTCCTTCAGCTACCTGACGCTCGTACCGAGCGATCCGGACACGCAGTGGGGTAACGCAGTCATGCAGAGCGACGGATACGACTACATCTACGGCATCGATGATACGTCCACCACCTTCTACGGCATGAAGCTGGCCCGGGCCCCCCTCGGCGAGTCACTCGACACCAACGATTGGACCTACTGGAACGGATCTCAGTGGGCGGCTGGCGAGGACAACGCTGTGCCCGTCCAGCCCTACACCGTCCTTACCGGTGTCATCCCCTTGAGCGACGACAGCGGGTTCATGGCGGTTTCGGTGCCTGGAGGTGTCCTCAACGACAAGACGGTCGATTTGTCCTTCGCCTGCTCTCCCACTGGGCCGTGGAGCTCGCCAAAGGCGTTGTACACCATCCCACAGGTCTCCGAGTACCCCGACGAGATCGCCTACTTTCCGACGTTCCATCCGGAGATTTCGGGGGGTGCCGGGCTCGTGGTTTCGTACGACGTCGATTCGACCAATGGCTTGTCGGCGCTCGAGAGCAACGTCCACGAGTACCAGCCCCAGTTCCTCTTGCTGGACGGCTCGTAGCAAGTTCTTACCGGAGCGTTTGCGTCAACCCGACCGGGACGACTTGAACGATTCTTCCAATGGGCACTAGGTCAGAGCACCGGGGATCGGGGCCCGTCGTATCCGGCAGAACACACCTTTGTCGGACTGGTATTCGTGTTCGACGGCCCAGCCGTACTCATCCGCCCATCGTTGCGTAACGACCTTCTCAGCTGGCCTTTCGAAGTCGTCAAGGTAGATCTCGGCGTCCGCTGCTAAGTGGTCCCCACAGACCGGCATGAGCCCGAACCGCCCGCCCCGCGAAGTAGATGGTGGACCGTCGCAAATGACGACGGCGATGTCATCGGGCATCGAATCAACCTGATACCAGTCGAAGTCCTCGTACTCGTGCAGTGGTCGAACTCGATAATCGGCGTCGGCCTTGGCGAGCTTCAGAGACCACCTGACGTGCCTGGCCCACCAAGCCGAGTCCTCGAGCGATACGAACGCTTGTCCCGTTCGACGTGCGATCGCCCCCAGGATCACGGTCGTCAGGCCACTCCCACACTCGAGAATTGGACCGCGACCGGACGCTGCCGCTGAGGCCACGGCAACCAGGTACTCGGCCGCGCCCGAATTCGGATTGCTCCACGCCCATCGAAGCCGTTGGAGCCGCCGAGCATCACAGAGATCATCGAGCGTCGACCTCCGAAGATTGAGGAGAAGGGCTGCGAGAATGGGGCGCTTCACCGTCCTTGTCAGCGCCCGCCATGCGCCACGAAGAGGATTCCGGGCGACGGGAGCCTGTGATCCGTCCGGATGCCACTGGTCGCTGGTCATGCCGGGGATGCGACGTTCTGACTGCACCCCGGTTCGCGGGAAGCACGCGGCCGCGCGCTGCCGACAGATGTTCCAGGTTGCTGCACCGGCGCCCTACCCTCCTCATGGCTCATTGATTCGGACGACCCGTCGACCGACGAGAGTCGGGAGTCACCTGGGCGTCCCAGCAAGAACAACCCGTGGATCATACCCAGGTTGCAAGGTTGGCCCAGCCCGATCGGCGACCCACTCCCGAAGTGGCGAGTCCACATGGCCACGCGTCGGGTCGGTGATCCGGCGCAATTTGTCGGTCCGTTGTGTTTGCGGGCAATTGACGTCCGTACAGAGGTGGAGGACGACCCGCTGATACCGTGCCGCCTCGAGCGGTGACCATCGTCGAAGGCTCCCCCTGCACCTCGAACGTCACTCAGGACCGCTCGCCGCCGATGCGCCCGCTCAGGGCGCCCTTCCCTCCCCCGCGACGGCGCGCGTCCTCGCCTCGGCGCCGGACCCGCGGGTAGAGTTGGCACGCACCAGGTTCAGGCGGGCCTGAGGGGGGGGAGGCGACCGTGGCCGGCCTGGTGACGGCCGGCACAGCGGAGGAGTGGTTCGACACGGTGGCCCATTGGACGCAAACGCTGTCCAACGTCTCCTTAGTGGAGTTCGTGCTACTGGCCGCCCTCATCACCGTGCAATGGATTCGCCACCGCATCCGCGGAGCCGGGTGGGTCGCGCTGTCTTTCGCCATCCTCGGCGCGCTGTCGCTCACGGTCAAGATTGACCCAGGCGTGGTCTCCAACCAGACCGTGGCCAAGGTGCTCATCGCGGTGCTGCTGCTGATGCCCTTATGCCTTTTCCGCTTTGCGGCGTCGTTCCGCACCCCGAGTCTGGCCCTGCGCGTCCTGGCCGCGGCGGTGACGGTTGGCATCGTCGCGTCCACCTTCGCCCTTCGGAGCATCCCGGTAGCCGGCCATCCCGAGCCACCGCACTTCCTCGCCTACCGCGTTGCCTTCGTGGTCGCCTTCGGGTTCCTCTTCAGTTACGTCGTCGTCCGGCTCTTCATCGCTGGAAAGGGCGAGCCGCCCATCGCGGCCACCCGTATGCGCCTGCTCGCCGTAGCCGTCGCCGGGCTCGAGGTGCAGGTGGTGGTGTCCGCCTTCGGGCTGGAAGGGGCCACGGTCACCCTGCTGACTCGCGCGCTCACCGTGGCCATGGGGTTGCTGCTCCTGGCGGCCCTCGTGCTCCCGTCTTTCGTACGGGTCCTCTTGCACCGTCGGGAGGACGAGGCGTTCCACCGGGCCGTCGGCGAGCTGGTGTCGGCCGGTGACTCGAAGGACGTGGCCGAGCACTTGCTGCCCCACGTCTGCGCGCTGGTCGGCGCCTCCAAGGCCGCGCTGCTCACCGAGGACAGCACCATCGTGGCCCGCTTCCCGGTGCGGCCACGCGGTGAAGGACCCGATGTGTGGAACGAGGACGGCAACGGTGAGGACCGGGGGCGCCAGTACATCACGGTTCGGACGAAGAGCGGCACCACCCACGCACTCGTCGTAAAGATCAGCCCCTACATGCCGTACTTCGGTGGCGAGGAGTTGCGAAGGCTCGACCAGTTAGCGGACATGGTGGGCCTGGCCATCGAACGCTGCGAGATGGCCGAGCAGATGGCTTTCCAAGCCTCGCACGATGGCCTTACCGGTCTGGCGAACCGCAGCCTGTTCATGGAACGCCTGAATGAGGCCCTGAGCCACGTCGGGCGGCGGCGCTCCGCCCTCGCCGTGCTGTTCATCGACCTCGACCGTTTCAAACTGGTGAACGACCGCGCTGACCACTCGACCGGTGACCTCCTCCTCAACGAGGTGGCCGACCGGCTGACCGCCATGACCCGTGGGGTCGACGTCGTGGCCCGCTTCGGGGGCGACGAGTTCGTCGCCCTGGGCGAGGTCGACGACGAGAGGGACGCGCTGGACATGGCCGAGCGCATCCGCGCAGGAATCGGCGCGCCCTTGGCGATCGGCGACGCGCGTGTCGTCGTCACGGCCAGCATCGGCCTGGTGGTGACCGCAGAGGCGACCGTGGCACCCGCGGCCGTGCTTCGTGATGCCGACAACGCGATGTACGAGGCCAAGCGGCTGGGCCGCGACCAGGTAGTCCTCCACCGTGGCAACGCGCGGGAGACAGCCAACGGCAAGTTGGGTCTGCGCACCACACGCGGCGCGCGGCTCGGCGGCGGGTACAGCTCGACGAAGACGCCAGCGATAGCCAGATTCGACGTCGCCGCCCCTCGTCTGGAGCGCATCGGACACGGCCTCTCGAATCCGGAGAACGGCGCGCGTGCGACTCCGATCGCTGAGCCCAACGGGCATGTCCACAGGAACGAGATGGAAACCAGGGTGTCCCGCCTCCGGCGAAATGCCCCGCTCTTCTGGAGTTCCATGTCGCTGTCCAGCGCGGCCGGACTGGCCGCCTTCGGCGGGTTCGTCTATTGGTTGCTCATTGCTCGTATCGCCCCTGCGCACGTCGTCGGCACTGCAGCGGCGCTCTACAGCTCGGTGCAATTCGTCAACTACATGACTGGGCTCGGTCTGCCGATTGCCGTTGCTCGCTACGGATCGAGTCCGAAGCACGAGCCCTCGGTCCTCTTCAATTGGTCCGTCGTGCTCACGGTCGTCAGCTCCTTCATCGGGGCGGCCTTGTACTTCGCGATCGTCCCGCATGAACTGCATGAGCTCACGACGCTGGGAGTAACAGGATCGATAGTGGTCTTCGGGTTGATCGTCTCCGGTATCTCGGTCTACACCGTCCTCGACGTCCGCCTCATCAGCCAACACCGCCGTGGTTGGGTCGTCGGAAAGGCCGTCTTCGTGGGCCTGGTCAGACTCCCCTTTGTCTTCGTCCCGGGAATCGCTCATTCGGCGATAGAACAGTTCTTCGTCGCCGCCGGGGCACCCGCACTCTGCGGATTCCTCACGTGGATCCTCGCCGATCTCGGTCCTGTCCGCTTCAGGTTCCCCCTGCGCCCGCTGCCGGCGAACGCGCGCCTGGCTCTGTCCTATGCGGTCGTGAACGGAGCGGCCCAACTCGCCATGCAAGGACCGTTCTACGCACTGCCGGTCATCGTCCTGCTCATCGTGCCGCCACAAGCCAACGCATCGTTCTATGTCGCATGGTCGATCGCGACGGTGTCGTTCCTGATCGTGCAGGGGGTGGGCCAAGCCCTGCTCGTCGAAGGGCACCGGAGCGGTCGGCTCGGGTCCCAAACTCGCTCGGCCCTCCAGATCGGACTTTTGCTGGCGATCGGCCTCTTCGCTCTCTGCCTGATCGGATCGAGACTGATACCGATCCTGTACGGCGCCTCGTACACCCCGGGCGCGGAAATCACTCCCATCCTGGGCGCTGCCCTCATCCCCTGGTCTGTCTTCACGGTCATTCTGGCCGTCACGAGAGTGCGACACAATCAACGCCCGAACATCGTTTTGTCATTGCTCTTTGCGTTGTCGATCCTGATCCCGGGCGTGATTCTCGTGCTCAATTACGGGATCAGCGGCGCCGCATGGGCCTGGTTCTTCGGAAACGTGGTCTCAGCCCTCGGAGCCATGCTCGTCCTGCGCAGGATCCACCTCGAGCCGTCGGGGGAGGAGGTACCTTCGTTGCTGCCCGTCGAGCTCCTCGACAGCGCCGAGCAGCTCTGAGGCTCACCGTGGTCGCGGCGTCGGGCATGCACTCCCCTCTAGTGGATCGACTTGGAGTTCGGCCGCCTCGGTTTCCCGCCCGCTCCCGCGGCTACGAGTCGGCCTCGGGCAGCGATGAAAGTCGGCCGGGTCGAGCCTCGTTCGGTTTGCGACCCACGAGCCAATAGCCGCGCGGGATGCTTGGTGGAGGGATGCTCAGCAGCGCCGAGTACACGGCAATGTCAACGAACCCGATTGTCTCCGCCATCCTCAAACCCTCATCGGGGGGCACCACTGAGCCGAGCCAGGTGTCGATATCACCGCGGACCGGCAACAGCCCGAGCGTCCTCGAGGCTGCCCCAGAGGCAACCCTGAGGGGCCGCGGCATGCGGCGAATGATCTGCTGGCGGGTCGAATCACTTCGGCTACGAAACTGTGCCTGGAAAGTTCCCCCCGGTTTCAGGACGCGCCGGAACTCGCCGACGTACGACTGAATGATCGCCGAACGCGGGATGTGCCCGAAGACCTCGTAGCAGAGGACGTGGTCAACAGATACATCGTCGATCCCGTTCAACGATGTGCCGTCACCCACAAGCCATGTGGCCGGAACAGGACAATGTTCGCGTCCCAGCGCGATCATGTGCGCCGAGATGTCGATCCCATACACCTCGCCGAAGCGTTGCGACAAACCATCGAACAGGCGTCCCATACCGCATCCGACTTCAAGCACACGCAATCCCGACGGCTGGACGTCGAGCATCTTGAGAGCAGGGTCGACGATCTTCGCAACCAATTCGGGCCCCTGCGAGTAGAACTCGTCGAGGTCCTTCCAACCTCGACGGCGAGCGTCAATCGCGTAGAGCGGGTCGTCCTGAGCCCGCGTGTCCCAGGCTCGTCGCATGAACTCTGCGTCGGGGCTGGAATCGTGGGACCTTTGCCCCGATGGGATGCCGCCGGGTCCAGTCATTGGAGAGAACCCGACGACTCTTTCCTGGTGCAGAAGTAGATGTGACCGAGCGGGTCGCGACCGGAAAGCTCGCCTTGGTCGGAATCCCTGAGGCCAAAGTGCCTCGCCTCGTCGGGAGTCGGTGGGTGGGGATCGACGTCGACCACGAACCCAGCTGCACGAAGAAGATCCGGGAAATTCCTGCCGAACCATCGCACATGATTGAATTGCCCGAAGGCCTTCGCGCGCTCACGTGGGCTCGTGATCGACCAATCCTCGTAGGTGTCCTCCAACGAATGATCGATCGGAACGTCGAGGAGCGCGAACCCATTGGGCGCGAGGACCCGGCAGAGCTCGCGGATCGCTCGGTTGGCGTCGCCGACGTGCTCCAGGACATTGGAGCACAGCACCACGTCGAAGTGACCGTCCGGGAACGAGATATCCGTTATGTCCATCTTCACGTCAGCCCTTTTGGGGTCCAAGTCCGCTGTCAAGTAGTCGAGGTTCGACAGAGACCGGAGCCGGCGCATGATCGCAGGCTCCGGTGCGACGTGGAGGACCCTGAGCTCGTCGGAGAGCATCGTCGTATGGTGCTCGAGGAACAGCCAGGTCAATCGGTGCCGTTCCAATGACCCGCACCGGGGGCATTGCGCATTTGGGCGCGCCGGATCACCGAAGGTCGCGAATCGCCGGAAGGTGGCGCCGCACAACGGACACTCGACGGCTGAACCTTTCAGCGTTATCCGTCGAACCCGAGTCACCCCGTCGCGCAGGACGCGGCTCGCTGGCTCGGGAACGGCCAGCTTGATCGTTTGCGTGAGTTCCATCCCTCCCTCCGGCATCGGTAGTCGCCGAACTTTAGTTCACGTGACGCAGCACGGGCAGAGGCGATTCCACCGAATTTCGACCGTGCGATCGAGTCACTCGCGAGGCAACAACAGTTCGTCTTGTCGGGTGACGTCTGGCTTGAGCTGACGTTCGGCAATGAGTGAACAGAGGACGGCCGCCAGCGCCACGACTGATGCTATCTGCGCTGGGCGCCCGAATGCACCGGCCGTTGGCGCCAGGACCGCGGCAGGCGACAAGGCTGCCGCGATGCCTGCCACGAGGAATGAGAGGAAGGCCGTCACGGCCATCGCGCGGGAGCCCCACCGTCGGGCCACCCACAAGAGCGGCACCACGACAAGTGCCAGTGGTCCCGCCGCAACGAAGAGAGCGACCGCCGATGCGGTCACGATCACCCACGCGGACGGCAACGACCTCGGCCTCGCCGTGTCCTCGACCCGCCTCCGCGGGGGGATCAGTGCCAGGAGGAACAGCGCCACCAAGAACGCCGCTCCGAGCAGCAGCAGCGCACGGAGGCTGGAGTCGTCCGACATGGTGAGCGTTATCGTGCCTGCAGCGCCGGCCGGCACCACGTAGCCCTGCTGCCAACCGTCGATACGGACCGGCTTGAGCGTGCGACCCTCGAACGTGGCCACCCACCCCGTGTTGTAGTTCTGAGCGATGGTGAGAAATGTCGAGGGACCGGCGCTCACCCTCACGGACCGATTCTCCGCAGACCACGCCCGAATGGCTGCCGTCCTGGGTGCCGGCACCGACGGCGTGGGGTCGGTCACGCTCTGGAAGGCGACAGATGTGACCTGGAAGGGCGATGCCGACGAAGCCTGCGAGAAGGTGTGCCGACCGGCACCCAGATCCACTGCAACGCTCGTCGGACAGGCGACGAACCGCATCGCGCTGAGGTCCAAGAGGTCGCCAAACGTCCCCGAGACCGATGTCGGGATTTTGGTGCCGTCAACGTCAATCGGAGGTCCGAATCCACACGACAGATCGATCGGAGAGTTCTCGCCCCGTGGGATGATGTGAGGGGAGCTGACGCCCGGTACGCCGATGGCTTCGAGCCCGACTGGGACGACGAGATACACGTCAGAGGCTGGCGACACCGAAGCCTGCTGGGCGACACGGAGGATCTGAATCCGCAAGGAGTCCGTCGTCACCGGGGGGAAGGTCACGAGGCCGCCCCGTTTGGGAACGGACCGGACCACGCGCGTGCCGTTCGAGCTCGTGATCGATATCTGGGTCGGCCGAGACGTGTACGGCGAGAGGGTGAGGGAGACCGAACCCACCTGTCGCGGCTGGCTCCATGTCAGGTCGAGCACCGGCCTTGCGTCGCCCGTGCTCGCCATCCAAGGCACCCCGACGTCCTCCACGAGGTTCTCGGGACGATAGCGGGGCAGGTCTCCCAACCAGGAGCTGGCCGTCACGCTGATGCTCCCGGTGGGCACGGGAGCCAACTCCTCGAGATAGCGTTGGAGCACGAGATCGGGACTCGGCACGACGTATCCGCTGATGCTGGCATCCATGGCCTTCGGAAGCGAGAAGGCCCGTGCCATGGCGGGGTCGTCGGTGACAGCCGAGCCCAAAGTGAGATTGGCATTGGCAATCGGCCTTTGGAACACGACGACCGGATCATTCCGCTTGGAGCCCTTGAAAGCGCTCGACTCGTCGTTGGGAACCTGCATCTGCTGCTTGAAGGACACCCCTGGAACCGATATCTGTTTGAACCCGGCACCCACTCTGATGGTGCCGACCCCGGAGACCCCCGCCCGTACGGCATCGATGGTGATCGTCAGGTGAAGGCTCTTTCCTCTGGGAACCGACACCCGTTGCGGAGTGGCGCTGGCTCGCAAGGATCGGACGACCGAGCCACGGTCGGTCGATATCGTCACCTGACTGATGGAGGGTCGTTGTGCGGGACCCACGAGGGGCGTGATCGTGATGGTCGACAGTGGCAGTGAGCGATCGAACGTGATCGAGATCCACTGTCCGACGGAATTGTCTACTGCGTCGGCCACCCAGGCCGAGCGAGGGTTGCCGTCGAAGGCCGCCGCCGGGCCCTCACTGGGATCATCATAGAGGAACGATGATCCGAACGAAGACGCCGACACCGACGACGCCCCGACCGGAGCTTCGACCGTCTGGTGCTGCGTTCCCGGTACCACTGTGAACGTCTGAGCGACTCCGGTCGGGGTACCCGGCAGGATCTGTCCAGGGTTCAACAGGTAGGACTCGTTGTTCCTGATACCGCCGAATGCCGTCGATCGGCGTTGGTTCCCGTCGGTGATCGCCCACGTTGCGTCCGGCGAGCTCGCTGTCCCGCTGGCCCGGTTGTCCCCACTCAACACCGAGGCGCGACCGGTCGTGACACCGGCCCCGGTCAGTGGCAGCAAGGAGCCTGCGTCTCCGCTGACGATCAGCGGGGACGCCTTCGCATATGTTTGGACAATCGAGGTCGGCGTGTCGACCCGGTAGATCTCCACCGCCCGGAGGCGAAGGTCTGAAGGAGAGTCGTAGACGGGTATGTCCCCGTACTGCACCTGGCCCGGAGGTTCCGCGGGTCCGAACGAGGCGACCGGCGTGAGTCCCGGTGTCTCTGAGAGCACCTCATGCACCTGGGCGGGCGGTGGGGCGCCCGTGGCGGTCAGATCGAGATCGTTGCGCTCGATGACGTACTTGACGCCCTGTCGGGCGAGAAACTGCGCAAATCCGGGAGACGGCGTGCCGTTGTCGAGGGTCTGCTCGACAGCATTCAGCATCTGTATGTATCCGTCCGATGAGATGGGGATGATGTTGCGCCACAGGATCGAGGTGTTCGCCAGGTCCTGGATCGGCTCGTCCGTCGGTTCTCCCCAGGTGTAGTCGGCGAAGCCTGCTCCGGGCACCAAGAGCGCGTTGGTGTGGCCCTGGTGGGCGTCGAGCCACGAGCCGACCTGCGACCAGTACGTGGGGACGGACGCAAATCCCCCGGATTCGTAGACGTCGCCTGTCCAGTACGGGGCGCTCGCGATGACGAGGGCCGACACCGCCACCACCGAGACGATGAGGGTCGAGACCGGCAGGCCGGGCAGCACGCGCGTCAGCCGGCGGCGGCTCTCACCCCACGGCGGGGCGGACAACGTCCAGGCGAGGCCCAATACCAGCGGGAGGGCCACGTCAGGCGCGAACTTCCCGACGTTTCGAAACGGGGACAGAGGCCCTTGAAGGAGATCTTGCACGATGTGCGAGAACGGCCCTCCGGAGCTTCCGGCATACCCCGCAGCGATCACCACGAAACCGAACGTCAGTGAAGTAACCAGAAAGAGCCGCTCCGGTATCCGTCCGCAGAGTCCGGCGAGCCCCAGGGCGGTCACGACCGCCGTGCCGACGATGACGACCCCCGTGGACACGAGGATCCACGGTCCTGGCAGCAGCACCTGGCTGCCGATGTGGAAGTAGTCGACCCAGTAGGACGCGCCGCGAAGAGCTTCAAACGCCGACGTCGTAGCCGTGGTGTTTGCCGCCGTCTCCGTGTACGGCAGGTAGTTGAATCCGAACTTGCCGACGAAATCCGCCTCGGCCACCCACCAGAAGCAAGCCAACCCGGTGGCGACGATCCACCAGCAGATCAATGCCCGGCGACGGCGACTGGGCTCCCGCGTCAAGAGCCAGAATGCCCCCAACGGCAGGACGGCCAGGACGACGACAGCATTCGCGCCGCCCATCAACGCGATGGCCACGCCCGACCGCGCTGCCGCCCGCCGCGCTCGATCCCCCACGCGATCCGATGACGAGCGGATGCACGACCCACGGAAGCAGCACGACCGCCAGCAACGACGCAGTCGAAGTCGCCTGGGTGATGACGATGGGCGCCGCGGAGTAGGCGATTCCGGCGACGATGCGTGCCCACCGGGTGCCGATCCCCAAGACCTCGCTCAAGCGAATGACACCCCAGCAACCGACGGTGAGAAGCAGGGCGAGCCAGATTCGTTCGGCGCACCATGTCGGAATGTGAAGAAAGTGAGTTATTGCGAAGAAGAACCCCATCGGCATCACGAGTGCGGTACCGAAATTGACGGTTCCGCCGTAGATGTTCTGATTCCACAGATGGAGGGCCGTCTCGATGTACGAGATGGGGTCGCTGACCAACGTGAACTTGGTGTCGTACTCGATTGCCCCCGTCGATTGACTGAGCGTCAGGCCGAGAAATCCGGCTCCGAGGACAGCCGAGACCCACCGGGGGAGGGGGTCCGGACACGGCACACCAACCCCGACGGGAGTCTTCAAGAGTGCTTCGTCTTTGTCGCTGGAGCTGATCGCTAACGTCATGCGCGGCTTTCGGTCGTCCCGCCCCGCACTGATCCGCAGCCACAGAGGATCAGGCGTGACCTTGCCGATGTCACGACCGCCTCGTTACCAGCACGGAACTCGATGTCACGACTTCTCACACTCCCCGGAGCCTCTCCACCAGCCGCGTCCTCCACGCCGAGTCGCGCCGCCAAAGGCGTGGATCAGCCTTCCTTCCATCCCTTGTGTGCCCACGCCGGCACCTCGGCGAAACCGGCCTCAATCTTCTCAATTGCCCGAGAAGCGTAGACCAGCCCTTCCCGGAGTCGTATGGCGCCCATTCGCCGCCTAGACGACCCGAGACCGACGTCGACCGGTTGTCACCGCTTTGAAGTCTTGAGCCCGCTGAGCCATTCCCGAATCTTCGCGGCCTCTTTCGTGCTGTCGTAGAACTCCAAGGCGTGGCTGCGATTCAGCCTTCCCCACTCCTGCCCGGAACTTCCCAGCGCAAGAACGATTCCCTCGGCCAGGGCCGCCACGTCCCCCTGCGCGCAGATCTGATTCCAAGCGGGAACCACGTCCGGCACTGCTCCGCAGTCGGTGATCACCACGGGCAGGCCGCTCGCCATTGCCTCGACGGAGGCAAATCCGAACTGCTCGGCCCACAGCCGCCGCGCCCGGGGCGCCAGGACGAAACAGCGCGAGTCTCGGTAGATCTCCGCCAGCCGGTCACGCCGGACCTTGCCGCGAAAGTCGATGAAGCTCTTTTGTCGAGCATGGTCGAGGACTTCTTCACGGAGTGGCCCGTCTCCGGCTATGACGAGGCGAAGGTCAGGGCAGCGGGTGCGGGCAGCCTCGGCCGCAGCGATGACGTCCCGGATCCCCTTGTCAGCCCTGAGCTCTCCCACGTAGAGCACGTTGGGTGCCGCAGTGAGGCCGCCGGCTCTCGGGGAGAACCGGTCCACGTCTACGCCTGGGTTGATCACGGCGCAGCGATCGGCCGGACATCCTCGGGCAATCGCCGACCGGCGTGCCAGCTCCACGCTGCACAAGAAGGCGTCGGCTGATCTGCTGATCTTCCGGCTCAAGTGTCGCCAGGGCGGGATGGAGTACAGCGGGGCCGGCGAGAGCACCTCGGCGATCGTCACGACGTGCGGAACGCCCATTTGCCTCGCCAGACCGCTCGCCTGAACACTGGCTGGGCTGTAGAGCTCGAGGGACATCACGAAATCGACGGGGCCGGGCTCCAATCGACTCATCCCCTTGTACCAACTCAGCGCAGCCGTCCAACGCTCCGGAGCACCCAGGTACGGCACCTTCCAAGCCGGGAGGCGAATCAGGTTCTCGGCAGGAGCCCGCGACTCGTCCCCGATGACAACGACGCGCTGAATTCGGCATCTGTTGGTAGCAGGCAATTCTCGGCTCGGACACCTTGGCCGCTGCGAGGACCAACACGACATTGAGCCGCGGCTCGATCATATCGGTGCCGCATCCGGGATCTGAGGTCCGGTCCAGCGTCATGTTGTCATCGGTGTCTCAGGACGACGACCAGATTCCAGGTCGCGAACTCACGGATCCCCGGGACAGTGATCAGCGGCCGCGTCCAGCGCGGGTAGTACCGGGGGAACGAGTCGATCAGCTCCGCGTCTGAGCGGTGCCTTACCCACGACAGCACGTCCGAGATGTCGAGACGAAACAGGCTCGATCCATAGCGGTTCTTCGGGCCGTGGCCGGTCTTTCGCTCGTACCGAAGGGCGGCGCGCTCACCCCCGAGGTAGTGCCACGGCGACGTCTCATGCCCCCCGAAAGGTGAGAACCAGTTCGTGAACGCCAGGAACATCACGCCGCCGGGACGGATGACCCGGATCATCTCGTCGACGAAGCCCTGAGGATCCGTGACATGCTCGAGCACGTTGGAGGAGTGGCTGACGTCGAACGTGGCGTTGCCGAGTGGCAGACGGACCCCGTCGCCGATCACTCCGTACCCGAGCTGTTTCCCGTCCTCGGTCATGGCGTCCCAGAACGGCTCGACAAAGACGCTCTCGGCCCCGGCGCGGCGGAAAGCTTGAGCGAAGTAGCCCGGCCCGCCACCGACATCGACCACGCGCTTACCGACCAACGTGTCGTACTCGCCGACCAGTGCGACGGTGTCATCCGCCAGCATGGTGTAGAAGCCGTCGGGATCCTCGTACTGCATGCGAAATCCCCGGAGGAGCTGCACCGAACGCCGGAGCTCCTGGGTGAAGGGCGAGCCGGTCGTGGTCAACTGCACGGCGACACCTCAAGGGAGTCACCGGACTTGCTCACCGCAGGCTGCCGGCCGGCGCGACCGTTCTTCGAATAGGCCACCTCCTCGAGCACGCTCTCCCAGCGTTCGACGCACCGATCCCAGCTGAAGTGCCGGGTGCGCTCGAGCGCGCGTATGCCCATCGCCCGACGACGATCGTCGTCGTTGGCGAATCCCACCAGGGCCTCCGCAAGGGCAGCCGACACTTGGGACTCGTCCTCCGCCGGAACGAGAATGCCCGTCACGCCGTCGACCACGGCGTCGCGGAGGCCGGGTGCGTCCACGGCCAGCGCCGGCGTGCCCAACGCGGCCCCCTCCATGATCGACATGCCCCAGCCCTCGTGGTGTGCTGCGCTGAGCACCGCCCACGAGCGCGCCAGGAGGTTCAGCTTCACCTCCTCGCTGACGTGACCGAGCACCTCCACTCCCGAAATGGATGACGCCTGTCGGCGAATAGCGTCGAGCTGCGGGCCATCCCCGACCACGACTAGGCGCCCGACAGCTGCCCCGCCGGCCAACTCCCATGCTCTGAGAATCACATCGACGCGCTTGTGCGGTACCAGGCGGTTCAACGAGAGAAACAATGGCTGATCGGATTTCACCGAGTCCGGCGCTGAAGGAAGGTCGACGCCGCACTCGATGACCGTGATCTTGTCCCTTCTCACGCCGATGTCTACGAGAGCGTCGGCCGTTGAGGATGAGATTGCAACGAACCGGCGGCTCCGATACACGACCGGCATGACGTGGCGCTCCACGGCGCGACATACTGCGGCAACCGGGCGCGGGAACCGCGTCTGCCATTGATCCGTGTGAACGTGGTGGACCAGGCAGACGGATGGCCCCCGCCGCCAGAGCGGTGACCAGTACGGCATACCGTTCTCGACGTCGATGATCACATCGACATCCCGAAACCGCGACCAGCACAGCCAGGGAGCGCGCAGATACTGGGAATACGTCCCCCCAGCGTCGACAACCTCGAACTCGTGGTCGTTGACGGGGCCACCGCACACCAGCGTCACCTCATGACCCCGAGCGGCCAGACCACGGAGGAGGTGGTCGAACATGACTTCGGCTCCACCCGCGGACGGGTGCGGGAGATCCCGCCAGCTCACCCCGACGACTCTCATACGTGCAGAGGACTCCGAACCAACCCCGCCACGCCGGACCGAACCGATTCCCAACCGTCGGCCGGCACCTTGGGGGCCAACCCGGTCAGGTCCGCCTGAGAGGCAACGATGAGACCGTCATCCTCCGCGTCGACCCACTTGAAGGGAGCCAGATCGATGAGCTGAGAGAAACTGACTGACCGCTCACGAGCATTGAGCTTGGTCGGAAGAGACCGCAGCCGCGCCGCAGTCTCGTGCACCTCGATCGGATCGCACAGTGGCAACAGAACCAGCAGTTGATCCTCCGACAGGACGAGAATGGGGAACCTTGACCCGAGCGCCCGGTGCAGCTCGCCGACGACTCGAGATTGAGATCGACGTCGTTCACCAGGAGCCGGCGTGATGGCGAGACCCGGAATGTTCGGCCATTCCCGCCGTCTGCGGACGCTCAGGACGTCCCGCGTCATCGACAACGGGTCCACCAACTTCCGGACGGTGCTCTGGTCAACCTCGCGCCAGTGGACCGCCACCTCCGCGATCTCCATGCGCAGCTCCCGAGCCAAGCAGAGCACCTCGACATCGAACGCGAAGCGCTCCACTCGCATCAGATGGAACAAGATGCGTGCGAGGGGGGTCCGGAATGC
The DNA here is from genome assembly GCA_963789235.1 of uncultured Acidimicrobiaceae bacterium. Lineage (GTDB taxonomy): Bacteria > Actinomycetota > Acidimicrobiia > Acidimicrobiales > RAAP-2 > Bog-473. The sequence continues at coordinate 924,707 of CAWBJX010000004.1, read as the reverse complement.
CTTGAAGCCACACTGAGTGTCCCGGAACGGCATGTTGGTCAGTGCACCGACCATGACATTGAACGTCCAGCCCATGATCTTCCGCTGCACACCATCGGTCTCGACCACAGACGCGCTGAGCGATCTCGACCCAATCGCCACATCGGCATTGCCGATCGCATTCACCAAGCGCGGGATCTCGGTGGGATCCACCGACATATCGGCGTCCATGAAGAGGACGACGGGTGCCGTGGCGGCCGCAGTCCCCAGCCGCACTGCCGCACCCTTACCCGCATTGTCGTGGAGCCGCAGCACACGCAAGAGCGGAAAGGTGGATGCGAGCAACTCTTCTGCTCGCCACCCCGTCTCGTCCGTACTCCCGTCGTCGACGACGATCAACTCTGTCGTGCAAGGAGAGAGGAGGCCGTCGTTGACGGCGACTTCGAACCGGGCCGCACGTTGTGCCAGGCGAACCGCCTCGTTGAAGGCAGGGACAATGACCGTCAGTCGGGCGCACTCACCTGCCATGACGCCGACCGCAAGCAACTCGTACCGACATTCCGCGCGGAACAGCCGGCGCCCACGATGCTCCCGGCGGCCACGTGGCCCGACGGTTCAGCATTCCTCCCTAGCCTCCAGTCCCCCCCTATCTCCCCCGAACCGCTACCTCACCGTAGCGTGTAGCCATCCCCGGTTTCCACTGCTCCTCGCGTCAAGGGGGAATCCCCACTTGTTAATGCGGGGCCAGGGACCGAGCGACTAACCCGGGGCTCACGAGCGACAACCGGGTTCCAAGGGCTACGGTGACGGCCCCTCCCACACTCCGGCGTGGGCGGGCGAAACTGGGGGAGGTGGCTCTCGCGCCGCCGCCTCACCGTGACCTCACAGCAGATGCACACCACCGCCAGCGGCCCCAACAAGAAGAGGTCAGGAGACCGCCGTGCCGTCGCTCGGCCGTCTGCTGGCCCCGGACCCGACCCTGCCACAAGCCGACTGAGGATCACCGGCGGAGGACTGCTGTTGTGGGGAGGTACCGTCGCGATCGGCGTCTCGACAGCGGTCGTGCTGGCGGTGCTGTCGCGCCATCTGCACCGGGAAGGCTTCACGGGTCTCCTGACGCTCTTTGGGCTGTTCTTCGTGGCGTCTCTGATCCCATCCGGCATTCCCCTGCGCTCGGCGGCACTCGCCGTGGACGGGGCGCCGCCCATGCGGATCAAGGCGGCTTACATCGCCGCACTGGCGGCCGTGGGAGCCGCCCTGTCCCCTCTCGTCGCCTACCTGCTGCATCTCCCAGTGCTTGCGGTGCTGCTCGTTGCGCTGCAGGTGATCGTCGCCATCCCACTGGCCGCTCGCAGAGGGTCCCTGATCGCTGCACAGCGGTTCGACGCCATGGGCGGGAACATGCTGCTCGAGAGCGCGACCCGGGTGGGCGTGGGCATTGCGGCCGGTTTGGCCTGGGGTCTCGACGGCCTCTCCGCCGCTATCGCGGTGGCCACCGGCGTGGCGCTGGTGGCAATTCCCAAACAGGGTTCATCGAAAGTTCACACGTTGCGCGAGACGACGTCCCTGCTGGATACCTGGCTCTCTATCGTGCTGCTCGGGCTGTTCGTCCAGCTGGACGTCCTGACGGCACCGAGTGTCCTCACGCCTTCGGCTGCGACTCGGTACGACCTCGCCGCCGTGCCGTCGAAGGGCGTCTACATCGTGCTCGTCGCCGTCAGCACGCTGATCTTTCCGCACGTGCGCGTCAACGCGCGGCGTCGGACGGTTGTCCTTGCCGCCGGGGCCACGCTCGGCCTCGGACTGGTCGTGACCGCAGTGCTGGCGACGTTGCGGGGCCCGATCGCTGCCTTGCTCGGGCAACACACGGCATCGCTGCCGTTGCTCCTTGCGCTCGGTGCCGCCATGTCGATCGCGGGAGCGACCGGCATTGTCATCAGCGGGGGCATCGCCCTGGGTGTCGCACGGCCGTGGCCGCCTCTCCTCCTTGGAATGGCCTGCTTCCTGGCCTGCTGGATCGCCCAGCCCAGCATCACCATCTTTGGCATCGTGGTCCTGGCGGCCCAGGTGGGCATCCTCCTGCTCACGGCCTGGGTCTGCCTCAGGAAGCAACCTGCGTCTTCGTCGCTCCCCGCTCTGCCATAGCGGGCCGTCGAGGCGGGAAATTGTCAGCGACCCCCTCCCGAGCGCGTAGTGTTCTACCTGGGTACGCGGCCTCCGACAGAGGTCGGAGCACGTGCGTTGCGCCTCCGCCGTCCGGCCCACCGCTATTTGCGCGCGCCTGCGCACGTTCATCCGACCCAGGGTTCGCCCGGACAACAAGGAGCATTCATGACTTCACCCCTCCCCTACAAGGTGGCCGACCTGTCCCTGGCCGAATTCGGCCGCAAGGAGATCGGCCTGGCCGAGCACGAGATGCCCGGACTGATGGCGATGCGGGCCGAGTACGCCGCCAGCCAGCCCCTCGCCGGGGCCCGCATCACCGGCTCCCTGCACATGACGGTGCAAACCGCGGTCCTCATCGAGACGCTGACGGCGCTCGGCGCCCGGGTCCGTTGGGCCAGCTGCAACATCTTCTCCACCCAGGATCACGCGGCCGCCGCCGTGGCCGTCGGCGCCGAGGGCACCGCAGACAACCCTCGCGGTGTGCCGGTGTTTGCCTGGAAGGGCGAGACGCTCGAGGAGTACTGGTGGTGCACCGAGCAGGCCCTGCTCTGGCCCGGCGAGGGTGGCCCCAACATGATCCTCGACGACGGCGGCGACGCGACCCTGCTCGTGCACAAGGGGGTCGAGTTCGAGAAGGCGGGCACGGTGCCCGACCCGTCCACCACCGAGTCGGAGGAGTTCGCCGTGGTCCTCTCCCTCCTGACGCGGAGCCTGTCGGACGACCCCGGGCGCTGGACGTCGATCGCCAACGGGATCAAGGGCGTCACCGAGGAGACGACGACGGGCGTGCACCGGCTGGCCGACATGGCCAAGAGGGGTGAGCTCCTCTTCCCGGCCATCAACGTCAACGACTCGGTGACGAAGTCGAAGTTCGACAACAAGTACGGCTGCCGCCACTCCCTGGTGGACGGCATCAACCGCGCCACCGACGTGCTGATCGGGGGCAAGGTTGCCGTGGTCTGCGGCTACGGCGACGTTGGCAAGGGCTGCGCAGAGTCGCTGGCCGGCCAGGGGGCCCGCGTCGTGGTGACCGAAGTGGACCCCATCTGCGCACTGCAAGCCGCCATGGAGGGCTACCAGGTCACCACGCTCGAGGACATCCTCCCCGAGGCTGACATCATCGTGACGACGACGGGCAACAAGGACATCGTGAGGGCCGAGCACATGGCCGACATGAAGCACCAGGCGATCGTCGGGAACATCGGTCACTTCGACAACGAGATCGACATGGCCGGACTGGCCAGGACCCCCGGGATCGAACGGGTGAACATCAAGCCGCAGGTCGACAAGTGGGTCTTCCCCGACGGCCACGCCATCATCGTCCTCTCGGAGGGGCGCCTGCTGAACCTGGGGAACGCCACCGGGCACCCGAGCTTCGTCATGTCCAACTCGTTCACCAACCAGACCATGGCGCAGATCGAGCTCTTCACCCAGACCGGTCAGTACGTGAACGACGTCTACGTCCTGCCCAAGCACCTCGACGAGAAGGTGGCACGCTTGCACCTCGACGCGCTCGGCGTGAAGCTCACCACGCTCACCCAGGAGCAGGCCGACTACATCGGCGTGCCGGTGGACGGCCCCTACAAGCCCGACACGTACCGGTACTGAGGAAACGGCGTCAGCCCAGCGTGGCGGTGGCGATCACCGTCCCGCTGGGCGACAGCACCTCGGCGGTGCGGATGTCGGCGGGGTTGACGTGCAGGGGGGAGATCCAGGCCCCATAGCCCTTCAGCGCAACGAAGGTCCCGACGCGGTGCACGACGCCGTCATCGGTCACGACGACGCAGTCGACGGTTCCCCGAGCCGTCGAGTCGGCCAGCATCATCGACATCCAGGGCTCCTTGCCCGCGACGGCGACGACGTGCCCGACGGAGGCGTCGTTCTCGACGAGGTCGGCCGAGATCACCTTCGACTGGTGCGCCTCTGCGGTGGTGGTCGGCGCCGGCGACGACGTCAGGGTCAGTCCCAGGCCGAGAGCAAGCGCCGCCGCAGCAGCCGCCACCACCGCGGGCACCCAGTAGGCGGGGCGGATCCGGCGCCGCCGGCGACGCACCTCGGTCACGCCCATCCGCTCGAACAGGCGCACCTCGAACCCCAATGGCGGCTCCACCTCGGGGGCCACCTGCACCACGGTGTCGGCGGCCCGGGACAGCTGCTCGAGCTCATCCGCGCACCTGGGGCAGGACTCCACATGGGACAGCGCCTGTGCTCGGGCCCGGCCGGTGAGGACGCCGAGCGCGAGCTCCGCCATGTCGTCCGCGTACGCGTCACATCCGTTCTCTCTCAGGTCATCGCTCATCGCTCACCCCCTCTGTGCATTCGACCGCTGCCCGCAGACGGATGAGGGCCGTCCTGATGCGCGTCTTGGCCGTCCCGAGGGGGATGCCCTCCGCCTCGCTGATCTCCAGGGCCGTCCTGCCGTAGACGGATGCCAGCACGACGGCCCGCCGCTGCTCGTCGGAGAGGTTCTCGAGCGCCGCTCGCACCGTGTGGCGGGCGTCGGCCCGGTGCGCCGTGTCCTCGGGGTTGTGCTCGTTGCTCCGGAGGGCGGAGAGGACGAAGTCGTTCGGGTCCGTCGCCACGGCGCGCCGGAGGCGCAAGGCGTCGATGGCCAGGTTGCGCGTGATGGTCAGGACCCACGAGGCCACCGAGCCGCGCCGAGGGTCGAACACCGGCGCATGGCGCCAGACCCTGATCATCGCCTCCTGGGCGACGTCCTCGGAGACCCCGGCGTCGCCTGTCATCGAGAAGGCGAGGCCGAAGACCCGCCGCTGGTAGCGGCGAACGAAGGTGACAGCCGCCTCCTGCTCCCCCACGGCCATGCCCGCGAGCAGCCCCTCGTCGGACAGGTCGCCCTCGGCCACACGCAATTCTCTCATCGGAAGGTGTACGGGCGACCAGCGCCCTTGGATTCACCCCCCGGCGGCAATCCCTGCGCCGACCCGGGCCGTATCGCTGTCGTGCTCCCGGGCCGAACCTGGCCCCGCGTCCCATTCTCCCGGTGGGGCGCGGGCCCGGCTCGGGCTCGCCGCTCAGCGCAGCCCGGCGAACAGGTCGTCCTCGGGCACGGACGCGTTGGTCGAGTCGCGCACCCGCACGAAGCTCTCCGATCCCATGATCTTCGAGAACAGCTCCTCGCCCATCGCCAAGAAGAAGATGTTGTCGCTCTGGCTGGAGTGGGCGGCGAGCGAGGCGTACTTGCGCCCGGCGACCGCGCTGCAGTCGACCGTCGTCGTGATGAGCTCGTCAGGTGTCCCGAAGTCCGGGTTCTCCTGCACCTCGGCCGGGACCTCGACACCGGCCTGCGCCAGCACGTCGCCGAGACCGCTGAGCATCGAGCGCGCCACGGCGGTGTAGTAGAGCTTGGCCGGGATCCCGCACTCCGCCATGGCGGCGCGGGTGACACGGTTGGCCTGTATGTGGTCGGGGTGACCGTAGAAGCCGTTTTCGTCGTAGGTCACGACGACCTGTGGCCGGTGGGTGCGCATCAGGTCGGCCAGCCTGTTCGCCGGCTCCTCCACCGGCGTGCGCCAGAAGGAGCCGGGCTCCTCGTTCTGGGGCCAGCCCTGCATCCCCGAGTCGTGGTAGCCGAGGAGCTCGAGCTGCGAGATGCCGAGGACCTCGCAGCTCGCCTCGAGCTCGCGGCGGCGCAAAGGGACGACGATCCGCTCGTCGTGCCCGGGATCGCCCGGCTTGAGGCCGCCCGGCGCGTCACCGAGCTCACCGTTGGTGCAAGTGACGAGCACGGTGCGCACGCCCTCTGCGCCATAGCGGGCCAGGATGCCGCCCGTGCTGATGGCCTCGTCGTCCGGATGGGCGTGCACGGCCATGAGGGTGAGGGGTCGGTCCGGCATGAGGGGCAGCGTAGAGGGAGCTGGCGCGCGACCTTCACGTCTTGACGTCGCCGGCTCTCCACCATGTCGTCTGGAGCATCAGCGACGGCGCGGGTCCCTCACGTCTGCAGGTCACCGACCGCGCCGGCCAGCCCCTCGAGCTCGGCTGGCCAAACTTCGGGAGGCGCCATCGGGCGCACGATGAACTTGGAGAACCCCACGGCGAGGAAGCGCTCGATCATGGCCCGGAGTCCGCCGAGCCCCACCGGGATGATCTGCTCGAGCGGTCGGCCGCGCGCCCGGCGGGCCAACGGTGACGAGGCCAGCGCGGCCACGTCGGTGCCTTCGGGGGCGTAGGCCAGACTGACGCCGAAGTGCTCCGGGCTGATGGTCCGACCGTGCTCGGCAGCCACCCGGTCGATCACCTCCTTGCCGGCGGCGGCGTCACCGGGGGTGCAAAAGGCGGGGATCCATCCGTCGGCCAGGCGCCCGCAGCGCTCCAGCGCGGCCGGGAGGTTGCCGCCCAGCCAGACGTCGAAGGGATCCTGCGCCGGTCGCGGCGAGACCGAGACCTCGGTGAAGGACCCCGCCGGCCCGTCGTGGCTCACCACCTCTCCCGCCCAGAGCCGCCGCAGTACGGGCAGCGCGTCGTCCATCAGCGCGGCACGGGTGGCACTCGGGATGCCGATGGCGCTGCGCTCTGCGCCGAGGCCCAACCCGGGCACGAACGTCAGGAGGAAGCGCCCACCCGAGAGCACGTCCAGCGTGCCGACCGCCTTGGCGAGCCAGACGAGGTTGCGGCCGGGCAACAACATCGTCGTCCCGATCTTCAGTCCCGGGCACGCGCCGGCGACCCAGGCCAGCCCGACGAGCGGGTCGGGCCCGGGGCGCGACAGCACCTCGGGGAGCCACAACGAGTCGAAGCCGGTGTCGCCGATCGCCTGCGCCAGCGCGGCCGTGCCGTCGGGCCCGAGGCTCTCTCCGCCACCACTGATCCCGATCCGGACCTTCACCGGGCATCGCCTCCCGGCGCGTCGGCCAGAGCGGCGACGGCCCGGTCGATCCCGTCATCGTCGAGGTCGTGGTGCGTGACGAAGCGAACCGTCCCCGGCGCGATGGCATGGGCCAGCACCCCGTGGCCCTCCAGGTGCGCCAACAGTTTGTCGGGGTGGCCGTGCGCGAAAGTCACGATGTTGGTGCGCACGGTGGCCGGATCGAGCCCGCAGTGCGGCCAGCGTTGCACCACCGCCTCCGCCAGGCGCGCCGCGCGTGCGTGGTCCTCGGGGAGCCGCGCCACCATCTCCGACAACGCCACCAGACCCGGCGCGGCCAGGACACCGGCTTGTCGCATCCCGCCACCGAGCCGTTTGCGCGCCAGCCGGCCCTCTGCGATCACGTCCTCGGCTCCGGCCAGCAGCGAGCCCGCCGGTGCGCACAGCCCCTTGGACAGGCAGCACATCACGGTGGTGACCGGCTCGGCCCACGCGGCGGCCGGGACCCCCGTGGCCGCCTCGGCATTGAAGAGCCGCGCGCCGTCCATGTGGACGGGGACGGGACCGGCCGCCTCGACCAGGCCACACAGGCCGGCCCTCGTCCAGGGGGCACCCGATGCGGCCATGTGCGTGTTCTCGATGCAGACGAGCGACACCGGGGGCTGGTGGTGCTCCGACGCCTGGCGAGCCCACCGGACGTCGTCGGCGCACAGCATGCCGTCCCCGTCGTCGACCTCGATGAACTGGATCCCGGCGTTCAGCGCGGCGGCGCCGTACTCGTAGGCCACCACGTGCTGGCGGCGGCCCGCCACGACCGCGCTGCCCGGAGTGGACAGCACGCGCACCGCGATCTGGTTCGCCATGACGCCCGAGGGCACGAACAGCGCGGCCGGCTTGCCCACCCGCTCGGCGAACGTCTCTTCGAGCCTCCGGACGGTCGGGTCCTCGCCGTAGTCGTCGTCCCCGACGACGGCGCCGGCCATGGCACGACGCATCGCCGGCGTCGGCTGGGTGACGGTGTCGCTGCGCAGGTCGACCACGTCGGGCACGAGACGCAGGTTAACCGTGAGCCCTTAATATCCTGCGGTGACCACGCCTCCGTTCGTACCCGACCGCGACTGGCCGGCGTCGCCCGACGGCCGCCCGAGCATCCACGACCTGCTCGACGTCGAGACTCTCGAGGCGGATGCCGGGCGCGTGGTCCTGCGCCTCCCGGTCACCTGGAAGGTGCACCAGCCCTACGGGATCCTCCACGGGGGCATCTCGGCGCTCCTGGCCGAGTCGGCGGCCAGTTTCGGGGCCGCGCTGGCGGCCGGGCCCGGGCGCAACGTGGTCGGGATCGAGCTCAACGCGAGCCACCTCCGCTCGGTCAGCGAGGGCCACCTCACCGCCGAGGCCACGCCGGTCCGGGTGGGTCGCACCCTCCAGGTCTGGCGCGTCGCCCTGACCGACGACGAGGGCCGGGCCATCTGCGAGGCTCGCTGCACCCTCGCCGTGCTGGGCGCTCCGGAGGGGCCCACCGGAGCCGTGCCGCCACCCCCACCCCCCGATTAGGGCGCCCCGTCCGTGGAATGGGCAGCGCGCCCGGAGCGACGTACTATGTCGGTGTGACCCCGGTAGGAAGTGGAGCACGGCGTCCGTCCATCGGGCTCATCCTCCCCGCCACCACGCAGGGAGAACTCCCTTTCAGCACCGGTGCTACCTTGAGTAGTACCTCCGGTGGCACCGGCAGCGCGCCGGAGCTGGCCGAGCTGTGCCGCCGGGCCGAGGCCACCGGGGCCGACTCGCTGTGGGCGGTCGACCATCTGTTCTGGCCCCATCCCATCGGCGAGGCGCTGACGACCCTCGCGGTCGCCTCCGTCGCCACGAGCAGGCCCCTGCTGGGGACGTGCGTGTTGCAGCTGCCGCTGCGCCGGCCCGCGGCCGTCGCCAAGCAGGCGACGGCGCTCCAGCGCCTCTCGGGTGGGCGCTTCGTCCTGGGCCTCGGCGTCGGCAGCCACCCGGACGAGTACGAGCGGGCGGGGGTTGACTTCCATCGCCGCGGCCGGCTCATGGACGACGGCGTGGCCTGCCTGCGCGCCGCCTGGACCGCCCCGGGTGGGCCGGACGCCGGCTACGTCCAAGAACCGGCCTCGGCCCCCGTCCCGCTGTGGTTCGGCGGTTCGAGCGACGCCGCCCGGCGGCGGGCCGCCGCCATGGGCGACGGGTGGGCCCCCCTCTTCCTGGCCCCGGACGAGTACGCAGCCCACGTGGCGGCGCTCCGGCAGGAGACGCTCGAGGCCGGCCGCGCGCCGGATGCCGTCGAGGCCGGCGTGGTGGTGTTCGCCTGCGTCGGCGACGACGCCGAAGCGCCCGCCCGCGGTGCGTCGTGGCTGTCGCACCTGTACCGGCTGCCGCCCAAGGCCTTCCAGCGCCATCTCGTGGCGGGCTCGCCCGAGACCTGTGCCGCTGCGTTGGGGCGCTACGCCGACGCCGGCGCCCGCCACATCGTCGTGATGGTCGCCGGCTCGCCGGCCATCGAGCACTTCGACCTGGTGCGCTCCGCCTTCGCCGGCGACGAGCGCCACGTGTTGAGCACGGTGCCGGCGTGAGCGCGACCGACGTCGCCATCCTCGGGACCGGCATGACCGACATGAGCCGACGCGACCTCGAACCCGACACCATGGCCTACGAGGTGGCCCACGAGGCGCTCGACGACGCCGGCGTGTCGGCGCACGAGCTCGGGCTCGTCATCGTCGGCAACGCCATGGCCGGGAGGCTGAACGACCAGGGCTGCATGCGCGGCCAGAGCTGGCTGCGCAAGGCGGGGCTCAACGAGGCAGCGATCATCAACGTCGACAACTCCTGCGCCGGAGGCAGCTCGGCGCTGCACCTGGCGACGATGGCGGCCACCGTGCAGGACCGCCCGGTCCTGGCACTGGGCGTCGAGAAGATGTGGACGGGCAACCGCGCCGAGACGATCGCCGGGATCGAGGACGGCCTGCCGGCCGAGTACCGGCTCGACCTGCACGAACGGCGTCACGAGGACGACAACCCCGCCGGGAGCATCCTCATGGGGCTCAACAACGCCTGGGCGCAGCGCCTCATGGTCGAGACGGGCGCGACGGTGCGCCAGATCGCGTCGGCCGCGGTGAAGGCGTTCGACCACGCCTCGCGCAACCCGCTGGCACAGTTCCAGCGCGCCGTCACGGTCGATGAGGTCCTCGCCTCCCCCCAGGTGGCCGGCGTGCTCACCCGGCTGATGTGCAGTTCGTTCACCGACGGCGCGGCGGCGCTGGTGCTCGCGGGCCCGGTCGTGCCGACACCCGCCTCGGCTCCTCGTATCATCGGTTCGGTGGCCCGCTCGGGGAACGGAATGCTCGACTACCACGACCGGTTGAGCCAGGTGGCCGAGTGCGCCTGGGAAGCCTTCGGGTTCGGGCCCGGGGACGCCGACCTCGTCGAGCTGCACGACGCCACGGCCGCCGAGGAGCTCTACGCCCTGGAGTCGCTGGGCTTCTTCGAGCCCGGCGAGGCCGGCCCGGCCACCGAGGCCGGCGCCACCGGCGTCGACTCGCCCGGGCTGGTCGTCAATCCCAGTGGTGGCCTCGTCGGCCGGGGGCATCCCTTGGGGGCGACCGGGCTGGCCCAGGTGGTCGAGCTGGCCACGCAACTGCGCGGCCGGGCGGGCTCCCGCCAAGTGGCCGACGCCCGCATCGGGGTGGCGGTCAACACCGGCGGCATCATCTACGGGGACGCCGGGTTCGTCGGTATCCACGCCGTGCGCGCCAGGACCGCCGCGTGAAGGGGATCCGGATCAGCGGTTGGGGCATCGCCGTTCCGGACAAGGTCGTCACGAACGACGACATGGCGGTGAGCCTCGACACCAGCGACGAGTGGATCGTCGAGCGCACCGGCATCCGCGAGCGCCACATCGGCGGGACCACGTCGGGTCTGGCGATCGAGGCCGCCCAGGCCGCCCTGGCCTGTGCCGGGCGGACGCCCGATGAGATCGACCACCTCGTGCTGGCGACCACCACACCGGACACCATCGTGCCGGGCACGGCGCCGACCGTGCAGCACGGGATCGGCATGCGGGGGGGCGCTTTCGACATCAACGCCGCCTGCTCCGGCTTCGTCTACGGCCTCATCACCGTGGCGGGGCTCATCGCGGTCGGGTCGGGCCCCGTGCTCCTCGTCGGCTCCGAGACCCTCACCAAGATCACCGACATGGACGATCGCAAGATCGCCATCATCGTCGGCGACGGCGCGGGCGCCGTGGTGGTCGAGCCGGTGGAGGGACCCGGGAGCCTGCTGAGCTGGAACATGAACTCCGACGGATCGCTCAAGCACCTCCTCAAGTGTGAGCACGGCGGCACGCTCTTCATGGACGGCAAGGAGGTCTTCCGCAAGGCCGTCCGCGTCGTGGTCGAGTCGTCCGAGCGCGCCATGGCCGACGCCGGGCTCGGTCCCGACGACATCTCGCTCATGGTGCCCCACCAGGCCAACCTGCGCATCATCCAGGCCGCCAGCCAGCGCCTGGGCATCCCCGAGGATCGGACCGTGGTGGTCATCGACCGCTACGGGAACACCTCGTCGGCCTCCATACCCCTCGCGCTCCACGACGCTCTCTCCCAGGGCCGTGTGCACGACGGCGACAACCTGTTGCTGACGGGGTTCGGCGGTGGCATGACCTGGGCCAGCGCGATCTTCCGCTGGAGCGAATGAGCGCGGCGGCGGGCGGGGCGGGTCTGGCACTGGTCGTCCTGGCGGCGGGCCGGGCCAAGCGATACGGCGGCTGCAAGCCCCTCGCGCCGGTCGGGCCGCACGGCGAAGCGGTGATCGACCTGGTGGCCTCCGATGCGCTGGCCGGCGGGTTCGAGACCATCGTCCTGGTGCTGGGCCCGAGCACCGGTCCCGCCATCCGGTACCACGTGGAGCACACCTGGCCCGGCGCGGTCGACGTGCGCTTCGCCATCCAGCCGGCGCCCCTCGGCACCGTCAACGCCGTGCTGTGCGCCTCGGACCACGTGGGCGACGCGCCCTACGGCGTGGGCAACGCCGACGACGTCTACGGGCGCGACGGCTGCGCGCTGCTGGCCGCACACCTGCGGGCGGGCACCGACACCAATGCGCTGGTCGGCTACCGCCTGGCCGACGCCGTGATCGGCTTCTCGCCCGTCACCCGAGGCATCTGCCGAGTGGCCGACGACGGGCTGCTCCTCGGGGTCGACGAGCGGCGGCAGGTGCACGCGACGGACACGGGGGGCTTCGTGGCCGGGGACGGGCGCCAGCCGACCGAGCTGCCGGGGGACGCCCGGGTCTCGATGAACCTGTGGGGCTTCACGCCGGGTTTCCACAAGACGCTCCAGGCCGCCATGGACGCGGCCGCCGGCGCGTCCGAGGAGTCGGAGGTCCTGCTGCCCGAGGTGGTGGCCCAGTCGCTCGGCACCAGCTCGTTCACCGTGCTGGCGGCCCAGGGCCGCTGTGTCGGCGTGACCCATCCCGACGATCTGTCTCTCGTGCAGGCGGAGCTGGACCGCCAGGTCGCCGCCGGCGAGCGGCCCGCCCGCCTCTGGCCGTCCCTGCGCACCACCTAGCGACCCGGGCCCGGACGCGACGCAACCCCGAGTAACCGTTCGGCCGAAGCCTCCCGTGCTCCTCGGGGCCACGTCAACGATGGGCCGCTGGCACCGCGCCGGGGTCGTGTCGGACAACCCCCGCCCGAGCCGGTCTCGACGGCTCCAGGGAAGCCACCGTGACGCACCACGGACCATCACAGTGCGGATCCTCGTGCCCACTCCGGTTGCGCCCCCCTTGCGGGGCTCGCCTCCGGCCCTTGATCCCGCCTTGCAGCGTTCTCTCGGCTTCCCTCCGGTCTGCCTTGCGGCTCCCATCGGGCTTCCCTCGCTCACACCCTTCGGCGCTCGCTTGAGGTTCGGCGGGCTCGTCTCTCCGAACTGCACACAGGTTGCTCTTCGCGCCACGCGAGGTCAATGGCCAGACGCGAAATCCAGATGTTCTCCCCACCTTTCTTCACATCATCCCCAAGCGCCCCCACCGCCATCCCCAGCTCTTCCCCATGGTGGGCACGGCCGGAGCCGGTCCTCGCAACCCCGACGGGTCAGTGGGGCCCCTGGCGCAGCAGGGCGCGCATCTGCTCGGGCGTCAAGTGGCTGGGCTCGGTGCCGTGCACGAACTCCTCGAGGATCTCGACGAATCGGGCGGGCTCCTCGGCGTGAGGGAAGTGGCCCACACCCGGCATGATCCGCAGCTGGCTGTTCGGGATGGCCTCGTGCACCTTGTAGGCGTGGACCAGGGGAATGATGCTGTCCTTTTCCCCCCACACGATCAGCGTCGGCATGTGGGCAGCCAGGTACAGGCGGTCCATGGCGCTCACCGACTGCCCGCCCGGGTCGATCACGCCCCGCATGGTGGTGACGAAGGCCCGGCGGTTCTCGGGATGGGTCAGGGACCGGTAGGCGCTCCAGACCTCCTCGGCCCGGGGATTGCGGAGGCCGAGACCGCGGCAGAACCGCAACACCGAGTCCCCCCATTCGCGGGCCAGGGAGGGGAACAGCGCCGGCATGACGTACTCCGCCGCCGGCAGGGTGGCCAGCCGCAGGATCCAGCTCACCTCGCGGCCCAGGCCGCCGGCGTCGACGAGGACCAGGCGCTCACAGAGTTCGGGGAACTGATAGGCGAATTGCAACGCGACACCCCCCCCGTAGGACTGGCCGATCACGGTGACACGCTCGATCTCGAGCAGATGCAGCAGGTCGCGCATGCTGGCGGCCAGGTTCCCGAGCGAGTAGTCGCCGGGAGGCTTGGCCGATTCACCGTGACCGAGGAAGTCGGGCGCCAGTACCGTGAAGTCACGCTGGAGCAGCTCCATGGCCGGCAGCCACGTGCGGGAGCTCCCCGCGATCCCGTGGAGGAGGAGCAGCGTCGGGCCCCGGCCGGCGCGCCGGTAGCCGATCCGGTGCCCGTGGAGGGAGGCGTAGGCCAACGGGAAGTGCTCCTCGGCCCCGATCTCGTCCTGGGGCCCCGTTGGGGGGCCGCCGTGACCGGGCGCGCTCACAGCGGCGTCACGTAGGCGCCGGAGATCCCGCCGTCGACGAGGAAGGTCGACGCCGTGATGAAGGACGAGTCGTCGCAGGCGAGGAAGGCCGCCGCCGCGGCGATCTCGGAGGCCTCGCCGAAGCGCCCCATCGGGATGTGCACCAGGCGTCGGGCGGCGCGCTCGGGATCCTTGGCGAAGAGCTCCCGGAGCAGCGGCGTGTTCACCGGCCCCGGGCAGAGCGCGTTGACCCGCACCCCCTGCCGCGGCGAACTGCACGCCGAGCTCGCGCGACAGGGCGAGCACGCCACCCTTGGAGGCGGTGTAGCTGACCTGGCTCGTCGCGGCCCCCATGACGGCGACGAACGACGCGGTGTTGATGATGGACCCCCTGCCGCGGGCGAGCAGGTGCGGCAGCGCGTGCTTGCAGCACAGGTAGACCGAGGTGAGGTTGACCCGCTGCACCCGCTCCCAGGCGTCGAGGCCGGTCTCGAGGATGGAGTCGTCGTCGGGCGGGCTGATGCCGGCGTTGTTGCAGCACACGTCGATCCCCCCGAATCGGGCGGCCACCTCTCCGTACAGGGCTTCCACCTCGGCCGAGGACGTGACGTCGGCCCGCACGAACATGCCGCCGAGGGCTCCCGCCACCTCGCCCCCCGCCCCCTCGTCGAGGTCGACGACCACCACCGTGGCCCCCTCCGCGGCGAAGCGCTCACCCATGGCGCGGCCGATGCCGCTGGCGCCGCCGGTGACGACGGCGACCCGATCGACCAGGCGGCGGGCAAAGAGGGCGGTCTCGCTCATGTCACTCCTCGTGGTCCGTGTGGTGCGGCGGGCGGTGTCGCGTCCGTCACTCCGAGCTGATGAAGACGTTCTTGACGTCGCAGAATGCCTCGAGGGCGTCGGGACCGAGCTCCCGTCCGATCCCGGACTGCTTGACGCCGCCGAAGGGCGTCCAGTAGCGCACCGACGAGTGCGAGTTGACCGACAGCGTCCCTGTCTCGACTGCCCGCGCCACCCGGAGGGCCCGGCCCACGTCACGCGTCCAGAGCGAGCCGGACAGCCCGTAGGGCGTGTCGTTGGCCAAGCGGACGGCGTCGGCCTCGTCCTCGAACGGGATGACGACCACCACCGGCCCGAAGATCTCCTCGGTCGCGGCGCGGTCGCCCGGGTCGACCGGGGCCAGCACGGTCGGCGCGAACCAGTTGCCCGGTCCCGCGGGGCAGGTCCCTCGCACCGCGACGGCGGCGCCGTCGGGGACGAACGACGCCACCGAGGCCAGGTGACCCTCGGAGATGAGCGGGCCCATCTCGGTCGCCTCCAGGGTCGGGTCGCCCACCACGACCCCCGTGACCGCGGGCTCGAGGAGCGCCATGAAGCGTTCGTAGGCGGAGCGCTCGACGAGGATCCTCGAGCGCGCGCAGCAGTCCTGACCTGCGTTGTCGAACACCCCCGAGGGGGCCCGGGCGGCGGCCAGCTCGAGGTCGGCGTCGGCGAAGACGATATTGGCGCTCTTGCCGCCGAGCTCGAGGGTGACCCGCTTGATCTGCTCGGCACAGCCCGCCATGATCTGGCGCCCCACCTCGGTCGAGCCGGTGAAGCACACCTTGCGCACGGCGGGATGGGCCACGAAGCGGGCGCCCACCACGCTGCCCTTCCCGGGCAGGATCTGGAGGACGCCCTCGGGCAGCCCCGCCTCGAGCGCCAGCTCGCCGATGCGCAACGCGCTCGAGCGGGGTCAGCTCGGCCGGCTTGACCACGACGGTGTTCCCGGCGGCCAACGCCGGCGCGAGGCCCCAGCCGGCGATGGCCATGGGGAAGTTCCAGGGCACGATCACGCCCACCACCCCGAGCGGCTCGTAGAAGGTGACGTCGATGCCACCGGGCACCGGGATCTGGCGTCCACTCTGGCGCTCGGGCGCTGCGGCGTAGTACTCGAGCACGTCGCGCACGTTGCCCGCCTCCCAGCGGGCGTTCCCGATCACGTGGCCGGCGTTGGCCACCTCGAGGGCGGCCAGCTCCTCGCGGTGGGCGTCCACGGCGCCGGCGAAGCGCCGCAGCAGACGGGCCCGGTCGCCGGGTGCCACGGCCCGCCAGGCGCCGAAGGCGCCGGCGGCCCGCTCGATGACACCGTCGGTCTCCGCCGCCGTCAGCCCCTCGACCTTGGTGATGACCTCGCCGGTGGCGGGGTTGCGCACGTCCACCCGGTGATCTTTGCCGATGGAGGGCCGGCCTCCCCAACCGGGGCGCCGTACGAGGCAGGCACGCCGGTACAGTGCGGGCGTGCCCGCGCCTCCACCGCACGCCTCCGCCGTCCAGTTCAACCTCTCCACGGCGTTCGACACCCTCGTCGGGCCCCTGGCCGAGCGGGCGTGCATCGTGTGGCGGGACCGCCGCCTGACCTACGGAGACCTCGCCGAGCGCTCGCGCCGGTTGGCCTCCTACCTGCACGGACGCGGCCTGACCGTACACCGCGAGCGCGCCGAGCTCGAGGGCTGGGAGTCCGGTCAGGACCACGTCGCCCTGGCGCTGTACAACGGCAACGAGTACCTCGAGGGCATGCTGGGCTCGTACCGGGCCCGCCTGGCCCCCTTCAACGTCAACTACCGCTACGTGGGCGAGGAGCTGCGCTACCTGCTCGACGACGCCCGGCCCCGCGCCATGATCCTGCACTCGTCGCTCGCGCCCACCATCGCCGAGGTGCTGCCGACGCTGGAGTCGCCTCCCGACGTGCTGCTCCAGGTCGCCGACGAGTCGGGCCATCCCCTCCTCCCCGGGGCGACGTGGTACGAGGAGGCGCTGGCCGCATCGTCGGCAGAGGGCCCACCGGTCGATCCGTCCCCCGACGACCTCTACGTCCTCTACACGGGGGGCACCACGGGCATGCCCAAGGGCGTGCTGTGGCGCCAGCACGACATCTTCATGGCCGCCATGGGCGGGCGCAAGGTGGGCACCTGGGAGATCGTCACCAGCTACGAGGGCCTCATCGAGCGCCTGGACCCCGACGTGGCCTACCGGATCATGATCCTGCCGCCGCTCATGCACGGCGCGGCGCAGTGGGCGGCCTTCATGCTCATGGCCCAGGGAGCGACGCTCGTCTTCCCCGACGAGACCCGCCATGTGGACCCCGACGACGTGTGGCGCACCGTCGAGCGCGAGAAGGTCAACTCGATGACGATCGTGGGCGACGCCGTCCTGCGCCCCCTGCTGGTGCAGCTCGACCGGGCGAGCTACGACCTCTCGTCGTTCTTCGCCGTCGGCAACGGTGGGGCGCCGCTCACCCCCGCCGTGCGTGCCATGGCCTTGGAGCGCCTGCCCAACGTCATCATCTCGGACTCGGCCGGCTCGTCCGAGACCGGGGCGCAGATGCACGCGACGTCGATGGACAGGGTGGAGCCGGGGTCGTTCCTGCCCGGTCCGGGCACCGTCGTGGTGGACGAGGCGATGGAGCGGGTACTCGAACCGGGGCACGAGGGCAACGGGTGGCTGGCCCAGACCGGGAGCGTGCCGCTGGGGTATCTCGGCGACGCCGCCAAGACGGCCCGCACCTTCCCCCTGATCGACGGCGTCCGCTACTCCATCCCCGGCGACCGGGCCCGGCTCCGGGCCGACGGACAGATCGAGCTCCTCGGCCGCGACTCGGTGACGGTCAACTCGGGCGGCGAGAAGATCTTCGTCGAGGAGGTCGAGCGCGCCATCGCCGGGCACCCGGCCGTGGCCGACGTCGTCGTCACCGGCCGTCCGTCGGAGCGCTGGGGCTCCGAGGTCGTGGCCGTGGTGCAGCTGGCCGGGGGGGACGCCGCTCCGGCCGACTCGGCGTCGATCGTCGAGCACGCCTCGGCCCACATCGCCCGCTACAAGCTGCCCAAAGAGGTCGTGTTCGTGGAACGGATCCAGCGTTCGCCCTCGGGCAAGGCCGACTACCGCTGGGCGGCCGAGACGGCGGTCAAGGCCGCCCAGGGGGTGTAGACCACAGCGGTGGCGCAGCGTGGGTCGGGTCCGGGCCCGATGGTCACGACGGAGCGCCTGGTGCTGCGACCGTTCACCGAGGTGGATCGGGCACCCTTCGCCGAGCTCAACGCACACCCGCTCGTGGTCGAGTCCCTCGGCTCGTCGCCCACGCGGGCCGAGAGCGATGCCCTGGTCGACCGCTTCCGCGAGGAGATGGTGCGGGAGGGGTGGGGGCTGTGGGCCGTCGAGGTCGCGGGGGGAACGCCCTTCGTCGGCATGGTTGGCCTGCACCGGGTGAACGCCGCGCTGCCGTGCGCGCCGGCGGTCGAGGTGGGTTGGCGGCTCCATCCCGACCACTGGGGGCACGGGTACGCCACGGAGGCGGCCGCCGCCTCGCTGGTGTTCGGCTTCGAGGAGGCAGGGCTCGACGAGATCGTGGCGTTCACCACAACGGGCAACACCCGCTCGCACGCGGTCATGGAGCGCCTCGGGATGGTGCGCGACCCCGAAGCCGACTTCGACCACCCGGGCCTGCCCGAGGGCAGCCCACTCCGCCGCCACGTGCTCTACCGGGTCAGCGCGTCACAGGTGCGGCCTACGGTGACGCCGTGAGTGACGGCGTGCGGCGCTGCGAGTGGGCGCAGGGCGACGAGATGATCGCCTACCACGACACCGAGTGGGGCGTGCCGGTGCACGACGACCCCACCCACTTCGAATTCCTGGTGCTCGAGGGGGCGCAGGCCGGCCTCAGCTGGGCCACCATCCTGAAGCGCCGCCCCGGCTACCGTCGTGCCTTCGCCGACTTCGACGCCGCCAAGGTGGCGCGCTTCAGGCCGAACCGGGTGGAGAAGCTCCTGACCGACCCGGGCATCATCCGCAACCGGGCCAAGGTCGAGGCGACGGTCCGCAACGCCCGTGCCTTCCTGGCCGTCCAGGAGGAGTTCGGCTCGTTCGACGCCTACGTCTGGGGCTTCGTGGGCGGGCGGCCCATCGTGAACTCGTGGCGCCGCACCGACCAGATCCCCGCCCTCACCCCGACATCCGAAGCCCTCAGCGCGGACCTGCGCCGGCGCGGCTTCGGCTTCGTGGGCCCGACCGTCTGCTACGCGCACCTGCAGGCCACCGGGCTGGTCAACGACCACCTGGTGAGCTGCTTCCGCTACGGGGAGCTCACAGGTGCCGGCGCATCAGGACGCGGGCGCCGAAGCGGGCCATGACCGGCTCCTCGGGCGGCCGCCCGTGCGCCACCAACCAGTCGTCGACGGGACCCGCCTCGAGGAAGCCTTCCGACGCGTAGAAGGCCCCGTTCCAGGGCACGTCGCGGTAGGTGGCCAGCGTGAGCTCGCCGTAGCCGTGCTCCGCCGCCCAGGCGCAGCCGGCCCGCAACAGGGCACGTCCAAGGCCGCGGCGTCCGTGGCCCGGATGGACCGAGAGCTGCTCGAGGTGGGCGCCCCACCCGACGGCGTCGATGCGGCACAGCCCGACGGGCGGGTCGTCGGCCACCAGCACGACGAGGGCGGCGGCGAAGTCCTCCACCGAGCCCGGACCAGGCAGCGGACCGATGCCCAGGGGCTCGAACAAGGTGTCCGCGGCCGCCTCGAGCGGGGGCAGGAGCACCAGCTCCTCGGGGCGTACGGGGCGGATGACCCTCACCGGGCGACGGTAGCGTGTCCCCCCGTGCGTGCCGCCGTCTGCCGGGAGCTGGGGCCGCCCTCGGTGCTGCGGGTGGAGGAACGGCCGGACCCCGAGCCCGGGCCCGGCGACGTGACCATCGCGGTCGAGGCCGCCGGCGTGAACTTCGTCGACGGGCTCTTCGTGGCCGGGCAGTACCAGATCAAGCCGGCGCTCCCCTTCGTGCCGGGCAGCGAGGTGGCCGGGCGGGTGGCGCTGGTCGGTGACGGGGTGGAGGGCACCGCGGTGGGCCAGCGCGTGCTGGCCTCGGTCGGCCTGGGTGGCTTCGCCAGCCGGGTCGTCGTCCCGGCGACGTCGGCCGTGGCCCTGCCGGACGCCCTCGACGTGGCCCGGGCGGCCACGTTCTCGCAGAGCTACAGCACGAGCCTCTTCGCCCTGCGCGAGCGGGCACGGGCCCAGCCCGGCGAGCGGGTGCTCGTGCTCGGGGCGGGGGGCGGCATCGGTCTGGCCGCCATCGGCGTGGCACGGGCGCTGGGGTGCCGGGTGCTCGCGGTGGCCTCCAGCGAGGACAAGCGGACGGCGGCGGTGGCCGCCGGTGCGGAGGTGGCGGTGGACCCGGCGGCAGAACCGCTCAAGGAGGCGGCGCGCGTCGTGGGCGGGCGGCAGCGGCGTGGACGTCGTGATCGACCCCGTCGGGGGGTCCTGGGCCGAGCCTTCGTTGCGGGCGCTCGGTGACGACGGCCGGTATCTGGTCGTCGGGTTCGCCTCCGGTGTCATCCCCTCGGTCCCGCTCAACCAGGTCCTCTTGCGGAACCGCTGCGTGATCGGCGTCGACTGGGGCATCTGGGCCATGCGGCACCCCGACCAGCAGCGCGCCCTGCTCGACGGGCTGCTGACCATGGTCGCCGACGGTGCGATCGACCCGGTGCGCCCGGCCGAGTACCCCCTCGACGACGTGGCCCGGGCGCTCGACGACCTCCTGGGCCGCCGGGCGGTGGGGAAGATCGCGCTGGTGCCCTGAATCGTCCCGTGCGCTCGGGCCGCGAGACGCCGAACCCGCTGGTCGAAGGACCTTTCGGGGTGGATATGCAGCCTTCCAAAACTGGGCGGGATCCAGAAGGGGCGTGACTCTAGCCTTCCCCAACTGCGACCCTCACGGAAGGATACGTCTCCGGATCCGACAGGGCGGAGCCGGGACCGGGTCGAGCGTGCGGACGGGGTCGCCCGACGGAGAAGTCGCCCGATCGTGCTCAGTGTGCGACGACGTGGATGGGGAAGCTGAAGCGGCGGTTGACGACGAGGGTGTAGTTCCCGACCGGAACGCGCTCGGCGCTGTCGGGCCGGGTCTGGTTCCACGAGCCCGTGCCGGTGACGGTGGCGCCCGGCGCCAGCTGGGCGAACCCGAGCGCCGGGCAGTTGACGAGCCGGTCCCCGGGCCACACGTTGCGCTGGTGCGGGCCGACGATCTCGTAGCCGACGGACCCGCACGGCCCCGCCTCCAGGGTGGTCGAGGCATGACCGGCCGCGCCCCCGGCGAAGAGGGCGGTGTACGTGCAGGCCGTCGTGGCGACGTTGCGCACCGCGAACGTGACGTCCAGCGATCGCCCCGGGTGGAGGGTCAGCGTGTTGAGCGCGACCAGCAGCTCGGTGGTCGCAGCGGGGCAGTCCCAGAAGGCGACGTGGCCGGCCTGGGCCAGCCTCGGGGGCGGCCCGTGCGCCCCGCCATCGGCCCCCGCGGCCGGCACGGCCGAGAGCGGCGCCGCCGACGCCGTCACGGTTGCCGCGGCGACGGTCACGGCGGCCGCGGCCACCACCCAGCACCGCCCCCGGACGCTCCCCACCCCCCAAGCCTGCCCGACGGCGTCGTGCCCCGCGGGCGCGGGGTCAGGACTTGAAGGCCGGGATCACCTCGGTGCCCATGAGCTCGATGGTCTGCATGACCGACTCGTGGGACACCTTGTAGGGGTTGACGAGGCAGAGCAGAAGATCGACACCGGCTTCCTCGTAGCGGCGGCAGGCCTCCGTGCACTCGTCGGGCGTCCCCAGCACGCAGGCGTTCGAGTCGATGAGGTACTCGAGGCTGAGCAGGTCGAGCAGGCCCTCGTCGTCGGTCTTCTTCATGTCGGCCGCGTACGAGTACGTGCCGAGCTCCTCGTTGCGCTCGGCCATCCAGTCGGTGAGCGTGGCGATCTGGCGGGCGCCGGTCTTGGGGTACCACTCGAAGGACTCCCGGGCCTCGGCGATGGCCTTGTCGCGGTCGGGCGCGCACACGGCCATGGTGAACGTCGCCGCTTGGTTGTGCACGAACGCCCCGATGGGCTCGGTGCAGCTCCCCACGGCATTCCGGTAGACGTCGATCTTGCGCTTGACCTCCGAGGGCGGCAGGCCGACGGCGAAGGAGCACAACCCGAGGCCGAGGTCACCGACCTGGGCATGGCCCTCGTCGCTGGTGGTGGCCCCCCACAGCGGCGGATGCGGCTTCTGCCACGGCTTGGGCTGCACCCGGCGCCGTGGCATCTGCCAGAACTCGCCGGCGAACTCGTACTCGTCGTTGGTCCAGCACCCCACGACGTGCCCGATCGCCTCCTGCCACATGCGGCGGCTCTCGCCCGGGTCGATGCCGAAGCCCTCGAGCTCGGCCCGGGTCGCCGAGCGGCCGGTGCCGAGGTCGACCCGTCCGCCCGAGAGGAGGTCGAGGACGGCCGCCGACTCGGCGGTGCGCACCGGGTGGTTGTAGGGCTTGGGCATCAGGCGGACGCCATAGCCGAGCCGGATCCGCTCGGTGCGCGCCGCGATGGCGCCGTAGAGCACCTCGGGGTTCGAGCAGTGGGAGTACTCCTGCAAGAAGTGGTGCTCGACCGTCCAGAAGGCGTCCCAGCCGAAGCGATCCCCCGCGATGGCCTGCTCCAAGGTGTTGGCGTAGGCGACGAGCTCGCTGTCCTCCTGCCAGGGCCGCGGGACGGGGATCTCGTAGAACAACGCGAACTTCATGGCGGTGGGCTCCCCCTCAGAGGTGGTCCCGGGGACGGCCCGGGCTAGAACGGTGCACACAGCTCCTATCAGCCCGGGTCGCCCGGGCGCAACCAAAGCGAGGGTGCCATGCGAGGACTGGACGATCGGACCTACATCGTGACCGGCGCCGCCTCTGGCATCGGCCGGGCCACGGCGGCCCGACTCCTCGAGGAGGGAGCCCGGGTGATGGGGGCCGACGTCGCGCCACCGCCGGACAAGGGCGGCGGTTCGGGGACCGAGGGACGGTGGGCCTTCACCCACACCGACGTCACCGACGAGAGTTCGGTGGCGGCACTCGTCCGGGCCGCCACCGAATTCGGCGGTGCCCTCGACGGTCTCGTCAATGCGGCGGGCGTGGCGGGCGGGGGCCCGGTCCACATGCTCCCCGCGGCGGAGTGGGACCGCGTCATCGCGGTGAACCTGACCGGCACCTACCTCACGGCCAAGCACGTGATCGCGCAGATGCTCGGTCAGCGACCACGCCCCGACGGACAGCGCGGCGCGGTGGTGACGCTGGCCAGCATCGAGGGCCTGGAAGGCACCGCCGGCGGTAGCGCCTACAGCGCCTCGAAGGGCGGCGTCGTCATCCTCACCAAGAACATGGCGATCGACTACGCCGGCCGCGGCATACGGGTCAACGCCATCTGTCCTGGGTTCATCGAGACGCCGATGACCGAGTCCGTCTTCGGGCCGGGCATGGAGGAGGCCCTGGCCGACATCGTCCACGAGCACAAGCTCGGGCGGCGCATGGGCCGGCCCGAGGAGATCGCGTCGGTGGCGGCCTTCCTGCTCTCCGACGACGCATCCTTCGTGACCGGCCACGCCCTCCCCGTCGACGGCGGCTACACGGCGGGCCGCGACCACGGCGTCACCGACATGCTCGGGCTGTCCGGTCCCGAATGAGCGCGGTGGCCGGGGTCAGAGCGACGAGCTCGGGCCGACGACGGACCGGCGCACCGTGAGCAGCTGATTCACCCGAGCACCATCTGCCCCCCGGTGTAGTCGAGCACCACCCAGCCGTAGTGCTTGAGCTGGTCCGAGCCCAGCAGCCCCTGCGTGCCGGTCAGCGCGATGGTGCCGAAGTTGGTCTCCCCGATCAGCTGGGGATGCAATGGCACGCCCGGCACGGACCAGGGGCCGCTGTGGACGAGCGGGACCGTGATGACCGAGCACACGGTCGCTTGGCGCTGGGCCAGGTCGGTGCCGGCCAGCGACTCCGCCCGCGCCACGCTGGTGGACACGACGCTCTGGGACGACCCCGTGTCCACGACGAAGCTGCGCCGCGCGCCACGGGGAAAACGGACCGCCACGTTCAACGAGACGTCCCCCTGGATCGGGGTGACCGTCAGGGGCACGCTTGTTCCCTCCCCTTGGGTCAGCACCGTGGGCGGCGGCCTCAGCGGCCCCGTGTCAGGGCGCGGACCCGTTCAGCGGCGCCCCCTCACCCCCGGGCAACACGAGCGCACCGGCCGCGAAGTCGACCCGGATCGCGCCGAAGCGCCCCAGCACGTCGGAGCCCAGCAGGCCGGCGGGCTCTCCCTTCCCTCCGATCTGGGGCAGCGTGGCCGAGGTCACCTGCTGCGGTGCCAGGCTGACGCCCTCGAGCGACCAGGAGCGGATCGCCACGGGCTGTGCCGTTCCGGTGCAGCCCACCCCGGCGAAGAGGCTGGCCGAGCCGGCCGAGGGCAGGTGGAGCCGCCGCGCCAGGCCGGCGTCGATGGTCGACTGTCCCGCCCCGGTGTCGAGGACGAAGGGGAACGGGCCCCGGCCGTCGATGCAGACGTTGACGGACTCGGCGACCTGCCCGGCGACGGTGCTCACCGTGAGCGGGATCTTCTGTGCCCCACCGGGCAGGGTGGTCACCCCGCCGCACCCGACGGAGGCGGGCGGCAGGGCAAAGGTCACCTCGGGCTCCACGTGCACCGCCGCACGGCCGTGGCGTGGCCCGCTGACCGCGGCAGCCAACCCGAGCGCCAGCACGGTCGCCCCGATGGCCACGATGGCGGCGATCAGCCAGCCACGGCGCTCGCCCACCGCTCGACCTAGCGGCCGAGCGCGAGCCGGCCGGTGGCCAACGCCATGCGCGCCCCGAGCACGAGCACGGCCAGGGGGAGCGCAGCCCGCCGCCAACCCTTCGTCGTGCGGCAGGTGAAGCGGAGGGCCGAGCGGTGGTGGGCCACCATCATCCGGTAGGGGTGCCGCGCCGTGCTCACACCCTGGACGTGGGTGACGGCGGCCGCACCGGCGAAGCCGACCCCCCACCCCGCGTCGTGGGCGCGCCAGCACAGGTCCATGTCCTCGGCGTACATGAAGTACGCCTCATCGAAGCCACCGAGCTCTTCCAACGCGCTGCGCCGGGCGAGGAAGCACGCGCCCGACACCCACCCGGCTTCGGTCACCACGTCGCCGTCGGGCGCGCCGGGGTTGTAGCGCCGGGTGAACGGGTTCTCCGGGTTGAACAGCGCCAGCAGCGTGTGCCCGGTGGCGTCGGTGAAGGAGGGGAAGCTGCGCACCGAGGGATAGACCTCGCCCGCCTCCGTGTAGAGGCGGGGCCCGACCAGCGCCCACGCCGGATGGGTCTCCAAGACGCCACGCAGCGCCGCCAGCGCACCGGTGTGCACGAGCAGGTCCGCGTTGGAGACGAGGACCCATTCGGGAGGGGTTGCCTCGCCCGCCAGCGCCGCCAGGCCCCGGTTCACGCCCGCCCCGAAACCCAGATTCCGTCCCGGGCGCACGATGCGCACCGGCGGTGCCGGCCGCCGGGCCAAGAGCTCCTCGAGTGCGGCACCGGCGCTCCCCTTCGTGCCGTTCTCCACCACGACCACCGACGCCGCCCCGTCGCCCAGGATGGAGCGGACGCAGTCCGCCAGCAACGGCCCCGCGTCGTGGTCCACCACGACGGCGCCGACCAGATCGGACACCAAGGGCCTCAGTACTCCTTGGTGAAGCGGAACTTCACCAGCGCCTTGAGTGCTCCGAAGCCGTCACGCCAGGTGATCTTCTTTCCCTCGTCGTGCTCGCGGCCCGCGTAGGAGATGGGGACCTCGTAGATCCGGTGGCCACGCCGGAGCACCTTGGCCGTGATCTCCGGCTCGAAGTCGAACTTGTCCGAGACGACGGTGATGCCCTCGAGCACCTGGGCGTCGAACAGCTTGTAGCAGGTCTCCATGTCCGACAGCGTCGAGCGGTAGAGCACGTTGGTCACGAGCGAGAGGAGTCGGTTGCCCATCCAGTGCAACGGAAGCATGTTCTTGCGCTCGCCCGTGAACCTGCTCCCGTAGACGACGCGCGCCTTCCCTCGCAGGATCGGGTCGAGCAGGCGGGGCCAGTCGTTGGGGTCGTACTCGAGATCGGCGTCCTGAATGAGGACGAGGTCGCCCCGCGCCTCGGCCAGGCCGGTGCGGATGGCCGCACCTTTGCCCCGGTTCACCTGGTGGCGCAGCACGCGAACGGTCGAGTCCTCGATGGCGCCGAGCACCTTGTCCGAGCCGTCGCTCGATCCGTCGTCCACCACGATGATCTGGAGCACCAGGGGCAGATCGACCGCCCGCATGCGCCGGATGACCTCGGCGACCGTGGTGCGCTCGTTGAACACCGGCATGATCACCGTGAGCGTCTTGTACGTCCGCGGCGGTGGCAGTTCGCTCAGGCCCGTCTCCGTCACATCTGCCTCCGTCATTTGCCCCTCACCTTCTGTGCGAAGTAGTCGATGGTGCGCTCGATCCCCTCCCGCAGCCCGATGGTCGGCTCCCATTCGAGCTCGCGTCGAGCCAGCGTGATGTCGGGACAGCGGCGCGTCGGGTCGTCGACAGGGAGCGGCTCGAAGACGATGTCCGAGGGCGACCCGGTGACCTCCAGGACGAAGTGGGCCAGATCGAGCATCGAGCGCTCGTCCGGGCTCCCGATGTTCACCGGGCCCACCAGTGACGCATCGAGCAGCGCCAGCAGGCCGGTGATCTCGTCGTCGACGTAGCACAGGCTCCGCGTCTGGCTGCCGTCGCCGTAGACGGTGAGCGGTTCACCCCGCAGCGCCTGCACGATGAAATTGGAGACCACCCTGCCGTCGCCGGGCGTCAGGCGGGGCCCGTAGGTGTTGAAGATCCGGGCGATGGCCACGTCGACCCCGTGGGTGCGGTGCATCGCCATGGTCAGGGCCTCGGCAAACCGCTTGGCCTCGTCGTAGACGCTGCGGGGACCGGTCGGGTCCACGTTGCCCCGGTACGTCTCGACCTGGGGGTGCACGGTGGGGTCGCCGTAGACCTCGCTCGTGCTGGCCATGAGAAAGCGGGCTCCGTGCTCCCGGGCCAGCTCGAGCAGCCGGCGGGTGCCCTCGCTCCCCACCGCGAGCGTGTCGAAGGGCCGGGCGAGGTAGGCGGGCGGGGACGCGGGCGACGCGAGGTTGCACACGGCGTCGACTTTGGACGCGTCCTCGAGCTCGACCTTCTCGCTGACGTCGGTCACCACGAGGCTGAAGCGGTCGTGACCCTGCAAGTGAGCCACGTTCTCCCGCGACCCGGTCGAGAGGTCGTCCAGGCACACGACGGTGTCGCCCCGGTCGATGAGGCGGTCGCACAGGTGCGAGCCGAGGAAACCGGCGCCGCCGGCGACGACCACCCGGCTCACTGGCGCCCGATCCCGGTGTAGTGGAAACCCATGCGCCTGACCGCGGCGGGGTCGAGCAGGTTGCGCGCGTCGACGATCCGTGGCTCCTCCATGAGAGCCAGGACGCGGGAGAAGTCGAGCCAGCGGAACTCGTCCCATTCGGTGAGCACGACCAGCACGCGCGCTCCGGTCGCCGCCTCGAAGGGATCGGCCCGCAGGTGCAACCCGAGCAGGTCGTCGGGCACCTCCGCGTCCGGTTGGGCTTCGACCGTCGGGTCGAATGCCTGGACGATCGCGCCGAGGGCGACCAGTCGGCGGGTGATCTGGAGGCTGGGCGAGTCGCGGCGGTCGTCGGTGTTGGCCTTGAAGGTCAGCCCCCACACGGCGAGTCGCACCCCGCCGACGGAACCGCCACAGGCCTCCTCGACCTTGGCGACGACGCGGGACAGCTGTTCGTCGTTGGAGGCGATGGCGCCGGCCAACAGCGAGAATTCGTAGCCGGCCTCGCGGGCGATGTGGAGGAGGGCCCGGGTGTCCTTGGGCAGGCACGAACCACCCCAGCCCGGGCCGGGGCGGAGGAACTCGAAGCCGATGCGCTTGTCGTAGCCCAGCCCGAGCAGGACGTCCCGGGCGTCCGCTCCCACCTCCTCGCACAAGCCCGCCAGGGCGTTGACGAAGCTCAACTTGGTGGCCAAGAAGGCGTTGGAGGCGTACTTGATGGTCTCCGACGTCGTGGCATCGGTCACGATGAGCGGTGCCTGGGTGCTCGAGAACAGCTCGCCCACCTTCGCCGCCGACTGCGGGTCGTTGGCGCCGACAACGATCCGGTCGGGATGGAGGCTGTCCAGCACGGCGGTGCCTTCCCGGAGGAACTCGGGGTTGGACACGACGCTGATGTCGGGCCGACCGATCACCTGCTCGACCATGGTGGCCGACCCGACGGGAACGGTCGACTTGTTGACCACCACGGCGCCCGGCTCCAGGTGCGCCGCGATCTCCTTGGCCGCCGCCTCCACGTAGGACAGGTCGGCCGAACCGTCGGCGCTCTGTGGCGTCGGGACGCACAGGAACACGAACCCGGCCCCCCGCGTCGCGTCGACCGCCGAGTCGGTGAACGACAGACGGCCCGCCGCCACACCCCCCGCCACCAGGTCGTCGAGGCCCGCCTCGACGATGGGCATGCGCCCGGCGCGCAGAGCGGACAGGCGGGTCGGCTCGCGCTCGGCCAGGACGACCTTGTGCCCGAAGTGGGCCAGCGTCGCCGCCGTCGGCAGACCGACGTAGCCGGCCCCGATGACCGCCACGGTGTGGCGCGTCGTGCGGGCGTCGCGGGCGGTGCCGGGTGCGGTCATGTGAGGGCCTGATGCTGGATCGATCGGAGGACCGACACGAGCCGGGACAGGCCATCTTGCCACTGCGGCAGTGCGGGGAGCCCGCTGAGGCGCAGCGCCATGTTGTCGAGCACCGAGTAGGCGGGCCGCACGGCCGCAAGGGGCGGTCGGAGATCCGCCGTGCTGATGGGGCGCACGCGCTCCGGGTCCGCGCCGGCCGCGGCCAGCACCGCCCGCACGAGGCCCCACCACGTCGTGGCCCCGCCGTTCGTGACGTGGAAGATGCCGGGCCTGCGGTCCAGCCCGAGCGTGACGATCGCCGGCGCCAGATCGGCCGTGAAGGTGGGCGAGCCCAGTTGGTCGTCGACGAAGCGGAGCTCGTCGTCCCCCTCGGCCAGGCGCAGCGCGGTGGCGACGATGTTGGCGCCGTGGGCCCCGCACAGCCAGCTGGTGCGCACGATGGTCGACCCCGGTCGGCACTCCCGCTCCCCCGCCAGCTTCGACGCGCCGTACACGGAGGCCGGGTGGGGCGGGTCCCACTCGCGGTAGGGCCGCTCGGCGGTCCCGTCGAAGACGTAGTCGGTGGACACGTAGACCAGGTGCGCCCCGACCAGTGCGGCCGCCTCGGCGACATGACGAGTCCCGACGGCGTTCACGGCAAAGGCGGCGTCGGCCTCCGCCTCGCAGCGGTCGACCGCGGTGAACGCACCGCCGTGGAGCACGAGCTCGGGCCGGAAGTCGGCGAAGGTGTGCAGGACCGCGTCCCGGTCATCCACGCGCATGGTGTCGACGTCGGTGGCGAGGACGTCGTGCTCGAGCCCCGCGCGGTCCCTCCGGCCCGAGCAGCGCGCAACGGCGGCCGCCGGCCGGCACCCGTCCCGCCAGGGCGTCGAGCAGGTCTCGGCCCAACTGTCCGTCGGCGCCCGTGACGAGGATTCGCACCGCTCAGTCGCCTCCGGTTCCCCAGGCACCTTCCGTGATGGGTGCCCGGGCCCGCAGCGGCTCCCACCAGTCTCGGTGCGAGGCATACCACGCGACGGTGTCGTCCAGGCCCTGCTGCCAGTCGACGGACGGGGCCCAGCCCAGCTCGCGTCCCAGCTTCGAGGAGTCGAGCACGTAGCGGCGGTCGTGACCGGGACGGTCGGGAACGATCGTCTTGAGGGACGGTGGCTTGCCCAGGGCGGCGAGGATCCGGTCGGCCACCTCCATGATCGAGGCCTCTACGCCGCTGCCGACGTGGTAGGTCTCCCCCACTCGCCCGCGGGCGAGCACCGCGTCGATGGCCGTGCAGTGATCGCGCACGTGGAGCCACTCGCGGCGGTTCTCGGTGCTGGCGTAGAGCGTCAGCGGCTCGTCGTCGAGCGCCAGAGTGCAGAAGTGCGGGATGAGCTTCTCGGGGAACTGGTACGGCCCATAGTTGTTGGCGCAGTTGGTGATGGTGATGGGCAAACCGTAGGTCTCGGCGTAGGCCCGCACCGCGTGGTCGGCCCCCGCCTTGCTCGCGTTGTAGGGGGTGCGGGGGCGATAGGGGGAGTCCTCGGTGAAGACCTGGTCGGTGTCGAGCGGCAGGTCCCCGTACACCTCGCACGTCGAGACGTGGTGGAACCTCGCCACGCCGACCTGGCGCGCCGCCTCGAGCATGGTCTGGGTCCCGAGCACGTTGGTGCGGAAGAACAGGCCCGGGTTGAGGACGGCCAGGGAGTTGTGCGACTCGGCGGCGAAGTGGACGACGGTGTCGATCGCCTCGCCTCGCAGTGCACTCTCGGCGGCGGTGGGGTCGCAGATGTCAGCCTGGATGAAGGCGATCCGGTCCTCGACGTCGGACAGGTTGGGTCGGTTGCCGGCGTAGGTGAGGACGTCATAGACGGCCACGTGGTCCTCGGGGTGCTCTTCGACCCAGTAGCGGGCGAAATTCGACCCGATGAAACCGGCACCTCCCGTGACGAGAAGGCGCATATGGCGAGTGATGTTAGCCCAGGCCCAGGCCGGGGCCCGGACCCCTCCCACTTCCCGGGCCGGGACGAAGGTGGACCACGTCGCCGGCCGTCACCGGGCGCGGCCCCGACGCTGTCTCGACGACCAGGCGCCCGGCGTCGTCGATGGCGACCGCCATCCCGGTGAATTCCTCGCTGGCCAGGACGACCCGCACCGGCTGGCCCAGGGTGGCACAGTGCCGCCGCACCTCGTCGGCCAGGCCCCGGCGGCCCGCGGCGTCGTCGAGCGCAGCGGCGCGCGCCGCCGAGCGCGCCCAGCAGGTGGTCCAGCAGGACCCGGCGGCCGGCCGGCGGCGCCGGCGTGCCCAGGTCGTCCAGGCAGGTGCCGCCCGCGCCCTGCGGCCCGGGCCAGGCCACGTTGAGCCCGATGCCGACCACCACCGCGGCCAGGGTGCCCGCCGAGAACTCCGCCTCCGCCAGCACCCCGGCGAGCTTGGACCCGGCCACCAGCAGGTCATTGGGCCACTTGAGCACCGGCTCGACCCCCGCCACCTCCCGGCAGGCGTCCACCGCCGCCAGGGCCACCGCCCCCGTGCAGAGGTGCACGTCGGAGCCCTCGCACTGCGGGCGGAGCAGGACCGAGGCCAGCAGGTTGGCGGCGGGAGGCGACTCCCAGCGGCGGTCGAGGCGGCCTCGCCCGGCGGTCTGGTGGTCGGCCACGACGACCAGGCCCGCGGGCGCTCCCTGGCGGGCCTGGTCGCGCGCGTACGTGTTGGTCGAGTCGACCTCGTCGAACCAGCGGACGTCCCATACCCCGCCCCACATGGCAGACACCATACGGCGCGTGCAATTGTGAGAGCCCGCCATCCGGAAAGGTCCAGCGTGCTCCAGAAGGTCCTCATCGCAAACCGCGGCGAAATCGCCGTCCGGGTCATCCGGACGTGCCGTGAGCTCGGCATCGCGACGGTCGCCGTCTATTCCAATCTGGATCGCGACGCCCTCCACGTGCGCATGGCAGACGAGGCGTACGCCCTCGGCGGCGAGACGGCGGCCGAGAGCTACCTCAACACCGAGGCGATCCTCGACGCCGTCGACAAGAGCAGTGCCGACGGCGTCCACCCGGGCTACGGCTTCTTCTCCGAGAACACCGACTTCGCGCGCGCCATCACCCGCCTGGGCGTGACCTTCATCGGGCCGCCACCCGAGGCCATCGAGGTCATGGGGGACAAGATCAGTTCCCGGCTCGCCGCCGAGAAGGTCGGCGTGGCGGGTGTCCCCGGTCGCTCCGAGCCGCTGACCTCACCCGAGGAGGTCGTCGCCTTCGGCGACCTGCACGGGTGGCCGGTCGCCATCAAGGCGGCCTACGGCGGAGGAGGTCGCGGCATGAAGGTCGTCGCTTCGGCCGAGGACGCCGCCGAGGCGATGGAGTCGGCCGCCCGCGAGGCGCAGGCCTACTTCGGCCGGCCCGAGATCTATCTCGAGCGCTACCTCGCCTGGCCCCGGCACGTCGAGATGCAGGTGCTGGCCGACCAGCACGGCCACACGCTCTGGCTCGGCGAGCGCGACTGCTCGGCGCAGCGGCGGCATCAGAAGCTGGTGGAGGAGAGCCCCGCCCCGAACTTCCCGGACCACGTGCGCCACGCCATGGGCACGGCCGCGGTGAAGGTCTCCGAGGCGTGCGGGTATTACAACGCCGGGACCGTGGAGTTCCTCTACCAGGACGGCGAGTTCTACTTCCTGGAGATGAACACCCGACTGCAGGTCGAGCACCCCGTGACCGAGCTCGTGAGCGGTCTCGACCTGGTCGCCTGGCAGATCCGCATCGCGTCGGGCGAGCCACTCGGCTTCACGCAGGAGGATGTCCGCCGGCAGGGCCACGCCATCGAGGTCCGCATCAACGCCGAGGACCCGAGCGGCGGGCGGTTCTCGCCCTCCCCCGGCACGCTCACCGCCTTCCACCAGCCGGCCGGCCCGGGCGTCCGCCTCGATGCGGGCTACGAGGCCGGCGACACGGTTTCGCAGTACTACGACAACCTCATCGCGAAGCTGATCGTGTGGGCGCCCGACCGCGAGGCGGCTCGGCGGCGCATGCTCCGGGCCATCGGCGAGACCCGCGTGACCGGCGTGGCCACCACCCTGCCCGCCCATCAGGTGATCCTGAGCCACCCCGACTTCGCGGCGGCCACCCACTCGACCAAGTGGGTCGAGGAGACACTCGACCTCAGTGAGCTCACCGTCGAGCCGTCGGGGCCCGCGCCCGCCGCGGCGGCTCCGGCCGACGACGAGGTGCCTACCGTCCAGCGTGACGTGACCGCGGAGGTCGACGGCCGGCGCTTCAGCGTCCGGCTGTGGGTGCCCGATCTGGGCACGACGGCACCCCCGGGCCGCGCCGCCAGCCGACCCAAGCGCGCCGCGTCCTCGGCGGTGGCCGGCACCGGTTCGGGTCGGGTCACCGTCCCGATGCAGGGCACCATCGTCAAGGTCCTGGTCTCGGTCGGCGACGTCGTCGAGGTCGGCCAGGCCGTCTGCCTGCTCGAAGCCATGAAGATGGAGAACGCCGTGGCAGCCGAGAAGGACGGCGTGATCAAGGAGGTGCGGGTGAACGCGGGCGACTCGGTCGGCGCCGGCGACGTCGTCGCGGTCATAGAGTAAGTGGCGTGCTGGTGACCCCGCGGTGAGCGCAGGGTCCGAGGCCGCGTCGGCCAAGGAGGTGGCGGCCGCCGTCGTCGACCGCCACCTCGACGAGCTGGTCTCGCTCAGCCACCGCCTGCACGCCACGCCGGAGCTCTGCTTCGAGGAGACGGCCTCTGCCCGGGCCGTGGCCGAGGCGATCCGAGCGGGCGGGCTCGAGGTCGAGGAGGGCGTGTACGACCTGCCGACGGCGCTCGAGTCCCGCTCGGGCGAGGGGGACCTGGTGGTGGCGGTCTGCGCCGAGTACGACGCGCTTCCCGACGTGGGCCACGCCTGTGGGCACAACATCATCGCCGCCACCGCCGTCGGCGCCGGCCTGGCCCTGGCCGCCGTGGCCGACGACGTGGGGCTCAGCGTCCGGGTGCTCGGCACGCCGGCCGAGGAGGGGGGCGGGGGCAAGGTCCTGATGCTCGAGCGCGGCGCCTTTGCGGGCGTCCACGCCGCGATGATGGTGCACCCGTGGCCGTCCGAGCGCCTGACTGGGTCGTGCCTCGCGGTGGCGCATTTCGACGTGCGCTACGCCGGGCGCGAGGCCCACGCCTCCGCCGCGCCCTGGGAGGGCGTGAACGCCCAGGACGCCCTCACGGTGGCCCAGGTGGCCATCGGCCTGCTGCGGCAACAACTCCCACCCGGCGACCAGGTGCACGGCGTGGTCACCGGGGGATCGGCTGCGGCCAACGTCATCCCGGCGACGGTCACGGCGCGTTACATGGTGCGCTCGCGCACCCGCACGGGCCTGGCGGCGCTCCGGCCCCGCGTGGACGCCTGCTTCGAAGCTGGTGCGCTGGCGACCGGGTGCGAGGTGGCCTACGAGGAATTGGCGCCCGAGTACTCGCACATGGAGCCGGACCCGGCGCTGCTGCGCGCCTACCGCGCCAACGCCGAGGCGCTCGGGCGGCGGTTCGACGCCGACGACGCCGATGCTCCCTTGCCGACCTTCTCGACCGACATGGCCAACGTTTCGCTGGCCGTGCCCACGATCCACCCGCTCATCGGCATCGAGACGAACGGGGCCGTCAACCACCAGCGGGAGTTCGCGGCCGCCTGTGTCACGCCGTCGGCCGACGCCGCCGTGCGGGACGGGGCGGTGGCACTGGCCTGGACCGCCATCGACGCCGCCACGGACCCGTCGTTGCGCGCACGACTGCGCGGCGGATGATCACCGAGCACGCACTCCTCGACGTCGTCGCCGGGAAGGAGCCCGAGTTCGTCGAGGCGATGGAGGCGGCGAAGGACGTCATCGCCGCCAGTCCGGGCTTCGTCTCCCTACGCGTCGAGCACTGCGTCGAGCGCCCGAGCCGGTTCCTGCTCCTGGTGGAGTGGGAGCGCCTCGAGGACCACACCGAGGGCTTCCGCGGCTCGGAGGCCTACCAGGCGTGGCGCGCCGCGCTGCACCATTTCTACGACCCTTTCCCCGTCGTGGAGCACTTCGTGCCGGTCGTCACGGCCTGACGCGGCCCAGCCGGAGCCCCTTCGAGGCCGCGCGTCGTCACGGCACGATGAGCCGGTGCGACGGGATGACTGCGTCGAGGATCCCCAACTTCACCACCCGGTAGGAGATCCCGAGCTGGAGCAGGCGTTGCTCGAACGTCTGCTCCGTGTACGGCCCCGGACCCGGCTGGGGGTTCAGGAACTCCGTCGAGGCCTCTGCGGTCTCACCGGGTGCGAAGAACAGCCACGCCGGGTCGGCCGAGGAGGCCACCCCGGCGGCGATGGACGCCGAGCGGGTGACGTCGAGGACCGAAGGGCTCACCAACGGCTCGCCCTGGCTCAGGAAGTCGAGGTCGTATGCCGTCCAGTAGTCGCCGTAGGCGTCCGTGATGTGATGGGCCCGCATGGCGTCCACCACCCGCTGCATCGGGGCGTCACCGCTGCGCCACCCGGAGAAGAAGGCGGGCGAGGCCGGCACGCCGGCGGTGTGCGCCGCGGCGACGGTCAGGCAAGCGGCGCCGACGATGCCGAGCGCGGCCAGCGTCAACGCGCCGGCTCGTGCCCGCCGGTGGACCGCGGCCGGACCCGGCGAGGAGAGGGTCGTGCCGAACAGCACGGCGACCAGGGAGGGCAGGTAGATGCCGTAGCGACCGTCGAACCAGTATCCCGTGCCCGGTGCCGCCGCGTAGAGGAACGGGAAGCACACGACGCCGGCGGCCAGTGCGACCGGGACCAGCCGGCCGGCCCCGGCGAACGGGAGCCGGGCGGCCCGGACCACGGCGGCTGCCACGAGGACAAGGAGCACGAGGTAGAGCGTCCGGCCGATCACCGGCCCGCCGACCCAGGTGCCGCTGAGCACGTTGCGCAGGCCCAGCTGCATCGGGAGCATGTCGTGGAAGAACACGGAGAGCTTCGCCCAATAGGTCAACCCCCCGTTGTCGGGCAACGCGCCCCGCCGTAGGGAGGCGAACCCGGTGTGCGCGTTCGCGTACCACCAGGGCAGGGAGCCGAGGACACCACCACCCGCGACCAGTCCGAGTGACCACCACCGGTGCAACGCGCCGCCCTGCCCTGGTGCACCCGCTCTCGACGCTGGGCGCGACGTGGTCCACCACCACCCCACCACCAACACCAGGCAGGGCACCGCGAAGTACGCGATCTCCGCGGAGGCCCACCATCCCAGGCCGAGGGCGATGCCCAAGAGCAGGAACGTCGGCCGACCCGCCCGGCGCTGGTACACCCGGACGGAACACAGCACGGCGGTGAGCCCGCAGCACAAGGTGGCGTAGCGGAAGCCGACCTCACGCACCGACTGGTAGATCACGACGTAGGGCCACACCCAGGCGACCGCAGCGGCGGCCAGCGCGAGGAGGCGATCCTTGGTCGCCGCCAGCGTGACGCCGCCCACCAGGACGGCGGCGAGCGCGGAGAGCAGCGCCGGCGTCGCGTTGAGGGCGGGCTCGCCCCCGCCCCCCACCTTGAGCACGACGGCCGCCACATAGGGCTCGAGACCGCCGTAGTGCTGACCCCAGTAGAAGGCGGTGAAGTGACCCGAGTCGATCGCCCGAGCCTGCAAACCGGTGACCGCCTCGTCACCCCACAAGGGAAGGTGCACCAGGAGCCAGACACGCAGGAGCGCCCCGTACACCACGGCCGCCACCCCGGTGACGACCACCGCAGTGGCGGCCCGACCACCGAGGCTCCTCTCGGGCGAGGGTGCGGCATGGAGCGGGCGGCGGGTCGGCCGCATGACGGCGGGGCCGGACATCGGGTCCTGCGTGAGCAAGGCGTCGGGGTCGCCAGCCGTGCGGCTCACGGGCTCACCAAGATGATCGGCGGCACCGTCCGGCCGCCGGACACCGGTCCCTCGCGTCCCCCGACGGACGCCCCGCTCGGGTCTTGGTGCCCCGGCGCCCGCGGACGGGCCGGGTGCGGGCCCTGTCGGTGCGGGCCCTGTCGGAGGGGCCACGAACATGTCGCGGCAGCGCTCGAGACCGAAGATCTCGATGTCGTCGCGGCGCCCCGAGGTCGAACAGGGGCCAGAAACCCTTCGGTCCGCCCCCTGCCAAGACTCAGCCCCCGGGTTGATAGACGCCGAACTCGCCGCGCAGCACGTCGGAAACCTCGCCGAGGGTCGCCATCGCCTTCAGCGCCGCCTTCATGGGCACCAACAGGTTGCCCTCTCCCCGTGCCGTCTCGGCGACGTCGGCCAGCGCACGGTCGGCGGCCGCCTGGTCGCGCTCGACGCGCACGGACGTGGTCCGATCGATCTGGAGCTGCTGGAGCTTCACGTCGATCGGGAAGACCTCGGTGGGCTCGTCCTCCTCGTCGGTGAAACGGTTGACCCCGACGACCACCTTCTCGCCGTCGTCGACCGACTTGGCGAAGCTGTAGGCGGCCGCCTCGATCTCCTCCTGCATGAACCTGGCTTCGATCGCGGCCACGGCGCCGCCCATTTGCTCGATGCGCTCCAGATAGACGTTGGCCGCCTCCTCGATCTCGTCCGTCAGCGCCTCCACGAAGTACGAACCGGCCAGGGGGTCGACGGTGTCGGCCACCCCCGACTCGAATCCCACGATCTGCTGGGTGCGCAGGGCGATCTTCGCCGCCCTGGTGGTGGGGAGGCCGAGTGCCTCGTCGAAGCCGTTGGTGTGCAGGCTCTGGGTCCCGCCCAGGGCCGCCGCCAGGCTCTGGAGGGTGACCCGCACGATGTTGTTCTCCGGCTGCTGCGCGGTGAGGGTCGATCCCCCCGTCTGGGTGTGGAAGCGCAGCATCTTGGAGCGCTCGTCCCGGGCACCGAAACGCTCGGTCATGACGCGCGCCCACATGCGCCGCGCCGCCCGGTACTTGGCCACCTCCTCGAAGAGGTTGTTGTGCGCGTT
This sequence comes from uncultured Acidimicrobiaceae bacterium, assembly GCA_963789235.1. Lineage (GTDB taxonomy): Bacteria > Actinomycetota > Acidimicrobiia > Acidimicrobiales > RAAP-2 > Bog-473. The sequence continues at coordinate 887,232 of CAWBJX010000004.1, read as the reverse complement.
CCAGAAGAACGACAACCGGGGTGCGAACGCGTCGACATCCATGCCCGCCGCGATGGCCGCCTCGACATAGGCGATGCCGTTGGCCAAGGTGAAGGCGATCTCCTGCACCGCGGTCGAACCCGCCTCACGGATGTGGTAGCCCGAGATGGAGATGGTGTTCCAGTTGGGAAGGTGGGCGGCGCAGTAGGCGAAAGTGTCGACGATGAGACGCATGGAGGCTCGCGGCGGGTAGATGTAGGTCCCCCGGGCGATGTACTCCTTCAAGATGTCGTTCTGGATGGTGCCGCGGATCTTGTCGCCCGGCACACCTTGCTCCTCGGCCACCAACTGGTAGAGGAGCAGCAAGATGGCGCCGGTGGCGTTGATCGTCATGGACGTGGTGACCTTGTCCATCGGCAGGTCGGCCATGAGGAGGCGCATGTCGGCCAGCGAGTCGATGGCGACGCCCACCTTGCCCACCTCGCCCTCGGCACGTGGATGGTCGGAGTCGTAGCCCATCTGGGTCGGAAGGTCGAAGGCACACGAGAGCCCGGTCTGGCCGGCGTCGAGCAGGAACTTGAAGCGCTGGTTGGTGGCCTCCGCCGAGCCGAAGCCGGCGTACTGGCGCATGGTCCAGAGCTTCGACCGGTACATCTCGGGGTGGACGCCGCGCGTGTAGGGAAACGACCCCGGCTCGCCGAGCTGGATGGTGGGATCCCAGCCCTCGAGGTCGTCGGCGCGGTAGACGGGGTGGACGGCGATGCCCGAATCGGTGCGCCGCTCCGAGCCGGCCTGGCCCTTCTTCTCTTGTGTCACGGCACCGAGACTAGGGAGGATGGGGGCAGCCCGGCCACACGCGGCAGACTACCGGGCCATGGACGACGCATCCGGACCCGCCTTCTCGCACTTCGGGATCTGCGTGAGCGACCTGGAGCGGTCGTTGCGCTTCTACTGCGAGGCGCTCGGCTTCGAGAAGGCCGAGTCGCACGCCATCGGGTCCGAGTTCGCCCGTCTGATGGACCTGCCCGACGTGATGGTGACGTCGCAGTTCGTCCGGCGAGGCCCGACCTCCATCGAGCTTCTCGCCTTCAGCGATCCCGCGCCCTTCGGTGACCGCCGGCGCCGAGCGGTCAACCAGCTCGGCCTGACCCACCTGTCGTTCCGGGTGCCCGACGTGGCCCGGACGGCGGCACGCATCGTCGAGCTCGGGGGTGCCGTGGTCGAGTCGAGCCGGACGACCATCGACCTCGGCACCTCCGCGCTCGAGTTCGTCTACTGCACGGACCCCGACGGGGTGCGGGTGGAGCTGATGGACCTCGGGGGATGATCGCCGCTACCCAGCGGCGCGTGCCGCTGCGGCGGCCTGCGCGTCGAGCTCGCGGTCGATACGAACCGCCTTGCGCTCGTCGAGGTGCATCCAGCGCAGGGCGACGGGGATCATGGGCCAGAGCATCAGCGTGTCGCCGACCACCCACATGATGTCGCCCCCCACGTGGAGGTCGACCACGTAGGACGGGCCCCAGGTGCGATGTGTGGCGAAGTAGGCCGGGAACAGCTCCTTGGTCGCCCCGGCCAGTGAGAGCCCGGTGAAGGTGTCGATCGGGATGGCCAAGAACAGGTAGAAGAACTGCATGGCGGGGTGGAGCCGGTACTTGTTGGGGTCGGTGCCGAAGACCTGGCGCCAGAAGAGGTAGCCGACCACCAAGAAGGCCAGGTGCTCGGCGTTGTGGATGCTCTCGTGCTCGAGGGTCAGGTTGTACCAGCTGGTCAGGTGCGAGACGGGGATCAACACGGCGTAGAGCACGAAGGCGACGGCGGGGTGGACGAAGAACTTGGCCACGCGCGAGCGCAGTGCCTCGGTGACGACGAGGTGGGCGGTGCCGCTCGTGGCGCGCCAGGTCAGGTCGATCGGCGAGGAGATCGCGAAGAGCGGTGCGGCCACCATGATGAGGAGCAGGTGCTGGACCATGTGGTCCCAGAACAGCTCGCCGTCGTAGACGCCGACGAAGCTGAAGATGGCCACGCCCGTGGTGAAGAGCGCGCCGACGAAGGCCACGGTCTTGCCGACCGACCACCGGTGGCGCGGATGGAGCACGTTGTTGCGGTGCACGCCCCAGAGGTACAAGGCGAGGGCCACCACGATCATCGCCGTCGGGACGAAGTCGAACTGGGTGCTGAGGAGTTGCGACCCCCGCAGCGGCGGGAGTCCCGCGTCGAAGAGCGCGGCGATCACCCGAAGACGGTACCGCCGCTGTCAGCCGTGTTGCCAGAAGCGCTGGCCGATCCCCCTCTTGCCGTACAGGCCGGCTGCCGCGAGGCGGGCCACTTCGTCGTCGCTCATGCGCCACCCGAGTGCACCGGCGTTCTCTTCTGCCTGGGACCTGTTCTTGGCACCCGGGATGGGCACCGCGCCCTGGGCGACGAGCCAGGCCAGCGCGACCTGGCTCGGGGTGCGGTCGCCGTGCGCCTCCCCGACTCGGCGCAGCTCGGCCACGACGACGTCCACCAACTCCATGGGGTGGGCCGAGAAGGTGCGGCCCCCCGGCGGGGGGTCGGCCGCCGAGTACTTGCCGGTCAGGCGCCCCTGCCCGATGGGCGAGTAGGCCAACGGGACCACGCCCAGCTCACGGCAGCAGGCGATGAGCCCGACACGCAGCGGCATGGTACGCAGCAGTGAGAACTCCACCTGGTTGCTGGCCAGCCGCAGTCCGTGGCTGCGCAAGGCGCCGTCCATGGCGCGGGTCTCCTTGGCCGAGTAGTTGGAGACACCCACCGCCTTGACCAGCCCCTCCGCCCGGGCGGCGGCCAAGGCGCCGGCCAGCGCGGCGTGCGAGCGTAACGAGACGGGCCCGTGAATCTGGTACAGGTCGATGGAGTCGACACCCAGGCGCCGGCACGAGCGCCGTGCCGCCGAGAGCAAGGCGGAGTGCACGTCGAGCTTCCACGGGCTCGGCATGAACTTCGAGGCGATGACGACCCGGTCGCGCGCACTCGGATCGGCCGCGAGCAGGCGGCCGATGATGCGCTCGCTCTCGCCGCCGCCGTAGACCTCGGCCGTGTCGAACAGCACGACACCTGCCTCGATGCTCGCCTCCCATGCGTCGTGGATGGACGACTCGGTGAGCGTCTGGTCGTAGCCGCCCATGCCCCAGGTGCCCTTGTCACCCCAGGCCCAGGTCCCGACGCCAAGCGGCGGAATGGAGACGTCAGAGCCGGCCAAGGCGATGCGGTCGCTGGCCTGGGGCGGGGCCGGGGCCGCCGTCATGACGGTGCCCGGCCCTCGGCGGCCCACGCCAGGTGGGCCTCGACCGCCTCCCGCCATGCGTCGGGATGGGTGAGCTGCGGTGAGTGGTACGCCCCCTCGATCACGTCCAGCCGGCCGTGGGCGACCTCGGCGGCCAGCTTCGGGGCCTGATCGACCAGCGGGTGGTCGTGCTCGCCCACCACGACGGTGGTCCGGCACGCGATGGAGGGCAGTCGGCTGCGCAGGGACCTCGGTCCGTCGGGGATCTCGGTCCACAGGGCCGAACCGAGCGCCTTCACGGCGTACGCGTCCATCCCGGTGAAGATGGCGTCCTTCTGCTTCTGCCATTCGGGCGGGACGGCCGCTGCGATCAGCACGTCCTCGGGGCCGCCCAGGCTGAGCGCAGGCGGCATGCCGCCGGCGGGGTCGAACGCCACGATGTAGTCCCGCGCCATGGCGCGGAGGCCTTCGTCCTCTGGCTGGAACGACCAGGCGCTGGTGTCCATGAGGACGAGCGAGTGCACCAGTTCCGGGCGCGCCAGGACCATCGTCATGACGACTCTGCCGCCCATGGAGTGGCCGAGGAGGTCGACGGGGCCGTCGGACACGGCCTCGATGAACGCGCCGAGGTCGTCGGCCAACTGCTCGATGGAGTAGCCCCCGAGGGTTCCCGTCTTGGTGGAGGACCCGTGTCCCCGCTGGTCCAGCGTGACCACGCGCCGATGCGCCGCCAACGCGCCGACCTGCAGCGAGAAGTCGTGGGACGAACCGGTGTACCCGTGGCAGAGCACGAGGGTCGGCCGCCCGTCGGGGCTGTTCCCCTGCTCGGACCACGCCAGCTCGACGCCATTGACCTGAACCGTCCCTGTCTGTGCCATGGCACCTGTCTAGCTGGTCGCCCGTCTGCTCGCTGCTAGCCCGAGTCGACGGAGAGGGTCTGCACCGCCGATGCCGGCGCGGGCGAGGTCTCGCTCTGCACGTCGGCCACGGGCGCGCCCGGTGTCGCCGCCACGTTGGTGCAGGACCGCGCCTGGTTCCAGGCGGCCAGCGCGGCCGAGGCCTCACCGCCCGAGAGCGGTTGGGGCAGATCGTCCACGATGAGGGCCGGTCGCCACGTCACTTGGTCGATGTGGCGGCCCGTGACCGTGATGAGAAGCGAGCCGCTGGCGTTCTCGGGCGGCGAGTTGTCGTAGAAGGCGAAGTTGCCGAGGCCGTAGTCGACGTAGGCCGAGCCCAGGTACCCGCCGCCCAGGAGCACATGGGCGTGGGTGCCCACCACGATGTCGGCGCCCGCCTGCACCAGCACCTGGGCCAGCGGCTCTTGCAAGGGGTTCGGGCACGCATCGAGCTCGGTGCCCCAGTGGAGGTAGACGACCACCGTGTCCGCCGTCTTGCGCGCCGCCTCCACCGCGGCGACGAGGTCGCTCACGTCATAGGCGGAGGCGAGCCCGGGCTGCGTCGCGGTCGCCGTCCACGCCGTCTGCAGGTCCGAGTCGATCACCTGGGTGGCGGCGATGATCGCAATGTGCTCCCCGTGGATCGTCGTCGTGTACGGGGTGAACGCCTGTGCGGCATTCTGGCCGATGCCCAAGATGGTGTACCCGGACTGGGCCCGCGCCGCCAGCGCCGTTTGCAGTCCGGGCGCGCCGCAGTCCTCCCCGTGGTTGTTGGCCTCGGTGATCAGCGTCACCCCGGCTCCTTGGAAGGCGCTCACAGCTGAGGTGGGCGCGTAGAAGACGTACTGCTTGGGTTGGGGGTCGGGGCACCCCCCGTCGGTCATGGCCGACTCCAGGTTGAGCATGGAGAGGTCGGCGCCCGAGAGGAGCTCGGGCACCGTCGGCCCCAGGGCGTCGGAGGGGTCGGCCGCCAGACGGTCGCCGAGGTTGGTCCCGGCCGGGAAGTGGACGTCGCCCCCGAAGGCCAATGTCACCGACTGTCCGTCGCCGTCCCAGTCCGGGTCGAGCCGGGGGTTGCCGGCGTGCGGCGGGGGCCGCCGGTCATGATGCCGCGACCCGCCGTGCCGCTGCCCCGCAGCCGAGGGATGTCCCCCGCCGCGGGTGGAGAGCAGGACGAGGGCGAGGGCGAGGGCGAGGAGCCCCGCGGCCCACAGGCGCCGGTTCCGCTTGACCCGCCGCGAGGTCAGCTCCGGGTGCCCCGTCGGCCCCGGCGCCCGTGCCGGCGCGACCTCGGGACGGCGCGTGAGCAGATCGGTCGGGGACGTACGGACAGCCTAGACACGGGCGCCGTGGCGCCCCGGGTGTCAGTGCGCGTGCGGCATGCAGAGATCGTCGTACTCGGCGACGACGATCTCGCCGGCGTCCGGCCCGCAGGCGGGGCAGGCCGGGTCGCGCCGAACCTTGAAGGTGCGGAACGACTCCTCGAGGGCGTCGTAGGCCAGCAGCCGGCCGATCAGGGGGTCCCCCAGGCCGAGCAGCACCTTGATCGTCTCGATCGCCTGGATGGAGCCGATGATGCCCGGCAACACCCCCAGCACGCCCGCCTCGGCGCACGACGGTGCCAGCTCGGCCGGGGGTGGCTCGGGGATCAGGCAGCGGTAGCAGGGGCCCTGGTAGGGGTCGAACACGGTGACCTGACCCTCGAAGCGGAAGATGGAACCGTGGATCACCGGGATCCGCTTGAGCAGCGCGGCGTCGTTCACGAGATAGCGGGTCGGGAAGTTGTCCGTGCCGTCCACGATGGCGTCGTAGCCGTCGATGATCTCGAGGATGTTGTCGGCGCCCAGCCGCACGTCGTAGGTGACGACGTTGACGTCGGGGTTGAGGGCGGTCAACGTCTTCTTGGCCGAGTCGACCTTGCGGTCGCCCACCCGGTCCATGTTGTGCAGGATCTGCCGCTGCAGGTTGGACTCGTCCACCACGTCCATGTCGATGATGCCGAGCGTGCCCACCCCGGCCGCGGCCAGGTAGAGCGCGGCCGGCGAGCCCAGCCCGCCCGCCCCGAGCAGCAGCACCTTGGAGCCGAGCAGCTTCAGCTGGCCCACCTCCCCGACCTCGGGCAGGAGCAGGTGGCGCTGGTAGCGGTTGCGCTGGGCCGGGGTGAGCGTCTGCGGCGCCGCCCAGGGCCGGCCGGCATCCTTCCACTTGTTGAACCCGCCGATGAGCGACTGGACGTCGGTGTAGCCGAGGTCGCCCATGGTCCTGGCGGCAAAGGCCGACCGGACCCCACCGGCGCAGTAGACGACGATCGGGCCCGACTTGTCGGGGAGCTTGCCCTCCACCTGGAACTCGAGGTGGCCCCGGGGCAGGTGGACCGCGTTGGGGATGGCCCCTTGCTCGTACTCGTCGGGCTCCCGGACGTCGAGGAAGGTGGCGCCACCGGCCGCCAAGAGGGCCTGCGCGTCCGACTGCTCCACCTCGCGGATGGACGCCTTGGCCTCGTTCAGAAGATCTCGGGGTGTGGGCACTGCTCGACCTCCGTGGCAGCTCGTGCCGGCGCTCACCGGCACCGAACCGTTAAACACTACCAACGGGGTCGACATTCCCGGCCTCCTGCGGGGCACCCGGGGAAGCACGGGTGGTGGAGTGGGGGGACACCGGTGCGAAACTGCCCGCCCATGGAGTTCCACGAGGCCATCCGCCGCCGCGCCATGGTGCGGAGCTTCTCCACCGAGCCGCTCGAGCGCGGGGTCGTCGACCGCATCCTCCTGGACTCCCTCCGCTCCCCCACCGCCGGGAACACCGGGGGGACGGCCTGGGTCGTGCTCGAGGGGCCCCAGCAGACCTCCGTCTATTTCGACGCCACGACCGACGAGGAGTGGCGGGCCCGCTCCCGGGAATGGTCCGACGGCCTCGCCCGGGCGCCCGTGGTGCTGCTCGCGTACTCGTGTGCCGACCTCTACGTCGCCCGCTACCGCGAACCGGACAAGTCCGGCTCCGCCCTCGGTGAGGGTCGTGAGCGGTGGCCCGTCCCCTATTGGACCGGAGACGCGGCCTTCGGCGTCATGGCGGTCCTGCTCGGGGCCGTCGACGCCGGCGTGGGCGCCTGCATCCTGGGGGCCTTCCGAGGCGAGGCCGAACTGGCCGCCCGGCTGGGAGTGCCCGACCGGTGGCGCCTCTTCTGCGCCGTGCTCCTCGGACGGCCCGACGGCGGGGACCACCGATCAGCATCCCTCGACCGCCCAGCGCCCTCTCCGGCGGAGCGGATCCACCGGGGTGCCTGGTGACCGGCGCGCCCGTCGATCCGGCCGGTCAGCCCGACCTCACGGGATCGGGAAACCCGTGCCCCTAGGCGTAGAAGGACAGGCAGCCGTGGGTGCCGGACTCCCACGTCGGTGCTGGCAGTGACGTGGCGCCGTCGCGCGTGCCCTTTGGGTCGACGACGATGACGTCCGTGTTCCCGGGGTAGTTGCGGGCCACTCGGGTCGAGCCCGCGACGGCCAGCGCCGCCACGTACTGATGGAGCGCAGAAGGTGGCTCGTAGGTCCCCCGCGGCGCAAAGACGACCCACACCCTGTCGTACCGCCCCAACCACGCAGTCTCCTGGGTGGGAGAGCACGCGGGTGAGCCGGGTGCCTGTGTGATCAGGTAGACGTTGCCGGCCACGGTCACGCCCGCGGTCTGGTGGTAGAAGTCGTACAGGTCGGTGGCCGACCCCTCTATCAGCACCTGGTTGCGCGGTCCGGCGTGCGCGCCTCACGCATCCCCTGGCCTCCAACCAGGGGGCGCCCATCGGTTTCTTGTTCCTGGAGAAGACGGCCGTCGAGCTCTTCGGGCCGAGCGAATTCACTCTTCGCCTTGCACCGTTCCTGGCCGTCGGTGACGGTCTGCGTCATGTCTTCGAGAGCGTGTGCTCCGGCCCCTCCTGCCAGCGCGCCATCGCCCACAGCAGGTCCGACAGCCGGTTGAGATAGGGGATCACGTAGGAGCCCGCCACCGGCTCGGCCACGGCGAGGCGCTCCGCCCGGCGGACGACCGTGCGCGCCAGGTCCAGCACGGCGGCGACGCGGTTCGCTCCCGGGACGGTGAAGTCGCTCGGCATCTCGAAGCGGGCCAGCAGGTCGTCGATCCGCGCCTCCAGCGCAGTCACCATGTCGGCGGAGACCAGGGTGGACCCCGCCACCAATTTGGTCCGGTTCTCCGGGGCGGTGGCCACCTCTGCCATCAGGACGTAGAGATCGCGGGCGAGCCAGATCAAACGGTCGTTGACCTCCGAGCCCGGCGGCGTCTCGGCGCGGGCAACACCGATGGCCGCCTGGGCCTCGTCGACGGCGCCGTTGAGCTCGATGCGCCACGAGTCCTTGTGCACCCGACCGCCGAAGAGCAGGCCGGTCGTGCCGTCGTCACCCTTTTTGGTGTAGATCCTGGGCGCCACCAGGCCGAATGCTACCGGCGTGGATGGCGGGGGGCCGGGAGGGGTCGGGGCGCACCGGTATCCTGTCGGGGTGGTGGCACCATCCCCTCAGCTCCTCGGCCGGCTCGACCCGTCCGCCAGCAGCTACCTGCGGGCGTTGCACGAGCGCGTCGTCATCTTCGACGGCGCCATGGGCACGAACCTGCAGCTGCTCGGCCTCGGGCCCGACGACTTCGGCGGACCCGACCTCGAGGGCTGCAACGAGTGGCTGGTCGAGACCCGGCCGGACGTGGTGGCCCAGGTGCACCGTTCCTTCTACGAGGTCGGCTGCGACGTCGTCGAGACGAACACGTTCGGCTCGACCTCGGTGGTGCTGGCCGAGTACGGCCTGGCCGACCGGGCCCGGGAGCTCACCCGGAGAGCGGCCGAGCTGGCCTGTGCCGTGCGGGACGAGTTCTCCACGCCCGACCGCCCGCGCTGGGTGGCAGGCTCGATGGGGCCGGGCACCAAGTTCCCCACCCTCGGGCACATCTCCTACGCCGAGTTCAGCGACGCCTACGAGGAGCAGGCGCTCGGCCTCCTCGAGGGCGGCGTCGACCTCCTCTTGATCGAGACCCAGTTCGACCTGCTCTCCATTAAGGCTGCGGTCAACGGCGCCCGGCGCGCCATGGTCGCCCTCGACCGCAGGGTGCCGCTGCAGGCCCAGGTGACGATCGAGCTGACCGGCCGGATGCTGCCCGGCACCGAGATCGGCGCCGCGCTCACCGTGCTCGACGCCATGCAGGTCGACGTCGTCGGCCTCAACTGCGCCACCGGTCCGGTCGAGATGAGCGAGGCGCTGCGCCACCTGTCGGGGGCCAGCCGCGTCCCCATCGCCTGCGTCCCCAATGCGGGCCTCCCGTCGGTGGTCGACGGCAACATGCACTACGACCTCACGCCCCAGGACCTGGCCGACCACCTGCACCGCTTCGTGACCGAGTTCGGCGTCTCGGCCGTCGGGGGGTGCTGCGGGACGACCCCGGCGCACCTGGCCGCGGTGGTCGAACGCTGCGCCGGTGCCACCCCCGCCCCGCGCACCCCCGTCCATGAGCCCGCGGCGGCCTCCATCTACACGTCGGTCCCCTTCTCGCAGGACACCTCATTCCTCGTGGTGGGCGAGCGCACCAACGCCAACGGCTCCAAGGCCTTCCGCGAGGCGATGCTGGCGGCCGACTGGGACACCTGCGTGGCCATGGCGCGCGACCAGGTGAAGGAGGGGTCCCACCTCATCGACGTCTGCGTCGACTACACCGGCGCCGACGGCGTGTCCGACATGACCGAGGTGGCGAGCCGGCTGTGCACCCAGTCCAGCGTCCCGCTCATGGTCGACTCCACCGAGGGGCCGGTGGTGCGCGCCGCGCTGGAGTGGATCGGTGGGCGGCCCATCCTCAACTCGGTGAACCTCGAGGAGGGCGACGAGCCCGGCACCCGCCTCGACACGTTCCTCCGGCTCGCCCGCGAGTTCGGCGCGGCCGTCGTCTGCACGTGCATCGACGAGGAGGGCCAGGCCCGCACGGCGGAGTGGAAGCTGCGCGCCGCCCGCAACATCCGGGACATCGCGGTGGAGCGCTACGGCCTCGCACCCGAGGACCTGCTCTTCGACCCGCTCGCCCTGCCCCTGTCGACGGGCATGGAAGAGAGCCGCAGGGACGGGATCGAGACCCTCGAGGGGATCCGGCGCATCAAGTCGGAGCTGCCCGGCGTCTCCACCATCCTCGGTCTCTCCAACGTCTCCTTCGGCCTCAACCCGGCGGCCCGCCAGGTGCTCAACTCGGTCTTCCTGCACGAGTGCGTCGAGGCCGGCCTCGACTCCGCCATCGTGCACGCCTCCAAGATCCTCCCGCTCTCGCGCATCGACGAGCGGGCCAAGGAGATCTGCCTCGACCTGGTCCACGACCGCCGGGGCGACGGCTACGACCCCCTGCAGGAGCTGCTGGCGCTCTTCGAGGGGGTCAAGGTCAACACCGGCGCGGCGGACGAGCACCTCGACTGGCCGGTCGACCGCCGGCTGGCCCAACGCATCATCGACGGCAACCGCAACGGGCTCGAGGACGACCTGACGGAGGCCCTCGAGTCGGGCCTGGCCGCACTCGCCATCGTGAACGACATCCTGCTCGAGGGCATGAAGGTCGTGGGCGAGCGCTTCGCCTCGGGCGAGATGCAGCTCCCCTTCGTGCTGCAGTCGGCCGAGACGATGAAGGCCGCGGTGGCCTTCTTGGAGCCGCACATGGAGAAGTCGGACCAGGGCGGCAAGGGCACCGTGGTGCTCGCCACCGTCAAGGGCGACGTGCACGACATCGGGAAGAACCTGGTCGACATCATCTTGACCAACAACGGCTACGACGTCGTCAACCTCGGCATCAAGGTCGGCATCAACGAGATGGTCGCGGCCGCCCAGGAGCACAAGGCCGACGCCATCGGGATGAGCGGCCTGCTGGTGAAGTCGACGCTCATCATGCGCGAGAACCTCGTCGAGTTGAACGACCGGTCGCTGTCCGACCTCCCCGTTCTGCTCGGCGGGGCCGCGCTCACCCGCACCTATGTCGAGCGAGACCTGCGCGAGGTCTACGACGGGCGGCTCTTCTACGGACGCGACGCCTTCGAGGGCCTGCGCACCATGGACCGCCTCGTCGAGCTCAAGAAGTCGGGAGAGGACGACCCCGCCTTCGGGCGCGAGATCTCCGAGCGCAACGTGCCCCGGCGCAGCCGGCTCGACGACCAGGACACCGAGCCGGTCGAGGGCCAGCCCTCCCGCTCCGCCGTGGCGGTGGACAACCGGCTGTTCACGCCGCCCTTCGTGGGCACCCGCGTCGCTGTCGGCATCCCGATCGACGAGATCGCCGAGTACCTGAACCTGACCGCGCTCTTCCGCAACCAGTGGGGCTTCCGCCCCGAGGGCGGCGAGAACGACGCCGAGTTCAAGGAGCGGGTGAAGGCGACGCTGCGCGAGCAGCTCGCCAAGGCCAAGGAGGCCGACCTGCTGGTGCCCTCGGTGGCCTACGGGTACTTCGCCGCCAATGCCGAGGGCAACGACCTGGTCATCTGGAAGGACGAGTCCCGGTCGTCGGAGTGGATGCGCTTCACCTTCCCCCGCCAGCGCAAGGAGCCCTGGCTGTGCATTGCCGATTTCTTCCGGCCGACCGACTCGGGCGAGGAGGACTTCGCCAGCTTCATGCTCTGCACCATCGGGGCGCGGGCCTCGGAGGAGACGGCGCGCCTCTTCGCCGAGAACGAGTACCAGAGCTACCTCTTCCTGCACGGGCTCAGCGTCGAGATGGCAGAGGCCACCGCCGAGTACTGGCACCGCCGCGTACGCGAGGAGCTGGGGTTCGTCGACGAGGACGGTCCCACCTTGACCGGGTTGTTCCGCCAGCAGTACCGGGGAGGCCGCTACTCGTGGGGCTACCCGGCCTGCCCCGATCTCGGCGACAACGCCAAGGTCGTGGAGTTGCTGGGAGGGGACCGCATCGGCGTCACGGTCAGCGAGGGATTCCAGCTGAACCCGGAGCAGACCACCGACGCCATCATCTGCCACCACCCAGAGGCCAAGTACTTCGTCGCGTGAGACCGGGCCGGGGCCGGGCGGCGGCCCTCGTGCTGGTCGGCGGCGCCCTCACCCTGTGCGGCCTGCTCCTGCCGGCCCGCATCGCCGTGGGTGCCGCGGCGGCCGCGCGTGCTGCCCCGTCGCTCGGGGCCGTGGTCATCTCGAACCCGGGCCCCGGGTACACGGTCACCTCCGAGGGCCCGTTGAACCGCTCCCGGTTCGCCTCCCGTCTGCCCGACCCGGCCGCGGCTGCGAGCGCGTTCGCCACCCTGGCGCGGACCATCTCCACCTACGAGCGGGTGTGGGTGGACGACGGGGGTTCGAACCAGGTGCAGGACCTCCTCGTCGGCTTCCCGTCGGTCGTGGGGGCCCAGGCCTTCCTGCAGGCGATGCAGCGTGCCCTCGGCTCCGGCGAGATCGTGAGCGCGGGCCCGCTGGCGCCCATCCCCGGGGCCAGGCGGAGCATCTACTTCTCCCCGAGCACCCAAGCCGGGGTGGGACAGGCCATCACCATGCGTGCGGGCACCGACGTCGCCGTGTTGTCGTTCTTCTCGGCGGCGTCGGGGAATGCGCAGCCGGTCTCCCCCGCCGACGCCCTCCGGGCGGCTCAGGCCCAGCACGCCGCCATGGTGGCCGCCCCGGGCGGGACGCTCGCCACGCCCGGGGCCGGTGAACCGAGGGGCCCGTCGTTTGCCACGCTCGGCTGGGCCGCCCTGGCGGTCGCGGTGCTCGCCCTGGCGGTGGCCACGCCGGTCGTCCTGCGCCGGCATCGTGCCGCGGACCCACGCCCGGGGCCCGGGCCCGTGATCAGGTCGGAGGGTCCTTCGTGAAGCGGCGTGCGCCGTCGACCGGTGGTCCTGCGTGCGCCCGATCGGCAACGCCGAAAGCTCCACGGACGGACAACACCTCGTGTCGACTGGTTCGCAACGAACCGGCAACCGAACCCGCGTAGCATGGCGAGGGGATTTTCGAGGGGGGACCCATGGAAGAGTTGGCACCGACGGGCGCCGCGGTCACCGAGGACGACTGGAGCGCGGCACGATCCAGGAACAGGCGGACCGCTTATCTGAGCTGCGTGGTCGGGGTCATCGTCGGCCCGCTGATCGGGATCCTGGCCGTCTACCTCACCGCGCTCTTCGCGACGGGGGGCGCCCGCTACGTGGTCATGGGCCTGTGGATGGCGGCGCTCGTCGCCCCCCTGGCCGTCATCCTGTCGCTGCGCAGCGTGAAGGAACAGGAGCGGAGCGACAGCGTCATCGCCACGCTGGCCGGGCAGTTCGAGGCACAGGCCAGGGGACAGAAGTTCGAGAGCCGGCTGGCCAACGCGTTGGACATGGCCGAAGGGGAACCCGAAGTGGTCCAGGTGATCGAGCGGTCGTTCTCGGCCATCGTGCCGGACGCACCCATCGAGCTGCTCCTGGCCGACAACAGCCACGCGCACCTCTTGCGGATGGCCTCCGCCTCGCCAACGGGGTCACCTCCCGCCTGCGGCGTCGACTCGCCCGACCACTGCCCGGCGGCGCGCCGGGCCCAGGTGCAGCGCTTCCAGGACAGCGAGGAGCTCGACGCCTGCCCCAAGCTCCGGGGACGACCGGAGGGCGCCATGTCGGCGATGTGCGTGCCGGTCTCGATCATGGGCCGTTCCGTGGGGGTCATCCACGTGACGGGGAAGCAAAACGACTGGTTCTCGGAGAACACGGAACAGGATCTCGCCACCTTGGCCAAGTTGTCGGGCGCCCGGATCGGCCTGCTGCGGGTCATGGCGGAGACGCAGCTCCAGGCGACGACGGACAGCCTGACCGGTCTCTTGAACCGACGGTCGTTCGAGCATCGCGTCGCGGCACTCCGGCGCGAGGAGCCGGCGATCGCGATCGCCATGGCCGACCTCGACCACTTCAAGCTGCTCAACGACAGCTACGGCCACGAGACCGGTGACCGCGCCCTGCGGGTCTTCGCCCAGGTGCTGCGCGAATCGTTGCGGACCCAGGATCTGGTGTGCCGACACGGCGGGGAGGAGTTCGCCATCGCGATCCCCGGCTGCAGCATCGAGAAGGCCCGCGAGATCTTCGACGCGGTGCGCAACCGGCTCACCGCGGCCATGACGGTCGCCGGGCTCCCGAAGTTCACCGTGAGCTTCGGCGTCGTCGAGGCCGAACCCGACGACGATCTCCCCGGCCTCATCAGCCGGGCCGACGCCGCGCTGTTCCAGGCCAAGCGCGAGGGTCGGGACCGGGTGGTCGTCGTCGATGCGCTCGGTCACGAGGTCCCGGCGCCTCCAGCAGCGTCCCCCGTGCTGAGCAACGGCAACGGGAGGGTGCTCAACGGACGGGACATGCTCGAGGTCGCCGACGCCCTCGGGTCGTAGCCGCGCCCGCCGGCACTACGGCCCGGGTCCGAGGCTGCCGGCGGCGGTCGCCCTCGCCCAGGGGTAGTCGGCCTTGCCGTTCGGAGCGCGGCGGACGTTGTCGACCACGAGGACCCACTTCGGGATCTTGTAGCCGGACAGCGCAGATCGCAGCCAGACGCGCAGATCATCGCCGCTCGGTTGCTCGGGCCGCGACGATCCGACCACCGCGACGACCTGTTGGCCGAACCGCTCGTCGGGCAGACCGACCACCAGGCAGTCGTCGACGTCCGGGTGGCGCTTCAGGGCCTCCTCGACCTCTTCGGGGAAGACCTTCTCGCCGCCGGAGTTGATGCAGTTGGAGCCGCGGCCGAGCAAGGTGATCGTGCCGTCGGACTCGACCGTGGCCCAGTCGCCGGTCATGACATAGGAGCGTCCGTCGAGCTGGAGAAAGGTGCGCGCCGTCTTCTCGGGGTCCTTGAAGTACCCGAAGGCCGTCGTCTCGCTGGCCAAGAGCCCTCGTTCCCCCGAGCCCGGCGCCACCCCGCGCCCGTCCTCAGTGACGACCCTGGTACCCGGCACGAGGGCGAAGTGCGCCGTCTGCGCCGTCGTCGCCCTGTTCGCCATGGTGGCCCCGTAGCTGCCGCCCTCCGTCGAGCCGAGGGCATCGAAGAGGTCCGCCGGGACGTGTGCGCTCAGGGCCTCTTTGATCTCGGCGCTCCAGATGGCGCCCGACGAGACGATCAAGCGCACGCTCGACGTCTCGTAGGGGCGACCCGCAGCCGCGCGTTCCTGCAGAGCGCGCAGCATCGGGCGGGCAAAGGCGTCCCCGACGATCACGATCTCGTTGATCAGTTCGCGCTCGACGGCCTCCCACATCTCGTGGGGGTCATAGGTCCGGCCCTCGAGGAGCACCACGGTGCCGCCCGAGACCAGGGCTCGCATGCCGCTCACCCACATCCCGGTGCCGTGCATCAGCGGACAGCACGGAACCGAGATGATCGGCCCGAGCGAGTCGATCTGCTCGAGCATCCGCGCGATGTCCTCGACCCTCTCGGGCGGGGTCAGGCCCATGGTGACGAACTGGGTGTAGATGTTGCCGCGCACGAAGTCTCGTTGACGGTACATGACACCCTTGGGCATCCCCGTCGTTCCGCCCGTGTAGAGCATGTAGACGTCGTGGCCGGAGCGCTCCCGGCGCGGCTGGACGGCATGGGCGGCGATCAGGGCATCGAATCCGATCGCTCCTTCGACGACGGGTCCTCCGCCGTCGTCGACCTCCACGAGCAGACGCAGGTTCGGCAATTCGTCCCGGACCCTGGCCACACGATCGCCGAGAGAAGTGTGGAAGACCAGGACTTCGGCCTCGCTGTTGTCCAGCAGATACGCCAGCTCCTCGTCGAGGTAGCGGTAGTTGACGTTCACCGCCACCGCACCGCACTTGAACGCCCCGTGCTGGGCCACGAGGTACTCGGGGCAGTTGTAGAGGAACAGTGCCACCTTGCCGTCGGCTTCCACGCCTGCTCCCTCGAGGGCCGAAGCAAAGCGGGCCGCTGCCTCGTCGAACTCCCGATAGGTCATCCGGCGAGCGCCCTGCACGATGGCGTCGCGGTCGGGCACGAGGTCGGCGACCGCTTCCCACACGTTCGCGAAGTGGAGGTCCATGCGGGCCGACTGTAGCGGCGGCGAACGCACACGCCGCCGAACGGTAAAACGGTCGGCCCGTCCCCGTGTTCGTCCCGGCCGCGGCAGAGCCGTTTCGGGCCGAGGCTCGAGACTAGCGGGCGCTCCGAGGGAGGCCCAGGCCCAACCAGGCGATCAGGTCGCGCTGGATCTCGTTGGTGCCACCTCCGAAGGTGAAAATGGTGTGGGCACGGGCCTCGCGTTCGAGCCTGCCTTGGAGCACTGCGCCCGGCGATCCTTCGACCAGATAGCCGGCCTGCCCCACGATCTCGCTCAGGGCCCGGTAGGCCTCGAGGGCGAACTCGCTCCCGAAGACCTTGGTGGCCGAGGCGTCGGCCGGGTGCAAACCCTTGTCGGCAGCCCACGCCACCTTCCAATTGAAGAGCTTGAGCGCATCGGCCCGGGCCCAGAGGCGGGCCAACGCGATCTGCACCCACTCCTGATCGATGACCCGCCGGCCATCGGGCAGTGGTTGGGAAGCTGCCCAGGCCCTCACCTCCTCGATGGAGCGCAGAATGCCCGACGCGGGCGAGATGGCGACGCGCTCCAGGTTGAGCTGGTTGGTGATGATGGCCCACCCGCCGTGCACGTCGCCGATCAGGTTGGCATCAGGGATGCGTACGCCGTCGTAGTAGGTGGCGCTGGTGAACTCACCGGCGATCGTGCGCAGCGGAGTCCAGCTGAACCCGGCGCTCCCGGTGGGCACCAGGAAGACGGACAGGCCCCGGTGCTTGGGCGCCTCGGGGTCGGTACGAGCGGCGAGCCAGACGAAGTCGGCGTACTGGATGGCGCTCGTGAAGAGCTTCTTCCCCGTGATGACCCATTCGTCGCCGTCGCGTTCGGCGCGGGTGCGCAGCGAGGCCAGGTCGGTGCCGGCCGAAGGCTCTGTGTACCCGATGGAGAAATGGAGCTCACCGCGCAGGATGCCCGGAAGGATGCGTGCCTTCTGCTCCGGGGTGCCCAGCTGCATGATGGCGGGACCCACCGTGCCGAGGGTGAGGAGCGGTAGGGGCACCCCGGCCCAGTGCGACTCCTCGACGAAGATCATCTGGTCCACGGGACCGCGCCCCTGGCCGCCGTACTCCGCGGGCCAGCCCAGCCCGAGCCATCCGTCCCGGCCCATTCGCCGGATGGTGGCGAGGTAGTCGGGTCGACCCCCCTCGGGCGCCATCTCGGCCACCAGCTGTGCGAAGTACGCCCGGAGGGTGGCCTGCAGCTCGCGCTGCTCGTCACTCAGCTCCAGGTTCAAGCGACATCCTCCACGTCGGGGAACCTACCATCGGCCTCCGCCAGGTAGCCGCCGGCGACGGAAGGCGCCGGGCGCCTCCTCGTGCGACCCGGTACCGTCGGAGCGCCGACGGAGGGAGCTGCCACAGCATGAACGGACCGATGAAGGGCGTACGCGTGCTGGACCTGTCCATCGCGTTGACGGGGCCGTACGCGGCGGCACTGCTGGCCGACCAGGGCGCCGAGGTCATCAAGGTCGAGCGGCCGGGTGTCGGGGACATCGCCCGCTGGATCGGCGTGTCCGTTAACGGCATGAGCTCGCTCTACCTCGTGTGCAACCGGGGCAAGCGGAGCATCGCCGTTGACCTGCAACGGCCGGAGGGCGCGCAGGTCGTCACCCAGCTCGCGGCCGACAGCGACGTGGTCTTGCAGAACTTCCGGCCCGGCGTCGTCGACAGGTTGGGCCTCGGGTACGACGACGTCAAATCCGTCAATCCCGACGTCGTCTACGCGTCGTTGTCCGGTTTCGGCTCCCAGGGTCCGAACCGCGACCGCGCCGCGTACGACACGGTGATACAGGCCTACGGCGGCCTGGCCAGCAATCAGGCCGACCCGGCCGACGGTGTCCCGGTCTTCCTGCGCCAGGCCTCGGCCGACAAGGTCACGGCGCTGTTCGCGGTCCAGGCCATCACTGCGGCCTTGTTCGCACGGGCACAGGGGCGCGGTGGACAGCACGTGCAGTTGTCGATGATGGACGCAGTGGTGTCGTTCCTCTGGGCGGACTCGGCGGCCAACGAGGTGCTCTTGGAGTCGGACCACTCGCTCCCCTCGAGCTTCGTCGCCGGATCGAAGCCCTTTCGCTTCACCGACGCATGGGGCATCGTCACACCCACGTCGGACCACGACTTCGCCGGGATGTGCCGGGCCCTCGGGACCGAGGGTTACGACGACCCACGGGTCGCCACCATCGTGGAGCGCTTCAAGCACAGGGAGCACACCGCTCGGATGATGGAGTCGTGCTATGCCAACGCATCCCGCCTGACCAGTATCGAGGCGAGCGAGCGTTTCGAAGCTGAGGGCGTGCCCTACGCCATGATCCTGTCGCCCGACGAGCTGACCCGCGACCCGCATGCGCTCGCCGTGGGGCTCTTCGAATACCAGGACCACCATGTGGTCGGCCGAGTCCGCCTGCCCCGGCATCCGGCCCAGTTCGCATCCACACCCGCGTGCCTCGCCGGCGCTTCCCCCGCCCTCGGCGAGCACACCGACGAGATCCTCGAGGGAATCGGGTTGGCCGACCGCATTGCGGACCTGCGCTCAGCGGGCGTGGTGGCGTGAACCGACGCTCCGCCGGGCTCGTCGCGCCCTGAGCGGGAGTCCTTACTCGAAGACCCACCCGCGCATCCCCGTGCCGGGGAGCAACCGCCCGAACCGAAGACCCGGGAAGTGCGTCGCCGCCATCGGGACGTTGGTGCCCTCCAGCTCCCGCGCCAGGGCGGCCCGAGTGGCCTGAGCCAGCGAGCGGTCGACATCCCCGATCATCTCCCAGTCGTCCTCGAGGAGCTCTGCCGGGCAGTGGACGACATCACCCAAGAGGATCGCACGCTCCGCGCCCGACGAGACGATGATGATGGTGCTGCCCGGCGTGTGCCCGGGGGCGCTGCGCACATCGACTCCGGGCAGGATGGTGCCATCGGCGTGCCAGGCCTCGATGCGCTCGCGCACCACGGGCATCAGCTCGCTGGAACGCCGGCCGCCCATGATCTGGACCGCGAGCGACTCGTCGTAGGGGTCGGTCCCGAGGAAGAAGTCCCAATCAGCTTGGTGGCAGCGGTAGGTGGCGTTGGGGAAGAGCGGTCGCTCACCGTCGGATGCCCACCCGACATGATCGAAGTGCAGGTGGGTCAGAGCCACGTCGGTGACGTCCTCCGGCTTCACTCCCAGGGCCCCGAGGTTGCGCATGAACGACCCGGTGCGCTCGGGGTCGGCGTGCGGACCAATGCCGACGTCGACCAGCAAGGTCCTCGTTCCGTCTCGGACGAGGAACCCGCCCATGGCGAAGGTGAGCATCCCATTGGCATCAAGGAACTGCTGGTGGGGGATCCAGTCCTCTTCGTGTGGCCGGTTGAACATCAATGTCGGCGGAGCCAGGATGCTGCCGTCGGAGACGCCGTCGATGGTGATGTGGCCCACGTGCACGACCACATTCTTGCGCAGTGGAGCTCACGGGGCCCGACCTCGATCAGTGTGGGTCTCGGGAGTCCGGTGTCGGTGACCGAGGCTCGTCTATGTTGCCGACATGAGATGGCCGGCCGTCCGGGGCATGGGGACGATCGCCCTCCTGGCAGGAATCGCCGTCGTCTCGTGCTCTTCCCAGAGTGAACCGAGCGCGGCCACACCCACGGCCGGCAACACGGCATTCGACGGAGCGCCACCGCAGGTCACCGCCGCCGGGAGCACTCAGTGGCCGCTCCCCGGACACGATTACGACAACACCCGCGAGGCCGGACAGTCACCCATCGACGCGAAGACGATCGCGGGCCTCGTTCCGGCCTGGACCGTTCCGATGACCGGTGCGCTCACCACCGCGCCGATCATCCTTGGAGAGCGGATCTACGCCGAAGACGACCAAGGGTCGGTGGCGGCCATCGACCGCGCGACGGGGCAGGTGGTGTGGCGAAGCAAGCCGACGGGGATCTCGATCGGACCGGACGGTGTCGCGGTCGGATGGGGCAAGGTCTTCGCAGCGACCAGCGACGGTGTGATCGCGTTGGACGCGGGTGACGGCGCCACCGTGTGGTCCCGTCGTCTCACGGCAACGGCGGGCGTCGACATACAGCCGACCGTGGTTGAGGGACGGGTGCTCGTGGCGACAGTGCCCGTGAGCGTTGCGAACGGCATCTACCGGGGTGGTGACAGTGGATGGCTGTTCGCCCTCGACGCATCGACCGGCCACACGGAGTGGGCATTCGACACGGTGGCCTCACCCGACCTGTGGGGGAATCCGTCGGTCAACTCGGGCGGCGGGGCGTGGTATCCGCCGTCCGTCGACGTGGCCGCCAACCGCGTGTACTGGGGAACGGCGAACCCGGCCCCGTTCCCAGGCACGCCGCAGTATCCGAACGGGACGAGCCGACCCGGGCCGAACCTGTACACCGATTCCACGGTGGCGCTCGATCTCCGGAGCGGAAAATTGATCTGGTATCACCAGGCGACCGCACACGACATCTTCGATCGCGACTTCGTCCACACCATGATCGTCGACATCCCGGGATCCTCGCGCCAGGTCATCGTGGGGACCGGCAAGAGCGGCAAGGTGCTCGGGCTCGACCCGAGGTCGGGCCGTCTCCTGTGGCGCACGTTCGTCGGAATGCATCACAACGGAGAACTGAAGGCCCTCTCCGGCCCCACCGAGGTCCTTCCCGGCACCTACGGAGGCGTGCTCACGCCACCCGCATCGGCAGACGGCATCGCGTATGTGGCCACATTGAACGCGCCGGACACACTCGAGCCCGATCAGACGGCGTATTTCGGGGGAAAGGTCGGGACGTACCCGGGGGACGTGGTGGCCATCAACGCCGCGACGGGCAGGGTCATCTGGGACACCAAGGTGCCCGGCGACCCCACCGGTGGGGCAACGGTCGTGAACGACCTGGTGTTGACCGTCACCCTCCAGGGAACTCTGGTCGGGATCAGCCGCTCGAACGGTCGGATCGTGTGGGAGCACCAGCTCCCGGGTGCCGTGAACGGGTGGATGTCCATCGCGGGCAACCTCATGATCATCCCGATCGGCGGAACACGCCCGCCCGAATTCCTCGCACTGCGGCTTCCGGGCTGAGCGGTCCCACCGGCGCTCGAGACGGGCCCAGGTTGACCGTCGGGCCCGTCAGGGACCGAGGCCGAGCGCGGCTTCGGCGGTCGTCCAGTTCGCTGCGATGGCCTCCTGCGCGGCGGCCAGGGCCACCTCACCCGAGCACACCGCGGCGTTGAGCCGGTCCTCGACTCCGTCCTTCGCGTTCTCCCCGAAGCCGTCCGTCGAGTCGAACTGGGACGGGGAGCCCGAGTCGAGCTCGGGCCAGAGGTTGCGCACATCACTCGATCCGCCGAGCTCGAGCGGCACGAGATGGTCGTACTCGTATTCGGACGCAGAACCCGGCGCGTCGTAGGCCGCCATGGACTCGTACTTCGCCGCCTCCGTGATGGATTCGGGTGGGCGAACCGAATCGGTGTAGCCGGGGCGGCAGATCGTGGTCCCGATGTTGCCTTGCGTCACCCCGGTGTTGACCGCTCCGGGTGTGCACGCCGGATCTGGGAGCGGATAGCCGTCGGCGGCGGTGCGGTAGTGGCAGGTGCCTGGTGACGGGGGCGGCCCCTCCAGGCCGGCCGGGGTCCAGCCGGCGCCGGTGTCGATCACCCCCGACGTGGTCGGCAACGGTGCACGCGCCGGCGACGTCGTCGCGGTCGGCCTCGAGGTCGTCGATGCTGCGGGCTCCGGGGGTGCCGTGGTGCGGGCCTTTGCCGCGCAGCCGACCACCAGAGGGGCACTCAGCCCCAGGATGGCCAGGGTCGTGATCTTCCTCATGCAGGCTCTCCGCCTCGCCGTCGTCGGGACCTGGTGTTGGCTCGCCCGAGAGCGCCTCAGGGAACGGTCGAGGTGGTGCCGGACGGGTGCGGTCGTGCGCCGAGTCGCGCTGAATGGGGGTCCCCGGTCATTCGAGCCGGGAGCGCACATCAGCCGCCAGCTCGACGGAGCGGGCCGCCGCGTCGGGTCCCATCTCCGGCGGTAGCGGTGACATCGTCCTGATGATGATGTCCGTGAAGCCCACGTCCTTGAAGACGGAGAGTTGCTCGGCGACGTCGTCGGGATCACCGTAGGCCACAGCGTTGCGCTCGAACCCCCGGTAGCCGCCGGCGACGAGCGCGTTGCCCACCTTTTCGGCGTCGGCCCGGTCCTCGGCGATGAACACATCCTTTCGGATGGGGATCCGGACCGGGTGCCGACCGTGGCGCGCGCACGCCTCTCGATAGATCTCGATGTCCCGAGCTGCCGTGTCGGGGGTCAGGTCGGCGTTGCCGTACCAGCAGTCACCGAGCCGGGCCGCCCGGTCGATCGCCTGCGGCACACCCCCACCGATCCACCATTCGGCTCCCTCGGGCGGGATGGGGGCGACCCGGGCGGCGTGGACCCCACACAGCTCGCTGTCGACCGTCTCGCCACGCAAAAGGGCCTGGACGACGAGGACACCCTCCTCGAGACGGGAGGCCCTTTGACCCAGATCGACCCCCATGGCCCGGAACTGGCCGGCGCCGCCACCGAGTCCGGTCTGGACGATGAACGGACCCGACGACATGGCGGCCAGGGTCCCGATCTGCTCGGCCATCAGCACCGGCTGCCACAACGGGACCAGGAACAGACAGCCGACCGGCCGGTCCGTCCACTCCGCCAGAAGGCGACCGAGCATCGGGACGTTCTGCACGTACCCGGCCGGGCCCGTGGCGTGGTGATCGCCCAAGGTCAAGGTGTCGAGATCGGCCCGGGCGGCGGCGCGGGCCTGGCCGAGCACCGCGAGCGGGCCCTCCCGGTGGCCGCTCGGTCCGTCGGTGGAGAACGTGGTGCCAATCGATATGCCGATGCGCATCGTCCCAAGGTCTACTCCAGCAGGCTCAGCGCCGCTCGAGGGCCAACCCGACCTCGAGCCGGGGGCAGTCCCGGGACCGAGGCGATTGCGTCGAAGCTCGTGAGCGGCAACGATCTCGGTCGTGAACGACGAGGCACCGGCAGGCAGCGGGAAGCCACTGCCGCTCATCCTGGCTCGCGAGCTGGCATCGAATCTTGCGACGCCGATGTTTCTCATCGACGCGCGCGGCGTGCTCGTGTTCTACAACGACGCCGCGGCGCTGCTCATCGGCAAGCCATTCGGCGAGATGGGCGAGACACCGGCCGAGGAATTCGGTGCGGTCCTGCACCTGAAGACTCCGGACGGCGAACCTCTTCGTCGGCGGGACACTCCCGCCGGGATCGCGTTCTTCGAGCGTCGCCCCGCCCACAAGACGCTCGCCGCGACCGGGTACGACGGCGTGCAGCGGCTCGTGCACGCGACGGCGTACCCACTGTTCGGCACGACCGCGGAGATGCACGGCGTCGTGTCGGTCTTCTGGCAAGTCGCCGACGAGGAAGACGACGCCTGATGCAGGCGCGGGTGTGGGGATGCCGCGGCTCGGTCGCTGCGCCCGGCCCCGATACCGTCAGGTACGGCGGCAACACGTCGTGCGTCGAGGTGCGGCTCTCGAGCGGGCAGGTCCTCGTGCTCGACGCCGGCACCGGGATGCGGCCGCTCGGCGTCTCGATGGCAGCGACTCCGTGCCCTGAGCTGCACATCCTGCTCAGCCATCTCCACCTCGACCACTTACAGGGCCTTGGGTTCTTCCGGCCACTCTTCGACCCCGACCTCGAGATCCACATCTGGGGTCCGCCGTCGCCGGTTCAACCACTCTCCGAGCGCATCGCGATGTATCTCTCTCCCCCGCTCTTCCCGGTCCACCTGGACGATGTCCCGGCACGCCTGACCTTCCACGACGCGCCCGAAGAAGCCGTCTCGATCGGTTCGGCAACACTGCGATCGGGCAGGGTGCAGCATCAGGGCCCGACCGTCGGTTACCGGATCGAGGAGCACGGACACGTCCTGGTCTACGTCCCCGATCACGAGCCCTCGCTCGGCACAGAGCTGCGCTCGGTGGCGCCTGAGTGGATGAGCGGTTACGACATCGCGCGCGACGCCGATGTCTTGCTGCACGACGCTCAGTATCGCGACCACGAGTACCGCGCACACGTCGGCTGGGGACATTCGGGGCTCGCCGACACAATGGAGTTTGCGGGCAAGGCAGGCGTTCGGAACCTGGTGCTGTTCCACCACGACCCCTATCACACCGACGACGAGCTCGAAGAGCTCCTCACCGAGGCTCGCACGTTCTGGCCCTCGGCCGAGGATCGGGTCTGCCTGGCGAACGAGGGCATGACGATCTCGTTCGACAGCGAGGGTGCGCAGCTGGTCGCCCATTGAGCCCACCCATGGGCGGGGTGGCCGCCAGACCGGGCGCGACGTCCGCTCTCGCGCTGCTTGTGGCAGGGTATACCAAGCTCGGCATGCAACGCCATCATCGTGACTGCGGTGCCTTCCGTCCACGGGGGCAGATCATGACGTCAGAGGCAACAGCCGGCGGATTTCCCTCTCACGGGCGCGGCCATGGCCGCATGGCGCGCCGCCTCGCGGCGACGCTGAGCCTGAGCGCGGTTCTCGTCACAGGTTGGGGGTCAGCGAGCTGGGCGTCACCCGCCTCCCCCGGCCGTTCGGCACGGACGAGCGTCTCGACCACGTTGCCCGGCGTCACCGTCACCGGGCCCATGCGGGTCGGTTCACCCACCTTCGACGGCACCCTCTACGGGACAAACTTTGACCTGGCAAGAGTGGGATACGAGAAGTCCCAGTTCTTCGTCTCGGGAACCGCCCACTCCTACGTGCCCGTGAGCCCCCTCACGAGTGACGGCAGGTGGCGGGTCACGACCGGCGTGCGCGCGCCGTACACGACGCGGATCGCCGTCTACCGCCCGATCGACCCCAAGAGGTTCAACGGGACGGTCGTGGTCGAGTGGCTCAATGTGTCCGGCGGGACCGACGACGCCCCGGAGTGGACGATGTCCCACAACGAATTGGTCCGCGACGGGTTCGCGTGGGTGGGGGTCTCCGCGCAACAAGTCGGTGTCGACTCAGCGAAGACCACCGACCCTGCGCAGTACTCGGCGCTCTCACATCCGGGTGACAGCTTTTCGTACGACATCTTCTCGCAGGCCGGCCAAGCGGTCCGCAGGGACGCAGCTCGGATCCTGGGTGGCTTGCGGCCCCGTGCCCTGATCGCGGCCGGCGAGTCGCAATCGGCCGGCCGCCTCATGACCTACATCGATGCGGTACAGCCGATCGCCCACGTCTACCAAGGCTTCCTGGTGCACAGCCAGTTTGGCACCGGCGCCCCGCTCTCCCAAACACCGCAAACCAACGACGCGGCGCCGATCCCGACCACGATCCGCAGTGACCTCGGCGTTCCGGTCCTCGAGTTCGAGACCGAAACCGACGTCTACAACAGCAACCTGACGGACCGATTGCACGACGGCAACCCCAAGTGGTTCCGACTCTGGGAGGTCGCGGGCACCTCGCACTACGACTATTACGGTCTCGCCATCGGTCCCAACGACACCGGCAACGGTCAAGGCGCCGTCGAGAACCTGGCTGCCATGCAGAACCCGACGCGCACCCCCGTCGGCGGGTTCAACTGCAAGCTGCCCATCAACACCGGCGGAACGCACTGGGCGCTCGACGCTGCGGTCTATTGGCTCAACCGATGGGTGGTCGACGGTATGCCGCCTCCTCGGGCCCCCTTGTTGGCGACGACCCATGTCTCGCCGGTGGTGTTCGAGCTCGACGCAAACGGTAACGCCATCGGTGGCGTGCGAACCCCGCAGGTCGACGCGCCGATCGCTGCACTGGGCAGCCAAGGCAACAGCGGAGGCTTCTGTTTTCTCTTCGGCACCACCGTGCCGTTCAGCGCCGCTCACCTCGCCAACCTCTACAAGAACCACGGTCAGTTCGTCTCGGCCTGGGCCCGGGCGGTGCGAAGCGACCGCACGCACGGTTTCCTGCTCCCGGCCGATGCCGTCGAGCTCCTCCATTCGGCCGTTGTCTCCCAGGTCGCACGGCAAGACCCCTGAGTCGATGCAGCATTCCCCGAGGTGACGAGACACCCTCCGCCCCTGTTGGGCATACTCTGGCGCTGCTCCGTCCTGGGGGGGTCGCGGTCACCCGTCGGGGGAAGCACGACACGATCGCGGGCAGTTCGTGTCCGTGCTGGATCGGCGATGCAGCGACATCGAGGCCAGGCGCCCTGGGGACAGACGTCGATGAGTTGGAACACCGTGCCCCTCCTCGCACGTCGAACAGCGAGGAGCGGAGACGGAGGACCTTTGGCCATTCGCAAAGACTCGGATCTCGTCGAGGTCGTCGTCCCGGTGCACAACGAGGCTCAGACGCTCGAGACGACGGTCGCCCGATTGCGGCAGTACCTGGATCGTTCCTTCCCTTTCCCCGCCGTCGTCACCATCGCCGACAACGCCAGCATCGACGGCACCGACGCGCTGGCCCGAGGCCTGGCCGCCCGCCTCGACGGCGTGCAGGCGCTGGACCTCGACGAGAAGGGTCGCGGCCGGGCGCTGCGTACGTCATGGGTCGCCAGTCGAGCGAAGGTCGTGGCATACATGGACGCCGATCTCGCGACCGGCCTGGAAAGCGCTGCTCCCGCTCGTCGCGCCGCTCTTGTCTTCCCCAGCGACATCGCGATCGGTTCCCGTCTCGCCGGTGGCGCCCACGTCTTACGTGGTCCGAGACGTGAGTTGATCTCCCGCTGCTACAACGCCGTGCTGCGCATCGCCCTGGGCAGCCACTTCAGCGACGCTGAGTGTGGGTTCAAGGCAATGCGGGCCGACGCCCGGCAACTGCTGCCTCTGGTGCAAGACAACGACTGGTTCTTCGACACCGAGCTCCTCGTCCACGCGGAACGGAACGGCCTGCGCGTCCACGAGGTTCCGATCGACTGGATCGACAACCCCGACTCCCGGGTGAACATCGTGCGCACGTCCCTCGACGACCTGCGGGGCATCTGGCGACCGCTGACGACTCCGAGCAGGCCGCTCGTCGCGCTCACGCCGGGCTCCGCTCCGCCCCCGAGTCCGCATCACTCGTCACTCGCTTCGCCGGAATCAGGATTCTCAGCACATTCGCGTACGTGGCCTTCTTCCTCCTCTCTTCTGGCAATGGCTCGGCCGCGATGGGGCAAACGCCCTCGCGCTCGCCGTCTGTACTGCGGCGATCTTCAGCGAGACCAAGGCATCTTCGGGTGCCCGGCATTGCGAACATCACCGTCGAAGAGGGGGCCGGAGATCGCGCAGACACGCACAAACGGCGTCGCCGCAACCGACCGACGCAGCGGGGACGACGTCCTCCGAGTCAAGCCGGGGCCGTCAGCCTCGGGAACGCCGCTCGATGTGCTGGAGCTCGATCCACAGCGGGATCAAGAACCCGATGTAGACGTTCGTGAGCGTGTACTCGGCGTCGTCGTGACGGGTCACCATGGTGCCGACATCCGTGATGCGGACGCGGCCGTCCTTGCTCCGGTACACCCTGACCCTTTCCAGGATTTCCATCAGCTCCTCTTTGGACGACACCTCCATCCCGAAGTGGTCCATGTCCGGAGTGACCATGAATTCATCCTTCGCCGGCAGCAGGTAGAGGAACTGGCGCGACGACCCGGTGAAGAGGATCAGGGGGTTGCCCGTTTCCGTGCTGTTGTCCCCTTCCGTCCATCCGAAGACCGCCGAGTAGAAGTCGAGGAGCGCAGCTCGGCCCTCATCGTTCATGACGTCCGCATCCACGCTGATCGCCACGTGGTTGATCCGGGGGGAAAGGGGCGTCGTGCTCACGACGACATACCCGGTTGGACCATCACCTTGCTGGGAATCTCGCCTCGGGAGAGCCGTTCCATCGAGTCCATCACCCTCTCGAGCGGAATGTCGTTGGGTTCGATCAACGAGTCGAGCGGCAAAGTCCCGCTGTCCAGCAGGTCCACCGCCGGCCCGAAGCCTTCTTCGTTGTAGTTGTAGGCCCCGACGATCTCGAGCTCGAAGATGATCAAGCGATTCTGGTTGAAGCGAGGTGGTTCGAACCCAGTACCGACGATCACCAGGGTGCCGGCATAGTCCAGCTGACCGATGGCTGCCTCGACGGCGCTGCCGTGTCCCGAGCATTCGAGGATCACTGCGTAGGGCTCCGCCACCGGCACGACCATGGGTGGCTCCACCAGTGTGTCGGGTGTCACCACCCGCGTGGCTCCGACGTCGAGTGCCCGCTGGCGTCGAACGGATGAGGGCTCGCTCACGGTGATGTCGGAGATCCCCTGTGCGCGCAGAACGGCGACGATGAGCAGCCCAACCGGACCAGCCCCGGTCACGAGCACCCGATCATCGGGGCCGACGCCCGCCAGCCGCACTGCGTGCAGGGCTATCGCCGTCGGTTCGGCCAGAGCGGCCACCCTCGTCGGGAGAGAATCCGGAATCCGGATCAGGCCGTCCGCCGCGACCGTCTTGTAGCGGCAGAACGCGCCTCGGTACCCGATGTAGTCCGCCGAGGCGCGCCTGAGGCAGACCGAGGGGCGGCCCCGTCGACACGGCCGGCACGCGCCACACCCCGAGGACGGATTCCCCACCACGCGATCACCGGGAGACCAGCCGGAGCCGCTGGGCGCGGAGGCGACAATGCCCGACCACTCGTGGCCGAGAATGGCACCCGGTTTGGCGTAGCGCTCCAGCACCATGTGCAGATCGGATCCGCAAATTCCGCACTCGGCAATTTCGACGAGCACCTCCCCGGGTCCCGGTTCCGGACAGGGGACCTCCTCGACGGCGACCCTGCCGTCGCCCACGTAGACGGCTGCTGGCATCAAGTCTGAGGGCACGGGCCAACACTAGGACGCGAACGAGCGTGGGGGGCCTTCGTTGCTGGTCGCGGCCGGGTTCTGCGCAGAGGTCGTGGGACACCGGACAAGGATGGCCTCGCAAAGATCCGGAACTGGCCAAGGCCTGCTGGGTCAATCCGCGTGCCACACGCCAGCGGTGACAGCCGGGGGTGGGGGTGCCCGGTTGACGGTCGCCATGTATTGTCGACCCCCCAGCCACCCTCGTGTGCTCGAGCCCGTGCGAGTCCGGTGGCGTGAATGGGCCTTTCCGACTGGAGATGGACGAGGATGGATCCGCAGGCCGTCGCCGATCTGTGCCACGAGCACGCTGGAGCCGAGGCGGCGCTCGACATCGATCGGGTGCTGGCAACGCTTGTGCCGGTGCCCCGGTACGAATTCTTTCCGCTCGCCATGACAATGGTCGGGTGGAAGAACATCGAGCGTTTCTACCGCGATCAATACCCGACCTTCGTGCCGCTGGTGCGAGGATACGAGCTCCTCGGCGAGTGGGCCAACGAGCACGCGGCACTCCAGGAGTACACGATCGACATTCGCCACGACGGTGCGCGCACTGCGTCCTACCGCGTCATGTCGAGCATGCCCGTCGACGAGCGGTCCGGGTTGTTGACCGGAGAACGACTCTACGCTGACGACGAGTTCGTCCGAGCGCTCCTCGGCCCACTCGTCGAGGTGTTAGAGCCCCTCACTGGCTCGTGACCGACTGTCGCGTCGGGGGTCAACCCTCGACGGCGAAGAGCCTCCATGTATCGGGCACTCCCTTCAACACGTGGGTCCCGTGCTCGGCAACTCCAATGCCCGAGCCGACGAGGTGCAGCTTCACAGCTTCTGAGACGAGCACCGCACCGGGAGCTGCGAGATCGCAGATCCGCTTGGCGATGGTGACGGCGAGCCCGATCACATCGTCCGGTCGCACTTCGACCTCGCCATTGTGGACACCAGCCCGGACCTCGAGGCCCATGGTGTGCGCTCCGGTCACGATCTCCGTCGCGGCGTGGACGGCTCGAGTGGTGGAGTCGAAACTGGCGAGAAAGCCGTCCCCGACGGTCTTCACCTCGCGGCCTCGGTAACGCCCAAGAGTGGTCCGAACCATCGCGTCGTGGTCATCGGTGAGCTTTGTCCACCTTCGGTGTCCCATTCGGGCAGACTGCTCGGTCGAGGAAACGATGTCGGTGAACAAGATGGTGGACGTGACGACGTCGCCCTCCGGCGCC
Source organism: uncultured Acidimicrobiaceae bacterium (assembly GCA_963789235.1). GTDB lineage: Bacteria > Actinomycetota > Acidimicrobiia > Acidimicrobiales > RAAP-2 > Bog-473. The sequence goes on along the minus strand of CAWBJX010000004.1, from coordinate 857,074 downwards.
TGGTGGGTGCCCGTGAGGAACTCCTCGATCTCGTCTATCAGTGCGTCGGTGTCACCGACGAAGAACAAGTGGTCATCCCCCGGCAGTTCGACATACCTCGCATCGGCGATGTGCTCGGCCAGATACCGTCCGGCCCCTGCCCGGATGAATCGGTCGCCTTCTCGGTGCACGATGAGCGTCGGTAGACAAAGGGTGGGAAGTAGATCTCGCACGTCCCGCTGAAAACCGGCCCGTACTGCGGCTGCGATGCCTTCCGGAGAGGCGCCGAGACGCTGTGACCTCGAGTCCCATGCACGAAATCGCTCGTCACCCGCCTTACTCGGAGCGAGAGCGTCCAGCGCCGCCCCCGAACCCCACACCTCTTTGACGACAGCGATGTGTCGATCGATGGCCTCTGGGGGCATGCCCCAGGGGTAACCCTCCTCCCGCACGTAGTAGGCATGACTATCCACCAGAACCAACGTGGTCACCCGCTCGGAGCGGGACGCGGCGTATCGGATGGCGACGGGACCGGCGGAGCCGTGTGCGACGAGCACGACCTGCTCGCACCCGATCGCGTCCAAGACCGAAGTGAGGCCGTAAACGTTCTGGTTGGAAACGTCCTCCTCGACTGCGCTCGCGACGAAATCACCTCCCGAGGCGCCGATCCCCCTGCCCTCGAGCCACACCGTCCGGGAGAAGCGGCCAAGCCGCTGGGCAAAGTGAGCGAAACCGGGGTCCTCCCACAGGAGGTCGACGGGCAGGGCGAGTCCCGGAATGAAGACGATGTCCAGTGGCCCGCCACCGACCACCTGATAGGCCAGGCTCACCCCGTCGGGGGCCGTCACGTATCTGGTGACTGGCCTGTCGTCCACGGCCCAAGTCTTATCCGAGAACGCGGGAGATGCACTCTTCCGCAGGCGCGGCATCGCCGCCGCCGTGCCGAGGTGGGGATCATCGTGAACCGGCGCCCGGCGGCGGATCGCGGTCGAGATGGGCTCTCGATCTAACCGGTCCTCTGGCTCTCTCGGGCCCGATTCACCCGGTCAAGTCGCCGGGAGCAGGTCTGGCAACGCCGGTCCTCGGCGATCGCGCCCCATGGCCGCCGAGGGTTTCTGAAGCTGATGCTGAGCCCACACCACGTGAGCGCGCGCTCATCGTGGACCAGATGCCATCGGTAGACCCGGACCGGCCGCCGTCTTCGCCATCCGCCGGCGTCGGCGCTCTCGACCAGCTGGCTGACGTAAACCGCTGACTCGAACCGCTCCTCCATGAGAACTCCCCGTCTTGGCCCGATGGATCTGCCCCGAAGAGCGGTGAGCACGGTTCGGCAGACATGTCACCGCCCCTCAATGGGGATGCTGACACCACGCTGCCCGGCCACATAGAGCCGACCGGACCAATGCCCCACAACGCACGAACAAACCGGCGAGGCGCCGGTGTGCCATCAGCCCGGATCCCAACGCAGGCTGCGTGAGGCCAGCCTCAGGGTGTCGCCTGATCGGGGTCACTCGGGCCGTCGCCCGGAAGGCTCGGCTGTTGGCGAGGGCGGCGAAGGCGATGCTGGCGGAAACGCCTAGGCCCTTCGCCGCATCTGAGATACACCTCGGCGTTCGCAATGGTTTTCCCAGAGGCGCTGCGCCATCTCTCGGGACTCAACGGGAGTATTGATGCCAATGGGCGTCGCGCGTTGGTGGTCCCGCTCGCAGTCGTCACAGACGACCATCCATCGACGATCTCCCCGCTGCACAATCTTGGGATGGTGGACCTTCCTCAACGTGCTCGACTCCAGCTCGATGCCCTCTCCGACCGGAGCGACCCTAGCCACGGCCTGAAACGGGCTGCCACGCCTGTCCAAAGCTCCAGGTCGTACGCGACGATCCCGCGAACTGGGCCCCCACGTTGCCCGCGCTCCGGGAGCACCCGCTCGCCCCTGGCATTGCGCGACCTCCGCGGGTCTCCCGGCGGCGTATCGCAGACGCCCGAGTCGAGGGCCGGAGACGTCCCGCCAGTCCTGCTCTCACGGCTCCGCGCATGCGACCAATCTCCTCGTCAGTTCTGGTACAACTCACCCGGCAATGATTCGGATACCCGACGTAGACATCTCCGGGCATTCGCGGGAAGAGGTGCATAATGCAGATGAGGAATGGTGTTGCCATGGATCTCGTAGTTCATCTTGACTGAGCAGCTTCGCCGGTGCTCGGGCCACAGCGATCGCGTCGAAGAGAAAGGAAGCCTGTTCGTGATCGTCGAGCTCATGACGTTCGACGACGTGGCGCTTCGAGAGCCCACATGCATAACCGGAAAGGACGGCCTCGCTCCATGCGGTGATCTTGCAAGTGTCGGTTTCCGCGAGATCCATTCGGGCTGCCTGTCTTCACCGCAAAGGGCACATCCCTCGGTGGTGCACAGCCGCTTCCACGCCTCGGGATCCTCAGCCTAACGACCGGATATCGCATGAGGCCTCTGGTCAGTGGTCGGGAGCATCGGGCCCTCGAGCTCTCTCAGACCGTACGTGGCAGTGTCCTGTCACAGAGATCGCACGAGCCCCGTGGTCGGCGGGAAGAAGGAGGACGAACTCGCTCTGGTCGAATCACGCCTCCGGCGCCGCATTCTGCGCGCCGGGTCCTGCTGAATCCCGCAACCACGACCGCGGCAGACTCGGTCGCTACCGTCGGCCGTTCCGGCTACGAGGCACTCGTTCCATGACGACGCCTCCGGACGCAGTTCTCCCTCTGCTCGGCTCATGGCGAGTGTGTACCCGGCTTCTCGCGGTCCCCACCTAAGGCCGTCACCAGCCCCTCTAGATCGGCGACCGTCACCGTCAGCGCCGAGTGCCCGCTTCGTCGAAGTGGAGATGGCACCTTCTCCTCAAAATGGACGCAGACGCCTGCCCGGTTATTCGTACCAAAGGTGAGGCCGTCGTCAGCACGCGACAGACGAACTCCGACAGCTGTCCACCAGCGGTAGTTCCGGGTGACATGTGCACCGCTGACATTTGCAAGGGGCGTCACAACCCGAAAGAGACCGAAGGTCGCGACGAGAGAGCCGTTATCCGTCAGCGTGACGCCGTCCTTTGATGGTCGCAGGAGGAACGGGAGCATTACGGGAAGGTAGCGCTTGTCGATCTCGTAGCCGAAGTGTTCAGTCATGCGGTCATCTCGATTGGTTTTGGACCCATCGGTGGGACGACACGGGCACGCGGGCTGATATGGCGCGACCGGTGTCTGGGCCTCGAGCGAGCAGGCAGAAAGAGTGCCCCGAGAGTGACGACGTGTCCACCGCCGGGGAAGTAGAACACCCCGAGCGTGCGGTGTCGATCAGTCTGCCCGTCGATTTGCTCTCGGAGGATTCCGGCGTGGCCAGCGTGACGCGACGGTCTCCTCTCCTCGAGCAGATGCAACGGACGCCACCCGAGTGAAACGGCTCGGAAGTGGTGATGCGGTGACACAGAGACACGACAGTCCAAGGGCTTGCTCAGTATCGAATGATGCCGCGGATGTTCACCCCGGCGTGCATGTCCTCATAGCCCTGAGCAATTTCGTCAAGGTCGTACTCCCGCGTGATGAGCTCGTCGAGCTTCAGCCTGCCCTCGCGGTACATCTGAACCTGACGAGGGATGTCAAAAGTCGCGTTGGAAGCTCCGTACAGAGAGCCTTGGATCCTCTTTTGGTACAGTGTCAGGATCGCGGGCGATACGGGGATTCCAATCTCCGTCATGGGAGCGACACCCGTCACGACTACGGTTCCGGCCTTCCGGATTGCGTCGAAGGCTTGTGCGATGTGCTCTCCGTGCACAACTCCGACCGTGACGATCGCACTGTCCGCGCCTTGGCCGTTGGTGACACTCTTCGCAAAGGCATCGGCTTCCGCGATATCTGCGAAGGCGTCGGTGGCGCCCAGCTTCAGGGCCACCTCCCGCTTGAAGGCAACCGGGTCGACGGCGATGACGTGCGCAGCTCCGGCCTGGACGGCCCCCTGCACGGCGTTGATACCAATGCCACCGATACCCATGATGATGACGGTGTCACTTGGGCCGACTTCAGCCGAATTGACCGCCGAACCCCATCCCGTCCCAACGCCGCAGCCGAGGAGACACAGCTTCTCGAGGGGGAGGTCCTTGTCGACCTTGATCGCCGAGTTCACGTGGACCGTCGTGTGCGCGGCGAACGTGCTGATGCCGGCCGCTTGCCCGACGTTCGTCCCATCCTCCAAGTGGAGGCGGAAGCTGGTCGGGTCCTGCGGCCTCGAACCCCCCAGCGTGAGCGCACCGTTGTCGCAGAGGTTCTGCTGACCGGTGGCGCACCAGCGGCAGCGGCCGCAGGTGGCAAGAAAGGTGAAGATCACGTGGTCGCCGACATCCCAGCCCCGGGTGTTCGGGCCTACTTTCTCGATGATTCCGGCGCCTTCGTGACCAGCGCAGACGGGGTAGAAGCCGACAGGCAAATCGCCTGTTGCGATGTGGTCGTCCGAGTGGCACAGCCCCGATGCGACCATGGCAACTTGGATCTCGTCCTCGATGGGATCGTCGAGCTCCAGGTCAACGACCTCGAACTTTCCCGGTGATCGCCTGATAATTGCGCCGCGTGTTCTCATAAGAAGGCTCTCCCCACTCGTGACCGCCAGATTGGATGGAGCCTACGTCCCTGGTGCATCGTCATCCACTCCGTCGCGGTCCCGTCGTCGCGTCAATATGGGACCGGTCAGACTCGACGATCAAGCTGCGCCAAAGTCGGCCACGTGGCGAGCGCACCGCTTCCTCGGTGAACTGCGTCTTCCAGGCCTCGGGCGTTCTGATCCAGTGCCGCCAGAAACCCCTTTGAACATCAGCAAAGGTCTGGCCGAGTTGAGGTCGCCGGAGCTGATCCTCTGCCGGCGGTCTTCGAAGACAGAACCCGGCGGCGCTCGGCCGATGACGAGGAATTTCGTAGGGAGAGCTATACGGTTCGTCCTAGAAATGCGGCCAGACGGTCGGCGGCGCTCGCACCCGATGGGGCTACTTGCTCCAGGCCGAAAGCCGCCTCCCCGTCGGCGCCGCGCATGTCCGGGATCACCGTCTCCTTCGCCTCCTCGAGAAGCTCGACCGCGAGTCCGGGTGCGATATCGGTAGAGGCACCGATCGCGCGCGCGCCAGGTCCCACGCGTGGGCGAGCTGATCAGTTGCCACGAAGAACATGAGAAACGCCCCTGATCGTTCTCCAAATGGAAACTCGACTCCCCTGGCCAACGCCCCTGGTGACCCGAACGCCTCCAACACCACCCTGGAGGTCTCGTCGTGCGAGGCCACGAAGTCCCCAGCGCCGAAGTCCACGTCATGAGGGGTGTCCCTGCTCCCTATCCGCGATGCGGCGACGCGGGGAGCGCCAACCATGTGGTTGACGAGAGCTCGGACGTCCCAGGAGTGACAGGGCGTCGGAAAGTCGAGTCTGTTCGTACCCACGTTGGACAAGGTCTCCCTGGCAACCTCAAACGCGACAGCGAGCGAATCAGTCGAAGAGAACGGCATGGCAAACACCTCGTCCGACGGCGGCAGCGCCCGTCAGAGAAAAGACGATCTCGGAAGCATCGTACTGATACTACGGTGTCGGTTAGCAGCTTGATTGCGGTCCCCCGACGCACCGAAATGTCCCACACGAAACGGCCGGGCGTCACCCCGTTCCATCGAGATGCGATGGCCTCGCTCGCTGCTCGTTCTCCGTCGAGACATGGCGTTCCACCGTCCTTCATGTAGCCATTTTGGAGAGCTCGACAAGGTTCGGAGGGGTGAGAAATACGATGACGGGGTGTCCCCTCTCCCCGAGCCGAGTTGGCCGCTCACGGACGGAGTCGTCGCTTTGCGCCGATTCACTCTGGATGATGTCCCTGATGTGACCAGGGCGTGCCAGGATCCGGAGATCGCCCGATGGACGACCACTATCCCATGGCCGTACGAGGAGCATCACGCCCGGGAGTGGATCTCTCGGCACGAGGCCGCCTGGTCGGAAGGATCCTTCGCTCCATTCGCCTGTTGCTCAGCCACGACAGGCGAGCTTTGGGGATCGATAACGCTGAACGGGATTGACCGGGAGAAACGTTCCGCAATGGTCGGCTACTGGGCGGCACCTTGGGGGCGCAACCGCGGCGTGACAACCCGAGCATTGCGTCTCGTCTGCGACTGGGGCTTCAAGACTGCTGACCTGCGACGTATCGAGCTCGTCACCAAAGTCGGCAACGTGGCGTCAGAACGCGTGGCCGGGAAGGTCGAGTTCCACGTAGTGGGGACGATCGACCAGTACAAGCCGGCACGAGCGCTGGACCCGGACGCGTTGTACGAGGTCAAACACTGGATACGCCGGTCGAGTTGAACCGTGGGGCGGGTACAAGCTTGTCGCGCGTGTCGGCGAAGTCGTTCCGGGATGCCTGCTCGGCCTTCCGGAACGACATGGCCACAGGCCCTCGCCGTGACGTGCCCCCCGGGGCGAGCGGCAGGAGCGCGCGTGGTGACCTGCGTCAGCTCGTCCGACAGGAGTCGTTCCAGGACTGCTCGCCATCGGCCTCGTAGAGGGCGATGGCGAGATCGTCCTGCTCGGCCGGAGTCGCCTCGTTCGGGGGGACGTTCATGAGCTGCGGCATGCCGGCCAGCGCTGTCGCTGCGTTCCACGTCGCCTGGCTGAATTGGAAACCGCCCATGTACGTGCCACCCGGGGAGACGGCGTCGTAGTTGCCGCTTGACTCGGCCTGCAGGACGCATTGGAGGAAGGGGGGCAACAACGGGTCGCCCGACGACGCGCTGGCGGGGCTTGCCGGTAGTGCCGTGGGGGTGGCAGAAGGCGGCGGTGACGCGCGGCGACGCGGCCGCTGCGGCCGCAGCCTTGGCCTGTGCCGCCCGGACTGCTGCGGCGGCGGCTGCGGCTTGTGCCGCCTGCTGCTGGGCCACCGCCACGGCGAGCTCGCCCGTGATCTGTGACTGCTGGGACGCGAGCTGGACCTGGGTCTGGCGCGGCGGCGTTGGCCAGCGTTGCCTGCTGGCTGGTGATCGTTTGGTCCCGTACCTCCTGTTGCTCGAGCGCGGCGGTTTCAACACGCAACCCGTTCTCGTCGGTATGAAGAGCGTCGATGGTCAGGGCGATATCACCACTTGCTACTTCTTCGTACTCCGCTCTCGCGGGCGCTTCCTTTTGGTTCTCGAACAGGGCCTCGGTCCCGGTGACCTCCGGGTCCAAGTTGACGTAGGCCGAGACCGCTTCGGACTGAAGCCGCTTGCGATCGCGTATCACCCGACCGGTGTCGGCTTGGATCTGGTCCTGAGTGGATCCGATCTCCGCCTCGTCGCGTTGGACCTTGGCGACATCGACGTCGTATTGCTGTTGGTCGGTACCGATCTGAAGCTGCTCGAGCACGAGATCCTGGGCGACCTGGGCCGCCTGCGCCTTGAGATTGGACACTTGATCGGCCGTGGCGGGTCCCGCAGGCACGAACACCGTTGCGGTGATCGCCATGACGAGAGACAGGCCCACCATCCCCAACCCAACACCGGCCAGCCTTTGCACTCGGCATGGGAGACCTGGCTTCGTCCTCGGGCACTTCTCGGCACCGGTCACGATTGGAAAGACGTCTAGTCGATTTTGCATCGACGGTGCAACCCATGGGGTGGCTGAACTCCCCCGATGACGATCGGTCAACGAGAGGTGACCGTTCATCGCCCACGGCGGAGACACGACTCAGAGCGGGGCATAAGAGCAACCCTTCCCGACGTACGGGACCTCCCTCAGCACGATTGACGGACGGATTGTGGGACAGCGACGCCTCCCCAGATCCGTATCCGTACCCAATCACCGAACACTGAGTCTCGTTGCTTCAGCGATATCGATCGTGACCCTGCGCAACAGTGCGTCGAGGAAGCGGCCTGATTTACGCCTGAACTACGAACGAATCGGTGGCGCTCTCCAGCTAAACGCCGGCCCTGCCTGCGACGAGCTGACGTCCATGTCTGTTTTTAGATGACCTGTATAGATAGTGTCATGCGTGTCGCACGTGTGCCAGACTCGCGGGGTGCCGAGACTGACGCCGGAGCGACGCCGCGAGCTTGCCTGCGAGGCGATGCTCGATGCCGCCGAGACGGTTTTCGCCAAAAAGGGTTTCGGTGGTGCCTCGATGGAAGAGATTGCAACGGAGGCCGGTTTCAGCCGGGCGTCGCTCTACGCCCGCTTTGGCAGTAAGGAGGACCTCCTCGAAGCGGTGCTTGAACGTCATAGCCAACGTGCGGCAGCGGGGTTCTCCGCCATGGGTGTGCCATCGACCCCACTCGATGGAGCCCTGGCGGCAGCCGACATATTCCGCCAGAGGACGACGCTCGACAGGGTCTCGCTCGACTTGGAGCTCCGATTGAACGCCCTTCGGAACCCGGATCTGCGGCGGCGCATCGTCGAGGCTGACAGACGTTTGGCCGAAAAGATGGTCCAGTTGATTGAGCACAACATGAAAGGCGCACGAAAGCGATTAGATATCCCAGCCGAGGACTTGGCGGACATTGGAAATGCCGCCGTTGCGGGACTCATGCAGTTCGCAGCACTTGACGAACTCAGCGTCGATCGCTTCGGACGTCTGGTGAAGTCGCTCTTCGTGCTCCTGACCGCGCCGTACAGCGATGTCGAAGCAACGCGCCCTGGCCGGGGTCGATGAGGCTCCGGCCTCTCCAACCACCATCTTTGAAGTGGAGTCATGTTGGAAGTTGCTTCCGTTCGTGTGCTCCTCACGAATAGATTTAGCGACTATGGGAAGGGGTGACGTGGACCTGCGGGACGCAGAACGCGATGAGATGCTGGATCTCGCTGATCGACTCGCCGAGCTAGATGACGAGCAGTGGAACTCTCCTTCACTGTGTGCCAAGTGGCGCATCAGAGACGTGCTCGCTCACATGACCGCAGGTGCGCAGGGTGCCTTCGGAGTTGGCGCGATCTTCGGTGGAATGCTTCGCCACGGCTTCAACTACAACCGATGGGTAGCGGCTGACGGGCAGGTACGCGGTCAGCAGGACCCAGCGGTCGTTCTGAAGTCCCTTCGGGACGCCGCTGCCCACCGCAACGCGCCGGCTGGGACTCGGCCGGTCAGGGGCCTGATGCATGTCCTCGTCCATGGTCAGGACATGTGTCGACCTCTCGGCATCAAACGCGATCTGCCCCCGGCACATCTCGTTCCAATTGCGGACTTCGTCAAGGACGATGTCCATATATTCGGTGCAAAGAAGCGCATCGCCGGGTTGAAGCTCTCGGCCATCGATGTGGACTGGTCCCATGGGAAGGGACCGGAGGTGACGGGTCCAGCAGAGGCTCTGGTGATGATGATGGCGGGGCGCTTGGTTGCGCTCGATGATCTCTCGGGCGAAGGAAAGGCCGCTTTGGTTGCGAGGCGTTAGCTCCTCGCTGACGCCCACCGCCGTCTCGGAGCAAGGGAGAAGTCGCGGGTTCACATCGCAGGCGAGCACCCCCGAGCGACATTGAGCAGCCAAGTTTGGGGCTTTGAACTGCTCTGAGAGCGGTGGCCGCCCAGGTGGTCCTTTGGCCCGATTTCCCACTGCGTCCGCACCCGTGGACCGGAGCTCCTGGCACATCTGTCGAGGCGGGGCGGCGCCCGTTCCAGACGGATGATGGGCCGGTCTTCTCATCGCCCTCGCAGTCGTGATGGGTGGGGAGGGAGGCGATGAAGGGCCGATCAAGCCACCGGCCACGGCACACTCAGCCCGTCAGCGGTCCTCGGCGGCGTCACCTCCGAGAGAGGGCATCCAACCCTGCGTAGTCCACTCGGGAAGTGATGCCACGACGCTCTCGAATCGTTTATCAAGGTCCACGACGTGGTCCGCGAGCTCGTGAAGCGCCTTCGTCACCTCAGCGAGTGCTTCCCCAGTTGGCTCCTCCGCACCGCTGAGATACTTGCCGATTGACGCCTTCAGCTCCCTGATGCGGTCTTCAGAATTTGGACGATCACCAGTTCCTGGCATGCGCTGATCCTACGGTCTTCGACCGCTTGATCGGTTACCGGCAAATCGTACGCCACCCGCTCACGCCACACCCAGCCGTTCAGCTAGCCGAGAGGACACCCCCGTGATCGCCCGTGAGCCAACCGACACGTCGACCTGTCCCGGTGCGCTCGTCGGGGCGACCACCCAGTGGCCTCGAAGAGGCAAGATTTGTTACGCGGGTGCGCCCACCGCCAGCTGGGCCATCATGTTCACGAGTGCCGCCTGGTCCGGTCCGACGAACGGCTGGGCGGTCGGAACGCTGGCGAGCGACGACAGCATCCGCTCGGTCAGGGTGCCCCCGGCGGCCGGCAGATGACCACTCAGGATGAGGTTCGGCTCCATCTTGCGTATACCGTCCAGCTGCCTCGCCAACGCATCGGCGTCCGCTCCGTGGAGCCAGGGCGTGTCGATCGTGGCCCAAAGCACCTGTCCCTGCCGGAGGGCCTCGTCAGAGAGCTCGGCCGCGTGCTCGGGGACGTCCGAGAGAAGGGCGCCGAAGCAATCGGAGCTGAAGAGCGCTCCGGATGCCTCGTCGTAGAACCCGGTCGTGCACGGATTGTCGAACGTGGGTGGCTTGACCGCCGTCAGCGTCCGATCTCCGACCGCGAGCGCCTGCCCCGGGTTCAGGAGGTACACGCGATCCATGGGAAGAGGTGCGGACAGGCTCATGGCACCGACACCGAGGAAGGTCGTGATCACCTTGATCTCGGCGTTCTCTTCGATCAGTTGATGGACCGCGCCGATGTGGTCCGGGTCGTTGTGGGAGAGCCAGATCCAGCGGAGATCGGCCGGGTCGATGACCGAGCGCAACGCGGTCATGAACTCCTCGCGATCGACGATCGCTCCGGTTTCGACCAGAAGGGGCTCAGAACCGTGAAACACGAACGCGTTGATTGGGATCGACCCCAGTCCCAGAATCGGATGGACCGACGTCAGGACGTCGATGTCGGGCGCGGCCTTGTAGGCGGTGGTGATCATGTCGCTTCTCCTTCACGGTTGTATTGGTCTTTCGCCGGGTGCTCGGTCGTGCTGGGGCCGGGGCGCCGGACCCGATCGGTCGTTTCAGTGTTCCCGCGGGGAGCTCTCGGCCGCCGCTCGGAGCTGACTCGAGCGTGTGGCGCATGGCCTCGTGCAGTTCGCGATATCGATTCGTGGGAACGTCAACGATGCGGGCCCAGGTCGGGATCCACTTCACCTCGTATGACTCGGTGACCCTCGTGCCGCCGTCCACCGCCTCGAAGCGGTACCGCCACATGGTCGACTCGCGGCCACCTTCCTCGGTCACGAAGGAGAACTCCCGGCCCGGATCCGCGGTGACGACCCGGCCGCAGCCGCGACCACTTCATGAGGCCCTTCGGTCCACCTTTGTTGTGACCGACAAAGGTGGCGCCCTCGGCCGGACCGCTTGAACCGTCGGTCCACTCGACCCGTTGGCACTCCGGACTCCACTGGCCCATGCGCTCGAGATCGGCGACCATGTCGTAGAGGCGGTCGGGAGGAGCGTCGATCGCCAGCTCCGCGCTGTCCTGGGTCAGCCACCACCTCGGATTCTTGGGTGCCATCCGTTTCTCCTTTGGTTGCCCTCTATCGGTAAAGCTATAGGCAGTAGCTATTTCTGTCAACCCCCCTAATGTGCTACTGTCACCATGTGACGACGGAGGGCGCGCTGGCATCAACGGTGAATCCATCTGGTGCGGTGCGATCAGACCGACGGGCCAGGCGCCGCCAGCAGACGATCGAGGAGATTCTCGACATCGCCACCCAAATGATGACGGAACAGGGGGTCAACGGGCTCAGCCTCGCCGAGGTGGCTCGGCGCCTCGGGGTCCAACCCCCCTCGCTCTACAAGTACTTCCCGTCCCTGATGGCCGTCTACGACGCACTCTTCCTGCGAGGTCAGCGCGAGCACCTCGACGTCATGCGCCAAGCGATGTTCGACGCCGAACCGGGCCTCGGGGCGCTGACCGCCGGTCTCGAGGCGAGCGGCCGCTGGCTGCTGGCCAACCGGGCCGTGGCCCAGCTGCTGTTCTGGCGCCCTGTCCCTCGTTTCGAGCCCTCCGAAGAGGCGTTCGCCCCCAGCGTCGAAATGGTCGCTCTGCAACGCGCCGCGCTGGCCGACGCTGTCGCCGCCGGTGAGCTCGGACCTGGAGCCGATTCTGAAGAAGGCGTGTACTTGATCTCGACCCTCATCGTCGGTGTGTCGAGCCAGGCGATGGCGAACGAGCCCGATCTCGAGTGGGGCCAGGGGCGGTTCTCGCCGCTGTTCCCAAAGCTGATGCGGTTGCTGGTGGCGGTGTATCCGCCGGCGGAGTCCCACACCTAGAGCCCTCCGTGGCACCTGGCCGTCCACGGATATCCGCCCGCAGCGCAGCTCACGCTCCCTGTGTGAATCAACCGCCGCTGCCTGAGTGCGGACAGGCACGGCGGGTGAGCGCTGGGACATGAATGGGCGCCAAGGATTGGTGAGAGAGCAGCACGCGGCGCGTAACGGCGCGGAGAGCCGCGCACGGGCCGCGGCGGGGCGAGGGCGGACGACGCGGCCGCTAACTGGGACAACGGAGGAGACGCGGGCAGAGGGCGGGAGCGCTTTGGGCGTCGGACTCCGAGCGGTCCAGAGCGTTTGCACTGCCCGTACCGAACCATGGGGCATATGGCCGCGTACCGACCCAGGCAATTCTTCGGCTCGCTCGGTTGCCAAGCGCGCAAAACGGCTGCAAGGCACCCCGGACGCCCGGACTGAGGCACAGATCTGACTCGCCCGGTATCCAGGGGTTAGCCGCTCACAAGGTCACCTTCACGTGCAGTCTTGACGTCGTGAACGACTCTTTGAGCCGCCCGGATGGTGGCACACTGTTATCTCACTGAACTGGGCAGGTTGGTCGACTTGCCGGTAAGGCGAGTATCCGGAGCCGCAACCCGCAAGGGTCGAAGGCTGAAGGCAGGTAGTAGACCCGGTGTCGCACCAATACCCCAGATGTAGTGTGCCTCAGTTCGCCGGGAGACTGAGTGCCATCCTCTGCGACATTTTGAGCTAGACCGCGGACATGGGTGACGAACCCCTCAGGAAGTCTCACCTCGTGTTCATTGATGTAATGGGCGAGGCCTTCGGGCCAGCCGTACACCCCGTCGGTCAGCTCCGCCGAGCCGTTGTCCTGCCCGCAGTACCGGCACGGTCACAGTCCGCGGTACACATTCACGAGGGTGCCTCTTTCGAGGTCAGCGGCCACCATTCGACGATCGCTCGCGACCCACGTCGGATCGACGAAGCGGCGCGGATCGGGCGGCCAGCGCTTCTGCCCCCCACTCTTCGATCTGCTTCTGCGTCGGGGGAGGCCTGGCCGCCGCAGGCCGCCGGTTGCGGCGAGGCGGGCGTGCCGTCAAGCCGCCAGTATCCGATCAGCCTCGGAATAGTCACTGGCTCAGAATGCCCGATAGGAGGCTCCTTGGCTGGTGCCCCAGTGACGCATGGACGATGGGCAGGCAGGGATGGGGCGGTCTGCCATCGCAGGGGGTTGCTGTAAGAGAGTTGCCCGTTGCGTGGCTCGGGCTTACGTTGTCGGCGATGGATGCGCCGCCAATCGAAGGACTGTCCCATTTCCAGCTGTACGTCTCCGATCTTGATGCCAGCGTGGCCTGGTACAAGCGCGCCCTCGGCCTGACCGAGTTACGGAGTCAGCCCGGCCGTTACGTCGCTCTCCAGTCCACGACCGCGCAGTTCCGGGTGGTGCTGTCCGTGGGAGAGGAAGATCGTGCCAGCGCGACGGGTGCGCTGGACCACATCGCCTTCGCCATCTCCGATGTCGGCGCCCTCAACGCATGGTGCGAGCACCTGACCGACATCGGCATCCCGCACGAGGGCATCAAGCCGAACCTGGCCGGCCACTCGGTGGATCTGTTCGACCCCGACGGCAACAACATCGAACTGGTCAGCGAGCGGTCCTAACCGGGTGTCCTCGTCGCCGGGATCGCGACGCCCGGCCTGTCTATACGGCGGCGAAGACGGCCTCCGGTTCGAGTTGGCGGAGTGCGGCAACCGTCGGTCCATAGACGGCACGAACCAGTTCGTCCCCGTCGCTACGTCCGGAGTGCCAGCGGCGGGCGCTCAACGTATTCAAACCGCAACCCCTTGCCGTCGGGTCCTGAGACATTCGATCTGACCTTCAGGTTGGAGCACGTCTACAACCGCCCCCAGCAACGGCGGAGAGGGGTCAGGGGAACCTCGACTCGATGTTTGACGGCCTCGGTGGTCCTGGGCTATTTGGCGTGAACAATCACATGGAGCCAGTCATCGCTACGGCCCTTGACGCGCTCGAGCGATCGCAAGGTCCAGCCGGTCCTGCCAAGGACAGTTTGAACATCCGACTCCCGCCAGTAGGTGAAGTGACGAGGCAGGTCGAGTTTGGCGTAGCTCCACGCCTCGCCCTCTCCCTCCTTGAGGGTAAACGCGAGATGTCCCCCATCGAGAACTGAACGCCTGGAACGCTCGAGCACACTCCGAAACTCTTCACGCGAGAGGTGCAACAGCACGGCGTTCGCGACCACGGCATCGTAGGGTCCGCCGAGATCGTCGCTGCGAACGTCGAGCAGTTGGGCGTCGTGCCCCTCCCTGCGGATCATCTCGACGAACCCAAGAGCGGCGTCTGTACGTATGACCCGTAGCCCGCGGCTTTCCAAGTAGCTGGCGTCCCGGCCCGGACCGCTGCCGAGCTCGAGGACGACCTTGCCGGACCCCACCAGCTCGGCAAATCGATCGAGAAATGCGAGCAGAGGAGGCCAGGGTGCAAGGAGGTTTGCACGGTATATGGCGGCCGCGGACTCGTACGTGGCGAGCGTGACGTCACCCGTACTGGTCGCCTTCATGCCACCCTGCGGAGGCTCGCGGAGATGCTCCGGATCATTCAGATCGGACTGGTCGCCTATGCGGTCGCTCACCTAGTGGATGATGACACGAGCCTGCCCCGCCCCGTAGCCTGATTGCCAGTCGGCACCTGGAATGCACCGTTGTTCCGGGTCCTTGAAAAGAATGGGTTTCACGCACATCACAGCAGCTGCGACGAGCGGGCCGAATTCGTCTGGATGGTTCGGAACTCAGCAAAGTGACGAGTCCAAACTGCCGCCTATCGCCGGCCCGGGTATCGCACGGTCCGGCTTCTCGGCACAATGGTGGCGTGGCCGGCTTCACCCATCTCCCGAGCGAGCTGGAGATCGCAGCGTGGCCCACGTTCACTCGGGAGCGACCTCTCGAACTCTTGGCGAGCGCCTGCCTTACGGGCGTGCGCTGTGGGGTAGACGGGACCTCTTACGGCGCTCCCGACCCGCGGACAAGCCGTCTGCTGCACCTTCCCAATGTCCACGTCCTCGCCTTTTGTCCCGAGGACTTTGCATTCGGTACGCCTCGTGCGACGCCAGACATCCACGGCGGCACTGGATTTGACGTGCTCGACGGGATAGCTCGAGTCCTCAGCGATACCGGGGAGGACTGGACCGCTCAGTTGCTCGGTGCTGCTCGAGTCATGCTGCGGTTGGCGCAGGAGAACGATGTTCGCGTGGCGCTGCTCATGGACGTCAGTGCTGCCTGTGGTTCCCAGGTCATCTATGACGGTCCTCGTTCAGAGGGTCGTCACCAAGCGGGACAAGGGGTCTGCGCTGCGCTCCTCATCCGTCACGGGATCAAAGTCTTGAGCCAAAGGGATCACCGCACGCTTGATGCCGTCTTGAGCAAACTCGACCCGACTTACCAAGCAGATCCGGCCGCTCGGGATCACCATGAGTCGCCCTGGTATGTCAAGACGTTTGGGTCTGCGTGATCATCCCGGACCAGAGTGTCCCGATACGTCAGGAAGATGGGACATCTTGCGGGGCCAAGGACGAGACCTTTGCGGGTGGGCACGGTCGTTCTTGGCAAACTGGGTGAATGCCGGACACCCAATGGCCCCTCTTCGACCTTCGAGTCCGCACGCCTCGCCTTGAGATTCGTCTTCCAACCGACCCGGACCTGTATCGCCTGAATGAGCTTGCCGACCTCGGCGTCCATGAGCCATCCGTCATGCCGTTCATCATCCCGTGGACCGACACCCCGCCGCCGAGGCGCCACCGTGAGTCACTCAAGTTTTGGTGGTCGGCTCGGGCCAACTGGAGCCCACAGAGCTGGAACTTCACCGGGGCAGTTTTCGTTGATGGGTCTCCCGTCGGAGTACAGGGTCTGACGGCCAAGAACTTCGAGCGCCTCCGGACGGTTGAGACCGGCTCCTGGCTGGGTCGCCAGCACCAGGGTCAGGGCCTCGGGAAGGAGATGCGAGCTGCCATTTTGCACTTGGCTTTTGAAGGCCTCGGGGCAATGGAGGCCATGAGCGGGGCGTTTCACGACAACCGGGCGTCGTTGGGAACGTCCAAATCCCTGGGGTACACCGAGAACGGGGACCGACTCATGCTTCGACGCGACACGCCAGATCGGATTATTGATCTCAAACTGGACCGAGCTACGTGGGCTTCACGGCGCCGCGACGACATCGAAATCGAAGGACTTGAGGCTTGCCTCGAGATGTTTGGCGCTATGACTCCGGCCTGAGATGCGGCCTGCCCCACTCGCGAACGGGGGGAGTCCGGCCCTATGCTGCCCCGATCTTCCGGCGCTCGGCCCGTTCGCTTAGAAAAGCGTTCAGAGACATTGCCGTCCCCATTTTCAGCCTGGACGAAGATGCGCCCGGTCTTGGACAACGTTGGATTGCCGGAGTGGATCAGGTTCTCCACGTGTGTCATCGGAAGGGCGATCGCAAGACGTATGCCGTGCTCTACAGGCGGAAGCTCGACTTTGACGATTGGCGCTTGCGGCCATTTCTTTGGCGCTTGGCCCGCAGTCGATCGCGCCGGGCCCGCTTGTACGCCTAGCCAATACGACTCCCAGACCAAGTGCGGCGAAAACCGCCCCAGGTTCCCCCAGTTGTTGCCGAGGCATGGGCCAGGTGCACGTGGGCGCCGAGCTCTTGGAGCAGGTCGGCCGCCCAGTACCAGCCATAGGTGGATTCCAAGACCACCTCGGGCGCGGGCCCGGCCGCAGCCATGGCCTGGGCGAGCTCGAAGGGCTGGCTGACGAAGCGTTCGGTGCCGAGCACCTCCCCGTTTTTCTGCCATCCGGACCATGGTGGTGCTGCGTCGATGCAAGTCGATTCCGACGTACTGTCCCATAGGGGCCTCCTTCTCTTTCGAGGTTTTCTTTTGCAAGACCGAGCATGCTCGGATCTCACGAGGGGCGGAGGCCCCGCCCCTTCATTGCATCAGGAAGGTGAAACTGAGGAGACTGGTCTCAGTCGGATCGCCCGCCGGGGTTGATCGGTGACCAGTCGGCGGGCAACCAGTCTCCCTGTGGGTCGGTCGTTTGACCGACCTCGATGATGTAACCGTCGGGATCGCGGATGTAGCAACGGATCTCGTACTGGTGCTGCTTCGGTGGCGTCAGGAACTGCGCGCCTCGGGCTCTCCATTCGGCGTACACGGCGTGGATGTCTGTCACCCGTATATTGAGGAAGCTGCTGATCCGGTCCGGGTCGTGCGGTGTCTCAAGGGTGACCGTGGGCTTGTCATCGGTGGGGCCTCCGCCGGCGTTGATGACAATGAAACTATTGGCGAGTGCGACATTGGTCGGCTCAGGGCCGAAGACCACCGTGCCGCCGAGTACGTCGGTATAGAAGCGCCGGGAGCGCTCGACGTCATCAGAAACGATGAAGTAGCACACCACCATTCGTTCTTCAGGCTGCGTCGGTTCGGCCATCGGCACCTCCACTGTGTGATGTCATGCCCCGGTGACGACGGGTCTGGAGCCTTCAGTGAACTCGGTCTGTTCTAGCCGAAGACCTGATTCACTGTCCTCGATTCTGAAGAATCAACTTCACCTGCCACAAGTCCGGACATGCCACCAGTGGCGGCAGCGTCCCCGACCGCCGAGACGGTGGGACGGTTCGGCTGTGGCCTCAGCACTTTCGGGACACGTGCGAGACCTAGCGTCTGAGGGCAAGGTTGGTCATGTCTAGGAATCAGGTCAACATGCGTACGACGACCTACAAATCCATTGATGTGAACCATCTCTCGATCTTCTACCGTGAAGCCGGCAGCCGGGATGCGCCAACCTTGCTTCTCCTTCACGGTTTCCGTCGTCCTCTCGGACGTACGAACCGCTCTTCACCCATCTGGCCGACGCCTTCCACTTGGTGGCTCCCGACTATCCAGGATTCGGTCACAGCGATGCCCCGGACCCGATTGCGTTCGACTACACCTTCGACAACCTTGCTCGAATAGTCGAACGATTCACCGAGCTCCTGCGTCTTGACCGCTACAGCCTTTTTGTTCAGGATTACGGCGGACCCGTCGGGTTTCGCCTGGCAACGGCGCATCACGATCGACTGGCTGCGCTCGTGGTCCAGAACGCGGTCGCGCACGAGGACGGCTGGGGACACTTTGGCAGACCCGTCGTGACTTCTGGGCCGACCGCGCCAGCAACGAAGCAGCCCTCAGGGCGAATTTCTTGTCTTTCGAAGCCACTCGCCAGCGACACGTAGGAACGAGCCCCAACGTATCCCTGTACGACCCGGACCTCTGGAGCGACGAGTTCGCGTTCTTGAGCCGTCCAGGTCAGAGTGACATCCAGGTGGATCTGTTCTACGACTACCGGACCAACGTCGCGAGCTATCCCGCATGGCAGGAGTGGCTTCGCAGCCATCAGCCGCCGCTCCTCGTACTGTGGGGTCGCTTCGACCCGCCTTTCCAGGTCGAAGAGGCCGAGGCCTACCGGCGCGACGTGCCCAGCGCCGAAGTGCACATTTTCGATGCCGGCCATTTCGCTCTCGACGAACAGTCCGACAGGGTCGCGCGCCTGACTCGGAAGTTCCTTTTGTCTTCCGAAGGTTAGGTGGACCTGTGGACCGGGTATTCCTCGCGGCCGGGCTGGGCGCAGCGGACCGGCACTTTCGGGTTCGGCCCGGTAGTGCGACGATGATCCGGTGAGCGGAGGGAGCAACCAGAGGCGGCGTCGCCGGCAAAAGGTGGTGCCTCACCTGCACTACGAGGATCCCTTTGTGGCGCTCACCTGGCTGTGCCGGGTCTTCGGGTTCACCGAGGTAAAGCGCTTCGACCGGGGTGAGGACAACCTGACAGCGCGGCTCAAAGGACCTGACGGCGGAGCCGTGATGATCTCGGGCCACGACGACGACTTCAAGGCGTGGATGCGCGAACGAGCACCCCACTTCGAGGAAGGGGGCGGCCCGTCCTGGCCGCTGCTGACCCATGCCATCACCGTCATCGTGGACGACGTCGATGCCCACTTCGAGCGAGCTGAGCGGCAGGGTGCGGCCGTGCTCAGTGCACCGAAGGACCAACCGTGGGGGGTGCGCAGCTACGCCGCGCTCGATCCTGAGGGTCACCAATGGGAGTTCGCCACCCTCATGGGCGGGTAGCCCCGAACCCCCGGATCGACGCGCGCCCTGTGGGCCTAAAGGCCAAGGGCTGTGCGTAGCTCCGTTACGGAGGCAGCCATTCTGCTGACCTCCTGTTGAAGAATGTCGACGTCTGAGCGCAGCGATGCAACCTCGTCGCTCATCGGACGTTGATGAACCCGATCGGGCTGATTCGTGATCTCAGTGGTGTCGCTCGGCTCTGATGCCGCCGTGCTGAGGGTCTCTGCCCAGCGCTCCTCTTTTTGGCCGGGGCGCCGGGGCAGGCGGCCCACGAGCGGGTCGTCGCCTTCCGCCATTCGGTCCAGTTCCGTCTCGACGTCATCAAGGCCTCCAAAGTCAGCCATTCGCTCCGTGCGCGCTCGCAGCTCTCCAACTGTCTGTGGCCCCCTCAACAAGAGGACCGCGAGGACGGAGAGACTCCGAGCGTCAAGGCCGAAACGTTCGTCGAGCACTTGGCGGTACCGGATGGCCGAGCGGCCGTGGGACGGGTGAACGAGGCGAAGCAGGCCGGCCTCCCTGAGCGACGACAAGGCCAGCTCAACGGTTCCGTCGTCATAGGCGACCACTGGGTCGCGGTTCGAAGTCTGGTTGCACGCCAAGACAAGGGCATTGATCGTCAGGGGGTACTGCTGGGGCGTTGTCAACTGCTTCTCGGCCAGGCTGCCGATCACCCGTGCTTCAATCGGGCTCAGTTTCATGAGGAGAGAATCCTATTCGGTGGACTATCTGAATCCGATAGAGAGGGTGAGCTCCTATTGCCTGTGGCCGGCCCGAGGACTCTCAGCGAAGGACGGTCCGGGGACGGAGGACGTCCTTAGGATGGAGTTCCCATCAGCGAAATTGCTCCTTCTGGGCAGCTCGTAGCGCATTTGCCGCACTCGTGGCAATCATCAGCCCGTACGACGTAGGCCGTCATTCGACGATGCGCTGTGCTGCGTAGCTTGCCGAGCATGTTCAACGAGTTGAAGTCCTCAGCGCCCATTCGGCGTACCTCAAAAACTTCGTAAGGACAGACCCGAACACAATCGCGTTTGGCTTCGCAACGCCCATGGTCGACGACTGGACGGGTGGTCATCTTCACCTCCAAGTCGAGATCGTCAGGTTGCTAGCCGAAGCCGATTGATTCGTCGCGTCATGTTATCCAAAGTGCACCATTCGCCGGGACAGGGACGGCCACTCCAGAAAGCTTCGCCTGGTCGGGCCAGAGTGATCCTGCCAGAATGCGTCAGGTGATCGTAAGGCGTGCGAGCACTGCGGATGGCGTGGCGATTGGGTCGATCTTGAACGCGCTCCTGGCTGCGACCGCCATCGAGTGGACCGACACACCGCATTCTGCCGACAGCATCCTCGAATGGCTGGACGAGCACGAGACGGTTCTGGTTGCCGAAGACCGAGCAGAGGTCGTTGGCGTCGCGGCATTCGGGTGGTTCCGCGATGTCGTAAAACGGCCCGGTTACCGGTTCACCGTCGAAAACACGGTGCACGTGCGAGAAGACCACTGGGGTTCGGGAATAGGCCGAGAGCTCATGGAAGCCCTCATCGACGAGGCGCGCCAGAGCGGGAAGCACGCGATGGTTGCTGCCATCGATGGTGCGAACGAGGCATCGATTCGGTTCCACGAGCGGTTGGGCTTTGTCGAAGTGGCGCGCATGCCCGAGATCGGTGCCAAGTTCGGGCGGTGGCAGGATCTCGTCGTTCTCCAGCTCCGTCTCGATGACCGACCCGTGCCATAGCTGACAGGGGTGTCCCGGTCGCCGCCCCGTCGGGGACATCGCTTCAACCCCGCGTTGGGAGGCATCCTGGGTCGTCGCCGATGGTGATCCATAATGGACAGGTGCCGCCGCTCGCAAAGGACTCCGATAGACCCTTCCTTCGTGGCCGGATCAAGCTCTGTGGCTTCGTCGCCAGATGTCTCACATAGGGCACCCATCGAGGTCCCGGAGTGAGCCGAGAGATATGCCCATCTGAACGAGCAGCCAAGGAGTCCCCTGTAGACGTGCGCGGGGCTGATGCCGGCAATCCGGTCGTGACGCTTTCCGACGACGTGGTCACCCTCCGGCCTTGGTCAAGAGATGACGCCGGTTTCATGGCGGAAGCATGCGCCGACCCAGCGATCCGACGCTATAACGGGGTCCTCGACCGGCAAGGACGCCCGGCTCCGCCGGTCTCGGTCGTGGACGCTGAGGCCGTCATCGAGGAATTTGCGTTGAACTGGCGGGTGTTTGCTACGACTGAGACCCCATCTGGTGTTGCATTCGCAATCATGGACGCGAGGTCTGGCGCCTTGGTCGGCTGCTGTGGCGTCGACAACTGGTCTAAGGCGGACGTAGCGCAGTTCGGTTACTGGATCGAGGCAAGCGCGAGAGGACGCGGTTACGCGACTCGGGCGGTGATCCTCCTCACGCGTTGGCTATTCGAGCTTGGCGCAGCGCGCGTCTTTTTGACGATCGTTGCGGACAATGAAGGGTCAGTCGCGGTGGCCCGCCGAGCGGGGTTTGTGTATGAGGGAACGATGCGCTCACACGGCGTGTGGCAGGGCCGGCGGTGCGACGTGATGTGGTTCGCTGCGCTGCCGCTTGAGTGGACAATGCGCCGGCCCGATGAACACACGTGATGCGAGGGCCAACGTGCCGACCAAAAATGTCAACCGGACGGCTGGTCACGAGCAACGGAGTGGTGCCCCTAACGATCACTCGATAACCCCGTGGCTCGCCCGACGGCGGCACTAGGTGCACCCGGGCCGGCGTTCCGGGGCAGGCTAGTGGTGAGTCGGCTTCGACCTATTGGGCCACTTCCCTCGGCTACTCCGCAGCGGCGGGAGCCAGCAGAGGGAAGAATATTGCAAGGGCGCTGCGCAGGACTGTCAACAATTGATCCGGAGGTATGTGTGGTGCAATGTTCGTACCCACTAGGACAAAGATCGCCACGAACCCGATCACAGCAAGCCGTCCGAAATAGTCACAGCAAGCCGTCCGGAATAGCGAATGTCGTTGAGAACTCTGTCTCCTAGTACGCCGATTCGTTTCTTGGTCGTATCTTCGGGATCACCATTCCGACATTGAACCACTCGACCGAAAAGGTTGGGGAGAATACAAGGCACCCTGACCTATCCCGAAACTGTGACTTTGTCAGGGCGACCGTCTCAGCCCCACGCCCCGGACCGCGGTCCCCCTCCGTTTCCCGATGGCGCCTGCCGCCCCGCCCCTCGCCCGTGCACTGCGCGGCGCTTGTGTTCCGTTTCGGTGCCTGGGCCCCTCTCCCAAGGGCCGAGAAGTGACACCAAGGGAGGCAGGGACGGCAGAAGCGTCCGGAACCCGGACAGAGGGAGGGAGGGCGACCTCACAGGGAGCCCGACCGACCGGCTTGGGGGGGAAGGCGGAACGAGCTGGCGGCGTTGGAAGGCGGACACGAGAGCGGGGAGGCGGGCAGCCCACCGACACAGCGGTGAGTCAGTACCCGGACCCTCGCCTCGTCGGCGTCAGGCGAACGCCTGCATCACGGCGGCTCGGGCTCGAGGAATCTCCTCTGCATGCCGACCACGACGAGGTCGCTGTGGCCGAGCCCAAAGGTCTCCTGCAAGGTGCGCTGCGTCAAGAGACTGAGGGTGTGCGGTCCATCGTCGGAGCTCGCCTCGAAGTGCCAGTTGGGCGTCCAGGGTGGCTCCGGGTCCTTCCACCCGAGCGCCCGGAGCTCGTCCTCTTGCTCGGGGCTGAACCGGCAACGCTCGTCGAGGAACCGATTCGACCGGCACTCGCCGATCACCGAGGTACCGTCCTCGTGGGTCACGAACTGCAATTGGCGGCCCCGATACTTTTCGGTACCTCCGATTCGGAGGTGGTCCACCTCGATCCACACGATCCAGCGCTCACGGCTCAAACGCAGCTTCGTAAGGACCGCTTCGTGGCCAAATACGATCTCGAAGACGGTGGCCACACGTTCGTGCCGTGTCCCGTCGCCGGCCCCGCTCCGTGACGCCAGCTTCTCGTACAGCGAATCGGTCACTGACATGAATCGTACGGCCTCGATGGCGCCTCCAAGGGAGATGGCATGTGAGCGCACGACTGGGCCTCTGCAGCCGCCGAACCGGCGCGCTGGGACACGCCGCAGCGAACCAACAATGGCCTCCCGGCCGAAGTAGCGTGGAAAGGTGCCGAGCAACTCGGTGAAGGTTGGCACGCTCGATGGCCCCATTTGGGGGGAGTCGCCTGACGGTGCCACCGTGCCGCAAGGCCGACGGTCACGACGCCGATGGTGGAACCTCGTCTTTGTGGGAGGTCTACTTGTCATCCCTGTGGTTGGCCTCACGCTGTGGCTTTCACAGCCAGGTCAACCGGGAGGCGATCCGGGTGGTCGTATCTTGAGGGCACTCCAAGCAGCATCCACCGCCGTGCCCGCTGGGTCTACGGACGTAGTCACGCAAAGCTACGACTCCGTGTGGTCGGCTGCCTGCCCAGACAACCCTGGTGGTCAGGCTGGGTGGAGTGAAGTCAGGGTGAGCACCAGCTTCACGAATGCGCTACCGAAGGAACAGGTCGTAAGGGCTGTGAACTCTGTGCTGGTTCGAGCGGGCTGGACTCGGCACGACGAGTCCTTTGGCCCCGGCCAGGGAGTTGTCGCTCATTGGACGAAAGGTTTGACTACCGGTACTCCCGCAGAGGCGGCGGTCTACCCCGTGCCCGCTGGATCGACGAACTGGGTCCTGACGGCGACCTCCAAGCCCCCAGGCTTCGCTCTTCCGGGCTGCTAAGGCCGTCCCCACGGTGCCGGAGGCTGGCAACCCCCACCCGGCTGCGGGTACTCGGCTGAGGACGAGTTCAACCTTCCCGACCCCGGACTACGACCTGCTCATTATTTGCCCGCCACCGCAGAGATGAGGTCGATCATCTCCGCGGGCCCACTCGCGAGCTGGCGGATCGACTCGCTGGTGTGGGCTCGGGTCAGGATGTCGGAGGCCTGCTGCGCCGGGCCGAGCACGATCGGCCCGAAACCCCAGGCTCCCTCGGAATCCGTTGGTACGACAGGCTCCATCTGCGCCATTGCCGCGGCAACCTCGATCCCACTGCGCAGAAACTGCCGGTCCGCCAGAGACCCCAAGCCGAGTCCCCGGCGGATCTGCGAATGGTGGATCCAGCGCTCGAGGTACTCCCGGGCAATCGCTTGCCAGAACGGGGAGCTCGAGTCGCGGCTCGCCCCGAACAGCCCCACGGGTTCGCCGGGCGAATCCGGATCGACGGACTCGTAATACGCCGTCGTCCATTCACCGGTGAGACGGAGAAGTTCGATCAGCAGGACAGGGCTCATGAACTGGGCTGTTGCCACCCATTGGTCGTTGAAGGCGTCAAGAAGCGTTCGGAAGTCTGCTCCGGGAAGCTCGTCGGCCATGTACACCAAACCCTGGACGGCACCATCCCGCTGCCGGCTGAGGAGAGAAAGGTCGTCGCCCAAGACGTGAGTGACGATGCCCTTCACTGGGTAGGCCGGACATTCGGTCGGCTGGGTCCAATCGTCTGCCGAGAGGCTGGCTAAAAGCTCCAGAAGGGCATCACGCTCGGGCCGATATGTCCGGAGAACGACGGAGATGGAGGAGGAGTCGAGCATCGTCCACATTGTGACCCATTCGTTGCCGCACACCGGGCGTACGGAGAAACCCTCAAGACGATTGGCGGACCTCCGTTCGCCCGCTGTTGAGAACAACTGTCGACTTGGCTACAAAGTGAGCGTGGAACTTGAACGCTGGCCCAACGAAGCCGAGATGATCGCCGAACTCTATGGAGGCGCCTGGTCGAACCGAGAAAGCTGGGCCAGGCGGTGCCGACCGGCGGGCTGCATCGTGTGCACCTCGGGGCACCCCTACGGCATCGTCGCCGACCTGAACCACACCTGGATAACCACCGATACCGAAGTTGCCATCTTTGGATACGTGTGCGTCATCTCCAAGGTCCACGCAGTCGAGCCATTCGATCTGCCCGATCAAGGAGCGGCCTTTTGGCAGGAGGCCATGGCCGTGGCCCAGGTGGTCAACCGGCTGTATCGGCCCGTGAAACTCAACTACGAGATTCATGGCAACACCTTGCCCCACCTGCACATGCACCTGTTCCCCCGTCAACTAGACGACGGGTTCGTAGGTCGCCCGATCGATCTCAAAGACTTCCGGCATCGCTACAGCGACGACGACCTCGCCAAGCTCAGATCAGCCCTCGCCCTCATCACCCAGGAATCTGAGACGACTGCGAGATTCCGGGACGACGGATAGCCCCGAAGTGAAGGCACGAAGGAGCGGGGCCTCCGCGCTCCGTACGGCACCGGTCTCTCAGGTCGAGACTGGGGTTGTCACACGAACCCTCACGAAAGGGAAGCTCCGATGGCACAAGAGTTACGTGGGCATCGACCTGCACCGCAGGCGATCGTTCATTTACCGGATGGACCAGGCCGCAGCCAAGATCGACTCGGTCAGGGTCGAGAACGACCCCATCGACGACAAAAGGGCCGCGCGCCGGGGCGCCG
Source organism: uncultured Acidimicrobiaceae bacterium (assembly GCA_963789235.1). Lineage (GTDB taxonomy): Bacteria > Actinomycetota > Acidimicrobiia > Acidimicrobiales > RAAP-2 > Bog-473. The sequence continues at coordinate 831,148 of CAWBJX010000004.1, read as the reverse complement.
ACAGACTGGGCCGCATACCCGCCTCATCCGGGAGCCTCTATCTCCGGCACACGTGCGGCGTAGAGCGGCCAGCTCCCGGCAATTCCCTTGAGGTCGTAGGAGCCTCGGGGGTCGAATCTGATCCCAGAGCCGCTGGTGAGGTCGACGACGGTACGCGAGACCAGAATTTCTCCTGCACCAGCTAGGGCGGAGATTCGGCTTGCCGTGTGCACCGCCAGACCCGTCACATCGGTGTTACGGAGTTCGATCTCACCGGTATGGAGCCCAGCGCGCACGCTGATCCCATGCCTTTCCATCGCGTCTCGAAGATCTGCCGCACAACGGACAGCACGTGCGGGACCGTCAAATGTCGCTAGCACGCCGTCCCCCAGGGTCTTCACAACGCGACCTCCATATCGAGCGACGGTGCGATCCACCAGGCCATCGTGTTCGTCAAGCAGTTGTTTCCAGCGTTGGTCGCCAACCGCGACAAGCTGCTCCGTCGAGGCCACGATGTCGGTAAACATCACCGTGGCCAGCGGGCGATCGCGACGTTCGACTAGGTCATCCTCCTTGAGGAACTGTCGAATTTCTGCGAGAACCGTCCCGATGTCACCAAGATAGAGATCGCTCTCGCTCCCGGGAAGTTCGACGAATCGGCAGTTCGCTATAGCCGCTGCGGCTGTGCGGCTCGTCTCAATGTCCCAGATGCGGTTTTCTCGTCGGTGAAACACGAGCGTCGGCACTCTGACATGGTCCAGAAGTGACTCGATGTCCGTATTGCCAGCAAACTCAATGGTCCGGGCCAATGCCTGGGGACTCGCATTGAGACGGTGGGCCCGTCCCCACCATCGCTGCAACTCGGGATCGTGGGAGACGCGTGGGTTGTAGGCCTGCAGGGCGCTGACGGTAGCGAGCCAGGCAGCTGTTTCTATCCGTTGTTCCGAAGTGAGAACCCCTAACTGGGGAAAGGAGCTGCGGAGGTTTGTCAGGATGATTGAACGAACGCGCTCGGGATACGTCGCTGCCATGAAGACGGCGAAACTTCCGTAACCCAGATCGAGGATGCTCGGCCTGTCGGACCCAGCAGCCTCGAGCACTGCCAAAATGTCCGCGGCTCCACTCTCGAGGCCCGCCGCGCCGTCACTGGTCGGCAACGGATCCGATGCGCCCGTGCCGCGGGAGTCATAGACGATGACCCTCGCCCACGCGCCAACTCCGTCCATGAACTCGGCGAGCTGTGGAAGTTCCCACATCAGATCAATCGGAAACTGGGCCCCGCCACGGACCACCAGAAGGTCCACGGGACCGCTCCCGAAGACCTCGTACGCGATCCGGGCTCCGTCTCGGACGAGGTACCTGACCTCCACCTCTCGCATCGTGAAAGTTGTACTACGAGCTGGTCGGTTCTGCCCTCAGCCGTTTGGCGACTCGAATCTCGTGCCAGAGTCCAGGCCTGGCAGGCTCGAGGGTACGCCGAGCCGGACGCTGAACGTCCCGTCGAAGAGCGGGTGGAGGAGGGGCCGCTGACACCTGTGTCTCGTGACAGATGTAAGCGCCGTGACGGGGGAACTGTTAGCAACGGGACGCTCCAAAGCCCCTCGCCCCGCGCCGCGTCGCCCTCCGTTTCCCGGTGGCGCCGGCCGCGTCGGCCCCCGGGCCCGGCTTCCTGCTCGTGGCGCCTTGCGCGGCGGTTCTGGGCCGCCCTGGGGCGTGGGCCCTCTCCCGCGCCTTAGCAGTGGGCGCTGAGGTCTGCAGTGGGCGCTGAGGGACTCGAACCCCCGGCCTGCTGGTTGTAAGCCAGCTGCTCTAACCAACTGAGCTAAGCGCCCGTGACATTTCTGGCTCTGATCACTTATGCGAGCGGGCCATCCACGGTAGACCTCCGCAACCGGGCCGGCGGGCGGAGGCGGGCCGGGGCGTCGGCCATTCAGGCCGCTCCTGCATCGAGCGAGTGGTCCAGGGTGAGCTGGCCCGTGTGGGCGTCGAGGTCGAACAGCTCGCCGTAACGACCCCAGTCGACCGCGATGCGGAGCTGCTCGCGCGCTTCGTCCTCGGTGAAGCCACGGCGGAGCAGGTCGAGGAAGAAGCTCTCACCCAGAGTGCCGTCCTTCGTGGTCGTCAACGCGTTGTAGATGGCTCGCACCAGGGGGGCACGCTCGCGGGCACGCCGGGCGAAGATCTGCTTCGACTCGTGGATGTCGGCCGCGACGAAGACCTGGCCGTCCTCGCTGATCTGCAGGTCGGCGTCCTCCACCCCGGCCAGGCCGAGCAGCTGAGCCGCGTCGACCAGCGGGAGCAGGTCGTCCACCTCGAAGCTCAGGTCGCTCGCCAGCTCCGGGAGGTCTTCTCTGCCGCCTCGGGCCGCCACGATCTCGAGCAGGCCCGCCATCCCGCCGACGGTCGCCGCCGGGAGCGGCGTGTCGACCGGAGAGCCCTCCCCCGGCGAAGCAACCGTCCACACGTGCGAGGGCGCCCCCGAGTCCCGGCCGGTCATGAAGCCGTAGATCTCGTCGACGAGGGCCTCGAACGCCGGGTCGTGGCGGTCCCGGGGTTGGGGGAATCCCACCGGGATCTCCGCCCGGATCCGGCCCGGGTTGGCACCCAGGACGAAGATCCGATCGGCCAGGATCACCGCTTCCTCGATGTTGTGCGTCACGATCAGCATCGCCTTGGTGGGGAAGTCGGATTGCGTCCACAGCCGGAGGAGCTCTGCCCGCAGGTTCTGCGCAGTGAGGACGTCGAGCGCCGAGAAGGGCTCGTCCATGAGCAGCGCGTCAGGCTCGACCACCAGTGCCCGCGCGAAGCCGACCCGCTGGCGCATCCCGCCCGACAGTTCCTTCGGGTAAGCCGATTCGAAGCCGTCGAGGCCGATCGTGTCGATGGCCCGCTCGGCCCGTTCTCGCCGCTCCCCGGGAGCCACGCCCCTTGCCTCGAGTCCGAGCTCCACGTTCTGGCGGACGGTGAGCCACGGCAGCAGTGCGAAGCTCTGGAACACCATCGAGACACCGTGGCAGGCCCCGTTGAGGACCTCACCGCGGTAGGAGATCTGCCCCTGGGAAGGCTCGATGAGCCCAGCGATACACCGGAGCAGGGTGCTCTTGCCCGAGCCCGAGCGGCCCAACAGCGCCACGATCTCGCCCTCGTCGAGGTTGATCGTGATGTCCTCCAGCACCGGGAGTGGGCTGCCGTCGGGAGACGTGAAGCTCTTGAATACGTGAGAGACCTCGATGATCGTCCGCGGGCCTCCGGCGTGCCCGTGTCGTGCTCCCGCTTGCGGTATCACAGGCCCTCACTCTGGTACCCACGGATCGTCGGGGTCAACGTGACCTCTGTCACAGCGAGAACCTGGTCTCGGCCAGTCGGTACAGCCGCCGCCAGAAGAGCCTGTTGACGGTCACGACGAACGCGCTCATGACGATGCCGCCGCCGATCAGCAGGGCGAACTTGCCCTCGGCCGATGCCGTCGAGATGTAGTTGCCGAGGCCATACGCATTGAGCGTCTGATGGTGCCAGGCAACGAGCTCCGCGACGATCGATGCGTTCCAGGCCCCACCCGCCGCGGTGATCCCGCCGGTGACGTAGGCCGGGAAGATGGCGGGCAGGATGACCTGCCGCCAGCGCTGTCGCCGGGTGAGCCGCATGACCGTCATCATCTCGACCATGTCGTTGGGGATGGCGCTGGCGCCGGCGATCACGTTGAACAGGATGTACCACTGGGCGCCCAGCATCATGAGAAGGATGGCGCCGTAGCCCAGGGGCACTCCGAGCGCCAGGAAGATCGCGGTGATGAACGGGAAGAGCAAGATGGCCGGGAAGCTGGCAAGCACCTGCACGATGGGCTGGGCATAGCGGGAGAGGCGGGGACTCATGCCGATCTTGACTCCCACCGGCACCCAGATGATCGTCGAGATGACGAGAAGGACGACGACCCGACCGAAGGTGGCGAACCCCAGCGCGATGAGCGAGGGAAAGCGTGAGAAGCCAAGGTGGGCATTGAGGTAGAGGATCCCGCTGACGGCCACGACACCGGACGCGGCGACGATGACGGTCCAGAAGATGAGGTCGCCCAGGCGGCGTCGGCGCTCGTCCTGGTGCAGGGGGTACTCCGCCAGGCCGAAGGGACGCGTGACCCGGTCCAAGAACCGACCGATGGGCCGGGTGAGCCCGGCCAGCGCGTGGGGGATCGCCGACCGACGCAGCACGTCGAGCACGATGCTCTTGGGCTTCTCGGACGACTCCGACGTCTCCATGCGGAACCGCTCGGCCCAGGCCACGAGCGGGCGGAAGACGAAGAAGTTGGTGCCGACGACCAGGATGATCATGGTGATGATGGCGATGGTCACCTTGCTGTACGAGCCCGCCGCCGCGGCGGCCCCCATGTAGCTGCCGATACCCGGGAGACTCTCGGTGAGACCCTTGCCCCCGATGAACACGGTGACGGCTTCGGACGCGGTGAGGAAGAACCACCCGCCGCCCATCGACATCATCATGTTCCAGACCAGCCCGATCATGGAGCTCGGGACGTCGAGCTTCCAGAACCGTTGCCACTTGGTCAGGCGGTACATTCGGGCCGCCTCGTCGAGCTCCGTGGGCTGGGAGATCAGCGAATGGTAGAAGCTGAACGTCATGTTCCACGCCTGCGACGTGAATATCACGAAGATGGATGCGGCCTCGAGGCCGAGCAGGTTGTTGGGGAACAGCTTGATGAAGAAGGTCAGGGCCACGGGCAGGAAGACGAGAATGGGGATCGATTGCAGGACGTCGAGGATCGGGACGAGGACCTTCTCGGCCCGGCGCAGGCGCGCCGCCGCCGTGCCGTAGACCAGTGTGAACACCGTCGAGAGGAACAGCGCGATGAACATGCGCAGCAGCGAGCGGGCTGCGTAGTACGGCACGTTCGAGATGTCCGTGTTGAGCTTGACGACCGTCCGGCCCGGGGCGTAGTTGACCGTCATCGCCTGGCCCAGCTTCACCACGACGTAGAGGAGCGCAATGATGCCCACGGCGAGGAGCAGGTCGTAGAGGTTCAGCCCCCGGCCGCGCAGTGCCTCGCGCACGGGAAGCCCCCGGCGGGTCGAGGCGGGGCTCACGGCCGCACCACGCTGGAGCCGGCCGAGGGCGCGCCCGTCCGTGGTCGTCGGTGCATTACGTGGCTCAAGATCGTGCTCCCACCGGACCGTACGAGTCGGGGCCCGCTCAGCGTACGGTGCGGGCTAGCCCCGTGCACCCTTCAACGCAGCTGTTCGGCGAAGACCGTGCTCCAGGGTCGGACGAGGGTCCGCAGCTCCGCGCAGCCGTCCTCTCCGAGGACGTCATAGGGCGGCGCCGCAAGTGCGTCCGTGCCGTCCTCGATGGCATGGCGCTGGGCACCGCCCCACTCGGTGAAGCGGAGCGGGTCGCCTCGCTCGAGCCAGCCCCGTCCGCGCAGCGCCTCGACCGCAGCGTCCCAGGCTTCCTCCGACCAGCCCCGCGTCGAGCGCAGCAGCGGCGCCGGCACGTCCCCGGTTGCCGCGTGGGTGACCAGCGCCTCGATACCGGACAGGCCGTGCACCACGAGGAGCGCAATGTGGCCGTCGCCCCGGTACTCGCGCAGGATGGATTGGGCGTGCCACAGGACCAGGTGGGGTGGTGCCGGCCACGCCACTTCGGCGTGCGCCGCGGCCAGCGGCCTCCCCTCGGACCGGCGCCCCGCCTCCTCCGCCGCCGTGCGCGCCAGGTCGGCGGCGTGGCGCATCTCCGCCGAGGCCAGCACCTCGTCGCCCAGCAGCCGCCGGCAGGCCGCGTCGACGGCGGCGAAGCGGGCGGTCACCAGCGCTGCGGGGGCAGCGATGGCCCAAGCAGCGGGAATCGCAGCCTGGACCAGATCGGGGTTGAAGTTGAAGAACGTCGAGACCACCACGTCCGCCTGCACCGCCCCCATCGGCGCCGCCCGCGACGCGAAGTAGCCGTCCCGGCCCGTGATGCCGAGACGCCCGTACGCCTCCGCCGCCTCGGGCACGAAGTACACCATGCCGTGCAGCGGCTCGAGCGTCCGCCACGTCTTGCGCGCCCGGAGGGCGCCGCCGGGCACGGCGTCGTTCACAGTCGCGCCTCCTCGCCGAGACGGTCGGCCAGGACTCCGGTCGCCGCCACGATCGGCCGCCGGGGCGACGCATCGCGTACCACCAGGTCCCGGCCCTCGCGCTCTCCCTCCGCCGCGCCCGCTTCGCGGCAGATGAGCAGGCCGGCGAGATAGTCCCACCCATACAGCGTGCTTCGTCCGGCCACCAGGTACGCGTCCAGCACGCCCTCGGCGACGGCGCAGCACTCGAGCGAGGCGGCACCGAGTGCCCGGTATTGGGCCCAGCCCGGGTAGCGGCCGGGGAAGCCCGAGATCCCCACGATGGCATGTCCGAGGTCCTCGCAGCCCGACGGGCCGATGCGTCTCCCGTCCTTCTCCACTCCCCCACCCCGCACGGCCGCGTAGCGGTCGCCCGTGGCCTGGTTGACCACGATACCCACCCGGGGCCCCGCGGCATCGAGCACGCAGATGCTCGTGGCGTAGAAGGGCACGCCCCGGTGCGCGTTGGTGGAGCCGTCGACCGGGTCGATCACCGCCAGCAGACCGGAGGATGCCACGCCGGTCACGCCCGACTCCTCGGAGAGCACCGCGAAGCCCGCGCCGTGCAACACGGGCAGCGCCGCGCCGTCGGCCGCCAGGTCGAGCCGGTACTGGCCCGGTTTGGCCCCCGTCGGCCCCCAGTCCTCGAGGGTGTCCAACGCGTCACGCACCGCGGCCACGGCATCGTCGAGCACCTCGAGCAGGCGGGCGTCATCCACGGGAGACGAACCCTACCGGCCAACGTCGCCTCGGACCGCCGGGCGGGCCGCCGCCCCGCCCCCGGTAGGCTCTCGCTGTTGTGGCTGCCATAGACGTCGCCGGCTACGTCGCCGACCTGAAGGACCACTCCGTCGACCACGGGTTCCACGTGCACGACGAGCGGCACTTCGTCGAAACCTACTCCCTGCGCCAGGTCTGGGAGGTCGACCTGCATCCCGAGGAGGGCTGTGGCGGCCCGCTCGACCTCCACCTCGCCCTCGACGTCGACCCCCGCGTCCTCCTCTCCTTCGAGGACGCCGTCGTGCTGCTCTCCGAAGACGAGGAGCCGCCCGACGAGTACCACTTCCCGCTGACCTTCACCTGGGCCCTGCCGCCCCTGCCGAGCGGGCCCGACCTCCTCCGCCTGGCCATCGACCTGGCCGGCGTCGGTGGCATCGAGCTCCCCCTCGAGGTCTCGGCCATCGACTCCTTCGCCAACGCCACTGACGGCTCGGAGCGGCGGCTGAGCATCGTGGCCCGGCATCCCGTGTCGCTGGCCCGCGTCCTCAGCGGCGAGGAGCTGCTCTGCGACGTCTTCGACCGGGCCCTCGCCGTCAGCCGCTTCCTCCTCGAGTCAGCCGAACGCTGGCTGGATTGACCGTGCGGCGGGCCCGCCGTCCCGGTGCAGGTCGGGTCGCCGCGGTGGTGCTGACCGTCGGTGGCTCGGTGGTCGGGCTGAGCGCCTGCGGCAACGGTGGTGGGCAGGCCCTGGCCCAACAGGCCTGCGTGCACGTGCACCGCTCGGTCTCCGACTACCTGCGATCGACCCGTGCCGGCACGCCCCCCGCCACCGCGGCGCAACTCCAGAAGGAGGCCGATCAGGAGCTGCGGGCCGCACTCCCCCTGGCGGCCGAGGCCAACTCCGACGATGGTTCGTGGAACGCGCTGATGACGACGATCTCGGAGATCGCGGTCGTCGACGAAGGCCACCTCGTCCCCGCGCTGCGGGCCCAGTGCGTCGTGGCCGATGCAAACCCCAACGTCAATCCGCAGAACCCCGGCAACAGCGGCAACAGCGGAACCACCACCCCGCAGAACGTGAATCCCAAGCCGGCGTCATCCGCCGGCTGACGGCACCGTCACGCCGCTGGCCGCCTGCGCCCTCCCCGCCGCCACGATCGGCGGCATGATCTTGGGTGCCAGTAGCTCGCCCCCGGCATTGGTGAAATGGACGCCGTCGCTGCGCCGGATGACGACGCCGTCGACCGTGCTGGTGTACTTCCCCCCGGGGCACGCGGCCGCGTTGAGGTCCACCACCGAGTCGGTGAGCGGGTGCTCGGCCGCCACCTCCCGCACCAGCTTGTTGTAAACGGCCAGGCGCGCCGGGTTGTCCTCCGGCCAGGGGGCGCCGTCCGGTTGTTCGCCCGAGTCGGTACACGGCGCGGTCAAGAACACCATGCGAGCGCCCGTCGCCGTCACCAGGTTCGACGCCGCATCGAGCTGTCGCTTCACGTAGGCGGCGTAGGTCGGGCTCAAAATGTTGGTCCAGGTGCCCTGGTACTCGCGGTCGACGACCTCCCAGCGCCCGGCCAGGAGCACAACGACGTTCGGCTTGACGTCGTCGATGGAATCGATCCATTGGTCCGGCCAGGGCTGGTCGGCTATCGGCTCGCCCGGCGTGAGCGGGGACCCGTTGCACGCGGACGGCGTGATGTCGCGGGTCCCCATCAGCTCGACCGCGGGCCCGTCCACGACGCCGCAGCCGAGGATGCCGTGGTCGGCGAGGACGTAGCCGTACTTGTCCTGTTCCGACGTGTAGGACAGACCCAGCCCGAGGGTCAGTGCCACCGAATCGCCGAAGAGCAGCACGCGCACGGGCTGCGCCGACGGCGGGGCGCCCGGTGCCGTCGTCGTGGTGGTCGTGCGGCCGGTGGTACCGATGGCGGCCGGGTAGGCGGTGCTGGCCACGGCCGTGGTGCCGGTTGTGGCGGCCACCACCGCGACCAGCACCACTCCGACGCCGACGGGAACCGCCACCCAGGCCTTCCACTGCCGGACGAAGGTCCCCATGCGGATGGGACGCTCGACCAGGTGGAAGGACACCACAGAGACCGCGAACGTGACCACCACGCGGACGGCGAAGAGCTGGTATCCGAGCAGGCCGGTCCGGGCGTTGTCCAGCCAAATGAAGATCGGCCAGTGCCAGATGTAGAGCCCGTAGGAGATGCGCCCCACGTAGCGCACCGGCGTCAGCGACAGGACACGCGGCACGACGCTGCGCGGCGCCGCCACGGCGGACAGGATCACCCCGGCCACCGCGAGGCCGATGAGGAAGAACCCGCCCGAGTAGGGGAACGAGGAAGTCGAGGTCGTCAGCACCCAGATCGTCACGGCGGCGACCGCGCCGACGACGCCGATCGCTCCGCAGAGCGCGCGCCCGGTGGCGCCCGCGGGCTGCCACAGCTCCCCCTTGGCCAAGCGGCCGTCCTCGTGACTGCGCTGCGTGAGCAGGACGAGCCCGACGGCGAGGGCGCACCCGATGAACAGGCACTGAGACCGGGTGTCGGTGCCCAGGTAGGCCCGGTTCGTGTTGGCGCCGCCGTCGTAGAGCACGTACATCCAGGTCGCCGACGCGACGGCCGCGGCACAGGAGAGCGCGAGGAGGACCCGCAGGTTGCGTGTCACGTGCAGGACGCCCAGCACGACCAGCGGCCAGATCACGTAGAACTGCTCCTCGACCGCCAACGACCAGGTGTGCAGGAGGGGCGAGGAGGCCGCCGTCTCGTTGAAGTAGTTCGAGCTGACCAGTATGAAGTGCCAGTTGCTGACGTAGAGCAGGGTGGCCAGCGCGTCGAGCCGGAGCCCCCCGTACGTACCCTTGGGGACGATCACCGAGGCCAAGAAGGCGACGAAGAGGAGCATCAAGAACAGCGCGGGCAGCAAGCGGCGAGCACGACGGGCCCAGAACGCCCCCAGCTTGATGGTCAGAGTCTGGCGCCACTCGCCCACGAGGAGCGAGGTGATGAGGAAGCCCGATAGGACGAAGAAGGCGTCGACTCCCATGAACCCGCCGTCCATGTGGGGGATCCCGCCGTGGAACATCATCACGGCGACGACGGCGCAGGCACGGACCCCGTCGAGCGCCGGAAGATAGGCCAGACGAGTGTGCGAGATCGCGCTCTCGTCGTCCTGCATCGGGCCCATCCCTCCTGGTTCCGCTCACGCCGGCACCACCACGGGTGTCGCGGTCCCGCCATTCTCTCAGAGACCGCCCGCCACCTCACCCCGCCTGCCACCTCCGGGCACTGCCGACTCGCTACCCTGAGGCCTCCTGAGCCCGACCCGACCCCTTGCCGCTCCGCTCCCCCGCCGCGGCGTCCCGGTGCGCCGCCGCCGCTTCGTGACGTTTCTCCTGGTCATCGCCCTGTTGGGCGCTGGGTCCGCCGGCGTGGCCTACCTGGATCGGGGTCCGGGCCTCAGTCCGATGCGGGCCCGCATCGTCGCCATCGCCGAGGCACAGGTGGGGTACCGCACCGACCCCTCCGACACCTATTGCAACAAGTTCAGCGCCTATTGGAACGCCGGCATCGACGACTGTGGCAACGACAACCTCGATGAGGAGTGGTGCGCGGACTTCGCGGCCTGGGTGTGGAAGCAGGCCGGCGCCCTGGTCGACTACCAGCTGGCCCCGGGGTACCTCAACTCCGACTCGGCGAGCTTCTACGTGTGGGGGATGGACCACGGCACATGGCACCCGGTGGGCTCGGGCTACGCGCCGCAGCCGGGTGACGTCGCCGTCTACGGGCTCGACACGGCGGCGGTCACCGCGGTGCACGTGGCCGTCGTCACGGCGGCGACCGGTGACGCGTCGGCTCCGGACGTCGTCAACGGCGACGGCGACCGCACCGGCTACAGCGTGGTCGAGATTGGGGACCACCAGGCCGACGCGGACGTGAAGGGGCATGGCGCGCCCCTGTCCGGCTACGTCTCGCCGTCGTCAGCGGCCACGCCCTCGACGTCGTCCTGACCGCCCCGGACCTCTCCGGCGTCTGCTCCTCAGTCCCCCGGGGTGTAGCCGGCAGGAAGGGTGATGGACTTCATCTCCAAGAAGGTCTCCAGCCCCTCGGGGCCGAACTCCCGCCCCACGCCCGACTCCTTGAAGCCGCCGAACGGCGAGGAGAAGTCCAAGGGTGCCTGCGAATTGAGCATGTAGGTGCCGGTGCGCACCCGACGAGCCACCCCGAGCCCGCGGTCGTTGTCCGCCGTCCACACCGAGCCGCACAGCCCGTAGTTCGAGTCGTTGGCGATCTCGACCGCCTGTTCGTCACCGTCGTAGGGGATCACGACGAGCACCGGGCCGAAGATCTCCTCTTGGGCGATCCTCATCTTGTTGTCCACGTCGGAGAACACGGTCGGCTCGACGTACCAGCCCTTGGAGAACCCGGTCCCCGACGGGCGCCCGCCGCCGAGCGCCACCGTGGCGCCCTCTTCGCGCCCGCTGTCGAGATACCCCTCGATCCGGCTCCGCTGCCGCTCGGCCACGACCGGGCCGACCTCGGTGGCGGGGTCGAGGGGGTCGCCCACCTTGAGGGCGGCCGCCCCCGACACCACGGCGTCGACGACCTCGGCGTAGCGCGAGCGCGGCGCCAGGATCCGGGTCTGCGCCAGGCAGGCCTGCCCGTTGTTCATGATGGCGTTCGGCATCAGCGTGGGGATGGTGGTCGCCAGATCGGCGTCGTCGAGGATGATGGCGGCAGACTTGCCGCCCAGCTCGAGCGTGCAGCGCTTCAGGCGCTCACCGCACAGGCCGCCGATGCGCTTCCCCCCCACCGCCGAGCCGGTGAACGAGATCTTGTCCACGCCCGGGTGGGTCACCAGGTGCTCTCCCACCTCACGCCCGGCCGGCACGACGGAGAGGACGCCCTTGGGCAGCCCGGCCTCGGCGAAGATCTCGGCCAGCCGGAAGGCGTCGAGGGGCGTCTCGGGCGCCGGCTTGAAGACGACCGTGCAGCCGGCGGCCAGCGAGGGTGCCAGCTTGGCGGCGGCGATGAAGAGCGGCACGTTCCACGGGGCGATGGCGCCGACGACGCCGACGGGCTCCTTGGTCACCAGGACCTGCGGGTTCAGCAGGCCGGCGCGCACCTCGTCGAAGGCGTACGACGTGGCCAGGTCGGCGTAGTAGCCGAAGACCATGGAGGGCGCGAGCACCTGGCCCATCGTGGAGAAGGTGATGGGCGATCCCATCTCCCGCGTGATGATCTCCGCCAGGTCGCCCATTTCCGCCGTCACCTGCGCCGCGACGGCCGAGAGGACGCCGGCCCGTTCGGCCGGCGTCATGCGCGGCCAGGGGCCGTGGTCGAAGGCCGTTCGAGCCGCCGCGACGGCCTTGTCGATGTCGGCCTCGGTGCCGTCGGGCACCCGGGCGATCACCTCCTCGGTCACCGGCGAGACCACGCCGATGGTGTCGGTGCCCTCCGGCGCCACCCAGTCGCCGCCGATGAACAAGCGGTCGTAGTCCCGAACGGCCATTCGTCCTCCCCAAGAGTCGAGGGGGCGGGCGCCCCCGCCGCCGGTGCGCCGGGCGGCGTCCCAAGGCTAGCTGCGCCCGCCCGCGACCGGCACGGTCACGCCGCCGCCTCAGCCCGTTTCGTCGCGACCTTCGACGTGGGCCACGAGGCCGCCATCGTTCTCCACCCAGCCCCTTCCGGCGGCGTACGCGACCATGCCGGCCAAGCCCTCGTCCCACTCGGCGGTGGCGGCGGGCCCGGCCAGCGCGCGCAGGGCAACCGGATCGACCACCAGGTGCGCCCCGTCCGGCCGGAGCCGCCCGATCCCGGACCGGTCCACCAGCGCCTCGAGGTCACCCACGCCATCGACCGCCACTGCGAGGCGGGTGAAGTGCTCGGGGTCACGCAGGTGCACCCTCGCCTCGGTCAGGTCCATCACGACCAGCACGCGGGCGACGTTACCGCCGCCCTCTCCGGGGCCGAAGAACCGACCCCGCCGCTCTCGCCCACCCGCTCGGGCGCCGCCGTCACTAGAGTTCGGCCCCGTGCCCGACCTCAGCCAGCGCAACCCCGACGAGGTGGCCGCCACCCTCTCACGCTGGCTGGCCACCAAGTCCGACGACGGGGCAGCCCCCGAGGTCTTCGACGTCCAGGCGCCCGCCGCCAACGGCTTCTCCAACGAGACCATCCTGTGCCGGACACGCACGGCCGACGGGGCGGAGCGCCGCCTCGTGGTCCGGGTGGCGCCGACCAGGCACCTCCTGTTCTTGGACGCCCAGTTCTCCACCCAGTACCGGGCGATGCGCGCCCTGGCCGACGGGGGCTCCACGGTCCCGTTGCCTCCGCTCGGCCCCTACGAGGACGACCCGCAGTACCTCGGGGTCCCGTTCTTCACCATGGACCACGTCGAGGGGCTGGTGCCCTCCGACAGCATCCCCTACACCCTGGGGGGCTGGGTGATGGAGGCGACGCCCGAGCAGCAGGAGCGCATGTGGTGGAGCGGGATCGAGGCGCTGGCGGCGGTGCACCGGACCGACTGGCGGTCCCTCGGCCTGGAGTGGCTCGGGAGCCCGGCTCGCGGCAAGCCCGGGCTCGAGCAGCAGATGTCCTACTACCGGGACTTTCTCGACTGGGCCACCCAGGGGGAGACGGTGCCGGTGATCGAGTCGACCTGGCAGTGGCTCGTGAAGCACCAGCCGGCCGAGAAGGGCGACGTCGTCATCAGCTGGGGCGACAGCCGCATCGGCAACATCATCTGGGACGACTTTCGCGCTGCGGCCGTGCTCGACTGGGAGATGGCCTCCCTGGCCCAGCCCGAGCTCGACCTGGGCTGGTGGCTCTACTTCGACCGCCAGTTCGCCGAGGGCCTGGGCGTCGACCGCCCGCCCGGATTCGGGTCCCACGAGGACACCGTCGAGCACTACTCCGAGCTCATGGGCAGACCGATGAAGGACATCTTCTTCTACGAGGTGTTCTCCGGCTTCCGCTTCGCCATCGTCATGTACCGGCTCGCCGGCCTCGCGTTCGAGGGCAACATGATGGACCAGGAGAGCGGTATGGCGACGGACAACCTCGCGACCCAACTGCTGGCCAAGATGCTCGACCTGGACCCGCCCGTCTGAGCGTCAATCGGCGATGGGGTCACCCGATGGGCCCACCGCGACGCCGGCCTCCCGGAGCCGCTGGCCCAGCCAGTCTGCGCCGTGCTCGCCTTGCATGGCCTCCTGCCAGCCGTCGAGGATGCGGTGGAGGTCGTCCACCGAGTCGACCTTGGCGATGACGTGCACCGTCATCTTGTCCTCATACCCGGGGGGCGCCGAGACGTGCAGGCCGCCGAAGGGGTCCTCGGTGACGTGCGGCGCGGGTTCCCGCAGGACGTAGAGCTCGCCGGTGTCCTCCACGTAGTTCAGCTCGTGCCGCACCCCGTCCTTGTCCAGCCACTCGGTGCCCAGCTCGAGCTCGGCGGAGGCCCGCCGGCGTGGGTCGGCTTCGTAGAACTCGTCGATGTCCATCGGCGGCACACTATCGCCGGCCTGCGCCGTCGCCCTTTCCGGCAGGCACATCGGCCGATCCGGCCGCGGTGGGAGCGATCGGGGGAGAGCCGTTCGCCACCGTGGCGTCATGGCCACCAACGCGTCGAAGCAACGTGTCGCCCTCATCGACCAGATGAATGCCGAGTGGCAGTCGATCGGCCGGTCCCGCGTCGCCGTCCGCGTTCTCCGGGACGTCGCCCGCCGTGACCCGGGCCTGTCGCTGCTCGTGCTCGGTCCCGACGCCCGGGCGGCGCCCTGCCCCACCCCATGCGACCTCGTCGACCACATGCGACGGGCCTCGGGCCGCGTCCAGCGGGAGCGGGCGGCCCGCCTCGTCAGGGTGCTGCTTCGCGAAGCGGACGCCGACCCCTTCATCAGCCGCATGCTCGTGCAGGTTTTGCTCCCGGGCCTGGTCGTCGTGGCGGGGAAGCTGCAGTGGGGACGGGGCGGGGAGTGGCGGGACGGCGAGGAGTTCTTCGCAGAGCTGTTGTCGACCGCGTGGCTCGTCCTGCGGGAATGGTCGGGGCAGGACCGTCCCTACGCCGCGCTCGATCTGCTCTCCGCCATTCGCTGCCGTCTGCGGCGCCAGCTCTTCCGCTCGAAGGAGCTCGGCGGACGCTCCATCCAGTTGGGCCCCGAGGTGGCGCACGAGAGATCCGCGCCTACCGAGACGGACCTCGAGGAGCTGGCTCGTCTCCTCATCGAGCTGCACCGCGACGGCATGCGCCGCGAGGACGTCCAGGTCCTCTACGCCCACCACGTCCTGGGCTATTCGATGGCCGAGTTGGCCGCCCTGACCGGACGCGATCGCCGTGCCCTCTACGCCCGCCGGGACCGGGGCCAGCGGCGCCTGTGCGCCTGACCACCCGGAGCGGCGGGAGTGGGGCGTGCCTATGGTGTGCCCGTGGCTGGTGGAAGGCCCGACACCAGGGAGGGTTTGCGCTCGCCGGTGGCTCGAGGCCGCCCCAACTGGTGGGTGATCCTGGCCGTGTCGCTGGCGTTGATGGCACTCCTCGTCGCGACCGCCGGCAACGGGCCGCGGGCAAGCCGACACGGTCGGGCGCTGGCGAGCGCACCGACCAGTCGTTCCGGTCGACCGGCCGGCGCCGGTGACGCCGGGGCACCCGCGAGCACCCACGCGCCGCAGACGACCGCCACGACGACGATGACCACCACCACGACGACGTTGGCCCCTGCATCAAGTCCGGACGAGGTCGCGTCCGGCACCTCCTTGCTCTCCACCCCCACGTTCGGCGCCACGGTGACCACGCCGCCCGCCCCGGCCCCGGTCGCGACCACGACGACGGTGCCGCCGACCACCACCACGACGAGTGCCGGCGCGTCGGTGCCCGCCGACCGGACCCAGACGCAGGGCTACATCGACCCGCCGCTGCAGACCTCGAACTCCTACGGGTTCACCGGGACCGGCGCCATGGAGATCTCGGTGCTGTGGTCGGGCGCCACCTACCTGACCATGGAGGTCACCTGCCCCAACGGGAGCGAGAGCGTCGGCGGGACGTCCGCCATGGCGGCGTCCCTCCCCGACGCGCGTGGGAGTTGCCTGGCAGCCGTCAACGAGCCGTCCTCGGAATCCGCGTCACTGACCTACACGATCACGATCGGTCCTGCCGGTGGTTGAGGGCGGCGAACGCAGGCGTCCGCGCACGATCCTCGACGTCGCAGGCGCTGCCGTCGCCGCGCTGCTGGCCTTCACCGCCGTGCCGGCCGTGCTCGTCGTCGTCGTCGGCAACCCCTTGTCGGGCGGCCTCGGCCACGCGTGGCGTTCCCAACCGCGCGACGCGCTGTGCGTCCTGACCCTGGCCGCGTGGGTGGCCTGGGCCGCGTGCTGTGCCCAACTGGTGCGCGGCGTCGTGGTCCACGTCCGGAGCGGAGAGGTCGGGGCGCCGGGCGGCACCTCCGTCGTGGACCGTGTGGCAGCCCGGATTGCCGTCGGGGTGCTGGCGCTCACCAGCATGGGCGCATCCCTCGCACTCTCGTCGAGCGCGGGCGCCAGCGTGCCGACAGGGGGCGAGACGCCTGGCGTCGTCGCACGCCACCTCGACGCGGCGGCCACGCCACTTCGGCCGTCCGCGGCGGCCACGCCACTTCGGCCGTCCGCGGCGGCCATGCCACTTCGGCCGTCCGCGGCGGCCACGCCACATCCGACATCCGCGGCGGCGGCCTACGTCGTCCGGCCCGGGGACACGCTCTGGAGCATCGCGGACGATTGCCTGGCCGACGGGGCGCAGTGGACGGCGCTCGCAGCGCTCAACCTGGGCCGGGACGTGTCCGGCGGCTCACGGTTCGTCGACCCGGATCACGTCGAGCCGGGTTGGTCCCTGCTCCTTCCCGTCGATGCGCGTGGGGCGCACGAGCCATCGGGACGCCGCCGGGCACCCGGTCCGCCCCGGGACCCGACGCCACACTTGCCAGAACTCGTCGCCCTCGGTACGGGCTCGCTCGCCTGTGCGGCGCTCGCCCGTCGCGCCAGAATCCGCCGGCGGGGCAGCCGGTTCACGGAAGACCTGGACCTTGGAGGTTCGCTGTCCGAGGCAGCCGTGGATGTGGCGACCCTCCTGCACCGCTTCGACGGCATGCCGGGCCTGGCGTCGTTCGAAGCCGCCAACTGTCTGCTGGCCCGGACGCTGCAGGGCCGAGCCGGCCCCGCCATCCGCGCCATCTGCGTGTCGCCGTCGGGCGTCTCCTTCTGGCTCACCCGGCCGCAGGTGGACACGCCCGAGGGATTCGCTGCGGTCGGCGATGGCGCCGCGTGGCACGTGGACCACGCCACGCTCGACGGGCAGGAACCCTTCCTCCCCTACTGTCCCATCGTCCTTCCCGTCGGGGACGACGAAGCGGGCACGTGGCTGGTCCCGCTCGGACCGGGCCACGTGCTGCCGTTCCTCGGAGAGTCGGCCGCATCGCTCTGGCGGGCGGCGCGCGCGGCCGTGGGCGCGTGGGCATGGGCCGACACGATTCTGGTGGCCGAGGATCCGGACGACCCGCAGCTCCGCTCCGAGGCGGGTGCGGATCCCTCGGTCGCCCGGCACCTTCTCTTCTTCGGAGACCCGGCCTCGCTCGCGCCGGGTGCGGCGCGACGCGCCGCCGTCGTCACCACGGCTGCGGTCGCCGCCAGTGACCTGACGATCCTGGTCGACCGCCAGGGGGCCACCCTCCACCCGATGGGCCGGGTCGTGCGTCCCCATCTCCAGTCGGCCGAGACGGCTCAGCAGCTCGAGGAGCTGCTGACGTGTCCCCCGGCGCCGTGGCCCCAAACCGAGGAGGCAGCCGTGCCGGCACGCGCAGCCCGACCCCGACCGGCCGCCTCTGCTGCGTTCGTGACCCCGGGACCCGTCGAGGTGCGGCTCTTGACCATGACGCCGCGCTTGGAGGGGCTCAACGAGGAGTTGCCCCCGAACCGGGCCCGCCGGGCGGTCGAGCTCGTCGCCTACCTGGCCCTGCACCACCCCGACGTCATCACGAGCGACCGGTTGCGCACGCGTGTGCTCGGGTCCTCTGATGCGGACGCCGCGTCCAAGACGCTGTTCAACACGGCGTACGCGGCCCGGCGCGCGATGGGAGCCGACGAGGACGGCGCGCTCCTCTTTCCTGTCGGCACCCGCAATGGTCTATACCAGGTCTCACCCCTGGTGACCGTCGACGTGCACCGAGCCATCGCCCTGGCCGCAGAGGGGAAGGCACGGGGCGAGGGAGACCTGGCCATCGCCTACCTCCGCGCCGCGCTCGACCTGGTCGAGGGCGAGCCGCTCGCCAACGCGCTGTCCGGCTACTCGTGGTGGGAGGCCGAGGGCCACGGCGGGCGCATCACGGCCGTGCTCGTCGACGCCGCCTGCACCCTCGCCGCGCTGGCGTCCGATTCCGGTCGCCACGATCTGGCGCGCTGGGGCCTGGAGCGGGCACGTCTGGTCGAGCCTTACAGCGAGGCACTCTCCCGGGCCGCCATGGAGCTGGCGGCGGCCGAGGGAGACGCGGACCGGCTCCGCCTCGAATGGCGCGAGTGCCAGCGAAGGGTCGATGCCCTCGATCCGGGCAGCTCGCCCTCGCCGCGCACCGAGTCACTCTACGGTGAGCTCAGCCGGCGCTTCCTCGTGGCGGTGAACCCCGACGGCGAGCGGCCGCGCTACGCGTCGGCCGCCAAAGACTGAACTCCGGTTGCTGCTCCGTACGCGCGCACCACGTCTTCGAGGCGCGCCACCCGGCTGCCCTTCACGAGGAGCGCGTCCCCGGGCCCGAACGTCTCCATCAGCGCAACGGCGTCGTCTGCGCCGAGCACCTGGGCCGAGCCGTAGAGGCCGGTCTGGTAGCCCACGACCTCGATCCCCAGCTCCTCGGCGAACCGCGCCGTGCGCTGGTGCTCCGCCTCGCTCTCGGCGCCGAGCTCGGCCATGAGCCCGAGCAGCGCGACCTTCCTTCGCCCGCCCAGCGTCCCCAGCGCGCGCAGCGCCGCCTCGGTCGACGCCGGGTTGGCGTTGTAGCAGTCCACCACGAGGACGGGTCCGTCCGGGACGTCGTGCACCTCCATGCGGAGCGGGGAGCCGGTCACCGAGGCGAGGGCGGACACCACACCGTCGAAGGGGACGCCGCACCACAGCGCCGCCGAAGCCGCCGCGAGCGCATTGGGGACCTGCTGGGCTCCGCACAGGGCCAGCCGGACCTCGCCCTTCCCCCATGGTGTCGTGAGCCGGAAACTCGGTCGCAGGTCGTTGCCGAGCGCGACCCCCTCGGCCCGCACCTCCGCGTCCACGTCCACGGCGTAGCCCACCACCGGGCACGGGCTGCGCTCGGCCATGGCGGCCACGCGGCGATCGTCGAAGTTCAAGACGGCAACACCGGAGGCGGGCAATGCCCTCACGAGCTCGCCCTTCGCCCGCGCCACCCCGTCGAGGTCGCCGAAGTACTCGATGTGGGCCATGGCCACGCTGGTCACGATCCCGACCACCGGGCGGGCCACCTCGGCCAGACGGCTGATGTGCCCGGTGTCACGGGCGCCCATCTCGAGGACGACCCACCGTGCGTCGTCGGGCGCATTGAGGAGCGTGAGGGGGAGGCCCAACTCGTTGTTGAAGGAACGCTCGCTGGCCGACGTCCGAAAGGACGACGCCAGGCAGGCATGCACGAGGTCCTTCGTGGTCGTCTTGCCCACCGAACCGGTGATCCCGATGGTGCCGCCGGCATCGAGGCGTTCGCGCGCGATCCGCCCCAGGCGCATCAGTGCGGCGGTGGTGTCGGGGACGGTGATGGCGGTTGCCCCCCGCGGCTGGCGTGCACACAGGTACGCCGGCGCCCCGGCTGCGAGGGCAGCGGGAATGAACTCGTGTCCATCGCGCTCGGCCACGATCGGCACGTACAGCTGTCCGGGCGCCAAGGTCCTCGAGTCGATGCTGGCACCCTCGACGTCGACGTCGGGCCCGACCAGCTCCCCACCGAGCCGGGCGGCGAGTTCAGAGGTAGAGAATCGCACGCATGCCCTCGCGGTCGATTGTAGCCTCGGTCGATGCCTGATCCGGGAGTGCTGGCCGTCGTCTATGGGGGCCCGTCGGCGGAGCACGAGGTGTCCTGCATCTCGGCGCGCCGCATCGTGCGCACCGCGCTCGAGGCGGGGTTCGTGGTGAAGGCGATCGGAGTCACGCACGACAAGCGGTTCGTCGACGCAGGACGGGCGCTTGCCGACATCGACGAGCCCGACGCGCTCGACCTCCCCCGACGACCTGGTCCACCATCATCCCGACACGGCGCTGGCACACCTCGACAACGCCTTGCCACCCGGTGCCGTCGTGTTCCCGGTGCTCCACGGCCCCTTCGGCGAGGACGGCGTGATCCAAGGACACCTCGAGACACTGCAGATCCCCTACGTCGGAGCCGGTGTGCTCTCCTCCGCGATCTGCATGGACAAGGGGATCGCCAAGGCCGTGTTGCACGACCACGGTCTGCCAGTCGCGGCGTGGCGGGTGGTGGCCCGCTCCGCGTGGTCGGCCGGGGCGATGGAAGAGGCGATGGCGGCGCTCGGGCTGCCCATCTTCGTGAAGCCGGCCAACCTCGGGTCGTCCATCGGTGTCGCCAAGGTCCACGACGCGGCGGGTCTGGGCGACGCCGTGCTCTCGGCGCTCGAGTTCGACGATCACGTGATCCTCGAGGAATTCGTCCACGGCCGGGAGCTCGAGCTCGCGCTCATGGGCAACGAAGACGTCCGTGTGTCGCTCGCCGGCGAGATCATCGCCAGTCGGGAATTCTACGACTACGACGACAAGTACCTGCTGGGAACCGCCGAGACCATCGCGCCCACCGACCTCACAGAGACCCAGCTGGCCCACGCCCAGCGCTTGGCGTCGGCCGCCTACCGCGCCTTGCGGGTGGAAGGGCTGGCCCGCGTCGACCTCTTCTTGGCCGACGACGACGAGATCGTGGTCAACGAGGTCAACACCATGCCGGGCTTCACCCCGATCTCCATGTTCCCCATGCTCTGGGAGGCGGAGGGCCTTCCCTTCCGCGCCGTCCTCGAGGAGCTCGTGACCCTGGCCCGGTCCCGCCACGCGTGGCGCCGGATGCTGCGGACCCACCGGGTGGTCCCGGAGCCCTGACGATCCGGCGCGCCACCCAGCCGGGCATCGGGCGGGAGACGAAGTCGCCCTGCCGGGACGAGGGCGGAACGTCCCTGGCGGTCATCCAAGCGGGCGGCGACGGGGCCGGGCGGCCCGGCGCGCCGCGTTCTCGCTCCTTGCTGCCGGGGAGCACTCGCAGGACGTAGAACGCGCTCAGCGCGGCGGCCACGACGATGATGACGAGGGGAGCGGGATCGAAGCGATTCTGCACCGAGACCGACGCCGTGAGCGCCAGCACGCCGAACACCACGATGCCGAGCGGCCCGAGGAGGGCCAGCCCGCGGACCCGGAAGGAGCGTGGGGTGTCGGGCTGGCGCGTGCGCAACCTCAGGGCGCAAAAGCCCGCCACGCCGTAGATCATCGCCTCGAGTGCCGCCCCCACGGCGACGAGGACCTGCCAGGCGTGGGTGACGGCGACGATCAGCGCCACGACGGCGGACACCACGCCGAGCACAACGACGGGCACCCATGGCACGGCGCGGTCGTTCAGTTGGGCGAGTTGGCGGGGCAGCGAGCCCTCGTGGGCGGTGCCGTAGATGAAGCGCGACGCCGTGATGAAGCCTCCGTTGAAGGTGTTGAGCGCGGTCACCGCGGTGACCGCCGCCATCACCCACAGCCCCGAGTGCCCGACGGCTGCGATGCCGAGGTAGAGCTGCGGGTAGGCCGAGGTGAGCTCGTTGTGGGTCAGGGTGTGGCTCATAGCGACGGTGGCGACCGAGCAAACGACACAGAGGATCGCGATGGCGATCAGCATGCCGCGGTTGATCGACTCCGGCTTGCGCACCTCCTCGGCGCTCGTCGTCACCCATTCGAACGCGCTGTAGAGGAACACCCCGAGCGCGATCGCCTCGACGAAGTTGCCGGGGCTGTGCCCGTGCAGCGGCTGAAAGGGGGTATGGAGGCCGTGGCCGCTCTGCACCAGGGCGAGCAGGCCGATGACCAGCGTCGCCACCACCACGACGGAGGTGGCCAGGTCCTGGAGGAGGCCGGCCAGGGTGATGCCGCGGAGGTTGGTGACCACGGCCACGGCGAGCAGCCCGACGATCCAGATGGAGGCGACCCAGGCCGGCTCGCCGAACGCGTGGGCGAGCGCGCTGCCGACGATGAAAGCGTCGGCGGCGATGACGAGCACGATCGTCGTCATGTAGGTGAAGGTGATGGTGAGCGCGGCGCGGTCGTCCATCGCTCGCTTCATGTAGATGCGAATGGCGGCCGCGGTCGGGAACATCCCGTTCAGCTCGCCGAAGAAGCCGTAGGCCACCAGGGCGAGGACTCCGGCGACGATGATGGGGATGTAGGCGGAGTCGCCTCCCACGTAGGCCACCAGACCTGCGGCGGCCAGGTACTCCAGGGCGGCGAAGGCCAGCCCGGTCGAAGTGGTGACGACGGTGCGCAGGCCCAGCGCACGGCGCAGCGAGGCCCGGGACGCAAGCGCGGCGTCGGTCACGGTCGCGGGTCGTTCAGGTATCGAGGAAGGCCACCATGGAGATGGCGTCGATCCGCATGACGTCCTGCTGAGAGCCCAACAGCGTGATCTCGCCGGACATGTACTTCTCCGAGGGGTTGAGGTCACCCCAGAACATGTCGCAGAAGTCCTCGCTGTTGCCGGTCACGACGACGTCGGGCCGACCCTCGTGGCCCACGGCGAGCTCGGAGAGCCGCTGGTCCTGCACGTGCATCGTGTAGCTCTGCGCGGTGTCCGTGGTGGTGAACCGGATGACGCGATCCCAGCCCCGCACCATCTTGGTCAGACGCGGGTTCGCGTTGCTGCGGGTGCGCCACTCGGCGTACGCCTCGAGCAGCTCCTCAGTCGAGGCCAACCGGCTCCCCCTTCAGCGCGTGCAGCACCTCCTCGGCGGCCCGGAGCCCCGCCGAGAGCGCCCCGTCGAGGTAGCCGCACCAGGTGGTCGCCGTCTCCGTGCCCGCCCAGTGCAGCGGGCCGACCGGCGCGCGGAGGGCGGGCCCCAGGGCCGTGAGCGCACCGGGGGCGCTCACGGCGACGGGTCCGCCGCGGGTGAAGGGCTCGGCCGGCCAGTGCTGCTCGACGATCTCGACCGGCGTGCGCGCCCGCGGGCCAAACGCACGCTCGAGGTCGGCCAGCACCGCATCCCGGCGGGTCTCGGGACCGGCGGCCTCCATACGCCGGCAGTCGTCGCCGGCGATGAAGCCGACGACGGCGCCGTGCGAACCGTCCTCGGGCGAGTCGTCGAAGGTGCTCTCCATGACCCCGCCGGGGGCGACGATCTGACCGTTGAGCCCTTCGTCACGCCAGAAAGGCTCGTCGTAGAGCACGTGGACCTTGGTCACGGCGCCCATGGGCATGCGCTGGCAGAGCTGGTCCCGCCGCCCCGGCAGCGCCGGCACGTAGGTGAGCCGCCCGCACAGCGCGGGCGACATGGCGACGACGGCGCGTCGGGCGCGCACCCGCAGCGCGCGATGCGTGGCCGCGGGGTCGGCCGGGTCGGCTCCGGGTGCGACGTGGCGCGCGCCCACGGCGACGTGGTCCGAGCCGTGAGCGATCGTCTCCACGGGCGCGCCGAGCACGACCCGCTCCCCCAGCTCGCCTGCCATGCCCTCGGCCAATTGCTGGGAGCCGCCGGCGAAGCGCCCCTCCTGCGCGCCGCCGGTCGTGCGGGCGAGGTTGGCGAGGCCGCCGCCGGCGTGCAGATAGAACATGGTGAACAGCAGTGAGAGCTCGCCGGGGCCGGTGCCGAAGATGGCCTTGACCGCCACCTCCAGGACGGCGCGTGCGGTCGGCGATTCGAGGTGGGTGTCGAACCAGGTGGCGAGCGTCTGCGCATCGAGGCCGGCGGCGCCGGCGGCGTCCCAGGGCGCGTCGAGTGGTACCTCGAAGGCGGCCAGGTCGAGATCGAGCAGGCAGGCGATACCGTCGGCGGCGCCGTGCCGGTCCGAGGTGGGGATCTGCCCGACGTAGAGCTCCCGCTTCCCCTCGCGCAGCTCGACGCCCTGCCCGGTGGTGTAGGTGGGGAAGATGGCGACGCCCAGCTCGGCGGCGAGAGCGGACAGGTGGTCTTGGGTGGGGCCGATCCACTGTCCGCCGCGGTCGACGGTGAACCCGGACGCCGTCACGTCGGTGAAGGAGCGTCCGCCGACGCGGTGGCGGGCCTCGAGCACCAGCACCTCGACACCCGCCCGGGCCAGGTGGCGGGCGGCGGCCAGGCCCGAGTAGCCCGCGCCGATCACGACCACCTCGCACTCCCGGTCCAGCTCGACCATCTGCCTCCCTCCTCCACCAGCGGCGGGCGCCCCCGGCCCCGGTGGGCCACGATAGGCGCACGTCCGGCGGGTGCTGCGAGCACCCCTTGTGTACCGTGCGGAGTGTGGTCATGACGTTCGAGGGCTTGGAGCGCGACGCGTGGGAGGCCCTCCCGGGCGCGAGCCGCCTCACGACGGCCCAGCGCGAGGCCGTCGAGTCCGACGATCCGCTGCTCTGCGTTGTCGCCGGGGCCGGGGCCGGCAAGACCAGGGTGCTGACGTTGCGAGTGGCGCGCCGGGTGCGCGAGGGCTCGATCGAGCCCGACCGCACCTTGGTGACCACGTTCAGTCGCAAGGCGGCCGACGAACTGCGGACCCGCCTGTACTCGCTGGGCGTCTCGGGGGTGAAGGCGGGCACGTTCCACCGCACGGCGCTCGGCCTCCTGCGCGAGCAACGCGAGCTGCGGAGGCGCCCGCTCCCCCAGCTCCTGCCGGACCGTCGGCGCCTGTTGGCCGACGTGACCACCGGCGATCCCCGTCGGACCCGCGCCCTCGACGCCGAGATCGGCTGGGCCAAGGCGCGCCTCGTCCCGCCCGAGCGCTACGAAGCCGAGGCGCGGCGCCAGCGGCGGCGCAGCGGCATGAGCGCCGAACAGGTGGCGGACGCCTACGCGCGCTACGAGGCGGAGCGGGCCCGCCGGCGGCTGCTCGACTTCGACGACCTGATCGTCGCCTGCGCCGACGCGCTGGCCGGCGACAGCGAGTTCGCCGACTCCATCCGCTGGCGCACCCGACACCTCTTCGTCGACGAGATGCAGGACGTGAACCCGGCGCAGTTCCGCCTGCTGACCGCCATGCTGGCCGACGAGCCCGACCTCTTCGTGGTGGGGGACCCCAACCAGTCGGTCTACGGCTTCAACGGGGCCGATCCGACCCTGCTCGACCGGCTGCCCGAGATCCTCCCGGGGACCTCGGTGATCCGCCTCGACGAGAACCACCGCTGCACGCCGCAGGTGGTGGCGGTGGCGACGGCGGTGCTACGAGAGGGCGGCGCCTTCGGCGGTGCCGGCGAGGTGGTGGCGCCACGCACGACCCGCGTCGACGGGCCGGTGCCCACGGTCGTGTCGCACGCCAGCAACGACGACGAGGCGACCTGGGCGGCGCAACGGGCGAAGCTGTCGCGCACGCCTGGGCGATCCTGGTCGAGCATCGCCGTGCTGACGCGGACCAACGCGCAGCTGGTCGGGGTGCAGGCGGCCATGGACGCGGCGCGGGTGCCGAGCATGATCGCGGGGGCGGACCTCGGCCCGGCATCTGACCTGCGGGCCGACGGCGCCCGACGGGGCCAGGACCGCGACGAGGAGGAGGTCACCCCCTGGGCGGACCCGGCCGACCGGGACCGCGTGGTGCTCACGACCTTCCACCGCGCCAAGGGACTGCAGTGGCAGACGGTCATCGTGCTCGGGCTCGGCGCCGCGCTCATGCCCATCGCCTCGGCCCAGACACCCGCCGCCATCGACGAGGAGCGGCGACTCCTCTACGTGGCGCTGACCCGCTCCGAGGAGGAGCTGTGGTGCAGCTGGTTCGAACGCTCCGCCGACGAGGTGGCCCGAGGTGGTGCGGCGCACGGGCCGAGCCCGTGGCTGGCGCCCATCGAGCGGACGATCGCACAGCTCGAGAAGGAGGCGGCGCCCACCGCGGCGGCGGAGGTCTCGGCGCGGGTGGCCGAACTGCGGGCCCGGCTCGCCGAGGGGACGGACACGGGCGAGTAGGGCCCGGTAGGGTCGGTGCGTCCGCTCGATCCGAGGTGGCGTGTCTCATGTCGGAGCTCCTGGAACAGCTGCGCAAGGCCGTCGGCGAGAACCATGTCGTCGCCGGCGACTCCATCCACGCGGACTACACCCACGACGAGGCACTCACCACGGTGCCGGTGGTCCCCCTGGCCCTGGTGCTCCCCGGATCGACCGACGAGGTGTCCGAGGTCCTGCGGCTGGCGAACGAGCACAGGGTGCCGGTCGTCGCCCGCGGCAGCGGCACCGGCCTCTCGGGCGCAGCCGTCCCCGTCGCGGACGGCATCTTGCTGGCCTTCGACCGCATGAAGCGGATCCGCGAGATCGACACCGAGAACCAGGTCGCCGTCGTCGAGCCTGGCGTGACCCTCGAGCAGCTCAACGGCGAGCTCGCGACGGTCGGGCTCATCTACCCGGTCTCCCCCGGAGAGCAGAGCGGCTCACTCGGCGGGAACGTGGCGACCAACGCCGGCGGCATGCGCGCCGTTCGCTACGGGGTGACGCGCCATCACGTCCTGGGGCTCGAGGTGGTGCTGGCTGACGGCACCGTGCTGCGCACCGGAGGCAAGTTCGTCAAGTGCTCGAGTGGTTACGACCTGACTCAGCTGCTCATCGGCTCGGAAGGCACTCTCGCCATCACGACCGAGGTCACGGTGAAGGCCCGGCCCCGCTTCACCGCGTCGTCCACCGTCCTGGCCCCCTTCGCCACCCTGGCCCAGGTGGCCCAGGCCGTGCCCCACATCGTCAACAGCGGCATCGACCCCTCCATCCTCGAGTACGTCGACGTGATGGTGATGGGCGGCATCACCCAGGCGGCGGGCCTCGACCTCGGCGTCCCCGACGAGGTGCAGGCGGCCACCCTGGCCTACCTCGTCGTGGTCCTCGAGGGCATGGAGGCCGGCCGCGTGGCCGAGGACGTCGAACGCCTCGGCACGCTGCTCGACGAGCTGGGGGCGCTCGACGTCTACGTGCTACCTGCCACGTCGGGGGCCCGGCTCATCGCCGCCCGGGAGCGGGCGTTCTTCGTCGGCAAGGCGGCCGGCTGCGACGATCTGATCGACGCCGTGCTCCCGCGGGCGACCATTCCCGACTACCTGGCCCAGGTGGCGCTGCTGGCGCAGGAGCACGGCGCCTTCGTCACCGGTTGCGGGCACATCGGTGACGGCAACGTCCACATCACGGTCTTCCAGCCCGACGACGAACGGCGGCACGCTCTCCTGCACGCCAGCTTCGAGCTGGCACTGGCCGCCGGAGGCGCCATCTCGGGCGAGCACGGGATCGGCACGGCGAAATTGCCCTACTTCGTCGAGATGCAGGACCCGGTGTCGCTGGACCTCATGCGCTCGATCAAGCGGATCTTCGACCCCCGGGGGATCCTCGGGCCGGACCGGGTGCTCGGCGTGCTGCGGTCGGGAGAGTCCGCGTGAACGGCGCCCGCGCCCTCCTCTCGACACTCGTCGATGCCGGCGTCGACGTGTGCTTCGCCAATCCCGGGACCTCCGAGATGCACTTCGTCGCCGCACTCGACGACGTGCCCGCCCTGCGCGGGGTCCTGTGTCTCTTCGAGGGCGTGGTCACAGGCGCGGCCGACGGTTACGGCCGGGTGGCGGGGCGGCCGGCGGCGACGCTGCTCCACCTCGGCCCCGGACTCGGCAACGGGCTCGCCAATCTCCACAACGCACGGCGCGCCCGCACACCCGTCGTGAACATCGTGGGTGACCACGCGACGTACCACGCCCGCTACGACGCTCCGCTCCAATCAGACATCGCGTCGATCGCCGGGGCGGTCTCGGGGTGGTACCGATCGACGGCGCGGGCCGACGACGTGGCCGGCGACGCGGCCGACGCGGTGGCGGCCGCTCTGGGTCCCCCGGGCCGCGTCGCCACGCTGGTCCTGCCGGCGGACGCGTCGTGGTCGGAGTCGAGCACCGGCCCCGTCCCGCCGCGGCCGCGGGGGCAGCCGTCCGTGGTCCCCTCCGACACCGTCGAGGAGGTGGCCAAGGCGCTGCGCTCGGGCGACAAGGCGGCGCTGTTGCTCGGCGGGGCAGCACTGCGTGCCGACGCCCTGCGGGCCGCCAGCCGGGTGGCGACGACGACCGGTGCCGCGCTGTTGGGCGAGACGTTCCCCGCCAACCTGGAGCGGGGGGCGGGCGTCCCGGCCGTCGAGCGGTTGGCCTACCTGGCCGAGATGGCGCAGGCCCAGCTCGACGGCGTGCGTCAGCTCGTCCTGGTCGACGCCCGGCCCCCCGTCTCCTTCTTCGCCTATCCCGACAAGGCGAGCGACCTCGTCCCGGCGGGCTGCACCGTGCACACCCTGGTGCGGCCCGGCGAGGATGCGGTGGCGGCCCTGGAGGCCCTGGCGGAGGTCGTGGGGGCTCGGGACGACGCCGGGGTGCTGGCGCCCTCGGCCCGGCCGGACCGACCCTCCGGCGCCCTCAGCGCAGAGTCGCTGGCCGCCGCGGTGGGCGCCACGCTGCCGCCGGGCGCCGTCGTGGTGGACGAGGGCAACACGTCGGGCCTCTTCGTCGCGGCGGCGACGGCGGGGGCGCCGCGGCATGACTGGCTCACGCTCACGGGGGGCGCCATCGGGATCGGGCTCCCCATGGCCACCGGCGCGGCCGTGGCCGCAGCGGGCCGGCCGGTGCTCTGCCTGGAGGCGGACGGGAGCGCCATGTACACGCCCCAGGCGCTGTGGACCCAGGCCCGCGAAGGGCTCAACGTGACCACGGTCGTCCTCTCCAACCGGAGCTACGCGATCTTGAACATGGAGCTGCACCGGGTGGGCGCCGGCGGCGGGGGCCCGCTCTCGCGTCGCCTGCTCGACCTGACGGACCCCGACCTCGACTTCTGCCACCTGGCCCGCGGCATGGGGGTGCCGGCGCGGCGGGTGGAGAACGCCGAGGATCTGGCGTCGGCGCTCGAGGTGGGGTTCGCCGAGGCAGGGCCGACGCTCATCGAGGTGCCGCTCTAGACCCTGCTGCGGCGGCGGTTGGTCCGATCCACAACGCATGCACAACGACCTCAACGCGTCGACAACAAAGAGACTCGTCGAGACCGAATAGTGACGAACGGATCTATAGCGCTGGGTATGGGTTTGTCAGCATGCTTTTGAAACGGGTGTTCTCCTCGCAGAGCACCCTCGGGGGACGGATGACCGTGGAGGAGGAAGCAGATGCAGATGGGGATGGATAGCCCCGCTCTCGGATGCTCGCTCGATTGATGCGGCGCTCGAGCGGCTGCGCCACGACCTCTTCGGCACCCCGCTCCTGAAGTCTCCGAAGAGCCCGAGGACGGCCCCGACGCCATCGACTACGCGTCACTCGAGTTCGAGGTCGAACGGATGCGCAAGCGCCTGGCGATCTGGGACATCTTCATGACCTACATGCGGGACGGCGCCCGCAGTTGGCCCGAGGTGCAGCGGTCGCTGACCCCCGAGGACTTCGACAAGATCGTCACCATCTGCGACGGCGTGCCGTTGCGTGACCTCTTGCTGGACCTGCGGTAAGGACGGTCGCCAGGGCAACCCGACCACCGATCAGTTCGACGGCGCTTGGCCGAGCAGCAGCGTGCGCTGCTGCTCTTGGCGACGGCCAAGCGTGCCGAACACGACGGACGGCGCTTGGCCGAGCGGCGTATGCCGCTCTTGGCGACGGCCAAGCGGAGTCGGCACAGTGAACCGGTGGCAGCATGCGCTGCTGCTCTTGGCGACGGCCAAGGCGCCACGACGATCGGCACGTCGGTGAACGCCGCCAGTCGGCCCTCAAGGATCGGCGAAGTCCACCACGACGGGCGCATGGTCCGACGGCTTCTGCCCCTTGCGGGCGTCGCGGTCGCGGAAAGCGCCGTGGCACGCGTGGCCAAGTCGTCGCTCACCAGGACCAGGTCGATGCGCATGCCGCGGCCCTGGTGGAAGTCCCCCGCCCGGTAGTCCCACCACGTGAAGGTGCCGGGCTCGTTGAAGCGCCGGAAGACGTCGTCGAGGCCCCAGGCCTCGACGTCGCGCAGCGCGGCGCGCTCGGGCTCGCTGACGTGCGTCGCGCCCACGAACGCGGCGGGATCCCAGACGTCGCCGTCGTCGGGCGCGACGTTGAAGTCGCCGCAGACCGCGACCGAGGAGCCGGGCGGGCACATCTGGTCGAGCGTGGCCCGCAGGCGGGCCAGCCAGGCCAGCTTCACCGCGTAGAACTCGTTGTCGAGGGCACGGCCGTTGGGCACGTAGACCGAGAACACGCGGGCGCCGCCGCACTCGGCCGACACGATGCGGCGCCCGTGCTCGTCGTCGGACGTGCCGAAGCCCCGGGTCGACGTCGTCGAGCCCGACCCTGCTGATGATGGCGACGCCGTTCCAACGGCCGTCGCCGTAGTGGGCCGACTCGTAGCCGAGCTCGGCGAACGCCTCCTCGGGGAACTTGTCGTCGGCCTGCTTGGTCTCCTGCATGCAGAGCACGTCGGGCTGGTTGCGACTCGATCCAGTCGGTCACCCGCGGCATGCGGGCCGTGAGCGAGTTCACGTTCCAGGTGGCCAGCCGCATCAGCTCGCGCCTCCGTCGACGATGACGAAGAGCAGGTCGGCCTCGCAGGCGGTGTGCCCGCCCACCGACGCCCTCCCGTGGCCCTTGCCCGCCCGGGCAGAGAGGCGGTCCATGGTCGACCTCGAGCTCGAGCGGCTCGCCCGGGACGACCTGGCGCCGGAAACGGGCCCGCTCGATCCCCCCGAACAGGGGCAGCTTGCCGGCGTAGCGCGGATCGAGCAGCACGGCGATGCCACCGAGCTGGGCCAGCGACTCCACCATCAGCACCCCGGGAAGGGTCGGGCGACCCGGGAAGTGGCCGGCGAAGAAGGGCTCGTCCCCCGTCAGCTGCCAGTGGCCGCGCGGCCGAGACGCCCGGGTTCGACCGCGGTCACCTCGGTGACGAAGAGGAACGGGCGGTCGATGCGGCAGGACGTCGGCCGGCCGGGGAAGCACCGTCACCGGAGCGTCCCGCTCGCTCATCGGGCACGGGCCTTGGCGGCCTTCTTGGCCGCCGCTGCCTTCTTGGCCGCCGGCGCCTTCTTGGTCTTCGTCGCCTTCTTGGCCGCCGCCTTCTTGGCCGCAGCCTTCTTGGCCGGTGCGGTCGACTTCTTGGTCGCCTTCTTCGCCGGCGCGGCCGCCTTCTTCGCCGGCGCCTTCTTCGCCGGCGGCACCGCCTTCGCGGTCGGCGCCCTCTTCGCGGCAGGCGCCGCCCTCGTGTCGCGCCGCCGCTTCTTCGACGTGCCGCGGAGGGCCGGGAGGGCCAGCTCGGCCACCCGCCGGGGCGGGTCCAGCCCGGCGAGGACGAACGGCACGCACCTCACCCTTCTTGAGCACCTGGCGCGCCTTGGTCGGGGGCGGCGTGCCCATGGCGGTCAGCGGGATGTAGCAGTGCAGCACGCCCCCGCCGGGCAGCGAGACGTCGACCATGGCGCCGTGCGAGGTGAACGAGACCACCTCGCCCTCGACGGTGCTGCCGACGGGGAAGGCGGCGACGAAGTTGATGAAGGCCAGCGGCTCGTTGACGGCCGGCGGCGGGGTCGACCCCTTCTTCTTGGCGTCGCGAGCCCCGCTGGGCGCCCTGGTACTCGGCTGCGGCCTGGGGCGTCGCGACCTCCGGCTCTCCCCGATCGGCGCGTCCTTCTTGGCCTTGGCGCTCTTCTGCGGGCGCCGCCTTCTTCGCCGCGTGCTTCTTGGCCGAGTCCCTCGACTTCTGCGGCCTTGGGCGGGTGCAGCGCCTCCTCGACCGCCTCGTCGATGGCGCTGGAGAACACGGGGTCGACCTTGGCCCGACCCGGGGGCGGCGTGGTGGGCGTGATCGGCCAGGACGTGTCGACCGGCGGGCGTCGTGACCCTCGCCGCCCTCTTGGCCTTGGTCCCCTTCTTGGCCGCCTTCTTGGCCGCCCGGGCCAGCTCCGCGGCCTTGGCCGGGGCGGACTCGGGGTCCTTCTTGGCCTTGGCCTCGGCCGTGGCGGCCCGGCTCTTGGGGCCCCGGATGGGCAGCCGGGGCGTGAAGATCCACCCCACGCCGGGCACCGGCTTGCCGCCGATCAGCCGCCCGTCGTCGAAGAGCCAGGGGTGCTCCCCGTGGAACTCCTGGAAGGAGTCGTTGGACAGCACGATGGCACCGGTCCGCTCGGCGATCCGCAGCACGAACGCGTCCCCGCGGCCGATGGCGCCCGCCGGCGGGGAGATGATCTCCCCGTTGAGCATGGCCTCGCGCACCTCCTCGCGCTCGGCGTCGGAGACCCGGTGCTCGAAGGTCGCGTCGACCACGACGATGATGCTCGAGCCCGGGTCCTCGGCACGCGTACGCGCGCACGGCCTCGTCGAGCTGCTTCAGGCTCGGGGAGGTTCGTCCTTCGGTGGCCAGGTTCGACCCGTCCACCACGACGTGATGCGGTTCAGCCAATGGCACGTCGCAAGCAGATCGGCCTGCTCCAACTGGTGCAGGGCGGCGCTCCCGATGGCGGGGCTGGCCGACTCGGCGCGGCTCACGTGGCGGAGGCGCAGGCGCTCGGGCAGGCACGCGTGGAGGCGGGCGTGGACGAAGGACCAGGCACCCATGTTCTCGGGCTCCTCCTGGAGCCACACCACCTCGGTCGCCTCGCTGGTAGCGCTCGAAGATGCCGGTGAGCAGCCGCTCGGGCCAGGGGTAGAGCTGCTCCACCCAGACGAGGGCGATCCGGGCCTGCCTCTTCGGGTGCGAGCTCGGCCCGTCGCTGCGTGGCCTCGTGGGCGATCTTCCCGCTGGCACAGCACGATGCGGCGGACCGTCGACGGGATCCTCGATGGAGTCGTCGTCGATCACGTGCCGGAAGGAGCCGGTCTCGAGCTCGGCGAGCGGCGAGCGCGACGCGTGCGCCCGCAGCATCGACTTGGGCGTGAAGACGACGAGCGGCCGCTTCGGGCTCGATCAGCGCCTGGGAGCGCAGCAGGTGGAAGTACTGGGCCGAGGTCGAGGGGACGGTCACCCGGATGTTGCCGCGGGCGCACAGCGACAGGAAGCGCTCGATGCGCGCCGACGAGTGCTCGGGGCCCTGGCCCTCGTAGCCGTGGGGCAGCAGCAGGACGAGGCCGGCGTGCTGGCCCCACTTGTCCTCGGCCGCCACCAGGAAGTTGTCGATGATGATCTGGGCGCCGTTGACGAAGTCGCCGAACTGCGCCTCCCAGGCCACGAGGGCCTCGGGCGCCTCGACGGAGTAGCCGTACTCGAAGCCGACGGCGGCGTACTCCGAGAGCAGCGAGTCGCGCACGGTGAAGTTGCCCATCTCCCCCGCCGGCTCCAGGTTCGCCTGCGCCGATGCGCCGCAGGCCGTCGCGGATGTGGGCCAGCGGGACGTACTCCTCGCCGTTGGCGTAGTCGACCAGGACCGCGTGGCGGTGGCTGAAGGTGCCGCGGCGGGTGTCCTGGCCGGTCAGGCGCACGTTGACGCCCTCGTACATCAGCGAGCCGATGGCGAGCGCCTCGGCCAGCGCCCAGTCGACCTGCCCGCTCGGCGACGAGCTCGTCGCGCTGGGCGAACTGGCGCTCGAGCTTCGGGTGGATGGTGAAGCCCTCGGGCACCGAGCGCACGACCGACGAGAGCGCCTGCAGCACGTCGGGCGCCACGCCGGTCTCGGGGCGACGGCGCGTCCACCACGTTGTCGTCCGGTACCGGCAGCTCGGTCGGGGCGAGCGAGGGCTCGGCGCGCACCTCGTCGAGCACGGCCTGCAGCTTGGCGTTGAAGTCGTCCAGCGCGGACTCGGCCTCATCGAGCGTGATGTCGCCCCGGCGCACCAGGGTCTCGGTGTAGAGCTTGCGCACCGAGCGCTTGGCGTCGATCCGCTGGTACATCAGGGGCTGGGTGTAGCTGGGGTCGTCGCCCTCGTTGTGCCCGTGCTTGCGGTAGCAGACCAGGTCGATGACGACGTCCTTGTGGAAGGTCTGGCGGAACGCGAAGGCGAGCCGGGCCGCCCGCACGCAGGCCTCGGGGTCGTCGCCGTTCACGTGGAAGATCGGCGCCTGGACCATCTTCGCCACGTCGGTCGGGTACACCGACGTGCGGGCGGATGCCGGGGCGGTGGTGAAGCCCAGCTGGTTGTTGATCACCAGGTGCACGGTGCCGCCGGTGCGGTAGCCCGACAGCCCCGACAGGTTGAGCGTCTCGGCCACGACCCCTTGCCCGGCGAAGGCGGCGTCGCCGTGGACGAGGACGGACATGCAGGGGAAGCCGTACGCACCCTCCGCCGCCGCAGCGGGCGTGCCGTCGGTGGGCGGCGAGAGGCGGTCCTGCTTCGCCCGGGTCATGCCCTCGACGACGGGGTCGACCGCCTCGAGGTGCGAGGGGTTCGAGGCCAGGGTGATGGGCAGCTCCTCGCCGGCGCTCCCGTGGAACACGCCCCGGGCTCCCTTGTGGTACTTCACGTCGCCCGAGCCCTGGACCGACTCGGGGTCGAGGTTGCCCTCGAACTCCTCGAAGATCTCCCTGTAGGACTTGCCCACGATGTTGGCCAGCACGTTGAGCCGGCCGCGATGGGCCATCCCCATGACGACCTCGGCCACACCGGAGCCGGCGGCGGCGTCGAGCAGCGCGTCGAGCAGCACGATGGTCGACTCGGCGCCCTCGAGGCCGAACCGCTTCTGCCCGACGTAGCGGGTGTGGAGGAAGCGCTCGAAGACCTCGGCCGCGTTGAGGCGGTCGAGGATGTGGCGCTGCTCGTCGAGGTTCAGCGTGGTCGGCTGGCCCTCGACGTGCTGCTGGATCCAGCGCTTCTGCTCGGGATCCTGGATGTGCATGTACTCGATGCCCAGGGTCCGGCAGTAGGCGTCGCGCAGCACGTGGAGGATCTCGTCGAGCGTCGCGACGTCGCGCCCGGCCAGGCCGTCGGCGACGAATTGGCGGGGCAGGTCCCAGATGGTGAGGCCGTAGGTCAGCGGGTCGAGCTCGGGGTGGATGTGCGGCGGCTCGGCGTCGAGGGGATCGAGGTGGGCGATGAGGTGGCCGCGCACCCGGTACATGTTGATCAGCGTCCCCACGTGGACCTGCTTGACCAGGCGCAGGTGCTCGCCCTCCTCGCTGCCGTCGGCGGCGTTGTTGTCCACCCGCCAGCGCACCGGCTCGTAGGGCACGCCCATCGACTCGAAGAGGTCGTCGTAGAAGCCGTCGGCTGCCGGTCAGGAGTGCGGCCACCCGGGCCAGGAACAGGCCCGACTCGGCCCCCTGGATGATGCGGTGGTCGTAGGTCGAGGTGAGCGTGACCACCTTGCCCAGTCCCAGCTGGGCGACCACCCGCGGATCGGCCGCCTCGAAGCCGGCCGGGTATCCGAGCGCCCCGACCCCGATGATGGCGCCCTGGCCCGGCATCAGGCGGGGCACCGACTGCACGGTCCCGAGCGTCCCGGGGTTGGTCAGCGACACGGTGGCCCCGGCGAAGTCGTCGGGCGCGATCTTGTTGGTGGCGATCTTGCGGATGAGGTCCTCGTAGGCCAGCACGAACGAGCGGAAGTCCAGCGTGTCCGCGTCCTTGATGACACGGCACGAGCAGGGTGCGGCTGCCGTCGCTCTTCTCCTGGTCGACCGCGAGCCCGAGCCCGACGTGCTTGTGGTGGACGACCCCGGGCTTGCCCGTCCCGTCGGCGTCGGCCACGAAGGCCGAGTTGAGCGCCGGCACGTCGTGCAGGGCGCGGACGACGGCGTACCCGATGACGTGCGTGAAGCTGACCTTGGCCCCGGTCGTCCGCGCCAGCTGGTTGTTGAGGATGAGCCGGTTGACCTCGAGGAGACGGGCCGGGACGGTACGCACGCTGGTGGCCGTGGGCACGGCCAGGCTGGCCTCCATGTTGGCCACGATCCGCGAGGCGGCCCCGCGCAGCGGGGTGGCCTCCTCGTTCACCGCCTCGGTGGTGCGGGCGGCAACCCGGGTGGCGGGCGGCGCAGACGCAGCAGCCGGGGCGGCGGACCTCGGCTGGGGCGGGGGCGGGGGCGGCGGGGCCGGGACGGGGGCGGGGCGGTAGTCGGCGAAGAATTCCCGCCAGCTCTCGCTGACCGAGCTCGGGTCGGCCAAGAAGCGGTCGTACATGTCGTCGACCAGCCATGCGTTCGGGCCGAAGGAGCCTCCCGCTCCACCGAATTGGGTCATGGGTCAACCCTACCGGCGGTGGTCGGGTTCTTGGGGCAGGCGAGTAGCGTCTGGCCTGCCCATGAGCTATCCGGCCGCACTCCACGTGACGTCGCGGACGGCCGACGTGCCCGGCGCCGCCACGGTGGTGTTCGTGCACGGGTCGCTCGACCGGGGCGACAGCTTCCAGCGGGTCATGCGCCGCCTGCCCGAGCTCAGGACCCTGACCTACGACCGCCGGGGTTACCAGGGTTCGCGGGGCGGCGGGATCGTCGACCTCGGTGGCCACGTCGACGATCTCCTCTCAATTGCCGAGGAGGCGAGGTCCGGTGCCGACGGCCCGGTCGTCGCCGTGGGCCACAGCCTGGGGGGCGACGTCGTCGTCGGGGCGGCGCTGGCGGCTCCCCGGGCCTACGACGCCATCGGGGCCTTCGAGCCCCCCATGCCCTGGCTGGGCTTCCGCCGCGACCGGGACGGCGGGGCCCGTCCCTGGCCCCCCGTCTCCGACGACCCCGGGGAGGAGGCCGAACGCTTCTTCTCCCGGATGGTGAGCCCGCGGGCCTGGTCGCGACTGACCGAGGAGGGCCGAGAGGCACGGCGGGCCGACGGCCCGGCCCTGATCGCCGACCTGCGCAGCTTCCGCCGGGAGGCCCCACCCTTCGACGTGACCGCGCTCGCCGTCCCCGCCGTGTTCGGGATGGGCGGATCGGCCACCCAGCCGCACCATCGCCGCAGCGTGCAGTGGCTCGGCGCCAACGTGCCCGGCGCGACCGTCTACGAGATCGAGGGTGCCCAGCACGGGGCGCACCTGTCGCACCCGGACCACTTCGCCGGACTGGCGCGCCTGGTGGTGGGCCGGGCGGGCGACGAGGGGAGCCGCTGACGCCGAGGGGTGTCAGGCGGACGAGAAGGGCAGCCCGCCGTCCGCCACCGCGTCGGTCCCACGGTGCTTCAGGCGGCGCGACAGCATCTCGTCGTACTCGACACCCTTCCCCTCGCTCTTCATGCCGGTGACGAGCGGGGAGTTGGAGAGGAACACCGCACCCATGAACATGACCAAAAGCGAGAGGGCCTCGAGCGGCCCGTAGGCGCCGGACGTCCGCAGGGTGTCGCCGTAGAGGGCGATGCCGAGGCAGATGCTGACGAGGGGGTCGACGAGCACCAGGGTCGACTGCGATGCGGCCAGGGGCCCGGCGTGGAACGCGTTCTGCGTCAGGAAGAGGCCGAGCAGGCCGAACGCGACCACTCCGTAGGTCTGCCAGTGCTCGAACATGGTGACCCAGTCGTTCGCCACGTAGTCGCTCACCACCTTGATGAGGGCGGCAGTGAACGCGAAGGAGATGGCCGCGGCGCTCCCGAACATCGCGGCCTTCCACCAGCGCGGGCCCCAGCGGGTGGCGAGCACGGTCACGACGATCAGGAAGGTGGCGCTGCCGCCGACGACGATCCAACCCAGGTTGGTCGGCACTTCGTCCCCGCCTCCGGGGGCCGCGAACAAGAGGAACCCCGAGAGGCCGAAGGCGATGGCCGAGGCCCCGATCCACTCGCGCGCCGAGATGGAGAAGCGGAAGTACGTGCCGAGAATGGCCACGAGGAACAGCAGCTCCATGGTCAGGATCGGCTGGACGACCGACAGTCGCCCGATGTGCAGCGCAAAGGACTGCAAGAGGAACGAGCAGATCATGAACCCGAAGCCGAGGAGCCAGACGCCCCTGCGGATGGCGTGGGCCATCAGGCTGAGGCGCATGGTCGATTCCTCGGGAGCATCCTCGACGCCCATGCGCTGGAACACGCTGGTCAGCGCATTGGAAAGTGCCGCGGCTACTGCGAGGACATAGACCATCGGGCTCTCGCGAAATGTTAGCGGCCGTTTGTCACAGTTCACGCAGTGGGCTCTCAGCTGGTGCCCAGCTTTGGTCCCGGTGCGCCTGGAGTCCCCACTCACGCACGAATTGTGTGCAAGTTGCTCCTGCGCACCGGATCGGGACCGTCCTCGGCGCGTTTGAGCAGAAAATCTCGAGAGGATGACCGAAACCAATGTGGCAGTTGGGTTACGTTTGCGACATCTTCTCGCCATCGGGATTGGCGGGAGGGGGGGGAATCGGCCGTCACCGGGAGGGCCGACAGACAGGTAGGAGTGCTATGGGACTGAAGGGGATTCTCAGCGGGAACCCGATGCGACTCGGCCGGAGGCTGGCTCTGGGTGCGATCACCCTGACGACGATGTCCTTGATGCTGGTCGGAACCGCCGGCAACGCCGGCGCCAGCACCATCCCCACGGGTGGGACGAAGGTCAGCGGCGGCACGGTGCGATGGGCGGAGCCTCCGGGCACCCCGCCGACCTACATCTTCCCGTTCATCAACGCCGCGAACGAGAGCGTCGACAACATCAGCCAATTCCAGTACCTGATGTACCGCCCGCTCTACATGTTCGGGTTCCCCGGGAACAACAAGACCACTCTCAACCCCACGCTGTCGTTGGCGGGCTCCCCGTCGTACGGCAACAACGACACGACGGCCACCGTCGCCCTCAAGAACTACAAGTGGTCCGACGGGGAGACCGTCACGGCCAGCGACGTTCTGTTCTTCATGAACATGCTGCACGCCGAGTCGGCCAACTGGTACGACTACGTGCCCGGGTATTTTCCCGACAACATCAAAGACGTCGTGGCGACCAGTCCGAGCGAGGTCACGTTCACCTTCAACAAGTCCTACAACCCGACCTGGATGACCTACAACGAGTTCTCCCAGATCACGCCCTTCCCGTTGGCCTGGGACATCACCGCGACCGGCGCCGCCAGCGCCTCGGGCGGCTGCTCGTCGGGCGCCTACGGGGCGGCGTCGACCGACGCGGCGTGCACGAAGGTGTACAACTTCCTGGCTGGCCAGGCGAGCAGCATCTCGAGCTACGCCACCAGCCCGATCTGGGGCGTCGTGGACGGGCCGTACACCATCGCGGCCTCCAAGGGCGGTTCGTTCAGCTCGTCCGGCCAAGTGACGATGGTGCCGAACCCCTCCTACAGCGGCCCCCAGAAGGCCACGGTCACGCTGGTGCAGGAGCCCTTCACGACGGACAACGCCGAATTCGACGCGCTGCTCGGCGGCAACCTGGACATCGGGTACCTCCCCCAACAGGACGTCACGCAGAACACCACGAACGCGACCAACCCCGGTCCGAACAACCCTCGGCTGACGAACTTCTACCTGACGCCGTGGGTGCTCTACGGCTTCAATTATGCCGTCGTGAAGTTCGAGTCCACGGGGGACAACGGGAACGCCGGGGCCATCTACAGCCAGCTCTACATCCGCCAGGCCATGCAGAGCGTGATCGACCAGCCGGCCATGATCTCCAAATTCTTGAAGGGCTACGGCGTCCCGACCTACGGGCCGGTGCCGGTGCTGCCCAAGAACGACCTGGTCGACGCGTTCGAGCAAAGCAACCCGTACCCGTACAACCCGTCACACGCCAAGAGCCTGCTCTCCTCGCACGGATGGAAGGTGGTGCCCAACGGCGTCGACACCTGCGAGAAGCCGGGGACCGGCCCCAGCGACTGCGGCGCCTCCATCCCCAAGGGGGCGCAGCTCAGCTTCACGATGACCTACCCCAGTGGCACGCTGTGGCAGCAGCAGGTCATGGACGTCGAGCAGTCGGCCTGGAACGCCGTCGGCATCAAGACCGCCCTGGTCTCCAACACTTTCCCGACCGTGATCAGCAACTACGCCCCACCGTGCACCTCCGGGATGCCCTGCACGGTGGAGGAGGGCTGGTGGGGCGGCGGCTGGGAGTACAGCCCCGACTACTACCCGTCCGGTGAGAGCCTGTTCCTAACCAACGCCGGGAGCAACTCGGGGAACTACTCGAACGCCAAAGCCGACACCCTCATCACCGCCACCGACGACACGAGTACGAGCCTGGACTCCTACGAGAACTACATCGCCGAGCAGCTGCCATCGCTCTGGGAGCCCAACGCCGACTACGAGCTGACCGAGGTGAAGAACACGCTGCGGGGCGTGGCCCCCCAGAACCCGTTCTCCAACCTCTTTCCCGAGTACTGGTACTACGTGAAGTCGTAGCCAGGCCATCCGACGAGGACAGCGGCCGGTCACGGATCGAACGGAGCACGCAGCGTGCCTAGCATCGGTCCGTGACCGGTTTCCTCGTCCGCCGGCTACTCCAGGCCATCGTCGTCATCATCGGGGTGATCGCCTTCATGTTCGTCCTCATCCACCTGATCCCGGGTGGGGAGGCACGGGCGGTGCTCGGCCCGAAGGCCCAGCCGGTGCAGATCGCACAATTCAACAAGGAGAACGGGCTCGATCTGCCGTTGTGGGACCAGTTCCTTCGCTACCTCTGGAACCTGTCGCACTTCGACCTGGGTCGTTCCTACTACCTGAACCAGAACGTGACGGCGCTGATCCGCGAGGCCCTCCCGAAAACCCTCATCCTCGTCGGACTGTCCACCCTCCTCGCCCTCATCGTGGCGATCCCTCTGGGCGTGTACCAGGTCGTGCGGCGCAACAAGCCCGAGGACTACATCATCACCGGGATGTCGTTCATCCTCTACGCCATGCCGGCGTTCCTGCTCGGCACGCTGCTCATCCTGTGGTTCGGGGTTTACCTCCCGATCTTCCCGACCGAGGCTCCCCAGAGCACGTCCATCATCGGCATCCTCTCCGATCCGCGGGCCCTCGTCCTGCCGGTCATCACACTGTCCGCCATCACGATCGCTTCTTTCAGCCGTTACATGCGGTCTTCGATGATGGAGACCATGACCGAGGACTTCGTGCGGACGGCCCGTGCCAAGGGCGCAGGGCCACGGCGCGTCCTCTACGTCCACGCCCTGCGCAACGCCATCATCCCCATCGTCACGCTCCTCGGGCTCTCGCTCGGGACCATCGTGAGCGGCGCCGTGATCACCGAGAGCGTCTTCAACTACCCGGGCATGGGCCTACTCGCCGTCAACTCGGCCTTCCGGGAGGATCTGCCGACGTTGCTCGGTGTCACCTTCGTCGTGACCGTTGCCACCATCGCCGGCAACTTGTTAGCCGACATTCTCTACGCGGTCGTCGATCCGAGGATCCGGTATGCAAAATCCTGAGGACCTCGTTCGCACCACGCAACACGAGATGGTGGGCACCGAGGTGCTCGGTGAGACGGGCGCCCCGCTCGAGGACCTCGACGTCCTGAGCGAGGAGCTCGGCCAGGGCGGCGCCGTCGCCCCCGGCGGTGGAGAGGTCGTCAGCCACGGCAGCCTGGGACGCCGCATCTTCTCCGTGTTCATCGAAAACAAACTGGCCGTGGTCGGCGTGATCGTGATCGTCTTCTTCGTGCTCTTTTGCTACGTCGGGCCGCTCTTCTACCACACCAACCAGACCAACGCCTCGGAGGCGCTCTTCGCCCCCGACAACGCACCCCCCGGCAACGGGCACCCGCTCGGCACCGACAGCAGCGGCTTCGACATCCTGGGCCGGCTGATGTACGGCGGCCAGATCTCCCTGCTCGTCGGGTTCGCCGCGGCGGCCATCGCCAGCATCTTCGGGGCCACGTACGGGGCGATCTCGGGCTTCTTCGGGTCGTGGCTCGACCCCGTCATGATGCGGGTCGTGGACGCCTTCTTGTCCATTCCGGTCCTCTTCTTGGCCATCGTCCTGGCCACCGTCTTCCGCCCGTCGTTGACAGTGTTCATCTTCGTCATCGCCTTCGTCTCGTGGCTGATCCCGGCCCGGCTCATCCGCGGCCAGGCCCTGTCGCTGCGCGTGCGCGAATACGTGCAAGCCGTCAAGGTGATGGGCGGGAGCCGGACCCGGATCGTCCTGCGCCACATCATCCCCAACAGCGTCGGGACGATCATCGTGAACGCCACCTTCAACATCGCCGACGCCATCCTGCTGCTGGCCGCCCTGGGCTTC
Organism: uncultured Acidimicrobiaceae bacterium; assembly: GCA_963789235.1. Lineage (GTDB taxonomy): Bacteria > Actinomycetota > Acidimicrobiia > Acidimicrobiales > RAAP-2 > Bog-473. The sequence goes on along the minus strand of CAWBJX010000004.1, from coordinate 789,178 downwards.
ATCGGCCTCGGGGTGCCGTCGCCGCAGACCGACTGGGGCTCCATGCTGTCCAACGGGGTCAACTTCGCCCTCGACGGCTACTGGTGGGAGATCTACCCGGCCGGCCTCTGCATCGTGCTCGTGGTCGTGGCCTTCAACTTCATCGGTGACGCGCTCCGTGACGCGCTGGAGGTCCGCCTGCAGCAACGTTGAGGCGCGGCGCGCCTCAGGCGGGGCCGGCGGCCGTGGGCACCAGCTCCACCGCGGCGGGCCCCGTGGGCGTCTGCAGCGGGAAGTGACAGGCGGCGAGGTGGCCCTCGCCGAAGGGCCGCAGGGGCGGCTCCTCCTCGGCGCAGACCTCCTGGGCGAAGGGGCAACGTGTGCGGAACCGACACCCCGAGGGCGGGTCGAGCGGCGACGGGAGCTCTCCGCGGATGTGGCGTCCTCGGTGCTCCCGCAGGGTGGGGTCGGCCACCGGGATCGTGTCGATCAGCGCCTTGGAGTACGGGTGCGCCGTGCGGGCGTAGATGTCGCGGGCGGGACCGATCTCGACGAGCTTGCCCAGATACATGACGCCGATCCGGTCCGCCATGTACTTGACGATCGCCAGGTCGTGGGAGATGAACAGGTACGTGAGGCCGTACCGCTCTTGCAGCTCCTTCAGCAGGTTCAGGATCTGCGCCTGGATGGAGACGTCGAGGGCCGAGACCGGCTCGTCGGCCACGATCAGCTTGGGCTCGAGCGCCAGGGCCCGGGCCAGCCCGATGCGCTGCCGCTGTCCCCCGGAGAACTCGTGCGGGTAGAGCTCGGCCGCACGCGCGGGCAGGCCCACCTCGTCGAGCATCCGCATGACGTGCCGGCGCTGCTCGTCGCGCGTGCCGATGCGCTGCACGGCGAGGGGCTCCCGGAGGATGGACCCGACGCGCATTCGAGGATCGAGCGAGGCATAGGGATCCTGGAACATCATCTGCATGTCGCGCCGCCTCCGGCGTAACGCCTCCCCCGAGAGGCCGACGATGTCCTCGTCCCCGAAGCGCAACGCGCCCGATGTCGGGGACTCGAGTGCCACCACCATGCGGCCGATCGTCGTCTTGCCACAACCGGACTCGCCGACGAGGCCGAAGGTCTCGCCGCTGCGAATCGCCAGGGACACGTCCGAGACGGCCTTGACCGTGCCCAACTTGCGCTGGACCAGGGCCCCCGAGGTGACGGGGAATTCCTTGACGACGTGGTCGACCTCGACGAGCACGGGGGCGCGGTCCAGCGATTCCGCACGGACCTGCTGGCGCGCCAACGCCACCTGGTCCACCTTGACGTTCAGGTCCGCCGCCTTGGCCACCGCCTCGGGACGGTTGGCGATGGTCACCGGGTCGACGCCGACCTGGTGGAAGCATCGTGCGACGTGGTGCCGCTCGCTGTCCTCGGCCTGCAGCAGCTCGGGCTCACGCTCGCGACAGTCGGGCTGGGCGTAGCGGCAGCGGGCCGCAAAGCGACAGTGATCGATCGGCTTGGAGAGATCCGGCGGCAACCCCGAGATGCTGACGAGGCGCACCGAGGGATCCTGGTCCAGCTTGGCCACCGAGGCGAGGAGCGCCTCGGAATAGGGGTGACGCATGCGGGTGAACAGCTCGGTGGTCGGGGCGCCCTCGGCGATCCGCCCGGCGTACATGACGAGCACGCGGTCGGCCCGCTCTGCGATCACCCCCATGTCGTGCGTGATGAGGATGACCGACATGTCCAGGTCCTGGCGCAGCCGGTCGAGGAGATCGAGGATCTGGGCCTGAATGGTGACGTCGAGCGCCGTCGTCGGCTCGTCGGCTATCAAGAGCTTCGGGGTGCAGACAAGGGCCATGGCGATCATCACCCGCTGGCGCAGCCCTCCGGAGAGCTCGTGGGCATAGGCATCGAGCCGCCCTGACGGGTTGGGCATCTCCACCATCTTCAGGACCTCGAGCGCCCGGCTGCGGCCCTCCTTCTTGGAGGCGCCCTGGTGGAGCCGGACGCTCTCGGCGATCTGGTCGCCGATGGACATCGTGGGGTTGAGCGAGGTCAGCGGGTCCTGGAACACCATCCCCACCTGGTTGCCCCGGACCTTGCACATCTCCTTCTCGCCGAGCGGCGCCAGGTCCTCACCGAGGAGCTTGATGGAGCCACCCACGACATGCCCCACGTTGGGAAGGAGCTTCATGATCGACAGGCCGATGGTGGTCTTGCCACAGCCCGATTCGCCGACCACGCCGACGCACTCGCCGCCATCGACGTGGAACGACACGCCGTCCACCGCGACGACGTTGGCACTCTTGAGGCGGAATTCGGTTCGAAGTCCCTCGACTTCGAGGACCGGAGTCACCAGGCGAACGCGGGCACGCGCCTCGCTCGTTTCGCCGAATCCCGGTGCATGGGGAGCAACGCTAATCCGAATCCACCCCCGCCGAGGGTCAACAGAGGCCGAAGAGCTGCCCCTGGCGCGTCCCCCGCAGCTGCCCACACCAGGGAAGGTCGTCGACGAAGGCCCAGCTCCGCCGGTGGATGGAAGAGGGCCCGTACCCGCGCAGCGCCGTCTGGTGCACCGGCGAGGGGTACCCCTTGTTCCGTTCGAACTCGTAGGCCGGGAAGTGCTCGGCCTCCTGGCGCATCAGCCGATCCCGCACGACCTTGGCCAGCACGGAGGCCGCGGCCACCGACGCGCACGTGGCATCCCCGTCGACGATGGGACGCACCAGCCCCGGGAAGGGGTCGTCGGGATGGCGCAGCAGGTCGACCGGCCCGTCGACAAGGAGCGCGTCGGGCGTCTTTCCGAGGCCCTCGAGGGCACGGCGGGCCGCCACCCGCAACGCCTCGGTCATGCCCCACGCATCGCACTCGGCCGGGGTGGCGTGCCCGACCGACCACGCCTCGCACCACGTGCCCACCGCGTCGAAGATCTCCTCCCGGCGCGCTTCGCTGAGCATCTTGGAGTCTCGCAACCAGCGGGGCATGGAGCGGTGCTGCACCCGCGGGCGCACCACGGCGACGCCGACGGTGAGCGGCCCCGCCCACGAGCCGCGCCCGACCTCGTCGAGCCCGGCCACCGACTCGTAGCCCTGGGCGCGCAGGCGGCGCTCCTGCTTCAGGTCCGGGCTGCAGACCGTCACGGGTTCGTCGCCGGGCGCGTTCTCATACCATGTGGGCGTGAGCGACGACGGGGGGGAAGCACCGGATCCGAACGCGCGAACCCCGCTTGCCCCGGGGACGAAGGTCGACGTGCGCAACCGCTACCAGGGCACGTGGGTGCGCGGCTTCGAGATCGCGGAGGTCGCCGACGACGGGTACCGCATCCGCCGCATGTCGGACGGGAGCACGCTGGGCGAGCTGTTCTCGCGGGACGACGTCCGCCGGGAGCGGAGGCGCCAGGGCTTCTGGTGGCACTGAGGGGTCAGCCCTTTCTGGCCCTCAGCACGCCGTCGATGTAGTCGTCGATCGGGATCGCCGACAGCGTCAGCGTCTTGAGCGTCCCCCGGGAGCCCAGGACCAGCGCCACCCGGGCCATGGTGGTCTCGTCGGGCGCGTCGAGGACGGTGCAGAAGTCGTATTGGCCCAGCAGCGCCCATTGCGCAACCACCCGCACCCCCATGGCCTCGACCTCCGCATTCACCGCCTTGAGGCGGTCCGGGTTCTCGGTCAGCGTCGCCGCCCCGTCGGGCCCCACCGTGGAGAGCATGAGGAACGTGGCCATCGCCTCACGCTACCGCAGGCACGAGTGCCCACCGGGGCCGCTCCCGGGCGCCGACCCGGGCCCTCAGCGCAGCTCGCCCCGCACGACCTTGCCCAGTGCGTTGCGGGGGAGCGCCTCGACCAAGCGCACGTCGCGTGGGCACTTGAACGGCGCGAGCTCGGCGGCCGCCCGCTCGTGGAGCGAGGCCAGGTCGGGATCGCCCACGACGTAGGCCACCACGGTCTCGCCCCACTCCGCCGAGGGGAGTCCGACGACCGCCACCTCTTCGACGCCGGGGTGACGCGACAGCACCGCCTCGACCTCCGCGGGATAGACGTTGTGGCCGCCCGTGATGATCAGCTCGGTGCGGCGACCCCGCACCGTGACGTACCCGTCGTCGGAGACCGACACCAGGTCGCCGGTGGCGAACCATTCCCCTGGGAGGAACGCGTCGCGACCCCAGTAGCCACGACACACCGACGGGCCGCGCACGAGCAACTCGCCCACGCCCTGCTCGTCGGCCGCCTCCACGGCCGCCTCCACGCCGGGCAGCGGCACGCCGACCGAGCCGGGGCGACGCTCGCCCACGAGGGGGTTCGACACGGTCAGCAGCGTCTCGGTCATGCCGTAGCGCTCCAGGACGGGCACGCCGTCGGCGGAGAGTCGGTGCCACAGGTCGGCCGCCAACGGTGCCGAGCCAGAGACGCAGAGGCGCATCGAAGCGAGCTCACGGGACCTTCCCGACGCGGCCAGCCGGTGGTACATGGTCGGGACGCCGAAGAACATGGTGCTCCCCGGCGCAGCCCCGAGGACCGCGGACTCGTCGAAGCGGTCGAACACGACGGCGGACGCGCCGGCGGCCAGCGTGCCGAACAGGCCGGCGCACAGCCCGTGCACGTGGAAGAGGGGGAGGCACAGGACGAGGCGGTCGGCGGGCCCCCAAGCCCACGCGGAGAGCACCGACGAGATGCCGGCCAGGAGCGAGGCGTGCGTGTGGACGGCGCCCTTGGGTTTCCCGGTGGTGCCCGACGTGTAGACGATCAGGGCGTCGTCCCGGGGCTCCAGCTCGGGCAGGGTGCCCGACCGCCCGGGGCCGCCCTCGCGGAGGAGCTCGTCGATGCGCACCACGGTGACGCCGGCACCGAACACGTCGTCACGGTCGTGGTCACAGACGGCAAGAGCCGGCGCGGCGTCGCCGATCACGTGGGACACCTCGGGGGCGCGGGCGGACGGGCTGAGAGGCACGAGCACCGCGCCGGCCCGCAGCACGGCCAGGAGGGCCTGCACGGACTCGAGCGTGGCGCGGCACGCTCCACAGGACCCGGTCCCCCGGTCCGACGCCGTGGCCCAAGAGGACCGAAGCCAGCCGTGCCGTGTGCCCGTCGAGCGCGGCGCCGTCGAGCGTCCGCGAGCCGTCCCACCCGTCCACCAGCACGGGCTGGCCGGGGCGGCTGCCCCACTGCCCGGCCCACACCGCGGGAAGGGTCGGACCCGGGGCGACGGGAGGGAGCTCGGGCCACCGTCCCGGGGGGACGAGCACCCTCACCGCCCGCGACCCCACGCCGTAGTCTGGCGGTCATGACCGCCCGCCGCATCGCCATCGTTCCGCATACGCACTGGGATCGGGAATGGTACAAGTCCTACCAGGACTTCCGCTTGGCCCTGGTGGAGCTGATCGACACCTTGATCCCGCTGCTCGAGCGCGACGCCAGCTATCCCTACTTCATGCTCGACGGGCAGATGGCCGTGGTCGACGACTACCTCGAGGTGCGCCCGGAGGCCGAGGGCCGGCTCCGGGCCTTGGCCGCCGCGGGACGCCTGAGCATGGGGCCCTGGTACATCCTGATGGACGAATTCCTGGTGTCGGGCGAGACGATCGTGCGGAACCTGCAGACGGGCCTCGTCCGCGGCGCCGCCTTCGGGGGCGTCATGGAGGTCGGGTACCTGCCCGACATGTTCGGCCACATCGCCCAGATGCCCCAGATCCTCCGCCTCGCCGGGCTCCACGATGCCGTCGTGTGGCGCGGCGTGCCCTCGTCGGTGACCAAGAACGCCTTCGTCTGGGAGGCACCGGACGGTTCGTCCGTGCGCGCCGAGTACCTCCCGGTCGGCTACGGAAACGGGGCCGCGCTGCCCGACGACGCGAAGGCGCTCGTGCGCCGCACCCGCGACAACGTGGACGAGGTCGCCGGCTTCCTGATCGACGACCTGCTCTGCATGAACGGCTCGGACCACCTCATGCCCCAGCCCTCGCTCGGCCGGGTCGTGGCCGAGGCCAACGACCTCCAGGACGAGTTCGCCTTCGAGGTGACCTCGCTCCCCCGCTACCTGGCCGGCCGGACCTCTGACGGTCTGACGAGGGTGCAGGGCGAGCTGCGGTCGGGGTTCCGCGCCAACATGCTCATGGGCGTCACATCGAACCGGGTCGACGTCAAGCGCCAGGGTGCGCTGGCCGAGCGTGAGCTGGAGCGGCGCGCCGAGCCCCTGGCGGCCCTGTTCCAGGAGCCGGAGGAGTACCCGGACCGGCTGCTCGAGCTGGCCTGGCGCGAGATGGTGCGCAACTCCGCCCACGACTCCGTCTGTGCCTGTTCGGTCGACGACGTGGTCGACGCGGTGCTGCACCGCTATGCCGAGGCACGGACGATCGCCGCCGGGCTGGCCGACCGCGCGGTCAAGGCATTCGCCCGGTCGCTGGCCGAGCCCGGTCCCTCGGTGCTCAACCCGTCGGCCCGGACCCGGTCCGGCATGGTCGAGCTCGTGGTGCCGGCCGACGGCCCGGCGCCGGCGAACGTTCAGGTGCTGTCCGAGCGGTTCGGGCTGCCCGGTTCGATGGTGCTGGACGCGGACACCGTCCGGACGGTGCTCGGCATGCTGCAGGGGCCCAAGATCAGCGATGACGCCTGGATCCACGACATTCGCATCGAGGACACCGAGGAGGGGATCGACATCACCCTCTCCGTCGGCACCGAGGAGAAGGCCGACGTGCCCATCGCCGAGGCCAAGCAAGACGTCTACACACGGCTGGGGGCACGGCCCGATTCGGTGGTGCGGGTCGCCATGGACCAGCCGTCGACGCGGAGGATCGCCGCCCGTTGCACCGAGGTCCCCGGCTACGGCTGGTGCCGCTTCGTCGCCGCCCCACTGGCGCACCCGGTCGCGGTGTCCGAAGCCGGGGACTCGGTCGAGCTGACCAACGGTCTGGTGCGGGTGGCCGTCGACCCCGCGAGCGGCACCTTCGCGCTGGACGGGTGGCGCGGGTACGGGCGGTTGGTCGACGGGGGCGACCTCGGGGACTCGTACAACTACTCCCCACCCCGGCAGGACTCCTTCGTCGACTCGCCCGAGTGGGTCAGCGTGCGGGTCGACGAGCGGGGCCCGGTGCGCGCCCGGGTGCACGTCGCGTCCACCTATTCCTGGCCCGACCACGTCGACGGCTCCTCTCAGGCACGGGTGGGCGAGCACCGGGTCGAGGTCGACACCGAGGTCGAGCTGCGGGCGGACGACCCGGTGGTGCGGGTCAGCACGACCTTCGTGAACCCGAGTGGGGACCACCGCCTACGCGTGCACCTCCCGCTGCCCGAGCCGGCTGCCGTGTCCCGGGCCGAGAGCGCCTTCACGGTCGTCACCCGCCCGTTGACGGCCGAAGGGCGAGCCGACGAGTTCGGGCTTCCCACGGCCCCGTCCCGGCGCTTCGTGACGGCCGGGCGCCTGACGGTGGCCCACGAGGGCGTCTGCGAGTACGAGCTCGTTGACGTGGAGGGCGACGGAGCCCGCACGCTGGCGCTCACCGTCTTGCGCTCCACCGGCATGCTGTCCCGGCTCGGCATGGCCTACCGCCCCTTCCCCGCAGGACCGCTGACGCCCGTCGAGGGGCTGCAGATGCCGCGGAAAGCGGGTCTCCTTGCGCTACGCGCTCGCACTGGACTGCGAGGACCCCTACGGGCTGGCCGACGACGTCCTGCTCCCGCTCGAGGTCGTCTCGAGCCTGGGCGGCGGATCGCGGCCCGCATCGGGGAGCGAGCTGTCGGTCCACGGCGCAGAGGTGAGCGCGCTCCATCGCGTCGCGGGCGTGCTCGAGGCCCGCGTCTTCAACCCCACCGACCGACCCACCGTCGTCTCGTTCCCCGGCCGCTCCGGTTGGCTGGTCGATTTGCGGGGCTACCCGCTCGAACCCTTCGAGGGCTCGTTCGAACTACGCCCCTTCGGTATCGCCACCGCCCGGCTGCGCACCGTCTGAGCCCACGCCCCGGTTCGAGGTGAGCAGGCGCTCGCCGACGCCGCGCAACTCCTCGAGGTCGCGCAGCACCTCGGACAGGCGCTCCCAGCGCACGTTGCGCCGGCGGTCGGCGGCGGCGCCGGTGCCGTCGGCCTCCTGGCCGGCCCGGCCGCACCACCACAGCTGCACGCGGCCGAGATCCTTGAGCAGGCGTGGCCGCAGGGACTGGGCGGTGAATTCGTCCGGCGCCTGCTCCATGAGAGCGGTGTGGAACTCGTCGGACATGAGGACCGTCCCGGGGTTGGCGATGTTGACGATCCGGTGGGCCAGGTTCACGGTGGGGCCGAAGTAGTCGCCGTCGCGCAAGAGCACCGGTCCGCACGCCAGCCCGACCCGGACGTCGGAGAGGAGGTCGTCGTCGGCGTAGGCGTCGGCCAGGCCCAGGCCGATCCGCGCCGCATCGGCCACGTTGTCCACGACGAACATGACCTCGTCCCCGATCATCTTGACCACCCGCCCACGGGCGCCGGTCACGATGTCGTGGGAAAGCTCCTCGAAACGCCGTACGACGGCTGCGAGCTCCTCGTCGCTCAGGTGCTGGCTCAAGAGCGTGAACCCGACCATGTCGGCGAATCCCACGGCGAGCGCCGGGCTCTGTCCCGGGGCGAGTCCGTGGCTCCGGAGCATCATGCTGCGCTGGATGCCCGCCGCCAGCTGCCGGCGCCACACGAACTCGAGCAGTTTGGCCATGGCGGGGATCGTCACGTCCGCCACGCTGGCGAACGCCTCGGCCGACAGGACCGGGTCGACCTCCGCACTCACCATGTCCCCGGGCACCAGCTCCGCCTCGGCGATGCGGGCCATGGAGGACCCGATGACGCGGGCCATCTGCACCGACGTCTCGAAGTCCGCCGCGCCGAGCGCCTGCAGCCCCTGGAAGAGGCGCACCGCTTCGAGATCGAGGTCGGTGAAGGCGGGGTCGTCGTCGTCCACCCCCGGGAACCCCAGCGCCCGCCAGAACCGCTCCAGCTTGTCGATGGAGACCCCCGTGAGCTCGGCGACCTCGACGCGCGAGTAGCGCCGGCGCGACGGGATCAGCAAGCGGTCGGCCACGAGGAGATCGATCACGCCGTCGGTGACGGCCCGCTCGATCTCCTCCTCGGTGGTCCCGTGCATCAAGAGGATCTCTCTGACGTGGGCCAGCGCACCCTCCCGGCGGGCCTCGTCGTCGGCGTCGGGCAACATGTCGTAGCTGTGGAAGAGCCCGCTCATCGAGGCAGGCTCCGGAGCAGCGCTTCGTCCCATTCGGGGCGGGATGGCCGCTTCATCAGGTTCATCAGGGCCTCGGCCGGAGAACAGCGTCCCTCCACGATGGCATGCACCTGCTCTGCGATGGGCATCTCGACCCCGTGCGCGGCCGCCAGCTCGACCAGTGGTCCGGCGCTCTTGACGCCCTCGGCCACCATGTGCATGCCACCGACGATCTCGTCGAGGGTCCGCCCCTCACCGAGGGCGTAGCCCACCATCCGGTTCCGGCTCTGAGGGCTGGCGCACGTCGCCACCAGGTCCCCGACGCCGGCCAGGCCACCGAACGTGAGCACCTTCCCGCCCAGCGCGACGCCCAGGCGACCCAATTCGGCCAATCCTCGCGTGATGAGCACGGCACGGGTGTTGTCCCCCAGCCCCAGACCGTCGCCGATCCCGGCCGCGATGGCCATCACGTTCTTGGTGGCGCCGGCGATCTCGCAGCCGATCGACATCGGTGCCCATATAGGTGCGGAAGGTGCGGGTGTGCACCAACCCCTGCACGCGGCGCGCCAGCGCGGCGTCGGGCAGCGCGACCACACAGGCCGCCGGATGACCCTGCGCCACCTCGCGGGCCAAGTTGGGCCCGGTCAGCACACCGGCCGGGACACCGGGCAGCACCTCGGCCACGACTTGGGACATGCGGAGGTTTGTCCCCATCTCGATTCCCTTGGCCAGGCTGACGACGGCGTCGATCCCACCCGCCAGCGGCTGGGCGCCGGTGAGGACGTCCCGGAACCCGTGCGAGGGAACGGCCATGAAGACGATGGCCGCCCCCTCGAGCGCCTCGGCGAACGACGAGGTCACGACCAATTCGTCGGGGATGCGGATGCCCGGGAGGTACTTCTCGTTCTCGCGCTTCTCCCGCATGGATGCGGCGAGCTCGGTGGAGCGCACCCACAGCGAGGTCGGCTTGGCGGCACCGATGATGCTGGCCACGGCGGTCCCCCACGACCCGGCACCGATCACTGCCACCCGCTCGTCCATGTCACAAGAGACTACGGCGACCCGCGAGGTCCTCCGCGTTGGCCCCTACACTGTCCCGGTGTCGAGGGCGACCGGGCCGGCAGCGCGGGATGCGCACACGGCGCCGGACGCCCGGCTCGGGCCCGGGGTGGTCCTGATCCCGGTCAAGGCGTTCCACCAGGCCAAGCGGCGGCTGGGTGCCACCATGGCGGATCCGGAGCGGGAACGGCTCGTTCGGGCCATGGCATCGCATGTGGTGTCGGCGTGCGCACCGCTTCCCGTGGCCGTCGTCTGCGACGACGAGGAGGTGGCGCGGTGGGCGACGGACCTGGGCGCAGCCGTCATGTGGGAGCCCGGCCAGGGTCTCAACGGCGCCGTCCGGGCGGGCGTCGACCGCCTGGCCCGCGCCGGCGCTCGTTGGGTGACGGTCGCCCACGGCGACCTCCCCCGGGCCCGGGGCTTGGGCGCACTCCCTTCGTTCGGCGGTGTGACCCTGGTCCCAGACCGGCGTGACGACGGCACCAACGTGTTGCGACTCCCCGTCGGGTACGACTTCCGCTTCGCGTACGGCTCGGGCTCCTTCCGTGCGCACCGGGCTGAAGCGACGCGCATCGGGCTCCCCGTCCGCGTGCTGCGGGACCCGGACCTCGCCTATGACGTCGACTGGCCCGCCGACGTCGTCGAGCTCGGTGCAAGCCCCCTGACATGAGAACCGGGGGCCCGCAGGCCCCCGGTCTCACATGTGGCTTCGGAACCCAGCGTTCAGCCCCGACGTGCCGCCTTCCTGGCCGGCGCCCGCTTCTTGGTGGCCTTGCGAGCCGGCGCCCGCTTCTTGGTGGCCTTGCGAGCCGGAGCCCGCTTGGCGGCCTTCTTGGCCGGCGCCCGCTTCTTGGTGGCCTTGCGAGCCGGAGCCCGCTTGGCGGCCTTCTTGGCCGGCGCCCGCTTCTTGGTGGCCTTGCGAGCCGGAGCCCGCTTGGCGGCCTTCTTGGCCGGCGCCCGCTTGACCGACTTGCGAGCCGGAGCGCGCTTGACGGCCTTCTTGGCCGGGGCGCGCTTCACTGCCTTCTTTGCGGGGGCCCGCTTTTTTGCGGCCTTTCTGGCCGGGGCCCTTCTTTTTGCGGCTACTGCCACAGGTGCACCTCCCTAGGAGCATCGTCTCTGAATAGAGGTGAAGCCTGCGCCACGCCGGGGGTCACAGCCCCACACCGTGCGCACTGCCGCACCGGATTCACTGTCATTGGCATCGGCGGGCGCTGCCGTGACGGCATCATCGACACCACCGCATCACGCCATGCCGATTTGAACTGCCCGAGTTGCAAACGTCGCATTGACTCGTGGACGGCGCGACCAGCGAGGCGCGAAACGCGAACCGACAACGTTCGCTTTGCGCGCCACATGCGGTCGTGTCGCAGCACATGTCAACCCTCCTCCACACTTCGGGTACACACATTCTTCTGTTGTCAACGTGCCCAGGTCAAGCATTCTTTGTTCGCGTCGCCTTTTTGACTTCGTGCGTGACCTGTGATTCACGTCTTTCGACAGACGCAATTCACGCGCGCGTGCTGCGGTCGTACGGCTCGATCATGGTTTCGTCGTCGCGACATTGGACGATATGTCCCATGGAATTCTCTGTTCCCCAGCACAAGCATCACACCCATGGAACGCGTTGATCACGACCATGTCGACACCGTTGATCCGTGCCTGATTTCGACCTCTGCTCTGCACGAAGTCCACCGTCTTGCGCACCACAGCATCTATGTTGGAAAGGGCCGAAACGGGTGGATGTGGGCCGGCCCCCAGCGCTCCACGCTGGTCCTGGGTCCGCCGCGATCGGGAAAGACATCCTCCCTGGTCATACCCAATATCTTGCTGTCGGACGGGCCCGTCGTTTCGACGTCGACCAAGCCCGACGTCATGCGTGCGACTGCGTTCTCACGCGGGTGCGACGGTTGGGCCTTCCTCTACGACCCGAGTGGCGAGGTCGAGTGCCCGCACGGCGTCGAACGCGTCGGCTGGTCACCGCTGACGTCCGCCTCGAATTGGGACGCAGCGATCGTGACGGCCGACGCCATGGTCGGCGCCAGCCGGTTGAGCGGGCCGCGCGCCGGGCAGGACCACTGGACCGAACGCGCCGGCTCGCTGCTCTCGACGCTGCTCCATGCGGCCGCACTCGAGGGTCTCGGGATGCATGACGTCCTCCGCTGGATCGATCGCCACAACGGGGCGCCGGCCCTCGAGGTCCTCGCGTCCCACGCCGGAGAGGGGGCCACCGCGACCGATCTGCTCACCGGGATCGTCGCGACGGACCCACGGGAGCAATCGGGGATCTGGTCGACCGCATCGGGGGTACTGGCGGCCTATCGCACCGAAGGGGTCCTCACGTCGACGCGAACGCCGCCGCTCGACCTCGATGCGTTCTGCAGCGGCTCGAACACGCTCTACGTCTGTTCGACGGGGCGACGGCAGCGGCAGTTCGCCCCGCTGGTCGTGGCGCTCGTCGGCGACGTACGCGACGCGACCTACGAGCGCGCCCGCGAGGGGAGCAGCGCTCCCCCCACGCTCCTGGCGCTCGACGAGGTCGCCAACATCGCACCCATCCCCGATCTCCCCGCCATGGTCAGCGAAGGCGCCGGGCAGGGCCTGCTGGTCCTCGCCTGCCTGCAGGACCTCTCACAGGCCAGGGGGCGCTGGGGGACCGCAGCCGACGGGTTCTTGTCGCTCTTCGGGACGACCGTCGTCCTGCGCGGGATCGGTGACACCGCGACGCTGCGGGACATCGAGCGCGTTGGCGGGCGACCGCGAGGTGGCCGCCACGACGGTCAGCCGGGCGGTCGGTCGTTGGGGCCGTCTCCGCCCCTCGACATCGGTCGGCTCGGCCCTCCAGCCCCGCCTTCCCGTCGACGCCGTCGCCCACGGCACACCGGGCCGGGCGCTGGTGCTCGGCCCCGACAAGGAGGTCCGGGAGGTCGCCCTCACGCCGTCACACGAGCATTCGCCCTGGCGGGAGCTCCTGCCGGCGGCGCGGGAGCTGGCCCGGGGCGAGACCCGCGGCCTCGATCGCTGAGTCAGCGTCCAAGGTCCAGCTCGACCGCGACGGGCCCGCGACGCCCCAGCCGGGCGCGCACGTCGTCGAGGTGCCGTGCGGTGCGAACCAGATCGGCGAGGCGGGTCGCCGGCATCGACGCCAAGTCGGGCGTGGAGGTGGCTCCGAGAGCCTCCGGCGAGCGGCCGAGCCCCCAGCGCTCCCGGTAGGCCTCGATTGCCCGTGCCGCGCCCATCCACAGCTCGTGGTCGTCCGGATCCAGGGGTCGGGGACCCAACGCGCCGATGAGGTGGTTCGCCGGCACCACGGACCGGCGGGACTGAAGCGGCTCCGCCGCCCCGACGGGGCCACCGGGCACCCACGCATCGACGAGCCGTTCGAGGGAACGGGCCGACACACCGTCGAGCGCCGCCGCGCCGAACGCCTCCACCACGTCGCGACGCCGGGCTCCCCCGTGCGGCGTGAGAGAGATCACCGCGGCGAAGTGGTGCTCGTCGAGCAGGGGCGGCCGCCGGGCTCCTCCGCCGGGTGGTCCCGGCTCGAGCAGGCGCCGGGGTGGCCCGCCCACGGCGCGGGCCCGTCGATCCCACTCCGCCACGAGGTCGCCACGGGACAGGACCGGCGTCTTGGCGGGACGGGTGACCGCCCAGGCAATACGATCGCCCCGCCCTGAGCGCGCCCCGACCTCGTACCGGTGACGACGGATGTCCGCGCCGCGACTGGAGAACTCACCGAGGAGGTGCGGCCCGACGCCGGCGATCTCGGCCGTGCGACCGGGCGTTCGGGACCAGCGCACGCCGAGCGCCGCGCTCAAGCCGGCGCGCAGGTCCGTCGCGTAGACCGCCGACGCAGCCTGGCGGTGGGCCTCGATGCCCCGGCGGTCGCACGCGCTCCAGCGGCCGTCCGCGCCATGGACGAGGTTGGCCATCACGACGTGGCTGTGCAGGTGGGGGTCGCCGTTCCGGTTGACTGCGTGCGTGAAGCGCGCCGCGACCATCCCCGTGGTCGGGATCACCACACGTTCGTCCCCCGAGCGACGGACGGCCGTGACGGCGTGCCGTTCCAGGTAGGTCGAGCGCGCCGGCGACGGCATCGGCGTGCACCCCGACGACGTGGCGCGCCGCGGCCTCGCCCCCGAGTGCGAACAGCACACTGGCCGACTTGGGAGCACTGAAGGTCAGGTCGAAGGCGGCCAGACCGACCCGGCCGGACCCCATGGGCTGCCCGGTTCGCGGATGCCTGCCTCCGAGCAATCGGGAGAGGCCCACCGGCCCGAGCGGACCATCGAGGCCGAGCCCGCGGGCCGCCGTGCCGACCCAGCAGCCGGGCTCGGCGACGGGCAGCTCCCGGGCTAGATCGGACAGGTAGTAGTCGGCCCCGTCCCGTCCGACGCCGTGGATGCCCAGCATCGGGCTCCTCTCGCTCACCCGCCTCCGTGCCCCGGTGAACGGTCGGGCCGCAGCTCAGGACTTACGTACGGCGCAGCTCCACGACCGGAATCGTCCGCTCGGTCGCCTTCTCGTAGTCGCCGAATCCCGGGAACCTCTCGACCTGGGCGGCATAGAGACGGTCCCGCTCCGGGCCGGTGACGGGCGTGGCGACCGCGTCGAAGTGCTGGTCGCCGAATTCGACCTCGACCTCGGGGTTCGCCAGCAGGTTGTGGTACCAGTCGGGATTGGTCGGAGCACCGGCCTTGGACGCGAACACGTAGAGCGTGTCGCCCTCTTGGAGGGCCATGACGGGGTTCACCCGTTTCCGTCCCGATTTGGCACCGGTCGTGGTGAGCAGCATGAGCGGGGCACCGGCGAAGGCACCACTCACCCTGCCGTCGTTGGCCCGGAACTCCTCGATGACGCCGCGGTTGTAGTCGTTGACTTCGCTCACGGCGTGAGACTACCGGGAACGCCCGGAACGCGATCGGGCTCGGATCCTCGCGCCTCGTAGCGCGCCAACACCCGGCGCGCGGCGTCTGCCGCCAGCCCGGTCATCTCGGGGGGGCTCAGGACGCGGGCGGACGGGCCGAGCTGGAGGAGGAGCCGTTCGAACCAGGCCGTGCCGGACACGTCGAGCACCACGTCGGTCACCGTCCCGTCGGCGGCGCGTCCCACCGCCCGCACCGGCACCGACTCGGGCACCCACCCCGCGCCCGGACCCAGGTGCAGGTGGACCTCGATCGCATCGGGACCGGGCACGAACATCTCCTCCAACGGCCTCGCCCGCGTCGTCACCGGCACCGTCGTGCGCTCGAGCGGTCGCGCCGGCACCGATGCGGTCCACGCGGAACCGCCGCATGTCTCCGGCCCGGTGACAGTAGGCGTCGAGATACCAATGGCCGTCGATCGTGACGACCTGCACCGGTTCCACGGTGCGCGTCGTGAGCTCGTCGCGCGACCCCGAGAGGTAGTCGATCTCGAGCGCTCGGCCGGTCTCTGCCGCCTCCCGCACGATCGCGAGGTGGACCGGGGCATCCACCTCGAGCCCGACCGCCTCGCGAGACCCGAGTGCCGCGTCGAGCTTGGCCAGGGCGCGACGCAGGGCGTCGTCGTCCGAACCGGGCACAGCGAGCAGCAACCGGGCCGAAGCGGCGACGGCGAACCCCTCGGCGGGGGTGAGGCGGCGGGGGCGGGCATACTCGGCCGGCAGGAAGGCGCGGACGGAATGCTCCGAGACCTCTATCTCCATGAGGGTGTCCGGGGTGTAGGGCGGCGTCCCGCAGCAGGCGGCGAGCTCGAGCTCGGCCACGAGCTCCTTCTCGCTCATGCCGAAACGACTCGCCGCCTCCCCGATGGGGGCCTCCCCGACCTGTGCGAGCCAGCCGACCAGGGCCAACAGGCGGCGGAGCCGGCGACTCGTCTCGCGCCCGGGGGCGCTGCGCGCCTCCGCGGGTGCCTCCCGCCCTGCATCGGCAACCGGCGCCGCAAACCCACTCGCTGCGGGCCCGGACGGAGCGGTGAGCGCATCGAGCCAGGTCACCAGCTCCTCCCGGAAGGCAGCCGGCTCGACGATGGTGGCGTGGTCGAGCAAGCCGAGCACCCAGAAGCGGATGGAGGCGAACGACGACACCCCGAGCACCAGCTCGACCGACCCGTCAGCGAGCCACTCGACCACTTTGTCCTGCCCGACTTCGTCGGCCACCCGGCGTGCCTCGGGTGCGTCAACCCGAACCCGCATCTCGATCCGGTCCTCGCCCTCGACGTCCCACGGCTCTTCGGGCAGAGCCGCCTTCACGTCGACATCCTGCGGGACCACGGCGCCCCCGGCCCCGGACCTCGACACCTCGCCCTCGATGCGATCCACGCGGAACGTCCGTACCGCCGCGCGACCGAGGTCCCAGGCGACCAGGTACCAGTGCCCGAAGCGGAACCAGAGGCCGACCGGTGCGACACGACGCTCCTGCGTCCTGTAGGCGAAGGCGGCCGCGGCGTGCGTGCGCACCGCCTCGAACAGCTCGATGAGCGCGGCGGACGGGACCATCGAGGCGATGGGACGCACGTCGCCCAAGCCGGCCGCGCCCAGCTTCAGCAGCGCATCACGACCACTAGGATCGCCGAGGTGGACGCCGGCAACGGCGAGCTGGAGTGCGACCTGCTCGTCGGGTTCGAGGTGCAGATCGGGCAGGTAGAAAGATTCGCGGTCGATGAGATACCCGTATTGCTCGTTGCCCGGCAACCGCTCGGTCAGCACGGGGATGCCCTCGTCGCGCAGCAGGCGCTTGTCCCTCTCGAAGGCCTGGCGCCGCGCCGAGTGCTCCGTGGGGTAACCCGGGACCTGATGCGCGATCGCGTCGAGCGTCAGCGGTTGGCTCGCCTCCAAGAGCACCAGCACCAGATCCGTGACGCGCTCCAACCGGTCGAGCTTCGTGGGCGCCTCCATCGCCCAGAGCCTACGGCGGCCGCGGCACCGTGACCGGCGCCGCGCACCCTTTCGACTGGCACCTGCACGTCTTCTGGCTGCTCGCCTTCCCGGCCCTCGTGCTGACGTACCGGTGGGCCACACGCCACCCGGGCTGCGCAGCGACCACCCGCCAGAAGCTCCTCTTCGTCGGCGGCATCGTCGTCCTGATCGCCGCCGTGACGTGGCCGCTGGGCGACCTGGCCGCCCACTGGCTGCTGATGGCGCTCGTCCTCCAGCGGCTCCTGCTGACGCTGGCGGTGCCCCCGCTCCTGGTGCTGGGGACGCCCCGGCCGCTCATCGCGCGGCTGACCCGTCCGGCGGCGGTGGACGCCGTGCTCCGCGTCGTGGTCCGGCCGCTGCCGGCCGTGGCCATCGTGACCGTCGTGGCGGTGGGCACGCTGACGACCGGCGCCGTGAGCCTGGCCGCCCACTCCGCCGTCGCGCGGCTCCTCATCGAGCTCGTCGTGCTGGCTTCGGGCTTCGTGCTGTGGGCGCCGGTGCTCACCGAACTGCCGGGGGCGCCACGACTGTCCGCCCTCGGACGCGGCGGGTACCTGATCGTCCAGTCGATCGTGCCGAGCTTCCTCTCCATCGTGTGGATCTTCGCCCGCCACTCCCTCTATCCGACCTTCACCCACGCCGGCACCGTCGTGGGCATGTCGTCGCTCCTCGATCAGCAGTTGGCCGGCTTCTTGGCCAAGCTGAGCACGATCGCCGTGCTGTGGACCGTGGCCTTCGTGATCATGACACGGGCGCAGGCGGCCGAGACCACCGGCGAGGACGCCGAGCCCCTCATGTGGTCCGACGTCGAGCGCGAGATCGAACGCGCCGAGCGCCGGCAGCGCCGCCACGGATGGCCGGGACCACCCGCCACCGGGCCGTCGTGACCGTGGCGCTCCGCCGCCGGCGCGGTGCACAATGGTGGCCTATGGGCACCACGGTGATCTTCCGTGTCCGCGGACAAGCGGACACGACGGGACGGGGAACGTCGCCGTCTCGGGCAGAACTTCCTCCGGCCTGACCTCGCCGATGCACTGGTTGCCGAGGCGGCCTTCGCCGTCGGCGAGCTCGTGGTCGAGATCGGGGCCGGCCGCGGCGCCTGCACCTTCGCGCTCGCTCGGCGCGGCGTCCGCGTCATCGCCCTGGAGAAGGACCCCCACTGGGCGGAGCAGCTGCGACGCGAGGTGAGCCGGCGACGTGCGCACAACGTCTCGGTCGTGTGCCGCGACGTGCTCGGTTATCGGATGCCGCGACGACCGTTCCGGGCGCTCGGCTCGCTCCCCTTCGGTGCGACCACCGCCATCCTGCGCCACCTGCTCGACGACCCCGGCAGTGGACTCCGGCGGGCCGATCTCGTCGTCCAGTGGGAGGTGGCGCGCAAGCGGGCGGCCATGCCCCCCACCACCATGCTGTCCACGGCGTGGGTACCCTGGTGGTCCTTCGCCGTCGGCCGACGCATTCCCGCCGGCGCCTTCCGGCCGGTGCCGTCCGTCGACGCGGCGGTGCTGCGGGTGACGCGCCGGGTGCCCCCCTTGCTCCCCCATCGCATGGCCGACGCCTACGCCGACTTCGTGAGGAGTCAATGGACCTAGCAGTCGCGGCCTCGCCGCAGTCGGCTCCTTCGTCATCCGTTCCTCGAGAACGGATCGTCGCCTACGCCAGCGACGCGCTCCTCAGCTCGTCGAGCGAGAGCTCCGCCGTCTGGTTCCCACCGCACTGGGGACAGTGCTCCACGTGGCGCCAGGACCGGAGCAGGCGCGTGCCCTCCGGGTTGAGCAGCACGACGAACGACTCCGAGATGGGGTCCACCTCCAGGCCGTAGTAGGCCCGCCACGCCGTGGTCGCCGCGTGCACGTCGAGCGCCAGGCCCTTCAGCACACGGCGGAAACGCATCCGCTCCGTGTCGAAGATCCAGGTGCTGTGGCACGACTCGAGCACGAACAGGGAATCGTCTGTGGGGGGGACCACATCGCTGATCATGCCCGAATCCTTTACCGGGATCAGCGTCGAATGCACCTCAGGATCGTTACGAATCCGTGACAATTTCCGTTTTCCCTGGTGAACCCCTATTGAGGGCCGGCGTCGTGCTTGCGACCCACCACCAACTCCCGTTTCGTGCAGAGCTGGCGCAGCACCTCGCAGAGCACGATCCGGCTGTCCGCAGGGTCGACCACCGCGTCCACCAACCCCCGTTCCGCCACCGGCCACGGGTTGAGGTAGGCGTCCTCATAGGCCTGCTCACGCCCGGTTCGGGTTCCCGAGTCGAGGTCGCGGTTGAGGATCTGCACCGCGCCGGACGCCCCCATGACCGCCACCTCCGCCCCCGGCCAGGCCAGGCAGACGTCGTTGCCGATGCCACGGGAGTCCATCACGATGTACGCGCCGCCGAACGCCTTGCGCAGGATGAGGCACAGCCGGGGCACGGTCGCCTGCGCGTAGGCGAAGGCCAGCTCCGCGCCATGGCGGATCATGCCCCGCCATTCCAGGTCCTTGCCGGGGAGGAACCCCGGCGTGTCGACCAGGCTCACGATGGGCAGGTTGAAGGCGTCGCAGAGACGGACGAAGCGGGCACCCTTCTGCGAGGCCGCGATGTCGAGGGTGCCGGCCAGGATGCGGGGCTGATTGGCGACGAAGCCGACCGGCGTCCCTCCCAGCCGGGCGAAGGCGGTCACGATCTGGCCGGCCCACCGGGGCCACAGCTCGCGGAACTCGCCGTCGTCGCACAGGGAACGCACCACGTCGCGCACGTCGTAGGTGGCCGCCTTGCGGTCGGGAATCACCGTCCGGAGCTCCGGTGTCGGGCGCAACACCGAGTCGCTGACGGGGGCGAGCGGTGGCACCTCGTCCGTGTTCGACGGCAGGTACTCGAGCAGCTCGGCCACGGCGCCGTCCACGTCGTCGGACTCCACCGCGCACAAGCCGCTCGCCGTGGCGTGCGCGGCCCGCCCGCCCAGCTCCCCGATGCCGACCTCGATCCCGGTGAACTCCGCCACCATCTGCGGACCCGACACGAAGGCCACCGCCTCGGAGCTCATGACGACGAGGTCGGAGAGCCCGAGCAGGAGGGCGGGCCCGGACACGACGGGACCGGTCGCCGCCGCGATCACCGGCACCTGCCCGCTGCAACGCGTGATGGCGGCCGCCGCCAGCCCCCACCCGTGCAGCGCGGCGACACCGTCGAGGACGTCGGCACCGCTCGAGGCGACGAAGAAGACGAAGGGGATCCCGAGATCGACCGCCTGGTCGGCCGCCTCGGCCAGCCTGACCCCGTCCGCATGGGTGATGGCACCGCGTCGCATGGTGCCGAGCGAGCGTGCGATGACGGCATTGCGCCCGCCGATCCGGCCAACGACCGAGGTGACGGCGCCGACGATCCCCTTGCCGATGCCCGGCGCCTCCTCCACGCTGCTCGTGACGGTCACCAGGGGTGGAACCTAGACCAGCACCCGAGCGGGCGGGGCCGGCGAGATCAGAGGTGGTTCGCCTCGGCCCGCCGCCAGGGCCCGGACCGCCCCCGAACTTCTCCCAGAGGGCCAGGTGCTCGATCGTCATGGTGCGGTCGGAGGACTTGCACATGTCGTAGACGGTGAGCGCGGCGACGGCGCATGCGGTCATCGCCTCCATCTCGACACCCGTGCGGTCGACGGTCTCGACCTGGGCCTCCACCTCGACGTAGTCGTCCCCGATGGAGAAGTTGACCCCGATGGAGCCCACCAGCACGGGATGGCACATCGGGATCAGCTCGGCCGTCCGCTTGGCCGCCTGGATGCCGGCGATCCGGGCCGCGGCCAGCACGTCACCCTTGGTGATGGCGTTGTTGGCCACCTTGGTCGTCGTCTCGGGCAGCATCGAGACCCGGCAGCGAGCCAGGGCCCGTCGGTGCGTGGGCTCACGGGGCGTGACGTCGACCATGCGGGCGCCGCCCAGCGGGTCGAGATTGGCCAGCATGCGGTCGGACACGAAGATGGAGTCTACGACCTGGGAAGACTGCCGAGGGACGCCGCCCCGAGCGGTGCACCCGGCTAGACTTGGCAGTCTCAGCTGGTGAGTGCCAACGAGCGGCCGACGGAGGAGCCCATTGCCGACCTATGAATACGCGTGCACGGCGTGCGGGCACGAGCTCGAGGCCGTCCAGAGATTCTCGGACGACCCGCTGACCGAGTGCCCCGAGTGCGGGGGTCCGCTGCGCAAGGTCTACGGCAACGTGGGCATCGTGCTGAAAGGCAGCGGGTTCTACAAGACGGACTCGAGGGCCGCGGCCTCGGGCGCCAACGGCTCGGGTGGCAAGGGGGCCGAGAAGTCGGTCGGCGAGTCCTCCGGAACCGACTCGACGCCCAAGAAGGAGACAGCGGCGGCCGGGAGCAAGGACTCCGGAGCGGACACCAAGCCGGCCGCCACCGCGGCGAGCTGAGGGTCAGTCGCCGCTGAGCGCCATCTCGGCGATGGCCAAGGTCTGGCCCGCCGCCACGCCGGGCAGCCAGCGCACGTCGCCGCCGATCTCCACCACGGACTGCAGCATGCGCTGCAGCGTCGAGGCCACGGTGACCTCCCGCACGGGCTGGGCCAGTGCGCCGCCCTCGATCAGCAGCCCCTCCGCCCCCACCGAGAAGTCGCCGCTCACGGGGTTCACCCCGGAGTGGACGCCCGTGACCGACTGCACGTAGAGCCCCTCGCCGACCGCGGCCAGGATCTCCGTCCTGGCCCTTGCTGCCCGGGGAGAGCACCAGGGCACGGCACCCGGCCGAGGGCGTGCCGGCGAAGCCGCCCCGCACCGCCGATCCGGTCGAGGCCGTCCCGGCGCGGCGGGCCGACACCGTGTCGAACACGAACATGCGGAGCACGCCCTCGGAGATCAAGACGTTGCGCCGGCAGGCCAGTCCTTCGCCGTCGTGCGAGGCCGCGCCGTAGGCGCGGGTCGGTGGGGTCGTCGACCAGGGTGAGCCCGCCGACGCCGACCGACTCGCCGATGCGCCCGGCGAAGAAGGAGCGGCCCTTCACCACCGCCTCCCCGGAGAGCGCCGATGCCACCACCGCCAGCAGCGTGGAGACCACCCGCGGGTCGAAGACGACCGTGCAGTGCGCCGAGGGCACCTTCTGGGCGCCGAGCATGCGGGTCGCCCGAAGCACGGCGTCGTCCGTCGCCTCGTCGGGCAGCAGCTCGCCGGGCCCGCGGCCGATGCTGAACCCGGTGCCCGGTCTGGGTCTCCGCCCCCTCGCCGGCGATGGCGTCGACCGAGAGGAAGGCGTTGGTGCGCCTCCGGAACGACGAGATGCCGGTCGTCGAGGCGAGCGCCACCTCCACCCGGCTGTCCGAGTAGTCGGCCGAGGACACCTGCCGGATCCTCGGGTCGGCGCCCCGCGTCGCCCGCTCGAGCTCGAGCGCCAGTGCCGACCTTCTTCTCCATCGGGTCGACGCGACGCCGTCGTCCCACAGGTCGAGCTCCACGGCCGCGACCCCGTCGGGCTCGGCCAGGACCACGTCGGGGTCCGGCGTGGCGAAGCGCGGCATTGTCGCGGGCATCGGCGAGCGTGGCGGCGATGACGGTCGGGTCGAGCGATCCGGCCCAGGCGAAGCCGACCTGGCTGCCGGCGCCGCCCGGGCCGTCGACGAGGACCCGGATGCCGACGCCGGAGGAGTCGGCCGAGGTGAGCGACTCGACCTCGCCGTCGTAGGCCCGCACCTCGGTGTCGGTGCCCCGGGTCACGTAGACCTCGACGCCCTCGCCCTGGTGCGCCTGCTCGACGACCGACCTGCGCCAGGTCGAGGAGCTCGCTCGTCACGCCGTCCCCCCGAGCGTGACGCCGGTGATGCGCAGCGTCGCCTGCCCGCAGCCGACCGGGACGCTCTGCCCGTCCTTGCCGCAGGTGCCCGGCGTCATGTCGAAGTCGGTGGCCACCGCGTCGATGCGCCGCAGCACCTCGGGGCCGTTGCCGATGAGGTTGGCGTCGCGCAGCGGCTCGGTGATCCGCCCGTTCTCGATCAGGTAGGCCTCGGTCGTCCCGAAGACGAAGTCGCCGGTGGCCGTGTTGACCTGCCCGCCGCCGAGCTTCTTCACGTAGACGCCCGAGGGGGTCTGGGCGACGATCTCGTCGGGGTCCTCGGAGCCGGCGAGGAGGTAGGTGTTCGTCATCCGCACCATCGGCAGGTGCTGGTAGCTCTGCCGGCGCCCGTTGCCCGACGACTTGCGTCCCTCCTTGCGCGCCCGCAACCAGTCCCACATGTAGTCGGTGAGGACCCCGTTCTCGATCAGCACGTTGCGGCCGGGCGGGCACCCCTCGTCGTCGACGGCGAAGTTGCCCCACTCCCCCAGCACCGTCCCGTCGTCCACCAGCGTGACCAGCGGGCTGGCGACCAGCTCGCCGACCCGCCCGGTGTAGACGGACGCGTCCTTGACGATGTGGTCGGCCTCGAGCCCGTGGCCGCACGCCTCGTGGAAGAGGATGCCGCCGCTGCCGCCGGCCAGCACGATGGGCACCTCGCCCGAGGGCGCCGGGCGGGCCGACAGCTTGGCCAGCGCACGGGCGGCCGCGCGCTGCGCGATGTCCTCGACCCGGTGGCGCTCGAAGATCTCGAAGCCCTCGGTGCGCGCCAGCGACTCGTACCCCGTCTGCATGCCGGTGTCGCCGTTGGCGACGCAGACGACGTTGAAACGCGTGCGGATCTGGTCGTCCTGGGCCAGCAGCCCCTCGGAGTTCGCGACGAGCACCCGGCGCCGGCTGTCCCCGCACCCCACCTGGACCTGGGTGATGGCGCTGACCGGCGGCGCGGGCCGCCTCGTCGGCCCGGGTGAGCAGCTCGAGCTTTCGGGCCTTGTCCACCGAATCCGGTGGCGTGCGGTCGCCCCGTCCGTGGGCCGACAGCGGACCGAGCGCCACGGTGCGCACCCCGGCGCCGCCCTGGCGGGCCACCGCGGCCGCGGCCCGGGCGGCGGCGACCAGCCCGGGTTCGCTCAGGTCGGCCGTGTGGGCGAAGCCGGTCGTCTCGCCGTCGACGACCCGGATCCCGGCCCCGCGCGACCGACCGGACGACAGCTCCTCGACCCGGCGGTCGTCGAGCATGGCGCTGGCCGTCACCGCGTCCTCGGCGAACACCTCCGCCATGTCGCCGCCGCCCGTCCAAGGCGGCGGAGAGCACGCGTTCGAGCACGTCAGGGTCGATGAGGGCGGTGTCGGTCACGGCGGTATCGTAATCGTCGTGCCCGCCGATCCCGCCGCACCAGCCCGCTGCGGGGCACGGACCGCACGCCGGGTTGAGCGCCCAGCTCGAACTCGACCGTGGGCGACGAGGACACGGCCGAGCACTTCCGCTCGGGCGACGTCCCGGTGCTCGCCACGCCCCGGCTCATCGCGCTGTGCGAGGAGGCCACCTGCCGGGCCACCGACGGGCACCTCGTCGACGAGCAGGCCAGCGTGGCCACCACGGGTGCAGTTCGACCACCTGGCACCGGTCGCCGTCGGCTCGGTCGTGCTGGCCGAGGCCACCCTGGTCAAGGTCGAGGGCCGCCGCCTGATCTTCACGGTGTCCGCCGCCCGGCTCGGGGGCGACGGCGGCGGGCTGGTCGGCGCCGGCCGGGTCACCCGGGTCGTGGTCGACCGCGCCGCCGTTCCTGGCCAAGGCGGGGCGCGGCCGGCACAGCCCTGAGCCGCGACCCCGCACGCCGTGGAGGGGCGGCTCCTCGCCGGGGCAGGGCCCGGTCGTCGCGGCGTTCGCCACCTTCGGCCTCTTCTGGGGCAGCTGGGCCGTGATGCTCTTCGACATCCAGCACGCCTTCTCGCTCGACGACGCCCAGCTGGGCGTGCTGCTGGCCGTCGCCATCGCGGTGGCCGGCGCATCGAGCGCGGTCATGGCGCACCTGGCGGACCGCGTCGGGGCGCGCCGGCTGCTGTGGATCGCGCTGTTCGCCTGGTCGATCCTCCTGTGCGTGCTCGCGCTCATGCACGACCGCTGGGCCTTCGCCGCCGTGCTCGTCCTCGTGGAGGTCGCCGGGGGCTCCATCGACACCGCCATGAACGCCGAGGCGTCCCACCGGCTCGGCGACAACCCCTCGGCACTGGTGCGCCTCCACGCGCTGTTCAACACGGGCGCGCTGACCGGCGCCGCGGTCGCCGCGCTGGTCATCCACGCCGGCGTCTCCTGGCGCTGGGTCTGGCCGGCGATCGCGGTCGTCGGGCTGGCGGTCGGCGTGTGGGCGCTCGCCACCGACCCGGGCACCGCCCTCGCCGCGGTCCCCGGTGGCGGGCCGGCAGCGACAGCCCACGGCCCACCCGCTGCGGCGGCTCCGCCGGGACGGCCTCCTGGTGCTCCTGGCCGTGTTCGCCCTGGCCGAGATCACCGAGGGCGGGGTCGACACCTGGGGCGTGCTCTACCTGCGCAACCACCTGGCCACGGGTGTCCTGCTCGGGGCGGGGGCCTACGTCGTCGGCCAGTTGGTGGCCGCCACCACCCGGGGCGCCGGCGGGCCGCTGCTCGGCCGGCTCTCCACCCGGCACGCGCTCGATCACGGGCGGGTGCGTGGCGGGAGGCGGCATCCTGCTCGAGTCGCTCTCGCCCGTCGCGGGCGTGGCCGCGGTCGGGCTGGCCCTCGGGGCGGGCGGCGCGTCACTGTTCTGGCCGTTGGTCATGAGCACGGTCAGCCGGATGGCCAGCCAGGTGGTCAGCGCGGTCGGCACCTTCACCGCGGCGGGCTACGTGGGCTGGGTGGCCGGGGCGCCGATCGTCGGCTGGGTCTCGCAGACCCTCGGGCCCGCCCGCGGCCTCCAGGTCCTGGCCCTGGCCTCGTTCGGGGTGGCCGGGTGCACCCTGATGAGCAGGGACCGCCCGGACCGATGAGCAGGGACCGCCCGGCCCCAGAAGATGCCAGCGGGTAGCCTGGGACCGACCGCCATGATCCTGCAAAGCATCGAGACGCCCGCCGACGTCAAGGGCCTGAACGAGGAAGAGCTCGACGAGTTGTGCGAGGAGATCCGGGCCTTCATCGTCGACACGGTGACGACCACCGGCGGGCACCTCGGCTCGAATCTCGGCGCGGTGGAGCTCACGCTGGCGCTGCACCGGGTCTTCGACTCGCCCCGCGACGTCATCCTGTGGGACACCGGCCACCAGGCCTACGTGCACAAGCTGCTCACCGGGCGGCGCTACGGCTTCAAGAGCCTGCAAGCAGGCGGGCGGCATGTCGGGCTATCCCAACCGGGCCGAGTCCGAGCACGACTGGATCGAGAACAGCCACGCCTCGACGGCGCTCTCGTACGCCCACGGGATCGCCAGCGGGTTCTCGCTGCGGGGCATCGACGGGGAGCGCCAGGTGGTCGCCGTGGTCGGCGACGGCGCCCTGACCGGCGGCATGGCCTACGAGGCCCTGAACAACCTCGGCCACTCGCGGCGGCGCGTCGTGATCGTGCTGAACGACAACGGCCGCTCCTACGCGCCGACGGTCTCCCAGCTCTCGCAGAGCCTGACGACGCTGCGGCTCAACCCCACCTACACCGCGGCCCGGGAGCGCCTGCGCCTCCGCCTGCGCGAGCTGCCCGCCTTCGGCGAGCTGGCCTACTCGAGCGTCCACTCGCTCACCAGCGCGCTGCGCGAGATGGTGGCGCCGCACACCTTCTTCGAGGCGCTGGGCGTGCGCTACGCCGGGCCGATCGACGGCCACGACATCGAGCACATGGAGCAGGCCTTCACCCACGCCGCGGAGTGGGACGGACCGATCGTCGTCCACGTGCTGACGCAGAAGGGCCGCGGCTACGCGCCGGCCGAAGAGGACGAGATCCAGCGGCTGCACGACGTCAAGGCGACCAAGCCGATCACGCTGGAGAACACGGTCGGCAGCTCGGCCGGCGTCGCCGTCGGCGGCTCCGCCGGCTCCGACAGCGGCGGCATCGCCTCGCCGGGCTCGGTGCCCGAGACGGTCGTCGACGAGGCCCCGCCGCGCGCCGCCACCTATACCGACGCCTTCTCGCGCGCGCTGCTGGCGGTGGCGGAGGAGGACCCCCGCATCGTGGCGCTGACCGCCGCCATGCCGGGGCCGACGGGGCTCCTGGCCTTCCAGGCCCGCTTCCCCGACCGCTTCTTCGACGTCGGCATCGCCGAGCAGCACGAGGCCACGGCGGCCGCCGGCATGGCCATGGCCGGGCTGCGGCCCGTGGTGGCGGTGTACTCGACGTTCTGGTCCCGCGCCTTCGACCAGGCCAACCTCGACGTGGGCCTGCACGGCTGCCCGGTGGTCTTCGTGCTCGACCGGGCCGGCATCACCGGCGACGACGGGCCCAGCCACCACGGCATCCTCGACCTGGCCCTGGCGCTGTCCATCCCCGGCATGACCGTGTTCGCGCCCTCCTCGGCCGAGGAGGTCGAGCCGATGCTGCGGACCGCGCTCGGGCTCCCGGGCCCCTCCACCATCCGCGTGCCCAAGACGGCGCCGCGCCACGTCGCCCCCGGCGACGTCGGCAACGGGGCTCGAGGCCCGCCAGCTGCCGGCCGGCGACGGGTCGGTGTGCCTCCTCGGCGTGGGCAAGATGCTGGGCGCGTGCCTGGACGCCGCCGACGAGCTGGCGGGCGAGGGGATCGACGCCACGGTCTGGGACGTGCGGGTGGTCTCGCCCCCCGACGTCGCCATGCTGGCCGACGCGGCGCGGCACCGCCTCGTCGTCACCGCCGAGGACGGCGTGCGCCACGGCGGCGCGGGCGCCTTCCTCCTCGACGCGATGGCGGCGCAGGTCGAGTCGGCGGAGCTCCCCGCGCCGGCCACGCGGGTCCTGGGCATCCCGCGCCAGTTCCTGGCCCAGGGCAAGGCCGACGACATCCTGGCCAGCCTCGGCCTCGACGGGACCGGCATCGCCGAGAGCGTCCGCAGGGTGCGCCTCGAGGTCTCGACACGACCGCCGACCTGAGCTCCGTTCAGCCCGGCACCCCGGGCAGGGCGCCGGCGGTCTCGGCGCGGCCGGCCGGCCGGGCCCACAGCTCCCGCAGGTGCACCCGCGCACCAGAACGGAGCACCGCTCGGCGGTAGATCCCCGCCGCCAGCCGCGCCATCAACGCGGTCCCCGCGATGCTGATGAGGACCGACGCCAGGAACTGCCACCAGGCGACGTTGTCGATGCCGACGAGCACCGGCATGGCGAAGGGCGCGGTCGGGGGGAGGTAGGCCAGCACCTTGAAGAAGAGGCTCGGGTTGCCCGCTGCCGCCGTGGTGAGGGCGAGGACGTAGCCGAGGATGATGGGCAGGGTGAGGGGGAGAACCAGCGTCTGCACCTGGTCCTGGCGCTCGGCCATGGAGCCGGCGGCGGCGTACACCCAGCAGTAGAACGCATAGCCGAGAAGAAGCCACAGCAGCTCGCTCACGAGCACCAGCGGTGCCGAGCCGTGGAGGAGGTCGGAACCGACGGCCGCAGCCAGCACCAGCGCCACGGCGACGATGAGCGTGGCCTGGCCCATGGCGACCAGCCCGATGCCCAGGACCTTGCCACCCAGCAGTTGGATGGGCCGCACCGTGGCGAGCAGCACCTCCACCACGCGGCTCGCCTTCTCCTGCATGACGCCGATCAGGATCCAGGTGTTGTACTGCGTGAGCATGAGGAAGAGCAGGATGATGCCGATCACCCCGGTGCTCGAGGGCTTCGCCTGCTTCGCGTCCGCCTGCAGGCTCTGCACGGGGATCGCGTGCGCGTGCGCCACCTGCTCGATCTGAGCGGCCGAGAGGCCAGCGGACTGGTACGCACGCAGGACCCCCAGCTCGGGTGCCAAGGTCTGGACGAGCCTCGCCGTGGTCGACGAGTCGTTCGCCGTGATCGGCTGGTCGACGACGATCCGTCCACCGTCGACGACGACGACGTCGAGATCTCCTGAGCGCAGCGCCTCCTCGGCGGCGGTGCGCGTCGGCTCGGGCACGGTGCGGACGGCGGTCCCGCTCTGTCTGCCGCTGTACGTGACGAGCTGGTCGAGCAGCGGCCCTGCCGTGCCCACCACACCGACCCGTTGTGGCGGCGCGGCGGTGCGGCCCTGGATCTTCGGGATCACGATGGCCGCCGCGACGCCGAGCAGGATGATGAGCGTCCCGACCCGGAAGATGCGACCCCGCACCCGCTCGTGGATCTCGCGCGTGCCACCAGGCCGACGTCGCCGAGGGAGTCGGCCACGACGGCCCGACGGCGCGAGCGGGCGCCGCGCGGTGCGCCCGTCGCGCCGGCCCGACGGCGCCGCCCGCGTTGCCACAGGCGCGCCGCCACCACCAGCGCCACCCACGACGAGGATGATGGCCGTGCTCATCCCAGGGCCTCCCGGAAGACCTCGGAGAGCCGACGGCGCTCGAACGAGAACTGGGTGACCTTCCCCGCCGCCATCGCGTCCCTGAGCACGACGTCGGAGTCGACCGCGTCGTCGAGCAGGAGCCGTGCCGCTCCCGCGTCCACTTCCGAGATCGTCACGCCGGGCAGGCCGCGCGCCCAGTCGGCCCGGCGGTCACCCTTCGACCCGGACCACCAGGCGCCGCCCGCCGCTGGTCGCCAGGTCGTCCACCGTGCCGGCGACCACCAGACGGCCATGGTCGATGATCGTCACCCGCTCGCACAGGTCCTCGACGAGATCGAGCTGGTGGCTCGAGAAGAGGACACAGCACCCCGCCTGGGCCCGCTCGACCAGCACCTGCCCGATGGCCTCGATGCCGGCGGGATCGAGGCCGGCCAGCGGCTCGTCGAGGACGAGGAGCTCGGGATCGTGCACGAGGGCCGCCGCCAGCTGCACCCGCTGTTGGTTCCCGTGCGACAGTGCCTCGACCTTGCTCCCGGAGCGGTCCGCGATGTCGAGCCGCTCGAGCCACGCGTGCGCGGCGCCGGCAGCCTGCGCCTGGTCGAGGCCGTGCAGGCGGCCGAGGTACTCGACTTGTTCGCCCACCAGCATGGCGGGATAGAGGCCACGCTCCTCGGGCATGTAGCCGAATCGGCGGCGCTCGGCGTGTCCGACCCGCTCGCCGTTCCAGCGCACGGTGCCCGCGTCGAGGTCGGTCAGGCCGAAGATGGCCCGCATGGTCGTGGTCTTGCCGGCGCCGTTGGGACCGAGGAACCCCACCACGTGCCCGGCGGGCACCGCGAAGGAGAGGTCGTCGAGCGCCGTGATGGAGCCGAACGTACGGCGCAACCCCTCGATCTCCAACAGCCCGCCCACCGGTTCAGGCTACGCGAGGCGTCCGATGGGATTGGACTCGCCGCGGCCCGATCTCCCTCCGCTACGGACTGTTGGCCCCGTTCTGCCGCACGAAGTCGTTGACGGCGTAGTACGCCTCGATCGACTCGCCGGCGTCACCCCAGAAGCCTTCCTGGACGTCGTGGGCCATCTGGCCCTTGGCGACGTAGTGGTTGTTCACGTCGGTGATCTCGAGCTCGCCGCGGCCCGACGGGACCAGGTCGCCGATGATGTCGAACACGCCCGCCTCGTAGCAGTAGATGCCGGTCACGCAGTAGTCGGACGCCGGATGCTCGGGCTTCTCCTCGATGTGGACCACCCG
Source organism: uncultured Acidimicrobiaceae bacterium (assembly GCA_963789235.1). Classification (GTDB taxonomy): domain Bacteria; phylum Actinomycetota; class Acidimicrobiia; order Acidimicrobiales; family RAAP-2; genus Bog-473. The sequence goes on along the minus strand of CAWBJX010000004.1, from coordinate 758,585 downwards.
GCCGTCCGCCCCGAAGACGGGCACGCCGAGGTGGCGCAGGTGCTCGGGCTCGGTCACCTTGGAGAGGAGGATGCGCGCACCCACGGGGTCGGCGCGGAAGGCGTCGACCATCGCGCCTGATGGAGCGCTCCACGATGTTGTCGGCCAGCATGACGAGCACGGGCCCGCCCTCGGCGAAATGGGCCGCCAGCCCGAGCGCCTCCGCGATGCCACCCGCCTTCTCCTGGTAGGCGTAGGAGAGCTGGTCGATGCCGTACTCGTGCCCGTTGCCGAGCAGGCGCAGGAACTCGCCGGCGTGCGTCCCACCGGTGACGAGCATGATCTCGTCGATGCCACTCGACACGACCGCCTCGATGGACCAGGCGATCATCGGGCGGTCGTAGATCGGCAGCAGGTGCTTGTTCGTGATGCGAGTCAGGGGATACAAGCGTGAGCCGGTGCCCCCGGCCAGGATGACGCCTTTCACACCCGCGCGCCCACCGCGGACAACGTTCGCATGGGCCGTTTCTAGCCGAACGTGAGCACGCCCCGCGCCACCCGCCCGGCTTGCATCTCGTCGACCACCTCGCTGAACCGCTCGAGCGGGCGGGTCAGCGACACCAGCTCGTCGAGCATGAGCAGCCCGGCCTGGTAGAGGTCGACCATCAGGGGGATGTCGTGGTGCGGGCGCGCCGACCCGTAGCGGCACCCGAGCAGACCGCGGTCGACGTAGGCCAGCGTGTTCACGTCCACCGGCACCTCGGTGCCCCGGGGCGGGATGCCGATGGCCACCGCGGTGCCGCCCCAGTCGAGGCAGTCGAGGGCGCTGCGCAGGACGGCCGGGTGGCCGACGCAGTCGAAGGCCCACGTCACTCCGCCCAGCGGGAAGAGGGCGCCGGCGGCCGACTCCTGGTCGGCCGGCACCAGCTCGCGCACCGCTGCGGCAGCGTCGCCGGCGCTGGCGTCGACGAAGTGCGTCGCGCCGAACTGGCGCCCGAGCTCCTCCTTGGCCGCCACGGTGTCGACGGCCACGATCCGGGTCGCCCCGGCGATGCGCAGCCCCTGGATCACGTTGAGCCCCACGCCACCGACGCCGAAGACGGCGGCCGTGTCGCCGGGACGCACCTTGGCCCGGTTCAGCACGGCGCCGACGCCGGTGAGCACGCCGCAGCCGATGAGGCAAGCCGAGGCCAGCGGGACGTCCTTGGGGATGCGCACCGCCTGGACCTCGCTGACGACCGTCACCTCGGAGAAGACCGACGCCGCCGCGAAGTTCGAGGCGGGCTCGCCCTTGAAGGTGAACGGCGTCGAGATGTTCCCGAGCGAGCTCCTGCACCAGGTCGGGTGGCCGGTGCTGCAGGCACGGCAGGCGCCGCAGCTGGCCAGGGTGGCGATCACGACGTGGTCGCCCGGCTTGACCGACCGCACCGCGTCGCCGACGGCCTCCACGACGCCGGCGCCCTCGTGGCCGAGCACCGCCGGCGCGGGAAACGGGATCGTGCCGTTGATGACCGACAGGTCGGAGTGGCACACCCCCGCCGCCTGCATGCGCACCTGGACCTCGTTGGGCCCGGGCCCGCGCACCTCGAGCTCGTCGGTGACCTCGACCCCCTCCCCTGTGTAGACGATGCCTCGCACTGATTGCTCCTCTCGCTGGTCACGACTCGATGGTGATGGCGCGGTCCGCGCCGTCCGCGTGGCGCCGGCGCAGCTCGCGCTTGAGCACCTTCCCGCTGGCGTTCACCGGCAGCGCGTCGACCAGCACGACGCTGCGGGGGACTTTGTAGTTGGCCATGGACCCGGCGTGACCAGCTGAGGATGGCACGGCCGAGCTCCTCGCGCTCCGGGTCGGCGCCGGCGGCCACCGGGACGACGTAGGCGCAGCCCACCTCCCCCAGCCGCTCGTCCGGCACGCCGACGACGGCCACCTGGCCCACCGACTCGTGGCCACGCAGGATGGCCTCGATCTCGGCCGGGTAGGCGTTGAAACCCCCGACCACGTACATGTCCTTGACCCGGTCCGTGATCGTCACGTTGCCCGCGTCGTCCATGACCCCGACGTCACCGGTGTGCAGCCAGCCCTCGGCGTCGATCGCCTCGGCCGTGGCGTCCTCGTTCCCCCAGTAGCCCGACATCACCGTGTAGCCGCGGACGACGATCTCGCCCGGCTCGCCCGCCGGGACCTCGTTTCCCTCGACCACGGCGCGCACCTCGAGGCCGGGGATGGCGCGCCCGGACGTCGCGGCGACGATCTCCGGGGGGTCGCTGCGCCGGCACATGGTGACGGTCCCGCACGACTCGGTCAGCCCGTAGGCGGTCAGGACGGTGCTCGAATCCGAGCTCGGTCGCGCATGGCCTGGACGAGCTCGACGGGCACGACGGCGGCCCCGGTCACGCCGAGGCGGAGCGACGAGAGGTCGTGCTCGGCGCGCCGGGGGTCCGCCAGAAGCGTCTGGTACAGCGTGGGCGGCCCGGGCAGCACGCTGATGCGCTCGGCGGCGATCCGGTCCATGACCGCGGTCGCGTCGAAGACCGGCTCGGGCACGACGGTGGCGCCGGCCATGAGGCAGGCCAGGATGCCCGCCTTGTAGCCGAAGGTGTGGAAGAACGGGTTCACCACGAGGTAGCGGTCGCCCGGCGGCCAGGCCGACGATGGACGACCACGTCCCGAACGTGCGCAGCGTCTGCGCGTGGGTGGTCGCGGCCCCCTTGGGGTGACCGGTGGTGCCCGAGGTGAAGATCAGGTCCGAGACGTCGCCGGGCTCCACCGCCGGCGGCCCGGGCCGCGGTCACCGCGGGGTCGACGGCGTCGCCGGCCTCGAGGAACTCGCCCAGGCCGACGGCTCGGCACCGCCCCTCCACCGCGCCTCGGGCTCGCCCGCCGACCGCGCTCTCGTCGCGCAGCAGCACGATGCGGCTCGAGCGTGCCCGTGTCCTCGCCCGCCAGCATGGCGGGGTAGTCGGCCCCCAGGAAGCCGCGGACCGTGACGAGGGTCGTCGCACCGGCGTCGCGCACGATGTAGGCCGCCTCGCCGCCCTTGAACCGCGTGTTCAGCGGCACCAGCACGGCGCCGGCCCGCAAGCAGGCCGAGCGCGGCGAGCATCCACTCGGCGCAGTTGGGCGCCCAGACGGCGACCCGGTCACCCGCGCCCACGCCGGCGGCCACGAAGCCGCGGGCGAAACGGTCGACCTCGGGCGCCAACTCGGCGTAGGTGAGGCGCACCTCGCCGTCGACCAGGGCCTCCCTTGCTCCGTGCCGCCGGCGCGGCGTCGTCGACGAGCCGGGGCACGGTCCCCCAGATCAGGTCGGCCCGCGGGTCCTCCTGGTCCCCGCACGCCGCCGATCCCCGTGCTGCTCACGGGTGCTGACTGCTCACGGAGATGACCTCACCGGACAGGTACGACGAGTAGTCGCTGGCCAGGAAGACGATCACGTTGGCCACCTCCCACGTCTCGGCGCCGCGCCCGAACAGCTCGCGGCGCCGCAGCACGGCGAGGTCCTCGTCGGGGATGGCCCGGTTCAAGAAGGGATGCTCGGCCAGGCTGGGCGAGACGGCGTTCACACGCACGCCGAAGGGCGCCGCCTCGGCCGCGGCGCAGCGGGTCAGTGCCATCACCCCCGCCTTGGCCGCCGCGTAGTGCGCCTGGCCCGGCTGGGCCCGCCACCCGAGCACAGAGGCGTTGTTGACGATGACGCCCCGCTTCTGCGGCAGCATCCGGCTCAGCGCCGCGCGCGTGCAGCGGAAGGTGCCCGTGAGCGTGATGTCGAGCACGGTGGACCACTGTTCGTCGGTCATCTCCACCAACGGCACGGTGCCGCCGAGACCCGCGTTGTGCACGGCCACGTCGATCCGGCCGAAGTGCGCGGCCGCACCGTCGTAGAGGCCGCCCACCTGTGCTTCGTCGCGCACGTCGCAGCCCAGCGCGTGCACGCGCGCCACACCGTCGCTCCCCGCCGCTGCCGCCAGTTGCTCGGCCGTCTCGGCCAGTCGTCGCTCGTGGGCGTCGGACACCACGACCGATGCCCCCTCCTCCAGGCAGCGCCGGGCCGTGGCGGACCCGATCCCCGTCCCGGCCGCGGCCGTGACGAGGACCACCTTCCCGTCGAGGAGCCCGTGGCCGCCGGGTGGTGGCGGCGGGGCCGGTGGGTCGAAGGGCGCGTCCAGGCTGGCGCTCACGCCATCCCTTTGGGCTCCGGCGGGAGGCCGAGCACCCGCTCACCGATGATGTTGCGCTGGATCTGGTTGGAGCCGCCGTAGATGGTCTCCGACGCGCGAACAGAAAGGACCGCTGGAACTCGCCCAGCCCGTAGCCGCCGTTCTCGGGCTGCGGCTCCCCGTCGAGGACCGTCGCCGCCGGCCCGAGGATGCTCATGGCCAGCTCGCCCAGCCGGCGATGCCAGCTGCCCCAGAACAACTTGGCGATGGAGGCCTCCGGCGGGGCCGCCGGCCCGTCGAAGCCCGAGAGGCTGCGCAGCGTGTTGTAGCGCATGATCGTGAGCTCGATGTGGGCCTGGGCCAAGCGCTGCCGGACCACCGGGTCACGCGCCCTCCCGTTGCTCCGGGCCACCGCCACGATCCGGTCGAGCTCGCGGCGGAAGCCGAGCTGGTGGCCGAGCAGCGCGACGCCGCGCTCGAAGGCCAGGGTGGCGAGCGCGACGCGCCACCCGTCGCCGACGCCGCCCACCACGTTGTCGACATGGGTCCGGGCGCCGTCGAAGAAGACCTCGTTGAACTCGCTGGTCCGGGTCAGCTGGGTGATCGGCCGCACCTGCACCCCGGGCTGGTCCATCGGCACCAGCAGGTACGACAGCCCGTGGTGGCGTGCCGAGGTGGGATCGGTCCGGCACACCACGAAGCACCAGTCCGCCTGGTGGGCCAACGAGGTCCACACCTTCTGGCCCGTGACCACCCACTCGGCGCCGTCGCGGTCGGCCCGTGTCCTCACGCCGGCCAGGTCGCTGCCTGCGTCGGGCTCGGAGTAGCCCTGGCACCACAGCTCCATGCCCTGGCGGATCGGCGGGAGGAAACGAGCCTTCTGTTCGGGCGTCCCGTAGTGGATCAGCGTCGGCCCGAGGAGCCCCTCGCCCATGACGTTGACACGCCCGGGGGCGGCGGCCCGGGCGTACTCCTCGTTGAAGATGACCTGCTCGGTCATGGACGCCTCCCGTCCGCCGTACTCGAGCGGCCAGCCCAGACAGGTCCACCCGCCGTCGGCCAGCACCCTCTCCCAGCGCCGGCGTGCCTCGAAGCCGAAGGTCTCGTCGCCCGAGCCGCCCCTCCCCCCGAGCGCCGCGAACTCGCCGACCAGGTGCTCCTGGAGGAAGCAGCGGACCTCGCGGCGGAACGCCACGTCCTCGGGGCGGTCTCGCAGGTCCATCGCCCCGGCAGCGTAGCCAAGGCCCACGCCCGATCTGACGGGGCGTCAGATCGGGCCCGGGGGTCGCGTCCGCGTCCGCGGCTGGAATACTCGGGGCCCTCGGGCCCGCGCCTGCAGGGGAGCGGAGCGGAGAAGGGAAGGGAAGGTGCCATGCCCTACGCCGAGGGCCGGGTCGTCCACGATGCCGACGCCCACATCATGGAGACGCCCACCTGGCTGCGACGATCACGCCGAGGCCGCCTTCCGAGACCGCCTCCCCGTGCTGCGCTACCCCGGCGGCAACGAGCTGCGCCAGACCGGCGACCCCGCCGAGCAGCAGCGCGACCTCGATCGCGTCCTTCGAGAGGCTGCGGTCCCGCCATGCCTCGCCCGAGTACCGGGCCGATGAGGAAGCCGAGATCATGGCGCGCAAGAACTTCGCCGCCACGGGCTCGTTCATCGCCGAAGACCGTCCCCGTGCCCTCGACCTCCTCGGCTTCTCGAGCCAACTCGTCTTCAACACGTTCCACAACGGCCGGCTGCACGACCTGGAGCACGGCGGCGATCCCGACCTCGCGTACGCTGCGGCCCGCGCCCACAACCGGGGCATGCTCGAGTTCTGCTCGGTCGACCGGCGGCTCTTGCCCTCCCTCTACGTCCCCCTGGTCGAGCCCGCAGCGTGCGATCGCGGCCACCCGCGACGCCCTCGAGCAGGGCGCCGCGGCATTGCTGGTCGCGTCCGGGTGCCCCCCGACGTTCTCGCCCAGCCACACCGATCTCTTCGGCGTGTGGGCCCAGGCCCAGGAGGCCGGCATCCCCGTCGTGTTCCACGTCGGCGGCACCGGGACCCTGATCGACCCGGGCTACTTCGTCAACGGCAAGCCGGTACCGCCCGACTTCCACGGGGGCGAGGAGAACTTCCGCTCCGTGGACTACATGGGCATCCCCGTCCCGCCCGCCCAGACCCTCGCCACGCTGATCTTCGACGGCGTGCTCGAGCAATTCCCCGAACTGCACATCGGCGTCATCGAACAGGGCGCCATCTGGGTCCCGTCGTGGCTGCGGCAGATGGAGTCGGCCTTCGAGGCGTTCCGACCGCCACGAGGAGCGGCTGCAGGCGCTGTCGCTGCGGCCGAGCGACTACGTGCACCGCCAGGTCCGCTTCACGCCCTACCCGACCGAAGACCTCGGGCTGGATCGTGTCCGCAGGGAGGGGCCGACCTGGTCATGTTCTCCTCCGACTACCCCCACGTGGAGGGCGGCCGCAAGCCGTTGGAGCGCTTCGAGGCGTCGCTGGGCGACGCCGGCGAGGACGTGCGGCCGCCAGTTCTACGCCGACAATTTCCTCTTTCTCATGGGCAGCGCGGCCCCTGCGCCGGCGGCCTGAGCGATGAGCACCACGGACGCCAGCACGGTCACCGGCCTCGTCGAGCCGGGCTTCGAGGCGGTCCGGACCGCCTTCGCCGACAACTTCGAGGCCGGCCGCGAGGTCGGCGCCGCCCTGTGCGTCCACCTGGGTGGCCACAAGGTCGTCGACCTCTGCGGGGGCTCCTTCGACCGCGAGGGGACGCGGCCCTACGGGCCCGACGCCCTGCAGCTGGTCTTCTCCTCGACCAAGGGCGCGACGGCCGCCTGTGCCAGCCTGCTCGCCCAGCGCGGGCTGCTCGACCTGGACGCGCCCGTCGCCGACTACTGGCCCGAGTTCGGGGAGGCGGGCAAGGGGTCGCTGCCCGTCCGCTTCCTGCTCTCGCACCAGGCGGGGCTACCCGCCATCGATCGCAGCCTGACCCCCGAAGAGGTGCAGGCATGGGACCCGGTGATCGACGCGCTGGCCGAGCAGGCGCCCTTCTGGGAGCCGGGCACGGCGCACGGCTACCACGCGTTGACCTACGGCTACCTCGTGGGCGAGGTGGTGCGCCGGGTCAGCGGCCGCTCGCTCGGGACCTTCTTCGCCGAGGAAGTGGCCTCACCGCTCGGTCTCGAGTTCTACATCGGGCTCCCCGAAGCCCTCGAGCCCCGGGTCTCCCCCGTCGTCGCGGCGCCCATCGCCGGGGCGGCCGGGGGCACGCCGGGCTACTCGTCCACCTTGCTGGCACGGGCGCTCAACATGGGCGGCGCCTTCCGCGACCGGGAGTGGATGAACCGCCCGGCCTGGCACGCCGCCGAGGTGCCGGGGGGCGCAGGCATCACCAACGCCACCTCGCTGTCGCGGCTGTACGCCGGCCTCGTCGGCACGGTGGAGGGCGGGCCGCCCCGACCGCTGCTCACGAGGGAGCAGATGGAGCGGGCCCGCACCGTGCGCACGTTCGGGGCGGACCAGGTCTTCGCCTCGGTCGGCTTCGCGCTGCGACAGCACATCGGTCTCGGCTTCTGGCGCTCGAGTCCCGCGGCCCCCTTCGGTGCGGCGAGGGTCCTTCGGCCACGGCGGGGCGGGCGGCTCCTACGGCTTCGCCGACCCCGAACACGGGCCTCGCGGTCGGCTACGTCATGAACAAGATGGCCGGCGGGCGTGCTCGGCGACCCCCGGGCGCCGGGCATCCTCGGCGCGCGTCTACGCCGCGGTCGGCGCCGAGGCGAAATACTTCTGACCAGCGACCGGTTGTACGCCGTCGGGAAGAAGAGGGTTGTGCATGTTCACACGCAGGTCCGCCAAGCAGGACACGACGACCTTTGAGTCACCAAGGCCGACGCAGAGTGGAAGGCGCAGCTCGTCCCCCGACCGCTACGCCGTGCTGCGCGCGGGCCGGCACGGAGCCGCCCTGGTCCGGTGAGCTCCTTCACGTCGACGGGGAGGGCGTGTTCCGCTGCGCCGGTTGCGGCGCCGAGCTCTTCGACTCCGGACGCGAAATTCGACTCCGGGTCGGGATGGCCCAGCTTCGACCGTGCCCGCTCCGCCGGGACCATCCTCGAGCGGAAGGACCGCAGCTTCGGCGTGACGCGGACCGAGATCCTCTGCGCCCGGTGCGGCGGCCACCTGGGACACGTGTTCCCCGACGGCCCCACCGACACCGGGCTCCGCTACTGCGTGAACTCGCTCTCCCTCACCTACGAGCCCGAGAGCCGAGGAGGGCCCCGGGGACTGACCCGGAGCCAGCCGACCTTCGACGGCGTCAAGAGTGCCTCGAGACGCTCGGCCTCGGTGCCGAGGCCGAGCCGGCGCAGCAGCGTGCCACCGAGGGCCAGCACGCCGCAGATCTCGACGACCTCGTCCCTCAAGAAGTCGATCGGCGGCTCCGGCGCGCCCGGCTCCGCAGCCCGAGGAGCGCCGCCCCGCCGAGGAGGAGAGCCAGCGACGCACCCGTTGAGGTCAGCGGGTCGGCAGCCGCGCCCGCCAGCGCACGGGCCAGAGCGGCGGTCGCCGCCGGCCAGCTCGTCGTGGTGATCAGCCAGGGCGACACTCACGCCTCGACCGGCATGGTGTCCGCGGCAGCGTCCGCCCCGCTGTCGCCCGCGCCGCCGGCTCTCGTCGCTCCACCTTGTGGACGTCGGCGGTGGCGAAGCGCAGGCTTGGCGCCCACCTCGTCTGCGGTGATCTCGACCTTGGACCGGTGCTCCCCCTCCTCGGTCTCCCAGGTCCGCTGTTCCAGCCGACCGGTGACGACGATCCGCATGCCCTTGGTGAGGCTCAGCGCGACGTTCTCGGCCAGGTCCCGCCAGCAGATGACGTCGAAGAAGGACGTCGACTCCTGCCACTCCTGGGTCGTGCGGTCCTGCCAGCGGCGGTTGACGGCGACGCCGAGCTGGGCGGTCGCCTGCCCCTCCCGCGTGTAGCGGATCTCTGGCTCGCGGGTGAGGTTCCCGGTGATCGTCGTGGTGTTGGCCATGGATGCCTCGCTTTCGTCGCGCCCTTCGTCCGAAGGGCACCTCGCAGCGTGGCGGGTTGCCCTTGCCGCGAACCTTGCCGGAAGGCTGGCCGCGGCGAACCTTGCCGGAAGGCTGGCCGCGGCGAACCTTGCCGAGGGTGAGCACGGCCGCCGGGCGGCCGCTGCTCAGGAACTGGGCTTTTGCCCCAGACAGCGCAGGACGAACGCGCCGAAGCGGCCCGGGAGCCTGCGTCCACGACCATCAGCCGAGTGCCCGTAGCGCGATCCGTAGACATCGCCGCCGACCTCCCGGTCAGGCCGGCGGCGGGAAAGGTGTTCGGCTCCTCGTACTTGGGCACCTTGGACAAACGGCGCCTTGGCTTCCTCGGCTTGTCACCGGCCCTCCCCATGGCGCCAGTCTGACCCAGATCATCCGCGTGCCGCGAGCACCGACGGGCGACACCGGTGTGGGAGCATCGGGTCGTGCTCGCCCGCTCCACGCTCGCTCGAACGACGCCGGTCGCCGCGGTGGTGCTGGTCGCGCTCGCGCTGTCGGCCTGCGGTTCACCGAGCCCGTCCGCCCGCGGCGCCGGCTCCAGCACGACCGGTGCCTCCCATCGGACCACGACGACGCAAGGCGGCAACGCCCCCACGGGCCGCGGGACGCAAGAGGTCGCCTTCGACCCCTACACGGCCCAGGGCACCGTCCGCGCCACCCTGCAGGTGACCCAGACGGTGTCGGGTACCTGCGTCTCCCCCGGCGTGGCCGGCGCCACGTCCTACCGTTGCTTCGCGCAGCCCGATTCGAGCATCTACGACCCCTGCTTCGCGCCGGCGCACGCGACGAAGGGACCGCTCACCTGCGTGGCGGCTCCCACGGACATCGACGCGGTGGCATTCGACGTCGGTGCCCTGCCGACGGCGCCCGCCGGTGTCCCCGCCACGCGTCCATGGGCCATGCGGCTCGTCAACGGACAGGTCTGCGTGCTGGTGAACGCCGCCTGGGGCGGGCTCGGCCCGTTCGCGTGCCCGACTCCCGCCGCGGCGGACTCCGTCGCCGACTGCCACGTGCCGCAGCAGGCCACGCCATGGTGGAGCGCGGCGTGCCAGGCTCAGCAGAGCGCGTCCAGCCCGTTCACCGCGCTCGACGTCGACACGGTCTGGACCGGGCCGGGTGGCGGGGCGACTACGAGCCCGACCCGCGCCGGCGCATCCGCCCGCCGATCACGTAGGCGATGACGCCGAGAATCAGGGATCCCAAAATGACGTAGCGCACGACCGCCGTCTCGAGGGGCGTCGGGGCGCCGTCCGAGCTGATCTCGGCGAATCCCCCTCCGAGCACGAGCGCCGCGACGGCGACCGCTCCGCAGATCAGCGAGACCTTGCGCGGCGTGTTGCAGAAGAACCGCGACCGTGACCGGTCCGGACCCGATCCGTTGGACGCCGGACTGAATCCGCCGGTCAACGGTGGCGCTCCACGGAGGTCCCGCCCGAGCCGACGGGAAGGGCGTCACCGAGCGCGGCCTGGAAGTGCTCGCAGTCGAAGACGTTGCGGCTCGGGCACCGCAACGCGTGGTCGAGCTGGTCGGCGAGGGTGCCGAGGTGCTCGGCGTGGGCGCGCAGCTCGTCGCGTTTGCGCGGCGACGAAGGCCTTCCACCCGGGACGTCCCTCCGTGCGCAACAGTGCCTTGATCTCTTCCAACGAGAACCCGGCCTCGCGGCACATCGCCACGACGGCCAGCGTCGTGAGGACGTCCGGCCGGAACTGGCGCCGTAAGCCCTTGCGATCCGCGCTCGCGATGATCTGCTCGCGCTCGTAGTAGCGCAGGGCAGAGGCCGCCAGGCCCGAACGGGCCGACACCTCGCCGATGTCGAGGAGATCCCGCATTGACTTGAAGTGTACTTCAAGTGATTGGGTGTCCCGCTCGCGCAGGCCGGGGCGTCGTCCATCCCGTGGCCCGACGGGGCGTGGGTGACGAGGTGCGTCGCTGTCGTCTGGCGGTCCTCGCGTGCCGGACCACAGCGTTCCGCTCCGGCCACGGTCTCGTCCTTCGGGCGCGGATGCCCCTCGACCGCAACCCGATGGCACCCTGACGCACCCGATCGAAGCGTAGGTTGCCCGGCGATGGGGGATGCGGTCGGGAGCCTCACGCTCAGGAGTGGTGCCGCCTCGTCGAGCGACGCGACGGACCCCCGACCGCCGGGTCCCGCACCGCCGGCCCCGCGCACCCGCCGCTGGGAATTCTGGCGCTCGCCACCCGACCAGCCCGTGTGGGCCAGGCCCTCGCTCCTGAGCGTCGCCGCACTGGCCGCCCTCTCGTACGGCTGGGGCATGAACAGCGCCGCGCTCGAAACCTTCTACGGCGCGGCGGCGCGCAGCATGTCGCAGAGCTGGCACAACTTCTTCTTCGGCGCCTTCGACCCCTGGGCCACGGTGTCGGTCGACAAGCTCCCCGGTGCCCTCTGGGTCCAGGCGCTGTCCATACGGATGTTCGGCTTCCACACCTGGGCCATCGTCCTGCCCCAGGTCGTGGAGGGAGCACTGACCGTGCTGGTCCTCTACCGCGCCGTGCGACGCGTGGCGGGCCCCGGTGCCGGGCTCGCGGCGGCCGTCGCGTTGGCCGCCACCCCGGTCACCATCCTGCTCAACCGGGGCAACATCTCGGACTCCCTGCTCATCTTGCTCCTGGTCCTGGCGGCAGACGCCACGACGGCGGCGTTCACGACGGGCCGCCTGCGGCTCCTCGTCGTCGCCGGCATCTGGGTCGGTCTGGCCTTCCAGGCCAAGATGCTCCAGGCCTGGCTCGTCCTCCCCGCGCTCTACCTCGCCTACCTCCTCGCTGCACCCGTCGCCAGCCTGGCCCGCCGCCTCGGTCACGTCGCGCTGTCCGCCGTCGTCGTCGTGATGGTCTCGCTGAGTTGGATGTCGATCGTCTCGGTGGTGCCGGCGCAGGACCGGCCCTATGTGGACGGCAGCTGCGACAACTCGGTGTTCAGCCAGGTGTTCCTCTACAACGGTGCCGACCGGCTCACCGGCGACACCTTGAGCCAGCCCGGGTGCAACCCGGCACCGGTCGCGGCGCCGGCGTCACCCGATGGCCCTGCCGCCACCGTGGCCGTGCCACGCGGCCCCGGTCGATTCCTCAACGGCATCTTCGGCCGCGACGGCGACTGGTTGTTGGTGCCCGCCGCCGTCGCCCTGGTCGGCATCCTCGTGACGCGCCGGCGCGCGCCCCGCACCGACCCGCTGCGGGGCGCCGCCGTCCTGTGGGCCGTCTGGCTGTTCCTCACCTGGTGCTTCTTCGCCTCCTCGCACTCCATCAACTCGTACTACCTGGCCGCCTTCGCCCCTGCGATCGCGGCGTTGTGCGGCATGGGGCTGGCGTTGGCCTGGTGCCTGCGCGAGCGGCCCGGTGTGCGCGTCGTGGTCGGTGGCACCGTCGTGGCGACCACCGCGTACGGGCTCTATCTGTTGCCGGCCGACGCAGGGGTCCGGCCCTGGATCGTGGCCTCCAGCCTGGTGCTGGCGCTGGCCGCGATCGTGGTGGCCGCGTTCTCGCTCTCGCCGGGACGACCCTCGTGGACGGTGCGGGCCGCGCTGGGCCTCTCGGCGGCCGCCGTCCTTGCCGGCACCGTGTGGGCCTCGGCGACGGTGGTGCTGGCGGAGCTGGGGCCCTTCGACTCGCCCTACCAGCCGGCGGCGCTCACCGCAGCGGACCATGCCGCCAACGCCCGGTCGGCCCTGAACGCGGCCGGGCTCAGGCGCGCCGCGGCCCGGGTCGCCCCGTCGGTGAGCGTGATCACCGCGGAGACCTCGGCGCAGTCGAGCGTCCCCATCCTCGCCACCGGCCACGAGTTCCTCCCGGTCGGCGGCTTCACCGGACGGGTCCCGAGCACGACGCTGGCGCAGTTCGTCGCCGACGTCCGCGCGGGGAGGGTCGTAGTGGTGCTGGCCACCGTGGCGCCGCGGACCCGGAACCCCGACCTGCTCTGGGCCATGGCGCGCTGCCGGCCCCTGGGCTCGGGCGGGCCGACGCCGCAGGCGATGCGCCCGTACGCGTGCTCACCCGCCGACGCCGGCGCGTCGCAGGGGCATTCCTGAGCGTCGCGGACGTTCTCTCCGGGTGCTGGCACCCCGAGGGCAGCGCCGGCGGAGCGGGCCGACAGGCCCGGCGATTCAGACGTCGAGGAAGCGACGGATGGCGATGGCCGAGCCGACGGAGCCGATCGCCATGCCGACGATGACGACGACCACGTTGGTGAGCAGGACCTCGGACCCCGTCATGTGCATCGCGGTGAAGATGTTGCTGGTCGTGCGGCCGCTTCCCTCGTGATTGATGAAGAGGTAGACGAAGTAGACGACCACGGCCGCCAGCACAGACCCGACGAAGCCCTGCAGGAGCCCTTCGGACATGAACGGGACGCGGATGAACCAGTTGGTCGCCCCGACCAGCTTCATGACGGACACCTCGCGGCGGCGGGCGAAGATGGCCATGCGGATGGTGTTGAGGATCAGGACGGCCGCCGAGACGATCAGGACGACGGCGACCGCCAGACAGACCCACTTCGAGACGTTGATGACCGTCTCCTCGTTCTTGATCGTCTGCTGGGGCTCGGTCACCGAGAGGACGCCCGCCGTGCCGCTGAACGTGCGGACGACCTGGGCGGCGTCGGCCAGCGCAACCGGGGTGCACCAGTAGGAGGTCGGCATCTCCGACTGGTTCGTGGCCTGGAAGACGTCGGAGGGCAGGAGCCGGCGGGCTTCTGCGAAGTTGCGCGCCTTGTTCCAGTAGGCACAGGGCTGCACGACGTAATTGAGCTGTGACAGCTCGGTGCGGACCGCGTTGATCTCCTGGCCGTTGGCGTTGGGCTGCATCCACACCGTGACCTGGGTGCCGCGCTCCAAGGTGCCCGTGGCGTTGGCCGAGCCCTGCCGCAGGAGCAGGGCCGCCCCCACGAGGGAGAGCGACACGGCGACGGTCAGGATGGCAGCGACGGTCATGAGGCGGTTGCGCCACAGGTTGGACGCCGTCTCGCGGACCACATAGTCGACCGAGACCGCCATGTCAGCCCATGCCCCCCGCGGCGACGTCCGCCGTCTGCTGCGCCGAGCCGTCGAACCCGTAGACGCCGCGCGCCTGGTCGCGCACCATCGCGCCGTTGCTCAGCTCGATGACTCGCCGGCGCATCTTGTCGACGAGCACCTCGTCGTGCGTCGCCACCACGACCGTGGTCCCCGTCCGGTTGATGCGATCGAGGAGCTGCATGACCCCTTGGCCCGTCTGCGGGTCGAGGTTGCCCGTCGGCTCGTCGGCCAGCAGGATCAGCGGTCGGTTGACGAACGCCCGGGCGACCGCCACCCGCTGCTGCTCGCCGCCCGAGAGCTCGCCCGGCAGGTTGTCCGTCTTGTTGGCCAGGCCCACGAGGTCCAGCACCTGGGGCACCTGGTTGGCCACGACATGGCGGGGACGGCCGATGACCTCGAGGGCGAAGGCCACGTTCTCGAACACGGTCTTGTTGGGCAGCAGGCGGAAGTCCTGGAAGACGCAGCCGATGTTGCGACGCAGGTAGGGCACCCGCCATTTGGGCAGCTCCACGATGTTGCGGCCCGCCTCGAGGATCTGCCCGGTGTCGGGGAGCTCCTCCCGCAGCAGGAGACGGATGAACGTGGTCTTGCCCGAGCCGGAGGCACCGACGAGAAAGACGAATTCGCCCTTCTCGATGTCGACGGTGATGTCGCGCAGCGCGACCGTGGAGCCCTTATATGTCTTGGTGACGTTTTCGAATCGGATCATCGGCGAGAGAGGAGTCGCCCCGATCGAGGCCGGGGCACCCGCATGATCCTCAGTTTCCCCGCGTGACGGTTTCGGGTCACGGGCTCCGGTGCAGGTCACGGCGGTCGGCAGCGGGTGGGGCCGCACGGCGCAACGTAGGAGTGAGCGCCGACGGCATTACGCGCCGACCGCGCGCTGGCGGCGCAGCTCGGCTTCCATGAAGGCGTCGAGATCACCGTCGAGCACGGCGTCGACGTTGCCCGTCTCGTACCCGGTGCGCAGGTCCTTGACGAGTTGGTAGGGCGCCATGACGTAGGAGCGGATCTGGTTGCCCCAGGCGTTGTCGACCCGCTCCCCGCTCAGCGCGTCCAGCTCGGCCCGGCGCTCGGCGCGGGCCCGCTCGGCCAGCTTGGCGCCGAGGATCTGCATTGCCTTGGCCTTGTTCTGGTGCTGGCTGCGCTCGTTCTGGCACGAGACCACGATCCCCGTGGGCAGGTGGGTGAGGCGCACCGCCGAGTCCGTCTTGTTGACGTGCTGGCCGCCGGCACCCGAGGAGCGGTAGGTGTCGATGCGCAGGTCCTTCTCGTCGATCTCCACCTCCGACGACACGTCCTCGAGGAAGGGGGTGACGTCCATGGAGGCGAAGCTCGTCTGGCGGCGGTGCTGTGAGTCGAAGGGCGACATGCGGACCAGGCGGTGGACGCCGCGCTCGGTGGCCAGCAGGCCGTAGGCGAAGCGACCGTGCACGATGAAGGTGGCCGACAGCAGGCCCGCCTCCTGGCCCTCGGTCGCCTCGTCCACCTCGACGGTGAAGCCGCGGCGCTCCGCCCAGCGCTGGTACATGCGCACCAGCATCTCGGTCCAGTCCTGCGCATCGGTGCCGCCGGCGCCCGCGTGGACTTCGCACACCGCGTCGAGCTCGTCGTACTCGCCCGAGAAGAGCGACTGCAGCTCGAGCGCCCCGAGCCGCGTCCCCAGGGCATCGACCGTCTCCACCAGCTCGGCGTCCAGCGCGACGTCGCGGTCCCCCTCGGCCGCGGACTCCTCGGTCAGCTCGAGCAGCGCCCGGGCGTCCCCGAGCGCGCCCCGGAGCGCGTCGAGCTGGTCGAGATCGGCGGACACCCGGCCCAGCTCCTTGGTGACCGACCGCGCGTGGTCGGCATCGTCCCAGAGGTCGGGCTGCGCCACCGCCGCCTCGAGCTCGGCCCGCCGAACCTCGAGCTTCTCGCGCCCCAGGTAGCGCTCGGCCTCGGCCAGCCGCTCCCCCAACGCCTCGAGCTCGGCTGTGAAGTCGCGGGGTGCCTCGGCCGCCGGCCCGTCAGGCGGCGCCATGGCAGAACTTGAACTTCTTGCCGCTCCCGCACCAGCAAGGGTCGTTGCGCCCCACCTTCTCGTGTTGCTGCTTGACGATGGGGACCAGTCCGTTGGGGTCCGGGGGGTTGGGCTGCTTGATCTGTGCCTTGGCCCGGGCACCGCCGCCGCTGCCGTTCCCGCTGCCGGCCGGCGTCAGGGCGGCCGTCTGCGCCGGGACCTGGGTGCCCCGCTCGGCCAGCAGGGAGCCGGCCAGGGTGGCGGTCTCGACCACCGGGTCCTCCGCGGCGGCGTAGACGGCCTTGTCGAGGTCCGGCTCGCCGGCGGGGGCCTGGACCGCCTCGACGTGGAGGATGTAACGAAGGTAGTCGTTGTCGATCACCTCCATCAGCTGGCCGAACATGGAGAAGCCCTCCTGCTGCCAGGCGTTGAGGGGGTCGGCCTGCACGGTCCAACGCGAGGTGGATGCCGTCCTTGAGGTTGTCCATCTCGGCCAGGTGGTCGCGCCAGCGCGCGTCCATGATCTGGAGGTACACGTCGCGCTCGATCTGGCGCATCGTCTCCGCGCCGCCCGGCATCGACTCGGAGTGCTTCTCGTAGTGGTCGAGCGCCTCCTCGACGATGCTCTCCACCAGATCCTCGGTGGTCGCCGCCTGCGCGAGGTCCTCCACCGCGAACTTCGTCGGATAGTACTGCATGAGCCCGTCGATGAGCGCCTTGAGGTCCCAGTCCTCCTCGAACTCGGTCGGACAGTGCTCGGCCACCAGCTTCTCGGCCGCCCCGGCGAGGAGGTCCTCGGTGTGCTCCTCGAGGTCGTCGCCGTCGATGATCTGCAGGCGACGCTCGTAGATCACCTTGCGCTGCTGGTCCATGACCTCGTCGTACTTGAGGTTGTCCTTGCGGATCTCCGCGTTGCGCGCCTCGACGGTGTTCTGCGCCCGCTCGATCGCCTTGGCCACGGTCTTGGACTCGATCGGGACGTCCTCGGGCAGGGTGCGTCCCATGACCCAGCTCATGGCGCCGGTGGCGAACAGGCGCAGCAATTCGTCGTCGAGGCTGAGGTAGAAGCGGCTCTCCCCCGGATCGCCCTGGCGGCCCGAGCGACCGCGAAGCTGGTTGTCGATGCGCCGGCTCTCGTGGCGCTCGCTGCCCAGCACGTAGAGCCCGCCGAGCTTGCGCACCTCCTCGCCCTCGGCCCGACAACGCGCCTCGACGGCGGACTGCCGCTGCTCGAGCTCGGCCATGCCCTCGTCGCCGTCGAGGTCGACGCCTTCGGCCGCCAGCTCGTGCTGGGCCAGCAGCTCGGCGTTGCCACCCAGGATGATGTCGACGCCACGGCCGGCCATGTTGGTGGCGACGGTCACGGCGCCGCGCCGGCCCGCCTGGGCCACGATCTCTGCCTCGCGGAAGTGCTGCTTGGCGTTGAGGACGTTGTGCGCGATGCCCCGCTTGTCCAGCAGACGCGACAGCAGCTCGGACTTGGCCACCGAAGCGGTGCCGATCAGCATGGGCTGTCCCCGCTCGTGGCGTTCCTCGATGTCCTCGACGACCGCGTTGAACTTCGCCTCCTCCGTCTTGAAGACGAGGTCTGGCTGGTCGAGCCGGATCATCTCCTTGTTGGTCGGGATGGGCACCACGGGCAGGCCGTAGGTGGAGGCAAACTCGCCGGCCTCGGTCTCGGCCGTGCCGGTCATGCCGGACAGCTTCTCGTACATGCGGAAGTAGTTCTGCAGCGTCACCGTGGCCCAGGTGTGGTTTTCCTCCTTGATGGCCACGCGCTCCTTCGCCTCGACCGCCTGGTGGAGACCGTCGGACCACCGCCGGCCTTCGAGGGTGCGCCCGGTGAACTCGTCGATGATCTTCACCTGCCCGTCGGCGACGAGATAGTCCTTGTCACGGTGGTAGAGATCCTTGGCCGTCAGGGCCTTGGTCAGCTGGTGGACGTAGTTCACGGACACGGCGTCGTAGATGTTGTCGACCCCGACCGCCTTCTCCACCTTCTCGATCCCGGCCTCGAGGGGGACGACGGTCTTCTTCTCCTCGTCGACCTCGTAGTCCTCGTCGCGGCTGAGGGTCCGGGCGATGGAGGCGAACTGGTAGTAGAGCTGGGCCGCCTCGTCGGCCGGACCCGAAATGATGAGCGGGGTGCGCGCCTCGTCGATCAGGATGGAGTCGACCTCGTCGACGATGGCGAAGACGTGGCCCCGCTGGGCCATGAGATCGCGGCTCCGCGTCATGTTGTCGCGCAGGTAGTCGAAGCCGAACTCGTTGTTGGTGCCATAGGTGACGTCCGCCGCGTAGGCGGCCCGTTTGAGGACGGGGTCGTCGATGTCCGACCCGATGCGCCCCACGGTGAGCCCGAGCCAGCGGTGGACGCGACCCATCCACTCCGAGTCGCGCGTGGCCAGGTACTCGTTCACCGTCACCATGTGCACACCCCGGCCGTCGAGGGCGTTGAGGTAGGCCGGGAGCGTGGAGACGAGGGTCTTGCCCTCGCCGGTCTTCATTTCGGCGATCCAGCCGAAGTGCAGGGCCATCCCGCCCATGAGCTGGACGTCGAAGTGGCGCTGGCCCAGGACGCGCCAGGCCGCCTCGCGCACGACGGCGTACGCCTCGATCAAGAGATCGTCGAGGGTCTCGCCCTGCTCGAGCCGCTCCTTGAATTCGACGGTCTTGTGGGCGAGCGCCTCGTCGCTCAGGTCCTGCATCTCGGGCTCGAGGGCGCCGATGAGCGGCACCAGCTCGGCCAGCCGCCTGACCTTCTTGCCCTCGCCGGCGCGCAGGACCTTGGTGAACACGCTCATGGAGGCACGATCCTACCGGCCGCAGCGGCCCCGGAACCGCCATGCGCGACGGGGGCCGCAGACGGGCTGCGTGCGGCTGACCTGGTCTTTGACCCCACACTCGCCTGCCGCGAGGGTGACGCGCCGGCACCGGCGGCACGGCGGCTGGCCGCCGCACCCAGCGGCACCACGCTGGCACGCATCGCCTCGTCTCCGCCCGTCCCCGACCGTCGGGGGCGCGGCGGGCAGGACTTACCTCTAAGCCGCACCATGCTCAGCGACCACAAGTCGCCTTACGTGGGTCGTTTCGCCTGCGACTGGCCTCGACTTTCAACCACAGACCCGCACGCAGCCCGGACCCACACTAGGTCCCGGCGGCCCCGCACACGGTCTCGACCAGCAGACGGCTCACCACATAGGGGTCCATATTGGCGTTGGGTCGTCGGTCCTCGATCCAACCCCTCTTGTTCTTGGCGGTCTGCCACGGGATGCGGATCGAGGCGCCTCGGTCGGAGGTGCCGTAGCTGAACTGGCTGAAGTGCGCCGTCTCGTGCGCGCCGGTCAGACGGCTCTCGATGCCGATGCCGTAGTTGGCCACGTGCTCGTCCACCCGCTTCCCGAGGGCCTCGCAGCCGGCGATGATCGCGTCCCAGCCGCCGTCCTCGCGCATCGCCTTGGTGGAGAAGTTGGTGTGCGCACCGGCACCGTTCCAGTCACCGAGGACCGGCTTGGGCTCCAGCGTCGCGTAGACGTCGAACTCCTCGGCGATGCGGAAGAGGAGCCAGCGGGCCGTCCAGAGCTGGTCGCCGATGAGGGGCGGCGGGAGGACGCCGATCTGGAACTCCCACTGGCCCATCATCACCTCGGCGTTGGTCCCCTCGATGCCCAACCCGGCCTTGAGGCAGGCGGCGGTGTGGCGCTCGACGATCCGGCGACCGGGCATCTTGTCACCACCCACGCCGCAGTAGTACGGCCCCTGCGGGGCGGGGAAACCCGCCTCGGGCCAGCCCATGGGCCGGCCGTACTGGAAGAACGTGTACTCCTGCTCGATGCCGAACCAGGGCTCGAAGCCGGCGTACTTCTCTGCCGCCTCGGCACACGCCCGGCGGGTGTTGCTCGGGTGGGGCGACATGTCGGTGAGCAGGACCTCGCACATGACGAGCTTGTCGTTCTCGCCCCGCAGCGGATCGGGACACACGAACACGGGCTGCAGCACACAGTCGGAGTCGCTCCCCTCGGCCTGGTTCGTGCTGGAACCGTCGAAGCCCCAGATGGGAGGGTTCTTCCCGTCCTCGACGATCTTGGTCTTGCTCCGCAGCAACGGGGAGGGTTCCGTCCCGTCGATCCAGATGTACTCGGCCTGGTAGCTCATGAATTCTCCTGGGTTGCCCTTCTGCTCGCTTGACTTGTTCTCTTGCAGTGTCGCCGCACCCTATTTCGCCGCCGTATCGGTTATGTGAACCGACGATGAAATCGGGTCGTGCCCCCCACCGGGGCCCGGACGCGACGGAGGGCTGGATCACCCGATCCAGCCCTCCCCGTTGCCCCCCGGCCTCCTGGTCGCCCGCTGGGCGACGCTGCGCTCTGCGTCGGCCCGGCGGAACCTTCCGCCGGGTCCCGACTCAGCAGCTCGTGGAGTTCAGCCCCCCGACGCACGTGTTGGCCGTGCTGAACAGACCGGAGATGCCCCCGCCCAGTGCAGCGACCGCCACGACGGCGACGACGGCGATCAGGCCCACGAGCAGCGCGTACTCCACCATGGAGGCCCCGCGCTCCGTACGAGCCCTTTCGAACAACGATCCGTGCGCAGTCCTGACTGCCACGAATGCGTCGATGAACATTCCAAACATATGACGCTCCCCTCTTGCCCCAACGAACTTCGTCATGATGAAGCTCGCTCTGGTTGTAAGCATCGGACAATTGATGGTAGTGGTCTATAGGGCTTTTGGACCTAATAGACTGCGACTATTTAGGTGTGCCCGCCGCCCGATTTCTCTTGCAATGCCGCCCGGAAAGACCCCCCAAACGACGGCGGGCTGGGTCGGCCCGAAGCCGACCCAGCCCAACCGTCATCCCATTGGGGAAGGGGGAATTTTCCCTTAGGGAAGCATTGCGTCGCTTGGTGCGGCCGACGCCGCCCCAGCTAGCAGGAGGTGCTGTTCAGGCCGCCGACGCAGGTGTTGGCGCTGTTGAACAGACCCTTGATGCCTCCTCCGAGCGCAGCCACCGCAACGACGGCCACGACGGCGATCAGGCCGACGAGCAGTGCGTACTCCACCATGGAGGCGCCCCGCTCGGTCCGCGCACGCTCGAGCAAGTTGCTGTGGAAGCCACGCACCGCGAAGAACGCGTTCAGAAACAGCTCAGTCATTCCTTCATTCCCCTCTCTCGCCCCAACGGAATCTCGCACGGTCGTCCGAATCCATTTGGAGTTCCCAGCACATTCTCGGTTATGCAAATGGGCCCAACTCTATAGGCTTTATGGACCAATTGAACTGGGCTTTTGTCGTTGGGCCGTTGTCATTCGATGGTGACGAGACCCATGACCACCGCGCGCACGAGCGCGTGGGTCCGGTTCGTCACGTCGAGCTTCTGGAAGATGGCCGCCAGGTGGTTCTTGGTCGTCTTCGGACTGATGTAGAGCCGCTGTGAGATCTCGCCGTTCGTGGCGCCCTCGGCGAGCAACTGGAGCACCTCGAGCTCGCGCTGCGTCAGCGACCACGGCCCCCACTGGCGGTCGTCCTCGCCGGCGCGGCGTGACGTCGGGGTCGCGGTAGTCGTCGTCCATGACCAGCTCGAGGTCGTCACGAGTGAGCGTGGCCCGCGCGCCGCGCAGGCTCTCGCCACGGTGCACCGTCGTGCAGACCGACGGTCCGGACACCGACACCTGCGTGTAGAACGTCCATCCGGCCCCACTGCCGACCTGCTCGGCCGAAGACGGCTGCGCGGTCGGCCACTGGATGGCCGAGGCTGTGTTCGCCATTCCTCCCCCTCTTCCGCCCCGGAGCGATGGCCCAGGGTGACTCCATCTCCACCGCCGTGCGGTGGAAACTCCCAGGTCATTGTACGCTTCGCCCCTCAAATGGCAGTGGCAGCCAGATTGCCGCCCGGGTGCGACCACCCCGAGGACGAACAATTCCCGCCGCGCCCGGGCCGGGCGCCGTCTCAGGCGCCGTGGAAGGCGTGCTTGATCGGGCCCACGATCGGGCCCAGGACGACGATCATGATGGCCGGCAGGAAGCACAGGGCGAGGGGGAAGAGGATCTTCACCGGGACCTTGGCCGCCTTCTCGCGAGCCCGCTGGCGCCGCTTGTCGCGCATCTCGTCGGCTTGTGCCTGCAGCACCCGCCCGATCGGCAGGCCGAGCGCGTCGGCCTGCGACAGGACCACGGAGAACGTCACGAGATCGTCGATGTCGGTCCGCAACTTCATGTTCTCCAGTGCGTCGTGGCGCGAGAGCCCGAGCTCCATCTCACGCAGCGTCAGCCGCAGCTCGTCGCAGACCGGTGACTCGAATCGTGCGCACGAGACCTGCATCGCCTGCTCGAGTCCGAGGCCGGCGGCCACCGAGATGGTCATGAGGTCGAGCAGGTCGGGCAGGTCGTTGGTGACCTGTTCGCGCCGCGTCTTGATCCGGCGGCGCAACCACCAGCTGGGCGCCAGTCCGCCGAGCATGGGCAGGATGAACAAGAGGGCGAAGCCGATCTTGACGGAGGTGACGCCGCTCACCAGGGAGACGAGTCCGACGCCGATGCCGAGCATGACCGATCCGACCTGGATGGCGACGAACTCCTCGGCACGCACGGATCCGGTCAGGCCGGCCTTGAGCAGGTCGGCGTGCACCCGGTCGATGTCGCTCGAGGGGTAGAGCCGGGACAGGCTGTGGCGCAGGCCGCCGACCGCCGGCTTGAAGATGCGGGTGACCAGTGGCGTCTGCACGCGCTCGACGACGGGCACGGCCTCGGCGTAGGCCTCCGCCTCGGCACCGAGCGACCTGATGAAATCGAGGCGCTGGTTCGTCTTGTGCGAGCGCACGGCCGCCGCGCCGACGCCGATGAGGCCGCAGACCATCAGCGAGATGCCCACCATGGGGACGATGTACGCCGCGTTCACGAGAACCTCCTCAGACCTTGATGTTGACCATGCGACGGACGATCCAGAACCCCAGGCCCATGAGCCCCGCCGTGCCGATGAGGACGATGAGACCGACACCGTGCAGCATCGGCTGCAGGTAGTCGGGGTCCTTCATCTCCAAGGCGACCACCAGGAAGATCGGGATGGCGAAGAGGACGTAACCGGACATGCGCCCCTCGGCCGAGAGCGTCTGCACCTCGCGACGCACCTCCTGACGGGTACGCATGAAATCGGCCAGGGTGTGCAAGATGGGAGCCAGACGGCCACCGGTGGACTGCTGAATGCGCACCGCCTCGACGGCCCACTTGAGGTCCTCGACGCCCGAGCGCTCGGCCATGTTCTCCAGCGCAACGACCAGGTCGGACCCGACCGCCACCTCGGCCATCACGCGGTCCAGCTCGTCAGACAACGGAGGCCGCGCGTCACGACGGTACATGTCGATGGAGCGCTGGAAGGTCTGGCCGCCCTCGACCGACGCCGCCATCAGGGCCAGCGCGTCCGGGAGCTGCTCCTGCATCTGCTTGATGCGCTTCGCGGCCCGCCGTGACGGGAGGTACCAGGCGATGCCGGCGACCAGCGCGAGGGCGACCAGGGAGGCGAACGGCGTCTTGACGATCACGCCGGCCACGACCGCGAGCATGAGCGCGATCGCGCCGCTGATGACGATGTACTCGCCCGACCGCAGCGGAATGGCCGCCCGGTCGAGACGTTGCTCGAGCGCCCCGGTGGTGTCGATGCGCCCGAACAGCCCGGCGATGCGGACCGTGAGCGCCGACAGCTCGCCGTGCTCGGGCGACTCGCTCACGACCTCGACGGGCACCTTGGCCGTACCCATGGTGTCGTCGAGGATCTGGGCCAGCGTGCGCTGCTTCGTGCGGACCCGCATGATGGCCGCCACCACCGCCAGGGACAGCCCGGCCCCGACGAGCACCGCCGCGGCGAACGCCTCGGCTTGGCTGCTCAACTGCATGGACGCGAGCATCACGGCACTCACCTCCCAGCTTCGCGACGGCGTGCCAGGATCTCGTAGAGCTCCTCGGAGGGCGGCTCGACCACCCGTCCGGGCCGCGCCGGCCGGTGATGGCGGCCACCGCCCGAGCGGCCCGCGCCGAGCAGCGCCTCGGAGTCGTTGCGGAAGATGTGCGGTGGCACGTCGACCCCGGTCAGCGCCAGCTCGTCGAGGATCTTGGGGCGCAGGCCGGTCGGGACCAGCCGTCCCATCCCTTCGGTCTGGTCGACCCGGTGGAAGATGTCCTGGAGGAGCACGGTGTCGCCCTCCATGCCCTGGATCTCGGTGATCGACTGCACCACGCGGGGCCCGGCCGGGGTCCGCTGGAGCTGGACGAGGAGGCCGACCGCCATCACGATCTGCTCCCGGATCGCTCGCTGGGGCAGCTCGACACCGCCCATCATCACCATCGTCTCGAGCCGGCCGAGGAGCTCACGGGGCGTGTTGGCGTGCACCGTCGTCATGGATCCGGCATGGCCGGTGTTCATGGCCTGGAGCATGTCGAGGGTCTCGGAGCCACGGCACTCACCCACGATGATCCGGTCGGGCCGCATACGCAGCGAGTTGCGGACGAGGTCGCGGATGCGCACCTCGCCGGTGCCCTCCGCGTTGGACGGACGGGTCTCGAGGGTCACCACGTGAGCCCCCTGGATCTGGAGCTCCGCCGACTCCTCGATGGTGATGAGACGCTCGCCGTCGGGGATGAAGTTCGACAGCACGTTCAGCATCGTGGTCTTTCCGGTGCCGGTGCCGCCGACGACGACCATGCTGATCTTCCCGCGCACGCAGGCCTCGAGGAAGACCGCCGCGTCCATGCTGAGCGAGCCCAGGTTGATGAGGTCCTGCATCAAGAACGCTCGCTCGGGGAACTTCCGGATGGTGAGCACCGGCCCCCGCAGGGCCAGCGGCGGGACGATGGCGTTGATCCGGGAGCCGTCGGCGAGCCGGGCGTCGACCATGGGTGATGCCTCGTCGACCCGCCGGCCCACGCCGTGGACCATGCGGTCGATGATCCGGCGGTACTGGTGCGGCGAGGTGAACACGATCTCGCAGCGCTCGATCTTGCCCTTGCGTTCGATCCAGATCTCGTCGTAGGCGTTGCACATGATCTCGGTGATGGTGCCGTCGGCCAGCAGGCCGGTCGAGGGGTCCGTATCCGAGCGAGTCCTCCAGCATCTCCTCCACGAAGCGCTGACGCTCGATCGGGGAGATGCCGATGTCCTCGCGCTCGAGGATCTCGTTGACGGTGGAGCGGACCTTCTCCCGCAGGTCGTCGGGCGACAGGTTCGCCGCCGTGGGGGCGACCTCGGCCAGGACCTTGGCCTGCACCTTCGCCTTGGACTGCTTCCACTGCTCGTCGAGCGCCGTCCGATCGGCCGCCCGCCGCATGGGGTGGCCCTTGGATCCGGGCGGCCCGACCGGGCTGGTCCCCCGCCCCGCCGGCGGGCCCCCGGGATCCCCGGCCCGGCGGTTCCGGGGCTGCTGCGCCTCGTCGCCGGCGGGCGACGCGTCGGCGCCGTCGGCCTCGGCCAGCTTCTCAGACAGGTTCATGGCGATCAGGCCCTCTCGAGCTCAGGCACCTTGTTGGTGCGACCCTTCCTCCTCCGCCAAAAGCCGCGTGACTCGCCGATCTCCGCCGTGTTCGCCGCCGCGCCCAGCACGGGCACCACGTCACCGGAGAGGAGCTGGTGCATGCCGACAGCGAGTTTCTTGCCGATGTCGGAATGGGCCGCCGAGATGAGCGCGGGCTTGCCCTTGTTGATGGACTTCATGACCTCCCGGGAGTAGGGAAGCACCGAGATGATCTTGTTGTCGAGGACCTCCTGGACATCGCTGATGTCGATGCCGATGTCCTCCTCCACCTTGTTCAGCACGACCCCGATGGTCTGGCTGTTGATGCGCAGCTTCTCCAGGGTGGTCAGGAACACCCGCATGTTGCGGATGCTCGGCAGGTCCAGCGTCACCATGCACAGGACCCTCGTCGAGTGGTCGAACGCGGCCAGGACGATCTCGGACAGCTGGGCGGGGGTGTCGACCACGATGTAGTCGAAGTGCCGTCGCAGCGCGCCCATGACCTTGTAGACGTCCTTGGGGGCGATCATGTCGGCGTCGGCGGGGCTGAACGGCGCCGCCAACACCGAGAAGCCCAGCTCGTGGTGTTCGAGGTACTGCTCCACGTGCTCGTCGAGGTCGTCGTCGTCCACAGGCTCTCTCGACAGCAGGTCCGAGATGGTGAACCGGGGCCGCAGGTGCAGCGCCGTGGAGACCTCGCCGAACTGCAGGTCCAGGTCGACCAGGCACACCCGCTGGCCGGTCTCGGCCGCCAAATAGCAGGCCAGGTTGGTGGCGTAGAACGTCTTGCCGCAACCGCCGCTCGACGATGCGACGGTGAAGACCTCCGCGAACTGCGACCGCTCGACCACGACGCCGTGGGCCACGACGGGCGCGGTGGCGGGCTCGGCCGCGTCGGAGACGTCGGCGATGTCGAAGGCCCGCTTCAGGGCGGCCGCGAGCTGGCGCTTGCTCGTCGGGTACTCGATCAGCTCGACCGCGCCGGTGCGGACGATGTCGGCCAGGCTGGTCTTCGGCCGGGGCCCCAGAGCGAGGACAACGGCCGGGACGGCCGCGGCGGCCCGCAGGGAGGCCAGGCGGGCCATGCCGGCGTGGCTGTCGAAGACGGGTCCGGCGACCAGCACGTCGAAGGGGCCCTGCTCGCGCACTTCGTCGGCCACGTCGATCACGTTGGTGCTGGTGACGACCTCGTAGCCCGGTCCGAGCGAGGCCTGGATGGCCCGGCTGAGCGCCGGCGAGCGGCTGACGACCAGGAGGCGGCGGCTGATCATGGCGCCGACGTCGTCTGGTCGGTGCCGATGCACTGCCCGACGGGCGGGGGCGAGGTGTCCTTCTGGGTCTGGACGACCGAGACGGACTCGTTCTGCGAGAGGAACTCGAGTGTCCTCGCCTGGTCGGGGCTCACCGCCAGGAGCAGCGTCTCGCTGGGCGGGATGGTGCGGCCGGCCGCCGACGGGTGGCTCGAATAGGTCGGCTCCGTGCTCTCGACGTCGAGCGCCTCGATGTTCGCCATGGCGAGCTGGGTGCACGGGACCGGGAGCGTCGAGGTGGCCGCGCTCCCCGTCGAGACCTTGGTGATGTTGGCGTAAACGTCGACGCGGCTTCCGGGCTGCAGGTAGCCGGCCAGTCCGTCCGTCCCGCTCACGGTGATGGTCACCGCGTCCATCCCCGTCGGCAGCGAGATGGAGGACGTACTGGCCGTGAGCTCCGTCGAGCTGATGGCATGGCCCTTCGTGACCGGCGCGCTCAGGACCTCGTTGGTCAACCCGGTGAGCGACCCCAGGTCGGTGGGCGAGTACGCCCTCGTCGGGATCAGCTCGATGGCCACCAGTCCGCTCGAGATCATCGTCTGCCCCGTCGTGCCGGCCGGGATGTTGGATTTCGCCACGACGGCCGACGTGGTCACCGGCGCCACGGTGGTGGTGCCGGACCCCACCTTCTTGCTGGCGCCCTCCACGCTCGCATACGCGATGGCGCTCCCGGCGATGAACAGCAGCACACCGATCATGACCAGTATGAGTGTCTGCCTCTTCACAGAACGTTCCCCCCTCTCAACCGACGGCGAACGTGGTCCATCACGCGTTGACGTCGCCGTTGGCTCCGTTGGAGGGTACGACGCGGAGGGGTCGAGGTACATAGGTCCTTCTGACCATTCTCCGATGCAGCGTCCCTGGTGAGAGCATGAAATGGTCCATATGACCTATGTACCGGCGGCGACCGTCGGCCCAGAATCGACTCGGACGTATCACAGCGACGCGCCGAATCGAAAATGTCCTTCAGGAGGTGGTGGCGCCGCCCGATACACAGGAGGGGGTCCGCCTTGGGACCGCGGACGTGGGGTTTTCCGACAAGACTGAGGCGGCGATCTGGCGATGACGAACGTGGGGCGGAGATGATCGAGTTTGCGATCGTCGTCGTCCTGCTGATCGCGCTGCTCTACGGCATCATCACCTATGGCCTGATCCTGGCCGCCCAGGCCACCATCACCCAGGCGGCCGCCGACGGGGCCCGTGCCGGCATCGTCGCGTCGTCGACCGCACCCACCACCGCGGAAGACCAGGCGTGCTACGACGTCGGCTGGATGGACAAGAGCTGCGCCGCCCCCTGGAGCGGCAGCAACACGGTTTGTCCCGGCCCCGTGGCCGGCAGCGCCATCACCGCCTCTGCATGCGAGGCGCCCTGCACGTCCAATGCGAACAACACGTGCCTCACGGTGACAGTGTTGTACAACTACAACTCGAACCCGCTCTTCCCCGAGCTCCCGGGCCTGGGCGTCATCACACCGTCGACCATCTCGTCGAGCAACACGCTGCAGATCTCGAGCCCGAGCTCGTAGGTGAGCGCAATGAAGCGGATCAAGGGTTTCCGGCGGGGACGGCCCCGTGACGAGCGCGGCGCCACCTTCATCCTGGTCGCCATCTGCATGGTGCTGCTCCTCTGGGGCGGCGCGTTCGGCGTGGACCTGGGCCTGTCGGTGGTCGGCACCCGGCAGACGCAGGCCATCGCCGACACCAGCGCGCTCGACATGGCCCGCTACTTGAACATCGCCGACAACTCTGCGACCTACAACACTCAGCAAAAGGCCACCACTTACCTCAACAGCAAGCTGCCCTACGCCGACACCGACAACGGCTCGAGCGCCACCCTGACCTACACGCCCGGCGTCTGGAAGAGCGGCACGTTCTACCCCTACGGAACGGGCTTGGATGGGACGTCCAGCTACTGCTACTACTTCAATCCACCGTGGGCATACCCCTGCAATGCCGTCGAGGTCACCGCAGCAGAATCGGTGCCGCAGATCTTCCTCGGTGACAAGGCGTCGGTGAGCCGCACGTCTATCGCGGCGGTGACCCCCGAAGCGGGGTTCTCCGTCGGATCGTTCATGGCCTCCGTCGACTCGCAGCAGTCCACCGTGCTCAATGCCATCCTGGGCCTGCTGGGCAGCACCCCGACCGTCACCGCAGTGGGCTACGAGGGGCTGGCCAACACCGACGTGTCGATCAACCAGCTGGTCGCTGCGTCTGGCGGCCTGCTGACGACCTCTAACGTCTTGACGACGTCACTGACCGGCGCCCAGTGGCTCGCCATCTGGAGCGACGCCGTGGCCAACCAGGTCGCCCTGCTCAACTGCGGCGCGTCGCCGACACCGTTGCCATGCGAGGCCAGTACGGGACTCAGCGCGCTCGACTTCAGCGCGTCCACGTCGGACCAGCTCTGCCAGCTCGTGTCGATCAACGGCTCGACGTGCGGCACGACGCTCTCGACCGCCGCTCTGGCGACCAGCCTCAACGTGCTCCAGATGCTGACCACGGAGGCCGAACTGGCCAACAACAACAACGCCCTCGACCTGGGAACTTCGCTCGGCATCACCGGCGTCACCGACGCCAAGCTGACGCTCGACCTGACCCAGATCCCCCAGGTCGCCCTCGGTCCGGTTACCACCACGGCCGAGACGGCTCAGGTCAGCTCGGACCTGCAGCTCACCGATCCGGGCCTGGGTGGCGTGTTCAACATCCCGTTGTCCGCCGTCGACGGGACGGCGACGCTGGAGACGCTCACCTGCGCCAACAACTCCTTGACCAAGGCCGCGATTCAATCCGCGATCACGACGGCGACCGGAAGCGTCACCCTGGCCGGCGTCGGCATCGCGACGCTGACGACGGCGAACAGCCCAACCTCGTTCCCCTACACCTCGCCGATCGTGCCGCCGACCGCCACCACGGTCGCGGCAGGAACAAACCCCGAAGTGGTCAGCACGATCCTTTCCTACAGCGGGCTCAGCTCTTCCAGCTCCTACTACACCTTCCTGACCTCGACGCTTGCCGGCGTGCTCGGGCCCGTCCTGCAGGCGGCCGGTGTCGCGGCTCGGCGGCGCGGAGGTGGCCGACCTGAGCACCAGCTGCGATCCCGTGGCGCTGGTGAAATGAACGCACCGCCGGCCCTCCTCGGCGGCGCCGCCCTCGGCGTGGCGGCGGGATGCCTCCTGGTCCCACTGACCCGGCGCGCGCTGGCGGCTTCGTTGGCCCGGTCCTCGGCGAGGAACGCCCCGGTCGACCCAGTCCGGTCCGGGGACCACGCGGCGCCCCGCATCACCCGGGGCCACTGGGTGGCACTGGCCCTCGTGTCGGGCCTGCTCCCTGCCTACGTGCTGCACCGCGTCGGTTGGTCGGTGATCGCTCTCCCCCCGTTGCTCCTGCTGGTCGGGCTGGTCCAGCTCGCCTATTGCGACCTGAGGCGCCGGTTGCTGCCCAAGACACTGGTGTACGCCCTCAGCGCGGCGGTGATCGTCAGCGGCGTCGTCATCGCCGGCGTGATGCACGAATGGGAACGCCTGGTGGTCGCCGCGCTCGGCGGGCTCGCCTTCTTCGCCCTCTTCTTCGTCATCAACCTGATGAATCCTCGCTGGATGGCCTTTGGCGACGTGCGCCTCTCCTTCGTGGTGGGCTTCGGCCTGGCGTGGGTGAGCCCGATCGCACTCCTCGAGGGCTTCTTCTTCGCCAACCTCCTGGCCGCCGTCACGGGGTTGGTGCTGATCGCCGCACACCGGGCCGAGCGACGCTCCGCCGTGCCCTTCGGCTTCTACCTCGCGCTGGGCGCCGCGCTCGTGCTCCTCACCTGGAGTTGACGCGCCGGCGCCGGCGTCACCGGCACGTGCGCCGGCGGAAGTGCCGGTCGATCTCGTTGGCGTAGCTCCGCCCCAACGAATCGGCGTTGGCGCCGACCCATCCGCTCAGCGCGATGGAACCCGTGGCGGGGCCGCTCGTGTCGGCCAGCCCGTCGGCCATGGCCCGGTACTCCTCACCCGTGAGGAGCACGTCGCGCACGACGACGCCGAGCGCCGACGCCAACGGTGGCACCAGTCCGCCGGGGATGCGCACGATCACGCTCCGGCTCCTGACCGCCGCCCGGATGAGCCGCACGAGCTCCATGAACGTCGGCCGCTCCGGACCCACCGCGTCGGTGACGGTGTTGGCCCGATCGGCCCCTGCCGCAACGGCCAGCGCGGCCAGGTCGTCGACGTGGACGGCGCGGATCCGGTACTCGCCGGTGCCGCCCACGGCGAACACCGGGAGGTGGCGCAGGAGCCAGGCGATGTTGTTGAGCAGTACCCCGCCATCACCGAAGAGGATGGCGGGGCGCAGCACCGCGTAGGGCACGCCCACCTCGGCCAGGGCGCGCTCGACCTCGGCCTTGCCCCGGAAGTAGCCGTAGGGCGACGAGATGCTCGGATGGGTGATCGACACGTGGACGATCCGCTCCACCCCCGCCTGGCGCGCCGCATGGAACAGCGTGCGCGAATTTCGCGACGGCACGGTCGAAGTCGGCTTCGCCGTGGGGGAAGCGGACCCAGTACGTGTTGTAGAGGGTGCCGGCACCGTTGAGCGAGGCCGTCAGCCTCAGCACGTCGTCGAAGTCGAGGGGGCGGACGTCCAGGCCGGTGCCGGGGTGCGCCCGCTCGGGATGGCCCGTCAAGGTGCGCACCCGGCGCCCGGAGCGCTCGAGGGCGCCGGCGATCGCGGACCCCGAGTAGCTGAATGCTCCGGTCACGACGTCGAACCCGTCGGCCGGGAAGTCGGACGTCTCCGTCTCCTCGGGCCTCACGGTGCCGGCCTGAGTCATGTCTCCTCCTTGAACTGCGGTGCCTTCTGCGTCGGTGGGGCCTCGAACATCTCGATGAGGGCGGCGAGCTGACGGGCCCGGTCGAAGAGGGCGAGGGCCGGTGCGCGATCGCCGTCGAGATGCGCCAACAGCTCGAGCCCGAGGTAGAGCGCCACGACGGCGTGCGCCGCGACGTCGGGCTCGACCAGGGTCGACAGCGGTGATGCGTCGAGAACGCCGCGCAGCGCCTCCGCCGTGAACCGGTGCCACGGGGCGATCCGTGCCGCGACCTCGCCGGCCAAGCCGGGGGTCGACGAGGCGCCCGCGATCATCTCGGCGAGCACCGCCATGTGGCCCGCGTCGAGGTCCTCTTCGAAGACGGCCGCGGCAGCCCCGACCAGCTCGCCGATGCCGTCCGCCCGGTCGACCGCCGCCTGGTAGCGGACCCGTCGCGTCGCGCTCACCTCGTCCAGCGCAGCGAGCAACAGGTTGGCCACCGTGCCGAAGTGGTAGAAGACGAGGCCCTGATTGCACCCGGCCCGTCGAGCGATCTCCCGGGCGCTCGCCCCGGCGTAGCCCTCCTCGATCAGGGCAGCGACGGCGGCCCGCACCAGGGTCTCCCGGGTCTCCCGGGCTCCCGACGACACCGGGCGACCGACCGCCGACTTCGTTCCCGACCTGCCCATACTGCTCCTTAGTCAATTGGTTTGAGCGTTTGCTCAACAGTAGACCCTGGCCTCCTCCCTGTCAAGGGACCGCCCGGGCGCTCGGCGCTATCGTCCGCGGGGTGTCGACCGTGCTCACGCCCGAGTGCAAGGAGCGGTGGGACACCGACGGTTGGTGCGTGGTGCCCGCCGTCATCCCGCCTGACCAGCTGGCGGCGGCCCAGGACGCGGTGCACCGCTACTTCCCCACCCCCGCCGAGGTGGCCGCGGGCGACGGCGAGGCGAGCCGCTGGCACACATGGGACGCTTCGTGGCCCGAGTTCCCCTTCCACAGCTCCCGGCTCAACGCGCTCGTCGTCCACGACAACGTCGTCGACCTGGCCGAGGGGCTGCTCGGATCCTGCGACCTCGCGCTGTACATGGGCCTCGTCACAGCCAAGTACGCCGGCCAACCCTCGGGCTACAACCAGCTCCTGCACGCCGACTTCCCCAATCACATGTTGGTCGTACCCCGGCACGAGCCCGGCTTCCAACAAGTGGAGTTCTTCGTCTACCTGACCGACGTCACCGCCGAGGACGGCGCGACCCGGTTCGTCTCATGGCAAAAGACCAAGGACATCCCCGTGGAGCGGCACACGCTGAGCTACGTGGACTACGCCGAGCTCTACGACGACCTCTCGGACGCGGCGGCTCCGGCCGGCTCCGTGGTCGCCTACCGCCCCGACGTGTACCACCGCTCGGTGGACTTCACCGATCCCTCCCGCTACCGGGTCATGCTCCACGTCTCGTTCCGCCACCGCGACGCCGGCTGGGGCGGCTACCAGGCCTGGCCCCTCCGCGGGTTCTCCTTCGAGCTCTCCAAGTTCGTCCAGCAGGCCACCCCGCGTCAGCTGGCACTCCTGGGTGTGCCCGGCCCGGGCCATCCCTATTGGAACGAGGCGACGTTGACCGGCATGCAGGGGCGCTACCCCGGGCTCGACATGGCGCCCTGGCGTGACGCGCTGCGCTGAGCGCGACGTCATCCGGCGCGCAAGGGTGAGCCTGGCGCCACCTTGGGCCAGGGCATGGCGCGTTCGGCCACGAGGGCCAGGTCGAGGAGCAGCTCCTCACGGTGGTGCCCCGCCAGCACCTGCAGGCCCACCGGCAGGCCATCGACCAGACCGACGGGGATGCTCATCGCCGGGCTGCCGTTGAGGTTGGACGGCGCGGTGAGCGCCGCGTTGTTCATGATGGCGCGGGTGAAGCCGATCTCGTCGACGAGGTCGGCTCCGGGGATGGTCGAGGGTGGGGGACCCTCGGCCGCGAACGCCACGTCGGGATGCGTCGAACAGAAGACGTAGTCCGCCCGGTCGAAGAGGTCCGCCATCGCCTCGTTGAGCTCGCGACGGTACCGCTCGATGGAGGCCGCCCGCTCGAGGTTGAAGCGCTCCCGCGCCGCCTCGACCCCGGCCCGCATCTCGAGCGAGAGCTCGTCCAACCGGTCGGGGTAGGCGTCGCCCAGGTCGGCCACGACGGAGGGCTGGTTCGCCATGGCCCACTCCCCGCGCAGCGGGGGCAGCGTGGGCCGCACGGTGACCAGCCGCAGCCCCGCAGCGGCGGCCAGGCGCGCCGCGGCCGCCACCACGAGGTCGGCCACTTCGTCCCGGACCCGGGCGATGCCCAGATCCACCACGATTGCCGCAGTCATGCCCGACAGGTCGTAGGAGCCGAGCGCGGCCTCCCATCCGCCCACGACGGGGAGGCTCAGCGGGTCGCGTCGATCGAACCCGTTGCAGCAGTCGAAGTAGCGCGCCGTGTCGCGCACCGAACGGCTGAGGCACCCGAGCACCGTGGTCATGGGCTCGATCCCGGCGGCAGGGCCCTTGGGGATGCGACCGTAGGTCGCCTTCAGCCCGAACAGGCCGCTGAACCCGGCGGGACCACGGATCGAGCCCCCACCGTCGCTCCCGGTGGCGATCGGCAGCAACCCACCGGCGACGGCCGCAGCGGACCCCCCCGACGACCCGCCGGGCGTGCGCTCGAGGTTCCAGGGATTGCGCGTCGTCCCATGGAGCTCCGTGGAGGTGCAGTTGATCCCGCCGAACTCCGGCGCGGTCGTCTGCGCGGCCAGGACCGCACCTGCGGTCCGCAGCCGGAGCAGCGACGTGTCGTCGTGGTCGGCCATACGGTCCTTGAAGAGGATCGACGCCTCGGTGTAGGGCCAACCCGCGACCCGTTCCAGTTCCTTGACGCCCCAGGGGACCCCGCCGAACGGCAGCGCGACGTTGGCGGCCTGCGCCGCCTCGCGGGCGCGGTCGAAATCAGTGAAGCTGAACGCGTTGAGCGGCGACGCCTCCATGGCGGCGATGCAGTCGTCGAGCACCTCGAGCGGGGAGACCTCCTTGACCCGGAAGGCGTCGACCAGGCTGCACGCGTCCTCCAGCCATGGTGTCCTCACCGGGCGGAGAGTACCCGAGCCTCGTCCCTGGCCGCTCGCCCGGAGGGATCGCTAGCCTGCCGGCGGTGAAGACCTCGCAGCTCACGACGCCGGCCCTCGTGGTCGACGCGTCGGGACTCGAGGCCAACCTCCGCACGATGGCACAGGCCCTGCCGGGGGACCGGCTGCGGCCGCACGTCAAGGCGCACAAGTGCACGGCACTGGCGGCGCGCCAGGCGGCGCACGGGAACGCACGGTTCACCTGCGCCACCATCGCCGAGATGGAGGGCATGGCGCGTGCCGGCCTCGACGAGGACCTCCTCTTGGCCAACGAGGTGGTCGACGCCACCCGGCTCGGCGCGCTCGCCCGGGCGGGCGCCCGCGTGACCGTGGCCGTCGACTCGGAGGAGACGATCGCCGCTGCGGCGCGGGCCGGCGTCGTTGAGGTGCTCGTCGACGTCAACGTCGGACTCCCCCGCTGCGGCTGCCGCCCCGCAGACGCCGGCCGGCTGGCCGAACGGGCCCGCGCGGAGGGCCTGGGCGTACGCGGCGTGATGGGCTACGAGGGCCACGTCGTCGGGCTCGAAGACCGGAGCACGCGGACCGAGCTGCTCACGGAAGCCATGGCCCAGCTGATGGCCGCCCACGACGAGGTCGGCGGAGAGGTGGTCTCGGCCGGCGGCACGGGCACCTACGACATCAACAGGTGGGCCACCGAGATCCAGGCCGGCTCCTACGCCCTCATGGACACGGCCTACGCCAAGCTCGGCCTGCCCTTTCACCAGGCGCTGCGCGTCCTGTCGACCGTGATCTCGGTGTCGGAGGGATGGGTGGTCGCCGACTGCGGCCTCAAGGCCCTTGGCATGGACCACGGCAACCCTTCCGTCGAGGGGGCCGAGGTGTGGTTCTGCTCCGACGAGCACCTGACGCTCGTCCCCGAAGGCACGCTCCGGGTCGGTGACCGCGTCCAGGTCCTCCCGGCGCACGTGGACCCGACGGTGGCCTATCACGATCATCTGCACGTCGTCGACGGCGAGGACGTGCTCGAGCGCTGGGCGGTCGATCTGCGCGGTTGGTGAAGCTGCCCGTAGGGTGGCCCAGGACAAGGAGGTCGACATGGCACAGACCACGTTCACGATTGGGTCGGCCGCCGCCTGCAGCGACGGACCGTGCGGCGAGGTGAGCAGGGTGGTCGTGGACCCGGTGGCCCGCGCCGTCACGCACCTGGTGGTGGAGCCCGCGCACCGCAGCGGGCTGGCCCGCCTCGTCCCCCTCGAGTTGGTCGAGGAGGGCGCGGGGACGATCCGGCTCCGCTGCACCACCGAGGAGTTCGACAAGCTCGCCCCGGCCGAGGAGACCGACTTCCTCCCCGGCGGCAGCGGCTACGAGTCCTATGCCGAGCACGAGCTCTTCTACTGGCCCTACTACGGCATCGACGTCCAGGGGGGCATCGACCCCTTGGTGGCCAACGCAAGCGGGATCGTCACCCGGGACCTGCTGCCCAAGGGGGAGGTCGGGGTACGCCGCGGCGAGCGCGTCCACGCCGCCGACGGTGAAATCGGCAAGGTCGAGGGGTTCGTCGTCGAACCCGTGCACGGACACGTCACCCACGTCCTGCTCCAAGAAGGGCACCTGTGGGGACGCAAGCAGGTGGCCATCCCCATCAGCGCGGTCCAGCGCATCGACGACGGGGTCACCGTGAGCCTGACCAAGCACGAGATCGAGAGCCTTCCCGCGGTCGACCTCGTCGGACCGAGCTCGTAGCAACCTCAGGGGACGAGCACGAGGCGGCCCCGGAGCCCCCCGGACTCGAGGAGCCGGTGCGCCTCGGCCGCCTGGTCCAACGGCAGCGTCCGCGCCACGCGCAGTGTGAGGATCCCGTCCTCGGCCTGGACCCGCAATCGGTCGAGTTTGTCCCGCTCGCGGGCGTAATTGCGCACGTAGACCGGGAGGAAGGCGATGCCGCCCCGCTGCCATCACCGCGGACCGCGCCGAGACCTGCGCCGCGAGCAGTCCTCACCCCGGCGCACCACCGTCGAGGCGCCGAGCTCGTGCACGAACGGCTCGTCGACGGCCGACGCGTCGGCCACCAACCGCAGCCCCTCTGCCGTGCCCAGTTGCACCGCGTAGCCGCCCACGGCGCCCGCCGCCCCGGTCACCGCCAGCGTCTGACCGGGCCTGAGCGCCAGCTGGTCGAGTGCAAGGCGCGCCGTGAGACCGTTCATGGGCAGCGTTGCCGCCTCCACATCCGTCGTCCCCCTCGGGGCTCGGACGACCGACTCGGCGGGCACGACGACGCGCTCGGCGTAGCCGCCCCGGGTCCCAAGAGGCAGCACGATGGCCATCACGCGGTCCCCCACCTCAAGCTCGGTGACGACCCCGGCACCGATCTGCTCGAGCACGCCGGCGACGTCCATGCCCGGCACATGAGGCGGCGGCACGTCCTTGAGCCGCTCCGCCCGGGCTCCACTGCGGAGCTGGGTGTCGGTCGGGTTGACCGCGGCGGCCCGGACGCGGATCCGGACCTCGCCCGGCCCCGCCTCGGGGTCGGGCAGCTCGACCACGTGCAGGACCTCGGGGCCGCCGAACCGCGTGATCCCCACCGCTCGCATCGAACGGCAGCCTAGAAGCCCCGTTGGTCGGCGAAAAGAGTCAGGCGCCGTCTTCCCAGCTGTGCAGCGGCCGCAGCAATGCCGTCTTCTTGCGCTGGTGTCCCGACATGCGGCGGAGGATGTCATCGAGCATGACGATCGCGGTCTCGACGTGCGGGCCCTTGTTCAACATCACGCACTCGGCGCGCTGTCCCATCGCGGCGTCGGTGACTTCGGCCCGTGAGGGCTGACCGGTACGGGCCAGGTGGTCCAGCACCTCCGTCGCCCAGATGACAGGCAGATGGGCCGCTTCGCACAGCCAGAGGATCTCCTCTTGCATCTCGGCGAGCCGTTCGTAGCCGACCTCGACCGCGAGGTCGCCACGGGCGATCATCACACCGACGCGGCGCGAGCGCATGAGGTGGAGCAGGATCTCGGGCAGGCGGGTGAAGGCAGCCTGGGTCTCGATCTTGAGGACGAGCCCGAGGTCCCCGGCCCCCACCTGCTGCAGGTAGTCCTGCATGGTGTCGACGTCGCTCTCGTGGCGGACGAACGACAACGCCACCATGTCGGCGTGGGCCGCGGCCATCCGAAGCAGTGGCAGGTCGGCGTCGGTCACGGCGGCGAGCGGCAGGTCGGACCCGGGAAGGTTGATGCCCTTCTCGAGCGCGCAACTTGGAGCCCCGGGCCATCGCAGTCTCGATCCTCACGACCAGCTCGCCCGTGTCGACGCGCTCGATCACGCCCGTCAACTTTCCGTCGTCCAGCACGACGGGCTGTCCCGGGCGTGCCACGTCGAAGGCGGCCGGAAGCGTGCAGCCGATCCGGGCCGTCCCCGGCTGGCCGTGCCACCACGGCTCGGCGGGTTCGAGCGCCGTGGTCAGAACGAGCCGGTCGCCGACACAGAGCAGGTGGTGCTGCGGGATCGGGGGTAGCGTGCCCACCCGAGTGGCGTCGCCCATACAGCGCAGCTCGCATCCGGTCTCGATATACGTGGTATCCCACGACTCGGCGGTGATCCGGCCCGGTTCGCACGCCACCACCGTGAGGCGTCGGCGCGAGCCTCGGGTGTCGACCAAGTCGATGACGTCCCCCCGGCGGCGGCGGCGCAGCCATGCGGTGGGGACGGGAAGGAACGGCAGCCCATTGCCGTCGGAAGCGGCGCCGCCCACCAGTGCGACCAGTGCGGGCGCGACGGCGACGCCCCGGAGGTCTCGTTCCGGCCGCAAGCGGAGCACGCGCGGGCCCTCGACGAGCGGGCCGGTGCGTGATTTCGGTCCGGGCAGGTCCAAGGAGATGCGACACGGCCGGGCGAGCTCCCCGGAGGCCTTGCGGACATTGCAGGCCATCTCCTCCCAGGCGGCAGGCGTGTCGTGGGCACCATTGACCCTGGCCACGTCCATCCCGGAGGCAACGAGTCGGCGCACCAACTGGTAGTCGGACGCGGCTTCGCTCGGGAGCGTCACCATGATGCGCGGCACCCTGCCACGTGGGCGCGGGCCGAACAGCGCGTCGGTGTTGCGATCGAGTGCGGCTCGGCCGGCTTCGAAACTGAGTGCCGGCGGCACGGCGAAGGAAGTCGAGTTGTCCAACTCCGAGCGCACACTCTCCACCGTGGCGAAGACGTGGGGTTCGCAGCGACCAAGGGAGGACAGACCCCACCGGCCGAGGCTGCGCTGCAACGACCGCTCGTCGCCGTGGCGCAAAGCCAGGTAGTGCGTGAGGTTGACGGCGTCCGCCTCGTGGTCTGGATGCACCTTGGCAATGTCGTCGGCGTGGCGAGCCTCCCGCGCCGTCATGGCGTGCTCCAGGTCCACCAGGTCGGCAGCGATCGAGTGGCGTTCGCCGTTCTGTTCCATCATGCGCCTCATGGCCAGGGTCTGGGCCCGGCCGCCCCAATGCCCACTGGGAAAGCGGTCGGCCCCGGACGATCCGGTCAGCCTTTCGCGCCGGGGATCTTCGCGCCGGGCGGCGTCGACAAGGTCGGCCAGTCGGCGAACAAGGTCGCGAAGAGATCGTTTGGCCGACGCACCACGGGCGGCGGCCCGGTCCCGGTCTGCTTCATCAGTGCCATCTCCTTCTCCCTTCACTCGTCCCATCCCCAGGATCGGCCTCCCGAGCCGTCGACCGGTAGGGCCAGAGGTCCCTTGCCTCGGCTGGTGCGCCCCGCATCCGCCGCCGTCACTGGGATAGACCGGTGTCGTGCGTGGCCACCACTTCGCCCTCGTCGCGGCCGGGGTCGGGCTGTGCGCCTGGTGCGGCTGGGTGAGTGCCTACCACCGGACCACGACCCCGGCGGAGGTCACCTGGGTGGTCTCGCTCGGCGCAGTGGTCGCGGCCGACCTTGCGCTGTCGCAGGGACGGAAGAGAGCGCGCTTCGGCTGGCATCTCGAACCGGTCGCCGAGCCGTGGCCGCGTCCGGGCCGCGGTGGTCCGAGGCGTGCCCTCCGCGGTGTCACTCCCTGGCTGGCGCTGATCACGGTGGCGCTGGCCTGGGACGTGCTCGGCATCGACACCGGACCCCACCAGTATCATCTGACGATCAGCGCGCTGGCACAGGCCTACCGACCGTTGAACGCCGGCCTCCTGCTCTTCTGGATGCTCGTCGGAGTCGGCTACGAGGCGGCGCGGGTTCGGGCGCCGTCGTCCGTCGCGACCGGCAGGGCCACCCCGGTCAGGAGCGACCCGGACACTCCCGCCTGCGCAGCCGCGCTCGGCGCGGGGCTGGTGAACCTCGGGGCGCACCCGACGACCCCGGGCCTGCTCCTGCCGTCCAGCCCACCGGTCGGGGTCGCCTTCTGGGTCGCCGTCCCGTGTGTCGCCCTTCTCCTCGACCTGGTGGCGCGGCGATCCGCCGGAGGGGTGGCAAACGCCGAGGAGTTCGTCCGCTTCATTTCGACGGCGAGGACGGCGAACGTCGCCCTCATCGCGGCGTGGGTCTTCGCCGGCTACCACCTGTTCGCGCGCTGAGGGTGTTTGTGGTGGCGGGGGGCACCGGATTCCTGGTCTGGGTCGGGACTGCGAGGCAGTTCGGATCACTGGCTACGTTGGGCCCCGTGAGACGTGACCCGGACTGGGAGACTGGCGTCGAGACCGGGATGGCAGGTGGGGACGCCACAGACTCTTTGACGAGGTCCGAGCGCGAGCCATGCAGGTATTCGGTCTGAATCGATCGCCGCCGGCAGGTCCCGCGGGAGCGCCATGTTCACGGCGGGGAGCGCGTGCACCGGAACGTACCGGGTGCTCAAGCTGTGGGAGGCCGCCGTCACCGAAGCCGGGTCGCTCGACCAGGACGATGTCACCGTGGCGCTCGATTATGCCCGGATCACCCAGGGTCCTGGAGGCCCCGCCGAGATGATGCCCGGTCAGCACCACGTGCGGATGAACATGTACATCGCCCGCTCGGAGGGCGGCACGTTCGAGGTGGTGGAGAACCTCGGTCACATCGACCCGAAGGAGTGCGAGGTCGGACGGGCCTGACCGGCACACCTCCGTGGCGCGGACCACGGACGGCTGCGGCAACACCGCAGGCAGGCGACAATCTGTCCTGCGGTGTTGTCGCGCGAGAAGAGGGGAATTGCGACGACGAGGGGGTCATCGCGGTCGTGTGCTTGCTCTCGATCGCTGGCCGACTACGGGGGCAGGAGGGTCAGGACCTCAACGTCGTTGACGACGACGAACGAGTTGTCCAGAAGTTCATCAGCGACCTCAGCGAGGAAGGAATCAATCCGAACGGTGGAATCCACGACCACCACGACAAGCGGTGCGTCCTCCACCAGAAGGTGCGTTCGATGGATTCGACCCGAAGCGCCGAATCCTTCTAATCCTTGAAAGATCGTTATTCCCGAGAGCTTTGCGTCGTGCGCGCGCCGGAGGAGTTCGAGTGATATCGAGTGGCGCCGCGCCTGGTCGAGGACACTCAGGAAAATGCTCAACCGTCGGGCGGGCGTACCGGAGAACCGAGACGATATCGGGTTCTTCATTCGGCCCTCCGACCTGCCCCCCAACCACCGAGATGGTTCCGAACCACTGGGCCATACGTCGTCTCGACGATAGACGCTAGTGTGAAGACACGAGCTTAGCTACGTCGACTCATCGGAGACTCACACGGTGGCCGAGAGAAGTCCAGCGACGAGGATCATGATCTTCCTCAGCGAGGACGATCGAGTTGGTCGACGAGGCCTTCATGAACTCTTGCTCGAGCGAGCTCGCGACGACGGACTTGCAGGGGCCACACTGTGGCGTGGAACAGAGGGGTTCGGGAGATCAGGCCACATCCGAACGAATCGGTTCCCAGATGCAAGTATGGGCCTTCCATTGGTTCTCGAAATCATCGATCAGGCCGAGAGGGTCGAAGCTTTTCTCCCCACCGTTCGACGGCTCGCTCCGCACTCCTTCGTGACTCGTGAACAGGTCGAAACAAACCGCGCCACCACTGCCCGGGCACCCCTTGACGACCCCGGACCAGGGTCGTCACAGCGGACCTAGAGATCAACAGGGCCCGAGATCGCTCCAACGACCACGGAATCCGGACCAAGGTGTGCTCCGACTGTCGGATCGAGACGGGTCACGAAAGTTGGCGGCGAACCGATGTGGCTTGAGAGCCGGTCTACCAGTGCTGTTGCGTCTGCGACGTCTCCGTGTCCGAGAGCCCAGGCTCCGACTGAACTCGGCTCCGCACTCGCTCCCAAGTGCCACGCCAGTCTTCCCAGGGCAACGTCTCGATTCTTGAACTGTCCGAGCGCCATCACCCTTCCGCGTGCCGCCAACAAGAGAGGGTGGTTCTTTGCCAAGTGGCCCGGGGGAAGAAGACCGGAGCGATCGCTTCTCCGAAGCACCTCTATCTCTTGTACGAGTGCGAAGGTGTGGAGGCGGTCCGGTAGCGACTGGGCATACTCGATCACTGATTGGTGTTCTGACGGGTTCTCGACGGCTCGATCAACTGCGGTCACGACCAATCCCGCTCCAACACTGAAGGACCTCGTATCGATCACGACGGCGCCAGGCCCGGCTCGGGTGGCCGCTTCCCGAGCGTGGGACGCGGTCGCACTCAACATGGCCGAAACGTGCAGACCTATCACGAGGTCATGGTGTCGATAGGCCTCGGTCAGGTCGCTCACCGTGGGCGGGGTCGTCGAAGGGTATCGGTGATCCCTGACGAGCGACCAAAACTGTCCTGTCCCGCCTTCCAAGAGGTCGTCTCCGAGCCACAGCCGGCCGGACACCTTACGAATCGTGGGTGACTCCTCAAGCCACTCCGGCAGGTCGACGGCGCCGTCGGTGACGATGATCACTCCGGCCTCCGTCGGCGTCGTTGAGGGCCGGCTCTTTCGTGTTCGGCCTCACTCATGATGAGCCTCGTCGGTGGACGATGGAAATGTCCTCCTCGGCAAGCGCCTCTTCTTCCTCGCGGGATACGGCCATCATCGGTTGGAAGAGCTTTTGTGCCGAGAGTCGGTACAAAGGCCGACAGGATGACAACGGTCACCAGGTCCGTGTACTGGGTCCGGTCGATGAGGTGGTGCGTGAAACCGTACAGGGGCGATCGAACTGAGGGCGGGCTCTGCGGGGGACCCGTCGCGGGTCAAGCGGTGCCGGCCCCGTGGAGAAGTTCGTGCATGTTGTCGTGGAAGAACTTCGAACGATCCTCTGCGCTGGAGCCGGCGAGCGCATCGTCGAACTTCTGCAATGGATCCCTTCCACCCTCCGGGTGCGGGAAGTCGGTCGAGAACATGAAGAGCTCGGCAGCCGACTGCTCGATCATCCAGTCCACCGGCTCTCCGGGGAACGGCGTGAATTTGAGGTGCCGGCGGACGTAGTCCGAGGGTGGGAGCTCGAGTCGCCGCAGCGGCTCCTCCGTCCGGCGGAAGGCCCGGATCCCGTGGTCGAGGTGGCGGATCCAGGACACCACCCAACCCGCCCCCTGCTCGATGCAGCCTCCACGCAGCTTCGGGAAACGGTCGAAGAGACCGTCGTAGATCAGCGTTCCGAGGAACACCTCTGGAGAGTGAGGGATCGCGAGGAAGTCCTTCGATCGGACATTCTCACCACCCCCCAGGTGGTCTGGAACTGGCATCCCGTTGTTATGAAAGGCCGGGTCGAGGAGCCTCCCACCGCCGCCCACGTGGAGCACGAAGGGCACGTTCGCTTCGCTGAGCACGTCCCAGAACCCATGGAGGTCCGGATGGGTCGGACCGCGCGTGCCTGCGGCCGTAGAGGGAACCATCACCGCGGCGCATCCGGCTTCGACTGCTTCGACGGCCAGAGCGATGGCGCGATCCGGGTCGACCAGCGGAACGAATGCCACGGGGAGCAGCCGCTTGTCCTGTGAGCAGAAGTGGGCCATCGCCTTGTTCTGAGCCGAGCTGCCGGCGTAGAGACGATCCTCGTCCCTGCCGACGAACCTCGCCGTGGCGAAGGTGGCGAACACGAGCTGCCCCTCGACGCCGAG
Source organism: uncultured Acidimicrobiaceae bacterium (assembly GCA_963789235.1). Taxonomy (GTDB): domain Bacteria; phylum Actinomycetota; class Acidimicrobiia; order Acidimicrobiales; family RAAP-2; genus Bog-473. Next base: position 714,639 of record CAWBJX010000004.1, on the reverse strand, counting down.
TAGGTCCAGGACCCGGCTCCGCTCCGTCGGGTCGAAGGCACCCATGGCGTACCACCCCTTCTCCTGCATGAGACGGTCCTCGGCCAGCTTCGCCGCTTCTGTGTCGGCACGCCGCGCCGCGGCCTTCGCTACCGCGTCGGTGAGCACCGCCGCAAGGCGATCACTCGTCACGTCGCGCAGCCGGTCCTTGAACGCGGGGTCGACGAAGTCCTCGAGGAAGTCGGCCAGCTCCATCACGTGGCTGTCGGCGTCGAGGACGCTTCGCTCCCCCACATAGGTTGTCGTCTCCACCGCGAGCACCAACCTTCCCGTTCGGTGACAAAGTGTCACTAACCGTGACAGAATGGCACCATGAGCCCCGCCAGCGCAAGGGCTCGCTCTTCGTCCGATGGGGCAGCAGCCGCGGGAGGGCGCCTGCAGAGCTCCGCACGCCGTGATGCCCTGCTCGACGCCGCCGTGGCGCTGGTCAGGACGAAGGGCGTGCACGAAGTGTCGATGGAGGCGGTGGCCGAGCACGCCGGGGTCAGCCGACCCCTCGTGTACAAACACTTTGCCAACCGCGACGAGCTCGTGGCAGCTGTGTACCGGCGGGAAGCGTCGACGTTGCACGCGGAGCTCGCATCGGAGGTGGCCGCGGCAAGGAGCGTCGAGGAGATGTACCAAGCCCTCCTGCGCGGTTCGATTCGGGCCACGGTGGAGCGAGGCCAGATCTTCATCGCCCTCCGGGCCGCCGGCGGGTGGAACCGGGACATCCGCAGGGAGCAGCGATCGAGGGACCGCGACACGGTCCGGGCCTTCGCCGCCGTTGCGGCTCGGCAGTACGGCTTGGATCGGAAACGTTCCACGGCGGTCACCGCCGTGCTGTTGGGCGCGCTCGATGCCGTCCTGGCGCAATGGCGCCTCGATCCAAGTGAGAAGAGCGGGCTGATCCTCGAGGAGACGTACCGGGCCATGGTCGTCGGGGCCTATTCGGTGGCGTCAACGAACCGCTCGGGGTCCGCGGCCACCTGAGCGTCTCGAGGACCACCTGGTGCCGGCCCGGCGGTACGCTTCGGGGCGACTTCGTCCGGAGGGGCTGGGACCATGGAGATCGTCGAAGAAGTCTGCGAGCGCGGCGTTGTCGAGCGACGGGTCGGGCTCAAGGTGGAAGGCGGGGAGATCGTGCCGGGCATCGTCTGGCTGCCGGAGGCCGCGACAGGGCCCCGACCGACGGTGATCCTCGGTCACGGAGGCGTGGTCCACAAGCGCGCCCCTGAGGTGCTCGGGCTCGCGCGGCGCCTCGTACGGCACCGGGGCTACGCCGCCGTCGCCCTTGACGCCCCGGAGCACGGCGAGCGAATCACCGACAAGGAGGCGGCCCGGGCCAGGCGCCGTTCCGTCCAGGCTCGCATCGACCAGGGGCCGGGTGCCGGCCTGCCCGTGGTGATGGACGCCAACCAGGCGGCCGGATTCGCCCGCCGGATGGCCACCCACGTCGGGGAGCTGACCGTCTTGGTCGACGACCTCTGCTCGACCGGGTTCAGCGACGACCGCATGGGCTATTGGGGGCTGTCCATGGGTACCGGCATCGGCCTCCGATTCGTGGCCTCCGAACCCCGGGTCAAGGCCGCCGTGCTCGGTCTGGCCGGGTTGGGTGCCGGTATGGGCGGGGCCGAGTTCGAGACGGCGGCCCGCTCTCTCCGCGTGCCGATCTTGTTCCTCCTCCAGTGGGACGACGAGTTGATCGCCCGCGATGCAGGTCTCGCTCTCTTCGATGCCATCGGCTCGACTGAGAAGACCCTCCACGTCAACCCAGGGGGTCACGTCGAGGTGCCCGTATTCGAGAACGACTCCGCCGAGTCGTTCTTCGTCCGGCATCTCGGTGACGGCGGGTAGCCCTGGCGGGGTCGGGACCCGCCCGAGTCCCACCCGTCGTCGGTGCCGACCATCGGCTATCAGCGGTCTCCCCGATCCGGAGCCGGAAAGCGCGCATCGAGCCGCCACCGGATCCGCGCCACCTGGTTTACCCGAAGGTGCCGATCGCCCTCGCTGCTACCAGCGACTCGTCATTCGTTGACCACCACTCGGACCCGGCCGAGGTTCAGCGATCGGGCGAATGGGGTGCTGGGATTTCCCTCACGTTGGCAGGCGACGCGTAGCGCCGGGAAGTAGGTACCCGGTTCGGAGAAGGTGTGCGTCGCGGTCACCTGGACGGTCTCTGGGGTCGGACCACCGAGCGCAGCGGCGTCCGGATAGGTGCCCACGCCCTCGAAGTCCCACTTCGCCGACACCACTGTGCCCGGGGCGGCCGGCACCTCGATCTGTGCGGTGAAGGTGACGGCTTCGCCCACCGCCACCTCGGCGCGCTCGCCGCCGTTCACCGTGAGCCCGACCACGGGCTGGATCCCCTTGCGTTCGGCCGCCGACGCCGGCACGCGCACCTGGCCGCCCTGCACCCGGTATTCGCTGGTGGGCGGCGGGGCAGTGCCTTGCTCGATCCAGGCGCTCAGCTCGCGCAGGGCGTACTGCACCGTGCCCGAGTAGGCGACGGCGTGGGTCTGCTGCCTCTCGGTCGTCGGGTCGGTGTGGTTCGCGTTGTCGACGTACCAGAGCCGGTACTTCTCGTCGACGTGCGATCCTTCGACGGCCTCCACCTTCTTCCGGTACCAGTCGGCCTGCCATGGCAGAGCGTCCCCATCGTGCAGGCACTCCACCACGATCATCTTCCCGTTGAAGCGACCGGTCGGGATCTGACCGGTGGCGCCGAGGGTCCCCGCGGCGCCGATGTCCACGCCGCGCCGGGGGTACTTCGGCGTGCCGTCGGGGTTCCGGAAGTAGTCGTAGACGTCGGGGTAGTCGAAGTCGGGATTGGCCGGCGGGAATTGGTGACGGTGGTAGGTCTGCAACGCGAGGAACCTCGAGTTGTCGATCCGCACCTCGTCACCGGCCTGGATGCTGTCGACGACGGTGGGACCGGCCATGAAGTCGATCGTGTCGCCGACCGGTTCGAACACGAGACCGACTTGACCCCTGCCGTCCGAGTCAACGCGGCCGAGCGAGGCGGTCGTGCCCGCGGCCGCTCCACTGGTGATGAGCACATCGGCACCCGTGAGATCACCGGTGGGCACGCTCGACAGCTTGAGTTGGTTCCGGTGGCCCGGAATCACCTCGACCACGGTCGCCTCGAGTTGGACGCGCGCCGAGCGAACCGACGACGTCGGGTCGGTTCCGAGGTAGCCCGGCTGGCTCCAGAAGTCGTCGAGATAGGTGGGGTCGAGCACCGGCACATAGCTGGCGACCAGCACGAGCGGCCCTCCGCCCTGGGGGACGTAGTTGAACCACGCCCCGGGTGGGAACCCCGTCCGGGTGGCCTCTTCCAGCGCGGCGGCCTCCTCGCCGTTCAGTCCGGCGTAGGGGTCGCCACTCCCGCCGGGCTCGATCGCATCGATGATCGACGGCCACTTGCCCTTCAGCACTCGGAGGGCGTTCACGCGCACCGTGAAACAGTTGGGGATGGATTGCGGTGAGCCCATGACGTAGGGCACGAACCCGTCCCACACGCCGAAAGTCATCTCCGCGCTGGTGACCGTCTGGTAGGCGCCGCCGCTGCCGCCGTAGAGATAGCCGTAGGTGCGGTGCGGGCCGTAGATCTCGGCTGCCACCACGCGAGAGAACTTCGCGGCCTCGGCGTTGACCCGGTAGCCTCGAATCGTCGTGTCGGCCTGGCCATGGGCCGACTCCTCCGCTCCACGAGGGTTGTCGATGCCGCCCATGTTCGTCTGCACGGAGTAGCCGCCACTCGCCAGGGCGAACGCCACGTTGCGCGGCGTGGCCTCCTCGCCGGCGAGCAGCTGATGGGTCGCCTGGAAGAAGCGTCCTTGGTACTCCTCTTCGGGCGGGAAGCAGAACGAAAACTTGGCGTCGGTGCCCGTGAACCCTCCGTGGACATAGAGATGGCGCGCCTTGACGGGCGCGGCGCCGCCGTCTTGCGTCGTGATGCCGCCGGGGAACACCGGGGCGTCGGCCGGCTCGTCGCGCCACGCCCGGACGTCGACGTACGGCTGATTGAAGCGCGGGTCTTCGGAATCCGCAGTCACGAACAAGGGGCCACGTTCGTCGGTGTTCGAGTTGATCGTCACATGCCGTCGCTTCCGTCAGTCCCCACGCGTGGGAGCGATCTCACGTCCGTCGGCCGTGGTCAACCCGCCCCGAAGAGCGGGGGCAGGGTGGTCGGCCACTGGCCCAGCGAGAAGCGCTTGCCGCCCAAGACGGCCACGAAGGTCCCCTGTACGCCGTTGAGCGGCGACGTCTTGGTCCCGTCCCAGTAGACGAAGCGGGCATCGTCAGCCGCCGTGTGGTCGCCTCCCCCGGGGGTCCCCGTCGGCCCCAGGTTGTAGGTCCATTGACCGTATTGATAGGCCGGCGCGCCGAGCGTGGGCAGCGCATGGATCCCCCGGGCCATGTTGCTCGGCGTCAGGTCGGGCCCGGCCGCCTGCAGGTCGTCGAAGATCTCCACCAGGGCGCCGTAGTTGCCGTCGGTGCCCTTGGGGATAATGTGGCCTGTCAGCTTCTGGTAGAGCTGGCCGGCCAGGGACTGCGGGCCGGTCGTGTCGGTCGAGGGCGAGCTCTCGGACAGGCCGAACATGTGGCCTTGGATCTCCGGCAGGTCGTAGAGCCCCTGGGCCACCTGGTCCAGGTCGGTCTCGGCCGAACCGGTCATGAACCACTCGGGGTGGTAGTTCTGGGCTGCCGCCGCCTTGGTCAGCAGGCCGAGCGAGAAGGGGTCGGCCGAGCAGATGACCGTGGTCACCCCGGCCGCCTTGAACTGGATGATGGCCTGTTGCGCCGACTGCTGGAAGGTGGCGATGTCCAGGTTGTAGTCGAAGCTGGGCGACAGCTCGCTCTTGTTGATGTGGTACTTGTTCTCGACCAAATTGATGAAGTCCTTGGTGCAGTTCAGGTACTGGGGCACGTTGGGGACGAAGGCGGCAAACTTGCGGACCTGGTCCTTCAGGTTGGGGTCACCGGCGTAAATGGCCTTCTTCCCACCCAGCATGGTGGCCACCACCTCGGCCTCGGAGTCCGTGATCGTGTTGCAGTTCTGGGTGATCGACCACACGTAGGGGTTGAGCGCCTCGAACGCGGCCTCGTCGTAGTACGGGTCACCGTCGAACTCCACCAGGTGGTCCTGGGCGGCACAGGTGGAGAAGGGGCCGGTGCCTCCGTAGGAGTCCCCGTTCGTCATGCCCGTTTCCCCGAAGGCGTGCATCTGATTGGCGATTGTGTCGGCGTCGGCACAGGCTTGCGGCTGGCCTTGCCCCAGCTCCTCGGTGGTGAAGCTGGCCTGGGTGGTGTACGGGGTGATGACCACCTTGCGCCCGTAGAGGTCATAGACGCTGTTGAAGTAGTTGAGGAAGACCTGCTGCACCTGGCTGATGACCTGCGGGATGGCACCGCCGGCCGCCTTCGCCTGCGCCTCGATCTCCTCGGTGTCGGCGGCACTGGGGAACTCGCGCTCGACCAGGGTGATGGTGCTGGCCGTCACACCGTTGTACGTGGCCCCACCGTTGTTGCCGGTGAACTTCGGGATGCACGGTGGGGCGTACGGCGAGTCGAACTGGGGAGTCGACGGCGTGCACTTGGCGCCCGTGCTGGTGGTGCCGGTGCCCACCTTTATGTCGCCCGACGCCGGGTAGGCCCACGGGTAGGGCCCCTCACCGGCCGGACCCGAGGTCTTCAGCACCGGGGACGTGCTGGACGCCCCCGCCACCGGGACCATCACCAGTGCGGTGAGCAGCGTCACGCCCAGCACGATGGCGCAGCGTGCCCCCCGCACCATCCGATGCCCTGCGAAGTGACGCGACGAGACGCTGACCGACCTTTGGCCCGACGGTGTCATGGCCCCCCTTTTGATACTGATGGATGTACGGCGGTAACCCACCCCTCCATCTGCTTGGCCGGAAATGTTAGTGAGGGCACGGTACGTTTGCCTTGTCAGGGCGCGACCACTTGGGGGTGGCATGGACGTGGACGTCGTGCAGTGATCGGCCGCACCACGTGAGACTTCCGGGCGCAGATTGTCACGAGGAAACGTGACGATTCCTGAGGGGGGCGCGCCCCCGGGAGTTCGGGTGGACCGCGGCCTGCGTCAGCGCGGGGGTTCGCTGTGGCGGTCGACCCGCGCCGCCCTGGGTTGGTTCTTCGCGGCATTCGGGGTGTGGATCCTCCTGGCCGCCACCCTGCCCAAGGGCCTGCCTCTCGGCATCGTGCTCCTCGGCATCGTCTACGGCTCCATTTACGCCATCCTGGCCGTGGGCATCGTCCTCATCTACCGCGGGGACCGCATCATCAACTTCGCCCAGGCCTCCATCGGCGTGCTGCCGGCCGTGCTGGCCATCGAGCTGGTGGTCACCTACGGGGTGCCCTTCGTCCTGGCCGCGGGGGCCGGCATCGCCGCCGCCGTCATCCTCGGCGCGTTGGCCAGCCTGTTGCCCCGTCACTTCCGCAACAGCTCCCGGCTGATCCTGACCGTGGCCACCATCGGCCTGGCCCAGCTCCTGACCGGGGTGGCCAACGTGGCTCCCGTCCTCTTCTGCAACCCGGCCACCAACGAGTCGTGCGTCAACGCCTCGAACAGCCAGTCGGTCAACACGCCCCTCCATGTGTCATTCACCATCGGTCCGGTGCTCTTCAGCGGCAACGACATCGTGGCCGTGGTGGGGGCCATCGTCGCGGCGTCCGCCCTGGCCCTGTTCATGCGCTACTCCAAATACGGGCTGGGCATCCGGGCGGCCGCCGAGAACAGCGACCGGGCCACCCTGCTCGGGATCTCGGTGGCCCGCCTCGACACCATCATCTGGGTGCTGGCCGCCATTTTGTCCACTCTCGCCATCTTGTTGCAGGTGCCCGTCCTCGGGTTTGGGGGGTTCCAGACCGTCACCGTGGGTGGCGACGAGATCCTGCTGCGCATCCTGGCCGCCGCCGTGATCGGGCGGATGGAGAGCATGCCGAGGACCGTCGTGGCGGCGCTGGCCATCGGCGTGTTCGACGCCGGGGCCACCTGGACGTACTCCAACACGACCTATGTGGACGCCTCGCTGGTGGTCGTCATCGTCGTGGCCCTCCTCCTGCAGCGGCGCTCCCGCTCGCGGGTCACCGAGGGCGAGCAGTCGAGCTGGCGTTACGTGGCCGCGGTCCGGCCCATCCCCCGCCAGCTGGCCGGCCTGCCCGAGGTGCGCTGGACCCTCCGGGTCATGAAGGTCGCCTTCGTGGCCGTGGTGGTCTTGCTCCCGCTGCTGCTCAGCGACAGCCAGACCTATCTGGCCTCGATCATCGTGGTCTACACCATCGTCGGGCTCTCGTTGCTGGTGCTGACGGGATGGACGGGACAGATCTCCCTCGGGCAATTCGGGCTGGCCGGCATCGGTGGGGCCGCCACGGTGGTCCTCTACTCCCGCCACGGGTGGGACTTCTTCGCCGCGCTGGCGGTCGGGGTCCTCGTCGGCGCCCTGGTATCGCTGTTCATCGGGCTCCCGGCCCTGCGCATGTCCGGGCCGTTCCTGGCCGTGACCACCTTGGCCTTCGGAGTCACCGCCTCGTCGTACTTCCTGCAACCCAACTACCTGCCCTGGTTCGTCACCACCCAGGCCAACCGGCCCGCGCTGTTCGGGGCGAGCGTCTTGAACTCCGACTCCCAGGTCTATTACTTCTGCCTGGCCGGCTTCTTCCTCGTCCTGCTCGCGGTGCGCTCGCTTCGCCAGAGCAGGACGGGCCGGGACCTCATCGCCACCCGCGACAACGAGCCGGCAGCGCGGGCGGCCGCCGTCAACACCACCCGTTACAAGTTGCTGGCCTTCGCCATCTCCGGGGGTATCGCGGGGTTCGCCGGCTCGCTCTTCGCCGTCCAGCAGCAGGGCATCAACAGCGGGTCGTTCACCCCGGACATCAACATCACCATGTTCTCCATGGTCGTCATCGGCGGCCTTGGCTCCATGCCCGGCGTGATCCTGGGCGCCGTGGTGGTGTGGGGGGCGCAGTACTACCTCCCGGCCGGCTATGCCCAGCTGGTCAACGGGTTGGGCATCCTGCTGCTCCTCCTCTTCCTGCCCGAAGGCATCGGCGGCCTCCTCAACCGCGGCCGGGACCAGCTCCTGCGCGTGGTGGCCCGCCGCCGTGGGATCACCGCGGCCGGGATTTGGCGCCGGCCCGATGAGGACAGAGGCGGCGGCGCGCCTTCACTTGACCAGGGAACGCCGCGGCCCGGCTCCGTGGGCCGCCCGACCGCCGACGTGCTCACGCTCGGCCTCGATGCGGGCTCACATGGTTGACCTCACCCACCGCCCACGGCCCCCACGGAGGCCCTCGCGCCTCACCGGGACCTACTCGCCGCGCCCACTGATCGCCGTCATGGGCCTGGGCGCCATCCTGCCCGTGAGCGCCCTGACCTTCGTCCTCCTCGTGCCCCAGATGCAGGACGCCTACCAGCAGGGGCTCTCCATCCTGGCCCTGGTGGCCGTCCAGCAGGTGCAGACCGGCCTCGGCCCCGACTTCGTCTTGGCCCTGGTGGCCAACCGGACCTCGCGGACCAGGGTCCTGGTCGGCGCGGGCGGATTCTTCACCGCGGCCGCCGCCATCCTGTGGCTGGCCGGCGTGTTCCCCAACCAGATCCTGCTCTACGCCGGCGCCATCGGGGTGGTGCTCGGCGGCGGCGCGCTCGACCTCGACCCAGAACTCCCTCCTGTGCGACTACTACCCGGTCAGCCTGAGACCGCGTGTGATCCTGGCCCAGCGGGCGGCCCTCGTGTTCGGCCTCAGCCTGTGCCCGCTCATGGTCGGGACCCTGGCCTACGTCTTCGGCTGGCAGGCGTCGTTCTTCGTCCTGGCGGCCGGTGCCCTCGTCTTCGTGGTGCTGGCCGCCCGGCTCCCGGACCCTGTCCCTGGCGGCGGTCTCCCGGGGGGCGACCCGGACCGCCCGGAACCTCCGGCCGAGCCGGCCACGGTGCCCGAGGCCGCCCGGGTCATCGCCACCACCCGATCCCTTCGCCTGATCTACTACTCGCTGCCGTTCCTCCTGGGGACCGTGCTGGGCCTCACCTTCTACGCCACCGCGTACTACGAGAACGTCTTCCACCAGGACGCGGCGCACCGCGCTCTGCTGTTCGGCCTGGCCGAGCCTGGAGCGGTCGCCGGCCTGCTCGTCGGCATGGCGGTCCTGCCCCGACGCATCGCCGCCGACCCGGGGAAGGCGATGCGTGCGATCGCCTGGCTGGCCGTGGCTGCCGCCGCCGGGGCAGCCTGCCTGGCCGTTGCGCCCGACGTGGCGGCGGCCTATGCCGCGCAGCTGGTCTTCGCGAGCGCCTCTGCCGTGGTGATCGCCGGTGTGTACGCCATGCTCTCGGTGGCGCTGCCGACCCGCATGCTCACCTTGGGCTTCGGGCTCTCCACCGTCTGGCTGACCTTCGGCGCCCTCCTCATCGGACCCCCCGGCGGCCTCCCCACCGTCAATTCCTTGATCACCAATGCCTTCGGCTACCGCGCCTCGTTCTGGCTCTTCGTGCCGCTGTTCGTCATCGGCGGGTCGCTGCTCCGTTCGGCCTCCCGATTCGTGGCCGAGGACATCGCGAAGCGCAGGATCACCGAGGCGGCGGACGCCGCCGTGCGTCAGGAACGGGCCGAGGGCAGAGGCGAACTCCTCATGATCCGCTCGCTCGATGCCGGCTATGACGGCGTCCAGGTCCTGTTCGGCGTGGACCTCGATGTGGGCGATGGCGAGATGGTGGCGGTGCTCGGGACCAACGGCGCCGGTAAGTCCACGCTGATGCGGGCCATCTCCGGCCTGGTGGTGCCAACCGCCGGAGAGGTCATGTTCGACGGCAAGGCGATCACCACCTACGAGGCCTACCGGATCACCGAGGCCGGCATCCTGCAGGTGCCAGGAGGTCGCGGCATCTTCCCCGGGCTCACCGTGGCCGAGTGCCTGCGGGTGGCGGGGTGGCTTTTCGACACCGATGACGAGGACTTGGCCCGGGCCACCGAGACGGTGCTCGACTACTTCCCCGTGCTGTCCCGCCGCTGGCACACCCCCGCTGGCTCACTCTCGGGAGGCGAGCAGCAGATGCTCAGTCTCTCCATGGCCTTCATCGCCAAACCGAGACTGCTGATCATCGACGAACTGTCCCTGGGGCTCGCGCCGACCGTGATCGAGAGCCTGCTGGGCATCGTCGAGGGCATCCACGATCACGGCACCGCCATCATCCTGGTCGAGCAGTCCATCAACCTCGCCCTCCGGCTCTGCGATCGGGCCATCTTCATGGAGAAGGGTCAGGTGGTCTTCGCCGGGTCGACGGCCGACCTGCTCGACCGCCAGGACATCGTCCGGGCCGTACTCCTGGGCGGAGCCGACGATTCGCCGACCGCCACGACCCCGGTGGTCACCGTCGACATAGCGGATCTCGCGCCGCCGGCCGACGCACCGTTGGTCTCTCACCACGCTGTGTTGTCGGCCCGTGAGCTCTACCAGCGCTTTGGCGGGGTGGTGGCGGTCGATGACGTCGACCTCGACCTCTACCGGGGCGAGATTCTGGGCCTCCTCGGGCCGAACGGTGCCGGCAAGACCACCATCTTCGAGTTGCTCTCAGGTGAGCGGCGCTGCGAGCGAGGGCGGATCACCATGGGAGAGGACGACATCACGTCCTGGCCCGCCTACCGAAGAGCGGAGCACGGGCTCGGTCGTTCCTTCCAGGCCGCCCGGCTGTGGCCGGGCCTCACGGTGCACGAGTCCGTCATCACGGCGATCTCACACCACACCTCTTCGCCCGGGGCGACGGCAGCCATGTTGTGCCTGCCGACCGTGCGCCGAGCCGAGCGCCGACTGCGCCAGGCCGCCGATGAGATCCTCGAGCCGCTCGGGCTGGCGCAATACTCGGATCAACTGACCTCCGATCTTTCGACAGGCGTGCGACGCCTTCTCGAGCTGGCGGTGATCATCGCCATGGGCCCGAGCATCGTCCTGCTCGACGAGCCGTCCGCCGGCCTGGCCCAGGCCGAGACCGAAGCCATGGCACCGGTCCTGCTCGAAACCAAGGCCCGCCTCGACTGTTCGATGATCCTCATCGAGCACGACATGGGCTTGTTGCGCCAGTTGGCCGATCGGGCCATCGCCCTCGACCTCGGCGCCATCGTCACGACGGGGTATCCGGAGGACGTCCTGAACCATCCGCAAGTGATCGAGTCGTATCTCGGAGTCGCCGCCCCGTGAGCCGTCGCCTCCGCGCGACCGCGGTCGGCCTCGTCGGTGTGGCTCTGTCGGCCCTCGTCCTGACGTGCTGTCACACCGCGCCCCGCCTGGGTGTGCCCACGACCGTCTATCAGGTCGAAGGGCACTGCGACACCTCGGCCGTCGTGGAGGTGGGCGCCTCCCGTTCCTCTGAGCGGGTCCGACAGCGCGGACGGGCATGCCCAATTGCTCGGCCTCGAGTTGGCCGTCAATGAGGTCAACGCCACGGGAGGCGTCCTCACGGCCCATCGGTGCCTCGAACTGCTCTACAAGGACGATCGCTCCGATCCGGCTGTCGACAATCAGGCCCTGTTGGACCTGGTGAACCAGGAAAAGGTCTCGTTTCTCGTGGGACCCTTTCTCGCCCTGGAGAATCCGGCCAACGTCGACCACATAGGTGCGCTCGGTACCACCGCCGCCAGCTACCCCGCTCTCGCCGTGACATTCAAGCCGAATGAGTTTCCCGACACCTTCCCCATCGCATCATCGATGGCGGACCAGGCCGGCGTGCTGGTGGCGGCGGCCAAGCGGCAGCACCTCGACCGCGTTGCCCTCGTTCGCTCCAGTTCGAGGGTGGCCACCGAGGGGGCCACCGCATTCCGGAGGGACGCCCGCTCCGCCGGTCTCACGGTCACCGCAAGGACCTTCGTCGTCGAATCTCGGGCAACCGCGCGGTCGGCATGGACCGGCCTCAGGTCGGGGCATCCGAGCGCAGTGGCGGTCTTCGACAGCGGATCGACCCTGGCCCCGCTGCTTGCTGCCCGCAGAGGCGCCGGCTCGACTCTTCCCATCCTCGCCTCGACGCAGGCCGCTCCGGTGCTTCCCGCCGCGGCCGTGAACGGAGTCCAGGTCATCGTGCCGAAGTCGTTGGTGGTTTCACACCACGTGCCTGCGAGTCTGGAGTCGTTCCGTGCCCGTGTGCTCCGCACACTCCATCGAGCACGGCTCGGCGGCCCCATCACACCCTATGCGCAGGGGTACGACGCCCTACAGCTCTTCGCCAGCGCCGCCAATGGAGTCAACGCCTATGACTCGGGCAGCATCCGCACCTTCATTGAGAACGCCAACTTCGAGGGGCTCCTCGGGACATACGACTACACCTCGAACGACCACACGGGATTGGCCGCGTCACAGTTCACCGTCGCTCCGCTCGATTCGCTGTCCAACGGGCTCTACGTCGTGGCTGCTTCCAAGTAAGCGCACTCCGTGAGCAGCACTACCGTGCCTACGGGCCTATAGCCACCTGCAAACACGCCGACGAGCGACGTGTTGGTGACGACGAGGTCGAGAGTCGCAAGCGTCGGCCATTGGCCGCTGGCGAAACGACGGCGAGCAGTCGTCCATGCCGGCACAGTGCCGCGGCGGCGTCCTCGGCGCGGGAGCCGCCGACGGGGTCGAAGATCAGGTCAACCCCTCGTCCGCCCGTGATCTACCGGAGTGCCGGAGCCACTGGACCCTCGGCGTGGTTGATCGTTTCATCGGCCCCGAGCTTGCGGCAGAACGACGCGCGGGCTTCATCGCTCACCACGGCAACCACCTGGGCTCCGAGCGCCCGTCCTAACTGGACGGCGGCGATTCCGCTCCCACCCGCGGCTCCCAGCACGGCCAGCCACTCGCCTCGAGCGACGCCACCGCGATCGACCAGACCGATCCAGCCGGTGAGGTGCGGGATCCAGAAACCGGCCGCCTCGCGGTCGGTGAGACCGTCGGATACTGCGAAGGCCGAATCTACTGGGACCAGGCACTCTTCGGCGAACGAACCGAACCCCTCGGTGAAGGCGGTCACACACATGATGCGGGCGCCGATCGGGAGGTCGACTCCGTCGCCGGTGGCGGTGATCGTACCTGTCGCTTCCTGGCCCGAGGTGAACGGCAGTGGTGGTGTCAGGGGGTAGGTGCCACGGCACATCAACACGTCAGGTAGCCCGATCCCGGCCGCCTCGATACGGATGCGGACCTGCCCGGGTTCCTGTTGCGGAAGCTCCAGCTCGACGAGGTGCAATACGTCGATGGGCTCTCCGGCGCCTTGTACCTGCCATGCGCGCATCAGGGGATCCGGACGGGAACAGCGGTCTGGTTATGCCGCAACTCCCTTGTACGTGCTCGTGCCAGCCCAGTCGACGGCTGAAATGACAGCGTAATCACGGACCGATCACTCACATCAAGATCCCGAAGGGGGTCATGGCGTGGAGCCGAGCGGGCTCTGCCCTACGAGCAGCCGGGTCAGCTCCGATGCCCTACGGACAACAGTAAGAAGTCGAAGAGGTATCACCATCGGGCGCCCGAGAGTCGTCAATCGAGCGTCCGACGGTGTGAGTACTACAACTGTGTGCAGACCGCCTTTACCTCGGTGTAGGCCTCGAGTGCTTCGTGACCCATCTCCCGACCCCATCCCGATTGCTTGTAGCCGCCGAAGGGCAGGGCCGCGTCAAAGACGTTGTAGCAGTTGATCCATACCGTTCCAGCTCGGATCTTCTTGGCGAGGGCATGGGCCTTTGAGGTGTCCTTGGTCCATATACCCGCACCGAGTCCATAGGGGCTGTCGTTAGCGGTGGCGGCGATCTCGTCCAAGCTCTGGAATGGCGCGGCGACCACGACCGGGCCGAAGATCTCCTCTTGAACGACCCGCATCTCGGGCCGGGTATTGGCAATGACAGTGGGTTGGAAGAAGTACCCACGATCTCCTTCTTGGTTACCGCCAGCCAGGATTTTCCCGCCCTCTTCGTGTCCCGAGTCGAGGAAGCCATTTACCGTGTTGAGCTGCTCGTCGGAGACGAGGGGACCCATCTCAGTGGCAGGATCAAAGCCATCACCCAGCTTGATTGACTTGGCGATGTCGGCCACACCGGCCACCACCTCATCGAAGCTGTCGGCCTCGACGTACAGCCGAGAACCAGCGACGCAGCACTGACCATGATTGAAGAAAATCGCATTGGCTGCGCCGGCGATGGCGACCTGGGGGTCAGCATCGGAGAACACGACGTTGGGGCTCTTGCCTCCCAACTCGAGGCTCACTTTCTTGAGGTTCCCCGTGGCCGCCTTGGCAATGAGCCGACCAACCTCGGTCGAACCGGTGAACGCGATCTTGTCGACCTCTTCGTGGGCAACGAGGGCGGCGCCGGCAGTCTCGCCATACCCTGTGACTATGTTGACGACACCATTGGGGAGTCCGGCCTGGGCCATGATCTCAGCCAGGTAGAGGGCCGTCAGTGGTGTTTGTTCGGCCGGCTTCAGGACGACCGTGTTCCCAGTCGCCAGGGCCGGGCCGAGCTTCCAGGCAGCCATAAGCAGTGGGAAGTTCCACGGGATGATCTGGCCCACCACCCCAATGGGTTCTCTCAAGGTGTAGGCGTGGAACTGAGCGTCCGGGGCGTAGGGCACCGATAGAGGAATGGTGTTCCCCTCGATCTTGGTTGCCCAACCCGCCATATACCGGAAAAGTTCCGCCGCCAACGGCACGTCAGCGACCCGGGCAACCGCGACGGGCTTGCCGTTGTCGAGGGTCTCGAGTTCGGCGAACTGTTCCAAGTGCTCATTGATGAGGTCGCCGATCCTCCAGATGATCCGGCCACGATCAGATGGCGTCATGCGGCTCCACGGACCGTCGTCAAAAGCCCGCCGCGCCGCTCGAACTGCCAGGTCGATGTCAACTGCATCGCCCTCGGCAACCTCGGCGAGTACTTCGCCAGTTGCTGGGTTAATGGTTTTAAAGGTCTTGCCAGACATTGCTTCAACCATCTGTCCGTCTATGAACAGTTGCTGGCGTGTACCAATGAAATCATGGACGTGCTTATCCAGAGTGGGTGTGGTCATGGGGACCTTCCTTGGTGTCCGTATTCACGGACCTAGGTGCTCCGTCAACCCGGCGTCTGCCTTACCTCTAACAACACCAGCTTCCCGTTGTGCGCCAGGTGCATCGGTAGCAATTCGACCCTACACCTCTTGACAGATGGATATTTTTATCAGAGCTGTGACACGCAGCATCCCTGCATAGGGCTACCTTGACCGGTTCTTTGGAAGCTGTAAGAAGGTCGTTTGCTGCGCCGTTGACCTCCGCCTTTTCGGGAAGAATGCGAGATGCTGGCACCAGAGGTAGGCGTCTCGCCCAGACCCCGAACCGCCCGTCTCACCAAAGGTCGTACTCCGCGCGCTGGCTCCCTGTGAAGCCGCAGGTCAGGGTACTGGATGAATATTTGGACCCTACAGGGCCCTAGCTAGCCAGCCCTGGTACTCCGGGCAGTGGGACCGGGAGTCCGCTTTTCGGGTTGTCCTGCCACCCTGCCCCTTTGGAACACAACCAATGAGACGACAGACAGAACGGCGAGCGCGATCGAGCAGACGAGAACCGACCGGAAGATGCCGACCTGCTCGGAGGCGATGCCAACTCCGATGACAGGGACCGCAAGGCCCAGATAGCAGAACACAAAATAGGAGGAGACCACCTGTCCCCTCCGCTCGGCCGGGGCGAGGCGGTTGGCGGTGGAGAGACTGCCTATGAAAACGCAGCCGACCGCGACCCCCCCGACGCCGGTACCAACAAGAAAGAGATCCAATGACGCCTGCGACAACCCGGCGACGATGAGGGCCAGGACGAAGAGGAATAGGACCAGTCCGAACGAGACGACCTTTCGGTAGTCGAAGCGGCCTGCGACGACCTGAGTGGCAGCCGAAATTGCGAAGATCATGAACACGACTGCGCCGGCGACGGCGTGGTTGTGTTGTTCCAAGACGTCGCCGAGGAACGTCGGTGCGAGCGCACTGAAGATCCCGAGCAGGCTGAAAGCGGCGAACCCCGCCACCCCGGCCGCGAGGAACTCGTCTCTGCCTGAGGGTGGGAAGCCGAAACCGGCGAAGCGGATGGACAGCCTTTGACGGCGCTGCACCGTCTCGGGCACCCAGGCCACCGCGAGGGCCGCTGCCGCCAACAGAAACAAGTAGACCTCGAACACGAGCACCGTCGGGCGAGGCAAGTACTGTGCAAACAACCCGGCAAGCAGTGGGCCCAGCCCGAGGCCAAACGTGTTGGCGACCGTGGAGACAACCGACGCCCGCCGTGGCTTTGCCGGTCCGAGCATGTCGGTGAGCGCCGCCGTCGCCGTGCCGGTCATGAGCCCAGCGGAGAAGCCCGACAAGACCCGACCCAAGAACAGCCACCCGACGGAGGTGGCGATGATGAACACCACCGTGCTCAGCGCGCTGAACGCCAGAGCGGCCCCCAGCACTGACCTGCGCCCGATCTGGTCGGAGGCACGTCCCGCGAAGACCAGCGCGGCCAGCACACCGGCCGCGTAGACGGCGAAGATCAAGGTCACCAGCCCGGAAGAAAAGTGCCACTGGCTCTGCCAGATGACGTACAGGGGGGTGGGCAGGGTCGTGCCCAGCATGGTGGCGGCGAACACGTAGGCGATGAACCAGAACGCCACGTAGCGCGGCGCTGCTAGCCGAGGCCGATCGACGGCGATCGCCTCGTCGAGACAGTCGAAACAGGGTTTGCCCGCTGGCTTCGAGCGAGCACCTCGGGTTGTTTGGGTGGTCATCGCAGGATCACCTCGTCACTGGTTGCGCTGAGGCCGCCGGTATGGACCAGCTCGGGCGCTCCCTCGGGGAGGTCGTCCTCCTCCTTGTCACCGACATCCTTGTGATCCGGAGAATACGCCGTCGACGGCGAGCCTGGGCGCGCCACCGCAACCACCGAACAGGGTGCCGCACCCAACGAGGAGCTGCCAGGATGGCCGAGCCAGACTGTCGGACAGTTCACCCATCTTGAGGCGCTCGGGCACAAGGAAGGCATCAGGCTCTTCGTCGGTGCCAATGGGCGAGCGGACGCGTGGCGCGAATGCGCAGCAACGCTGACGAGGAGCAGAGATCCTGACCACCGCCAAAATTCTGATCCGCGCCCAGTTCGGTCGACACGATGGTGCAGGGGGTCGATCCGAACGGACGGTTCGTGGAACCCCGCAGACACGCAGGGGTTCGAACATCGCCATTTGCGTTGGTTGGCAAATGCCAATGAAATACTCCTTCTGAATAGGAAAACGTTGTCATTCCGACAACACCGTGGAGGTGATGGGGCTAATGTTCGAACCCCTGCCGGCGGAGACCAGATCCTCTGGTTGCCGAGGCCGCCCTTCAACGTCGAAATAGCGGTTTTCACCAAGGTTGGAGCACTCGACGTCATGAGTGCTCGCGAGAGTTGCATGCGCCCCGAACGAATCAGGCACCATGGGGACAGCCCCTCGGGTCGCCTGAATGGCCGGATTGGTCCCTGACCGCTGCCGGTTCGGTGGTCCATTCAGGGTGGATCGACCGCAAGTGGCTCAGCCTGGCGAACCAATCCCGTGTACGCAGCGTCATACTGTGGCGTGGAGCTCCTGAGCCGCGTCACGACGGTCGTTGCCCCTGTCTTGCTGGCGATGCCCATGGCCTCGGGACCACTACCGGCGGGCGTCCTCGTTGTGCCCAAGGCTGGTGTGATCGAGGTCACCGGGTACGAGGTCGTCGGTGAGGCCGGAAGTCGCGGCCCTACCACCGTGGTCGTCAACGGACAGAGCGCAAAGGTGCTGAGAGCTGCACTGGAGACTTCACCACCGTGGACCCCGCCACGGCAAGTCTGTCTAGAGGGCCTCAATCCCTTCCTCATCAGTGTGCTGCCGCGCCGAGGAGCGCGCGCCACCATTGTTGCCAGGGCTATTGACACCTGCGACGGGCAATACGTGATGGTCACGGTCGGCAAGCTCACGACCGATGTGAAGGACGAGTGTGTTCTGCAGTCTGCCGTGGTCGCCGCTCTGCCCCGTGGGCAAGCGAATGCGACCCGAATGGATGTCGCGGGGGCTTGCACGAAGTCAGCGGGGTCCTGACGCGTCCGGCCAGGGTGTCACCTATCGCCCGTCGCATCAGGCCGGTGAGGCACTTCGGCACCTCAGAGACACTGTTGAACGACTCCTCGATGTCACGCCGAGGAGATCCATTCATTCTGGGTTGCTCCTCGTCCTTATTAACGCTACTATTATTAGCGTTATGGTTCCAGTACCGGTTCGTGCCGTCCCATCCGAATCGCTCGCTCTCTCCAAGGTCGATCGCAACGACGTCACGTTCCTGCATGATCAGGTTGCCGCCGAGATCCGCAGAGCCATCGCCGAGGGCGAGGCGGCGCCCGGCGATCGCATCCCCCAAGCCAAGGACCTAGCCGCGGTACTGGGTGTGAACACGAACACAGTGCTCAGGGCCCTTCGGATCCTTCGTGACGAGGGTCTCCTCGAACTCGGTCGTGGACGAGCGATCATCGTGGCTGGCACACCCGAGCGTGGGGTGCTGGTCTCGAAGATGAAGGAGCTCGTCAAGCTGGGTCGCCAGTCCGGCTACCGACGCGACGAGCTGGTGGCCATGCTTGAGAGTCTCCCCGGGTAGGAGACGTCATGCTGGTCACCGGACGAGGTGCGTACCTCGACGACGAACAGACCGACGCCGAGGCACTGTTCAAGGAGGCCAAGCGCCGTGAGCGTCGCCGACGGGTGCTCATTGGAGCTGTCGTCGCGATCGTGCTAATCGCCGCCGCCACGACGCTGATCGTCGTGACTGGGGGTAGTACGAGGCCCGCACAAAAGCACACCACCGGGTTTCACAAAGACAAACCAATCGTGAATGCGAGCGCATTTGCACATCGCGGGCTGCTCGCCTTCGTGAGTCATGGCGAACTCTGGGTCCTCGACGGCTTCAACGGCTCGCTGCGCCAGGTTAGGTCAAGTGGGCCCGACGCAGTCGATCCGACTTTCTCAGCCGACGGGAAGTGGCTTGCGTACCTGGTCGAGCCATACGCCAGCGCACTGAATGCACCTCCTAGTCAACTCTGGATCGCCCGCTCCAATGGAACCGACGCCCATCTGGTGAAGCAATTGGGACAGGCGAGTGAGCTCTCGTGGTCCCCGACGAACGACGTGCTCGCTGCGGTTGAGACCCCGCTCAACACGGCGGTACCCGCCACCGCCTTCAACGCGCCACCCTCTGCGATCTGGCTGGTCAGCCCGACGGGAAGTGCCCACATGCTCGCAGGGTCATTGCATGCGACGAACTTCGTCTGGTCGCCTGACGGCCGGGAGATCGCTTTCGCGGGTTCCTACCCATTCGGATCATTAGACGTCGTTTCGGCCGGAGGAGGGTCTCCGGTCGTCTGGTTCCAAGCTCCTTACAATCCGGCCTACCCCGACTCGTACAACCCCACGATTCCCACTGAATGGCTCTTGAGCGGTGCAATCCTGTTCTGGATCGACCCCGATGATTCCGTGTCGATCGAGGCAGACGGCTTGAAGCTCTATGAGGTTCGCTCCGCTGGTGGTCAAGCAATCACCTTGGGGACGACCCTCACGTCCGCAGGGTCGTTGACCGCAGATGTCAACGGACACTTCGCAATCGTGAGCGGCGGCAATCGCTACGCCTGGCAGACCAAGGAGGTCGAGATCTGCGCTGACACCTCGCCCACGTGCATGCCTGTTCCTGAGCCGGCATCCGATGTCACGCTCGACCCTTCGTGGTCCCCGAACGGATCAGCCTTGGCCTTCATCAAGGCACCCAGCCTCTCGTTCGGAGCCATTGACCAGCAAGCTGTCGAAAACTGGTACGCGGAGCATTCGCTATGGATCGTTCATGTCGGAGGTGGACAACCGACACGGGTTGAGGGGGCAAGCGGGGCAAGCGTCCCCGTCTGGGCGGCAAATGGTAAGAGCCTTCTCTACGA
This sequence comes from uncultured Acidimicrobiaceae bacterium, assembly GCA_963789235.1. Taxonomy (GTDB): domain Bacteria; phylum Actinomycetota; class Acidimicrobiia; order Acidimicrobiales; family RAAP-2; genus Bog-473. Next base: position 694,651 of record CAWBJX010000004.1, on the reverse strand, counting down.
GGCGAACGATGGCTTGTGGCTCGTGCCGGCGATGGCCAAACATCCGGTGGAGATCGCCTCTCCACTCTTCCCGGTCGATCAATGGCCAAGCTATTACGCCCAGGTCGACTGGACGGGCCAGTTCGACTGGTGGTCGTCATGAGGACCCATACCCCACTACATCGACCGGCCGTGTCACAGTACCGGCTGGGTGGCATACCATTCGACTAGGTGCGTGCACATCTGCTCGCTCGCGCGAGCGCCGTCACTTGCTGAGATGCAGCCAACACGCAGGGGTTCGATCATCGGCATTTTCCTCGGTTGGGAAATGCCAACGAAAGACACACTCTGAACAGGCAAAACGTTGTCATTCCGACAACACCGTGGAGGTAATGGGACTATGTTCGAACCCCTCGTGGCTCGCTGACCTGGGGAATTGTGGTCCGAATGCATCATGAGCTGCGGCGACCTTCGGGCGCCGAGAGGGTCGATCGAGGTTGGTTTCGGAAGTGATGGGACTATGTTCGAGCCCCTTCTGCACGGGACCCGAAGGCGTCCTGAGCAGTGCCCCCGCCCGGGGCTGTCACGCGCGGTATTCGCGGCCAGAGCGAAACCGCTCGGCCCGCGGGGCCCGGACCCCGAGCAGGAGCTGGCATGTGCGAGCGGTTTGAAGTCACCGCCGGGGCACCCGATAGCGGGTGATCCTGTTCGGGGCCTGAGGGGGTCCGGCTGGCCTTGTCGAGCCGACGCTTCAGCGGCAGCTTCCGAGGATGAAAAGAGGCAGACTCCGATGTCTGGAGCATCGTTCAGTGCGTGCACCCGACTCCACTGTCACTCCCGGGACATCATGGCCACTGCCTCGCGTTCGAGGTCCACATAGGGCTCTCCACTCACGTCAACCGCCACCCGATTGATGATCCCGCCCGTGAATGCATGCGGATGGGGACCCGGGTAGTCGTCGGTCACGGGCTCACCGCTGTCGCGTCCGATACAGAGCCCTTCCCCTCCAATGGCGAACTTCCCCGGTTGGGTCCTGATTCTGCCCTCTCCGACCTTGGTCTCGCCGTAAAAGAGCGACAAGATACCCGTGGCCACTCCGGGTGGGTCCTCGCCGTCCTTGTCAAAGGCCGCCGACAAGATGAGGTTGTCGCCGGTGGGCACATCCACGGTCGCCACCACGGTCTGCAAAACCATGCCGACGAAGTTGTAGGCGTAGTGAAGCCGGTTGTCCTTGATGTAGAGCGCATGGCCGCCAAATCTCGCCCCATGAGCGAAGAGCACGCCGCTGGCACCCGGTGCGGGAACGTCCACCAGGGCGCCGATGACATAGGAGCGGTTGCGGACGTTCACCGCCTGGGACTCGGGCACCTCGGCCCCGCCCGGGTAGTACACGTAGCGGTTGCGGGCCGCGGTCAGAACCGGGCGAGGCGTGAGGATGATCTCGAGGGCGGAGCGGTCGTCCAACGGGAAGGCCCCGTTGGCCCCTGCCTCGGCGTGCCACAGGTTGATCAACTCCTGGAGCCGCTGACGTTCCTGTTCGGCGAGGTTGTGGACCTCGGAGCGATCGACGTCGGTGTGATACAGCTCCCAGGTGTCCGCGCCAAAGTTGCTCCACCCGGCGATGGTGGGATGGGTCGTGACCGCTTTCCATCCGTCGTGCCAGATCCCGCGCGACCCGAGCATGGAGTAGAACTGTGTCCTCCTGGAAGTCGGGGCGCTCGGGGCGTCGAAGCTGTAGCGCATGCTCACCCCGTCGAATGGGCTCTGCACGTGGCCTTTGACGGTCTCGGGTGCCTCTTCGCCGAGCACGTCCAATAGCGTGGGGACCAAGTCGACGGCGTGGTGGTACTGGGTCCTGATCTCGCCCCGAGCCTTGGTCCCTTTTGGCCACGAGATTATGCAGGCGTCGCTCGTGCCCCCATTGTACTCGTAGCGCTTCCACAGCTTGAACGGGGTGTTGAAGGCCATGGCCCAACCCGTCGGGTAATGGTTGTAGGTCTTGGGGCTGCCGAGGTCGTCGATGGCGGCGAGGTTCGAGGCGATGTCGTCGGGGATGCCGTTGAAGAACTTGCATTCGTTGACCGAACCGTTAGGGCCTCCTTCACCGCTGGCACCGTTGTCCGATACCACGACGACGACGGTGTTCTCGCGTTGGCCGATCTCCTCCAGGCAGGTCAGGAGCCGGCCGATCTGGTCATCGGCGTGGGCGAGGAAGCCGGCGAAGACCTCGGCCATCCGACGAAACAACCGCTTCTCGTCGTCTAACAACGAGTCCCACGGCCGCACGATGTCGAGGGCAGGGAAGGGCTGGCCGGCCGGACCGGTGCGGGTCTCGGGCGTGCCGATCGGATTGAGCGGCGAGAGATCCGTATCGGGGGGCAAGATGCCCAGTTCCTTCTGACGGGCGAGGGTTTGTTCGCGCAACGCTTCATAACCCATGTCGAAGCGGCCCTTGAACTTGTCGATCCAGTCGACCGGTGCGTGGTGGGGGGCGTGACAGGCCCCCGGTGCGTAGTACAAGAAGAACGGCTTCTCGGGGGCCAGCACCTTGGCATCCCTGATGAACTCGATCGCCTTGTCGGTGATGTCCACCGAGAAGTGGTATCCCTCTTCGGGCGACTTGGGCTGGTCGACCATGTGGTTGTCGTAGACCAGGTCGGGATACCACTGATTGGTCTCAGCCCCGAGAAAGCCGTAGAAGCGCTCGAATCCCCGCCCTGTCGGCCAGTTGCGCCGGGTCGAGGCCAGGTTCATCTCGGCCTCCGGGCACAGATGCCACTTGCCCACCGCGTAGGTGTTCCATCCCCGCTCGCCCAGGATCTCGGCGATGGTGGCGTTCTCGGGCGGGATCACCCCACTGGCGTTGGGGAAGCCAATCGCGGCCTCGGTGATACAGGCCATGGAGTTGCGAGTGTGGTTGCGTCCGGTGAGGAGGCACGATCGGGTCGGCGAGCACAGTGCGGTGGTATGCCACTGGGTGTAACGAAGCCCATCGGCGGCGATGCGGTCGATGTTGGGGGTCTCGATGGGTCCGCCGTAGCAGCTCATCGCGGAGAATCCGACGTCATCGAGCACGATATAGACGACGTTGGGCGCCCCCTCTGATGCCCGGGGGGCGTCGAAGGGCGCCCAGTCCGGCACGGAATCCCGGATGTCCAGATTCACTACGCCTTTGAACTTGGCCACCATGGGTCACCTCCTCGTCGACCCCGTAAGTCTCGCGCGGGCACTGGCCATTTGCTCGTGCCTAATGAAGAACGACAGACGCAGGGGCCCGACGATCCTCAGCGAGCCAGGTCCTCCCGCTCACGGCTGATCGATACCGAACCGGCTTGCGTATGCCGCTCCGGAGGCCCTGAGAATCGCCGACTATGTCAATCGACTGAGGCCAATCGCGGGTTCCGGCATGGGGCCTGCACGACGCCCAAGGAAGTAATGCGACTATGTTCGAACCCTGCCGGAGGAGCATCGGACTTCCGTCTGACCGTCATGCGGTCGATCATGCTCATCGCCGAACATGATCGCGGAACCAAGGAAAAGCTCCGACTGGTGATCGAGAGCTCCCTCATGGACCCGCGGTGCAATAACTCGACGAGTCGGAGCGAGCAATTCGCGCCGGACTGGTCTCGACTCAGCTGATGGGGCTGGCCTTCGTTCGCTACGTCTGGAAGGTCGACCCGATCGCGTCGATGTCCGACGCGGAGATCGATGCCGCCGTTGCGCCAAACGTTCAGCATTTCATCGACGGCGACCTCATCCCTGGGAGGTGACATCACGAATGAGCTGATGCGGGACTCCTGGGCTAATCCCGGCGGTGCCCTGCGACAGCGATCCAAGCGAGTCCCCAAGATGGGTGAGCGGAGCCGGACCCACCCGACGGGATGGCTGGCTCGCATTGGACGTTCTCCCAGCTCAGCGAGGGGTTCGAACATCGTCGTTTGCCTTGGTTGAGGAGTGCCGGTGGAATACCTGCCCTGATGAGGGAAAACGTTGTCATTCCGACAACACCGTGGAGGTGATGGGACTTTGTTCGAACCCCTCTTGGCCCGCTGAACTGGGGTTATGCGGCTGCTGAGGTCAGGTGAAGGTCCGATTTCGGTCTGCGATTGACTGGCCAAGAGGTCGCCAGAGAAGTGATGGGACAATGTTCGAACCCCTGCCGGAAGTGAACGGGTTTGAATTGAGTCCGCGACGATCTTGCGCAAACGTCACTAGTCGATGAAGCGGTGGATTGCCTCGTTCGCGTGGTCCTGAAAAGTGGGGTTGGCTAGGTCCGGGAAGATCTCCGCTTGGTCGACCATGGGACCCTTCAACTTGCCGGCCGCGCTGGCGTAGAACACGCCACTCGAAAGCTTCGGGTCGGTGACACCATCGACGAGTCGCTTCGACCCCACGTCAAGTTCGTGGGAAATACCGAGGCGGGGCATGATGTGTTTGGCCGCAAAGCGCAGCGGTGGCGCCGCGCCGGCGGCAGCTTCGGTGCCCGTGGTGTTGCCGGGGCTTACCGTGATGAAGCGGAGGTCGGGGTACTGGCGCGCCACGTGGGCCATCCACAAGGCCCCGATGTACTTGACCTGACCGAAGGCGAGGTTCTGATCGTATTTCCTGTCAGCGAAGTAGCTGCCGTCGATGACGGTCGTGAGTTCATCGGTGGAAGTCGAGACGAAGGTAGGCCGTTTGAACCCCAACTTCGGAATTCCCCTGGCTGCTTCGCTTGCGACGAACACCGCTACCTCGTTGAGTCGGTTCTGGGCCAGGAGCCCTTCGAGGAGAGCGGCGTGACCGAGAACGTTCGTTGCGAACAGTTCGGTGACCCCGTCAGCGGTCAATTCCATCAAGGTCTTGTTGCCGATTACACCGGCGTTCATGACCAGCGCGTCTAGGGATCCGTTGATGTCCGCTGCGCCGGCGCGAACCGAACTCAGATCGGTGACGTCCATGAGAATGATGTCAAAGATCTCTCGGCCGGTCACAGCTATGAGTTCGGCCTTCGCCTGTGTCGCCCGATCTTGGTTCCGGCACGCAAGGTAGATCCGCGCGAACTCAGGACGTAATGCCAGTTGCCGGGCCACCTCCTTGCCGATCCCGACGTTGGCGCCCGTAATGAGCGCCGTCTTTCCCTGGAGCGCGCTCATTCGCAGTCCCCCTCATCCTCGGTGGGCGTAGGGAGGCCGTCGAGCAAGCTGAAACGGACATCCATCGCGATAGCTCGGACTTCAATCAGCTGCTGATATTCAGGCGAGTTGTACCACCCGAGGGCCGTCTCACGGTCGGCAAATCGCACGAGTACTCCTGAAGTGAGCGAGCCATCGCCGTGCAGGACTTCCCAGTTACCGGCGGCGATTACCTCACCTCCATGCTTTTTGGCTGTCTGCCCAGCAATGGGGGCGTACTCATCACGGTAAATATCTGGGTCCTTAACTGCGAATTCGACAATTACGTATGCGCTCATGCTGATGCTCCTGGGGTTGTTAGTTGTGATCTGTTTTCTAGGACTTCACTCGAAACCGTCGACGCCGACAGGCGTTACGTTGCTGATCGACCCCCGTCGACTGCAAGAGTGACGCCGTGGACGAAGCTGGCATCATCGCTGGCGAGAAAGACGATCGCCGCAGCAAGTTCCTCGGGCTCAGCTACGCGAGCTGCTGGTGCTAGTGCCGCGAGCTGATTCACCATCTCTTCGGGGACTACTTCCATCATCCGGGTGCGCGTCGGGCCGGGGGATACGGCGTTGACCCGAACGCCACTCGGGCCGTATTCGGCGGCCCAAGCCTTGGTCAACAGTTCGAGAGCTGCCCGGCTGGCGCCATAGAGAGCCATGCCCGCCTGCCCAAAGCTGGCGACCATCGTAGAGATGTTGACGATCGAACCCCAACCGCGATCTGCCATGGCTGGCGCCAGTGACGCGACCAGGAAGAACGGAATCTTGACGTTCAGTGCAAAGGTCTCGTCGAATTCTGCTTCGGAAGCTGCGTTGCTTGGTCCGAGCAAGGCGATGCCAGCGTTGTTGATGAGGATGTCGACGTGACCGCCGCCTGCCTCAGTTGCCCACTCGACCAGCTCGTGGGCTGATTGCAGATCGCTCAACGTCGTGAGCTTGAACGATGCGCTGACCGCCGGTGCCTTCGATCTCGGCGACCACGTCCTTGGCTCGTTGTTCGTTGCGTCCGATTACCAGTACGTGAGCCCCGCGGGCGGCCAAGGCGATGGCCGTAGCCTGGCCGATCCCGCTCGTCGAGCCCGTGACCAGTGCTGTCTTGCCTTTTAGGTCTGTCATGCGTTGTTTGGTCCTCTCGTTCAAAATGGGTGGCGCAACCCACTATGACCACCCGGAACTGGGTTGTCAAACCCAGAATTTCGACTAGCATCGGAGTATGGTCAACGAGGCGAGCGACCGGCCGAAGCTCACGCCCAAGGGAGCACGCACCCGGGCACGAATAGTGGAGGCCGCCGCTGCCCTGATCCATGAGCGTGGGGTGGCCGGCACCACCTTGGAAGACGTCAGGGCGGCGGCGGAAGTCAGCGGCTCTCAGATGTACCACTACTTCCCCGACAAGAACGATCTCGTGCAGGCGGTCATCGACTACCAAGCCGACGCCATCGTCAATCGCCAGCGGCACGCGTTCAGCAGCCCGAACGGCGTCGAAGCCTGGCGAAACATGGTGATCACCGCAGCGAAGCGCACCAAAGCAAAGGGGGGCTGCCAACTTGGCTCGCTCGTTGGTCAACTCGCCGAGAGTGACCCCGAGGCCCGAGCGCTCATCGAGGCCGGGTTCGATCGGTGGGCAGCCGCAATCGGCGATGGGCTGAGATCCCTTCGTGACGACGGGAAGCTCCCGTCGGACATCGACCCGGACGACCTCGCCACTACTCTGCTCGCCACGCTCCAAGGGGGACTTCTACTTGCTCAGGTACAGCAGAGTCCCCGTCCGTTCGAGACTGCCGTCAATACCCTTCTCGCCCTTACCGTCGGCAGATGAGCCCAAGCCGGGCTCATTCACACCCATCGCCGAAGTCGGCGCACGGCACTTGGACGACGCACGTGCATCCACACGATGCGCTTGCGGACCCACTGCAGTTCCTGATGCGGGACACCTCGTCGCTCCCAGTGGGCTGTTCAGGGCTGGCTTTCCGCGAGCTCATCCAGCCGACCCCGACTGCTCGTGCCTCTTGGACGTGGACCGGCCTCGTCAAGATGGACGGAATTCGATGACGGCTCCTCTGCCGGGGGACGCGTTCCGCCTTGATCTCGACGGGACGGTGATCACCGGCCGCTACATCGAAGTAGATCCCCCTCACCGCATGCTGCTTCGATGGGACCGGCAAGCAACGAACACAGCGACGCCCACATTCATTGAGATCACGCTCACCTCGACGAGTGACGGCACAAATGTGAAGGTGGAATTCTCCGATCTAAGTGCGGAGGATGCCGCGTTCTATCCCCAACTCTGGGCGCGTCACCTTGACCGGATCGCAGCTCGCTTTGCCGAAGGGAGCCTGACCCGGTCGAGGGGTCAGGCGTTCTGAATCGGACGTTCTCCCGGCTCAGGCAGGGGTTCGAACATCGCCACTTGCCTCAATTTGGGGAGTACCTGCGAAATACCGCCTCTGAACTGGGAAAACGTTGTAAATCTGCCAACACCGGTGGAGGTGAAGGGACTCGAACCCTCGGCCTCTACATTGCGAACGTAGCGCTCTGCCAGCTGAGCTACACCCCCGGCACCGTCCAGGATAGTCGGGCTCTGGAAAAGCCCCGGAGCGGTACGCGACCCACGAGGTTGCCCGACGTATCGCGGCTCAGCGTGCTGCGACCCGAGACTCCTCGAGCTCGTCGTCGTCCCAGGTTCCGGTAGACCCGGCCGGCGCCGTGTCGCCAGGGCGGGTGTCGCGATGGCCCTGGCGGCGCGCCCGCTCGGCCTCGAGCTCTTTGGCATAGGCCATCAGACCGACGAGCCCGAGGGCCGCCAGGCCCGTCAATCCGGTGAAGACCCAGGCGACGTGCATGCCCGGCAACATCCCGATCAGCCCCGTCGAGATCGCTGCCCCGCAGAGGACGCGGAGCAGTGTCGTGCAGCGTCGGCGGGCCCGCTCCCGGCGGAATGCAGGTAGTTCCGCGCCCACCTCCGGCAGGCAGACTGGCTCGGGCCGGTCCAGCACGCCGACCCGCTCGTAGTGGCAGCCTTCCTCGTCGTCGACGTCGGCCGCCGTTGCGTCGCCGGTCGGCCGCAGCAGTACCAGCTTCGGGCGCGAGGAGTCGCCTGGTGGAGCCGCAGGCGCGACAGCACCTGGAAAGGCCGTGTGTAGGCGATACGCCGGCGCGACGGTTTTCGGCGCAGCGTGTTCCAGAAGCTGCAATTGGTGGTGAAAGTGGTCGATCGAACCGACTGCCGAGCGCTCGCTGAATCGTCGCCAGACACTCGGCGCCAACACCGCCGCCCAGAGCAACACTACGAAGACCAGCAGGATCACAATCGTCACTCCCCGACGACCTACCTTTGCTCTGCGCGTGAAAGCCTATTGAACAGCGTTTTACAAATGGTGGATGGTGGGGAAATGCCACAGCGCCGACCTCGTCGGCACTTCTCCGCTTCCTCAGTTTGTACCCGCGTCAGCGTGTGGATTCAAGACCTCTTTTGACCGCTCTGCTCACGGCGTCGGCACCTGTCACGAGGCACGGCTCCACCATCGACCGGCGGTGTGCCCGACGGCGACCGGAACACCGAAGCAGGCCGACACGCGCTGGGACGTGATGACGTCGTGGAGAGGGCCGGCCGCCAGCAACAGGCCACGGCGCACCAGGCCACCGTGGGTGAACCCGGGAGGGATCTCCTCACAGTGGTGGGTGACCAGGACGATCGGTGGACTGTCCGGGTCGCTGGCCAGAGTGACCAACCGCGCCAGCAATCGCTCGCGCGCGCCCAGGTCGAGGCCGGCAAACGGCTCGTCGAGCAGCAGCAGCTCGGGGGCACCCATGAGCGCCCGCGCCAGCAGCACCTGTTGACGCTCACCCTCGGAGATCACGCCGAACGGGCGATCAGCGATCTCCCCCACGCCTCCGCTGGCCAGGAGCCGGTTCGCCTTGTCCCAGTCCGTCCCCGTGTAACGGTTCCACCACGTCTCCAGCGCTCCGTGAAGGCCGGTCACCACGACGTCACGAGCGGCAAGGTCCGGCCGCAGCTGCCGCGTGACTGCCCCGCTCACCAGGGCGACGCGCGGACGAAGCGTCCGGACGTCGACACGGCCCAGGCGGGCGCCCAGGACCTCCACTGTCCCGGCCGTCGGCCACAACCGGGCCGCCGCCACCTGGAGCAGGGTCGTCTTCCCCGACCCGTTCGGCCCGAGGATGACCCAACGGTCGTCGCCGTCGACCCGCCAGTCGACCCCGGACAGCACCGCCACGCCGTCCCGTCGGACCGTGACCCCGCTGAGCTCGATGGCGGGGACCGGACGCTCCGACGAGCTCACACTCCGGCGGTTTGACGGTCCGCGATGCGCCGGCTGATGCGACCGATGAGGCCGGAGCAGCACTGGGTCCACGTCCGCTCGCCTGCCAGCCACAGCCAGATCTCGCGTCGGTAGCCCAGCGCGATCACCGTGAGCTCGTCCTCGTCGAGACCGGCTGACGCCAGATACCGCCAGCGGGTCCACAACCAGGGCACGACGCCGTCGGGCTCGGTCAGGACGGCTTCGATCTCCCGCCCATCGAGAACGGCCGCCAACCAACCCTCGGCCCGGACCGTGGGCTCGTCGGGTACGTGTGGCACGGGAGCCGTCGCGATGGTCAATGGCGGATGTAGACGGGCTGGCGATCCGTGCCGTCATAGGCGCGCACGTGTTCTTCGAATTCGATGAACAGCGGCGCGTCCGGATCGAGCTTGCGTTGGAGCGTGCGATCGGCGATCTTCTTGTCCAGGGAGTCCAGGCGCAACAGTGCGGCCGGATCGTCCAGCCCTCGGACGTCGAGCTTGGCGCGGGCAGCTTGGAACGCGAGCCGGCCGCGCTCGGTTCGGATGATCACACTGGTCCAGCCGTTCATCGATCCGACACTGCCCACGGAGATGTCGGCTGACCGGCCGAGGAAGTCCGCGCACTCGTCGCAGCCCTTCAGCGCGGCACCGTGGAAGTCCTTGACCGGCTCGTCGACCGCCAGTTCGCCGTCGCGGTATTCGACGATCATGCGCCCCCGTATCACGTCCATCTTGGAGACCCGGTCCAGATCGACGCCGCGCTTGTCGCGCAGTTCTCGCAATGTCAGCGCTTCGTAGTCGAAGTTCTTCGTGCACATGAGAGCGATGGTCAGGACGACCGCGTCCAGCCGGTGGGCGCCGGTCGGCCAGCGCCGCGCCTGCATGGCCCGCAACCCCTGCACCTCACAGGGCGTGCCGACCACCGCGATGCGCGGTTTCTGCGGCAACGCATACCGCGACAGGTCCAGCTCGGCCAGCGCCATCGTCTGGTTGTAGAAGCTGCCCGAGGCGGCTCGGATCTCATCCGCGGTCGTCGCGATGGTTGCGATGCCCTTCCATTGTTCGTCGGGGTCGGGGCTGGGCTTTGACACGAGGGCGCCGTCGATCTCACCGCCGGCCAGGAGCCCGATGAGGAGCGCGCTCACCGCACCGCCATCCTGCACGTCGTCCAACGGAGCGCTGGCTCTGACGGCGTAGGAGTCGACGACGGCACCGAGCCCGTCAGCCGGCGGCCCACCGCTGATCTTCCAGTAGGTGTCCGAGGAGTCCGAACGGACCTGGGCGGGCTGCACCTCGGCGTCCTCGCCGGCCGTGACTGTCGACGGCGGCCACAGTGCCTCGTAGCGGAGGCCGCCGCGTGGGCAGAAGTCCCAGCACAACGAGCAACCGGTGCACATCTTGACCAGCTCGGGCAAGTTGGTGTCCTCGTCGACGCCGATGGAGTTCGACGGGCAGACGGCGACGCAGGTGCCACACTGGATGCACCGGTCGGCATGGATGACGCCGGCCTCGAGCTCCCAGAACCACACCTTGCCGGGAGGTTCCGTGATGCCGTTCATCTGCTCCCGGATGCGATAGCGCTTCACGACGTGACCGCCTCCACCACCCCGGCCAGCGTGGACCGCAGGTCATCCGAAGCCGTGCGCCGGGCCCACAGGCGGAACGGCTCACCGGGTCGGTGCTCCTCGCGGTAGCGGGTGACCACGCGGACCAGCGCGCCGGGCACACGGTCGACCGGGACCGCGCCGGCGACCCAGTCGATGAAGGCGGCGTCCGGGCCGAGCGATCCGCCCAACCCGATGTCCACGGCCTCTTCGATGTGCTCGCCGACGTGCGCGATGTCACCCCGAAAACCGATGTCGGCGATCTGGGGCTGCGCGCACGAGGCCGAGCAACCCGAGAAGTGCATGCGGATGACCCCGGCATCATCGCGGCGGCGACGCGCATCGTGGTCCGACGACAGCTCCGCGTCGAGTGCGCGCGCCCACTTGACGGCGCGCTCCTTGGTCTCCACCACGGCGAAGCGACAGAACTCCGAACCCGTGCAGGCGACGACACCCCGCTCGAAGGGCCCGGGGAACGGCGAATAGGTCTGCATGAGCGGCTCGGCCAGCAGGGCGTCCAGCCTCGCCTCGGGGACGCCGGAGACGATGAAGTTCTGGTCCGTGCCGATACGGACACGGCCGTCGCCATACGTCCCGGCGAGGCGCGCCAGCTCCACGAGGTCCAAGCCGTGCATCCTTCCCACGGGGACCGAGCAGCCGACGTAGACGAGGCCCGGCTGCTTCTGCGGATGCACGCCGACGTGGTCGCCCCGGAACGCAGTGGTCAGCTCCCGGCCGGCTGTCGGCAGCGCGAAGTTCGTGCGCTCGTCGAGGGCGGCGCGGAATCCTTCGGGCCCGAGCTCCTGGGCCAGGTAGCGCATGCGGGCCAGGCCGCGGTTCTCGCGGTTGCCCAGCTCGCCGAAGAGCTGGGCAACCCCGCGACAGAGCTCGACCGCCTGGTCGGGCCGGATGAAGACGTCGATGTCGGAGGCCATGCGCTCCCCGTCGGAGAGCCCCCCACCGATCAGCACGTTGAAGCCGACCGTGCCGTCCACCTGCTCGGCCGGCCACAGTCCGATGTCGTTGATCTCGACCCGGGCGCAGTCCTCCGTGCAACCGGTCACGGCAACCTTGAACTTACGCGGCAGGTTGGCGTACTCCCGGTTGCCGGTAAAGAAGGCCGAGATGGCCTGCGCGACCGGCAGCGCCTCGACGACCTCATCCGTGTCGATGCCCGACACGGGGCACGAGCACACGTTGCGGGCCGAGTCGCCGCAGGCCTGGACCGTCGTCAACCCGACGTCCCAGAAGCGCTGCCAAATGCGGGGGACATCGGCAATGCGGATCCAGTGCAGCTGGATGTCCTGTCTCGTCGTCAGGTCGGCGTAGCGGTTGCCGAATACGGGGCTCTCGTCCGGACCCTCCGCGAAGGCGTCGGCCGCCACCCCGATCTCACGGACCTGGGCCGCGGTCATTACGCCGCCGGGCACCTTGATCCGCATCATGAATGCGTCGCCGCCCTGGCGCTGCGGATACAACCCGACCCACTTGAGCCGCTCCACTTCCCCCGGGACCTTGGCGATGGCATCGGGCCCTTGTTTGGAGTAGACGTCGATGACCGCCTGGGCCACCTCGAACGGATGCCGCGCGAGCTTCAGCTGTTCGACGGGGTTGAGCTCGCCGATGTTCCTGTACGGCCTGATGAACCTGAGCCCCCGGTCGCGGCGACCGCGGAACTCGATCCCATACGGGTTTTCCAGGTCACGCGGCACTAGGCGTGGAGACCGCACTCGGACTTGTCGAGGCCCGCCCAACGGCCGGCACGGGGATCCTCTCCCTCCGAAACGGGGCGGGTCGTCGGTGCGCACCCGATGGACCGGTATCCCGAGGGGACCAGGGGGTGCACCGGCAGCCCGTGGTCGGCGAGGTACGACGCGATGTCCCGATCGGTCCAGGTTGCGAGCGGGTTGACCTTCACCAGTCCGAATGACGGATCCCAATCGATGATGGGCGCGTCGGCGCGGGTGGGGCCGTCGGAGCGCTTCAGCGACGTCAGCCACGCGCGTTTGCCGGCGAGAGCTCGGCGCAGCGGCTCGACCTTGCGGAACTGGCAGCACTGCTCCGTGCCGCACGGATGGGCGGCCGCCTCGGGCCCGGGTTTGGTCACCGTGAGGTTGAGCCGGTAGCGGTCCCGCACGTCGTCGACGAAGGACAACGTCTCGGCAAAGTGCGCCCCGGTGTCCAAGAAGACCACCTCGACCGCCGGCACCACCTTGGTGACCAGGTCGATGAGGACGATGTCCTCGAAAGAGGCCGCCAACACGATGGACTCGCCAAAGGTGTCGACAGCCCAACGGATGACGGCGCTGGCGGGCGCCGCTTCGAATCCCGCGCTGGTCACGGCAAGCTCGTCCGCATTCAACTGCTGGTCGCTCACGTAGGTCTCGGCCACCGATCCTCACTTCTCTTCCGAGGCGATCGGGCCGTTCCGGGGCCCGCCGCCGGCGCTTGACGCCCCCTCGAATGCAGGCTCTAGTATACATGACCAAAATGGTCAAGAATTGAAGAGGCCCCATGGAAACCGCCGCCGCCTTTCAACCCCCGCAGGACCGTCCCACCGCGAGCCCGGCCGCGGGCCGAGCCGGGGGATCGGTGACCGCCCTGGTCAGACCGGTCGAGCACCCCTTGGGCCACCTCGACCTCTTGGAGTCGCTGGCCATCTTCATCGTCCGCGAGGTGGCAGCCGAGTCAGAGCGCCCGGTGCTCCTCTTCAGCGGGGGGAAGGATTCGGCGGTCCTGCTGCATCTCGCCTCCAAGGCGTTCAAGCCGGGGCGGATCCCCTTCCCCGTCCTCCACGTGGACACGGGACACAATTTCTCCGAGGTGCTCGCCTACCGGGACGCGCAGGTCGAGGCCGAGGGGGCCCGGCTCCTCGTGGCCCGGGTCCAGGACTCGATCGATCAGGGCCGCGTGGCCGATCCGGGGCCGACGGCGTCGCGCAACCGCCTGCAGACGACGACGTTGCTCGACGCCATCAACGCCAACGGATTCGATGCCGCCTTCGGTGGGGCCCGACGCGACGAGGACAAGGCGAGGGCGAAGGAACGCGTCCTCTCTTTCCGCGATTCCTTCGGGCAATGGGATCCGAAACGACAGCGCCCCGAGCTCTGGCAGCTCTACCAGGGCAGCGTGCGTCCGGGCGAGCACCTGCGAGCCTTCCCATTGTCGGATTGGACCGAGCTCGATATTTGGCAGTACATCCGACGGGAACGAATCGAGCTCCCGTCCATCTACTTCGCGCATGAGCGCGAGGTCATCGAGCGCGACGGCATGCTGCTGGCGCTCAGCGAGTGGGTCACCCCTCAGGGCGGGGAAGAGGTCCACAAGGAGACGGTGCGGTTCCGCACCGTCGGCGATGCCACGTGCACCGGTGCCGTGCGCTCCGAGGCCGACACGGTGGAGGAGATCATCCGAGAGATCACGGCTTCGCGCATCTCGGAACGAGGAGCGACCCGGGCCGACGACCGCTTTTCGGAGACCGCAATGGAGGACCGCAAGCGCGAGGGGTACTTCTAGACCCATGACCACCTTGCCCGGCTCGCCGCCGGCCGGCGGCGCCGAGCTCGGCGCCGACACCATGGATCTCCTGCGGTTCGCCACCATCGGATCCGTCGATGACGGCAAGAGCACGCTGATCGGCCGACTCCTCTACGACACCCGGCAGCTCTTCGATGATCAGCTGACCGCCATTGCGACCGCATCGGAACGCCGTGGACTGGGGGAGGTCGACCTCTCGTTCGTGACCGACGGCCTGCGCGCCGAACGCGAGCAGGGGATCACGATTGACGTCGCCTACCGGTACGCGGCGACGCCACACCGGAAGTTCGTGATCGCCGATTGCCCGGGGCATGTCCAGTACACCCGCAACATGGCGACGGGGGCATCGACGGCCGACCTGGCCCTGGCCCTCGTTGACGCGACCTCCGGCCTGCGCGAGCAGTCGCGACGCCACATCTGCATCGCAGCTCTGTTGGGCGTCGACCAGCTCGTCGTATGCGCCAACAAGATGGACCTCGTCGGATGGGATCGCTCCGCCTACCAGGGCATCGTGGACGAGATGGAGGCGCTGGCCCGTCGGCTCGGAATCTCCTCGTGCACGGTGATCCCCATCTCCGCCCTCCACGGCGACAACGTGGTCATGCGCTCGGAGGCCGCGCCCTGGTACGACGGGCCCACCGTGCTCGACGCTCTGGAGTCGGCTCAGGCCGGCGGGTGGGCGGCCCAACACGGAATCAACCGCGGCAGCGGTGCTCGGCTGCCGGTGCAATGGGTACTCCGCCAGCCAGGCGGCGGGCGCAGCTACGCCGGAATGGTGAACGGCGGGCCGTTCCGGGTCGGCGACCCCGTGGTGGTGCTCCCCCAGGGCTCGCCCACGACGGTGCGCGCCATCGAGACCGCCGACGGCCCGCTCCAGCGTGCCGAGGTGGGCCTGTCCGTCTCCGTGCGTCTCGCCGACCACCTCGACGTGTCCCGGGGCGACCTCATCGCGGCCGCGGAGAACGCTCCAGCGGTGACCGACACCTTTGAGGCAACGGTCTGTTGGTTCCAGGATCGCCCGCTCGCCGCCGGCGACCGACTCAAGATCAAGCACACCACACGCGTGACACCCGTCGTGGTCGAGAGCGTCATTGGTCTCTTCGAAGTCAACGACCTCCGGATCACCGGGGTGAGCGAGCTGCACGAGAACGACATCGGCATCGTCAAGCTGCGCACCGCCACGCCGCTGGTGGTCGACCCCTACGAGGCCGACCGCATCACCGGAAGCTTCGTCCTCATCGACGAGCTCAGTTTCGCGACGATCGCGGCGGGCATGGTCGGAGCTCCCCGACTGCATGACTGAGCACTCCCACGACCACTGGCCCTTCTATCCGGTGTCTCTCGACGTGGCGGGGCGCCGATGCTTGGTTGTCGGTGGAGGTCCGATAGCAGAGCGCAAGGCCCGCGGGCTGCTGGAATGCGGCGCTTCGGTCACGGTGATCGCGCCCACGCTGAGTGCGGACATGGAGTTGCTCGTGCCGCTGCTCCACACCCTCGAGCGACGGCCCTACGAGTCCGGCGACGCCGCCGGCTTTCGGCTGGTGGTCACGGCCACGGGAATCCCCGACGTCGACGGCGCCGTGTATGCCGACGCCGACGCTGCGGGTGTCTGGGTCAACAGTGCCGACGACCCTGCCCACTGCTCCTTCATCCTCCCCGCACTGCACCGTGACGGCGACGTGACCGTTGCGGTGTCGACCGGTGGGCTGAGCCCGGCGCTCGCCTCGTGGCTCCGGTCCCGGTTGGCCGCCGAGTGCGGGGATGGGCTCGGTGCCTTGGCCGAGTTGCTCGGCGAAGCGCGGGCACGGCTCCAGCGCACGGGGCGGCACAGCGACTCGGTGGACTGGCGCGCGCTGCTCGATGGTCCGCTGCCCGAGCTGGTGCGCTCTGGAGACATCGACAACGCCCGTGCCATCGTGTCCGCCGCCACCGGCCACTAAGTCCTCCCAAGCTGCACATCCCAGCTCAAGGCAGTGTTAACACCGGCATCGGTTCCGACGCCGGTGGTGTGCGACCACCAGCTCGGTGCCCGGGCGGTGTTAACACCTGGGCCGATGCAGCGCCTGCGACGGGACGGCGCCGGGCTCCATCGCCGCCAGAGGAAAGGGGCGGCGGCCACCCGTGGTGACACCTCTGCGGCAACACGACGAAGGCGCTCACGACAGAGGAGACCGCCGTCACCTTCAGACCGGTGGCGCCGACACGAGCGGCCGGTCGATCACCCTGTCGGCCACCCTGACCGGCGATGGCGACCCACGTGACGACCGCGGCGGTGCTCGCGCCGCTCGGTTCGCCGAACACGGCACACCGCCGCACCGATCACGACGCCGGCGACGTGCACCACCGGCCGACCAGCGCGTCGGGTACCGAGGTACTGGCGAGAGCGCGACGCCGGCGGACACCGCGTTCTGTGCGCAGCACCGGCGCGTTGAGGCGTCGACAACGAACGGTCACCGCTCGGACAACCCCGGTCCAATTGGAGGCGAGGTAGGTCTTTTACCCCTGTCGCGCCCATGGCGTGCGCCCCATATTGAGACGCGATCGAAGCGCCCTCGGTAGGGGTGGGGTCCGCGGAGAACTGCGGTCGGCCTGTTGCACCGAGGCGTCAGACATCACGGTGACGGCAGGGGGCCGTTCCGCAACGAGGGGGCGAGATGAAACTGTCGACTGCTCGAGCACACGCAGGGGGCGGCCGTGCCACGGCCTCGGTCAACGATGGGTGGGAACCGATGACCGGTGTCCACGGAGGGGCGTGGCGCCGCACCGCGCTCGCGCTGTCCGTGGTCCTCGTCCTCGGCGCCATCGGCATCCTCTTCGGCCCCGCGAGGCCCGCCGGCGCCGACACGACGCTGTTCCAGTCGGGTCAGGTCTTCGCATCAGTCGGCAACTCACAGGTCAATGTCTACAGTCAAGCGTCGGGGAACCCGCTCATCACGTCCCTCAACGACGGGCTCAACGAGCCCTACACGGCCGGCAGCGCCTTCGACTCGTCGGGCAACTTCTACGTCACCGACGACTACTCAGGCGACGTCAGCGAGTACTCGCCGAGCGGGGCGTTGGACGGGGTGTTCGCCAGCGGGCTGCAGAACCCGCTGTCGCTGGCCTTTGACAACCAGGGCAACCTCTACGTCGGCCAGCAGACGACGCCGTACATCGCCGAGTTCTCCAGCACGGGGCAGTTCGTGAAGAACATCGGTCCCGTCGCCACCGAGCTCGCCGGTGACGACTGGATCGCCCTCGCGCCGGACGAGTGCACCTTCTACTACACCACAGAGGGCACCGACATCCTGCGTTACAACATGTGCACGAATCAGCAGTTGCCCAACTTCAATCTCCAGTCTTTCCCCACGTCTGACCCGAACACGGGACTGCCGGTCCAGGCTTACGAGCTCCAGATCCTGCCCGACGGCGACGTGCTCGTCGCCGACTCGAACGCCGACATCTTGTTGGACCCGAACGGGAACGTCCTGCAGACCTACACGTGCGCGTCGCTCCCGGGTTGCCAGGGCTCCCTGTTCGCCATCAGCCTCGACCCCGACGGCACCTCGTTCTGGACCGGGGACTCGAACTCGGGCGACGTCTGGGAGGTCGACATCGCCACGGGCGCCGTGCAGCAGCAGATCAACACGCACTCGGGCTCGCTCTACGGCCTCTCGGTGGACGACGAGGTAGAGGTGGCGGCACCGGCGCCAGTCACGACGGCCACGCCGTCGACGCTGACCATTGAGCCGGTGACGGGGAACTTCTCTTCGCCGACGCCGGTCTCGGCCGTCCTGACCAATCCGAGCACGGGGCAGCCCATCGCCAACGAGCCGGTGACCTTCACCCTCAACGGATCGGAAACATGCACGGGGACGACCGATAGCACCGGGACCGCGACGTGCACCATCACGCCGGGGGAACCGGCCAGCTCGTACACGCTGACCGCGACGTTCGGTGGTGACACGTCGACGTCGACACCGATCGGCTCGAACAGTTCGTCGAGCACCTTCACGGTGAATCCCGATACGAGCTCGGTGACCTATACCGGTGCCACCAGCGCGGTCAACGGCCAGCCCGTGACCCTGTCGGGCACGCTGAGCACCAACACCCCGACCACGGGCACCCCGCTGCCGACCAAGGTCGTCACCTTCACCATCGGCTCGGGTTCCACCGCGCAGTCGTGCAGCGCCACGACCGACGTCAACGGGAACGTCAGCTGCACCATTGCGGCCGTCGACCAGCCTTCGGGCACCGAGACCGTGACGACGTCCTTCGCCGGCGACAGCTACGACACCTCCGCCAGCACGACCTCCAGCCTCTCGGTCACCGAACCGACCACGCTGACGGTCAACGCCGGTGGTGGCAGCTTCAACGGGCCCACGACGGTCTCGGGCACGCTCAACGACTCGAACACCGGGCTCCCCATCGCCGGCGAGCCGGTGACCTTCGTGCTCAACAACTCCAGCACCGAGACGTGCACCGGGACGACCAACGCCCAGGGCGTGGCGTCGTGCTCCATCACGCCAGAAGAGGGACAGGGGACCTACACCCTGACCGGCTCGTTCTCGGGTGACACGACCCAGCCCGTGCCGCTCACCTCGAGCACCAGCGCGGCCTCCTTCGTCGAGACGCCGGCCACCACCACGCTCACCTACACCGGGGCCACCTCGACCTTCAACGGCCAGGGCGTGACCCTCTCGGGCACGCTCACCAGTGGCGGCGCACCGGTGGTGGGGCAGAGCGTCACCCTGACCCTGGGGAGCGGGAGCAGTACGCCTGCCCAGGGCTGTGTCGCCACGACCGGCGCAACGGGCGCCGCCAGCTGCACGGTCTCGGGCGTCAACCAGCCGGTCGGACCGAACCCGGTGGTGGTCACCTACGCCGGGAACAACGACTACGGATCCTCCACCGCCCAGAGCACGGTCCAGGTGGGCCCGTCGTCGACGTCCACCGTCCTGACGGTGAACCCGACGTCGGGCACCTACGGCGAGCCCGTGACGGTGTCGGCCACGCTGACCGACACCTACACGGGGACGGGCGCCCCGGGTGAGAAGGTCACGCTCACGCTGAACGGCACCCAGACGTGCACCGGCACGACCAACGCCAGCGGCGTGGCGTCGTGCACCATCACGCCGAACGAGGCCGGCGGCACCTACAACCTGACCGCCTCCTTCTCGGGCGACACGTCGCAGGTCCCCGTCCTGCTGGCCACCACCGGGTCGAACACCTTCACCGAACAGAAGGACAACACGGTGATCACCTACACCGGGAGCACCTCGGTGCAGAGCGGCACGGAGCCGACGTTGTCGGCCACGCTGACCGGCAACGGCGCCCCGCTGCCCGGCCAGACGGTCACCTTCACGGTGGGAACGGGCAACACGGCCCAGAAGTGCAGCGGCACGACCAACGCCTCGGGCGCCGTCAGCTGCAGCATCTGCATGTTCAACCAGAGCGCCAGCCCGCTGCCGATCACGGTGAGCTACGGCGGCAGCTCCTACTACACGTCGGCCACCGCCTCGGAGTCGGTCACCGTGACCACGCCGACCCACCTTTCGGTCAGCGCGGCCACCGGCGCCTACGGCCAGGCCACGACGGTCTCGGGGACGCTGACCAACTCGGTCACCGGCGCCGGCATCGGCGGGCAGACCGTCACACTGACCCTGAATGGCACCCAGACGTGCACCGCCACCACCGCGAGCAACGGCGAGGCGTCGTGCTCCATCACGCCGAACGAGTCGGCCGGCACCTACACGCTGGCCGGCACGTTCGCCGGCAACACGAGCGTCTCGCCCGTGCTGAACTCGAGCGGGGGATCGAACAACTTCGTGGTCACGAAGGCGCCCACCTCGATCACCTACACCGGAGCGACGGTCGTCCAGACCGGTCAGACGCTGACCGTGTCCGGCACGCTGAGCTCGGGCGGGACCGCACTGTCGGGGCAGACCCTCGTCTTCACCCTGGGCAGCGGCAAGACGGTGCAGACGTGCAGCGCCACGACCGGCTCCACGGGCGCGGCCTCATGCACCATCGCGGTGAACCAAGTCGAGGGGTCGGTGGCACTCACGGTCGCCTACGCCGGGAACACCACCTACGCCGCGTCCTCGGTCTCCTACAGCGAGAGCATCCAGTCCGCAGGCGGGAGCGGCGGTGGCGGGAGTGGCGGTGGCGGGTCAGAAGGCAGCGGTGCCAACGGCGGCCAGGGCGGCGGCAGCGAGCCTCCGACTGGCGGCAAGGGCGGCGGCGGCTGCCCCGGCATGTGAACCAACGACACGGCTGATTGCGCCGGGCCGCCCCTTGCGGGGCGGTTCGGCGCGTCTGCGGCCCCGTCCGGGGCGGCCCGGGGTCCAACCCGATCGTGTCTCAGGGTTGCGCCACCATGACCACCATCCCCGCCACCAGCAACACCAGCGCAGCACCGGCGGCGCGGGCCATCGCCGTGGCGTCGGCGCCCACGGACGCCGCGTCGGAGAACGTGTCCGTCGCACCTCCGGCCGCGGCGAGAGCGGCCTGGAGCCGCCGCTCGGCCGGCCAGAGCACCCCCTCGGCCAGCAGGGCGACGGCGGCGAAGATGGCCAGACCGACCAGGACCCAGCCGTCGGCCAGCGCGTACGCACCCTGGCTCATGGCGAGGAGCGCGAAGCCGAAGACCGGAACGCCGTAGACGACTCGTCCGGCCCAGTTGACCCCGGGCCGGAAGTAGCGCCGCAGCGTCTCGGGCAGCGGGGCCGACGACCGCAGGAGGCGACGAAGCCGGCCGGCGGTGGTGGCCGCGGCCAGCGTGGTCACGAGCCCCACCACGACACAGCCCACGTGGAGCAGAAGCACGACGTCGAAGGCTGCCCCGTCCGGCTGGTGCGGCATGCCGACATGTTCTCCCATGGGCGCGGCGCCAGGGTGGCGCTCCCGCGACCCTGGCGCTGAACCGGGTGGCGGAACCTGTACCGTAGGAGTGGAGGAAGACGATGAAGTCATTGACGATGTTGGCGGGCCGGCCGGTGCCCGAGGGAACGCCCCGATGAACCAGTTGCGCCTCGATCCGTTGTCGGGCCGCTGGGTGGTCGTGAGCCCTGGCCGCTCCGAGCGGCCCTACTCGTTCGTGACCCGCTCCCCCTGGGTGCCCGATTCGCTCGGGCGCCCCTGCCCCTTCTGCCCCGGGAACGAGGAGGGCACGCCGCCCGCGCTCGAGACCTACGGCCCGACCGGCGGCTGGCTCGTCCGGGTCGTCCCCAACCTGTACCCTGCCTTCGAAGGCGACGAGCCCTTCGTCGTGGCCAACCGAGGCCCGGTCTTCACCCAGGCCTCCGCCGGCGGCATCCACGAGATCCTCATTTTCTCCCCCGAGCACGACGCCACCCTGGGGCAACTCAGCCAGGAGCAGGTCGAGCTCGTCATGGCGGCGTTGCGGGACCGTCTCGAGGAGCACGCGTCGCAGCCCAACCTCCGCTACACCCAGGCCATCGTGAACTCGGGGCGCGAGGCCGGAGCCTCCGTGGAGCACCCCCACGGTCAGCTGCTCGGCATGTCGTTCATCCCCCGCGAGCTCGCCGAGGAGCAGGCCCGCTTCGCGCGCTTCGTCGGGTCGTGCCTCTTGTGCACCACGATCGAGGCGGAGGAGGACTCGACCCAGCGGGTGATCTACGCGAACGATCGGGTGGTCGTGGTCTGCCCGTTCTGGAGCGCGGTGCCCTACGAGATGCTCGTGATGCCGCGGGAGCACAATCCCCACCTGCACCGGAGCCCCACCGAGGACCTCATCGCCGTCGGTGAGGCGATCCGCCGCACCCTCCAGCAACTCGCCGACGCCGTCGGCGACGTCGCCTACAACATCGTCTTCCATTCCGCGCCCTATCGGGTCGGTGAGCCGTACCACTGGCACGCCCACATCTGGCCCAAGGCCACGACGACGGCGGGCTTCGAGCTGGGCACCGGGGTCGCGATCAACGTCATCTCGCCCGAGGAGGCTGCCGAGACCCTCAAGGTCTCGGCCCTCGCCGTCTGAGCCCTACGCCTCGCGCGCCGAGCGAGCGAGCTCGAGGAACGGCACCAGCCGTCGCACGAGGTCGCGGTCGGGCCCGACCAGGCCCCCGATGCCGGGCGTGCCCAGGTAACCGGCCACGAAGGCGCGTCGGTTCCTCGTCTCCCAGGCCTGGCCGAGCGCCGAGAGCCCGAGCCGTCCGGCCGGGTCCCGCTCGGCGGCGGCCACCGTGCTGGCCTGGTGCATGGAGTAGAGCAGGTCGGCCACGTCGGCCAGGGGCGTGCGCCGGCCCGGCGACGACCCGCCGGCCAGGACGCCACCCGGTGCGCAGTCGGACACGACCCAGCCCTGGTCGGTCCGCGCGGTCCGACCCAAATGGAAGTCGCCGTGGGTGCGGATCACCGGAAGCCTGGCATCGGACTCGCGGATCCACTTGACGAGGTCGGCGACGCCGGGCGCCTCGAGCAGCGACGGATCGGCAGCCGCGATCGCTGCCTCCGCCGCGTCGATCCAGTCCACCACGGGTTCATGGTGTCGCAGGAAGGCACGGTCGAGAGCCAAGTGCATCCGGGCCGTCATGGTGCCCAAGGCGCGTGCCTCGGCCCCGAAGTCCCCGCCGGCCGCCTCGGGCGTACCGCCCGCGGCGTAGAAGTCCCGCAGCGACGTCAAGGCCAGGGCCCACCCGCCGGAACGGTCGGCCAGGGGCTCCTGCACGACGCCGAGGTCGCGTCCCTCCCAGAGCCAACGCACCAGCGGCGCGGCGACATGGTTGAAGCCCGCCTCGTCCAGCCCGACCAGGAGGTCGACGTCTGGTCGCGACCTGTCTTGGAGCCACGGGAACACCATGAGGTCGCCCCGGTCGCCGCAGTCGATCACCGTGGCCTCTTCGTCGTCACGCAGGACGGCCACCTGTCCGGGTCCCGTCTCGACGCCGCGCACCGTCGCCAGCAAGAGGGGTGCCAGCTGCGCGTCGCGCAACGCGTCCGTGCAGACAGCGAGTCCGTCTTCGTCGTCGAGCAACCCGAGCGCGGCCTCTTCGCCGGGGCGCAGGAAGTGGGGCTCGTCGGCCACCCCGCGCAGTCCGGCCACCACATGGGCCCGGCGGTCCCCGACCCTGGCGACGATGTCGATCAGGCCGGGCCGGCCCGCCAACAGCACCTCGGCCCGCTCGATGGCGAGCTCCCCGGGCGGCGCGACCCGCCGCAGCCCCAACCACGCCTCGACCAGCGTGCGCAGAGCCTGGTCGCGCTCCGTGGTCATTCCTGGACCGGCCTCTCCTCGGGGACGAGGTCGAACCACAAGAAGCCGTAGGGCGGCAGGGTGATCGTGGAGGGCTCTTCGGTGATGACCGGGAAGGGCACGCGGCCCAACACCTCGTACGGGATCAAACCGGCCCACGGTGCCAACGCGAGCTCCGCCGGCTGGGCGAACCGGCTCAGGTTGTGCACGCACAGGACCGCTTGGTGGCGGTACACGACCTCGTCGCCCTCGCCCTCGTTCCCGGCCGGAACCGTCCGGGCCAGCACCGTCGAGCGGCCCCAGTCCAACGCCGCGTCCACCGACGGGCTCACCGTGGGGCCGGTCGAGGTGGTGGCGCTCAGGATGTCGGCCACCTCGCCCGAGCGGACGTAGGCCAGGACGGACGGGTTGGCACAGGGCAGCACCTCCATCTCCCCCACCCCCATCACCGGGAGCGCCCGCCGCTCGGTCAGCATCCGCCGCAACCAGTGCAGGAACGATCCCTGGTTGCGCAACTGCGCCTCGACGTTGAGCGCGCTGAAGCCGTAGACGGGGTCCATGAGCGGCGGCAGGTAGAGCTGGGCGAAGTCGGCCTTCGAGAAGCCACCGTTTCGGTCGGGCGACCACTGCATGGGTGTACGTACCGAGTCCCGATCACCGAGGTAGATGTTGTCACCCATGAGCAGTTCATCGCCGTAGTAGATCACAGGGCTGCCCGGCAGGGACAGGATCAGGGCATAGAGCAATTCGGCCGTCCGCCGATCGTTGTCGAGGAGGGGGGCCAGCCGGCGTCCGATGCCCATGTGGCGCTTCATCCTCGGGTCCTTCGCGTACTCGGCAATCAAGTAGTCGCGCTCCTCCTCGCTCACCTGCTCGAGCGTCAGCTCATCGTGGTTGCGTAAGAAGATGGCCCACTGGCTCGCGTCGTTGATGACGGGGGTCTGGGCCAGGATCTCGGTGATCGGGTAGCGCTGCTCCCGGCGGACCGCCATGAAGAGGCGCGGCATGAGCGGGAAGTGGAAGCACAGGTGGCACTCGTCGCCGTCGCCGAAGTAGTCCGCCACGTCGCTCGGCCAACCGTTCGCCTCGGCCAGCAGGATGCGACCCGGGTAGTCGGCCTCGATCTGCTTGCGGACGCGCTTGATGAAGGCGTGCGTCTCGGGCAGGTGCTCACCCGATGTCCCGTCACGCTGGTAGAGGTACGGCACCGCGTCGAGACGGAAGCCGTCGAAGCCGAGGTCGAGCCAGAAGCGGACGAGGTCGATCATGGTGTCGGCGACCTCGGGGTTCTCGTAGTTGAGGTCGGGTTGGTGGTGGTAGAAGCGGTGCCAGTAGTACTGCTGACGGGTGTCGTCCCAGGTCCAGTTGGAACGCTCAACGTCGGTGAACACGACCCGGGCATCGGGCCACTTCTGGTCGTCGTCGTTCCACACGTACCAATCCGCCTTGGCGTTGTCCCTCGACGAGCGCGACTCGACGAACCACGGGTGCTCGTCGCTGGTGTGGTTCATCACGAGGTCGGCGACGACCCGGATACCCCGCCGGTGGGCGTCCTCCAGGAACGCCACCAGGTCGCCGATGCTCCCGTAGTCGGGGTGCACGTTGAAGAAGTCGCTGATGTCGTAGCCGCCGTCGCGGAACGGCGACGGATAGAACGGCAGCATCCAGATGCAGTCGATGCCCAGCCACTCGATGTAGTCCAACTTCTCGCGCAACCCGCGCAGGTCCCCGGTGCCGTCGTTGTTGGCGTCGAAGTAGCCCCGGATGAGCACCTCGTAGAACACGGCGTGCTGGAACCAGCGCACCGAGGGGTCGAAGGCACCGTCGCCCGCACTGACCGGGATCGGAGGTGAGCTCACGGTTTCACCGCCCGACGAAGGTCGCCTTCCCGGGGCCGTTCTCAACGAACGACGCGATGCCCGCGCCGCGTCCTCGGTGCGGGCTGCGGCACCGAAGGCTGCCTGCTCGATGGCCAGCCCGTCGGCCAACGAACCGTCGAGACCCCGGTCGACCGCGGACTTCGCCAGGCCATGAGCCACCAGCGGACCCGCCGCCAGCTCCGCCGCCCAGTTCAGCGCCGCCTCGAGGACGTAATCGGGTGCCACGACGCGGTTGACGAGCCCGATCGACCGCGCCTCTTCGGCCCGGACCTCGCGCCCGGTGAAGATCAGCTCCTTGGCTCGCGACGGCCCGACGAGGCGCGGCAGGCGCTGCGTGCCGCCACCGCCCGGGATCATCCCGAGGAGGGTCTCGGGCAGGCCGAAGCGCGAGTCCTCGGCGCACACGCGGAAATCGCACGCCAGGGCGAGCTCGAGGCCACCGCCGAGGGCATAGCCGTTCACGGCCGCGATGGTGGCCCGGGGCACGCCGGCCAGTGCTCCGAGGGCACGGGCGAAGCTCGCCCCCATGGCGTCCGCCCCGCCCTGCTCGAGCTCCACGATGTCCGCACCGGCGGCGAAGATCCGCCTGCCGCCCCAGAGGACCGCCGCGCCGGGCGGGTCGTCGTGCATCTCGGTGGCCGCGTCGTGGAGCTGCCCGAGCACGGCCCCCGAGAGCGCGTTGGCCTTGGGCCGATCGAGCCGGATGAGCGCGACGTTGTCGGGCCGGCGCTCGACGGTGACGTAGGTCTCAGCCACGGCCGAACCGTATCGGACCGGGCTGCCGACGGCTCATTCGGCCAGGAGGCGGTCGGCGGCCTGATAGGGGTCGAGCTCGCCGGCGGCCAGCGCCTTGACCGCCGTGGCGAATTCCTCCCCGCCGGCAAGGTCGTGGAGGCGGGCCTCCGAGCGGGCCATCAGCACCCGGCGCAGCTCTTGCGCCAGCCGATCCGACCGCCGGACCACCAGCTGGCCCGTGCTCACGAGGTGGTGACGATGGCGCGCCACGGCGCGCCACAGGTCGGCCACGCCCTCGCCGGCGGTCGCCGTCGTATCCACGATCTCGGGCCGCCAGGCACCGGGCCGCGCCAGGTCGAGCATCTGCTCCAGGTCGCGACGGGCCTCCCGCCCGCCCGGCCGGTCCGACTTGTTGATGACGAACACGTCGGCCACCTCGAGCAGCCCCGCCTTGCTGGCCTGCATGGAGTCACCCCACCCTGGGGTCACGACGACCACGGTCGTGTCGGCGGCGGACGCGATCTCGACCTCCATCTGCCCGACGCCGACGGTCTCGACGATCACCACCGGGACGCCGGCCGCACCGAGCAGACGAACCGCGTCGGGCACGGCTAAGGACAGGCCGCCGAGGTGACCCCGGGTGGCCATGGAGCGGATGAACACGGTCGGGTCGAGCGCATGCTGGCTCATGCGCACGCGATCGCCGAGGATGGCACCCCCGCTGAAGGGGGAGGTCGGGTCGACGGCGAGGACTCCGACCTGGGCCACCGGCTCGGAGCGGGGGCCGGGCCACCCGGCGCGCGCCTGTGCGATCAGCCCGTCGGTCAGGGTGGACTTGCCGGCCCCGGGGGCGCCGGTCAGGCCGACCGTGTAGGGGATGTCCGAGCGGTAGGCGAGGCGCGGCCACCGCCGTCGCGCCGTCGCCCGCCCGCTCGATGTACGAGAGCAGGCGCGCCAGGGCGACGCGGTCGACCGTGCCGAGCGTGCTCGAGGAGCGCGGCCGGGTCGGTGGGTGGTGGTGGGCTCACCGGACGCTCACCTTGGCCCCGAGCGAGCGCAGCGCGCCCGCCAGGTCCTCGTAGCCGCGACGATGTGGTGCGCGCCGCTGACCACCGTCTCCCCCTCGGCCACCAGGCCGGCCAGGACCAGGGCAACGCCGGCCCGGATGTCCGGGGCCCGCACCGGAGCGCCCGAGAGCCGCGGCACGCCGCGCACGACGGCGTGATGTCCCTCGGTCCGTATGTCCGCGCCCATCCGCCGCAGCTCCTCGACATAGCGGAACCGCCCGGAGAAGAGGTTCTCGGTGAGGATCCCCACCCCGTCGGACACGGTGAGCATCGCCACCAGCAGCGGGCTGTAGTCGGTGGCCACCCCCGGATACGGCAACGTGGCGATGTCGGCCGCCGTCAGCCGCTCGTGCGCGCTGCGCGCGCAACCCTTGGGGTCCCATCTCCGTGGCCACCCCCATCTGTTCGACCTTGCGCAGGATCATCTCCATGTGCTCGGGCCGGGCGTCCGCGATCGTCACGTCACCGCCGGCCATCCCGACGGCCGCCAGGTAGGTCGCGGCGACCACCCGGTCGGGCACCACCGTGTGACGCGCCGGGTCGGAGCTCGTCCACCCCCTCGACCTCGATGCGCGAGGTTCCCGCCCCGCGCACGACCGCGCCCATGTCGCACAGCATGGCGGCCAGGTCGGCCACCTCGGGCTCCTTGGCGGCGTTCTCGATGACGGTGGAGCCCTTGGCCAGGACGGCCGCCATCAGCAGGTTGTCCGTCGCGGTGTGGCTCGGGTACTCGAGGACGACGCGCGTCCCCACCAGCCTGCCGCCCGGCACCGTGCCGCGCACCTCGCCGTGGGAGGACTCGAACCGGGCGCCCATGGCGCTGAGCCCGTTGATGTGGAAATCGATGGGGCGGTCTCCGAAGTCGTCGCCGCCGGGCAGGGGCATCCGGACCGCGCCGCAGCGGGCCAGGAGCAGACCCAGGACCACCACCGACGCCCGCATGCGCTCGAAGAGCTCGTAGGGCGCGCCCGGGCACCAGGTCGGCGACCGGGCGCGTGGTCACCGCCACATCCCCGTTGTCGAGGCGCTCGACCCGGGCGCCCATGGCGCGCAGCACCTCGGCCATGATGTCCACGTCGCTGATGCGAGGGACGTTGGACGAGCACGCGTGCACGCCCTCGGCGAGCAGGCAGGCCGCCATCAGCTTCAGAGCCGAATTCTTCGCCCCGCCGCCCTGACGGTGCCCTCGAGCGGCCCGTGCGGGCTCGACCACGATCTGAGTCACGGCCCCAAGTATCGCCGCTGGGGGCCCCGCCCGACGTGGCAGCCCGGGACCCGTACGAGCCCAGCTATCGTCAGGCCGTGGTGACGTCCGCCCAAGCCCCCGACCGCAACCTCGCCATGGACCTGGTCCGGGCCACCGAGGCGGCGGCCATGGCCGCCAGCCGCTGGATGGGCCGGGGCGACAAGATCGGCGCCGACGGGGCCGCCGTCGAGGCCATGCGCATCGTCCTCTCGACGCGTCCCCATGGACGGGATCGTCGTCATCGGCGAGGGCGAGAAGGACAACGCACCCATGCTCTTCAACGGCGAGAAGATCGGCGACGGGACGCCCCCGCTCACCGACATCGCCGTCGACCCCATCGACGGCACGACCCTGACCGCCCAGGGCCGCGGCGGCGCCCTCGCCGTGATCGCGGTGGCCGAGCGGGGGGCCATGTTCGACCCCGGTCCCTGCGTCTACATGGAGAAGTTGGCCGTCGGGTCCCGAGGGCGAAGGGCGCCGTGCGACATCACGCTGCACGCCGACCGAGAACCTCCATGCCCTCTCCGAGGCCCTCGGCGCGGCCGGTCCGCGACCTGACCGCCGTGATCCTCGACCGACCCCGCCACGACGACCTCATCGCCGAGGTGCGGGCGACGGGCGCCCGGATCCGCCTCATCACCGACGGCGACGTCGCCGGCGCCATCGCCACCGGCTGGCCGGGCGCCGGCACCGACATCCTCTTCGGCATCGGCGGGACGCCCGAGGGCGTGCTGGCCGCAGCCGCGCTCAAGTGCATGGGCGGGGAGATCCAGGGCCGTCTCCACCCCGCAACGAGGAGGAGCGGGCGGCCGCCGTCGCAGCCGGCTACGACGCTCGACGCCGTGCTCACGACCGACGACCTGGTGCAGGGCAACAACTGCTTCTTCGCCGCCACCGGCATCACCGACGGCGAGCTCCTGCAGGGCGTCCAGTACCACGAGTTCGGCGCCACGACGCAGTCCCTGGTGATGCGCTCCAAGTCGGGCACGCTGCGCAAGATCGACGCCAGCCACGCGCTGGCCAAGCTGGCCGAGTTCAGCTCGATCTCGTTCGGCTAGTTGTCGTCCGCCGACGGCGGCCGCCGCCCCGGTTCCCGTTCAGGCTGTTCCGGCGGCCACGGCGAGCCGCAACTCGGCTCGGGCCAGTGCACCCTGCATCTCTGCGAGCGCGACGTCCTCCTCGAGGTCCTCGGAGGCAGGTCCGCGGCCGCCGCCCAGTTCGCTGATCCGTTGTGAGGCCGCCTCCAGCGCGAGCTCGGCGCGGGGCACGTCGATCTCCTCGGCCAGTTCGGCCACGCCGGCCAGGATCGTCACGCGGGTCGAGAGACCCGGCAGCGGCCCGTCCCCTTCGGCCAGACCAGCCGCCGCGCCCGGGCTCGTGTCGACCTGGACGAACCCGCCGTGCACGGCGAGGCGCAGTCAGGGTGCCTTCGGACTGCTCGACCCTCACCTCGCCGGGCACGACGTCGCCCACGAGCGGTGTGTGGCCGTCGAGCACGGTGAGGGCGCCGTCGGAGGTGGCGAGGACCACCGCGGTGGCGCCGCCGGCGACGAGGGACTGCTCGGGCGTGACGATCTCCACGCCGAAGACGCCGTCGGCCACTAACCCGCCTCGGCCTCGAGGGTCTTGGCCTTCTCAAGCACCGACTCGACCCCGCCGACATTGAGGAAGGCCTGCTCGGGGATGTTGTCGAGGTCGCCGTTGACCAGGGCCTCGAAGGACTCGACCGTCTCGTCGATCGGCACGAAGATGCCCGGCACGCCGGTGAAGACCTCGGCCACGAAGAACGGCTGGGACAAGAAGCGCTGGATCTTGCGCGCCCGGGTCACCGTCACCCGGTCCTCCTCGGAGAGCTCGTCCATGCCGAGGATGGCGATGATGTCCTGCAGCTCCTTGTAGCGCTGCAGGACCTCTTGCACCCGGCGGGCCACCGCGTAGTGGCGCTCGCCCACGATCTCGGGAGCGAGGATGTTCGACGTTGACGCCAGCGGGTCGACGGCCGGGTAGATGCCGAGCGCGGCGATCTGGCGCGAGAGCTCGGTGGTGGCGTCGAGGTGGGTGAACGTCGTGAAGGGTGCCGGGTCGGTGTAGTCGTCGGCCGGCACGTAGACCGCCTGCAGCGAGGTGATCGACTTCCCCTTGGTCGAAGTGATCCGCTCTTGGAGCTCGCCCATCTCGTCGGCCAGGGTGGGCTGGTAGCCCACGGCGGACGGCATCCGGCCGAGCAGGGTGGACACCTCCGAGCCCGCCTGCACGAAGCGGAAGATGTTGTCGATGAACAGCAGCACGTCCTGGTTCTGCACGTCGCGGAAGTACTCGGCCATGGTGAGCGCAGCCAGCCCGACCCGCAGACGGACGCCGGGTGGCTCGTCCATCTGGCCGTAGACCAGCGCGGCCTTGTCGATGACGCCGGACTCCTGCATCTCGAGCCACATGTCGGTGCCCTCGCGGGTGCGCTCCCCCACGCCGGCGAAGACCGACACGCCGCCGTGCTGCTGGGCGACCCGGTGGATCATCTCCTGGATGATGACCGTCTTGCCCACGCCCGCCCCTCCGAACAGGCCGATCTTGCCACCCTGCACGTAGGGCTCCAGGAGGTCGATGACCTTGATGCCGGTCTCGAACATCAGGGACCTGGGCTCCAACTGGTCGAAGGCGGGCGCGTTGCGGTGGATCTCCCAGTACTCGTCGACACCGTCGATCGAGTCGGTGTCCAGGGGCTGGCCGAGCACGTTGAACACGTGGCCGAGCACGGCGTTGCCCACCGGGACCGTGATGCCACGCCCGAGGTTGCGCACCTGTGCCCCACGGACGAGCCCGTCGGTCTGCTGCATGCAGATGCAGCGCACCCGGCCGTCACCGATCTGCTGGGCCACCTCGGCCGTGACCTGGTGCGCCGACCCGTCGAGCTCGATGGTGAACTCGACGGCGTGGTTGATCTCGGGCAGCGCATGGGGCGGGAACTCGACGTCGATGACGGGTCCGGCGATGGCGACCACCCGGCCGTCGGCCAGCGAGCCGGCCGGTGAGGTGTCTTGCATGGTGGTGGTGGTCATTGGGTCAAACTCCCTTCGATTGGCGGAGCGCCTCGGCCCCGCCGACGATCTCCATGATCTCGGTGGTGATGGCGTCCTGGCGGGCCCGGTTCATCACGCGCGTCAGGGTGCGGACGAGCTCGTCGGCGTTGTCGGTGGCCGCAGCCATGGCCCGTTGCTGAGCCGTGAAGAACGACGCGGCGCCCTCCAACAGGGCGGCGAAGATCTCCGCCTCCAGTGCCCGGGGAGCCAGCTCGATGAGCAGCTTCGACGGCTCGGGCTCGAACTCGGTGTAGCCCTCGAGCGTTCCCTCGTCCTGCTCGGGCGCCTCCTGGGTTTCCTGCGGCAGGGGGAGCGGCAGCAGCTGCCGCTGCTCGACCCGCTGGGTCCCGGCGGAGATGAACCGGGTGGAGACCATCTCGATGAGGTCGATCTCGCCGGACACGAACGGCGCCGCCACGACCGCCGCGATGTACCGGGCGTCGGCGAACTCGGGGCGGTCGGCGAAGCCCGCGAACGACCCCGCGGTGTCGATGCCGCGGTAGCGGAAGAAGGGAGGGGCCTTCTTGCCCACGGACCATACCGTCACCTCGGCTCCGTTGCCCACGCGCTCCGCCACCAGTCGCTCGGTGGCGCGGAGCACGCCGGAGTTGTAGGACCCGGCGAGGCCCCGGTCGCCGGCAATGGCGAGGATCCCGACGTGACGCGGTGACTCGGGCGTGCCGAGCAGCCTGGCGGCCGCCGTCGGATCGGCCGCCGCGGTGAGGCGCAACACCCGCTCCATCCCCTCCCGGAAGGGCCGGTTGGCCAGGATCCGCGTCTGGGCGCGCACGATCCGCGAGGCGGCGATCAGCTCCATCGCCTTGGTGATCTTCCTCGTGGACTGCACGCTGCGGATGCGGCGGCGCAGGATCCGCTCTTGGCCTCCGGCCATGGGTCAGTCGACCTTCCCCGTGTCGAAGACCTCGAGGAAGGCCGCGAGGCCCCTGTCGAGCTCGTCTCCGTCGGGCAGCGCACCCGTCGCCCGGATCGTCTCGAGCACGATCGGGTGGTTCCCCTTGAAGTACTCGATCAGCTCGGCCTCGAACCTCTGCACCTCGCTGACGGGGACCGAGTCCGCCCAGCCCTTGGTGCCGGCGTAGATCGCCAACACCTGCTCCTCGACCGGCACCGGACGGTTCTGCGGCTGCTTGAGCAGCTCCGTCAGCCGGTAGCCCCGGTCGAGCTGGGCCTGCGACACCTTGTCGAGCTCGGAGCCGAAGGTGGCGAACGCTTCGAGCTCGCGGAACTGCGCCAGGTCGAGCTTGAGCGTCCCCGAGACTTGCTTCATGGCCTTGACCTGGGCTGCGCTGCCCACCCGGCTCACCGAGTTGCCGACGTTGATGGCCGGGCGGATGCCCGAGTTGAACAGGTCGGTCTCGAGGAACACCTGCCCGTCGGTGATGGAGATCACGTTGGTCGGGATGTAGGCCGAGATGTCGCCCGCCTTCGTCTCGATGATCGGCAACGCGGTGAGCGATCCGGCGCCGCGTGCGTCGGACAGCTTGGCCGCCCGCTCCAAGAGCCTCGAGTGCAGGTAGAAGACGTCGCCGGGGTAGGCCTCACGCCCCGGTGGGCGCCGCAACAACAGGGAGACGGCGCGGTAGGCCTCTGCCTGCTTGGAGAGGTCGTCGTAGATGATCAGCGCATGCTCGCCGTTCTCCATCCAGTGCTGGCCCATGGCGCAGCCGGCGTAGGGAGCCAGGTACTTGTAGGGAGCAGGGTCTCCCGCCGAGGCGACGACCACCACCGTGTACTCGAGTGCCTGGTGGTCCTCGAGCGTGGCCACGGTCTGGGCCACCGAGGAGTTCTTCTGCCCGACGGCGACGTAGATGCACTTCACGCCTTGGCCGGCCTGGTTGATGATGGTGTCGATCGCCACGGTCGTCTTGCCCGTCTTGCGGTCGCCGATGATCAGCTCTCGCTGCCCGCGCCCGATCGGGGTCATGGCGTCGATGGCCTTGATGCCGGTCTGCAGCGGCTCGCTGACCGGTTGGCGGCCGACGATGCCCGGGGCTTGCACCTCCATGCGGCGCGTCTCCGTCGCATTGACCGGCCCCTTGCCGTCGAGGGGCTCGCCCAGCGCGTTGACGACGCGACCCAGTAGGGCGTTTCCGACCGGCACGGTCTGGATCCGCCCCGTCGCCTTGACGATCTGCTCCTCCTCGAGGTTGTCCACCTCGCCCAGGACGACGGCGCCGATCGTGTCCTCGTCGAGGTTCAGGGCCAGACCGAGGGTGCCGTCCTCGAACTCGAGCAGTTCGTTGACCGCGGCACCCGGAAGGCCCGACACCCGGGCGATACCGTCGCCGACCTCGACGATGTGTCCGATCTGCTCGGTCCCGACCGCCGGGGTGTAGTCCTCGACATGGCGCTCCAGCGCCTTGGTGATCTCACTGGCGTCGATCGTCAGCTCTGGCATCAGTCTGCTCCCTCTGTGTCTTCTGTCGTCGTGCGGCCGCGCCCGGTGCGGCCGAATCCGGTCTGCTCCCACCCGGCCGGGACGAGGTGCTCGCGCAGCGCGTCGATCCGTCCGCGTGCCGTCGCGTCCACCAGCAGGTCGCCGATCCGGATGCGTGCGCCGCTGAGCAGTGCCTCGTCGATGACCACCTGCAGCTCGACCGGCCCCCCGGCCAGCCGGGACAGCGAGTCCGAGAGCGTGGCCTGCTGCGCGTCGTCGATGGGGGCCGCGGCGCGCACGTGGGCGATGCGCCAGCCGCGGGCCGCCGCGGTCTGCTCGACGAGGAAGTCCAGGGACCCCACGAAGTCCCGGGCCCGCCCACCCGTCACGACGTAACGGACCAGTGCCAGGGTCGTCGCCGGCGCCCTGCCCTCCAAGAGCTCGGCCACGAGCCCCTGGCGGGCGGCGACGTCGAGGTCCCGGTCGGTCAGCGCCGCGCGCAAGGGAGGCGTCGAGGCCACGATCCGCCCGAAGCGGAAGAGGTCGTCCTCCAGCGACTCGAGCTGGGCGGTGGACATGTCCTCGTACATCGCGGTGGCGTAGCCGCCCACGCGCTGGCGCGCCTGGGTCAGGCTCAACGCCGGCTCCTCGATCTCACGGCCCTCCGCGGCGTGCCAGGCCCGGGTGCTCAGCCAGCCCAGCGCGACCGGCACCTCGGGTGCCTTCACCACGAGGCAGGCGAACGCGGCCACCCGGCGGGCCTCCGGCGAGACCTTGGCCTCGAGGAGGTCGAGCAAGAGGGCCCGGCGGGCCTTCCCCGGCACGGACGTGTCGGTGAGGGCGGCGCGCAGCGGCGCGTTGCTCACGGCTTGGCGCTCGATCGCCGCCAGGTCGTCCGCGATGGCGCGCAGCGACGCGGGATCGGCCGCCTCGAGCACGGCCGCGGCATAGCCCTGGAGCGTGGGGTTCACTGGAGCGCCCCGGCATTGGCGGCGGTGCCGCCGGTGGTGTCGGACTGCAGGGCGGCCACGGCCTCGTCGATCAGGTCGCGATGCGCCTCGTAGTTCACCTCGCGCCCGATCACCCGCTCCACGACATCCATGACGATCTCACCCATCCGCGCTGCGGCTTCGTCGATGGCGCGCTGGCGGGCCAGGTCGATCTCGATCTCGGCGTTGCCGACGATGCGCTCGTACTCGCTCTCACCCCTGGCCTGGGCGTCCAGGCGCACCCGTTCGGCGGTTCGGTTGGCCTGCGCCACGATCTCGCGCGCCTGGTGACGCGCCTCCTCGAGGACCGCTCGCCGTTCGTCGTCGGCCGCCTCGGCGTCCGTGCGCGCCTTGTCGGCCGCGTCGAGCGAGTCCCGGATCTTCGCTTGCCGCTCCTCCATCGCCTTGTTGAGGGGCGGGAGCACCCACTTGTAGATGGCGAGGATGAGGATGATCGAGACGGCCAGCTCAATGAAGAACGTCCCGTTGGGCAGAAGGAAAATTCCTGCTGTGGTCATGATGCTCTCGGTCTCCGGGTTCTATCCGGCGTGGTGTCGGTGGACTGCTCTGCGCTCTGCGACAAGCGGCTAGGAGATGCTCTTGGCGGCGAAGACGTAGACGAACACCACCATGAACAGGAGGTTGATGAAGTACATGGCCTCCACCAGCCCGACGGTCAGGAAGAAGTACTGACGGGCCTTGGCCTCGATCTCGGGTTGCCGGGCAATCGCCGCGATCGTCTGCGAACCGGCCAGGCCGTCCCCGACCGCGGCGCCGATGGCACCCCCGCCGAGTGCGAGGCCGCCGCCGACGAGCGCACCGGCGACTCGAATCGCACCTTCCACTGTGCTTGCTGCCATGTTTCCTCTCCTTTGTCGAGATCTTTTGTCGAGATCGTTGTCGCGTTACTGGTTGGACCTGCGGTCCGCCTCTCGCCCGTCGCCCTAGTGGGCGTCCCTCCGCATTCCCATGCCGAGGTACATGATGGTCAGCAGGGCGAAGATGAAGGCCTGGATCGCTCCGATGAACAACTCGTCGAAGGGCTTCCAGACCAGTAGCCCGATCCACGACGCGTAGGGAGGGATCAAGGTCACGATCACCGAGATCATGAGGACGCCGGCGAAGATGTTGCCGAAAAGCCGGAACGTCAGCGTGATCGGCTTGGTGATCTCCTCGATGATGTTGATCGGGGTGAGCGCGGCGTAGGGCTCGGCGTAGTGCTTGAAGTACCCTCGCCAGCCGCGGGCCTTCACCGAGTTGTAGTGGACGACGAAGAAGACCGTGAGTGCCAGCGCCAGCGGCAGGTTGACGTCGCCGGTCGGGGGGGCCAGGTAGCCCGGGTCCCCGCTCGGTATGAAGGCCAGCCAGTTGCAGATCAGGATGAAGAAGAAGATCACCACGCCCAGACCGACGAACGGCCTGCCCTCGGGCCCGATGGCGGATTCGGCCAGGTCCGACACCTGCTCGACCAGGGTCTCCCAGAACAGCTGCAGCTTGCCGGGTACCCCGGAGGTCACCTTCGCCCGCATGCGCAGGCCGAAGCCCAGCACGATGGCGGCGGCGATGAGCGTGGTCCACACGACGTCCATGTAGATGGTGAGACCCGCCACGTGCACCACGCCACGGTGGTCACCGATCGTGATGGTGGCCATGACGAAGCTGGAGCTCATTGGATTCCCTGCGACATGACGACCCGGCCCACGTTGACCACGAAGAGCAGCTGGAAGATGACCAGTCCCGCGACGGCCCCGATGCCCAGCGCACCGTTGAGGAGCATCAGGCCGATGCAGATGACCGTGATCACGCCGAGGCGCGTGACGCTCTTGGTGCCCATGGCGCGCCGGAGCACCTTGTTGTTGGTCTCGCCGCCGGTGTTGAGCTTGGCCACACCGGCATCGAGGAAGCGGAGGTTCACGACGGCGAGGCCGAGCCCGATGGCGAGCCCGAGCGCTGCCCAGGGCGCCGAGAGCAGGAGCGCGATCACGATGGCTGCGGCCCCGACCACGACGGCGGACACCACGGTGCGCCGGAGCACCTTGCCCAACGCGTTGCCATCGAGGTCCGAAAGCCCGTCGAGCATGTTCACGCGCCGCCCTCTAGAGATAGGTGCGGATCTGCTTGATGACACTGGCGGCGGCGGCGGCCACCCCGAGCGCCAGGCCCACCAGCAGGAAGGCCGGCGCGGTGTGCAGGGCGCTGTCCATCCAGAGCCCGAGTCCGACGCCGATGCCCACGCACACGGCCACGGAGAGCCCCATGCCCAGGAAGGCGACTGCGCCAGGAAGCGGCTTGGGCTCCTCTGGCTGGGAGGATTCGCCTCTGTCGCTCACCCGGACGGGCGCGCACGACGAGGCTCACTTGACCACGCATACGACTTCTGCCCCCTTACGCGGTGCGTGGCGCGCCGGAGTCCGTCGTCCGCGCCGCCGCAACGGCGGCATCGAACGAGGCGAGGTGGACGGGGTACACAGCGCTTATCATCGCATCCCGGCCCAGATGGCGTCCAAACGGTCACGAGGGAAACCTGACCACCTCGCTCACCGGCCGGGCCTCCTCCTCGGGGGAAACTCCCTGGTCGCGACCCTCGTCCTCGTCGTCTCCATTGCCCCGACGAAGGCCGGGGTGGAAGAAGGTGTAGAGGCCCACGCCGAGGGCAGCCGCCCCGATGGGGATGAACGCGTTGACCTGGTGCACGAAGAGCGGGAACAGGAGGAAGCTGGAGAGAATCGCCGTCCAGGCCCACAGGATGATCACGCTCCGGCGGGGGCCGTGTCCGAGACGCAGCAGGCGGTGGTGGATGTGCTCTTTGTCCGGGGTGTCGAACCCCCTGCCTCGCGCCGTCCGTCGGACGAAGGCGAAGGCCATGTCGACCAGCGGAACCCCGAGGATCAGGATGGGGATGAACAGTGGTGCGAAGAAGAAGTAGGTGACACCGCTGATGGGCACGGCGGTGGGCACGCGGCCGCCGATGACCATGGTGGACGCGGCCATGAGGAGCCCGAGGAAGTGGGCACCGGCGTCACCCATGAAGATGCGGGCCGGGTTGAAGTTGAAGGGGAGGAACCCCAGGCAGATCCCGCACGCGATGACGGCCACCAGCGGTCCGATGTTGTCGCCAGGCAGGAGACCCAGACCCATGAGGCGGATCCCGTAGACCGCGAGGGCGCCGCCGCCGATCGCCACCACGCCGGCGGCGAGGCCGTCGAGTCCGTCGATCAGGTTGACCGCGTTGGTGAGCGCGATGACCCAGACGGCCGTGATCAGCGGGATGATGCCGGGGGTCAGGACGAAGAAGCCGGCCAGCGGGATCTTGAGCTCGTACATCGTCGCACCGCTGAAGTACAAGATGCTGGCTGCGAGGACCTGTCCGGCGATCTTGGCCGGCGCCGACATGTCCCGGACGTCGTCGATCAACCCGACTGCGAACATCGCGCCGGCGGCGAGCACCACACCGGTCATCTCCGGGGAGTCCTGGAAGATGGGCCGCAGCTGGGGCACGGCGGACGCTCCCAGCACGGCGACCAGGAATCCCATGAACATGGCGGCACCGCCGCCGTAGGGGATCGGTTTGGTGTGCACGGTGCGCTCGCCCGGATGAGCGACATAGCCCACTCGGACCGCGAAGCGCCGGGCTGGGATCGTCAGCGCGGCCGTGGCGCCCGCGGCGATCACCAGGACCAGGCCGTACCAGCCGATGTCGGGCACGCGCTAGTCCACGAGGTCGCGGTACGGCGGGAAGGCGCCGCACAGGGTGCCGACCTCGGAGCGCACGGCGGCGATCTCGTCCTCGTCGGAGCGTGCCTTGAGCGTGCGCACGATGAGATCGGCGACCATCTGCATCTCGGCCGTCCCCATGCCCGCCGTCGTCTCGGCGGCCGTCCCGAGGCGGAGGCCCGAGGTGAGGAAGGCCGAGCGCGGGTCGTCCGGGATGGTGTTGCGGTTGCAGGTGATGCCGGCCCGGTCCAGGACCTCCTGTGCCTCTTTGCCGGTGAGCTCTGCGTCGAACGGCCGCAGGTCCACGAGGAGCATGTGGTTGTCGGTGCCGCCCGAGACCAGGCGGAACCCATGCCCGGAGAGCGCATCGGCCAGTGCCGCGGCATTGGCGACGACCTGCGCCGCATAGCTCCGGAACTCCGGCCTGGCCGCCTCCGCGAAGGCGACCGCCTTGGCCGCGATGACGTGCTCGAGCGGTCCGCCCTGCAGGCCCGGGAACACCGCGCTGTCGATCCGCTTGGCCAGGTCGTGGCCGCACAGGATCGCCCCGCCACGCGGGCCCCGCAAGGTCTTGTGTGTGGTGAGGGTGACGACGTCGGCCACACCCACCGGACTCGGGTGCACCCCGCCGGCGATGAGGCCGGCCGGATGGGCGGCGTCGAACATGAAGAGCGCCCCGACCGAGTCCGCGATCTCCCGGAAGGGCCGGGGGTCGATGACGCGGGCGTACGCCGTCGAGCCGGCGACGATGAGGGCGGGCTTCGCGGTCTTGGCCAGGTGGGCGACCTGGTCGAAGTCGATGACCTCGCCCGGATTGGACTCGTCGTGTGACTCAGGTGTGACGCCGTAGGAGACGAAACGCCAGAACTTCGAGACGATGGAGGCGGGCGACCCGTGCGTGAGATGGCCCCCGTGGTCGAGCCGCATGGCCAGGATCGTGGCCCCCGGTTCGACCAGCGCCAGGTAGGCGGCGAGATTGGCGTTGGCGCCGGCATGCGGCTGCACGTTGGCGTGCTCGGCGCCGAAGAGAGCCGTGGCGCGTGCGCGAGCCAGGTCCTCGACCTCGTCGATGATGCGGTTGCCGCCGTAGTAGCGCCGGCCCGGATAGCCCTCGCTGTACTTGTTCGTCAGCACCGAGCCAGAGGCGGCTAACACGGCAGCGGAGGTGAAGTTCTCCGAGGCGATGAGTTGCAGGGTCGTCTGCTGGCGTTCGAGCTCGTGGCCGACGAGGTCGGCCACCTCGGTGTCGGCGGCCAGCGCGGTGTCGTAGCTGCTCATGGAGTCCCTTCGGCTGGAATCGGGTGGACGAGCTCCCGTTCGAGGCCCGCCAGCTTCTCGACACGCCGGTCGTGGCGTCCGTGCTCCTCGGACGCGGCCAGGAATGCGGTGAGCGCGTCCACGGCGACGGTGGCGCCGGTCGTACGCGCACCGACGCAGACCACGTTGGCGTGGTTGTGGCGCCGGGCCAGCGTGGCCGTGGTGACGTCATGGACCACGGCCGCCCGGACCCCGGCGATCTTGTTCGCCGCCATGGCGATGCCGTTGCCGGTCCCGCAGACACAGACGCCGAGATCGGCCGCACCTCCCGCGACCGCCCGTCCCACCAGGGCCCCGAAGTCGGGGTAGTCGACGGCCCTTCTCGGCACGTCCGTTCCATGATCCTCGACCTCGTGGCCGAGCGCAGCCAGCTCGGTCTTCAAGATCTCCTTGAGGTCGAACCCTGCGTGATCCGAGCCGACGGCGACGCGCATGGGAATCGAGTCTACCGGCGGCCCACGCAGGCCCCGGGGCGTGAACCGGTACGCTGCCCGGTCCATGGCCCTCGACCCCCGCACCCCCGTCGTCGTGGGCGTCGGCCAGGTCATGACGCCCCCCCACGCCGGCCTGGCTCCCACCGAACGGCCCGAACCGCTCGAGCTCATGACGGCGGCGCTGCGGGCCGCCGCCGAGGACTGCGACGGCGTGGCGGCCGGTGCCAGCGCCCCCGCCGGACACGGCCTGATCCGGCGGGCGGACAGCATCCGGGTCGTCGCGTCACTGGGGTGGCACACGGTCAACCCCGCCCAGCTCGTGGCCGAACGCCTCGGCCTCGGCGAGGGCGACGGGCCGGCACAGCTGATGGTCTCGGCCGTCGGGGGCAATGCCCCCCAGGCCCTCATGCACGATGCGTGTCGGGCCATCAGCGGGGGCGACCTCGACGTCGTCCTCATCACTGGTGCCGAGGCCATGTACGCCCGCGCCCTGGCTCGCCGCGACCCGGCGCGGCCCTGGCTCACGTGGGCGAGCCAGCCCGAGGGGACACCAGCACCGGTCCTCTTCGGTGTGGAGAAGGCGGGTGCCAGCGACCTCGAGGTGAACCGGGGCGTGCTCCTCCCGGTCCATGCCTACCCCTTGCTCGAGAACGCCCTGCGCGCCGCCAACGGGTGGACCCTCGACGAGCACGCCGCACGCTTCGGGGCACTGTGGTCGCGCTTCAGTCACGTGGCGGCCGGCAATCCCGACGCCTGGATCCGCACGGCGCGCACCGCGGACGAGATCGTCCGCTCCGGCCCGGGCAACCGCATGGTCTCGTTCCCCTATCCGAAGCTGTGCACGGCCAACATGCAGGTCGACCAGGGAGCCGGGTCCATTGTGTGCTCGGTGGAGGCGGCCCGCAGCGCAGGCGTGCCCGAGGAGCGCTGGGTCTTCCCCCTCGCCGGCGCGGACGCCCACGATCATTGGTTCCTTTCGCAGCGCCCCGAATTGCACCGCTCCCCCGCCATCCGGCTCGCCGGCACCGCCGCCCTCGAGCAGGCCGGGCTCGGCACCGACGACGTGGCGTGGATCGACCTCTATTCGTGCTTCCCCGTCGTGGTGCAGATGGCCGCAGCGGAGCTCGGGCTGGCGGTCGACGATCCGGACCGGCCCCTCACGTTGACGGGCGGGCTCACGTTCGGCGGCGGGCCGGGGAACAACTACACCTCCCACGGCATCGCGCGCGCGGTCGGCGCCCTGCGCGCCGCGCCGGGGACGGCGGCGCTCGTCACCGGGCTCGGCTGGTACGCCACCAAGCATTCACTCGGGATCTACGCCTCGCGACCGCCGGCGCATCAGGGCTCCGAGCCGTTCGCCTGGCGCGACCTCCAGCCCGAGGTCGACGCCCTGCCCCGGTGTGCGATCGACCCCGGCGCCACCGGGCCGGTGCGCGTCGAGACCTACACGGTCACCTTTGACCGCGAGGGTGAGCCCGAGCGCGGGATCCTCGCCTGCCGGACGCCCGACGGCACCCGGGCCTGGGGCAACGTCGCCGATCGCGACACGCTGGCGCTCTTGTGCGCGGAGGAAGGAATCGGCCGCCCGGGCGTGCTCGGGCCCGACGGCACCGTGGTGCTCGACGGCTGACGCAGCGCGGGCACGCCTCGGCGATCCGGGATGCACGCCTCGGCGATCCGGGATGGACCAAACCGCCGCCTGGCCCGGTGCACCCAGATATGGTTAGATTGGTCTAACTATCTCCCCGCCACCGGGGAGGGCAAGGGGCAGCGACGGCATGGCACACGACCTTGTGATCAGGGGTGGCCACGTGGCCGACGGCCGGGGCGGCGAGCCGGTGCTGGCCGACATCGCCGTCGACGCCGAGACCAT
The DNA here is from genome assembly GCA_963789235.1 of uncultured Acidimicrobiaceae bacterium. Classification (GTDB taxonomy): domain Bacteria; phylum Actinomycetota; class Acidimicrobiia; order Acidimicrobiales; family RAAP-2; genus Bog-473. Next base: position 652,138 of record CAWBJX010000004.1, on the reverse strand, counting down.
TGCCGCCGTCGGGACGGTGGCCGCGCCGGGCCACGAGGAGATCGATGCCTGCGGCATGCTGGTGACGCCCGGCTTCGTCGACATCCACACGCACTACGACGGCCAGGCCACGTGGGACTCACGTCTCGCGCCGTCGAGCTGGCACGGGGTGACGACCGCGGTCATGGGCAACTGCGGCGTCGGGTTCGCGCCGGTGCGGGCCGACGCACACGACCGCCTCATCTCCCTCATGGAGGGGGTGGAGGACATCCCCGGAGCGGTGCTCGACGAAGGCATCGACTGGCAGTGGGAGAGCTTCGGCGAGTATCTCGACGCCGTCGAACGGCGGCCCCACGACATCGATCTCTGCGCCCAACTCCCTCACGGCGCGCTGCGCCTCTACGTCATGGGTGAGCGGGCCGCCCGCCTGGAGGAGGCCTCGGACGAGGACGCGGCGTCCATGCGGCGGTTGGCCACCGAGGCGATGCGGGCCGGCGCCGTCGGCTTCTCGACCTCGCGCACGCTGAACCACCGGACTGCGACCGGCGACCCGACACCGTCACTGCGGGCCCGGGCCGACGAGCTCGAGGCGATCGCGTTCGGCGTGGCGGACGCCGGGCACGGGGTGGTGGAACTCATCTCGGACTTCTGGCCCGATCCCGTCGCCGAGTTCGCCATGATCCGGCGGCTCGTCGAGCTGACCGGATGCCCGCTGTCGGTCTCGCTGGCCCAGAGCCACCAGCGGCCCGAGGCGTGGCGTGACCTCCTGGCCCAGATCGAGCAGGCGGCGGCCGACGGCCTGCCCATCCGGGGCCAGGTGGCGCCCCGGCCCATCGGGCTGCTGCTCGGTCTGCAGTCCTCCTTCCATCCCTTCTCGGGTCACCCCGCCTTCCGCGAGGTCTCCGGGCAGCCGCTCGAGGCCCAGGTGCGAGCGCTGCGGGATCCGGCGTTCCGGGCCCGCTTGCTGGCGGACGAGGGCCCCGACGGCCCCGGGCGCCGCCTCGCCGACTACCGCCGCATGTTCCCTCTGGGCGAGGTGCCCGACTACGAGCCCGCTCCCGAGCAGAGCGTGCAGCGGTTGGCCGAGGCACGCGGCGTCGACCCCGGTGAGCTGACCCTCGACCTCCTGACCGAGAACGGCGGGCGCAACTTCCTCCTCGTCCCGTTCTCCAACTACGCCCAGGGCGACCTGAACGCGTGCGGCGAGATGCTCGCCCACCCCGACACGCTCTTCGGGCTGGGCGACGGCGGCGCCCATGTGGGCATCATCTCCGACGCGAGCTTCCCCACCTACGCGCTCACCCACTGGGCCCGCGACCGCTCGCACGGCAGGATGGAGGTGGGCTGGGTGGTGGGCCAGCTCACGAGCTCGAACGCCCGTGCCGTCGGGTTGACCGACCGCGGTGTCGTCACCGAGGGGATGCGGGCGGACCTCAACGTCATCGACTTCGACCACCTGCGCTGCGAGGCGCCCGTCATGGCTTACGACCTGCCGGCGGGGGGCAAGCGGCTGCTGCAGGGCTCCCGTGGCTACCGCGCCACCATCGTGGCCGGGGAGGTCACCTACCGCGACGGCGAGCCGACGGGAGCGCTGCCCGGTCGCCTGGTCCGCGGCGGGCGGCACGCCGGCTCGCAACGGGCCGGTTGAGGCGAAAGGAGCCGACATGGACACCGACATCATCGAACTCCACGAGCTCGAACCGGCGGCGGAGTGGCGGTCGTCCGACGTGGCCGAACCCGAGGCGTGGACGCTGCGGCTCAGCGCACGGGACCACACGGAGCTCGACGCGGCGCTGGTGACGGCCAAGGCCAAGAGCGGCGACCCTCTGCAGCTCGAGCGGGACGACTTCCCGCTGGACGGGCTGGCGGCCAAGCTCGACGACGTCGTCGACGTCCTCCTCAACGGCCGCGGCTTCGCTCGCATCGCCACACTCGACACCGAACGCTACGACGACGACGACCTCACCCTGCTCTATTGGGGCATCGGGCTGCATCTCGGCGAGCCCTGGGCGCAGAACAAGTACGGCCATGTCCTGGGCGACGTCACCGACCAGGGCAAGACGATCGACGATCCCACCGTGCGCGGCAACGAGCTCGGCGGCATCGCGCTCGACTACCACACCGACGGTTCCGACCTGGTGGGCTTGCTCTGCCTGCGCACCGCACGGTCGGGCGGCCTGTCGTGCGTCGCCAACGCGGTGGCGATCCACAACCAGCTCGTGCGGGAGTCCCCCGACCTTGCCGCCGCCCTCTACGAACCACTGCCCTACGACGGCCGCGGCGAGCAGGCCGAGGGCGCCCCGGGGTTCTACAGCGTGCCGGGCTTCACCGAGCACGGCGGCCGGCTGTTCGTCCGCTTCATCCCCCAGTACATCCTGGCCTCGCAGCGCCACCCCGAGGCGCCGCGGCTGAGCCCCACCACCCGAGAGGCCATCGCCAGGGTCTCCGCGCTCGGCCAACGACCCCGACTTCAACGTCTACATGGACCTCCAACCAGGCGAGATGCAATTCATCAACAACTACCACGTGCTCCACGGTCGCACCGCCTACGAGGACGATGTCGCCCACGGCTACAAGCGGCACCTCAAGCGGCTGTGGCTGGCCACCCATGCGTTGACCGACCGCCCCGCCCACTTCACGGCCCTCGGCCGCGGCCACTGGGAGGCGCGTCGTTCCGTGAGCTCCCTGCGGCCGGTCGAGCGGTAGACGGGCGGCCGCCCCAGGGGTGCTCAGCCCGACGGTGGGGGCCTCTGCCGCGAGAACAGACGCCGGCGCGTGCTCATGAGCATCGTCCCCTCGATGAAGGAGGCCGGCAGTGCCCCCTCGCGCAGGACCCGGATCGGCGACACGGTCGCGTCCACCAGCGTCGGAGGCGGCCCGTCGCGGCGTCCTCCGTCCACCACGAGTGCCACGTCCGCGGCCTCGAAGGCCCGAGTCACCTCAGCGGCCTCGGTGAAGCGCAGCGGCACCGTGCGCCACGGGCCGTGCTCGCGGCAGAGCCGGCGCAGCGACCGGCCATCGGGCATGCCCACGACGGCCGCCCACACACCCGTCCCGGCGCCGGCCTCGCCAGGACCCGGCGCCGCGGCGCCGGCCGCGGACAGGAACACCTCCACCGGGCCGGGCCAGCAGCGTTCGAGCAGCCGGCCCAGCTCGTCGCTCCAACCCGAGGTCAGCGCACGCACGTCGTCCGCGTGGCCGACCGCAAAGTGGGGCCCGTCGGGGTCGGCCGCCAACTCCACCAGCCCCGCCTCGGCCTGGGGTGAGCCGGCGCGCACGGCGAGGCTGTAGCCGCCCACCGCCGGCACGGCGATGATCGAACCCGCCTCCAGAGCGTCGACCACCTCGCCCGCTCCGGTCCCCACCAGCGGGGGATGGGCCGGGACTCCGGCGTCGCCCCCAGCCCCGGGGGCGCCCTCGTCCCCCGCCCGATCCCGGGCGCCGGCCCCCATCAGCCGCCGGCCCGTACGACCAGGGCGCGTGGCCGCCCCGCGAGGTCAGGCTCGACCCCGACCTCGTCGTAGCCGAGACGGCGCGCGAGCCTGGCCGCGGGCTCGGCCTGATGGGGTGCCAGCTCCACGACGGCGCTGCCCGGCCGCCGCAGCCAGACCCGGCACTCCTCGAGCAACGCCTCCACGTCGGCCAGCCCGGGCGTGCCATCGCGCCCCGGCCCGGCGACGAGGGCACGGCGCGGCTCCGCCGCGCACCTCGGACGCCAGCCCGGCCCATTCGCCCGCGGACACGTACGGCGGGTTGGCGACGAGGAGGTCGACCGCGCCCCGCGCCCAGGCCGGCAACGCCTCGAGCCAGCTTCCCTCGGCGAGCTCGATACGGGGAAGAGGCTGCGCCCCGCACGACGCCCGAAGCGCCTCCACGTTGGCTGCCGCCACTTCGAGAGCGTCGGCACTGACGTCGGTAGCCCAGACCTCGCGCAGGACGCCCGGGGCCAGCTCGCTCGCCAGGGCGAGTGCGATGGCCCCGCTCCCCGTCCCGGCGTCGACGACCACGAGGCCCGACCGGCTGCCTCGACCGGGGTCCGCGTCGGCCAGCCGGTGCAGGCGCCGGCCCTCGGCCAGCGCCACCTCGACGACCTGCTCGGTCTCGGGGCGCGGGATCAGCACGCGGCGGTCGACGAGGAGGTCGAGGTGGCGGAACGGCCAGTGCCCGAAGACGTACTGCAGCGGCTCGCCCGCCGCCCGGCGCCCGGCCATGGCGCGCGCCGCCCGCAAGGCGCCGGCGGGAACCTCGCCCGCGTCGGGGCTCACGCCCGGGCACGCGATGGATCCGAACACCTCGTCGACGATGAAGCGGGCCTCGTGACGGGCCCCGCCCAGCCCGGCGGTCAGCTCGTCGGTCAGCTCCCGCCGCGTCACCCGGCGCCGTCCTCCTCGCCGGCCAGTTGACGGGCCCGCTGGTCGGCCATCAGTGCGTCGGTCAGCTCGCTGAGGTCACCCGCCAGGACCTGGTCCAGCTTGTAGAGGGTCAGGTTGATCCTGTGGTCGGTGACCCGGTTCTCCTTGTAGTTGTAGGTGCGGATCTTGTCGGTGCGACTGCCCGCGCCGACCTGGCCCCGACGCTGGGCGGACATCTCGGCGGCCTGGCGGTCCTGCTCGGCCTTGAGCAGGCGGGACCGCAGCACCACCATCGCCTTGGCCCGGTTCTGGATTTGGCTCTTCTCGTCCTGCATGGCGACGACGGTCCCGGTCGGGATGTGCGTGATGCGCACGGCGGAGTCGGTGGTGTTCACCGACTGACCGCCCGGACCGGTCGACCGGTAGACGTCGATCTTGAGGTCGTTGGGGTCGATGTCGATCTCGACCTCGTCCGCTTCGGGGAGCACGGTGACGGTGGCGGTGGAGGTGTGGATCCTGCCCTTGGCCTCGGTCACCGGCACGCGCTGCACCCGGTGGGTGCCGCCCTCGTGCTCGAGGCGGACGTAGGCGTCGGGGCCCTTGACGAGGAAGACGGCCTCGTTGATACCGTCCTTGTCCGACGCGTCCTCGGAGAGGACCTCGACCTTCCACTTCTGCATGCCCGCGTAACGCAGGTACATGTCGTAGAGCACCCGGGCAAAGAGGTTCGCCTCGTCGCCCCCGACGGCGCCACGGATCTCCATGATGACGTTACGCCCTTCGTTGGGATCCTTGGGCAAGAGCAGCGTCTGGATGCGCTCCTCGAGCACCTTGACCCGCGCCTCCGCGTCGTCGACCTCCTGGCGCATCAGCTCGCGCTCGTCGCCGGACGTCTCGGTCAGCATCTCGCGGGCCGTGCGGACGTCCTCGCCGGCCGATGTCAGGTCGTGCCAGGCGCGGACGATCTCGCCGAGCTCCTTGTGGCGGCGCGACAGGTCGCGCAGGCGGTCTGCATCGCGGAGGCTGACCGGGTCGGCCAGCTCCGCCTCGACGGCGTCGTACTCCGCCTCGAGCGCGGCCATCCGGTCATCGAACATGGCTCTCCGCCGCGGTGCTCGCTCGGGCGAGGGTGGGCGGCGCCGGCGGCGCTACCCACCGGCCCAGCCGGGTCAGTCCTGCGCCGCCGGGGCGGCCTTCGCCTTGGCCTTGCCCTTGCGCTCGCCATATCGCCGCTGGAAGCGCTCCACCCGTCCACCGGAGTCGACCAGCTTCTGCTTGCCGGTGAAAAACGGGTGGCACTCGTTGCACAGCTCGACGTGGAGATCGGCCTTGGTCGAGTGCGTGGTGAACGTGTTGCCGCACGAGCACTTGACCGTCGCCTCTACGTAGTCGGGATGGATGTCGGGCTTCATGGTGTCTCCAATGTCGATCTGTCGGACCAGTGTAGGGGCGCGGGCGGAGTGTCCCTTCGCAACGACGCCGTGCCGATCAGGTGCCGGGGCCCTTGGCGATCTCCGCCAGGAACTCGTCGTTGCTCGATGTGGTGCGGATCTTGTCCATGAGCAGCTCCAGGCCGGCGGCCTCCTTGCCGTCGCTGGCCAGTGCGTTGAGCACCCGGCGCAGCTTCCAGACCTGCTGGAGCTGGCCTCGTTCGAAGAGCAGCTCCTCGTGACGGGTCGAGCTGGCGTTGACGTCGATGGCCGGGTACAGGCGGCGTTCCGACAGTCGGCGGTCGAGGCGAAGCTCCATGTTGCCGGTGCCCTTGAACTCTTCGAAGATGACCTCGTCCATCTTGGAGCCGGTCTCCACCAGCGCGGAGGCCAGGATCGTGAGCGAACCGCCCTCCTCCACGTTGCGCGCCGCGCCGAAGAACTTCTTGGGCGGGTAGAGCGCTCCGGAGTCGACGCCACCGGACATGATCCGACCCGTTGCCGGAGCGGCCAGGTTGTACGCGCGGGCAAGACGCGTGATGCCGTCGAGGACGATGACGACGTCCCGACCCATCTCGACGAGCCGCTTGGCCCGCTCGATGGCCAGCTCGGCCACCTGTGTGTGCTCGTCGGCCGGGCGGTCGAAGGTCGAGGCGATGACCTCGCCCTTCACAGAGCGGCGCATGTCCGTCACCTCTTCGGGACGCTCGTCGACGAGGAGGACCATCAGGTGCACCTCGGGGTTGTTGGCCTCGATGGAGTGGGCGATCTGCTTCATCACCGTGGTCTTGCCGGCCTTGGGGGGCGACACGATCATGCCGCGCTGCCCCTTGCCGATCGGCGAGAGCAGGTCCACGATGCGCGCCGTCAGGTTGTCCTTGTCACCGGGCATCTCGAGATTGAGCCGCGAGTCGGGGAACAAGGGTGTGAGGTCCTCGAAGCGGGGCCGGTTACGGGCTGCCTCCGGGTCGAGGCCCGAAATGGAGTCGATGCGCAGCAACGCGGGGTACTTCTCGTTGTTCGACGCCGGACGGCACGCGCCCTCGACGTAGTCGCCACGGCGCAGCGCGAAGCGGCGGGCCTGGCTGATCGACACGTAGACGTCCTTGGGCGAGGGCAGGTACCCCTCGCAGCGCAGGAACCCGTAGCCCTCGTCGCGCAGGTCCAGCATGCCCTTCACCTCGACCAGCTCGCCCGAGTAGGGCTGCTCCTGGCCGCCGCCTTGGAGCTCGCCGCCCTGGCCGCGGTCGCGGCCCCGGCGCCGGCGGCTGCGCCGGTTGCCCACGTCGCCCTCGGTCTGGCTGCGGTTCTGGTTGTTCTGGTTCTGGCGGTTTCGATTGCCCTGTTGGTTCGGGCTCTGGTTCTGGCCGTTCTGACGGGGCGAGTGGTCGGAGCCGTCGGGCAGCTCGGGCGGCTCCACGAAGACGGCCGGTCCCGAACCGCCGGGGTCGGCCACCTCGGTTGAGGTGGTGGCCGCAGGGACGGCGGCCTCGGACTCGGCCGCGACCGTCGCCGGACCGCCGTCGGCCTGGGCGTCGCCGGAGCCAGGCCCGGAGGCGTCGGTGTCGTCGCTGGCCTCGGCGTCGGCGGGGACAGACCGCGAGCGCCGGGACGGCCTGGTGCCGTTGCCCTCGGCGTGGTCCGCATCCCCGTTGTTGGATCCCGGCGCGGGTGTCCCGGAGGTCACTCCGGTTGCGTCGAGGATCCGGTCAATGATGTCGGCCTTCTTGGTCCGGCTGGTCGTCTTGAGCGACATGGCCTGAGCGATGGCACTGAGCTCGTCGCGCTCCTTGCCTTCGAGAACCGATCGTTCGAGCTGCTGTTCCGCAGTCATCGGGCTCCTCTTCTGGGAGGGTTATCGCCGGCCCGGATTCGTCCGGCGCACGGCAAGGGAATTTCAAAGGAGGAGAAGGGAATCGCGTGTGAATTCCCTCCCCCGGATCACCACTGCGTGGTGCTCTCCCGGGACCGCTTGTACCCGCGGAGAGCGCTTCGAAGCGCAGTGGGGATGTAGACACTGTAGCGGGAAGGTGGGGGGTATGCCAACACACCCCCCGTTCCCGCAGGTCACTCTGCTACCCGACCGGCCTCGCCGTGCTCAGAGCGAGATCTCAGCCAGGACCGAATCGAGGTCGAGGTCGATCACAGCGGGCACCGAGATGGCCTTGATGGCCAGGTCGGGGTCCTTCAGTCCGTGCCCGGTCAACACACACACAACGGTCGACCCCTCCGGCACGCCCTGCTTGATCAGCCCGGCCACCGATGCCGAGGAGGCCGCCTCGCAGAAGATGGACTCCTGCCGGGCGAGGAACGTGTAGGCGTCCATGATCTCGTCGTCGGTGACCGCCGTGATGGAGCCTCCCGACTCCGAGGCGGCGGCCGTGGCCGAGTACCAGCCGGCCGGGTTCCCGATCCGGATCGCCGTGGCGATCGTCTCGGGATGCTCCACGGGGTGGCCGAGGACGATGGGCGCCGCGCCGGCGGCCTGGAACCCCATCATGCGGGGCAGCTTGGTGGAGCGGCCCGCCTCCTTGTACTGGAGATAACCGCGCCAGTAGGCCGAGATATTCCCGGCGTTGCCCACCGGGATGCAGTGCACGTCGGGTGCGTCACCCAGGACGTCGACGATCTCGAAGGCGCCCGTCTTCTGCCCTTCGATCCGGTGCGGGTTCACCGAGTTGACGACCGTGATGGGCGCGTGGTTCGGCAGGTCCCGCACGATCGTGAGCAACTGGTCGAAATTCCCCCGCACCTGCAGCACCCGCGCGCCGTGCATGAGGGCCTGCGCCAGCTTGCCCAGCGCGATGTGGCCGTCGGGGATGAGGACCACACAGGCGAGGCCCGCCTTCGAGGCATAGGCGGCGGCGGAGGCCGACGTGTTGCCCGTCGACGCGCACACCACCGCCTTGGCGCCCTCGTCCACCGCCATCGAGATGGCCATGGTCATACCTCGGTCCTTGAAGCTCCCGGTGGGGTTCACCCCCTCGACCTTGAGCCAGACCCGCGCCCCCACGCGCTCGGAGAGGCGGGGGGCCGGTACCAGCGGCGTGCCGCCCTCGAGCAGCGTGACGACGGGCGTCGTGTCCGTGAGGGGCAAGAAGCGGCGGTACTCCTCCATGACGCCGCGCCAGCCGGTGGTCACGGCGTGCCGCCGTCCTGCTCGCCGATGACGCGGAGCACGCCACTCACCCGATCCACCGCCTGGTGCCGGCGCAGCTCGTCGATGGTGGCCAGCAGGTCGCCCTCCCGCGCCACGTGGGTGAGGAAGATCAGCCGGGCCTCCTCGGCCAGGCCCACCTGCTCCATGGCGCGGATGGAGACGTTGTGGTCCCCGAAGATCTTGGCCACCGCGGCCAGGACGCCGGGCCGGTCCGCCACGTCCATGCTCAGGTAGAACGCGGAATGCATGTCGTTCTGCGACCGCACCGTCGTGCTCGTGCGCTTCGGCGCCGGGGCCGGTGCACCGGCGAGCAGGTTGCGCGAGGCGTCGACCAGATCACCCAGCATGGCGCTGGCGGTCGGGCCGCCCCCGGCACCACGGCCGTAGAGCATGAGCTCGCCGCTGACGGCGCCCTCGACGAACACGGCATTGAAGGCCCCCCGCACCGCGGCCAGCGGGTGCGTCTTGGGCACCATCGCCGGGTGGACACGGACCGAGACCTCCGGCCCACCGTCGATCAGCTCGGCGATGGCGAGGAGCTTGACCGAGTATCCGAGCCGGCTGGCGTAGGCGACGTCGGCCGCACTGACACCGCTGATGCCCTCGCGGTGCACGTCCGCATCGACCACGTCACTGCCGAAGGCGAGCGCAGCCAGGATGGCCGCTTTGGCGGCGGCGTCGTGGCCCTCCACGTCCGCCGTGGGGTCGCGCTCGGCCAGGCCGAGCTCCTGCGCCTCGCGCAGCACGTCGTCGTAGCTGTCGCCCTCCTCCTCCATGCGCGTGAGGATGTAGTTGGTCGTCCCGTTGACGATCCCCATGACCCGGACGATCTGCTCACCGGCCAGCGACTCGCGCAGCGGCCGGATGACTGGGATGGCCCCGGCCACCGCCGCCTCGTAGAGCAGGTCCACACCCGCGGCGGCGGCCACGTCGGCCAGCTCGGCGCCGCAGGTGGCCAGGAGCGCCTTGTTCGCGGTGACCACGGGCTTGCCGTTGCGCAGGGCCGTCTCGACCAACTCGTGCGCCGGGTGGAGCCCGCCGATGACCTCGACCACCACGTCGACGTCGTCCCGTGCGACCAGCGCGGCGGCATCGGTCCCGATCAGGTCCGCCCGGATGGACGGCCCGCGGGCGCTCCGGATTGGCCACGGCGATGCCGACGAGCTCCAGCCGGATGCCGGTGCGGGCGGCGACGTCGTCGTTGCGGGTGAGCAGGATCTCGGCCAGCGCACCGCCGACGTTCCCGCACCCGAGCAGGGCGACACGGACGGTCGGGGCCGGGTGCATGTGCGGGTGGGCGCGCCCGCCCGCCACTGCGCTGGCCTCCTCCGCGGTCACCTCCAAACGGTACAGGCTGCCCGTGCGGCGACCCGCCCTCTCCGCCGGCCCAGCGCACCCCGTCGTGTCGGCGTTGTGCAGGTGGCGAGCGTGCCGGGGCGAGTGGTGCTACCACCATGCCGCGTCCGCAGGCTGGCTCCCTTGAGCAACCGCCGGCGTCCGGGTCACACTGGCGCCCGGGAGGTGCCGTGCCGTTTCTCCGACTGATGCTCCGGGCCGGCGTACGGCATCGCTGGCGCTCGTGGCTGGCCCTGACGCTCCTCATCGCGGTGGTGGTCGGCCTCGTGCTGGCCGGCGCGGCCACCGCCCGCCGGACCGCCACGGCGTTCCCCCGCTTCGAGGCGGCCCACGGCTACGACGCCTTCTTCTACAGCGCCGGCCCGGTCCCCCGCGCCGCGTCCCTGCCGGAGGTCGCGTCGGTGACGCGGCTCCTCGCGCCCGCCGTCGGCGCCCCGACCTGCGCCTGTCAGCCCATCAACGTCAACGACTTCTCCATCGACGAGGTCCCCCCGGCGCAGCTCACCCAGGTGGTCAAGCTGGTGAGCGGTCGCCTGCCGGACCAGTCGGACCCCGACCAGGTCCTGGCCTCGTACGACCTCGAGCCGCTCGGCGTGCACATCGGCAGCGTCCTGCGCGTCCCGTTGGCGGCCTCGTCCCAGCGGGCGGCGGTGCTGAGCAACGCCACGCTCACCCCCACCGGTCCCACCGTCACCCTGCACGTAGTCGGCTTCTCGGTCTCCGAGTTCGAGTTCCCGACGACGTCGGGCCCGCCCTCCTACGACCTCTACGCCACCAGCAGCTTCGCCCGCGAGTACGACGCGCGGGCCGTCGTGTTCGACGAGTACATCTTCCGCCTGCGCCACGGTGCCGCCAGCCTTCCCCGCTTCCAGGCCCAGGTGCGCAGCCTGGGGGGCCTCTCGGGCACCGACCTCGACGCACGGGCCGACTCCATCGCCACCTCCATCGAACCCCAGGCGGTCGGGTGGTGGATCCTCACCGGCCTCGCCGCCCTGGTCGGCATCATCGTCTTGGCCCAGGCGCTGGCTCGCCAGGCCGCTCTGGAGGCAGACGACTACCCCGTCCTGGGCGCCCTCGGCGCCACCCGCCGCCAGCTGTTCACGCTCACCATGGCCCGCACGCTGGCGGTTGCCGTCACCGGAGCGGCCGGGGGGGTGCTGTTGGCGGCGTTGCTGTCCTTCTTCGTCCCGGTGGGCGAGGCGAGACTCGCCGACCCGACGCCGGGCTTCGACTTCGACCCGCTGCTCTTGATCGGCGGCGGCGCGGTGGCGGTCGGCGCGGTGCTCGCACTGGGCGTCTGGCCCGCCATCCGTGCCGCTCGGCTGGTCTCGCGACGCGACGACGACCCGGTCATGCGGTCGTCGCGGGTCGTCGCCTTCCTGAGCGCGTCCGGCGCCTCCCCGAGCGCCCTCATCGGGATCCGCAACGCCCTGGAACGGGGACGCGGCCGCACCGCCGTACCGGTCAGCTCGGCGCTCGTCGGTGCGGTCCTGGCGGTGGCGGTGCTCTGCGGCACCGCCGTGTTCGGGGCGAGCCTGACCCACCTCACCAGCACACCGGCCCAGTACGGCCAGGCCTTCGACGCGTGGTTCTCGGTCAACACCACGGGCTCGGTGGCGCAGAACGAGCGGCTGCTCGACGACCTGGAGCGACCCGGCGTGGCGGCCATCACGGCGGGTGTCGGCGGCGACGTGAGCATCAACGGCCACGAGGTCGATGCCGTGTCGGGGCAGCGCCTGCGGGGCCCGTTCCTGATCACGATGATCGACGGCCGGCTTCCGGCGGCCGACGACGAGGTCGTGCTGGGCGCGAAGACGATGCGCCAGGTCGGCGCCCGCGTCGGCTCGACGGTGCGCGTCGCGCTGTCGGGATCGTCGTCGCCCGGTGGGGCGACGACGATCCGCCGCTTCCGGGTCGTGGGGACCACCGTGCTCCCGCCCGACTTCAACGGCGCGGCCCTCGGGACCGGCGCGGTCTTCACCCTCGACGGACTGGTGGGACCGGTCTGTCCCAGCGGCGCCCGAAGCCACGCCTGCCTCTCCGCGTTGCTCGGCGCCGACTCCGGCGCCTTCCTCGTTCGCGCCACACCGGGGCCGCAGGGTGCGGCGGCACTGGCCGCCCTGAGCCGGGAGTACCCGTCCCAGGTGAGCTTCCCCCACCCGCCCACCGACCTGGTCAACTTCGGGGAGGCGGTCAACTTCCCGCTGATCTTCGGGCTGATCGTCGTGCTCTTCGGGGTGGCGACGCTGCTCCACATGCTGGTGTCCAGCCTGAACCGGCGGCGACAGGAGATGGGGCTGTTGAAGTCGCTGGGCTTCGTCCGCCGCCAAATTGCACTGTCCGTCTCCTGGCAGACCACCACCGTCGCCGCCATCGGGATCGTGCTGGGCGTCCCCCTGGGCGTGGCCGCCGGCCGGCTGGTCTGGAACGCCTTCGCGTCGAACCTCGGCGTGGTGGCCGACCCGGTCGTGACGGCCTGGGTGGTCGCGGCCATCGCCCTGGGGACGCTGGTGGTGGCGAACCTGCTGGCGGTCGGGCCGGCGCTGGTGGCGTCGCGCACCAGGGCGGCGTCCTTGCTCAAGGCCGAATGAGGGTCAGGCGTCGAGGTAGGTGAGGTCCTCGAAGGTCTCCCGGCGCACGGCGACTCGGGCGGTGGTGCCGGAGACGAAGACGACCGCCGGGCGGGGCACCTTGTTGTAGTTCGACGCCATGGCGTAGCCGTAGGCCCCCGTGACCGGCGTGGCCAGGATGTCGCCGACCTCGAGGTCGTCGGGCACGAAGGCGTCCGGGACGACGAGATCGCCGCTCTCGCAGTGCTTGCCCACGACGCGCACCGGCCGCGGGCGGGCCGCCGCGGCCGCTCGTGGGAGGAAGGCCTCGTAACCGCTGCCGTAGAGGACGGGGCGCGGGTTGTCGCTCATGCCCCCGTCGACGCTCACGTAGGTGCGGATGCCGGGGAGGTGCTTGACGGTGCCGACCGTGTAGAGGGTGATGCCGGCCGTGGCGACGATGGAGCGCCCGGGCTCGGCCGAGACCCGTGTGGCGGGGTCGACGCCGGCCTGGGCGCAGGCGGCGAGGGTGGCCCCGGCCCATTGGGCCTGGGTCGGCGCGGACTCGCCGTTGACATAGGGGACGCCGAGGCCGCCGCCGACGACGAGCTCGGGCAGCCCGAGCGGCGCGAAGAAGGCGCCCAGCACCTCGGCGGCCCGTTCGAACGAGGAGGCCTCGAACACCTGGCTTCCGATGTGCGCGTGCACTCCCACCAGCTCCACCGAGGGCAGGAGCTCGAGTGCGGCGACCGCCTCGGCCGCGGCGCCCGAAGACACGGAGAAGCCGAACTTGGAGTCCTCCTGCCCCGTACGGACGAACTCGTGCGTGTGCGCCTCGACGCCAGGCGTCACCCGGACGAGGACCTTGGGCCGCACCGGTGCCGGGGGGGACGAGTCGAGCAGGCCTCCGAGGCGGGCGATCTCGTCGAAGGAATCGACGACGATGCGGCCGACGCCCCGGTCCAGCGCCATGGCCAGTTCGTCCGTCGACTTGTTGTTGCCGTGCAGGACGAGTCGGCCGGCCGGAACGCCGGCCGAGAGCGCGACGTGGAGCTCACCACCGGAGGCGACATCGAGGTGCATACCCTCCTCGTGGGCCAGGCGCGCCATGGTCCGGCACAAGAAGGCCTTGGCGGCGTATGCCACACCCTCCCCCCAGGCCGCGACGGCCTCCCGGCAGGCGTGGCGCACGTGGTCCTCGTCGTAGACGAACAGCGGTGTGCCGAACTCCTCGGCCAGCTCGAGGAGGTCGATGCCACCGACGTGGAGGTGACCCTTCTCGTCCACCGACGCGGTCCGCGGCAGGAGTCCGGGCTCCGGGGGTGCGGTGGCCACGTCGTGGTCCGTCGGCATGGGGATGCAGGATACGGCAGGGTGTGACGGCTCCCGAGAACGCGGAGGGTGGCGGGACGGGCGTCGGTGCGTGACGAGTAGCATCGTCCCCTGCTCTGGCAACGCCCGCCCCCGTAGCTCAGCGGATAGAGCACCGGCCTCCGGAGCCGGTGGCGCAGGTTCGAGTCCTGCCGGGGGCGCATGAAGATCGCAGTCGTCGGAACCGGCGCCATGGGCTCGGTGTACGCCAGCCATCTCGGAAAGGCCGGGCACGAGGTGTGGGCCATCGACACATGGCAGGAGCACATCGACGCCATTGCGACCTCCGGGCTGACCGTCTCGGGGGCCGGCGGCAGCTTCGTCGTCGACGGCCTCCACGTCGGCCGCTCCCCCATGACGCCGGGCCCTGCGACGTGTGGATGATCGCGACGAAGGCTTCGGCCGTCGACGAGGTGGCGGCGGAGATCGCCCCCCTTCTCGGCCCAGACGACATCGTCATGGCGTTCCAGAACGGGCTCGGTGCCGGCGAGCGGGTGGCCCGCCACGTGCCAGAGGAGCACGTCCTGATCGGGATCGCCGAAGGGTTCGGCTCGTCGATCCCCGAGCCGGGTCACGTCCACCACGAGGGCATGCGACTGATCCGGATCGGCGAGATGCACGGTGGCCTGACGAACCGGCTCCGACGAATCGAGCAGGTGTGGCGCGACGCCGGCTTCAACGTGCGGGCCTTCGCGGATGTGACCGTCATGATCTGGGAGAAGTTCCTCTGCAACGTCACCCTGAGCGCTCCGTGCGCGGTCTTCGACGTCACCGTGGGCGAGCTGATGTCGGACCCCGAGGCGTGGAGGATCGCTCTCGGCTGCGCCTCCGAGGCCCACCGGCTCGGCGTCGCCAAGGGGATCGAGTTCTCGTTCGACGACCCGCTGCGCTACGTGTCGGACTTCGCCGCCACGATCCCCAACGCCAGCCCGTCGATGCGTCTCGACCATCTCGCCCGACGGCCATCGGAGATCGACGTCATCAACGGACAAGTCGTCGCACTGAGCCGCCAGCTCGGACTCGAGACGCCCTACAACGAAACGCTCTGCGCCATCGTGCGCCGTCACGAGTCGCTGTTCACCTGAAATCGGCGGAGGCAGGCGGCCGGTGGTTCGTCCGTTGGTCCCGCTACGACCAGGTACTCCATCCAGGCCGATCTTCCCCTGGGAGAGGTCGTCGGTCGAGAACGGACGATCGGTGACGTAGTGAAGCTGCCGGTGGACGCAACACGAGAAGGCGGGCTGATCTCCAGCTCGCTACCGGGAGACAAAGACAAACCACTTGAACTGATGTTCCAGCTCAGGACCTCTCGGGCGGAGGAGGACGTCGGGGTGGACAACCAAGATGGGCCTTTGGGGGCCGGTGGCGCAGGTCCAAGTCCTGCGGGGGCACCCAGCGGCCGCATCAGCTGCCGTCCGGGCGTGTCTGAATGCTCGATCGTCCTGAGGTTCGCTGTCTCCGGCGGAACCTCCTGAGCCGTTGACCACCATTGATGTCGGGCCTACGAACGAACAGCGGCCCGGCGCGGTGGTCTGGATACCTCGTCCCCTTGGGAGAGTCGCTTTGCTTGGGCAGGACGGCCACGCCGGCCGACGTCGCCCCGTGCAGGTTCGACGCCTCGACCGAGCCTCGTTGAGGAGCATCTGTGCGCGTCCCGAACTTGCCCATCGAAGGTCTTGATGGTCGCGCCAGTTCCTTCGGATCTTGAGCTCCTTTCCTGCCACTGCATGCGGTCTGGCCACCTTCACCGCGGCGCTGGCGACCGGACTCGCGGCGCACAACACCCAGGTCGGCGTAGTGCGGGTCGTCGACGCCCACGGCCAGACATCGCACAGCGACCGGGTCGCCGGCCAGCTGGTCAACGGATCACGGCACTACGTGGTCGCCAGTGCGGACGTGCTGAACGAGTTCGATGTAGCAGTTGTGCAGCACGAGTACGGCCTCTACGGGGGCAGGGATGGAGACGAGGTGCTCGAGATCCTCGGCGGTCTCCACGTCCCTTCCATCGTCATCGCCCACACCATTCTTGCAAATCCGACGCCACACCAGCGGTCCGTGCTGAACGACGTCGCAGCTCTGGCGGACCGGGTGGTCGTCATGACAGAGGCGGCCCGGGTCCGCCTCTGTCACACCTTCGACGTCGACGCTTCCAAAGTGATCACCATCGCCCATGGCGCCGCCACCCCTGCTGCACGTGTCGTTCCAGACCGGGTGGGCCGTCCCCTGATACTGACCTGGGGGCTGATCGGGCCGGGGAAGGGGATCGAACGCGCGATCGAGGCCATGCGGACGTTGCACGACCTCCCGATGCGGCCTCGCTATCGGTTGGCGGGCCAGACCCACCCCAAGGTGTTGGCCACCCACGGAGAGTCTTACCGTCGGGACCGGATTGAACAGGCGGAGCGCCACGGGATCTCCTCGTCGGTCACATTCGACTCCGACTATCGCGACGTGGCGTCGCTCACGGCGTTGATCCAGTCCAGCAAGGTGGTGGTCCTGCCCTATGACTCCAAGGACCAGGTCACATCCGGCGTCCTCGTTGACGCCATCGCCGCCGGGCGCCCCGTGGTCGCGACGGCCTTCCCGCACGCGGTCGAACTGCTCTCGAGCGGCGCCGGACTGGTCGTCGACCACGATCACCCTGACGCAATGGCTCGGGCCCTGCGGAGGGTCCTCACCTGACCCGAGCTGGCCGCCAAGATGGCCGCAGAGGCGTCCCGGCTCGCGCCGGGCCTCGGACGGTCGGTGGTGCCAGGCGAGTACCTGCAGCTGGCCAATGGCGTCCTCACCGAACGACTCGCTCTGGTGTGAGCTCACGACCAGAGGCTCCCGAGCCGGACTTCGGCCACCTGATGCATTTGAGCGACGAGCGCGGCACGTTCGAGCACGCCCTCTTCAGCGAGCCCAGACCCGAGCATGGCGACTGCAGCGACGACATGGCCCTCGTGCTTGTCGTCGCCACTCGGGAACGAGGTCACACCGCGGCGATGCGCAACCTCGCGATGCTCAGCTTGCATTTCCTTCTGGACGCATTTGACTCGCAGGGCCGGTGTCGAAATCGAATGGACCGAAGTGGTGCCTGGGAGGATCGCCCCGCGCTCGATGACTGCTGGGGAAGGGCATCTGGGGGCTGGGCACTGCCGCCTCGCACAGCGACGATCACCTGATACGGCACCTGGCGAAGAAGGGACTCGGGCGAGCGATGCGGCAACGTTCACCGTGGCCGAGAGCCATGGCGTTCGCGGTGCTGGGCGCAGCAGAGGTGATCACTGTCGAACCCGATGACGCGCTTGCCCACAGCCTCTTGTCCGATGCGGCAGACGCCATGAGCGATACCACCCGACATGGGCGGTGGCCCTGGCTCGAGCCGCGGCTCACCTACGCCAACGCGACCCTCCCTGAGTCGATGATCGCTGCCGGTTCCGCCCTCGGGCGTCCGATCCTCCAACGGCGGGGATTGGACCTCTTGGAATGGCTGCTCGACCGCGAGACCCGACTTGGGCATCTCTCCGTCACCCCGGTGGGTGGTAGCGGTCCCGAAGACCATGGACCTCGGATCGACCAACAACCCATTGAGGCGGCGGCGCTCGCCGATGCGTGTGCTCGCGCCCAGGAGGTCGACCGCAACCCACGGTGGTTGGACGGCATCAACGCCGCGGCCGACTGGTTTCTTGGCCACAACGACGGAGGGGTTGTCATGTGGGACCCCACCACCGGGGTGCCTTCGATGGCCTGGAGAAACATGGCGCCAATCTCAACCAGGCACAGAGTCGACGCCGGCTCTCCTCACGACGCTGCAGCACGTGCGATCCCAGGTCGGCGTCTCGCAATGAGTCAGCGGGCTCCGAGCCTGGTCCGTCGCAGCCCGGTCCACATTGCGGCTGACAGGTCGCGAGTGGTGACGCGCTTGTTCGTGCCGGGGCAAGAGGGTTTCGATCAACAGGAGTCCCGATCATCTGCCGTCCTCGGAGGACGCAGGCATCGACCCGAAAGTTGCCGAATGCCTGCACATCTCGCCAGTCTTCGAGCGGGCGTGCGAGTTCGACATCATCCACAACAGCTTCGACTTTCTGCCGCTCACCTACTCCGGGCTGATTCCGACTCCGGTTGTTACGACGATCCATGGCTTCTCTTCGCCCCAGATTGTGCCGGTGTACGCCAAGTACAACGACGGAGCGTTCTACGTCGCGATCAGCGACGCTGACAGGCATCCCGCTCTGGGCTACGCGGCCACGATTCACCACGGGATCGACACCGGCGCCTTCACGTTCGCTCCGGATCCTGGCTCCCACTTGGCCTTCTTCGGACGCATCCATCCGGACAAGGGGGTGGTTGCGGCGATCGATGCCGCCGAAGCGACGGGAATCCCGCTTCGGATTGCCGGAATCATTCAAGACGAGGCGTATTTCGAGCGCGAGGTCATGCCGCGCCTTGAGGGCGATCGAGTCCAGTTCATCGGAACTGTCGCGGCGGAGGATCGCTCCTCCTTCTTGGGCGGTGCCGTGGCTCTCCTCCACCTGATCGACTTCGACGAGCCATTCGGATTCTCGGTCGTGGAGGCCATGGCGTGTGGCACACCGGCTATTGCCTTCGACCGAGGTTCCATGCCGGAGCTCATCATCGACGGCGTGACGGGTTCCGTGGTGTCCGACGTCCCTTCGGCAGCTGCCGCAATAACGCAAGTGGGTCAGTTCCACCGACGGACAGTTCGAGAGATGACCATCCAGCGGTTCGGCAGCGACCGCATGGTCGATGAGTACGTCGACGTCTATCGACATGCAGTCGCGGAACACAACCGGCGCCCGTTGTGCCGGCCAGCCGGGGTCGCCTCGGATCTCGCATCCCCCAGACGCTGATCTGTCCCAGAACACCCAGCGCGCTCAGGCCTCGACAGGAGCCCTGGCAATCCGAACGGCGATCGAATGGGCGTCACCGGAAAGACGGCGACACGACACGGACCGGCGATCGAGCTGGGGAACACCGGGCCGTCGGGCACGACGGGCTGGACAAATCAGATAGGCCTCCGGAGCCGGTGGCGCAAGTTCGAGTCCTGCCGGGGGCGATCGACGTCATCAACGGACGAGTCGTCGCACGGAGCTGCCGGTTCGGACTCGAGGCGCCCGACCACGAAAGGGTCTGCGCCATCGTGCGCCGTCGCGAGTCGCTGTTCACCTGAGTCGGCGGAGGCACGCGACCGGTCGCGTGCAACGTCGGCGTTGTTCCCCTCGACGGATCACCCGAAGTCTCCCACGGGACGGTCGGGCGGCGTCGCGAGCGCCGCGTAACGTGGCGTGAGGTCGAGGAGAAGAGGTGGGTCCGTCGTCCATGTGGGTACGAAGACGCCGACAACCGCGGCCGATGGTTGCCGGGGGGGCCGTCTCCGGCCACGGACCGACCCGAGTGGCCCTCGCGACGGCGAAGGCTCCCCCTCGGCGGTACCTCTCCTGGACGGTGTTGGCGATGATGACGGTGGGATCCGTCGGGTATCTCGGGTCCGCACCGGCCACGTCGGTCTTCGGTCTCGCTTCGGTGTTCCTGTACGTCCTCCCGGCGTTCGTGTTCCTGGTGCCCGTCTCCTTGGTCGCCGCGGAGTTGGCGTCCGGCTGGCAGGGTGGCGTCTACAACTGGGTGCGAGAAGGCGTGTCTGCCCCGATGGGGCTTCTGGCCGTCTGGTGCGAGTTCGCCCAGACGATCTTCTATTACCCCGCCCTGCTGGCCTACGTCGCCGGGACGCTCGCCTATGTGATCGATCCGAGCCTGGCCGCCAATGGCGTCTACAACGCCGTCGTCATCATCGTCCTGTTCTGGGGTGGCGTGTTCATCTCCTCACGGGGCGTTGGACTCGTGGCAAAGCTCTCCTCGAGTGGGACGCTGATCGGGACCCTGATCCCGGGGGCAATCCTCGTCGCTCTCGGCGTCGCCTACCTGCTGCAGGGAAACCACTCGGCGGCCCCGCTGAACACGCACCATCTCCTGCCGGCGTGGACGGGTATCGGCAGTGTCGTCCTGGTCGTCAACAGCTTCTTCACCTATGCCGGCATTGAGGTCAATGCCGTGCATGTCGACGACCTGCGGAACCCCGGCCGCGAGTTCCCGAGGTCCATCTTCCTCGCCATGGCGCTCGTCCTCGCCATCTTCATCCTCCCCACGCTGGCCATCGCATGGGTGATCCCCGAGAAGAAGATCAGCTTCACGGCCGGTGTCATGCAAGCCTTCAACAGTCTCTTCGCGCACTTCGGGATCAGTTTCGCCGTGCCGGTGGTCGCGATCGCTCTTGCGATCGGGGCACTGGCCGGAATGATGGCCTGGCTCGACGGTCCCTCCGAGGGGCTGCTCAGGATCGGGCGCGAGCAGGGCTTTCTCCCCCCCTTCTTTCAGAAGCTGAACCGCAAGGGCATCGAGACACGCATCCTGACGGGACAGGCGATCGTGATCACCGTCATCGCCCTGCTCTACGCCTTCATACCGGACGTCTCGCGTGACTACTGGTTGTTCGCTGTGATGGCCACACAGGTCTATCTCATCATGTACGTGCTGATGTTCATCGCAGCGGTCCGACTGCGCCGGAAACAGCCGGATCGCGCCCGCGGGTACCGTGCACCGGCTCTTGGCCTTCTCTGTCTCGTCGGCGCCGTGTCGTCGGTGGCCGCTCTGATGATCGGCTTCATCGCCCCGTCGCAGTTCGGTCACTCGAACCGGCTCCTCTACGCCCTCCTCGTCCTGGGAGGGATACTCGTGATCGGGATCGTTCCGCCGCTCCTCATGGATCGGCTTCGCAAGCCGGGGTGGAAGGTCGCCGGCAGCGCGCCGACCCCCGAGCTCTGACACTCGACGGTGGCATCCCCAGCCTCAGGTCGGCACTCCCGCCTTCGTCGCATCGGGGACCTCCAGCAACCGTCCAGTGGCGACGTCGTAGATGAACCCGTAGATGACGATTCTGCCGGGCACCAGCGGGTGATTGCGGATCCGGGTGACGTCGTCGACCACGCTCTGGGCATTGTCGGCGATCGTGAGCCAATCGATGTAGTTGGCCTCGGCGGAACCCGGGCCTCTTCCGACGTCGCGGAACCCATCGGGACCGAGTTCGGCGGTCTCCAGGCTGCTCGCCAACAAGGCGCGCATGACTTCGTCGGTGAAGAACTCCATCCCACAGTTCGAGTGGTGAATCACGAACCACTCCCTCGTACCGAGGAGCTTGTAGGAGATGACGAGGGAGCGAATTGCGTCATCACTCGCCCGTCCCCCGGCATTGCGGATGACGTGGGCATCACCTTCGCTCAGCCCGGCGTACTTCGCCGGATCGAGCCTGGCATCCATGCAGGTCAGAATGGCGAAGTGCCGAGCGGGCGGAAGGGCCAACTCGCCCGTCGACCCAAACGTGGACGCATATTCCTCATTGGCTGCCAGGACCTCGTCGTAGACGGACATGTGGTCATCGACCTCCTTCGTTCTCTGCCAGGTTCGACAGGGTGATCGTCTCCGCGGCCTGTCCTCTCGAGACGGCGGGTGCCGCGACGCCGTCCTCGAGCGGCCGCATCGGGCTCCTCGAAGACGGCCGGCCGTCTGTCCGGCATTATTCTTACAACTCCGACTGAATTGGTCAACTATCAGCTAAGTCACCCGTGCTACGGCTCGGACCTGGGGTGATGGCCTGCCGGACTCAAACTTGACTATTTCAATCGTATTTAGTGATATACTACGGTGATGAGCGTCACCGCAGCGTCGACGGCCCTGGTCCCCACGACCCGAGTCCTCGCCACCACCGCCCTGGCGGACATCGCCGAGAGGTGGGCCGGTGCTGTCACGGGGCTGCCGCGGCTGGGCGATGATCCGCTGCGACGGAGCGGAACGAGGCTGGTCGCCACGAACGATTACGACGTGTGGGTGCTCCGCTGGCCGCAGGGCACCAGGGTGAATCCTCACGATCACGGCGGATCGGCAGGTGCGTTCGTGGTGATCAGTGGGGAGCTCGTGGAGCTGCGCTGGGAGGATTCGATTCCTGTTTCTCGCACCGTTGGCCCAGGGGGGACCGTCACGATCGAGCCCGCAGTCGTGCACGACGTCGTCGCGATGAGCTGCCTTTCCTACAGCGTCCACGCGTACTCACCGCCACTCAGGGAGATGTCGTTTTACGACGAAGTCGGGATTGAGGTGACACGGCGAGCTGCTGTCGAGGGCGCCGACTCCAAGGACCGACGACGCTGGCCTGGTGGTGAATGATCGACGTCTCGGCGGTTGAAAGATCTCTGGCGGACGCTCGCACTCTCATTGCCCCGCGAGTGGTGCCGTCCGGCTTGGCGGAGGAGAGACGTGCCGGTGCTCTGGTGGTCGACATCCGTCCGGTGGGACTGCGAGTTCGCGACGGAACGCTCGAAGGAGCCGAGATCGTCGAACGCAACGTCCTGGAATGGCGTTTGGATCCCACCAGCGCCCACCGGTTGGAGGAGATGGACGCCCCCCACAGACGGGTGATCCTCGTGTGCGACGAGGGTTACGCGTCGAGCCTGGCGGCCGCTGCTCTCGTCGAACTCGGATTGACGAATGTCACGGACCTCGAAGGCGGCTATCAGGCTTGGCGGAGCCAGCAGAGCGACTCCTCGCGCGAGGAGCGCGACGGTCTCGAACGGACCCGTCTCGACGGCGCCGAGGTCTGAGCTGCGTTCCGGCCGGGCGTCGGTGGGTATGTTCGCCTCGATGGGCTCGGTGTCTCGCGTGAGGAAGGGGAGGCCATGACGACCCTCGAGAATCGACCGAACACCGCACTCCTCGTGGTCGACCTACAGATTGGCGTCGTCGAAGCGAACCACGAGCGCGACGCGGTGGTGTCCAAGATCGACGGCCTTGTCCAAAAGGCGCGGCAGGAACAGGTTCCCGTGATCTGGGTCCAGGACTCCGGCGGACCGCGCGCCAGGGGCAGCGACGCCTGGAGGATCGTCCCCGAGCTGACTCCGATCGACGGCGAGCCGCTCGTTGACAAGCAGTATGGCGACTCTTTCGAGGACACCACCCTCGAGACCGTGCTGTCGGCCCTGGGGGTGGGACGACTCTTCGTCGTGGGCGCACAGACGGACGCGTGCATCCGCTCGACACTCCACGGCGCCTTCGTCCGGGGGTACGACACGACCCTGGTCGGCGACGCCCACACAACAGAGGACCAGACGGCTTGGGGGGCACCGCCTCCGGACCAGGTGATCGCGCGCACGAACCTCTACTGGGGCGACCAGACGGCGCCGGGAAGGACGGCGGGGGTCGTGAAGGCCATGGACGTCGACTTCGCAGGGGATCCTGAAGTCCGGGCGTCCCTTTCCGATTGCTCGAGTGCTCCAGCCGATTTTCGCCAGGGCATGAGCGGGACTACTGCTCGGCCATAATGGCGCTGAACTCCGCCGCCGGATCTCTGTCCACGGCGCCCTCCACCGCGATCACCACGTCCTCGAGCCGGCCGGTGAACCGGAACGGCGCCACATAGCCGTCGCCAACGGCCGGCCCTTGCTCCCAACCGCAGGTCAACCCTCCACCCGTGAGGTTGTAGCGGGCGAGAGGGACGCGAGCGATCTCGCCCTCACCGACGAGCTCGCCGTCGACGAACAGCTTCCCGCGGCCGGAGAAGTCGGCCTGGGTGTCGTACCGGAAGACGAGGGTGTGCGCCCCGTCCGGCACCGGGCGCGAGGAGGTGATCACATCCCGAGCGGCGCCGACGAAGTTGTTGACGTACCGCAACTTGCCTCCGAGCAGGAGGTGAAAGCTCCACCCGCCCAGAACGGTCCCCATCGCCACCAAGACCCCTTCGGCGCCGCCCGGCGGCACCACTACCCGGGCGGTCAGCGAATGCCGCCGGTTGCGCACGCTCACGACACGGTTCTCGGGGGTGGGCGCCCCGTGTGGCCACACCCGTTGCGCGAGACGGTTCGGGTCCGGGCCATGCCGGGGATCGAGGAGCGCTTCAAAGATGCGGTTGTCGAGGGGGAGCACCTGAAAGCGGTGCGCCTCCTTCCACCACAGATCGATCATCGACCGCAGCCGCTCGGGCTCGGCGCCGGCGAGGTCGTCAAGCTCGCTCGGGTCCTCGGCCACGTGATACAGCTCCCAGCGGTCCTCGTCGAAGGGGAGGTTGGGATCCAAGCCGTCGTCGTAGAGGTGGGCGATGGGGTGGAACGTCACTGCCTTCCAACCGCGGTGGTAGATGCCCCTGCTGCCGAGCATCTCAAAGTACTGGGTGGTGTGGGTCTCGGCCGCACCGGGATCGGCCAGGACCGGGGCGAGGCTGACCCCCTCGATCGGGGACTGCACGACGCCGGCGAGCTCGGGGGGAGGCTCGATCCCGATGAGGTCGAGGACGGTGGGCACGATGTCGATGGCGTGGGCGAAGTGCCGGCGCACCGACCCATCGCTCGGAAGGCCGGCCGGCCACGACACGATGCAAGGGTCGGCGATGCCGCCTTGGTGCACCTCCCGCTTCCAACGGCGGAACGGGGTATTGCCGGCCATGGTCCATCCCCACGGGTAGTTGTTGTGCGCGGTCGGGCCGCCGAGCTCGTCGACCCGCGCCCGAATCTCCTCGCGCCCGGCGGGCGCGGCGTTCCACAAGCGCACGTCGTTGATGGACCCGATCGGACCGCCCTCTGCGCTGGCACCGTTGTCCGAGACGGCGACGACGAGCGTGTTGTCCCATTCGCCGATGGTCCGGATGAACTCGAAGACCCGCCCGATCTGGTCGTCCGCGTGCGAGAGAAACCCGGCAAAGCACTCCATGAACCGGGCGCTGACCCTTTGGTCCTCGGGCTGGAGGGATTCCCAGGGCGGCACCCACGGCGGTCGGGGAGAGAGGCGGGTCTGCGCCGGAAGCAGACCCATGTCGAGCTGGCGGCGGAGCGCCTCTTCTCGCCATGCATCCCAGCCGCGGTCGAACTGCCCGGCGTACCGGTCGATCCACGGGGAGGGGGCGTGGTGCGGCGAGTGGCACGCGCCGGTGGCGAGATAGAGGAAGAACGGGGCGCCCGGCGCGGCCGATCGCACCTCGCCCAGGTACCGGATGGCGTGATCGGCGAGATCCTCGCTCAGGTGATAGCCCTCGTCGGGAGTGCGGGGCGGGACCACGGAGTGGTTGTCCTGGAAGAGGGACGGCACGAACTGGTGTGTCTCCCCGCCGTGGAAGCCGTACCACCGCTGGAAGCCGCGCCCGCACGGCCAGGAGTCGCGCCTCGCCGCCTGGTGCGTCTCGTCCTCGGGCGTCAGGTGCCACTTTCCGACCGCGACCGGGACGTACCCGGCAGCGGCCAGGATCTCGGGGAGGAAGCCGTTGGCCCGGGGGATCAGGCCGTTGTACCCGGGAAAGCCGGTGGACAGATCCGCCACACGACCCATGCCGTTCGAATGGTGGTTGCGTCCGGTGAGCAGGCAGGCCCGGGTCGGTGAGCACAGCGCCGTGGTGTGGAAGTTGGCCAGGCGGACCCCGCCGGCGGCCAGGCTGTCGAGAGCGGGCGTGTCGATGTCGGACCCAAAGCAGCCGAGTTGCGCGAAACCGACGTCGTCGAGCACGACGACGACCACGTTCGGCGCCCCCTGCGGGGGAATCGGAAGCGGCGGCCACGACGGCGTCGATTCCCGCCACGTCCTGCCGATGTGGCCCTGAAATGCCGAAGTCGTCATGGCGAGAAGTATGGCGCGGCCGAAGGCGCAGAAGACCGGCCCGGGCCGCCCGCGCCCCTCGAGCGCTCGGAGAGCGCCCGAGCACTCAGGCGGGCTTGTCCCCGCGGAGCGTCACCCGCTGGATGACGCGGTGTTGATCACCGAAATCACCGACGACGGAGTGTTGCGTCGCACGGTTGTCCCAGAAGCCGATGTCACCCGCAGCCCAGTGATACCGCACCGTGAACTCCGGTTGGACGGAGTGCTTGTAGAGGAAGGCGAGCACCGCGTCGCTCTCGGCCCCGTTGAGCTCGACGATGTGTGACGTGAATCCGGGGTTGACGAACAGCCCCCTGATCCCCGTCTCCGGGTGCGTCCGCACCACGGGGTGGATCACCGGCTCGAGCTTCGGGACCTCCTTGCCCTCCCACTTTCCGGCCCCGAAGTGGTCGAAAGCCGCCTGGAACGACGCTCGGCCGTCGTGGACGGCGTGCAGCGTGGAGAGGTACTGCTGCAGCGACGGGCTCAGCGCCGCGAACGCTGCCTGCTGGTCCGAGAAGAGCGTGTCTCCGCCCGAAGGCGGGATCACCATGGCGCGCAGGATGCTACCGACCGGCGGACGCTCGACGAAGGTCACGTCGGTGTGCCAGTCGAGGCCGCGGCTGCGGGTGGCCACGTCGCCGTAGTTGCCGTAGAGCTGGCGTGCCTTCGAGTAGTCGATCTCGAAGACGTTGGGAAAGCCCTCGATGCCGGGGATGACGGGATGACCCTCCGTCAGCTCACCGAACCTGGCGGCAAACTCCTGGTGCGCAGCCGCGTCGAGGTGCTGCCCGGGGAAGAAGACGACCTTGCGGTCGAGCCAGATCTTGCGGATCTCTCCGACGGTCTCCTCGTCCAGGTGGCGGACGTCGACGCCGTCGATGACGGCTCCGATGGTCCCCGAGAGTGGCGTCACGCGCAGCGAGCGGCGGGTTTCGATCTGTGTCATTGCAATGCTGCTCCTTTGGGTGGTCGGTTTGTCGTGGGTGAATCGGGGTGGGCGTCGGGAGGGAGGGCGGGGTGCTCGCTGCCCTCGTGGAGGTCGTCGACACCGAGCGCGGCGAGGAGAACCTCGCGCAGTTCGTTGAACCGCGTGGCTCCGCGTCGGCGGGGCTGGCCGACGTCGACCCGCCGGTCGAGCGCGATCCGCCCCTCCGTCAGCACGAGACATCGATCGGACAGCAGAATGGCTTCGTCGACGTCGTGGGTGACGAGCAGCACGGCTGGATGATGTCGTTGGCGTAACTGGACGACGAGCGCGTGCATCTTGATACGAGTGAGCGCGTCGAGGGCACCGAACGGCTCATCGAGGAGCAACAGGTCGGGCTCGCGGAGCAGCGCTCGTGCCAGAGCGACCCGTTGGGCCTCGCCTCCCGAGAGCGTCTTGGGCCAGTCCCTCTCGTGGCCATCGAGACCGACCTCGCCGAGCGCCTCGACGCCTCGCTGCACTGCACTCGAGCCGGTCGTCCCGAGGATGACGTTGTCGAGGACCCTTGCCCAGGGGAGGAGGCGCGGATCCTGGAACACGACCGAGCGCCGTTCGGGAACGTAGAGGTCACCGCGCACGCCGTCGTCGAGACCGGCGAGGGCGCGCAGGATGGTGCTCTTCCCGGAGCCGCTCCGACCGAGCAGGGCGACGAACTCGCCCGGGGCGATGTCGAGGTCGACGCCCCGGAGCACCTCTCTGTCGCCGAAGGAGCGGCGCAGATCGCAGACCACGACCGCGCGGTCCGCCGCCGCCTGCCCGTCGAGACCACGAAGCGCGGTGGGGGTGGCGCTCATCGGCCCGGCTGCCACCGCAGGGTGACTCGCTCGATGGAGCGGACCAGAGTGTCCGTGAGCAGGCCCAAGACGGCGTAGCAGACCAGGCACAGCACGATCACGTTCGACTGGAAGAACGTCTGCGCCTGCACGATCAGGTAGCCCAGCCCACTCGAGGCGTTGATCTGTTCCGCGAAGACGAGGAGCAGCCAGGCGACGGCCATCGCCATGCGCAGTCCGACCAAGAACCCGGGGAGTGCCCCCGGCAGCACGATCCGCCGAATCTTCGCCCACTGGCTGAGGCCCACGACGTCTGCCAGTTCGAGGTAGCCCGGGTCGAGCGAGCGGATCGCGGCGAAGGTGTTGATGTAGACGGGGAAGACGACGCCCAGCGCGATCAGCGAGATCTTGGCCGTCTCGCCGACGCCGAGCCAGAGGACGAACAGTGACTCGAGTCCGATGATCGGCACGAACCGGAGCATTTGGACGTTTCCGTCCACGAGGTTCTCGCCCAACCGGGACAGGCCCGATGCGAGGGCGAGGAGCGCCCCCAGCGGAACCCCGATGGCGAGCCCCCAGAACACCCGCTGGAGGGACGCCCATAGCGCGGTGCCCAGCGCGCCGTCCCTGATCATGTGCGCACCAGTGGTGAGCACCGACGAGGGAGCCGCCAGGTCCTGGGGACTGATCCAGCCAGCCAGGGAGGCGACCTCCCACAAGACGAAGAACACTCCCACGCCGAGCAGCCGTTGCCAGCCGCGCCCGGTCGGGCGGGAGCGGGACCCGGCGCGCTGCGGCACACCGGTGGTGAGCTTGACGAGGACCGGTCCCGCCTCGCGTCGGGCAGACGTGCCCGGTTGCCCGCCTTCGTCGTGTGCCGTCGACCCCGCCACCGCGTGGCCCGTGCCGACGACGGTCATGGTCCCTGGTCCGCTGCGACGAGCCCGTTGAATCGGGAGTCGAATTCCTTCGCCACGTTGACCTTGCTCGGGATCTGTCCAGCCTTGAAGTAGAGGCTGGCCGCCAGCTGCTGGGCGCCGAGCACCGAGCCGGGCAACTTCAAGAAGGTGGTCGGACCGTAGAGCTTGGCGACCGCCGCGGCACGTGCCGGTGACAGGCCGTACTGGCCGATGTACACGCTGTCGATGACCTTTTGTGGATGCGCGTCGAGGTACTTGTACGCCTTCACCAACCGGCCGATGTAGTCGGCGATCGCCGCGGACTTGGCGGAGTTGGCGAGCGCTCCCGAGGCGGCGATGAGGAAGCCGCTGCGGTCGACGACCTGGGTGCCGTAGGTGATCACGTGCGCCGCGGGGTTGGCGCCGAGGTACACGCTGAGCAGGGGTTCGACGGTGATGCCGGCGTCCGCGGACCCGCCCTGCAGGGCGGCGGCGATCTGCGTTGTCGGCAGGTTCACCGTCGTCACGTCGGAGAGCGACAGCCCGGCCGACTCGAGCCCTTCGAGCAAGACCGTCTCGCTGGCCGTGCCGACCTGGAAGGCGACGCGCTTCCCCTTGAGATCGGCCCATTTCTTGATGGAGGTGTTGCCCGGCGCCGAGACGAGGGCGTAGCCACTGCCCGCCGTCGCCCACCCGGCCACCGCCGTGATGGTCTGGTTCGCCGCCTGGGCAAAGATCAGCGGGGTGCTGAACGTGTAGCCCACGTCGAGGGAACCACCCTCGAAGGCTTGGAGCATCGGGGGCCCGCCGACGAACTCGGAGTACTCGACGGTGTACGGCAGGTTCTGGTTCTCACCCGTGATCGACAGGAGCGTCGAGAGGTTCTTGAGCTGCTCCCCCACCCGGAGAACCGTGCCCGCCGGGATCCCCGAGGCGCTGACCCGCTTGCTCGATGCGGCTGCCGTCGTCGCTCCCGAGACCAGCACCGCCACGAAGAGGGCGGCGGCGAGAGCGGCGGCGGCAAGGTCTCTTGATCGCTTCATTTCACATAAATTAGATATACTCGAGTGTTTTAGTCAAGATTTCGCCGGAAAACCCTCTCTACCAGGGACGACTGCGTACGGCGCATCCCGACGGGGGCAGGCCAGTGATCCCGGCACGCGCCTACCGGTACGACGAGCGAGCTCGGCCGTGCTCCGCCACCCCGGCGGTGCCATCGAGATCCGCTCGGTCACGGCGGTGGGGCCGGTCTCCCGCCCCTGTGGTGGTGGGCCCCGACCAGCCCCTACGCCGGCGCGTCCCGGAGCGCACCGATCCCGAGCGACCCGTCGCCGGCCGCATCCCGGCCGCGCCAGGTGGGCTCATCCTGGGCGATCGCCTCCTTCCCCCCGGGGGCGGCCGCGCCGCTCTCGCCCGGTAGCGGGGGAGGATTGTCGAGGAAGTCCGAGGTCGGCACGAAGAACAGGGTGCCGGTCACTGCGGTGGAGAAGTCGAGGATCCGGTCGTAGTTGCCGCGCGGGACTCCGAGGAACATGTGCTCGAGCATGAGCTCGGTGACCGAGGGAGTCGCGGCGTACCCGATGAAGTACGTGCCGAACTCCCCGGCGCCCAACGACCCGAAGGGCATGTTGTCCCGCAGGATCTGACGCTGGGTGCCGTCGGGCTCGATGATGGTGTTGAGCGCCACGTGCGAGTTGGCAGGCTTCACGTCGTCGTCCATCTCGACGTTGGAGAGCTTGGCCCGCCCGATCACCCGCTCCTGCTCCTCGACCGTCAGGGCATCCCAGGCGGCCACGTCGTGCAGGTACTTCTGCACGATGACATAGCTCCCGCCGGCGAAGGGCGGATCCTCTGTCCCTATGGTCACCGCCGCCTCGGCTGCCGCACCGCTCGGGTTCTCGGTCCCGTCGACGAAGCCGAGCAGGTCCCTCTCGTCGAAGTACCTGAACCCGTGCACCTCGTCGACCACGGTCACGGCACCGGCCAGTCGGCCGACGACCAGGGAGGCCAGCTCCCAGCACAGATCCATCGTCGCCGCCCGGATGTGGAACAAGAGATCACCCGGCGTGGCCACAGCCTGGTGCCGACCGCCGTCCAGGGCGACGAACGGGTGCAGCTCCGCCGGCCGGGGCCCCGCGAATAGGCGATCCCACGCCGCCGATCCCACTCCCGCCACGACGGCGAGCCCTCCCTCAGGGGCACGGAAGCCGACGGTTCGGCCCAGTCCGGAGAGGTCGGCGAACAGGTCGTGGACCAGCGGCTCACCGCCCTCGTCGATCGTCAGCACGAGGATGACGGCGCTCGCCGTGAGCGGCGTCAGCACGGGCTGGGCCACCGGCGGCCCGACCACGTTCGCGGGGCTCTGTGAGACTGTCGCCATAGACGTACTCCCGTGTCTCTTCTCGCATGTTCGGTGATCTTCGAACCGACGGGAACGAACGTGGCGGCCCGGAATCGGCTCCGCACGAGCGTAGCGGTGGGGCATGGCCCCGAGCCCGAACAACGTGGTGGCGAGGCTCTCGCCCGGGAGCGGCTCAGCCCTGACCGGCGAGAGCGACAGCAGTTCGCCACATCTCAACCGTCGCGTCGACGTCATGTGATGTCCGCCCGAGCAAGAGCCGGAGAACGAGAGGCAGGCGCGAACCGGGCCAGGTGTGGCCGGCCCCCAGGGAGACCCAGAGGGTGACCGCACCAGGCTCGGCCTCGGAGCCGAAGCTGAGCCGGGTCAGCCTCGGTGTGACCTGGTCCCGCTGCGGCTCGGTCGAATGGCCGTTCGCCTCGGCCCAGGCCGTGGCGGCGTCGAGCACGCTCTCGTGCCAACGGTCCGTGGCGCCCCCGTCGAAGGGATTGATGCGGTCAGAGGTTCCGTGGAACGCCACGACACGCACAGGTCGTTCGAGCGAGGGGCGCGCCGGGGCGCGTAGCCCGGCCACGGGTCCCAAGAGCATGACGGTGTCGGGATTCCTCGCCGCGAAGCGACTCGACATGCGTGCCCCACCTGACATGCCTGCCATGCAGATCCGATGGTGCGCCGCCGGGTACCGATCGAACAGGGCGGCGACCGTCGCTCGAAGGAACCTCTCGTCATCCTCAAGGTCCCATTCGTACCCAGATCCCGACCGCAGGCTGCCTTGTGGGAAGGCAACGACCGCACCTTCTTGCGAGAGCGCCTCCATGCGACTGAGTCGGGCCTGACGCTCGGGACCGGACCGACTTCCGTGCAAGCTGAGCACGACGACGGAAGGCGGTCCCGACGGCTCGGCAAGGAGGTACCGTCGGGCGATGCCGTCCACCTGAATGAGCTCAGAGGAGAGGGCCAACGCGACCAACGCCACTCAAGCGCTCTTCAGGCCCTTCACTCAGGCGAACGGTTCAAGGCTGCTGGCCACCACCCACATGCTGAAATACTGAGCGGCCGCGCCGTAGGCCTGGGCGAGCGCCACCTTGGCGCCGTCCACCTGGTGTTCGCCGGCCATGCCGCGTACTTGTAGGGCTGCCTCTGCGAAGCGAAGCAGCCCGGACGCACCGATCGGATTGGACGACAGGACACCGCCCGACATGTTCACCGGAAATGACCCGTCGAGGGAGGTGGCGCCGGTCTCGACCATTTTCCAGCCCTCGCCTGCGTCGGCGATGTGATGGCCCTCGAGCCACATCGGTTCGTACCACGAGAACGGCACGTACAGCTCGGCACAATCGATTTGCTGTTGTGGTCGGGTGATGCGAGCTTGGCGGAACACGTCCGCGGCGCAGTCGGCGGCGCCTTGCGGGGCGACCGGATCGCGACCCGGGAACTGCGACGGCTCGGAACGGACGGCCGAGCCGAGGATCCACGCCGGCTGACGGCCCGCTTTCGCCGCTGCTTCGCCGCCTTTCCGATCGGTGAAGATCACTGCGCACGCTCCATCGGACGAAGGGCACGACTCCAAGTAGTGCACCGGATCCCACATCATCGGCGATGCCTTGACGGATTCGATCGTGATGTCGGCGAGCTTCAAGTGCGCGTAGGGGTTCTTCAAGGCGTTCAGGCGGTCCTTGACGGCGACCATCGGGCCAATGTCCATCGGCGCCCCGCTGCGGTAGATGTAGGCGCGCATGTAGGGGGCGAACGCACCTCCGGCACCGATCGACGCCCCGCGTCCGGACCCGAGGGCGAATTGGGCGTTGCCCTCCGACTGCTTTTGGTAGCCCACGGCCAGGACGCGTCGGTGTCGGCCGGTCTCGACGTGATGACTGGCGACGATTGCGGTCGTGCCGCCGACCGAGCCGGCGGTGTGGACACGGAACATCGGCTTGCCTGCGGCGCCCAGCGCGTCGGTGAGGTAGAGCTCCGGTTTCATGACGCCTTCGAAGAGGTCAGGCGCCTTGCCGAGGACCACGGCGTCGATGTCGGCCCAGTCCATGTCCGCGTCTTCCAGGGCGCGGGTGGCTGCCTCGCGAACCAGGCCACCGAGGGACACGTCCCAACGGCGGCTCTTGTGTTGGGTCTGCCCGATGCCGACGATGGCGCAGGCTTCGTGAGCCACTGCTAGCTCCCTTCCAGCACGCAGACGAGGTTTTGCTGCAGACATGGACCCGACGTTGCGTGCCCCAACGTCCGACGCTTTCCTTCGTCGCGGATCTGACCAGCGGCTTCAGCGATGCGCACCAGACCGGTGGCCATGATCGGATTGGCAGCCAGCGGACCGCCCGACGGGTTGACCTTCGTGTCGGGGAGGAGACCGAACGCCTCGACGAGGAGCGGCTCTTCATGAGTGAACGCCGCCTGGATCTCGGCCACCTCGATCGGCGCCTCGGCGACGCCGGCGGCCCGAGCAGCGAGGGCGGCGGAGGCCGAGGTACGCAGGTCGCGCATACCCGGGTAGTGCAGTTCGCTGTAGTGCGCGAACCCCGTGATCCACACGGGACGCCGACAGAGTTCCTTCGCCTTCTCCGCCCTGGCGATGACCATCGCGCAGGCGCCGTCGGTGATGGGGGGCAGGTCGTGGCGCCGAAGCGGTGCGCGCACATACTCCTCGAGGAGCAGATCGTCGACCGCGAAGTCGCCGACGACCTGCGCCTGTTGGTTGCGTTTGGCGTCCCCGCGGCACCGAGCTGCGATTTCGGCCATCTGCCGCTCGGTCACCTTGTTCGACGCCAACAGTGTTCGGGCTTGCAGCGCGGCAAAGCTCACCGCATCCGCTCCCAGCGGCGCCAGATAGAACGGGTCCATCTCCATGGGGTAGATCAGCGACGGATCGGCCGTGGAGGACCGACCGGAGCCCATGGCACAGGCAATGTCGATGTCTCCGAGCTGCAGGCGCAACCACGCTTCATACAGCGCCCAGGCGCCGTCCATCTCGACATGGCTGTCACGCTTTGGCGGCCAGGCGCCGATGGCGTCGATGTTCTGGACGAACGAAAAGGCCTGGCCGGCGACGTAGTCACAGGACCCCGCGCAGGTGAAATCGAGTTCGGCTCGAGTGACGCCGGCATCAGTGACCGCGCCCGAGATCACCTCGAGGAGCATCTGGGCCTCGGTCTTTTCGGTGTGACGGACCATCGGCGAGATGTTCCAACCGATGATGGCGATGTCGTCTGGTTCCTCTCCTCGCATCACGGCATCCAGTTCACGAGACCGGGATCCTCGACGTCGGGTTCGCCGGTCGGCATCCAGCCGATGAGATTGCCCTCGGAGCGCTGGTCACGCTCGACGAGCTCTCCCTCCGAAGCCCAGACGGCCGACACGCGCATGCCGATTCGCACCTGCTCGTTGGGCACTTCGAGCAGCGCCTGATAACCCACGACCACGTCGATGCCGTCGAGCTTCACGTGCACCCGGGGAAACGGTTCTGTCTGCGACTGGCCCGGATACTGCACCGGCGTGATGATCGTGTAGTTGCTCACCGTGCCCCGCTGCGGCAGGTCGATCTCGTCGTCCTCGGTGAGCTCGATGGCGTCGACGGGACAGTATCCCTTTCCGCCGGTGTAGGCACGGTCGCAGACCGGGCACTTGAAGCCGAGGAACCGCCCTTCCTCGTTCGCGGCGTCGGCTCGCAACTGGTTGCGCGTCGTGGGGGTTCGATAGGTGACCGAGGCGTTGTAGTCCATCATCGTCACCGGACCCTCGGGTCCAGGACCATCGACGCGCTCCTGAGCCTCACCCGGCACAAACGCCTCGATGTCGGTGATGTGTCCCTTGCGTTCCGCCCGCCAGCGGGGTGCCACGCGCAGTCCGATCGACATCTCGTGGACGGAGCCGGGGTCGACCACATGCATGATCGCGGTATCGGCATGGTCCAGCCGGATCAACGCGAACGCAAACGGTTTGTCGAGTGGGTGCTGTGTGCTGGGGTCCTCCACCCACGCCCAGGACTCGACCGTGCCCACGGGACCAACGTCGACGAACTCATGGGGCAGTTCGACGCCCGTCTCGGGATCCCATTCCAGCGGTGGACAGATCACGCGATCGCCGCTTCGGATACCGATGATCCGTTGCTCGGCGAGGGCGGTCATGAACGCGCCCAGGACAGGACCGAGAGAACGTTTGTAGGGAAACGCGATCGTGCTCTCGACGACTGCAGCCAATGCCAACTCCCTTCCCTCTCACACTGGTCCCCGCCCTCGCCGAGGCGGCCAGCTCGATTCCGTGCGCGGGCCAGACACTATCAGTGAGGGTCCGTTGTCACCCTGGCCCTCGAGGGTGTGTCGTCGGTCTTCGGGCTCTTCGTCTTGGCTCTTTTCTCCTCTCTGGCTTCTTCTCTCTGGTCGTCTCGTCTCCGTCCGGACGAGGGCCCGTTGACCGAGCGGTGCTCACATCTTCCAACGGCGAAACCCACCCTCAGAGTTCAGGACTTGACCGGTGATCCAGGCGCCGTCGTCGGAGACCAACCAAGACACCAGGCGAGAGACGTCATCGGGAGAGCCCCAGCGACCCGCCGGGAGTGCGCACCTGATCTGATCGAACAGCTCCGGACTGGCCCATCCCGTATCGGTGGGCCCCGGATTCACTGCGTTCACGGTGATGCCGCGGTCCACGAGGGCGTCAGCCAGGGTGAGGGTCATCTGGTGGATGGCCCCCTTGCTGATCGCGTAGGGAACCTCTCGCGCCATCGGGGCAAGATGTTGACCAGACGTGAAGAGGACCACTCTGCCGCCACGTCGTCGATCGTCGTGCTGGGCCGCGAAGGCCTGCGTGAGCAACACACTGGCGCGGGCGTTGACCGCCCAACTGAGGTCCAACTCCTCGGCCGTGACGTGGCTGAGCGTCTGCTTCCCGGAGCTTCTGGCGTGATTCGCCACGATCACGTCGACATGGCCGAAGAGCCGTACCGCCCTTTCGACGACCGCGGCGGGGCTTCCAGGAAGGGCGAGGTCTGCCTCCATGTGCTCGAGGCGTTCTCCGTGCTCTCGGAGCGCCTCGAGCACTCCGGGGATGCCTGCCGGGTCACCACCCCAGGGTTGTTCGGCGTCATGTGCCGTCCACGACTGGACCAGCACGTTCATTCCCGATGCCAAGAGGTCTCTGGCAACGGCGAACCCGATTCCGGCTCGACGGCTCACTCCGGTCACGATGGCAACTCGGGCAACCATCGAGGCGTTCATCTCGCAACGTGGTGCTGCAACCTCGTGTCACCGACCGCCATTCGCTCCCACCCAGTGCGCCTCGGCGAAGCGCCGCAACTCGGCGAATCGCTCGGCATCCTCCGGGGCCATACCGAGGAACCCGCCATGACCCGCTGCCTCCCACACGTGGAGCTCGGCCTCGACCCCGGCGGCCCGCAGAGCCCGGTGCATACGCACGTTGTCCGATAGGAGCCTGTCGCGTGCTGCCGGTCAGGAGTATGACGGGCGGCAATCCGGTGAGATCGCCGAACAGCGGTGAAATGTAGGGCTCCCGGCGGTCGTGGCTTCCTGCGTAGAGCTGGGTGCACGGCTCGACGGGTCCAGAGAGCACATTGTCGAGCCCGTCGTTGATCTGCCAAGAGTCGCCCGCACCCGTGAGATCGAATGCACCGGTGTTGAAGACCGCCGCCGCGGGCAGTGGAAGTCCTTCGTCGTGGGCTCGCAGGATGAGCGCCGCCGCCAGGTTGCCTCCGGCAGAGGTCCCGCCGACAATGATCTCTCTTGGCTGGCGCTCGTCCAAGAGCAGCCGGTACGCCGCGAGGCAGTCGTCAAGAGGCGCCGGGAACGGGTGGTCGGGCGGCATCCGGTAGTCCACCGACCAGGCTCGAGCTCCGATCGTGTTGGCCGAGGCGATCGTGGTCATCTTGCACAGGTCACCACCCCCGAGAACCCAGGCGCCGCCGTGGATGTCGAAGAAGACCCGGGGATCATCGTCCGCGACACCGTCCGGTGTGACCACGTAAAGAGGACAGGGCCCGATGTCTCGCTCATCGATAGTGCCCGCGAACCCGGCGGTCGCGTCACCCACCATGGAGCGCACGAAACCATCGGACTCCGCGACATAGGACTTCCACCCTTCGGTGTCGTCAAGCGCCGGGAGCTCCCTCGGTGGTGGACCGAGTCGGCCCATGGCCAGGACCGCCTGCGCCTCTTGGCTGACGGAAGTGGGGATCGGTATCTCTCGGGCCTGGATGTGAACCATGAGGCAAGCGTACAGATCGGGCCGTCCTACCGCGCGGTCCGCAGAGCCCGTGCAGTGACCGTGCTGACCCAATCGTCCTTACCGGCTCGATAGGAGCCGCGCTCGATTCGGGTCCGATCCGCGTTCTGTGGACAAGTGCGTCTTCAGTTCTCCGTACTCCAGAGCGACCGTGGGGTTCGCGGCGGAAGTAGTCACGAAACGCGAGCCATCCACGCCACCCCGAGAACGACTCCTCCACGACGTGGAGGTGGTGCGTGCGTCGCTCGCTCGAGGGTGTGCAGAAGGACAACCTTCTCTCGATCTCGTCGGCGGGCTCGGGAGCGAGCACCCATTCGAGCCTTCGTAGAAGGCCTTCCACCGAGATCACCGGCGAGATATCTCCGACCACCGCGAGCATGTCAATGATCGGTTTGGCCACCAATCCGGGAACCGAAGTGCTGCCGATGTGCTCGAGCGGCAGAACCAGGTACGGCTGCAGAACCGGCTCGAGGCGTACCCGCTCTCGTTCGAAGCTCGGCGCCCAATCCGGATCGTACGGGCACATGCGAATCGGATCCCTCCGCACCGGCCCAGTCTCGCCGACCGGACCCGATGTATGCTCACGCCCGGTGGTACCGGGGCACCGTTCCTAGACGGATGTCGTGGTCAGGTCCGGCCGCCACTCGTAACACACGTCGGGGGCTTGCTCCTCGTTGGCGCCTCCGGTCGTGGCGGTGGCGACGAACCCGTGCGCTTCATAGAAACAACGCGCGACGAGATTGCTCTGAAACGTCCAGAGCTTGAGCCCGGTCGGACGCTGCCTCATGGCATGGTCGAGCAATTTCCCGCCGACGCCCTGTCGCGTCCAAGCCGGATCGACATAGAGCTGATCGATCCACGCGTCGTCGAGCACCATCAGGGCGACCACGCCGCCGGTGCTCTCGGCGACCCACACCTCACGGGTCGCGACGAGCACCTCCTCGAACCACCGGTGTACCTCCTCATCGGTGTGGACGGTCGGAGGAATCGATGGAGCGGAAGCCGCACGCGCGGCGAAGCCACAGCGCAGCGAGCCATCCCGCCTCGCTCGGGAGGGCCCTCCGAATCTCCATGCCACATGGTGTCTCCCAGCCCACGAACCTGGGTACCTAGGGGCCGGCGCCGAGACCCATGTCGCGACGGGCTTCTTCGGTCGTGTTGCTATGAGGAAACGGCTCGTCGGGGACGTCCACGTGGAGCCTGGCGCAGATGGGTCCCCACCCCTCCTCGGGGTGCCACTCGAGAAGACGGTCCTTCGGCGCAGCTGTCCGGACGAGATCGTTGTGAGCCAGGTACGCGGCCTTCGCCGAAGCTTCGTCCTGCCAGTCCGGGCTGAACGACGTCATCATCCCCCGCCCCATCCTGGTCCAGCCGTCCTCAGGCGCATCGTCTGCGAAGTAGGTCGCCAACGCAACAAAGACGGTGCTCGACGCGCTCCGCCACCACGCGTCGGCGTCCCGCACGGACAACAAGATGAGGGCATCTGGGAACGACGCGCTCGATCTCGGACCAGAAGGGGGCGGCGGGCCAATCGACGGTTGCCCCGTATCCACTGAAGAACTTCTCCCATGAGGGGGGTCGTCCCTCGTACGCATCGCCCCAGACGTCCGGATCCGCTGGCCGTTCCCGAACCTCCAACATGTGGTAACAGGGCCTGCCCAAGAGCTGCTCCAGAGCGGCCTTCAGCGAGGTCGTGCCCGTTCTACCCAGTCCGGCGCCGATGACCTGCAGACTCATTCCCGCCCTCCTTTCTGGGAAGGCTCGGCTCAACCGTCGATCACTCGTGTTCTATCCCATGATTCGGGGCCGCGAGCGCTCCTGCCGTGGTTCTTCTCGGCGCCCCCGGCGCTTGATCGGACCACCTGTCGACCGAACCGGGACACGCGCAACCGCCCCGGTGAGGGCCGGCCCCCGGATTGGCGCAGGAGGAATGCGGCGGGACCCTGGTGCTCCATTGACACAGGCGGTGCAATTCGCGACCATCGGCCATGGAATTACTCCGGGTGACGGGACCGGTCCCGTGATCCGTGTCACGCCACGCGGGTATGCGGGCGCCGAACGACCGGGCGTGGGACCGAACGACCGACGTCGCCAGGCGTGGACGGTCCTCGGCGACCCGAGGGCGCACCCGTCCCGTAGCCGCGTCGTCACCGAGCTCGGCGGGTGACACGAATTGCGGTGCTCGGTGCGGGATTCGGCGGACTGGAGCTCACGACCAGGCTGTCCGACGAGTTCGGAACCGACGTCGATGTCGTGCTCATCGACAAGACCGAGGACTTTGTCTTCGGGTTCTCGAAACTCGACGTGATGTTCGGGCGGGCGGGGTCCGAGCAGGTGCGTCACCCCTACCGCGACTTCATCAAACCGGGAGTGCGGTTCGTGCAATCGACGATTCGCGTGATCGACCCTGGCGCGAAACGTGTCGAGACCGATGCCGGAGCGTTCGATGCGGACGTGCTCGTCGTGGCGCTCGGAGCCGACCTGCAACCCGAGGCGACGCCGGGGCTCCTCGACGGCGGCTACGACTTCTACACCGAGGGAGGAGCCTTCGCGCTGCGAGACGTGCTGGACGCATTCGACGGAGGCCGGGTCGTCGTCGCCGTGACGTCGACGCCGTTCAAGTGCCCGCCCGCGCCGAGCGAGACCGCATTGTTGATGCACGACTTCCTCACCGAACGGGGCGTGCGCGACCGGTCCCAGATTGCGCTGGTCATGCCGCTCCCGGTCCCCATCCCGCCTTCACCCGACGCATCCGCAGCGCTGCTGAAGGTGTTCGCGGAGCGCGGCATCGATTGGCATCCGAACACGATCGTCCGCGCTCTCGACCCGCAGCGCCGGGTGGCGATCCTCGGGGACGAGAGCGAAATCGCCTACGACCTCTTCCTCGGTGTGCCCACCCACCGAGCCCCCCGAGTGGTCGTCGAGGCGGGACTCACGGTCGACGGCTGGATCCCTGTCGACCCTGTGACCCTCGAGACGCGATTCCCCGGTGTGTACGCGGTCGGCGACGTCACCAGCGTCGGAACCCCGAAGGCTGGCGTGTTCGCCGAGGGCCAAGCCGCAGTCGCAGCAGACCGTATCGGCGCGCTGATCCGCGGCGTCGGGGAGCCGGCCGCCTACGACGGACGCGGCATCTGCTACCTGGAATTCGGGGACAGCCAGGTCGCAAAGGTTGACGTCACCTTCCTCGCCGGCCAGGCGCCGCGCGGCGTGCTCGAAGGCCCATCGCCCGCTCTTGCGACGGAGAAGACCCAATTCGGTTCGAGCCGCGTCCAACGCTGGTTCGGTCGCGCCTGGCCCTAGAACGATCACGCGTCGTGACGAATCGGAGATCGGCCTGCGTCCCGGGCGACGGTGCGCGCGACGTCGCATGAGACCGGACGAGCAGTTCGACCTGGTGGTCGTGGGCTCGGGGCCGGCCGGGGAGAAGGCGGCCGCCCAGGCCGCGTACTTCGGCAAACGCGTCGCCGTGGTCGAGCACGCTCCCGTAGCGGGCGGAGAGATGGTGTCCGGCGCGATCACCACGAAGGCGATGCGCGAGGCCGCTCTGTACCTCACTGGCTTCACCCGGCACGAGGTCTACGGCGTCAGCCTCGACCTCGATCCACAAGTGGTCATCGACCGGCTTCGCTCCCGTGCCGCTCGAGTCGCGGCGATGATGAGCGAAGCGGTACGTGAGAACCTCCGGCGCCACGACGTTGCCTTCATCACCGGAGCGGCGCGCCTGGGACCAGAGCGCACGGTCATGGTCGATCCCAGGCACGGTGGGACGTCGCGCGTCCTCCGGGCGGGCGCCATCCTGGTCGCCACCGGATCGTGCCCCTTCCATCCCCCCGACGTTCCCTTCGCAGACCCCGACGTCCTGGACTCCGAGACCGCCCTCGCGTTGGATCGACCCCTCGAGAGCCTGGTCGTCGTTGGCGGTGGGGCGGTGGCCTGTGAGTATGCGTCGATCTTTCTGGCCCTCGGCGCGGAAGTGACACTCGTGGACCGAGGGAAGCGGCTCCTGCCCTTTCTCGACGCCGACGTTTCCGGCCTGCTGACCGAGTCGTTCCGGTCATACGGGATGCGGATCCTGGGCGGGTCCGGCGTGACCGAGGTGACCCGCACCGCCGACGGGCTCTGCGTCGAGACCTCGGGTGGTGAGTCGATCCGACCGGCCAAGGTCATCTTCGCCGCCGGCCGCGTGGGCAACACCGCGGACCTCGGTTTGGGGGAAATCGGAGTGGCGACGGACGAGCGAGGGCGCATCCTGGTCGACGACGAGTACCAGACGGCCGCCCCCGGCATCTACGCCGCCGGGGACGTCATCGGACCGCCCGCGTTGGCTTCGGTCTCCATGGAGCAGGGCAGGGTGGCCGCCTGTCACGCCATGGGCATTCCCTTCAAGCGAACCGTCGATCCGTTGACGCCCTTCGGCGTCTACTCGATACCCGAATGCGCGATGGTGGGACTCACCGAGGAGCAAGCCCGGGAGCAGAACCTCGACTGCGAGATCGGCATGGCCCGGTTCAAG
Source organism: uncultured Acidimicrobiaceae bacterium (assembly GCA_963789235.1). Lineage (GTDB taxonomy): Bacteria > Actinomycetota > Acidimicrobiia > Acidimicrobiales > RAAP-2 > Bog-473. Next base: position 610,493 of record CAWBJX010000004.1, on the reverse strand, counting down.
GACAACAGCCGAGCGGCCATCGCTGGGGCCACCCAGGGGATGGTGAAGCTCGTCGCGAAGCGACACGACCGTCAACTGGTCGGCGTCCATATCCTCGGTGAGGGCGCGACGGAACTGATCCACCAGGGCCAAGCCGTGCTCCATTTCGGGGGAACCATCGATTACTTCATCCATGCAACCTTCGACGTCCCAACGGTCAGCGATTCGTACAAGTACGCCGCCTACGACTGCCTGCAGCGGCTGACTGCGAAGTCGGCCGGCACTCCGCCGGGTGCCGTCCGCTCCTGATCGGCGGCTCGACGATGTCTGATCATTCGACCTCGCCGTGGTTGCCCCCACGTGAGGCGGTCGTCCTCTGGGCGACCGCGAGCACCGCCACGTACTGCTTCGTCACCATGCCGCCGAGGACCTCGTCGATCAGACGCCCGATGCCACTCAGCAGCTTCTCCCTGTGCGCCGGCTCCATCAGCGCATAGGAGGACTGTGTCGCCAACATCTCGAGGTAAGGGTCCCTGTCGTAGGTGACGATCCAGGGATAGGTCTTGACCATGGGCGACCCGAACACGCTCGACACCTCGGGGGACTCCGAGAACCTGCGGTCCACCCTGCTCCACACCGCGGCGATGTCGCCGCCCGCTTTGGCGTTGCGCCGGATCTCCTCCGCAGTGGCGAAGGTCCAATCCCCGACCTCTGGAGCGAGGCGACGATGAAGGTCGCGAACCGGTTGGGCGATCCGCTCGTCGGTATGGCTCCCCCCGTAGGCATGGGCGTTCGTCATCAACGCCAGGAAGCCGCCGGGCTCGAGCACGGCGGCAGCCTTGGCGAAGGAGATGCTTGGGTCGATCCAGTGGAACGCCGTCGCCGACACGACGACGTCGTAGCTCCTCGGGCTGACCTCGAGCTCTTCGAACGTGGTCGTCGCGACGTCGACGTTCGGGAAGCTGGCCAGGTTGGCACGCGGATATCGGCGAGAGCCGAGCCGGGCTCGACGCAGCGAATGGCCGCCTCGGTCGGTGCGAGATGCCGGGTGAGCTGGCCGGTGCCGCAACCGATCTCCAAGATCCGGCTGGAGCCATCGACACCGCACACGTCCAACAGTTCGCTGACCGCCCGGGTCGGGTAGCTGGGACGTGCGCGGTCGTACAGCACGGCGATGCTGTCGAAGACCGCACGCGCCGTTGACCGGGGGTCCGAGAGTCCGGCCGGCAATGGGATATGACCGGCTTGAGCTCCAGGTTCGAACCTTCGCTGGACCACCGGTCCACCGTAGCTCCGAGCGGAATCATCGCTTCACCCCAGCTGGTTCCGATGACGCGGTCCGCGTCGGCGCCGGCTCTGCGCCAGACCGGTCGTCTCCCTTGCAACGAGGTCGGCCCCTCTCGGCGGAGCGCGTGCCTCGTGGTCAGCCGGTCACATCGATGTGCGCCACCGCCACGTTGTTGGCGTCGTTCGGATCCGGGTTCGCCGAGAGCCCAGCCGCGACCACCGATGGATGCCCCGCTCTGGTGGCGCGGAAGCACACGGTGAAGGTGGCCGAAGTGCCGGGACCGAGGGAGCCCACGAACCACATGCCGGCGTTGCCGAACCACCAGCCACCGCGGGAAGCGGAGACCCGCCAGAACCCGGGCGGGAGCGCGAGGTCGGCCGTGACGAAGTGCGCCGACGCGGGACCCGCGTTGGCCACCTTCAACGAGCACGTGGCCACCGTCCACACCGGGACGCTGGCGGGGCAGGAGAGAGCGGCGGAGATGTCGGCGTCCCGTGAGCTCACCGCAGGGTCCACCGTGACCACAAACGGGCCGACGGTGGGGTCCCCGACGCCGTTGGTGGCCACCACCGAGTAGGTGAACGAGGTCGTCCCGGCGGGTGGCGTACCCGACAGGGCGCCGGTCGTGGCATTGATGGTCAACCAGGTCGGGGCACCCGCCCCGAGCGCGTACGTCGGCGCCGGGGCGCCGCTGGCGGCGAAGGTGTACGCGTAGGACTGTCCCACCGTTGCCGTGGTGGGCGGCGAGTCAAGGGTGAAGGCGGGTTCTTGATCGACCGTGATCGTCGCCGTCACGGTCGGTGCCGCCGCATAGCTCGCGTTGCCGTCCTGGTTGGCGTCGATCACGCACGTGCCCGGCGCGACGTAGTCCAGCGTGGTGCCGTCCGTCCCCGACACGCTGCACACCCCCGGACCACTCGAGGGGTCCACCGAGAACACGACCGGGTCACCCGATGCTCCTCCGGTCGCCGACAGCGTGGCCGACTGGCCCGAGATGCCACGTGTCGGCGGAGTGAAGGTGATCGCCTGCGGGACCAGGATCACCGAGTCCGAGTCGACGGCATTGGTGGAGACGTCCGTGTCGACCTGACCCGGCAGCAACGAGCCGCTGGCGATGTCGACGAATGCACTCCCCGCGGTGAGCGACGACGACACCGCCCCCATGAGCGAGAACGTGGCCGTGGCGCCGCTGGCCAGGTCGATGCCGGTCCACTCGAATTGGTCGCTCGCGAGCTCGACGAAGCTCGTTCCACCGACGGAGCTGACGGCGGACAAGGCGGTGAACCCGCCGTCGAGCGTGTCGGTCACGGTGGCGTCGACGGCGGGCGAGGGACCGTAATTGGTGAGCGTGATCGTGTAGAGGTCAGAGGCCCCCGGGGCGATCGTATCGACACCGTCGGTCACGGTGATGGTGAGGTCGGCTGCCGGTATGACGACGACTGCCGTGGCGGCCGCCGTGGGGGTGGTGCTCTCATCGCTCGTCGCCGACGCGGACGTGGCATCCGATTCCATCGCCGATGGCGAGTCGGTGGTCTCGGTGTAGGCGAGCGTGGCCGATTTGCCTGGACCGAGTGAGGGGATCGACCACGTGACGACCCCGTCGGCCGTGCTGGTGGTGCCGCCGGAGGTCGTCACGGTCGAGTCGAGCGTGAACTCCGGCGCCAAGGTGACCGGCACCGAGACGTTGGTCTGCGCGCTCGACGAGGTGTTCGAGACGGTGACCTGGTCGGTGACATCGGTGCCGGCAAGTGCGGCCGCGCTCGGTGTCGTGGTCACGCTGTCGCCGTTGAAAGACGTGATGGCGAGGCCCAGCGGACCGGTGGACGAGGCGCCGGCCACCACGTCCGAGTCGATGGCGTTGTACACGGGGTTGGTGTCGAACTCCCCCGGGCTCAACGAGACGGTGGCCACACTCACGAACGCGCTGCCGGTCGTGAGGGGAGACGGCACGGTGCCCGTGAGGGAGAAGGTGGCGCTGTCACCGCTCGGGAGGTCGATGCCGCTCCACTGGAATTGGCCGGCCCCGAGGTCGGTCAAGGTGGTTCCGTCGATGGACTCAGCATCGGAGAGCGCGGCGAAGGCGCCGTTGAACGTGTCCGTGACGGTGGCGTTGGGCGCCTCGGACGGACCGCTGTTGGTGAGCGTGATCGTGTAGGTGTCGGTGGCCCCCGGAACAACGGAGCCGGCGCCGTCGGTGATGGCGATCGTCAGGTCGGCGACGGGGACCACCTCCACCCCGGCGGAGATCGACGCCGCGGTGGCGCTCTGGTCACTCGTCGCCGCGACCGAAGTGGCATCCGACTCGAGCGCAGGCGGTGCGTCGGTCGTCTCCGTGTAGGTCAGCGTGGCCGACGCCCCCCCGCCGAGGGACGGGACAGACCAGGTCAGGACATCGCCGGCCGTGCTGGTCGAGCCCGCTGACGCGGTCTCGGTCGAGGGGTCGAGCGTGAAGTTCGGGGGCAGGTCGACCGGCACCGACACGTCGGTCTGTGCGGCCGCACCGGTGTTCGAGACCGTCACCTGGTAGGTCACGTCCGAGTCGGCCGGCGCGGACTCGCTCGGCGTGGTCGTCACGGTGTCCCCGGCATAGGAGGCGATGGCGACCCCCAGGGGGCCGCTGCTCGCAGTCGCGCCCGCCTGGACGGGCGCGCCAATCACGAACCCCGTGCACAAGGCGACGAGGGTCGATCCGACCGCCGCCCCCACCCGCCGACCGACGCCGGGGCGGAACCCGCGTCGGGTCGAACCAAGAGTTGGTGCCCCCGTCCTCGCAACACGGCGGCGCTCGACGTTCGACATGGCGTTCCTCCTCGTGGCCTCGACGGCGCACGTCCCCAGACGCTCTGCGTCCCATTATCCGACCGGGTCAGGGCGATGTCTCTGGGACTTAAGTCCGGTTCTCAGTTGTGGAGAATGTGGGACAACTCGTCGCGCGCTTCGGCCCGTGCGTCCGCGCGAGATCGCGCAGCCGACTCGGGTGGCCGGACCGCTTACTGCTCGAAGGTCCCGCCGCGCGGGGGTTGGATGGTCACTGCCGCCACGACGGCTCCGGCCAAGATGAGCGCACCCGACAGCACGAGCGCTTCGTGGAGTCCCGACCCGAACGCGTCGTAGGCCGCGTTGACCACCTTGGTGGCGATGCGGGCGATGGCTTCGTTCTTCGAATGCTCGGCGCTGGAGGCTGCTCCCCCGCTGGACGCGCCACCCGTCTGGATGGCGTGTTCGACCAGGCTCTGGAAGTTCGGGGGGATCCCAATCGCTTTGAGCCGAGCCGCGAGGTCACCGGTGAGCTTGGCGTTGACGATGGCGCCCAAAATCGCCACACCGAACACTGCGCCCATTTCCCGGCTCGTGTTGGTCGCCGAGGCTGCCATGCCGGAGCGCTCCGGCGGGACGACCGTCAGGGGGACCGACGTCACGGGCACCAGCAGCATGCCGATGCCGATGCCTGCGATGGGGAGCACCCAGCCGAGCGTGGCGAAGCCGACGTGGGGCCCGAGCACCGCGCTCGCCAAGAGGATCCCTGCGCCGGCCAACAGGCACCCGACCGTCATCGGTCCCCGGGCTCCCACACGGGCCACCAGGGGGCCGGTCAGGGCCGACACGATGATCAGTCCGGCGGCCATGGGTAGGAAGTCGACCGCCGTCTGGTAGGCGGATGCGCCTGCGACGACCTGGAGGTACAGGGCCGTGAAGAAGAAGATGGAGAAGGTGCCGAAATAGGCGACGAACGCCACGAAGTTGGAGCCGGCGAAGGGTGGTCGGCGGAACATGGTGAGGTCGAGCATGGGGCTCTTGACACTTCGTTCCGTGACGGCGAAGGCGACACCGCACACGGCGCACAGGACGAACAGGGAAACGATCCCCGGTGCGGTGTAGCCCGAGACCTCACCTTGGATCACCCCGAACGACATGCAGGCCAGGAACGCCGCGCCGAAGACGAACCCGAGCACGTCGATGCGTCGACCCTGGCGGTCCGACGTCTCGGGGACGGCGACGGCGGCCAGGACAAACGCGACGACGCCGAAACCGAGATTGAACCAGAAGATCGCCCGCCAGCTCGAGAACCCGACCAGCGCCCCTCCGATGACCGGCCCGAGGGCGAGGGCCAGGCCCGAGACGGCCGCCCACACGCCCAGCGCGTCCGCCCGGGTCTCCCGGTCGGGGTAGACGTGGCGGATGATGGAGAGCGTGCCTGGCTCGCTGGCGGCAGCCCCGACGCCCATGATCACCCGGCCGGCGATCAGCCAGTCGACGTTGCTCGCCAGGGCGGCCACCACGGATCCGGCGCAGAAGATGGCGACCCCCGCCAGCATGATGCGCTTGCGCCCGAGGATGTCACCCAACATCCCCGCCGCGAGCATGAAGCTGGCGAAGGTGAGCGCGTAGCCGTTGACCACCCACTGCAACGACGTGACGCCCGCGTGCAGGTCGCTCTGGACGTTGGCCAGCCCTACGCTGACGATCGTGTTGTCGAGGAAGGTGAGGAAGAGGACGGCGCACAGGGTCGCGAGGGCCAGGGCCTGGGCGGCCGAGCCCAGTCCCCCCTTCTTGATCTCCAGCCCGGGCGCGGCGCCATCGCCCGCGCCGGGGCGTTCGGCTCCCTGGGTCAGCAGGTTGGATCCGCCCGCCGCAAGAGGGCTCCGGGCTGCTCGAGCACGCAGTTCATGCATCGAGTTTTGCCTACCCACGAACGGGGTAGTGGAACCCCGATGGGGTGCTCCGTGAGTGCCTGCCCGGGCAATGGCAGCGTGTGGAGCGCGTCCCTCGGACCGCCGAGCGTGCTCGATTGAGGCTCGAGGGGCCGGCGGCGGCGCTGGGAGGGCAGAAGGGCCGGCCGACCCGGTGAAGGAGGGGCCCGTCGACGACCTCTCGGTCTTCTTCGACCTCGTCGACTTCCCCTTCTACGTCGTCACCGTCCGGGCGGCCGACGGCGACATGAGCGGCTGCCTGGCCGGGTTCGTGACGCGCTGCAGCATCGACCCGCCGAACTTCCTCGTCTGCGTCTCCAAGCGCAACCACACGTTCCCGGTTGCCGAGCGCTCGTCGGGCATGGGCCTGCACCTGCTCGGTGACGACCAGGTCGACGTGGCCCGCCTCTTCGGCGAGGAGACCGGCGACCTCGTCGACAAATTCGCCTCGGTCGACTGGCGGTTGGGCTCGACCGGTGCACCCCTGCTGGTCGACTCGGCGGTGAGCGCGGAGGGCCGGGTCCTCGGCCACTTCTCCGTCGGTGACCACGAAGCCTTCTTGATGCGGGTGGTGCGCGCGGTCACCGGTGGCCACGCCGGGCTGCTCACCGTACGGAGCGCGCCGCGGTTGCACCCGGGCCACCCGGCGTAGCGCCGCGATGTCAGAGGTGCTTCACGTCATCGGACTCGAGGACTCGGGTGGTGCCCTCCAGCTCGCGGTGCCGGGTGCCGGGGGGGCGCACGGCGGCCGGCCAGAACCGTTCGGCCCGGCCGGACTCGAGCTGCGCCAGGGGAACGCTCCATGGGAAGTCGGCCGAGCCGTAGATGCCGAGGTTCTCCTGCCTGACGGTCAAGGTCACGACCGACCCTCTGCTCGGGTCTCCGGCTGCAGCGAGGCCAACAACTCCTCGAGACGCTCGTTGGACTCGATCATCCCCTGCTCCATGCCGTTGGCGACGTGCATGTCGCGTGCCGCGACGGAACCGTGCCGGGTCGTCGAGGTGAGCATGGTGCCGCCGCCGACCCCCTCGAGCTCGAGGGTCTCGACCGCCTCGTGCTCGGGAGCACCCTCGAAGACGAAGGTGCCGACCCGGCGATGCGGCGGGTCCAGCTCCAGGAACTCGCCGTGGAAGGCGAACTCCATCCCGTCGGGGGCACGTTGCACGATCCTCCACGTGCCGCCGACGCGGAGGTCGATCTCGCACTCGGACACCTCGAGGCGCCGGGGACCCCACCAGCGTCGCAGGAGCTCGCCCTCGGTGCAGGCGCGGTAGACGAGTTCGGGGGGCGCCTGGAAGAACCGGCGCATGTGTATGACGGGCTCACCCGCGGGTGTGCTGATCTCGGTCTCGGTGTTGGTCATGGCCACGTTCCTTCTCCTTTATCTCCCTGTGACTCCTGTCGCTTTTCTCCCTGTGACTCCTGTCGCTGTGACTCCTGGAGCTCCTCGAGCAGCCGGTCGAGGCGTTCGAAGCTCTCCTCCCAGAATTCGCGGTAGGAACCGACCCAGTCCGAGAGCTGCTTGAGCCGCTGGGGCTCGAGATGGCACATGCGCCGTCTGGCCAGGCGGTGGCGCGAGATCAACCCCGCGTCTTCCAGCACTCCGAGATGCTTGGTGATGGCGGGTTGGCTCATGGGGAACGGTGCCGCCACCTCGAGCACGCCGGCGTCGCCCTGGGTCAGTCGGGCCAGGATCGCCCGCCTCGTCGGGTCCGCCAGCGCACCGAAGGCCCGGTCGAGCTCGGCTTCGCTCAGTCCGACGGTCGCCGTGGCCACTGGCATAACCATATAGTTATATGAAATCGACGAGCCGTCAACCCCACCCTGAGGGTTCGGCCCCGCCACCCAGGCGGGCGTCGGACGGCCACCCGAGGGCGGGGTCGGCTCGGCGCGACGCCGCGGACCGGTGCCGGATGGTCGGACTCGGTCAGCGGGGAGGGCTTACGGATTGGCCCCGGCGTCACCGAACACGAACGGCTGCACCAGGCTCATCATGTTGCCCGAGTCGTCGCGCAGCGTGGCCTCGATGCCGTAGGGCCGCGCCGCGGGCTCCGAGAGAAAGGTGACTCCCTTGGCGAGCAGCTCCTCGTAGGTGCGCTGGCAGTCGTCCGTCTGCATCACGCCGATGCCCATGGAGCCGCCGGCCACCAAGGCGCGCAATTGCGCCGCGGCCTCGGGCGCGCGGCCCATGTCGCACGAGGACAAGATGACCTGCAGGTCGGGTTGATCCTTGGGTCCGACCGTGAGCCAGCGGAACCCGGCGCCCGCTCCCTCGAACTCCTCACCCATGGTGATGTCGAAGCGCACCTCCAAGCCGAGCTTCTCGGTGTAGAAGGCCTTCGCGGAGTCCTGGTCCAGGACGAAGACACTCGTGTGCGACATGCGGCTGATCATGGCGATGTCGTTCCTTCCTCGGCTCACCGAGCTGTCGTGGCTCAGCGACCTGTCGTTCGTTCTCGGGCTTGCCCTGGAGCAGGGTACGGCGGACGAGCGCCGTCAGGCTTCTCCGATCTTGCGCTCGTGGGGGGCCTCGCCGGTCACGCGGCGATCGGGTCGGGGTCGGCTCCAGTCCACGAGGAAGCATCCGGGCACGGGCGGCGGACCGCCCCGTTCTGCCGCCGCGCGCTGGAAGGCGCGGGGCGACAGGCCGACCAGCCTCGTGCGCGGCGGAGATGTGCGACCCGCTCGCTGTCCGGCACGGCAGTGCACCGCACCGGCTCCCCGGCGGATCAGGGGTGCTCCTCCCAGAAGTCCCGGAGCAGGGGGACGAGGTCGGCCGCCCTCTCATCGGGCCAGAACAGCATGGCGTCGCGCACGAGCGTGACCCGCTCGACTCCCGGGATCATCTCGTGCAGGCGCTCGGCCCACGAGGGCTCGAAGAAGATGTCGGCCGTGCCCCAGGCCACCTGCGCCGGGGCGCGCAGCTCGGCGAGGAGCGGCTCGACCGCCACCAGCTCGGTCGCCGACGAAGCAGTGAGGAAGCGCTCGAGGCCCTGGCCCTGGTCGTGAACGAACGGACCCAGATAGCTCTCCAGGAGCTCGTCGGGGAGCTGGTCCGGGTGTGCGTAGCCCTGCGCGAATCCGACCGCGGAGCGGGCCGTCGTCAAGTCACCGGCCATGGCGGCCACCATCGGGCCGAGCTCACCCGACTCGGCCAACGCGAGGAACGGCTTGAAGGCCTCGGGCGGGAAGTTGTCGTGCACGTCACAATTGGTGAGCGTCAGCGTGCGGATCCGGTGCGGGAAGCGAGCGGCGAAGACCTGCGCCACCGCGCCGCCCGTGTCGTTGGCGACGACGTCGACCCGGTCGAGTCCGAGACGCTCGCAGAGCTCGTCGAGGGTGGCGGCGAGGCCGTCGAGGGACAGGGCGGCCGCGGCACGGTCCCCGGGTGGCGCCGGCGTCGCGCCGTGGGCCGGGAGGTCGGGGGCGATGCAGCGGCGGACGTCGGCCACGTCCGGGATGACGTTGCGCCAGAGGTCGGCGTTGACGAGGACGCCGTGGACGAAGAGCGCGGCGGGCGCCCCGCTGTCACCGTGGTCGACGTAGGCGAGGTCGCCCCGCCGGAGAGGGACGGTCGCGCGGGGCAACAGGGTCGGCGCGTCGTCCGGTGCGTGAGTGGCTGGTGTCCGCGCGTCGGGGGTCATGCTGTGCAATATACATACCAACTGTCTGTTTGTAAAGTCCCGGAGTACGATTCCCGCCATGCCCACGCAGGCAGAACGCAGCGAGGCGACCCGGGGGCGCCTGATCTCCACCGCCCGGCGTCTCTTCGCCGAGAAGGGCTTTGCCGCCACCTCGACGGAGGAGATCCTCGGTGAGGCGGCCGTCAGCCGCGGGGCCCTCTACCACCACTTCGCGTCGAAGACCGACCTCTTCCAGGCCGCCTTCGAGGCGGTCGAGGACGACCTCACGGCCCAGGTGCTGGCGGCCGCGACCGGCGGCGGCGAGACCGACCCCATGCGGATCCTCGAGCTCGGCTTCGACGCCTTCTTGGACCAGTGCGTCCACCCCGAGGTCCAGCGGATCGTGATGCTCGACGGGCCCACCGTCCTCGGCTGGGACACCTGGCACGAGCTCGACGAGCGCTACGCCTTCGGCACCCTCAAGACGGTCCTGGCGGTGGCGGCGCAGCTCGGCCGGATCGAGGAGGCCGCGATCGAGCCGTTGTCGCACCTGCTCCTCGGGGCGATCATGCAGGCAGGGATGGTGGTGGCGCGTGCGGACGACCCGGTGACGGCGAAGCGGGCCATGGCCGCGTCCTTCGCACGGCTCCTCTCGTCGCTCTGAGACCCCGGGCCGACGCGCGGCGCGCTCAGGGCGCCCCGATGTCCCTCACCCAGCCCGGCAGCCGCACCGGCCGACCGCGTCCGTCGACACACCCGTGCACCGTCACGGCGGTCGCCCGCGCCTCGCCGCCCACCGACACCAGGTAGGCGATCTGGAACGTCGTGCGCGTGACGGCGTCGATCACCAGCGCCACGTCCACCTCGTCGTCGAAGCGCAACGGCCTGCGGTACTGCACCGACACCTCGAGCACCGCGAAGTCCCGCCCGCCGGCGCCGTCGTCCTCCCCGCGCGCACCGAGTCGTAGGGGTGCCCGATCGCCCGGAGATACTCCACCCGCGCCTCCTCGAGGTACGGCAGGTACGCCGCATGGTGGACGATGCCCATGGCGTCGGTCTCGGCGAAACGGGTGCGCAGCCGGTGCACGAAGACGTAGTCGGCCGGGTCCCGCGAGGGCTGCAGGGACTGACGGGGCACGACGCGACCCGCTACTCCCCCGTCGGGACCACGTCGCCGCCTGCGGCGGCCGCCCCGCCTGCCGCTGCCGCCTCGTTGCCGGGTGCTTCCGCCGCGCCGCCGGACAACGGGCCGCGCGCACCGGCGGTGCGGCTCGAGGCCATCCGGTTGACGCGCTCGCGGTTGTTGAAGATGGCGAACTCGCCCTCGGCCTCGACGGTGACGATCCCGTCCTGCACGATGCGGCCCTGGCTGAACACGCGCCGCTCCGTCACCCCGGTGACCCAACCCTCGAAGACGGCCTCCACGTCGGTCAGGGTCGGCCGGAGATAGCGCAGACCCAGGCGCACCGTCGGTCCCGTCGCACCCTCGAGGGCGTTGGCCGCGGTCAGCACGATGTCGAAGGTGGCCGCCAGCACGGCGCCGTGCACGCAGCCGGGCGCACCCTCGTACGCGACGTCGAACACGGCCCGGCCCAGCGCCTTGGGCGGCTCGAAGTCCAAGACGACCGGCAGCGCCAACGGGTTGAAGGGGCCGACGACCACGTCGTAGGGCATGGCCCCACCGATCGGCACCTCCCTCGGCGGGACCTCCTGGTCGGATGCGATGAAACGCGGCAGTGGGTGTTCGGGCAGGTGCACCTCGAGCTGGTCGGCCACGGCAGCCAGCTGTGCCGTCAGCCGGCCCGTCTCGGCGGCGGGCGGCGCCGTGCTGACCGAGAGGCGGATCAGGCGGCGCAGGACGTCGGCGAGCTCCTTCGCCTCGGGCAGTCGGCCGCGCAGCCCGGGGTGGAGCTCGAACGACTCCGGCAGGGCGTCGGAGCTCGGCACGGCCCGACAGTACCGCCGGGCTTTCGACCGACGACATTCGGGGTCCCGGGAACGGTCGCCCGGACCGCTCCCCGACGCGCACTCCTAACATGGACCGGTGACCTCCGAGCACTCCGTCCAATTCACCTCGGGGAGCCCCGAGACCGTCCTCGACCCGATCACCCCGGGCCTGGCCGCCGCCCTCGACGCGGCCCGGTCCCTCCCGCCCGACCGCCGTCGGGATGCGGTGACGGCCGTGGCGGCCCAGGACCCGCGTTGCCTGGAGGCCTGGGCGGAACTGGCCGAACTGGCCGAGCACCCCATCGAGCGCTACGCCTTCGCCCGGGTGGGCTACCACCGCGGGCTCGATGCGCTGCGCGCGGCGGGCTGGCGCGGCTCGGGCTACGTCCGCTGGCGCCACGAGTCCAACCGCGGCTTCCTGCGGTCCCTGCACTCGCTCAAGCTGGCGGCAGGCTCCATCGGGGAGAGCGACGAAGAGCAGCGCTGCGACCTGTTCCTGCGCCAACTGGATCCCGACTGGAGACCGCCCGCACATAGTTAGCCCTTCTAACTGTATGATGGTCGAAGTGTCTGTGACCTCCCGTCCACCCTCGACCGCCCTGCCCCGCCCGAAGGCAGGGGCGAAAGCCCCGGCCGGAGCGAAGGCGACCGCGGCGCCCCCCGTCCTGGGGACCTACGGCCGCGTCGCGGCCTGGCTCTCCAAGCGGGTCGAGGTGGCGCTGACCACGGTCGACCTCACGCTGCCGCAGTACCGGGTGCTCGGGATCCTCGCCGAGGGCTCGGCCGCCGCCTCCGGCCTGGCCGACCGGCTGGCGGTGCGGCGCCCGTCGATCACGGCCCTGATCGACGGCTTGGTCGCCCGGGGGCTGGTGGACCGGCGCCAGGAGGACACCGACCGGCGCCGGGTGGCGCTGCGCCTCACCGACGAGGGTGTCCGCACCCTGGCCGCGGCCGACCGCGCCGTCGACGACTACCTGGCCTCCATCGCGGGCCACCTGCCCGCCAAGGAGGAGGCCATAGCCCTGCGCTCGCTCGAGCTGTGGGCCCGCGCCATGACCGAGTCCCGCCAGGGTCCCCGCCCCGTCGCCGACACCGCCGCGGGCACGGCGGCGCAGGGGAAAGCCCCGTGAGCAAGACCGAGGACCGGTTCCAGTCGGCGGCCTCGCCGGTCGACGGCAATGGCAGCGTCGCCGTCGACCCGGTGGGCACCGGGGAAGAGGTCCGCCAGCTGCCGCTGGCGGCCTACGTGCCCATGGGTGTCACCAGCCGATACGTCGCGCCCAAGGCGACCGTGGACCCCGATCGGTCCAAGTCGTGGATCAGGCGGGCGGCACCCGTCGTCATGGCGCACAAGCTGCAGTGGTACAGCGCGCTCATCTTCTCGTTTCTCGGACTGATCATCCAGGTTTGGATCCCCAAGATCCTCCAGAACGGCATCACCAACGCGCTGATCGCGCGGACGCAGCCCCTGCACAACTATGTCGAGCTGATCGCCGTGCTGGCATTCTTCACCGGGCTCTTCGGCTACATCTCGCGCACCAACCTCTACAAGGTCGCCTACGCGATCGAGTTCGACCTGCGCAACATCCTCTACGAGCACTTCACGCGGCATGTCGTTCCCCTTCTACGACCGCGTGCAGTCGGGCCAGCTCATCTCGCGGGCCAATTCCGACATCCGCTCGGTGCAGATGTACCTGACCTTCGCGCCGATGATCCTCGTGCAGTGCTCGATCGCGCTCGTCGCCTTCGCCTTCATGCTCTCCATCAGCGTGCCGCTGGCCTTCGTGGCCATGGCGTCTATGCCGTTCCTCTACATCGTGGGCGTCAAGATGCGGAAGTCGCTGTTCCCGGTGTCGTGGCTGATCCAGTCCCGCCTGGCCGAGGTGGCGACCGTCGTCGACGAGAACGTGAACGGCGTGCGCGTCGTCCGCAGCTTCGCCGCCGAACAGCAGCAGCTCCGCCAGTTGGCCGACCGCGGCCGACCGCGTGCAGTGGGGCTACATCAAGGACGCCGACCTGCGGGCCCGCTCTCGCGCCGCTGGTGCAGAACCTCTCCCAGGTCGGCCTCGTCCTGGTGCTGCTGTTCGGCGGGTGGATGGTCATCCACGAGCACCTGCCCGTCGCCTCCATCGTGTCGTTCAACCTCTACCTCGTGATGATGCAGGCCCCCTTCATGATGCTGGGCATGCTGATCATGATGGGCCAGCGCGCGTCGGCGTCGGCCGGGCGGATCTACGAGATCCTCGACGAGCAGCCCGACCATCGTCGACCGGCCCGGCGCCGTCGACCTGGTCGACTGCCAGGGCGACGTCGAGTTCGACGGCGTCAGCTTCGCCTACGCGGATGACAGCCTGCTCTCCAAGTCCGGCGAGGACGGCGAAGGACCCCGTGAGATCCTTCGCGACCTGAACCTGCATCTGCACCCAGGCGAGACGATCGCCCTGGTCGGGCGCACCGGGAGCGGCAAGTCCACGGTTGCTCGACGTGCTGGCCCGCTTCTACGACGCCACCGGCGGCACCGTCACCGTCGACGGCCACGACGTGCGCGACGTCACCCTCACCAGCCTGCGGGGCAACATCGGCGTCGTCCTCGACGAGCCCTTCCTCTTCTCGGTGTCGATCCGGGACAACATCGCCTACGGACGGCCGGACGCCCCGCATGGAGGAGGTCGTGGCCGCGGCCGAGGCGGCCGGCGCCGCCGGCTTCATCGGCCGGCTGGCCGACGGCTACGACACGGTGGTCGGCGAGCGGGGCTACACGCTCTCGGGCGGGCAGCGCCAGCGCATCGCCATCGCGCGCGCCCTGCTGGTCAACCCGCCCATCTTGATCCTCGACGACGCCACCAGCGCCATCGACGTGAAGGTGGAGCAGCGCATCCACTCGGCGCTGCGCGTCCTCATGGAGGGGCGGACCACCCTCATCATCGCCCACCGCCTCTCGACCATCAGCCTGGCCGACCGGGTGGTGCTGCTCGACGGGGGACGCATCGTGGCCGACGGGACCCACGCCGAGCTGCTGGCGTCCACCCCGCTCTACTCCGAGGTGCTGGCCCAGGCGGCCAGCGAGGAGCAGCTGGCCGCGGAAGCGGCGGCCGGTGCCGAGGACCTGGGGTTGGACGACGATGTCCTCGAGCCGGAGGGGGGTGCGATCTGATGTTCGGCGGCGGCGGCTTCGGAGCGCCCATGGGCGGCGGCGGGTCGCCCGGCTCGCCCCAGGCCGGCCTGCCCTTCGGCGGCATCCCGTACGAGCTACAGGCCGGCGTCGACCTGCTCTTGGAGCAGGAGCCCGAACGTGGCGAGTCCGACGCCGTCTTCACCCAGCTGCCGACCGAGCACGAGAAGAAACGGCTGACGCTGACCAGCCTGCTCATGGAGTACCCGGGCATGTGCGCGCTCGCCGCGTTCTTGGTGGGGATGATCGCGCTGTTCACCCAGCTGGGTCCGAGCCTGGTGTCCTACGCCATCAACCACGGCCTGACGCCGCCTCACTACGACTACGGCGTCGTGGTGCTGATGGCGGCGCTGTACCTGGTGTCGATCATGGTCGTCGGGCAGCGCGCAATGGGGGCAAGCGCGGGTGACCGGCCGCCTCGCCTCGTGGGTGATGAACGACCTGCGGATCAAGGTCTTCACCCACCTCCAGCGCCTGTCCCTCGACTTCTTCACCGAGGAGAAGGCGGGCGTCGTGATGAGCCGCATGACGAGCGACATCGAGAACCTGCAGCAGCTGCTGCAGGACGGCCTGGCCCAGTTCGCCATCCAGGGGCTGACCATGATCGTGATCACGGTCTTCCTCTTCGCGACCAACGTCGACGCTGGCCGCCTCACGGTCTTCGCCGTGCTGCCACCGCTCGTCATCATGTCGGTCTGGTTCAAGCGGGCGTCCGAGCGCGGCTACGACAAGTCCGCGACCGCATCGCCCTGGTGCTGGCCGACCTCTCCGAGAGTCGCTGCAGGGCGTGCGCATCGTCACGGCGCACAACCGCCAGCGCTACAACGTCGAACCCACCGCGACATCGTCGGCTGCCTACCGCGACGCCAACAACTACACGGGCCGCATCAACGGCATCTACGGTCCGCGGACTCACAGGTGATCAGCATCCTCGGCCAGTCCCTGATGCTCGGCATCGGCGGTGCCATGTCCTCCACCACCCCCAGGAGCTCAACCTCGCCCACCTCATCGCCTTCTTCCTCTACCTCAACCGCTTCTTCGCGCCGATCCAGCTGCTCGTCCAGCAGTACAACACCCTCCAGCAGGGTCGCGTCCTCGGTGTTCAGGCTGCGCGACCTGCTCGAGACCGAGCCGCTCGGTGCTCGAAGCGCCCGACGCGGTGGATCTGCCGCCGATCCAAGGCCGCATCCACTTCGACCACGTCTCCTTCGGCTACGACCCCGACGATGCCGGTGCTGCACGACGTCGACCTCGAGATCGCGCCCGGAGAGTCGGTCGCCTTCGTCGGCGCCACCGGCGCCGGCAAGTCGACCATGGCCAAGCTCGTCACCCGCTTCTACGACCCGACCGCGGGCCGGGTGCTCATCGACGGCTACGACCTCAAGCGCGTCACGCTGCCCTCTTTGCGCTCCCAGCTCGGCGTCGTGCCCCAGGAGCCGTTCCTCTTCGCCGGCACGATCCGCGACAACCTCTCCTTCGCCCGGCCCGGGGCGCCCGACGACGAGGTCGTGGAACGCCGTCCACCAGGTCGGGCTGGGCGAGCTGGTGCACCGGCTCCCCTACGGCCTCGACACCCCGGTCCACGAGCGGGGGCAGTCACTCTCCTCGGGTGAGCGCCAGCTCATCGCACTCGGTCGCGCCTTCATGGCCGAGCCCCGGGTGCTCGTCCTCGACGAGGCCACCTCGAACCTCGACCTCAAGTCCGAGACCCTGGTCGAGGCGGCCCTCGACGTGCTGTTTCCGGGCGCACGGCCGTGCTCATCGCGCACCGCATCTCCACGGCCATGCGGGCCGACCGCATCGTCGTCGTGGGCGACGGCCGCCTGCTCGAGGTGGGCTCGCACGACGAGCTGGTCGCCCTCGGCGGGCACTACGCCGAGATGTACGAGACCTGGATGAACCAGTCGCACGCCGCCTAGGCCTAGGCCTAGGCCTGGGGATTGCCGAGAGCTGAGTGCGAGTCGCCCGAGAGCGTGCGCGCGGAAAGGGTCCACAGCGCGGCTGGACATGTCTTCTGAAACTCTCAACAGACTCGTTTAGAGATTGTATAGAAGGTGGCCGAAGGCGGTCGGCGGACCTTCCTCCATGCGCCGCCGGACGATGGTGGCGCACTCGGCCGGCGTCGCCACCGAGGTGTCGACCTCCACGTCGTAGACGCCGGGGGTGTGCACCGCCTCCTGCCAACGCAGGACGGGGTCGGGTATCGACCCGTCGGGTGCCGGGCCGAGGTAGCCCGGCTGTCCTCCCGCCGTCGCGGCGCGTCGGGCCATGACCACCTCGAGGGGGCAACGCACGCCAACCAGGTAGGCAGGCGTTCCTTCGAGTCGTGTCGTGACGCGCTCGAGGATGCCCAGCGGGCGCGAGTAGGCCTCGTGCAGGCCGACATCGACGACGACATCGAGGCCCAGGCGGCTCAGGGAGGCCACCGACTCGAACAGGCCCTCGTAGAGGCGCACGACGTCGGCCTCGAGGTCGGGGCGCTCGCCTCCGGGGCGCAGACCGATGCCGGGACGGCAACGAACGGGGGTGACCACGGAGAAGGCGTCGACACCGAGGTTCAGCCAGAGACCTCCGAAGGAGCCCTGGACGGCGGTGGCGATGCTCGACTTCCCCGACCGCGGCACTCCGTTGAGGACGACCACGTCCCCCGGTCGGCTCACCGGGCGGTCACGGCAGCTTCGCGTCGTGGTGCCGGGCCGCCACCCTGCGATCGTCCTCGGATAGCTCGGAGTCGGCCACCGGCACGACGATCCGCCACTTCTCACACACGGGGCAGCGTTGGTAACGCTTGAAGCCGAGCCTGACGGCCTTCAGTGACGCCCCCGGCACCCAGAGCGTCGTGAAGAGGTGGCCCCGGCTGCATCGCACGATCGTCTCGCCGCCCATGCCCGAGTAGCCGCGACTGCGCCCGGCCTTAGAGCCGCCCACTGCTACGAAGACGACGAGGAGCACGGCGAGGGCGATCACGAGGGCGACGACGGCGCCGGTGCTCACACCAGAAAACTATCCGACCACATTCGTCCCCCCGGGCACCTCGGGGTCCATGCGGAACCCGCTACGTCCGGATCGATCGCAACCGGGTACGAGAGCCGGCGCGCCGCTCAGGAGCGCACCTCGATGAGCGCCACGGTGTTCCCGTCGGCGTCGAGCACCGTGGCCTTGCGACTGCCGTCCCCGACGCGCTCGACCGACTGCGGCCCGATGCCCCGGTCGCCGACCTCGGCCAGGGTGGCGTCGAGGTCACCAACGGAGAGAGCCACCAGCGCGCGCCCGGCCCGCTCGGCGTCGACCACGATGTAGAGCCAGGCTGCCTCCGCGAGGCGCCACATGACCTCGTCGTCGGCGACCTCGATGTCGGCCGGGCGACCGAGGAGACGCTCGAAGAAGTCACGGCCCGTGGCCAGCCCCGACACGGGCACACCGGTGAAGGCGACCTCGACGTCCATGTCGTGCGAGGCTACCGCCCCCCTCTCCGTGGACCGACTCCGGGTAGCTCGCCCCAACGGCACCGAGGCCCAATAGACGGAGAACGGCTGCGTCGACGAGCCCGTCGTGACTACTCGTCGAGCGCGAACAGGATGCGTCCCCAGGTGTAGGTGCAACCGGCCAGCTCGCCGTCGGCCGACGCCCAGCCGCGGTGTTCGAAGCGGCGTTCGTAGCACCCTCGACGGCGTGAGCCTCCACGCGATGGTGGTTGGCTGCCACTCGGGCGGTCCGCCGACACATGTCCACGTCAGCGAGCGCGGCCGATCGATGGACGTGACATCGAAGCGGAACTGGGTCTCGGCGTCGGGCCCGAAGGAGAAGACCTCGACCGATCCCTCCACGGGCTCGTACACCGTCTGTCCGGTCCAGAAGGACCGGTTGCCCTCCGCGCCGTTGACGGCGTCGAGGACGATGCCGGGCGGCGCGTCGATCATGAGCGGCTGGCAGATGTCAGGGATGGTGTCACGCGCGTCACACCGGGGCTCAGCCGGCTCGGCTCCATTCCCGCAGCGTGGCGCGGTAGCGAGCATCCCAGTCGTCGTAGGCGGCGCGCAGGAGCCCCCCGGGCCAACTTCGGGGCAGGAGCTCGGTCGGCAGCAGCGGGTCCGCCTGCAGGTGGCGCAGCACGGCGGCGGAGAGCTCGAACCCGGGCGCCAGCGCCTCGGGTCCGGCGGGCTCGAGCGTGGCGAGGGCGCGCACCAGCTCGGCCGCCCGGTCGGACCACGCCGCGAGGTCCCACAGCCGGCCGACCAGCACCGGCGGATCCTCCGGCCGTGCCCTCATGAGCTCGACGTCCGCACGCAGGGTGCCGGGCAGCTCGACGGCGACGTTGCCGGGCCGCATCCACACCCCCTCGCGCAGCTCGGCCAGCCGGGCATAGCTAGCGCGCGCCGGCGGGCGCCGCGGACCTCGGCCGTGCTGCCGGCCGTCGTCACCACGGCGAGCCACCACCAGCCCTCGTAGGGCGAGGTCGCGCCCGAGCGGCTGGCCGACTGGCGTGACTGGCGGGCGGCCAGGTGACCGGCGAGGGCGTAGCGCCCGGATCCGTCCGTCGTGGCCTCACCCGCCGCCACCATCCGGCTCAGCGCGACGCGCGCCCGGTTCTCGTTGATGCCGAACAGCCCCGTCAGGCGCACCAGCTGGGCC
Source organism: uncultured Acidimicrobiaceae bacterium (assembly GCA_963789235.1). Taxonomy (GTDB): domain Bacteria; phylum Actinomycetota; class Acidimicrobiia; order Acidimicrobiales; family RAAP-2; genus Bog-473. The sequence continues at coordinate 591,161 of CAWBJX010000004.1, read as the reverse complement.
ACGGGCAGTTCGGGCGGCTCCATGCCCAGCAGGGCGCTCGCCAGCACGGAGCGGGCGGTGAGCGGTGGCGCCTGCCCGGAAGCCACGGGGGTATTACGTACTTGCGTCACTTGACTGATTATCGTAATGTATCCCCATGGCCAGCACCATGGTGCCCGACGCGGCCGACCGGCCCGAGGTCCTCCCCAGCGACCGCCTGCTGCCCAACGGCATGGCCATCCCGGCGCTGCGCGCCGATCTGCGCCGCATCGACAACGCACGCAACGCCCTGTCGGTGGCCGCGGTCTGGTTCTGGGTGGCGCTCATCATCGGCGGCGCGGTGTGGATCGACCAGTGGTGGAGCTACCTGGTTGCCTTCGTGCTGATGGGCCCGATGTACGCGCGCTTCGCCATCCTCATGCACGAGGCGGCGCACAAGCTGCTCTTCACCAACAAGCGATGGAACGACTGGATCGGCAAGTGGCTGGTGGCCTACCCCGTCTTCACGCCCGTGCAGCTGTACCGCCGCGTGCACTTCGCCCACCACAAGGACGAGTTCGGGCCCGATGAGCCCGACATCGCCTTCTACGCGCCCTACCCCTGCACGCGTCGTGCGCTGTTCCGGCGCCTGTTCCGCGACGCCGTCGGCATCAGCGGATGGAAGAACTTCGTGCCGCTCGTCAAGAACACGACGCGCAAAGGCCCCTTCCGCCCGATCGGCCTCTCCATCCTCGGCGTCCAGGCTCTGCTGTGGGCGGCCCTGTGGGCCGCCACCGGTCGCTGGTGGATCTACCCGCTCTTGTGGTGGCTGCCCTGGATGACCGAGTGGCGCGTGATCAACCGCCTGCGCTCCATCGCCGAGCACGGGGGCATGGAGCGCAGCCCGGACCGCCGGGCCACGACGCACAACGTGCGCCAGTCGCTGCTCGCACGCTTCTGGATCGTGCCCTACAACACCGGCTGGCATCTGGCCCACCACGTCGACATGGGCGTGCCCTGGCGCAACCTGCCCGCCTACCACGCCGAGCTGGAGCGGGCCGGCTACGTCACCGACGCCATCACCTACAAGAGCTACTGGGCCCTGTGGAAGGCGCTCTCGAGCGCCGACGAGACCACGGAGGTGCGGGCCGCCATCGAGGCCTGAGCCGGGGGCGTCACGCCGGTCGCTAGGGTGCGCCCCGTGAGCGACGCACCGCTGCCGGTCGTGTTCGTGGGCCATGGGAGCCCCATGAACGCCCTCGAGCACAACCGCTACACCCGGGCCTGGGCCGGCCTCGGCGCCGAGGTCCCGCGGCCGCGTGCGGTGCTCTGCATCTCCGCGCACTGGTACACCAACGTCACCGCGGTGACGGCCATGGCCGAACCGCGCACCATCCACGACTTCTTCGGCTTCCCCGACCGGCTCTTCGCGGTCGAGTACCCGTGCCCCGGTTCCCCCGAGGTCGCCGCCGAGGTGGCCGAGGTGGCCGACCCGCGCTGGGTCGGCCTCGACCACGACAGCTGGGGCATCGATCACGGCACCTGGTCCGTGCTGACCCACGTCTTCCCGGATGCCGAGGTCCCGGTGCTGCAGCTGGCCATCAACGCGCTGCAGCCGCTCGAGTACCACCTCGACCTGGGGGCTCGCCTGGCACCGCTGCGCGCCCGCGGGGTGTTGATCGTGGCCAGCGGGAACGTGGTCCACAACCTCGGTCGCCTCGACTGGGGGAACCCGGACTCCGCCTTCGACTGGGCGCTGCGCTTCAACGAGGCGGCCCGCGACCTCGTCATCGACGCCCCGGGCGACGTGGCAAAGCTGGCCGAGCACCCCGACTACGCCCTCGCCGTCCCCACCCCGGACCACTTCATACCCCTCGTGTACTTCGCCGGCCTGGCCGCCGCCGGGGCGGACGACGGGCGCCGGGCCGAGGTGCTCATCGACGGCTACGCCTACGGATCCCTGTCGATGACCTGCTTCACCGCGTGACCTCTGGTTCGTCGCTGGGCCCGACGTGTGCGTCGAGCCAGGCCAGCAGCGGGGCCGTCGCGTGGAAGAGGTCGACCACGCGCTTCTTCGCCCCGGCCGTCGAGAGCCATCCCGCGGCCGGCCAGGACCGCATGGCGACCAGACCCTTGTGACGTAGCAGCTCGAGGCGCGGGTGGTCCCTCGGATACCCGCGCGGTGTGCCCTTGAGCGTCTCCATCGCGCTGACCTCGATCCGCGCCGCCCGCAGCCTGTCGACGACGTCTTGGAGCTTGCCGCCCGACCGGTCGGCGACCACCGCGTTGCGGTAGCGCTCGAGCTGGTCGGGGGCCATGTGGTAGGTGCCCGCGCCTGCCAACAGGCCGTCGGCCGAGAGCTGCACGTACCCGCGGCCGATCCTGGCCGCGATGGCCGTCTTGTAGGGCGACTTGTCGCGGCTGAATCGCGTGTCGCGGTAGGGGCGGAACAGTCGCGGCTCGCCGAACTCGGCAGTCAGCTCGGCCAGCAGCGCCTCCATGGGCCCCTTCACGTCGCGTTCGTAGACGTCCTTGTGGCCGAGCCAGTAGGCCTTGGAGTTGTCCGCCTCGAGGCCCTCGTAGAAGACGAGGGCGCCCTCGGGCCAGCCCTTGAACCCGGTCACGACCCCATCATGGCCCGCCGTTCAGGGCGCAGCCCGATTTTCTAGTTGGGCTGCATCGCGATGTGGTCCGGGCGCACGATGACGCGGATCCGCACCTCGCCCGACCTCCGGTTGGGGTACGAGTCCACGCCGAGGTACTTGTGGGCCAGCCAGTCGATGTGGGCATCGGCACCCTCCGTGGTGATCTCGATCACGGTGCCCCTGAACGCGACCACGTTGTAGGCGTCGTGAGGATCGATCACGGTGGCCGCCACCCGCGGCTCTCTCTGCATGTTGCGCGCCTTGACCCGGTGTTGCGCAGTGTTGAACACGACGTTGTCGCCGTCGAGGTCGACCCACAGGGGGCTGATCTGGGGCGAGCCGTCGCGGTTCAACGTGGCGAGCGAGGCCAGCACCGGGCGCTCGATGAGCTCACGGGCCTTGGGGGACAGGACGTCGGTCATGGGTCGGTCTCCTGGGGTTCTCGGGTTCTCGGGTTCTCGGGTTCTCGGGTTCTCGGGTTTCTCGGCGTGAGGCTATGGGCGCGGCGCTCGACCCGTGCCCTCCGGGCACGGTCCGAATCGGGACGACACCGGCGTTTCCCCGGCCCTGACTCGGGGCACAGTCGAACGGTGGACGGCACCGAGACGCAGACACGTCCTCGGGCCACCCGCCCGCTCGAGGCGGGCCTGGCCGGACTGGGCGGCGCTTCCCTGCTGGCGGCCTTCCTGGCGGCTCCGGCGGACGCCCGCGCCGCCGCGGCCCAGGACTGGCCGGCTTTCGTCCTGGTGGCGGGCCTGCTCCTAGTCGGCCTGGTCGCCGAGGAGGACGGCCTCTTCGCAGCGGGAGGCCACGTGCTGGCCCGGATCTCCCCCAACGGGTTGGCCCTCTACGCGGGCACGGTGCTCCTGGTCGTCACCGTCACCACGCTGCTCAACCTCGACACCTCGGTGACCTTCTTGACGCCGGTCCTCGTCTACGCCGCCCGCCACCGGGGCGAGGGGGAGGCCGCCCTCCTCTACGCCTGCCTGCTCCTGTCGAACGCGGGCTCGCTGATGCTGCCCGGTTCCAACCTGACGAACCTCATCGTGCTCGGGCACCTCCATCTGTCGGGAGGGGCGTACGCCGCGCACATGGCGGTGCCCGCCCTGGGAGCCGCCCTGACCACCGCGCTGGTGGTCGGCGCGTTCCACCACCGCACGCTGCGAACGACGATCACCGCCTCCGCCGGGACGGAGCGTCCCGTGCTCGGCGTGGGTGTCGCCGCCGTCGCCGCCGTCACCGTGCTCGTGGTGGCACTCCGCGCACCGGCGCTGCCTGTGGCCGCGGTCGGGGTGGGCGCCGTGCTCCTGCGGTCGGCTCGACACGGCGGCGCGGGTGACGCGCCAAGGACGGCCCTCCGGGTCCTGGGCCTCCCCGTCCTGATCGGACTGTTCGGCCTGGCCGTGGCGCTCGGAACGCTGGGGCGGTCGTGGTCGGGCCCGGCCACGCTGCTCTCGCATCTCGATGCCTGGGGCACCGCCGCGGCCGCAGCCGTCGCCAGCGTGCTCGTGAACAACCTGCCCGCGGCCTCGCTCCTCGCCGCCCGCCGACCCCCCCACCCCTACGCCCTGCTCGTCGGGCTCAACGTCGGCCCGAACCTGTCCGTGACCGGCTCGCTGGCGTGGGTCCTCTGGCTGCGGGCAGCGAGGAGCGCCGGCGCGAAGCCCGACCTCCGGCGGGCGGGACTGCTCGGTCTGGCCTGTGTCCCCGTCGCCATCACGGTCGCCGTAGGGCTGCTCCTTCTCGGAGGGGCGACCTGATCGGTCGGACGGCACCGTGACGCGGAGTGGGGTGACGGGGGCGCCTCCGGTTCAGCCGTCGTCCGCGCCGAGCGCGCCCCGGAGCACGAGCGCCGCCTCGTGCTGGGCCCGCTTGGAGATCGCGGCCGTGGTGACCAGCGCCGAGCCGTGGAAGGTGCCGGGGAACGAATGCAGCTCCACCGAAACCCCCGCCTGGAGCAGACGCAGGGCGTAGATGATCCCCTCGTCGCGCAACGGGTCGTTCTCGGCCGTCGAGATGTAGGCCGGCGGCAGCCCCGAGAGATCGGTCGCCCGAGCCGGCGCCGCCCAGGCCGGCACGTCGGATCCTCCCCACAGCCCACCCAGGTACGCCCTCCAGCTCTGCATCGGCGAGGGGGCGGTTCCACACCGGCGACTCGACGAAGGCGCGCATGGACGGCGTGTCGAGCCGGTCGTCGAGCTCGGGGATGTGCGAGCATCTGGAAACAGACCCGCGGCCCGCCGCGGTCACGAGCCAGCAGCGCGGTCGCGGCCGCCAGCCCACCCCCGGCGCTCGCCCCGAGCAGGGCCACCCGTTCGGTGTCGATGCCCAGCGCAGCGGCCTCGGCGTGGAGGAACGACAGCGCGGCGTAGCAGTCGTGCAGGCCGGCCGGGTAGGGGTGCTCGGGCGCCAGGCGGTACTCGACCGAGACGACGACGGCGCCGGTGTCGATGGCCACGAGGGCCGCGCCGGCGTGCTCCGCCTCGACGCTCCCGATCACGAAGCCGCCACCGTGGATCATCACGATGCCGGGCGCCTGTGCTCCGGGCACGGCCGCCACGGACCGGTACACCCGCACCGGCACCTCGGGGTCGCCCTCCCAGCCGGGCACGGCGCGGTCGTCGATCTCGAGCGTCGTCGACCCCGGGGATGTCGATCCGGATGGCGACGAGCATCTCCTCGAAGGCCCGGCGCGCCGCCACCGGGTCCGCGAGGTCGATCACCGGCAGCAGGTCGACCATCGCCGCCAGTTCCGGGTCCATCATCGCTCTGCCTCCCCCGATCCTCGTGACCTACTTCGGCTGCATGCGGATGCCGGCGTCGATGCGGATCGACTCGGCGTTCATGTACGAGTTGGACAGCAGCTCCACCGCCAGTGTCGCGAACTCGCTGGCGTAGCCGAGCCGGTGCGGGAAGAGCACGTCCTGGGCGAGCTTGCTCTTGAAGGCCTCGGAGCCCTCGCCCGCGCCGTAGATCGGCGTGTCGATCAGCCCGGGCAGGATCGTGTTGACCCGGACGCCGACGACGGCCAGGTCGCGAGCCACCGGGAGGGTCATGCCGACCACGCCGCCCTTCGACGACGAGTAGGCGGCCTGCCCGATCTGGCCGTCCTCGGCCGCCACCGACGCGGTGTTGACGATGGCGCCGCGGGCGCCGTCCTCGTCGGGCTCGTTGAGGCTCATCTTGGTGGCGGCCAGGCGGATGCAATTGAAGGTGCCGACGAGATTGATCTCGATCACCCGCCGGTACTGGTCGAGGTCGTGCGCCGACGCGTAGTCGCCGTCCTTGCCGATGGTGCGGGTGGCCCAGCCGATGCCGGCGCAGTTGACCAGTGACTTGAGCGGCGCCATCTCGATGGCGGCCTCGACCGCGGCGATGACCTGCTCGGTGTTGGTCACGTCGGTCTGGACGAACAACCCGCCGATCTCCTTGGCCAGGGGCGCCCCACTGTCCTCTTGCAGGTCTGCGACCACGACGTGGACGCCGCGCTCGGCCAGCAGACGCGAGGTGGCCGCGCCGAGGCCCGAGGCCCCTCCCGTGACGATCGCCGACGTGCCGTTCAGATCCATGTTCCCCGGGTCTCCTTGTGGTGTTCGTCTGGTGCCGGCAGAGGATAGGGGCCGTCGCGGCCCCGGTCACATCTGCTCGGGCGCCTCGATGCCGAGCAGCGACAGCCCCAGTTCGAGCACCCTGGCCGTGAGGTCGCACAGCCCGAGTCGCGACGTGCGCAGCGCCTCGTCGGCGACCAGCACCCGGCAGGCCTCGTAGAAAGCGGTGAACGTGGTGGCCAGGTCGAAGAGGTAGCTGCACAGCTTCGACGGGCTGGAGGTCTCCGCGGTCGCCTCGACCGCCGCCGCGAAGCCCAGCAGCTGCAGGGCGAGCGCACGCTCCTGGGGCTCGCCGAGGAGCGGGGCGGCCCCCGGCGCGGGCGGCGCCACCTGGGCGCGGCGGAAGATGGAGCGGATGCGGGCGTGCGCGTACTGCAGGTACGGCCCCGTGTCGCCCTCGAAGGCCAGCATGCGATCCCAGTCGAAGACGTAGTCCCGGATCCGCTCCGTGGAGAGGTCGGCGTACTTGACCGCGCCGACACCGAGCGCGTGCGCGACGGCCGCCTGGCGCTCGGGCGAGAGGTCGCTGGAGCGTTCCTTCATGGCCGCGGCGGCCCGGTCGATCCCTTCGTCCAGCAGGTCGACGAGCCGTTCCGAGCCGCCACTGCGGCTGGCCAGCTTCTTGCCGTCGGGTCCGAGCACGAGGCCGAACGCGACGTGGACGGCGGCGTCGGCCACGGGCAGGTAGCCGGCGAGGGCCGCCACGGCGAAGACGAGGCGCAAGTGGAGCGACTGCTCCGCCCCGACCACATAGATGATCCGGGTGGCGCCGAGGCGACCCGTCCGGTCGCGCACGGTGGCCAGGTCGGTGGCCGGGTAGCCGTACCCGCCGTCGGACTTGCGCACGATCAGCGGGAGCGGCTCGCCCTGGCGGTTCTCGAAGCCCTCGGGGAAGACGCAGAGCGCGCCGTCGTCCTCGACCAGGAGGCCCTCGGCGTCGAGCTCGACGACCACCAGCGGCAACAGCGGGTTGTAGAAGCTCTCCCCCACGGTGTCGTCGTCGGTCAGGAGGACGCCGAGCAGGTCGTAGACCTCGCGCGCGTGGCGCAACGACTCCGCCACGAAGATCCGCCACAGGTCGAGCGTCTCGGGGTCGCCGCTCTGGAGCAGCACGACGCGGCGCCGGCAGCGTTCGGCGAAGGCGGGGTCCCCGTCGAACTGGCGACGGGCGGCCGCGTAGAACTCGTTGAGGTCCCGCACGCTGAAGGACGCCGCGTTCTCCGATCCGCCCACGTCGACCAGGTGCTCGATCAGCATGCCGAACGGCGTGCCCCAGTCGCCGATGTGGTTCTCCCGCCGCACGTCGTGGCCGAGGAACCCGAGCACGCGGGCCAGCGCGTCGCCGATGAGGGTGCTGCGGAGGTGCCCGACGTGCATCTCCTTGGCCATGTTGGGCGAGGAGTAGTCGATGACCACCGTCTCGGGGTGTGCCACCGGCACCACCCCAAGCCTGGGGTCGGCCGACAGCGCCGCCAGCTGTGCCGCCACGAAGTCGTCCGACAGGGTCAGGTTGATGAAGCCCGGGCCGCTGACCTCGACCGCCGCGCAGACGTCGTCCAGGGAGGCCGCCGCCACGACCTCCTCGGCGATCTGGCGCGGCGGCCGGCCCACCTCCTTGGCCAGGGCCAGGGCGCCGTTCGCCTGGAAGTCGGCGCGGTCCGAGGCACGCAACACGGGATCCGCCCCCGGCACCACGGTGTCGAAGGCGGCCTGCAGGCGAAGCAAGAGGACGCTGGAGGCGTCGGGCATCCCCCATTCTCGCATGCCCGGAGGCCTGCGAGGTGGGGCGTCGCGGGTCAGTCCGCCGGTGCCCCCATGGCGCCGTCGAGCAACCCGTAGCGTCGATAGGGCCCGAAGAATCCGTGCTCGAGCAGGCCGTAGCCGACGTGGCCGCCGTAGGAGAACTCGGCCACGTTGTCGACGATGCCGTACTGAGCGATGCCCCGCACGTCGTCGACGGGGAGGACCAGGCCCTGGGTCACCGGCTCGGGCCCGTGGTACATGCCGTGGCGCCAGTCGGCGTCGATGCCGTAGCCGGTCCCGAGGGAGACGAAGTTGGCCAACAGCGGCGTGCACGTGATCTCGAGCCCCGCCTCGGGGAAGCGGAGCACCGAGCGGTCGATGAGGCGCGTCCCTGGGACGAGGTGGTGCTCGTGCTCGGACCGGCCCAGTTCCTCGACCGGGCGCGTGGGATCCACCCAGACCCGTTCTCCCTGCACGAGCGGGCGCTCCCCGGCGTCGCGCTCGTGGCAGATGTACATGATGGAGTGGTCCTCAAACTGCATCGGGAAGTAGTTCCACATGCCGGCCATCACGTTCTCGCCCTGGCGGATGCCGTCGGGCTCGGGCTCGCCGACGGGGCGCACGCCCCAGGAGCGGTCGCGCGTCCCCCAACAGCGGTCGGGGGTCACCGTCACGTCCGTCCCTCCCACCGAGAGCGTCCCCGACCAGCGACCGGTCTGGGCCAGCCGTTGGGTGTCGAAGACGACGCGGCCCTTGCTGCGCAGGTACTGACGTGGCTCGGCCACGGCGGGGATGTGACCCTCCCACGTCACGTCCATGGCGACGCAGTGCTCGGTGGGCTCGACCACCACGCGCAGCCGGCGCAGGGGTTGGTGCACCTCGATCCGGAAGGGTCCGACCGAGAGGTCGCCCCGGTCGCCGAGGGGGGCCGACGAGCGCACGATGTACTGGGAGTCGCCGCGGCGCACGTCGACGAAGGCGTCGACCACACCGAGGTTCGGGTACTGGCCGTAACCGAAGATGGCGAACCATGCGTCCGAGCTCGGGTGCATGTTGAAGTAGTAGCGGTCGTAGAAGTTGCGGTCGCTCGTCGCCGGGTGCGCGATGAACTCCGCCGCCTGGTGGACGGGATAGTCGTCGAAGGAAGAGACGGTCACCGCGGTGTGCTCAGCAACAGGCGCAGCCGCCGCCGCACCCTCCCGCGACCGGCGCGCCGCACATGCCCCCGCCCACCGGCTCGGCCGCCAGCCCCACGGTGGCGAAGACGGGGAGGAGCCGCCGGGCTCCCACGTGTCCGTCGGGGCAGGTGGCCGGCGCGTCGGCGTCGGCCATGGGGCGGCGCTCGTCGAAGACGGCGTGACAAGTCGAGTAGCGGAACTCGTAGACGGGCACGGTGGTGAACCTCCGTGGGCAGCCTACGCGACACCGGCCCGGGCGGCCTCGGCGCCGGCTACGGCTGTGCGAAGCCGTAGATGGGAACGCCGTTGTAGGAGCTGGAGTCGGCCGGGAGGAACGGCCCGTCGAGCGCGACGGACAGGTAGCCGTCGCGGCCCGGGCCCGAGTCACCGCCCACGGTCATGATGGAGCCGTCGGGCCAGACCTGCGTCACGATCCCCACGTGCACCGAGGTGGCCGTGCTCCAGGGCCCGGTCCCGTACAGGACGGCGTCGCCGACCGCCGGGGTCGCCGTGGGCGGCAGGTCGGCGCCCCAGGTGGCGGCCCAGTTCCAGATGTCGCCGGTGAAGGCGTAGCGCGGAATGGGCACGCCCGCCTGCTCCCACGCCCAGGTGGCGAAGAGCGCACACCACTCCTCGCACGGGCCGTAGGGATTGCACCAGGCTCCCTGTGAGGAGCTGGGGTCGGGCTCGATCTGGGAGGCGACGGCGGAGGCGATCGCGGCCGACTGGGGGAGCATCGGCTCGGGCGTCGGCGTCATGAAGCTGTACTGCCAGGCTTGGGGGTCGAGCAACCAGTACCCCGTCCCACGGTTGTTGCCGATGATGGCCGAGATCTGCGTCGCCGTCGGGTCGAGCGAGAGGCCCCCGAAGGCCTGGGCGTCGCCATAGGGCAACACGACGCCGTTCTCCGTCGCCAGCAGGTAACCGCCGCCGTCGGGCGACGCCACCATGCCCACCACCGGGTCGGGCAGGTTCGCACTGCCCGCCGAGCCGTAGAAGGCCGCGTCGCCGAAGGTGAAGACGCCGCCGTCGGCGGCCACCAGCCAGTACCCCTTGCCGTCGGGCGTCGCCGCCATGCCGACGATCGGCGCGTTGAGCACGATGCTGCCGGTGCTCCCGTAGAAGCCGGCGTCGCCGTAATTGAAGATGCCGCCGTCGGCGGCCACCAGCCAGTACCCCTTGCCGTCGGGCGTCGCCGCCATGCCGACGATCGGCTGGTTGAGCCGGGTCGAGCCCATGGAGCCGTAGAACGGCGCGTCGCCGTAGGCGAAGACGCCGCCGTCGAGCGCGCCGAGCCAGTAGCCCTTGGCATCGGGCGTGGTCGCCATGGCGACGATCGGGCCGTTCAGCGGCAGGGCGCCGGCGGAACCCTCGAAGGTTGCGTCGCCGAAGGCGAAGACCCCACCGTCCGCACTGGCCAAGAGGTACCCGGCGCCGTCCGGGGTGGCGACGCCCGAGAAGACGGGTGAGTTGAGCGGCTGGGGCAGCGCGGGGTCCAGGTTCGCGCTCCCGAACCCGATCATCCCCCCGTCGTCGTAGACGTGGGCCTGCGCCGCGGCGCCCGCCGGCCCGGCGTGCGTGACCTCGACTCCGACGCCGAGGACCGCCGGGACGAGCACCGTCGACACGGCCAGCGTGACCAACGAGGGCACGAGCGTCCCCGCGCGGCGGCGCCCGCCCGGGCGCCCGCTCAGTCCCCTCGCGCCTCTGCATCCGCGCACCACATCGATTGTGCACACACGGTTCCGCGCCCAGTCAACAACGCGGTTACGAACTCGTTACGACTTTGGCCCACACACCGGTGTGAGACCGCTCGCCGGTGCTGCGGAACGTCTTCGAGCGCTTCCATGCGCCATGGGGGCGCTCCCTGCGGCGCGGCGCGGCGCGGCCCGGCCGGCCTGGCCCGCCATTGGGCATCCCCGCAGCGGAAAGGCAGAATGGGTGCATGAGCCCGGACTCCACGACCGCAGCGCACCCCGACACGTTCGGCGCCAGGACGACTCTGGCCGTCGGCGACCGGCACTACGAGATCTTCGACATCACGGCCCCGGCGCTCGCCGACCGTCACGACGTCGGCCGCTTGCCCTACTCGATCAAGGTGATCCTCGAGAACCTCCTGCGGCACGAGGACAGCCCCCACGTCTCGGCCGACGACATCGTGGCCGTGGCCGCTTGGGGCGAGAACCCCGAGGGCCACGGTCAGGGCGCCGGCGACGCCGCCCACGAGATCGCGCTCACCCCCGAGCGCGTGCTCATGCAGGACTTCACCGGGGTGCCCGGTGTCGTCGACCTCGCCGCCATGCGCGACGCGCTGGCCCGCCTGGGGGGCGACGCCACGCAGGTCAACCCGCTCGTCCCGGTGGAGCTCGTGATCGACCACTCGGTCATCGTGGAGCGCTCGGGCGACCCGTCCGCCTACGACCGCAACGTCTCCATCGAGTACTCGCGCAACATCGAGCGCTACCAGCTGCTGCGCTGGGCCCAGGATGCGTTCCGCGGCTTCCGGCTGGTCCCCCCCGGCACGGGCATCTGCCACCAGGTCAACCTCGAGTACCTGTCCCGCCTGGTGTTCGCCACCGACGACGGGCGTGCCTTCTGCGACACCCTCGTCGGGACCGACTCGCACACGACGATGGTCAACGGGCTCGGCGTGCTGGGCTGGGGCGTCGGCGGCATCGAGGCCGAGGCGGCCATGCTGGGGCAGCCCCTCTCCATGCTCCTGCCCCCCGTGGTCGGGCTCCGCATCTCCGGCGAGCCCAAGCCCGGCATCACCGCCACCGACGTGGTGCTGACCGTGACCGAGCTGCTGCGCGACCACGGCGTGGTGGGCGCCTTCGTCGAGTGCTACGGCCCCGGCGTCGCCGCGCTGCCGCTCGAGACGCGGGCCACCATCGGCAACATGAGCCCCGAGTACGGCGCCACCTGCACGATGTTCCCCATCGACCAGGTGACGATCGACTACATGCGCTTCACCGGGCGCGACCAGGAGCATCTCGCCCTGGTGGAGGCGTACGCCAGGGCGCAGGGCCTCTGGCACGACCCCTCGGCGCCGGAGCCGCTGTACTCCGAGCACGTCAGCCTCGACCTGGGCGACGTGGAGCCCTCGCTCGCCGGCCCCTCCCGACCGCAGGACAGGGTCGCGCTGAGCGTGGCCGGCGACGCCTTCCGGGTCGCGCTCGGTCGCGGCCCGCGCACGGCGCACACGACGCCCGCGGCGGCACCGCACCACGAGATGGCCGACGGCGACGTCGTCATCGCGGCCATCACGAGCTGCACGAACACGTCGAACCCCCAGGTCCTCGTCGGTGCCGGGCTGCTGGCCAAGAAGGCGGTGGAGCGGGGGCTGCGCTCCAAGCCTTGGGTCAAGACCTCCCTGGCGCCAGGGTCACGCGTCGTCGTCGACTACCTCGAGCGCGCCGGCCTCATGGAGCCGCTCCAGCAGCTCGGCTTCTACCTCGTCGGCTACGGCTGCACCACCTGCATCGGCAACTCCGGTCCGTTGCTCGACGGGGTGACCGACGCCGTGAAGTCGGACGACCTGTCCGTGGCGGCGGTGCTCTCGGGCAACCGGAACTTCGAGGGGCGGATCCACCCCGATGTGCGCATGAACTACCTGGCGTCGCCGCCCCTCGTCGTCGCGTACGCGCTGGCCGGCACGGTCGACACCGACCTCACCACCGATCCGATCGGCCACGACGACCAGGGCAACCCCGTACTCCTCTCCGAGCTGTGGCCCTCGATCGAGGAGGTGAGCGAGACCATCCGGGCGTCGCTCACCTCCGACATGTTCCGCGCCCGCTACAGCGCCGTCTTCGACGGCGACGAGTACTGGCAGCAGGTCCGGACCGAGTCGGGCCAGACCTACGCCTGGCAGGACGACTCCACCTACGTCAAGAACCCTCCGTTCTTCGAGACCATGACCATGACACCCGCACCGGTGACCGACATCGTCGACGCGCGCGTGCTGGTCATGGTGGGCGACAGCGTCACCACCGACCACATCTCCCCGGCTGGATCCATCGGTCCCGCGACCCCGGCCGGGCGTTACCTGTCCGAACACGGGGTGCTGCGCCAGGACTGGAACTCCTACGGCGCGCGGCGCGGGAACCACGAGGTGATGATGCGGGGCACCTTCGCGAACGTGCGCCTGCGCAACCGTCTGGCGCCCGGGACCGAGGGCGGGGTGACCCTGCACCTCCCCGAGGGCACGGAGACCTCGATCTACGACGCGGCCATGCAGTACGCGGCGGAAGGCGTGCCGCTGATCGTGCTGGCGGGCCGCGAGTACGGGACCGGCAGCAGCCGTGACTGGGCCGCCAAGGGGACCGCGCTCCTCGGTGTGCGCGCCGTCGTCGCGCAGAGCTTCGAGCGTATCCACCGCTCCAACCTCATCGGCATGGGCGTGGTGCCCCTGCAGTTCTACAAGGGTGACTCGGCGGAGAGCCTGGGCCTGCGCGGGCACGAGCGCTTCTCCGTCGCCGGCCTCGACGTGCTGAACACGGGGGAGTTGCCCAAGGAGCTGACGGTGAGGGCCACCGCGGACGACGACTCGGTCACCGAGTTCCGGGTCGTCGTGCGCCTCGACACCCCCATGGAAGCCGAGTACTACCGCCACGGTGGGATCCTGCAGTACGTGCTGCGCCAGATGGCGGGCTGACGCTCAGCGGTCGGGGCGCCGGGCCACGCGCCGGGCGGTCGCCGCTCCCACGCGCCTCAGCCCGAGAGCTGCGATCCGGCCAGCGTGACGAACCGCCGCACGATGTCGTCGCCGGCCCGGCTCACGTGGGCCACGTCCGAGGACCGGACGAACACTCCCGGTGGGAGGTGCGGTCCCCAGTGGGCCACCAGGCTGGCCGTGACCTCGACGTGGAACTGCAGGCCGTACGCCCGCTCCCCCACGCGGAACGCCTGGTTCTCGTAGGCGTCGTTGCGCGCCAGCCTCACCGCCCCGTCGGGGAGGGAGAACGTGTCGCGGTGCCAGTGCACGCACGGCAGCGGGGTCGGGGCGGGCCCGAACACGGAGTCCTGCAACGCGGCCGTGGTCAGGTGGACCTCGCCGACGCCGCATTCGGGTGCCGGGCCCTGCATCACCTCCGCGTCCAGTGCCGCGGCCAGCTGTTGTGCCCCGAGGCAGACGCCGAGCACCGGTAGGTCGGCCTCGACGGCGGCGCGCAGCAGCTTCCGCTCCTCCTCGAGCCAGGCGAGGTCGTCGTGCACGCCCATCGGTCCCCCCATGACGACGAGTCCCGCCATCTCCGACAGGGCGTCGGGGGCGGGGGGGGCCTCGTCCAGGTCGGTGCGCACGACGTGCAGGTCGTGGCCGGAGTCACGGACGGCAGGTGCGAGCGAGCCGGGACCTTCGAACGCGACGTGCTGGATCACCACCCACGGGTCGGAGGAGCCCACCGCGTCAGGGGATGAGGGTGACCCGGAAGAGCTCGGCCGCGGCACCCGCGGGGAGCCCGGCCCGCTCTCCCTGCGCCCGCGCCCAGTCGTGGAGCCGCTGCGTGACCGCCTCGGGGTCGCCGATCTGGCTCTTGTGGGACATGAGGGCGGCCACCTTGCGTTGCAGCGTGGCGCTCGTGTCCACGGCGATGGTGGCGTCCACACCGCCCGGTGCCATGATCCACAACTCCGGCACGCTCCAGGGCTCGAGCCCTTCCTCTTCGAGGAGCCCGGGGTGGGCGAAGGGGTTGCGGGCGTCGGGGTAGACGGCGCAGACGGCCGCCTCTCCCGTGGCCAGGTGGTCGGGATGGCTGGCGTAGATGGCGTCCCAGTTGCGCTCGGGCGACTGGGTGATGACCCGTTGGGGCCGGACCTGGCGGATCACCCGGCTCACGTCGCGGCGCAGCTCGGGTGTCGCCTCCACCATGCCGTCGGGATGCCCGAGGAAGCGCACGTCGCTGACGCCCACCATGGCGGCCGCCGCGCGTTGTTCGTCCTGGCGGAGCGCCGCCATCTCGGCACGTGACATGGCGCGGTCCGATCCGCCCGCATCGCCGTTGGTGACGATGCAATAGGTGACCTCCACGCCGGCCGACGTGAAGGCGGCGACCGCTCCGGCTGCCCCGAAATCGACGTCGTCGGGGTGAGCGGTCACCACCAGGACGCGTCGGACCCCGTCCTCGGGTGACCAGAGGGCGACCGGTGCGTCCTCGCTCAGAGGACGCTCTCCTCGGCTTGGGGCTCCCACGCCGCGAGGTCGGCCAGGCGCGGATCGTTGGAGAACATCTCGACGATCGGGATCCGCAGGCCAAGACGTCGCTGGATCACCTCCATCTCCACCAACTGGTTCCAGAGCGCGAGGCTCACCACGACGCCGGCCCTGCCGGCGCGTGCGGTGCGTCCGGAGCGGTGCAGATAGGCCTTGTGGTCCTCGGGCGGGTCGAAGTGGATGACCCCGTCGACGCCGTCGATGTGAAGTCCGCGGGCCGCCACGTCGGTGGCGACGAGGACCGAGAGCTTGCCGTTCGAGAAGTCGGCCAGTGCCCGCTCGCGGTTGGCCTGGCGTAGATCGCCGTGGATGGCAGCCGCCTTGACCCCCTCCTTGCCCAGGTTCTCCACCAGCCGGTCGGCTCCGCGCTTGGTGCGCACGAACAGCAGCGACTTCTCCTGGCTCCGGCAGATGGCCGCAGCGACCTTGACCTTGTCCATCTGGTGCACCTGGAGGAAGCGGTGCTCCATGAGCGTGACGGTCTGGGTGGCGGAGGCGACCTCGTGGAAGACGGGATCGCTGAGGTACCGCGTCACGAGCCGATCGACCGCACCGTCGAGGGTGGCGGAGAACAGCAGCGTCTGGTGGGGCTGGTCGAGGCGGCGCAGCACCCACTCGACTTGGGGCATGAACCCCATGTCGGCCATGCGGTCGGCCTCGTCGAGCACGAGGGTCTCGAGCTCGTCCACCGCGATCTCACCGCGGTCGCCGAGGTCGATGAGCCGGCCCGGCGTGGCGATCACCAGGTCGACCCCCTTGCGGAGCTTGGCGACCTGACGGTCGATGTCGGCGCCGCCGTAGACGGCCACGGCGCGCAGTCCCAGCTGCTTCGCCAGCGGGGCCAGCACGTCGTAGACCTGGACCGCGAGCTCGCGGGTCGGGAGGAGGACGAGGGCGAGGGGTCGGGCGGGCCGTGCCGCGACGGCCGGGCCCTGCGCATCGCGCGTCGCCTTGGCCCGCTGCAGGAGCGGTAAACCGAAGGCGAGGGTCTTCCCCGAGCCTGTCTTGGCCTTGCCGCACACGTCACGGCCGGCCAGGGCATCGGCGACGGTCAGGGCCTGAATTGGAAAAGCGCTGACGATGCCCTCATCTGCCAGCGCTTTGGTGAGTTCCGGTGAGACGCCCAGTGACTCGAAGGTCCTGGCTGTCTCGTACGTATCGTCGCCGGAGACACCGTCTCCGCTCGCGAGCGAACCGGCATGCGCGCCGGCCAGGGCATCAACGGTCATTGGTCCCGCTCTCTCTGTTGTTCGGCGGGGTCGTGCGCCAACCAGAGGAGAGAGGATCGACCCCGACTCACCGGCCCCTGCCGGTGGTCGCACACGTATTGTACCAGCCCAGGAACGCTCTCATGCGGAGCCTCTGTGCCAGAGCGAGCCGTTCGAGAGCACCGACCAAAGGAGAGTGACGATGGCCAAACTCGAGGCGGGCGCGACCGCCCCCGCGTTCACGCTGCCCGACCAGGACGGCAAGCCGGTCAAGCTTTCGGACTTCAAGGGTCAGCGGGTGATCGTCTACTTCTATCCCGCCGACGACACGCCGGGCTGCACCAAGGAGGCGTGCCAGTTCAACGACAACCTCCGGGCCTTCGACAAGGCAGGCGTTGCGGTGCTCGGGATCTCGCCCGACAAGGCGGAGAAGCACGTCAAGTTCCGCAGCAAGTACAAGCTGAAGTTCCCGCTCCTCACCGACGCGGACAAGAAGGTCATGGAGAAGTACGGCGCTTGGGGCGAGAAGACCATGTACGGCAAGAAGACGGTGGGCACTATCCGCTCGACCTTCCTCGTGGGACCGAACGGCAAGGTGCAGCGATCCTGGTACAACGTCCGGGCTGACGGTCACGCGGCGAAGGTCCTCGAGGAGATCGCGCGCGACGGAGTCTGAGCGGGCAGCGCGATCGGCATTCCCGTCACGAGGTGCGGCACGACACATGATGGGACGGCCCGACCGTCCGGGGGAGGAGTCGCCGTCATGGGGCAAGGCATCAGCGAGGTCCTGACCTTCGCCATCGGGGTGGCGATCAGCCCCCTCCCCATCATCGCCGTCATCCTGATGCTCTTCTCGCAACGAGCCAAGGTGAACGGCCCCGCGTTCCTGGTCGGCTGGGTGGTCGCGCTGGCCGCTGTCAGCACCGTCGTCTACGTGCTGGCGCACGAGGGCGACGTCGCCACCAGCCACACGGCGTCGGACTCGGTGTCGTGGGGAAAGATCGTCCTGGGCGTCGCGCTGCTCGGCCTGGCCCGGCGCAACTGGCGCAAGCGGCCCGGACCGGACCAGGCCCCCGCGATGCCGAAGTGGCTGGCAACCGTCGAGTCCGTGACGCCGGCCAAGGCCTTCGGGCTGGCCGTGGTGCTCGCCGCGGTGAACCCCAAGAACCTGATCCTCACCCTGGGCGCCGCCGCCGGGCTGGCGCAGCTCGGCCTCTCGACGTCGGACGCGGTGGTCGCCCTCGCGGTGTTCGTCGTCGTGGCGAGCCTCACCATCGCCGGCCCCGTCCTCTACGCGCTGGTGGGCGGGCAGCACGCGCGGTCCGCGCTGGACTCGGCCAAGGCCTGGCTCACGCAGCACAACGCGGCGGTTATGGCGGTGCTCTTCCTGGTCTTCGGCGTTGACCTCATTGCCAAGGGGCTCCCCCCGCTGACCAGCTGAGCGCTCACCCCGGCCCCGCCGGTGCCATGACACGCGGTCACGCGAGGGCGTTCTGCACGCCGGGTGGGGTTCCACCCGGCCAACCGGTTCTGGACGTTCCAGACGATCGAGACGGCGCTCTTCGTGGTGCTCGCCCTGGCGCTCGCCTGCGGGTGCGCCTGGTGGGTCCGCCACCGCATCAGCTGACGGGCCGCAGCGCGCCGAAGACCTCGTCGTGCTCTGGCTCCCGTTCCGGCAGTTCCGCACCCAGGCCGTGCTCGCCGCGGGGGCGCTGGTCGCACTCGCCGTCGTCGTCGTGATCGTCGGCTCCCAGGTGCTGGAGTACTACCACGCCGCCGTCGGCGCCTGCGCCGGCGCCGACGAGTTCGTGGACAAGTACCAGCAGAAGGGCCAGTGGCTCTCTGCGCTCGTCCTGGTCGTGCCCGGCCTCATCGGCGTGTTCTGGGACGCACCCCTCTTCGCCCGGGAGCTCGAGTCGGGGACGTTCCGTCTGGCCTGGACCCAGAGCATCTCGCGGGCCCGCTGGACGCTGTGCAAGCTCGGGCCGTCCGGATGGCGGCGGCCGGCCTGTGCAGCCTGCTGGTCACGTGGTGGTCCAGTCCCCTCGATCTCGCCGTCGGCGTCGGGCCCTTCATGCACTTCGACGCCCGCGGCATCGTGCCGGTGCGCTATGTCGCCTTCGCGTTCGCCCTCAGGCATGGCGGCGGGCGCGGTCGTGCGTCGCACGGTGGCCGCCATGGGCGCCACGCTGGTGTCGTTCGCCGCGGTGCGGCTGGCGTTCACCGAGTGGGTGCGGCCACACCTGATGGCGCCGCTGGTGTCGCGCCGGCCGTTCAGCACCAACTCGCTGAAGGGGATCGAGATCGGCGCGCACCTTCCACGGCGCGCCTGGGTGGTGTCCGAGTCCCTCGTCGACGCGGCGGGCCATGTGGTGGGCACCGGTGGGAGGGGTCTCCTCGACCTCTCGACCGCGGTGGTCGTGCCCGCGGGCGTCAGCCTGCCCGGGATCGGGACCTGCGCCAACATCCGGCCATCGGCCGCCCAACCCGGGGACTCGCAGTCGATCAGCGGCCTGGTGGCGCGTTGCGTCAACCAGCCGCACAGGACGGACGTGGTCACGTATCAGCCGACCAAACCGCTACTGGCCCTTCAAGGCCGACACGGTCATCTACTGCGCGGCCGCGCTGGTGGTCGGCGCCCTCAGCGTCTGGTGAGTACGCCACCGCATCGGCTGAGCACGGGGCCACCCCGGACGGCGCGAGGCCGGCCTCAGTGCTGGTGGCGGGGGCACCAGTAGGTCGTTCGTCCGCCCACGACGTCGCGCTGCAGTTCGGCGCCGTCGAGGGGACAGCGCCCTACCGCGTGGCGCTCCTCCATGAGGTCGCCCGTGTGCGAGCCGCCGTGCCGGTCGAGCTGGCGCAGTGTGGCGCGGATCTCTTTGTGCAACCCGCGCAGCTCGTCGCCGCTCAACGGTGTCCGCCGCCCAGGAGCGAGGCCGGCCCGCCACAAGATCTCGTCGGCCAGGAGGTTGCCCACGCCGGCCAGGCGCTCCTGGTCCATCAGCCGGGCCTTGAGCGGCGCCGCGGCGGCGCTGCCCCGCGGACCACGGGCGAGGGCGGCCTCGAGCTCGGACCGGGAGACGCGGCAACGCATCGGGCCCGAGGCGGCTCTCGTCCGGCGCGAGCTCCAGGGAGCCGAAGCGGCGGGGGTCGTGTACCAGCAGGTTTCCGCCGTCGCCGAAGGTGACACGGGCGCGCACCCACTTCTCGTCGAACACGCCGGGCCCGTAGCGGAGGCGGTCGAGCGCCTGTTGCCCGTCGACCACCAGGCCCCCGGTCATGCCGAAGCGCAGCCCCAGTGTCGGTCCGTCGTCCGTGTCGAGGAGCATGAGCTTGCCCCGCCGCCGGGCCGCGGTGAAGGAGCGACCGCTGAGTGCCGCCGCGCAGCCGCTGCGGTGTGGTCCCGCCCCGGCCGTAGCGCGTGTCCACCATCCAGACCCGCTCGATCGGACGGTCCAGGGCCTGCTCGGCCAGGGCCCGGTAGCGCTCGACTTCGAGGATCTCGGGCACCGGCGCACGGTATCCGACCTCGCGGTCCGGCCGAATATGGTGGGCCAATGCCACCCGAGAAGCCGCAATGGGCCGAGTTGTTCACCGAGGTCGTCACCTCCGGACTCTGCACCGGGTGCTCCGCGTGCGTCATCTCCTGCCCGTACGACGTCCTGGGTTATGACGACGCCGAGGGCGTCTACAAGCCGTTCCACGTGGATGCCGACGGCGGACCCGACAACTGCACCCACGGCCTGAAGGGCTGCACGCTGTGCACCCGGGCCTGCCCCCGCTTTCGAACCTGGGAACCCGAAATCGAGACCTACCTCTTCGGCCGTCCCCGGACGGACGAGGAGGTGGCGGGCATCGCCCGCCGGACGGTGCTCGCCCGGGCGGTGGACGCCGAGGTGCAGGGCATCGGCCAGGACGGGGGCCTCGTCTCCGCCCTGCTGATCTGGGCCCTCGAGCACGACGTGATCGACGCCGCGCTCGTCTCGGGTCTCGAGGGCGACGGCTCGACGTGGAAGGCGGTGCCCACGGTGGCCCGCAACCGCCACGACGTCCTCGCCACGGCGGGATCCCGCTACACCTACTCGGCCAACCCCATGGCCTACCCCGAGGCGATCGCCGGCGGGGCGGAGCGCATCGCCCTGGTGGGCATGGGCTGCCAGGCCTCGGCACCGCCCGTCATGGCGGCGCGCAAGGCGGGCAAGATCGCCCGCCGTTTCACCCTCTCGATCGGACTGCTGTGCTCCAAGACGTTCGACGACGCCATCTTCCCCGAGCTCTTCGAGGCCCAATACGGCCTGCCCCGGGCCGACATCGTCAAGATGAACATCAAGGGCGTCTTCCAGGTGTGGATGCGGGACGGCAGCTACCACGAGGTGCCGCTCAAGGAGGCGCACGCCTGGACCAGGGAGGGCTGCACGAGCTGCCCCGACTTCGCGGCCGAGCACGCGGACATCTCGACGGGCGGCATCGGCGCCTTCGGGGACTGGACGCTGACCCTGGTGCGCACCGAGAAGGGTGAGGAGCTCCTCGACGCCATGGAGGCGGCGGGCGTGATCGAGACCCGGCCCATCGAGGACGACCCGGGGGCGGTCACCCTCCTCAACAAACTGAGCCGGGTCAGCCGGAAGCGCTGGCCGGCGACGGCCGTGCCGATGCCGGGACGCCTGCCTGCACCGACGTCCTCCACCTGAGGTGCCCCGATGAGCGGGCCGCGGGCCGACGAGTTCGCCACCCTCCTCGGGATCGTGGTGGAACGCCACGGCGGCGGTCACACGGTGGCCGTCCTCACCACCGACGGGCGTCATGCCAACCCGCACGGCACGGTGCACGGCGCCGTCTTCTACGCGGTCGCCGGGGCGGCGGTCGCCGCGACGGCCAACGACGCGGAACACTCCGGCATCATCTCCTCGGTCCTCGTCGAGTACCTCCAGCCGGCCGCCATTGGCGACGAGCTCTACGCGGAGGTGACGCGGGAGGTCTCGACCGACCGCGAGGACATCTTCACCGGGACCGTTCGGCGCGGGGCGGCCGGTGATCTCCTGGCCTGGGTGCGCGCCCGGGGAACGCGGCGGGCGCGCCCGGGCTGACCTGGTTCGGCGGCGGCACCGACCGCGGATTGCTCCTGCTCGCGTTCGTGGTCCGTGGCCGTGTCGCGTCCGTGGCGGTGGCGGTGGCCGAATCTGTGGGAATCATGTCATTGACGCCATCAGCGCGGGGCCTCAGAGTGGGGTCCATGAGGGAGCGCCGCGTGGTCATCGTCGCCTTCGACGGCCTGCAGCCGCTCGATGCGGTGGGCCCCCACGAGGTCTTCGCCGGGGCGAACCGCGCCGCCCTGTCGCTCGGCCGTGCCGACGGCTACCGGGTGACCCTCGCCTCGGCCGCCGGCGGCCCGGTGCGCGCCGAGAGCGGGCTCGAGCTGGGGACGGGTCCGCTCCCGGAGTCCTCCGAGCGCATCGACACGCTGGTGCTGGCCGGGGGGAGCGGAGCCGACGCCGCCGCCGGCGACGAGTTCCTGGTCAGCTGGATCCGCCACGCCGCCCCACGCTGCCGCCGGATCGCGACGGTGTGCTCGGGGGCGTTCCTCGCCGCCGCGGCGGGCCTGCTCGACGGACGACGCGTCACCACCCACTGGGCCCGCGCCGGCCAGCTCCGTGCGGCCTATCCCGCGCTCACGGTCGACTCCGACCCGATCTACATCCGCGACGGGAAGTACTGGTCCAGCGCCGGGGTCACGGCGGGGATCGACCTCTCGCTGGCGCTCGTCCAGGAGGACCTTGGCGTCGACGTGGCCCAGACGGTGGCCCGCTGGCTGGTCATGTTCCTGCACCGCCCCGGGGGCCAGACCCAGTTCGCCTCGCCGGTCTGGGTCCCCCGCGCCGAGCGGTCGACCGTCCGTGCGGTGCAGACCGTCGTCGAAGCCGCCCCCGGTGGTGACCACCGCCTCCCGGCGCTCGCCGCGGCGGCCGCGATGAGCGTGCGCCACTTCACCCGGGTCTTCACGGCCGAGGTCGGCGAGACGCCGAGCCGCTTCGTTGAGCGCACCCGCCTGGAGGCGGCCCGCCGCGAGCTCGAGGAGACCGCGGACACCCTCGATGTCGTCGCGGCGCGCTGCGGGTTGGGCAGCGCCGAGACACTCCGCCGGGTCTTCCGACGTCATCTGGGCGTGTCGCCCGACGCCTATCGGCGCCGTTTCGCGACGTCCCCCTCGGAGCGGACACCGGCATGACCGACTGCGTGCACATCGCCATCCCGCTCTTCCCCAGGTTCACGGCGCTCGACGCCGTCGGGCCCTACGAGGTCCTCCAGCGCATCCCGACCTTCCACATCACCTTCCTCGGTCACGCCCGCGGCGAGCTGCGCAGCGAGAACGGCATGCTCGGCCTGACCGCCGACGCCTCCTTCGAGGACATGCCCGAGCCCGACGTCGTCGTCTTCCCCGGGGGCGTGGGGACCCGCGCCCTCGAGCACGACGAGCGGGTGCTCGACTGGGTCCGCCACGCCCATGCGGGCACCCGGTTCACCACGTCGGTCTGCACCGGGTCGCTCGTGCTCGGCGCGGCGGGCCTGCTCGAGGGGTTCCGCGCCACCACCCACTGGTCCTGTTACCGCGAGCTTGCCGTGCACGGAGCCGAGCCCACGGCCGAGCGCGTGGTGGAGCACCGCGACGAGCGCATCATCACGGCGGCCGGTGTCTCGAGTGGCATCGACATGGCGCTGCGACTGACCGAATTGTTGGTGGACCGCACGGCGGCCGAGGCGGCCCAGCTCATGATCGAGTACGACCCGCAGCCCCCGTTCGACTGCGGCTCGGTGGCCAAGTCGGACGACACCGTCATGACCAGGGTCGTCGAGTACGCCGCCGTGCGGGCGTGACGCCGCCGTCAGGGCACGGGCGCTGCCCCCGACCCCGGAGAGGGTTGACCTCGGCGGAACGACTCGGCTCTCAGTCTCTTCTTTGGATCGCCGTCGGATGCTTCGGTTGGTAGAGGCCGAGCTCACCGCCGCCCGGGAGCCGAATCTTGGTGACGGACCCCCACCGCGCCTCTTCGACCCCTGAGCAGACGACACCGCGGTCCGCCGAGCGCGGCCATCTCCGCCCCGAGGTCGTCGCACATGAGGAAGAGGTCGGCTGCCGGTGCCGCAGCCGGATGGACGGCGACCTCGGCTGGCGGCAAGGCGAATATCAGCCAGCCGCCACCGGCGTCGACCGACTCGAATCCCAGCACCTCCGCCAGGAAGGCCCGATCGGCGTCGGCATCGTTGCTGTAGACGACGACATGGGCACCGAAGACCACGCCCTATTGTGCCCGGTCCTGCGTGCGAGAGCGCAGGGTGGCCGTCACGTGCGGTCGATGCCGACCTCTGCACCCGATTCCTCACCGGCCGCTCACGGTTCTCTCACACCTGGGCGTCACAATGGTGTGATGCCAACCACGATGACGGCCGAGTTGCTCGACTCGGGGAACCTGGTGGGCGACTGGAAGAGCCTGCGGCACCGCATCGCATCCGACGGATACGTGTTCGTCCGGGGGCTCCTCGATCCGGACCAGGTCCGTGCCGTCGGGACGACCGGGCTGGGCTACCTCCAGAACGCCGGTTGGCTGGCTCCCGGAGGCGACCCCGCCGTGGCCACGCCCCAGCGGCCGATCCGGGCGGTCAGGATGCGCGACGCCTTCGGCGACCCCGGGTACCGGCGGATCATCGCCGACCCCGGGTTCAACGCGATCCCCTTCACCTCCCCGCTGGCCGATCTCATGGCCCAGATCCTGGGTCCGCAGGGATTCTGCTACCCCCTCAAGATCCCCCGGGTCGTGTACCCGAGCCGAATGGTTCCGCGGCAGCCCGGGAATTTCGCGCACAAGGACTACGGGTCGGTGCAGGACATGTTCACGTGCTGGGTCCCTCTCGGCGACGTCCCGCACGCCCTCGGGGGCCTGGCCGTGCTCCCCGGCAGCCACCACTCGTCTCGCGTCTCGCCCTACCCGCTTCGTCGTCTCGAACCCGGCTGGCTGACGACGGACTACCGAGCCGGAGACGTCCTCGTCTTCCACTGCCTGACCACGCACGCCGCACTGCCCAACCGCGAAGGGCGGATGCGGTTCTCCGGCGAGTTCCGCTGGCAACTCGCCGATCAGCCCGCGCCGCGGCGGATGGTCATCGGACCCAACGGCCGCGAGATCGGCTCCCTGATGTTCGGGCGCACGCCATGGTGGCGCTCTGTCACCCGCGACCTCGTCCTCTCCGACGCCGGCGGCGTCGACGAGGGGGCAGTGCTCCCCGCTCCCCTCGCGCTTCGTCACGTTCGAGAACTGACGCACCGCGCAACGTCCTCACCCCGAGGCCGGTGCCGCCGCCGCGCTCGCGCCGGCGAAACGGCCGAACATGGTGCTGTCGCCGATGGAGAGCCCGCTGGCGTAGCCGAACGAGCACACCCCCGCGGTGGTGCGCCCAGCGGCGAACAGATCCCGGCATGGCGGTGCCCCCGATGTCGAGCACGGCGCCGGTGACGGTCGTCTCGAGCCCACCGAGCGTGAACGGCGCGTAGGGGGCCGCCCCGATGCGGAGATCGACGGCGCCGATCGGCGGCACGAGCGGGCGGACCCACGTCGGGCCCTTGTGGAAGAGCGGGTCCTCCCCCGCCGCCGCGTGGCGGTTGTACAGGTCCACGGTGGCCCGGAGCGAACCGGCCGGCAGGCCGATCTCGGACTCGAGCTGCTCGGCCGTCTCGCAGACCCAGGTGGCGGCGAGGCCCATCCAGTTCACCTCGTAGGACGCCTCGTCCACGATCAGGTAGACCTCGCCCTCCTGCTCGTAGAGGGCGGACTGGCCGACCCGCCCCATGTAGGTGTCCTCGTTGATGAAGCGCTGCCCCTTCCCGTTGACGAGGATGCCGTGGATCAGCGTGCGGGGCGGGGTGATCGGGAGCGAGACCTCGCCCGCGTACATGTTGCGCACCGCGGCCCCGATGGCCTGGGCCATGCGGATGCCCCGCCCGTCGTCCCCCTCGGTGCCGACCTTGAAGGTGCCACGCACCAGGGGCGGACAGTGGCGGCGCAGCATCTCGTCGTTGAAGATGAACCCGCCGGTCGTCAGCACGACGCCACGCCGAGCCCGCAGCGACACCGTCTCGCCGAAGCGTTGCGCCTGCACACCCACGACCCGGCCGTCGTCGACGACGAGCCGGTCCACCCGGGTGTCCGCCGAGACGGCCGCGCCGGCCCCGGTGGCGGCGGCCGCCAGGTGCCGCATCAGCAGCCACCCGGTCGACCGCTTCGTCTTGGCCAGGTGCCCGCGGGGAGCGGGCCGGGCGATCTCGTTGAACGGGTAGGCGTCCTCGCCGCCCGAATACACGAGCCCCTCGGTGCCGGTCGGCGCCATGGAGGTCTCCGCGCAGAACGTCGGGTCGAAGGGCACGCCGCGCGCCACCAGCCAATCGAAGTGGCCCAGGCTCTCCTCGCAGTAGCGGGCGATCTTGGCCTCGTCGGGATCCGGGCCGCAGGCCGCCATCATGTAGCGGTACATGTCGTCGAGGCTGTCCTCGAACCCGCAGGCGATCTGCATCGGCGTGCCTCCGCCGAGGTAGACGATGCCCTCGGCCAACGCGGCGGCCCCGCCGGGGCCTCCGGTCCGCTCGGTGACGAGCACCTCGGCTCCCGCCTCGGCGGCACTGAACGCGGCGGTCGAGCCGGCGGCGCCGAAACCGACGACGACCACGTCGGCCGTGTCGTCCCACCTCTCGATCTCCGCCGCCTCGCAGGGCGTCACGTCGTTGGGCTCGCGCACGTCATCCTCCCACGGTGTCGCCGAGACGGTAGTCGTTGCCGTCGGTACGCCGGCGAGCCCTACCCTGCGTCTCGTGCCGCCTACGCCCGACACGCCTGCTCCGCCACCCCAACTCGAACGGCTCGCCCCAGGCTGGACGGCCGACGCTCGCCTACCGGCTCGTCCCGGGCGTGACCACGTGGCGCCTGACCGGCTCCCGATGGCTCGGTGCGCTTCGCCAAGGTCGACACCGACGGGCCGCTATCCCACCCTGGGGGGCGAGTCCGAGCGGATGATCTGGGCCGCTCCCTATCTCCCGGTCCCCACCGTGGTCGCGCTGGACCAGCGGGGCGAGACGACCGTCCTCGCTGACCGAGGCGTTGCCCGGGCGTGACGCCACCGCACCCAGTCTGGCGCGACGACCTGCCCGGCCTCGTCCGGGCCCTCGGCCGTGGGCTGCGCACCTTCCACGATGCGGTCGGCGACGAATGGTGCCCTTTCCGCTTCGACGTCGAGCGCGCGCTCGACCACGTCCGGCACAGGGTCGCCACCGACGACGTCGACTCCTCAGGCTTCCACGAGGAGCACGCTCACTTCACGCCGGCTGCCGCGCTGGCCGAGCTCGAGGCCACCGTCCCCGCCGAAGAGGACCTGGTTGTCTGCCATGGCGACTACTGCGCCGCCCAACGTGTTGCTCCAGAAGGGCCGAGGTGACCGGCTACGTCGACCTGGGCGAGCTGGGTGCCGCCGACCGTTGGTGGGACGTTGCCGTCGGGGCCTGGAGCGTGGGCTGGAACTTCGGCCATGAGCTCGAGCCCCTGTTCTACGAGAGCTACGGCGTCGCCCCGGACCCGGAGCGCATCCGTTTCTTCCGGCTCCTCTACGACCTCGCGTCCTGAGCGGCGCGGCCCGAGCCATCGGGCGACGCGGCGATCAGCGCGCTGGCCCGAGCGAACACGGCGTCGAACATGGTCTCGGTGAGTTTCCCGGTGAAGGTGTTCTGTTGGCTGGGGTGGTACGACCCGAGCAGCGTGATCCCGGACGGGAGGGGACTCTCGGCCAGGTGGCCGAAGGCCGGGCGGGGTCGGAGCCCGTAGTGAGCGGCGACCACCTGCCAGGCGAACTGGCCCAGCGCGACCACGACGGCGGCGTGGCGCAGCAACGACAGCTCCCGGGCGAGATACGGCGCGGCAGGCCTCCCGCTCCGAGGGTTCGGGCTTGTTGGCGGGTGGCGCGCAGTGCACGGCCGCGGTGATGTAGGCGCCGCTCAGGGTCAGCCCGTCGTCGCGCGACGTGCTGGTCGGTTGTGACGCGAAACCGGCCCGGTACAGCGCCGCGAACAACCAGTCGCCGGACCGGTCACCGGTGAAGATCCGGCCCGTCCGGTTGCCGCCGTGCGCCGCCGGCGCCAGACCCACGATCACCAGCGACGCGTTGGGATCACCGAACCCCGGAACGGCCCGGCCCCAGTACACCTGGCCGGCGTAGGAGGCTCGGCCGGTCCGCGCCACCTCCTCGCGCCAGCGGACCAGGCGCGGGCAGCGCCGGCATGCCACCACATCCCGTTGCACCGCCTCCACGGAGTCCCTCGGCCCACGGTCGGACGCCACGGCGCAGAGCCTACGATGGTCGTCCGTGCCCCCATCAGCCCGATCCGCCGCCGCACGGACGAGCCCCCGGCGCGGTCGCACGTCTCCCCCGACCACCACCGTGCTCCTGGTGCGGCACGGCACGACGCCCACCACCGGCAAGATGCTCCCCGGACGCGCCGGCGGCCTCCATCTCTCCGAGAATGGGCGGGCACAAGCCGAGGGGGCCGCCGAACGCATCGGGGCGCTGGCCAAGGCGCCAACCGCCGTGTACGCGTCGCCGCTGGAGCGCACCCGCGAGACCGCCGCTCCCATCGCCCGCGTCCTCGGGCCTGCGCGTGCGGACCGCGCCCGGCCTCGTCGAAGTCGACGTGGGCGACCTGGACCGAGAAGCCCCTGGCCCGCCTGTACCGGGCCCGGGAATGGCCCACCGTCCAGCGCTGGCCCAGCGGATTCCGCTTCCCCGACGGGGAGTCGTTCGCGGAGATGTCCGTACGCGCCCTCGACGCCGTGCTCGGCCTCGTCGCCGATCATCCGGGCCGGACGATCGTGGCCGTTTCGCACGCCGATCCGATCAAGGCGATCGTGGCGGCGTCCGCCGGGGTCCCGATCGACTTGATGCAGCGCCTCGTGATCTCCCCCTGCTCCATCTCGGCGATCCTGTTCACCGCCGGTGGTCCTGTCGTGCTGTCGGTGAATTCCACCGGGACCTTGGACGAGTTGGTGCCCTCGTGAGGGTGGGTGCCCCGCGATGAGCGACGAGTTCGACTTCGACGCGCCGGACCACTGCACGGTCGGGGTCATCGGCGAGGTGGGGCAACGGCTCTTCCTCTTCTACTGCCGACAGGGCCTGACCGAGACGACGGTCAAGGTCGAGAAGCAACAGGTCGCCGTGCTCGCCGGCTACCTGGGCCGCATCGTGAAGGAGCTGGGTCGCCCGGGCCACCTCCCCGAGGACGTCGAGTTCTATGGCACCGAGGAGTTCGAGTGGGTCGTCGGGACCATCGGCGTCTCCTACGACGAAGAGCTCGACCGCATCATCGTGGTCCTCGAGGAGGTCGACATCGAAGACGAGGATGAGGAGGAGGAGGAAGATCTCTCCGACAGCGGGCGCGTGCTCCGTGTGGCGTTGACGCGTGAGCAGGCGGCCGCCTTCGCCATCCACGCCACGCGGCTGGTGGAGGCGGGGCGCCCGCCCTGCCCGCTGTGCTCGCTCCCGCTGGACCCTGCCGGGCACGACTGCCCCCGCACCAACGGGCACCGCCCGCCGGTCGACCTAGCCACGGTGTCAGAGGCCACGGTCGAGCAGATCCTCACCGAGGGTGACATGGAGGTGCACGGGCGCATCGCGGGAAGCTCGAACGCCACGCTGCTCGTCACCTGCCGGCTCGGGGACGAGGAGCTGCTCGCCGTCTACAAACCCTCCAAGGGGGAACGGCCGCTGTGGGACTTCCCCGGCGGGCTCTTCCGGCGCGAGGTGGCCGCCTACGTCCTCTCCGAGTCGCTGGGCTGGGGCCTGGTGCCCGAGACGGTCGAGCGTCCCGAAGGCCCCTTCGGCCCGGGCTCGGTGCAACGGTTCGTGCACGAGGACGGCACCTCGCACTACTTCACCCTGCGCGACGAGCCGCGGTGGCACGCCGACGCTCATGCGGCTGTGCGCGTTCGACGTCGTGGCCAACAACGCCGACCGCAAGAGCGGCCACGTGCTCCTGGCCGAGGAACGGCTGTGGGCCATCGACAACGGCCTGTGCTTCAACCGCGACGACAAGCTGCGCACGGTCATCTGGGACTTCGGAGGCTGTCCGCTCGAGGCCGCCGTGCACGAGGACCTGGCCCGGCTGGCCCACGACGGCCCGCCCGGCGGCGCTGTGCGAGCTCATCGAGCCCGAGGAGGTCGCCGCCACCCTGGACCGGGTGGCCTGGCTCCTCAGCCTGCGGGCCCTCCCCGAGCTGGTTGACGACGGCGACTGGCCGCCCTATCCCTGGCCGCTCGTCTGAGCCTGCCAGGGGTGCGTTCGGCAAAAGCCCGAGGTCACGATCTCGCACACAATAGCTGAGCAGATTCACTAGGTCATTATGATTCTCACGCATGACCTTGGTCCTGGCATGTCCCTCGTCCCCGAGCGTGACACGTCATCGGAGCCACATGACGATTGACCCGCTGCATCGTCCTCGGGAGCGCCGTCGTCGGCTTCCTCGTCGGCATGACCGGCGCCGGCGGCGGCGCGCTGATGACACCGATGCTGATCCTCTTCTTCGGCGTCAAGCCCTCGACGGCCATCTCGAGCGACCTCGTGGCCGCGGTGTTCGATGCGCCCGGTGGGCGCCGTGGTGCACATGACCAAGAAGACGGTGAACTACTCGCTGGTCGGATGGATGGTGCTCGGCTCGGTCCCTGCCGCCCTCCTCGGCGCCTACACCCTCCACCTGCTGGGCAACTCGAAGTCGGCCGAGAACAACGTGCAGCTCATCCTCGGCGCCGCCCTGCTCGTCGGTGCCGCGCCATGGTGCTGCGCTACGGGCTCGACCGGCGCTCGGGACACCGCCGCCACGGCCTCATCGGACGAGGTCGTCGTTCGACCGCTCCCCACCGTCGCGATCGGCGTCATTGGCGGCTTCGTCGTCGGCATGACGTCGGTCGGATCGGGTTCGCTGATGATCGTGCTCCTGCTTTTCCTCTATCCGGTGCTCGGCGCCAACCAGCTCGTCGGCACCGACCTGACCCAGGCCGTCCCCCTGACGCTCGCCGCCGCCCTGGGCGCGTTGGCCTTCGGGCACGTCGAATTCGCGGTCACCGACCTCCATCGTGCTCGGCAGCGTGCCCGCCGTCCTGGTCGGCTCGCTGATCTCCTCGCGGGCGCCGGACCGCTACATCCGCCCCGTCATCACGTTCGTGATCTTCGCCTCGGGCCTCAAGTACGTGGGGCTCGGCACCACCGCGCTGGGCTGGACGCTCGGCGTCGTGCTCCTCGGCTGCCGGCGCGGTCTGGCTCGCCTACCTTCGACCGCGACGTGCCGGGCTCGGCAGCGGCCTCAGCCGGAGGCCGCTCCGGCGCCGGGCCTGGCCTTGATGAAGCCAGAACACACGGCGCTTCCCCAGTAACCACCCTCGGCCGGGGTCATCACGGCCGAGGATCCTCGCCAGTCCGCCCGGCTGGCCGTTCGTCGCGGGATCCCGGGGGGCCCGGTGCCCGCCGCCGCAGGTCAGGCGTGTACGCCTTGCCGGGATGCATGTGGTGGGGTGTATACGCAACCTTCGGCAACCGAGCGTGTCGACGAACGATATTGTTTTCACCTTCTACGACGAACGGGTTTGGAAGGTTTCGTATAGACCCGGACGGAGAAGGCCCGAGGGGCAGAGAAGGCACGAGGGGCGGAGCAGGCCCGGGCACGGGAGCAGGCCGGCGTCGGGGCGAGCGACCCCGCTAGGGAACGTGGTAGCCGAGCGTCTGCATCTCGCCGATCACCTGCTGGGCCACGACCTGTCCCCCGCCGGGTGTCAAGTGCGTCCCGTCGGGCGTCCGCACGTTGACGACCTGTCCGGCCGCGTTGGTGATGAAGGCCGTGTAGCCACCCTGCGCGGTGCCGAGGACCTTGTCGGTGGACAAGAAGTTGACGGGCGGATGGGCCAACGCCGCCTGCTGCTGGGCGACGGCGTTGACGTCCGACATCTGTGCGCTGAGGCCCGGGTTCTGCATCGGCGGCATGCCGACCCAGATGACGGCTGCGCCTCCGCTCTCGGCGATCTGCATGAACTGGGCCACACGCTGGGCGTACATCGTGTTCCACTGCGGCGAGGTGTAGGGCACGTCGGGCGGCCCCAGGAAGTCCTGGGCGTCGTTGGCCCCGATCATGACGACCACCACCTGCGGATTCGTCGCCTTGAGGTCCGCCTGCAGCTCGGCCGGCCAGTTGAAGTAGTCGGGCCGGGTCAGCCCCGTGCTCTCGCGGCCGTCGAGTGTCGCGTTGACGACGCCGGTCCGGGCCAGGTCGGGCTGCAGCGCATCGCCCAGGTCGAGGCCGATGGAGTCGCCGACGATCAGGACACGCAGCGGGTGGGCCGCCGTCGGCATCTTGGGGTTGGGAGGCGCCGTCGTCGGCGTCGACCGGCTGGTGCGGCCCTTCCCCGGCGCCGGGCCCGACCCCTGGTGCGACCCGCCCACCGGCGCCACCGGCCGTGGCCCCACCGTCGTGAGCCCCACGCCGCCACCGGACAGGCCGTTCGACCTGCCCGTGATCGAGACGAAGTGCGAGAGCTGCAAGGCCCGGCTGAGGGCGGCGACGGGGCCCGTCACGTCGAGGCTGACCGTGCGTCGCGTGCCGACGGGCGAGACCTGGGCGTTGTGCTGCAGGGTGGGCGCGTACAGGAGGAACCAGAGGGCGAAGGCAGCGGCGCCCAGCCCCAGGACGCGCCGCCACGGTGCCCGCACGCGGCCGTCCTCGGGCGGCGCCAGCTCGGCGTGCGGATGCGACCGCCACTGGGCGGGTGACTCCCAGTCCACGTGGTGGGGCGGTGTGCGGGCGTTGGTCATCAGAAGCGGTAGTAGATGAAGGGCGCGACGCCGACCGGACCGAAGGTGGTGATGCCGAGCAGTGCGAAGCCCAGCAGCCCGACCTGCACCGCGGTCTTCTGACGGGAGAAGGCCGCCTGCAGACGGGCCACGCTGAGGGGCGGCACGAACTGGGAGGCGATGGTGCCGAGCACCGTGACCACGAGCAACGGAGTGACCAGCGGGGACGCCTCGCCCCACCCGCTGAGGACCCGGCTGAGCACGGAGAAGGCCTGCGACAAGCCGTTCGCATTGAAGAAGACCCACCCCAGGCACACGTACTGGAAGGTGAGGAACCGCTGCACCCAGACCCGCACCGGACCTTCTGGCACCGGGGGCAGCCCCCGACGCAGCCGGCTGGAGCGGCGCAGGTGCCCGAAGCTCTGCCCGACCCCCATCAGGCCCCCCCAGAAGACGAACGTCCACGCCGCGCCGTGCCAGAGGCCGCCCAGCACCATGGTGATCATGATGTTGCGGACCGTCTGTGTCTGGCCGTTCGCGCTGCCGCCGAGTGGGATGTAGAGGTAGTCGCGCAGCCAGCGCGAGAGCGTCATGTGCCAGCGGCGCCAGAAGTCCTGCAGGTTGCGGGCCGTGTAGGGCGCGTCGAAGTTCTGGGGGAACCGGAAGCCGAGCAGCAGGGCGAGGCCGATCGCGATGTCGGTGTAGCCGCTGAAGTCGCAATAGATCTGCACGGCGTAGCCCCAGGCCGCGAAGATCGCCTCGGGCGCGGAGTGCTGGGTGGGCGAGGTGAAGACCGGCGTCACGATCGCACTCGAGACGTACGAGGAGATGACGACCTTCTTGAACAGCCCGGCCAGGATCAGCCAGAAGGCGCGGGAGTAGTCGATGGAGTCGGCGTCGCGGCGGCGGCGGATCTGGGGCAGGAGCTCGTTGCCGCGGACGATCGGCCCCGCCAGCAGGTGGGGGAAGAAGGAGATGTAGACCGCGAAGTCGAGCGGCTTGGCCGGCTCGAGCTCGCGCCGGTAGACGTCGACCACGTAGCTGATCGCCATGAACGTGAAGAAGGAGATGGCGATGGGCAGCCCGACCTGCAAGAGGGGCACGGCCCGGCCCAACCCCAGGACGTGGGTGAAGTTGTCCAGGTTCACCGAGACGAAGCCGTAGTACTTGAACCAGCCGAGGATCCCGAGCAGGGCAGCGACCGACACGCCCATGGCGGTGCGCCTGGCCCGCTCGTTGCGCGTCGCCGCCACCCAGGCCGCCCCGGAGTACGCAACCACGGTGGTGGCCAGCAGCAAGAGGCAGTAGCTCCACCCGACCCAGCCGTAGAACACGTAGCTCAGGCCGATCATCGACAGCTTCCACCACCCCGCATAGGGGTTGAGCAGCCAGTTCACCGTGAAGGCGACGGCGAAGAAGATGGCGAAGTCGATGGTGGGAAAGAGCATCAGGGGCGATGGGCGGACTGCGCCCAACGTACAGCCGGAGGTAGGGCGCGACGGTGCACGTGCGATGCGCACGCCGGACCGCGTCCGACCCCGACCCGGCCGGCTGGGGGAGCGCCACGAGACCGGCACCCCCGTGCCCTCCACGCCGAGAGGGTCGGGTCAGCAATGCCGGCGGGGGCGTTCAGCCCTTGGCTTTGAGCGCCTCGATCAGTGCCGGGAGCACCTTGTGCACGTCGCCCACGATCCCGAGGTCGGCCACCGAGAAGATCGGCGCCTCCTGGTCCTTGTTGATGGCGACGATGTTCTTGGAGCCCTTCATGCCGACCAGGTGCTGGGTCGCGCCCGAGATCCCGCAGGCCATGTAGACGGTCGGCTTCACGGTCTTGCCGGTCTGGCCGACCTGGTGCGAGTAGGGCACCCACCCGGCGTCGACGATGGCGCGGCTGGCGCCGGCGGCACCGTGCAGCAGCTTGGCCAGCTCCTCGATCATCGCGTAGTTGGCCGCGTCGCCGAGCCCGCGCCCGCCCGAGACGACGACCGCCGCCTCGTCGAGCTTGGGCCCGCTGCGCTCCTCGACGTGGCGCTCGACGATCTTGGCCGTGTTGGTCGCCGCGACGTCGCCGGGCACCGGGGCCGCCACGACCGAGGCTGCCGCGCCACCGGAGGGCTCCGCCGCGAACGACTTCGCCCGGATCACGAAGATGCCCGGGCCCTCGCCGGTGAAGTGGGCCGTGACGATGTGGCTGCCGCCGAAGACGGGGTGCTGGCTCGACAGTCCGCCGTCGCTCTCCACGAGGCCGGTGACGTTGGTCAGCACCGGACGGTCGAGCTTGGCCGAGAGCCGCCCCGCGATGTCGCGGCCGTCGTAGGTGGCGGGGAAGAAGATGGCGTCGGGCGCGTTGCCGCCCTCGATGAGCGCGGCCAGCGCGGCCGCCACCGGCACGCCGGGCAGCGCGCCGCCGAGGTCGCCGACGTCGTAGAGCGTGGTCGCGCCGTACTCCCCGAGCGGCGCGGCCAGCGACGCCGCGTCCGGTCCCCAGGCCACGGCCTCGACGGTGGACGCGACCGACCGGGCCTCGGTCAGCAGTTCGAGGGTGACCGGCGTCGGGCCGGAGTCGCCCACCTCGGCCAGCACCCACACCTTGTCGATCGGCATCTCAGACCACCTTCAGCTGCTCGAGGAAGGCGACGACGCGCTCCGCGCCGTCGCCTTCGTCCGCCACGATCTCCCCCGCGGCACGGGCCTCGGCCTCGGAGACGTCGGTGATCTCCTGGCGGGCGCCCGCCGCGCCCACCTGCGCGGCGTCGATCCCGAGGTCGGCCACCGTCAGGTTGTCGACCGGCTTGGACTTGGCCGCCATGATCCCCTTGAAGGAGGGGTAGCGGGGCTCGACGACGCCGGCGGTGACGGTGACCACGGCGGGCAGGGGGCACACGACCTCGTCGTAGCCCGCCTCGGTCTGGCGCTCCACCTTGACCGAGGCGCCGTCGACCGCGATCGCCTTGGCGAAGGTGACCGACGGCAGCCCCATCAGCTCGGCCACCTGCACCGGCAGGGTGCCGGTGTAGCCGTCGGTCGACTCGGTGGCCATCACCACGAGGTCGGGATTGGCCCGTGCGATGGCGGCGGCCAGCACCTTGGCCGTGCCGAGCGCGTCGCTCCCGGCCAGCGCGTCGTCGCTGACCAGGATCGCCTTGGCGGCGCCCATGGCGAGACCGGTGCGCAGGCCGGAGGTCTCGCCGCCGGGCGCCATCGAGACGAGGGTCACCTCGTCGCCCTCGCCCGAGGCGAGCTGGAGGGCCATCTCGACCCCGTAGTTGTCCGAGTCGTCCATGATGAGCTTGCCGGACCGGTCGAGGGTCTTGGTGTCCGGATTGAGCGATCCGGGGGCGGCCGGATCGGGGATCTGTTTGACGCACACGACGACGTTCATGGCCGACCATCTTTGTGGACCCGGGCCGTTCCCCGCCATTCGGCCCGGTGACGAGCCTTCGTCGGACCGCCCGGCCCCGCGCCTGGGCGGCGCCTCAGACCCCTTCGCCACGGGCGAACGCGAGTGCCTCCCCGAGTCGGTCGGTGATGACCGCGTCGACCCCCCACGCCACCATGGCGCGCAGGTCGTCGGGCGCGTTGACGGTCCAGACGTTGACGGCCAGCCCCGCGGCGTGGCGCGCGCTCCACCAGGTCGGGGTCCACCGAGCTCGACGAAGGGGTGCACGGCCCGGAACCCGGCGGCGGCGGCCTCGGCGAGCGCCGGCCCGGGTCGGGTGGCGAAGCCCCAGAGGGCGCCGAGGGCCAGGTGCGGGTCGGCCGCCTGGACGGCGCGCAGCGTCGCGACCTGGAACGACGACACGATGACCCGTCGGCGCTCCAGCCGGCCTCCTCGATCGTCGCCGCCACCAGGGCCGCCACGGCCTCGCCCGGGTCCCACCCGGGGTCCTGGGGGGCGTTCTTGATCTCGACGTTGACCACCATCCCCTCGCACACCGCCAGGACGTCGGCCAGCAGCGGCACGTGGGCGGGCAGGTCCGCCACCCCCAGCGTCGCGATCACACCGAGGCCGGGGATCTCGGCGTCGTGGTGGACGGCCAGGGCACCGTCGGCGGTCAGACGCACGTCGAGCTCGACCCCGTCGGCCCCCAGCCGGCGGGCCTCGGCGAAGGCGTCGAGCGTGTTCTCGCACGAAGCCCTGGGTGCAACCCCTGTGAGCGAAGACAGCGGTCACAGAGCCCCAGCTACGGCCGTGACACGAATGCGGCGTTTCAGGTGCCGGAAAATTCACGAAAACTCCTTGCCAGGGTCCCAGACGGGCCGTTACCCTTCTCCCGTTAACCCGCTTTTCACTGACGGACACCTTTTGGGCCCGATCATGTGAAAAAGTTCACAATGCTGGTGGAGGCACATTCCGATGGCTCTCATGTGGAACCGGACCGTCGACTGGGACGCGGACGACTGGCGGCGCTCGGCCGCCTGCCGCAACACCGAACCCGACCTCTTCTTCCCCGTCGGCACGACCGGCCCGGCGCTCGACCAGATCGAGGCGGCCAAGCGGGTCTGCCGATCCTGCGAGGCACTCGAGCCCTGCCTCGACTTCGCCCTGGCCACCAACCAGGAGTCCGGCGTGTGGGGCGGCACCTCCGAGGAGGAGCGCCGCAAGCTGCGCAAGGCGTGGCTGGCCGCCCGCCGCTCCAGCGCGCCGCGTTCTGAGCGCCTGAGCACACCCCACCCGGTCCCACGGCCCCGCTCATCGGGGCGCCCGCACCGGCACCGAGATCGCCACGCGCGTCCCGCCCCCTTCCGCCGCCGGCAGCGCCTCCATGGAGATCGTGCCCTCCAGCTGACTGACCACCAGGTCGCGCACGATCGAGAGCCCGAGGCTCGTCGTCCGCTCGATGTCGAAGCCCTCGGGCAGCCCCAATCCGTCGTCGCGCACCTCGAGGCGCAACTCCGCTCCTCGTTCCACAGCGAGAGGTCGACGTGGCCCGGCCCACCGGCGCGTCGCCCGCCGCACCGCCCGCGCCCTCGAGCCCGGCCGCCCCGTCGCTGCCTCCGGCAGCCTCGGGATCGAAGGCGTGCTCGACCGCGTTCTGCAGCAGCTCGGCCAGGGTCACCGCGAGCGGCGTGGCCACGTCGGCCGCCACCTCGCCGAGGTCCCCGTGCACCGCGATCACGACCGGCTGCGACGACACCACCGAGTCCTCGGCCATCTGCACGAGCGATCGCGACGATCTCGGCGAAGGGCACCTGGTCGCTCGGGTCGCGCGAGAGGATCTCGTGGACCAGCGCGATCGAGCGGACCCGGCGCTCGGCCTCGTGCAGCGCCACCCGCGCCGCCCGGTCGCCCGACCCGGCGAGCCTGGAGGCTCAGCAGCGACGAGATCGTCTGCAGGTTGTTCTTGACCCGGTGGTGCACCTCGCGGATGGCGGCGTCCTTCGAGAGCAGCAAGCCGGTCCAGGCGCCGCACGTCGGTGACGTCACGCAGCAGGATCATCGCCCCGGTCACCACGCCGTGGGAGAGCAGCGGGATGCAGTGGACGAGCACGATGACGTCGGGACGGCGCTCCACCTCCTCGACGACCGGCCGGCCCGTGGCGAGCGCCCACTCGACGGCCGACTCCTCGATGCCGAGGTCGCCGAAGCGCCGCCCCTCGGGCTGGGCGTAGATCCCCATGCGGTGGAAGGCGTTCATGGCGTTGGGCGATGCGAACTCCACCCTGCCGTCGGCGTCGACCACCACGACGCCGTCGCCGACCCGCGGCGCCTCCTCGGTGCCGACGTCCTCGTCGGGGAAGGGGAAGGCCGACTGGGCCACCATGTCGGCCAGGCGCTCGAAGACGTCGAGGTAGGTCCGCTCGTACATGGACGTCGGACCCTTGAGCGGCGCCAGCGACACCCGCAGCAGGACGGCGATGATCCTGCCCTCGAAGCGGACCGGGATGTTCTCGACCGGGACCGGCTCGCCCAGGATCGGGTGGTGGATGCTGCCGCGCACGATCTCGCCCGAGTGCAGGCACTGTGCGACCAGGGTCCACTGGGACTCGTTGACCGTCTGGCCCACCAGGTCCTGCTCGACCAGGGTGGGCCGGTTGTTGGGGCGCATCTGGCCGAGCACGACCAGCTCGGGGTCCTCCTCGGCCACCGAGGCGCCGGGATCCGAACCGTCGCCGCCACCTCCACCGCCACCACGACCGCGACGGCGACCGCGACCGTCACCGTTGCCCGTGTGCACCGGCACGAGGAGGAGGAGATCGGAGAAGGAGAGGTCGGCCAGGACGCTCCAGCTCCCGAGCAGCCGCTGGAGGTGCTCGAGCTCCTCGGGCTTGAGGTCGGTGTGGCTCTGGGCGAGCTCGGCGGGTGTCGGCATCAGCCGACCGCCCCCGTCGCCGTCGGCGGCGCCGCCCCGACACCGCCACCGGGTGCGGGTCGCGGCCCGGTAGCCCCGCAGCACCTCGACGCCCACCGACGCCAGCACGGCGCGCAGGTCGTCGGCCCGGTGGGCCACGTGGTCGAGGTGGTGGGCGTCGGAGGCCGTGGTGAGCGGCACCCCGCGGGCCACGAAGCGCTCGAGCAGGCCCAGGGCGGGGTACTGCTCACCGACCGGCTTGCGCCAGCCCGGCCGAGGAGAGCTCGGCCGCCATGCCCGACGACGCGGCCGCCTCGGCCATCCGGTCCCACCACTCGGCGGGGGCGTCGGGCACGTGGCCCGCCACCTTGATCAGGTCGGGGTGGGCCAGCACGTCGCAGGTGCCGGTCGCCGCCAGCTCCTCCAGCGCCGCGGTGTAGGCGTCCCAGCAGGCGTCGACGTCGCGCACCGACCACTCGGCCATCGACACCGGGTCGTCGAGGTCGTCGAAGCGCCACCCGCCGACCCAGTGCACCGACCCGAGCAGGACGTCGAAGGGGTACCCGGCCAGCAGGGCCGCCACCGTGTCCATGCGGTCCTCGTAGTAGTCGACCTCGAGGCCGATGACCACGGGCAGCCCTGCCTCCTTGGCCTCTTGGGCGCAGGCGACGTAGGCGTCGAGGTCGGCGGTGGCGTGGAACTTCCAGTACCCGGCCATCGACTCGGCCAGAGCCGGGGGCACCCGCTCGTCGTCCCAGAAGCCCCCCAGCAAGGCGTCGGCCTGGCGGAAGCGGAACAGGTGCTCGGTGAGCGCGAGCTCGGTCACCCCGACCGCCTCGGCCTGCGCGCAGTACTCGGCCAGCTGCTCGATGCGCAGCGGCGTGTCGTGCTCGTGGTGCGGCCAGAGGTGGAGGTGGTAGTCGAGCACCCGTCAGCCCACCGCCACCGGTCCGGCGCGCCGCACCGTGGCGGCCTCAGCCATCCCCGGCGTGGCGGATCAGCGTCACGCCGTCGCGGATGGTGGTGAGCACGCACACGACACGCGGGTCGTTGACGACCTTGTCGTTGAAGGCGCGCAGCGCCTGCGCCGCCTCGTGCGGGTGCTCGGCGCTGGCCAGCACCCGGCCGCCCTGCAACGTGTTGTCCACCACGATCAGCCCGTGGGGGGCCAGCTTGGGCAGGACGGCCTCGAAGTAGGCGTCGTAGGAGACCTTGTCGGCATCGACGAAGACGAGGTCGAAGGGGCCCTGGAGCTCCTCGAGCGAGCGCAGGGCCGGCCCCTCGATCACGCTGATGCGGCTCTCGAGGCGGGCGGCGGCGATGTTGGCGCGCGCCGTGACGGCATGGTGGGGGTCGACCTCCAGCGAGATGATGGAGCCGCCCGGCCCCAGACCGGCCGCCATGGCGATGGAGGAGTAACCGGTGAAGGTCCCGATCTCGAGGACCGAGGTGGCCTGGGAGGCGAACACCAGCATCTCGAGGAAACGGCCCTCCTGGCGACCCACCATCATCCCCCACATCTCGAAGCCCTCCCGGGTCGAGGCGTCGACCGACACCAAGAAGGGCGGGGGCGGCGTCGTGTGCGCCTCCGCGTAGAGCTCGACTTCGGGATCGATCATCGGGGCCATGGCGACGATGGTAGGCGCGTGCCCGGTGCTACCCCCAGACCTGCGCGCCCAGCTGGAGCAGCCCGCCCATGTCGTAGATGTCGGCGTCGTAGAAGGGCACGGTCACGAGCACGTCGGGTGCGCCCCTGAGCTCGGCCTGCTGCTCGGCCTCGCGGCGGGCCACGACGCCGAAGTTGATGAAGCTCTCGGCCACCTCGCCGATCACCCGGGCGGCCACGACCGGGTCGTCGGTCAGGCCCGGGGCCAGCTCCTCGGCCCGCGCCTTCATGGACAGGGCGAGCTTGTCCGCCTTGGGGTCGCGCAGGTACTCGGGCAGCACCTTGTTCAGTACGATCGCCCCCAGGTTGAGCCGCCGCTTCGTCAGCTCGTCCGAGAAGAACTCGGCCTCCCGGACCGGCGTCGCCTCGAGGGTCGAGACGACCATGAAGGTGGTGCGTCGGTCCGAGAGCAGACGGGTGACCGCCTCGGCGCGCTCGACGAACCCGGCATACATCGACTGGAACAAGATGAAGAACTCCGAGATGTCGGCCAGGAACTGCGTGCCGAGGATCCGGTCGGCCACCTGGTAGAAGGGACGCGACGCCACGTTCACCAACCGTGAGCGGTAGGGCACGATCAACCAGCGCAGCAGGCGCGAGGAGAAGAAGTCGGCCATGCGCTGGGGCGCATCGAGGAAGTCGAGCGCGTTGCGCGTCGGCGGCGTGTCCACCACGATCAGGTCGTAGGCGCCCTCGGTGTGGATCTCGTAGAGCCGCTCCATGGCGATGTAGTCGTGCGACTGCACGAAGCGGCCCGAGATGTTCTGGTACAGCGGATTGGCCAGGATCTGCTCGCGGGTCGCCTCGTCGGGCGCGTGGGTGCGGATGAGGTCGTCCCAGCTCTGCTTGGTATCGAGCATGGCGGCCCACAACTCGCCCCTGGGGTGGGCGCCCGCCCCGGTGAACACGTCGTCGGGGATGCGGACCTCGTCGTTGCCGATCCCCTTCAACCCCAACGCATCGGCCAGCCGGCGGGCCGGGTCGACGGTGAGCACCAGCACCCGCCCGCCTTGCTCGACGACCGCCGTGGCGGCCAGCGCGGCCGCCGTCGTGGTCTTCCCCACCCCGCCCGGTCCACAGGCGATGACGATGTCCTTGGCGGCGAGCAGGTGGCCGACCGTCTTGGGCGCCGTCGCCCCGGTGGCCGTCACAGCCCCAGCTCCTCGCCGAGCGCGTGGGCCACCTGGCGCGTGGTGCGAGCGCCGAAGCTGCGGGCGAACAGGTAGGGCAGCAGCAGAACCGGGATATCCCCGGGAAGACCGGCCTGCAGGCGCTGCAGGTGGGCCGAGCGGGTGCGCCGCATGGTGACGGCCAGCCGCGCCGCCTCGAGCACCGGGGCGACGTTGCCGTCGGCCCGCTCGGACAGCACGCGCTCGGTGTCGGCGGCCCGCAGCTGCTCGAAGATCTCCTCCTCTCGCTGGCCGAAGAGCTCGGGCAGCACCCGGTTCACGACCACGGCCGACAGGCGGACGGTCGTCTCCTCCCGCACCCGGATGGCCAGCTCGAGGGTCTCGCTCACCGGCATCTCCTCGGGGGTGCACACCGCGACCAACCCGGTCTGGCGCGGGTCGGAGAGGATCTCGAGCATCCAGTCGGTCTGGCTGCGGATCAGCCCGACCTTGACGAGGTCGTTGATCGCCTGGGGCGCCGCCAGCTGGCCGATGATGTGGCCACTAGCCGGTGCGTCCACGACCACCAGGTCGTAGTGCTGCTCCCTCACCTCCCAGACGAACTTCCCCACGGTGAGGATCTCGCGCACACCGGGCGCGGCCGTCGCCACGAAGTCGAAGGCCTTGGCCAACGGCCCGATCCGCCCCACGACCGGGATGCGCAGGTGCAGCTTCAGGTACTCGCGCAGCGATGCCTCGGTGTCCATCGACATCGACCACACCCCGGGGGCGATCTCACGCGGCGTGAAGTCGGTCGGCGGCGCCTCGAAGAGCGACGTCACGTCCCCCTTGGCGTCGACCTCGCAGACCAGGACGCGCTTGCCGTGCTCGGCCGCCAGCTGGGCCAGCCCGGCGGCGACCGTCGTCTTGCCCACGCCGCCCTTGCCGGTGACGAACACGAGGCGCAGATCGAGCAGGTCGGGAGCCGCGTTCACCGCCCCGGTGCCTGCACCGCCCGTCACGGACGGCCTAGGGGGCGCCGAACCCGACGCGGCGCTCCGAGGAGGGCGCCCCGACCTCCACGTAGGCGATCTTGACGACGGGGATGCCGACCTGGCGACCCTTCCTGTCGGTCAGCCAGAGCACGCCGTCCCCGTTCTCGAGCTGCTTCTCGATGCCGTCGACCAGCTTCTTGCGGTCGGCATCGTCGGGCATCTCCACCTCGAGCTCCTTGGGGGTGTGGGTGATGCCGATTCGCACGTCCACCTGGTCTCACTCCTCTCGCGGACCCCGGGGCGTTCCGAGGACCACCTGGACGTTACAGCGACGGGGCAGACTGCTGGACATGAGCAACGCGTCCCCGCCCGGCGAGACGGAGCGCAGCGCCCGCTGGGCAGCGACGATGGCGGGCTACGCCGGGCCGGTGCGCCTGGCCCACGCCGACTCGCACGCCCGGATCGGGCCCGTCGGCGGATCCCCCCCGGACGGCCCGGCCCAACCGGTCCTGCCCCGCGGGCGGGAGGAGCGCGAGGACCTCGAGCACTCGCTCCTCGCGGCGGGCGCCACGCGGGCGTCGGGCGCGGGCAACCGGGCCCGGCCCGAGCAGCCCGACCTCTGGCGCACCAGCTTCGAGCGCGACCGCGACCGCATCCTCCACGCCACCTCCTTCCGTCGGCTGGCCGGCAAGACCCAGGTCTTCGTGTTCCCCCAGGACCACCAGCGCACCCGCCTCACCCACGCGCTCGAGGTGGCGCAGGTCGCCACGGCCATCGCGCGGGCGTGCCGGCTGAACGTGGCCCTCACCGAGGCCATCGCCCTCGGTCACGACTGCGGGCACGGGCCCGGCGGCCACGCCAGCGAGGACGCGCTCGATCCCTACGTGCCGGGCGGGTTCGACCACGCGCCGTGGGGGGCCGTCGTCTCCCTCTCTGCCCTGAACCTGTGCGCCGAGACCGTCGACGGCATCG
Source organism: uncultured Acidimicrobiaceae bacterium (assembly GCA_963789235.1). Lineage (GTDB taxonomy): Bacteria > Actinomycetota > Acidimicrobiia > Acidimicrobiales > RAAP-2 > Bog-473. Next base: position 547,710 of record CAWBJX010000004.1, on the reverse strand, counting down.
CCAACCACAGCTGGTCGCGGCCGGCGCCGTCGACCCCCGAGGGAGAGGTGGTCAGCTGGGCCGACCGGATCGCCTACGTGTGCCACGACTGGGAGGACGCGGTGCTGGCGGGCATCGTGTCCCCGCGCCAGCTGCCGGCGGCCGTCCGCACCGTGTGCGGCGAGAAACGCAGCGCACAGCTGGACGGGTTCATCACCGGCGTCGTCTCGGCCACGCTCCGGACGGGCCAGGTCGGGATGGAGGAAGAGGAGGCAGAGGCGCTCGCCGCCTTCCGGGCGCGCAACTACGAGCGCATCTACCTGCGCGACGCGTCGTTGCGTCAGGGCGACGCGGTCATCAGCGTGCTGCGTGCGCTGGTCGAGCACTTCTCCGACCGGCCCCACCTCATCGCCGACCACGCCGCCTCCGCGTTCGAGTCCGACGTCGTCGCGGGGAGCCCCGACGCGTTGCGGGCCGCCGTCACCTACGTGGCCGGCATGACCGACCGCTTCGCCTTCCGCCAGGCCGTGGCGCACCTGGGCTGGGACCCGGCCAAGCTCCCGGCCGGCGTCGACGGCTGAGCCGCCCGCGCCCGCGCCTCAGGCCGGTCGGTCGGGAAAGGCGGCCGGGCGCTTCTCGGTCAGGGCGGCGACGCCCTCGGCGAAGTCGGCTCCCTGCATCATCTCCGCCATGCGGGCCGCCGCGTCGTCGACCGACGTCGCCGCGTCGCCGTGCAGGTCGCGGTAGAGCTGCAGCTTGGTGACCGCCAGTGACGAGGGCGCGATCTCGCCGGCGAGCCTGCCGGCATAGGCGTAGGTGTAGGGCATCAGCTCGGCCCCGGGCAGCGTCCGGTTGACCAGCCCCAGCTGCTCGGCCTCCTCGGCCAGCACGACCCGGCTCGAGAGCAGGAGGTCGGCGGCGCGGGTCACGCCGATCAGGCGGGGCAGCAGCCACGAGAGCCCGTACTCGGCCGGAAGGCCGAGCCGCCCGTGCGCCGTGGTGAGCTTGGCGCCCCGGGCGGCGAACCGGAGGTCGCAGTAGCAGGCGAGCACCAGGCCGACCCCGGCCGCCGGCCCGTTGACGGCGGCGATGATCGGCTTGGGGATGCCGAAGTGGTAGGCGAAGTCGGCGTCGAACTCCGGGCGGACGCCGTAGCCGGGCGTGGCCACCTCCTCGCCCAGCCCCGGGTCGTAGGCGCCACGTCGGACGTGGCCCTCGAGCGCCCGTGCGTCCGCGCCGGCGCAAAAGCCGCGACCCGACCCGGTCACGACGATCACGCGGACCGCCGGGTCCGTGGCCGCCCGCTCCAGCAAGGCCCGGTACTCGGCGTGCATACGACCGGTCCACGCGTTGAGGCGATCGGGCCGGTGCAGGGTGACGGTGGCGACGCGGTCACGGACCTCGTAGCGGGTGACCTTGAGGTCGGCGAGCTCCACCTCAGTCCAGCGTCGTGTAGCGGGTCAGGTGGGCCGTGCCCGCCTCGGCCGCCTGCTCGAACTCGACCTGGAGCGGGTGGCCCGCCACCGCCCGCTGGTAGGCGGCGGCGTCGGCGTCGGCGGCCCACAGCGTGACGACCAGCCATTCGTCGCCGTGGCGCGCGGTCGTGCGCCGCAGGAAGCCGGGCTGGTTCGGCACAAGCTCGGTCTGGATCCTGCGGTCGAGGGACAGGAACGCCTCGTCGGTGATCCCCTCGGCCAGCCGGAACGTCGTGATCTCGACGATCGACACGGATCAGGCCTGGACCAGCATCAGCGGATTGCCCTCGGGGTCGGTGATCCCGGCGAGCGTCGGCCCGTTCGGGACGTCGAAGGGCTCGGCCACGACGGTGGCACCGAGGGCCACCGACTTCTCGAGCGACGCGCGCAGGTCCGCCACCTGCACGTACAGGGTGACACCGGACCGCGCACCACCGCGGATGTGGCCCGCGGGGCCGGGCTCGGGCCCCCCGATGCCGGCCGGGACCTCCATGATGAACCCGTCCCCGATCTTCCAGTTGAAGAGGTCCGCGTAGAAGGCGCGCTGACGCTCGGGGTCCCGGGCCTCGATCTCCCAGTGCACCACGGGCCGTGCCCAGTCCTGCGCCATGACACCTCCTCGCGCCCGCCTCAGAGTATCGAGGCGGCGGGGGCGGATGCCCGGAGGCGGACCGGCAAGGGGTCGGACCGGTCAGCGCTCGGGTAACGTGCGGACGACGCTCAGGAAGAGGATCCATGGCGGAGACGACGGCACCGAGGTGGGGGGTGCGGCGACGTGAGCGGGCCGCGGCACTGTTCTTCGCCCGTCGGCCGGGGGTAGAATCCTGTGGCAGTTCCGGGTCTGGCAAGCCCGGAGAGGGGACCGTCGTACGTCGTGACGCGACGCGGCGACGCTGCGCGGGAGGGGAGGACGAGTTGACGCACTGGACACAGGTCCTGTTGAACGTCTCCGTCGTCGAGTTCGTCCTGCTGGCCGCGCTCACCACCTTGCAATGGGCGCGCCACCGGATCCGTGGTGCCGGGTGGGTCGCGCTCTCCTTCGCCCTCCTCGGCGGGGTCTCGCTGGCCGTCAAGATCGAGCCCAGCCTGATCACGAATCAGAACGTGGCCACGTGGCTGATCGCGTTGCTCTTGTTGGTGCCATACTGCTTCTTCCGCTTCGCCGCCTCGTTCCGCACACCGAGCCGCACCGTGCGTGCGCTGGCGGCCGCGGTCACGGCGGGGATGGTGGCCTTCACCTTCTTGCTGCAACACCTCCCCACCGGGGGGTCCCCGCCACCGCCGAACTTCCTCGCCTACCGCGTCTCCTTCGGCCTGGCCTTCGGCTTCCTGTTCGCCTACGTCGTCGTGCGCTTGATCATGGCCGGGCGGGGTGAGCCGCCGATCGCCGCGACGCGGATGCGCCTGCTGGGCATCGCGGTCGCCGGGCTCGAGGTCCAGGTGGTGGTGGCCGCCCTCTGGTTGCAGGGGCCCACCGTCCGGCTGGTCACGCTGGCCCTCACCGTGGTGATGGGCGTCCTGTTCCTGATGGCCCTGGTGCTCCCCTCGTCCCTGCGGGTCTTCTTGAGCCGGAAGGAGGACGAGGCCTTCCGTCGCGCCATCGGCGAATTGGTGTCCGCCGGCGACTCGAGGGACGTGGCCGAGCACCTGCTGCCCCACGTCTGCGCCCTCGTGGGTGCGTCGAAGGCCGCCCTCCTGGCCGGCGACGGCACCGTGGTGGCGCGCTACCCGGCGTGGCTCGACAGCGGGCGGTCCGACCCGTGGGAGGGTCCCGGCAAGGAGAGCGAGAAGAACCACCGCATCAGCGTGCGCACCCACAGCGGCACGACACACCAGCTCGCCGTCGACATCAGTCCGTACATGCCGTACTTCGGGAGCGACGAGCTGCACAAGCTCGACGAGCTGGCCAGCATGGTCGGGCTCGCCATCGAGCGTTGCGAGATGGCCGAGCAGATGGCCTTCCAGGCCTCACACGACGGTCTCACGGGCCTGGCCAACCGCGCCCTGTTCATGGACCGGCTGGAGGAGGCGCTGAGCCACGTCGGGCGCCGCCGCACCGCCCTGGCGGTGCTCTTCATCGACCTCGACCGCTTCAAGCTGGTCAACGACCGGGCCGACCACACCACCGGCGACACCGTCCTCAACGAGATGGCCAACCGCCTGACCACCATGACGCGCGGGGTCGACGTGGTGGCCCGCTTCGGCGGCGACGAGTTCGTGGCCTTCGCCGAGGTGGACCACGAGGCCGATGCGCTGGACATGGCCGAGCGCATCCGCCACGGTCTGAGGGAGCCCGTGTCGATCGGCGAGGCGCACCTGGTGGTGACCGCGAGCATCGGCGTCGTCGTCACGGCCGGCTCGAACACCGCACCGGCGGCGTTGTTGCGCGACGCCGACAACGCCATGTACGACGCCAAGCGCCTGGGCCGCGATCAGGTCGTGCTCTACCGCAGCAACGCCCGCGACGTGGCAAACCTCAAATGGGGGCTTCGGCCGACCCGCGGCGTCGCAACTCAGCGCAGGGTGAGCTCCCGCCGGTAGACCCGGGCCGGGCCGAGGTCCGCCAACTTCGCCGCGATGGCCCGGAAGGACTGGGCGGTCTCGCTGTCGGGATCGACGGCCATCACCGGTCGGCCCTCGTCCCCGCCCAGACGGACGGCGCTGACGAGCGGCACCTGCCCGAGGAGCGGCACCCCGAGGTCGGCGGCCAGGGTCTGTCCTCCGCCCGACCCGAAGAGCTCGTAGCGCGTGCCGTCGTCGCCGGTGAACCAGCTCATGTTCTCGATCACGCCACGGACCGACAGCTTGAGCCGGCGGGCGGCGAACGCGGAGCGCTGCGCCACCCGCTGGGCCGCCGCCTGCGGGGTGGTCACGACCACGATCTCGGCCCGCGGCATCACCTCGGCCAGGGTCAGCGCGACGTCGCCCGTGCCGGGCGGCATGTCGACCAGCAGGAAGTCCGGCTCCCCCCAGTAGGCATCGGTCAGGAACTGCTGGATCGCCTTGTGCAGCATCGGTCCCCGCCAGATGACCGGTTGGTCGTCCGGCACGAAGTAACCCATCGAAAGGCACTTGACGCCGTGCGCCGAGGTCGGGATCACGATGTCGCCGATGATCATCGGGTCGTGGTCGGTCCCGAGCATCTTGGGGACCGAGAAGCCGTAGACGTCGGCGTCGAGCAGCCCGACGCCGGCGCCGGCCTGGGCCAGGGCGATGGCGAGGTTCACCGTGACCGTGGACTTGCCGACGCCACCCTTCCCCGAGGAGACGCCGATGACGCGTGTCGTGGCATCGGGGCCCAGGAAGGCGGGCATCGGCGCCGCATGGCCGTGGCCGTGCCCGGCGTGATCATGACCGTGCTCGTCGCCGCCCTGGTCCGCCTCCGGCTGGTCCCCGAGCATGCCGGCCCGCAGGTGTTGACGGAGCCGGGCGCGCTCCGCGTCGGTCATCACCACGAACTCGAGATCGACCTCCTCGACGCCCGGTACCGAGCGCGCCGCCCGATGGATCTCGTCGGCCAGCTCGTCGGTGCCGGGCCAGGCGGCGACCGGAAGTGCCACCTCGATCTGCACGCGGCGCCGACGCATGCGCACGGACCGCACCAGGCCGAGGTCGCCGAGCGTCAGGCCCAGCTCGGGGTCCCGGACCGCGTGCAACGCGGCCTCGAGCGGTGATTGATCTGCTGCCATGCACTCCCTCGTCTCGGATGGGACCGAGGCGGCGCGGCGCGCACCGGAGGCGCTGCCGCGTCACCCCAGCTGAAAGGGCTGATCCCCCAGGTAGACTACCGACCATGCGCACGGCTCCGATCACCGCCACGGTCACCGCCCCGGCCACCGCGGTGCCCGAGCGCCCAACCGGCGCGGACGACGGCCGGTTCAGCGCCGCCGTCGCCGCCGTGTCGGCTGCGTTCGGCGATCCGACCCGGCGCGACATCTTCCTCCAGGTCCGCGCGCAGCCGGGAGCGACCGCAACGGAGGTCGCGACCCTCTTCTCGCTCCACCCCAACGTGGCGCGCCACCACCTCCAGCGCCTCGTCGACGGCGGCTACCTCCGGGTGGAGACCGGACGCAACGCCGCCGGGGCCGGCCGACCCTCGAAGCGGTACTTCTGCGTGGAAGAGGAACTGACGCTGGGCCTCATGCAGCGCAGGGACGATCTCCTCATGCGACTGCTCGTCGAGGCGATGCAGCGGCTCGGGCCAGAAGAGGCAGAGGCGATGGCGGCGCACGTCGGCGAGGAGTACGGCCGTTCCCTCGCCGCGCGCATGACCCCGAGCGAGGGTCAGCGCACCGTGCGGGCCGCCATGCACGTGGTGGCCGAGACCTTGACCGCCCACGGTTTCGCCGCCCATGCGGAGGACCGCGGCGAGACCACCGCGGTCGTCGCCGAGCAATGCCCCTTCGGCGACGCCAGCAGCACCAACCCGGTGCTGTGCGCCGTCGACCGCGGGATGATCAAGGGGTTGCTGGCGCAGCTGTGCGGCACGGCGTCGCAACAGGCCCTCCCCGTGATCCTGTCCTCGCGGGCCAGGGGCGACGACGCCTGCACCGCCTCTGCCTGAGCCCCGCGTGGCTCGCACCTACCTCGACCACGCCAGCACGACCCCGCCGCGGCCCGAGGCCCTCGCCGCCCTGGCGCAGTGGGCCATGCTGCCGACGGGCGACCCGGGCCGGCTGCACGAAGAGGCCCGCACCGTCCGCGACGCACTCGAGCGGGCACGGGCGCAGGTAGCCGACCTGTTGGGCGTCGCGGCGCGCCAGGTGGTCTTCACCTCGGGCGGGACGGAGGCGATCAACGCGGCCGTCTGGGGTGCGACCCGTGCCACGCCCGGCGCGCCCGTGCTCTGCGCCGCCGTGGAGCACTCCGCCGTCCGCGACGCCTCCCGGCGCGCCGCGCCGACCGAGGAGATCGGCGTGGACGCAGCCGGTCGGCTCGACGTCGATGCCCTCGGGGCCCGCCTGCGGGCGGGCGGCCTGCCCCGCCCCGCGCTGGTCCACTGCCAGTGGGGCAACCACGAGGTGGGCACCCTCCAGCCGGTGCACGAGGTGGTCGGGCTCTGTCGCGCCGCCGGCGTCGCCGTGCACGTCGACGCCGCGGCGGTCTGTGGGCAGCTCCCCACCGATCTGCGCGCCCTCGACGCCGACCTGGTCAGCGTGAGCGCACACAAGCTCGGAGGGGTGCCCGGGGCCGGCGCGCTGATCGTCCGGCGCGGGAGCCGGTTCGAGCCCTTCATCGTGGGCGGCGAGCAAGAGCGCGGTCGCCGTGCGGGCCTCGAGCCCGTCCCGGCCCTGCTCGCCTTCGGCGCGGCCGCGGCGGCGTTGGGCGCCGGGGGAAGGGCCCTCGAGGCAGACGCCGCAACCGCACGGCGCCACATCGCCGCCCTCGCCGGGGCGGCCCTGGCGCTGGACGGCATCGAGGTCGTCGGGCCGGCCTCGCCCGTGGACCGGCTTCCCCACATCGTCTGCCTCGGCGTGCACGGGGTCGAGGCCGAGCCGGTGCTGATCGGTCTGGACCGGGCCGGCATCGCCGTGCACTCGGGGTCGGCGTGCTCCTCGGAGAGCATCGAGCCCTCGCCCGTGCTCGAGGCGATGGGCGTCGACCCGAGCCACTCGCTGCGGGTCAGCGTGGGCTGGACCACCACCGATGTGGACTGCGCCGCCTTCGCCGGCGCCTTCTCCCGTGTCGTGACCGAGCTGCGCTCGCTACGGGGCTGACGACCCCGACGACCCGCCCGAGAACGCGGCCGGGACCGGCTCCCCCGCCCCCTGGTAGGCCCCCGCCACCAGGGGCGCCACCTGGGGCACCTCGGCCGCCGGCGGGTCGTCGGCCAGGAAGTCGTCGAACTGGGCGACGGCGGCCTTGTCGTTGTGGTCCTGGTTCTCGAGGACGAGGCCGTCGAAGAGGTGCCCCTCGTAGTAGGTCGGCGAGTCCCGCACCGCCGTCTCGATCTCGGCACGCCCGATCCTCACCAGCGAAGCCACGTGCGCGGCCGACCCGACGTTCCACTGCAGGTACCCGGCGTAGGCCAACGCGGCGGGGTTGGACGGGTCCTCGGAGAGGACCTTGTCGTAGAGCACGAGCGCCGCCTTGGTCTGCCCCTTGTTGTTCAGCGCCAGCGCCTGTCCCAGCTGCTCCTCGATCAGCTGGGCCTGCGAGAGTGTCACGCTGCCCGACGACGCCTGGCCGGGCTGGCGGGGCTGGACGAAGTGCGCCACCAGGATGACGCCGCCGGCGGCGATGAGGAGGCACGACGCGACGATGCCGATGACACGCCACGCGGACAGCGGCCGCCCGGTGGCGGGGGCCGTCTCCGCCCGCTCCGGGAGCGCCGGCTCGGGGCCCAGCGCGACGAGCTCGGCCTCCACCTCGGCCAGCCTCGCCGAGTCCCGCGCCACCAGCAGGGAGTGGTCCTCGTCGGACAGGTCCCCCGCCTCGTGCTCGCGTTCCGCGTCCGCGAGCGAGCGTCGGAGGAACTCACGCTCGTCGCTCAGGTACCAGCGCTCGTCGCGCTGGGACCGGTCGCGTCGTTCGACGGATCCGTCGACCGTCACGACACGTGCTCCTCCTCCTTGAGGGCACCGAAGGCGCGGCTGCGGCGCCAGAAGACGACGCCGACGCCCACCAGGGCGGCGGCACCGAACACCAGGGGGATGATCCAGATGAGCGGGACGCCACCCGCGTCGGGCGGCACGAGCAGGATGGTCTGGCCGTACTCGGACACCAGGGTCTGGTCGATCTCGGCGGTCGAGCTCCCCGCAGCCACCATGCTCTCGATCTGGTGACGCACGGCGATGGCGGTCGTCGCGTTCGACTCGGCCACCGAGAGGTCGGTGCACGAGGGGCAGCGCACCGTCGGCCTCGATGGCGGCGGCGCGCTGCGCCGTGGTCGCCGGCGCCGAGTCGAAGACGCCGCTGCCGATCACCAGGGCGACGGCGACGACGACCAGGGGGAGGGCCACGCGGGCCCAGAGGGGCACGGCGCTCCTGCGCTCAGCCATTCGACGTCCGGCCTGTTGCACCCTGGCCGCCCGCAGGAAGGAGTCGAGGTTCGCCTGGGTGGCCGGGCCGAGGAGCACCGCGGTGACCCGGCCGGCCGGATCGACGATGAACGTCGTCGGCGGCGCGGTCACGCCGTAGCGCTCGGCGATGACGCCGCCGGGGTCGCTGATGGCGGGCCAGAGGTCGCCGTTCGACTGCAGGAACGAGCGCGCCGTCGCGGTGGTGTCGTGGAACACCACGCTGACCATGTCGGCGCCGTCGGCCGTGTGCGCCTGTTGGTAGTAGAAGCGGGAGAGGTTGGGTGCCTCCTCCTTGCACGGGCCGCACCAGCTGGCGAAGAAGTTGATCACCACGTAGTGGCCCCGCAGCGCGGCCAAGGACACCGGGGAGCCCGAGCCCAGATGCGGTGCCCGCCAACGCGGGCGCCCGCTGGCCGAGCAGCGGGCTCTGGACGGCGGTCGCCTCCTGGGGCGTGCGGGTGGCCAGGACGATCCCGACGACGACGAGCACCGTCAGGACGGCGCCGGCCACCCAGCGCGTGGGGTGGCGCCGGCGACGCTCCGTCATGCCGGGCCGGCGGCACCGGGCCACGAGCGCGCCCACCGGCTCGGGAGCCGCCTCCCGCTCCCGCGCCCCCCGCCCGGGCCGAGGGGCGCACCCGTCACCAAGGGCGAGGAGGCCGAGGCCGGGTCGGTCGCCCTCCGGCGCGAGCCCGGGACCAGCGCCAGCAACCCACCGAGGCCGATCAGCAGGCCGCCGGCCCACAGCCAGGCCACGAGCGGCTCGATGACCACGCCGATGGCCACCGAGCCCGGAGGCAGGTTGTTGATCGCCTGGTTCCCCGACGTCGACCCCAGCCCGCCCACGGCGTCGAAGGTCAGGTAGACGTCCTCGAAGAGCCCGGAGTCGATGGCCGGCGTCCCGACGACCGACAGCGCGCTGCCGAAGCTGGTCGTCGCGGGGGCGAACACGCCGCCGTCGACCTTGACCAGGGCCTCTTGGGACGTTCGCGAGGGGGAGGTGACGGTGCGCAGCCCCTCGAACTCGAAACGGTGCCCGTCGTAGGTGACGACGGTGCCCCGGTGCAGGGCGAGCTCGGCCTGATGGCGGTACGAGGTGGCGGCGATGACCCCGACGGCGAGCAGGACGACGCCGAGATGCACGATCATGCCGCCGTTGGCCCGCCCCACCAGGCCCCGCCACCAGCCGGCGTGGCGGGTGTGCGCGGCCCGCACCGAGAGGACCAGGGCGCGGGCGGCGGTGGCGGCGGCCATCGCACCCAGGCCGAAGCCGACGAGCGTGGCGCTGCCGCGCAGGCCGAACGCCACGCAGAGCACCACCGTGCCCACGCCGATCCACACGGGGATGGCCAGGCGCTGCCACAGCACGGCGCCGCTCATCTTGCGCCAGCTGAGCACGGGCGCCACGGCCATGAGGAACAGCAGGGTCAGGCCGACCGGCATGGCGACGGTGTTGAAGAAGGGCGCGCCCACGGTCACCTGCTGCTGGGTGACCGCCTCGTAGAGGAGCGGATAGAGCGTGCCGAGCAGCACCACGAACGCGAAGCCGACGAACACGACGTTGTTGAGGAGGAAGGCACCCTCGCGCCCGAGCGGCGCGTCGATGCCCATCGGCGAGCGGAGCCGGTCGCCGCGCCAGGCGATCAGCCCGAAGCCCACGATGACGACCACGAAGAAGAAGCCGATGAGCAACGGGCCGAGGGACGACTCCGAGAAGGCGTGCACCGACTTGATGACCCCGGACCGGGTGAGGAAGGTGCCGAGGATGGTGAGCGCGAAGGTCGCGATGGACAACGAGAGGTTCCACACCCGCATGAGGCCGCGTCGCTCCTGCACCAGCACGGAGTGCAGGTAGGCGGTCCCGCAGAGCCACGGCAGGAGCGCCGCGTTCTCGACGGGGTCCCAGCCCCAGAAGCCGCCCCACCCGAGCACCTGGTAGGACCACCAGGCGCCGAGCACGATGCCGACGGAGAGGAAGGTGAAGGCGACCAGCGTCCAGCGCCGGCACTCGATCTGCCAGCGGTCCCCCACGCGGCCGGTGGCCAGCATCCCGATGGCGAAGGCGAAGGGGACGGTGAAGACGACGAAGCCGATGTAGAGGAGCGGCGGATGGATCGCCACCAGCGGGTTGTCCTGCAGCAGGGAGTTCGGCCCGAGGCCCTGCGTCACGCCGGGGGCGGTGACGAAGGGGTTGGCCGGCCCGACCATCAGGCCGAAGAAGAAGGCGGAGACGACGTAGAGGACGAGCGTGGCCCAGCGGATCACCGGGTCGGCGGCCTGGTGCCGGTAGCGCCACACGAAGACGCTCGAGACGACGGCGAGGATCAGGCCCCACAGCAGGATGGAGCCGGCCAGCGCCGACCACATCCCGGTGATGGAGTAGAGCAGCGGGGTGACCGTGCTGTTGTTCTCCGCCACGAACACCAGCGTGAAGTCGTGGGTGACGAGCGCGTGCTCCATGGCGCCGACGGCGAGCAGGGCCCCGACCAGCATGACGGGCGCCAGCAGCCTGCCGTCGTCCCGGCCAGCCGCAGCGGCGAAGACGCTCGTGCCGGCCCGGTCGGCGCGTGCGGCGCGGAGAGCAGCCCCACGGCGATCACCACGACGCCGGCGATGCACGCCACGAAGGCGAGCCAGATGCCGATGGTCCCGAGGTGGGCGTCGACCATCAGCGGACGATCTTGCCGTTCTTGCCCCGCACCCGGCTCGGGTACTGGGCGATGTACGTCGCCGAGTGCTTGACCATGATGGAGTTGGACACGAACAGTCGTCGAGGTCGCCGAGGTGAAGTGCCCCACGACGACCACGGGGATGCTGGCCTGGAAGAGCTGGGGCGGGCTCCCCGTGTTGGCGACGTGCACGACGTTGGCGCCCTCGGAGACCTCGAAGTCGGCGCCGGCGGACGTGGAGTGGATGGTGCCCGGCACCACGTCACCCTCGAGGCGGAAGGTCTGGGTGCCCAGCGACGCCCGGTGGGCGAAGGCCTGGTCGACGGTGTCGAAGTAGTTGAGCGAGCTGCCCAGCCCCTCGACGAGGAGGAAGACGAAGGCGACGACCAGGAGGGCGAAGACGACCAGGACCCGGCGGCTGGTCTTCTGCGGCGCGCGCGGCGGCACGGCCGGACCCCGGCGGACCTCGGACGTCGGCGGGCTGGTCGGCGGGCTGGGCTCGGTCGTCGTGTCGGTCACGACCGCTCGCCGCGCGGCGACACGCCCTCGCCCTCGGCGGCGTGCGTCTCCGACGTCCCCAGCGCCCGCTCCCAGCGCCGGCGGCGCAGGAGCAGGCTGACCGCGTAGACGAACAATGTCCCGAGCGCGGCGGCGTACCCGGCGTCGACGTAGCTCACGGGACGTCACCACCCTCGTGCGGCCCGGGCGTGGCGCCGGCGACGCCGACGAGCTCGGTGTCCTCGCTCCAGCGCTCGGACAGCGAGACCTCGAGCTCCTGGTCGCCCACGGCGTCCTGCAGCACCTCGACCTGGTAGCGCACGCCCAGCAGCCACACGAAGACCAGGGAGAAGGCCAGGAAGGACAGGCCGAGGGTCCACAACATGATGCCGTGCACGTGCAGGTCGAAACCAGGGTCGAGGACCGTGCCGCCCTGGTGCAGCGTGTTCCACCAGTCGACGGAGAAGTGGACGATCGGCATGTCGATGGCGACCAGCAGCGCCGCGACGGCGCACCGCTTGGCCCGGACGTCCAGGTCGGCCGGCACGCGGCGCAGGGCCAGGTAGCCGATCTCGAGCAAGAGCAGGAGCGCGGTCGAGGTCAGTCGGGCGTCCCATGTCCACCAGACGCCCCAGACCGGCCGCCCCCACAGCGAACCGGTCACCAGCGTGAGCGCCGAGAACACCGCGCCGACCTCGACGGCGGACGCGGCCAGGCGGTCCCAGAAGAACGAGCGCGTGCGCGGCCACAGGTAGAGGAGGCTGCCGCCGGCGGCCACGCCGCCCGCCCAGTAGAGCGCCACCGTGGCGATCGACGGGTGGACGTAGAGCAGCCGGGCCAGGTTCCCCTGCACGACGTCGGGCGGCGTGATCCACAGGCCGAGCCACACCGTGAAGCCCAGGGCGACGACGCCGAGGAGGCCGACCACGTCGAGCCAGCGCGGCCGGGAGGGCACCAGCGGGGAAGCGCTCACGCCGCCTCCTGCAGCGGGCCGTAGACGACGATGCCCACGACGAGGTAGATCACTGCGAAGGGGACGAGGACCTTGAGCCACTGCGTCCCCGACGAGGCGCTGCCGCTCAGGGCGGCCTCCCAGGCCTTGGAGCCCGCCAGCAGGACCGGCGCCAGCACCGGCAGCACGAGCAACGGGAGCAGCGTGTCGCGCACCCGCAGACCGGCCGACAGCGCGCCGTAGAGCACGCCGGCACAGGCCAAGCCGACGGTGGCCAGCAGGCTCGCCACCACGGCGAGCCACACGACGTGGACGCGCACGTCGAAGAGGAAGGTCACGCCGGCCCACAAGACGACCTGGAGGGCCAGCAGCTGAAGCCCGACCGCCGCGGCCTTGCCCAGGAAGATCCCGGCCGGGTCGATGCCCGAGAGGCGAAGCCCGTCGCGCGTGCCCTCACCCGACTCCACGGCGACGCTGCGCTGGATCGCCAGCACGGTCGAGAACAGCAGCGCCACCCAGAAGATCCCCGGCGCGGCGTGGCGCAGGGCAGCCTGGTCGGGCCCGATGGCGAACGCCAGCAGCACCAGGACGAGGAAGGCGAAGGGGACGACCTGCCACAGCGCGACCCGCGAGCGTGCCTCGATCCGGAGGTCCTTGCCCGCGACCAGGACGGCGTCATGCCACATGGACGGCTCCGGCACTGTCCGCGGCCGTGCCCGCGGGCGTCGGCACCGCGGTCAAGGTGACGCGGCGGCCCCCCGGTTCCTCGCCGGTCACCCGGCCGCCCCCCATGGAGACGACACGGTCGGCCAGAGGGACCGACAGGTGCGGCTCGTGCGACGAGAGCAACACCGTGGCCCCATCCGACACGGCCTCGCCGATCAGATGCCCGAGCAGCGCGCGCGACGAGGCGTCGAGCCCGGCGTGCGGCTCGTCGAGCAGCCAGAGGGCGGGCCGCCGGGCGACCAACGCCGCCAGCGCGACGCGGCGCCGCTGGCCGGCCGAGAGGCGACCGGCCGGTGTCGTGCGCAGGCGTCCGGTCAGCCCGACCCGCTCGAGGGCCTCGTCGGCGCCCGAGACGGGCAGCCCGAGGGCCCGCACGGCGAAGGAGACGTTCTCCGCCGCGCTGAGCTCGTCGTAGAGGGGGGCGGCATGGCCCAGCAGGCCGACGTAGCGGCGCACCGAGGTGCGGTCCGTGGTGAGGTCGACCCCGAGGACGGTCGCCTCACCGGAGGTGACGGGCAAAAGCCCTGCGCAGGCGCGCAGCAGGCTGGTCTTGCCCGCACCGTTGGCGCCCACGACGACGACGACCTCACCCTGGTCGAGAGAGAGATCGACCCCGGCAAGGGCGGGGAAGCGGCCGGCGAGCGCGACCGCGACACGGAAGTGGACAACAGGGGCCATGGCCTTCCCCACCATGGTAGGGGGGGTGGGTCCCGGGGTTCCAAGCGGGGCCCGGTGCCCCGGTCACGGCGAGGACCAGACCCGGACATAGGAGAAGGGGACGCCCCGGTGCGGCTCCCAACTGGGCTTCCGCCCGATCAACCGGTCGGCGACCAGCCCCTCGTGGAGCTCCCGGTCCACCAGCCCGGCGGCGGCGGCCGCCCGGTGCTCCCCCCGACAGGTGCAGGTGGGTCTCGATCGCCACCGCTTCGCCCCCCGGCCCGTCGAAGTGGGTGGGCATGCCCACCGTCATGAGGAAGGAGGGATGGACACCGACGATCACGAAGAAGCCGGCGGGGCGGAGCAGGCGGCGTGCCTCGGCGTAGAGCGCTTCGACCTCCGAGAGGTGCTCGTCGACGAGCACACAGGTGACGAGGTCGTAGGCGCCACGCTCGAGCGGGCTGGCCCGCGTGACGGCGCACCACGGCACCGACTCGATGCGGTCCAGCAACGCGAGGTCCATCACGTCCTCGACGGTCTCCTCGTACGTCGGCGCTCAGGCCGCGTAGCCCTCGCGCACCGGCAGGCTCGGATAGTGGCGCCGGTCGAACGCGGCGAAGTCCGGCATCGGTGACCCGTCAGTGCATGTGCGCCAGCGCGTTGATCGGATCGAGGGAGGTGGCGACGTGGCCCGCGAGCTCGGCTCGGGCGAAGTCGCGCAGCGCGACCTCGTGTGCCACCAGCAGCTCCGAGGTGGCCCTCTCGGTGGGGTCGAGCTCGGCGATGCGCTCGTACAGACCGATGAACTGTCCCGTGATGCTCTCGAACGAACCCATCACCTGCTCCCACGTGCTCTCGCGCGACGCGTCGCCCAGGGCGTCGGCCGCAGCGAGCATCTCGGCGTCGGGCTCGGTGGAGATGCCGGCCTTGTCGAGCGCGGGAGCGACGGCTTCCTTGGTCAGCCGTTCGAGGGTCGCGAGCACGCGCATCTTGGCGGCGTGCTCGGCCTCGTGCCGCGCCTCGAGGTGCTCGGCGAGTCGTCCGAAGAGGCGCTCGCCCAGCACCTCGCCCTGGTAGGCCTGGGCCCAGAGCTTGTCGAGCCCGTCCTCGGGCGAGAAGATCGGGTCGGGTGCGGTGCCGGTGCCGGTGTCGCTCATGGTGCAGACGATAACGGCGGCCGACGGCGCCCGCCCGAGGTGTCGTCGCTAGTGTCGCCGCATCGATGGTGACCGTCCTGATGCCGTTGCCGGCGTGCGACTTCGACCCCACCGAGGTGGCGGTGAGCTGGCAGGTCCTCTCGGACGCCGGGCACGACGTGCGCTTCGCCACGCCGTCGGGACAACCCGGCCGGGCCGACGACCTGATGGTGACCGGCCGAGGCCTCGACCCGTGGGGCGCCATCCCCGGCCTGCGCCGCGTGACGGTGGTCGGCCGCGTGCTGCGCGCCGACAAGGCGGCCCGCCGGGCGTACGCGTGCCACTGCTCTCCGACGAGGCGTTCGGGTCACCGCTGCACTGGGGGGCGGCCCGGCGTAGCGAGTACGACGCGCTGCTCCTGCCCGGCGGGCACCGCGCGCGCGGCATGCGTGCCTATCTCGAGAGCCCCGAGGTCCAGCAGATGGCCACCGACTCGTTCCGTTCCGGGAGGCCGGTGGGGGCGATCTGCCACGGCGTCCTGGTCGCGGCGCGCGCCATGGACCCGAAGACCGGACGCTCCGTGCTGCACGGCCGGCGGACGACGGCGCTCACCTGGTCGCTGGAGCGCAAGGCGTGGGACGTCGCCCGCTACACGCGCTTTTGGGACGCCAACTACTACCGCACCTATGTGGAGGAACCCGGGCAGCCCTGGGGCTACATGTCAGTGCAGCAGGAGGTGACGCGGGCGCTGGCGGATCCGGCCGACTTCGAGGACGTGGAGAAGGGCACGCCCGACCGGCGGCGGAAGACGAGCGGGCGGGCCCGCGACACGTTGACCGACGCGCGTCCGGCGTGGGTCGTGCGCGACGGCTCCTACGTCTCGGCCCGCTGGCCGGGCGACGCCTTCACCTTCGCGCGGACGTTCGCCGCAGTGCTGGCCGAGCGCGCCTGAACCGGGGCCGGGTCTCGCTCACGCCCCGTCGAGCACGAGGTCGAACGCCGACGGCGGCATCACCGTCTCGAAGTACAGGTCCTCCGCGTCGCCCCGCCGGGCCTCCCACTCGGCCCGGTACCGCTCGCCCTCGCGTCGGAGCAGCCGCTCGCGTCGGACGTCACGGCCGACCTCGAGGAGCACGCGCAGGGTGTAGAGGTCGGCCAGCTCGGGACGGGCACTGTAGGCGCCGTCGAGGATCACGATGCCGGCGGGACCGGCCGTGACCTCGTCGCGGCGTCGCCCGTCGTCGGCCTCCCAGTCGTAGGGTCGCCAGGTCGCAACCTCGAGGCGACGCAGCCGCTCCAGCACGGCCCGCTGGCGCGGCCAGTCGACGACGAGGTGCATCTTGGTGCGGGCGTCGAGCGCGTCCCAGAACTCGTCGCGTCCGCCGCGGTAGAAGTCGTCGCCGTCGATGACCAGCGCACCGGTGCGCGTGCGCGGGGTGGCGGCCACGGTCGACTTGCCGCTGCCCGAGCGTCCGTCGAGCGCGACGAGGAGGGGTCCCGGGCGGGGTGGGTGCAGTCGCTCGATGGCGGCCACCAGGTCGGTGAGCGACGACCCCGGTCTCAACTCTTGCTGAGGCGCCCCAGGCCGACGTCGTTCAGGAGGTTCGAGAGCTGGGTCGAGACCCAACTCACGTTGTCCGTCAGCAACAACACCCCGAAGACCACGAGGACCACGCCGGCCACCAGTTCGACCGCCCACAGCCAGTGCCGGGTCCGGGCCAGCATGCTGGTGAGCCGACTGAAGGCCAGTCCGACCAACACGAAGGGCACCGCCAGCCCGAGGGAGTAGGCAAAGAGGAGCAGCACGCCCCCCGACAGGGTCCCGTTGCGCGCCGCCAGGCTCAGCACGACGCCCAGGACCGGTCCGATGCAGGGCGTCCAGGCGAACGCGAACGCCATCCCCATCAGCGGAGCCGCCCACGCGCCCAGCTTGGACGGGCGCACGTCGAAGCGGTGCTCGCCCGTGACCCGGGAGACGACGCCGAGTGTGCCCGACCCGGCGTGCGTCCACACGCCCGACGGCAGCGCACCGAGCAACATGACCACCCCGAGGAGGACGATCACGGCACCGCTCACGTGAGCGAGCGTGATCTCGTGCGCATCGAGCAGGCGGCCGATGCTCGAGGCTGCCGCGCCCAGCGCCACGAAGACGAGCGTGAAGCCCGCCACGAACAGGCCGATGCCGCGCAGGACCGGGCGCAGGGCGGCCGAGGGCGTCGCCCCTTCGCCGCCCGCCTCCAGCTCCGCCGCCGACAAGCCCGACACCATGGAGACGTAGCCCGGGACCAGGGGCAGGACGCAGGGTGAGACGAAGGAAAGGATCCCGGCCCCGAAGGCGACGAGAGCGCCGGCCGGATCGGCCGAGATCGCAGCGGGTGCAGCAGGTGAGAGGAGCGCGGCGGCCCCCGGTTACCTGAGGCTCTTCCGGACCAGGTCCATGTCCGCCTCCACCATCATGGTGACGAGGCCGGGGAAGTCGACTTCGGGCCGCCAGCCCAATACCTGGTGCGCCTTGATCGGGTCTCCGACCAGCAGGTCCACCTCGGCCGGTCGCAGGAACTTCTCGTCGATCACGACGTGCTGCTCCCAGTCGAGCCCGGCCGCCTCGAAGGCCAGACGGCACCACTCGCGCACCTCGTGGGTCTGACCCGTCGACACGACGAAGTCGCCTGGGCCGTCCTGCTGGAGCATCAGCCACATGGCGCGGACGTAGTCGGCGGCGTACCCCCAGTCCCGGTGGGCGTCGAGGTTGCCGAGCGCGATCTTGTCGTCGAGCTTGTTGGCAATGCGAGCCACGCCGTGGGTGACCTTGCGGGTGAGGAACTCGAGGCCGCGTCGGGGCGATTCGTGGTTGAAGAGTATGCCCGAGGATGCGTGGAGCCCGTAGCTCTCGCGGTAATTCACCGTGATCCAGTGCCCGTACACCTTGGCCGCGCCGTAGGGGCTGCGCGGGTAGAACGGCGTCGACTCCCGCTGGGGGACTTCGAGGACCTTGCCGAACATCTCCGAGGAGCTCGCCTGGTAGAAGCGGATCTCCGGGTCGACGAGCCGGATGGCGTCGAGGATGCGGGTGACGCCCATGGCCGTGGTCTCACCCGTCAGCACGGGCTGGGAGAAGCTGGTCTGGACGAAGGACTGAGCGGCCAGGTTGTACACCTCCGTGGGCCGGTGGTCCCGCAGGATGTGGATGAGCGAGCTCTCGTCGAGCAGGTCACCGGCCACGAGCTCGAGCTGGTCCTGGATGTGGGCGATGCGCTCGAAGTTCACGGTGCTCGAGCGCCGCACCATGCCGATCACCGTGTAGCCCTGTGACAGGAGGAATTCCGCCAGGTAGGACCCGTCCTGGCCGGTGACGCCCGTGATCAAAGCCCGCTTCGCCATCGTGGCAAAACGCTAGTCGACCGGCGTACCGCCCTCCCCACGCGCCTACAGTGCCGGCGTGCCGACGGCATGCATGATCTCTTTTCGCCTCGGCGGGGGCGACGGGGTCGCCGTCGAGGCCGCCAAATGGGCGGCTGCGTTGGGCCAGCTCGGGTGGGACGTGCGCACCGTCGCCGGGTCGGGCCCGGTGGACATGGTCCTGCCCGGGCTGGCGATCGACGCGCTCGAGCCCCCGACACGGGCCGAGGTCGAGGCCGCGCTGGCGGCCGCGGACCTCGTGATCGTCGAGAACCTCTGCTCGCTGCCGCTCAATCCCCGCGCGTCGGCCGTCGTCGCCGCTGCGTGCGCGGGGCGACCGGCGCTCCTGCACCATCACGACCTCCCGTGGCAACGGCCGCACCTCGCCCACCTCCCGCCGCCGCCCGACGACCCGGCGTGGGCACACGTGACGATCAACGAGCTGAGCCGCGCGGAGCTGGCGGCCCGGGGCATCGGGGCGACGACGCTGTACAACGCGTTCGACCCGGACCCCGAACCGGGCGACCGCGCCGCCACGCGCGACGCGCTCGGCGTGGCCGAGGGGGCCACACTCCTGGTCCAGCCCACCCGGGCGCTCCCCCGCAAGAACGTCGCCGGCGCGCTGGCGCTGGCCGAAGCCGTCGGCGGCACGTACTGGCTGCTCGGACCGGCCGAGGACGGGTTCGGGCCCGAACTCGAGCGCCTGCTGGCGCGGGCCCGCTGCCCGGTCGTCCTCGGCGAGCCCGAGGGCGGGTGCTCCATCGCCGACGCGTACGCCGCCTGCGACGCGGTCCTGCTCCCCTCGACCTGGGAGGGCTTCGGCAACCCCTCGGTGGAGTCGGCGACCCACCGGCGCCCGCTCGCGGTGGGGTCCTACCCCGTGGCGGCCGAGCTGGTGGCGTTCGGCTTCCACTGGTTCGACGCCTCCGACCCGCCTCCGCTGGCGGCCTGGCTGCGCACGCCCGACCAGCGGGTGCTGACGCGGAACCACCGGGTCGCGGCGGACCACTTCAACCTGGCCCACCTCCCGGCGCGGCTGTCCCGCGTCCTTCGGAGTGTCCCCGGTCTTGCCGGCACGCCATGACCGTTCGGTAACCTGCAGCCATGGCCGGTGCGATCCAGGCCGCTCCCAGGCGGCTCACCGCAGAGCAACGCCGTCACCAGCTCTTCGCGGTGGCGCTCGAGCTGTTCGCCCAACGGGGGTACCGCGCCACGACGATGGACGACATCGCCGAGGCCGCCGGGGTCACCAAGCCGCTGCTCTACCAGCACTTCTCGTCAAAGCGGGCCCTGTACCTGGAGTTGGTCGACTCCATCGCCCAAGACCTGCTGACCGCGGTCGGACGCGCCGTGATGCAGGCCGAGGGCCCTCGCCAGCAGGTGGAGCTGGGCTTCGCCGCCTACTTCCGTCTCGTCGTGAGCCACGAGGCCCAATTCCGGCTGCTCTACGGGCGTGACCACGCAGACGACCAGGAGCTGGGGCGGGCGCTGCGCGCCGTGGAGGACGCGATCGCCGAGGCGATCGACCCGCTCATCGACGCCGGGCTCGACGACGACCACCGCCGCCTGCTCGCCTACGGGATCGTCGGGATGGCCGAGGGGGCCAGCCGGCGCTTCATGGCGCAACGCCCCGGTTCCGACGCAGAGCTCGAGGAGCAGGCCCTCAAGCTCGCGCAGCGCATGGCCGACCTGGCGTGGGCCGGGCTGCGCTCGGTGCACGCCGACTGAGCACCGGTCCTGCCGGCGCGCTCAGAGCAGCGTGACGAGCGTCCGGCACAGCCCCCACAGCTCGTCGACGCACGCCGCGTAGACGTCTGCCTCCTGCCCCGCGGGGTCGAGGACGTCGTCGCGGTCGGACAGCTCCACCTCGCCCAGGCCCAGGGCACCCACCCGTTCGCCGAGTCCCGGCGGCGCCGGCGGGAGAGCCCGGCACAGATACCGGATCGAGGCGGTCTTGGCGGCGGCGTCGGGGAACCGCCGCCGGACGAAGCGCACGTGGTTCGCCTCCATCACGACGACCAACTGGGCGTGCACGAGGTCGACCCCGTGGACCTGCCTGCTGCGGTGGCGCCGGAAGTCGGCGTCCGCCAGTTCGGGAAGACGGGCCAGCGCGGTGCGGGTCCGTAGGCCCATCGGCTGTCCGTCGATGGTGTGCGTGCCGGCCGTGACGATGCGGAGGGGATCCGCGGCGCGGCCGTCGCGCAGGTACTCGAGCATGAAGCCGGCCATGACCGACCGGGCCGCGTTGCCCGTGCACAGCACCAGCAGGTCGGTCATCCGGCGGCCAGCAGCAGCGCCGGCGCGTCGACGTCGAGCGTGTGCTGGGCGTGACGGGTGGCGCTCGTGAGGAACATGAGGTCGCCCCTCTCGGTGCGCTGCACGATCATCGCTGCGACGATGGCCATGAGGACCCCCCCGAAGCTGTCCAGCCGGGTGTCCCGCCGCAGCTGCTCGAGCGAGTAGTCGCGCACCCCGCCCCGGCACAGGGCGTCGTGGTAGTGGGCCAGCAGGTCGGCCTCGTGGGACCGCCGGTCCTCGGCGCTGAGGCAGCCGCCGATGAAGTACGCCACGTCGAGGGACGCTCCGCCCCAGGCGGCGGTCTGCCAGTCGACGACCACCGGCCTCGGCTGACCCGGCTGGAACAGGAGGTTGTCGAGCCGGAAGTCGCCGTGGCTGGTCGTGCGCGGGCCCGTGTGCAGCCCGAGGTAGGCGGGGAGCTGCTCGGAGAAGAGCCGGCAGACGTCGCGGTGCTCGGGCGCCAGGGTGTCCTCGTAGCGCTCGAGGAAGCCGGGCAGCAACGAGGCCACCAGTGCGGTGAGGAAGCCGTCGGACTCCGGCGTGGCGCGGTTGAGCCAGGCGCGCCCGGCCAGGTCGGGGTCCTCCCAACACGGGGCGTGCAGGCCGGCCATCTCCTCGAGCACGGCCGCGGCCACCTCGGGACCACAGGCCTCGATCTGATCCCCCTGCACCGAGCCGGCGATGTCCTCGAGCAACAGGGTGAACCATCCGGTCTCGGGCTCGACCTCGGCCACGTAGGTGGCCGGGACGCGGGTCGCGACGCGGGCGGCCACCTCCCGGTAGAAGCGAACCTCGATTTCGTAGGCCCGCAAGGCGAGGCCGGTGCCGCGGCTCTGGTCGTCGGCCGAGGCGAACTTCCCCACCACGCTCGCCGGTCCCGCCGCGGGCTCGTCGTAACTGAGGGTGAACCGCGTGGTGTCGGCCATCTGGCCCGTGCCGATGGACGCCGCCTCGAACGCGACCACCTCGGCGCCGTCGGACAGGCGGCCCGCGCCGGCGAGCGCGCCGGTCAGCCACTCCGGGGTGACGTCGGCGGCGCGGCGGAGGAGTGCGGTCGGGTTCACGGGAAGCCGACACTATTGCCCGGCCCCGCGGGACCCGCCACCGGCCCGCGCCCTCCACCCCCGGGATCCACCCGGGAATCAACCCCCGGGTTGACGCCGGCCGGTGGCCGAATCCGGACACTGGTGGCATGACCTTCACCGACTACCTCATCGACATCAGCCTCATCGCCATCGTCCTGTTCCAGGTCAGGGGGCGCCGGATCACCGCCCGAGGCCTCCTGCTCCCGGTGGGCATCGTGACCTACGTCGCGTTCACCTACCTGCGGGGCGTCCCGACCGCCGGCAACGACCTGATCCTGGTGCTCGGCTGTGCCGGCCTGGGCGCGCTGCTGGGCGGGTTGGCCGGCCGCCTCACCTCGGTCCACCCCGACGGCGAGGGCATCCCGGTCGCCAAGGCCGGCCTGGTGGCGGCGGCCCTGTGGATCCTCGGCACCGGCGGCCGGCTGGCCTTCCAGGTCTACGCCACCCACGGCGGGGGTGCGACGATCGAGCGCTTCAGCGCCACCCACAGCATCACGAGCGTGGCGGCCTGGACCGACGCCCTCATCCTCATGGCGCTCTGCGAGGCCGTGATCCGCACGGCGATCCTGGGGTGGCGGGCCTCCACGGTCCGTCGCCGGGGCACGGTGGCCTCGCGCCCCGCGCCCCCCGCCCGTCAGCCCGTCCTCAGCGGCTGGCGGTCCATCATGGAGGGCAGTGAGCGCTCCCTCTGAGGCCGAGATCCCCCTCGGGGGCTGGTCGATCGGCGGCAACGCGGTCGCACTGGCCTCACTGGGGCTGCTCGTGTGGGCGGTCGTCAGCGAGCTCCACACGCTGGGCTCCACGGCCGAGCGCATCACCGCCGTCGCCCTGCTGGCGGCGGCGGTGGCGTCGTGGATCGTGTGGATGTACCTGCGGTCCCGCCTGAAGTGGGCCTCGCTCGCGGCGCTGTTCGCGCTGGCGCTCACGGGCGGTGCCCTGGTGGGCTTCACGCCCGTGGCCATGGTCTTTCCGGGCCTGGCCGTCCTCAGCGCAGCCAGCGTCTGGCCCATCGGCCTGGGCGCCCTGATCGGTGCGGCCGGCTGGCTGGCCATGGCCGCCAGCGTGCTCGCCCAAGGCAGGGCGTACGGCATCCTCCTGGGCGGGGTGGCGGCCGTGCTCGGGGGTGCCGTGGTCGGCATCACCCGCCGCCAAGCGGTCGAGCGGACCCAGCAGCAGGCGCTCGTCGAGGTGGAGGTGGCCCGGACCGAGGTGGAGCGAGCCCGAGCGGAGGTCCTCGCCGAGCGCAACCACCTCGCCCGCGAGATCCACGACGTGCTCGCCCACACGCTGGCGGCCCTCTCGCTCCAGCTCGAGGCCTTCAGCACGGTCGTCGACGCCGAGCCGGGCACCAGCCCCGCCGTCCGCGAGCAGCTCCAGCGCACCCGCCTGCTGGTCCGCGAGGGCCTCGACGAGGCGCGGGGGGCGGTGCGGGCGCTGCGCGACGAGCCGGCGCCGCTCGGCGAGCAGCTCACCAAGCTCTCCGCGCAGCACGATGCCGCCTTCGACGAGTCGGGCCCACCGGTGCCGCTCCCGGCGCCGGCCGTGCTCGGCCTCTACCGGGTCGCCCAGGAGGCGCTCACCAACGTCATGAAGCACACGCCGGGGGCACGGACGACGGTCGCCCTGACGTGGTCGGCCGACGCGGTGCTCCTCCGCGTCGACAACGATGCCCCGGGGCCCGCCGCCCCCACCCCGCTGGGCCGGAGCGGCGGCGGGTACGGCCTGCGCGGCATCGCCGAGCGCCTGGAGCTCCTGGGCGGCGAGGTCGAGTCCGGGCCGACGGCCTCGGGATGGCGCGTCAGCGCATCGGTGCCGCTCGCCGGCGGCTCGGTGGCGGCGCGTGAAGAAGCGGCGTCGTGAGGGTCCTCATCGCCGACGACCAGCGGGTGGTGCGCGAAGGCCTGGCGACCATCGTGGGGGGGTTCGCCGACACCGTGGTCGTCGGTCTGGCCGGCGACGGCCTCGAGGCCCTGGACCTGGCCGCCACGCAGGCGCCCGACGTCGTGCTCATGGACCTGCGCATGCCCCGCATGGACGGCGTGGAGGCGACCCGGGCGATGCGAGCGCGCCATCCGACGCTCCCTGTCGTCGTCCTGACCACCTTCGCCGACGACGACTCCATCATGGCCGGCCTCTCCGCCGGCGCAGCCGGGTACCTCACCAAGGACGCGTCCCGAGAGGACATCCGGCGGGCGCTCGAGGCGGCCGTGGCCGGGCAGTCGGTGCTCGACCCCGCCGCCCAGGCGGCCTTGCTCAAGGCGGCGCACCAGGCTCCGCCGGCGCGCCCACCCCGTCCGGCGCCGCTCCCCGACGGGCTGACCGACCGGGAGGCCGAGGTCCTCGCGCTGATCGCCGCCGGCCTGTCGAACACGGAGATCGCGGCGCGACTCTTCGTGGCCGAGGCGACGGTCAAGACGCATGTGAACCGGATCTTCGCCAAGACCAACAGCCGCGACCGTGCCCAGGCGGCGGCGTACGCCCACCGCCACGGCTTGGTGGGCGATGCTCCGGCCGCACCGGCCGGCGGGGCGCCCGGCCCGGGTCGGGTCAGTTGATGTGGATGCCGCTGATCGCCCGTGCAGATGACGAGCCGCTGGATCTCGGAGGTCCCCTCGAAGATGGTGTAGATCTTCGAGTCGCGGTGCCACTGCTCGACCGGGTACTCGCGGACGTAGCCGTAGCCGCCGAGGATCTGGATGGCCTGCTCGGTCACCCACACCGCGTTCTCACCGGCGTAGAGCTTGGACATGGAGCCCTCGCCGTTCTCGAACTGCTTGCCCGTGCTGGCCATGTTGGCGGCGCGGTGCACGAGCAGCCGGGCGGCGTCGGTGTGCATCTTCATGTCGGCCAGCTTGAAGGCGATGGCCTGGTTCTCGATGATGGCCCGGCCGAACTGCTTGCGCTCCTTGGCGTAGTCGAGCGCGTACTCGTAGGCGGCCCGGGCGATGCCGACGGCCTGGGCGCCGACGATGGGGCGGGACGCCTCGAAGGTCGCCATGGCGGCCTGCGTCGAGGTCTTCTTGCCCTCCTGGGCCCGGGCCAGGCGCTCGTCGAGCTTCTCCTTGCCGCCGAGGAGGCAGCGCCCGGGCACGCGGCAGTCGTCGAGGACGACCTCGGCGGTGTGCGAGGCCCGGATGCCCATCTTCTTGAACTTCTGGCCCTGCGAGATGCCCGGCGTGCCCTCGGGCACCACGAAGCTGGCCTGGCCGCGGCTGCCGAGCTCGGGGTCGACCGAGAGCACGAGCACGTGGGTGTTGGCGATGCCGCCGTTGGTGATCCAGGTCTTGGTGCCGTTGAGCACCCACTCGTCCTTGGCCTCGTCGTAGACGGCCCGGGACTTGAGGGAGGAGACGTCGGAGCCGGCGTCGGGCTCGGACACGCCGAAGGCGGCGAGCTTCATGTCGTCGGGGGTCCCGAAGCACTGCGGGATCCACTCGCCGATCTGCTCGGGCGTCCCGTTGGCGAAGATCCCGGCCACGGCCAGCGTCGAGCCGAAGATCGCCAGGGCGATGCCGGCGTCGCCCCAGCTCATCTCCTCGTTGACGAGGCACATGAGGAGGCCGGTCGGATCGGAGAAGGCACTGGGCGACGAAGTCGAAGGAGTAGAGCCCGTTCTTGGCCGCCTCCTCGATGATGGGCCACGGCGTCTCCTCCCGCTCGTCCCATTCGCGGCCGGCTGGGCGGACGACGTTCTCGGCGAACTCGTGGACCCACTTGTCGATCTGGAGCTGGTCCTCGTTCAGCTCGAGCGAGTAGTCGGACATGGTGCGCCCTCCTTGTGCGACCCCGGCCACGGACGGAGCCCCGGTGCGTAGTTACCATAGAGTAACCTACGGGCCGGTAACCGGTCCACCCCGGGCCGGGATGCGGATCGACCAGGGACGTCGGCGACGTCAGCGGCGGATGGCGGTGCCCGAGGGGGTGTCCTCGACCGTCCAGCCCCGGGCCACCAACTCGTCGCGCAAGGCGTCGGCGCGAGCGAAATCCCGGGCGCGGCGCGCCTCGTCGCGTGCGACCACCAGGCGCGCGGACTCCTCGTCGACCTCGGCGTCGGCCCCGCGCAGCGAGAGCCCCAGTGCGGCGGCCAGCACGGCGGCCGAGCGGGCGAGCCGGCCACCTTCGGCCTCGTCGCCCGCGTCGGCGGCGCTGTGCGCCGCCGACACCAGCTCGAAGACGCCGGCCAGGGCTCCGGGCGTGTCCAGGTCGTCGTCCATGCGCGCCCGGAACGTCGCCAGCGCCCCCGGGTCGACCCCGGTCGCCGGTTCGACACCCTCGACCACGAAGCCGCCTGGCGCGTCTCCCAGCACGCCGGCGACGCCGTCGAAGCGCCGGGCGAGCGCGTCGAGGCGGTCGAGCGCCTTCTCGGCGTCGGCGATGGTGTCCGGGGTCACCTCGATGGGCGAGCGGTAGTGCGACCGCAGGACCAGCAGGCGGTAGGCCCGCGCGTCGCATTGGTCGAGCAGGTCGGTGAGCGAGGTGAAGTTGCCGAGCGACTTGGACATCTTCGTGCCCTCGACCTCGACCCAGCCGTTGTGCACCCAGTGGCGGGCGAAGGTGCGCCCGTCGGCGACGGCCTGGGCCCGCTCGTTCTCGTGGTGGGGGAAGGCGAGGTCCTGGCCGCCGCCGTGCAGGTCGAAGCCCTCGCCCAGCAGGTCGAGCGACATCACCACGCACTCGGTGTGCCAGCCCGGGCGGCCGGCGCCCCACGGCGCGGCCCAGCCGGCTCGCCCGGCTTGGCCTTCTTCCACAGGGCGAAGTCGAGCGGCGAGCGCTTCTCCTCGTTGCTCTCGACCCGGGCCCCGGCCCGCAGCGAGTCGAGGGTCTGGCGGGCGAGGAGCCCGTAGCCGGGGACCTGGTCGACGTCGAGGTAGACCCCGTCGGAGGTCTCGTAGGCCACGCCCCGGGCGAGGAGGTCGCCGACCAGGGCCACCATGTCGGCGATGTAGGCGGTGGCGTGGGGGATGTCGTCGGGTCGCAGCACGCCGAGCCCGTCCATGGCCTCCCACCAGCGCGCCTCGAACTCGGCCGCCACCTCGGGCTCGGTGCGGCCCTGCTCGGCCGCGCGCCTGATGATGTTGTCGTCGACGTCGGTGACGTTCGATGACGTAGTGCACGTCAACCCCGAGAACAGGAGGTAGCGGCGCAGCACGTCGAAGACCAGGGTGAAGCGGCCGTGGCCGAGGTGGGGCAGGTCGTAGACCGTCGGGCCGCAGACGTACATCGACACCTCGCCCTGGCGGCGCAGCTCGAGGGGGTCGGACCGTGCCCGTGGCGGTGTCGTGGAGGCGCAGCACCCGTACGGTAACCCGACCATGCCGACCCTCTCGACCGGCGCGCCACCGCGTCCCCGACAAGCCGTCGCTCGACGGACTCGAGGAACGGTGGGCCGCGCGCTGGGACGACGACGACGCCTACCGCTTCGACGGCGCCGCCCGAGACCGAGGTCTTCTCCATCGACACCCCGCCGCCGACGGTCTCGGGCTCGCTGCACATCGGCCACGTCTTCAGCTACACCCAGACCGACGTCATCGCCCGCTACCGGCGCATGCGGGGCGGGACGTCTTCTACCCCATGGGCTGGGACGACAACGGGCTGCCGACCGAGCGCCGGGTCCAGAACTACTTCGGGGTGCGCTGCGACCCGTCGCTCCCCTACGACCCCGACTTCATGCCGCCCGAGGAGCCCGGACCGGAGGACATCCCGGTCAGGCGGCCCAACTTCGTCGAGCTCTGCCACCAGCTGACCGCCGAGGACGAGACGGCCTTCGAGGCCTCTGGCGCCGCCTCGGTCTGTCGCGTCGACTGGGCGTCGAGCTACGCCACCATCGACGACCGGAGCCGGCGGGCCAGCCAGCGCATGTTCCTGCGCAACCTGGCGCGGGGCGAGGTCTACCCGTCCGAGGCGCCGACGCTGTGGGACGTCGACTTCCAGACCGCCGTCGCCCAGGCCGAGCTCGAGGACCGCGAGCGGCCGGGCGCCTACCACCGGCTCGCGCTTCGACGACATCGAGATCGAGACGACCCGGCCCGAGCTGCTCGCCGCCTGCGTCGCGCTGGTCGCCCACCCCGACGACGAGCGCTACGCGGCGCTCTTCGGCACCACCGTGCACACGCCGCTCTTCGGGGTCGAGGTGCCGGTCGTCGCCCACCGCCTCGCCGACCCCGACAAGGGATCGGGCATCGCGATGATCTGCACCTTCGGCGACATCACCGACGTCGTCTGGTGGCGCGAGCTCGACCTGCCCACACGCACCATCCTCACCCGCGCCGGTCACATCACCGGGTCGCCCCCGGTCGGCGTCCCCGACGGCGAGGCCTGGCGCGCCATCGCGGGCCGCACGGTCAAGCAGGCCCGCGCGCCATGGTCGAGGTGCTGACCGCGTCGGGCGACCTGGTCGGCGAGCCGCGCGCGATCACCCACCCGGTCAAGTTCTACGAGAGGGGCGAGCGGCCGCTCGAGATCGTGACCAGCCGCCAGTGGTTCATCCGCAACGGCGGACGGGACGAAGCGCTGCGCGAGGCGCTGCTCGCCCGGGGCCAGGAGCTCGACTGGCACCCGCCCTACATGCGGTTCCGCTACGAGACTGGGTCGAGGGGCTCAACGGCGACTGGCTCGCCAGCCGGCAGCGCTTCTTCGGCGTGCCCTTCCCGGTCTGGTACCCCCTCGGCCCCGATGGCGAGCCCGACTTCGATCCCCCCTCGTGCCCGACGAGGCCAGCCTGCCGGTCGACCCGACCACCGACGTGCCCCCCGGCTTTACGGCCGAGCAGCGCGGCGTGCCGGGCGGCTTCGTCGGCGACCCCGACGTCATGGACACCTGGGCCACCTCGTCGCTCACCCCCCAGATCGCCGGCGGGTGGGAGGACGACCCCGACCTGTTCGGGGCCACCTTCCCCATGGACCTGCGTCCCCAGGCCCACGAGATCATCCGCACCTGGCTCTTCTCCACCGTGGTGCGCACGCACCTCGAACACCACGTCGTGCCCTGGCGCCACACGATCCTCAACGGCTGGGTCCTCGACCCCGAGCGCAAGAAGATGTCCAAGTCCAAGGGCAACGTCGTCACCCCCATGCCGCTGCTCGAGGAGTTCGGGGCCGACGCCGTGCGCTACTGGGCGGCAACGGCCGCCCGGGCACCGACACCGCGGTCGACGAGGGCGTGATGAAGATCGGCCGGCGCCTGGCCATCAAGATCCTCAACGCCTCGAAGTTCGCGCTCGGGCGCCTCGGCGAGGGTGTGCCACCCGGCGTCGAGGCGGTGCGCGAGCCGCTCGACCTCGCCCTGCTGGCCCGGCTGGCCGAGGTGGTGACGACCGCGACGGCGTCGTTCGAGCACTTCGACTACGCCCGCGCGCTCGAGCTCACCGAGACCTTCTTCTGGTCGTTCTGCGACGACTACGTCGAGCTGGTCAAGACGCGGGCCTACGGCGAGGCCGAGCCCGCCGGCGCCGAGTCGGCCCGGGCCACGCTGGCGCTGGCCCTTTCGGTCCTGCTCCGGCTCTTCGCCCCCTCGCTCCCCTTCGTCACCGAGGAGGTGTGGAGCTGGTGGCACGAGGGCTCGGTCCACCACGCCCCGTGGCCCGACGTCGCCGAGATCGGCGGCCACGCCGACGCGGAGCAGGAGGTGCTCACCGTGGCGGCCGAGGTGCTCGGCGCGGTGCGCCGTGAGAAGACGTCCCACCAACGGTCCATGCGGGCGCGGGTGGCGCTGCTGCGCGTGACCGGCCCGCCGGCGACCCTCGCCGCGGTGGAGGCGGCCCGGCGCGACATCACCGACGCGGGCGGGGTGGACGAGTTGGTGGTCGCGGTGGGCGACGCGCTCTCGACCGAGGTCCGGCTCGCCGACGAGGCCTGACCCGGAGGGTCGGTCAGACCTCGGTGGCCGGCTCGGCGTCGGGGAGGAGGTCCGGGGGGACGCCGCCCGTCTCCGTGCCCGGAGTGGTGACGGCGCGCGCGCCCTCGAGGAAGTCGCCGACGGCCGACGTCGTGGCCTGGCAGCGCAGCGAGGCCAGGACGTCGAAGGCGTGCTGGGCCAGGGGCAGCTCGGCGTAGGCCACCGGCCGGCTCGAGACGGCGCGCAGGCGGTCGACGAAGAGGCGGGCCGTCTCCACCGGCACCAGCGTGTCGTTGACGCCCTGCAGGACGAAGAACGGAGGTGCGTCGGCGTGGACCCGGTAGGTCGGCGACGCGTCGCGAAAGAGGTCCGGCTGCTCGGACTCCTTCACCTTCATGACCTTCCTCTCGAGCATCTCGAGCAGGCCCGGCCCGAAACGGGCCGATCCCTCCGGTGAGCCGGTCAGGTCCATGACCCCGTAGAAGGGGACGCAGGCCTGGACCGAGGTGTCCACGCCCTCGAAGCCCGGCTGGAAGGCGGGGTCGCCCGCGCTCAGCGCGAGCAGCGCGGAGAGGTGCCCGCCGGCCGACCCCCCGCTGACCGCGACGAAGGAGGGGTCGCCCCCGTACTCGGCGATGTGCTCCTTCACCCAGGCCACGGCCCGCTTGGCATCGACGATGTGGTCCGGCCAGGTGGCCTTCGGGCTCAGGCGGTAGTTGATGGCCACGCAGACCCAGCCCCGGGCGACCAGCTCGTACATCATCGGCTTGCCCTGCTCGCGCTTGTCGCCGATCACCCAGGCCCCGCCGTGGATGTACACCATGACCGGCGCCTGCTCGGGCGGGGCCAGCCGGGAGCGGTAGACGTCCAGGCGGTGGCGCGCGGCTGCCGTCGCCCCAGTAGTCGATGTCGCGGGTCGCCTCGATCGCGCGCGACCGGATCGGGATGGCGCGGGTCACGCGCCACCAGCGACCCCACGTCGGTGCGGTCGGCTCGGTGGGCACCGGGAAGGGCGTCCGAGCGCACCTCGCCGAGCGCGGCCGCCGCCACGCCGGCGGCCCGGCGGCCGGCGATGCCCAGCCCGAAGAGCCCGACCCAGTCGAGGACGGCCACGGCCAGGCCGAGCCAGCCGGCCCAGTTGTCGAGCGCGCCGTACGAGACGAAGAGGGCGGTGGCGACCATCTGCCAGACGATGTTCTGGAAGGCCAGCTCGCCCGCGATCCAGCCGCAGGAGAAGCTCAGCACGGTGAAGGGCTCCCGCCGGATGGGGCGGTAGGCCAGCACCACCGCGAGCGGCCCCGACGAGGGTGACGACCAGGAAGGCGTACGGCACCCCACCATCTTCGCCCGAACGGCCGGCGTCCCGCAGGTCCCCCCTGGTCGGAGCCGGTCTCCGCTTGCCCCGGCACGCCGTTGGTGTCACCTTATGGTCGGCGGGCGACGAGCGAGGAGTGTCGATGACCCCCGAACGGCTGAGCGGGCTCGATGCGAGCTTCCTGTACATGGAGACGCCCACCCTCCACATGCACGTGGCCATGACGGCGGTCTTCGACCCCTCGACGGTGCCCGGCGGCTACTCGTTCCGCCGGATCCGCCAGCTCATCAACGACCGCATCCCGCTGGCGCCCGTCTTCCAGCGCCGCCTGGTCGAGGTGCCGATGCGGCTCGGGTCACCCGGTCTGGGTCGACGACCCCGAGTTCGACATCGACAACCACCTCCGGCGGGCCGCGCTGCCCTCGCCCGGGCGGCATGCGCGAGCTGGCCGACTTCGCGGCCGACGTCATCAGCCGCCAGCTCCACCGGGATCGGCCCCTGTGGGAGATGTGGATCGTCGAGGGGCTGGAGGACGGGAAGATCGCGCTGGTCGCCAAGATGCACCACAGCACCATCGACGGCGTCTCGGGCGCCGAGCTGCTGGGCGTCCTCTTCGACCTGGAGCCCGACCCGCCCGAGCCACGCCCACGCTGACCCCGCGGCAGCTCGACTCGCGCATCCCCTCCGGCTGCGAGCTGGTCTCCCAGGCCATGGTGGCCGGCCTGGTGGCCCCCTTCGACGTCGGGACGCATGCTGCTGCGCACCACCCGAAGCATCTTCGGCGTGCGCCGCATCCGCCAGGGCCTGACGGCCAAGGCGGCGCTGCCGCTGACCGCGCCGCGCACCTCCATCAACGTCGCCGTCCACGCCCGGCGCCGGGTCGCCTTCGCCGCCGCCAGCCTGGCCGACGTCAAGAAGCTGAAGAACGAGATGGGCACGACCGTCAACGACGTCGTGCTGGCCATGTGCGCCGGCGCGCTGCGCACCTACCTGCTGGCCGGCGACGAGCTGCCCGACATCCCGCTCGTCTCGGTGGTGCCGGTCTCGGTGACCCCCGACGTCGCCGAGCTGAAGGGCTCCAACAAGGTGTCGGCGATGTTCGTCCAGCTGCCCTGCCACATCGAGGACCCGCTCGAGCGCCTGCGGCTCATCCACGAGGGCACCAAAGGAGCCAAGGAGGAGCACAAGGCACTCGGCGCGACGACGCTGCAGAACTGGGCCGAGCACGCGACGCCCAACGTCTTCGCCGCCGCGGCCCGCGCTCTACACCGGGATGAAGCTGGCCGACCGCCACCGGCCCGTGGCCAACCTGGTGGTGTCCAACGTGCCCGGGCCCGGACTTCCCGCTCTACCTGGGCGGCAGCCAGCTGCTCGGGATGTTCCCCCTCGGCCCGGTGATGGACGGCATGGGCCTCAACATCACGATCATGAGCTACCTCGGGCGTCCTCTACTGGGGGCTCGCCTCCGACGCCCGGGCCGTGCCGCGCCTGTGGGACGTCGCCGCCGCCGTCCCGCACGCGCTGACCGAGCTGATGGAGGCGGCCGGGCTCGAGCCCCGAGCCCTTCGACGTCCCCATCCACCTCGGGCCCGGCATGCCGCCGACCGCGCACTGGATCCGCTCCGCGGCGTCCGGTGCCACGGGCCGGGACGGCGGGGCGACGGAGGCCCGGGACGGCCGGTAGCGTGAGCGCATGACGGTACGAGAGCTCGGCCACCTGGTCCTCTACGTCCGCGACGTCGCCGGTCGGCGGCCTTCTACCGCGACGTGCTCGGCTGGCGCCAGATCCTCCCCGAGCCCGGCCAGGCACCCGTCGGGGCGGCCGGTTTCTCGTCGGGTCGCACCCACCACGAGCTGCTCCTCATCGAGGTCGGTCGCCGACGCCGCACCGATCCCGCCGGGCCGGCGGGTCGGCCTGTACCACTTCGGCCTCAAGGTCGGCGACAGCGACGACGACCTGCGCGCAGGCGCTGGCCGCGGTGCAGGCGGCCGGCGCCACCGTGGTCGGCGCCTCCGACCACACGGTGACCCACAGCCTCTACATCCTCGACCCGGACGGCAACGAGATCGAGCTCTACGTCGACGTGCCCGGGGTGGACTGGCGAGTCGGATCCGGCGCTGGTCGGCGCCACCGTCCGCCCGCTCAGGCTCTGAGCGCACGCGCCGGCACGGGTGTCCGAGGTCTGGTGCCTGCCTGAGGATCGTGCAGCGCCGACGAGGAAGGCGCGCGCCGCCGCCGCCGAGGTGCTGCGCTCCGGCGGGGTCGCGGTGGTCCCGACCGACACCGTCTACGGCCTGGCCGCCCGGCCGGACGACGCCGACGCGGTCCGGGCGCCGTCTTCCGGGCCAAGGGGCGACCCGAGGGCATTGCACCTGCCGGTCCTGGCCGCCTCGGTGGCGCAGGTACGCGCCCTCGGCGTGGCCTTCAACCCCGCCGCCGAGGTGCTGGCCCGGCGGTGGTGGCCGGGACCGCTCACCCTGGCCTTCGGCTTCGACCCCGGGCTCGAGCGACCCGGCCTGGCTGGCCGGCCGCGAGGAGGTGGCGGTGCGCATCCCACGACCACGATTTCCTGCGCGCGCTGCTCCAGCGGACCGGTGTCGCTCGTCGTGACCAGCGCCAACCCGCACGGCACGCCGACCCCGCGGCACGGCCCAGGACGTGGCGGACCGGCCTCGGCCCCGCCGTCGACCTGGTCGTCGACGGCGGGGCGCTCCAGGACGTGCCCTCCACGCTGGTCAACGTGCGCGGACCCCGAGCCGGTGGTCGAGCGCGAAGGGGCCATCTCGCGGGCCCAGATCGAGGCCAGCGCGCTGGCGGGAGCACCGTGAGGCGGGTGCTGCTGGCGATCGAGACGTCGTGCGACGAGACGGCGGCCGCCGTCGTCGACGACACCTACGCGGTGCGCTCCTCGGTGGTGGCGAGCCAGGTCGACCTGCATGCGGCGTTCGGCGGAGTGGTCCCCGAACTGGCCAGCCGGGCCCACGTCGAGACGATCACCCCGATCGTCGAGCGCGTCCCTGGACGAGGCCGGTGTGGCCGGGAGGGGATCTGGCCGCCGTCGCAGTGACGTCCGGACCAGGCCTGGTCGGCGCGCTGCTGGTCGGCATCGCGACGGCCAAGGCCCTGGCACTGGGCTGGGGCGTGCCGGTGGTGGGCGTCAACCACCTCGAGGGCCACCTGGCCAGCGTGTACCTGGCCGACCGCGAGGTCCCGTTCCCGCAGATCGCGCTCCTCGTGTCGGGCGGCCACTGCATGCTCACCCGCGCCACCGCGCCGGGGCGCTACCAGTTGCTCGGGGAGACCGTCGACGACTCCATCGGCGAGGCGTACGACAAGGTGGCCCGCTTCCTCGGCCTCGGCTACCCCGGGGGTCCGGTGCTCGACCGGCTGGCCGCGGCGGGCGAGGACGTGCTCGGCTTTCCCCGTCCCATGCTGGCCGAGGGCTACGCCTTCTCCTTCTCGGGGCTCAAGACGGCGGTCGTCAACCACGTCCGCGCCGACCCGCGCTTCTCCGAGACCGAGGTGGCGGCGTCCTTCGTGGCCGCCTGCATGGACGTGCTGTGCGCCAAGCTGCGGCGCGCGCTCGAGGAGTTCGGCGACCCCGCCGTCGCCATCGTGGGCGGGGTGGCGGCCAGCCCGATCCTGCGCGCCCGGGCCCAGTCGTTGGCCGACGAGTTCGGCACCCGGCTGCTCATCCCCCCGCAGTCGATGGCCACCGACAACGCCGCCATGATCGGCGTTGCCGGCTGGCACAAGCTGGCGACGACGGGCCCGAGCGCCTCCGGCTTCGGTCCCGAGCCCGACCTGCGGTTGCGCTTCTCCTAATGGGGGGGCCTACGAGGCGGCGGCACGCCGGTCGCGGCGCCGGCGGGCCCGCGAGCCGACGGTCAGGGAGGAGAGGTCGAGCAGCACGCCCAGCGCCACGATGACCCACCCGAACGCGTCGACCCCCTTCGCAGGCGCGTAGACGAGCGCGTAGAAGAGCGTGGCGTACGGCAGGAAGATGAAGCCGAGCACGCCCTCCCAACCCGAACGGAAGGCGACGGTGAGCCGGTCGGTGAAGATCCAGAGCAGGAAGATCACCAGACGCGGCGAGATGGCGGCGAGCAGTGCGAGGAGGCAGCCCACCGGCTCAGAGGGGCAGGCCGCCCGTGGCGGCGTTGGTCGACCCGGTGTCCTGGTAGGCCGCGATGGTGCGCTCGGCGATCCGCATCTGGTGGATCTCGTCCGCGCCGTCGGCGAAGCGGGCCCAGCGGGCGTGCTGGAGCATGTTGGCCAGCGGGGTGTCGGTCGAGTAACCGAGCGCGCCGTGCACCTGCATGGAGCGGTCGATGATGCGGTTGAGGCTGTTGGCCACGAAGTGCTTCGCCATCGACACCTCCGTGCGGAAGTCCTCGCCGCGATCGATCTTGTAGGCCGCATGGAGCACCATGAGCTTGCACTGGTACAGCTCCATGGCCGAGTCGGCGATCAACCACTGGACGCCCTGCTTCTCGGCCAGGAGAGAGCCGTGCGAGTACCGGTTGAGCGAGCGGTCCACCATCATGTCCAGTGCCGTCTCGGCCTGCGCGATCCAGCGCATGCAGTGAGCCAGTCGGGCGGGTCCCAACCGGTACTGCCCGAGGCGGTGGCCGTTGCCCCGGCCACCGAGGATCTGGTCGTCGTGGACGCGGAGGTCCTCGATGACGATCTCGGAGTGGCCGGTGGAACCGTGCATCGTCTCGATCTCGCGGACGTCGATCCAGCCTTCTGCCGGGAGGTCGACGAGGAACGCCGTGTTGGCACCGCGCGAGCCCGGTGGCACGTCGGGCTCGGTGCGGGCCACCAAGATCGCGAACTGCGCCCGGCGCGCGTTCGAGATGAACCACTTGTGGCCGTTGATGATCCACTCGTCCCCGTCCTTCTCGGCCCGGGTCTTGATGAGCGTCGGATCGGAACCGGCGACCTCGGGCTCGGTCATGGCGAAGCACGACATGGCGGTGCCCTCGCACAACCGTCGGAGGTAATTGCCCTTCTGCGCGTCGCTACCCCAATGCAGGAGCGTGTGCATGTTGCCCTCGTCCGGGGCCATGCAGTTGAGGATCCAGGGCCCGAGGCGCGTCTTGCCCGCCTCGGCCTGCACCATGGCCAGCTCCACGTGCCCGAGCCCCATGCCGCCCCACTCCTCGGGCATGTGGGGCAGCCACAGCCCGGCCGCCTTGGCCGCTTCGCGCAGCTCCAAGATGGTGACGAGGTACTCGCGGCGCGAGGTCACCCTGGTCTCGTCGTCGAACCCCTCGACCGCCGGCTGCACCGTGTCCCGGATGAAGGACCGGACACGGGAGCGGATCTCCTCGTGCTCGGGGGCGAGGGTGAAGTCGATGGCCATGTGCGCCTCCCGGTGGCCGCGCGCTCAGTAGAGACCGACCACGTTGCCGTGCTCGTCGATGTCGATCCGCTCGGCGGCCGGGCTGTGGGAGAGCCCGGGCATGGTGCGCATGTCGCCGCTGAGCAGATAGATGAAGCCGGCACCCACGTTGGCCCTCGCCTCGCGCACGGGCAGGCGCCAGCCCCGGGGGGCGCCCACCAGTTTGGGATCCGACGAGATGGAGAGGTGGGTCTTGGCGATGCAGACGGGCAGCGTGCCGAAGCCGGCACGCTCGTAGCGGTCGAGCTGGCTCGCCGCCAAGGGCTGATAGTCGACGCCGTCGGCACCGTAGACCTCGGTGGCGACGGTCTCGATCTTCTGGCGCAGCGGCGCCTCGTCCGGGTAGAGCACGTGGAACCGACTGGGCTCCGCGGCGGCCTCGACGACCGCCTCGGCCAGCTGCACCGCGCCCTTGCCGCCGTTCTCGAAATGGGTGCACACCGCGGCGCGCACGCCCACCGACGCCGCGATCTCCCGAATGGCGGCGTGCTCGGAGGGGAAGTCGCCCTCGACGGCGTTGATGGCGACCACCGGCGTCACCCCGTGGCGGCGGACGATGGCCAGGTGGGCCAGGAGGTTGGCCGCGCCGAGCTGCACCTCTTCGGGGTTCTCCTCCAGCATGCCCGGGGGCAACGGGCGGCCGGCCACCACGCGGTGGCGCCCCGAGTGCAGCTTCATCGCCCGCACCGTCGTCACCACGACGGCGGCGTCGGGCACCAGGCCCGAGGTGCGGCACTTGATGTTGAAGAAGCGCTCCGCCCCCATGTCGGCCCCGAACCCGGCCTCGGTGACCAGGTACTCGCCGGCGTGGATCCCGATCAGGTCGGCCACCACCGACGAGTTGCCGTGGGCGATGTTGCCGAAGGGACCGGCGTGCACCAGGACGGGGGTGCCCTCGAGCGTTTGCAACAGATTGGGTTTGACGGCGTCGCGCATGATCACCGTCATCGCCCCGGCGGCCTTGAGCTGCTCCGCCGTCACCGGCGCCCCGTCGGCGGTGTAGCCGACCACGATCCGTCCCATGCGCGCGCGCAGGTCGCGCAGGTCGCGAGCCAGGGCGAGCACCGCCATCACCTCGGAGGCGGCCGTGATGTCGAACCCCGTCTGGCGGAGGACACCGTCCTGCTCGGTGCCCAGCCCACTGACGATGTTGCGCAGCGAACGATCGTTGACGTCGAGGACACGTTTCCACGTGATGCTGTACGGGTCGATGCCGAGCGCGTTCCGGTCGTAGAGGTGGTTGTCCACCATGGCGGCCAGGAGGTTGTTGGCGGCCGTCACCGCGTGCATGTCCCCGGTGAGATGCAGGTTGAGGTTCTCGAACGGGACCACCTGGCTGTAGCCACCGCCGGCCGCGCCGCCCTTGATCCCGAAGGTCGGGCCCATGGAGGCCTGGCGGATGGTGATGGTCGCCTGCCGCCCGATGCAGGCCAGGGCCTGGCCGAGGCCGACCGTGGTCGTGGTCTTGCCCTCGCCGAGCGGGGTCGGTGTGACCGCGGTCACCACCACGTAGCGGGCCCGGGGGCGCCCGGCCAGCGCCTCGACGGCGTCGAGGCTCACCTTGGCGACGCGGGTCCCATAGGGCTCGAGGAGCTCGGTGCCGAGGCCCATCTGCGCGGCGATGTCGCCGATCGGGCGCAGCGTGGCGCGCCGCGCGATCTCGATGGCCGGGGGGAGCGACACCGGCACCGATCATGCCAGACGGCGCCCGATCGGGCGCCGGGCGGAAAGTGACGAACGGCCCTACGCTCGCGGCGCCCCCCAAGAGAGAGTGGCGCGAGAGAAGTCGGCGCCTCGCCCGCCGGTGCAGGTCGCCTGAAAGGAGCGTTGCCATGTCCAAGTCCGACGGTGTCTTCATCTACATCGGGACCTATGCCAGCGAAGTCGACGCCCGCGCCGACTACGAGGTCGTGAAGGACCTCCACGCCACGGGCGCCGTGGGCACCTACGACGCGGCGGTCGTCACGAAGGACGACAAGGGCAAGGTCCACGTCAACAAGGACGAGACGACCACCCGCCACGGCGCGTGGGGCGGTGCCGGGGTCGGCGCCCTCGTCGGCATCTTGTTCCCGCCCTCCATCATCGCGTCGGCGGCGGTCGGTGCGGCCATCGGGGGCGTGAGCGGACACCTGTGGAAGGGCATGTCACGAGCCGACGTCAAGGAGTTCGGCGATGCCATCGACGCCGGCGAGGCCGCCCTCGTGATCGTGGGCGAGACGACGATCGAGTCTTACGTCGAGAAGGCGAACCTCAAGGCGCAGAAGCGGGTGGCCAAGGAGTTGCAGGTCGACAAGAAGGACGTCGACAAGGCGGTGCAGGAGGCTGCGCAAGAGATCGCCTGAGGCCCCCCCGACCGGGCTGGTCGCCCCGTCCGGGCGCGCCTCGGTCCGATCCTGGTGTGGCGCGCCCGGTAGCGTTCCGCCCGTCGACTGCCCCAGCGCGGCCCGCCGAAGACCATGATCGTCCTCCACATCCTGTCCCTGATCTTCGGCACCGTCGTGGTGCTGGCGATCCTCGGCTCGGCGCTCAAGACAGTGGTCCTGCCCCAGGGAGGCTTGACCCGCCTGTCCCAGGCCGACTTCGCGCTGGTGTACCGACTGCTGGTCCACCGGTGGCGCAGCGAAGCGAGATCCAAGGCGCTGCGGGCGCTGTACGCGCCGGTCTCCCTGGTCAGCCTCCCACTGGTCTGGATGCTCCTCATGGTGGTCGCCTTCACCTTCGTGTTCTGGGGCACCGGCAGCCTCACCGTGCAGAAGGCGTTCGAGATCAGCGGCTCGTCGCTGACGACACTCGGGTTCTCCAAGCCCGACGGGACCAGCCGCATCTGGATCGCTTTCATCGAGGCGGTGATCGGGCTCGGCCTGGTCGCCCTCCTCATCAGCTACCTGCCGACCATCTTCTCGGCCTACAACGGGCGGGAGAAGGGCATCATCAGGTTGAGCCCGATCGCCGGCCTGCCCCCAGGTGCCATCGAGCTCCTGCGCTCCCTGCATCGCATGGGGGCACTCGACAACAGCGAGTTCTGGAGGAGCGAGGCCGACTGGATGCTCGACCTGGAGCAGACCCACACGGCCTTCCCGATCCTGACCTACTTCCCCGAGACCCACATCGACCACTCCTGGGTCGCCACCGTCGGATCGCTGCTCGACGCCGCCGCGCTGGTCGTCTCGGCGTCCGAGACGAGCGCCGGCGAGGTCTTCGTGGACGTCGAGAAGGGGCCCCTGATGATCCTCGTCTACGGGCTGCCGGGCATCGTGCGCATCGCCCGGGCGGCCAACGTCCCCCTCCCCCCTCCCCAGCGGCTCGCCGAGCTCACCGCACAGTACGGCGAGCCCGCGCCGCCCATCAGCATCGGGCGGGACGAGTATCTCGCCGCCATGACCGCCCTGGCGCCCATCCTCGTCATCGATCCGGGCCGCGAGGAGGAGGGTTGGCGCCGGTTCGCCTGGATCCGCTCTGCCTACGACCCGGCGCTGCGGGCGCTGGCCGGCCTCACCACCGCCTATCCCTCGCCGTGGACGACCGACCACCCGGCCGAGGTCGGCAAGCCCCGCTTCATGAGCCGGCGCCCCCTGTACGTCGATTGGTCGAAGGGGCTTCCCGCCGGCACGGAGTCGCCGGTCGCCTGACGCGGGCTACAGGTGGCTGAAGCCGCCCGATTCCTCCCTCGTCATGGACACGGTGACGGGGTGGCGGTCGAAGTGGGCGATCGAGGTCTGCATGTCCTCGAGCAGCAGCCCGGCCAGGTCGCGGCTGACGCCCTGGCGCACCAGGATGCGTTGGACCGAGACGTCGGAGACGGACCCGGTCAGCGGGTAGGCCGGCACCTGCCAGCCCCGGGTGCGCAGGCGGTCGGCGATGTCGTAGAGCGTGTAGCCCGGGTTCTCGCCCTCTCGGATGCGCCAGGTCACCGTCGGGATGCCCGTAAGGGGGTTGGAGTCGCACAGCAATTCGAAGGGGCCGAGCTCGACCACCTGCTCGGCGAGGAACTTGCCGGTGGCGTAGCAGGCGTCGTGGACGTTCCGATAGCCGTCTCGGCCCAGGCGCACGAAGTTGTAGTACTGCGCCACGATCTGGCCGGCCGGCCGGGAGAAGTTGATCTGGAACACGGGCATGTCCCCACCGAGGTAGGTGACATGGAAGATCAGGTCGTCCGGGAGCTCCGCCGAGTCCCGCCACAGCACCCAGCCCACGCCGAGCGGTGCGAGACCGAACTTGTGCCCCGAGGTGCTGATCGACTTCACCCGCGGGACACGAAAGTCCCACACGACGTCGGGCGCGCTGAAGGGGGCCAAGAAGGCGCCGCTGGCGCCGTCGACGTGGATGTCGATGTCGAGCCCCGTCTCCTCGTGGAATTTGTCGAGGGCCTGTGAGAGCTCGAGCACCGGCTCGTAGGACCCGGTGTAGGTGACGCCGAAGGTCGGCACCACCATGATGGTGTTCTCGTCGACCCGCTCGAGCATCTGCTCCACGTCCATGCAGTAGCGCCCCGGGGACATCGGGATCTCCCGCATCTCGACGTCCCAGTACTTCGCGAACTTGTGCCAGACCACCTGCACCGGCCCGCACACCATGTTGGGCGAATCGGTCGACTTCCCGGCGGCCCGGCGCTTCTCCCTCCAGCGCCACTTGGCCGCCATCCCGCCCAGCATGCACGCCTCCGACGAGCCGATGGCCGAGCACCCGACCGGCTCTGCCGCCTCGGGCGCGTGCCAGACGTCGGCCAACATGTGGACGCAGCGCCGCTCCAGCTCGGCTGTCTGGGGGTACTCGTCCTTGTCGATGAGGTTCTTGTCGATGCAGAGGTCCATCAAGTGATGGACCTCGGGCTCTTCCCAGGTCTGGCAGAACGTCGCGAGGTTCTGGCGCGCGTTGCCGTCGAGCATGAGCTCGTCGGAGATCGCCTGCACCACCTCGGCCGGCCGCATCTCCTGGGTCGGACAGTGCGTCGAGGGCAGCGGCCTCTTCTGACTGGGGTCGGCGTAGATCGTGTCGATCAATTCCTCCCGGAGGCTCTCTCTCTTGTGCAACGGCATGACGCGGCCCCCTGTCGGCTCGTTCGCGGTTCGGTTGCGTACCGTACCGTTCAATCGAGCCGCGGGCGACTCCGGGTGAACCCAGGGTGAACCCGGCCGCCTGCGACGTGTCGAGCGCGCCGTGACGTCGCCCGCCCGGTCAGCTGGCGAGGAGTTGCAGGTGTGATTGGCCGGAGCGCACGGTCCCGACGCGGCGGGCCGGCGGAGTCCGACGGGTGGGGGTCTCCGAACGGTCGGCCAACTTCGACCGCAGTTGGCGGAGCGCCTTGGTGTGAATCTGGCACACCCTGCTCTCCGTGACGCCGAGCACCTGGCCGATCTCCGTGAGCGTGAGGCCGTCGTAGTAGTACATCATGAGGACCGTCCGCTCCCGTTCGGGCATGCCGTCGACGGCCTCGACCAGTGCCTCCTTGGACTCCTTGGCCTCGAAGGTGTCGACCGGGCCCCACGACCCGTCCGGCAGCGTCTCGCCCAACGTCGAGCGCTCGGAGCGGTCGCCGCCGCGCAGCACCTCGTCGAGCGCCATCATGCCGACCGAGGAGATCTTGCGCAGCGCCTTGTGGAAGTCACCGACGCTCATTTCGAGCTCGGCCGCGACTTCGGCGTCGTTGGGCGTGCGCCGCAGCGTCGCCTCGAGGTGCGTGACCGCCTGCTCGACTGCACGGGCCTTCGTCCGCACCGACCTCGGTACCCAGTCGATGGACCGCAATTCGTCGATGATCGCTCCCTTGATGCGCGGAATGGCGTAGGTCTCGAAGCGCAGGTTGCGTTCCGGCTCGAATCGCTCGATGGCATCGATAAGACCGATGATGCCGTAACTGACGAGGTCCTCTTCGTCGAAGTGCCTGGGCAGCCCGGCCAGCACGCGGCTGGCGACGTACTTGACGAACGGCGAGTAGTAGATGATCAGCTGGTTGCGCAGCGTCTGCGCTCCGGTCTGCTTGAACTCGGACCAGAGGGTTTCGATGCCCCTCTCGACTGACTCCTGCGCCGTGGAAAGCTGACGAGAC
Source organism: uncultured Acidimicrobiaceae bacterium (assembly GCA_963789235.1). Classification (GTDB taxonomy): domain Bacteria; phylum Actinomycetota; class Acidimicrobiia; order Acidimicrobiales; family RAAP-2; genus Bog-473. The sequence continues at coordinate 505,212 of CAWBJX010000004.1, read as the reverse complement.
GTCGATCCCACGTTTCCCCCCTCCCTCAAGTGACATCATCCGACTGATGCCGTCGACTCCTGAGGCCATTCGTCTGACCGTGCGGATCTCGCGTGTCCAGGAGTACGCACACTCTAATTGGTCGCGTACTAGCAGGTCGGTGGCGTAATCGTTGCCGCTCGGTTGCAGAGCTCACGCAACCAACGAGCAACAATGAGCGACAGTTTCATGACAGTTGACCCGCGATGCCCCCCTTTGGCTCACTCGACGTCCCCGCCACAGGGCGAAACAGCGCCCACGATGGCCGCCCACGCACGTTTCCGTCGCTGAACGCGGGCACGAGTCGGCGGGCGCACCGATGTCCCGCTGACCGGGATGCGGGCTCGGCGCGAGGCAGTCGCCTCGGGCCACCGAGACGACCTCCCTCTGATGGGCCACGTCCGTGGCGCCGGCGGGGCCAGCCGACTGCCTCGGTCCCAGCGGCGGCGCGGCGGCGAGGCGGCGGCGCGGTGCCTGCGCGGCGGCGGCGCGGTGCCTGCGCGGGAGCTCCGCCGTGCCTGGGGACCCGGCACCGCGCGATCCTCTCAAGGTTGGTATCTCCTCGGCCGACAAATCGGACATGGGTGCGACCACCGTGAGGACACGGTGCATCAAGGCGGGTAGGGAAACGTGCAGCGCGTGAACCAGCTGGGCGACGTGGCAACGCGCGCCTCGGCACACCGCCGCGGCGCAGGGGGGCCGGCAGCCTCCGGATGGAACGCGGCCGCGGCCGGGCCCGAGGGCGGCGGCGGGGGCGGCGAGAGAACCATCGTGGTGGCCGAGGACGACCACAGCTGTCGCAGCGCGCTGCGCCAGTACTTCGAGCGGAACGGCTACCGCGTGCTCGAGGCGCCCGACGGCCCGTCGGCACTGCGGGCCGTCTTCCAGCACTCGGCCAGCCTGGTGATCCTCGACCTCGGCCTCCCGGGTTTCGACGGTGCCGACGTCCTGGCCAAGATACGGCGCCACAGTTCCATCCCGGTCATCGTGTGCTCGGGGCGCGACTCGGAGGACGACCGGATCCGGACCCTGAACCTGGGAGCCGACGACTTCGTCGTCAAGCCGTTCTCCTTTGCCGAGCTCGAGGCGCGGGTCCGGGCCGTTCTGCGTCGCGGCAGCGGCGAGCCGGTCGCGGCCTTCATCCACCACGGCGACCTCATCATCGACCGCGACACGCGGACCGTGACCGTGCGTGACGTGGTGGTCCCGATGACGCGCAAGGAGTTCGACCTGCTCGCGTTCCTGGCGGCGTCGCCGGGCCAGGTCTTCTCTCGGGAGGACCTCCTCGAACGGGTCTGGGGCTCCACCGAGGAATGGCAGGGACGTTCGACCGTCACCGAGCACGTCCGCCGGGTGCGCCTGAAGATCGAGCCCGACCCGGACTCGCCGCGGTGGATCACGACCGTGCGCGGCGTCGGCTACCGCTTCAGCCTGCCCGACGCCTAGAGGGCCCCGCCCGGGCAGCCATCGGCATCTGCGCTCCCGTCGCACCACGGCAGCGCAATTTTTGGTCCAAAAGTCCTATGGAGCGCGGTCGGCAGTGCGCCGACACTGACAACGACCACACTCCGCGGTTCTCGGCATTGACGAGGGACGACCGGGGTACCGCATCGCACTTCGCGAGCGGAAGGACGAGGGGGATCTATTGCCATGAAGTTCGGCGTCTTGCCGCTCCATCGGCATCGCAGCGGAGCGGATCAATCCGGAGGTGGAGCGTGACCATGCCCGTCGACGTCTCCGCGCACCCTGAGCGCTACCGCGACGACCTGCGTGCCGTCGAGGCCAATCCCATGGTGGTGCTCACGCCCACCGCAACCGACATCACCCACCATACGATCCTGTTGGCCGAGGACGACCACAACTGCCGCCGAGCGCTCCAGCACTACTTGAAGCGGTCGGGCTACGACGTGGCCGAGGCCGCCAGCGTGCCCTCCTCGCTCGCGGTCGTCTTCGACCATCCCGCCGACCTGGTCATCCTCGACTTCGACCTGGGGGGAGAGACCTCGGAGGTCTTGACGAAGATCCGACGCCGCAGCATGGTGCCGATCATCGTCTGCTCCGGGCGGGCTTCCGAGCGGGATCGCATCAGCCTGCTCAACCTGGGTGCCGACGACGTCATCGCCAAGCCGTTCTCCTTCGCCGAGCTCGAGGCCCGGGTGCGGGCTGTCCTGCGGCGCGGCAGCGAGGCGCCGAACACGACGCTCGACCACGGAGACCTCGTGATCGACCAGGGCACCCGGACCGTCACCGTCGGCAATGCCGAAGTGACGATGACGCGCAAGGAATTCGACCTGCTCGCCTTCCTCGCCGCCGCGCCCGGACGAGTCTTCTCCCGCGAGGAGCTGCTCGAGCGGGTGTGGGGCTCCAACGGGCGGTGGCAGGGCCGGTCGACCGTCACCGAGCACATCCGCCGGGTGCGCCTGAAGATCGAGGCCGACCCGGAGAACCCGCGTTGGATCACCACCATCCGGGGCATCGGGTACCGGTTCTCCCCCCCCACGACGTAGCGGCAGGCCGCGGCGAGGGCGCCGACCGTACCGGGCCGGTTCGGGAGGGGACCTTGGACCCTACGGCCGGCGAGTACGTTCAGCGGATACTGGAGCCACAGGGGGTCACGACCTATGACCGCGACCCGCGATTCGCACCGAGGGCCTCACCAAGCGCTACGGCACGGTGGACGCCCTGAGCAACCTCGATCTCGCGGTCGCTCCGGGCGAGGTCCTGGGTTACCTCGGGCCCAACGGGTCCGGGAAGACCACCACGATCCGACTGCTGCTCGGGCTCATCCACCCGACCGCTGGTCGTTCCGAGATCTTCGGACTCGACAGTCAGCGCCAGGCCGTCGAGGCCCACCGCCGCCTTTCGTACGTTCCCGGTGAGGCCAACCTGTGGCCGTCGTTGACCGGTGAGGAGACGCTGCACCTGCTCGGCAGGGTCCAGGGTGCGGTCGACGCGCACTACCGCGACGAGCTGATCGACCGCTTCGACCTCGACATCACCAAGAAGGTGCGCGCGTACTCGAAGGGGAACCGCCAGAAGCTGATCCTCGTCGCCGGCCTGATGGGCCGGGCCGAGCTCCTCGTCCTGGACGAGCCGACGAGCGGGCTGGACCCCTTGATGGAGCAGGCATTCCGCCACAGCGTCAACGAGGCCAAGGAGCGCGGCCAGACGGTGTTCCTCTCGTCGCACATCCTTTCCGAGGTGGAGGCGCTGTGCGACCGCGTCGGGATCTTGCGTCAGGGTGTGCTGGTCGACATCGGGACCTTGGCCGACATGCGCCATTTGTCGTCCCTCACCATCGAGGCCACCTTTGACGGATCGGTGGCCGACCTCTCGCGCGTCCCCGGTGTCACGGCCGTGGAGGTCGATGGCCACGTCGTTCGCTGTCAGGTGCGCGGCAGCGTGGAACCGCTGCTCAAGGTGCTGGCCAACGCCGGCGTCCACGAGCTCATCAGCCGCGAGCCCTCGCTCGAGGAGCTGTTCCTCGCCCACTACGGCCGGAGGGAAGAGGCTGCGCTGCATGTCACCTGACGCCACACCGAGCGCCGCCCGGACCCGGGCGCGACCGCCGAGGGGCGGGAGGGCGGTCCGAGGCCATGGCTGAGGGCGACGAGGCGGCGTCGGCGTCCCACGACCATCTCGAGCCCCTCGAGCGCGACGAGTGCATCCGCCGTCTCGAAGCACACGGTGTGGGCCGCCTCGGCGTCGCCACCCACGACGGAGTCGGCATCTTCCCGGTGAACTACGTGGTGGACGGCGACAGCATCGTCGTCCGGGTGCGGCCTGACAGCGTGCTCGACGAGGGGACGGATGGCACCGTCGTGGCGGTCGAGATCGACGAGGCCGACAGCGTGTACCACGAGGGTTGGAGCGTGCTGGTGCAGGGTCACTGCGTACACGTCCGCGCTGCCGCCGAGCTCGAGGCACTGGACCGCCTCCCGCTTCTGCCCTGGGGTGGCACGGACCGGGATCTCCACGTGCGGGTCTCGATGGAGTCGGTGACCGGGCGGCACATCCATCACCGGGCGGTCTGAGCGGCCACCGTTCGGTCTCGGCGTCAGTGGGCCGCCTCCCAAGCCGCCCAGCCGGCCAATCCGGTCAGGACCGCGGCGGTGACGATGCGCACGGTGGCGATGTTGACCACGCGCAGCACGCTCTGCCCGCTGACCACCGCCAGCCCCGCCACCGTCCAGAGGGCGAGCAGCGCGCCCACGCCGACCGAGAGCGCATCGTGGTAGTGCGCAGCCAGGTTGGCGGTCAAGATCTGCGTCAGGTCGCCCCACTCCGCCACGAAGATCACCACGAACGCGGTGAGGGCGATGCGGCGGTGGGACGCCGTCTCCCGCTCGACCAGATTCTCCTCGCGGCGCTGCTTGGCCGCCTCGCGCAGGGCCAGCACGGCGCCGGCGAGGAACATCGCCGCCACGAACGCGTCGAGGGCGCGTTGGGGCAGGAGGTGAAACAGTGCCACCCCGACCGTGGTGGCGATGACCACGTGCACCGTGAAGGCAGCCGCGGCGCCCACCCACACGACCGCGGGCCGACCCCGCGTCGACATGACGAGCGAGGCGAACATGGTCTTGTCCGGCAGTTCACCCAGGAAGATGATCGGGAAGACGGCGACGACGACGGCGAGCTGCACGACCACCTTTCTGTCGGGGCCGAACGTAGCGTGCCGGCGCAGCGCCGGACGCCATCGCATAGGTTGTGCACGAGGCGCCCGTGGGGGGCGTCGACCGCCCGACCCGGCGGCCCGATGAGTTGGGGAGGCGAGGCATGCAGATCGAACTCACCGAGGCACAGTGCGCCGAGCTGCAAGGCCTGCTCGAGAGCTCACTCGGCGACCTCAGCACCGAGATCGCCGACACCGACAACGCCGAGTACCGAGAGGGCCTGCGTCAGCGCCGGGCCGTGCTCGAATCGATTCTCTTCCTCCTCGACAACCCGCCGCGGGTGAGCGACTGAGTCTTCGTGCTCCGGAGCGGTTCAGACCGCCTCGGCCACCGGGTCGTCGGGCTCGGTCAGGCCGACAAGGCCGAGCACGTTCGTCATGACCTCGCCGAAGGTCTCAGGGTCGGCCAGCAACCACGAGTGCGTGCCCGAGACGGTCACGACGTCGGGATCACCCAGCTTCCGGCACATGTCCTCGAACGAGGCTCGCGTGATCAGCTGGTCACGCGAGCCCCACAGGACGACGACGGGGAGACCGCGCCGACGCAGTTCGTCGAGCTCGACCGTCAGGTCGGCCCGCCGGGCCAGTCCCGCCGCCTTCCAGAACGACCTCGGGTCGCGCAAGAGGTTCGGGAGGGCCTCGGCGAAGATGACGGGCAGCACGCGGCGCGCCTGGCGCACCGGGAGCAGGTCGGCCGGGAAATGGAGACCCCAGTCCCAGAGCGGCCGCTCGGCCATCGATCGGACGGAGGAACCGGAGTGGGCCCAGGCCGAGCCCCCGACCGAATTGATGAGGACGAGCGCCCGCACCAGAGCCGGGTGGTCGTGCGCCAGGACCACCGCCACCGCGCCCCCGAAGGAGTGCCCCAGGACCAGGGCGGGAGACTCGATGCCCACCGCCTCGAGGAAGGCAGCGGTCCAGTCGCCGTACCCGTGGAGTCCCGGAGCCTCGGACTGGGCCGGCAAGGCGGCCGTGCCGCCGAAACCGGGGAGCGCCGGCGCGTAGACATGCACGCCGGCCCGCACCAGACGGGAGAGCGCGCGCTTGTAGGCCTTGTGGTCGAGACCCCATCCGTGCAGGAACAGGGCCGGCGGGCCGTCGCCCGCCTCGCCGTAGAGGGCCGGATGCCCGGCGACGCTCACCTGCTTCCACTCGAGCCAGGAAGCCTCGCGCTCCTCCGCGCCGGCGTAGTCGGCAGCAACATCCCCGCTGCTGTCCGGTCCGCCCATGCCTCCAGATTGGGCGCCTCCCTGGTCCTGCCCTAGGGCCAAAGGACCCATACGCCGGTGCCGCGCCGGCCACGTCGGTCGAGCCAGTACCTTCGGCCCGAGCGGGTTCGGATTCGACCGGGCCGCAGTCACGAGGAGGCACGGCCACATGGGCCAGAGCGAGGCCACCCCGAAGTGGATCGGCGAACTCGTCCGCGCCCTGCGGGTGAAGACAGGCTCGAGGGTGACGCTGTCGAAGGACTTCGACCCCGGCTACACGGCGGACTTCGTGGAGAAGAAGGAGGGCGTGCAACTGCTCGCGGAGGGCGTGCAGCTCCTGGCGGCCTACCAGGACCGCCTGGCCGCCCAGGACACCCACGGCCTGCTCCTGTGCCTGCAGGGGCTCGATGCCGCCGGCAAGGACAGCACGATCCGTCACGTCATGAGCGGTGTCAACCCGCAGGGAGTGCACGTCAGCAGCTTCAAGGTGCCCTCGAGCGAGGAGCTCCGGCACGACTACCTCTGGCGCTACCAGCAACGGCTCCCTGCTCGCGGCGAGATCGGCATCTTCAACCGCTCGCACTACGAAGAAGTGCTCGTCGTCCGGGTCCACCCCGAGCTCCTGGAGCCCCAGCACCTGCCCGGAGAGGCCACCGGAAAGGACCTCTGGAAGCGCCGCTTCGCCGAGCTGAACGACTGGGAGCACTACCTGACCGACAACGGGATACGGATCCTCAAGGTCTTGCTCAACATGTCAAAGGAAGAACAGCGCCGGCGCTTCCTCCGTCGCCTCGATCTCCCCGACCACCACTGGAAGTTCTCGAAGGGCGACATCCAAGAACGCCGCTACTGGGACGACTACCAGAGCGCGTTCTCGGACATGCTCTCTCACACCAGCACCGAGTGGGCGCCGTGGCACGTCATCCCGGCGGATCACAAGTGGTTCGCCCGCATCTGCGTGAGTGCCGTCCTGGTGCACGCGTTGATGGAGATCGATCCCCACTACCCCGAGCTCACCACGGATCAAGAGCGCGCCGAGCTCGAGGCCAAGGAGGAGCTCATGGCCGAAGAGCCCCGCGGCCGCACCGCGCGGGCGTGACGCCCGGGGCGCGAGGTCAACCGGCCGCGCGCTCACCCGGTCCGGCGACGCCCCCCTCCGCGACCCGCGGTACCTGGTCGAGCAGGGACTGACCGGTCAGGGTGAAGACCGCTTCGTCGTCGCACTGGCGCCACAGGCCGAGCAGCTCGAGCGACACGGGGTCGCACCCGTAGCGCATCGGGCCCGAGTCGTCGAGAATGGCGTCGACGACCGCCGCGGCCGCCTGCGCCGGCTCCACCACGCGGGGGTCGGCGTGCTGCTGCCGGAGGGTCGCGGCCACCGCGGCCAGGGCCCGGTAGTCGACGAAGCGGCCCGCGTCCTGCTCACCGGTGCTGAGGCGGAACATGTCGGTGTCGACGGGTCCAGGGAGGATCTCGACGGCGCGGATGCCGAAGGGTGCGACCTCCACCCGCAGGCTGTCGCAGAAGGCGGACACGGCGGCCTTCGACGCCCTGTAGGCGGAGTAGAACGGCACGGCGGCGATGATCGACGACGACGTGATGGTGCACACCACCGACGGACGGTTGACCCGCAGCATGGGGATGGCTGCCGCCGTCAAGGCGACGACGCCGAAGACGTTGGTCTCGAACATGCGGCGCCAGTCGTCGATGTTGGCGAACTCCACCGGAAGGTAGTCGGTGTCGATGCCCGCGTTGTTGACCAGAACCCGCAGGTCGTTCGGTACGTCGAACGTCGAGGGATCGGTGACGTCGAGCCGTCTGATGCTGAGCCGGCCCGCGGTCTCACCCTCCATGCCGGCACCGGCGGCGGTGTCCCGCATGGTGGCCACCGTGTCGAAACCGCGGTTGGCCAGCTCGAGTGCGATGGCCCGCCCGATCCCCCGGCTGGCACCCGTGACCAATGCACTTCCGTCAATGTCCATGCGGTGATTCTTCCTCACCGACGGCCGGCGAAGCGGTAGCGTCCCGGCGATGGGTGTGTACCGGGAGCACGTCGTGCCCCGCATGGTCGAATGGATGTGCGGGGCCGCCGGTATGGAGCGCTGGCGGACGCAAGCGGTCGACGGGCTCTCGGGACGGGTGGTGGAGGTCGGGTTCGGGTCAGGGCTCAACGTCCCGCACTATCCGTCCGCCGTGGAGGTGGTGCTGGCCGTCGAGCCGGTGGCGACCGCCCGGCGACTGGCCGAGCGAAGAATCCGCGCCAGTGCGGTGCCAGTCGAGCACGTGGGGCTGGACGGCCAGGAGATCCCCCTCGATGACGCTTCGTGTGACGCCGCGCTCTTCACCTTCACCCTGTGCACGGTGCCCGATCCGGCGCAGGCATTACGCGAGGTGCAGCGTGTGCTCCGTCCCGGCGGAGCCGTCCACTTCCTGGAGCACGGGCTGTCCCCCGACCCCACCGTCGCCAAGTGGCAGCACCGCATCGAGCCGCTGCAGCGGCGGCTGGCCGACGGGTGCCATCTCACGCGGGACTCGTCGACCCTCGTGGAGGGAGCCGGGTTCGTGATGCAGCGCAACGAGCAGCGGTACGTGCGCGGACCCAAGCCGTGGAGCTGGTTCACGATCGGCGTTGCGACGAAGCGCGGGGTGTGAACCCGGACTCGAGGGCGCTGGCGGCGTCGCCGGCGGCGGGTGCACCGGGCCCTCCCCCCAGCAGCCGCCCCATTAGCAGGCGGTGCTCTCCTCCTCGACGGGTCCAGGCTCACCGAGTCCGGGCAGCGGACCGAGGTGACCGAGCTGATGCCGCAGGCAGGCATCGAGCGTCGGATGACGGTAGGTGTGGCCCGAGGCGCGGAGTCGCTGCGGAGTGACCCGCTGGCTCGCCTGGACCATCTCGCGGGCGCCCTCCGCCCCGAGCAGCAGGCGGGGCCCGAGCGCCGGCACCGGGATCACTGCGGGGCGCCGCAGGACGCGGGCCAGTGTCGAGGCGTACTCGCGGTTGCGCACCGGGTTGGGGGCGACCGCATTGACGGGTCCCACCAGGCGCTCGTCGACGAGCGCCCGACCGAAGACGTCGACCACGTCGTCGAGGCCGATCCACGACACCCACTGCGACCCGGGGGCGAGTGGTCCGCCCAGGCCGGCGAGGAAGAGCGGACGGAGGAGCTTGAGGGCGGCCCCGCGTGCGGACTGGACGATGCCGGTCCGCACGATCACCACACGCAGACCGGCCTGGCGGGCCGGCTCCGTCGCGGCCTCCCAGTCGGCCACCAGCTCGGCCAGGAACCCTGCGCCGCGGGCGCTCTCCTCGGTGAGCTGCTCGTCCCCGCCATCGACGCCGTAGAAGCCGATGGCGGACGCACTGACGAGGACGGGACGACCGTGGCCGGCTGCCGCCATGGTCGCCATCGTCGTGGCCAGCGCGTTCGTCGGTCCGATCCGGCTGTCTCGGACCAGCTGCTTGTGGCGATCGCCGAACCGTCCCGCGATCGACGCCCCGGCCAGGTGCACGACGGCGTCGACACCCTCGAGCGCCCGCGGGTCGGGCCGGTCCGGTCGCCAGTGGCGCTCGTCTGCTCGGCGCGGGGGCTGCCGCACGAGACGGATGACCCGATGACCGCCGGTGGTGAGGAAGGCGCACAGAGCCGAACCGATGAGACCGGAGGAACCCGTCACCGCCACGGTCAGTGGTCGGGGACGCAGCGCGGTCATGGCTCGATGTGCGGCCAGGTCGGCCGCGAGCTGCCGGTGCCGGAAGCGGAACGTCTGCGCGAGCACGGACCCGGGCACGGGCGTCTCCACGACGTCGGTGACACGTGTGGTCGTCGTGGTCACGGGTTCAAAGCTGTGCGTGTGACGCCAACGCAGCGGCAGGGACACCAGCTCGTCCACGAACCGGCGCGGCGGCTCGTACCCGCCGTGCTGTGCCACCCAGTGCACTCCGCCGGGCAGGTGCAGGACGGCCCTCCCGTCCCGCAGCGACGGAGCCTCCTCGAGCACCCCGATCGGCTGCCAGGGCGGCACCAGGCGAGCGAGCGCGCCCGGTCGCTCGTGCCAGGCGAACACCTCGTCCACGGGAGCCTCGATGAGGCCGGAATGACGGAATCCCATGCCTACCTCCTCATACCCGGCACGTCGCCGTGCTCCGGGATACTCGAGCTGGGCGCGGGACGCGTCGAGAGGCGCCGACGCTCACCACGGACACCGTTTCGGTGCCGCCTTAGTTTATCACTAAAACTGCTCCCGGGGGCTCCCGCGGGGAAGGGACCGACCGCGGCGGGCCCGGGTCGCCGACCGCCGGCGGCGCCACCGACGGCGCGGCCACGGCTGGCCGGGGCCGAGCCACATGGGAAAGGATGGGCCCCAGTCCCGCCGAGGGGAGCCGGCTCATGCCCACACTGCTTGTCGACGAGCCCGAGCAGGGCGTCACCCGGATCACGCTGAACCGGCCCGAGAAGCTCAACGCGATGAACGCGGCGCTGATCGGCGAGCTCCACGAGACGCTCGCCGGCATCGGGGCCGATCCCTCGTGCCGCGTGGTGCTCCTCACCGGCGCCGGCCGGGGGTTCTGTGCCGGTCTCGACCTCGGGGGCTACGGGAACGCCCCCGGCTCCGAGGGCCTCGGCCGCGTCGAGACCGGCTTCGCCACCCAGACGCACATCGCGGCGCTGGTTCCGCGGCTGCGGTCGCTTCCCCAACCGGTCATCGCCGCCGTCAACGGGCCGGCGGCCGGCGGGGGCATGGCATTGGCCCTGGCGAGCGACGTCCGCATCGCCTCGACCTCGGCCCGCTTCAACGTCGCCTTCGTCCGGCTCGGCCTCTCCGGCTGCGACATCGGCGTGAGCTGGCTGTTGCCCCGGCTGATCGGGGCGTCGCGAGCCTGGGAGCTCATGCTGACGGGCCGCATCATCGAGGCCGAGGAGGCGGACCGCATCGGCCTGGTCCTACGGGTGGTGCCCGACGACGCCCTCCTGGGCGCGGCCCTCGAGACGGCCGGCCGCATCGCAGCCAACGCCCCGTGGGGGGTGCGCATGACCAAGGAGGTGATGTGGTCCCAGCTCGAGGTCGGCTCCCTCCAGGCGGGCATCGACCTGGAGAACCGGACCCAGGTCCTGTCCTCGATGACCGGCGACATGCAGGAGGCGTTGGCTGCATTCCTCGAGAAGCGGCCCCCTCGCTACGGCAGCCAGGAGGCCGGAGCTCCGTAGCGTCCGACGGCAACGGCGCTTTCCGGCCGGCGCGTTCGATCCTCGAAGCGATCGCGCCACGAACGCCGGCCTGGCTACGTTGGTCCCTCTGATGCGGGGCCACGGTCACCAGTCACCCGCCGCCGCGCTCCGGCGCTGGTCGACGACCGCGGGTATCGGCCTGGCCCTGGTGCTCGGCCTGGCCGGCTGCTCGGGCGGGGGTCAGCCCGGCGGGGGCCTGGCCGATCCGGCGCAGTCGGTGTCGCCCACCCCGGATTACCCCAACGCGTGCGCCCCCGTGGGTGCCGACACCTCGAGGACGTGCCTGCGCGTCACGCTGGAGGCCATCGACGCCGCCCGCGCCGACGAGGGCCTCGGGCCCATGGTGCTGCCCGCCGACTACGGGCGCCTGACCGTTCCCGAACAGCTCTTCGTCGCCATCGACCGCGAGCGGGTCGATCGCGGGCTCATCCCCTTCGCCGGCCTCGCGACCACCCTCGACGCCGCGGCACAGCGGGGTGCCGACGCGGCGCAATTGCCCCGGCGCCCCGGCCGCCCCTATGCCGCGGCGGACACGGAATGGATCGGTGCCGTGGACAACGGGCTCGACGCCGACTACCAGTGGATGTACGACGACGGCCCGGGCAGCGGTGTCCCGGGGTGCTCGGACAGCCAGCCGTCGGGCTGCTGGGTCGACCGTCACATCCTCCTCGACCGGTTCGGCTCCCGTCACCTGGTGATGGGAGCCGGCTTCGACCCGACCGGCGACACGTCTCCGGGGGATCAGGGTGGATCGTCCCTCGCGGCCATCTTGGCGGCCGGTGACGAGCGCCCAGGCGCCAGCGACGACACGGGCCACCTCTACGCCTACACCTGGAGCGAGGCCCTGGCCGCCACGTCCGCCGGGACCCTCCGGCCGCTGCGTGCCGTTCCCTCATCGGAGTCCGAGACCGGCATCCCCGACCCGCGCCACAACGTGACGCCCGTGCCCGACTACACCCGCGTGTGCTCCTCCAGCGGGCTCGACAGCTCGCCGGCGTGCATCGCCGCGGTGCTGGCCGCCGTCAACCACGCGCACGCGCTGGAGGGGATCCGGCCCATGGTGCTCCCGTCCGGGTTCGCCCGCCTCAGCGTGCCCGATCAGCTCTTCGTGGCGGTCAACCTCGAACGAGTGGACCGGGGACTGCCCCCCTTCGGCGGGCTGACGAACGCCCTCGACCGGAACGCGCAGCTGGGTGCGGACGACGCCAACGACCCGCCCGACCCCGGGGAGGCGTACGCACTCGACGACGCGGAGTGGGCCGGCGGGTCCGCCAACGGCCTCGACGCCGTGTACGGGTGGATGTACGACGACGGGTTCGACAGCGGCAACCTGGATTGTCTGCAGCGCGGCGCGGCGGGCTGCTGGGGCCATCGCAAGGGCATCCTCGACAACTTCGGCTCGGGGGCGAACCTGGCGATGGGCGCCGCGGTGGACCCGACGGGCGACACCCACAACGGAGACGGGGGTGGGACCTCCATGGCGGTCACCCTGGCCGTGGCGACCGCCCCGGTCCGGTCCTTCACCTACACCTGGGCGCAGGTGGTGGCGGCGCTACCCCCGGGCGCGCCCTGAGCGGTGCCCCCCGACGGTCCCGTCCCGCCGGCGTGGCGACCCTTAGGGTGGACGCACACCCACCCCCGGACGAGGTGAGGAGGACGCTGTGTACACAACCCTGGTGATCTCGGCCGTTCTCGGCGTCGCGACCACGGTCGCCGCGTTCGTCGCCAACCGGCGCCTCTTCGCCGGGGACGTCGGCGCCGGCCGGGTCACACTGCTCGAGGGGATCTACTACGCTGGTCGGGTTGTGCTCGCTCGGGCTCGGCTGGTACTTCAACGTCCGCTACACCCACCTCTACGGCCACCGAGCCACCTACGTGAACTACACGAAGATGCTGTTCTCCAATTGGGCCGCCGACTCGGCGGCCCAGGACTACATCATCGTGAACGTCGTCCTGATGCCGCTGTGGACCATCAGTGAGGGGCGGCGGCGCGGGCTGAAGCTGGCGTGGATCTTCTTCGTCATGAGCCTCTTCACGAGCCTGGCCTTCTCGGTGGCGATGTTCCTGGCGTTCATGGAGCGCCAGCTGCGCTACAACCGCTCGCTCGTGCCCGCATCCAGCACCGCGTAGCCACAGTTGTAGCCGGGGATGAAGGTGACGCCGGGGCCCCCGTGGCACCCGGCCCCGCACAGGTACAGGCCTTCGACCGGCATCGGGTTGTCCGGCCATCCCGCGGCCCCGGGCGGAAGGGACCCATGAACTCGGGCTGCAGGAGCCCGTGGCAGAAGTCCCCGCCCGTGCAGCCGAACATCAGCTCGTAGGTGTACGCGGGGTAGTTCAGCTGGCGGTCGATGAGCTCGGGGAAGTTCGGCGCGACCGAGGCGATCTTGTCCACGATCCGCTGCGCCATCTGGTCCCGCAGCCGGCCCTGTGCCGCACGGTCGGCGCCGATCGGCAGGTAGAAGGCGAAGCTGCTCGCGGCGTGCATGCCGTCCGGAGCGAGGGTCGGGTCGTCGAGCGAGGGGATCTGCAGGTTGAAGCTCGGCGACGGCGGTACCTGGCCGCGGACACACCCCTCGAAGTCCTGCTGCATCTGCTCCGCGGTGCCGAAGAAGGTCACGTTGCGGCCGAGGTCGCTACCGTTGAGGGCCTCGTAGGGCGCGCGGTACTCGGGCAGCCCGCGCAGGGCGAAGTGTGCCTGGAAGTAGGCCGCCCTGTGGTCGATGGCGGTGACCCGCCGGACGAAGGACTCGGGGAGGGCCTCGGCGTCGATCAACTGGGTGAAGGTCGTGGTCGGATCGAGGTTGGACACCACGACCGGCGCGGTCGCGACCTCGCCGTCGCCGAGGTCGACGCCTCTGACGGTGCCGCCCTCGACGACGATGCCCGCCACCTTGGCGTGGCGGCGCAGCTCGCCCCCGTGCTGCTCGAACAGGCGGCACAGGTGGTCGGCGATGGTGCCGAGGCCACCGCGCACCTTCGACATCGTCGCGTCTCCCGGCGAGGCCAAGGCGAAGGCGAGACACAGCGCACTGCCCGGAGAGTACGGGCCCCGGAAGGTGGAGTTGACGGAGAGGAAGCTCAGCATGCTGCGCACCGGCGCGTGCTTCGTCTTGTCGGGGAGGTAGCGATCGACGACGTCCATCACGCTGCCGAACATGGCGGTGCGTATCGCCTCGCGCTCCGCCTCGTTCGTGGCGCCGGCCCACATCTCATCGAGGGACTTCGGGGGCTGGCGCACGTCGAAGCGCCCGATGGCCCGGGCGGGTGCCTCGGCCCACGCGGCCACCTCGGCCATGCCCAGCACCGCCTCGATCCCGAGGGTCTCACCGAGGTGCTCGAGCAGGCGCTCCGGGTCCGAGTACAAGAAGATCGGCGGCCGGTCGTCGTCGGCGATGCTCGCCGACTGGACCTCCGGCTCGTAGATGGGGCACGACGCGAGGTCGAGATCCTCGTAGATCTCGTTCGGGACCGGGAACTGGATGGAGCCCGCCAGCTCGAAGCGGTAGCCGCGGATCAACTCGGTCGTCGAGGCCATGCCGCCGATGAAGTGGTTCTTCTCGAGGCAGAGCACCCTCATGCCGCCACGCGCCATGACTGCGGCGGCCGTCAGACCGTTGTGACCAGCGCCGATGACGATGGCGTCGTAGTCCGACATAGGTACGGGACTGTAGCGACCCGGCAACGGGCCTGCTCAGAAGGGCAATGCGTGTCCGAGACCACGTCGCCCCCAGCAGTTCGTCGCCGAGGAGAACCAGGGTGCCGCTCGGGGCGCGACGGCACCATGCCGGGTGGTCATGATTCGACGCGGTGTCGATGGGGCATTGCTCCGGCGAGACGAGGAGAGACCATGGCTGACACGACCGACATGACCGGTTCCGGCGCCGCAGACGGGAGCGTTCAGGACGCGACCAGGGCGGAGGAGGAGCGGGAGGCCCGAGCCTCCCACACGGCCGACCGGCGGCCGACGACCGAGGAGGCAGCCGCGGCGGACGGCGGCCAGCTCAACCCGGAGGTGGCGGAGCACGAGCGGGAGATGGGAACGATCGGTGCGGAAGTCAAGGGCGAGGGCCAGATCGTCTGATCGACCCTCGACCCCTGACCCACGTCGCGCGACCGAACCGACGGGGTCATCGCTTGCTGCGCACTCGAGATTCCCTCGTGCGCCCGCCGTCTCGATCACGTTCGTAACGCTCGGCGCACCGGTCGGAGCAGAAATACCACTGCTCACCGGCCCGCTCGAGCGAGGCCGGCGCATGAGCGATCTCAACGTGCATTCCGCACACGGGGTCCTGCGCGTACCGGTCCCCTCCTCCCAACCGCTCGCGGTTGCGGTAGATCCAGTACAAGACGCCGAACACCACGAGGAAGACCAGATGTTCAGATAGGTGGTGTAGTTCCACGAGAAGTGCGCCGGGGCGATGGTAGACGGCCGCATCGTCGGCACCAGGCCGGCCGCCCGGAAGAGCCGCTTCGGTCACCAGGCCGGCGGTCGACATGAGGGCCCAGAACACCACCAGCATCCGGAGCATCAGGCGGGTGCCGTAGTAGCGGCGGTAGATCAGGAGCAGGGGGAAGGCGATGAGGTCGGCGAAGATGAACGCGATCACGCCGCCGAAGGAGATGCCCCCCTTCCAGAGGGCCGCCGCCAGCGGCACGTTGCCGATGGAGCAGACGAAGCTGATGATGGCGATGAACGGCCCGACGACGGCGTTCTCCAGGCTGCGTCCAGAACCCGTGCCCGGTGATGAAGACCGCCTGCCAGACCGAGGTCGGCACCAGCACGGCCAGGAACCCGGCCACCGTGTAGCCGATCAGCAGCTCACGCCGCACCATCGTGAGGTCGGACATGGTGTAGGTGGCGCTGTCGGCCCAACCGGCGCTCGATCGCAGCCGGGCCGACAGCGGACGGCTCTCGGCCTCGTGCGCGTCCGCGGCGGGCCCGTGCTGGTGGTCGGGGCCGCTCGTCCGCCTCCTCGAGCCGCTCCCGCGCCTGCACCACGAGGCGGCCCCGCAACCAGAGCGCGCCCAGGGTGGCGAGGAGGACGATCATGATGATGCCACCGACGAACTCGCTCACCGCGAACTGCCAGCCCATGAGCACGACGAGGACGATGCCGAGCTCGATGACCAGGTTGGTCGATGCGAACATGAAGACCATGGCGGCGATGTAGTCCGCGCCCTTGGCAGAAGAGCGACTTGGCCATGGCCGAGGCCGCGTAGGAGCACGAGGACGAGACCATGCCGTACCCCGAGGCCCGGCACGACGGCGGGCGCTCGGTGGTTGCCGAGTCGCCGCCGCATGGCGTCACGGCTCACGAAGGCCTGGACCGCCCCGGCCGAGCCCGAACCCGAGCACGAGCGGCCACAGGGTCACCCAGAACATGAAGAAGCCCTCCCGGAGCGATCGCCCGATGTCCACCAGGACGGTGGCGGTCGGCAACCATGGCGATCAGGAGCGCACCATGCCGCCCGATGGCGGCCGAGGCCTCGTTGAGCTTCTCGGTCGCCTCGTCACCCCCCTGGCGCACGGCGTCGGACACGCAGTGGGCCAGGTGGTCGTCGAGCAGCTCCAGCGCCACCGCCTGGAGCGCCTTGGTCGCCGCCGACGACCTGCTCCAGGATCTCGATGCAGTACCGGTCCTCGTCGACCATGCGCTGCAGGCCCCTGACCTGGCCCTCCACCCTGCGCAGGCGCTTCTGGAGGGCCTCCTTGTTCTCGATGTATCCGGGTCGCATGGTCCTCCGATCGTCGGTACCCATATACCCCTATAGGGTATCAGCGCCACGCTGCGCCGACCGTGGACCGGGCCCGGCGGGGGGCCTTCAGTCGCCGAGGATCCCGAGCCCCTCGTCCCTGATGCCCTTGGCCCGGGCGTCCGCGAAGTGCTCGAGCCACTCGCCGCATCTCCTCGCTCCCCGTCTCGTCCGCCCAGCGCCGGGGCATGGCCGGGAACGAGTAGTCCGCCGGGAGCGAGGGTGGCGCCGGCCGGCGGGCCCGCCGTTCCATGCGCGGCCGTCGATCGCCGGTGCGAGGCGCGCCGCCTTGGTCCGCACCTGTGCCTCGTCCCGCTCCTTGAAGGCCGGGAGCACCTCGCGACCGAAGAGCTCGAGTGACTCGCAGATGTGCTCGTGGCGGTTCTTGCCGGCCTGCAGGACGAAGATGACCTGGTCGACGCCCGCCTGCTCGAACCGCTCGAGGTACTCGCGCACCTGCTGCCGGCGTTCCCGTCGCCCCGCGCAGCCCTGTGCGGTCGCCAGCCGGCCAGCTTGGCCCCCAGGCGCTCCTGGCGCAGTGCCGTCTCGATCTCGGGCGAGTAGCCCTGGTCGCCGCGCCGCTCGAGGTATTCGGTCCAGACGTCGGTCGACCCGGGCCGGTGCTCCCCGAAGACGTAGTAGTGCCCGAGCGAGTAGCCGAAGAAGTTCCCACCCTCCAGGCCGCGGTCGAGCGCCACCTTCTCGTCGGGGTGGCACATCATCTGCGTCACGCACGCGATGTTCGGGTTGACGGCGCAGCCCGACCGGGACGCAACGCTCGGCCAGCGTCTGCTCGTAGTCCGACACCCACTTCTCCGCTTCCTCGGGGTCGATGAAGGCGAACGTGAGCGCCCCGATCCCCTTCTCCGCCGCCAGCAGGATGGTGTCCCGCCGGGAGCACGCCACCCACAGCGGAGGATGCGGCCGCTGCATCGGCTTGGGCACGACGTTGCGCGGCGGCATCTGCACGAAGCGACCGTCGACGCCGGTGAACGGCGTCTCGGTCATGCAGCGCAGCGAGACCTCCAATCCCTCGAGCCAGGCGTCCCGCTTGGTCGCCGGATCGACCAGGAACCCGCCCAGCTCCGCCTCCGAGCCGGATTCGCCCGAGCCGAACTCGACCCGGCCGCCCGAGAGCAGGTCGAGGGTGGCGCACGCGCTCCGCCGTGCGGGCGGGATGGTTGTAGCCGGGCGCGGTCTGGATGATGCCGTGGCCCAGCCGGATGTCCCTGGTCCGTTGGCTGCAGGCGCCGAGGAACACCTCGGGGGCCGAGGAGTGGCTGTACTCCTCCAGGAAGTGGTGCTCGACCTCCCACACGACGTCGAAACCCGAGGCGGTCGGCCAGCTCGACCTGCTCCAGGGCGTCCTGGAGGAGGCGGTACTCGCTGTCCTCGGCCCACGGTCGCGGCAGCTGGTGCTCGTAGAAGACGCCGAACTTCATGCCGCACCGAGCGAGTGGAACTCGGCCAGGATGTCGGCCCCGTTCGCTGCGCTGGCGCACCAGAACTCGACCTCGCTCGAGGCGCGCCCGCCTGCCCTCGTCCCGCGCCGGGCCGAGGCTGTGGGCCAGCAGCGGGTCCCAGATGCCGCCCGATCATCTCCGCGCCGGCATGGCGATGCCCGTCCTCGCCGACCCAGGTGCGGTCGCGCATCTCGGAGAGCGCGGTGCGCAGGTAGCCGACGTGGGGTGTCTCGTCGGCCCGGATGTACGACACCAGCCGGGCGGCCTCGCCGTCGCCCGCCACCAGCTCGGTGTCGGACATCCAGGCCTCGGCCCAGGCGAACGTGTGGAACGCCGAGATCTCGATGAAGAGGACCCGGATCATCAACGACACCATCATCTCGAGCTCGCTGGCGGGACGTCGGCGGGAAGGAGACGCGCGAGCCTCGGCGCCGGGGCGCCCGGGCCCGAAGCCCATCCGGGCCAGCATGGCCTCGATGTCGAGCTCGTCGCACGAACGGTCGAACGCGATGTCGCGGGCGGCGAACCACATGTCCTTGTGCCCGGCTTCCTCTTCCCAGCCTGCCTCGTCGCGACCGTGCGCCTCGAACAGCCCGCGACCGAGATGGTCGATCGCCGTCCCCCTGATGTCCTCGACGAAGTGGCGCTGCAGGTCCTGCGGCTTCAGGAGGCGGATGTTGGCGCCGTAGCCCTCGACGGTGCCGATGCGGGTCAGGGTCGCCATGAGCGGCTCGGGCACGCCGGACGCGGATGAGGAACCGCGCCTGCTCGACGCTCGGGAACGACCGCTCCCACCGTTCGAGCGGGACGTCGATCAGCTCGGTCGAGAAGCACCGCGCAGTTCTGCTCGCCCCACGCCTCGATGGCCGGCAGGCGGAACCTCGTCCGGGGCGAGACGTAGCGCCCGTCCTCGTCGAAGCCACCGTGACAACGGACGCCCCCGGCGATCAGCGGCTCGGCGACCGGCGAGGTCGGCGAGGAGCTCCGTCCTCGGTGAACTGCACCTGCGCCGTGCCCATGGCCGCTCCCTCCCGTCGAGTCCTCTCGGTGTGAACTCCCGGGTATATACTTGCCCGTATACAGATCGAGAGCAAGCTGCTGCCCCGGGCCGAACGGCGCGCCGCCATCCTCCACGGTGCCGCACAGGGCGTTCGCCTCGTCCGGATTCGCCGACACCTCCATGGAGGACGTCGCGGCCGCCTGCGGCGTCACCAAGCTCATCGTCTACCGGCACTTCGGGTCCAAGGAGGAGCTCTACCGCGAGATCCTCCAGCAGGTCTTCGACCACCTCGGCGAGGAGCTCCGGACCGAGCTGGCGCTGCCGAGCCGCAGCGGCCTCGGTCCGCGGACGCTGCTCACGGTGGCCCGGGACGACCCCGCCGCCTTCACGCTCCTGTGGCGCCACGCGGCACGCGAGCCGCAGTTCGCCGGCGTACGCGGCCGAGCTCCGCTCGGTGTCGGTCGCCGGTCGTGCGCCAGCTCGAGCGCGCTCGACACCGGCGACGAGCTGCTCGACGCCTGGCGCTCCGAGGCGCTCTTCGGCTGGCTCGTCGAGGCGACGCTCACCTGGCTCGAGCGAGGCGACGCCGCGCGCGACGAGGAGTTCGTCACAGCAGACGTCGGCGGGGTTCCGCGCGCTCCGACCGCTGCTCTGACGAGGGGCGCCCGCTCGCGTCCCGACGCGCGTCGCCGATCGTCAGCCGCCGGCGACCCCCGACCGGGTCGACTGCGACCACGGGAGCGACGGCGCGACGTGGATCCGGTTGCGCCCGGCGGCCTTGGCCTCGAACAGTGCCTCGTCGGCCTGCTCGATGACCTCGAGGGCCGAGAGCGGGGAACCGGGCGTCCAGCACGACACCCCGCCACTCATGCGTGACGAACGGCGGCGCCGACGGCCGGGCGCCGTGCGGGATGGCCGCCTCGACGACGAGCTGGCGGATCCGTTCGCCGGCTACGAAGATGGAATCGGCGGTGCTGGCAATCCGGCATGAGGAGGAGGAACTCCTCGCCGCCGTAGCGGTAGGCGCACTCCCCCGCCCGGACCACCAGGTCGATGCACGTGGCGACACGGCGCAGCGCCTCGTCCCCGCCGACGTGCCCGTAGTGGTCGTTGTAACACTTGAAGTGGTCGATGTCGAAGAGGGCGACGCCGTAGGTGCGGCCCAGCCCGCATGCGCCCGGGCATGGGTGCGGGCGAGGTCCTCCTCCATGCGGCGGCGGTTGCCGAGACCGGTCAGGCTCGTCGGTGCGCGACTGCTCCAGCAGCTCCAGGTTGGCTCTCTCCAGCTCGGCCTGGGTCAGCGCCAGCTTGCGGTGCAACCCCGTGACGCGCTCGGCAGCCACGAGGCGGGTCTGCACCGCGAAGGAGTCGACGGGCTTGATCAGGTAGTCGTCGGCTCCGGCATCCCATGCCCTCGAGGATGTGCTCGGGGTGGTCGAGCCCGGTGGTCAGGACGATGTAGACGTAGCTGTCGCCCGGTTCGTTCGCGGACGCGCCGGCACAGCTCGGGACCGTCCAGCCCGGGCATCATCCAGTCGGTCAACAGCACGTCGATCCCACCCGGCGACAGGAGCTCCCACGCGCTCGACCCCTCCTCGGCCACGAGGCATTCGTGCCCGAGCTTCGTGACGATGGCCTTCAGGAGAAGGCGGCTCGTGGGATCGTCGTCGGCGATCAGGATCCGCACGTCAGCCCCTCGCAGTGACGACCTGCAGGGCGGTCCGCACCCGTGTCGAGCTCTGCGTCGAGCTGTTCCATGAGCGTGCGGCGTCGTCGAGCTGCGCATCCCGCGCGCGCCGCTCCAACCCGGCGCACACGTCGGCCAGCCCGGCTGGCGCCCACGTTCGCGCTGGCGCCCTTGAGCGTGTGCGCGGTGCGCTCGAGGGCCTCGCTGTCACCCTCGTCGAGCAGGCGGAGGAGCTCGGTCGCGCACTCGTGGCTCACGGTGCAGGTACTCGCCGACGATCTCGGCCAGCGCCTCGCCCTGCCCGTCGTCGAGGCTCAGCAGGAACTCGATCTGCGAACGGTCGAGAGGATCGCGGACGTCAGTGTGGCGAGGACATGCGCGTCCACCTCGCTCCGGCTCGATCGTCGGAGCTGGCGACCCACCGCTCGAGGACCGCGGCGACGGCCTCGAGCCGCACGGGCTTGGTGATGAAGTCGTCCATGCCCGCCGCCATGCAGCGCTCACGGTCGCCCTCCATGGCGGCGGCGGTCATGGCGATGATCGGGATGTGGCCGGCCCGCGACCCTCCAACTGGCGGATGGCCGCCGTGGCCTCGTAGCCGTCCATCTCGGGCATCTGGCAGTCCATGAGGACGGCGTCGTAGCGGCCCGACCGGAAGGCGCTCACGGCTTCCACACCGTTGTTGGCGATGGTGAAGCCGTAGCCCAGGTTCTCGAGGACCTTGGAACCCACGAGCTGGTTCACCTTGTTGTCCTCGACGAGCAGGATCGTGCCCAGGACGCCCGGGCTGGCTCGGGGTGACTCCGGTCGTCGCGGCCGCGGCTGTCTCGGATGCCGACCCCGAGTTGAGGCTGGTGATCAGGCAGTCGAACAGCTCCGACGACCGCACCGGCTTGGTCAGGCTGGCGGCGAAGCCGGTCAGGTGGGACTCCGCCGGCTCGAGGCGGTGGCCGGACGAGCTCAGCAAGAAGAGCATCGTCCCCGCCGTCGAGCGGATCGGCCTTCAGGGCACGCGCCAGCTCGATGCCGTCCATGCCGGGCATGTTCAGGTCGACGACGCCGAGGTCGAAGGCTCGTCCGTCCTCGGCCGCCGTCAGCGCGAGCTCGAGCGCCTCGAACCCGTCGGCCGCCTCGACCGCCTCCACGCCCCACGACAGCAGCTGCTGGCGGAGGATCCGGCGGTTGGTCGCGTTGTCGTCCACGACCAGCGCCCGTTGGCCCGAGAGCGTCCGCGGGTCCCCGGCACCTTGTCGAGCGCCGGCGCATCGTCCGCGCGACGAAGCGACAGCTCGAACCAGAACGTCGATCCCTCGCCCGGCGACGCTGGTGAGCCCGAGCCGGCCGCCCATGAGCTCCACCAGCTGCCGGCTGATGGTCAGGCCGAGACCGGTGCCGCCATAGCGTCGCGTGGTCGAGGAGTCCGCCTGCGCGAACGCGCTGAACAGCCTCTCCTGGTCCTCCGCGGCGATGCCGATGCCGGTGTCGACGACGTCGAAGTGGAGGGCCACCCGCTCCGCGCTCTGGTGGAGGACCTTGACCCGGATGACCACCTCGCCCTCGGAGGTGAACTTGACGGCGTTCGCGCCGAAGTTGAGCAGGACCTGGCGGATCCGGGTCCCGTCCCCGAGCAGCGCCGAGGGCACGTCGGGGTGCACGTCGACCAGGAGCTCGATCCCCTTGCCGTGGGCCGTGCCGGCCAGGATGCGCCCCACGTCGTCGACCACGCCGGGCACGTCGAGCTCGGACTCCTCGATGTCCATCTTCCCCGCCTCGATCTTGGAGAAATCCAGGATGTCGTTGATGATCACCAGCAGGCTCTCGGCCGACACCTTGACGCCGGAGGCAAGCTCGGGCTGCTCGCTCGCTCAGACTCGGTCTGGAGCAGGAGCTCGGTGAGCCCGATCACGCCGTTCATCGGGGTGCGGATCTCGTGGCTCATCGTCGAGACGAACTGCGACTTGGTCCTCGAGGCCACCAAGGCGGCGTCGCGGGCCGCGACCAGGTCCTCGGCGGCCTGACGCGCCTCGGTGACGTCGCCGCCGTTGAGCACGTACCCGTTCACGGAGGGGTCGTCGAGGAGGTCGGCGGCGTTCCAGTCGATCGTCCGCTACTCGCCGTTGGCGTGGCGCATGCGCAGCTCGAGGACGGACCCCTCGGCATCGCCGCTGAGTCGCGACGAGATGGGAGAGCACCGTGGGTGCGTCGTCCGGGTGCACGAGCTCGGTGAACGGCCTGCCCTCGAGCTCGCCGGGCGGGTAGCCGAGCACGCGCTCGGAGGAAGGGGTGATGTAGGCGATGCGCAGGTCCGGCCTCGATCACGGCGATGAGGTCCCAGGTCTTGTCGATGAGCGACCGAAATCGCGCCGTCTTCACCGCGTGCGCCTCGCGCACGGTCAGGGCCAGCCGCACGCCGGCCACGAGGAGGGTCAGCGTCGCCAGTCCGATGGCGGGCTTCCCCATGTGCCCGAAGCTGGCGAGGAGCAGGATCGCCATGCCGATGGCGGCGCCGAAGGCGGGCAATTTCGAACCCAGCGATCCGGTCGGTGCCGGGGTGTTCGATGTTGGCCGGCAGGATCCAGACCGCGAGGGCCAGCAGCGTCAGCGAGATCGGCCACGCCGCACCGTTGGCGACGTAGCCGAACCGGCTCATGGGCTGGAGCAGGTTGAACCCGTCCCCGATCGCGTTCGCCGCGAGGGCGACACCGGCGATGGCGAAGAACGGTCGGAACCCACGGGGGAGCACGGCGAAGCCGCCGATGGCGAGGGCGAGCAGCAGGATGTCCCCCAGTGGATAGGTCAGACCCGTCACCGCGGCCAGCGTGCCGCCGCCGGTGACCCTGATCACCGCCGCAACGACGAAGGCGGCGGACACGGCGGCCACGCCGAGACAGGCGATCAGTCCGTCCAGCGAGGTTGCGACCAGGGAGCTCTTGTTGCCACGGCGGATGAGCAAGGCGAAGCTCACGAAGCACAGAGGGAAGAAGCACACGTAGAGCGCGTCGGCGGCCGAGGGCACCGAGGGGGTGGCGCCGCCCAAGGACTCGATGGTGATGGCGACGTCGCCGAGTCCCCAGGCCAGGCAGGCCAGTCCGATGACGAGCGGGAACAGCCGTGCCACCGGGCTGCTCGACCGCCACGACCCTTCGAAGTAGCGGGCGATGCACAGTGCACCCATGGTGAGCTCGAGGGCATCGACCCCCCACCCGTCGACCGGCGTGAAGTACGCGCCGATGGGCCGGACGATGAGCGAGACGACCAAGGCGACCACCAACAAGGCGGCGACGGCGAAGATCCACCGCATTCGGCGGGACAGCCCGCCGTCGCCCCGAGCAGGCGGGCCACCGTCGGCGGGGCCCGGCGCCCGGGGCGCGCGCGGTGTCTCCGCTGCCTCATTCTCCACGACTGCGACGGCCACTCCCATAACACGGCAGAATCGAATCCGACATTGAGCGGTTCTTCGGGGAATCGACCGATGCCGCGGCATACACACGGTGCCGGGATCTCCGGGCGGAAACCGGCGGTGACCAGGGATTTTGGGGGGCCCGCCGGAGGCTGGGACCGGCGTCCGCCTCACACGAGAGGAGTCACGGTGGCCACGTTCGTACTCGTCCACGGAGCCATGCACGGAGGCTGGTGTTGGCGTGACGTGCACCGCAGGCTTGCGCAACACGGGCACAACGTGCTGCGGCCCACCCTGACGGGGCAGGGTGACCGGCGCTCCGGCCTGACTCCCGACGTCGGGATCGCCACCCACGTCCGGGACCTCGACGAACTCCTGTGGTTCGAGGACCTCCGCGAGGTCCATCTCGTGCTCCACAGTTACGCCGGCGTCCTGGCGGGGCCGCTCGCCGAGCGCGCCGGGCCTCGTCTGGCGTCGGTGGTGTATCTCGGTGCGTTCCTCACCGCCCCCGGCGAGAGGCTGCTCGACGTCGAGCCACCCGCGGTCGCCGAGCGCTACCGCCGTCAGGTGCGCGAGGACGGTGAGGGCTGGTACCTCCCGGCGACCGCTGCGTTCCTGGAGCAGTGGGGCGTCACGGACGAGGTGCTGCGCGCCTGGGTGGGCCCGCGTCTGACCGACTTCCCGTTTCGGTGTCAGGCGGACCCGACCGACTTCGACCCCGGACCGCTCGAAAGGCTGCGCAAGGTGTACGTCCATCACACGAACCCACCGCTGGCCGCCCTCCGGCGGTTCTACGACGACGCGGTCGCCGCCGGTTGGGAGACCCACGAGCTGCACTGCGGCCACGACACGATGCTGGCCGCGCCGGAGGAGACCGCGGACCTGCTCGAGAGAATCGCCACGCAGGTTTGAGCCCGGCCGCGCCGGGCTCGGTTGTCGCCAGAACCGGCCACCCCGCCCTGACCGTCGTCAGCCGGACCAGTCCGAGTGGGGATCGGAGGCCGGAAAGGACTCGTCCTCCTCTTCGTCGACGTGGTCCCGCTCGGGTGGGCGGGGGTCGTCCCCCTCGTCGGGATCAGGGTCTGCGTGGCTCACGGGCGCTCCTTCCGTCACTGACCTGGGTGCCTGTCTCCGATGACCGTCCCAGTCTGCCCTCGGTTCCCCTCCGCAGCACTCAGGTGAGATCGGCCAACCAGGCGGCCACGACGCCGGCCACCTCGTGCTCGCTCTTGCGCAACGAGTGGTCCCCCTCGACGAACACCCGCGTGACCGCCCCCGGGATGGCCCTCGTCTCCCGTTCGAGCTCCTCGGGCGCGGCGAAGGCGTCGCGCCGACCGGAGACGAAGAGGCAGGGCGGCCGAAGATCGGGGAAGTGAGCGGTCCGGAGCCGCTCGGGACGCCCGGGTGGGTGCAGGGGGTAGCTGACGAGGACGAGCGCGGCCACGTCCAGGCCCTCGGCTGCGGCCATCGAGCACATCCGCCCCCCGAAGGAACGGCCGCCGATGGCAATCCGACCGTCCGGGACCCTGAGCCGCCGGGCGAGCGCCGACGTCGCGCCGCGGATCGCCTCGATGCACACGGCCGGAGGGTCGGGACGGCGCTTTCCCGCGGCCCGCCCGGGGAACTCGACCCGCTCCACGGCGATGCCGAGCGGCGTCACCGCCCGGTCGACGGCCACCAGCCCGGAATGGTCCCGACCGGCGCCGGCACCCGGCGTGAGCACGAGGCCGGCCGCTCGGCGTTCGCTCATCGGGCCATCATGGCCCGGTGGCAGCGTCGACGACCTGGTTGACCCGGCTCGCGCGGGCCGTCGGCCCGACCGGACCCGCCCGTCCGCTCGGCACCGACGCGTGGCTGGTGGAGGCGGCAGGGCGCCGGCTGGTCGTCAAGGTCGGTCCGGGGTCTCTCGACGAGGCGGGCGGGTTGCGACAGCTGCACGGCGTCCCCGGTGCTCCTCCCGTGCCCGACGTCGTGCTCGCCGATGACGATCTCTTGGTGACCGAGGCGATCGACCAGACGGCACGCACCCCGGCCCACGAAGAGTCCCTTGGCCGTGCGCTCGCACGGCTACACGGCGCGCCCTTCTCGCACTGGGGTGGGGGCTCCTCATGGATCGGCGCCTGCCGCGTCGATCCCGCACGGTGGCCCGACGGCGCCGGGTTCTACGGTGCCCGCCTCGACCAGCTGTCGACCCGCTGCGGGCTCGAAGATGTCGTGCGCCCGGTCGTCGCACGGCTCGACGAGCTGCTCCCGCCGGGGGGGCCCGTCCTCGTGCACGGCGACCTCTGGTGGGGCAACGTGCTGTTCGGGGTCGATCGCCGATCGTGGCTCATCGACCCTTCGGTCCATGGTGGTCACCCCGAGGAGGACCTCGCCATGCTCGCCCTCTTCGGCCCGGTGCCCCACCGGGTGTTCGACGCCTACACGGAGGCGCATCCCCTGGGCTCGGGCTGGCAGGAACGCATCAGCCTGTTCCAGCTCTACCCCCTGCTCGTCCATGCCGTGCTCTTCGGGGGCGGCTACCGGGCCCGTGCCGACGCCGTGGCCCGACGGTTCGCATGACGACCTCGGCGCTGGTCGTCGCCGGGGGCGCAGGCCGCCACGCGGGTTCAGGCGGGACGGTCGGATCGGACGGCGAGCCGGCAAAAGAGAAATCCCTCCTCCTCGAGGAGATGGACGAGCTCGAGGTGGAGCGGGCTCGCCAGCTCCGACCCGGCCAGCAGCCTCGGACCGTCACCGGCCACGAGGCAGGGCGACAGCGTCAGGCAGAGCTCGTCCAGGAGACCGGCGTGCACGACCTCGGCATTCAGCCCGGGTCCGCCCTCGAGCAGCACCGAGCGATAACCGGCGTCATGGAAATGGTCCAGCACGCGGCCCGGTTCCACGCTGGTGTCGCCGGCCACCACGACGTCGGCGACCTTCTCGCCACGCCGCCGCGCCCCCGGGTCGCTGTCGCTCGCGGTGAAGACGATGGGGCGTTCCTCGGCCTCCGTGAAGAACGGTGAGGACCAGTCGAGGTTGCCCGATCGGGTGACCACGGCGATCGGCGGGACGGGCGATCGCCCTTCCGCCTCACGCCGTTTCCGATCCTCGTCGTCGAGACGGACCGGGCCGTAGGCCTCGGCACGGACCGTGCCGGCCCCGACCAGGATCACGTCGGTCTGAGATCGCAGGGCCTCGAAGACCCGGCGATCGGCGGGTCCCCCGAGCAGGCCGGAGCGCCCGTTCACGGTGATCGCACCGTCCAGCGTGGAGATCATGTTGCACCGCACGAAGGGCCGGTCCACGCCGACCCCGGCGGGAACGGCATAGGCACGGACCAGGTCGACGTCGGCTGCGGGCCGTGGGAGGAGAGCTCGCACCGGGCTGCGCCCTCGGCTCAGATCCCGGTTCGCTCTGTCCGGACCGGAGCCGGGTCGGGAACGTGGGGCATCAGCGCGTTGGGAGGGATCCGACCGAGGCGCCCGGCCTGGAAGTCCTCGACGGCCTGCCCGATCTCGGCCCTCGTGTTCATCACGAACGGCCCGTAGTGCTCGACGTGCTCCCCGATCGGCTCGCCGCCGAGGAGCAGCACTTCCAGGCTCGGCGAGCGGGAGTCCTGTCGTTCGGCGGCCCGCAGGCTCAGCCAGTGGCCGGGGCCGAAGAGAACGAGCTGTCCCAGCTGGGCCGGACGGCGCTCCGAACCGAATTCGCCGGACCCCGCGAGGACGTAGGCCAGAGCGTTGAAGCTCGGGGTCCACGGCAACTCGAGCGCGGCGCCCGGTTGGACCGAGGCGTGCAACAGCGAGATCGGCGTGTGCGTCGTCCCGGGACCGGCCTTGCCGCCGACCTCGCCGGCGATGAGCCGGACGAGGGCTCCGCCGTCCTCTGACGTGAGGAGCGTGACGTCGCCCGCTTCGAGCGGCTGGTAGGCGGGAGGGATCCACTTCATCTTCGCCGGCAGGTTGACCCAGAGCTGGATGCCGTGGAAGAGCCCGCCGGAGACCACCAGCTCCTCGGGCGGCGTCTCGATGTGAAGGATGCCACTGCCCGCCGTCATCCACTGTGTGGCTCCGTCAGTGATGAGGCCGCCACCACCGTTGGAATCCTGGTGTGCGAAGGTCCCGTCGATCATGTAGGTGACCGTCTCGAAGCCCCGGTGCGGATGCCACGGCGTCCCCTTCGGCTCGCCGGGTGCGTACTCGACCTCCCCCATCTGGTCCATGTGCACGAACGGGTCCAACTCGGCGAAGGTCCGACCGGCGAACGCGCGACGAACCGGGAACCCCTCGCCCTCGTAGCCGCCCGGGGCGGTCGACACCGACGCGACGGGCCGCTCCGGTGATGGCGAGGGGGGCGCCGACAGCGCCGGCAGCCTCGTCCAGTCGGCAACGCTCACTGCGGGCATGGTGACTCCTCGGGGGCTCGAAGGGCGGGGGTCCACGGTGGGGCGGACCGGTCGGGTGCCGTGTCTCTTCCCGATCCATACTGCGCCTCTTCTGCTGCGCCGACAAGGCACGGCTGCGCCCGCGGGGTGGCCACGGGAGCGTCCGGGGCGAGGCTCTTGAACAGCCCCGACCCGTCAGGCCATGATCAGGCCCTCGAAATTGAGAGGAGATTCGCACCATGGCGAGCGAGGGGCTGCACGAGCCCGCAGAGCTTCTCGGCGAAGAGACGATCGACGATCACCGGGCGTTCACGTCGCTCATCGAGGAGCTCGAGGCGATCGACTGGTACAACCAACGGGTGAGGGCCACCAACGACTCGAGCCTGGCCGACATCCTCGCCCACAACCGCGACGAGGAGAAGGAGCATGCGTCCATGACCCTCGAATGGCTGCGCCGGCGGGACACCGTGCTCGATCGCCACCTGCGGACCTATCTCTTCACGACCGAGCCCGTGACGGAGGTCGAGACCGAGGCCGAGGCGGGCGGCGACACCGCAGGGATCAGCCCGGTCGGGTCGCTCGGCATCGGCAGCCTGAAAGGAAGCGAGTGATGGACCACCTCTACCGCGAGCTCGCCCCGGTCCCCGAGGGCGCGTGGGCCCAGATCGAGTCGGAGGCCAAGAGCCGTCTCGTCACCCATCTGGCCGCCCGCAAATTGGTCGACCTGGCCGGGCCGCACGGCTGGGGGTACTCGGCCACCGACTTGGGCCGGGTCGACGAGGTGACCGGCCCCGCCGAAGGCGTGGCGGCGGCCCGACGGCGCGTCCTGCCCCTCGTCGAGCTCCGTGCCGGCTTCGCGGTGTCCCGCGAAGAGCTCGACGACGCCGACCGCGGGGCGGGGGACATCGAACTGCCCGAGCTCGACGATGCGGTGCGGCAGATCGCGGTGGCCGAGAACGTCACCGTGTTCCACGGCTACGCCGCGGCCGGGATCCTGGGCATCTCCGAGCAGAGCGTCGCATCCGCCCATCCCCATCGAGGAGGACATGGAGCAATACCCGAAGGTGGTCGCCCGGGCCACCGACGTGCTGCGCCGCTCGGGGGTGGGCGGCCCCTACGGCCTGGCCATCGACCCCGACATCTACACCGGCATCGTCGAGACGGCCGAGCACGGCGGTTACCTGCTCCTCGACCACCTGCGCCAGATCCTCGGCGGCCCCCTGGTGTGGGCCCCCGGCGTCGAAGGCGGCGTCGTGCTCAGCCTTCGGGGCGGGGACTTCGTCCTCGACTGCGGGCAGGACCTCTCCATCGGCTACCGCGACCATGACGCCGAGGTGGTCCGGCTCTACGTCGAGGAGAGCCTCAGCTTCCGGGTGCTCGAGCCCGACGCTGCGGTGGTCCTGCGGCGCGCCTGACCCGAAGGCTCGCGAGCGTGCCCCTCAGGTCAGGCGGACGCTGAGCGGAACGCGGCGACGATCGTTCCCATGTACTCGCTGGCCGCGTCGAGTCCCGGCGGTGGTTGCATGACGATCCGGAAATCGGTCACTCCCGCCGCGTGCAGGCGGGGCACCGGCTCCATGGTCCGGACGACGTCGAGGTTCCCGTCGGCGTCCTTCACCGCGCGCAGATTCCCCACCACGCCGAGCTCGGACGGGTCACGCCCCCGGTCGGACACGGCACGGCGCATGCGCTCGATGCCGCCCTCGATGTCCGCAGCATCGTCACCCCACGGGATCCAGCCCGATCCGTAGGCAGCGAGCCGGTCCATCGAGCGGGTGTTCACCGTGCCACTGGTCCAGATCGGCACCCCGCCCGGCTGTGTCGGTTTGGGCATCTGGTGAATGCCCGCGAACGTCAGCTCGTCGCTTGCAAAGTCGACGCGCTGGTTCCGCCAGAGGGCCTGGCAGACCTCGATGGTGTGGTCGAGCAGACGACCACGGCCCTCGTAGGACAGGCCCGCCGCCTCGTACTCCTCGCGCTGCCAGCCCACGCCGACACCGAGGTCGAGGCGGCCGCCGGACAACACGTCGATGGTCGCAGCCATCTTGGCGAGCACGACCGGACGCCGCAGGGCGGCCAGCAGGATGTTCGTGGCGAATCGCACGCTCGTGGTCACCGCGGTCAGATGGGCGATCGTCGTGACGGGATCGAGCCAAGCCCCGTCCGGGCCGGTGGGCTGCTTGCCACCGCGGGCGCCACCCTTGGCCGGATCCTGGTACGCCTCCAAGTTCTCCCCGAAGACGACGTGGTCGGACATGACCAGGCGGTCCACACCGGCGGCGTCCGCTGCTCGGGCGACGTCCACCAACGACGACCAGTCCTCCGTCGGTGCGGCGCTGAACGTCCTCAGCCCGGTCGAGAGTTGGGGCGCCCGGTCGATCGAGGCACTCATCGCGGCGAACCCTTGTTGGTGGTCGTCGGCTGTGCGGCGTGCCTCTCCGTCCAGTCAACCACCAGACGTCGAGAGGCAATCAACCACTGCCCGTCCGAACCCCGTCGGTAGGTGTCCTGGTACCTGATCAACATGATGTGGTCCGTCCCCCCGCCCAGATCCGAGTCGAGGTGGTGCGCCGTGCAGTACACCTCCCCGCTGGCCTCGTCCCCTTGCAGGACACAGCGATGGTTCCCCACAAAATGGAACGTCTTGGCGTAGCGGGTGATGAGCTCGGGGATCGTGCCCAACTCGTCGTGGCCCGTGCGGACGAAGACCCGCTCGACGCCGCCGGCGTCGGCCCGGACAACCGTGAGCGTGGCGTCAGGGTGGAACGCACTGAGGAACAGGTTCCGGTCGCGCCGGTCCACGCCCGCCGCGTAGCGGTACGCCAGGTCCTGAATGGCCAACCGGTCCGCCGCCTCCGCCTGACGATCGGTCACGGTCTCGTCCTGTCGGTGTCCTCCACCCGACCAGTATCGCCCAGTGCCTCGGACGTGGCGGAAGGTGCGCGAGGTTCGGCATCCGATCCTGTGTCGCGAGTGGACGGCCGTGCCCTACGCCGCCAGGGCGCGGACGTCGGGGAACGAGTCCTCCACGTCGGTGCCGTGCGGCGTGACCGCCCGACGCGAGACGGAGGACCCGCGACTGCCGCCGACGACGGAGACCTGCGCCTCCGCTTCGACCTGGCGCTTCATCCCCCAGAGGAGGGGGACGACGGCAAAGCCGATTGCAACGAGCATGAGCGGGATGGTGAGGTAGAAGACGACCATGATTCTCGGCGACCCGTGATCGGTTGCCGTACCCATTCCTTTCTGGTTCCTGCCACCTGGTTGTGCGGCGACGAGAGCCAGCATGACCGTCCCCTTCGAGGCCCAGCGCAAGATCAACTGAGAGCGCACGCACAACATCCACGCCGAACGGCCATGAACTTATGGTGGGATCAGCGCTTGGCGGCAGCGGTGTTCAGGGTCACGGCGGCGCGAACGAGTGTCTTCAACGCCTTCTCGTTTATCTTCTCGCCCTCGTGGAAGTCGATGGCGCGCCTCGTGCTCCCCTCGAGACTGGAGTTGAAGAGGCCCGAGGGATCCTTCAGGGCCGCCCCTTTGGCGAAGGTCATCTTGACGACGTTCTTGTAGGTCTCGCCCGTGCAGATCATCCCGTCGTGGTACCAGGTCGGAACCCCCCTCCACTTCCACTCCTCGACGACTTCGGGATCGGCTTCCTTGACCAAGGTGCGGAGCCGGCCGAGCATCTCGCCCCGCCAGTCGCCGAGCTCCTCGATCCTGGCGTCGATCAGCTGAGAGGGGGACGCGGTCTCCGGCAGGTCACGCTTCTTCATGCCCGTGTCTCTTCCTTGGTCCCGAGCTTCGGTGCGTGGGGCTCTGCGCCACGGTGCCGACTCTACCGGGAGCATTGCATACTGATCGGAATCCTATTGAGCGTCCTCAGGGCCGAGGGATCACGGTGCGCAGACGACCTCTTGCCTGAACACCGTGCCCGGCGGGGTCGAGCTCCGGCGTGCGCGGCGTTGACTTCTGCGTCGGTCCCCCCCAGACTGCTCCCGGGAGGGAACTGCCATTGCGCCGGACAGGGCTCTGCAACGCCTCGGTCGACGAGCGAAAGCTTCGACTGCGATCGCCCGGGACCGTCGTCGTCATCGGTGCGGCCGTCGTGATGGGGTGCCTGGCCTGTGGCGCCGTGGGCGCGGCGGCCGCGGAGCCGACCCAGGCCCATGCCACGGCCCTGAGCAGCGCCTCGTCGACCGACGACGCGGACGCCGTGGCGAGCTATCAAGCTCTCCAGTCGAATCTGTACCAGTCCTCCGCTCAGCTCTACCAAGGATTGCCCTCGAACTCCTGCGACCCGTACTCGTGCCTTTGGCCGTTCACGAACGCGATGGTCGGAACCGAGTTCCTCGACGGGATCCCGGGCGGCTCGAGCTACGCCTCGGACGTGAAGGCGAGGGTCAGTGGGCTCCAGGCCTACGCCGATCTCCACGAGGTCAGCCCGAGCGGCGCGCGCCAACCCCAGGCGTTCCAATCGGCGGTCGCTCCTCCGGAGGGGCCGGGGGGGAACACGTACTACGACGACAACGCCTGGTCGGCGCTGGACCTCCTGACCGCATACGGGCTCACTCGAAACACGACCGACCTCACGCTGGCTCAAGACACCTTCGACTTCGTCGTCACGGGCTGGGACACGAGCCAGACGGACGGCTGTCCGGGTGGTGTCTTCTGGGAGGACGTCTCGGGGAGCCAGCGCAACACCACGGCAAATGCCGCCAACGCCGAGGCCGGCTTGGAGCTCTACCAGTTGACCAAGGACACCACCGACCTGTCGTGGGCGACACGGATGTACCAGTGGGTCGATACCTGCCTTGCGTCGTCCGACGGTCTCTACTACGACCACGTCAATCCCGGAGGAAGCGTCAACACCACCATCTGGAGCTACAACCAAGGGGCGATGATCGGGGCCGGGGTGCTGCTCTACCAGATCACCGCCAACAGCAGCTACCTGAGCGCGGCCGAGAACACGGCGGCGGCCGCGGTGTCGTACTTCGGGACCGGAGCCACGCTGCAGAGCCAGGGCCCGGCGTTCAACGCCATCTACTTTCGGGACTTGTTGGTGCTGAACGAGGTGCAGCCGAACAGTGCGTACGGCGCCGAGGCGCAGGCCTACGCGACCTACATGTGGACCCAGCGCAACTCGAGCGGGCTGTTCCTGCAGAACGGGCAGACCAACGGTGTGAACGGAACCGCGCCGATGGTCGAGATCTATTCGCTCCTCGCTGGGAGTCCCGCGCGGCCGTAGCCAGCGTTCATCACGACGCCCGATGGCCGGATCAGTGGCCAGCGGCTTGGCCGCCGTCGATGTGCAGGATCTCTCCGGTGACGAACGAGGCCCGTTCGAGATACAGGATCCCCTCCACGACATCGCGTATCTTGCCCAGCCGGCCCAGCGGATGAACGTCGGCCAAACCCTCATAGGAAGCCGGGTCGTCGGTGGGCTTCTGAATGACCCCCAGAGCCACTGCGTTGATTCGCAGGCCACGCGCTGCGTACTCGATGGCCAGCGAGCGCGTCACGGTCGCCAGACCGCCCTTGGTGAGAGTCGTGAGCGCCGCGGGTCTCTTGCTGTCGGCCTGGTCGACGAGGCTCGTCGTGATGTTGACGATGTGGCCGCTCCCTTGGGTCAGCATCTGCCGGATGACACGCTGGGTCATGTGAAAGAACCCAGTCAGGTTCACCGCGGTGATCGCGGCCAAGTCGTCAGGTGTGTACTCCGTGAACGGCTTGGCGATGAAGATCCCCGCGTCGTTGATCAGGCTGTCGATGCGCCCAAATCGACCGACTGCGAGCTCGACGACTCTCTGGGCGGTCTCGGCTTCGGCAATGTCACCCCTCACGGTGAGGAAGTCCCCTTGGTCGGAAGCCTTGATGGAACGTGATGTCGCGACGACTGCATATCCCGCACGACGGAAGGCGTCCGCGATGCCCGCCCCGATTCCTTGCGAAGCTCCGGTGACGACCACGACCTTGTGCACTGCTGCGCCGGTACCCGCGCCGGCCGGGCCCGGTGATTCTGTGGAGTCGGATGATGCGCTCATTCGCCAGCCAGACCTCCTCGTCGATGGGGCCTCGCGACTGGCGGCCCGCGACGCCGACGAAGACGCCGGTCATCGTAACCTCGGAGCGACACTCCCTGCCGGGTCGATCCACGTCCATGGAGGTACCACGTGGCGTGGGCCGTCGGAGCCGAACCGCAACACCAAATGAGCAGAACGTTCCCGTCACTGCCGGCGGACGCGGTTGTGGCTTCCCGACGAGTCCAATAGGTTCGATGTGGTGAGCGCCGGGCCGGCGGGAGCCGAAGAGCACCACCAGGTCGTCATCATCGGCGGAGGGATGGCCGGCTTGAGCTGCGCGCTCGAGTGCTCCGACATCCAACTCGACACCGTGCTGCTCGAGATGCAGGCGGAGCTCGGCGGCCAGATCACCGAGATCCCGTTCCACGTGCGCAACGTGGCGGGCGGTGACTACGACGACGCGCACCCGTTGCCGCAAGCGGTCGTGAGGTCGGCTGCCATCCTGGGCGAGCGGGCCCGCCGATCGTGGCCGGTCGACCGGATCGACCTCGGCGAGCGGTGGGTGGAGTCGTCCGGCCGACGCCTCGCGGCGGACGCCATCGTGATCGCGACCGGGGTGGGTACCCGGCGGCTACCCGCCGCCGTCCATGGCGCCTTCGGGGGAGACGTGCTCTACGAGCTGGGGTCGGACCTCGACCGATTCGCCGGCCGCCCGGTGGTGGTGATCGGCGGCGGGGACAACGCCACCCTCGATGCTCTGGCCCTGGCACGGGGCGGGTCCCCGGTCACCTTGGTGCACCGCTCCGAGCGCCTCACCACGCGACCGGACCTCGCGGGCCAGCTCCGCGACGATCCGCGGATCACCGAGCTCGCCGGCTGGGAGCTGGACGGCGTCCGTGGGCACGACCGGTTGGAGGAGGCGGTGCTGGTGCACCGCGCCACCGGTGAACGTCGGTCGGTCGAAGCCGGCGGACTGGTGGTGAAGGTGGGCCAGGCCCCGCGGACCGACCTTGTTCGGGACCAGCTCGAGATCGACCGCTCCGGCGCCGTGGTGGTCGACCAGACGCTGGCGACGTCACGCCTGGGCGTGTTCGCCGCCGGGGACGTCGTCGCCGGCGCCTACTGGCGAATCGCCACCGCCATCGGGCAGGGGTCCCTGGCGGCGAGATCCGTCCTGCGGCACCTGGCGGCGGCGCCCCGGTGACCGGCGACCCCTCCATGCCACCGGCGAGCGAGGTGGTGGGCCGCTTCGGCCACTGGCTCGGAGCCCAAGGACCGCCCGACGACCGGCACCCGTCAGACCGCCCGGAGGGTTCCGACCGGCCCGATCCCGACGGGGTGATGCAGCTCCTGCTCGACCTCCTCCGCTCGAACCTGGAGCAGTGGGAGCTCGAGGACGTCACCCGGAGCCCGGGGGCGGACGACGCGACCGTCGCCCGGGCCAAGCGCTCGATCGACCGCCTCAATCTGGAGCGCCACCGCCTGACCGAGCGCGTCGACGCCGTCATCGATGCCGCGCTGGTCCAGTCGGCCGACGCCACCCCTTCGACCGAGAGCCCGGCCATGGCCTTCGACCGGATGTCGGTGCTGGCGATCCGCCTGGACCGAACCCGGCGGGCCCGGATGGCCGGGAACGGCGACGACGATTTCGGCCGGCGGCTGCTGCGGCTGAGGGGTCAGCTGGACGAGCTGGCCGTGGCGATCGACGCCCTGCTGGAGGACGTGCGGGCCGGCCGGCGGCGCTTCGTCCCCTACGAGCACCTCAAGCTCTACGCCCCGGAGGCCTCGCCTCCGAGGCGTAGAGGCGGTACCCGCCCCGGTTGAATCCGTAGAGGACGCGGTCACCGACGGCGGCCGCGTGGGCGATGCCGAGCGACGACTCGGCCAGGGGGGCGCTGGACACGATCCGGCCCGTCCCGGGGTCAGCCAGCCAGTGCAGGCGCCCGGTCCTGCCCACCGCGCAGAGCCGGCCGGCGGCCAGCACGACCGCCACGCCACCGTTGCCCCACGCCACCTCGTCGGGCAGGTAGCCGGCGACGACGGTCCGGCCGTTCGAGGCATCGAGGCCGGCGTAGCGGCCCCCGTGCAGGTCCTCCCACCGGTAGTCGTCGACCGGGGACGCCGTGAGCTCGCTGCCGACGACCCACAGCAGCCGGCCGTCCCAGGCGAGGGCGGCGGCGCGGAGGGGCAGGTCGACCTCGAACCGTCTTCGCCCGAACCGCCCGTCGTCCGGCGCCACCAGCGTGACCCGGCCTTCACCGCCCACCGCCACCAGCTGCTCGCGGCCGGTGCCGAAGGTGCAGAGGGCGGTGACCCGCCCCCAGCCTGCGAGAACCAGCTCGGCGTCGAGGGCCGATTTCCCGAAGGCTCCGTGCACCGGCTCGGAGACCAGCAGGCCCCCGTCGGGAGCGGACGCCGGTCGGGAGCTGACCAGCCGCGCACCGACCGCCACCGTGCGCTCGAGATCGTCGGCGAACGTGGCGGAGATCACCGGCTGGACGAGTCTGACCGGCCCCGACGGGGAGAGTCCCGGACGGGGTGCGCCCGACAACGCCAGCTCGGCCGCGGCGAAGCCGAGGACCGACCCGAGGTGGTTCAGGGTCACCACCATGCCCTCGCCCTCCTCGGCGAGCCGCAGGATGGCGTGCACGTCGAGGTCGTACTGGGAGAGCTCGTCGTCGTGCGGGAACGAGGTGGTGCCAAAGACGGCGACCGGTCGCCACCGCCGGTCGGCGAAGACGACGTTCCGTCCGAGGTTGTTCCAGGCCACCAAGTCCCCCAGCTCGGCGACGCGCCCGATCCCCTCCGGTTGGGAGTTCCGCACGCCGACCTCGGGGTGAGCGTCCACCCCCACCGGCTGGTCGGCACCCGCCGGCACCGTCATGCCAGCTCGTCGAACAGGCGCACCGCCTGCTCCGGTTGGAGCTCGGCCAGGCACTTCTGCCCGGAGGGGCACACCCGGGGCCGCCATCGGAAGCCCCGGAGGCTGACGCGATCGTTGTAGGCCGACGCTCGCTCCTCGGCCACGCAGGCCGGATCGCAGGGCGCGCCGCGCAGAGCGCGGGCGTGGGACCAGGGCCGGACGTAGGGCGAAGTGTGCCGGCAGATGGTGACCGTCGGCGTTCGCTGCTGCACGGCGATGTGGGTCAGCCCGGTGTCGATCCCGATGACCCCGCGACACGACGAGAGGGCGTCGACGGCCGCCCCGGGGCTCGGGAGCGCCAACGCGGGGACGGCGAGCGGGTCGAGGTCTCCCACCGCGGTCGTCCGGGTCACCCGCCTGACGTCGAAGCGGCCGTCCAGCTGCGCCGCGAGGGACTCCCACGTGGTGGCCGGCCAGGCCTTGGCGGGACCGTCGGTCTCGGTCACGAGGAGCACGGTGCGGTCGAGCCCGGGCACCGGCGAGGAGAGAAGCGGCATCGGGGCCGAGAAGTCGGCCTCGATGCCGAAGTCACGGGCCATCCGCTCGAGGATCTGGTTGATGTCGAGCGGCCCGAACGCCGCCTCGAACTCGGGGGAACCCCACCAATGGTCCCGCTGGAGCGGATGGTCGCGCAGATCGACCACCCGGTCCGCGCCGGAGACCGGTTGAAACGTGTCCTCGTCCACACAGCCGGCGAGACCGGGGATCCGTTCGGAAAGGCGTGCCTGAGAGGCCGACCGCGCCACCAACCAGGTCTCGTGACCCTTTCTGCCACCGTCGGCGATCAGCGCCTGGACGATGGGGAGCGAAACCACCAAGTCCCCGAGCCCGAAGGAAATCGGCGCCACATAGACCCGGCGCACCTGCTCAGTGGTCCGCGTAGGGCGTCCGATCGGCCAGTCCCGACGCGGCGAACGCCCGGCGCCGCTCGGCGCATTTGTTGCAACGGCCGCAGTGTTCGCCTTCCTGGGGGTCGATGCACGAGAAGGTGAGCTCCAGGGCCAGATCCCGGCCACGTTCCAGCACCTCCACCTTGGTGAGCCCGGCGAAGGGCGTCTCGACGGCGAGTGGCCGGTCGAGCGCCAGACTGGCCAGCGAGGCGAGGCCCTCGAAGAACTCCGCCCCACTGTCCGCGAACGGGTTCCCCTTCAGCGTGCCGAGCGCCAGGACCCCGAAGTCGTTGAGCGCGCACCAGACGCTCGACTTGGCCAGCAGCAGCAGGTTGCGTCCCGGGAGGTACACCGCGCTGTCGGGCGTGTCCTCGTCGGGCACCGCCGCTCCCGACACGCTCCAGTGCGAGCCGTACACGTCGGCCACCGGGAACTCGAGCGCCACGAGCGGCCGCGCCGGGCAGTCCGCCGGCAGCGAGGCGAGGAACCGGCGGAGGTGCTGCTCCTCGGCCCCTTCCCAGGCGAGACCGAAGCGGATGTAGATCGGTTGCACCACCTCGCCCCGACGGCTCTGATCGGCGACGAGCACCGCGCTGTCCACGCCGCCGCTGGCCAGAACGGCCACACGACGGGCGCCGGCACCGGGAAGGCTCATTCGCCGCGGTAGACGCAGCCGGTCGTACAGGTCTCTTGCACCACCACCTGGGACAGTTCGGGCAAGCCGGGCTGCAGGTGCTCCCAGATCCAACAGGCAAGCCGCTCGCTGGTCGGGTTCTCCAGTCCCTCGACTTCGTTCAGGTAGTGATGGTCGAGCTGCTCGAGCAACGGCCGCATCGGCTCGCTGAGGTCGGCGAAGTCGCGGACCCAGCCCAAGTGTTCGTCGACCGGGCCCTCGATGTGCACCCTGACTCGGAACGAGTGCCCGTGCAACCGCGAACATCTGTGCCCGGGCTCCACGTTCGGCAACCGATGGGCCGCCTCGAAGGTGAACTCCTTAAAAATGTCCACGTGATCCCTGAGGCTCGTCCATCCGGGTCGTCCCGTCCGCATCATAGGCAGACCTGGCCGCCGCCCCCAGGTGCCGATCGCCGGGTGCGGGAGAGGCGTTCTCCGGCATGGCGGAGAGGCCTGGGGCTCGGACCGGCCCTCACCTGCGCACTTCCTCGCGGGGGGAACATTTGAGGCTCCGACCTCCCGGTGGTGAGCCGGACGATCGGGTTGGCGGCGAACACAGTCTGTCGCCATGAAGGGTCAGGTCCTCGGTCGTACTGGTTCGTCGGTGGGTCCGAATCCGGCCACGCGGGATCCCGCGAGAGACGGTGGCTGATTTAGCACTAAAATAGGGCACCGTGGTCCCTGCACCGAGTGCCGCGCCCGTCCACCCGACCGAGGGCGACGCGGGGCGAGCCGTGGCAAACCCCCGACCCGGCCCGTTGGCGACGGCACTCGACCGCTTGCTCGAGGCGACAATCGTCGGCAGCTTCAGCCGCATCGGCTTTGTCGTCCGCCGGGCGACACGGCCCTGGCCGCAGCCGCCGCGTCTGGACGGGCGGGTGGTCGTGGTGACGGGGGCGTCCTCCGGCATCGGCCGAGCGACCGCGCTGTCGCTGGGGAGCCTCGGCGCCAAGGTTTGGGTCGTCGGACGCGACCCAGACCGGACCGAAACGGTGGCCGGTGCCATACGTTCGGCCGGCGGCCGGGCCGAGGGAGCGCTCCTGGACGTGGCCGACGGCGCGGCAGTCGACGCCTTCGCCGAGCACTTCGGCTCCGTAGACGACCGGCTCGACGGGCTCGTGCATTGCGCCGGGGCACTCCTCGCTCAGTACGCGGTCTCCGCCGACGGTGTCGAACTGACCGTGGCGACCCATGTGCTGGGGCCCTACCGACTGACGGAGCGCCTCGCCCCCCACCTGCGCTACGCCGGCGGCTCGACCATCGTCACGGTGTCGTCGGGCGGCATGTACGCCGAGCGGCTCGACCTCGACCGTCTCGTGATGCCCACGGGCCACTACGACGGCGTTCGAGCCTACG
The DNA here is from genome assembly GCA_963789235.1 of uncultured Acidimicrobiaceae bacterium. Classification (GTDB taxonomy): domain Bacteria; phylum Actinomycetota; class Acidimicrobiia; order Acidimicrobiales; family RAAP-2; genus Bog-473. The sequence continues at coordinate 464,549 of CAWBJX010000004.1, read as the reverse complement.
CCAGAGCCAAACGGGCTCAGGTGGTCTTGGCCGGCGAGTGGTCACGGCGCTGGTCGATCTGGGGCGTCGCCAGCTACGCCATGCACCCTGGCTGGGTCGACACGCCGGGTCTGGCCAGCGGTCTCCCTTCGTTCACCCGCCTCCGTCCGCTTCTGCGCCAACCCGAGGAGGGCGCCGACACGGCCGTCTGGCTCGCCGCCGGAGCGGCACGGCCGTCGCCGGCGCCAGGGGTGTCCGCCTCGGTGGCGGTCGAAGACGGGTTCTGGCACGACCGACACCTCCGTGCCGAGCACGACCTGCCCTGGACCCGACCCCATGACGGGCGCCGGGAGGACGGCCGCCGGCTGTGGAGTTGGTGCGCGACGCACAGCGGGCTCGGGAGCGACTGGTGACGGACGATGGCCGCGTCGCACTCGTCGTCTTCACGCGCGACCTTCGCGTCGCCGACAACCCCGCGCTTGCCGCGGCGGCACGGGCTTCACAGGTGGTCTGCGCATTCATACACGACGACGCACTCCGGTCGGGGAGGCCCATGCACTCGCTCCGGACCCTCTTCCTTTCGGAGTGCGTTGCGGATCTCCACGCCTCCCTTCGGCGGCTGGGATCCCGGTTGGAGGTGCGGCAGGGCAATTGGGTACAGGAGGTCCTCGGGCTCGCTGCCCAAACCAGCGCCCGGTCGATCCACCTGAGCGACGACGTGACGCCCTACGCCCGGAGACGGTTCGCCTGCCTCGAGACGGCAGCGGGAAACACCGTCGAGGTGTGCCGGAGCCCGGGCCTCACGATCGTGCCGCCGGGAATGGTCACGCCGACCGGCGGCGACCACTACCGCGTCTTCACGCCCTTCTACCGGCGGTGGCTGACCACGCCTCGCCGGAAGCTCCTCCCCCCACCCTCCTCGCTGTCGGCGCTCGACCGTACCGGCCCAAGGTCCCGAGCCCGGCCGACGGCGGCTCCCGCCACACAGCGACTTCGACCGCCCGCCGTCGGCCGGGGGGGCGAGCAGGCCGCGTCGGCGCGCCTTGCCGGCTGGGCCGGGGGAGACATCGCCCGTTACGGCGAGCACCGGGACCACCTCGCCGAGCCGGCGACCTCCCGGCTCTCGCTGGACCTGCACTTCGGCTGTCTCTCCCCGCTCCAGGTCGAGGCCGCCCTCGCTGAGCTGCCTGGCGGCGGGCCCTTCCTGCGGCAGCTGTGCTGGCGCGACTTCTACATGCAGATCCTCGCGGCGCGACCGGAGGCGGCATGGTCCAACTACGTCGACCGAGGAGGTCGGCCCCGGAGGGACCCAAGGGGATTCGAGGCATGGCGCCAGGGCCTCACCGGCCTGCCAATTGTCGACGCAGCGATGCGGCAGCTGGCGCTGGAAGGATTCCTTCCGAACCGTGCCCGGATGATCGCAGCGTCGTTCCTCACCCGGCAGCTCGGACTGGACTGGCGCGTCGGCGCTCGACACTTCCTCGAATACCTCGTGGACGCGGACGTGGCGCTCAACAACTTGAACTGGCAGTGGATGGCCGGACGCGGCACGGGCGCGAACCCCCACCGGGTACTGGACCCCACGCGCCAGGGACACCGGTTCGATCCGCAGGGTACCTACGTCCGCCGCCACGTGCCTGAGCTCCGCGGACTCGACTCGGCCATGATCCACGAGCCGTGGCGCCTCGGGCATCGCGAGCTCGCCCGCCTCGGCTACCCGGCGCCCATCGTGCCGGTCCGTGAGGCGACGGCATGAACGGCGAACCGTCATCGGCCACCGAGATTTGAAGGGTTCTGCCACCAAGAGCGGTGATCCGCCTCCGGCTCCCAGATGGGATCCGCTGGGTTGCTCGGCACCGCGAAGACGGACCACCGCGATCCTTCGTGGTCTTGACCAATCAGTCCTCGGGAAGGGCGGCGAAATCGCGCCTGGCTTTCCGGTACCACCCCATTCCGGACAGGGGGTGTCTCCACCTTCCCTTCATCTCCTTCAAGGCACTCTCGTGCGTTTCATCACCCTCGGTGACGACGTCCTTCAGATGTCGGTCCTGCGCCTTTATGACCTCGTCAGCGGTATCTCCATGGTGCGGGAGATCGCACGGTCCACCCAATTGTTTGCATGTCATCGTCTTCATAAGCTCGCTTCCTCCTCGGTGTTCGGCCATGGCTACTGATGGAACGACCCCTCAGGTGACCCAGGCGCCGGCAACCTGCCTGGTCGGGACGTTGAGTCGGTTGAAGAAGTTGGTCGTGGCGATCGACAGCAGGAGCGCCGCCCGTCCTTCCTCGTCGTAGTGTCGGACGGCCTCGGACAGGGCCAACGCCGCACGCTCGGCGTCGGTGAAATACGGCGCGTCCCGCCAGGCGGCCACGGTCGCCAGCCGGTCCTCGCTCTCGTCTCTCCTGCTGGCCTGGGCAGCGCCGGACCGCACGCACCAGCTGCAGCCGTTGATCTGGCTTGCCCGCAGGTGGATCAGTGAAAGCGTCACCGGAGACACGCCTCCGTTGTAGGTGGCCTGGGCCAGAGCCTGGATGGCCTGCATGGCCTCGGGGACGATCACGGCCGGGTTCTTCATCCGATCGTGCATCGCGGTCCTCCGGGGTGTCATCATCGGTCAAGGTCGTCGGGCGCCTGGCCTGTCACATCGACGGGCTCTCCCCCAACGCTGGTATGACGGATGTCGACCGAGCACTGTGACCATGAGCCCCTTTGAGCGGACTCCAGCGAGATGGCAGGGGGCAGGAGCAGATCTTGAAGTTTCGAGCCTACGTCGAGCCCCCCGAGCCAATGAGGGGGTTGGAGGTCCCGCAAGACGTCGTGGAGCCCTGTCGTGGTCGAGCCCGCGGACTTCGCCCGTGCCCTGGACGCCGATCCGGTCGCCCGCGCTGCCTACGACCAGCTCACCGACACTCACAGGAGGGAACACGTGCGCGCCATCGAGAGTGCGAAGAAGCCCGAGCACGCGCGTACGACGGATCGAGAAGGCGTCACCGTGCTGCGTGCCCAGGGGCAGGCAGGGAACTGTGCGGCTGCGTGCACGAGGGCTCGAGCGGCGACGTCGCGACCTGGCGTGTCGGAGACCGCGGCATCCCCGCGATTGGGCGTCATGGCGGCGAGCCCCGAACCGCGTGCCCGCGCTGCATGTCGTTGTCACATCGCGTCGTCTTCGTTCGTCAGTTGTCATGACGAATGAGCACCGAGGAATGTGACCGATGGGACATGACGACTGGCTGACCGAACGCTTCGAAGCTGAGCGGAACCGCCTGGAAGCCCTCGCCTACCGGATGCTCGGCTCTCGGGCAGACGCGGAAGACGTTGTCCAAGAAGCCTGGCTGCGGCTGAACCGCGCGGACACTTCCGAGGTCGTCAATCTGAGTGGTTGGCTCACCACAGTCATCTCACGCCTCGCTCTCGACCATTTGCGGACACGAGGTTCCCGGCGAGACCAGCCTTCGGGCATGGACCTCTCCGACAAGGGGCTCGAATCGGAGCACGACGTCGGCCCGGAGCAAGAAGCGATTCTGGCGGAGTCCGTCGGCATCGCCATGCTCGTCGTGCTCGACACGCTCGATCCCGCAGAACGCGTCGCCTTGGTGCTGCACGACATGTTCGCCGTCTCATTCGACGAGATCGCATCCATCTTGGAACGTTCTCCGGCGGCGGCACGGCAACTGGCCAGCAGGGCCCGTCGGCGCGTCCAGGGCGCGGATGCCCGAGCGGGACCACCTGCCCGTCAGCGCGAGATCGTCGACGCCTTCCTTGCCGCGTCGCGCCGAGGTGATTTCGAAGCCCTGCTGTCGCTGCTCGATCCGCAGGTTGCGCTCAAGGCGGATGCGACCGCTGTCGCCATGGCGGCCTCGAGGAGAGACCACGGGGCGCCGGCGTTGGCAGCGCAGGTTCGTGGGGCTCGGGCAGTCGCCGAGACGTTCGCGGGGCGAGCTGCCGCCGCCAAGCTCGCTCTGGTCGACGGAACATTCGGAGCAACGTGGGCTCCCGGTGGGAAGCCCAGGGTCGTCTTCCGTTTCGTCACGGAACTGGGGAGGATCACGGCCATCGAATTCGTTGCGGACCCAGAATCCATTCGCCGTCTCGAGATCACCGTGCTGTCCGGTCGTCATGCGGGAGGAACGTCGGGTGACTCGTGACGTCCGAGACGGTCACGAGGCGGGCGTGCCTTCCCGGACCACCTCAGCCGGGCTCTTGTCGTCGCGCAGCCCGAGAAAGCGCGGCTGCCGAAGCCGAGCGTCGGTCGTCCACTCGGCAAAACCGATCTGAGCGACGAGCTCGGGCCGCGTCCAATCCGCGCCGCGCGGTACCGGTCGCACGTCAACGAACGCGGGCACGGCTGTCTCCAGCTTGCGAAGCCGAATACCGAGGTCGTGGAGCGTCGCCGTGGAGTAGCCGGTGCCGACCTTCCCGGCATACCGTAGCGAGCCACCCTCGTAGTAACCGACGAGCAAGGCACCAAAGTCAGTCCGGCTGCCGGCGGGATTCGTGTAACCGCCGATGACGAATTCCTGCTCCCAGACACACTTCAGCTTCAACCAGTCCTTCGAGCGACCCGCGACGTAGGGCGCGTCGGCGCGCTTTGCGATGAGCCCCTCCCAGCCGGACTGGCAAGCTGCGGCAAACCGCCGCTGGGAGTCGTCACGCCAGGCCTCGGTCTGCTGCAGGGCCGGGCCCGACCGGATCGTGCTCATCAGCAGGGCGCGACGCTCGACGAGTGGCCGGTCCGTCACATCCACCCCGTCGACCTCCAAGATGTCGAAGACGCAGTAGACGACCGGGTACTTGGCCACCTGCTCCGGAGACGGCTGGGTCGCCCCGAGGCGCTGTTGGAGCCGAGTGAACGACGTCTGCTCACCGTCGTAGGCCACCACCTCGCCATCGAGCAGCAGGTCGCTGGCGCGTTGAAGCGCCACAGCCGCGCGAACCTCGGGGTAGGTGCTGGTGAGGTCCTTGCCGGAGCGCGACTCGAGCCGCACGTCGCTGCCCCTTTTGCTTGCGACGCAGCGCTCGCCGTCGAGCTTGCGCTCCAGCAGCCAATCGGCGCCGAAGTCGCGGCGGTCGGTCAAGGTGGCCAGCATCAGCGGGATCGCCATTCCAGTATCGTTCCACGAAGACGTCGAGGCAGACACACGAAGCCGGCGGGCTTGCCCACACGCCATCTGCGTGAAGCAGTAGGGGGTCAGACGGCGACGGTCACGTCGAGCGGATCTGGCGACCCGAGGTCGGGGGCGCGCTCGGACCGGTCCCCCGAGGCCACCGTGGTCGGACCTCGCCTATCAGAACCTCCTGGTCGCGCCCGCCGGGGCCATCGGTCACGAGATTGCGCACGAACCACACGGTCTTTCCGTTCTCGCCGCACTCTGTCGTACCCCATTGGTCAGAGAGAGTGTCGACGAGTTGCAACCCACGGCCGTGCAAGTCCATGTTCGATGGCGACCGAAGGTGGGTGTGTTCACCACCTCCATCCAACACCTCGACGCGCACGAGTTTGTTTGTTCTCTCGATGCTGAGGCGGAAGGTAGTGGCGGCATGGACGACCGCGTTGGTCGCGAGCTCGGAAACCATGAGCACGATCTCGTTCGCAGTTGACGTCGGGACTCCACCCAGGACCTCCTCGGTGAAGCGACGAGCAAGCGCAACGGAACGAGGCTGCTTGGAGAAGTTCGCTTCGACTGTCATGGGCTACCAAGATCCCCGATCCCGAGCTGTCCGTGAATGTGATACCCGAGAGATGGACAATTAAGCGCTCGTTCGGGATGATCTCTGCGCAGGCCGGTTCACGACGGCTCGAGCCTCACCCCCGTCGGAGCCTTGGTGTTCGCCACCGCGTTCCACGCCCGGATCGCCGTGGCGATCGAAACATGGATTGATTCGGTCACATCGAGCGCTTTTCGACCATCATCGCCTCGACGCGGTCGTCGCTTGGGATCCCTACCGCGAATGCCTGGCCGGCGGCTGGGCCACCGCTTTTCTCCAGCTCGGCGCCCGTGGTTGAGTCTCCGAGAGCTGGGTAGGAACACATGCGAAGACCAAACTGGGAGGAAAGGAATGAGAAGAGCAGCCTTGCCGGTCGTCCCAGATCTGGTTGACGAAGAATCGTGGACGGAAGATCGTTCGTCGGCCCCGGTGCTCACATTGGTGGCGTCCAAGGTCGCCTCCAAGGCCCGGCGACGCCCACAACACCCGGAGCGCCCATATCGGAGTTGGTACGCCACCTGGCAGCCGTGGAGATCGTCTTCGCTGCCGCCTCGAGCTGGCGTCGGGCGACCCCGCTGACGGCGTGGGCCCTCAGCGGCCGACCGCCCGAGCAAGCTGGGCCTTGTTCATCTTGGACCGGCCTTCGATGCCCGTGCGCCGAGCCTCCTCGTAGAGCTGGTCCCGGGTCGGTCCGCCGGGCCCACGGTGGGAGCGCAGCCCACCGCGGCGACCGGACGAGATGTCCTGGGTGGAAATCGAACTCCAGCGCTTGGCTTCCCCACTGCGAGCCCGTGCCTTGTTCACCGTCCTCGCCGCGATCTCCTCTGCTTCAGCTTCGGAATCCCCGCGGCGCTCGAGTCCGGACTTGATGTGCTCGTACTGGCGCTCTCGCTTGGCGCTCCAGGTGGCTTGGGGCATTGGTCTCTCCTTCATCCGAATGCGACAGGAACGAATCCGCATTTCCGGTAGCGGGTCCGAGGGTCCGACGGCAGACAGGGCCATACCCGGAGGACCGTCGGCAAAACCGCCGCGTCGGGGCGTCTCTTCGTCCCCTGCGGTGAAGCGAGTTTTGCCGCCGTCGGCTCAAAAGAGACCAGAGCCCCCGTCGACTTCGAGCGAGTGCCCGGTCACGTATCTCGCGTAGTCACTCGCGAGGAAGACCACCGCCGCCGGAATATCGAGGTCCGGGTCACCGAAGCGTCGGAGTGGGATCGATCGTTCCGTCGCCGCGGCGACCTCTGGCATCTCTTCTGCCCAGTCCTGGAGCAGGCGGGTTTTGGCCACGGGGAGTACGGCATTCACGCGGATCCCGTCTTTGCCAAGCTCGCGCGCAGCAACCTTGGTGAGGGATCGGATACCTTCCTTGGCCGGTCCGTACGCTGCGTACCCCACGTTGCCGGACACGCCTGCCCCCGACGCGAAGTTGATCACGGCTGCGTCACGATCGCGCATGTGGGGATAACACGCCTGAATGAAGTGCATCGTGGCCAGAGGACCAGTACGCCACATCAACTCCGCCAGATCTTCGGTCGTCTCGAGCAGTGGCACACGGGGTGCACCAGCAATGGCCGTGTTCACCAGGATATCGATATGATCGAAGACGTCGACGACCTTGGTCACACAGTGGTCGATCTGATTGCGATCCCCCACGTCGCATCGGATAGCCGTCGTGGCCGGGTCCTTCGCCTTCAATTCTGCCGCGACGACCTCGGCGGATGGCCCGTTGATGTCAACCACGGCGACGTGAGCGCCTTCGTCGACGAACATCCGAGCTATGCCGCGACCAATGCCTTCCGCCGCGCCTGTGACGATTGCGACCTTCTCGGTGAGTAGGGACACGGACAGACTCCTCTGGCGCACTTGAAGGGGCTAGATGTTGGACAAGAGGTCGGGAAGTGGAAGGAACTCGGCATAGTCGATGAATGCCCTGAGCGTGTGGCCACCGTCAACCGCCAGTTGTTGGCCGGTGATCCACGACGATTCTGGTCCAGCAAAGAACCGGACAGCGTTCGCGACGTCTTCTACCTCACCGGGGCGCTCAATTGCCTGACCACGCACGAATGCGGCGAGCATGTCGGGGTTCTCGAACGTACCTTGCGTCGTGGGTGTCCGAGTCAATCCTGGCTGAACGGAGTTCACCCGGACTCCAAACGAACCCAATTCGTTCGCCGCGACCTTGACGAGCTGGTCCACCGCAGCCTTCCCCGCGCTGTACGAAGCGAGATAACGAGCGGAAAAGACCGATGCCGTCGACGAGATGGCCACGAAGGACCCCGATCCGTTTCGGACCATGGCGCGCCCGGCGTACTTCAACAGGAGGTACACCGGTCGGACGTTCAGATCCACCTGTTGGCTGAATTCGTCGTCGGCGAAGAGGAGAACGGACCTTACGCTCCCCCCTCCTGGAACCACGACTGCGATATCGAGCCTTCCATCAGCGTCAGCCGCCGCCTCGACTGCGGATTGGACCGATTCGCCGTCGAGGGCATCACAGGTCACGTATTGGACCTCGAGCCCCTCTTCCCCGAGCGCCGCGGCGGCATCTCGAAGCTTCTCCTCTGTCCGACCGGCAATGGTCACGAAGGCACCGTCTCGTGCCAGGAGGCGAGCCGCGCCGAGACCGATTCCGGACCCACCCCCAATCACGATTGCTCTTTGTCCTTCGAGCGGACCCGACATACCCTTCCCCTTTTCTCTATGAGAGCGAACAGGATGTTCGTGCCACACCGCATTCGGATGTCGCGGCGGTGAGGTGCGCGATCGTGAGCGGTGTCTCGCTCGCGGGCCCCTCCCCGTACCGTTCAGCGATCGACGGTGGCTGCCGCAATCTCGACATACGGGGCCAGGATCTCGGACAGGAGTCGGCGATGTCGGGCGACTCGATCTCGCTTCGGAGCAACGGTGTCGTATGCCATGGAGTCGAGCAACTGTTCGCTGAGTCCGAATCCACGTATGACGAGGAAGATCGTGGTGGCCAAGTCGGGCTTGTTCATGGCGGGTCCCAGGGCCTCCCGCAGCAGCCGGCGGACATGGGCATGGGACTGCTCTGCGACCTCCAGCATTGTTTGGCGGACCGCCGAGCTCGTTCGGGGATCATGATCCATGTTCAGCAGCACCTGCAGACTGGCCATGTAGTCCGGCCTTGCGTAATGAGCGGAGAAGACATCGATGAGTTGCGCGATCCGCTCTTCGACCGTGGCTCCGTCAATGCGAGCTTCCGCCACCGTCTGGACCATGTGTCGCGCTCCGTCCTGCAGGACGGCGAGCATGAGGCCCTCTCGGTTACCGAAGTAGTGCTGGATGACCCCCCAGGTCACCCCTGCTCTGCGAGCGATCTCGTTCGTGCTCGAGCCTCGATAGAACCCCAGGTCAATGATGCACGCAACGGCCGCACTGATCACCCGGTCGCGGGTGTCGACCTCACCGCTGCCGCCGGATCGCTCTCGACGCCCCCCGCTGGGCGCGGTCGGTTCTGGCTTGATCGTCACGACGGCAACTCTAGGGCTCCCGATGTCAGCGCAGAGGTGGATGCCGGGGCCAAAGGCCGGGTGTCGGTCGATGGCGCGGTCGACGACCGTGGCTCGGCGCGGGGCGGGCGGTCGCTGAAAGTCAGCCTCCCGAGGTCGGGATCAGATCCCGCGAGGTCGTCCGACACCGTTGCCTAGTCTGGTGCCACTGAGTCACCCCAGCGCGCGATTCGCTTCCACAGAACTTTGCGGTTGACCGCCACGTTGTGGTTGTGACCGGCACCCTGGAGTCGGAAGAGGGTGAGATCATCGCACGCCGGCAACTGAGCGGGAAGGACGTCCAGCTTGCCGGCGAGATCGTGCTCGCCGAGAGCGACGAAGATCGGGTCCCGGAGCTGATCGAGCTGGGGCTGCACCGATCCCGGCACGATGGCGGTCATTCCGACCAGTGCCAACAACCGGGAACTTGCAGCCGCCAGCGCAGCGTCGACCACTGACGACAGGGAGCCGGGCTGAAGTTCACCGGCGCTGCTGTTCGACCACTGAGGCAACGGCTCGCCGAACCGCGCCTGCGACAGGTCCGCAACCGCCTGGGCGAGCTCCGCCGGCCTCCCGACATATCGGAGCTCCTGGTCGTTGAGCACCCCGGGAAGGCCCGAGGCGGAGAAGCCGAGCAGGGCGAGGGCGTCGTAGGTGTGATGACGGGCTTGCTGGCAGGCGACGAGGAGCGCCCCCGCAGAATGTCCAAGGCCCAGCCGTGCCCTCGGCACGAGCCGGCCGAGTCCCGCCGCTGCCATCCCCCCATGCCCGAGGTCGACTTCGAGGGTCTGGACCGCCGCGGCGAGGACGTCGGCGACGGCGGCGGGGGACAGCGTGTAGCCATCGTCGGGTAGGTCACTGTCCCCGACTCCGGGGGGATCGATCGTGACCACGAGGTCGCCCCGTGTTGCCAAATACCGGGCCATGCTGAAGGCGTCGGCCTGCCCCGCCACCTCGAGATCGAAGTACCGGCGGTTGATCCCACCGCCCGGAACGCACACCCACAGCAAGGGGTCCGCACGAAGCCCCTCCGAGGCGAACAAGTCCACGGACAGCCGCTCACAACCCGGAGGCGCCACCGTACTCACGTCGATGAGGATGGACGATCTTTCGACGGCTTCCGCGGCCATGGCTGCGCGTGCAACTCCTCAGCCACGCCTCGATGACCCGGATCCAGCCCGTTTCCCCGGCTCCGCCGCTCCGTTCGGACCGGTATCGCGCTCGTGCCGCCGCTCTCGTCGGACGATCCGGGGCAACGGTTCGCTCGGCGCCGGCGCAGTGATGCCAGGTCTCGCCATCCCGCTATTTCGACAGATTCCAGACTCTGATGGCGTTGCCGGACAAGATCAGTTCTCGCGCGTCGGTGGGAATCGAGTGGAACTGCTTCTCCACTACCTCCCGCGACCTGGGCCATGACGTGACCGGGTGGGGGTAGTCGGATGACCACATGATGTTGTGCACCCCGATTCTGTCCCGGAGGAGCGCGAGAGAGAAGTCCTCCTCGATGAAGGTCAGGTAGACATTCTGGTGAAAGTAGAAGGTCGGCAATTCGGTCAACCCGGGGAACTCGTAGCCCTGACGGCGCACCATGTCGTCGACGGTGTGGAGCCACCAGGCAACCCATGCCAGTCCCGGCTCGACGAACACGAGCTTGAGCTTCGGGTGTCGGGCGAGCAGACCCGTGAGAATCCACATGCCGAAGGCCTCGGCCGTCATCAGGGGTGACATCACCACCATGATTCCCTTCTGCGGCGTGGGGTCTCTCCGGCTCAGGTCGTCCAGACTGGTATTCAATCCGATGTGGCAGCACACGGGCAGACCGGTCTCCTCGATCGCCGAGAAGAGCCGGTCATAGCGATCGTCGTAGTAGTCGGGCAGGCCGAACTCGGCGGGAAACACCGGTAGCTGGAGGGACCTTCCTCCGCGATCCGCGATCCTCTGAACTTCGGACACGGCAAAATCGATGTCGTGGATCGGAATTTGGTAGGACACGCAAAGACGTTCGCGATCCGCCGAGGCAAACTCATCGAGGGCATCGTTGAACGCGCGAGTGGCCTCGGCGGCACCGGTCTTCAGGTCCGGGATGTACCTGAACGCGCTGACCTCGGAGTACAAGACCTCGACCTCGACGCCGTCCTGGTCCATGTCCCGCAACCGCTCGCGGGGGTCCCCGTAGCCGGCCCGCTTGAAGACGGCGTTGGCCCCGATGTGGGAGTCGTCGTCGCTGCGCTTCATCTTCATGCCAGCCTGGTTGGCTGCCGCAGCGCCCCGTGCCATGCGCTGCGCGAATGCTGTGACCGCCGCGTCGTAGTCCGAGTACAAGCTCGGCGTCAGATGCGCTCGGACCTGATCATGGGTGATGGCCACGTGACTGTCGGCTGAGATCAGAAGCTCGCCACTCTGCGGATTCTTGCGCTCCTCCATTATGGTCATTGCTGCTCCCTTCCTCGCCCGACTGGCTGCTCTCTCCGACGGTGACGGCGCCGATGTCGGCCTCGACGCCCTCTTCAGGGACATCTGAGGATCACACCCGTTCGGCTGGCACAGATGAGGGCCGTGGAGGGATCGGGCAATTGGTTCGACGAGTTTCCTCGGAGTTGCTGTACTGCCTCCGTGGTCAGATTGAGCCCGTGGATATAGCCCTCTCCGATGAGGCCCCCGTTCGTGTTACACGGAAGCCCGCCTCTCGGACCGAGATTGCCGTCGGCAATGAAATCCTTGGCCTCGCCCGGACCGCAGAACCCGAGGGCCTCGAGCTGCAAGAAGAACATCGGGGAAAAGGCGTCGTAGATCATGGCGACGTCGATGTCCGACCGCTTGATCCCATGACCATCGAACAATCGACCAGCCATTGCGGCACACCCCTCCATGACCGCGATGTCCCTGGTGTAATGGTTGCTGGCGATCTCCTCCTCGAACAGACCGGCGTTGGCTGCCGCCGCGATGAGGACTGGTTCGTTGCTGGCGGATGCGCGTTCGGCGGAGGTGACGACCAGCGCCACGGAGCCATCGGTCTCCTGGCAGCAGTCAAAGAGCCGGATGGCGGGTTCGGCAATCCATCGAGACGATTGGTGCTCATCAAGCGTGATGGGTCTCTTGTAGAAATGCGCGTTCGGATTGTTCGCTGCGTAGTCCCTGAATTGCACCACCGCGCGTCCGAAATCCTCGCTGGTCGCACCGAAGGCGTGCATGTAGCGCACCGCGTTGAGCGACATCCACGATCCCGGAGTCAGCACGCCATAGGGAGTGCACCACTGCATTGCCGTGGAACCGGAGTGTGCAGACGTCCCCCTGGCGCCCACGGCCGCTCGGCCGAAGCGCTCGCCCGAGCGTGCCTTGATGGCGCGGTAGGCGACCACGACGTCAGCAACACCTGCCACGACCGCTGACGCTGCGTGCAGGAGCACCCCCTGCGAGCCGCCGCCGCCATAGGGGACGCGGCTGGAGAAATGGATCTCGGGAATCCCCAACGACCGGACGAGCTCGGTCTCTTCCACTGGGTCGATCGTGTAGCTGACCAGTCCATCCACATCGGCGGTGCTGAGCCCAGCGTCGGCCAGCGCAGCGAGTATGGCTTCAGCGGCGAGCTGTGTCTCGCTCCGTCCGGCCGCTTTGGAGAATTCGGTCTGTCCGATGCCGACGATGGCCGTCTTGTCCTGGAGCGTGCTATTCATGGACTGCCTGCCTCGGCTTGAACACCGGCACCACCCCTACCTCGCGGGTGGGACGGAAGTCGACGGTGACGGGCATTCCGATCACGACGTCCGTGGGGTCGATCTCGACCAGGTTTGACAGGACTCGTATCCCCTCCTCGAGATCGATCAGGGCGGCGACAACCGGATACTCGAATGCCGGGTTCTGGGGATGATGGAGGATGGCGTAGCTGTAGACCACACCGTCGCCCCCCAGGTCCACGATCTCGAAGTCGAGCGAGTGGCAGTGCGGACACATCGGACGCGGAGGATGGCGCAACCGGCCACAGACCTGGCACCTTTGTGCCACGAGCCGGCCGACGCGGGCCGCGTCCCAATACAAGCGGTTGTCGTCCGTGAGAATGGGGGCTGGGCGGGCGACCTCGCCGGTCTCGGTCATGTCGCTCCGTCCAGGACGACGCGGCCCTCAACCATGGCCTCGATATCGGAGTGTGAATACCCCAACTCGAGCAGGATCTCCCTCGACTGCTCACCACAGGCGCACGGACCACGTCGAACGACCGTCCGCGCCGGCGCGATGTTGACCAGCAGGCCCGGATCCTCGAATCGGCCGACGGTGCGCGACCAGGTCTCGCTGACGAGGTCCAACCGCCTGGCCTCCGGATCGTCGAACAGGTTCCGACAGAAGGATTGATCCACGATTTCAATCGGTACTCCGCCATCGTCAAGCGCCCTGAATGCCTCGGCGGCCACCGTGTCCGCAAAATACGAGCCCAGCCAGGAGGCCACCGACTCCGCATCGTCACCGGCGGGTGCGCCAGGAAGCAGCACCCGGAGCCTCGTCCGCTCCTCGCCCGTGAGCGCCGCAAGGAAGACCCATTCGCCCCGAGCGCACCGATAGAGGCGGTAGTAAGGGGACAGCCCGAACTGATCACGGTCGACGTGGCCCCAGTCGGGCTGTGTGCCGTCCGAATGGATCCAGGCGTAGGAGGTGTGCAAGAGCCCGGCATTCACGATTGAGGTGCTGACTGCCTGACCGTGGCCGGTGCGGTCCCGATGGTAGAGCGCGGCCGTGATGGCGATGGCCGCGAGCAGCGCGTTTCCGGTGTCTCCCATGTTGGAGCGGCTCCAGAGCGGAGGATTGCCCGCGTCGCACGCTCCGTCCTCCCACTCGGTCCCGGTCATGGCTGCGGCATTTTGGTCGGTACCGGGCAAGTCGGATCGTGGCCCCTTCTCGTACCCCCGGGTGTTGCAATAGACCAATCTGGGGTAACGCGCGCGGAGCGTCTCATAGTCGAGACCGAGGCGCCCGGCGGCTCCGGGTCTCCAGTTGAGCGTGATCACATCCGAGCCCTCGAGAAGCTTCTCGAGGGCTTCGCGGCCCGCGGGGTCCTTGAGGTTGAGGGCGATGCTGCGCTTCCCGCGGTTCGTCCCGAGGCCCATGTGGGTCCCGTTCCAGTAGGTGTCGTGCAGCGCGTTGACCTTGATGACATCGGCACCCAGGTCGGCCAGGACACGTCCGGTAAACGGCCCGGCGACCCCAAGTCCGAGATCGAGGACACGGACACCCGAAAGGGGATGAACGAGGGGCTCCCGCGATCCCGCGACGGGTCCCGATCGTGCACTGACCTCGTGGAGCACCTCGTCCGTGTGTTCACCAGGGCGAGGAGCAGGACCGGCGATCGAACCGGGGGTGGCGGAGAACTCCAGCAGGGTGCCGACATGATGAATGGGGCCCTCGTCCGGATCTTCGACTTCGATGACGCAGCCGTCTGCGAGAAACGACTTGTCCGCCAACGCTTCGCCCGGCGATCGTACGGTGGTGATGCCCAGTCCAGCCTCTTCGGCGGCACGGACCCACTCGTCAGACGGGAACTTCTTGAAGGCCTCTGTCAACTGCTCGTGCAGGAAGAGGCCGGTCAGCAGTCCGTCCGGCTCCATCGACACGCGGTCCGGATCCTCCCGATACGCGGCGTCCGTCTCGACCGCACAAAGCTTGTCTCCTTCGGCTGCTGCCAGAACCCAGCGGGGACGGAGGGTCCAGTGGTGCACCCACTTGCCGTCTGCGCACTCGTAGAGGCCCTCGATAGACCTTGAATCGATCGGCCACATCCAGTACAGCGGAGCGTCCGGATTCTCCACACGCTGCCAGTTGAGACACGCCGCCGCGAGTGCGCCCTGGAGGAGAGACGTGGTCACGCGCTGCCCTTGGCCGCTCACCTGGCGCGCACGCAGCGCAGCGGCGATCCCGAGGGTCGCGAAGTAGGCGGCGCCGACGCTGGGCCACGGTGTGCGCGGGAAGATCGGCCCTTCCCGATCCGCCCCTCTGACGAGACCCTCGGGAGCATCGAACTCGGGATGCGGGCCGGGGCGTCCGCAGATGAACTCCATGGCCGTTCCCCGCCTCCCTTTCTGGTCGTAGAGAAGGCCGGTGCGGGCCGCCACCAGGCCGTCGTAACCCGGTCGATCACGATGGGCGCCGTGCTCGCCGTAGCCGGAGATCGAACAGGTGATGATCCGAGGGTTGAGGGTGCTCAGCGCCCCATGGTCGATGCCGAGTCTCTCGGTCGTGCCGAGAGAGAAGCTGTCGACGACGACGTCGGATGCCCGTACGAGCGCCTCGAACGGCCCTCTTCCCGCGTCGCTTTGCAGATCGAGGCTGGCACTGCGCTTGCCCCTGTTCCACACCCGATAGCCCGTTTGCTGGGCGAAAGGGTCCCCGGACGGAGCTTCGATCCGGATCACGTCGGCACCGTTGTCGGCAAGGAACATGGTGGACATGGGGCCGGCGATGCCCCATGACAGATCCAGGACGCGGCAGATCGGCGAATACTCCAGCCATGAGGCTCCACCTCTTCTCACTCTCGAGGGCACCCACCATAGTACCTGCTATGTCTGGATGTCGAACCTGCTCGCGGTCGAGCGCCGTGACACCTTCCTGACCGCACCCGATCCCTGGTGAGTCGTTCCCCATCCGGCGCCGGCATCAGGTGAAGTCGGATCCACCATCGACGTTGATGTCCGCTCCGGTCATGTAGCTGTTGGTCCGGGAGCCGAGAAAGGCGATCACCGGTCCGATCTCGGCGGGACTCCCGGCGCGTCCGAGGAACGCCGGATGTCCGAAGTCCTCTTCGATGACCCGCATGGCATCGGTCAGGCTCTCGGGGTCGACGCCGCGTTCGGGAGGAAGCGTGCGGAGATATCCCTGCATGCCTTCTGAGAGGAACGACCCCGGCGAGACGGTGTTCACGAGGATCCCGTCGCCCGCCAACGACTGGGACAGGTTCTTCGTGAGGCTGGTCAGGGCCGCCTTGGACGCCGTGTACGCCACCAGGTCCGGGCTCTGTCTTCTGGTGGAGTGAGCCGAGACGTGCACGATCCGGCCGAACGACCCTCGGCGAAGCAAGGGCAGGGCTCGGCGCACGGTGCGAACCGCACTGAGCACCCCGATATCGAACGTGGCGCGCCATTCGTCATCGTCGAGTCCTTCGAAGGGGCCGATGCCGACGTCGACGGGACCCGTCGCATTCACAAGGACCTCCAGGGCATCCCACCGTTCGCCGAGGTGGTCGAATGCCGCGTCGACCTCGTTCGGCTTCGTGAGGTCGGCCGCCAAGCCGACGGAGTCGGGGCTCCCGGCCGAACGCAGCGCGGCCACGGTGTCCTCCAGCGCCCCACTCGCACGGGCAAGCACGGCCACCCGGGCGCCTTCTCGGGCGAACGCCTCGGCGGCGGCGCGACCCATGCCACGCGACCCGCCGACCACCAGCACGTGCGCATCGCTCAACCCGAGATCCATTTCGCTCCTCGTCTTCGAACCCTGTCAAGGGGGCGGCCGGACCCGAGCCTAAGTGCCGGAGCACCGCGGACTTGGACGGTGCTCGAGCGCGGGACCGTCAGTGCCTGTTGGCCTGGCGTCAGGGCACGTCGACATGGGCGGAGGTCAACCGATGATCCCGCAGCGGGTGAACCGCGAGGTCACCGGTGATCTGAACGGTGACCTCTGCCCGAATGTCGGCTGAGGACGCACCGACAAGGAACGTGAAGGCCCCTGGTTCGGTCACGCGCCGCATCGTGCGGTCATGCGCGGCCAGCCGGCTCGCGGGAACGATGAAGGTCACCTCTTTTGACTCACCGGGAGCGAGGTCCACACGTACGAAGCCGATGAGCTCGCGATCCTGGTCGCGCCACCGACGCCGTGTCGTCCCGACAGTAGAGTTGCACGACCTCCTCTCCCGCACGCTCGCCCGTGTTCGTGACATTCAGCTCGATCGTGGTGTCCGATTCGGTTGTACCGGCTTCGACGCGAAGCGGACCGAAGTCGAACGTGGTGTAGGACAGACCGTGCCCGAAGAAGAACAGCGGCGTGCTCGGACAGTCGATGTAGTCGCCGTAGAACTCGGATCGGTCACCCCGCGCTCGCATGTCGTGGTGCAGCGGCAGTTGTCCCACATGTCGGGGGAGTGTCACCGGAAGCCGCCCGGACGGGTTGGTTTCGCCCGTGAGGACATCGGCGATGCCACTGCCGCCTTCCTCGCCGGGCAACGGTGACCACAGGACGGCATTCGCGACCGCCGCGATCCTGCCGAGCGTGTGGACGCGCCCGCTCACGACCACGACAACGGTCGGCGTGCCGGTGGCGGCGACCGCCTCGACCAGCTCGGTCTGCGCCCCCGGCAGGTCGAGTGACGCCGCGTCTCGCAACTCGCCACTTGTGCAATCACTCACCAGGCCCGACTTCGCGCCCACGCAGACGACGGCAACGTCAGCGGTGCGAGCGGCTTGCACCGCCGAATCGAAGTCACGATCGTCCACGTCGGAGTCATGACATCCCCGGGCGTGGGTCACCGACACCCCCGGACCGAGCGCCGCCTGCAACCCCGCTAGGGGCGTGACGTGTGCCGTGAAGTGGGGCCCGGGCCGAAACGCTCCACCAGCGGTGGGTAGTCCTTCGGGACCCAGCCCGACCGGCTCGGTCGGCAACGCTCGGTCCTCGAGACTGTCCGATATCGACAGACCCGACCATGCCGTCTTGTAGATGATCTCGAGGTGGGCGGGATAGTGGTAGTCACCCTGAAGGAGTCGAGCATCGTCGGCATGAGGACCGATGACGGCAACGGACCGAAGGTCCGCTGGGGACACCGGGAGCACTCCGTCGTTGGTCAGCACGCACACGCCCTTTGCGGCTGCGAGGCGAGCAAGCCGTCGCTGGTCGGGCGTGTCGAACTTCGTCGGGGCGAGGGACGGATCGACGTATGGCCGGTCGAACAACCCGAGACGAAATTTCTGCACGAGTACCCGCTCGACCGCGAGATCGACGATCGCCTCACGAATGCGACCGGTGGTGACCAATCCCGGTATCTCCCGGTAATAGTCGAGCGAGGGCAGCTCGACGTCGAGCCCGGCGCTCAACGCCTGCGCGGCGGCTTCTGCTCGATCGGCCGCGGTTCGGTGATTCTCGAGCAATTGCCCGATGGCGAAGTAGTCCGCAACCACAACCCCGGTGAAGCCGAGCTCGTCCCGGAGGAGCTCGGTGAGTATCTCGTACGAGCCGGCACAAGGCAGGCCGTCGATGGACGAGTACGAGTTCATGATGCCCGCCAAGCCGGCGTTCCGGATGACTGCGGCGAACGGAGCGGCGTAGACGTCCCGCAATTCGCGGGCACCCAAATGGACAGGCGCTTGGTTGCGCCCGCCGATCGACGCGCCGTAAGCCAGGAAGTGCTTGGCCGCGCACGCGACGCCATTCTCGAGATCTGACGTCTGCAGTCCTCCGACGAAGGCCACTCCTAGGCGGGCACAAAGCTCGGGCGACTCCCCGTACGTCTCTTCGACACGGCCCCAGCGGGGATCCCGCGCGACGTCAAGGACAGGGGCCAAGGCCAACCGAGCCCCAACGGCCAACATCTGTGCGCGAATCGTCGCCGCGACTGCAACCACGATGTCTGGATCCCAGGTGGCTGCCAATCCAAGCGCCTGCGGGAAGGTGGTCGCGCCTCGATGGGTGAAGCCACCAACTGCCTCCTCGTGCAGAAGGATCGGTACGCCGAGCCGAGTCTGTTCGACGACCACCCGCTGGATCTGGTTCATGAGCGAAGCGGACTTCTCGGGTAAGAGTCCGCTCGAGGCTCCGATTCGTGTGACCTGCCCCATGCCGTTGACCAACATGCTGTTCGCGGCACGTTCGTCGAACGCCTCATCTCGGATCAGATCGGAGAACCAGATGCTGCCGAGCTGCGCGACCTTCTCCTCCAGCGTCATTCGGTTCAACAGGTCCGCGACACGTTCGTCGACGGAGGCCACCGGATCCCGGTAGGTCAACCCATCCCTACCGGTCATCGAAGGCGCTCACCGGATCTCGTGGGATCCGATCCGATCAAGCCAGAAGCTCTTGCCAGTTGGCCGGAACACGGCCGGCTGGTCCCGGTACAGGCTGGTCGTCCGGATGGTGCAGCGGTGGAGCAAGTTGAGGACCTTCGAAGAACTCGTTCGTGCGATAGTCCCAGAACCAATCTTCGCCTGGTTCGAAGCTGCAGATGACCGGGTGATCGGACGAATGCGCGTGCGCGGTGGCATGTCGTTCCAGGGAGTCGTCACAACACCCGATATGACCGCACTCCGTACACCGCCGCAGATGCAACCACCAACCTCCGGACGCGAGGCATTCGACGCAACCGGTTCCACTCGGGGCGACATCAGGCGCTATGAACGAGGACGTCATTTCCCAATTATGCAGTCTACGGTCCCGCAGTGCTGATGACCGGTCCGCTCCGGCTCGGTGGTGCTCCGCCGACGATCTGTTCCCCGGTGAAGATGCGCCAACGCCCCGACGAGAAGCGAGAACCACGCGGATAAGCTGCCGGCCACGAACCAATGGTGACGGGGGACGGACCTCGAAGAGACTTCGGAGGCAGTACCATGCCCACCGACCCGGTCGTACAGGCGTGGTCGATCCGATCGGCACTGGTCGCCGTCACCGAGCTGGATCGATCCGTCGCCTTCTACCGAGAGCTCGGTCCTTTCGAAGAGATCGTTCGCAAGGACGCCGTGGCCGTGCTGGGTGACATGTCTCCTCGTTCCACCATCCTGATCCTGCGTGAGACCCGGGGCATTCATCATGCTCGCCGTGGCCAGCAGTCGCTGGGGCTCCGGTCGATTACCTTCAACGTCGGGTCGCTGGCCGAGCTGGATCGGATCGAATCCATACTGCGATCCCGCGACGTCTTCACCTCCCGTCGGGAGGTCGCGGACGGTGCATCGGAGCTGATCCGCGGACGCGATCCGGACAATATGCCTCTCGTATTTGTCCGTGACGCGGAGGGCGAGTCGATCGGGACCGAGTATTGGCGAGCGGTGGCCAGTCTTGTCTATGCACTCGACGTGTGACCCGGTCCGTCAGTTTCGTGATCCTGCCCTCGAGTTGGTCGACGCATCGCCAACGACAGGCGGTGGTCCGTTCGCCGGACCCTGGCTCCGACCGACGATCTCGGCGAGCTCTTCCCCCGAGATCGTCTCCTTCTCGAGCAGAGCGGCGATGACGGCGTCGAGGGCCCCCCGGTTCGTCGCTCAGGAGCCCACGTGCCGTGGTCCTCGGCCTCGGTGAGCAGGCGGCTCACCTCCTGGTCGATGACCTGCTGGGTCCCCTCGGCGTAGGGGCGCTCCTGGCCGAGTTGGGGACCGCTCGAGGTACGCCGGCCCGTCCGATCCGTACCCGATCGGCCCGAGCCGCGGTGAGAGGCCCCACTCGGTGACCATCTTGATGGCCAGCTGCGTCGCACCCGACAGGTCGTTGGCCGCCCCGGTGGAGGCCTCCCCGATCACCAGGTTCTCCGAGGCCCGGCCGCCCAGGCGGACGGCCAGGGAGTCGAGCAGATAGCTCTCGGGGTAGAGGTGGCGCTCGTCGACGCGGAAGCTGCTCGGTGACCCCGAGGGCCCGGCCGGCCGGCAGGATGGTGATCTTGGCCACCGGGTCGGCATGCTCGGAGAGGAAGGCGACCAGGGCGTGCCCGGACTCGTGCACGGCCACCGAGTGCTTCTCCTCGGGCAGGAGGGCGTTGGAGGCATCGCGCCGGCCGAGGAGGATCCGGTCCCTGGCCTCGTCGATGTCGCGGGCGAAGATGACGTCGCGGTCGTCGCGGACGGCGACGATGGCCGCCTCGTTGATGAGATTGGCCAGGTCGGCCCCCGAGAACCCCGGGGTGGCCCGGGCCACGGCGTCGAAGTCGACGTCGGGGGCCAGGTGCTTGCCCGTGACGTGCACGGCCAAGATGGCGGCCCGCTCGGCCTGGTTGGGCAGCGGGATCTCGACCTCGCGGTCGAAGCGGCCCGGTCGCAGCAGGGCCGGATCGAGCACCTCGGGCCGGTTGGTGGCGGCCATGACCACCACCCCGGTGCGTGGGGTCGAAGCCGTCCATCTCGGCCAGGAGCTGGTTGAGGGTCTGCTCCCGCTCGTCGTTGGAGACGATGGACCCACCCCGGCGCTGGCCGATGGCGTCGATCTCGTCGATGAAGATGATCGACGGGGCCCGCTTGCGGGCATCGGCGAAGAGGTCCCGCACCCGTGATGCCCCGACCCCCACGAACAGCTCGACGAAGCTCGACCCGGTGAGGGCCAGGAAGGGCACCCCGGCCTCGCCGGCCACGGCCCGGGCCATGAGCGTCTTGCCGGTGCCCGGTGGGCCCACCATGAGCACGCCACGGGGGCCGATCGCCCCCGCCCGGGCGTAGCGCTCGGGATGGCTCAGGAAGTCGACCACCTCGGCCACCTCCCGCTTGGCCCCCTCGTAGCCGGCGATGTCGGAGAACCGGGTGGTCGGGCGTGTCCTCGTCGTAGACCTTGGCCCGCGAGCCGCCGAAGCCCATGATCCCGCCGGCGAGCTGCTCTGGCGCTGCGCCGTCCCGATCCAGATGAAGAAGGCGACGAAGCAGCAGGAAGGGGAGGAAGGAGAGCAGGTCCTCGAGGAGGGCCGACCCCTGCTCCGACGCCGGTGACGTCGACGTCGTGGGCCTTGAGCGTGGGGGCCAGCTGGGTGTCGGTGATGGCCGTCGGGATCTGGCTGGTGTAGTCGTCGCCGCCCTTCAGCGTGCCGGTGATCGCGCCGCTGGGGTTGACCGAGGCCGTGCGCACGTCGCCCGCGTCGACCTGGGACACGAACTTCGAGTAGCTGAAGCTCTTCGTCGGCGTGCTCGACATGTGCGGGATGGACAGCAGGATCAGCGTGATGAAGACGCCGGCCGGCAAGAGCCACATTCGCCACCGTGGTGGGGGTGGGCCTGCCGGTGCAGGAGGTCGATCGTTGGGTTGACCTGGCTTGGCGGAGCCAGTGAAGTGACGAATCGTTCGACCCATTGAACTACCTCTGCGTCCACTCCTTCACTTACGGATTGATGTTGCCAGATTTTGGGGAAGGCAGCGTCGTGGCACGAGCGGGATGAGGCCTCAGGCGTTCGACGCCTCTCTTCGACGACACCCCACGCACGCCCGAGTCAATCGGCGCGGCGGAAGAGGCTCATCGTGGTAGAACGCCAGTGGAGCATTCGATACCGACCGCACCCGCCTGAACACAGCTGACATTCCCTCATCCCCGACGAGGTGAAATCGATGAACGCGACCGATCCCATGGTCACGCCCTCCGGTCATACGCCTGAGGGCGGGGTCCTCGTTGGCGACGCCGCTGCGCGGCAAGAGCATGCTCCTCTTCGAGGATCCGCAGTGCCCTTATTGTCGGCAGTTCGAAGCGCTCAACGGAGCCCTCGTCAGGGCCACTCTGGACGCAGGCGAGGTCGCCGTGGAATATCGCATGCGCTGCTTCCTGGGGCCAGAGTCGGTGCGAGCAGACAACGCTCTCGCCCTCGCCGCGGAGGTGGGTCGCTTTGACGAGCTCCGCCAAGCGCTCTTTGCCGCACAGCCACCCGAGGGGACCGGGGGATTCACCACCGAGGACCTCCTGGCACTCGGCGCCCGAGCGGGACTGACCGGCTCGGACTTCGTCTCGGGTGTGCGAACCGCCCGCTATGAGGAGTGGGTACTGAGACGAGAGGCGGTCTACCAGGCAGAGGATCCGCAAGGTACCCCTGCCGCCTGGCTGGATGGCAACCCGGTCGATTCCAACGTGCTCTTCGACGGGCCGGCCTTCGAACGGCTCTTGCGCGCATAAGGACCCTCGCGGAGACCGCGGCGGTCGGCGGAGCGGAACGGCCGGCTCTGCCCAGCCGAGCCCCGCATCCCCGCCGGCTCCCCGACGTCACCCAGGCGGACAACCGGCTCAAGCTGGTCCATTGCTGCGCCGCCACGTCGGGCAACGACCTGGCCAGCCGTCTGGGCGTGCCCAACTGGTCGGTGCTGCCACGCGACTTGCCTGCTCCAGCTAAAAGATCCCGAACAGTATCGAATACTCATCAGAATGCTATAGGATCGACCTCGTGCCACGAGGAATCACGAAACGCAGGCCGATCACTGTCACCGCGCTGCTCGATGCCGCGATGGAGCTCTTCGCCGAACAGGGTTTTGGGGCGACCTCCATTCCGGACATCTGTGCCCGGGCCGGGCTCACCAAGGGAGCCTTCTACTCCAACTTCGCCAACAAGGATGCCCTGTTCCTCGCCCTGCTCGATCGCAGCTGGGAGCGGCGGGCCGGGTGGATCCGTCGGGCCATGGCCGCGAGCGACCTCGCGGCCACCGGGCAGCCCGAGGAGCCGGCCGTTCTGGCGCACCTCGAGGTCGACCGGCAGTGGACGCTCGTCTCCATGGAGTTCTCCCTGCATGCCATACGCCGACCGCAGGTGGCGGCGCTGCTCGTCGAGCACGAGCTGCGCGTGCGGTCGGAACTTGCTGTCCTCGTGACGGAGGCACTCGAACGCGTGGAGCGCCTGCCGGCGCTTCCCGTGCACGAATTGGCCCGCATGATCGTCGCGGTCACCGAGGGCAGCGACATCCAGGCGTTGACCGACGAAGCCGCGGGCGCCACCGCCGACTCCAATTTGGGTCCCCGGGCCGTGGCGGCGTTGCTCCGGCATTTCTCGGTGCCCGCCGAATCGCTCGTCCCTGACCGAGGAGGTTCTCGATGATGCACGCAGACCCTCCCGCGGACTTCGATCCCGTGGACGCCGTCGACGACCTCCTCTCCGCCGTCGGTCTGTCCCGGACCGAGATCGGAGGCTCCGTCTCGTTCCGCGGACAGGATCCGATCCTGCCCGCGGCCCACCGCCTGGGGTCGTGCATCGGGGTTCCGCTCATGGCCGGCGCCGTGGCCGCAACGGCGTTCCATCAACACCGGGGCGGCCCGACCCAGGACCTCCATCTCGACCTGCGCCAGGCCGTGCACACGATCAATCCGGGCGCCTTCTGGCATCCGACGCTCAACGGAGAGCCGGCCCCACACCCCTTGCTGCTCGACAACCCGTTCACCGTGGTGCCCTACCCCACTCGAGACGGTCGATGGGTCATGGCCTCGGCCGTCTACCCCCATCAGGTCGCCTCGTGGTGCCGCTTCTTGGACGTGCCGCCCGATACCGCCAGAGTCGCCGCGGCGGTCGCAGCCTGGAACGCCCTCGAGCTCGAGGAGGCGGCGAGCGCCTCGGGCCTGCCCGTCTGCATGGTGCGCAGCCCCGCCGAGTGGCTGGACCACGAACAGGGGGCGCTGCTCGCCGCTGGACCCGTCATCGGCCTGGAGCGCATCGGCGACGCGCCGGTCCGCGACTTCGGAACGGCCGCGCGACCATTCGAGGGCGTCCGCGTGCTGTCGTTCACGCACGCCGTCGCCGGTCCGACCGTGGGCAGGACCCTGGCCGAGCAGGGGGCCGACGTGCTCGGAGCCACGCGCCCCAACGACTACGAGCACGAGTTCATCTACGCCGAGGCCAACGTGGGCTCGCGGAGCGCGTACCTCGATCTCGACAAGCCGGTCGGGAGGGAGCGAGCCGAGCAGCTCCTGACGGACGCCGACGTCGTGGTCGACAACTACCGCCAGGGCTCGCTCGGGCGCCGCGGCATCGGTCCGCACGACCTGGCCCTTCGCTACCCCGGAATCGTGTTCGTCTCGGTCAACTGCTACGGCCCGAGCGGCCCGTGGGCGCACCGTGGGGGCTTCGACATGAACGGGTCGGCCGCGTCGGGCCTCATGACGATCGAAGGATCGCGTGCCCAGCCTCGGCTTCCCGTCACCTCGCTCGTCAACGACTACATCACCGGCTACCTGGGGGCCATCGGTGCCAGTGCCGCGCTGGTCAAGCGCGCCGCCGAGGGGGGCTCGTGGCACGTGACCGTCAGCCTGACGCGGACCGCCATGTGGTGCGGCTCGCTCGGGCTCGTCGACCCCGCACTCGCCGGCTGCGACGCGCAGCACAGCCTGCGAGAGCCCGTCCCCTACGACGCCCCGAGCCCGCTCGGCGACGTCCACATGCTCGCCCCGCCCGTGGGCTTCTCACACACGCCACCGGCGTGGCCCGACCCGGCCCTCGTCCCGCGGGGATCGAGCCGGCCGGAATGGCGCACCTGAACCGCTCGGCTCTCTACCCCGGCTTCCGGGCCAGATAGCCGACGACGTTGATCTCGGCCCGGAGAGGCAGTCCCTCGAGCAGGTGCTCGCGAGCCAGCTCGACGGCAGCACGGTAGAACGCCTCCTCACCGACGTTCTGGATTGCTTCGTACGCCGGCCCGGTCGACGCCAACGCACGTGCGAAGACGTCGGGGTCGGGGAACTCCCACGCCATCGGGACGTCGACGCGGCGGACATCGACGAACCCGCTCGACTCGAGGAGCTCCTCGCCGGCACCGGGCCGACCGAGCGACACCATGGCCGCCTGGTTCTCGACCTTCTCCTCGGCCGCCAGGCGGAAGGGTGCCAACGCCCAGGCACCCGGCGACACTTTCAGATGTCCCCAGACCGTCAATCCGAGCCGGCCGCCGGGCTGGAGGACCCGGTAGATCTCGGGCACCGCGTCGGGGGTCGTGCCCCAGATCCCGCGGAAGCTGGTCGCGACCTGGAAGGTGGCGTCTTCCCACGGGAGGTCGTTCATGTCTCCGACCCGGATGTCGCAGTCCGGATTGCGGAAGCGAGCGACCGCCACCAATCTGGCCGAGGCGTCGATACCGGCGCACTCGGCGCCGCGCAGCCGGGCCAGCTCGAGCGAGAGCCCCGAACCACACGCCACGTCGAGCAGCCGGTCACCGGCGTCGACCTCGAGTTGGTGATGGACGTACAGGTACTCGCGGCAGTTGTTCGGCTCGCTCAGCGTTGCGAAGTCGACCGCCTTGCGGCCCCATCCTTCGTCGACCACCTTCCACTGCGGAGTGCCCTCGTCCGATCTCGACATCGTCATCCCCGAGCCGATTCGAGGTTGGGCGGACGAGCCGCTTCGAGCTGATCACCCCGGTATCGAAGCCGGCGAGGTGCAAGCCACCCGCGAAACGGGCGTGCTCGATCTTGATGCAACGGTTCATCACCACCGAGAGCCCGGCTGCGTGGGCCAGCTCTGCCGCCTCGTCGCTCCAGAGTCCGAGCTGGGCCCAGAACGTGCGAGCTCCGACCGCCACGGCATCGGCCGCGACACCCGAGAGCTCCTCCACTCGACGGAAGGCGACCACGATGTCCGGGGCCTCGGGGAGTTGGGCGAGCGCCGGGTAGACCGGGTGGCCGAGGATCGACGATTCCCTCGGGTTGACGAACCACACGACGAAATCGGTGCTCGAACTGAGCAGGTACGTGGCGACGAAATGACTGGCCCGCGCCGGATTGGACGAGGCGCCGACGATCGCGATCGTTCGACTCCGACTGAGGATCTGCAGCCGCTCCCGCGCCGTCGGGGGCCGCCAGGGCTCCTCCACGGAGTCGTGGCTGCTCGGTGCGAAGTGGGGCGGTCATGTGCACCGCTTTGGATGCGATCGTCAGAGCTCGGTCGAAGTCCCAGAGAATGTCGTCGAGATCCTCGATTCCGACCGACACCCGAACCAGATCTGCCGCCGACCCCGGCGGCGGCCAGTGCCTCGTCGGAAAGCTGCCGATGGGTCGTGGAGGCTGGGTGGATCACGAGGGTCCGGGTGTCGCCGATGTTGGCCAAGTGGCTGGCCAGCTCGGTGGCTTCCACAAAGGCCTGGCCCGCTTCCCTGCCGCCCTTGACGCCGAACGAAAACACCGCCCCCGGGCCGCGCGGCAGGTACCGCCGGGCGAGGGCGTGAGAAGGGGACGTGCTCAGGCCGGCGTAGGACACCCAGGCCACCGCAGGATGGCTGGAGAGGTACTCGGCGAGAGCCAAGGCGTTGGCAACGTGGGCGTCCATCCGCAAGCGACAGGGTCTCCAGTCCTTGCAGCAGGAGGAACGCGTTGAGGGGCGCCAGCGCAGGGCCGAAATCACGCAGCTGTTCGACCCGCAGCTGGGTGCAGAAGCCGTACTCGGCGAAGTTGTCCCAGTAGCGCAGGCCGCCGTAACTGGGCACTGGCTCGGTCATTCGGGGAAAGCGCCCGTTCGCCCAGTTGAAGCGCCCGCTCTCGACGACCACCCCCCCCATCGAGGTGCCGTGCCCCCCGATGAACTTGGTGGCCGAGTGCAGGACCACGTCGGCGCCGTGCTCGAAGGGGCGGCAGAGGTACGGGGTGGCGATGGTCGAATCCACGACCAGCGGCACGCCCACCGAGCGCGCACCGTCGGCCAGAGCCTCCAGGTCTGCGACCACGCCCGAGGGATTGGCGACGATCTCGGTGTAGAAGGCCTTGGTTTCGGGACGGGCGGCCGCCACGAACCCCGCTGGGTCGTCGGGAGCGACGAAGGTGGTCTCGATGCCGAGGCGCCGCAGCGAGACGTCGAGCAACGTGTGGGTGCCGCCGTAGAGGGCGGCACTCGCCACGATGTGGTCACCGGCACCGGCCAGAGCGGTGAAGAGCACCATCTCGGCCGCCTGGCCGCTCGAGGTGGCGACCGCGCCGATACCGCCTTCGAGGCTCGCCATGCGTTCTTCGAACGCCGCCACGGTCGGATTGGCGATCCGGGTGTAGATGTTCCCGAACTTCTGCAAGGCGAACAGGTCGGCGGCGTCGGCGGCGTCCTCGAACACGAACGCGGTGGTCTGGTAGATCGGAACGGCGCGGGCGCCCGTGGCGGTGTCAGGCCGGTTGCCGGCGTGGATGGCCCTCGTCCGAAAGCCCCACTCGTGATCCTCCACCGTCGGCATGCTACCGGGACCTCATGACAGCCCTCGTCGGCCCGCGATCGCTCGTCATGTGATCGTCGCCAGCTGACCCAAGTAGTCGCACAGGTGGGTGCTGAGGTCGCGGGCGTCGTCGCCGGCGCCGACGATCAGCGTCGACTTCCTCCGGCGCAGGAAGGTGGTGCCCATCACGTAGAGGCCGGGCACGGGCGTGACGCCACCGACGTGGCGAACCGCGCCCTTGGCGTCGAGGACCGGGATGTGCAGCCAGGGGTACTCGCGGCCGATAGCCAGTCGCCCAGATGATCGTCTTGATGTCGCCCCGTACCGAAGCGGAAGCAGAAGGGGCGGCGCGAGCGGGACGTCGGTCGGTGGGAACCTCTCGGGCGGGTCCGTCTCCGTGTCGACCCGGTGTTCGATCGCCCAGTTGTCGAGGGTGTCGAGCAGGCGGCCGAGCTTGAGGTCGGCCAGCGCGCACTGGTTGGGCAGTGATCCGGAGAACTGGGCGGTCCCGTCCTCGGTGACGCCGGCGAGACGGCCGACCAACCGCACACCGATGTGTTGGAGGGAGTTGAGGTCGACCGTCGACCGGGCCGGGGAGCCCACCAACTGGAACGAGGACACATGACGGGCGCGGACGATGTCATCGACCTCGTCGTAGCGTTCGTCGAGGATGCCGGCGGCGTCGAGCCACCACATGATGTCCATGCCGCGGTACACCCTTGGCATCCGGACGTGCCCGCCGACGGCCAGGACGACGGGTCGACCGGATCGGTGGATCTCTTCGGCCAGCTGGACACCGGTCGACGCGGCTCCCACGACCATGACACCACCTGCTTCGAGTTGGTCGGGGTTGCGATAGTCGGCGGCGGCCAAGCAGCGCACGCTCGACGGGATGGCCTCGGCGAAGGCCGGCACGTCGGGGCGGTGGTATGGGCCGCTGGCGATCACGACCGCTCTCGCCCACCACTCGGTGTCGGTGGTGAGGATCCGGAAGCCGTCGTCAGCCGTCTGGACGGAGATCACCTCGCTGTGCGTCTCCACGGGCGCGTCGATCGTGTCGGCGTAGGTGGCGATGTAGTCGACGATCTCGGGCATGGTCATGTAGCCGTCGGGATCGTCGCCTTGGTAGCGATAACCGGGTAGCCGGTTCAGCCAGTTCGGGGTCAGCAACCGGAGCGAGTCCCACCGTTCCTTGCGCCAGGAGTTGGCGACCTCACCGCGCTCGAGCAGGACGTGCTCGATCGACCGTTGGCTCAGATGCCGGCTCATGGCGAGGCCGGTCTGCCCGGCCCCGATGACGACGGCAGCGACTCGCTGCATCGCGAATGTGTGTGCTGTCAGGAGATGACGGGTTACTCGACCTCGACGGTCACACTGGTTGGGTTGGTGACGATGTCGTAGACGGCGGACCGCTTCTGCGACTGGGCCACCAATGCCTTGATGTCGTCGGCGGAGGCGTCGGCGTCGATCTTGTAGCTCACCCTGATCTGGCTGAACCCGTTGCGCACTTCGGGGTCCGCACCCAGGATGCCCCGGATGTCCATGTCACCCTCGAGCGTGGCGGTGACGGACCGAAGCTGGATCTCGCGGTTCTGGGCCACGGCCGCGACCCCGGCGGTGAGGCAACTGGCCAAGCTGACCAGCAGCAGCTCGACGGGGGTCGGACCCTGGTCCTCGGACGAGAACAATTCGGGGTGATCGCCGTCGAAGACGAACTCGGTGCGGTGCTTCTGTTCGTCACCGAGCCCGAAGAAGCCGGAAACGGTGCTCCGGCTATGGGTCCCCTTCACCCACGTGTTGCTCGCACGCCACTTGAAATTGGCGCCTTCAGGTTGCTCCGCGACCATGTTGCGCGCGGTGAGGAGAAACTCGACGTTGACCCCGTTGTCAACGGGAGTAGCAGTGCTGGTCATTGTGTCACCTCCGGGTCCGGTCCTGACCGACAATTCGAGCCCCGCTGGGCCGGGGTGAAGCTACCATGGATTCCCGACCTGCGGGGTCGGCTTTCTGATCTAATGGGTCGGTGGTCCCATGCTGCTGCTGAACCCGCCGGGAGCCCGCGCCTGGCTGTCCGGAACGAAGCCTGGCCGACGGGTGCGCCCGCGATGAGCGCCACCAGCGTCCGGCCGGCCGCGACGGGTGGCGTCTGGTGGCCAGGGGACGACCCGGGGCACCGCCAGTTCGCGACCCTCTTCGCCCCCGAGCCCCTGAGGCTCGAGGGAGGCGACTCGATCGGTCCCGTGACCGTCGCCTACGAGACGTGGGGCCGCCCGTCGCCGGCCGGCGACAACGCGGTCCTGGTCGAGCACGCACTGACCGGCGACAGCCACGCCGCGGGCCCAGCCGGAGCGGGTCATCTGACGCCCGGGTGGTGGGATCCCCTGATCGCTCCCGGAGCGGCCATCGACACCGATCGATGGTGGGTCGTCTGCCCCAACACCCTGGGCGGGTGCCAAGGGACGACCGGACCGGTGTCTCCGTCTCCCGACGGGTCGCCGTGGGGGTCCCGGTTCCCGGCGATCACCATCAGGGACCAGGTCTCCGTCGAGGCCGCACTGGCCGACGCGCTCGGGATCGAGCGGTGGGCGGCGGTGATCGGCGGGTCGATGGGCGGCATGAGGGCCCTGGAGTGGGCGGTCACCTATCGCGAGCGGGTGGAGAGGCTGATCGTCCTCGCGTGCGGGATCGCGGCCAGCGCCGAACAGATCGCGCTGTCCGCAGTCCAGGCTCACGCCATCCGGCTGGATCCCCAATTCGAGGGGGGCGACTACTACGACGGTCAATCCGCCGAGGGCCCCCGATCGGGCTTGGGCCTGGCCCGGCGGATCGGCCACATCAGTTACCGATCCGAGCTCGAGCTCGCAACTCGCTTCGGGCGGAACCCCCAAGCGGGCGAAGAGCCGCTTTCCGGTGGCCGCTATGCGGTCGAGAGCTACCTTGACCACCACGCGGACAAACTGAGCCGGCGGTTCGACGCGAACAGCTATTTGGTGCTCAGCCGGGCGATGGACCACCACGACGTCGGGCGGGGCCGGGGAGCGGCCGATCGAGCACTGTCATCTGTGCGGGCCAGGTCGACGGTCGCCGCCATCGACTCGGACCGGCTGTATCCCCCCCGGCTGCAACACGAGATGGCCCGACTTCTGCCCGACCGACCCCAGGTCTCACTCATACGTTCGCCGAACGGCCATGACGGATTCCTCATCGAGTCGGAACAGGTGGGCGAGGTCATCGCTGCCGGTCTCGGGAACTGACGACACGGGAGTCCTATCCTTGCCGCTGCAGATGCCCGTCCAACGGGCATGATGGGGGTACCGCCATGGACGTCCTGCTCGTAATCGACGCAGCCGAGGTCCCCGAGCGGCTGTCCGCACGTGCCCGCCGGCGGGTGGACGTTGCCGGCGGCCCGTTGCCACCGGAGATCATCGCCGACCTGCGCGCGCACATCCCCCGCTCCGTCGGACTGGTTGCGCCCGACAACGACCACGGCCGGGGCTGGCTGATGAGAATCGCCGAGCAGCTGCACGAGGCCGGCCTGCCGGTCGAGGTGCTGAGCGACGCCCCCCTGGAGGTCGGTCCGGCCATCGAGGTCAGTCGGATCAGCGATCCAGGGCCGGCGATCCAGTCAGCCGACTCGTTGTTGGACCTGGTCGGCAACACCCCCCTGGTCCGGCTCGACCGGATGGGGCGAAACCTCCCCGGCCAGTTGCTGGCCAAGTTGGAATTCCTCAACCCCGGTGGCAGCGTCAAGGACCGGCCCGCGCTCGCCATGGTCGAGGCGGCCGAACGGGACGGGCGGCTCAGGCCGGGCGGAACCATCGTCGAACCGACGTCCGGCAACACCGGCGTCGGTCTGGCCATCGTCGCCGCCCGCCGCGGCTACCGCTGCATCTTCACGATGCCCGACAAGATCGGCGCGGAGAAGGTCGCGCTCCTCCGCGCCTATGGCGCAGAGGTGGTGGTCTGCCCGACCGCGGTCGACCCAGACCACCCCGACTCCTACTACTCGGTCGCCCGGCGGTTGACCGAGACCACGCCGGGTGCCTTCCAGCCCGACCAGTACTCCAACCCCCACAACCCGGAAGCGCACTTCCTGACCACCGGGCCGGAAATCTGGCGGCAGACCGCCGGCCGCATCACCCACCTGATCGCCAGCATCGGGACCGGAGGGACCATCTCCGGCGTCGGGCGCTACCTGAAGGCCCGGAACCCCGCCATCCAGATCATCGGGGCCGACCCCGAGGGATCGGTCTACTCGGGCGGCAGCGGGCGTCCCTACCTGGTCGAAGGCATCGGCGAGGACTTCTGGCCCGGCGCCTACGATCGCGGGATCACCGACCAGGTCGTCATGGTCTCGGACCGCGACAGCTTCCTGACGGCCCGCCGGGTCACCCGCGAAGAGGGCATCCTCGTCGGCGGCTCCGCCGGCACCGCCATCTGGGCTGCCCTCCAGGTCGGGCAAGAGGCCGGGCACGACGCCGTGATCGTCGTGATCATCCCCGACTCCGGCAGGGGCTACCTCTCGAAGCTCTACGACGACAGCTGGATGGCCGATCACGGTTTCCTCCGCTCTGGCGGATCGGCGGCGGACACGGTCAGCGAGCTGCTCGGCCACAAGCACCGCATCGGCACCCCTTCGCTCCCGCCCCTGGTCCACGTCCATCCGAACGAGACCGTTCGGGAGGCCATCTCGATCCTGCGCGAGTTCGGCGTCTCCCAGGTGCCGGTGGTCAAGGCCGAGCCACCCCTGGCCCTGGCGGAAGTGGTCGGCACCGTGACCGAACACGACCTCCTCACCCGGCTCGTCAGCACACCCGAGATCTTTGACGCACGGGTCGACGCAGTCATGGCGCCGCCGCTCCCGATGGTCGGCACCGGCGAAGCGGTCGAGGTGGCAGCCGCCCGCCTCGCCGACGACAGCGCTGTTCTCGTCGTCGACGGCGGCCATCCCATGGGCATCCTCACCCGCAGCGACCTCTTGGACTTTCTGTCCGGGGCGGGCAAATGAGCAGAGCCCGGCTCGCCGGCGCCGACCAGACCGGGTTCGAGACCAGGGCCATCCACGCCGGCCAACCACCGGATCCGGTCACCGGGGCGGTGGTCCCGCCCGTGTCGTTCGCGACGACCTTCGCCCAAGAATCTGTGGGCGAGCACCGTGGCTACGAGTACGCCCGGAGCGGAAACCCAACGCGCACTGCGCTCGAGACATGCCTGGCCTCCCTGGAGCACGCGGAGCATGGTCTGGCTTTCGCGAGCGGGCTGGCCGCCGAGGACGCCGTGCTGCGACTGCTCCGCCCGGGCGATCACGCCATCATCCCGAACGACGCGTACGGAGGCACGTATCGGCTCTTCGACAAGGTGTGGGCGCCGGCCGGGCTCGGGTACACGTCGGCCGATCTCACCTCCCTGGACCGGGTCCGTGAGGTGTGGCAGGACCGGACCATGATGGTGTGGATAGAGACGCCGTCCAATCCCCTCCTGTCGATCGTCGACATCGAGGTCGTGGCCACCTTCGCCCACGACCGGGGAGCGATCGTCGTGGTGGACAACACGTTCGCGTCGCCCTACCTGCAGCAGCCGCTGCAGTGGGGAGCGGACGTCGTGGTGCACTCGTCGACGAAGTACCTGGGCGGCCACAGCGACGTCGTCGGAGGTTTCGTGGCAACCGACGACGACGAACTGGCGACGCGGATCGGATTCGTGCAGAACGCGGCGGGGGGCGTTCCGGGACCGCTGGACTGCTACCTGGTCCTGCGGGGCGTCAAGACGTTGGCCCTGCGCATGGATCGCCACTGCACCAACGCGGCCGCCGTGGCCGAGCTCCTCTCCGGACACCCCGCGGTCGCCTCGGTCCTGTACCCGGGCCTCCCAGGCCACCCTGGCCATCAGGTCGCACGCCGCCAGATGAGCGGCTACGGCGGGATGGTGTCGTTCGTCCTCGCCGGAGGTGAGCCCGCCGCCCTCGAGGTCGCCCGCTCGTCCTCGCTCTTCACGTTGGCCGAATCCCTGGGGGCGGTCGAGTCGCTCATCGAGCACCCCCACCGAATGACCCACGCATCGGCAGCGGACTCACCGCTCGCCGTCGACCCGGGGTTGATCCGCCTCTCCGTCGGTCTGGAGACCCTCGATGATCTCCTCGCCGACCTCACCGCCGCACTCGACAGAGCCGACAGGTGACCTACAAGTCGGCCGGACGGACGAGAGAACGCTCGGCCGGCGGGTCCGTCAGACGCGGAGGCTGTCGACGGCGCCCGTGATGTCGTCGAACACGTCCCCGACGAGCTGCTCGCCATTGATGTCGAGGAGTATTCCGCGGCTCGCGTAGAAGGCGAGGAGCGGCTCCGTCTCAGCCTCGAACACCTTGAAACGGTGGGCGATCCCGGCCTCGTTGTCATCCGAACGCCCCTCTCGGCTCGCGCGAGCTCGTAGTCGCTCGCGCAGCTCGTGCTGACCGACTCTGAGATAGATGACGGCCTGGAGCTCGACGTTCTCTATCTCTTGCGCCGCGGAGTACGCCAACTCTGCCTGGCCTAGCGTCCTCGGGAAGCCGTCCAGCACGTAACCGCCGTTGTCGACCGCCGCGAGAACCGGCCCGATCAAGACCTCGAAGACGAGCTCGTCCGGCACGAGATCACCGCGCCGCAAGTAGTCCGCGGCAACCCTGCCTATACGCGTGCCGTTGGCAACCTCGGCACGTAACAATGCCCCGCTCGACAAGTGCGCAATTCCATAGTGAGCAGCCAATCTCGTCGCCTGAGTGCCCTTTCCGGCACCCGGATACGCCACCAACAAGAGTCGCATTTGCGCCACACTAGGGGCACCCCGAGACGGACCATCAGTCGATTGCGACGCGCCGGAGGACCACGTCGCGTACGTCGACAGAGCGGAGAACCCACCCAGTGGACTGAGATGGGCTGTCTATCGCTCCAGGAGTACGAGGGCAGACCCGCACGGCCGTACGTCGGGTTCCACGCCCGAGCCGGCCTGACTCCCTGTGCGTTCAGCGTCACGGTGCTACCCCAACTTCGTCAACACGTTCCGGGTGATCTGTTCAACGTGCGGGTCTCGCCCTGCCAGCCCGTGAGCCCAGTCGGTCGACCCCGACGTCACCACTGTCGCGCCCGCCTCGTTCGTGTACGCACCCAGCACCGCGTGCCCGTGACGGATGCGTTCGATCGCCTCTGGCTCGCGCGTCCCGAACACGCGTGAAGCGATGTACTCCAACTCGCTGGGCTCGCCCGGTTTGGGCGGACGAGGCGCCGTCTCGCGGGTGAAATGCTGTGTCGGGCACGTGCCGAGGATCTCGAAGGTCGACGGCGTGCCGTCCTCGCCGGTCGGGTACGGCAGCCCATCGCGATAGGTGAAGACGCACCCGTCGCACTCGTAGCCGACGACGGTCGCACCAGCGCCGAGCACGTCGCCGTAGCCGAGTCCGGTGCCGTCGAAGATCCAGTGCCCGGCGCGATGCACGGTGTAGCCACCGAGGCCCGCTGTCACATTGCGACCGATGCGGTGATAGCCCCCTCGGGTGAACGAGACGCCGGTCATGTGGTTCTCGGGGCGACCGACGATCACGTCGGACCAGAACGTCGTCACCTCCGCTTCTCGGTCGGTTCCCAACAGCGGGTCGTTCTTGAAGAAGCTCTTGTACCCGACCATCACGTCGTGATCGTCTCCCTCGAGGCGCACCTGCCACAACGAGGTATTGCCCGAGAAGAACGCCGCATTGCCACCTCGCGCGATGAATGCTTCGACCGTGTCCCGCATTCCGCGCGACCAGTACTCGTCGTGGCCGACGGACAGATACAGACTCGTGCTGTCCAGCACCTCTGGGTGCTCTTCGAGGTCGGCATTCGTGCACACCCCGATCTCGAAGCCCTCGCGTTCGGCCCACTCGATGAACGGCAGCTCCCAGTCGGGCCAACCCGCCGACCCGGCATACCCCGACAGATGGTTGATCTGGATGTAGCCCACATGCGCGGCGTTCTGCGGATCGGGCGCACCCGTCCCCGTCACGCGACGGCCCTTGCCCGGCGGCTTGTAGAGGTAGCCCGCCGCCATCGGCCGCTGCATGGCGACGTGAGTACCGCCAGTGTACAAGTTCGGCCCGCCAAAATCGTTGTAGGCGTGCCACGTGTTGGTCGTGAGCGCGATCACCATCCGCGCGCCAGAAGATGGACGCACGACGAAGAACGCGTAGTCGCGCCGCACCTTCTCGCCAACGTCGATCTCCATGACGACCTCGTAATAGCCCGACCTCCAGGTCGGGTCGACGTCCAGCGTGAGAGCGACAGGCCACCCGCAACCCTTTGAGGAAGCGTCCTCGGGTGTCTCGTGTTCGTCGGCCGCGACGGCGCCAGATCTGAACACGACTTCCCTTCGCGCACCCACCCGTGCCACCTCGACGCGCACCGGCCGCCCAGAAGACGACGACATGTGCAGACCGACCTGCTCACCTGGGGATGCTGATTGCGGCCAGCAGTACCCTGTGACCACGTCGCGCCCCATCTCCCGACCCTAACTGGGACAAGTCACCTGCGTCCGCGAAGGAGATGCGGAGCCACCGTCGCGGAGCTGCTGGAGGCCCGCTGCCGGGCTCCGATCGGTCGGTCTTCTCGTCCAAGTCCGGCCGAACGCGCAACGGCTCCGGGTAGCAACCGCTGAAGGAGACCAGCTCGATGTCGTGACCGGTCAACCCTGCCGGCTTCGGGATCTGGGCACTCTGCCCCCGTCGAACGCGCGTTGACGTTCCGTACAGCACGTCTCACGGGATGATCAGCGTCAGCTTCCCGTGTGCTCGACGCGTACCGGATCAGGGTCGGGCACATGGGGCATCAGCGCGTTCGGCGGGACCGTCCCGAGCCGACCCGCCTCGAAATCCTGGGGGGCTTGCACGATTTCGTCCCGGGTGTTCATGACGAACGGTCCGTAGTGTTCCGCGGGCTCCCCGATGGGCTGACCTCTGAGGACGAGGACCTCGAGCGATTCGGTGCGCGAGTCCTGCGCAGCGTCGGCCCTGATGGCGACGTAGTCGCCCGGGCCGAACGACACCAGCTGACCCATGTGCCCGGGACGGCCATCGCTGCCGGCCCGCCCGGATCCCGCCAGGACGTAGGCGAGGGCGTTGGATCCGCGATCCCCGGGGAGCTCGACCGGGGCGCCCGGGGGACACGGACACCCCCGGGAACCGGCCGACCGACCTCCTCCCCCGACTTTTCGGTCCAAAACCTGTCGGCGAGCGTTTCGTCCGGCCCGCCACCAGGCGAGCACCCCTGTGACAACGTGTTCTCGGGGCCGGCGGCAACGAGCTCCGCGTTCGCCGGTGCACGTCCGCCCCCCGGCTGGAACGGCGCGCTGCACGCCCCCGACGCGGAACGGGCGCCGTCAGCGTGGCGGCGCCGTCCCGCTGTCCACTTCGAACTGGGATAACACTTATTTGTGTTATTCCAGTTATCCCTGTATAGTGTGCCATCATGCCGACTGATGCTCAGATCACGTTCGCCGACCACATGGGCCGCTACTACGCCGCTCGGTTTGCGTTCCCTCCGATGGTGGGCCGGTTGATCGGCTACTTGGCCGTCTGCGACCCGCCCGAGCAGACGATCGCCGAGCTTGCCGACGCGCTGCTCGCCAGCCGTAGCGCCATCACGGGCGCGGCAAAGGCGCTGGAGACGCTGCACGTGATCCAGCGGTCGCGCTCGGCAGGAGAGCGCATGGACCGGATCCGGATCGACCTGAGCTCCCCCCAGGCGATGGGGATGGACATCACCGAGTACCAGGAATTGGGCCAGCTGGCCCGCGAGGGCCTCGAGGTCCTGAAGGATGCCCCGGCGGAGCGGCGGGCGGTCCTCCTCGAGATGAGCGCCTTCGCCGACTTCTTGTTGGAGCAGATGGTGCGGTTCGAGCAGGACTGGAAGGAGCGTCGTGCGGCGCTCGTCGCCTCGGGCGAGCTCCCCCGGGGGGCGGCGGAGGGCAACCATGAGCACGACCAGCCGAGCGGCCATCGTGGCCGTGGGTGTTCGAAAGACCTTCGACGAGACGGTCGTGCTCGACGGGGTCGACCTGACGGTGAACGAAGGCACGATCTTCGCCCTGCTTGGTCCAAACGGCGCAGGGAAGACGACGATGGTCCGGATCCTCTCGACCTTGATCGCTCCCGACGCCGGAGAAGTCCTCGTGGCCGGCCACGACGTCGTGCGAGCGCCCGGTGCCGTGCGCGGCGTCATCGGTGTGACAGGGCAGTTCTCCGCGCTCGACGACCTCTGTACGGGACTGGAGAACATGCGGCTGATGGCCGACCTCAATCATCTCGGTCGAAGCACCGCACAGTCGCGCGTGAGCGAACTGCTCGATCGGTTCGGCCTCGCCGATGCGGCGCACAGGCCGGTGACGACCTACTCCGGTGGCATGCGCCGCCGGCTCGACCTGGCGATGACCCTCGTAGGCGAGCCGAAAGTGATCTTTCTCGACGAGCCCACGACGGGCCTCGATCCGGGCAGTCGTCGCATGATGTGGGACAGCATTCGTCAGCTGGCGGCTGGCGGCGCGACCATCTTGCTGACGACCCAGTACCTCGACGAGGCGGATGAGCTCGCCGACAGCATCGCGGTCCTCGATCGAGGGCGGATCGTCGCAGCAGGCACCGCGGACGAGCTCAAGCGGCGCGTGCCCGGCGGCCACGTCCGCTTGCAGATGCCGACGATGAGCTCCCTGCACAGTGCGATCACCCTCCTCGACGGTGCCTCGTACGACAAGGAGAGGCTCGAGGTCCAGGTGCCCACGGACGGCACCCTCGCCGCGCTTCGCCACTTGCTCAGCGTGCTCGACGACGCCGCCATCGAGGTGGATCAGCTGTCCATCCACACACCAGACCTCGACGACGTCTTCTTCGCAGTCACCGGTCACCCGACCGAGGGAGTCCTGACTCTGCCATGACGACCATTGGCTACACGTTGAGCGATTCGGTGACCATGACGCGCCGCAACGTCAGGCGTTTGCTGCGTTATCCGTCCATGACGCTGCTGCTCGTCGGCATGCCGATCGTTTTGTTGCTGCTCTTCGTCTACGTGTTCGGCGGTGAGCTCAGCCACGGTCTGGGAAGCGCGCTGGCGGGCGGCCGCGTCGGGCGTAGCGGCTACCTCAACTACGTCGCTCCGGGCGTCTTGCTCTTGACGATCGCCGCGGCCGTCCAGGGCACCGCCATCGTGGTCGCCATGGACATGACCGGCGGCATCATCGACCGGTTCCGCACGATGGCGATCGCCCGCTCCTCCGTGCTGACCGGGCATGTCTTGGCGGCGCTCATCCAGACGATGTCGGGTCTCGCCATCGTCATCGGCTTCGCCATTGCCCTCGGGTTCCGCCCGACTGCGGGCGTGGTCTCGTGGCTGGCGACAATCGGGATGCTCGGACTGTTCGCCTTCGCTCTCGTCTGGCTCGCGACCGCCCTCGGCCTCGCTGCGAAGAGCGTCGAGACGGCGAGCAATACGCCGATGTTCCTCATACTGCTGGTGTTCCTCGGCAGCGGTTTCGTACCGGCGAGCACCATGCCGGCCGGTCTGGAACAGTTCGCCCGCTACCAGCCCTTCACGCCGGTGACCGAGACGCTGCCGCGGACTCCTCACTGGGACCGCCATCGGCGGCAACGGTATCGCGGCCGTCGCATGGAGCCTCGGCATCGCGTTCATCTCGTACCTCTGGGCGATGCACCTTTACCAAAACCGGCGGGCTCGATAACCAGCCTTGTCGGCTCCGCGGTGCGGTGGCGAGCCCGAACCGCGGTGGACGAATGACCCACTTGGGGAGCCGGTGCTCGCCTCCAGTGCACACAGGCGCACCGCTGCATCCTCCGGTTGCCACCTCGTCCATCTCCGTTCGCCGCAGTACTCGAGCGGACTACCGGGGGATTTCGTTCGTCAACCGTCGCAGCAGTCCGTCGCGCTCGAGGCGACCGCCGCTGACCTTGCCATTCGATGATTGTGCGAAGCGGCGAAGTCTTCGGTGCCTACTCGGGATGGCTGCGTTGGCGGTGAAGCGGAGCACGACCCGGCGGTTGCGCGATCTCCGGCGGCGGGCCCGGGGGGGGTAGCGCCGCCCTGACGGGGCGAGCGTCGAGATCGAGCGGCTCACCGTGGTGGAAGATGCCAATCGGATCACCTTCGAGCAGCTCGTAGGTGGCGAGGTCAGGCTGGATCATCACGGAGAGACGACGGCTGCGGTAGCGGAAGGTGAACCGGAATTTTGTGATCTCTTCGGGGAGGCGGGGGCTCAACCAGGGCTGACCATCGCGAAAACGGAGCCCCCCGAAGCCCGCGACGAGTGCCGTCCATGCCCCAGCGAGCGATGCGAGGTGGAGTCCGCCGCGGGTGTTCTGCTCGCGGTCGTCGAGATCGATGAGCGCCGCCTCGGCCACATAGTCGTAGGCGAGCTCGAGCGCGCCGATCTCTGCAGCGATGATGGCTTGGATGTGCGCGGAGAGCGACGAGTCCCGAACGGTGATCGCGTCGTAGTAAGCGAAGTTCCGGAGCTTCTCTTCGGGCGTGAATGCGTCGCCGCAGAGGTACATCGCGAGGACGAGGTCGGGCTGCTTCACCACTTGTTTACGGTAGAGGTCGAAGTAGGGGAAGTGCAGCAAAAGCGGGTACTGGTCGGCGCGGGTTTGGTCGAAGTCCCATCGGTCGTGGTCTGTGAAGCCGTCGGCCTGGGGGTGGACGCTCAGCCGTTCGTCGTAGGGGACAAAGATTTTCGATCCTGCGTCACGCCACGAAGCTACCTCCTCGAGCGAGATGTCGAGCCGAGCGGCGAGGTCGTCGTAGATGGTCGCAAGCCGAGCTGCCTCGAGCAAGTTCCTTGCCGCCATCAAATTCGTGTACACGTTGTTGTCAGCAATGGCTGAGTATTCATCTGGGCCCGTCACACCATCGATCCGAAAATTTCCCCCCGGATCGTGGTGGCCGAGGCTACGCCAAAGCCGAGCAGTCGCGACGAGGAGATCGAACGCCGTCGTCCGCTCGAACGCCTCGTCACTCGTCGCGTCGAGATAGCGGACGACTGCGTCAGCGATGTCGGCGTTCACGTGAAAGGCCGCGGTGCCGGCCGGCCAGTACGCGGAGCACTCCTCCCCCGAAATCGTGCGCCAGGGGAACGCAGCGCCCTCGAAACCCAGCTGGCGGGCGCGCTCTTCGGCTTGACCGAGTGTCGACCGTCGCCATTCCAGCGCATCCTTCGCAGAGGACGGATGGGTATAGGTGAGGACAGGCAGCACGAACGTCTCGGTATCCCAGAATGCGTGCCCGTCGTAGCCAGGGCCCGTCAGGCCCTTCGCTGGGATCGCGCGGCGTTCTGATCGACATGCAGCCTGGAACACATGGAAGAGGGCGAAGCGGACCGCCTGCTCGACCTCCGGATCTCCATCCAGCTCGATGGCCGCGCCGCTCCAGAAGCTGTCGAGGCATGCGTGCTGCTCGTTGAGCAGGCCATCCCATCCGGTTTGGCGCGCGCCGACGAGTGCGCCGAGGACCTGATCGTGAATGGCAGAATGAGAGCGAACTGCGGACCACCCGTACGCGAGGTACTTTCCCACCCGGAGACGTTCGCCGGAGGTGAGCTGGCACGTGACCGTGAGCCGGGCGATGTCCTCGACGCTCTCGGATTCCGATGTCACCCCTTCAGGCCCGTCGACTTCGTGATCCATCGCCGCCCCGATACGCAGACCGCTCTTCGCTGTCCTGTGGACCAGGAGGGAGCGATACCCCTCCGACTTGTGCTCTTCTGCGACGAGCGGGCTGTCGAGTTCCGCCCCGACGCGCGGGTCGCCCTCGGGTTGGGGGACGAGCTCATTGGCGACGAGCTCGGACTGGAGCACCACGCGCACCGCCTCGTC
The DNA here is from genome assembly GCA_963789235.1 of uncultured Acidimicrobiaceae bacterium. GTDB lineage: Bacteria > Actinomycetota > Acidimicrobiia > Acidimicrobiales > RAAP-2 > Bog-473. The sequence goes on along the minus strand of CAWBJX010000004.1, from coordinate 422,677 downwards.
CACTGCCTCGACCTCGTAGCGAATCGCCGCCACGCTCCGCTGGGAGAGCGAGACGAGGCGAACGGTTCGGACGCGCACCGTCGCACCTGCCGGCGAGCGCCAGGTCACGGTGCGCGTCAGCGTGCCGGCACGGAAATCGAGGCATCGCTGGTGGTCCAGCAGCTCCCCGTAGCGGACATCGAAGGGCTCGTCGTCGACGAGGAGGCGGAGGATCTTCCCGTTGGTCACGTTGATGATGGACTCGCTCGATTCCGGGTAACCGTATGCAGCCTCGCCGCTGGGGAGGGGGCGGCGCTCGTAAACGCCGTTGAGGTACGTTCCAGGGGTCGCGTGTGGCTCGCCCTCGTCGAGGTTGCCGCGGAATCCGATGTGGCCGTTGGAGAGGGCAAAGAGCGACTCGCTCTGGGCCAGGATGTCGAGGTCGAGCGCGCTTTCCCGCAGGCACCACGGCTCGATTCGGAAGCTCGGGTGGCTGATCATTTCGTCAGGAGCTCCGAGAGGTCGTCGACGACGATTGTTGCTCCGTTCTTGAGCAGCGCGTCGCGGTCGTCGTCGCGGTTGACGCCGACGACGAGAGCGAACCCTCCTGCTCTTCCGGCCTGGACCCCCGAAGTGGCGTCTTCGAAGACGGCGCACTCGCCTGCCGGCATATTGAGGTCCGCGGCCGCGGCAAGGTAGGTCTCTGGAGAGGGCTTTCCCGCAAGGTGGCGCTCCGCCGCAGCGATCCCGTCGATGACCACGTCGAACAGGTGGGTGATGCCAGCCGACGCGAGAATCTCCTTCGTGTTCGCGCTCGCCGACACCACCGCGGTTCGGAGGTCCGCGGCTCGGACGGCACGCACGAAATCAACCGATCCGGGAAAGCTGTTCACGCCCCGCTCGTGTACAAGCCGGAGGAAGCGTGTGTTCTTCGATTCGGCCAGCGCGTGCACCGACGCGACGCCAGGCGGGTCCTCCGTTGACCCTTCGGGGAGCGCGATATGGCGCGCCGCGAGGAATGCGCGCACCCCATCCTCCCGAAGTCGCCCGTCGATGTACTCTCGATAGTCGGTGACGATGTTGAACGGCTGGTCATTCTCCCCCGGCCCAGGTTCCCGTTGCGCCAAGAATGCATCGAAGGTCGCCTTCCAAGCCTCGGCGTGGAGGCGCGCAGTCGACGTCAGGACACCGTCCAAATCGAAGAGACACCCGTGCACGGCGACGGGGAGGGCAGGAGAGGGCCCGCTGGCCGTCATGATACGGGGTCAAACACGGGACCCCGACTGACACGACCTCGAGTCGTGCTGGCGTCGCTCTCGCCCTCCACCTGGTCGAATCGAGCTATAGCGTCTCGGACATGACTTACGTCGACCAACGGCTCCTCCCGGTGTCCGGAAGAGACGAGCTGGTCGTCGCTCGAATTGGCCCTGCTCCGCGGCGCTCGATCTTTCTGACATCCAGAACCTCTCTTCACACCCGGTCCATCCGATTCACCCAACTGACTGGTTCTGGGCGGCGAAGCGATCAGGGCCCACCGACCAATGACCGCGCCTCTGTGGGGCCGATGATGAGATCGTGAAGGTCGCCGCCCACCTCGAGGCGACTGGACTGTTCGATCCCGCCGACCTTCACCGGGTCGAAGCCGGCCGTTCGGATCAACCGCTCGACCTCCTCGCCAGCACGGTCGTCGTCGGTCGCGTAGAAGAGGACCGCCGGCTCCGGCGACCGGTTACTCGAGGACTCGAAGAGATCCCCCGACAGGGTTCCAAACGCCATGGCCAAGCGCGCCGCCGTCGGCAACCACCCGGCCACCACCTCGCCAGAGGATTGCCCCTTCGGCAGGAGACGAAAGACCTTCCCTTGTGCGTCGACGCCGACCGGGTTGCTCGGAACGACTACGAGCTTGCCGGTAAGCGACTCGGCGATCTCGTCTATAACCCCCTTCAGCACGGGAAACCGCAACGCGAGGACGACGGCATCGACACCCTGCAACGCATCGCGGTTGTCGGCGGCGACGACGGCAGCTCGACCGATCTCTGCCGCCAGCTTTCGTGCCGACTCCTTGTTGTCGCTCGAGAGCCGCAGGTCCTCGCCTCCCGAAGCGAGCAAGCGGGAGATGATCGATCCGATGCCTCCGGTGCCGATGATCGCGGTGGTCATGACTGACTGCTCTCCTTCCGCACGGGTAGCGAATGACCTCGACCCCGCCGTCACGCCTCATCGGTGCCGGCCTGCGTTCGACATTTCAGCCCGTCAGGTCCACGGGTACCAATCCCCATCTGGGTCGGTGGTTTGCCCCACCTCGATCAGATGACCGTCGGGATCGCGGATGTAGCAACGGATCTCGTACTGGTGCTGCTTCGGCGGCGTCAGGAAATGAGCGCCTCTGGCACTCCATTCGGCGTACACCGCCGCGATGTCCTTGACCCGGATGTTGAGGAAACTGCTGACCCGGTCGGGATCCTGTGGCGTCTCGAGGGTCACCGCAGGCTTGTCGTCGGTCGGGCCTCCGCCGACATTGATGATGATCCAGCTGTTGGCTAATGCGACGTAGGTCACGTCTCCCGAGAAGACCACCCTGCCGCCGAGTACCTCGGTATAGAAGCGCTTCGAACGCTCGACATCGTCCGAGACGATGAAGTGAGCCAGCAGGATTCCCTCTGCGGGCGGTACAAATTCAGCCATCTGGCACCTCCATTGGTTGGGACTCGCATCCCTCTCAGGACGCCGCCGCCACCACCCAGTGCTCCATCTCCGCCGCCCTGCACCGCGCCAATACTTCAGTGCTCGTGGCGCCCCTGTCAATGCTGCTCGCGTTCACCTGTTTCGACCTCACGACCATGGACAGGTTCGCACATCAAGGGTCTCGTCGCACCCGTGGGAGCCTCCAATCGGCGCGCGGCGGCTGGTGCCAGAGTCAGCTGGCGGGTGGGCTACCGGCAAGGCGCGGAAAGCGTCCGGGGCGTCGACAAAAGGCGTTGGGACCCCAATCGCGGCCACCGGATGCCCGGCGCCGTAGTCCGCGGAGTTCGCCGCGGGAACTCACACCGAGTTTGGTGCGGATTTTCGTAGATGCCATGCCACCGGGCGCGGACCGATGAAAGCCGACGCTCGTCGCGCGCCTGGGCAGGGTCAGATGCCATCCGATTCGGCCTTCGGCACGCCATGCCAAGCGGTCCGCTCACTGCCTCGTTCCGGTGCCTCCGTGCCGAGCCAGCAGGGACCCGACCCACCGCCCACGGCCGGTGGCTTCCAGACGCCGCAAGTAGTCGGGCAGATGTCCGCGGACGTGGTAGGGCCCCCCCTCCTCGATCACGATTTCGAGCGGGTCACGCTTGGGTTCGAGTGCGCGACCAAGTTGGGTCGTCGTCCACTCGGAGAGGATCGCCCTCCCCTCGTCCAACAGGGGGCGTTCGGCGTCGGCGAGGTCGGTCTGCTCGTGTGCATCGGCGGCTACCTCGAAGAGCATCTCTTCGGGCCAGGCGGCGTGGAATCCGTCGTGCAGCGTCCGCAGATACAGGTGATCGCCGAAACGGACCCCCCGCTGACACGTCCAGGCACCCTGGCTGAGGACGAGGTGATCTCGTCCCGGCACCACGCCGCCTGCCTCGATTTCGCTGCGCCGGGACACGCCGTCCCAGTGCCCGGGCAGGACGGCACCCGCCAATTCGGCAACAGTGGCGGCAACGTCGAGATGGTACTGGAGGCCCCCGACGACGGCGGCGGGGAGATCTGGCCAGACCAGGACAGCAGGGATGTGGGCCGTGACCTCGTCCGCCGCCTGGTGGTCCGAGTAGACCCCGAGCTCACCGAGCGCCTCCCCGTGGTCACTCCCCACCCAGATGGCGGTTTCTTCGAGCACCCCCAGGTCATCGAGGCACGAGCAGATGGAGCCCACGGCATCGTCGGCATAGCGCACCCCTACGTCGTAGCCGTCAAAGAGCTGTTTGACCTCTGTCTCCGACGAGAGATTCCAGGGCTGGCGTGGCGGCGGCGGGCCCCATTCGTCCGGCCTGAAGCCCCAAGGTTCCTGGGCCGAATGCGGCCCGGGAAGTTCCCAGTTCACGGCGCGTACCTCTTCGGTGTGCCACTCCGCGATGGGGTCATCGGCAAAGGGGTTCCCGTACTCGTCGGGAGTGTTGTAGGGGGTGTGGGGGTCCCACAGGTGAACGTGGAGGAACCACGAGTCCGAGCCTCCTCGGCGTTGGAGCCACTCGAGCACACCCGGGAGCATCTGGTCGGCCCGCTCGACGCCGAATCCCCTGACCAGGTTCATCGACTCCAAGAATCCCGATGTCCACCAGGGCGCGCTGTGCCGCAGTGGAAAGCTCGAGAACGAGGCGGTGTGGTAACCGGCACCCATGAGCGCCGCGGCAAACGACTGGACGCCCAACGGCGAGAACAATTGTCGGTCGGGCCCCCAGGCTCGCAGATCCGCGGCAACGCCCCCATGGTTGGCGACGCCATTGCGAATACCGAACATGCCCGAGATCAACGCAGTACGACTTGGGAGACACGGCACATCGGATGCGTAGACGTCGGTGAAGCGGAGGCCCTGTCGCGCAAGGAGATCGATGTTCGGACTGGTGTCCCGGTGATAGCCGTAGCACCCGAGGTGGTCGGGTCGGAGCGTATCGATGTCGAAGTAGAGAATCCGCACCGGCACCGTCTCCTCGGGCCACCACATCGCGTGCGAGGGCACGTTCGTGAGGCCTGATTGTTGCATTACGCCGCCTACGGGAACTGCGACCGATCATTTGGGTTCGCGTGGATGGTCAGCGCCCACCCGGATCGCCCACGCCGCGCCCAATCACGGCACGGAGGCTCGCCGGACACCGGAATCCCCGACTTGGCCGTCAGTGGCAGCGGCGGCGGTCATCCAGCCCGCTGAACCCTGGGCCCCAGTCGATCGACCTGTCAAGACTGATGTACTCGAGGTCCTCGAGAAGGCTCGGATGGGTCGGCTCCCAGCCGAGCGTCTCTTGGGTATGGGTGCTGGAGGAGGGCTGGTCGGTTGCGAAGATCGGGCCGAGGGGGCCGTAGGTTTCCTGGGGCACTGCCTCGACCGGCAGTTCCAGTCGCCGGCCGATGACCGCGGCGATGTCACGTACCGCGTCCCCCTCGTCGGCCACGGCATGCCAAGAGGTCCCGGCTGGCGCCCGTTCCAGGGCGAGCCGGAAGAGGATGGCCGCGTCGAGCGCGTGCACCGCCGGCCAGCGTTGGGTGCCATCCCCCGGGTAGCCGGACACGCCGGAGCGGCGCGCGATTTCGGTCAGCAGGCCAGCGAACCCACCGTTGCCCTGGTTGTGGACCGTGCGCGGCAAGCGCACGGCCACGCTCCGAACCCCCTGCGAGGCCAGGCCCAGCACCGCCATGACGGCGCGGCCGCGACCTCCGACGGGCCCGTCCGTCGACGGCGGGTCGGCCTCCGTGGAGGCGCGACCCGGCACAAACGGGGTGCCCGAGACCGTGACCAATGGGCGGTCGCTGCCGATGAGCTCCTCGCCCAGGGTCGCGAGAGCGGCACTCTCCTCGGTGACCGCCTGCGAAAGGGCGTCGGAGCTGCTGAAGTCGTTGGCGAAAGCCAGGTGGATCACCCCGTCGGCCTGGGCAGCGCCGGCGCGCAGGGAGTCGGGGTCGGCAAGACCCCCTCGCAGCGTTTCGGCGCCTGCCGCCTCGGCGGCCAGCACGGACAGCGTCGGAGCGAGCGAGCGCGAGGACGGTGTGGCCGTTGCCGAGGAGCTCGGCGACGGCGGCGGAGCCGATCAGGCCGGTGCCCCCGGTGACGAAGACGTGCATGGAACTCTCCTCGAAAGTGATGGGACTCTTGTCTCATCGAGAGTAACAGAGTGATGGGACACATGTGCCGTCACATAGGCTGGTCCGGTGCCACGGTGGGAACCAGGAGTGCGCGAACGGCTCGTCGTCGCTGCGGTCGACCTGTTCACCGAGCAGGGGTATGACGCCACGACGGTTGCACAGATCGCCGAGCGCGCCGGGACCACGAAAAGCACCTTCTTCCGGTACTTCCCCGACAAGCGCGAGCTCCTCGTCGCCGGACAAGAGACGCTGAGTCGGCTGCTGGCCGAGGGGATCGCCGAGGCGCCCGAAGGCGCCAGCCCGCTCGAGGCTGTCGCAGCCGGCCTCGAGCGCGCATCGAGCGCCATGGGCCCGATGAACCGCGAGCTCGGTCCCCGCCTGAAGGCAGCTGTCGCCGCCAGCGTCGAACTCCAAGAGCGTGACGCCCTCAAAAGCGTCGGCCTCGCAGCCGCCATGACGACCGCCCTCCTCGCTCGCAGCGTGCCCGGCCCAACCGCTCACCTCGCGAGTGAGTTGGGCGTGCTCGCCTTCAAGCAAGGCTTCGCCGAGTGGACCGAGGCCGACCGCCACGCCGAGGCTGAGCTCGCGCAATACACCGTGGCGGCCCTCAACGAACTGCGGGCGGCGACCGCCTCGCTGGGCTGACCGCGTCACCGCCGCTTCCCCCTGGCGAGCGAACATATGTTCGCCTAGATTGCCCTCGTGGAGCTTCCGCCGGCCACGCGAGCGACGATCCTGCATGCCGATCTCGATGCCTTCTACGCGTCGGTCGAGCAACTGTTGGACCCTTCACTGCGGAATCGGCCCATCGCCGTCGGCGGAAGTGTGGTGCTGGCGGCATCGTACGAAGCCAGAAGCTATGGCGTCCGCGGCGGCATGCCAGGTTGGCGGGCCCGCCAGCTCTGCGGTGATCTCCTTTTCGTCGGTGGCCACTTCGGCCGCTACCAACAGTTTGGCGACGAGGTCGTGTCTGTCTTTCATGACTTCACCCCTCGAGTCGAGCGGGTGTCGATAGATGAGGCATTCCTCGATGTTGCCGGCGCCGTCCATCTCTTCGGCGCACCGACTGAGATAGCGGCAGCCATCCGCCGGCGCGTACGCGACGAGATCGGTCTCCCTTTGTCGGTTGGCGTGGCCCGCACGAAGCATCTCGCCAAAGTGGCGTCACAGGTGGCCAAGCCTGACGGCCTCGTCGCCGTGGATCCGGGCGATGAGCGCGACTTTCTCGACCCCCTTCCCATCGGGCTGATATGGGGCGTCGGACCAACGACAGAACGGCGCCTCCACGAGGCTGGGATCTCCACCATCGGGCAACTGGCCAAGGCCGGCAGCCCGATCCTGGGCAACCTGCTCGGTCAGGCATCCGGGGCAAAACTTGCCGCCCTCTCGGCCAACGTCGATGAACGGGCGGTGGCGACACCAGCCCGGTCGAAGTCCATGGGTGCCCAGGCCGCCCTCGGACGGCGGGGCGCAACTCCAGAGCTCATCCGTGAGACGCTCGGCTACCTGGCTGACAGAGTTGCCTGCCGCCTGCGAAAGGCAACCCTGGCCGGCCGGACAGTGACCGTACGGGTCCGCTTCTCTCACCTGCGCTCTGTGACCCGCTCAGTCACGTTGTCCGTTGCGATCTCCACCACGCTGACGCTGACTGAAGTGGCTGAAAGGCTCGCCCACTCGGCCATCCTCGACAACGAACGAGAACGCGAAGTCACGCTCATCGCTGTTTCGGTCTCCAACTTGCGCCCAGACCATTCCTGGCAGCTCGAGCTACCGCTCGATTCCCCCAATCGGGGGCGAAATGCGGGCCCCCGACCTGGATCCGTCGTCGAAGCCTCCCGATGGGGAGTGGACCGGTCCGTCGACGCAATCCGGGACAAGTTCGGCCGGACTGCCGTTGGCTACGCCACCGTTGTCCGTGGCCAGTTTTCAGTCCCCGCTTTTGGCCACCAGAAGTCCCCACCCCTCGGGGTGAGTTTTCAGTTTCTCGAGCCTAGGTTTTCCTCCCCTCTCGCGCCTCTTTCATGCGGAACGACTCGCCCTCGGTGACGACGAGCACGTTGTGGTGCAGCAGGCGGTCGAGCAGGCTGACAGCGGTTGACTGCTCGGGCAGGAAGCGTCCCCAGTCCTCGAAGGGCCAGTGCGAGGCGACCCCGAGGGAGCGGCGTTCGTAGGCAGCAGAGACGAGGCGGAAGAAGAGCTGGGCCCCGGTGTGGTCCATCGGCGCGAAGCCGATCTCGTCGATCAGAATCAGGTCGGCCTTGAGGATCCCCTCGAGCACGCGGCCGACCGAGTTGTCGGCCAGTCCCCGATAGAGGGTCTCGACCAGTTCTACCGCGCTGAAGTAGCGCACCTTAAACCTGGCTTCGATGGCGGCGTGACCGAGGGCGATCAGCAGGTGGCTCTTGCCGGTGCCGGCCGGACCCACCAGGCAGAGGTTCTCGGTGGCCCGCACCCACTCGAGGCTCAAGAGATAGTCGAAGGTGCTCTGTTTCACCGAGGAGTCACGCACGTCGAACTCCTCGAGCGTCTTGGTCACCGGGAACGACGCCGCTCGGAGCCGGTTCGCCGCGTTGGAAGCGTCGCGCGAGGCGATCTCGGCCTCGACGAGGGTGCGCAAGAACTCCTCGGGCTTCCAGCGCTGCGTCTTGGCCGTCACCAACAACTCGGGCGAGAGCGAACGCATGGCCCGGAGCCGGAGCCGTCGCAGCCCGGCCTCGATGTCGGCGGGCAGTGGCGGAGGGGCGGTGCTCACGATGGCTCGCCGATGGCGTAGTCGCTCAGTGAGCGCGTCGGCACGAGAGGTAGCTCGACGATGAGGGCCTCGCCCGGAGCGGCCGGACGCGGGACCCCGGTGCCGGCCGCGATGATCGAGCGCACGTCGTGGGCCCGGAAGCGCCCGAAGGAGGCGGCCCGTTCGAGCGCGGCGAGGAGCACCTCTTTGCCATGGGCCGCTTCCATCTGAGCCAGTTCGGCCAGATCGCCCTTGAGCGACGTGATCCCCCGGGCCGCCGCTTCCTTGATGAAGGCCTCGGCGGCGGGACCGAGGGCGCAGAACGCCTTCTCGGCCGCAGTCTTGGGCCGCACCGCTCGGGTGGGCATGGGCCGGGGCCCGCCATAGTGCTCGTCGAGGATGGACGTCTCACCAGGGGCGACGAGGGCGTGTTCGGCGATGATCTCGCCCAAGAAGACGATCAGAACCTTGCCGTCTTGGGCCACGAGCTCGACTTGGCGCCCGATGTGGACGGTGGGCACCGAGTAACGGGCCGAGCCGAAGCGCACGCAGCTGAGCCGGTCGACTTTGCGCACCACCAGCTTGCCGATGGTCGCCCGCAGACTCGGCAGCGTCCCCATCACCTCGAGCTCTTTGACCAACCGCTCGGCGGGGATGGCGCAGATCTCCGAGTGCATGACGGCGTTGATCTCGTCGCACCAGGCCAGGCCCTTGTCGTTCGCCCCGGCCAGGTCGGCGACGCTGAGCTCGGCGGGGATCATGAGGTCGGACTTCACGTAGCCGACGAGGTTCTCGACCAACCCCTTGGACTCTGGATCGGCTCCTTGGCAAAAGTCCGGCCGGAACCCGTAGTGGGTGGCGAAGCGCACGTAGGCCGGCGTCGGGATGACCAGTCCGGCCACGGTGTCGCCCTTGAGGCACCCCATGCGGTCGGTCAACGCCGTCTTGGGGACGCCGCCCAGGTACTCGAAGCAGCGCGCCAGCGCGGTCGTGGTCGCCTCGGCCCCGAGATTGTCGGCGAAGTACACGAAGCGGACCCTGCTCCAGGCCAGCACGGCGCAGAAGACGAACAGGGGTCCGATCTCGCCCCAGTCGAAGACCACCATGTCGCCCGGTGTCCAGATGCCCGGACGCCTTCCCCGGTGGTTCTTCGCCCGCCACTGCGTCTTGACCTCGGCGACGAGTCGGCGGAAGTTCCGTGCGGAGCCGGTGTAGCCGGCCGCTCGGGCCACGGGGAGGAGCCGTTTGGCCGACATTTTCCCCTTGGTCCGCTCCACCCGCTCGATTACGACGCCTCTGACGGCGTCGTAGTTGTGCTCGACGACAGGATTCTCGCCCTTTTCGGCCGCTCGGGCGGCCAGCACCGATCGCTTCACCGTCTTGGGCGTCGTCCCGCAGATCTCTGCAGCAGCCCTGTAGCTGCCTACCTCTCGATAGGCGGCATGCATGTCCATGTGTTCCCTCACTGATTTCATTGAGACGTCCCTTGGTCGGTGCGGCGGTTTGGTTAGCACCGCCACCGTCACCGGCCAGGGGGCCTCGTTGGTGGATCCTTCAGTGAGGGGTGGGGACTTCTCGTGGCCAAAAACGGGGACTTCTCGTGGCCACCAGCGGGGACCTCAGCTGGCCATAACCGGGGACTTTTTCATGGCCACGGACAACCGTCACCCTTGCCGGCGCCGAACGAGTACCCGAAGAGTTCCGCGAACTGGCCGAGCGGGGACCGGGCGGTAGCCAGGCGTGAACCTCAAAGTGCGGCGGCAGGGATCGTGTCCGGTGAATCCTCCTGCGCCGCCAAAGTGTTCGGTCCGGGCCCGAACCAATGGACACGGGGTACCGTCGCCCGAGGCTTCCCGGCCTGGCAACATGAAGGCGTCCTCTCTCACTATCGCGTGGGGATTTTGGAGCGGGGTCCGTCAGGTCCAGCTGGTAGATCTGGCCCACCAAGTCTGCTCCGAAGGTGTGATGGCGTGTGAGGGTGTTGGCTGGTCCTACTCCCCGACGTTTCACAACGTCCAGCAGTGGTCCCCGACGAGGGTGCCCGTTCGTCAGCGCGGGGTGATCTTGTGTCGAATTCAGAGTGCCCAGAGCGGCCGGCTCAAGGACCACCCCTGACCCGCTTGCATCTGTGCCTCTGCCTCAGAGGCCACAGCCCCAATTGGGGCACCTTCCCTCGAAGTCGTGAATGTCGCTGGGGGACTCAGCTGTCGGGCGTGACCGCATCCAGTCGGCGCCGAACCTCTGACGTGTTCACGCCGAGAGCGCCCAGCAGCACCGCCGCAGGATCTGGTGGTTGGAGAGCGAGGATCGGGGCCAGTACCTGCTGGGCCGTGACATAGAGCTTCCGGCGGTTGGGCTCAGACGCTTCCTGAAGCACTTTCTTTGCCGCGGGCGTCATGCGGAGGCGATCTTTTTGCGCGACGTCTCTGAGCCTCGGCTTCTTCGGCACGGTGCGCATCGGCAGTTCGGGAGGGTCGGTGCCGGACCCCAGGCCCAGGGCGCTCAGGGCTTGGTGATCGAGCGACTCAAGGGCCTGGCGAGCTTGTTGCAGGCTCACGCCCAACACGACTTCGATCGAGGGATCCTCCAACAAGGCGAGCAAGAGGTGATCGGTGCCAGTTCGGCGATCACCTCGGCGACGAGCCTCCTCACTGGCCCGCAAGTAGATGGCCCAGCCGTGAAGCGTCTCTGGCGCAACGGATTCGGTGGTCATGATGACCCCTTGTTGTATTTGGTGTGCACGGATTGGCGGGTGACGCCCAAGGCGTCTCCGATCTGCTGCCACGACCAGCCCCTTTTCCGGGCCGACGCGACCTGGTTCGCTTCGACCCTCTCAGCCAGGCGATGGAGCGCCAACGAGGCGCGAAGCCCAATTGCCGGGTCATCCGACGACAGATTCACGCTGAGGTCTTCGAAGTCCATACCTGTCAGTATAAACTGACAGGTATGGATGTGTCAACCTAAACTGACACCGCGGGTCGCCCCACCGGAGTGCCCGAGATCGCCGGGTGCCAGCGCGCTATTGCCTGTATATATACACTCAGAGTATTCTCTGAGGTATGAGTGTTCCCATGGCCCTGCTCGGCCTCCTCGATCGCGAACCGAGCCACGGCTACGACCTGAAGCGCGATTACGACACCTACTTCGGGCGCGGCCGGCCGCTGCCCTACGGCCAGGTGTACGCCACGCTCTCCCGCCTGGCGAGAGACGGGAAGGCGATCGTCGGCGAAGCCGAGCCGGGATCCGGACCCGATCGCAAGCGGTACAACATCACCGAGACCGGCCGGAACGAGGTCGAGGCGTGGCTCTCGGAACCCATCCCCGCCGAGCCCCACCTGCAGACCGATCTGTTCGTGAAGGTCGTCCTGTCGCTGATGCTCGGTCGCCCGGCCGAGCAGTACCTGGACGCCCAGCGCGCCGCACACCTGCACCGGATGCGCGAGCTCACCGACCTCAAACAAAAGGGAACATTGATCGATTCGCTCCTCGCCGACCACGGCCTGTTCCACCTTGAGGCCGACCTCCGCTGGATCGACCTCACGGCCGCTCGCCTCACCGCACTCGCCACGGAGGTTGCCTCATGAACACACCCAACGGTTCTGCCCTCATCGCGCCCGGGGGCACCATCATCGAGGCGCAGGACCTCGTGCTCTCTTTCGGCGAGACCCCGGCGCTGCGCGACGCCAGCCTGTCCGTGCAGCGGGGCGAGACCGTGGCCGTCATGGGCCCGAGCGGATCGGGCAAGTCGACGCTGCTCCACTGCCTCGCCGGCATCCTGGTCCCCGCGTCGGGCCGGGTGATCTTCGACGGGCAGCGCATCGACGCGCTGCGCGAGGAGCAGCGAAGCCGGCTCCGCCGAGACCGTTTCGGCTTCGTCTTCCAGTTCGGCCAGCTCGTCCCGGAGCTCACAGCCGAGGAGAACGTCGCCCTCCCGCTCCTTCTGGGCGGGATGCGCCGCCGACCGGCCCTGGCCCGAGCGCGGAGCTGGTTCGCCCGGCTCGAGCTCGACGGGCTGGAGAGCCACCGAGCGGGCGAGATGTCAGGGGGCCAGGCCCAGCGGGTCGCCCTCGCCCGGGGCATGGTCGCGCAGCCCGACCTGCTGTTCGCCGACGAGCCCACCGGCTCGCTCGATTCCCTGACCGGTGAGCTCGTCATGAACTTGATGACCAGCGTGGCCCGCGAGGAGGGGATCACGGTCGTCCTCGTCACCCACGAACCCCGCGTCGCCGCCTACGCCGACCGCGAAGTGATCGTGCGCGACGGCCGGGTCGCCAGCCCGGTGGCGGTCGGCGCATGATCCGGCTCGGCCTCCGGCTGACCTTGGGGAGTGGTCGTGAAGCCCTCCTGCGGGTCCTCGTCACCGCTGCTGCGGTCGCCCTCGGCGTCGGCTTGTTGCTGGCCGCCTTGGCCGGCATCAATGGTCTCCACGCCCAGAGCGATCGGGGTGCCTGGCTGAACTCGGCGGTGCAGCCGACACCGCCGATCTCGCCCGCCAGCGGCCTGTGGTGGGAACCGAGCACCGACTCGTTCGGGGGTCAGCTCATCGACCAGATCGACGTCGCGGCGGCCGGGCCGGGTGCGCCCATCCCTCCCGGAATGTCCCGCCTGCCTGGTCCGGGCCAGTACTTCGCCTCGCCCGAGCTGGTGAGCCTGCTTCGCGCCCAGCCCGCCGACGAGCTGCGTGATCGCTACCCCGGTCGGCTGGTCGGCACCATCGGCAGCGCGGGACTGCCGTCGCCGAACTCGCTGATCATCGTCATCGGTCACGGCGTCGGCCAGCTCTCGAAGCAGCCGGCTGCCATCGAGATCGGGGCGATCCACCGCGGCCTGGCGAATTGCTATGGCTGTCAGAGCGTGGTCGGGAGCGGGCCAGTTCTGGAATTCATCCTGGTCGGCGGGGCCGTGGCGCTCGTGCTGCCGGTTCTGATCCTGATTGCGACGGCGAGCCGATTGTCGGCCGTCCGGCGCGAAGAGCGCTTCGCCTCGATGCGGCTGGTCGGCGCCACTCCTCGTCAGATCTCGACGATTTCGGCCGTCGAAGCGGTCATCGCCGCCCTCGCCGGAGTCGTCCTCGGCTTCGGACTCTTCTTCGCAGTTCGACCACTGCTGTACCACGTGCCGTTCACCGGGGCCGCGTTGGCGCAGGGTGACCTCTCCCTTCACGCCGTCGACATCCTGATCGCGGTGGTCGGAGTCCCCATCGCCGCCGTCTTCTCCGCACGTCTCGCGCTGCGCCGCGTACAGATTTCGCCGCTAGGAGTGACGCGACGGGTGAGGCAGCGCCCACCGGGGATCGCCCGGATCGTTCCCTTGTTGGCAGGTATCGCCTTCCTCGCCTACTTCGACGCGGCCGGAAAGCCCGGCGCCATCGGGAGCCAGCTCCTCGAGTTCCTCGTTGGATTCGCGCTGCTGGTCGTGGGTTTGGTTCTGGCCGGACCGTGGTTCACAACGGCTGGGTCGCGGATCATGGCCAAAAGGGCGAATCGCCCCGCCACGCTCATCGCCGGTCGTCACCTCCTCGACGACCCCAAGGCTGCCTTCCGCTTTGTCAGTGGCCTCGTCATCGCCCTCTTCGTCGCCAGCGCGGCGATCGGAGCCCTCAGCTCGGTGACGCAAGTAACCGGAGGGGGCAGCGCCAACGCCAGTCTGAGCACCCTCGCGGACCCGTTCTGTACCTATTCGACCACCGACTGCCCCACGGCGTCCGTGGTGGCTTCCGTCCCTCCCTCGGTCCTTCACGAGCTCCGGGCAACCCCGGGGGTGCAAGGGGTGGCGGTGGTCCATGAGGCTCCCACCCAGACGCAAGAGGGCCGATCGTTCGGAGTCGTCGCGTGTGACGAACTCGCCAAGACGCCGGCCATCGGCCGATGCGTACCGCGGGCCACCGTGGCGTCCGTCGGATACTTCCTCTCGAAGGTCCTGGGGCATACCGCCAACGCGTCGACCACGACCTGGCCCTCTTGGAACCTGTCGGCGACGCAGCTCGCATCCCTCCCCGTGAGCGCGGTCGTCGTCGCGACGAACGGGTCTTCGGGCGCGATCGAACGGGTGCGAACGGAGCTCGAGCGCGCCTTCCCGCTCCGGGGCACACCGGTGACCGTGGAGGCGCTCGGTCCCTCGACGGCGCGCCTGCTGACCATGATCCAGGCCATGACCGACGTGATCATCGTGGCCAGCCTGATCATCGCTGCGTGCAGCCTGGCCGTGAACATCGCGGCCGGTCTCACTGAGCGGAGGCGGCCATTCAGCCTGCTCAGACTTACGGGGGTCCCGCGAAAACTCCTGCACCGGGTCGTGACGCTGGAGAGTGCGCTGCCCCTGCTCCTCGTCGCTGCGGTCTCCATCGTCGTCGGGCTGCTGGCGGCCGCCCTCTACCTGCACTCGCAGGTTGGGCTCGCCTTCAGCCTTCCGGGATTCTCCTACTGGGCCACGGTGATCGGAGGGCTGGCCGCATCGATGGCGATCATCGCCGCGACGTTCCCCATCCTCGATCGGATCACGGGGCCCGAGGTCGCCCGGAACGAGTGATCACAATGGCCAAAGCGAGGAGTGCCGCTCGTCGGGCCCCATTGACCGTCCTCACGGCACTCGCAGCACTCTGTGCGGGGGTGTCGTTCGCCGGCTGTTCGTCGCCTCGGGACGAGGGAACCCTTGACGGCACACTCCAGGCTGTCGGCGGTCCGGCTGGGACAGGGCCGCGACCGCTCAGCGGCTCCGTCACGTTCCATGGGTCGGACGGGAACATCGCCACCATCGACCTCTCCGCCAACGGCCGGTTCTCAGCCCACCTGCCCGTCGGTCGGTACACCGTCGCAGGGCGCAGTCCCCAGTTCGAAGGGGATGCCGGCGAGTGTCGGGCACCAGGACCGGTCACCGTGACCAACGACGTCACGAGCCGCGTAGCGATCGATTGCCAGGAGAGTTAGAGCCGTTCAGCGGCGCCTGCTACGGCGGTGCCGGCGCGTCGATTCCCCTGATGCCGTCGATGCTGGTGACGTTCTTCTCGGCCCAGTACTGGCGGATACCGTCCCTCCCCTTACGGGTGGACCACTGGTCCATGGTCGGTCGATGACCCCCGAAGTGCATCAGAGGCACGCCGTAGCCACACGAATCCGACACCCGTCCCACCTCCACGAGGATGACCGAGCGCACCCCGACTGCCGCGCCACCGGTGAAACGGCCTATCAGCTCGTCGAAGTCCCGGTCGTCGGCCAGCACGACCCGGCCCTTTCCATGGAGACGAACGATCCGTGGCGGCCCCACGAAGGCACAGAACATGATGACGATCCGGCCGTTCTCCTGGAGATGCGCGATGGTCTCGACGCCGCTCCCCGTCTGATCGAGGTAAGCCACCGTGAGCTCGTCCAGAACAGCGAACTCGCCCCGGTTTCCCTTGGGGGAGCAATTTACCGACCCGTCAGGATCGAGCGGGGCCGTCGACACGAAGAAAACCGGCTGCTCCGAGATCCACGCCGACAGCTTCTGATCTATCACTTCGTAGGTCTTGGCCATCGAGGAATTATCGCATCTCCCCGCCGTTCTGACTGCCCTCCACTGCCTGGCCGAGGGGTGCGAGGCTCCGCCCGCTCAGGACGCTGCCGGCACCTCGACCCCGACGTTCGTCGCCTTCACCACGGCGTCGGCGATCATTCCCGGCTGCAGCTCCAGCTCGTCGGCCGCCTCCCGGGTGATGAGGGCCACGAAGCGGTGCGGGCCCGACTGCAGCTCCACCTGTGCCGCCACGCCGTCCCTCGTCACCCGGGTGACGATCCCGCGGAAGCGGTTGCGGGCCGATTGGCCGCGGGGCCGGTCGCGCCCCGGCTCACCGGCGAGCTCGACGGCCAGGCGGGCGAGATCCGCGCCGTCGACGTAGCGCCGGCCCCCCGAACCCGCCGTCGCCTTCACCCGTCCAGCGTCGGCCCACCGGCGCACGGTGTCGGTGCTCACCCCCAGCAACTCCGCCGCCTGGCCGATCCTGTACTCGGGCACGCCACAAGGTAGCAAGGCGATCCGCCCGGACCCGGGCTCAGGCAGGGGGCGCTCGGTCAGGCCCCGTCAGAGACCATGTCAGGCTCAACCTTCGATTGCTCCTCGGCCAGCCAGCCCGGCACGTGGCGCGCCGCCCACGCTTCGGTGACCCAGCCTCTGATCATGGAGCGCAGCGAGCCCGGATGGGTCAGAGCGAACAGCACGTGCCCGGTGACCACGATGAAGATCGCCAGGGCGAACACGTCATGGACGAACGTGGCACCGGTTCGCCAGTCGACCGGAAAGAACCGGAACCATTTCAGCATGGCGCCGGTGACCAGCATCACCACGATGACCCCACCGGTGAAGATCGCGTTGAGCTTCTGACCGGGGTTGAATTTGTCAACGACCTGTGGAGCCCTGCGTCCCAATACCTTCAGCCAGGTCACCTCGTCCTTCGTCCAGCCGTTAATCCGGTGAAGGTCACGGCGGAACTGAGCTCCCCAGGGTCCCAGGAGAGAGACGAGGATAGGCACTGGCACCGCGATGCCCGCCCACAGGTGGATCTCCGCTACCAGCGCACGGGGCACGACCACACCGGCGATCGACCCGAAGTACAGCGGCAGCGCCGTCACCATGAGAATGCCGAAAAGCACCGCATTGAGCCAGTGCGCAGTGCGCTGGACCGCGTCGAACCGCATGATCCGCGCCGCGGTGCGCTGACGAGCCACGACCGGGGGCGTCACGTCGGACCTCCGGTCAGCGACGGGTCGGTCGCACCGGTGGAGCCGTCGATCCAACCGTTGACGGGATAGCCGTTCTCCTCCCAGAAACCCGGGATCACCTGGTCCTCCACCCTGATGGCCGACAGCCACTTGAGCGACTTGTAGCCGAACATGGGCGCGACGTAGAGGCGCACCGGTCCCCCGTGCTCGGTGGTCACGGGAGCGCCGAGCATGCGATAGGCGACGATCACGTCGGGCAGTCGCGCCTGCTCGAGCGTCAGGCTCTCAGTGTCGGCACCGTCGTACGACTCGAAACGCAACGCCACGGCGCTCTGCTGCACTCCCACGTCGTCGAGGATGTCCGAGAGCCGCACACCCTCCCAATGGACCGCGGGAACCGTCCATCCGGTGACGCAGTGGAAGTCCTTGACGAACGCCGTGCGCGGCATCGACTCGAGCGCGTCGAGCGTGTACGTCTGTGGCCGGTCGACCAGCCCGGTGACCTCCAGGCGGTACGCGGAGGGGTCGATGACGGGAAACGTCCCGGTGACGGAGTAGATGCGGAAGTGGTCACTGCCGGACAGCAGTCCCCCGAGACCGGACCCGACGACATTTCCGATGACGTTCTGCACCTTGGCGCCGAACACGATCCCGGCCGCACCCAGCCCCACGATGCCCAAGAACACGCGGCGTCCGACGGCAATCCGCTGCTGGGCGTCCTGACGATCCGGGTGCTTAGCAGACACGCCCCAAGCCTAGGGACGCCGGCAGAGAACGAGGCATCGCCCACGCCACCCGAGCCGCCGGAGCTACCCTCACGACTCGTGACGCTCGAAGCGAAGGTCCTCACGGTCTCCGACTCGGTGAGTCGCGGGACCCGGGAAGACCGGTCGGGCGCCGCCCTGGCCGAGGTGCTGACGACCCACCGCTTCTCGGTGGTGGAGCGGGTTGTCGCGCCCGATGGCGTCGGGCCCGTTTCGGAGACGCTGACCCTCCTCGCCCAGGACTTCGCCGGCCTCATCGTGACGACGGGCGGCACGGGTTTCTCTCCCACCGACCTCACCCCGGAGGCCACACGCCGGGTCCTCACCCGGGAAGCCCCCGGGCTCGCCGAGGCGATGCGGGCGGCCAGCCCACTGGGACGCCTGTCCCGTGGTGTCGCGGGGACGATCGACGGCTGCCTCGTCCTCAACACCCCGGGCTCGCCAAGGGGTGCCGTCGAGTCGCTCGAGGCGATCATCGATGTCCTGCCCCATGCACTGGAGCTCCTGACCGGTGGCCACCCCCACTGAGGTGCTCCGTGCCTTCTCGATGGCGACAGACATTGGGTCGTGCCCACGGGGCAGTGTGAACCCGTGACACCCACGCAGCTACGAGCGTTCTCTACCGTCGTCAGGCTTGGCTCGGTGAAGGAGGCCGCTGCGGAGCTCGGCGTGTCGGAGGCGGCGGTGTCGCTGCACTGCGGGCAGCTTCGCAAGGAATTTAACGACCAGCTCTTCACGCGCACCGGAAGTGGACTCGCGTTCACACCAGGTGGTCTGCGGCTGGCCAGCCGTGCCATGGAGATGCTGGGACTGCAGGAGCGGACGATCCGCGAGGTGAGTCAGGCCGGAGCCGGCAAGCGGCTCATGCGCGTGGCCGCGTCCAGCCTGTTCGCCGAGCATGCCGCCTCGGGGCTCATCGAGCTGTTCGCCAGTCGGGCCTCGGACCTAGATGTCGAGCTGAGCGTCTTCAACACTCGGGCGTTCGAGCACCTGCTGACGACGCGTGCCGTCGACGTGGCGATCGGTCCCAAGCCAAAGCAGCTGGCCGAGACCCTGACCTCCAAGCCCTTCATGAACTACCAGATCGTGATCGTCTGCGGCCCGGGTCATCCCCTGGCCAACGCGCAGACGCGGCCCTCGCAGTTGCGGGAGCAGACCTGGCTGCTCGGACCGTCGGCGGCCGGAGATGACAACGTCGTCCGGTCGATGCTGCGCCGGTTCGACGTGCCCGACGACCGTCAGCGCATCTTCCAGAGCCACGCCGCCGCGCTCGAGGAGACACAACGCAACAGCGGCATCTGCCTCGCGCTTTCCTTCGCCGTGGCGGACGCGGTCGGCGGAGGATCGCTGGTCCGTATCTCGGGACCAGGTGTCAGCGGCGACGGGATGTGGAGTGCAATGACACTGCCCGACCACACGGTGCTGCCCGCTGCGGCGGAGCTCACCCGGTTCATCACGACGCCGCGTGCAATTCAGGCCATGATGCGTGGCTCGGGCATCAACATCGGCCGCTTCCGTCCCTCGGTCTACGTCACGCTGTGGAGCTGAGCCGGCCGCTCTGTTCCACGCCGGCCGATTGCCAACGCGTCAGCCGCGTGTGGCCTCATCCGACGCCGCCAGGAGCGCCTGGTATTCCTCCCACGTGTCGACGTCGCGCGGGATAGGGCCCGCGACCCTTGCCTCGATGACGGGGTAGCGCCCTGATTCGAGGAGCTTCCACACGGCCTTGTCACCGTGCAGCTCCGTGAGCTCGCCGAACACTTGGAGGCCGAACCAGAACGGGTGACCCCGCCCCTCGTCGTAGAGGGTAACGCCGAGCGGAGCGCCCTTGGCCGTCCGCACCAGCGTCGCCACGACGGCGGGCGACACGTCCGGTTGGTCGCCCAACAGGAGCACCACGCCATCCGAGCGCTCGTCGACCGCACCCATGGCCGCACCGATGGAGGACGAGCACCCGGCCGCGTAGTGGACGTTCTCGACGACCTCGCAGCCTTCGAAGTCGATGCGATCGCGCACTTCTTCGGACGCCCCGCCGATCGTCACCAGCAACTGGTCGAAACCGCACCGGCGCGCCATGGCGAGCGTGACGTCGAGGAGCGGCCTGCCCTTGTAGGGCAGGAGTTGCTTCGGCTGGCCCAGGCGGCTCGACCCGCCCGCCGCCAGCACCAGCCCGGTGACGTACATCTCGCCTACGCCGGTGCCCACCGGTCCCGGCAGGCGGTGCTGCAGAACCAGCGCAGGACGCCGTCGACCTCGCGGTAAGGCGTGTCCGGGCCGACGGCGACGGTCATTCCGCACACGGGGTCGACCTCCTGTCTCGGCGTCGCCTTGTGCACCGCCACCTCCAGCCCCTCCTGGCGGATGGCACGGACCACTCCTGCCATGATCGACAGTGCGATCTCCCCGGGCGTCTTCGCCCCGATCTCCAGGCCGGCGGGCGTGTGCACGCACGCACGCTCCGCCTTCGACAGTCCCATCCCGTCGAGCACAGCATCGCCGCGGCGCTTGCTCGCCACCAGCCCGATGTACGGCACGTCGGCATCGAGCGCAGCTCGGATCGACTCGGCCTCGTCACGGCCGTGGGTGCTGATGATCACCACGACCGCCTCCTCCGGCCGTTGCCCGTCGAGCGTCCGGACGGAGGCGAACGCGAAGCCGAGTTGCTCCGCCAGGGCGATGACCCCGTCGGCGATGGGCGTCTCGCCGACTACGTAGAGCACCGGGGCCGGCAGGTGCGGCTCGAGGAAGATCTCGATCGCCCCACCCGAGAGACAGGGGTTGACGACGACCTGCGCGCCCGGCAACTCCGGGAATTCCTCCGCACCGTCGGGAAGGATCCGGAGCAGCATCGGCTCGCCCTCCTGCAGGACCCGCAGCGCGGCGGAGCAGACCGACTCCCCGGCGCACTGCCCGCCGACGAACCCCTCAATGGTGCCGTCCCCCAGGATGATGGCGTCATCCCCCGGTCGGGTCGACGTCGGCGCCTGCGCCCGTACGACCATGGCGTAGACGAAGGGCACACGCTCAGCCTGGAGCTCATTCGAGCGTGCAGCCATGCCATGCATCTTGGTGGCCTCCCTCAATAGGGCGGGGAGGGCTTCCCCCGCATTGCATCCCAAACCCGCGACGGTGTCAACGGCATATCGACGTGGTGGACACCGAGTGGCCGCAGCGCGTCGACCACCGCGTTGACAATGGCCGCCGGCGATCCGACGGTGGCCGACTCCCCGATGCCCTTGGCACCGATAGGGTGGTGTGGCGACGGAGTCACCGTGAATCCCGTCTCCCACGTCGGGACCTCCAGCGCGGTCGGTAGCAGGTAATCCATCAACGAGGCCCCGAGGCAGTTCCCC
The DNA here is from genome assembly GCA_963789235.1 of uncultured Acidimicrobiaceae bacterium. Taxonomy (GTDB): domain Bacteria; phylum Actinomycetota; class Acidimicrobiia; order Acidimicrobiales; family RAAP-2; genus Bog-473. The sequence goes on along the minus strand of CAWBJX010000004.1, from coordinate 401,337 downwards.
TGGTCGTCGAAGGCCAGGATCTCCATCAGCGCCATCCCCACCCCGTCGGTCAGTCCCCGGTGCACTTGGCCCTCGATGATCATGTCGTTGATCCGGGTGCCGCAATCATCGACGGCCACGAGGCGCCGGACCGTCACCTGTGCCGTGGCGGGGTCGATGTCCACCACGCAGATGTACGCCCCGAAGGGGTAGGTGAGGTTCTCGGGGTTGTAGCAGATCTGGGCCTCGAGCCCGCCCTCCACTTCCGGCGGGAGCTCCCCGGGTCCGTGGGCCGCCATCGCGATCTCCTGGATGCTCGCCCCTCGGAACGGCGCCCCACGGACGGTAAAGGCTCCCTTCTTCCACTCGAGGTCGTGCAGCGACACCTCCAGCATCCCCGAGGCGACGATCTTCGCCTTCTCGCGGACCGAGCGGGCCACCAGCACGGCGGACGCCCCCGACACGGGCGTGGACCGGCTCCCGTAGGTCCCGAGGCCGAACGGCGTGTTGTCGGTGTCGCCGTTCACGACGTGGATGTCGGCCGGAGGGATGCCGAGCTCCTCCGCGACGATCTGGGCGAACGTGGTCTCGTGGCCCTGGCCCTGGGACATACACGAGACACGGAGGATGGCCGTACCAGTCGGGTGCACCTGGAGCTCACACCCGTCGACCATGCCCAAGCCGAAGATGTCCATGTCCCGCCGCGGCCCCGCGCCCACCGCCTCGGTGAAGAACGAGACCCCGACGCCCATCAGCTCGCCCCGAGCCCGCCACTCCGCCTGCTCCGCCCGCAGCTCGGCGTAGCCCGCCATCTCGGTCGCCAGGCGCATCGCAGTTGCGTAGTCGCCGGAGTCGTAGACCCACCCGGTCTTGCTGGTGTAGGGGAACTGCTCGGGCCGGATGAAGTTCTTCATGCGGAGCTCCACCGGGTCCATCCCGAGGCGGTCGGCCAGGCAGTCGACCAGGCGCTCCACCAGGTACACCGCCTCGGTGATGCGGAAGGAGCACGAGTAGGCGACGCCACCCGGCGCCTTGTTGGTGTAGACGGCTGTCACCTTGCAGTAGGCGGCTTCGAGGTCGTAACTGCCTGTGAAGACGCCGAAGAACCCCGCCGGATACTTCGACGGCGCCGCGACGCCGTTGAAGGCGCCGTGGTCGGCGAGGACGTGGGCCCGGACGGCCTGGATCCTTCCGTCGCTCGTCGCCGCGATCTCTCCGCGCATGATGTAGTCGCGGGCGAACGCGGTGCTGACTAGATTCTCGTACCGGTCCTCCACCCACTTGACCGGCTTGTGGGTCATGAGCGAGGCCGCGATCGCGCAGATGTACCCCGGGTAGATCGGCACCTTGTTGCCGAAGCCACCGCCGATGTCGGGCGCGATCACCCGGATCTTGTGCTCGGGCACTTTCGCCGCCAGGGAGTAGAGCGTGCGGTGGGCGTGGGGGGCCTGCGTGGTGCACCAGAGGGTCAACGTCTCGTCGAAGCTGCGGAAGTCCGCCACACACCCGCATGTCTCCATCGGTGCCGGGTGCACACGCGGGTAGACCATGTCCTCGCTTACGGTGACGTCGGCCGACGCGAAGACCGCTGCGGTCGCTGCCTCATCGCCCGTCTGCCAGTCGAAGCAGTGGTTGTCGGCCTTCCCCTCCAGGTCGTCCCGCACGACGGGGGCCCCGGGCTCGAGCGCCGTGCGGGCCCACACCACGGGGTCGAGCATCTCGTAGTCGACCTCTATCAGCTCGAGGGCGTCGCGGGCGGAGTAGCGATCCTCCGCCACGACGGCGGCCACCTCCTGCCCCTGGTAGCGGACCTTGTCCGTCGCCAGCACCGCCTGAACGTCGTTGGCTAGGGTGGGCATCCACGCCAGCTTCCGCTCGGCCAGCATCGCGCCGGTGAGCACGGCTTTGACCTTGGGGTGGGCCTCGGCAGCCATCGTGTCGACGGCGACGATGCGCGCGTGGGCCACCGGCGAGCGGAGGATGGCCATATAGAGCATCCCGGGGAGCTGCACGTCGTCGCAGAAGGTCCCCTTGCCGCGGATGAACCGCTGGTCCTCCTTGCGCAGCATGCGGCCGTAGCCGGTCGGCTGCTGGTCGTTGTCGTCGAAGGTGGTTACCCGGTCCCTGGTGGTCACCGCGCGTCCTTGCCCGCTCCCGCGGCCTCGTGCATCGCCGCCCAACGGATCGACCGGACGATGGTCGTGTACCCGGTGCACCGGCAGACCTGTCCGGAAATGGCCTCCCGGATCTCCTGGTCCGTCGGATCGGGGTTGCGGTCGAGAAGGGCCCGGGCGGTCATCATCATCCCCGGCGTGCAGAACCCGCACTGGAGGCCGTGGCACTGCATGAAGCCCAGCTGGACGGGGTCCAGGATGCCGTCCTGCTCGAGGTCCTCGACGGTGCGGATGTCGTGACCGCCCGCCATGGCAGCCAACACCGTGCACGACTTGACGGGCTCGCTGTCCATCCAGACGACGCAGGTGCCGCAATTGCTGGTGTCGCAGCCCCAGTGCGTACCGGTCAGCCCGAGCTGGTCGCGCAGGAAGTGCACCAGCAGCAAGCGGCCCTCGATCTCCTCGGTGACCTCCTCCCCGTTGACGGTCACGGACACTTGCACGTCAGTCCTCCCGCGCTTCGATGCGCCGGACGCAGCGCCACAGGGCGCGTTGGGTCAGCACGTCGGCCAGGTGCCGCTTGAACTCGACGCTGCCCCGCATGTCCGAGACTGGCCGGCAGTTCTGTGCCGCCAGCGCCCCCGCCTCGGCGAACACCTCGTCGGAAGGGAACTGCCCCCGGAGTGCGTCCGAGATAGCGGGGATTCCGGTGGTGTTCGGGCCGACCGCCGCGAGGCCGACGCGGGCATCGGAGATGACGCCGTCCGTCAGCCATACCGCGGCACCGCTCGACGCCACGGCCCAATCCCCCTTCCGGCGCTCGACCTTCTCGTACGCGCTCGACCCACCCTGCCGGAACGGGATCCGGATCTCGAGGAGGATCTCGGCCGGGCCGACCGCCGTCTCGTACGGCCCGACGTGGAAGTCCTCCATGGACACGACGCGCGAGCCCTGGCGGCCGACGATCACGCAGCGCGCGTCGAGCGTCGAGCAGACCGCGGAGAGGTCCTCGGAGGGATCGGCCTGGCACAGGGACCCACCGAGCGTCCCGCGGTTGCGCACCACGGGGTCCGCGATCACCCGCTCCGCATCCCGGAAGATGGGGAAGGCGTCGGCCAGGAGGTCGGAGTCCAGCAGCTCGCGGTGGCGCGTCATCGCTCCGACGCACAGCTCGTCGCCCTCGGAGCGGACGTAGCCCAGCTCCTCATGCAGGTCGTTGATGTCGATCAGGTATTCGAAGTCGACCAGCCTGAGCTTCATCATAGGAAGCAGACTGTGCCCACCGGCCAGGATCCGCGCCGACTCGCCCAGGCGCTCGAGCAGCCCGAGGGCGTGCTCGACGCTGGTGGCACGCTCGTATTCGAACGGGGCTGGTACCTGCATACAGATGCTCTAGACGAACAGGATCAGCATTGACCTGACCAGCCGACCGCAGGAGAGGGCGGTCAGGATCATCACGCCGGCCAGGCAATCGGCAAGCCAGATCGGTCCCACCCCAAACCGCTCCTCTCACTCCGTGGCCACCCGGTCCCGGGACATCGCCAGAGGCAGGCGATCGGCTCGCAGGCACCTCTTGAGGTTGAGCGTGTACCCAATGAACACCGATGTCAACGGGAATTTAAGCAATCCCTTAGGGGCCCTGTCGCTCCCATTCGGGCCTGGGTAGTGTGACCGGTAGTCGACATCACGGTGAACCGGCGGCAGAGGGGAGGGCGACCGTGAGGGACGTGCTGGACGACATAGACCGGTGGCAGTCGGACGGTCGGCGGGTGGCGCTGGCCCGGGTGGTGGCCGTGGTCGGCTCGGCGCCGCGAGACCCGGGCGCCGCCATGGCGGTGAACGACCAGGGCGAGGTGGCCGGGTCCGTGTCGGGAGGGTGCGTAGAAGGGGCGGTGGTGTCCGAAGCACTCGAGGTGCTCGAGACGGGGGTCCCGAGGCTGTGCACGTTCGGGTACTCCGACGACGAGGCGTTCGCCGTCGGCCTGACCTGCGGCGGTACGATCCGGGTCTTCGTGGAGCCGCTCGACTGATGCAGGACCTGGTCGCGCTGGTGCGGGACAGCCTCCGGGCCGCGGAGCCCGTGGCCTGGGCGACGGTGATCGAGCTCGACCCCCAGGATGGCGCGGAGGCGGCCGACCTCCCACCGCTGGGTGCCAAGGTGGTCGTGCGTCCGGACCGTGACCCGGCCGGGTCCCTCGGCGACCCGGCTCTCGACGTCGTCGTCGCCCGTGACCTCCGCGGCGCCCTCGAGGCGGGGCGCAACGCCATCCGCCACTACGGTCCCGGCGGCCTCCTGCGCCGCACCGACATGACGGTCTTCATGGAGGTCTTCGCGCCGCCGCGGCGGATGATCGTCTTCGGCGCGGTCGACTTCACGCGCGCCCTCGTGCAGCTCGCCAAAATCCTGCAGTTCCACGTCACGGTCTGCGACGCCCGCGCCGCCTTCGCCACGGACACCAGGTTCCCCGAGGCCGACGACGTCGTGGTGGACTGGCCCCAGCGCTACCTGGAGAATGTGGGCGGTACGCTTGGGCCGTTGGACTGCGTGTGCGTCCTGACCCACGACCGGAAGTTCGACATTCCCGCTCTGGTCGCGGCACTTGGTACGAAGGTTGGCTACATCGGGGCCATGGGCTCACGAAAGACCACTGAGGCGCGCGTGAAGCGCCTGCTCGACGAAGGGATCACCATCGACCAGATCGAGCAGATCAGGGCCCCGATCGGCATCGACATCGGTGCCCGCACGCCGGAGGAGACCGCGGTGGCGATCTGCGCCGAGATCATCGGGCTGCGCGCCGGCGTATCCACGCCATCGCTGCGCGACGGTTGCGGGCCCATCCACCCGGTCGCGCCATGACGCAACACGAGCTCGTGCCACCCCATGGCGACCCCGCTGGGACGGACTGGGTCGGCGTCAGCGACCAGCGGCTCCCCGTCGAGCACGCCCAGGCCTGGGCGGTCGTTCCCTCGTGTGGCGGGATCGTGACCTTCTGCGGCACCGTGCGCGACCACTCCGAGGGGCGGCCCGGCGTGACCTCGCTCGAATACGAGGCCTACCTCGAGTACGTCGAGCCCCGCTTGCGCGCCGTCGCCTCGGCGGCGCGGGCGCAATGGGAGATCGGCCGGCTCGTCCTGCTGCACCGGGTGGGGCGGCTGGTGGTCGGCGAGGTCTCGGTTGTCGTCGTCGCGTCGACGCCGCACCGGGGCGAAGCCTTCGCCGCCGCCCAGTTCTGCATCGACACCCTCAAGCACACTGTCCCGATCTGGAAACACGAGACGTGGGAAGGTGGCTCCGATTGGAGCGTATGCGCGCACGACGGCCAGGTCATCTCCGCACCCGCGTCTTCTCGTGAGGCGCTGGCATCGAGAGTGCGGCCGCGATGATCCCGTTGGGCGAGGCGCAGCGGTTCGTCCTCCACCACATCGTGCCGTCGAGTCCCCGCGCTTGCGCGCTCGACGACACGGTGGGTCTGGTGGTAGGCGCGGATGTCGTCGCCCAGGAACCGGTCCCCCCGTTCGCCAACTCCCAGATGGACGGCTACGCGCTGCGTGCTGTCGACACGATCGGCGCGCCGGTCACCCTCGAGGTGGTCGGGGCGGTGATGGCCGGCCAGACCTACGACGGCGTCCTGCAGGCCGGCCACGCCGTCCGCATCATGACGGGCGCGCCGCTGCCCGACGGCGCCGACGCCGTCTGCCTGGTCGAGCGGGCCGAGGTGGACACCGACGGACGGCGTGTCACCATCGGCGACGAGTTCGCCCCGGAGACCTTCGTCCGGCGACCGGGGCGCGACGTCGCGGTGGGTGACGCGATCGCCAGGGCGGGCACGGTCCTGACACCGGCTCGCCTCGGCATGCTGGCCAACCAAGGCTTCGACAAAGTCGAGGTGCACCCCCGCCCCCTGGTCGGGGTGCTGTCCACCGGTGACGAGCTCTTCACGGGGGACGGCCCGCTCCCGACCGGCAAGATCCGCGACGCCAACCGCCACACGCTCCTGGCCCAGGCGACCCGGGACGGCTTCCGCACCACGGACCTCGGCGCCGTGCCCGACGACGAGTCGGCGTTGATCGAGACGCTGACCCGGGCGGCGGAGCAGTGTGACGCCATCTTGACCAGCGGCGGCGTCAGCGTGGGCGACGTCGACCTGGTCCGGGTCGTCCTCGAGAAGCTCTGCGGGAACACGGCGCGGTGGATGCAGGTCGCGATCCGGCCGGCCAAGCCCTTCGCGTTCGGGCTGCTATCCGGAACAGGCCCGCCAGTCTTCGGATTGCCCGGGAACCCCGTGTCGGCGCTGGTCAGCTACGAGTTGTTCGCCCGGCCGGCTCTTCGGCGGATGGGCGGGCACCGCGACCTGCACCGGCCCATCCTGGCCGCACGCGCCGAGCACGACCTACCCCGCCAGCCCGACGAGAAGCTGCACCTCCTCCGCGCCGTCGTCTCCGTCGGTGCGGCCGGGGAGCTTCGAGTCCGGACGGCCGGGGGCCAGGAGTCCCACCAGCTGCACGCGATGGCCGACGCCAACGCCCTCATCCTGCTGACCGACGGTTCGGGGGCCGGCGCGGGCGACAACGTCCCCGTGCTCGTGATCGACCCCGACGGGCTGGGCACCGGGAGTGGCGGCGGCCCGGCACGTGTCCAGGAGGAGCAGCAATCGCGGGCGGGCGATGGAGGGGTGGAGGGATCGTGAGCGCGACCACGCCGGTCCGGATCGCCGTCAAGCCGCCCCGCCGCGTCGACCGGGCGAGTGCGGTGGCGCAGACGATGCCGCTCGAGGGGCCGCTCGTCGACTCCCACGGGCGGGTCCACGACGACCTGCGGATCTCCGTCACTGATCGCTGCAACCTACGCTGCGTCTACTGCATGCCCGAGGAGGGACTGTCCTTCCACGGTCAGGAGGACCTCCTGAGCTTCGACGAGATCACCCGGGTCGCCCGCGTGGCCCGCGGGCTGGGCGTGCGCTCCGTCCGCCTGACGGGCGGCGAACCGCTTCTGCGCAAGGGGGTCCCCTCCCTCGTCGAGCGGCTCGCCGCGCTCGGGTTCGACGACATCGCGCTCACGACCAACGGGACGGCGCTGGCCAAGATGGCCCCCGTGCTGGCCAGGGTCGGGCTGCGCCGGGTCAACATCAGCTGTGACTCGCTGCGGCCGGACCGCTTCGCCGCCATCCGGCGGCGGGGACACCTCCCGGTCGTCCTGCACGCCATGGAGGCCGCGGAGTCGGCCGGCCTCGTGCCGCTGAAGGTGAACGTCGTCCTCCTGCGGGGCCACAACGAGGACGAGATCCTCGACTTCGCCGCCCTTGCCCGCGAGACGGGACGTGTCGTCCGCTTCATCGAGTTCATGCCGCTCGACGCTCAGGGCGAGTGGGACCGCCAGCGCCTGGTGCCGGGGCGGGAGGTCTTCGAACGGATCTCGAGCCGCTGGACGCTCGAGCCGGTGGCGAGCACGGACGGGACGGCGCCCGCTGAGCGGTTCCGCTTCGGTGACGGGCGCGGGGAGATCGGCCTGATCTCCAGCGTCACCGAGCCCTTCTGCGGGACCTGCAACCGCCTGCGCGTGACCGCCGACGGCGCACTGCGGAACTGCCTGTTCTCCGACGACGAGCATTCCGTGCGGGACATTCTCCGGGGTGACGGCAGCGACGCCGACCTCGCCCTCCTCTTCCGCCGGGCCGTCTGGGCCAAGTACCCGGGCCACGGGATCAACGAGCCCGGCTTCCTCCGGCCGGCCCGGTCCATGTCGATGATCGGCGGTTGACGATGGCCCGGCTGCGCTTGTTCGGGCCGGCGCGTCAGGCCGCCGGCACCTCAGGCATCTCCGTGCCGGCGAACGACGTGGCGGACGTCATCGAGCAGGCGTCGGTCAGGTTCGGGCCGTCCTTCTCCGCCATCCTGGCCACCTCGCAGCTCTGGCTCAACGGTGACCAGACCACGTTGAGCGCACCCGTATCCGACGACGACGAGGTCGCCGTCATTCCTCCCGTGTCCGGTGGCTAGGTCGCGGCGGACCGAGGACGGGGAGACCCGCCCCGGTGGGCTGACCCACATCGACGAGCTCGGTCACGCCCACATGGTGGACGTGACCGCCAAGCCGCTCACCCGGCGCATCGCCACTGCCCGCTGCTCGGTCGTCACCGAGGCCGACGCCGGCGAGGTCCTCCGCGCCGCATCGGACGGGCTCGACGTCGTCGAGACGGCCCGGGTGGCCGGGGTCCAGGCGGCGAAGCAGACGGCGGCGTTGATCCCGCTGTGTCACTCGATTGCCCTCTATGCCATCGGCGTGAAGGTCGAGGTCGGGGCGCACCGCATCGACATCAGCGCCACCGCGGAGATCGTCGAGCGTACGGGGGTCGAGATGGAGGCCCTCACGGCCTGCGCCGTCACGGCCCTGGCACTGCTGCCCGTCCTCCTGGCGGCCGATCCGGGCGCCTCGGTGGAGGACCTGACGCTGTGGCACAAGTCCGGCGGACGGTCCGGTGTCTGGGAGCGGCGCGGGCCCAGTGCGGCTATGCAGCACGGCATGGAAGGCGCCGAGTCCTAGATTCGCATTTGCGAGGATTATTTCGACTTAACTTCGGGATCTCCTTAATTTTCCTTGTATCTCCTCGCGGATGCGAATCTCCTTTGTTACCTTTTCGTCATGTCACTCTTGACGAACTTCCGCCGAGTGCCGTTCTCGATGAAGGTCGGCCGCCTGTCGACCGTGGGCGCGCTGGCAGTGTCGGCCCTGGTGGGGGTCGCCGGCCTCGGGGCCGGCCAGAGCCCGGCCGGGGCCGCCGCCGGATCAGGATCGGTGACGGTGCTCTCGGCAGGTTCGCTGCAGACGCTCATGCAATCGGACGTGGCGCCCGCCTTCCTCTCCGCGACTGGCTACACGCTCAACGACATCTCCGAAGGTTCGACCGCCATCGCCAGCTCCATCAAGGCCGGCACCCAGGTCGGCGACGTCTTCATCAGCGCCTCACCCGCCGTCAACGCAACGCTCGAGGGCTCGGCGAACGGCGACTGGGTGTCCTGGTACGGGACCTTCGGCCAGTCGCCGCTGCTCCTCGGGTACAACTCGACGAGCTCGTTCGCCCATGCACTGAGGACGGAGCCGTGGTACGACGTGGTGGGCCAGCCCGGCTTCCGGCTGGGCCGGACGGACCCGACGACCGATCCCAAGGGGGTGCTGGCGGTGAACGCCTTGACGGCGGCGGCGAAGAAGTACAAGAGGCCCGCGTTGTTGGCGCAAACCACCTCGACGACCGACGTGTACTCGGAGACCTCCCTCTTGGGAGAGCTGCAGGCCGGCCAGCTCGATGCCGGGTTCTTCTACGGGGTCGAGGCGGCGGCGGCCGGACTCAAGACGACCGTGCCCATCACGGGCGTCCCGAAGCAGGAAGCGGCGTACACCATCGCCATCCTGAACAAGGCTCCCGATGAGGCGGCCGCGGTCGCCTTCGTGAAGTTCCTGCTCGGCAAGAAGGGACAGGAGATCTTGAAGCAGAACGGCATCACGCCGGTCGTGCCCCCGCAGGTGACCGGGAAGGCGCACGTGCCCGCGACCCTGAAGGGAACTCTGTAGAGGTGCCGGGCAGAGGGGCGGGGCGCACCCCTCTGCCGTGGCTCGGTGGACTTCTCGCCCTCTATCTGGCCATCCCGGTCGCCGCCTTCGTCGTCCGGTTCGCCCAGAACCCCAAGAGCGGATTCGCGGCGCCAGGCCTCTTCCCCGCCCTCTACGTCTCGGTGGTGGGGGCCTCCATCGCGCTCGGCGTCGTCGCCATCCTGGGCGTCCCGCTCGCCTACGTCCTGGCCCGATCGCACGGCCGCATCGCGTCGGTGGTCGACGTCGTCGTCCAGATCCCCCTCGCCCTCCCGCCGCTCATCAGCGGGATCCTCCTGATCTACATCATCGGCCCGTACACGACCCTCGGCCGGCTCTTCGACGGCCGCCTGACCGAATCGATGGCCGGCGTGGTCATCGCCATGTCGTTCGTCGCCGCGCCGTTTCTCATCGTCACCGCCCGGGCGGCCTTCGAGGCGGTGGACCAGGGTCTGCTCGACGTGGCGTCGTCGCTCGGGCATTCCGATCTGGCGCGCTTCTGGCGCGTCGCGATCCCCGTCGCCGGTGGGGGCATCCGAGCGGGGATGCTGCTCGCCTGGCTGCGTGCCTTCGGGGAGTACGGAGCCGTCGTCATCGTCGCCTACCACCCCTTCACCATCCCGGTGTACACGTACAACCCGTTCAGCGCGACCGGGCTCCCGAACACGATCGCTCCGACGGCGATCTGCATCGCCGTCGCGGTGGCCGCAGTCGTCGTCAGCCGGCTCCACCGACGGCGCCGCGCCGTCAGCCCGGTGGCACCACCCGAGCCCACCACTCCGGCGATGGCCCGGCCCATGCCCGCCAGCTTCGACATCGACTACCGCATCGGCTCGTTCCACCTGCAGCTCGCCCACCGTGCCGGGGGCCAACACCTGGCCATCCTCGGCCCGTCGGGGTCGGGCAAGTCAGCCCTGCTGCGCTGTGTGGCCGGGATCTACGGACCGGATCCCGGACCGGTGGCCTACGGGACGCAGGACGTGACGGCGCTGCGCACCCAGTACCGGCGGGTCGGCTACGTCGCCCAGGGCTTCTCCCTCTACCCGCATCTGACCGTGTGGGACCACCTGCTCTTCGGGGTCGACGCCAGCCCGTCGCTCGCCGCCTACTGGCTCTCCCGGCTCCATCTCGACGGCTTGGAGGCCCGGTACCCCTCGGAGCTCTCGGGCGGCCAGCGCCAGAGGGTGAGCCTCGCCCAGGCGCTGTGCCGGTCCCCCGACATCCTCCTGCTCGACGAGCCGTTGTCGGCCCTCGACACACCGGTGCGCCAGGAGCTCCGCCGGGAGCTCCGCAACCTGCAGGTGGCCACCGGCCTGGCCACGGTGATCGTCACCCACGATCCCGAGGAGGCCGCCTACCTCTCGAACGAGACCATCGTGATGGCGGCCGGGCGCGTCCTGCAGACTGGGGCGACGCCGGCGGTCTTCTCCGAGCCCAACTCCCCCCAGGTGGCCCGGCTGCTGGGGATCCCGAATCCCCAGCGCGGCGTCGTCACGGCGCCGGGCCTGCTCGAGGCGGAGGGATTCTCCCTGGCGGTGGAACCCGGCGACCTGGCGGCGGGGACCCCGGTGCTGTGGAGCATCCGGCCCGACCGGGTCGGCGTGACTCTGGGGTCGGGGGTGGGGGGGACCGTCGTCGACGTGATCGACACCGGCACCGGCATCGACCTCTATGTGGCGGTGTCGCCGTCGGTCGAGATCCAGGCCCGCACCTCCAGCGACATCGGTGATCTCCGCGTCGGTCAGGGTGTGACCCTCGACCTGCCCCGCGACGCCCTCACGGTCTGGCCCGCTCTGGAGGCCCCGGGCGACACCGGCGGTCCGGGTGACGCCCCGTTCCTGCGCGCCGGGGGAGCCAGGTAGCCGGACTACTCGTCCAGGCCGATCATGATGCTGGTCGCCTTGATGACCGCCTTGACGGCATCCCCCTCGCCGAGCTCCAACGCCTCGGCCGACTCCTTCGTGATGGATGCGACGACCTCCTGCCCCCGGCCAGGCGGACCACCACCGTGGACATGACCGCCCCGTGTTCGACCCGGGACACCGCTCCGTCGAGCTGGTTCCTGGCGCTGAGTCTCATGCGGCGTCCTCCCAGGTCGCGGCGCTGTTCCGACGCCCAAATGTACCCGCCATCCAGGCGTGTTCCGCTTAAGACATGGCTTAATCCGCTGTCGGTCCGAGTGCGCCCGGAAGTAGCATTGCTGCGGGGGGATCGGATGGCGCAGAAAGGTTCGGCTGACATGACGGCCAATTCGGAAGAAGCCCGTGATGTGCTCCGCGAGGTGTGGAAGGGGCAGGGCCAAGATGCCTCGACCCTCGAGGAGGGTTTCCGCCCCCCGAAGGTCTGCAAGAACATGGTGAACGTCGGCTTCGACGCCATGGCGGGTGAGGACGGGGACCTGCGCTCCGCCTGGCGGGCCACCCTGCAACGCGAGGGCAAGTACAACGCGTCGGGTCAGGGCGTCCGCGATCTCGTGCTGGGTCAGCAGGGGAGCGACTGACCCTGCATCTCGAGGGGAGCCGCAATGGAGCAGCCGCAGTCGGTCGCCGAACTCACGGACGTCTTGCGGCAAGGCGGGTACATCGCTGATCGCGGGCTGGCCACCGCGCTGTTCGTCTCGCTGTGCCTGCAACGACCCATCCTCCTGGAGGGCGAGGTCGGCGTCGGCAAGACCGAGGTCGCGAAGGTCCTCTCGTCCACCTTCGGACGCCAGCTCATCCGGCTGCAGTGCTACGAGGGTATCGACACCAGCCAGGCCCTCTACGAATGGGACTACGCCCGCCAGATGCTCCACCTCCGCGCCCTCTCTGACCGCGAGGCCGACAAGGAGGAGACGGTCGACCAGCTCTTCGGCCCCAAGTTCCTGCTGGAGCGTCCGCTGCTCCAGGCCGTGCGGGCCGGCGACGGCGCGGTCCTGCTCATCGACGAGATCGACCGGGCCGATGACGAGTTTGAGGCCTTCCTCCTCGAGATCCTCTCGGACTTCCAGGTCACCATCCCCGAGATCGGCACCGTCCGTGCCGGGAGTCCCCCGGTTGTCGTCCTCACGTCGAACCGGACCCGCGAACTGCACGACGCGCTGAAGCGGCGCTGCATGTACCACTGGATCGACTACCCGTCCCCAGCCCGCGAGGTCGAGATCGTCCTGCTCCGCGCGCCGCAGGTCTCCGTGGCCCTGACCACCAAGGTGGTGGCGGCCGTGCACCGGCTGCGCGAGATGGACCTGGCCAAGCCGCCCGGGGTGGCCGAGACCATCGACTGGGTCCGCACGCTCGACGTGCTCGGTGCGACCGATCTGGAGGGGCCGCTGGCGGCCGACACGCTGGGTGCCGTCGTCAAGGAGCGCGACGACCTCGAGCTCGTCCGGGACAACCTGGGCGAGATCACGGCGGATGTCTGAGCAGGACCCGTTCGTCGGCCTGCTCGTCACCTTCGCCGGCGAACTGCGCGCCGCCGGGCTCCCGGTTGGCTCGGGGGATGTCCTCACCTACTGCGCCGCCATGGCAACGCTCGACCCGAGCGACCTGCTCGACCTCTACTGGGCCGGCCGGGCCACCCTGCTCACCCGGCACGAGTCGGTCCCCATCTACGACGAGGTCTTCCGGCGCTTCTTCCTCGGCGAGGACTCGCCGGCGGCCGAGATCCTGTCCTTGCGGCTGCCGGACGATCCGGAGAGCGAGGCCACCCTGGTCACCCCGGCCACCGACCAGGGCGAGAAGGAGGACGAGCACGAGGAGGCCATGCTCGGGCTGCTGGCCTCCAACGTCGAGACGCTCAAACGGCGATCCTTCGAGGCCTGTACGCCCGATGAACTCGCCGCCATCCGGCGGATCATGGCCCGCCTGCGCCTGACCCCGCCCCGACGCCGGACGCGGCGAACGGCGCCGGCGGCGTCGGGCCGCACGCCGGACATGCGCAGGGTCGTGCGCGCCTCCCTGCGTACGGGGGCCGAGCCGTCCGAGCTCTACTGGCGGGACCGCCGGGTCCGAACCAGGCCCCTCGTCTTGATCCTCGACGTCTCGGGCTCCATGGCCGAGTACTCCCGGGCCTTGCTCCAGTTCGCCTACTCGACCAACAAGGCGGCGACGAAGGTCGAGGTGTTCTGCTTCGGCACCCGGCTCACCCGCATCACGCGCGCGCTCGACCATCGCCGGCCCGACCGGGCATTGGAGATTGCCGCCGGCGAGGTCTTCGACTGGGACGGGGGGACCCGCATCGGCGACTCGTTGCAGACCTTCGTTCGCACCTGGGGGAGGCGGGGCCTCTGTCGGGGCGGCATCGTGGTCATCTGCTCCGATGGCCTCGACCGGGGTGACCCTGCCACCTTGGCGGCCGCCATCGAGCGGCTCTCCCGCTTGAGCCACCGGGTGGTCTGGCTGAATCCGCACAAGCTGGACAACGCGGACTTCACGCCGAGATCCCTCGGCATGATGGTGGTGGCGCCCCACATCGACCTCGTCCTCTCGGGCCACGACCTCCGCAGCCTCGAGGAGTTCGCGACCGTGCTGCCAACCCTCCGCTGAGGTGCGACGATCGGGGTCCCTATGAGATGGAGCGTGGGCCTCGAGGCCGAGGGCGACCGGGTCTTCTCCCGCGAGGAGATCGTCGAGCTGGCGGACGCGGTCGCCGCCAGCGAGGGCGTGGCCACCGGCATCGGGACCACCCGCTACGGGGCCCAGCTCGTCGTGGAAGCCGGGAGCCGGGAGGAAGCGATCGCGCAGGCCACCGAGACCTTTCGGTCCGCGGTCATGCAGGCCGGGCTCCCCACCTGCCCCGTCGTGCGCGTCGAGGCGCTCAGCGAGGCCGAGGACACCATGGACGTCATGGACGCCGAGTGATCCGCCTCGGCTCCCTGGCCGGCTACCCGTTCGAGGGGCCCCGACTGCTGGCGGGCTGGACGCCGCCCGCGGTCCCGGCCGTCTATGCCATCGCCTACAAGCCCGCCCCCGGGGAGCACGCCGAGCAGTACGCCGTCATCTACGTGGGGCACTCCGACGACCTGACGAAGGAGCGCTTCCCCTTCCAGCACCCTCGGGCGAGCTGTTGGGTCAAGCGGGCTGGGGATCGCTACAAGGTCTACATCTGCACCTACGAGGTGCCGGGTGGCACGCTGGCGCACCGCGAGGCGATCGCCAACGAGCTGTGCGCCATCTACAAGCCAGGCTGCAACACACAGCAGTACCAGCGCTCCTGGAAGGACGAGTGGATCGGGGCGTACTCGGCGCCGACCGCCGGGCCCCTCACCACGCGGCGTACCCCCGAGAGCTGACGCCCCCGCGGCCCCCGTGACGCCTCAGTGCTGGTTGGTGGTGTACCCCACGGCGTCGAGGAGGCGAGAGCGCCGGCGCCCCGAGGCCGGGCGCGCCGGTGGCCGCTCCTCGCGGGTCTCGGGCACGGGGGCCACGCCGGCCACGATGCCCTCCGCCATGCCGTAGAGGAGCGGGAGCGCGCCCGCCACCACGCCGCCCGTCCGGTTGATGTGCTCGAGCCCGGGGGCGATGATCTCGGCGTTGGTATGGATCTGCGCCACTTCCTCGGCGCATTCCTCGAGGTTGTCCGCCACCCGGTTGAGGAGCGAGCCCGTCCAGAACAGGTAGACGGCCAGCCCGGCGATCAATGCGACGATATCGATGACGGACCAGACGACCAGGCCCGTCATGACCGCACCTTCTGGAGGACCCTGCCGAGGAAGAGGTGGTGCTCGAGACCCTCGGCGAGGACGGCGTCGACGCCCTGGGCCGTCTTCTCCAGGAGGACGGTGTTGGCCGTGCTCTGCTCGGCCTCCTTGAGGGTTGCGCGGATCATCACCACGCGGCGGTCGATGATTTTGACCAAGTAGATCAGCAGGCTCAGCAGCGCGGCCACGGCGACCACGATCACGATGCCCCCGATGTTGGCCACCACCCAGAGGTGGTGCTCGGTGGGTGTCATTGCGATGAGCGGCATCGGTTACCCTCCCAGCCTCGTGCGGCCCCGCTTGAGCCCGGCCGCTATGACGTCGGCGCTGTCGATGGTCGTCTGCAGCCCGCCCAGCGGCACCGTGTGCTCCACCGCCTGCTGCAGCGACTCGTTGATCTGCGCCGCCTCCTTGCCGATCCCGTGGGCCAGCACCAGGATCGGGACGACAAGGGCCACCACCACGACCACCAGGCCGATGGCGATGCCGTAGCCCAGGTACCACCCAAAGTACGAGGTGCTGTCGGCCAGTACGAGTGCGAGCATGGTCAGTCCCCCTTCCGCCTCAGACGGCTTCGCAGAAGTCGCGCACCGGCTTGAGCTCCGTGTTGACGTAGTCCACCGAGGCCGGCACCGTCCTCGTCTGGTGGGCGATGACCTCGACGCCGCCGACGACGGCACCCAGTGTCCTCTTGATCGCCATGAGGTGCCCGATGACCCGGATGAGGGCGACGGCGGTCAGTGCGATGATCACCGCGGCGATGGCCAGCGTCGCCCAGGCTGTTGCAGGCATGTCAGGTCCTTTCTCTCGGTCGGGCCGCTAGCCCAGGATCTTGGCCACGGAGCCGGCGTAGCGGACCGCGCCGACGGCCACCTCGTTGACGGTGCGGCCGGTGACGGCCAGGGTCTCGGGCAGCTGGTCGAGATCCTTCGTCACCGCAACCCCCGAGGCCAAAATGTCGTCGCTCGCCTTGCGGATGCGCTCGAGCGCCCCGAGCACCCGGCTCAGCAGCGCCACGACGACGGGCAGGATGACCACCAACAGGACGGCGTTGCCGATCCACCACAGGACCATGGCTCTCTCCTCAGGTCGGGTTGGGCTGGTAGGGCAGGAAGAAGCGGCGGAAAACGCGGCTCAGCGCGAGCAGTACGGCCTTGCGGGCGAAGCGGAAGCCACGGGCCGGGCTGGCCGAGGAGGTCGTGTCGACGGCCTCGCCGCGCTCGGCCCGGGTGATGCGGTCCTGCATGGTGGAAGAGAACTCGCCCATGAGCACTGAGGAGACGTCGGAGACCATCCCCCGCCCGTACTGCGCCGCCGCGCCCGAGAGCTGCAGGTCCTGGGTCACCGCCACCTTGGTGCCGGCAGGCGAGCGGGTCAGCGTTGCGGTCACCCGCATCTCGGCCTGGCCCTTGCCCTTCGTCTCGGCGCCGCTCGCCTGCACCATGATGCGCTTGGCCGCGTCGTCACGCTCGGTGATCGTGGCGATCCCGTCGAACTGCAACTTGACGGGGCCCATCCGCACGGCCACCTTGCCCTCGTACCTGTCGTCACCCAGTTCCTTGGTGATCTCGGTCCCCGGGAGGCATGACGCCACGGCCGGGATGTTGTCGAAGAACTGCCATACCTTCTCGACCGGTTGGGTGACTTCGAAGTCGTTCTTGATCAACATGGCATCGACTCCTTACTCGTCCGTCTTCACCGGCGGCGCGCCTGATACGTCGCGCCCGAACTGAAGTGCCTCCCAGACGCGATCCGGCAGGACGGGCATGTCGATGTTGCGGACCCCCGTATCCCTGAGCGCGTCCATGACGGCGTTGACGAAGGCGGCAGGTCCACCGACGGCGGCGCATTCGCCGACCCCCTTGGCACCGATCGGATGGTGAGGGCACGGTGTGACGACTTCATGGAGCTCGTACCCCGGCGTCTCCCACGCCGTGGGGAGCAGGTAGTCCATGTAGTTAGATCCGACGCAGTTGCCTTCTGCGTCAAAGGTGATGAATTGCATGTTCGACATCGCGTAGGCCTCGGTGAGGCCACCCATGATCTGCCCCTCGACGATCATCGGGTTGATGCGCACGCCACAGTCGTCGACGGCAACCACGTTGAGCACGTCCCACACCCCCGTCTCGGGGTCGACCTCGACCGTGACGATGTAGCACGCGAAGGGCCAGGTCAGGTTCGGGGGGTCGTAGTACGCATTGCCCTCGAGCCCCGGCTCCATGCCGTCGGGCATGTTGGAGTAGGCGGCCATGGCGCATTCCTGGATGCTCACGCCCCGGGCGGGGGCACTCCGGACGTAGAAGCGCCCGAGCTCCCATTCGACATCCTCTTCGGACACCTCGAGGAGATGCGCGGCGAGCTTGCGGGCCTTGGCGCGGATCTTGCGCGACACCATGGCGACTGCCGCGCCGGCGACCGGGGTGCTCCGCGATGCGTAGGTTCCCATTCCGAACGGCGCCGTATCAGTGTCACCCTCTTCGACCGTGACGTCCTCGGCCGGGATACCGAGCTCGTGAGCGACGATCTGTGCCCACGTCGTCTCGTGCCCCTGGCCCTGCGTCTTCGCACCCGTGCGCAGAAGGGCCTTCCCGGTCATGTGCACGCGGAGCTCGGCGGAGTCGAACATCTTGATGCCCAAGATGTCGTATTCACGGCTGTTCCCCGCCCCCAGGGGCTCGGTCATGGTCGAGATGCCGATGCCCAGCAGCCGACCGCGGGCCTTGGCCTCCTCCTTCTGCCGCTGGAAGTCCTCGTAGCCCACGGCCTCGAGGCCGACGTCCAGGCACTTGGTGTACTGCCCCGAGTCGAGCAAGAAGCCGAAAGGGGTGCGGTGGGGGAACTGGTCGTCCCGCACGAAATTCATGCGGCGGAATGCCGCCTGATCCATCCCCAGGTCATGCGCGGCGGCCTGCATCATCCGCTCCTGAAAGAACATCGCCTCCGTCACACGGAACGAGCACCGGTAGGCGACGCCCCCGGGAGCTTTGTTCGTGTACGTGCCCCGAGCCGTCAGATGCGCCGCCGGGATGTCGTAGCACGCGAAGGTCGAGTGCATGAGACCGATCTTGAACTTGCTCGGCTGGGCATCCGAGAAGAACGCGCCGTGATCGGCATCGGTGTGCATCCGCACGCCGAGGACCTTGCCGTCCTTGCGCAGGGCCAGTTCACCGGCCAGATAGACGTCGCGTGCGAAGCCGGTCGAGATCAGGTTCCCGGTCTTGTCCTCGATCCATTTCACCGGGTGCTCCAGCAGAATGGAAGCCAGGATCGAACAGACGTAGCCGGGATAGACGGGAACCTTGTTCCCGAAACCGCCGCCGATGTCCGGCGAGACGATGCGGATCATGTGCTCCGGTAGCTCGGCCACCATCGCCACCGCGGCCCTGATGATGTGCGGCGCCTGGGTCGTCATGTAGACGGTCAGCTTCGAGGTCGCCCGGTTGAAGTCAGCGATAGAGGCGCAGCACTCGATGGGCGACGGGTGCGAGCGTGGGTAGTGCAGCTGCAGCTTCGAGATCACGTCCGCCTCGGCGAAGGCGCGGTCGGTGCCCTCCTTGTCGCCCACCTCCCAGTCGTAGATGACGTTGTCGGCCTGATTCGTCTTGTCGTCGCGGATGATTGGAGCATCGGGCGCCACGGCCTGGGTCGGGTTCACGATCGCGGGCAACGGTTCGTACTCGACGTGAATCGCTTCGCAACCGTCCCGGGCGACGTACGGGTCATCCGCGATCACGCACGCCACTTCCTGCCCCTGGAAGCGGACCTTGTCCGTGGCCAGAACCGCCTGGGTGTCGTACGACAGGGTCGGCATCCAGGCGAGGTTGCGCGTGGCCATCATCTCGCCGGTGAGGACCAGGTGAACGCCGGGGATGTCCCACGCCTTGCTGGTGTCGATCGACTTGATCCGAGCGTGGGCCAGCGGGCTCCGGAGGATCTCCATGTGGAGCATCCCGGGGAGGACGATATCGTCTGTGTAGTTGCCCTTGCCTCGGATGAACCGGTTGTCCTCGACCCGCTTGCGGCTCGCGCCCAGCCCACCGATCTTGATCTCGTCGAGAGCCGTCACGTCGCGCTTCCTCCATTCTCGGCAGCTTGCGGGCTGAACCCTCGGAGTTTTTGCGCGGCCCAGAGTACGGATTTCACGATGTTCTGGTAGCCGGTGCAGCGACAAAGGTTACCCGAGAGCGCCCAGCGGACGTCCTCTTCGGACGGGTTCGGGTTCTCGTCGAGGAGGGCTTTGGCCGCCAGCATCATCCCGGGCGTGCAGAACCCGCACTGGAGTCCGTGCTCGTCCTTGAAGCCCTCTTGGAGCGGATGGAGCTCGCTGGCCGAGGCCAGGCCCTCGACGGTGGTCACGGCACGCCCGTCGGCCTGCACCGCCAGCACGGTGCAGGACTTGATCGGTTTGCCGTCAAGGAGGACGGTGCAGGCCCCACAATTCGTGGTGTCGCATCCCGTGTGCGTGCCGGTCAGCCGGAGGCCCTGGCGGAGGAAGTGGGCCAGCAGCAGGCGTGGCTCCACGTCGGCAACTCGCCGCTCGCCGTTGACGGTGACGCTAACCCGGCGAATCGGGATTGCACCCTCAACCGGATCCCGTTGCTCTTGGAAGAGGCTCGACACGATCAGGCTGCCCTTTTCGTTTCGGCGCCCTCGCGATCGAGGAGCCGCTTCACGAAGGTGTAGACGATGCGTCGTTTGAACGCTGCGCTCCCCCTGTGATCGGATCGCGGCTGTGCCGATTCGGACGCCAGCGTGGCTGCCTGCTCGATACTGTCGTCCGTGAGCGGTCGACCGACCAGCGACTTGGCGGCCTCGGCTGCGTTGATCGTCGCCGATCCCACCCCGGTCAACGCGATGCCGGCCGTGGTCACGAGACTGCCCGATGTCTCGAGGGCGACGGCCACCCCAACGGTGGCGAAGTCGCCCACTCGCCGCTCGAGCTTGAGGTAGCCGCCCCTGCGCTTTCCTTTGGCGGCGGGAACGACGGCCTCGGTCGCGATCTCTCCCAGATGCAGTGTGTTCTGGAACGGGCCGCTCACGAATTCGGTCATCGGAACCGTCCTGCGGCCTTCGGGGCCGAGAGCAACGACGTGACCCCCCAGCGACGTGACCACCGAGGCCCAGTCACCTTGCGGATCCGCATGGCACAGCGAGCCGACGAGCGTGCCCCGGTTGCGGACCATCGGATCGGCGATCAGGGGAGCGGCCGCCGACATGGTCGGCTGCGTCTCCTGCAGCAGCGTCGACCTCTCGAGCTCGGCATGGCGGCACAGAGCCCCGACGCGAAGGTTTTGCGATCCGTCGGCGCTGTGATACCCGAGGTCCGGGATGTTGTTGATGTCGATGACGAGTTGCGGAGCCGCAAAGCGCAGCTTCATCAGCGGAAGGAGGCTCTGCCCTCCTGCCATCACCTTGGCTTCATCGCCGTTTTCACGAAGCAACGCGATTGCTTCTTCGAGCGAGTGCGGTGCTTCGTAGCGGAACCTCGACGGATACACACCAACCCCCCAGCCTCAGGCATGGACTACACGGACACTTGTTCTTCAAACCTCCGAAACTGCTGTGCGGCCTTACTGTGCGGACCCCCGCTCGCCGATCGCATTGATCCAAAGTGTGGACCGTCGACGGGGTCAGTCGCTGTCGGCGATCGCCACGGGGAGGCTCTCCGCTTCAGGATCAGGGCGCGGGTTCTGATGGGGAGGCCACGGTCCTTGGACCGGCTGACCGGCAATCTTGAGATAATCCACTAACTCGGGCCAGGCCCACACCGTCGGGCTCTTTCCGGTCTTGGGCGCATGCTCAATGACTTCATACAGTCGAGGATTGCCTCTACTGTGCCCGTCGGACTCAATAGGCATCGCCTGGCCTCCTGTGGAGCCGACGGATCAGGGGACGACGGCCATGCGGAATGCCTGCCACACCGGCCGCCCCGAGCGTCCGCCTCCGTGCATGATCTGACTGATCGAGCATGACCTGACCGAGCATGACGAAGCACCCGGAGTCTGTCAACGACGACCTAAGCAAAGGCTTATCGCGCCGTAGCATCGGGTGGGTTCGTGGATCTCAACCGTGCGCCCGGCTCACCCCGTGCCGCGGTGACCAGGGGGAAGCCGGCGGACCATTCCGGGACAGACGCGCGTCGGTTGGCCCATGCCGAGAGGCGCCTCTCGTGCCGGCCGACGCCCCTCACGCCCGTGGCTTGGGCAGTCGTTCCAAGGTTTCAAAGGGGTCGTCCCCCGCACATAGGGCCATCCCGTCGATTGTCCGACCCTCGATGGCGCTCGCCTGCTCCCGACGGGTGGCAGAGAGGGGTTCGGCCAATGACGGATCCGAGCTTGCTGGCGTGGAGCGCCGACGTGAGCGGCACCTTCGGGCGACTTCGGCTCAAATTCGACCTTCGGGGCACAGGCCCCAGAACTAGCTGGTGGGGCCGAACCGCTCGATTCTGATCCGCTCCACAGGTTGGCCGAGGCCCAGCAGGAGCCCGCTGGCGAAGTCGGCGAAGCCGGGCGAACCGCACACGAAGGCGGTCGCGTCAGGCATCCACAGAGAAGCAAGATCGTGCTCGCAGAGCCGGCCGGCGCGCCGTGGGTACGACGGGGGGACCGTACGGGTGTAGGCAACCGTCGTCTCGGGCCCGGGAAGTTCATGGGCGTAGTACAGGTCATCCGGAGTTCGCACTGACACTGCCATTCGAACCAGGTCGGAGTGCCCGGTCTGCCGGGCCAGTCGCAGCATGGCCATGAGGGGCACGATGCCAGATCCCCCGCCGACCAGGATGGCCGGAGTCTGGGCAGTCCAGACGAACCAAAGCCCGATCGGTCCCCGCACCTCCAGCTCGTCACCGACAACGACCTCGTCATGCAGGAAAACCGAGACCTCGCCGCCTTCGAGCCTTTCCACAGTGAGCTCGATGTCGCCAGAGTCGTTCGGAGCCGATGCCACCGAATACGACCGCGATGCCGTATAGCCGTCGGGTGCGGTCAGCCGCACCACGTAGTACTGACCGGCAAGCTGAAGAGTGGGCGCGGTGAGGGCCAGGCGGAATGTCTTGGCAGTCGGTGTCTCCGGCCGGATGTCCGTGACCGTGGCCACCTGCCAGGGATCACCCGCCGGCCGGTCGGTGGTCACTTCCTAATCGCCCTGGTAGCGCTGCTCGAGCCACGGGTCTCCCCGGTCGTGGTAGCCGTTGCGCTCCCAGAAACCCGGCTCGTCGTGATCGAGCACTCGGAGCCCGGCGACCCACTTCGCACTCTTCCAAAAGTAGAGGTGCGGGACCAGGAGGCGTGCGGGTCCGCCATGTTCGATGGGCAGCGGCGCGTTCTCGTACTCCCAGACCACCCATGCTCGACCGCCCGTGACATCGGCCAGCGGCAGGTTGGTCGTATACCCGGTGTGCGAAAAGGCCATCACGTGGCTGGCTGTGCTATCCAACCCTGCGATGCCGAGAAGGGTGTCGACTGAGACGCCGCTGAAGTGCACGCCCAGCTTGGACCAGGTGGTCACGCAGTGGATGTCACCGGAATACGCCGACTCTGGCAGAGCGTGGATCTCCTCCCAGGTCCAGGTCGTCGGGCTCGCGACCAGGCCCTCGACCGAGAACGACCACGAGGCCACATCCTCCTGTGGGGTCACCTCCGCGTTCAGCACGGGCCACTGGTCCCCGGCGTCATATTGGCCCGGCGGGAGACGGGGATCGCGGGCGGCATTCCCGCGACCAAAGAATCCTCGTGTCGGCTTCGCCATGGCAACTCCTGACTGAGACATTGTGAGCTTCGGCTTGTCTAGAGGCACATGATCCGTCAGACCGTGCAGACTACCGCCGCCGCGACCACGACCAGGCATGCGAGGATTCGACTAACAACGTGGCGACGGGGATCAGTGGTTGCGGTCCTTGAGCCGAGAATGGAGCAAACGATGTGGGTGCGCGCTGTGATCGGGATCGTGTCCTGTTTGGTCGGCACGGTATGGATATTTCAAGAAACCAAAATCATTCAAAGTTCGGGAATGAGCGGCCAGAGCAAGTGGACGGTTGTTGGAGCAGTGTTCGTTCGCGGTGGGCTTATCGTGTCTTTCCTGGGCCGCCCGACATCACCGAAAGAGAACGACCGAGTCAAGCTGAAAAGCCGGATATCCGCAGTGACAGTCCAGAGAAGCTGATCGTCAACCTATAGCGATATCGTTGCCCGCCACGCCCCGTCGGCCGGATTCTGACGTATCGACGTGACCATGGGTTCTGCACCGGAGTTGTGGGACGTCATAGGAGAGGTCGATCAGTTCGCAGCTTGGCGACCCTGGAGGAATTTCGTCTCGAAGGAGGGTCCTTGGAGAAGGGCCACGCACTTCGTGTCCGAGGGGATGGCTCAAGTGTCGAAGTGGCACCGACGGTCGAGGTGATACAGCAACCCACGCGCCTGGCGATCGGATGGCACACCCCCTACTGCAGTCAGCCGGTCCAGATCGGACCCGGTCCGTGCATTTCAGTAGCAACTCAGTAGCAATCCCGCGATCAGCTTCAATCTCGGAATCAGCCAGACTCGAGCGGCGTGGTCGATCCGATCTCAGCGTCCGATCGCGTAGAGGGTGCCCTTCTCGTCCCCGACGATGAGCATGCCGCTGGCCGTCATGGCCGGATAGCTATCTATGGGCCCGCTCACCGGGAGGTTGAAGAGGAGGTGACCCGAAGGGGAGTACCCGTAGACGTGAGCGCCTTGTGTGCCGAAGTAGACGTCGCCGTGGGCATCGACAACCTGGGCTGCCCAGAGGCCCTGCAGCCCTTTGTCGGTGGTCACCGCCCGCCCGGTCGATGTCCGGACGACCTGGAGGTGTCCGGTGTTCCCGCCGAAATAGGTGTTTCCGTCCGGACTGACCGACGGGGAGGAGTACGACTGCGTGTTGCGAATGACTCGCCACTTGAGCCCGCCGGAAGGAGTGAAGGCGTACTCGTACGGGTCGTTGGTTCCCACCACCACGGTGCCGTCCGCACCCACCGCGGCGGACACCTCGACGGCGCCCCTGAATGTGCGGTGCCACACGACGGTGCCTCTCGTCCCCTGGTCGCGCACGACCACCAGCCGATTGTCCGCCGTGGTCACGACCTCGCCGTCAGGTGCCACGACGGGGCTCCCATACGACGACCGGCCGATAGAGAGCTGCCAGCGCACCTGCGGGACGGACCCACCGACGTCGAGCGCCACGAGGTTCCCACCCGTCGTCCCGACGTAGACGCTTGACCCCCACTGGACGGGCGACGTCAGAGCGGCACCGAAGGCATGCTGCCAGAGCAGCTGCCCGGAACTCGAGAGCAAGTAGAGCGAGTTGCCTGGTCCGGGCCACAGGACATCCCCCGCCGACAGCACCAGGGGGCTGGTCGAAAGGTCCGACGGACCGGTCGACGTGCTCTGCCCTGTGAAGGTCCACTGGTCGGCACCCGTCGAGGGATCCAGGGCGTAGAGCACGCCGGCGTTGGTGGCGACGTAAATCGTGCCGTCCGCACCGACGACTGGCCCCGGGGTGATGTTGCTCCCGAGGTCGCGTCTCCACTCGACGTGGCCGGTCGCCGGTCCGGTCGCTGATGACGTGCCAGTGTGCCGGGCATCGAACAACGCCATTGGCCACGGCGCTGCGTCAGCTGGGGCAGGCGTTGCGGCAACAGCCACAGGTTCGAACACCGCGCTTATGGCCGCCGGCACCAGGGCGACGAAAGTGCCCAAGGCGACGACCGTCAGTCGACCGATATCGCCTGGAGTGTGCATCGTCGAATCGTATTGTTGGGACCTCCGCACGGCGCCCGCGATTTGCTTACGAATATCTAATTCTTTGCGAGCGGCCCGCAAGCCGGCCTCGCCCGCGCCTCCACTACGTGCGGCGAACCGTAGGGTTCCACGTGTGCTCTCGGCGATGCTGCGCACCGTGGTCCGGTACCGCTGGCCGGTCGTCGCGTTCTGGGTCTCGGCCACCGTCGCCTCCGTCGTGCTGCTGCCCTCGCTGGCCAGCGTCGTGCGCAACGACACGGCGTCGTTCCTCCCGGCCGACGCGCCGAGCGTCCGTGCGGCCAGGTTGGCCGCCCCGTTCCTGGCCCCGAGCGGCGCGACCGGCGTGCTCGTTGCGACGGATGCCGCTGGACCGCTGACGCCCGCGGACCTGTCCGCCATCAAGGTGGTCGCGGACCGCGCCCTTCGATCGCCACTGGTCGTCTCCATCGGCGGGGGTGCGGTCTCAGTCGATGGACAGGCGTACTCCGCCCCGGTGCGCTTTGCTGGCTCCGCTGCAGGAGGCGGCAGTACGGGGCGCGACGCGGTGAACGCCGTCCGCGACGCGTTCGGCGCGTCGCGCGATCCGCGGCTCTCGCTGCACCTCACCGGCTCGCTGCCGATCCTCGTCGATCAGCAGGCGGCAGCGGTGCGGACCGAGGCCATCGCGGTCGTCGGCACGATCCTGCTCATCATCATCCTGCTCGCGCTCGCGTTCCGTGCGGTCCTTGCACCTCTCGTCGCGCTGGCACCCGCCGGCCTCGCGTTGGCCCTGGCGGGACCGCTCATCGCCGAATCGACCCACGTTGGTGTCGAAATCTCCTCCTTGCTGCAGCTCCTGCTGACGGCGTTGGTGCTCGGCGCGGGCACCGACTACGGCCTCTTCCTCCTATTCCGCTACCGGGAGAATCTGGCCACCGGCACGCCGACCGACGAGGCCATCGTGGCCGCCGGCTCACGGGTGGGGACGTCGATCACCTTCTCCGCGTTGACCGTCGTCTGCGCGCTCCTCAGCCTCTTGCTGGCGAGCTTCGGCCTCTACCGCGGGGTGGGTCCCGGACTGGCCATCGGCATCGGGATCGTCCTGCTGGTCGAGCTCACTCTCCTGCCGGCCTTGCTTTCCATCGTGGGCCCCCGGCTGTTCTGGCCGTCGCGTGTGCGTTCCGAGTCGGGAGGTGCCGGCGTCTGGGGACGAATCGCCAGCCGCGTCGTGCGCCAGCCGGTGCGTGCCCTCGTCGGCGGGGTGCTGATCCTCGGGGCGCTCTCCGCCTTCCTGGTCGGCTACGCGCCCTCGGGCTTCAACCCCGGGGGGGCCATCGCCGGCTCGGACTCGAGCCTGGGACAGGCGGTGTTGGCGGAGCACTTCGGTGAGATCGCCGTGGGCGCCACCGACGTCGTGTTCCGGTTCCCCTCCTCGGTGTGGAGCGCCCCCTACCGGCTGGCCCGAGCCGAGGACGAGCTGTGGAACTCGGGGCGCTTCTCCTCGGTGACGGGCCCCCTCGACGCAGGCGGTCGCTACCTGCCCCCGCAAGCGGTGGCCCGCCTCTACGCCACCCTCGGCCCGCCGCAGCGCCTGCCGCTGGTGGACACCAAGGCGCTGGGTGGTCTGCCGGCCCCGCTCTACGCCGCCTACCGGGTCGCCGCGCAGTACGTGACGGAGGACGGCCGCACCGTCCTCTACCAGACGTCGCTCCGGGCGGGCTCGGCCGGGAGCACGGCGGCGATGCAGGCGATCCCGTCCGTGCGCGCCGCGGTGTCGGGGGTCGCTCGATCGGTCGGGGCGGCGCAATGGGGAGCGGCCGGACAGGCGCCCGGCGCGGCCGACGTGAGCACGATCTCGAGCCAGGACGTGGTGCGCATCCTCCCTGTCGTGGTGTTGGTGCTCAGCTTGCTCCTCGGTCTGTTGTTGCGCAGCGTGGTGGCACCCCTCTACCTCGTCGCCAGCGTGGTGCTCTCCTACACCGCGTCGCTCGGTCTCGCCGTGCTCATCTTCGTGACGATCGGCGGGCAGCTCGGGATCAACTTCACGCTGCCGTTCTTCATGTTCATCTTCATCATGGCTCTAGGAGAGGACTACAACATCCTCGTCATGAGCAGGATCAAGGAAGAGACCGCCGGGTTCCCCCTGCGGGCCTCGGTCCCTCGTGCGCTCGCCACGACCGGGACGACGGTCACGACGGCCGGACTCATTCTCGCCGGCACGTTCGGCGTGCTCGCCCTGACGACGACCGGGCAGGTGCGCCAGATCGGGACCGGTCTGGCGCTGGGCATCCTCCTCGACACCTTTTTGGTGCGGACGCTGCTCGTGCCGTCGGCCGTCGTGCTCCTCGGCGCCTGGAACTGGTGGCCCCTGCGCTCCTGGGCCGAGGCTCCGTCCGTCCGCGAGGGGGATAGGCAGTCCACCTAGCCGCGTCGGCAAGGGGACGATGTCGAGGACCCCGTTTGAAATCGCCGGCGCCGAACAGGGCGTCCGTCTGTGGTCTCGACGGCCACGCCGTCGAGGTTCCCCGAGCGGGAAGTGGGGATCTTGTGCAGGCGCGCGAGGTCAGGCAGACGACAGGGCGCCGGACTCGCGAGCACGACCGTCATTCAGCCTCCCGCCGCGGCCGTCCTCAGCTCGGCCCCGGCGAACTCGGCCATGCCGCGCGCGAAGGGAACCAAGGCCTTGAAGCCGAGCACACCGCGGGCGCGTTCTGGCGAGGCGGTGACGTGGCGCACGTCGGCCAGGCGGTACGCGCCGCTCACCACCGGCAGCGGATGACCGGGCCCGTATGCGTCTCCCAGCGCCCCGGCGAGGTCTGCCACCGTGTGCACGACACCGCTGGCGACGTTGAAGGCGCCCTGGACCGTGTCCGGCGCGAGGAGGGCGGCCTCGTTGGCCAATGCCACATCGGCCACGTGGATGAAGTCGCGCCGCTGGCCGCCGTCCTCGTACACGAACGGTGCCTCGCCCCTCTCGTACGCACTTCGGAAGATGCTGGCCACGCCGGCGTACGGGGTGTCACAGGGCATGCGCGGGCCGTAGACGTTGTGATACCGCAAGGCGCACAGACTGGTGCCCGTCTCCCGGGCGAAGGCTTCGCAGAGGTGTTCCTGCTGCAACTTGGTCGCGGCATAGACGCTGCGCGGGTCGAGTGGTGAATCCTCGTCGAGGTCCACCGGGCGCAGGATGGCACCACAGCGAGGACAGCGCGGGTCGAACCGCCCTGCCTCGAGGTCATCCTTCAGCCGCGGCGCCGGGTGCATGCGCCCGTGCTCGGAGCACTCATACGCACCCTCGCCGTAGACCACCATGCTTGAAGCCAGGACGAGGCGGCCCTGCCACCGGCGCTCGTACAAGCACCGCAACAAGACCGCGGTTGCCGTGTCGTTGTCCTGGACGTAGGCGGTGACGTCGCGGAAGTCGACGCCCAGGCCGACCCGGGCCGCCTGATGGCTCACCGCGTCCACGCCGGCCACGGCGCGCGCTGTCGCGTCGGCGTCGGCCACGTCGGCCCAGACGTATTCCGCCTCGGGGTTGAGGTACGCCGGCACGACGGCGTGGGCACTCGGCGAGAGATTGTCGAGCACCCGGATCTGGTGGCCGCGCGAGACGAGGAGGTCAACCACGGCCGACCCGATGAAGCCGGCGCCACCGGTGACGAGCACTCGCATCAGACCACCGCCAGGACTCTTCGGCACGCCGCGGCGAAGCGGGTGCCCGGTGCGTCGTTCGCCACCGCCACGGCGTCGTCCATGTGGTCGACGTCGCGCAAGCGGGGCAGCCGGAGCGGGTCGTGACCCAGGTCGCGCAGCCGGCGCTCCTGGGCCGATCCGGTGCGCGGCGTGCTCATCGTCACCCCGAGGAACACAGCGGGGTCTGGCCGCCGCAGCCCCAGCGCCCACCAGCCGCCGTCTTCCGCGAGGCCGAGAGCGGCGCTGGCGCCCCGTACCGCGAGCCTTTGGAGGCAGTCGTCGAGGAGCCCGGCCGTGACCTGGGGCGTGTCCATGCCGATCTGGAGCCCCGGGCCCCCGGCGCGGTCCCATGCCGCGGCCAGCCGCTCGTCGAGACCGCGCCCCCGCTGGGGGAACACCTCGAAGCCCGCGGGGAGCCATGGTCCGGGCCTGCCGTCGAGGGCCAGCAGGCGCCGGCCCGCGTCGCACCTGGCCACCGCCTCGAGCGTGTCGGCCAGCGCCGCCTCGGCCAACTCGGCCGCCTGGACCGCGGTGCACGGAGGACACAGCCGGGTCTTGACGCGGCCGGGCACCGGCTCCTTCGCCACCACCAGCACATGTAGGTCCCTCACCGCAGCACCCTGCCCATGTCGCGCACGGCCCGAGCCGTACCGCGGACGGTCCCGGTGACCTTGGAGCGCCCCACTCGGCAGCGGTAGGTGACCTCCACCTCGTCGATGCGCCACCCGGCCCGCGCCGCGGACACGACCATCTCGAGCGGCCATCCAAACCGACGGTCGCGCAGGTCGAGAGAGAGCAGCGCGGCGCGGCGCGCCGCCCGCATCGGCCCCAGGTCGCGCAGATGCGGGCCTCCGCGGCGGCCGAGCTCCCAGCAGAGGAAGCGATTGGCCAGCCGTGGCACGGCAGGCCAGGCACCCGGTTCGGCGGCGCGGGCCCCCAATACGAGGTCGGCGCTGCCGGCAGCGACCCCTTCGACCACCAAGGGCAACTGCAGCGGGTCCAGGCTGGCGTCGGCGTCCATGAACGCCACGAGGTCGCGCTGGGCGTGGGTCAAGCCGGCGAAGCACGCCGCGCCGAAGCCCGGCCGGGGCTCGATCACCACCTCGATACCGAGGCCATGTGCCACCTCGGCGGAGCCGTCGGTCGAGCCGTTGTCAACCACGAGAGCGCGGTAGCCCGCCGGCATCCGCCCGAGCACCCAGGGCAACGCCTCCGCCTCGTTGAGCACGGGCAGGACCACGTCGACCAGGGTCGCCGGTACCGCGTCCACGCCCGAGTCACCCATGTCCGCCCCCTACACGGCGCACCGGCGCACGGTCACGGACGAAGACGAGCAAGGGACGCTGCGGCAGATCGGTGACCG
The DNA here is from genome assembly GCA_963789235.1 of uncultured Acidimicrobiaceae bacterium. Lineage (GTDB taxonomy): Bacteria > Actinomycetota > Acidimicrobiia > Acidimicrobiales > RAAP-2 > Bog-473. The sequence continues at coordinate 371,192 of CAWBJX010000004.1, read as the reverse complement.
GGAAGAAGGCGTTCCCCGTGACTGCGGGCTGGGGCAGGAGATGGTAGTCCGCCGAGAGCTCGCCCTCGAGGTTGCGCTCGTCCCCGGGGTCGTCGAGGATGACGGCACCGACGCCCGGGGCCAGGAGGGCACGGTGCATGCTCTGGATCAGCAGGCGCCGGGCTTCGCTCGGACCCGAACGCTCGATGTCGTCCGCGGACTCCTCGTCAGCCACCGTGCCCTTGCTCGCCATCACGCCGTAGTACGGATGGTCGAAGACGAGTACTTGGCCCGGGAGGTGGCCAATCAGCGCGATCAGGTGGTCGCCGGCGCGCGCGTCGGCCTGCGTCGGGATCTGCCGGCCAACGCGATAGCCGATGTGGTGCAACTGGGCGGCCAGCACCGCGGCGAGGACGAGGGAGGCGGCCACGCGCCCCGCCACGTGCGGGTGGCGGCGCAGCAGTGCGACGGAGCCCCCGACCGCCAGGGCGACCGCGGCATAGGCGGGCATGAGCACGTCGTCGAAGCCCCCGTTGTGCAGGCGCCCGATCCAGGACGCGCCGAACAACCCGGCGGCCCCCGCGACCCAAAAGTCCGCCCGCGACCACAGCACCCCTAGACGGTGCCGGTACCGCACGAGCAGCACCGCTACTGCTACCACGACGAGCCACGCCGCCAGCGCGAACGGCTTGAGAATGCTCAATTGCCAGAAGAACCGGAGGTTCTCGCCGACCCAGCCCTGTGACCGCAGCTCGTCGAAGACGTAGTACTGGTACCAGCCGTGCGTGAAGGCGTCGAGAACGACGGTCGAACCCACGACGAGGCCGCCCAGCGTGGCGAGGGCGCTAACGCCGGGGGCGCGGCGCGCCACGAGGAGCCAGGCAACGACCGGGGCCGCGACCACCAAACCGTCCTGCTTGGTGAAGAAGGACAGAAAGAACAGCACTCCCACGATCACGCCGTCGCGGCGTGTCCGAGCCCGCCGCGACCGCTCGAGCGCCCAGAGGGTGAGCGCGAGGAAGAGCGAGTCGACCCGGCCGATGTCGGCCCACGCTCCGGACAGGCGGAACGTGGCCGCGTACACACCGCCGGCGACGATTCCGGCCACGCGGTCCGAGGTCTCGTCGGCCACCATGCGGTACAGCAGCCACAGGACCGCCAGCGACGCAGTGAACGAGACTAGCCGCAGCGGAGTGAAGCCGATGCCCGTGACCTCGGCGACCGCGGCGGACACCCAGAAGTAAAGAGGGGTGTAGGGCCACGGCGTGAAGTGCATGGACGGCGGGCCGTAGATCCCCTGCCCAAGGACGACGCGGTGCACGACCTCGACCGACCCTCCCTCCATCCACTCGAGCTCGTAGGGGTAGCCGATCCGGTGCGCCACGACGAAGAGGTAGCGGGCCACGGGGATGATGCTGAGCCCGACGAGCACGGCGCCCACGAGCCGCTCGCCCACGCGGGCGGGCGAGAGCCGGCGCCGTCTCGCCGCTGACGCGGTCCCCGCCGTGGTGTCGAGGACGGACATGTCCGCGGTGGTTGCCGCGCTCACTGGGCGCGCCGCCGCCAGCGGGACCGGCGCACCAGGTAGAGCACCGCCGAGACGGCGAAGAGCCCAGCGGTGACGAGCAGCCAGCGCAGTAGGTAGATCGATTCGTGCAGCCCGCTGGCAGTGGCGTAGGCGTGATCCGACAGGCGCAACACCAGCGGGAAGGTGACGAGCAGCAGCACACCCGAGATCACCGCCGGGACCCGCACGTGGTTGACCCACGTCGGGCCCTGCGGTGCACTGACCTCCCCCCGTCGGCGGCTGGTGAGGACGCGGTCGAGCGCCGAGTAGAGCGGGAGGAATACCAGGTCGTGCAGCACGATCGCTCCGACGAACCACAGGAGGAGCCAGCCCGGGTGCGACGCCCCGAGGATGCGCGTGAGCAGGTAGCCGGCGAAGGCGAAGCCGGCGGTCATCAAGACGGCGTGGGCAGGACCGGCGCCGTAGAGCCGCCGGAACCACGACCGCGGGCGTTGACCCGTGCCGACGGACGGGGGGCGCGTCACGTGAGAAACCTCAGCTCGGAGACCCATTTGGTGCAGTGCACGCCTGGCGCGGCCGGGACGATCATGCGAGCCGGGTAGCCGTGGTCGAGCGAGATGTCCTCGCCGTTGACGCACAAGGCGAGCAGCGTCTGGGGGTCGTTGGCCTGGTTCGACGCGAGCGTGGCGGAGCGGAACGGTTGACCTGGCTTTTCGAGCGACTCCACCTCCACGTCGACGGCGTGGTCGACGCCGGCCAGCCGGGCCAGGTCCACCAGACGCACGCCCGTCCATGTCTGCACGGTCGACCAGCCCTCGACGCAGGCAATGGGGAGGACCTCGGTGGCCAGGGGCATCGCCATCAGCGCGGGGCGTGACAACGACAGGGTGCGCGGTCCGCTGAGGACGAGGCGCCAACTCTCGCCCGTTTCGGAGACCGGGATGCCCGTCGCGGCGAAGACGCGGTTGACCTCGAAGTCGTTGGCCTCGGGATGGGGACCGGTGCCCTGGCTCCGGGCCCGCGGTGAGAGGAGGGCGAGCGGTCGCAACACCCTGACGGTTCCGCCGGCAGTCAGTAGGAACACGGCGGCGGCCGAACCGCCCACCAGACCCAGCACTCCGCGCCGGGAGATGGTGGGCGGCGACGGGTGTGACGCCACCAGGCCGTGGCCGTCCCCCGGTTCGGGGCGCGTGCGCGCCAATGGGGTCGTGAAGATCTCGCGCAAGCTGTAGCGCTGGAGGGACCGCCACATCGTCGGCAGCTTCAGGCAGACGTGCACCACGAAGCCGATAATGAAGACCCACGCGCCGTAGAGGTGCGCCTCGTAGAAGTCGAACTTCCACGGGTAGTAGTACTCGATGTCGGCGATGCCGGTCGCGAACTCGAACAATGCCCCCCCGACGACGAGCAGCAGACTCAGGCGCTCGAGGCCGTGCGCGACCGAGCGCACACCCGGCCACTCGAACAATTTCGGGCTGACCGACCAGAGCTTGGCCAGGACGATGGGCACCAGGGTGAGGCCGAGGATGACATGCGTCCCCTGGCTGACCCGGTAGATCCAGGACGGGCTGGTGACCCAGGAGAAGAGGTAGAAGCCAAGGATGCCCTTGCCCGGCGTGGTGTCGTTGCCTGCTAACCGCGGGTTGTACGACGCGTACGAGACGAGGCCGGTGAGGAACATCAGCGGGATGCCCACGAGCAGGATGGACCCGAAGTAGGAGGTGAGCCAAGGCCCGCGGACCGGGCTCCTCCACCACCGGGCACGGAAGGGCCCGGGGGGCGGGTGTGCCGCAACCTCCCTGAGCCGGTCCGACGTGCGCCGGTGACGCGGGAGCTCGGGGGGTGCCGGGTCCCCGGCAGCGGGCGCGGGCTCTCGTGCTTCGGCTGTCATCCGCTTGCCTCGGCTTCCAGCGCGTCGGCCAGCCGGTCGAGCGCCTCCCCGAAAAGCTCCGGAGCGAGGGCCAGCCCGACGCGGAGGTGGCGGTCGAAGCCGAAGAACGACCCTGGGGTGACGGCCACATCGAACCGTTCGCGCAGTCGGTCTGCGAACACTGGGGCAGAGACTGGGAGCGGAAAGGCCGGAAAGGCGACAAGCCCGTCGGCCGGCTTGCTCCATGTGCCCGGTGCGACGGCCTCCACGAGCGCGCACAGGCGCTCGAGGTTCGATCGGGCCGTCGGTGCCGCCGACAGAGCCCCGCGGTTCTCCAGGGCGATGGCGGCCAAGTGTTGGCTCGGTGCCGAGTTGGCCAGGCTGGTGACGTCGCGCAGCTCCGCGATGCGTGTCCGGCGCGCCGGTTGAGGCACGGCGCACCATCCCACGCGGAGCCCGCCCAACCCGAACGCCTTGCTCACGTCGCCGACCTGCACGACCGCGAAGGAGCCCGGCGCCTGCCGCAGCACCGAGTGGGCGCCGGGATCGAGAGTCCCCACGGACACCTGGTCAACGACGAGCGTCGTGCCGGCGGCGGCGCACCGATCGGCCAGGTCCACCAGGTCCCCGGCTGCCGCCGTGAGACCGGTGGGGTTGTGTGGCGAGTTGACGACCACCGCGCCATAGCGCGGCAGGTCCAATTCCAGCAGCGGGCCGAGATCGAGGGCGGACGCACCGGGGTTCCACACCCGCACCGCCTGCACCACCCCTCCGGCCGCCTCGACGGCTCGGAACAGCCCCTCGTAACCCGGTGCTGCGACTGCCACCGCGGTGCGGTTCTCGAGCGAGGCCGCGCAGGAAAGAAGGAGGGCCTCGATGGCGCCGTGGGTGACGACGACATCGTCGAGCGAGCAGCCGGCAACGGAGGCGACGGCGGAGCGGAGGCGCTCGGTACCCACGCCGGGGCCGTAGTCCAGCGGCATCTCGAGATAGGCCTCGACGTCGTCAGGCGCAGCGAGACGCAGGAGCTGGCGGGCCGTGAGCCCCGGCGCTCCGCTCCTGGCGAGGTCCAGCTGGGGCGGCCGTCCACAGCTCGAGAACCAGCGTTCCAGCCGAGAGCTCCGTACGGCGGCAAGACCGGGGAGAGGACGAGGCGCGGGCCGCAGGACCAGCGCGGAGGCGTGCGACGCCGCAAGGTTCACGCTCGCCGACCATATGCGCCGTCACCCGACGGAGGAATGCCTCAGACCTAACCATTTCCTTAACTTCTGCGGTGCGCTCGGCGTGGTCTTGGCCATGGCCGTACGATCGTGCTCGTGGCCAAGCCGCGGATCTTGGTGGTGGACGACGACCCCACGGTGGTGGAGGTGCTGACCCGGTACCTCGACCGTGAGGGATTCGAGGTGCGCGGCGGCGGCCGACGGAAGAGCCGCGGTGGAAGCAGCCACGCAGGATCTCCCCGACCTGATGGTGCTGGACCTCATGCTGCCCGAGACCAACGGGCTCGACGTCTTCCGCCGCATCCGCCTCATGGGCCGCGTCCCCGTCATCATGCTCACGGCGCTGGGCGAGGAGGAGGACAGGGTCGGTGGACTTGAGCTCGGGGCGGACGACTACGTCACCAAGCCGTTCTCGCCCCGCGAGGTCACAGCCCGGGTCAAGTCGGTGCTGAACCGCACCGCAGCCGAGGGCGCCCCGTCTCTGACCACGGGCCCGACGCTGCGCGCCGGCGAGCTCGTGGTCGACGTCGGCGCGCGGCGGGTCACACTCGCTGGCCGGCGGCTGGTGTTGACCCCTCGCGAGCTGGACCTGCTCGTCTTCTTGATGCGCAACCCGGGCGTCGTGTTCCGCCGCGAAGAGCTCATGGAGGTAGTGTGGGGTTGGTCCTACGGGGACAGCGCCACCATCACCGTGCACATCCGCCGCCTGCGCGAGAAGCTCGAGCCCGACCCCAGCAACCCCGTCTGGATCCTCACCGTGTGGGGCGTCGGCTACCAGTTCGCGGCATGAGCCGGATCGCCCTGCTCGGTGTGACGGGAATCGGCGCGGCGTGGCTCCTCGCTCTCTCGTTCGGCGACACGCCCGCAGCGGCGACCGAAGTGGTGGCCCTGGCGGCCGGGGCCGCGCTCGCACTGTCGTTGCTCGGGTTGGTGGTGACGCAACACCTGGGTCAGAGACAGTTGTCCGTCTACCTCTGGGTGGCGGCGCTGACCACGGTGCTCGGCATCGTGGCCGGGACGGTGCTGGCCGGCTCGCGCATGTTCCTGTCCGCCAAGGACGAGCAAACCGTCATCGTGGTCCTGATCGCCGCAGCGACGGTCGGCGGTTTGACAGCCATCGTCCTGGCCAGGACCCTCCGCCAGGGCATCGGCACGGTCAGCCGTCTGGCATCGTCGCTCGGTCAGCGGCCCCACGATCATCCCGCAGCCCCGGTTCCGACACTCGAGCTCTCCAACCTGGCGAGCCAGCTGCGGGAGATCGGGGAGCAGCTGCACGAGTCGATCGTGCGGGAACGCTCCCTCGAGGCGTCCCGCCGCGAACTGGTGGCGTGGATCTCGCACGACCTGCGGACGCCGTTGGCCGGGATCCAGGCGCTGAGCGAGGCACTGGAGGACGGCATCGTGACCGATCCCCAGACAGTGTCCCGCTACTACCGGACCATCAAAAGCGAAGTCGCCCGCCTCGACGGCATGGTCGACGACCTCTTCCGCCTGAGCCGCATCCACAGCGGCCTCCTGAACCTGAACCTCGAGTTGGTCTCGCTCAACGACGTGGTTTCCGACGCGCTCATGTTCGTGCGCCCCATGGCGAAGGCCAAGGGCGTGCACATCGTCGGGCAGGTCGAGGAGGGTTCGGCCAAGGTGCGGCTCTCCACCACCGAGTTCCTGCGCATCCTGCGCAACCTGCTCGAGAACGCACTGCGCCACACGCCCACCGGCGGCGAGGTGAGCGTGCGGGCACGCGTCACCGACGACGAGACCGTCATGACGGTGCGTGACGGCTGCGGCGGAATCGCCAAGGCGGACCTGGTCCGGGTCTTCGAGCTGGGGTACCGCGGCGACGCGGCCCGGAGCCCCGAGCCGGACAAGCGGGCGGGCCTGGGCCTGGCTATCGCCCAGGGCCTGGTGCAGGCACACGGGGGGGACATCGAGGTGGTGAACGAAGCGGGCGGATGCTGCTTCACCGTCCGCGTGCCCCTGGCCGCTGCATGACGCAGGGCCCCGACGTCCTGGCGGCCCCCGGGAGCCCGCCGCTGAACCCCGGGCAGACCAACTGGTTGCCCTGCTGAATGATCAGATTCCGCTGGGAAGCGCCATGACGTGGGCGGCGCGCCCCGACTGGGCGAGAGGTCCATCCGCTCGCACTCCTGGAGCCACTGAACCAGGAGCTGGCCGAAGGTGGCGCCGACGCCGTCGGAGCGCGACGGTGCCTGCTGGTCGACCAGGTCCCGCAGCGCGCTTGGTCGGCGGCCCAGGCTGGCCCGCGGAACGTCCGTGAACGCTGCTTGCGCTTGCCCGTGATCGGGTCGGTGCCCAGGTCTACCCGGAGCTCCCAGACCCCTTCCTTCAATTTGCGCTTCGACCCACGCACGCCCCACGCACGCCCAGGCACAGCCCAGGCACGCAAAGGAATGGAATTCGTCGTGGGATTCTCAGGCGGGCAGCAGAAGAGCCGGCCCTTCGGACCGGCTCTGAGCTGCACTCTCTTTGGTTAGTGGCGGGGGTTCAGGACCATGACACACCCTTCGGGTTACAAACCCGACGAATCTGCTGGTCACGATCTCTGCCCTATGCAGGCACCTGACGGTGCACTACTCATAGACCGGGTTCCGCGGGCCCCTTGTCCCGAGAAACTCCCACATTTGCCGCATACGAGTGGCCGCGCCAGAAATCAGTAGGACATTCGGGCTTTAATAACTGGGAAGCGCCAGCAGGTTGTCCGACCAGATTCCGTCCTGCTGTGTCTGGAGGTAAGGCGGCGTCGCGTCAATGACCTTGACCCATGTCCGTGGCAACCCATGCCTTGTCGCCGCTTGAATCCAGGACGTAGCCCTGTCCGCCACGATTCTGCATCCAATCGACGAGTTCGGCCCTCGTACTTTCTTTGGTCTCGGATTCGCCGTCTTGTACCCAGCGCAGCGACGCAACGTGCTGATGCCCGCCTCCACCCTCCATGTGCCGCTGCGTGAATCGAATCGCCATCTGTTTTGGCCTCCTATGCCTCCACTACCAACAGCCTAGCGAACACCTGTTCGATTCCTATTGGAAGTTCCAGGGGGCAACCCGTAAGCGAGACTCATCGCTCCGCACCTAGAAGGAATATTCGCTCTTGACACCATTATGGGTTCCTTTTACTATCTAAAACGAACCTTCCTTCTGATTGGAGTGCTATGAAGACCCTGACAAATCTGGCGGGACGAGGCGCAAGCGACGCCGACTACGAGCGCCTCGGTCTGTCCCGCGGCACGATCTCGCCCTGGGAGGACGGCGCCCGGACAGACGGTGGACGCGGCAGCTTCGAGTGGTGGTACTTCGACGCCCACCTCGACGATGGAACGTCGCTCGTTGTCATCTTCATGAACAAGGACTTCACCCAGCCCCATAAGCCCCTCGCTCCCGTCATCCGCATCAATCTGAACCTGCCAGATGGCCGGAGCTTCGAGAAGTCACAGACCTTCGCACCCGAGGAGTACTCGGCGGCGACCGATCACGCCGACGTGCGCATCGGCGCCAACCGCTTCGAGGGCGACCTGCACAGTTACGCCATCACTGCCACGATCGACGACGTCGGCGTGGACATCAGCCTTAGCAGCCAGGTCGACCCCTGGCGGCCGGAGACCGGGTACGTCTACTTCGGGGCCGACCGGGCCCATTATTTCGCCTGGCTCCCCTCCGTACCGCAGGGAAACGTGGAGCTGCGCTACCGGGTGGGCGACGAGACCAAAGAAGTCGCCGGCGTCGGCTACCACGACCACAACTGGGGCAATGCCGCCCTGACGAAGCTGATCCACGACTGGTACTGGGCACGCGGCCAGGCGGGACCGTATTCGGTGATCACGGCCTACGAGACCGCCCACAAGCACTACGGCTATGCGCCGATCATGAGCTTCATGGTGGCCAAGGACGGACACGTGGTCGCCGGAGACGCCTCGAAAGTGTCCTTCTCCACCGATGGTGTCTACACCGATGACGCCACTGGCAAGCCCGTCGCCAACCTCCTTCGCTATACCTACGACGACGGGGACGACCGTTACGTCGTCACCTACACGAGGACAGAGGATCTCCCCCGCAACACGCTAATCGACGGCATCCACGGCATCAAGCGACTCGCGGCCACCCTCGCCGGTTTCGATGGCGCGTATCTGCGCTTCAGCGGTGAGTGTCGAGTGCAGTACTTCCACGACGGCACCCTGGTCGAGGACTTCGCCGACAAGGCGATCTGGGAGCTCATGTACTTCGGGCATGCCCGCTAAAGGCCCGCTTCGCCAGCAGAAATGCCAGGACATGGCGGGCAACGACCACTCCATCTGACTCCGACGTTGTCGTTGCAACAAGAAAGGGAAGGACACATGATCCACGCGGACTCCCAAGAGCCCGCCCGTCTCCGGAGCGCACACGGACTCCGGGCCTCGAAGCTGCTGCGCGTGCGCACCGTGTGGATGGTCCCGATCCTCTCGGCCGCCGTCTTGATGTTCTTCATGACCCTCTTCTACATCGGCGCCATCGTGAACCCGGCGGGCCATCTCAGCGGGTTGCCGGTGGTGCTGGTCAATCAAGATCGCGGGGCCAGCGTTTCGGGAACCAACGTCAACTTCGGGTCGAAGGTGGCTTCGAGCCTCCTGCATTCGCACGAGGTCACGAGTCGCCTGGCGCTCAGGGAGATGTCCGTGAACCAGGCCGATGCCCAGATGAACGCCAATCAGGCCTTTGCGGCCATCGTGATTCCGTCGGACTTCAGCACATCGCTGCTGTCTGCCTATGGGCTGACGTCCGAGTCCCAAGATGCCCCGACCATCGAGTTGCAGGACAACCCTCGGGCGGGGTCAACCGGTGTCGAACTGGCGAACGGGGTGGCTGAGCCCGCCCTGGAGCAGATCTCGCGCTCGATCGGGAGCGATCTGTCGGCGCAGGCAGCCAAGGCGGGGGTGGCGCCGCGCCGTGGAGTCGGCAACTCGAACCCGGTGACCGTCGCCACGAGCAATTTTCGCTCAGTCCCGGCGAACTCCGCTCTCGGCTTGAGTGCCTTCTATATCTCGCTCCTCGCCATCATGTGCGGCTTCTTGGGTGCGGTCCTGGTCAACTCGAGCATCGACGCTGCCCTGGGCTACAGCTCGAGCGAGATGGGCCCGCGGTGGCGTCAGCGGATTCCGGTCGCCATCAGCCGCTGGCAGACGCTGTTGACCAAATGGTGCGTCTGCCTCTGTGCGGTGCCGATCCTGACGGGCATCCTGCTCGTGGTCTCGATCCTGGTCTTGCACATGGATGCTCCACACGCCGGCGAGCTCTGGCTGTTCACGTCGTTCGCCGGACTGGCCATCGCGGCGGGCACGCTCGCCTTGTTCGCCGCCTTCGGATCGATCGGTCAGCTGTTGGCGATGCTCCTCTTCGTCTACTTGGCGCTCGCATCCTCGGGCGGGACCATTCCGCTCCAGGCGCTGCCGTCCTTCTTCCGCTTTGCCGCCATCTTCGAACCGCTCCGACAAGTGCTCGGCGGCGTCCGATCGATTCTCTACTTCAACGCCCAAGGGGACGCCGGGCTGACCCGAGGCGTCATCTTGACCGCCATCGGACTCGTCCTCTGGGTCTTCGTGGGGGCGGCGGTCAGTCGGTGGTACGACAGGCGCGGACTCGAGCGAGTGAGTCCCGAGGTGCTGGCGTTCATGCACCAGTCCGCTAGCAGCTACCTGGCGACGCACGCCGAGTCGGAGACGCCCTCCGACGTGGCGGAGCCGGGCACCGCACGCGTGCACGCGTAGGCGCACTGGAGCACCTCGCCGTCTGCGATCTGTCCACCCCGAGCGCTGGAAGAAACCGATGCCGCTCGACAGCGTGTGCTCGGATACGGTCTCAGCAGTTCGTGGCCACCGTGACCGGGTCAACGTTGCGCGGCTGCTGACCCTGACGGCTGTGCTCGGAGCCCTGCTCGCTGCGCTCGGGTCCTCTCCCGCTCTCGGCGGCGCCCCCCAGAAGCTCAACGTCGCGGTCGAGCCATCGGCGCGGGCTGGTCAGCCCCAGGTGCGCGCCGGTCGGGCGGCGACGCTCGGGCCCCAGGCGTTCCATCCCTCGAGCGCGGCGGGCGTGCGGCTCGACGTCGTCAACGCACTGCGGGACGGTTCGCCGATCTTCAACGGCGACTTCGCCGACCCATTCGCCCTCAAGACGTCACACGCGCTCTATCTGTTCGCCACATCGACCAGGGGCTCGAAGTACGCGCCGGCCGCCCACATCCCAGAGATCGAACTCACCCAGCAGTCGGACTTCGCCGGCTATTACCTGGGCGACGCCCTCCCAAAGCTCCCCACATGGACCGTGTCGGGGTTTCAGTGGGCACCCTCGGTGTGGGCCAGAGCGGACGGCACCTATGTCATGTACTACTCGACCCCGGCCATCCATCCGCAGGCGTGCCTGGCCGATCCGAAGACCGCCTATTGCGTCCACGGCACGAACGGTCCGACCGACGCCATGTGCATCTCTGCGGCCACCAGTTCGAGCCCGTCGGGTCCCTATGTCGACAGGTCGTCTGCTCCGTTCATCTGCCCGTTCAAAGAGGGCGGGGCGATCGACCCGAGCGTCTTCATCGACCAAGACCACAAACCATGGCTCTTGTGGAAGAGCGACGGAGACTGCTGCGGACTGCCCACGGCCATCTACGCGCAGCGGCTCGCGCCCGACGGCCTCGGTGTGGCCGGCCCGGCGCATCGTCTCATCGGGGCGTCGCAGCCCTGGGAAGGCGGGTTGGTCGAAGGGCCCGCCATGGTCGAGTCCGCCGGCCGCTACTGGCTCTTCTACTCGGCCAACGAGTGGGGCACGGACCAGTACGGCATCGGGATCGCGCAATGCCGCTCGGTCAGCGGACCGTGCACGAAACCCCTTCAGCATGCCTGGCTCGCCTCCTCTGACAGCAGTCAGATCGATCCGGGGCCAGGAGGAGAGGAGTTCTTCGATGCCGGCGGACTCGTCTGGATGGTCCATCACGGCCTGGCGCCCGGACAAAGCGGCGACCTGGCCCAGCGCCGTCTCTACGTCGACCTGCTCGTCTTCCCCAAGGGTCGCTTGCCCCGGGTGGCGAGGGGCGATGCCGCGGCGGCGCTCGCCGAAGGCGAGCTCTACAACGACGACCCCGATCTGCCGACGCGGCCGACAGCGGCGTACATCCGCGTGCTCAAGGACATGAGCGGGGCCTTCGGCCGGGACTCGGACAAGGCCGTCGTCGCAGACGGCCAAACCAGTTGTCGAGATCTCGGTCGCCACGACAACGTCGAAGCCGTGTTACGGTCGCTCCGCCACGAGGACCTTGACTCCTTCGAGGCCTACCTCGTGGCGATCTTTGCCACCAAGTACTTCTGTCCCGAGTACGTCTCCCAGGCACTGACCGACGTCCGACAGAGTCTGGTGAATGGTTCTTAGCCCATGATCTGCCCGGCGAGTGAGGCCGTCCAACCGTCTGTAGCCCGGTACGAGCAGGACTGCAGCTAGGGCGCAGAATCCTCAGCGCTCGGTGGGTTTGCTCCGTGCCACAGTGCCTCCAGCGCGGCGGTGTGCGCCTTCACGTCAGCGTTGCCCGCCAGCGCCCGTTGCGCGACGAACCCCAACGTGATCGACGTCAGCAATTCTGCGACCGCCCTGGGATCGGCGCCCGGGTCGAACCTGCCGCTCGCCTGCCAACGCCTGACCACGTCAGCGAAGAGCTTGCGCAACCCCGCATAGGAGGCAAGTGTGGCCGATCGCAGGTCAGGGTCGCTCTGCGAGTGGCTCCAGCCGTGCAGTGAGACGAACAACCGGTCGATGTCCCCTTTCTTGTGGCGCCCGAATCCGGTCACGGCCCGCAAGACCTGCTCGACGAATTCGGGAAACGGCGGCGGCTCGGGGTTGGACAGGACCGGCGCCAGGTCCTTCGCCATGGCCGCGGTGCCGTCCATCACGACGGCGCTGATGATCTGGTCCTTGCCCTTGAAGTAGCCGTAGACGGCACCGGTCGACAGACCCGAGCGAGCGATGATCTCCTCCATCGACACCGCCTCGAGGCCGTGCTCTTGGAGGCAGGCCCGTGCGGCCTCGAGGATCTGTTCCCGGCGCTCCTCCCGGCGTTCGTCTGTCAGGCGTGGCACACCCACACTCTATCACAAAGAGAAGGAATATTCCATCTTGACACCCGGAAGGAAGTCCGTTATAAAACGAATGTTCCTTCATTCTTCGAGGGGGCGACACCCCCACAGCCAAGGAGTCCCGACCTGATGCCCTCTTCCGACCACGAGTCCCCATCTCGTCCAGCGCCCGCCGGCGCCAGTTGGATCCTGACCACGGCGATGATCGATCGATGCCGGATCGACCGGCGGACGTCGACCTTCGGCGCGTTCAAGAGGCACCTGCGTCGCTCCCGGCGCCTCCGCGCCGCGGGTCGGGCGGGCTGGCTCGTCGCCGCCCTCGGCCCGGCCACCTGTGCCATCGCCGTCGAGCATGGTCGCTCGCGATGAGCGCGCCACATCCTCCAGCAAACAAGGGTGGCGCAAACGAGGCGAACGACGTGCCCACGTTGGCGTCGCCCGACTTCGATGCCACCCATGCGCTCGATGCGCTGCTCTCTGAGGTGGGCATCTCCCGCTCAGAGATCGGAGGGTCGATATCCTTCGTGGGCCAAGACCCGATCGCGGCGGCTGCGCACCGACTCGGGGCGTGCATCGGAGTCCCGCTGATGGCCGGCGCGCTGGCCGCAGTGGCGTTTCACCGGCACCGGGGTGGACCGGCACAGGATCTCGAGCTCGATCTCCGCCAAGCCGTGCATTCCATCAATCCGGGGGCTTTCTGGCACCCGACGCTCAACGGCGAACCGCCGCCTCATCCGCTGCTCTTCGACAACCCCTTCACAGTCATCCCGTATCGAACAGCCGACGCTCGCTGGGTCATGGCCTCGGGCGTCTACCCGCACCAGATCGCGACGTGGTGCCGGTTCTTGGACGTGCCACCCGACGTTGCCAAGGTGGCGAGCGCCATCGCGTCGTGGAACGCCTTCGAGCTCGAAGAGGCGGCGAGCGCGCAGGGTCTGCCGATCTGCGTCGTGCGAAGCCGCGACGAATGGAGCGCGCATGAGCAAGGGGCATTGCTCGCTGCCCAACCGGTCATCGCCCTCGAGCGCATCGGCGACGCTCCGGTACGCGATTTCGGGCAAGCGGCGCGGCCTTTCGACGGTGTGCGCGTCCTGTCGTTCACCCACGCGGTGGCGGGCCCGACGGTGGGCCGGACCTTGGCCGAACAAGGTGCCGACGTGCTCTGCGCCACCCGCCCCAACGACTACGAGCACGACTTCATCTACGCCGAGGCCAATGTCGGATCGCGCAGTGCCTATCTCGACCTGGACAAGCCCCTGGGCCAAGAGCACACCGCGCAGTTGTTGGCGGACGCTGATGTGGTCGTCAACAACTACCGCACCGGCTCCCTCGCTCGCCGCGGGCTCGATCCGCGGGCTTTGGCCAATCGACACCCCGGGATCATCAGCGTGTCGGTCAACTGCTACGGACCGACTGGTCCGTGGGCGCGCCGAGGCGGCTTCGACATGAACGGGTCGGCGGTCTCGGGTCTCATGACGATCGAGGGATCCGAAGCCGAGCCCCGGCTCCCCGTCACCTCCCTCATCAACGACTACATCACCGGCTACATGGGCGCGATCGGTGCCAGTGCGGCGCTGACCAGGCGGGCCAGCGAGGGTGGGTCCTGGCACGTGAAGGTCAGCCTGACGCGAACCGCCATGTGGTGCGGCTCACTCGGCGTGGTCGACCCGACGCTGGCCGGATGCGACGCCGAGCACACCTTGGGCGAGCCCGACGCTTACGACGCCGCCAGTCCGCTCGGGGACGTGCACATGCTCGCTCCCCCCGTCCGGTTCTCCCACACCCCGGCCCGCTGGCCGGACCCGATCCTCGTCCCCCGGGGCTCGAGCCGCCCGGCGTGGCGCCCGAGCCAGTCGGCCTAACCGAGCGGCTCGAGCGCACGGCAAACGACACCATGGCCGTCCTCGCCGAAGAACTTGTGGAGTGCTCCCCCTTTGCCGAGGGACGAAGCTTCGGCCCGTCGGACGCTACGAGGTGCGGCGCGGGCGGACCACCGTCTCGATCGACCCACACCACACGGTCAATCTGTCCATCGTCGATCTCCACTTAGCCCGTCGCGCCGGGTCCGGAGCCGTGCTCGCCCAATCGGACGTCTTGATGCTCCGGCCTGCCACGGCTGGCCGTGGGAATGGCTGCCTCTTGTGCGTCGTACCGAACCGCGGGGACTACCGGGAGCATTTCATTTCGTTATGACGAGCCGGTCCGGTGCGGGCAAGAGTCGGGACGTTCGCGGGATTTGGCGTGGGTGTCGTAGAGCGGTCTACTAAGGGGCCACATCCCCTCCCGTCGTTCCCCCTACGTAGCCTTGTCCTTGGCAAGCTCGGCCAACTGGGCCCGAGCCGCCTGCACGAGTTCGTCGTTCGTATTGGCATGGCCGGCAAGCCCCCATCCCCCATCAATCGCCTCGGTGAGAAGGACCCAAGTTCTTTCCGACAGAGAAGGGTCAGAAGCCGCTGAAACTACAAGGTCAGTGAACTGGCTTACGACCGCGAGCTGCTTCTCGCGGTTGAGGGCACCGGCGTTGGTAAGAACCTGGACGCGCACATAGTCATTGTCGCCGTCAACATTGGATATGGCTCCGGCGTCCATCTCGTGGACGAATCCCGCTGTATTCTGCCGGAACATCGGGATGTCTGGCACGCCCTCAATAGTCATCAAGGTCCGAGCCAAGTCAGCTGCGAGTTGGTGGGGATCCCCAAACGTCCCGGCCTTCGCGTAGACGTCGATCATCGGCATAGGGGTTACTCCTTTTAGATGTACTCGGCCCTACCGGATTCGGAGCCAAAGAACGTGAACTGGGTGGAGCACTGCGGCATGGCCTGTCCACGACGTCGGGAAACATCTTTGACTCCGACGTGCAAACACCAACTTTCGAAAGGATTATCCGTCGAAGACTCATCCGCACCGCGTGGTCATGTCATTTCTTCGGAGCCGGTCGACCACTCGAAGGTCCGCCTGTCGTGATCATGTCCGCGTTCAGCCGCCCTTGAGAACACTGTCGATATCGAGACCGCTTTACAAACCCCAGGTCAAACACACACGCCGCCCAGCGGCCCGCCATCGTTCGGTCGACCGACTCGAACGGCAATAGACATGACGATCAGCACAGGGATGACCCGCCACTCAGTCGAACGTGATCCAGGGTGGGTAGAGCCCGGTGCTGCTCGTGCCCGGCATCTGGCTCAGTCGTGTAATCGAGAAGCGGATTCCCGAGGTTGATCGTTGGCACATGAAGCCCGGAGTAGGTCGGGCTAAGTCTCGTAGCTGGCGACAATTCGGGCAAGGTCGACTCTCGAGTTGACACCGAGTTTCATAAAAATGTGGCGAAGATGCCCGCTGACGGTATGCGGCGATACGAAAAGGCGCTCAGCGACCTCGCGGTTGGTCAATCCCTCCGCCACGAGTCGAGCCACTGTCGCTTCGGAATCGGTCATAGCAAACCAGCCGTGCTCAGGCCGTCGCGCCGATACCAACCGCCTACGCACACCAAGCGATCGCAGACGTCGTCGGACTCGGCCCGCATCCCACGCGGCACCCACCGCGGTGTAAAGCTCCAGCGTGTGGTTGAATGCGTCTACCCCATCTTCTGGCGAGTCTCGTTCGACGGCGACAACGCCAAGATCCTCCAGCGCTGAAGCATATGCCAAAGGTCGGGGACCAGGTGCATAGAGCTCCACTGCGGTCGCAAGATCACTCTGACTCCGACCTATCAGGCCTCTTGCATGCACGGCGACGGCTTCAAGGCTGCGCGACCTTTGGTTAAGTCGTGAGCGGCGATCGGCGGCGTCTGCGGCGTTCTCGGCCAACTCGTCGTCGCCAGCTCCCAGTGCAATGTGAACCAGGTCCACGTCGTCCGTCATGGCCATCGGAAATCGAGGCAAAGGAGATCGTCGGTCGTCCTCCCCCAGCGCACAGATCCAACGATGTGCGCCGAGCGGATCGCCATTGGCCATTGCGAGCAACGCATACAACCATGCCGCGTGCCTTCGGACGCTCGGCGGGCCCTGATCGTACATTGCATGAGCGATTTTGCGAGCTTGGCGGGCCAGTTGGCTGTCGCCGGTGTGGATGGCGACGCGTCCGAGAGCGACCACTCCGGCCGCATCGAGGACGCTGACAACCTCTTCAGCAATGTCTACCGTGAACCGCCCCCCGAGAGCCGCGGCGGCATCTGGAAGAAGGCCCATCTCGAGCAACTGTCGCCCGCGTCCGGCCTCGAAGATGTTGAGGGCCCAGTCCTGTCGTTCCCGCTGAGCTGTGGCAATGCTCTGCACAGAGATCTGAAGTGCCTCGTCGAATCGGTCGGCCATGGTCAAGACATCGCACCGCCACTGTGTGGTGAGAGAACGCCGACCCTGCATGATCCTCCAGTGCTGTGGACTGAGTCCAATGTCTTGGGCGCACACCTCCCCGTTGCGCATCGCCATCTCCACACGCTCTAAGGCCTCGCCGAAGTGGCCGTCGGCATAGCTCAGGCCCGATTCGGCTAAGTCCAGGACGAAGTAACCGCACGGGAGGTCGACCTGCTCAACAGCTTTTCTCGCCTCTGGGAGGATTCGACGCGCCTCGTTCACGCGGCCCGCGGTCAACAAGTTGTGGAACAGATTGGCCAGAAACAACATACGAAGGAAGGGTGACAGATCGGGAAGCGCTAGGCCTTTATGGCAAGCATCGGCGCGAACGTCGGGCGAGAGGGCGAACATGGCCGCGATGATCAACCGGAACTCTGCCTCCGCCTCCGGAGGCAGCGCCTGACGCAGGGCGGTGTCGGTGAACGTCTTGGCAGCTTCAATGCGCCCCGCTGCATGCAGCCGGATGGCCGTTTGTGCCACGAGTGCTTGCCGCGACGGATGGTTTCGCGGGGCAAGATCGAGGGCGCGCTGACTGAGGTCGGCACCTGCGCCTGGATCAGTCATGTCGAGAGCCTCTGCGGCCATCGTTAGGGTGGCGATCGCGACTTCGTCCCCAACTTCGGCGCTCGCCGCGAGCCGAGTGGATACCTCGAGTGGGAGGGCTCCATTGGCGATCAGGACGGTGGCTGCCTGGCGATCGAGGGACCGACTCACTGACAGAGGCAGGCTCGCCCGGACCGACTCGAGGATAAGGTCGTGGCGAAACGCAAGCTTCTCGCCGCTTTCCAAGAACAGACCCGCCTGAAGCACCTCCTTCACGGGGGCGAGCAAAGCCGACGGTGGTCGATCAAGCATCGCAGCCAACTCGTCGAGTGAGAATTTCCTGCCAAGTGCCGTCGCCACGGCCGCTACATCGTGCGCGACTTCAGATAGTTGGTCCAGTCGGCGCCGCATGTTGTCCCCGACGCGACATGGAAGTCGCGTCTCTACGAGCTCCGCCTGCCCTGACTCGATGGTGACAAGGTGCTCCTCTGTGAGCCCCCAGAGCATCTCGGCGAGTACAAAGGGGCTGCCGCCAGCTCGCTGGACCATCGTCAAGACATCGAGGCCAGGCTCAGAATGCAGAACACCCGCGGTAATTTCCCTCACAGCTTCATCACCGAGAGGACCAAGGACGATCTGCTCGACTCTTGTTTGATCCAGGTGGTCAAGGATTGTCCCAAACGGACTTGATCGGAAGCTCGGCCGGAAGGCGAGCACCCAGACAATCGGTACCGTGGCAAGGTGATTCGGCAGTGCCCGCAGCGCCGCCGCTGTGCCACCGTCTGTCCACTGCAGGTCGTCAAGGCAGATCAACAAAGGTGTCTCCACGGCGGCTCGCTCGAGTAGCCCCTGGAGGTCCTGCAGCAGCCAGTACCTTTGTTCAGGCAGAGCATGGGACGCCGGGAGCGCAGCCCGGTCCAAGATCGGCTCCGGCCCGTCCAAGAGCGCCACCATCAGGGTGGACATCTCGACCATGCCGTCCCCGGGGTCGGCCGCGCAGCTCCCGACTCGAAAGTGTCTGGCGCGCGCGACCCGCATGACCTCTTCGAGAAGGCGACTCTTTCCCATGCCGGCATCGCCCTCGACGAGGACCACCGAGCCAACGCCTGAGGATGCGCCGTCAAGTTGCTCGCACAGCATCGCCATTTGGCCCTGCCGGCCGGAAAAGGGCGATTCCACCGCCACCATCCGAGTCACGCTATCGACCATGGACACTCCAGTCGAGTGCCGGACCTTTGGTCGATCCAGGTTCAGTGAAGGCGCACAGCCATATAGCGATGCGCCATCTGGCCGGATCTCACCAAGTTCTTGAAGAACGCTCTTCACGACATCAGCCCCAATTCGGAATAGAGGATCAAAAGGCACTCTTGAGGCCCGCCACGCTCCCGTGAGGTCCCGTCCGGCTGGCTTCCTTCGAACACGGTCATGGCATATTCGTCAAGCGCGACCAATGCCGTCCATATGCTTTGCGACGCAAGGTCGACGAATAATCCTGCGGGTTCATCGCCTAACCCCAACGTCCGAAGTCGCCTAATCGAGGCGTACGCACTCACGAGATAGGCAACTGACTCAGATATCTCCGACTCCCAAGGCTCACTCTGTGAACTGAGGCCGGTGCTCATGTACCACCGCGCTCCTTCCATCGGCCTGGAGAGAGCATGGGCCTTCGACCTTTTGCCGCCACTGCGACCACCGAGACAATGTCCATCCCACCTCCACCTCAGCTCGAATCTTCATCAGTGTCGAGCAAGGCGCGCATGGCATCTGGCGTGAGCATCCTCGGCCACAGAACACCTCCTGGATCGATAGGCGCCGACTCGGCGAGCGATCCGACCTTGACCGGCACGTAACCCATGTCCCGAATCATCACCTCGACCACCTTGTCGACGTCGTCGCCGTCTGATGCGTAACCCACCGCCCACACTCCGGGCTCGTTTGTCGCCCGGGTGACAAGAAGGTCCCAGTCGATATGCGAAAAGGCGCGCACGACTGAGCTACCGGGAAGAAGGCTTGCCATCCAGCTCCCCTCAGTGAGTGAATCGGACAAGCCTGTAGCTGCGTAGTGTCGACGAGCCCACTCGTTGTCAGCGTCGACCAAGATCTTTCCGGCCAGCTGCTCCGCAAGAGACTCCACCAGGGCGCGAGAGGCAGAGTGGACCACAGCCAGAAAGACAACATCGGCCTTTGCCGCCTCGTCGAAAGTGCCGATAGCGACTGTGGCGGGCAGCTCTAAGAGAACGAGGGAATCTGGGTGGCGCGTGCCGAGCGTCACCTTGTAACCCGCGGCGGGCAAGGAGCGTCGCAACGCCTCGACCCACCGGCCCCGATCCCAGAACGCCGATCAACGGGAAGCGTTTCACCAGAATCGCTCTCCATTCGGCCGTCGGACGCCAGACTCCAACGCTCCCGGCGTGCAACTCACCCGATTGCTCACTTTCAACGTCCCCCGCCGTCAGTCCGCTGCGGGAGGCAGCTGCTTTCGACACGACGATCCGACAGCCGCTCCTAAGCGCCAGCCACCGCTTGGAGGATCAGTCCAGCTGCGACGTCTGGATGCGCGATGAATGCCGCGTGGGAACCATCAATGGACTCAGTCACCGCCTCCATACGCTTTGCCATGAAACGCTCCGCCTCGGGCGGAATGGCCTTGTCATGCTCCGACACCATGTACCACGTCGGCAGATCCTTCCAACCGACGAGGGTGGCGGGTTCGGTAATGGCCGCGGCACTCAAGGGGCGCTGGCTGACCGCCATTGGACCGGCCACCTCCGTAGGCAGATCGGCGCAGAAGGTTTCATGAAAGTCCGAGATCCTGATGAAGAGATCAGGTCCACCCGCCGTGCCCGGGGCGTCATAGGACGTCGGCACGGAGGTCGTCGCACCCAACGATGCAGGGAACGGTTCCTGCACGCTGGCACAGCTCTCGCCCGAATCGAGGGCAAAGGCAGAGAGAAATACGAGACCTTTCACATCGGGCATCCCAGGTGCCGCCTGAGAAATGACGGCGCCTCCGTAGGAGTGACCAACGAGCACAACTGGGCCGTCAATGCTCGACACATAACGGCTGATGGCATCCGCGTCAGAGGCCAGGCCACGAAGCGGATTCCACGGTGCTCGAACCTCAACGTCCCGGGACTGAAGGATGCGAATGATCCCGGCGTATCCCGACGCGTCAGCAAACGCTCCATGTACCAGAACTACTGTTGGGTTACTAGGCATTCTCTTTCCTCCTCAGGGTTCTGGCTGTGAGTTTCGACTCTCGGGTTCGTTCCGACATCACTTGAACGCGTGATTTCTTATTTCGACTTCGGTTCGATCGCACCGAGGGGTGAAGCGATGCCTTCTCTCCCCGCTTCGAGATGATGCCGCTCAGGCGAGGGGGCTGCGGCGGCATTCGCCTCACCATGATGGCTGCTGGTCAGCACGAAGGACGGCACCGGTGCCCGCCACACCGATACCGCCCTTCCGTTGACTGACTACGAGGTGGCGAATGCAGCCTGGGTGATGACGCTGGCAACGGTCCACGGCTGGGTGACCATGGACAAGTGGCCAGCCTTCACGTAGGTGATGTGCGAGTGGGCCCGCTGCGCCATGAAGGTGAGCTCGGCGGGTGGAATGGCCTGATCGTCGGTCCCGATGACCGCCCACGACGGGACGCTGGCCCACGCCGGCGTGCCCGAAGGCGTCGTGAAGGCGCCGAGTGCGAGCGGGCGCTGAATGACCCCGAGGAGATCCGCCTCCGGCGTTGGCACATCGGTGGCAAAGCAGGAGTCAAAGCCTGCGTAGTCCGTGCCGGCCGGAATCTTGAGATACAGGTCATAGTCTCCGGCGGGCTGGGAAGGGTCGACTCCGAAGTTGAACACGTTGGAAAGATTTCCCCCACCAGCCAGGCACGATCCGGGCTTGGCGAACGTGAGCTGCTCGAGGGTCTCGCCGGCCGCCGGTGCAAAGGCGTCAACATAGACGAGTGCCTTGACGTTCGGATTCCCGGTGGCGGCGTTGGTGATGACAGCGCCTCCATAGGAGTGCCCGACGAGCACGATGGGGCCTGAGATTGTCTTGAGGTAGCTCGCAAGGTAAGCCGAGTCACTCGTCAAGCCCCGCAGGGGGTTGGGCGGAGCGTCCACGGTGTAGCCGTCATTTTGAAGGATGGGAATCAGTTCATCCCAGCTCGATGAATCCGCCCAAGCCCCGTGAACCAGCACGATTGTTGGCCTCTGATGGCCACTCTCAGATGCTCCTTGTGCGGGTCCAGATTGGGCGCTGGCAAATGACGGCAGCGTGAGGAGTGCCGCTACGACCACCGACATCAAGGCCGCAAATAGTGGCAGTGCTCTTGACAAGCTCTTTCGTTTCATCTGGTTACTCCTGTTCCTAGACGCGGCGCCATTCGGCCACCACTGGTACGCCGCACCATTCAGGCAATGGATCTGATCTGCTACCTGACATCCGCGGAGGCACGGAGACCCGACATCTCGATACCGCTATGGACTAAGCGTCTCGAGCTCCAACGTCCTGAAAGCTGCCGCTAAGTTCACTATTCGCGATCCTCTCGGCGAGAACAGCGCGCGATCGGGCCGTTTGCTACCAGATGAGCACCGTGAGGACGTAGGCTCTCCGACTTCAGATGAGTGAAGAATGGTTCGTTGGAGCCTCTCGCATGTCAAGCTCGGAGCACCACAGTTTTCGGCACAAGCTCACGCAGTAGCTGACTCTGTGGGGCGGCCCAGGGGATCCTCCCGGACCCCTTTTGAGGGCGTTTCAGGTGGCGATGGTTCGCGGTTGAGTTCTTTGGTGGAGGTGAAGACGCTCGAACCAACTACTTGGCCGCTGGGAGCGTGAGAACACTCCTGGTTGAGGTTGAGTAGGGCAAATGCATGGGGCATGCCCTGTGCTGCCCCATGCATACGGGCCTCTACTCGACGGTCACCTTCGACACTGCAGCGTGCGAACCGCTCGCCCGCCGCCGCCCTGCATGGTGCTGCATAGAGCAGCGGTGAGTAGGTCCCGAGAAAAAGCCCCGACAAACGCCGATCTTCTACCTCGGCCAACTCGCGAAAACGCTGGTCAGGCCCCTGTGCCCTGTGCACGAGAGGCGCCGACCAGCGTTTCGATGGTGGCGGGGGGAGGATTTGAACCTCCGACCTTCGGGTTATGAGCCCGACGAGCTACCAGACTGCTCCACCCCGCGGCGAAGTGGTCATCCTACACCCGGACGGCGGAACGCACCACGCCCGAACGCGGCCGGGCCCCCGGACGGCGCCCTACAGCGTCTGCGCGGTCGGCGGCGGAGGTGGCGGCGAGGCGGGGTCCGCCGCCTGCGGCGGCGGCGGAGGGGACGGCGGAGCCGATCCGGCGGCTCGCCGGTCGGGGACGCCGTCGGGGCGGCCGCGGCGGACTCGGGCGCCAGCGTGATCGGCGCCGTGCTCCGACTCGTGCTGCTGCAGGGCCGCCACCAGCCGGTCGATGTCGGCCGTCGGTCGTCGGGGTGGCCCGCCCCGTCTTGGTGGCGTAGAAGGCCGCGCCGAGGTCGCGCAGCATCCCGTCGGCCGCCTTCTTGGCCTGCGCCTCGTCGAGCTTCGCCTGTCCCTTGGCGGCCGCGTCCTTGGCCATCTCGGTGGCCTGCGTCGCCTTGTCCTTGACCTTGTCGAGCAGTCCCATCGGGCGTCTTCCTTTCCGTCGCACGGCTTGCGCCTCTCGACATCATGGGACCAAGCGGCCCGCACCGCAACCGTGCCTCGGCCGGCCGGTAGACCGGCCCTCCCCGGGCCCGGCGCGCCGTCCGAGGGCGTCCTCGCCCTCAGCCCGACCCGCGGGCCGACGCCGAGGCCAGGGTCGTCGACGTCGACGTCGACGAGGTCGTGGCGCCCTTGGGCTCGGTGCTCGCTCGGCACCGTCGTGGTGGTCGACGAGGTCGTGGAGCTGCCGTCGACGACGTCGTGCGTCTTCGTCGAGCTTGCGCCTTGATCGGCGGCACCGTGGTGGTCGTCGTCGTGGTCGGCGTCGAGCCGGGCGCCGCCGTCCCGAGCACCTGCTGGGCCGCGCTGATCTGCTGGTCCATCATCTGGAGGTCCGCTGGAACTGCGGCAGGTTGTCCGCCTTGAGCGCCGCCAGGGCGTTGTCGTAGTCCGTCTGGGCGGCCTGCCAGGATCCCCGCCACCGCCGCCGGCACCGTGCCGGTCGAGGGCACGCCGGTCCCCGTGGGCAGGGTCACCGTCGTCTGGAGCAGGTCCGAGAGCACGGCCGTCGAGCGACGTGTCGATCTGCACGTCCTTGCCCAGGACGGCCGACGACGTACTGCAGCTGGGGCTGGGGGTTGGTCGTGGGCGACACGTAGAGCGGGCGCAGGTAGACCATCGAGTTCGCGATCGGGACCATGAGCGTCTCCCCCAGCAGGACCTCCGAGCCCTTCTGGTCCAGCAGCGAGATGTCCTTCGACACCGTGGCGTTGGCCGAGATCTCCGCGTCCGCGTTGGCCGGGCCGTAGGTCCCCTGGGGCGTCTCGTACAGGTCGAGCTCGCCGTAGTGACCCGGGTCCGACAGCCCGACCATCCACGCGGTCAGGTTGAAGTTCTGGCTCGAGCTGGTGAGGCTCGACTGCGAGGCGGGCACGAAGCCGTCGGAGATGGTGAAGACCTGCTGGCTCGTGGGTGGTGCCGGGCAGGGAGTACACCTGGTACTGCGGCGCCATGCGGGCCGGGGTGGTCGAGACCAGCTGGCCCTGGTTGTTGTACGTGTTCTCGGCCAGCAGGGCCTGCGACTGCGGGCCGGCGCCGGCCGTCGGCGAGAGCTGCCAGGCGTTGCTGGCGGCGTAGAAGGCCTGCGGGTTGGTCAGGTGGTAGCGGCCGTAGATGGCGGACTGAATGGAGAAGATGTCCTCCGGGTAGCGCAGGTGGGCCTGGAGCTGGGCCGGTCATCTTCGACAGTGGGGTGAACATGTGCGGGAAGGCGGCCGAGTAGGCCTGCAGGATCGGGTCGCTCGGGTCGGCGTCGTAGAACGTCATCTGCCCCGAGTAGGCGTCGATGACGACCTTGACCGAGTTGCGCACGTAGTTGTAGCTCGCCGGCAGGTTGCTCCCGATCGCCACCTGCTGGGTGTCCGCGTTCTGCGAGTAGGGGTAGTTGGCCGTCGTCGTGTACCCGTCGACGACCCAGTCGATGTGCCCGTCGTTGATCACGGCGTAGGGGTCGTGATCGAAGGTGAGGAAGGGCGCCGCCTTCTCGGCCATCGCCACCGGGTCGCGCACGAACATGATGCGCGACTTGCTCGTGATCTGGCTCGAGATGAGCAGGTTGAAGTCGCCCAGCCGCAGCGCGAAGGCGGCCCGGGTGAAGATCGACGACAGCTGGACCCCGCCGGTGCCCTTGTAGTGGCTCTCGACGTTCGGCCCGTTGCTGCCCTCCTGGTAGTCGACCTCGAGCTGCTTCGTGTCGGCCACGACGTAGCCGGTCTCGCCGAGCCCGAAGTAGACCGCGGGTTGGGTGATGGCGGGCAGCCCCGTCGAGGACGCCGGTGGCACGCCCTTGGACCGCGTAGACCGGGTTGTTCGAGGTGGTCTGGTTGGCCAGCGCGACCGCGGCGCCGTTGCCGTGCGTGTACTGCAGATGGGTGTTCACCCACGAGGCGGAGGGCAGGTTGGCGGCCGAGATGTCGCGCACGCCGATGAGCACGGGCGTCAGCTGCCCCGACAGCGTGTAGCGGTCCACCCCGAGCGAGGGGAACACGTAGTACGACTTGATGCCCTGCTCGCGCTGGAACGTCTGCAGCGAAATCGTCGGGTCCGGGTCCCACTGCCGGATGTTGTCGATGGTCGGACTGGCGAGCACCGTCTGGCTGGCGGTGATGGTCGTGCTGGCGGGGAACTCGTGCACCTTCACGTCGTTCAGCCCGTAGGCGGCGCGGGTGGCCGTGATGTTGCGCTGGATGTAGGGCGCCTCCAGCGAGCTCTGCGCCGGGTTGACCTTGAGCGTCTGCAGCAGGGCCGGGTAGATGATGCCGACGACCAGCGCCACGAAGGCCCAGATCCCGACCGCCAGCACCGGCAGGGTCCAGCCCTGGCGGCGGATGTTGAAGAGCAGGATGCCCGCGGCGAAGATCGACACGTAGATGAGCAGCGTCTCGGCGGGCAGCCGGGCGTGCACGTCGGTGTAGCCGGCGCCGTTGACGTAGCCGTCCTGTGCGTTGACCAGGGACTAGCGCTGCAGGACGTAGCCCGCCGCCTTGTCCAGCGCGATCAGGGCCAACAGCACCGAGATGTGGGCCTTCACGGGCGGTCGCACCCGCGGCAGGCCGCGCTGGGGCTGGATCCCGCCGTTGAAGTAGTGGAAGACGACCGAGACGGCCAGCGTGACGATCAGGATGGCCAGCGTCCAGTCGACGACGAAGGTCAGGAAGGGGAGGTCGAAGACGTAGAACCCGATGTCCTTGTGGAATTGGGGGTCGGTGACCCCGAAGTTGCCGCCGTGGCGGAAGAGGATCCAGTTGTTCCACTGCCCGATCGTCCCCGACGCGCCGATCAGCGCCAGCACGAAGGCCAGCGCCACGTAGATCCGGCCGGAGTAGGGCCGCACGAACTGCTGGTAGCGGCGCACCAGCTCGTCCTCCTGGGCCAGCACGATGTCGTGGCCGGCGATGCGGTCGCACACCACGAGGTTCACCCAGAGGACGGCGAAGAAGATCGCCCCGAACACGCCGAACAGTCCGAGCTTGATCACGAGCAGCGTCGAGAAGACGTTGTGGTAGCCGACCGAGGAGAACCAGAGGCTGTCGGTGTAGATGCCCGCCAGCGAGCGCAGCGACACCAACAAGATGATGAGGACGACGACGAAGCCGATCAGCCACCAGCGGGCTCGGTGTCGGCGGCGCGGCGAGGGATCAGCGGACAGGTCGCTGGGGATGCGCACGGGGGAAGCCTAACGTCCGCCACCCCCGCCCCAACTGCCAGGCGGGGGGTGGAATGCGGCCGTCAGGACCTGCGGACGACGGTCAGGTCGCGCCGGGGCCCGTCAGGAAGCCCCGTCGCCGACCAGCGCGACCAGGCAGCGACATCCGGAATGGGCCGGCGGGTGGGCGTGGCCGGTGGGGAAGGTCTCGTTGGCGCTCACGGCGCCGGCGAGGGCGTTGTCCTCGCAGTCCGAGCAGCCCGCGGCGGACGTCACGACCCAGCGCAGCTTGCCTTCCGCTCCGGCGGCGGCCACCCCCGCCGAGAACGCCTGCGTGGCGTAGTCACCGGCCAGGCGCTCCACCCGCTCGCCGCGCCACTCGCGGAACGCGGCCCCGACCCGGTCCGCCGGATCCCCCGTCCCTTCCTCGATCTGGCGGCGCAGCATCGTCACGATCACGTGCGCCAGCGCGGCCGAGGACTCCCCGACCGCGTCGCCGGCGGGAATGGCCGCCGCCTCGGCTCCGCCGAACACCGTCCCGGCGGCGAACGCCTCGCCCAGATGGCCCCGTGCGGCCTCGGCGAACGCGACCATGTGCTCGTCCTCGGGTCCCACCAGTCGTCGCCGCTGAGCGACGGCTCGTTGCGCAGCCGGTCGAGCAGACGGTTCTGGTCGTCGCCCAGGGCGCGCTTGACCGTCCGGCTGAGGCGCGCCGTCACCGGCGTCAGCAGCTCGTCGCGCCGGGCGATGAGTGCGTCGTCGGCCCCGCGCACGGGCTCGGACTCGGGTCCTCGGATCTCTCGCGGCCGCTCCGCTTCTGCCGCCGGCTTCCGCGTGCGGCCTCGGCCCGGCGCGCCGTCGCCGGCAGGCTCGGCCACCGGCTCCTCGGGCGGCGGCGTAGCCGACGCTGGTCCCGGCCCGGATGCGTGCGAACAGCTCGTCGACCGAGGGCGTGCTGCCCGACACCCCGGCCTCGTCCTCCCCCGGCTCGCCCTCGGCCTCGTGCCCGCTCCCGGTGGACGCCGGTCCCGTCGGTGGCGCCGTCGCCGCGTCCTCCAGCGCGTCCTGGTCGCAGGGGCCCGTCGGACGCGCCGTGCACACGGAAGTTGTCGGCGACGGCCGCTGCGGCGGCCCGCGCCTCCTCGTCGGTCCGGCTCCAGGTGGCCCAGGATCCCCTCCACCTTGTCGCGCACGCCGTGCACCGACGCGGCCATCTCGTCCCGGGCGGCGCGCAGTTGCTCGATCTGGATCCCGACGGCGCGTCGTCGCGCGGCCAGATCGGCCAGCACCCGGCGCCGGGCCTCTTGGACCTGTTCGAGGAGCGTCCGCCCCTCGTCCTTGGCCCGGGCGATGACCGCCTCGGCCTGTGCCACCGCTTCGGCGATGATCCGCTCACTGTCCACGCGGGCCTCCTGTTCTGCGCTGGCCACCAGCAACTCCACCTCGACGACGCGTTCGGCGGCCGACGGCCTCGGTGCGCGCCTGCAGTTCGTCGACCTGGCTCTGGGTCTCGCGCAGGAGCGTGGCCGCCCCTTCCTGGGCCTGGAGCGACGATGCGGGCCGCTTCCTCATGGGCGTGCCGGAGGATCTGCGCGCTGTGCTGGCCGAGCGACGTCGTCAGGGTCGCCTCGTCGACCACGGGATGGGCGGCCCGCTCCTCCGCCTCGGCCAGGGCCGTCCGCAGCTCCTGCTCGCGCTCCTCGAGCCCCTCGAGGCTCCGGGCCACCGACTGGAGGTAGGCGCGCACCTCGTCGGTGTCGAAACCCCGGCGGACGATGGCGAAGGAGTGGCGTGCGATGTCCCCGGTCGCGATCCGGGCCGATGAGATCGGGGGGCGGCCTTCAGGCATGGCCAGAGCCTACGGCGCCGCCTGGGCCGGCACAGGACTGGTGGCGCCGGTCGGCACGTTGCCCCCCAGGCGCTTGAGGATGCGCAGCACCTGGTTCAGGTTGCTGACGGCGTAGACGTGGAGTTGCGGAGTCGCCTTGGACTCGGCGGTCGCCCAGCTCCACCGAGGGCACGAAGAAGATGGTCGCCCCGGCCCGCTCCACGGCGATGGTCTTCTCGGCCACGCCGCCCACGTCACCGACGTTGCCGTACTGGTCGATCGTGCCGGTGGCGGCGACGATCCGGTTCCCGGTCAGCCGCCCGCTGCTCAGCTTGTCGATGATGCCGAGCGTCATGGCCAGGCCGGCGGACGGGCCCCCGATGTCCTGCGTGTGCACGGTCACCTTGATCGGGAACTGCCAGTCCTGCTGCGTCTGCGGGTTGGATCCCGAGGTAGGCCGTCGGCCTGGTGGGCGCGCCGCAGCCGGTGTCGACCAGGCCCTTGGGGGGTACGCCCAGGGTCACGGACTTGTGTGACGATCGGTCCGTCCACGAAGTCGCCGACGTCGTTGATGGAGGAGTCCTCCACGCTGAGCGAGACGCTCGTCCCCGGCCTCAGCCCGTGCAGCGCGTCGATCAGCGCGCAGTCGGTCGGCGTGGGGGTGGCGCCGACCGCGGTGATCACCTGGGCCACCTGCAGCACCTTGGCGGCCGGGGAACCGGGCTGGATCCGCGTAGATCGAGCGCGCCCGCGTTGGTGGAGTGGACCACGTAGCCGAGGTGGGACAGCGCGGCGGCGGTGGCGAACGACTGCGCCTGGGCCATCTGCAGGTAGCCCTGGTCCAGGAACTGGTTCTCGTCGGGCGTGGGTCCGAGCAGGTCGGGTGCCGAGATCACCTCGCTGTTCGAGTCGAAGTACCTGTACTGCAGGTAGTTGAGTGCGTTCAGCTGGCTGACGAAGACGTCGGTCAAGAGGATCTTGCCGGTGAGGGGATGGTTGTCCGTGGGCGGCACCTCGATGTACTGGGAGACCGGCGTCGCATCGCCGGGCGTGATGACGTAGTAGTTGACCGAGACGCGAGCGGCGACGAACGCGGCGATGACGACCAGGGCGAGGAGCCCCAGGAGGAAGGGCCAGATGCGGCGCCGGCGCGACGCGGCGCCGGGCGGCAACGGCGGCACCCCGGCGCCGGCCGCGCCGGGGGTGGCGTCGCTGGAGAGGGGGGACGCCGCGGCTTCCCCGTCGGCGGTCGCGTCAGGTTCGGACATACTCGAGAGGTGAAGCGACGATGTTGCCACGGATGCGGACGCCGACCGCCGCGCCGAGCAGCGCCGGCGCCGCGTCACCCTGGCCGGCCACCGCGGCGATGCGGCCTTGGCCCGGCGTGGACTGTGCGACCCCGACCCCGGCGTCCAGGTGGCGGCGCTCGGCGCGCTGGCCCGCCTCGGTCGGCTCACGGCCGCCGACGTCGCCACCGCGCTGGTCGGCGGCCCGCCCGCTCTGCGGCGCCGTGCCGTCGAAGCGGCACTGGCCGTCCGCGGCACCGGTTCGCGCTCGACCCTGCTCGTCGCGGTGACCGGCGCCCTCGACGATCCCGACCCGCTGGTCGTCGTGGGGGCGGCCTGGTTCTTGGCCGAGCGCCGCCATCGGCCCGCGGTGCCGGTGCTGATCGCGACCGCAACCGGCCACGGCGACCTGCGTTGCCGCGAGGCGGCCGTGGCCGCCCTGGGCGCCATCGGAGACCCGGCCGGGCTGCCCGCCGTGCTCGCCGCGCTCGGCGACAAGCCCACGGTGCGGCGCCGCGCGACCGTCGCGCTGGCCGGCTTCGACGACCCCCGAGTGGAGCCGGCCTTGCAGGCGGCGGCCGCGGACCGGGACTGGCAGGTGCGCCAGGCCGCCGCGGAGCTGCTCGACGAGGTGCCCGCCTGACCTAATCCTCCTGGGTGAACAGCCGCTTCAGCCGGTCGAAGGACTCGAGGCACACGCCGGCCCCCTGGACCACGCACTCGAGCGGCGTGTCGACCAGGTGCACCGGCACGGCGGTGGCGTCGGCCAGGCGCTGGGTCATCCCGCGCAGCAACGCCCCGCCGCCGGTCAGGTGGATCCCCTCGAACATGATGTCCTGGGCCAGCTCGGGCGGGGCCTCGCCCAGGCACTCGGCCGCCGCCTCGACGATCGACGCCACGTTGTCCTCGAGCGCGCCCCGGACCTCGACCGGAGACAGGATCACCGTCTTGGGCCGGCCCGTCGCCACCTCGCGCCCGCGGATCTCGGCCTGCTGCTCCGCCCCGTAGGGGGAGGCCGACCCGATGGCCATCTTGACCGCCTCGGCCGTGCGCTCGCCGATGGCCACGCCGTGGCGGTAGCGGACGTAGGCCTGGATGGAGGCGTCGAAGTCGAACCCCCCGCAGCGCAGCGCCTGCACCGCCACGACGCCCCCGAGCGAGATCACGGCCATCTCCGCCGTGCCTCCGCCGACGTCGACGACCATGTTGCCCACCGGTTCGTGGATGGCCAGCCCGGCGCCGATGGCCGCCGCCATGGGCTGTTCGATCAGGAAGCTGGCCGAGGCACCCGCCCGGCGCGCCGCCTCCTTGACGGCGCGCCGCTCCACCGGCGTGATGGCGGAGGGGACGCAGATCAGCACCTTGGGCCGGTTGATGCGGCTGACGCCGACCCGGTGCAACAGCACGCTCAGCATCCGCTCGGTGACCTCGAAGTCGGTGATGGCGCCGCCGCGCAGCGGCCGCTCGGCGACGATGTAGCCCGGCGTGCGCCCGATCATCTGCCAGGCGTCGGTCCCGATGGCCAGCACTTCGCGGCTGCGCGAATCGAGCGCGACCACGGTCGGCTCGTTCAGCACGAGCCCCTTCCCCTTGGCGTAGACCAGCGTGTTGGCGGTCCCGAGGTCGATCGCCAGGTCGCGCGCCATGGGGCCACATGGTACGGACACCCGTCCGGCGACGGCACTTCCTGGGCGGTTGTCGGTATCGTCGCCCAGGTGAGCGATACGCCCGAGGAGCCCGAGGAGGCCGAACCGGGCCCCGAGGAGGGCGCGGAGGGCGCCCCGGACGGACCCGACGCGCCGCTGCGCGGGTGGATCGACCCCGACGACCGGCTCTGGCGGCATCCCAGCGAGATCGCCCCGGGCTCCGAGGCCCCGCTGTTCCTCAACGCCCCCCAGAGCCACCCCTACCGCGGTGCGGTCATGGTCCTCGTCGGTGTCGGTGCGGTCATGGCGGTCGCCGCCTGGGTGGTCGTGCTGCTCTCCCCGGCCTCGCAACGCCCGCTCCGGGGCGCGACGACCGACACTGTCGCCGCCGCGCCGTTGACGACCCTGGCGGGGGCGCAGAACGCGGTGCCGGCGGTGGCCCAGGCGGCCGGGCACTCCATGGTGGAGCTGCAGCTGACCACGGGCCAGGGCACGGTCGCGCTGATCGGCGTCGCCGTGGCCGAGGGGGGGGTCGTCGCCACCACCGCCGACCTGCTGGGCGGGGTCCGTCGCGTCGTCATGGTCGGCCCCGGGGGCAAGCTCGAGCCCGCCGCCGTCGTGGCGACCGACCCCGCCTCGGACATCGCGCTGGTCGACGTGCCCGAGGACCTGCCCGTGGCGCCCTTCGCCGACGACTCCAGCCTGAGCGGCGGTTCGCCCGACCTGACGCTCAGCTTCGTGCCCGACGGCGGCACGGCGGTCGCGCTGCACTGCACGCCCGGTTCGGTGACCGACGCCGGGTCTGCCATCGCGAGCGGGCCGGCCGGGGGCATGCCCAGTATCACCTCGTCGCCCTCGGCACCGGCGGTCGCCGCCGGGGACCCGCTGTTGAACGCCACGGGCGACGTGGTGGGCCTGCTCTACGACCCCTCCCCCGGCACGTCCTCCCCCGGCACATTCCTGCCCAGCCAGCTCGTGGTCGGGGTGGCCGACGACCTGCGCTCGAAGGACAAGGTGGTGCACGGGTGGCTGGGGGTCTCGGGCACCGACACCCCCGATGACATGGGGGCCAAAGTGGTGCAGGTCCAGTCCAACGGTCCGGCCGCCGGCCGGCTGCAGCAAGGGCAGGTGATCGTGGCCGTCGACGCGCTCCCGGTGCGCACCATGGCCGAGCTGCGGGCCCGGCTCTACGTCCTGCCCCCCGGGGCCGCCATCGCCGTCTCGGTGCAGCAGGGCACGGGGACCAAGGTCGTGGACGTCACCCTGAGCGCATCCTCATAGCATGCGAGGGTGAGCATGTTCGGTTCCAGCGACCCCGACAACCCCATGGGGGGTCTCCTCGGGGACCTGCTCAAGGTGATCGGCTCGGGGCCGGGGGCCGCGGACAGTTGGTTCGAGGCCGCCCGCACCCTGGCCTTCGGCGTCGCCACCGACGGGGGGGCCGACGAGAACCCGGACCCGCTGGTGCGGATCGCCTTCGAGGAGCTGGCGCGGGTGGCCGAGCTCCACGTCGCCGACGCCACGGGGATCGCGCCCGGCTGGGGGGGCGGCGGGATCTCCTTCGAGGCGGTCGGGCCGGGGCAGTGGAGCTTCCGGGTGCTCGAGGCCTACCGGCCGATCCTCAAGTCGATGGTGGAAGCGCAGCAGCAGGGGGCGGCGGCGGTCCCGTCGTCACTGGACCTGACCGAGCTCGATCCGGCCGGGGCCGGCGGCCTGGGCGGACTGCTGGGGCAGTTCGCGCTCACGCTCGGCCCCGTCTTCCTCGGCATGCAGTTCGGCTCGGCCGCCGGGCACCTGGCCCGCCGGGCCTTCGGGCAGTACGCCCTCCCGCTGCCGTGGCCCGAGTCGTCGACCCTCCTCCTCGTCCCGGGCAACGTGGCCCGCTTCGCCGAGGACTGGAGCCTTCCCCTCCAGGAGGTCCAGCTCTGGGTCTGCCTGCGCGAGCTGACCATGCACGCGGTGCTGACGAGGCCCGGCGTCCGGGACTCGCTCATGACGCTGCTTTCCGACGCGTCCGCCCACGCCGCCGCGGCGCAACGCTCCATCGTCGAACGATTGGGCGATGGCCTCGGCGATCCGGCGGCGCTCGAGGAGGCCCTGGGCGACCCCGAGGCGCTGCTGTCCGACCTCATCACCCCCGAGCAGCGGAACATCTCGAGCGCCCTGACGGCGCAGACGACGGCCATCGGCGCCTACGTGGACCACATCACGGCCGGTATCGCGGAGACGCTGACGTCGTCTCCCGCCGCCTTGCGCGAGGCGTGGTACCGCTACCGGATCGAGGAAGGGAAGGGGGAACAGGCCTTCGCGGGGCTGTTCGGGCTCGACGTGGGGCAGGACGAGGTCGATCGGGGCCGCGCCTTCGTGCGCGGCGTGATCGAGCGCGTCGGCGAGGATGCGCTGGCCCGCCTGTGGTCGGACGAGCTCGACCTGCCGACGCCGGCCGAGGTCGACGCGCCCGGGTTGTGGCTCGCCCGCATCGGGCTCTTGGACTGATGCTCCTGCCGTCGTGCCGGCGCGGTGCCGGCCGCCCCAGCCGCAGCTTCAGCCGACCCGTTCGGGCAGTTGCCGCTCGAGCGCGCAGCGATTGAACGCCGTCGTCACGCGCCCGCCGAGGAGCAGCATCTCGGCGCTGCCGTCCCAGTGCGGTGCGATGGCGTAGACGTACTCGGCCACGGCCTCGTCGGCGCGGATGGTCGACAGCAGGTCGACGAGGTCCAACAGGTGATCGACCATGGCGGAGCGCGCCAGGTCCGGCGGTGTCAGCGTGCGCACGAGCGCCGCCTCGTCGTCGGTCAGTCCGCCGACCAGACCTTTGATCTCCCGGACGACGGCTGCTGCGTCGTCGAGTGTGTAGGTGTCCCCCACGGTGTCTCCCCCTCCCACGGGCCTTGATCCCGTGGACCGTCAGTTGTTGGCGGCGCCATGCTTCCACCACGGGGGTGTCGGCCCAGTGGCGTGCCGGGGGCAGTTCGGGTGCTGTCGTCGAGCTGGCCTCAGGACGCCTCGCCGTAGTCGAGCACCCACTCGAGCGCCAGCTGCTCCCGCTCGGCGTCACGCACGACCCGCTCGCTGTTCCGGCGGAACTGGGGGTCGTGCGGGGGAGCAGCACCAGCCGGGCCAGCACGCGGTCGCGGAACTGCTCGATCACCTCGGGCGGTCCGTAGTCCGACTGGACCTCCCAGTGGGGCGCGACGGGCCCGAGGTAGACGACGCGGCACGTGCCCGATCGGCTCGATCGGCTCACCCTCTTCGACTACGTCGTCCTCGGTGTCCGGGGACATGGCACCTCCTGCTGTCGGCGTTCGGCGCCAGCGTAGCCCTGCGGGCCCGAAAGGCATTCTCCCTGGTAGACGGCGAAATCTGGCTCGGATTCTTACGAACTTCCTACGCGCAATACCCTATTTCCCGACCGGCGGGTCCCTTAGAATGGTGCGTGAAAAGGGAGCCGAACAATGAATACCGATTGGATGGCCCGGGGGAAGTGCAAGGAAGTTGCACCCGACGTCTTCTTTCCAAATGATGGGATGGGCGTGCTCGCCGCCCAACGGATCTGCGCCGAGTGCCCCGTCTCCGAACCCTGCCTCGAGTACGCCCTCGAGCACCACATCGATCACGGGGTCTGGGGTGGTGCGTCCGAACGTGAGCGTCGCCGCATCCTGCGCCGCCGCCGCCTCTCACACGCCGTCGTCGCCAAGTAGCACCGGGAGCCAGAGCTCGGAGACGAGTCGCCCGGTCACGGCCCGAAGGCTGACGCCCGTGATCTCCGAGTGCGTCGTCAACGTCAGCGAGGGTCGTGACGACGCCGTTCTCGGCCGATTGGCCGACGCCGCCGGACCGGCCCTGCTCGACCTGCACCGCGACCCGGACCACCACCGCTCCGTCCTGACCCTGGCGGGACCCGCCGACGCCCGTCGCCGCGGCCGTCCGGGCGCTCGCCGCCGAGTCCATCGCCCGTCTCGACCTGAGGCAGCACGCCGGGGCCCACCCGCGCCTGGGGGTCCTCGACGTCGTGCCCTTCGTCCCCTACGAGCCGGGGCGCCCGGCTCCCGAGGACCTCGCCCCTGCGGTCGGCGCTGCGCGACGCGTTCGCCCTCTGGCTCGGTGCCGACCTGGGTGTGCCGAGCTTCCTCTACGGGCCCCTTCCCGGCGGCCGGACCCGGTACGCTGCCCGACGTCCGCCGCCGTGCGTTCGCCGCCGGCAGCGGGGGCCTGGCCCCCGACTTCGGCCCGGCGCAGGCCGACGCTCGCACGGGCGCCACCGCCGTCGGCGCCCGCCGGGTGCTGGTGGCCTACAACGTCTGGGTCTCCTCGGCCGAGGTGGCCCGCCGGGTGGCGCCCCTGGTGCGCCGGCCCGAGGTGCGCGCCCTGGGCCTCGCGGTGGGCGACCGGGCCCAGGTCTCGTGCAACCTGGTGGAGCCGGCGGCGTTGGGGCCGGACCGCCTGTACGACGCGGTGGCGGCGAGAGTGAGAGAAGCCGGCGGCAAGCCCGAGGGTGGGGAGCTCGTGGGGCTCGTGCCGGAGCTGGTCCTGGCCGCGGTGCCGAAGGGCCGCTGGCGCGAGCTCGGCCTCTCGGATGAGCAGACCATCGAGAGCCGCCTCGCTGCGGGGGCGGGCATGCCGAGGCGCCCGGATACCCCTTAGGAGGCGGCCATGTCCCGGCGAGCCAGGGCGCGGGCGCGGCGCAGGCGGCGGCGCTCCCGCTCGCTCATGCCGCCCCAGATGCCGAACTTCTCGCCGTTGGCCAACGCGTACTCGAGGCAGTCCTCGCGCACGACGCAGCCCCGGCAGACCTCCTTGGCCTCACGGGTGGAGGCGCCCCGCTCCGGGAAGAACAGGTCCGGGTCGACGCCCATGCAGTTGGCCTGCAACTGCCAACTTCGTTCTTGGCGACCGTAGAGCGTGGTGACTATGTCCACTGGCACTGGTTCGCCCCCCTTCTTCGCCTCAGGTGGCATTGGTGTAGTTACAACGGTGTAGTCAGTTTTCACCACCGGCACCCGCCGGCGCAAGGCCCAAATCACGGACCGGGCGGGAAACGTGAGCGATCCGTGCGGGCCGAGGGGTGGAACGGTGCGTGAAATCCCAGTTGGAGAGGCATTCGGGGTCGCCGCCGTTGCCCCGGCGGGCCGTTCCGGGCCATACGGCTGTATTGTTCTCCGATACGGCCGTATGGTAATGGGGCGACCGGCACGGACACCCCCGATGGCGAGGAGGCGCACGATGAGCATGCCCGCCCCGGGACCCGGTGCAGGCGATCAGAGCACGAGGACACGCATCCGCGACGCCGCCCTGCGCCTGTTCCGGACCGAGGGCGTCGCCGGCACGGGCATCCGGGACGTCGCCCGGGAGGCAGGGGTCTCGAGCGGGTTGGTCCAGCACTACTACCGGAGCAAGGAGGTGCTGCGGGCGGCCTGCGACGCGTACGTCCTCTCGCAGATCGTGCGCATCAAGGAGCAGCTCCTCCTCGAGGGAGGGCTCGAGAACCCGACCCTCTTGGGCGACTCGCACCCCGAGCTCCTCGATCTGTACGGGTACCTGGCCCGCTCGATGATCGACGGCTCGCCCGCCGCGGCGGACATGTTCACCGAGATGGTGGCGGCTACCGAACAGTGGCTGGCCCGGCATCACGCCGGCGTCGTCTCCGACGAGCACGGCTACGCCACGCTCCTGGTCGCGATGGAGATCGGCGCACTCGCCCTGCACGACCAGCTGTCCGCGGCGCTGGGCACCGACGTGCTCGGCCCCGAGGGTCACCTGCGGCTCGCACGCGCCAAGGTCGAGTTCTACTCGAAGCCCCTACTCGACGCGGAGCTGGCCCGCCAGGCCGTGGACGCCATCGACGCCGTGCTGGCCGAGCAGCCCGGGAACGCCCCGCACGAGGGCGGTCCCGATGGCCCTCGCTGAGCTGCGCGAGCAGGCCACCGCCGCGCCGGGAGGCCGGGCGGGGACGGCGACGGTGGTGGCCCGGCGCACGGCGCGTGCGGCGGCGCGTTCGGGCCTGCTGTGGGGGTACGTCTTCGGCGCCTTCGTGGCCTCGGCGGCGTGGAGTTACACCAGCCTCTACAAGACCCAGGCCCAGCGCGACCGGCTCGCCGCCACCTTTGGGAACAACAAGTCGACGCTCGCGCTCTTCGGTCCGGCACCCCAGCTGCAGACGGTCGGGGGCTTCACCGTCTTCAAGGTCTCCATGACCGTGATGATCATCGGGTCCGTCTGGGGCGTGCTCACCAGCTCGAGGCTCCTGCGCGGCGAGGAGGACGCGGGCCGCTGGGACCTCTTGCTGTCCGGCCGGACCACGCGGCGCCGGGCGACGGTGCAGGCACTGGCCGGGCTGGGCGCCGGCGCCGCTCGTGCTCTGGGTGGTGACCGCCGTCATCATCGCCATCGCCGGTCTCTCGTCGCGGGTGGACATCGGCGCGGGCAGCGCGCTCTTCCTGGCGCTTGCCCTCGCCAGCCCAGCCCTGTTGTTCCTCACGGTCGGCGCGGTGACGAGCCAGCTGGCCGCCGACGCGGCGGCGCGCCGCCGGGCTCGGCGCCGTCGTGCTCGGCGTCAGCTACTGCCTGCGCATGCTCGGCGATGCCGGCATCGGACTGCCCTGGCTCAGCTGGCTCTCCCCGCTCGGCTGGGTCGAGCGGCTCTCCCCGCTCACCGCGAACGACCCCGTGCCGCTGCTCCCGATCTTCGCCGCGGCCGCGGTGCTCGCCGTCGTCGCCGTCGCGTTGTCCGGCTCGCGCGACGTGGGGTCGGGCATGCTGCCCGACCGGTCCCACCGCGCCCCCAGGCTCGCGCTCCTCCGCGGCCAGCTCGGCCTCTGTGTGCGCCTGACCCGCGGGGTCGACCTCGGTTGGATCGTCGCCCTCGCCGTCACCGGGCTCATCTTCGGGCTCGTCGCCCAGGGCGCCGGGACCACGCTGGCCGGGTCCTCGGTCCAACAGGTGTTGGACAAGCTCGGCGCCACCGGGGGCGGGACGGGCGCCTACCTCGGCGTCGTCTTCCTCATCGTGGCGGCGCTGATCGGGTTCGCGGCCGCCGGCCAGATCGGCGCGGCGCGAGACGAGGAGGCGCAAGGCCGGCTCGACCACCTGTTGGTGCGACCCGTCGCCCGGACGCGGTGGCTGGCGGGGCGTCTGTGCGTGGCGCTCGTCTTCGTCGTCGCCTGCGGGGTCGTCGCCGGCCTCTTCACGTTGCTCGGCGCGACCTCACAACACACCGCCATCAGCGCGGCGAGCCTGCTGGCCGCCGGCGTCAACGCCGCCGTGCCGGCGGTCTTCGTCCTCGGCATCGGCGCGCTGCTCCTCGGTCTGTGGCCCCGGGCCGCCGCGGCCGGGGTCTACGCCGTGCTGGCCTGGTCCCTGCTCATCGAGCTGGTCGGCGGGATCGGCGCGGCGAGCCACTGGCTGCTCGACACCTCGGTGTTCCACCACGTGGCCTCGGCGCCCGCCGTGCCGGTCGACTGGGCCGCGAACGGCTGGCTCACCGCCGCCGCGGGCATCGCCGCGCTCGTCGGCGCGGCCGCTTTCGCTCGCCGCGACCTGCAGGGCGCGTAGGCGGCCGGGACCTCAGCCGGCCGGGACCTCAGCGGGCAGGGCGCCCTCAGCCGGCGGGACGGAGCACCCGGCGGTGCTGGAGGAAGTCGACCAGCACGTACCCGCCCAGGGCGTCGGGCGTCGTGTAGAAGGTGCGGCCGCCGTTGACCCGGGCGATCTGCTCGACGAAGGGGTAGTGGGTCCGCTGGAGGTCGAGGGCGAAGGTGTTGATCACGATGCCGGCCCGGGTGCAGCGGATCACCTCGGCCATGGTGCGGCGCAGGGTCTCGGGGATCGGCGGGTAGTTGAAGAAGACCTCGCCGTGCGTCGTCGATGTGCGCCGTCGGCTCGCCGTCGGTGACCACGATGATCTGCTTGGTGCCGTGCTCGTGGGCCAGCATGCGCCGCGGCGAGCGCCAGCGCGTGCTGCAGGTTGGTGCCGTAGACGTAGTCCCACATGGCCGTGGGGACCTCGTCGGGGCGGATCTCGCGGGCGACCTCGGAGAAGCCCACGATGCCGAGATAGTCCCGGGGAACTTGCTCGAGATGAGCGTCTGCAGCGCCATGGCCATGCGCTTGGCCGGCACGAAGTTGTCCCGCATCGGCATCGACATCGACAGGTCGACGCAGAGCACGGTGGCCGAGCGCGACAGCGCCTCGACCTCGACCACCTCGAAGTCCTCGGGCGTCAGCCGCACCGGCACGCCCGACCCGCTCCGGCGCACCGCGTTGTGCACCGTGGTGGACAGGTGCAGGTTGAGCGGGTCGCCGTACTCGTAGGCCTTCGTCGTCTCCTCGCGGTCGTGCCCCGAGCCGGTGCGCACGGTCGAGTGGTCCCCGATGCGGTCCTTGTTGATCTGGCCGAAGAGGTCGGCCAGGGCCTTCTGGCCGAGGCGCCGCACGCCGCGCGGCGTCAGCTCGATGCGCCCGCCCTGCTGCTCGATCAGCCCGGCGTCGGCCAGCGACTTGGTGAGGTTGGCCAGCCGATCGAGCGCCCGCGCCGCGTCCTCGCCCATGTGCTGCTTCACCTGCTCGAGGTCGATCTCGCCCAGGGCGGCCGGGGTGGAGGCCGACTGCAGCACCTCCTCCATGCGGTCGAGCTGGCCCAGCTGCGAGGCCAGGTCGGTGGCCCGGTTCAGGGGCAGGGAGCCCTCGCCGTTGAAGTCGTAGGAACGCTGCCAGCCGGCATCGGGCACGGCGCGTTGGAGGTTCTGGGCCAGGCGCTCCACCTGCCAGCGCAGGTCCATGTCCTCGAGGACGGACTCCATCAGCTGGCGCAGCTGGGCCTGCTGCTCGGGGCTGAGCGAGTTCCACACCGCCTGGGCGGCGGCCATGCGCTCGGCCAACTGCTCGAGGAGCTCGTCGAGGGTCTGCGGGTTGCCCGGGAACATGTCGCCGTACTGCTCCATGAACTCCTCGAAGCTGGGGTCGAGCTCCTCGCCGCGTTCGCGCTGCTCGAGCATCGTGTTGAGGGCGTCGTAGGCGTCGCGCATGCGCGCCATCTGCTCGGGGCTCATGCTCGAGAGCGCCTCGGACGCGCCCTCGAAGAAGGTGTCGGCCATCTCCCGCCTGAGCTCCTCGACGAGCTCCTCGAAGCGCTCGCGGGCCTCGGAGGAGACGAAGTCGTAGTGCTGCAGGCTGCCGATCCGGCCGGCCGGGTCGTCGGGCTGGAGGTCGAGCGCCATGCGCCGCTCGGTGGCCACGTCGTCGGTCACCTCGCTGCGCCGCTGGTCGCCCGAGGCGTGCGCTTCCTCCACGAGCTCGTCGATGGCCGCGCGCTCGTCCTGCTCGATCTCGTCGAGCTGCCGGCGTGAGCTCGGCCATGCGGCCGTCGGGGTCACCCTCGGCGAGCATCTCCTGGCGGCGGCGGCGGAGCTGGTCGAGGAGGTCGCGCAGGCCCGGGACCTGGTCGCCGTCGGCGGTGCGGAAGCCGCTGCGCAGGAGCCGACGCAGCGCGTCGTCGAGGTCACCGCCGGCCAGGAGGTCGTCGGTGAGCCCCGCCAGGAGGTCGTCGGGGTCGAGGTCGGCGAACTCCTGGGTGCCGTCCCATTCCGAGTAGTCGTAGCGGGCGCTCACGGTCTCGTGC
This sequence comes from uncultured Acidimicrobiaceae bacterium, assembly GCA_963789235.1. Classification (GTDB taxonomy): domain Bacteria; phylum Actinomycetota; class Acidimicrobiia; order Acidimicrobiales; family RAAP-2; genus Bog-473. Next base: position 330,336 of record CAWBJX010000004.1, on the reverse strand, counting down.
CCGGCCTTACTTGCGCCCGCGGTACAGGGCGCGGGCGCCGGAGGCGTCCTTGTTCAGCCGCTTGGTCAGGTGCAGGCCCTCGAGGAGGAACTCGAGGGCGCTGGCCATGAGGGCGGGCGACTCGGCCTCGGCCGCCTCGGGGCCGGCCAGCTTGCGCGTCGGCGGCTCGAGCTCGGGCATGTCGGCCAGCACCGCGAGGTAGGCCGCCGAGGGCAGGTCGTCGCCGACGTGCACGACGACCTGGTCGTGGAAGGCGGCCACGATCGACTGCGGGTCGTCGAGCGTGACGCGGCGGCGGAAGACCGAGAGCGTGGCCGCCGCCACCAGCTGGGCCACCACCTCGTCCTCGTGGCCCTCCTCCATCGCCTCGACCTCGATCTTGCCCTGGGTCGACGGCACCAGCGCGGAGAGGTCGCTGATCCGCGGCACCGCGACCGGCTCGCCGGTGCGCAGGGCGCGCCGCACGGCGGAGGCGACCAGGGTCTCGTAGTTGGCGATGGACAGGCGGACCGAGACGCCGCTGCGCTGGTTGAGGTGGGTGCTGCGCCGGGCCAGCTGGCTGATCTCGGCCACCACCTCCTTCATGAACTTGGGCACCTGGACCGGGATGCCGGCCGTGGGCAGGTCGGCCTCGCCCTCCATGATGCGCACTTCGGTCAGGGTCTCGAAGGGGTAGTGGGTGCGGATCTGCGCGCCGAAGCGGTCCTTGAGCGGCGTGATGATCCGGCCGCGGTTGGTGTAGTCCTCGGGGTTGGCCGTGGCCACCAGCATGATGTCGAGCGGCAGCCGGATGCGGTGGCCCCGGATCTGCACGTCGCGCTCCTCGAGGACGTTGAGCAGGCCGACCTGGATGCGCTCGGAGAGGTCGGGCAGCTCGTTGATGGCGAAGATGCCGCGGTTGACGCGGGGGACCAGGCCGTAGTGCAGAGCCAGCTCGTCGCTCAGGTAGCGGCCCTCGGCGACCTTGATCGGGTCGACCTCGCCGATGAGGTCGGCGATGGAGGTGTCGGGGGTGGCCAGCTTCTCGCCGTAGCGCTGCGAGCGGTGGACCCAGTCGATCGGCGTGGCCTCGCCGAGCTCGTCGACCCGGTCGAGGGCGAAGCGCGAGATCGGGTGGTAGGGGTCGTCGTTGATCTCGGAGCCGGCGACGATCGGCATCCACTCGTCGAGCAGCCCGACCAGCGAGCGGATGACCCGGGTCTTCGCCTGGCCGCGCTCGCCCAGCAGGATGATGTCGTGACCGGCCAGGATCGCGTTCTCCAGCTGGGGCACGACGGTGTCCTCGAAGCCGAGCACGCCGGGGACGAGGCTCTGTCCGGCGGCGATGCGCTTGGCGGTGTTGCGCCGCATCTCCTCGGCCACCGACACCGACTCCCAGCCCGACGGCGCGCAGGTCGACCAAGCGCCCGGGGCAGGTCGTCCGGCGGCTTGAGCCCGGCGGGGTCCGGGGTCGCGGAAGGATCGAAGTGCTGCGAGGGGCCGTCCATGGACGAAGCCTACGCCCCTGCCTCGCGACACGGTGCAGCGTCGGGCGGCGGCACCGGTCCCCCGGCGCGTCGACGCCGGCACCCTCCGCGGGGTTGCAGGCGCACGGCGTGCCAGCAACTGGTCGGCCAGGGCGCGGGCGGGCCGGGCCAGGGCGCGGTCGCCCCGCTGGGCCAGGGCGACGGTGCGGCTGAGCGTCGGGGCCGTGAACGGGATGCCGACGAGCGCGCCGTCGGCCGGGCAGCGCGATGGCGGGCACCACGGCCGCGCCGAGGCCGGCGGCGACGAAGGCGAGGACGCCGGCCATCTCGCCCCCCTCGCTCACCAGGTGCGGCTCACCCCCGCCTCCGCGGCAGGCGGCCAGCGTCACGGCGCGCAGGTCGTAGCCCTCCCGGAACATGACCAGGTCGAGGCCGTCGAGGTCGCGGACCCGGACCCGCCGCCGCGCCGGCGTAGGGGTGGTCGGCCGCGGTGGCCAGCACCAGCGGGTCGTCGAAGAGGGGCGTGGTCACCACCAGCGGGTCGGTCACCGGGAGCACGACCAGGGCCAGGTCGACCTCACCCGAGGCGACCTGGGGCACCAGCTGGTGCGAGCCGGCCTCGACGACCGACAGGTCGATGCCGGGGTGGCTGGCGTGGAACCCGACCAGGGCCGGGGCCAACGCGCTGGTGATGAGGCTCGGCGTGGCGCCGACGGCCATGCGGCCCCGGGCCATGCCCGAGAGCGCCCGTGCCTCGGCCCCGGTGGCCTCGACGTCGGCCAGCACCCGCTGCATGAAGGGCAGCAGCGCGCTCCCGTCGGGGGTGAGGGTCACCGGACCCTGGCCCGGGCCCGCGGTTGAAGAGGACCACGCCCAGCTCGTGCTCGAGCAGGCGGACCTGGCGGGAGAGCGAAGGCTGGGCCAGGTGCAGGCGAGCGGCGGCCCGGGTGAAGCTCTGCTCCTCGGCCACGGCCAGGGCGTAGGACAGCTGGTGCAGCTGCATCATTCAGAGCTTATCGCTCTGATTTCAATGTCATTTATGTCTTTGACGTGCTCCGGGCGGACCCATATGGTCTGGGCCGTGGAGTCCGGCGACCGCGGGCGACTTGCAAGGACGCGGGAGTGGTCTGGGATGATCGGGCGGCCGTACCGGACGCCGCGGCCGGCACTGAGGAGGTGCGAGTGACGACGACGGTCGAGAGCGCAACCGCGACCCCGGTTGCCATCGGGGCGCCCCGGGGCGGCCCCGACCAGCCGACCCTGCGCAAGGACGGCTGGTGGGTCCAGCCGGTGGTCACCGTCACGGTCCTCACCGCCTTCGTCGTCTACTCGACCTGGGCCGCCTTCGTGAGCAAGGACTACTACGCCGGCGCCGACCTGCACCGCGACCTGATCTCGCCCTTCTACTCGCCCTGCATCGCCAACAGCTGCGTGCCGGGCAGCCATGCCTTCGGGACGCTGGGCTTCTGGAACTACTCGCCGGCGCTGCTCATCCTCATCTTCCCGCTCGGCTTCCGCCTCACCTGCTACTACTACCGCAAGGCCTACTACCGGTCCTTCTGGTTGTCGCCCGCCGGCGTGCGCGGTGGCCGACGCCCACGGCAGCTACAGCGGCGAGACCCGCTTCCCGCTCATCCTCCAGAACGTCCACCGCTACTTCTTCTGGATCCTCCTGATCTTCAACTGCATCCTGACCTACGACGCCATCCTCGCCTTCCGCCAGCCGGGTCTCGGCATCGGCATCAGCGTCGGCACGGTCGTGCTCTGCGTCAACGCGCTCTTCCTGTGGCTCTACTCCCTGTCGTGCCACGCCTGCCGGCACCTCTGCGGCGGCCAGGTGCGCTCGTTCGCCAAGCACCCGGTGCGCTACAAGCTCTGGAAGTTCGTCACGCCGCTCAACGCCAAGCACATGCACTTCGCCTGGGCCAGCCTGGTCGTGCGTCGCGCTCACCGACCTCTACGTGCGCCTGGTGGCCAGCGGGACGATCCACGACCCGGGCTTCCACTTCTGATGGCCGCCCCAACCACCGGACCACCCAGACCGACCAGGCCCTCGACTACGAGACCCACGACTACGACGTCATCATCATCGGCGCCGGCGGCGCCGGGCTGCGCGCCGCCATCGAGGCCAAGGAGCGCGGCCTGCGGGTCGGCGCTCGTCTGCAAGTCGCTGCTCGGCAAGGCCCACACGGTCATGGCCGAGGGCGGCATGGCCGCCGCCATGGGCAACGTCTAGCCCGAGGACAACTGGCAGGTCCACTTCCGCGACACCATGCGCGGCGGCAAGATGCTCAACAACTGGCGCATGGCCCAGCTCCACGCCAAGGAGGCGCCCGACCGGGTCTACGAGCTCGAGCACTGGGGCGCGCTGTTCGACCGCACCAAGGACGGCCGCATCACCCAGCGCGACTTCGGCGGCCACCGCTACGCCCGCCTGGCCCACGTCGGCGACCGCACCGGGCTCGAGCTGATCCGCACCCTGCAGCAGAAGGTCGTCTCCATGGGCACCGACGTCTTCATGGAGTGCAAGATCCTGCGCCTGCTGCCCGACGCCGAGGGCCGCATCGCGGGCGCGGTGGGCTACAGGCGCCCCACCGGCGAGTTCGTGCTCTTCACCGCCAAGGCCTTCATCCTCGCCACGGGGTCGATCGGCAAGTCGTGGAAGTACACCTCGAACTCGTGGGAGTCGGTCGGCGACGGCCACGCCATGGCCATCTGGGCCGGTGCCGACGTCATCGACATGGAGTGCGTGCAGTTCCACCCGACGGGCATGGTGTGGCCGCTGTCGGTGCGCGGCATCCTGGTCACCGAGGGCGTGCGCGGCGACGGCGGCGTGCTGCGCAACTCCGAGGGCAGCCGCTTCATGTTCGACTACGTGGCCCCCATGTTCCGGGCCGAGACGGCCGAGACCGAGGAGGAGGCCGACGCCTGGTACGACGACCACATCAACAACCGGCGCACGCCCGACCTGCTGCCGCGCGACGAGGTGGCCCGGGCCATCAACTCCGAGGTGAAGGCCGGCCGGGGCAGCCCGCACGGCGGCGTCTTCCTCGACATCGCCTCGCGGCGCACGCCCGAGTACATCCGGCGCCGCCTGCCCTCCATGTACCACCAGTTCATGGAGCTGGCCGGCGTCGACATCACCGCCGAGCCCATGGAGGTCGGCCCCACCTGCCACTACATGATGGGCGGGGTGCGGGTCGACGCCGAGACCCAGGCCGCCACCGTGCCGGGCCTCTTCGCCGCCGGCGAGGTCGCCGGGCGGCATGCACGGCGCGAACCGCCTGGGCGGCAACTCGCTCTCGGACCTCATCGTCTTCGGCCGCCGGGCCGGCATCGGCGCGGCCGACTTCGCGGAGGGCCGCGCCGGCGCGCCGAGCGTCGACGCGGCGGAGGTCGCCTCGGTGATCGACGAGGCCCTCGCCCCGTTCGGGCGCGAGGACGGGGACAACCCCTACGACGTCCAGCACGAGCTCCAGGAGACGATGCAGTCGCTCGTCGGCATCATCCGCACCGGGCCCGAGCTCGAGGAGGCGCTGGCGAAGCTCGAGGAGCTCAAGCAGCAGACGGCGCAAGGTGCAGGTGAAGGGCGGCCGGGCCTACAACCCGGGCTGGAACCTGGCCACCGACCTGCCCGTCCATGATCACCGACCTCCATCGCGCGTGGCCCAGGGGGCGCTCAACCGCAAGGAGTCCCGCGGCGGGCACACCCGCGAGGACTACCCCGGGCCGGACCCCGAGCTGGGCAAGGTCAACTTCGTCCAGCGCCAGACCGGCGAGCACGGCTACCTGGCACCGATCGCCATCGCCCCCGAGCCCCTGCCGGAGATGCCGGCCGAGCTGCGCGGCACTGCTCGAGGAGGCAAACTGAGCATGGCCGATGCCGAGAAGATCACCATGCGGGTCTGGCGGGGGGACGACCAGGGCGGCGAGTTCACCGACTACGTGATGCCGGCCGTCGAGGGCGAGGTCGTGCTCGACGTGATCCACCGCATCCAGGCCACCGACGCGCCGGACCTGGCCTGCCGCTGGAACTGCAAGGCCGGCAAGTGCGGCTCGTGCTCGGCCGAGATCAACGGCCTGCCCCGCCTCATGTGCATGACGCGCATGGACACGCTGCCCGAGGGCGAGCCCGTCACGGTGGCGCCGATGAAGACGTTCCCGATCATCCGCGACCTGGTGACCGACGTCTCGTTCAACTACGAGGTGGCCAAGACGGTCCCGGCCTTCGAGCCGGGCCCCGAGCCCGAGGGCGGCTACCGCATGGTGCAGGTCGACGTCGAGCGCGGCCAGGAGTTCCGCAAGTGCATCGAGTGCTTCATGTGCCAGGACGTCTGCCACGTCATCCGTGACCACGAGGAGAACAAGCCCCGCTACGCCGGGCCGCGCTTCTTCATCCGCTTCGCCGAGCTCGAGATGCACCCGCTCGACACCAACGACCGCCGCGAGCTGGCTCACGAGCGAGGGCCTCGGCATGTGCAACATCACCAAGTGCTGCACCGAGGTCTGCCCCGAGCACATCAAGATCACCGACAACGGCATCATCCCGATGAAGGAGCGCGTGGTCGACGCCCGCTACGACCCGGTCGCCTGGCTCGGGCGCAAGATCATGGGACGCTCGAAGAAGACCGCCGAGGAGGCGATCGCCGAGGAGGCGACTGCTGGCTGAGCGGCGCCGCCGCCGCAGGCTTAGTCTTCGCCATGGCCCGCTACCTGTCACCCGAATGGGTGCTGTCCTTCGACGCCGCGCTGAGCGCCCTCGACCTCTCCGACGTCGTCGCCGCGGCCGCCGAGGGATCGCTCGCCGCCGCCGACGGCACGTTCAGCGTGGTCCAGGTGGTGACGGGCGTCCCGACGGGCGGGCCAGCCGCAGACACCGACGACGCCGCGACCGGCGCTGCCGGAGAGGACACCGCGGGGCAGAGGTGCGCGTGGTGCTGACCGTGGCCGACGGCAGGGCCCGCCTCGCCCTCGACCCCACCGGTGAGGTGACCGGCACGGCGACGATCGTCCTCGGCTACGCCGACGCGGCGGCCATGGCCCGCGGCGAGCTGGACCCCGGCCGACGCGCTGGCCGCCGGGCGGGTGCGCGTGCGCGGCGACCTGGCCGCGCTCGTCGCCGGCCAGGACGTGCTCGCCGCGGCGGCGACCCGGCTCGGGACGGACCTGGAGGGCCTGACGGATCCCGCCGAACCGATCGACCCGGCCTGAGCCCACGGCGTGGCCCGGACCCGCTTCTCACCGTCCGCGCGCCCTCCCGACTTCGGTGGGCGCTACCGCGGCCGGGTGTGCGTGGTCACCGGCGCCTCGGCCGGCCTGGGCGCCCAGCTGTGCCGTGACCTGGCCCGCGCCGGTGCGAGCGTGGTCGGGTTGGCCCGCAGCACGGATCGGCTCGACGCCCTCGCGGCCGAACTGCGCGCCCACACCCCGGCGTCGGCGACCATCACCTGCGACGTGTCCGACACCGCGGCTCTGCGGCGGGCCCTCGAGCGGGTGGCCGCAACCCAGGGCCCCATCGACCTGCTCGTCAACAACGCGGCGCAGGACCCGGCCGTCCGCCTGGTCGACATCGGCGAGGAGGACTTCCGCCACACCTTCGACGTGAACTTCTTCGCCCCGGTGGCCGCCAGCCTCGCCGTGATGCCGGGGATGGTGGAGCGCGGGAGCGGCACGATCGTCAACGTCTCCTCCGACGGCGGCCGCCTGCCCTCCCCCGGGCCGGGCGCCTACCCCTCGTCGAAGGCGGCCCTGTCCGCCTTCTCCGAGTCCGTCTCGTTCCGGCTGGCCCCCAAGGGGGTGCGGGTCCACGTCGTCTATCCCGCCTTCATGGCCACGGAGCTCGGGCTCGGGGCCCTCGAGCGCGGCCTGCGCCGGCCTCCCCGCATGACCACCCGCAGCGTGGCGTGGGTGTCGCGCCGGATCCTGGCGCAGGTCGGGGGCCCCACGCTCGAGATCAGCGCCTCCGGGCTCATCGACGCCGCCATGGTGTTCCGCTCCGTGATGCCCCGGGCCTACCACCGCCTGCGGCGTCAATTGGTAGGACCGGTGGGAACCGGGCCCTGGAGCGGGGGTGCCCGCTTGCGTCGGCGAGGGCGGCGCCAACCCCGAGCAAACAACGCGTGACGGAAGTATCGTTTTGGGTACCGGCTCGCGAAGGTCGGGCCGCGGTAGGAGGGACGACGTGCATCAGCCGATCGACGACCACTTCCTTTCGAAGTACCGGGCCCTGCTCGACGCCGAAGACCTGGCGTTCGACGAGCTCGAGCACGCGTGCGAGGACGGCGACCGCACGCAGTTCGACAAGGACATGGTCGATTGGCAGGTTGCCCTCGAGCACAAGCTCGTCTTCCTGGCCAACGCGGGGATCGAGCTCAAGCTGCCCGTTCTGGGCTAATCGACCCGAGCCGGCCGGGCCGTTCCGGGCGGCTGACATGCGGGAGCCCAGACGATCTGCCCAGGCGCTCGGCCGGGCGGCGCGAGGATGGTGGGGTGCCGAAGTCATCTGAGAAGAGTTCCTTCCCCTCCGAGAAGACGGACGGGCATCGCGGATCCAAGTCCCGAGGAGCGCCCGAGGTCGTCGCACCGTCGAGCCGCGTGAACGTGGCGTTCCCGTTCTCGCAGATCAAGGTGGAGGAGCCCAGCCGGGAGCTGGCCGAGCTGGCGTCGTTGGTCTTCGAGCTCGTCGGGACGATGGCCGAGTGGGTACCAGAGGACCACCTCGAGGAGCTCAGCGCACGGGCCCGGGCCCTGCGCGACCGCCTGCGCTGAGGGCCTTCCACGAGGGGCTCAGCGCTGCCACGTCGGACGGCGTTAGAGCAGGCCGATGGCGTCCGCCACATGGCGCATCGTGGCCTCGAAGAACTGGCCCGGGTCGAGGACGGTGTTGCGCCAGTGCCCGAACACCTCGAGGCTGACGACGCCGACGAGGGTCGTCCAGGCCTCCATGGCCGCCACGACCTTGTCGACGGGCATGCCAGGGAAGAGCCCGTCGACCACCGGCGCCACCGCGTCGCGCAGTTCGGCTGGGACTTCCCGCGGGCGTTCGTCCATCCGGAGCCGGCCGGCCGCCCGCGGCTTCGGTGACGGGACGCACCAGCGCCGCCGCCACCCGGGCATAGGGCTCGACGGTGTCCTCGGGCGCCTCGTAGCCCGGAACCGGGGTGCCGAAGATGAGCCCCCACTCGTGCGGGTGCGCCAGTGCCCAGGCGCGCAACGCCCGGGGCACGAACAGCCACCGTTCGGCGTCGCCCACGTGCCCGCCCTGCGCCGCGTCCGCCGCCCGCTCCGCCTCGGCCGCCAGCGCCTCGTAGGCGTCGAGGATGAGCGCGCTGAGCAGGGCGTCGCGCCCGTCGAAGTAGCGGTACAGAGCCGACGGGGCCATCTCGAGGTCCCGGGCGATGGAGCGCAGGGACAGGGCCGCCGCACCCTCCCGGGCCAGGTGTGCCCGGGCGACGGCCAGGATCTCCGAGCGTCATCTCCTCGCGGACCCGTTCTCGGGCGGTGCGGGCGGGCGTCATTGCGCCAGTCTGGTTGCTGGAGGGAGAGAACACAAGTACTTGACAAGAACATTGTTCTCTTTTATGATCGATGTTCATGACGACCCCGACCCAGGAGACCTCCATGAGCACCAACCCCACCCCGGCAGCGGCCCACTACAAGCGACCTGACTGGTTCACCCGCAACGTCTTCAACCGGGTGTTGAGCGGCCTGACCCGCATGGGCATCAGCGTCTTGGGCTCCCGCGTCCTCGAGCACCGGGGCCGGAGCACCGGCCAGCTGCACCACACCCCGGTGAACCTCCTCTCGGTCGACGGCACCCAGTACCTGGTCGCCCCACGCGGTGAGACCCAGTGGGTCCGCAACGTGCGCCACGCCGGCGGGCATCTCGTGCTGATCCTCGGCCGCCGGCGGCAGCTCTGCACGGCGACGGAGATTTCGGCGGCCGACCGGGTGCCCATCCTCCGGGCCTACCTGCGCCGTTGGAAGTTCGAGACGGGAATGTTCTTCGACGGCGTCACCCCCGATTCCACCGACGAGGAATGGGCCGCCGTGGCCGCCCGCCACCCGGTCTTCGCCCTCAGCTGCTGAGCCCGCGGCGCTCAGACGAACGCAGCTTCTCGGCCCTAGCCTGCTCGAGACCGCCCGCGGCGGGATCAGATTGGTCTTGGTGATGCGAGGGCAGGGTCGAAACGTTGGCGCCGCATCGACCGCCCGCGAACCGCCGTCGTCTCTGGGCTCCCGGGTGGCCGGGCCCCTTCCTGGCGACACCCGGATGGCCGTGACTCGAGGCGAAACGCATGCCAATTGGGCCGGTTTTAGCGACGGTCCTTCGGGTAGTCGACCGAACCTCGGGTCCAACGAACGATCGATTTTCGAACGTTTCCGTTTCCGGTTCTCAACGAACCCGATGTGTAGTCCCGACCAATCTGCTTGGTGGCGTTCGATGAAGGCACAGGGCAACCAAGGGGGATGCGAGGCGGTGCGATGCCCACGGTTCCTGCGCGCACTCACCTTGCTCGCATTCGGGGTCCTCGCCACCATTGCACTCATCCTGCTCCTCGGATCGAGCAAAGCATCGGCTGTTGGGGTCGACACATCCACCGTCTTACCGCCAGGAGTCAATGGTGTGGTCAGTTCGACGGTGGGGTCGAGCGCGGGAGTTGCAACGTTTCCGCTCGTGAGCCCCCCTCCTCCCACAGCAGCTCCCCTCCCGAGCAGTACCGCCAGCTCGTCCACCCCGGTCTCCGTCGGTCCAGCTCCGACGACACCCACCGCGCCGCTGACGGAACCACTCTCGACGGCGACGCAGGCGGCCGCGCCGGTTGCGGTGGCATCGACCCCTGCAGCCACCGATGCGGCCGCTCCGGCCCCGGTCGCTGAACCGCCGACGCCGCCCGCAGCGGTGGCGGGCTCGGCGACACCGTCGATCGGCAGCGGAACCGAGATGGCTGGCGCGTTGACCGACACCGCAACCAGGAACCTCGGGTCCGTGACCCAAGCAGCAGACAGCATCACAAATCCCCTATCGCCAGCCAACGCGGTGAGCCCCGTGGTGACCCCGGTGACCAATCTCGCCGCCCCGCTCACCAACACGGTGAGCCCGGTGGTGGCCCCGGTGACCAACACGCTCAACTCGGTGGTGGCCCCGGTCACGAACCTCGCCGCCCCGGTGACCAACACGCTCAACTCGGTGGTGGCCCCGGTGACGAACCTCGCCGCCTCCGTCCTCACCCCGGTGACCAACACGCTCAGCCCGGTTCTCGCCCCGGTGACCCACACGCTCAGCCCGGTGCTCACCTCGGGGATCGACACCCTCATCCCGGTTCTCACCCCCGCAACCACCCTCGCCGCCCCAGGTGACGGTGGAGGCGCCAGTCCGCCAGCACAACCCTTGGCTCCTTTCTCGCCGGCTACTGCTCCCACGCCGCCGAGTGGAGCGGGGAACACGATTTCAGCCGCTTCACCGACGATCCGTGCAGCGATGGCCGCAATGGCCGCCCAACCGGTACCAGCGGGACTAGGCGACCGAGTCGCCCTGAAAATGGAACTTTGGACGGCGGTCACTTCTCAGGTTGTGCCGGAGGCGTCGTTGGTGGGCGGGCAGTCGCCCAGCGCGCCGAGAGGTCCACTCCCGTCGCCACCGATTCCTACGGCGTCATCGTCTTCTCCGTCCGCATCGTCTGACGGACTGACCAGCTCGAACTGGGTTCTCACGTTCGGCGCAATCCCCGCCGCGTGCCTGCTGGAGGCACTCCGTCGCAAGCTGTCGCGGCTCGACCTGGCGGGTTCGCTGCCGAGCGGATTCTTCGCGATCCTCGAGCGCCCGGGCTAACGCCCCCGCCGCTGGGGTCGAGGTCCAGGTAGGGCCCACGGCCCTGTCGACCGACACCTCTCTCCATCACGGGGATGAGCCGGCGGACGGGTGGTCAGAAGCCCTCCTGTGGCATGTGCGGCTGAGCGTCGGCTCTCTCTCCACGGCTGGGGTTGGGTCAGCTTGCGGCGTCTGCATCTGGCGCCCCAGCAGGTGACGTTGGGTTCAGCGTCAGTGGCCGATGCACCCGGCCTCAGTCTCCATTTTGGATATTTATGGTCCGGATGTATTGGGTGATATAGGGACATGGCTGCCATCTAACAGCGGACAAATGGCGTTTTCACTGGTAGTGCTCCATTTGTCCCATCCCCACCCATTGGGAGAGTTCTCCTAGAAACTTCCTTATACAGCATCATTTTTCCGAAAAATGGCAGTTGGAGCCGACAGCTGCGTCGCTTTGTCGCGCCCAAAAATAGAAGTCCAATATTTCTATAAAAAGGGGGTTTACATGCCTCGGTTAATCGGTAAAAGATCGGCTGTTGAAGCTACCGATTTTGCTTGAAGAGTCGGAGTTTCGCCCCTCTGAGGAACAAGCCTCAGACCGAGAAAAGGAGAAGAACCATGGAAGCAGCTGGACTTTCCCTCGCCGAGCTCGAGAGTGAGCACGCCGAGTACCTGCCTGCGCGTGAGGTCATGTGGTGCTGCCGCACCGCTGGAAACACCAACTACGCGTCGGTGCACAACGGCGACGGTGACGGGAACACCTACCAAGAGGGCCTGTTGAACGTGTCCGTGCTCAACGGCAACCTCGATGGCAACGGCAACCTGACCGGGATCTTCCAGTAAGGGGTCCTCGTCACAGCCAGGAGCTGAGGGGGGTGATCTTCGGGTCACCCCCCTCGCTCTACCAAGGAGTTTTCGTATGGCCCTCGCCGTTGAGCCCCCGCCAGCAGGTGTCGAGACCGCTTCCGCGTCCACGACGTCCAGCCCCTTGCGCTTGGCTGAGGGCACCGAGCTATTGGGGCGCTATGAAGGCTCGGCGTACCACCAGCCTCATTACCTGGTTCGTCGTGGCGACGGCCAGGTCATCCACTTGTCTCACCTGCTCTACCTGGTCCTGACGGTGCTGAACGGCGAACGGGACCTCGAGGCCATGGCTGAGCGCACCGGGAAAGAGCTCGGCCGACCCGTGGTCGCCGACGATGTCGGCTACCTGGTCGAGAAAAAGCTCAGGCCCCTGGGGCTGCTCGCTTCTTCGACCGAGGTCGGTGATGAGGCGCTCCTCCGTTCGAAGCCCCTGCTGGCCTTGCGCTATCGGGCCAAGGTCATCCCGGCCCGCTTCCATCGGACGGTCACCGCGGCCCTTCAACCCCTCTTCTGGCCACCGGTGGTGCTCTTCGTCTTGGCTGGCTTGCTCGCCACCACCATCTGGCTCTTCGGGGCGCACCCCCACGAACTTCTCCAGGCCGCCCGGCAGCTCCCCTTCCACCCCTCCCTGTTCTTGTTGGTGACGGGCCTGCTCCTCTTCTCGGGCTTCTTCCACGAGCTCGGTCACGCTGCCGGCACGAGGTACGGCGGCGCCTCGCCCGGAGTCATGGGCGTCGGCATCTATCTAGCGTTTCCGGCTTTCTACACCGACCTGACGGACTCCTACCGGCTGAACCGACGCGGCCGACTGCGCAGCGACCTGGGCGGGGTCTACTTCAACGCCGTCTTGATCGTGGTCGCTGCCGGCACGTACCTCCCGACCAGGTTCAGCCCGCTGCTCGTCTTCATCGTCCTTTCCCAGGCGGCGGCGCTCTATCAGTTCCTGCCGTTCGCCCGGCTCGACGGCTACTACATCATGAGCGACCTCATCGGCGTGCCCAACCTGTTCGCCTTCGTGGGGCCGGTGCTCGCCGGAATGTTCCGACGGCACGACCCGAGGATCGAGGCACGTCTGGCGCTCGTGAATCGGCGGGCGCGCTTGGCCATCCGGGTTTGGGCGGCTCTGACGGTCGCCTTTCTTGCGTTCAACCTGGCGACCATCATCCTTCTGGCCCCGGTCCTGTTCCCCTCGGAGTGGTCGGCCGCCCATGTCCAGGTCCACGGCATGGCCGTTTCATTCGGCCATCGCAACGTGGCAAGCGGGCTCGACGACCTGGTGGACCTCGTCTTCATCGCCATTGCTCCAGCCGGCATCCTGCTCGTCCTCGGCATGATGCTCCGACGGTTCGCCCGGGCACTGCGGACGTGGTGGCCGACCCATCGGGTACTCACGGCTGCGCTCGTCGTCTTGCTAGCAGGGGCATTCTTCGTCCAAGGGCAGGCGTTGGTGTCGCGCCTGATGCCCCAGCCGCGAGCACCCGTGGTCGCCGCGACCACTCGTTCGACGTCGTCGAGCGTTCAACCCGCCCCCCCACCGCTCCCGAATGCTGCTCCTCCGAGCGCGGCCGTGCCGCAGCCGCTGCCGTCGGCTCAGCCCGCCGCGACACACGTCTACGTGGTCCAGCCGGGCGACACGCTGTGGGATCTCGCCGCCCAGTACTTGGGAAACCCCCTCCGCTATCGGGAGCTGTTCGCGCTCAACAAGGGGATCGCCCAGGCCGACGGGCACACCCTGGTCGACCCCAACCTGATCTATCCCGGAATGAAGTTGCTGTTTCCTGCCGACGCGACCGGCATTCCCACCAGCAGCGTGACCTCGGCTCCAGCACCGCAGGCCACGGGTTCACTCATCGGAGGAGGTGGTCTGTTCATGCCGACCGGTTCATCACCCTGATTGCTATCACGGGTGCCCTTCACCGGGGATCTCGGCCAGGAGGGCCCGTCATGGCCCGGTTCGGTGTTGACGGAGGTAGCTCGAGGGTCGCCTCCTCGGCGTCGCGCTCGAGCCGAACCCTGAAGCGCTGAGGCATCATGGGGCATGGCCGATCCGCCGACGCAGTCGCCCAGCGCGGCCGCGCCGTCCGAGAAGCTCAGCCCGGCCGCGCTCGGGCACCACAACCTGATCGCGTTCAACCGGTCGCTCACCCGCTGGGGAACCCGGGGCGCCCTCGAGGAAGACGGCGGAGCCGTCCTGTGCGCCGGTGGGACCTGGCTCCCCGTCGTCGCCAACGGTGCGTTCCGCTCCGACGATGCGCTCGACGGCGCAGAGCTCGTCGCCCGAGCCGATGCGTTCTTCGCGGGCCTTGGGCGCGGGTTCGCCGTCAAAGTGCGCGACAGCGGTGAGGACGAGGATCTCCGCCGCGCCTGCGCGGACGCCGGCCTGGAGCTCTTCGGTGGGGCAGTGCCCGAAATGCTCCGCCGCAGCCCGCTCCCGGAGCCACCCACGGTCGACGACGTCGCCCTGCGCTGGGTCGACGACGAGGCCGGCGTGGGCGACTTCATCGCGGTCAACGCCGAGGCTTACGGCACCTACGGGATGCCCGCCGAAGTCCTCTCCGAGCTCTTCGACGAGCCGGTCCGGCTGCTCGAGGATCCTGGAGTCACCATCGTGGTGGCCCGACGCGGCGCAGAGTCGGTCGCAACCGCCATGACCTACGAGAGCGACGGCGTCGCCAGTCTGCAATGGGTCGGGACCGTCAGCTCCGCTCGCGGCGCCGGGTTGGGCGCACTCGTCACGGTGCTGGCCACCAACCTGGCCTTCGAGCACGGCGCATCGTCGTGCACGTTGCAGGCGTCGCCGATGGGCGAACCGATCTACCTCCGACTCGGGTACGAGACGATCTACCGCTACGAGGAGTACGTCCGCTGGCCCAAGCCACCCGGACGTTGATCCGCCCCCGTGGCGCTCATGACCCGAGGTCGGGTCTGGTCAGCATGGCGGGAACTCGGGCCCCACGGGCGGCCGTCGCGACGCTGCACCAACGAGCCCGCGACAGCGAGCAGGGCGAGGGGTGGCTGACGGTCCGGTCAGGATACGAAGCCGGCGCGTCGGCGACTGCGCCTTCTCTGGGTTCCATAGCCGATGCCACCAACGGCGAGCGCCGACAAGGGGAGCAGCACTGCGGCGGAGGCCTCGGGAGTGGAGGCCGGCGGGCCCGAGTTCCCAGGTAGGCACGCTCCAGTGAACAGGGTCAGTCCGCTGCCGTTCGTGGTGCCCGTGTCCCAAGTGTCGGTGGAGGGAGTGACGCTCGTGGCGAACGCACCCCCTGCACCAGATCCGCCGATGATCAGACTGCCGAGGATCGACCCGTTGGATGCCGACAGCTTGCTCACGAACGGGGCAACGATGGTGCCATCCCACGTGAGCCCGGACAGCGTGATCGAGCTGGCCTTGTTGAAGTTCCACAGGGTGGTGGCGGCTTGAGCCGTGCCGCCATTGGTGTAGGTGATGTGCTGACCGGACGGGTTTGTGTACGAACCGGTGCCGGTGACGTTGATCAGGATGGTGGGCTGAGGGCTGGCCGACGGGACGTTGATCACGATGCTGTCGGCCGCTGCGAGCTGCGTCTCGGTGACGGTGAAGATGTCCTGGGTGGAGTCGGTGCCGGTGAGGGTGAGGGTGCTTCCGCTGGCCACCGTCGTACCGGTAGCGCTTGCCGCCGCCCACCCGTCGGACGCGGTCACGAGGCCGCTCCCCACCGAGGTGAAGCTGAATGGCAGGCCTGAGCTGGTCACGTTGTTCATCACCGTGCCGCCGCCGTTGACCGTGAGGGTCTCGAAGGCGGCCTCCGCACCGGCGATCACGCCACTGCCGGCATCGAGCGTGCTCGGTCCGTCGACGGTGAGAGCACCGCCGATGACCAGATTGAGGGCGCTGGCGTTTGCCGCCACGCCCGCCGCGATGGTCGGGCCATTGGGGCTTGGGTAGTCGCCAAAGGTGGCGGAGCCGCCGTAGGCCACCGGGCCGGCCACCGTGCCTATGCCGCGGGTGACCGAACCGGCCACCCACTCGCTGTAGTTCCCGGCGGTGCCGAGCGAGCCCGAGCAGTCGTCCGAGGTGGCCCCTGCCGGGGTGGCCGGTGGGGCGACCACCGCGAGCCCGGTCGCGCCGACGGCGGTCATCGCCACGCCCGCCAACAGACCGGCCGAGGCGGTCCGCCGCCACGGCCGCCGACCCTGAGGAACGGCCCTCCGCGTCGTTCGCCGAGACACCAGTGACCTGCCGGGTCGTTTTTTCATCGATCCTTGGGGGGTCCGCGCATCAAACACCAGTTTCACCAATCCCGAAACGCCCTACAACAACAAAGCCCCACTGACACCCCACCGACACAGAGAAATAACCTGGTGATCGCGCCGATTTCGCACGAACGCCCGGTGGGTCAGTGCCGCAGCCGAACAACCCGATCCGCCGGTCGCCCGGGACCGGTCCCGTCGCGCCGCAGGGAGCCGAGGGGGTCGATCCGCGTTGGCGGCGCTCATCACCTGAGGTCGGGTCTCAGGTGGCGGGAACTCGGGCCTCCGAGGGGCGGCCGTGGCGACGGCGCACCATCACGCCGGCGACGCCGAGGAGGGCCAGGCCGCCCAGGGCGATCGGCAGACCCTCGGAGAGGGCGGGCAGCGGGTCGGCCGCGGACGGCATCGTGCCGCCGAAGGGGTCGAAGTCGGTCTGGCCGCCACCGCTGATGGAGGCGGCGAAGATGCTGCCGTCGAACTGGTTGCTGTTCAGGGTGACCGCCTGGTTGGGAGCCACGATGGTGCCTTGCCACCCGACGACCGTCAGGGTGTCGGTGGTGGGGAACAAGCTCGGGGAGAGGTTCCAGACCGTGTTGTCACGCTCGATGCCGTAGATCGACGTGTTGTCGTTGCCCTGCGGTTGGGTGGCCGGCGACGGGCAGTTCCCACTGTTCCACAGCGAGTTGCTCGAATTCGGTGGCGAGGTCGGGCAGCCGTAGTAGACGTTCCCGCTGATCGAGGTCAGGTTGAGCGAACCGCTGAAGTCCGCCGACGGCGTGACCTCGACCAGGGTGGACGAGCCGGTCGGCACGCTGAAGTCGATCTTGTTCACGCCCGCGAGCTGATCGGTGGTGACGTTGAAAACGTCACGCTGCCGGTCCCGTCGAAGCCGAGCGTGGAGTAGGACGGGTTGAGCTGGGTGATCGTCCCCGTGCTCGTGGTGCCGTTGGGCCCGTCGCCGTTCGAGCAGGCCGCCAGCGCCGAACCGATGGACGAGAAGCTGAAGGGAAGGCCGATCGGGCCCCGCCGGACTTCGTCGACGTGCCGGTCCCGCCGTTGAGGTTGATCGGACCGCCCGCCGTGCCCGCCACGAGCGCGCTGCCCTTTTGGAGGTTGAGCTGCCCGGTCTCGTTGCCACCGACGATCGCCGTCGGCGTGCTGGCCGACGGGGTGATGTTCTGCGCCACGGTGAAGTTGCTGGCGGCCAGGTTCCCCCCGTAGGCGACGGGGCCCCCCGAGTCGATGTTGGGCCCGCGTGTGGCGTTGCCGGTCGTGAACTCGCTGAACTGGTAGTTGTTGCCGTCGGTGCCGTTGATCATCAGCGTCCCGCAGCTGAGCGACGCCGGGTTGCTCGCACCCCGCAGGCGCCGGCAGGAGGGCTCCGCCGAAGGACGCGGCCGTGAGGCCGAGGGTGCCGATGAGGCCCGCTCCGACCAGGCGCGAGGACCGACGCGTCCAACCGGGATTGTGACACGGGTTGCCCAATTCCATCGGAGCCTTCTGTTGGCGCCAGGTAGGCGTTGTGTGATCGCCCCGTGACGTGGTGATTATCGCTGCGCGACACCCTGTCGGTGACGCGCCCGCTCGCCCGCCCGGCCGGGAATTCCCAGGTCCAAGCCGGACTCAGGACCCGAGGAGCCCGCGTACGTAGGCGGCCTGTCCGACGTGCTGGAGGCAGTCGTCGCCGATGCTGACGAGGCGCACGCCCAAGGTGACGGGGGGATCCCAACGGCGGTCCACGACCCGGTCCAGATCGTCGGGCGTGAGGTCTGCGAGCAGCTCGCTCGTGCGAGCGTCCACCTCGTCGAGGTAGCCGAGGAGGACGTCGGGCCCCTCCGGCCGCACGGCCTGCACGTCGTCGGGATCATGGCCGTACCCGGTGTTGGAGGGATCGGGATCGAGGCCGCAGCGCTTGGCCCAGTCCCCACTGACCCAGATCTGCTCGGTGCCGAGCAGCTCGGAGACGTGATGGTCCTGCACCCGGGTGAGGTGCCAGATCAGCCATCCGATCGTGTTGGCGCCCGGAGCGGGCGCCCAGCACAACCTCTCTCGGTCGAGGCCCTCCACGGCGTCGGCCGCCAGGGGCGGGATCCGGCCGTAGACCTCGAGCAACAGTGACGCGGTGTCCATGGCCCGACCTTAGGCACCGCGAAGGCACGACGGTGCCGGGTACCCGTCAGGTGCCGCCGGCGATCCCCACGTCGGGGGACTGGATGTCGTAGCGGGCCAGCGCGGTGTAGGCCACCAGGACCGACACGAGCAGGGTCATGACGAGAGCGGTCTGCCAGTCGCCGAAGTCGAGGCCGCTCAGCTCGTGGCTCTTGCTGAAGTAGTCGGCGAAGGATGCCCCGATGGGGCGGGTGATGACGTAGGCGAACCAGAAGGCGAAGATGCCGTTCCACCGGAGGAACTTCCAGCCGAACCACGGGACGAGGATCACGCCGCAGAAGAGGAGAGCCGAGGCCAGGTATCCCAGGCCGAGGGTGGTCGCGGCGAAGTCCCCGACTGCGGTCCCCAGCGCGAACGTGGCGAAGACCACGCACCAGTAGTACTTCTCGCGCCGGTTGGTCGTGATGGAGTGGATGTCCAGCGTATGCTCGCTGCGGTCCCAGAGGTAGAAGACGGCGGCCAGCACCACCAGCCAGAACAGCGAGGTCACCGCGTACGGCAGGCCGAGCACGAGGTGCATGGTGTCGGCGACGCCGGTCCCGGCCGTCGCGATCGCCAACGCCAGGAACCAGTACGTGACCGCCGAGTAGCGCCGGACCCGGAACTGCAGGTACAGCGCGATGGCGAACATCGAGACCTCGACCACCGCGCCCAGCCCCTTGTTGGACACGAACGAGTCGGAGATGGCCTCGCCGGCCGCCGTGGTCGAGATCTTGATCACCCAGAAGAGCGCGGTGACCTCGGGGACCTTCGCGGCGAGCGGTTGCTGGTTGAACACTCGGAGCACTGCGCTCACCGTTGGGTCGTCTCCTCTCTGCTCTCTCCGGGCGGTTCTCTCGTCGGTTGCTCGAGAACGACGGCGCACCATCTCGAAACCGACGCCGTCGTGGGCAATGGTAACCCTGAGGCCCGCCGGCTCCACGACATCAAGAAGCCACCATCTGTCCTGGTGAGGAGCGGAATCGGAGCCCTCGCTCCGACCTCAGGATGAGGCGGACGGCGCGGAATTCATCCTTCGGTCGAAGTGGAGTGACGGTCTCGACGGCACCCCGACGCCAGCCTGCCGGCGGGTCAGGCCCCTCCGGTGCCCATCAGGAGGATCGGACGTCGACGGGGAGCCCCCCGCTGGACGCCGAGCGGTACGCGGCGTCGACAAGGCGATGGGCGGCGAGGGCCTCGGCGAGGCTCGGTTCGGGCCGGCGTCCCCCGGTCACCGCGTCGACGAAGGACCGGTCCGCCTCGACGTAGGCCCGCACGGCGAGCCCGATCTCGTCGTCGGCCAGCGGCAACCCGTCCACCCAGCGTGGCGACGGGCACGGCCGCTCGTCGGCGCCCGCGCTCGTCTGCACGTGCAGCGGGCCCCGAAAGTCGTCGTCCAACCACACCATGCCGTCGCGACAGAACACCTCGACTCGGCAGCGTCGAGCCCCGCGTCAAGATCTCGTGCCAGACGCTGGTGAGCTGCGCCTCGAGGCCCGATGCGAAGGAGAGGGAGACGGACGCCAGGTCCTCCACCCCCTCGTGTCCGGCGTGGTTCGCCGTGCGTGCCGCCACGGACTCGACCTCGCCGAAGCAGAACCGCAGGATGTCGAGGTCGTGGATGGAGTGCTCGATGAGGCACCCGCCGCCCGACTGCTCGACCTCGGCCCGCCAGTGCGACCCGTAGAGGCCCTGGATGGGGAAGTACTGGTCGTCGCGGAAGACCGCGGCCATCGGCGCACCCAGTGACCCCTCCCGCAACACGTCGCGCAGCGCCCGGAACACCGGTGCGCTCCGCAGCACGAGGCCACACTGGCTGGGTACGCCGGCCGCCGCCACGGCCTCGACGAGCGCCGTGGCGCACGCGAGGTCCCGGTCGAGGGGTTTCTCGCAGAACACGGCGCAGCCGGCCGCCAGCGCCTGGTCCACCGCGTGCCGGTGGGCCGAGGTGGGCGTGCAGACCCAGACGGCATCACAGCGACGGGCCACTTCGCCGGCGTCGTCGACGGTGGTCGCGTCCCTGGCTCCGACGGTGTCGACGAACGCCCGGGCACGGCGCTGGCGCGGGTCGTGCACGGTCACGATCGACGCCTCGATGATCCCGCCGTCGATCATCGCCTTGAGGCCGAGCCCGTGCGCCCAGGCGATGTTCCCCGATCCGACGAAGCCGATGCGCACCACGACCCGGACACTAGGCGTCCCGATGCGGGGCGGTCAGGGGGCGGGGCCGTCGACCTGCCCTGCGTCCGCCGGCTGTTTCGGCCCACCCAGTGCGTCGACGAAACGTGACGCGACCATCACCAGCAGGGCGATCTCGTGGCGCTCCCGACGCCGGATCAGGACGGGGCGGCCGCCGCACACCGTGAGGCCGGTCTCGGGCACGGGCTCGACGAAGACGCCCGAGCCGGTCGTGTCGTTCGCGGGGTCGGCGCCGCTGCGCGAACCCTCCGCGAACGCGGCGACCCACTGGGCCGAGGGAACGTCGCCGTGCACCTCGACGAACCTGGCGAGAGTATCGTCGGCCAGCGCCAGCCAGGACAGGTCGAAGAGCATCATGAGGTGGCCGGTCAACGCGTTCATGACCGCGGTTGGTGTGGCGGCCTGCAAGATGCCGGCGGCGGCCGCGAGCACGGAGTCCTCTCGGTCGCGCGTCTCCGTCAGCTCCGTGACCTCTTCGACGCCGACCCCGGGGACGTTGCGCACCCCCCGACACACCGCGTCGACCGCGCCGGGCTCGTCGGGCAGCTCCACCACGAGCTCGTCGATCGCAACGCCCGCCTCGCGCTCGAGCACCTCGAGCCCGACGACGTTGCCCTCCACCGCCCCGATCTCCGCCGCCACGGCGCCGAGGACGCCCGGAGCGTCGGGCAACCAGAGGCGCATCCGGGTCAGCACGGCATCGGTCCGGCCCGGCCCGCTCAGTTCGTCCTCGTCATGCGCACGACTACCCGCATGGTGTTCTCGGCGTTGCCGGCGTAGATGCCCTTGACCGGTGGGACGTCGGCGTAGTCGCGCCCGCGGCCCACGGCAACGTGGCGCTCCCCGACCGGGCAGTCGTTCGTCGGGTCGTAGCCCCACCACGCGCCCGTCCACACCTCCACCCAGGCGTGGCTCTCCCCGTGGACCTCCTCGCCGATCGTGGCGTCCTCCTCGGGGTGGAAGTACCCGGAGACGTAGCGAGACGGCAGCCCGACGGACCTCGCCAGGGCCAACGCCAGGTGCGCGAAGTCCTGGCACACGCCCGCCCCGTCGCTGTACGCCTCGTAAGCCGAGGTGTGCACCGAGGTGACCCCGCGCATGTACCGCAGCGCGTCGTTGGTGGCGGTCATGATGTTCCGCGCCGTCTGGAGCGGGCGCTCGGCCCGCAGGCCCGCCGCGATCGCGCAGAGCTCGGGGCCGGGTGCCGTGTAGCGGTTGTGCGACAGGTGGTCGGCCATGGTCGACGACGCGTCGGCCACCTCCCTCCACGTGCAGTCCTCGGGCTCGTCGGCCGGCTGGGTGTCGACGAGCGAGCTTCCCGTGACGGTGAGCACCTCGTGGCCGCGGTCGACGTTGAAGGCCACCACGTGGGTGCCCCAGTAATCGATGTAGGAGTACTGGGGCGCCGCGGGCAAGGTGGACACCTTCGTCTCGAGCGCGGTCTGGCGCAGCTCCGTCCGCGGGGTCATGCGCAGCTCGTTGTAGGAGGCCCGCGCCGGGGCGTCGTAGTCGAACCGGGTCTCGTGGGCGACCCGCAGCCGCCACCCGTCGCCGCGGCTCACCCGCCCCCACCTCCCTTGCGCCACTGCATCGGGGTGTCCTGGGCGAAGTAGCGCCGGGTCACGGCGTCGCTCACCGCGGAGATGGAACCCTGCAGGCGCTCGAGCCGCGTCTCGAGTCCCCGGGCCAGTGTCGCCGGTGCCGAGTACTCCAACTCGGCCCGGGCCAGGCCGACCAGCCCGCGCGCATCGTCCCACGTCGCGTCGCGGCCGGCGTTGATCTGGTCGAGGCACTCCTCCGCCAGCGTGAGCGATGCGAAGGCCGAGCGGGGGAAGAGCCGGTCGCGCAGGAGGAAGTCCAGGACGCGTCCCGGCTCGACCACGCCTTGGGACAGGCGCAGGTAAGGCTCGTACCCACCGCAGGAGCGCAACAGCATGACGAGACCGCTGTCGAACACCTCGTCGAACGCCACCGTGGCCAGCTGCCGTGCCACCACGTCGGTGCGCTCCAGGCAACGGCCCAGCGTGAAGAAGAGCCAGGTCTGGTCGCGGCTCATCATCGTGTCGGCCAGGCCCGTCATGCCGGCGCACTGGGTCTTGACGAAGGAGAGGTAGAAGGCGGGGCTCGCCCGCCGGCCGGCCTCCCAGCGCGCCGGCAGCTCGGCCCATGTGGCGTTGATGTGCTCCCAGAACTCCACGGGCACGACGTGGCGCACGGCGCGCGTGTTCTCGCGCGCCGCGGCCAGCGCACCCGCGATCGACGAGAGGCTCTCGGCGTCGGTGGCCAGGCGTTCCGTCGCCTGCCACAGGGTCTCGCGGCCGGAGTCGGGGAGGCCCATCACGGCGAGGAGCCGGCGGGCGGCGTGCGAGCCCTCGACGTCACTCTGCTCGAGGGCCTGGTACACCGAGACGTCGAGGATGCGCGCCGTTCCCTCGGCCCGTTCCACGTAACGGCCCACCCAGAAGATCGACTCGGCCACCCGGCTCAACAGGGCGCGCGTGGTCACCGGCACGGACCTGCGTGCCGTTGCCCCGCCTGCTGTTGCCCGGCCCGCTGTTGCCCGGCGTGCTGTTGCCCCGCCTGCTGTTGCTGTTGCTGCTGGGTGCCGAGCTCGCCGTCGGCGACCGGCCCGACGTCCATGGGCGGTCCCGCGAGCAGCGGTGAGGCCTGGCGCGGCGGGAGCACGGGCATCGACTGCCCGCCGCCCACGACCCAGGTGTCCTTGGAGCCGCCGCCCTGGCTGGAGTTGACCACCAGGCCGCCCTCCTGGAGGGCCACCCGGGTGAGGCCACCCGGAAGGACCCAGATCTCCTCGCCGTCGTTGACGACGAAGGGGCGCAGATCGACGTGGCGCCGGACCATGGCGTGGTCGACCCAGGTCGGCGACGTTGAGAGGGCCACGACCCGCTGGGCGATCCAGTGGCGGGGATCGGCCTCCACCGCGAGCGCCAGCTCGTCGAGCTCCTTCCCCGTGGCCGCGGGCCCGATGACCAGGCCCTTGCCACCCGAACCGTCGACGCGCTTGAACACCAGGTCGCCCCGACGGGCCAGCGCGCCCTTGCGGATGGCGTCGTCGACCAGGTGCATGGTCTCGACGTTCTGGAGGATCGGGTCCTCGCCGAGGTAGTAGCGGATCATCGACGGCACATAGGTGTAGACGAGCTTGTCGTCAGCCACGCCGTTCCCCACCGCGTTGGCGATGGTGACCCGTCCGGCCCGTGCCGCGTTGATGACGCCCGGGCAGCCCACGAGAGACTCGGGCCTGAACTGCAGCGGGTCCAGGTAGTCGTCGTCGATGCGCCGGTAGATGACGTGCACCGGGACCTCGCCCTCCGTAGTGCGCAGGAAGACCTCGGTGCCGTGGCACACGAGGTCACGACCCTCCACCAGGTGCACGCCCATGAGACGGGCCAGCAGGGCGTGCTCGTAGAAGGCGGAGTTGTGCACCCCCGGGGTCAACACCACGACCGTGGGGTCCTGCACCGACGCCGGCGCGGCGCGGCGCAGCGCGTTGACCAGGCGTGCCGGGTAGTCGGTGACCATCTGGATGGGCTGACCCCAGAACAGCTCGGGCAGCACCCGGGCCATGGCGGCCCGGTTGGCCAGCACGTAGCTCACGCCCGACGGGCTGCGCAGGTTGTCCTCGAGCACGCGGAACTCGCCGTCCTCGTCGCGGATCACGTCGATCCCGGCCACGTGGATGCGCACGCCGTTCGGCGGCGTGTAGCCGTGGGCTGCCCGCACGAAGCCCGGAGAGCTCGTGACCACGTCGTGGGGGATGAGCCCGTCGCTCACGATGCGTGCGGCGCCGTAGGCGTCCGCCAGGAAGAGTTCGAGCGCCCGCACCCGCTGGGCCACCCCGTCGGAGACCCGCGACCACTCCGCGGCGGTGAAGATGCGTGGCACCACGTCGAGGGGGAAGGGCCGCTCCTCGCCGTCGAGGTCGAAGGTGACCCCCTGGTCCATGAAGGCACGGGCCAGGCGGGAGGCTCGGGCCGAGACGTCCTCGGGCCCCATCTGGGCCAGCGAGGAGGCCACGGCGACGTAGGGCATCCGGGCCTCGCCGTCACGCCCGACCATCTCGTCGAAGGCGGCCTCGGTGAGCCCTTTGGCGGCCGCGCCGTAGCGGTCGAAGAGGTCTCCCACGGGTCTCAGGGTGCCAGGCATGTGTTTCGCCGCGGTTTCACGGCTGCGAAGAGCCCGTGACGGCGTGCGCCGGGACGGGGAGGGGTGGGCGGGCGCGGATCAGGTCTGCATCGTACCGGGGGTGCTACCCAGGTCAGCCGATGAGGCCCAGCTCCTGCACGTCGTTGCGCTCGGCCAGCAGCTCGTCGGTCGTGACCTTGATGCGCTCGATCGCGAACTCGTCGTGCTGGAACCCCTCGACCACGGACCAGCCACCCTTGCCGTCCGCGGCCACCGGGAAGCCGAACTGGAGGCCCTCGGGGGCGCCGTACTGGCCGCTGCTGGCCACCGCGACGGAGAAGCAGTCACCCGGGGCCGTGGCGGTGCGCAGGCTCACGACGGTGTCGACGGCGGCCGAGGCCGCCGAGGCGGCCGAGGAGGAGCCCCGGGCCTCGATGATGGCGGCGCCCCGCTTCTGCACCGTGGTGATGAAGTCACCCCAGAGCCAATCGGGGTCTCCGATCACCTCGGGGGCCGGCTTGCCGCCGATGCGGGCGTTGGCGAAGTCGGGGAACTGGGTGGCCGAGTGGTTGCCCCAGATGGCCACGTTGGTGACGTCGGCCACCGGGGCGGCGGACTTGGCCGCCAGCTGCGCCTTGGCTCGGTTCTCGTCCAGGCGGGTCATGGCGAACCAGCGGTCGGCCGGGACCTCGGGCGCGTTGGAGCGCGCGATGAGACAGTTCGTGTTGCACGGGTTGCCCACGACGAGGATGCGGACGTCGGAGTCGGCGTTCTCTGCGATGGCCCGTCCCTGGGGCTTGAAGATGCCCCCGTTCACGCTGAGCAGGTCGCCGCGCTCCATGCCCGCCTTGCGCGGGATGGAGCCCACCAGGAGCGCCCACGAGGTCCCGTCGAAGGCCGTCTTGAGGTCCGAGGTGGCGACGACGTCCGCCAGCAGCGGGAAGGCACAGTCGTCGAGCTCCATCACGACGCCCTCGAGCACCTTCATGGCGGGCTCGATCTCGAGCAGGCGCAGCACGACCGGCTGATCCGCACCGAGGAGCTGGCCCGAGGCGATGCGGAAGAGGATGGAGTAGCCGATCTGGCCGCCGGCGCCGGTGACGGTGACGTGGACGGGGGGCTTCGCTGGCATGGGCGGCTGGTCCTTTCGCGGGGAGGGGCGGGAACGTGGGGAAGGCGCGGGTCCTCAGAGGCGGTCGACGATGGCGGCGGCGAACTCGGAGCACTTGACCTCGGTGGCGCCGTCCATGAGGCGGGCGAAGTCGTAGGTCACGACCTTGTCCGCGATGGTCGCCTCGAGCGCGTGCACGATGTCGGACGCCGCGTCGTTCCAGCCGATGTGCTCGAACATGAGCACGCCCGAGAGCAGCACCGAGCCCGGGTTCACCTTGTCCTGCCCGGCGTACTTGGGCGCGGTGCCGTGCGTCGCCTCGAAGATGCCGTGGCCGGTGACGTAGTTGATGTTGGCCCCCGGGGCGATTCCGATGCCACCGACCTGGGCGGCCAGGGCGTCGGAGAGGTAGTCGCCGTTGAGGTTGGTGGTGGCGATGACGTCGAAGTCCGAGGGCCGGGTCAGCACCTGCTGCAGCGTGATGTCGGCGATGGTGTCCTTGACGAGGAGCTTGTCGCCGGGGTCGCCGCCACAGTCGTCCCAGCCGACGGCGACGTCGGAGAACTCTTCGCGCACCAGCTCGTAGCCCCACTCGCGGAACGCACCCTCGGTGAACTTCATGATGTTGCCCTTGTGCACCAGGGTCACCGAGCGGCGCTTGCGGTCCAGCGCGTAGTTGAGGGCGGCGCGGATGAGGCGCTTGGAACCCATCTCGGAGATGGGCTTGATGCCGATGCCCGAGCCGTCCCGGATGGGCCAGCCCATCTCCTCGCGCAGGAACCCGGTCAGCCGGTCGGCTTCGGGCGAGCCCTCCTGCACCTCGTAGCCGGCGTAGACATCCTCGGTGTTCTCCCGGAAGATGACCATGTCGACCAGCTCGGGGTGCAGCACCGGCGAGGGGACGCCCGTGAACCAGCGCACCGGGCGCAGGCAGACGTAGAGGTCGAGGATCTGGCGCAGCGCCACGTTGAGCGAGCGGATGCCGCCGCCGACGGGCGTGGTGAGCGGGCCCTTGATCCCGATGAGGTGCTCCCGGAAGGCCTCGACCGTCTCGTCGGGCAGCCAGCTGCCCACCTCGTCGAACGCCTTCTGGCCGGCCAGCACCTCCTTCCAGGCGATGGAGTGGCCGTGCTTGGCGGCGGCCGCATCGAGGACCAGCTTGGCGGCGGGCCAGATGTCGACGCCCGTGCCGTCGCCCTCGATGAAGGGGATGATGGGCTGGTCGGGGACGTGGAGGGTGCCGTCGTCGCCCATGCGGATGAGGTCTGCCATACGGGCGATGCTACGGGGCGGCGCCGCGACGTCCCAATTGACCGCCTCATGAGACGTCCCAATTGACCGCCTAATTAGCAGTACCGCCGGCCCCGGCGGACAGCACCCCGGCGAGGCGGGCGTACTGCTCGCTCTCGGGGCCGAGGATCTCGCCCACCCAGAAGAGCGTGCGCGCTCCGTCGACCTCGGTGCCCCAGCGCAGCATCTCCTCGATGTCGAGCCAGTCCTTGGGGCGGTCGAAGATGGCTTTGCAGACGATGAGGTGCTCGGGGGCGAGGATCGGGATGTCCACCGGGCCGAAGCGGACCATCCGGGCGCACTCGGCCATCTCGAGGTGGAAGTCCATGGTGGCGAAGAACACGTCGAGGTAGGAGCCGTCCCAGTCGAGCCTGGCCTGCCCGTCTTCGGCGACGGCGGCCCGGTCCTCGGGTCCGACCGTCACGCCCAGCCGGGCCAACAGTTCGAGGACGGGCGCCGCGGCGGCGGGGGGCAGGGTCAGGTTGACGTCGATGTCCGTGGTGGCCCTCGGGTTGCGGTACCAGATCAGGGCGATGGCCCCGCCGAACTGGTGCGGCACCCCGGCCGAGTCGAGCATCTCGTGGAGCGAGACGATCTTGGGGGCCAGGTTGCCGAACTGTCGGGCCTCGCTCACCGCCCGGTCCCGCCGGTCACGGCGACGCGCCGACCGAGCGCGCTGCCCGCACGCGGGCTAGGGGCGGGAAGCGCAGGGGCTCCCGGGCGCGGGGGGGTCCGAAGGCCGACACCTGGGCGACCAGGCCGAGGAGGTCGATGAGGGCGTCACCGGGGTCCCGGCCGCGTGCTGAGCCGGTCGGTGGCGGCCGCGGGTCGAGCGTGGCGGCCATCCGCCGGGAGGACTCGACGAACTGCCGCATCTCGGGGCTGCGGTGACGCGTGGTGGGGCTGGCGGCGCGCGCCGCGCTGGCCCGCACCGCCTCGGCGTCGAAGGGCCGGGTGGCCCTGCGGCCGGCCGTGGCCAGCACCTCGTCGGTGAGCTGCGTGAAGCCGGCCAGGGAGCGGGCCCGGGGGCCCTTGGGAGTGTGGACCGACTCCCGTATCTCGAAGCGCCCCTTGGGACGGGCCACCACGTAGGCCATACCCACTAGGTTACCCACTAGAAGGGGCCCACTGGCCGAGTGGTGCCACCACGAGCCGTCCCCGCTGGGCCACCACGAGAGCGCTGCGCAGGCTGGCCACCTTGGTAACCCCTGTTGGGAGAATCAAGCTGAGGGTGACGGAAGGAGCGTTCCGTGGGAGCAGTCGGCTTGGTGTTCCGCGCCGAGTTCCGCCGCCGCTGGCGGTCCTGGCTGGCCATCGCGCTCCTGATCAGCGTCGTCGGGGGGCTCGTGCTGGCCGCGGCGGCCGCGGGCCGCCGGACGGAAAACGCCTTCCCGCGGTTCGTGGCGGCGCACGGGTTCGACACCATCGTCTACGCCACCCGACCGGTGCCGGCGCTCGCCCACCTCCCCGGGGTCGTCTCGGCCACGGAACTCGTCCTGCCCGACACCGGCAATCCGACCTGTCGGGGATGCGCTCGTTCGATCAACGGCAACGACTTCGGCGTGGGGGTCGTGGCAGGCGGGGGCCCGTCGCCACTCACGCTGGTCTCCGGCCGCCTGCCCGACCCGTCGCAGCCCGACCAGGTGCTGGCCTCGTTCACGCTGCAACAGGACGACGGCGTCCACGTCGGAACCGTCATCCACGTCCCGTTCGAGGCGCCCTCCGAGGCCGCCGCCTACAACAATCCGAACACGGGACTTCCCCCTCCCCAAGGCCCGCACCCCGCCCTCACCGTGGTCGGGATCGAGGCCAGCGAGTTCGAGTTCCCCGCCGGGACTACCCCCGTATACCTGCTCTACGCCGGCCCGGGGTTCGCCCGCTCGGTGCTCGCCCACACGGCGGTGCAGTACCAGTACTTCGTCCGCCTGCGCCAGGGTGCCGCCGGCCTCATCCAATTCGACCAGGAGACCAAACAGCTGAATCTGGGCGGCGCCAGTCCCAACGTGGGCGCCTCGAGCGAGGACGGGGTCGCGGCCACGATCGAGGCCTCCATCCATCCCCAGGCCGTGGGGTGGTGGGTCCTGGCCGCGCTCGCCGCGCTCGTCGGGCTGGCGGTGGTGGGACAGGCCTTGGCCCGCCAGAGCGCCGTCGAGCGCGAGGACCATCCCACCCTGGTTGCGGTCGGCATCTCCCGGCGGCAGCTCTTCGCGCTGGACATGGCACGGGATCTGGTGGTGGGGCTGGCCGGCGCCGGCGGGGCCGTGCTGATCGCCACCGCGCTCTCCCCGATCGCGCCGCTCGGCGAGGCGCGCCTGGCCGAGGCCTCCACCGGGATCGCGTTCGACACACTGGTGCTCCCGCTCGGGGCGCTCGCCACCGTGGCGGTGGTGCTGGCGCTCGGTGTCTGGCCGGCGCTGCGGGCGGCGCGCCCGCAGCGGAGCGACGACCGAGCCGCGGGTTCGCGTCCCTCGGCGCTCGTGGCCCGCCTGGTCGCCCTGGGGGCACCGCCGACGGCGGTGATCGGCGTGCGCAACGCCGTCGAGCGCCGCTCCGGCGGGTCCACCGTCCCGCTGGGCTCCGCTCTCCTGGGCATGGTGCTGGCGGTGATCGCGCTCTGCGCGACGGGTGTCTTCGGCGCCAGCCTCACCCATCTCACGGCGACGCCGTCCCTCTGGGGCGACCCGGAGCAAGTCAGCTTCGATCCGGCGAGCGCCACCTTGCTCCAGAGCCTGGAGGGCAACCCGGAGGTCACCGGGATCACCATGGGCGTCGGCGCCGCCGACATCACGGTCGACGGGAAGATCGTCGGGAGCATCGTGGGGACGGCGATCAAGGGCCCGCTCCTCTTCTCGACGGTCGTCGGCCATCCTCCGGTCGGCGACGACCAGGTCGGCCTCGGCGTCTCGACGATGCATCTGGTGGGCGCGCACGTCGGGTCGGTCGTCGACGTCACGGCGACCACCCATTCGGGGGCCCGGCGAACCCAGCCGTTCCGGGTGGTGGCCCAGACCTCCTTCCCGCAGCTCGGAGGGTTCGTGAGCCTCGGCACGGGCGTTCTGATGACGACGGCCGACCTCGTGCACATCGCCTGCCCCGCCGGTCCCCATTCGGCGACGTGCCGACAGAAGACGGGCGGCCTGCAGACCGGTGGGGTCCGGGTCAGCTTCGCCTCGGGCCGGCGGGGCAAGGCGGCACTCGACCACTATCTCGCCGCGTACGCCCCGATCACCACGGAACCCCTCGCGCCGACCTCCCTGGTCAACTTCGGCGAGGCGGTCAACTTCCCGCTGATCTTCGGGGCGATGCTCGCCGTGTTCGGTGCGGCGACGCTGGCGCACCTGCTCGTCGTGAGCGTCTCGCGCCGCCGTCGGGAGGTCGGGCTGTTGAAGGTCCTGGGCTTCGTCAACGGCCAGGTGGTGTCGACGGTCTCCTGGCAGGCCACGACGCTGGCCCTGGTCGGCGTCGTCGTGGGCGTCCCGCTGGGGCTCGTCGTCGGCAAGACGGTGTGGAACGCGTTCGCCAACAACCTGGGCGTGGTCCCGGTCACCGTGGTGCCGGTCCTGCTCATCGGGGCGATCACCGTCGGGGTGCTCGTGGCCGCCAACCTGATCGCGATCGCGCCGGCGTTGGTGGCCACGCGGTCCAAGCCGGGCGACCTCCTGCGACCTGTGGAGTGAAAATGGTGTGGCTCGCCGCCCAAGGCGCCGGCTACGGGCTGGAGGTCGGCCCCAGTCCCAGCGCGGCGTAGATCTCGCGGGTCGCGCTCGAGGTGTTGAACGTGTAGAAGTGCAGCCCGGGCACGCCGGACTCGAGGAGGCGGGAGCAGAGCTCGGTGGCCAGTTCCACCCCTTCCTTGCGCACCGCGTCGGGGCCGCCCCGCGCGTCGGCGGCGCGCAGGCGCTCTTCCATCCAGCCCGGCGCGGCGGCACCCATGCCGCCCAGGCGGCCCATGGTCGACAGCGAGGTGACGGGAAGGATGCCGGGAAGCACCGGGGTGTCGACATCCCGGTCGCGCAGGTCCGCGACCAAGGCCTCGTACTCCTCTGCCTCGAAGAAGAACTGGGTCACCCCGAAGTCGGCCAGTGCCAGCTTGGCCGCCAGGAAGTCGCGATCGCTCGGCATGTCGGTCGAGCGGGGATGCCCGGCCGGGTGCGCCGCCACACCGATGGAGAAGCCGCCGACGGCGCGGGCCAGCTCCACCAGCTCGGCGGCAAACGCGAGCTCCCCGGGGCCCGCGGCCGGGTCCTCGGGCGGGTCGCCACCGAGTGCCATCAGATTCTCGATGCCGGCCTTGCGCAAGGAGACCAGGATGTCGGCCAGCTCGAGACGGGTGTGGGCCACGCAGATGAGGTGGGCCATGGGGTTGAGCTTGGTCGTGTGCAGCATGCCCGACACGAGGTCGAAGGTGCGCTGGCGCGACTCGGCGCCGCCGCGGTAGGTGACCGAGACGAACGACGGCTCCAACGGCTGCAGCTCGCTGATGGTTCGGGCGAGGGTGGCGAGCTCCTTGTCGTTCTTGGGCGGGAAGAACTCGAACGAGTAGGTCGGGCCGGCCTCGAGCAGCTCGGTAATCCGCGTCACGTCGCCAGCCGCCCGTAGTCGTCCTCGAGACGGACGATGTCGTCCTCGCCGAAGTACGTGCCGTGCTGCACCTCGATGAGGACGACGTCGGTGTCCCCCTCGTTGGCGACGCGGTGCGCGCCCTGCAGGGGGATGTCGATGGACTCCCCCGCGTGGAGCTCGGTCACGGTGCCGTCGAGCGTCACCTTCGCCGTGCCCGACACGATGAACCAGTGCTCGGCCCGCTTGGAGTGGCGCTGGTAGCTGAGCCGCTTCCCGGGATGGACGACCAATCGTTTGACCTTGTGATCGGGCGCGTCGTCATCGAGGACTGTGTAACTACCCCACGGGCGCTCCGAGTATTCCCGCTCACTCACCTGCCGTTCGCCTCCCTGGCCAGCCGTCGTGCTGTGCGTCTCACGTCACGTCGTCCCTTGGCCGATGGTCACCTCGCCGCGAGCTCCGCCGCCCGCAGGGCGTTGCGTAAGAGCATGGCACGTGTCATGGGACCGACGCCGCCGAGGCGGGGCGTGATCCAGCCCGCGATCTCCGCCACGTCCTCCCGCACGTCGGGGATCAGCGTGCGGCCTTCCCAGCTGGTGCCGGCCGACACCACGGCGGCGCCGGGCTTGACCATGTCCGGCGTCACCAGGGCGGGTCGCCCCGCGGCTGCCACGATGATGTCTGCCGTGCGCACGATGTCAGCCATGTCGCGCTCGCTGACGCCCGTGTGCAGCATCGTCACCGCCGCGTTGCAGCCGGGTCGCTTCAACGACAAGAGCATGGCGAGCGGCCGTCCGATCGTCACGCCACGGCCGATGATCACCGCGTGGCGGCCCTCCACGGGGACGTCGTAGGCGTGCAGGAGCTCGAGGATGCCCGCCGGCGTGCAGGGCAGCTGACCTGGCGTCCCCAAGACGAGGCGGCCGAGGTTGACGGGGTGCAACCCGTCGACGTCCTTGGCCGGGTCGACGGCCAACAGGGCCTGCTCCTCGTCGAGGCCGGCCGGGAGCGGCAGCTGCACCAAGAACGCGCTGACCTTGGGGTCGGCGTTGTACCGGTCGATGACGTCGATGACCTCCTGCTGGGTCGCGGTGGCGGGCAGGTGCTCGCCCACCGAGTACATGCCGATGGCCGCGCAGTCCTCGTGCTTCAGCGCGACGTAGCGCTCGCTGGGCATGTCGTCGCCGACGAGCACCGTGCCGAGGCCGACGGTGACGCCCTTCTTACTGAGCTGCGCGATGCCGTCGGCCACCGCGGCGCGGATCCGGGCGGCCAGCGCTTCGCCGTCGAGCAGGATGGCGGCCATCAGTGCCGGAAGTGCCGTTCGCCGGTCACGACCATGGCCAGGCCCGCCTCGTCGGCGGCGGCCACGACCTCGTCGTCCTTCACCGAGCCGCCGGGCTGGACCACCGCCGTCACGCCCGCGTCGGCCAGCACGAGCAGCCCGTCGGGGAAGGGGAAGAAGGCGTCGCTCGCCCCGGCGCCACCCTTGGCCCGCTCCCCCGCCTTCTGCACGGCGATCTCCGCCGCGACCACCCGGGACTGCTGCCCGGCCCCGACCCCGACGGCCTGCCCGTTGGTGACGACGGCGATGGCGTTCGAGGTCGTGCGGCCGCAGACCCGCCAGGCCAGCACCAGGTCGCGCCACTCGTCGTCGGACGGTTGGCGCCTGGTCACGACCCGCCACTCGGCCCGGGGCGAGACGAAGGCGTCGACGTCCTGGACGAGCACGCTGGTGCCCAGGCTGCGCAGCTGGCGCACTGCGTGCTCGGGCGCGGGCCCCGAGAGGATGCGGGTGGCCTTGCGCCGGCTGGTCAGCTTCTCCAGCGCGTCGGGCGAGTAGGACGAGGCGATGATGACGTCGGCCTGTGGGCCAGCCGCGACCGCCGCCGCCACCTCCGCACCAACGTCGCCCCCGATGGCGACCACGCCGCCGAAGGCGCTTTGGACGTCGCACTCGAGCGCACGCTCGTAGGCGGTGACGAGGTCGCCCGCCACGGCGGCGCCGCAGGGGTTGGCGTGCTTGATGATCGCCACGGCCGGCTGGCCGGCGTCGGCGGCCAGCTCGTGGACCAGGCGCCAGGCGGCGTCGCCGTCGAAGAGGTTGAGGTACGACAGCGGGTTGCCGCCGTGCTGGACCATCTCGTCCCACCAGCTGGTCGTCCCGGCCGTGCGGTAGCGCGAGCCGCGCTGGTGCGGGTTCTCGCCGTAGCGCAGCACCTCGGTGCGCTCCAGGGTGAGGTGCAGTGTCGGCGGCAGGACGGCGCCCAGCGCCGCCTCCTCGCCGTCGGCCGCCCTGGCGCCCTCGAGGCCGTCGACCGGTGCGGGCCCCCCGGCGTCGAGCCAGGCCACGATGGCGGCGTCGTAGGCCGCGGTGTGCGCGAAGGCCGCCCGGGCCAACCGGCGGCGGGTGGCGGCCGAGAGGGTGCCCGACCCCCGCAGCTCCTCGAGCACCACGGGGTAGTCGGCCGGCGAGGTGACGATGCCGACGTGCTCGTGGTTCTTGGCGGCGGCCCGCACCATCGTCGGGCCGCCGATGTCGATCAGCTCGATGGAGGGGTCCGACGAGAACGGATAGAGGTTCGACACCACCAGGTCGATGGTGTCGATGCCGTTGGCCTCCAGGTCGGCCAGGTGCTCGGGCTTGGAGCGGTCGGCCAGGATGCCGCCGTGGATCTTGGGGTGCAGGGTCTTGACCCGGCCGCCCAGCATCTCGGGCGATCCGGTCAGCTCGGCCACCTCGATGTGCACGATGCCCACCTCGCTCAGCGTGGCCGCGGTGTTGCCGCTGGCCACCAGCTCCCATCCCAGGTCCGAGAGGCCCCGGGCCAACTCGACCAGGCCTTCCTTGTCGTAGACCGACAGCAGCGCCCTCACGACGTCATCTCCTCGTCTTCTCCTTCTCTTCCGACTCTGCCACCGACGCCGGCCCGCACCGGCGGACGGGCCGGCGGCTCGATCTCCCGCCCCGCCTCGAGCTCGCCCAGCGCCCAGGCCACGGTGGCGGGGTACAAGGTCCGCTCGATGACCTTGATCCGCTCGTGCAGCGTCTCCTCGGTGTCGCCGGGCAGGACCGGGACCACCTCCTGGGTCAGGATCGGACCGGCGTCCATCTCCAGGGTGGCCAGGTGCACGGTGCACCCCGTCTCGGGCACGCCGGCGGCCAGCGCGTCGCGGACCCCGTGCCAGCCGGGGAACGCCGGGAGCAGGGCGGGGTGCGTGTTCAGGATCCGGTTCGGGAAGGCCCGGTGCACGGCCTCCGTCAGCACGGTCCCGAAGCCGGCCATCGCCACCAGGTCGACCTGGTGGGCCACCAGCGTCGCCGCCACGGTGGCCGTGAAGCCGTCCCGATCGAACTCCGGGCCGAAACCGCCGTACCCGGTCCGGTCGACCAGTTCGGCCACGGCGCCATGCTGCTCGGCCAGGGCCAGGGCGGCACAGGTCCGATCCGACAGGACGACACTGACCGGGAGGCCCGCGTCGAACATCGCCCGCAGGATCGTCCCGGAACCCGAGACAAGGACCGCGAGGCGCACGGAGTCAATCTAATGCGTGGCCGATTGACCCCGGGTGGTCGAGTGAGGCTACGAGCCGGTCACCTTGACGATCCAGGTACAGGCTGCGGGGGCTTGCACCACGAGCGTCTGCGTCCCGATGCTGGACTGCGACGTGACCGACTGTCCCGACGGTCCGGTCTCGCTGATCGCGGCCGTTCCGCTGGGGGACGACCCGGCCGGGGTCACGAACACCTGGAACGAGGGGCCTGCGGCCGGGGCAGGGGAGCATCTGAAGGCCCAGCCGATGTTCCACGAGGCGACGGTCGTCGTGAACGGCGTGCTCGTCCAGTTGCCCGTGAGCTGTGGCGAGAGCAGGAGCACGCGGGCGGGCCCGGCTGCGGCCGTCGAGGACACCGTCGTGGACCCGCCGGCAGCGGTGGTCGTCGTGGATCCGGCGGCTGCGGTGGTCGTCGTGGACCCGCTCGCGGCGGTGGTCTTCGTGGACCCGCCGGCGGCCGTGGTCGTGGTGACGGAACCGCCTCCAGCAGCTGTCGTGGTCGTGGCCGTGCTCCCTGCGGCGGGTGCACCGGAGGACGGAGCGGCCGCAGGAGGCAGCTTGCCGCTGTCAGTGCCCGCGTTCGATGCGCCGCCGCCGGTATCCCCGTTGATCCACATCCCGAAGATGGCCGCGACCAGAGCGACGGTCAAGAGCTGCCAGGTCCTCCAGGATCGTCGCTCCTTGAGTTTGAGCTCACCTGGCTCGGGCCGGTGGTCGGACGACGCCACCGACGCGTCGCCATTGTCCGAGGTCGATGTCACCGACCCCGCCTCGAAGACAGGAGCAGGCAGGTCAAGCGAACCTCCATCGAGCACCCCACGGAACTCACCTGTCCACCGGCCGGTTCGAGACCACGTCAGTCAGGTCGTGATGCCGTTCGACCCGGCGTTGACGGTGGCTGAGCGGGATGACTGGGCATAGATCAGTTGATCGGCAAAGGCAACTAGGAAGGTCCGATTGTTGATGAGCGCGCGGTCCGCTTCGTTGGAAGCATTCAACGAACCGCCGATGTTGTGCGCAGAGTCCGCGGTCCTCATTCCCCGCACCACCACGCCCTGACCGGAGTTCTGGACGTAGAGCACAACCCGCTCGTAGCTGGTTCCTCCGGTGTCCATCTTCACCGGCACGATCCAGTAGACGATCGACCAGCTGCCGAATTGCTGCGATGTGTAGGACATCGCCTGCCCGGTGATGCCACCGACGAGACTCACTTGAGTGATATCTGCAAGGGCGTAACCGTGGAACGTATAGCAGGCTTGAACGCCGAAAGCGGAGAAGCTGGACAGATCGGGGGTATTGATGACGTCGGCAACCACTTCGGCGTTGGTGGCGAGAGGGCCGATTCCATTGGACCGCATGATGTAGCGATTCCATATCGAGGTGTCGCCGAACAGCGGTTTCGCCCATCCGTAGGTGGTGTCATACTGTGCGGTCCAATCCGCCGGCGCCACAGGGCCTTGGATGAACGCTGCCAGCTTCGCCTCGCCAGAAACTCCCGCCACGAGGTTGTAGGCATTGAGTTCGACATCGCTGACGCCGATGACGAGGGCTGCCGCCACCACGGCCACCACGGCCAGGGTCACCTTGGGTACTGCGAGCGTCACCTTGCGCTTCGGTGGCCCTTCGGGAGAGCCGGAGGTGGAAGAGACGGAGGTCGTGCCGTGGGGCGGCGTCGTAGCGCTTGACATAGGAGGGCTTGTCTCGCCGCTGTAAACATGCATTCCCAGGGGGCGGATCAACAAGAGCATGACGAGCACGCCCACGCAGAACAAGACGAGGCCGATGAACGGATGGAAGACGTTGAGGGCGACGGATTCTCCCCACTCCTTTCCGGCGAAAAAGATGAAGGTGATGCGACCGAGGTTGAGGGCAAAGAGGAGCATCATGCCACCGGCGAGCCAGAGAACCTTGCGCACGATGGGACCGCGGACGATGGCGGCGAAGGCCGAGCCGACCAGGAGGAAGCCGACCACGCCGTTGACCCCCGAGCATGCGGACACGATGCTCAGGGAGAAGGTCGTGCCGTGGTGGTTGACTGTGAACAACGCGTTGTCCGATGTGACGACTGGCGTGGCGAGGTGGGTCCATCCGGCGATCTTCTCCATGGCCAGCAGGGTGACGTTGGTGAAGGCGTTCAGTACTCCCAGCAGATACTTCTCGTAGGGGTAGGGCCACGCCAGGAACAGGAAGGCGATCGCCAGTTTCTGGCGCCACAGGACGCGGCACCCGAAGACGATGGCCACCGCGCCGGCAACGAAGATGGGGAGCGAGAAGAGGTCCACTCGGTAGAACCAGTACAGGGCCGACATGCGGGCCGGAAGAAATTCGTTGATGGCCACGGCGGTGAGGATCAGCGGGATCCCGATGGCGTAATCCACTTGTCGGTCGTAGATCGGTGGCTCAGGCTTGAGGGGCCGGGAACGAACGACCGCCAGTCCGAGCGCGATGGCCGGTACCAGGCTGATATAGGCAAGTGGCGTCTGCTCGTCGACAGTCTGTAGCAGCGAGCTCAATGAGTAGTTGTAGGCGATCAGGACGGCACCGAGCAGCACACCCACTTGTATCCGTGTCCGAGTGGTCTGAGACGCATTGGTCCAGCGGTGCCGCCATTTGTCTTGCCAATTCTTGTACTTGTCTTGCCAATTCTTGAGCGTGGAGCCCCGCGGGGTCGGCGTGGGGACGTAGAGCGCTTCGGTCATGGACGTGCCCCTGGCCCCGCCGGCTCCCGCTCTTCCTCGCCGCGCATTCGACGGATGCTCATCCGAAGCGACCGTGCACGTAGTCCGAAGTCCTCGGATCAATAGGATCATTGAACAATTCTTCCGTCGGGCCGGCCTCGACGATGTGCCCCGGAGCCCCCTCGCCGTCGACCAGGAACAGCGCGGAGTTGTCGGAGACCCGTTGAGCCTGTTGCATGTTGTGGGTCACGATGACAATGGTCAGCTCCTGGCAGAGCTCCCGGATCGTGTCCTCGATGACGCCCGTCGAGATGGGGTCGAGGGCCGAACACGGCTCGTCCATGAGAAGCACCTTGGGGCGGACGGCCAGAGCCCGGGCGATGCACAGACGCTGCTGTTGACCGCCCGAGAGGGCAGCACCGGCCTCGTTGAGGCGATTCCTGGCCTCGCGCCACAGCCCGGCCCGCTCGAGGCACTCCATGACCAGGGCATCACGATTGGCCACCTTGGTGCCCGAGAGCCTGAGGCCGGCCAGTACGTTCTGCGCGATGGTCATCGAAGGGAAGGGGTTCGGTCGTTGGAACACCATGCCAATCTTCAGCCGAGTCTCGGTCACCCGCAACGTCGGCCCGTAGATGTCCACACCGTCCAGCGTGACGGATCCGGACAGGGCCGCCGTGGGCACGAGCTCGTGCATCCGATTCAGGATCCGTAGGAACGTCGACTTTCCACAGCCGGACGGACCGATCAACGCCGTGACATGGCCAGGTTCCATGGACAGCGTGATCCGCTCCAGCACCTTGTTGGAACCGAACCACGCGCTCGATGTTGGTGGCGTCCAAACGGGACGGCGATGGCCCAGAGGCAGGCGCCGCAAATGGTTGTGCCGCTACCGGCATGCCATGGTGTTGCTCGGTGGTGGTCACGGCCCTGCCTCAGGTCGTCTCAATCGCCGCGCTCGTCTTCGCCCGAATGCACCCAGCACCACGAGAACAGCCCCCACTGCGAGCACAGGAACAACGCCTGTCGCGCCCGTGGTCGCAAGTTCAGTGCCGCTCCCGGTGTTTCCGGTCCCGCCGGTGCTCGTGGAGGCCGCGGTGGCGCTCGCAGATGCCGCCGCCACCGTGGTCGAAGTCGTCGAGGTCGTGGAGGTCGTCGAGCTCCCGCTCGCCGCAGTGGGGGATGTCGATGTGGAGCTGGAAGCAGACGTGGCAGCCTCGGCATCCAACTCGGTCGCCACCTTCAGGTCGGCGGCCACCATGCTCGGCGTCGGGGGAGCCGATCCCAAGGTCTCCTCGTCCGACTCGGCCACCGGCCCGACGACGAACCGGATGTACTGGGCCAACTTCTCAGCCTTGGTCGCCCCAAGACCCGAGGTGGGTACGACCAGGTAACTCTCCACCATCATGTAGTTGTTGTAGGCGGTCGCGTTGTTGGCGTCGGCGTTGAACGTCACCAGGTTTGTGGTTGGGTCCATGGTGGCATCCCCTTCCGCCGACGCCGCCGCGGCTTCACTCGGAGGGACGAACTTGCCGGCCGCGTTCTGGATAGCCGCGGTGGGAATGTTCCACGGGGTCCCCTGTGGCGCGCCCGCCCACACCGAAGAAAGCGGGAACACGTCACCCAGGTTCCACGAGAGGGCTGCCGACGGAGCATCTGTCTCTGCATTGATGTTCAGCTCTTTCCCGACGAGGCCGGCGTCACCTCCAACAAACGCATGGATTCCGTGAAAGGGCCACGTCTCCGAGGGAGTGTCACTCTTTGTGGTTGCGTCAGCCGCGGGATTGTTCAAGGCGTTGTCGAAGAGTTCCTTGGCAGTCGGGTTGCTGTCCAGCAACGCCATGAGAGCTGTGTTCTCGGCCGATGGCTCAAGGGTCGATGCCTGGTAGATCCCACTATTGGGGATCGGCTGGCCGTTCGCCTGGGACAGTCGCGGATCGGACCAACCGGTCAGGCTGGAGGGGAGGCCCTGATTGGGGGACACCGCCGAGCTGGTGAGGTTGAAAGTGAATAGCTGGGCTATCAGGGGTACCGTCAAAGGGATGTCCTGGCACAGCGAAGCAGTCGAGTTCCCCGTGAGACCTGCCGGGTTACAGACGGCCAGCGTTGCCACCGCCACTGGAGTGGCGGCAAAAGGCACGTAGGCCAGGGTCCGACCATTGGCCTTCGCGGTGGCGGCCTCCGTCGAGGTCAGCGGGCGCTCCGACACGACGAAGTCTGCGTCGAAACTGTTCGGTCCGTTGCCGACGAAATCACTGATGGCGTTGTCGAGATCGGCGTCTGTGTACGACGGGTTCAGAGGAGCAAGGCCGGTGTCCGCTTTGAGCAGGACATCTGTCACCGGTGTGAGGAACGAGCCCCCTTCGCCCACCAGCGTCGTGGGGTCGGTGGTGTCCCCTCCGGCCGGGGTCGGAAGCCCGATCGCCAGCGCCGCCAGTGCGACACAGCACACAACGAGCAACCCGCCGAAGCGCCGCCCAGACAATTGCCCGGTCATGAAGATCCCCCGGTTCGCCGGTGAGCCTGCAGCCGGCGACGGCCGATCCATCCGGCGGCAAGAAGCAGGACGCCGATGGCGATCAGGGGCAATGGATCACTTCCGGTAGAGGCCATGGACGTCGTTCCGGTGAGCGCGACTGTGGGGTCAACGCCCCCGCTGCCCGCTCCAGATCCGCCGGCCCCCGATCCACTCGCCTCGGATCCACTGCTCCCGACATGTGCGGCCGCACCTGCCGCGGTGCCCGCGGCCGTGTTGCCGTTGACGAGGGTGACGTTGGTTGCCCCGGGCGGTGCCGGAGGAGCAGCGCCGTTGGTGACGCCACAGGTGGGAGTCGTCTGGCCGGCCTGGACCTCTGTGGGTGTCAGGTCACCGCAGGCGTACGCTTGACTCTCTGCCGCGTTCGGGTCGACTGCGCCGGGAACATTGGCGATGACCTGGTCAATGCCGTAGCGCTCGAGCGAAAGACCCAGACTGGCGTACCCGAATTTCGGTGCCACCTGCTGACCGAGGGTGAGGACGTAGTTCACGAACTGGCTCATCGTGTCCCCCTTGGCGCTGGACCACCCCTTCGTCGGCGTCAGCAGGTAGCTGTACGTCGAGGGGTTGTACACGTTCGGACCCACTCCGTTGAAGTTGAGTTGGTGCGTTCCGTTTGCCAGCTGCGTGGCGTAGGCCAGGGCCGAAGCAACGTCCACAGGCGTCGGCAGGGTGAATTTGCCACTCGCATTCTGCACCTCGGCAACTGCCTTAGCCGGGTTGGACCCCGTGAACCCCGAGTCGTTGGCATAGTTCACCTGCACGGCTCCGATGGCACCGGCGTTGTTGACGATGTTGGAGGCGACTGCCGATGTCGACTGCTCGTCGTAACCGTTACCCGGAGCCTCCCAATTCGACCCAGGTGTCGTTGCCGAGATCGGGACACCACTGGGCGGCGCACCCAGTTCCGCCATGTTCTTGGCGTACTGGGCCCAGACGGCGGGTTGCTCGTCGATGCAGTACTCTTCGAGCACGAAGTTGGTCCCGGCGGGATCGCTCTCGGTGACGGGCAGGACGGGAAGATTCGGCAGCGTGACGTTGGCATTGGCCCCGTTCTGCTTCAGCGCCGGATCGTCCCAGTTCTTGATCTGCCCGGTCAGGAGGAGACACGCTGTATAGCTGGTCAGCTGGAGCGTCGAGGTGAGGCCGGGAATGTTGTACATGAAGGCGACACCGGCCGCGGTGATCGGGATGAATTCAAAGGGAAACGACGGCGGCGTCGTGCCGACGCTCGAATCCACGTATCCGGTATCGCTGACCGCGTAGTCGACCGTCCCATTGGTGAACTCGTAACGCCCCTGGCCCGAGGAGCTCGGCGTATAACTCACGCTGATGTTGTACGGCGACTGCCCCACTTCATCCGCCCAGTTCGTGACAGCCGGGGACGCGAAGGACGATCCATTCCCGGCGATACCCACGGGGGTGACGAATGGTCGTTCGCTGACCGCGGGTGGCGTGGCCGATGTGGTCGGCCATGTGGTGGTGGTTGTGGTTGGCGCCGCCGAGGTCGTCGTCGACGTTCCGGAGCTTTCGGAGGATGTGGTCCCGGCCGCAGCAGCAGCGCTCACGGGGATTCCGATCGCGATGAGCGCGAGCAACGACGTCATACCGACGAGCGCAGCCGTGTTCCACCTGCTTGGCCCAGCGCTCTGGCTGGAGCGACTCTGGAGGGCGGATGTCATCTGAGATTTCACGGGGATTGGCTCCTTTGGGGGTTGGAGGCACGCGTGAAACAATCGGTGGAGCGGGTGGTGCAGGTCACGATGCCGCATTACGGCTCGCTCGCAGACGAGCTCCGACGCCGCAACCAAGATGGCCGGCGTCTCGAGCCACTCGAACCGAGCACCCGGGCCAGGGTGAACAACGTCAGGACCAAGCTCATGAGGACGAAGGCCGCGCCCCACCCCACCGAGATCGCCTTCGCCGACGGCTGGAACACCTGCTCATAGATCCGGAGTGGCAGGTCGTCCTGGTTGCCGTGGAGAGGGTTCCAGTTGTAGTGAGGACCACCGCCGGCCGTGAACAACACCTCGGCCGTCTCGCCGGCGGTTCGAGCAACGCCGAGAATGGCCGCCGTGATCAGACCGGCGCGCGCCGTGGGCAGGACGACACGGAGGGCGACCCGCCATTGTGGTGCCCCGATGGCGAGGGCTGCCTCTCGGAGTGAACCCGGCACGACCCTGATGACCTCGAGAGCGGCTCGGCAGGTGACCGGAATCATCATGATCGACAGGGTGACGGCAGCTACAAAGCCGGACTTTCCGTTCACGCCGTGGGGAACGACCCAGATGATGTAAATGAAGAGGCCGGCAATGATCGACGGGGTGCCGGTCATGGCATCCACGATGTTGCGGACCAGGCGGGCGAGCACGCTGTGGGACTCGACCATGTAGGTCGCAGTGAGAAATGCGATCGGCACCGAGATCATGGTTGCGATCGCGACTTGCTCCAAGGTGCCGACAATCGCCGCGCCGACCCCGTAGGCGTCACCCGATTTGCCCCCCGTCATGTCGTTGACGAGGAACCGGGGAAAGCTGGCGAACACCACCGGCGCACCCTTTGCCACGACGTAGAAGACGACGGCGAGCAACGCCACCAGGGCAATGACGGCACCCGTCCAGATCGAGACGGTGGCCAGGCGGTCCTTCATGATCAGGACTCCGTGGCGACGCCATACGAGGATGCCGTAGATGGCGTAACTGGCAACGGCCCAGCAGAAGAAGAAGCCGAACCCGGTGAGCGAGTTGGCGGTCAGGTTGAAGACCAGCCACACCAACGCCAATGCCGCGATCGTGCTGCCGGTGAGATCGATCACGGTGTCCCGGGACACGCGCCGCTTCCGATTGGGACGATCGCGCTGGACTGGCGCGGCGCTCACCGGGTCCGAGAGGAGGTCGGTCATGTTGCTTGACCTATCGAACGGCGCGCCACGAGCCTGCCGCCCAGGCTGAAGAGCAGGGTGGTCGCGAACAGCGTGAGTCCGGCGAGCGTCAGTTCGCTCTGACTGTGGATGTCGGAAACCGGAAACGTATCGGCGATTTGCTTGGCGACGTCCCCGTTCCCGGGACCGAGGATGGCCTTGCTGACCACGTTATTGCTGGAAAGGACGAGCACCACCGCCATGGTCTCGCCTAACGCACGGCTAATGCCCAGGAGCGCGCCGCCGATAACACCGTTGCGAGAGAAGGGCAGGATGACGTCGGTAATGGTCCCCCACCGCGTCCCCCCCAGTCCGAGGGCCGCTTCACAGGCGTCCCGAGGGGCTTGCGCCATGACCTCTCGGCTGACCGAGGCCACGACCGGAATGATCATGATGGCCACGATGAGGCCGCAGACGAAGACCGAATCGGCATAGTTCCCCGGCTCTGTCGTGCGGAAGATGGGGATGAAGCCCAGATGCTCGGCGATCCAGGCTACGGGCGCGTGCACATAGGTGTTCAACGCTTCGAGCCCCCAGAACCCGAAAACGATGCTCGGCACCACAGCCAGTAGATCGACCAGCCCGGTCAGCGATCCGTGAAGCTTGGGTGGGGCGTATTCGTTGATCATCAGTGCGATCGAGAGCGCGATCGGAAGGGCCACCGTGATGGCGATCATCGCGATGAGCACCGAGCCGACGAGGATGCCGAGCACCCCCGGGTGGATGGGGGTCGACCACACCGTCCCGGTGAAGAAGTCCAATTTGAACGTCCTGAGCGCCCACCAGCTGTGGACGGCCAGGAAGCTGAGAATGGAGAGGAAAACGATGAGCACGATGGCCCCGCTGGTCGCCAAGAGGGCGCGGAAGGCACGATCCATGCCGGTCAAGCGGTGCGCGAGCACGAGTGGGGTCTCGTCGACCGACTCTGCGCCGGCAAGGGCATCCGGCGGCGTGGCAAGCGTCACCATGGGTCACGCCTCACTGTCGGCTCTGGGTCGAGCACGTAGTAAACGACGCCGACAGGAGA
The DNA here is from genome assembly GCA_963789235.1 of uncultured Acidimicrobiaceae bacterium. Taxonomy (GTDB): domain Bacteria; phylum Actinomycetota; class Acidimicrobiia; order Acidimicrobiales; family RAAP-2; genus Bog-473. Next base: position 285,786 of record CAWBJX010000004.1, on the reverse strand, counting down.
ACCGCGCCGACCAACCTCACGTTCATCTCGTTACCCAACCATCGAGCCGTAGAAGGCGGTGTCGCCGTAGTTGAAGATGCCCCCGTCGGAGGCCGCCAGCCAGTAGCCCTTGCCGTCGGGGGTGGCCGCCATGCCTACGACCGGCTGGTTCAGGTGGATCCCCCCGGTCGAGCCGTCGAAGCCGGCGTCGCCGTAGTTGAAGATGCCACCGTCGGAGGCCACCAGCCAGTAGCCCTTGCCGTCGGGGGTGGCGGCCATGCCCACGACGGGTCGGTTCAGGTGGATCGACCCGGTCGAGCCGTAGAAAGCGGCGTCGCCGTAGTTGAAGATGCCACCGTCGGAGGCCGCCAGCCAGTAACCCTTGCCGTCGGGGGTGGCAGCCATGCCCACGACGGGTTTGTTGAGCGGCATGCCTCCGGTCGAGCCGTAGAAAGCGGCGTCGCCGTAGTTGAAGACGCCACCGTCGGAGGCCACCAGCCAGTAACCCTTGCCGTCGGGGGTGGCGGCCATGCCCACGATGGGTCGGTTCAGGTGGATCGACCCGGTCGAGCCGTAGAAAGCGGCGTCGCCGTAGTTGAAGATGCCACCGTCAGAGGCCACCAGCCAGTAACCCTTGCCGTCGGGGGTGGCAGCCATGCCCACGACGGGCGCGTTCAGGTGGATACCCCCGGTCGAGCCATAGAAGCCGGCGTCGCCGTAGTTGAAGATGCCCCCGTCGGAGGCCACCAGCCAGTAGCCGTGGCCGTCGGGGATGGCGGCCATGCCCACGACGGGTCGGTTCAGTGAACTGCCACCTGAAGTTCCGGCACTTGAAGTCGCGACGGTGGCCGGTGTGAATGAGATCGTGACACTCAAGCCGGTGAGCGGCGTGTTGTCCGTGATATCGGTTGCAGTGAGGGTGACACTCTCGGACTTCTTGTCTGTCACCGTGAAGGTGGCCGTGCCCGTCGCATCTGTGACGGCCGTGGCAGGGGACACGACCGCGCTGACCGACGTCGGGAGCAGACTGACCGTCTTACCGACCAGCGGCAGCCCGTTGGCGTCGTTGAGTATCACCTCGACCGTGGCACTGGAGTGACCGTCCGCTGGCACTAACGTGCTACCGGCGACGATGTCGCAATCGGCGAGTGCTGGTGCGGTAGGTGGTGGTGTGCCGAAGGTGACCTGGACCTCCTCGCCCACTAGTGGCAGGTCGTCGGTGGTATCTACTGCCCGATACCGGACGACCTCCGAGGTCGTGTCGGTGACCTTGAAAGTCGCCTGGCCTGCCGAGTTTGTCGCGACTCCCGATGCCGGCGCGATCACCGACGAGCCGTTCAAGGCAGTCAATGTGACCGTAATGCCCGGCACTGGGTTCTGGTTGTGGTCTGCGAGCGTGACCGTGACCATCGACGCCGATTTGCCGTCGGCCGGCACACTGGTGGGGTTGGCCTGCACTGTCGACTGACTGACCTGAGGAACACCAGCGAGGAACGTCACGGTCTGCGTCTGATTCACCGTGACGTTATCGGTGGTGTCTGTCGCCGTGTACGTGACCGATTCCGCGGTGGTGTCGTTCGCGACAAAGGTGATCTCTCCGCTTCCGTTCGTCGTGGTTATCTCGACACCGCCTGACCCTTGTGCGGGAACCACGCGACCCGTGGCTGAGGGATTCGACGTGCCCGTGACAACCTCGGCGATGGTCACCGTCTTCCCCGCAAGAGGGTTTCCGAACTGATCCTCTATCGTCACGGTAAGTGAGGCGGCGGAGACGCCGTCGGCTGGGACCCTCACCGGCGACGCCGACATCCCCGACGTGGAGGCAGACACCGCGGGCACTTCGAAGTTCACCTGGGTGGTCGCCGTCAGAGCAAGGTTGCTGTCCGACGTGTCGACGGCTTTGAACGTCACCGTTTCGGCGGTTGGGTCACTCACCGTGAACGCCGCCACACCGTTGGAGCCGGTCGTTTGCGAGCTCGGCGTGATCACCGCCGTGCTGGAAGACGAGCTCATCAGTTCCACCGTCTTGCCGCTGACGGCACTGGCGCCGTCGAGGAGGGTGACGTCGACGGTCCCAGATGTCTGCGAAACGCTGCTGGTCGCGGTCGCCACGATCGGTGTCGCCGTCGTCACGGTGGATTGAGAGGGCGAGACGACGAGGTTCCCGAAGGTGACGCTGACGGTCTGGCCCGTCAACGGAATGCCGTCGGTCGTGTCCGCGGCCGAATAGGTCACGGTCTCGGCGCTGGTATCGGACACCATGAAGCTGGCCTGACCCTGCGCGTTGGTGGTGGCCGACCCGGTTGACGCAGGCGCGATGGTCGAGTGGCCGTTACCCTGCGAGAGCGTGATCAGTTTTCCGGTGATCGGCTCGGAAGGCGTCCCCTGGTCCTTCAGTGTGACAGTGACGGTGGTGCTGCCACTCTGCGGAACCGCCGAGCTAGCGGCGGCGATGGACGAGTTGGCCGCAGAGGCCGTTGGCGCAGTGAAGGTCACTGATCCGGTGTCGCTGACCGTCACGCTGTCGGTTGTGTCCGTCGCCGTGTAGGTGACCTGTTCGGCCGCGGTATCACTGACGGTGAACACCGCCTGACCATTCGAGTCGGTGACCGCCGTGGACCCGGCTGTGCCGTTGACGTCGATGGTGGAGTGACCGGAGCCTTGGGACAGCGTGACCGATTTCCCGCTGCCCACCGGGTTCTTGTTGATGTCCTTCATCGTAACGGTGACCGTGGCCGTATCGACCCCGTCTGCGACGGCGGTGGCCGGGCTGGCGACCACCGTGGAGTTGGCGGCCGAAGTCTGCGCGATCGTTGGCGCCGACCCGTCACCCGGATTGTCTCCCAAGTCCAGCCCGTCGCCGACCACGATGTTGAACGGTGCCGAGAAGAGGTGGGGGTACTTGAACCCGTTCCCCGACTGCGGGTCTGTCGCGAAGATGCCGATGACGCACTGGTTCGGGGCCACGTCGCATGTCCCGGTCATCGTGGGCAAGCCGAGGTTCGTGTCCGGGAGGTCGTAGACCTGGTACCCGGTGTCGGTGAACGAGCCGTCGTTGGTCTTCGAGACACTGACATCTTCGGTCGCCTTCTCGCAACCGCTCGCGCTGGTCGGCAGGTTGGCGACGAGGCCACCTGGGTCGGTGCACTCCTCGACGGAGAAATTGCCGGTCGGGTTCCCGGTCGTTTGGCCGGGCACATCGTTGGCGACGAGGTTGGCGTTGCTCAACACCGGGTTTGCAATGCCACTCACCGTGATCGCTTGGCCGCTGGTATAGGGCGTTCCCGCGGTCACGGTCCCGATTGTGCTGAGGGTCGTGTAGCCGTCGGAACTGGTGAGCGTCGAGGCCTCACCGGGCGTGACAGCGACGAAGGCGATGAAGGTCGACAGCACGGCCAGCAGCGTCGCCAGGGACACCAGGGCCAACGCTCGTTGGCGCCACGGCGATCTTCTCTGGTGACGCCCGCGCCAAGTCACCATCAACGGCGGACCTCGGGCGCGGACCGGCGAAGGAAACGAAGGACGGTTCCGACCACCAACAGGATCGCGCCGACACCGAGAAGCCAGGGCCACAGGATCGGACCTCCCGTGTCCGCAAGCGTGGCGGGGGGAACCGAAACCCCAGCCGACGCGCCGCTAGAAGATGCGCCACTGGAACTTGAGCCAGCACTGCCCGACGAACCTGGGGTGCTCGCGGAGGTTGCCACACCGCCGCTGGTGCTCGTCGCCGCGACCTGGAACGGCGCCGAGAACAGATGCGGCTTCGTAAAATCGAGCTGATTCGAGAAAATTCCGAGCACGCATTGGTGGTCCATGTCACAGAGCGTCCCGTTGGAGACGCCGAGCTCAGTTGGGTCGGGCAGGGCATAGATCGTGTATCCCGAATCCAGCACACTTCCGTCTTCTTGCAGGCTCGCTCCGACATCAACGGTCGAAGGATCACATTCCGTCGGCTTCGTCGGTAGGTTTGCTGTTTGCCCGCCGGGATCGGCGCATTCGAGGATCTTCATGGCCACGGCTCCGCTGGGAAATCCCGCGGCCTCGAGAGAACTGCGGTTGAGCGTCGAGTTCGCCTCAACCGAGACCGTGACTGATTGGTGGTCGGCGAGTGGACTCGAGGCAACCGAGTTGCCGACCTCGAGCGTCACCGTGCCGTTAGACAGGGGCGATGCACCTGCGTGAGAAGCGAACACCCCGACGATGACGGACGCGACCACGAAGACCGCCCCGATGAGCTGCAGTCCCAATGAGACGGAACGTCCGGGTGAGTGGCCCGATCTACCGGGGCCCTTCGTTCTTGAGGCCGGCGTGATCACCTGATTTCTCTCCGCTGTTGCGGTTGCTTGAACTCCACGCATTTCTTTCCGTCTCTCTAGCTCTCTACCGTTCGCTCCTGCAGAGACATCCTTTGCTGCGCTGCTGACCGACACCGAGGGGTGCCCGGCGATTGGTCGCTGGACACCCCTCGGATCGGGGTACTACACGCTGCTCTTTTAGGGCCCGGGGGGATGGTCCAGCCCCCAGGGCTCACTTGGTCAATTACTCCTGTCTTCTCAGCTCCCTACGTTGCCGACCGACATCACAGGCGCTTGGCCGGGGAAGTAGATGGTCGGCGTCGTGGTTCCCGTTCCCGCAACCAAAGCCGAGTTCAGCACGATGGTGCTGCCGCTGACCGACTTCACGCTGTCACCACCCGAGGGGAGGGCCCACGAGTCACCGGACGGCAGGTTGACTGTCCAACCTGGCTGAATCACTTGGTCCCCAGCATTCGCAGTGCCAGCGAAACCGGTCGGAGCCGGGTTGGTCAACGTGATCGTGGTGCCGTCCGATGAGATCGAGGAAATCGCGAGGTTCGCATCGCACGAACCGTTGACACCCCCGCCCGGCACGTTGTCCGCCGGAGTCTGGCTGGCGGCCGGGAGCTCCGAAGTGGTGTCCGTAAGCCGGGAGTATCCGTACTCACCATTGATGAGATTGGTGAGGTCAGTGTCGAAGTTTCCTCCGTCGATGTGGTCCGTCCCCTTCTGGATCGCAGAGTTCGAGTCGCACATCCAGTTCAAGAACCCTGCCGCCGACGCCCTGATCGTGGTCGGCAGGTAGTAGTTGAACAGCGTCCGCGACGTCGGGAAGGCGTTGGACCTTTCGTTCGCGATGCTGACCTTCTTGGTGTTCTCAGTCAGGATCTTCTCGGTGAAGGTGCTCGGGTCCCCCGACGGAACCGCGGTCTCGATGCTGGTCACCTCCGCATTGGGGTTGCTGACGTACGCCCCGTAACTCATGGAGTAGAGCGACGTGGCGATGTCGACGGCTTGGTCGGCCGCATCGCCCGGCCAGTTGTTGTTGGCGAAGTCGCCGATCTGGTTGGCGTCATTCTCGAGCGATATTTCCGGGTTTGCGGTAAAGCTCGAACCGGCGGGACCCTGGTTCGCGTCAGGGTCTTTGCCCGAAGCCGCATTTACGTCCACGTCATGGCTGGAGACGGTGCCATCGCCGCCGCCGCAGTCGGCGCTCACGCTCGGGCTGCCGATTCCCGACTGGGCGAAGTTGTAGAACGTCGAGACGGTTCCCGAACCGCTGTTGATGCCGATGATGCGGATGGGGACGCCGATGGGCGTGCCGTCGCCGAGGGGGTTGCCCCCCAGGTTGGTCAGCTGGCCCCAGTCCGTGATCTGGCTCTCGTTGGGCGTGGTGCTCGGCCCGTGCTGGCAGAACAGCCGGTAGGCGACCGAGGTCGCACCGGTCCCACCGCTGATGGGGGTGTTGTCGATGTCGGTGAAGGGTGTTCCCGAGCACGCCGGACCGCCCCCGGTGCCACAGTTGGTCGGGTCGGTCGGAAGCCAACCATCGGCGACCGGCCCGATCAGTCCTGAGTCGGGGAAGGCGGTGCAGGTCACCGCTCCGTTCGACGCGGCGTAGCTGGGGTACTCACCGGCAGTGGTGCACTGCGGGTCCGTCTGGGTCTCGTAGCCGGTCGCAGCCCCGTAGAGGGAGGGGATGATCGACTGGAAGTCCAGAGCCACGACGGCGTCCTTGGCAAACCCGAGTCCCACATCGCCAGGGCACACGTCCGCCGTGTCGGGCCTTGACGCACGAGCGTAGTCGACCGTCGTCCCTGACGGCGCGTTGACGGGGTTACCGGCGCTGCATAGCTCACTCAGACCGTTGCCCGAGCCAACATCGTTGATGCCGACGAGTTCCTCAGAGCCCGCGAAGTTGTCGGTTTCGTCGGACTGCGAGTTGTTCGGGTTCACACCGCTGTTTTGGGTCGGCGTCTCGCAGGTCCCGTTTGGGCTCGTGTTGTCCGTGCACGAGAACGGGTTGATGCCCGCTTGCGAGTAGAGGTCGCTGATGGATTGCATGACGAACAACGTGGTGTCCGATCCCTCGGAGTTGTCCACCTGGTTCGTCGGCTCGGCCCCAGTACTCGTGTTCAGCGGCAGCCAGTTGGGGTAAAGCCCGAACCCAGCGACCGGAGCGCCGGCCGTGCCTGGGTAGGCGGGGACGGTGCTTGCGGAAGCCACTCCCGCACTCAAGATGAGTGCGGCAGCCATAGCTCCCGCACCCAGCGTTGAGGCGAGCGCAAATCTGCGTCGCAACTTGCGAACTTTCATGGTTCCTGATCTCTCCTTTTGTTGTTTCCCTGAGTACTGAAGTGATTTGCTTGCTCAGCCCTTTCCCTGGTCTCGAATGCCGGTTCAATTTTTCCGCGGCAGCCAGGATTCAGAGCGTGTGTGGTCACCCGTTTAGGCGATTCGCTGCTGGCGCCGACGACGGCTACGGATCGTGAAACCGCCGATCACGGCGAGCGCTGCCAGCGGTAGACCGATTGCCAGCGGGACCTCGGGCGTACCGTCACCCGGATCCAGGCCCGCCTCGGCGCCGCTGCCGAAGTCGGCTTGCTTGTCAACCTGGAACGGAGCCGAGAAGAGGTGGGGGTAGCTGAAGCCGTTGCCCGACTGCGGGTTGGCGGCAAAGATGCCGATGACGCACTGGTTCGGCGCCACGCCGCACGTCCCGGTCATGGAGGCCGAGCCGAGCGTCCCCGGGTCCGGGAGGGCATAAACCGTGAACCCGGAATCGTAGAACGAGCCGTTGGTCGTCTTCGACACGCTCACGTCGTCCGTCGCCGCCTCACACCCGCTCGCGCTGTTGGGCAGGTTGGCGACGAGGCCACCGGGGTCGGTGCACTCTTCGATGTAGAAGACACCGCTAGCGCTGCCGGTTGGGTTCGACCCGGTGCAGGTGGGTGCGACGAACTGACCCGGAACGCAGGCATCGCCCAAGCTGGTGTTGTTCAGCGTCGAGTTCGCGATGCCGGTGACTGTGATCGTCTGACCGCTGGAGTACGGCGTCCCTGGGGTCACGGTGCCGATGGTGTTCAGCGTGGTGTTTCCGTCTGGACTGACCAAGGATGCGCCAGCCGGGCCCGTACCCAAACCGAGCGCGAGCACAGCGCCGCACAACGTGGCGGCGCTGCAGGCGGCGAGAGTCTTTAAGACGTGCCGAATCGACATTCGGTGGCTCCTTTGGATTCGATCTGAGAACGAGACACCGACCGTCGGCGCTCCGGGACGACACTCCCGTTCTCTCATGGGGCAGGGCAGCGGTCAACGTAAGGAGCAGCTAAGTGCGCAGGTGACACGCAGAAATAACCTTCGGGTAACCCTCCCGTGGCGGACGGCCATATTCTCCTCACGACCTCTAAGCAATCGTCACGGTCGGCCCGGTTGGTGGTCGCCGGAGGGGTACGTTGTGAAGTAGACAAACGACGACCGGGCCGTCTCGCAGGCGGGGCAGCGGTTCGGGGCGACTTCCGCCCGCCGATCCGAGATGAATCGGCGCGATGTGTAATCTGCCGCCGTGCGGAACCGACTGCCATGGCTCTTGCTGGTCCCAGTAACTGGCCTGACAGTGATCGCGGGCGCGTGCTCATCACCCGGCAGCACGCCCACGTCATCTGCGACAACCACACCCACGTCATCTGCGAGAACGACGACGAATACGGGACTGTGCAAACTGGTGCCCCCGTCGATAGTCGCAACGGCTCTCGAGGAGAGCATGAATTTTCCAAAGACCCTGACTCGTGGTGCAACGACTGAGTGTGCATACATCGCCGTACGCGCCACCAACGCGGCCGTGATCATTCGTTACGACCCAGACACCAGTGCCTCCAGATTTGTCGATTACAGAACCTCGTTCGAACGGCGGGGGCTGAAGTTGGGTCCCATCACGGGTCTTGGGGACCAGGCGTACTACTTCGCCGATCAGGCCGGGCACACGACCGTGACCACCGTGGTCCTCCTGAAGGGATCCCTGCAGGTATTGGTCACTGGCACAGCTGCTCTCGATCCGATCGGTGCGATCGCGCGCTTCACATTGGAGCAGTACGAGGAGATGCACCCAGCATCTTCGTGATTTCGCTGAGCCCCGTGCTCACTGGCGAGCAACGCCGCTCGTCGGCGTAAACCGCCTGGCGAATAGCTTGACGCGGACCTCATCGTCTCGCCGCAGGCCGAGCACGCACACTCAGAAGGGTCAGCTTGCTTCGAGCACGAGGGGTCTCGGAAGCGTCCGTGCCACGCTTCGCACCCCGTGTTCTGACGAACGTGAGTAGCGGTGCGGGCAATGGGCGAGAACTATCTCGGCCGGTGGATCCTTGCGAGGAAGGCGACTGACCCTCTTCGCAGTGGCCAAAGAGGTCGGCTCCCCGTCCTGGCCGTCCAGCCCAACGGGAAGGGCAAGATGGCCAAGGGGGAGGTGTCGCGTTCTGACGACGAGACGAGCGGTCCAGGTGACGAGAACCTTGGCACCTTCCCATTTCCGCCATCACCGCCGCGTCGGGATCGGCGTGGCAGAGACCGACGTCCTGCCCCTCGATCACGGCGCATCGTCTCTGTGAGAGCGGTCAATGCGACCACAAATCCGTCGGCCAGGCCGGATCCTGCTCAGGGAGACGGTCAGACCTTCCGACAGCACACTTGTCCCGCACGGGCGGACATGGCGGGGAACTGGCGCTCAGTTCAGCACGAGTCGGGCTCAAGCGAGTACCTCGGCGCGCCAATCCCCACGTCAATTGGGGGGTTCGGTGCTGCGGTTGGATCGGCACGTCGTTGCTCATAGGGTCGAGGGCACGCTCATGGTCCGAATCCGGGTTTTGGTCGTCGCCCTCGCAGCTCTCGTCGTCGTCGGCTGGGTACCCACATTCGTGGCACCCGCACCCTCGCAGGCCGCTGCGACGACCACCATCTCGACGAGCTGGATCGGGATCGCCGCCACCCCAGACGGCGGTGGCTACTGGGTGGCATCCAACAAGGGCGACGTCGAGCCCTTTGGCGACGCGGCATCGCACGGGGACATGGCGGGGCGCACGCTCAACCAGCCCGTCGTGGGCATGGCAGCGACTCCCGACGGCGGTGGCTATTGGCTTGATGCGGCCGACGGTGGGATCTTCACATTCGGGAACGCCCGGTTCTGGGGCTCGACCGGCTCTCTGCATCTCAACCAACCCGTGGTCGGAATGGCTAACACCCATGACGGTGGCGGCTACTGGCTGGTGGCATCGGACGGAGGAATCTTCGCCTTCGGAGATGCGACCTTCGAGGGATCGATGGGCTCCCGCCACCTCAACGATCCCATCGTGGGCATGGCTCCCACCGACGACGGAAAGGGGTACTGGTTGGTGGCATCCGACGGAGGGATCTTCGCTTTCGGAGATGCGACCTTCGAGGGATCACTCGGGTCGAGCCCTCTTGCCAGTCCGATTGTCAACATGACACCGACACCCGACAACGACGGCTACTGGTTGGTGAGCCGGGACGGCACGGTCTACGGGTTCGGTGATGCCGTCAACGACGGATCTCTGAAGGGAGGGTCGGCTCCCGTGGGCTCCATGGCGGCCGCGCCGGCCGGAGGCTATTGGATCTTGACGACGGACGGCGTTGTCCACCCCTTCGGCGTTGCGAAGGACGAGGGGTCGCCAGCCACCGGCCGGGCGGCCGCGGCTTCGCCGACCACCGCGCCGCCCCCGAGTGGGACCGCAGCAGCGTCGAACGCGAGCACTACATCCGTGAATCCCGGTGTCTCGCTCAGCGACATCACCACGTCGTCTTCGGTCCATTCCCTCACCCCCTCGAGCGGGACGGCCGGCGGCGGTGAGACCATCGAGATCTCCGGCTCGGGGTTCACCGGAGCCACCGCGGTCTACTTCGGCACTAACGCCTCATCCGACTTCACGGTCACCTCGCCCACGACCATCTCGGCTGTGGCACCCGTCGGAGCGGACACGGTTGACGTCCGCGTCGTGATGCCTGATGGCACAACGAGCGCGGGCAAGGAGGACCGCTTCACCTACGTCCCCACCGGACAGCTGCCGATCACGGCGCAGGGCCAGCACCTCGAGATCGCCGGGGCGCCCACCGTATTCACCGGTTACAACGCCTATCAGTTGGCGACCGACTGGGGAACAAACGCCGGCTGCGGCACCATGGCCACCACGGCCCAGATCGACGCCTTCTTCGCCTCGCTCCGCCCCGATTCCCTCGTGCGGTTCTGGGCCTTCCAGGGGTCGATGGCGACCAACGTCAACACCGGGCAGCTGGATTGGGCACCCCTCGACAACGTGTTTTACGCAGCCGCCAAGTATCACGTCTACCTGATCCCGGTGATCAGCGACCAGGGCGGGACCTGTGACGGTGGCCACTGGCAGGATCAGGCCTGGTACTCCGGTGGCTTCAACGACGTGTACAACTCCGCCGCCAACTCCGACGGACGCGGCCTGACCCCGCTCTCGTACTGGGACTACATGAACGACATCGTGAGCCGCTATGCCGACTCGCCCGCCCTCGGCATGTGGGAGCCCATGAGCGAGGCCGAGGCCTCGACGTGCCCCACCGCGTTCCAACCGACAAACTGTTCTGGACACCAGACCTGTCCCGACGAGGCGGCCGCTGCCAACGCACTGACGTATTTCTTCACCACGGTGGGAGGGCAGATCCACCTCCTCGACCCCGAGCACCTCGTCGAGGCCGGCCTTCCTGGCGGATCGCAGTGCGGCATGGCCGGGGCCGACTACCAGGAGCGTGGGAGCCTCCTCGGGCATCGACGTCTTGAGCGTCCACGACTACTACGGAGTCGGTGCCGCTCGGTGGGGACCAATGGAACGGGCTAGCGGTACGCTTCGCCCAGGCCAAGGCCCTCGACAAGCCCATCATCACCGGTGAGGCCGGGATCGAGGCCGGCAACGGCCAGAGCCGGCTGCGTGAGCCTCCAACAGCGAGCCCAGGACATGGCGGCCAAGATGTCGGCGCAGTTCGCCGACGGGCGACAGCGCGTTCTTGGTGTGGAACTGGCTTACCGACCCGTTGGGTCCATGCAGTTACAACACTGGCCCGACGGACAGCTCGCTCCTCAACGCAATCGCCTCGCCGCCCTCTCGGCTGACCGAGTTCGACCAGCTGACGTCGCTCAGAGGGCGGCAGGAAGGAAGTGGGTCAGAGTGCCGAAAAGCAGGTAGAGGCCGGCCGCCCACAACGGAACGAGAATGAGCCACTTCTCGGTTGCCCCGAACCAAGCGCCAAACCGCCGGTACGACAGCGCAAGGAGAAGCAGCAGGCACACCTCGAGCCCGACGGCCGGGAGCAGTGACCAATTCCAGCTGGCGATGGCAGGATTGACCACGTGGTACGAGAGGTGCTTGACCGCCGGACTGGACAGCGGCTGCTTGAGCTTCCCCACGACTATCAGTCGTTGTGTCGAGGAGAATTCTGGGTTGCAGGTGGTCAGGGTGATCCTGTTGTCCCCGAAGTAATTGAGGACTCCGACGTCGCTGGGTGAGACCGCCTGGGGTGTCCCCGACACCACATAGGTCAGGCTCTGGCCGAACGTGGTGGTCAGGATGATCCGGTCTCCTGGCACGAGCCGGCCCAGGCCGTTGAACGGGGCCCCGTACGTGGTCCGATGGCCGGCGATGGCGACGTTGCCCGCCTGTCCAGGCATCGCGGTTCCGATGTAGTGTCCCGGTCCCTTGGACAGATCGGACTCCGTTGTCCCTTCGACGACGTACTGGTCCACACCGATCGCGGGAATCTGTATCTCCGCAACCACCTTCCCGTCGCCCGGGGAGGACACTCGGGTGGCCGCAGAGATCAGAGTCAGCTTGGAAGCGTGTGACCCAGCCGCGTGCTGTGCCCGCAGTGCGTCGAACTCCGACTTGAGCTGGCTCTGTGCCTGGTGCTGGGAGATAGACGTACCCCACAGCTGCCACACGACGAAGAGCAAGATGATGGCGCCCACGTTGCGGGTCCAGGTAAAGACGTGGAACCACGGGGACTGCACGGGGATAGTGCCGGTGATCGGCGCCTGGTGTGCGTGGACGACATCGACCTCCGCCGTCGGCGGTGCGTGCCGCTCCACAGTCGCCGGATCGACCACGGCCGTCGCCACCGAGACCGGCATTGTCAACGGTTTCGCCGACCGACGCCGTGGGTTGCGCCGGGGCCGGACCTGGATCGGGCGGGGCCGCACCAGCGTCGACGAAGACCACGCCTGGTTCAGCCGGATGCCCGAGCGGCTCCACGAGGACGACGGTGTCGGCGCCGATCTCGGCAGGGCTCGCTATTGGAACACCCACCAATACCGCGACGCCATTGGAGCGATAAGTCGGTTGGGACGGCGAAAGCGCTTCAGGTGGATGACGGGAGATTCCCCGTGCCGCTTCCCACGCCGCTCGGACAATTCTGCCGATCGCGGCCTCGTCGGAAGGCGCACCGTCTCCGGCTTGCCATATCGGAGCCCAATCGACGTCGGGAATGTCTGCCGCCAGGTCTCTGGCCACTCCGGCGCGCGCCTCGGACACGATCCGTTGGACGAATTCCGCACACAGGACCCACGCGTCGAGACGCACATCGCTCCAGCGCTCAGAAGCGTCTTGGGATTCGAGGCGAGGGGTCGTCACAGCCGTTCTGCCTTCATGGGGATGGGGGCTCAGGCGGACGTCTGATTGGCAAGCCGCGCCGCACTGCTGGCCGCATGGTCACGGATCATCTCCTGAGCGTAGGCCACTGGGACGTCTTGATTTTGCAGCACGGTCTCCTGCTTGAAGGCGTCGGATCCCTAACGCCCGCCCGTCCGAATTTTTCCCGCCTGGTCCGCCACGGTGGTTTCGGCGGCCACACCGTGCTGGCTCTGCACGTACGGCACGACTCGATTCCCGACGGTGCTCATCCGCGCTCAATGGCAGGATCGAGTACGGGATGGCCCAACCGCCGAGTTGCCCTCACGTGTACGCCGGCACCGGCCAAGTGGGCTGGGTCAGATTCGCCAGCAAGTAAGCGCGAAGCCGATAGATTTTTCGATGTCCAAGGTGCAAACCTCGCCAGGTGTATGGCGTCGGCAACGATTGGCCTGCGGATCGAAGATCTCTGTCGACCGCAGAGTCACACCTGTCGTGTGACGCCTGTCGCGTTTGAGGCCTGCTCAGGGGTAAGATGCCTGGTGACACCAATCAAACCATCTGAGAATTGCCTACCCGTCTCATGCCCGTCACGAACGGTTCACTTAAAGAACTTCTCCTACGAGTGACGTTCCCATGTGCTCATCCCCCGCATATCCGACCTCGACCCCCTTGGGCGGCTCAATGACCGGTGGCCGTGCCGCCGTCGGCGGTCAGGCCACGGCACGACGCAATGACGCGGCTGATATCTCCTCCAAAGGCTTGCTCCCCCAGCTCATCGACGTGCTGCGCGCGCTCACCGAGGGACAGGTGTCGTTGGCGCGCCGAGTCCGGGACGCAAGACTCGAGTGCACCTGCCACTCGGCCCCCGACGTCGAGAGATACACGCAGGCTGAAGCCTCTGACTTTGCTGCCCCCCGTTCTTTCGTGGGGACTAGCCCCAAAACTTCCCTCGAAATACGCCGAGAGCCACCTACGGACAACGTCGAGTTGACTGCGGGACCGAGGTCAGACGATGGCAATGGCAATGGTTCTTTGCCCGAACCGAGCATTGGAGTTTCTTCCGCGCCCGTAAGCGTGGCGATTTCAGAGGCGACGTCACCGACACCATCCAACCCGCCAGCGCCGATCGTGACCCGTGCTGATACGCCCGCCGATCCCTCAAGCGACACATCTGCCCAGACCGATTGGCTCAACTCAGCGTGGCCCGATGAGACGACCACGGCGCCATCGAACCGTGACTACAACTTCTTTGACGAGCTCGATGCAAGACTGGCTGATCTGCAAGGTCCAGCAGATCGATCCGGAGATTTGTAACCCCGAAACGCGATCACGTGTGGGGATGTAGTCGATTAGCTCTAAACTGACGGAGGTTGTTTACATGGTGGCCCCCTGAAAGGAGGGCTCCGTGGACAATCGGGAGCAGCAGCGCAAGGTCAAGCACCGCCTGGCGGTCATCCGTCACGCCCAAGAGGTCACGGGAAACGTGGCGGCGACCTGCCGCTACTACGGGATAAGCCGGCAGTGCTTCTACAAGTGGCTCCGCCGCTATGAAAAGCTCGGCGAAGAAGGGTTGCGGGACGGGTCCTCAGCGCCCCTGAACAGCCCAAATGCGACCAGACCCGAGGTGGTCTCTCGAATCGTCTACCTGCGAAGCAAGTACCACTTCGGCCCCACAAGATCGCCATGTATCTCAAGCGCTACCACGACATCCGGATCAGCCGTCGGGCATCTGGCGGATCCTCAAGCTCAGGATGTCGAGACTCCCGACCTCGCAGCGCTACAAGCGCCACAAGGAGCGTTCCAAGCGCTACGAGAAGCAGCTCCCCGGCCAGCGGGTCCAAGTCGACGTGAAGTTCATCCGACCCGCCGGCGGCCCTCGGCGCAAGAAGCACTATCAGTTCACCGCCATCGACGACTGCACCAGGATCCGGATGCTGCCGGCCTATCCACGATGTGACCAAAAGACCGCCATCCGGTTCCTCGACTACCTGCTCGAACGGCTCCCCTTCAAGGTCGAGGTCATCCAGACTGACATTCAATGGTGCAGAGTTCCAGGGATCCTTCCATTGGCACCTTCTTGACCGCGGCATCGGCCACTTCTACATGCGCCCGGCCACACCGCGACTGAGCGGGAAGGTCGAGAGATCCCATCGGATCGACGAGGAGGAGTTCTACCGGTTCCTCGAGGGCGTCGTTATCGACGACACCGGCCTCTTCAACGAAAGCTCCAGAAATGGGAGGACTTCTACAACTTCAGCCGTCGCCTCGGTGGCCTCGGTGGCCTCGGTGGCCAGACTCCCTAGAGCGGCTAAGAAGCAAAGCCACGGCTCGCGCCACCAAGTAATCGGTCTCCGTCAATTGCACGTCGGCCCGAACCGGTTAAGAGCCGTCAGTCCGTAGTGAGCTTCCGCGTGTCACATTTGCGAAGGTTCGCTGATTTCCGCGCCATTCTTCTCAATTCTCGACCTTCACCGAGCTCACGTACCACCCGCCGTCAACCTGGGAGACCAGGACCTCGTAGATCGGGTCGGTCGGCGACGCGCCTCCAGGAGGCCCAAAAGTGCACACAATCGGCATGAACGTGGTGCTGCACCCACGGTCTATGGCCAGTCCGCTGCTATAGGGCGCCGCAAAAAGTTGGGCGACGGCCGCGGGTGTCGCCACCGTGAGTGCCGCAGTCTTGTTCCCGGTCGACCAACTCGAAACTAGTGCGGTGGCTGCAGCCTCGGGGGCGGTCTGCAACGCCGTCGGTAGGGCGACTGTGGTGGTCGTCGTCCGAGGGACCGATGACGAAGTCGTGGCCCGTGCTGCCTGTGTCGGATGCTGTCCTCCGGTGTGGTGGAGATGGACATAGATCAGCCCCAACGCGCTCAGGGCCAAGGCGACGAACACGACGCCATAGGCGATCTTGAGCGGGTGACTCAGCGCCTCTGGGCTGGCGCGCTTAACCGTCGGGGCTGATGGGCCTTCTGCGAAATCGGCGACCCCCCGAACCGCCGACCGAGGCTGGTCCCGGGAGCCAACAGAGTCCTCGGTGCCGACCTCGGTTGTATGAGCGGTGGACTGAGGCGCGACGTGATCCGCGCCAACCGCTGTGGCCGGAGGTTCGTAGGCGGCATGTACCACTGGAGCCGATGGTGGCTCGGGACTCGATGGCGTCTCCGGAGCCGGTACGGGCTCGGTTGTTGGAGGCCGGTCGAACGACGTCCTACCCCCGTCCATGACGAGCAGGGTTGGCTTGCCGTCTGCCGAGAAGAACCGGAACTCGTGGGCGCCGTAGGGATCGGGCCGCCACGCTGTGGTTTGGTCCACCACGGCTCAGCACACCGGGGACTCTGGGGCAGCGGTTGCCGGAGACGTGACGGACAAAGTTGACATGACGATCGCTCAGCGTTGCTGTCGGACGGCTGCGAATCAAGCCGGCCACGAAAGCGTAAATTACCAGGTGACGTAGGTGTATCCCGTCTTACGGGAGTATGAACAGGAGGCAAAACCTTCGAATTCCGGCTTGTCGATCGCCTGAAGACGCTGGTAGGAAATGGGGCCATGAGCACCACCTTTCTCGATTCGGTGTTCGGCGTCCTGGAGGGTCCCAGCGACGCGCACCCGGACGCTCCGATCTCGGACATTGCCAGCCACCGGCACGCCGACGCGGACAGAGAGGCCCACGCCCCGACAACGGAGGTCGAGTGGGCGAATTCTGAACTGCTCACGATAGCCAGCACGATCGAGGAACTACAGGGCCGGCTCGAAGAGGCCAACGCCCGGCTGGCCAGTGCTGCCAAGGTGGAAACGACTGAGGTCGAGATCGGCCGACTCTTTGTCGAGGCGCAGCGGTTTTCCGAAGCTTCGTTGTCCAAGCTCGAACTTGCAATTCTCGAAATTCTCCGGGAAGTCGAGGCCAAGGCCAAACAGATCCTCACTGAAGCGACAGAGGAGGCCCACGAGATCCGCCGACATGCGCAGCAAGCTGCATTTGCGTCGACTAGGACTTCCCAGGAGCTGCACTCTGCCATTGCTGGCTTCACCGCGGTGAACAGTGAGTTGCTCAAGGAACTGTGCGCTCTTAACACTATGATGACTCCGGCGAGCGAACGAGGGATGACAGAAATCGATCCGTCGTTGGCCGCGTCCGAAAGCGCCTGAACGAGACCACCGCAACGCTTGGAGTGCGGGGTGCTCTGCAAGCATCGAAGATGGTGAAGAGCGTCTTGCGCACGCGAACGATTTTTACGACGGATGAAGACGCTCCGCAGACCAGTCCCTTGGCCATTACACGCGACGATCTCCCATCTGATGAGGCGCTTCCCGCTGGGTCACCCTCGCCCATTGATCCCTTCAACATCGGTTCATTCGACCTTGTGCGGAAGTTCGTAGCGCACGTGGCGGCCAAGAACGCATCGGCGTCACCTGGGGACGGCCGCTCGTCCCGAAACGCTATCGACTGGAAGACGGTAGAGGCATCCGTCGTCGACTCCAATTCGTTTGAGCAGGCCATCGGACGGGCTGTTGTCATTGCCGATCAAATGTGCCGTGGCGTCTTCGATAGAACCCATCCTCGCGATGCGTCATCGTCACTCAAGACCGAGGAACCCTTCTTTACCTTCAGCATGGTCGATGTCGTCCCGGATTTCGGAGATGAGAGCCGTTACCGGACGAAGGTGGCGAGAAGGGTGGCCAGGATCTTCAGGATCCGACGTACGGCGGTGACCCTGGCCGTCTCGCTGGTGCTCGTCGTGCTCTCCGTCACCCTCTACCAGGTCACGCATCATGGTCCCTCCGCCTCGGCATCCTCCAGGGCGATGGCGGACAGCGTCCTGACCCGCAACGCTCAAGTTCTGAATGGCGCAGCCACGGTTGCCGCGGTCGCACTGCTGCCCGTCACGACCGCCCCTCCCGCCGCTGCGCCACTGTCACCCGCCGACGCAGCGCTGCGCCCTCATAAGGTGTCTGGGTTTGCACCTTTTGGACGCTCGATCAGAGTGCTGGATTCAACGTGAATCAGATCTCGACGATCGCCTACTTCAGGATTGATATCAATCCAGACGGAACCCTGAACGAATCGGCACCCGTCTGGAATGGCTATCAGAGTGAAGCCCTGCCGAATCTGGTCACCCGTGCTCACGCTGCTGGGGACCGAGTCGTCCTCACTGTGATCTGTTTTGATCAGAGCACGCTTGATCAGCTGACCACGTCGACCAGCGGTCCGTCCACCTGGGCAACCGAGTTAATCGGGGCCATCCGGACCAAGAACCTTGATGGAGTGAGCCTCGACTTCGAGGTCTCAGGCAACGCAGACCAAAACGGGTTGACCAGTCTCGTTATCCAGGTGTCGGCGGCAATCCACGGTGTGAACCGGAACTATCAGGTGACGATGGACACCTACGCGACCCCCGCGGGTGACCCGAGCGGCTTCTACAACATCCGCGCCCTCGCGCCCGCCGTCGATGGATTCCTTGTCATGGAGTACCAACTGAACCTCGAGTCCGAAGGTTCCGCCGTGTTGCCGCCGACCAGCACCATGTTCAGCGACCGTAGCGCCGTCGACCAGTACCTGGAGGCGGTACCGGCTTCTAAATTGCTCCTGGGCCTGCCCTACTCTGGCATTGACTGGCCCACTACAGACGGCACGCTCACGACGCAGGCCGGCGGGCCCGCGGCGCCGCTCTCCTACGGCCAGATCGTGTCGAGCGGTCACCCGGTCCATTGGGATCCGACGACGGAGACGTTCTTCGAGGATCCGACATCCCTGTATGACGCGACACAGCTGGCCACAGCGAACGACTTGGCGGGTGTTGGCGTCTGGGCGCTTGGCATGAACGGCAACGACCCGAGCATGTTGTCGGCGCTGCTTGGATTCTCGCCAGCGGTCAAAGATGGGGCGCTGGGTCCGGAGGTCACATCTCAGTCACTTCCAGCGGCATCCACCACGAGCACCTCGTCCACGACCACTAGAGGCGCACCGTCGATCGCCTCCTCCGTCGCCGTCACAAGCGGCGTACCGTCGACCACCTCCACCGACCCGGCCACGACCGCGCCACCAAGCATCGTTCCGGACACCACCTCCACTGCCTCGACCACCACATCGTGGCAGCCGACTCTGGCATATCACTACTCGGGAGACTGGAACGGCCAGACGGTCATCCTCGCACCGTGGTCCGATGGATCTCCCCCCGAAGCGGAATCGCCTGTCGGCCGGCTCCCGGGCGCCTCCACGAGCGACCCGACCATAGCGTGCCTCACCACCGGCCCCAACTTGAATGTGGAACCAGTCATCGGACACGCAGACGAATACCTCATGCTCGCCGCAGACCCCAGTGATTGCGTCAATGCCGCCCCCACCTTCACGTTGGAGGCATAGAGACCATGATCCTGGCGGACGGCCAGACGGCGAAATGGTTCACACCACCACTTCGATCCTGGTTCAAGAACTGGAGCCTGCAATACACTTCTTTCCCGGTTCGCCCGAGATTTCCTGACTTCCCGATCCGCGCCTCATTTCTCCGAGCACTCACCGCTCCATGGATTGCGGCCTCATGATCGAGCGACTCGCAGTGCGTCTCGCGCCTGAAAGCAGCCAGGGATTCTGACGAATGGATCACCTGGCGGGGACGACCACCCTCATTCGCCCGGATGGCGTGGTGCGCACGACTATCGGTCACGCCCCGGCCGATCGAGATGGATGGAGCAGAACAGGGCTGACCAGGCCCGAGAAACGCAGTGCACTCATTCGGAGGCTCTATTCCGAGGGCAGTCTGGTGTTCGCCATCTCCTGCGCGTTGTACATCGCCGTCGGGGTTTTGCTGGACTTTCACTACGAGACCTTCAATGGCGACGCTGTGTCGCGAATGGCCAATGCCTTCTATGTGCTCTATTCCCGCGACCCCCACCTGGCGGCGGTCGGCTTCGTATGGAATCCGGGCACCTCCATCGCCGACTTGGTGCCACTTCTCTTCTATCATCTGTGGACACCGCTGGCCACGCACATGTTCGCAGCTAGTCTGGTGAGCGCCGCTTGCATGGCGGGGGCGGTATACCAGGTTCGCTCCACCCTGGCTGAGTGGGGAGTTACGCCCGTGGCTCGCCTGGTGCTCGTGGCGATTCTCGCCCTCAATGGGATGATCGTCTATTACGGCGGCAACGGCATGAGCGAGGGTCTCTATCTGTTCACCCTCCTCGCCACATGTCGCTATCTCTTGCGATGGCTCCAGAACAACGATCTCCATTCGCTCGTATACGCGGCCACTGCCCTCGGCTTGTGTTATCTGACACGCAACGAGGCTGCCGGGCCCGCCGTGCTGGCCGGACTTGTGGTGTTCGGCGTCGCCGGCGTGCGGAGTTCGGCGAGGGGGAAGCGCCGGATCTGGGCGGGGATAGACGATCTCGTCATCTTCGAGATCCCGTTCGCCGTCACATTCGCCGGCTGGGCCGTGGTCAGCTACGTAATCACCGGCTCGCCCTTCCAACAATTTACGTCAGTCTATGGCACAACGTCGCAAATCAAGGTCGCGGGGAGCGTAGCGTTGAAGGCCAGGGTTTTCCAGGATGTGCACGACATCTTCTATCTGGCTCCGGCCATTCCGGTCATCGCGATCGTCGCCTTGTACCTAGCCTCTCGGCGACGCGACATCGGGGTCCTAGCACCGATCGCTGTGGTGGGAGGTGGATTGGCCTTTGACCTGTTGGCGTACGTTGACAACTCCATTCAGCCATGGTTTCGGTACTTCATCACCACCGTTCCCCTAGAGGTGCTCCTCGTCGGCAGCTTCTTCGCGACTGCACCGGCGTTGGTCGGCGCCAACGCCCCCGCGTCAGTGTCCAGTCGCGTCCCCGCATGGCTCCGGGCGGGCATCGCCACGCTGATCTCCCTGCTGCTCCTGCTCCCCGCCTCGGTGACAACCATCATGGGTATGGCCAACCCCAAGGTTGGATACGAGGAAACAGAGCACCTCGGCTACATCTTCTTCAAGCATCCGACGGCATTCGAGGACGAGGCCCGGACCACCTTCCCCGCGATCGTGAAGATGGTGAACTACTTCGCCCGCGAGCACCTGGCCGACGGACAGGTCATCGTCGACAACTTCAGTGGGTGCATTCCTAACGTTATTGTGGCAAGTCCGAATCCCGACATCTTCGTGATTCCCAACGACCGTTCCTTTCAACGGACCCTGGCCGACCCCCTGACCTTCCACGCCCACTACATTCTCGATGTCGATCCGACCGGTGACGGGACCCTGACGGCGCCGAACATCTCCTATCCGAACCTCTGGTCGACTGGCGACGGGTTCGCCAGGGTGGTGCACACGTTTCCCGCGACGGGTGAGTGCCCTAAGTTTCGCCTGTTCAAGGTCATCGGCCACCCCAATCTGGCAGGTTGATGGGCTTGTCAGCCAGTCAAGAACAGTCGACCCCGGCCTTTCGTCAGGTACCTGGACATGCACGCTGCGAGGTCGATGGACCCAGGGCGCCCTACCGCGAATGGAGCAGCGGTTCGTGACTGCCACGAGGACGCCCAGCAAGGACGAGGCAGAAGGTCGTACGCCAGAGTAGGAGTCTGCCGGTTCGCGCAAATCGCTTTGAACCCATATCTCGCATCCTTGGACCTGGGTCGAAGGGCACTTAATGCAAATATTGAAGATACGGGTCTCGACTTTTCGGGGCGCCGAAGAACTGGCGGCCGGGACAAAGCGGATGCCGATCGAAGCGTCACTAACTTCGTCACCCTCGCTCCGTGTTCCACCTGGGGCCTCCAGGCCCCCATGAACACGTGGGGCCGCCTCCAGGGCCCCCATGAAATGGTCGCCCTGTCGCGGGTGTGACTGGCCCAGACTGAAGCAGCAGCGACCGTCTCGTCGGTCGGCGTCAGCTAGCAGTGCGCGGGCGGATCGAGCACCCCGACGGGGGCGTCGGGGGCGGGCGTGAGGTCCGTCATGAGGACTCCTCCATCGGGTCGGCACCGGCGCGGGTTCCGGGGCGGAAGATCCAGGCCCGCAGCACGGCGAAGCGGAAGACGGCGGCGACCAGGCTGGCCACGGTGATCGCCACCAACTCGGGAAGCAGGGCAGAGGGGGCCAGCCATTGCGCCACGAGGAGCCCCAGTGTCGTGAGCCCGAGGCTCACGACGTAGAGGCCCCCGGCGACGGCGAGGAGGCGGCCGCGCCGGGCCTGGCCGTCGGTGCTGCGGGACAGCTCCCGGTGCACCGCCGTGTTGAACAGCGTGGCGATGGCCATGGCGACGGCGTTGGCCCCGAGCGGGCCCATGAGCGGTCGCCAGGCGACGAAGAGGAAGAGGTACCCGAGCGTGGAGACCACGCCGACCCCGGCGAAGCGCAGGAGCTGGTCGGTCGCCACCTCGTTGGACCGGACCCGCCGCAGGCCGGTGGGGCGCCGCACCAGCAGCCGCCACACGCCCCGTAAGTCGTCCGCGGCCGTCGAGACGATGTTGACCCGTGAATCGGGATCGTCGACCCAGTCGACCGGGACCTCGCCGATGCGCAGACCCATCCGCTCGGCGGTGACCAGCAGCTCGGTGTCGAAGAACCACTCGTTGTCCTCCACGAGGGGCAGCAGCTTTTGCGCCGCGTCCCGGCGCAGCGCCTTGAACCCGCACTGGGCATCGCTGAAGCGGCCCCGCAACGTGAGCTTGAGCAAAAGGTTGTAGGACCTCGAGATGAGCTCGCGCTTGGGACCACGCACCACATGGGCCCCGCGGGCCAGGCGCGACCCGATGGCGACGTCGCGGTGACCGGAGAGCAGCGGAGCCACCAGGGGCAGCAGCGCCGGCAGCGAGGTGGAGAGGTCGACGTCCATGTAGGCGACGACGGGGGCGTCGCTCGTCGACCAGGCCTCCCGCAGCGCGTAGCCACGCCCCTTGCGCGGCAGGTGCATGGCCGCCACGCCCCGCATCCGGGCGGCCAGCTCGGCAGCCACCAGGGCGGTGTCGTCGGTGCTGGCGTTGTCCACCACCGTGACGAGGGCCCGGAAGGGGAACGACGTGTCGAGGAACGTCCGCAACGCCGTGATCCGCTCCTCCAGCTGGGCGGCCTCGTTGTAGACGGGCACCACGATCTCCACGTCGAGGGGGACCCGGCGGGGATCGACGTCGGCCTCGAACGGAGCCAGGGCAGCGGCGTTCACCGAATCGACCGAGGCCGGAACATAATTCACCGGGCTCAGAGCGGCCGTCCCCGCGCTCACCTCTACTCGTGAGAGAGTCTGGCTCATCAGTGGCCATTCTCATGAGTCCAGGCCGTAGTCCACAAGCAAAAACCCGGACTGTCATGGAGAAATAACCTCTTGATCGCCCCAAGTTCGCGTTGGAAGGAGTCGAGCGCTGAGCGGAGGGCGCCGATTGCCAGCGCCCGCCTTTCTACTGTGCTCGCTCACGATTCATTGGGTCGTGTTTCCCTCTCCTACACCGCCGGAGCGAATGAGCAACTCTCGACTGCTCCTTCGTCGTCGCAAACTTCAAACCTGTGATCCGGCAGTCCGGGACCGATCAACGGGCTACTCGTACGTCGTCACGACACCAGGCGGAGCTTTTCGGATGGCTCGGTGTCGGCATCAGAGTCGGCGTCGAGGCCATGGACCGTCTTTTCCCAAAAAGACGGAGTCACCACCAACTGCCACGTCGCCTTCACAGCGGCGATGGACATCATCACCCAATAGAAGGGTACGAGAAGGGCGGCCAGTACCAGACCCTCTGATTCAATGTTGCGCGCCGTGAGAATGGTCAGGTACCACAGAAGGAAGTTCCCGAAGGCCCACAGAATCAGTCCGACGTAGTACACGGGGGCGGGGAATATCTCCTTCACGAACAGAGGTTGGGCGACGAACCAGAGGAGCGTCATGAACCAGAACATGGGGTTGGCCACGGCCAGGATCGGGGTACCCCCCACGAATACCCACAAGTGACCAACGCCTTTGAAACCAATCTCGCTTTTGAGCTGACGAGGGGAACGGACGTGGATGAGAAACGTCTGTAGGTAGCCCTTGTACCAACGGGAACGCTGCTTGACCCAGTTCACGAAATCGCTGTTGGCTTCCTCCAGTGTGGTCGACTCGACGACCTTGATTTGATAGTGCTCGCGATAAATCCGGATCCCGAGATCGCAGTCCTCTGTCACGTTGTAGGGGTCCCATCCCCCGAGGGCCCGTAGGGCGCTGCGTCGAAAATGGTTCGACGTCCCCCCCAGCGGGATCGGTGCGTCCAACGTCACCAGGCCGGGGAGGAAAAAGGAAAACCACATGGCGTACTCGACGGTGAACCATCTGGTGATGATGTTCTGCGTCGCGTTGCCGTACGACAGCTGTGCCTGCACGCACGCCACTTCGGGGCCATACCGACCGAGCGCGACGGCTGCTCGACGCAGCTGGAGGATGTCGGGCGTGTCCTCGGCGTCGTAAACGGCCACGATGTCACCCCGGGCCAGCGTCAGACCGAAGTTCATCGCCTTGGGCTTGGTACGAGGTTCAGCAGGGGGGACCACGACCAGCTTGAAATGCGGAGAGGGATGAGCGTCGCGCAGCGTGCCCATTGTCTCCTCATCGTCCTCCTCGACCAGGAGGAGCACCTCGAGGCGATCAACGGGGTAGTCCATCTGAGCAAGGTTCTCGACCAGTTTGATGATGACCGAGGCTTCGTTGTACACAGGCAGCAGGATCGTGTAATAGGGCAATTCGGTGTCAGGGACGCTCAGGGCTTCCTCGTCGGTCACGATCTCTAGGGCATCGCGCTTCGAGGACCGCGTGAAGAGGTAGGCGCGGTAGACGACAGCGACGAGGTAGAGCAACGTGAAGACGGCGATGATTGCAATGAACGTCAGGCGGGCACTGAGCACCAATCCGATGGCGACGACGACGAGCAGTCCAATGAGAGAGTTGCGTTGCCCCCGCGAGACCAGGCTGCGAGCGGACAACAGGGGAGCGCGATCGGCAAACCCAGAGATACTGGCGGCGAGTCGCATTTCGGCCTCAACCTCACCCATCGCCACCGGTTGCACCGCAGCGGACTTTAACCAATGGCGAAGGCTGGACGGAACCATGGCTGGCGCTGCGCACCCTCCGGACGGTTAACAGTGCCTGAGTCCCATTGGCGTGGATGACACCCAAGTAACCGTCGCCCAAACTTCAGGTGAATCGGGATTTCGCGGTTTTCAGGTGCCACTACATTGACGCAAGTGTCCGGCACGGTTTGCAAGAGCGGCAGTACATGGTGAACGACCAATTCGGGCCCTTCGAGGTGACGACGAACGGGACGCACAAGGTGACCGACGCCGACCCATCGGACCCCATCGAGTTGACGACGAACGGGACCCACAAGGTGACCGACGCCGACCCATCGGAACCCGTCGATGAGGCGCCACAGCCCCTCACGGGATCATCCGTAGACGAACGCTTGGATGCGCTGCTGCAGATGATCCGAACGTGGGATTGGCGGACGGCTCCCGTGACCACGCGTCCAGCCGGGGTCGGGGAGGCACCACCGACTTCCACGGCTCCCAAGACCGTCGGTCCAGCGGTGGCCCGGGTGGCACCACCGACGTCCACGGCTCCCGTGACCGCCAGTCCTCCCCCGGCCGAGGTTGCGGTATCGACTGCGCCGACCCTCACGACACCCGCACCCGCCCCGGTTCGTCAGGGTCCGCAGCCCCCCACCCGAAGTACGTCCCCGGCCCAGCACATCGCAGACACACAACCGGTCGTGGTCGTGGGAAGGGCTCGTCACGCCAGGTTTGAGCCCTCATCCGATGAGCGCGAAGGCGCACCCGTCGAGGTGACCTCACCATCCACTCCCACTCCCACTTCCGAGCCCGTTCCCGACTTCGAATTCGAGCCTGTGGCCGAGTACGAGCCCGATCATTTCCTTGCTCGGATGTGGTCGCAGCACCGGTTCAGAGAGGCGGTGTTCGGATTGGCTGCCGTCGTCGTTGTCTTGCTCATCATTGCGGGCATCCGGCTCGTCGCCGGCGGAAACACGGGTTCGGGTGACCTGTCCCCGACGACGACCGTGACGCGGCCAGCGTCACAAACCGTCCACCATGTCGCCGTCGTGGTGCCGATCAGCGCGACGGAGCTGGCCCAGTACGACGGGTATGCCGACGGCCTGCAGCAGGCCAATACCGTGACGACCAAGGCGATCGCCGGCGCGGGCAGGGCGCCTACGCCGGCCGAATTGGCGCCCGTGATCACGTCGTACGGCTCCGCCCTGAACCTCTACGACTTCCAGCTCCATTTCATCCAGTGGCCCGCCTCCATGCAGACCGCCATTGAGGCCGATCATGCGCAGCTGAAGGCGCTTATGAGCTTTATGCAGTCGTTCAACATTGTCACCCCCACCGGCGTTGGCCCTTGGCTGGCCCAGTTTCACAACCGGGCCAGCTCGGCGCAGACCGCGGACAACGAGGTTCGCCAGGATCTCGGGTTGCCCAGCTCCTCCTCGTTCCCCTAGTTCCACAGTTAGCTCTGGTTGGGCGGTCCCGCCTCCGGCGTGGCGGGCGTGATCCTGCTCTTTGCGGCGTTGAGAAGCAGGCGTACGACGATGCCGATGATGGCGAGGTCGAGCAGCATCTGTGCCGAGACGACGAGGCGGGCGGCGTCGGTCCTCGGCGTGATGTCGCCGAACCCGACCGTCGAGAAGATGGTGATGGTGAAGTAGAGCGCCCTGATGTGATCGAGGGGTTGCGTGAAGGTCGATGCGGCCTGGTGCGACATGGCCAAATAGATGGCGGAGAACGCCACCAGGAACAGCACGACCACGACGCCGAGCGCCTCGACGGCTCGTAGTTCCGGAAGCTCTGCGACGGCGATACGGCGAATCTGCCAGGCGAACACGGCACCCACCAGGGCGACGTCGGCGCCGAGCCGGAGGAGCGCCCGCAATCCCGACTCGTGGCCGATCGGGAGCGCGAAGAACGCACCGAGGATGAAGATCGAAGAGAGCGTGATGATGGCGGCGGAGCGGAGGATGGCCATCCGACGCTGGTGCTTCTCCAGATCGGCCAGCCGGAGTGGCGCCGCCGGGGTGCGATTGCTCCGGCGCCGTCCCGTCGTTCCGGGGTTCGGTCCCTCGCCCGAAAGCCCCGAATCCACGGGACAAAGCTAACGAAGTGCGCGCTCAGCGGTAGGGATCGTCGCCGTCAGGGGGAGATGGTTCTCGTCTCGGCTCTTCGCCGGTCCCATTGGTGCGGCGCCGGCGGGGTCGTGACCGGGCTGCCGGAGCACCCGCCCCTCGGCTGAGCATCCCCGGGGCGGCATCGGTGCCGCCGGTCCTCCCTCCGTCAGACGACGCCCCGAGCCTCGCGGTCGGGGCGTGGTCACGGAAACGTTCACGCACGTACATCCCCCTTGCGGGGCGGGGGTGCTAGCCCCCACTCCGGTATCGGTACTAGCGCCCTTCCCTTCGGAGCGCCAAAGGTCCACAATGAGCGGTGGAGCGTGCGAGCGAGCGTCTCCCGGGGGGTCGCGCTGGCCACGCTCCTTGAGGTCCGACCAACGGACAAGGGAGGGATGGCAAAATGAAGGACTCGAGCGTGAACCGCTGGCTGTGGTTGATCGGCTTGGTGGCCGTGGCGTTGATTTTCGTCTCGTTCGGACCGCTCTCGAGCGGTGGGCCGGGCGAGAACGCGTCCGGCGTCACGGTGGCGAATTGGTACAACACCCACGTGAACCAGCAGTGGCTGACCATCTGGCTCGTCGGCCTGGCCCTGTTCCTCCTCCTGGTGTACGTCACCCAGCTCCGCGCCGTGCTGATCCAGACCGGTGGTCAACGACTGTGGCCCAACATCGTCTTCGCGTCGGGCATCCTGCTCGTCGCGGGGATCATCGTGGCGGGCAGCTTCGAGATCACGCTCATCCTGGCCTCGCACAACCGCGACTACGCCGTGGCGCACCTCGTCAACTTCTACTCCTCGAACAACGAGCTGCTCTTCCTCGCCGGCCTCGTCTTCCTGACCCTCTCCGCCGGCCTGGCCATCCTGCTCAACCGGGGCGCCACACCGCTGCCCAAGTTGCTCGGGTGGTACTCCATCCTGGTGGCCGTGGTGGGCGCAGCCGGCCCGGTCAGTTTCTTCGCCTTGCTTTTCGGGCTGCCGATCTGGCTCCTCGCCACGGGGATCGTGATCGCCGTCAAGCAGTCGCGGGGCACCCTGGGGGGTGACACCGGCGGTGGTTTGGCGATCGACTCGGCGCCGGCCCAATCGGTCGCCGTCTAGGACGGATCGCGACGGCCGTCGTGCGGGTGGTTCAGGCGAGCCCCCGCACGATGGCCACCATCTTCTCCCCGCATTCGGTCGGGTTCTGCGCCACGGCGACGCCGGCCGCCGACAGCGCCTCCATCTTGGCCTGGGCCGTGCCCTGGGAGCCCGAGATGATGGCGCCGGCGTGGCCCATCTTGCGACCGGGGGGCGCGGTGACGCCGGCGATGTAGGCCGCCACCGGCTTGGTCATGCTGGCGGCGATGAAGTCGGCCGCCCGCTCTTCCTCGGATCCCCCGATCTCGCCGATCATCATCACGGCCTTGGTGTCGGGGTCGGCCTCGAAGGCAGCGAGGCAGTCGATGAAGTTGGTGCCGGGCACGGGGTCGCCCCCGATGCCGACGCACGTGGTCTGCCCGATGCCCTGCTGGGAGAGCTCGTGCAGGGCCTGGTAGGTGAGCGTCCCCGAACGCGAGACGATGCCGACCGGTCCACCGGCGAGGGCGATGTCCCCCGAGGTGATGCCGATGTTGCACTTCCCGGGGCTGATGATGCCGGGGCAATTGGGGCCCAGCAGGCGGGTGCCGGGGAACTCCTGGACCAGACGGTTGTAGGCCACGGCCTCGTCCTGGGCCGGGATGCCCTCGGTGATGCAGACGATGAATGAGATGCCGGCCTCGGCCGCCTCGACGATGGCGTCGGCCGCGCCCCGCGGCGGCACCGAGATGAACGACGCCGTGGCCCCGGTCTCCTTCACCGCCTCGGCCACCGTGGCGAAGACCGGGATGCCCTCGATCTCCTCGCCGCCCCGCTTGGGGTTGGTGCCGCCCACGATCTTGGTGCCGTATGCCTTGTTGCGCAGGCCGTGGAAGAGGCCCTGGCTCGTCGGGCTGATGCCCTGGATCACGACCTTGGTCGTCTCGTCGACGAAGATGCTCACGTTCTGTCCTCTCGGGGGTCTGCTCGGGTGTCGGGTCTGCGGTGTGGCCGGCCCGGGCGCCTAGGCCTTGGCCAGTGCGACGGCGTGGCGGGCGGCGTCGAGCATGGTGGGCTCGGCGATGAGCGTGTCCGACAGGTGCTCGGCCAGAAGCGCTCGGCCCTCGACGGCGTTGGTGCCGTCGAGGCGCATGACCACCGGCGAGCTCAGCTTCACCCGGCCGATGGCCTCGATGATCCCCTTCGCCACCTCGTCGACCCTCGTGATGCCCCCGAAGATGTTGACGAGGATGCTCTTGACCGCCGGGTCCGCGTTGATGACCTCGAGCGCGGCGGCCATCACGTCGGCGTTGGCCCCACCCCCGATGTCGAGGAAGTTGGCCGCCTGCCCGCCCACCTGGGTCACCACGTCGAGTGTGCTCATGGCGAGCCCCGCGCCGTTGGCGATGATGCCCACGGTGCCCGACAGGCCGATGTAGTTGAGGCCCTTCTCCTTGGCCATCTTCTCGCGGGGGTCGACGTCGGAGTCGTCCTCGAACTCCTCCCACTCGGGGTGGCGGAAGGACGCGTTCTCGTCGAGGGTGACCTTGGCGTCCAGCGCGTGGACCTTGCCCTCGGGGGTGAGGATCAGCGGGTTGATCTCGGCCAGGTCGCAGTCGCCCTCGACGTAGCAGTGGTAGAGCCGCACCAGCAGCGTGGCCGCCTGCTCCCGGGCCTCGGGGTCGAGGTTCGCCCGGTCGACCCACTCGCGCGCCGCCTCCTCGGACAGCCCCGCCACGGGGTCGATGTGCACCTTGGCGATGGCATCGGGGTTGGTCTCGGCCACCTCTTCGATCTCGACGCCGCCCTCGGCCGAGAGCATCCCGAGGTGGAGCTTGGCCGGCCGGTCGAGTGTGAAGCTGGCGTAGTACTCCTTGGCGATGTCCGAGGCGTGCTCCACCCAGAGCCGCTTGACGACGTGGCCCTTGATGTCGAGCCCGAGGATGTTGCCGGCGTGGAGGCGCACCTCGTCGGCGTCGGCGGCGAGCTTCACGCCTCCCGCCTTGCCGCGGCCGCCGACCTTGACCTGTGCCTTGACCACCACCGGGTAGCCGGCGGCGTCGGCCTGCGCCACGGCCTCGTCCACCGTGTCGGCGACCCCGCCGGGTGAGGTCGGGATGCCGAAGCGGGCGAAGTACTGCTTGCCCTGGTACTCGTAGAGGTCCACTTTGGGTGCTGTCTCCTTCGTCTGGGGGGTCGGTGTCGCGATCTGGGTGCTGGTCAGTCCGGGCGGCGGGCCGCCCCGTGGCCGGGTGGGGCCGGTCGACCGTGGGACGTGTGCGGGTCAGGCCTCGAGGGCCTCCTCCCGCGCGTCGAGGGCCTCGCCCAGCCAGGACCCGATGGAGTCGAGCGGAGCCCCCGGCGTGAAGACCTGGGCCACGCCCTGTTCCTTGAGCACGGGGATGTCGGCCTCGGGGATGATCCCGCCCACGATGACGAGCACGTCCCCGCGCCCGGCGTCCGCCAGCAGCTTGATCACCTTGGGCACGAGGGTGAGGTGGGCGCCCGAGAGGAGCGAGAGCCCCACGGCGTCGGCATCCTCTTGGACCACCGCCTGCACCACTTGCTCCGGCGTCTGGTGCAGGCCTGTGTAGACGACCTCGAAGCCGCTGTCGCGCAGCGCCCTGGCGATGACCTTGGCGCCCCGGTCGTGCCCGTCGAGCCCGGGCTTGGCCACGATCACCCTGTACCGACGTCTCATGCGGCTCCCAGGATAGGGAGGCCCCGGGCCGGGGCGCCAGACAGGCCCGCAACGGCGCGTCAGTGACTCTTCCCGTTGCCGGCGATCTCCGCCACCCAGGCAGGATCCCGCCGGATGAGCGGGCGCTCGAAGACGACCTCGGTGCCGGTCAGGCTGTCCCAAGGCGCGGCACGGGGCTTGCGCAACAACCGATCGGGTGCAGAGGCGCCCATGACGAAGGCCAACCCGATCAGGCAGCAGGCGACGATGGTCGGCACCAGGAGCAGGGTGCAACAGATCCCGTTGCGCACCATGGACCGCACCAACCCGATCGGGCGCCCATCGGAACGTCGGACGACACGGAGGCCCGTCAGCTGGTAGCTGGCGGTGCTGCCCCTGCGCCATGCGACGACGCTCCAGACCAGCCAGCCGACGACCAACGTCACGATGACGAGGACGACGGTGAGCAGGAACGCCTTGATGCGGCTGCCGAGGTCCGCCGGCCGCCGTTCGATCGCTGAACTCGATGAGCCCGTCATCTCGGCATTCGTCCTTGCCATCCGACCAATCCCCTCCAGCCTAGGAAGCCGAGAGCGGGATCCGGTCGGTGCTGTCGGTTCCGGCCGGGGGCCCGACGAGACGGCCGGCCGGAGGCCCGGACCTCAGGCCCGCCGCAGCGGCGTCGCCGAGAGCAGCAGGTTCTTCCTGCCCACCGTTTCGAAGTCCACCGTCGCCTGGGCCCGGGATCCCTCGCCCTTGGCGCTGATGACGACGCCGCGGCCCCAGTGGTCGTGGACCACCTCGTCGCCCGCCGCCAGCCCGAGGTCCTCGGCACCGGTGCTGCCCCGGCCACCCGCCCTGCCCCCGCCGCCGGCTCCGGTGGCGGCCGCCGACCGGGCCGCCAGTGAGACCGCCGGGGCGAAGGTGGCACCGGGCAGGTGCTCCTCGGCCGAGAGCGAGTCGTAGCCCGTGCCGCGACGGGGCGACCCGAGCCCGACGTCGTCGACCAGGTGCGCGGGCACCTCGGTGACGAAGCGGCTCGGCATGGCGGGCTGCGTACGGCCCCAGGTCGTGCGCGACCAGGCGTGGGAGATGGCCAGGTGCTGGCGGGCGCGGGTGATGCCGACGTAGAAGAGGCGGCGTTCCTCCTCGAGCTCGCTCGGCTCGGCCAGGGAACGGAAGTGCGGGAAGATCCCCTCCTCCAGTCCGACCACGAAGACCGCCGGGTACTCGAGGCCCTTGGCGGTGTGCAGCGTCATCAGGGAGACCCGGGTCCCGTCGCTGTCGAGCTCGTCGGAGTCCGCCACGAGCGCGACCGTCTCCAAGAAGCCGGTCACGTCGTCGAAGTCCCCCGCCTGGGTGGCCAGTTCGGCCAGGTTCTCGATCCGGCCGTCCGCCTCGTGGGTGTGCTCGGCCACCAGCTCGGCCAGGTAGCCGGTGCGGTCCGCCACCAGCTGGACGAAATCGGCCGGGTTGATCGTCTGCACCAGCGGGCGCAGCTCGGTCAGCGTCTTGGACAACTGCTCGGCGCCGCGCTGCGCCTTGCCGGTCAGTCCCGCCTCGGCGGCACGGTCGATCGCCTCGCTGAACGACACCCCCTCCACCTGGGCCCAGGCGGCCAGGCGCGCCACCGAGGTGTCGCCGATGCCGCGCTTGGGCACGTTGACGATGCGCCGGGCGGAGACCTCGTCGTCGGGGTTGGCGAGCACGCGGATGTAGGCCAGGACGTCCTTGATCTCCCGGCGGTCGTAGAACTTGGCCCCGCCCACCACCTTGTAGGGGATGCCGCTGAACTTCATCGACGTCTCCAACGGCAGCGACTGCGCGTTGGTGCGGTAGAAGACGGCGAAGTCCCCCCACGTCAGTCCCTCCGTCGCGTGCAGGCGCAGGATCTCGCTCGAGACCCAGGCCGCCTCGTCGCGCTCGTCCTCGGCGCGGTAGCGCTTGACCGGGCCGCCCGTGTCACCGACGGTGAACAGCTCCTTGGGCTGACGCCCGATGTTGTTGGCGATGACGGCGTTGGCCGCATCGAGGATCGTCTGGGTGGAGCGGAAGTTCTGCTCGAGCATGATCGTGGTGACGTTGGGGAAGGCCCGTTCGAACTCCAAGATGTTGCGGATGTCGGCCCCGCGCCAGCGGTAGACGGACTGGTCCGAGTCACCCACCACGCAGACGTTGCCGTGGGCCTGACCCAGGAGCTTGACGATCTCGTTCTGGGCGTGGTTGGTGTCCTGGAACTCGTCCACCAGAAGGTGGCGGAACCGCTCCTGGTAGGACTCCCGCACGTCGTCGCAGGCCTGGAGCAGGTTGGCCGTCACCATCAACAGGTCGTCGAAGTCGAGCGCGTTCGCCGACAACAACCGCTCCTGGTACTGCGTGTAGACGTCGGCGATGCGCTTGCGGAACGGGTCGGGCCCGCTGCGGGCGTCCTCGCGGAACGTCTCGAAGTCCACCAGCTCGGACTTGGCCTGGCTGATGACGGCCTGCACGGCACGGGAGGGCAGCCGCTTCTGGTCGAAGCCGAGCTCGGCCGTGATCATCTCGATCAGGCGCCGCGAGTCGGTGTCGTCGTAGACGGTGAAGCTGGAGCGGTAGCCCAGCCGGTCGGCATTGATGCGCAGGATGCGCAGGCAGGCCGAGTGGAAGGTGGACACCCACATCTTCTCGGCAGGGGGACCGACCAGGTCGGCCACACGGTTGCGCATCTCGTCGGCCGCCTTGTTGGTGAACGTGATGGCCAGGACGCCCCAGGGCGGCGCGTCCCCCGTCGCCAACAAGTGGGCGATCCGCCGGGTCAGCACGCGCGTCTTGCCCGAGCCCGCCCCCGCGATGATCAGCAGGGGCCCGCCCCGGTGCTCCACCGCAGCCCGCTGGGGCAGGGTCAGGTCGTCGACCAGGGCCGAGGGTCGGCCGGCGAAGGCCCCCGACGCGATGGCCGAGCGCTGGCGCCGGCGACGGCCGTCGTCGGCGCCCTGCGCGGCCGTGTCCGCCACCTCGGCACCGCCCTCCTCGGCCGCGCCGGCTGCCGCGGCGGCCGCGCCCACGCCCTCGTCGGACGTGTCGAACAGCTGCCCGTTGACGACGCCGCCGTGCTCCTGCTCGCCGCTCTCCGGCGCCACGGTCACTCCCACTCGATGGTCCCGGGCGGCTTCGACGTGACGTCGAGCGCCACCCGGTTGACGCCCTCCACCTCGTTGATGACGCGGGAGGCGATGCGCTCGATCAGGTCGTGGGGCAGCCGGGCCCAGTCCGCCGTCATGGCGTCCTCACTGGTGACGGCCCGGATGACGATCGGGTAGGCGTAGGTGCGGCCGTCGCCCATCACCCCGACGGTGCGGACGGCGGGCAGCACGGCGAAGCTCTGCCACAACTCGCGGTACAGGCCGGCCCGGCGGATCTCCTCGACCACGACGGCGTCGGCGTTGCGCAGGATCTCGGCCCGCTCGCGTGTCACCTCGCCGATGATCCGCACGGCGAGACCGGGACCGGGGAAGGGCTGGCGCCAGACGATCTCGTGGGGCAGGCCGAGCTCCTCCCCCACGGCGCGCACCTCGTCCTTGAACAGCAGGCGGAGCGGCTCGACGAGGTCGAAGGCGAGGTCGTCGGGCAGGCCGCCCACGTTGTGGTGCGACTTGATGTTGGCCGCCGTGTCGCTCCCGGACTCGATCACGTCGGGGTACAGCGTCCCCTGCACGAGGAAGCGTGGTACCTCGCCGTGGCCACCCTCACCACCACCGCCGGCGCCCATGTCCCGCGCCACCTCCTCGAAGATGCGGATGAACAACTCGCCGATGATCTTGCGCTTGTGCTCGGGGTCCGTCACCCCGGCCAGCGCGGCGAAGTAGCGGTCGGCCGCCTTGACGTGCACGAGGTCGACCTTGAACTGGCGGCGGAAGGTGTCCTCGACCTGGTCGGCCTCCCCGGCCCGCATCAGCCCGGTGTCGACGAAGACACAGGTGAGCTGGTCGCCCACCGCCTTGTGCACCAGCGCCGCCGCCACCGCTGAGTCCACCCCACCCGAGAGCGCGCACAGCACCCGGTCGCCACCGACCTGGGCCCGCACCGCGGCCACCTGCTGCTCGATGATCGACACGTGCGTCCAGCCCGGCAAGCACCCGCACACGTCCATCAAGAAGTGGTCGAACACCTCGCTCCCCCGCTCGGTGTGCACCACCTCGGGGTGGAACTGCAGGCCGAACAGCCGGCGCTCGGGGTCGTGCATGGCGGCGACCGTCGCGCCCGGGCTGCTCGCCGTGGCCACGAACCCCGCCGGCACCTCGGTCACCGCGTCGCCGTGGCTCATCCACACGGTCGAGGTGGCCGGCCAGTCGGGGCACAACGGCGACGGTGACGTCAGCGACAACTCGGTGCGCCCGTACTCGCCGGCGCCGGTGCGCGCCACCACGCCACCCAGCTGCAGCGCCATGAGCTGGGCGCCGTAGCACAGGCCGAGGATGGGGATCCCGAGGTCGTACACGCCGGGATCGATGGAGGGTGCCGGGGTCTCGTAGACGGACTTGGGGCCGCCGCTCAGGATGATGCCCTTGGGCGCACGCGCGCGGATCTCCTCGACCGTGATCGACGCCGGGACGATCTCGGAATAGACGTGCGCCTCGCGCACCCGGCGGGCGATCAGGCGGGCGTACTGGGCCCCGAAGTCGACGACGAGGACGGCGTCGCTCACCGAGACGGGCTCGTGCCGGGCGGGCGCACCTGTCTCAATGGCCCATTCCCACGCCCTGGGAGCGCTGGAGGAACTTGCCCTCGGTCTGCAACGACGGCGCGACCATCACCTCGGCCTTCTGGAACTCCTTGACCGTCTCGTAGCCGCAGGTGGCCATGGCCGTCTTGAGCGCCCCGAACAGGTTCATGCGGCCGTCGTTCTCGTGGGCGGGGCCGAACAGGATCTCGCGCAGCGAGCCGCGCACCGAGGTGCGCACCCGGGCGCCGCGGGGCAGGGTCGGGTGGAAGGTCGCCATGCCCCAGTGGAAGCCGCGCGCCGGCGCCTCGAACGCCGACGACAGCGGCGAACCGAGCATGACGGCGTCGGCGCCACAGGCGATGGCCTTGGCGATGTCACCCCCCTTGGACATCCCCCCATCGGCGATGACGTGCACGTAGACGCCGGTCTCGTCGAGGTGGCGCATGCGGGCGCCGGCCACGTCGGCGATGGCGGTGGCCTGGGGAACACCCAGTCCGAGCACGCCCCGGGTGGTGCAGGCGTTGCCCGGGCCGACCCCGACCAGGACGCCGACGGCGCCGGTGCGCATGAGGTGCAGGCCCGCCTGGTAGGAGGCGCAGCCGCCCACGATCACCGGGATGTCGAACTCCCGGATGAAGCGCTTGAGATTGAGCGGTTCGGAGGTCTTGGACACGTGCTCGGCCGAGACCACCGTGCCCTGGATCACCAGCAGGTCGAGCTCGGCGGCCAGGATGGCGGGGGCGAGCGACTCGGTGCGCTGGGGCGTCACGGAGGCCGCCGTCGTGATACCGGCCTCCTTCATCTGGCGGATGCGGGCCGTCACCAGCTCGGGAACGATCGGCTCCTGGTACATCTGCTGCATCCGGGCCGTGGCCTTGTCGTCGTCGAGCTCGCGGATCTCGTCGAAGAGGGGGGTCGGGTCCTCGTAGCGGGTCCAGAGGCCCTCGAGGTTCAGCACGCCCAAGCCGCCCAGCCGCCCCAGCTCGACCGCGGTGCTCGGGCTCATCACCCCGTCCATCGCCGCGCCGAGGAGGGGCAGGTCGAAGCGATAGGCGTCGATCTCCCACGAGATGTCCACGTCCTCGGGGTCGCGGGTGCGCCGGCTCGGGACGATGGCGATGTCGTCGAACCCATAGGCTCGACGTCCCGATTTGAAGATGCCGATCTCGATCTCAGCCACTTGTTCGCCCTCCGGCATTCGTGGGGCCGGTACGGCTCACGAACCACACCGGCATGTCTCTTCGACTCAATTGCGAACGCCGGGCCGACACGCCGACGATCCTCCATCCTAGCCCGGGGGTGCCCGGGCTCAGGCTCTTCCCGAGGGTCCGATCGCGCACGAATTCGTCCTTCGGGGAGCTCGCCGCCCCCCGTCTGCGGGACCTGTGCGGCGTCGGACCCGACCCGACCCGGGACGGCGACGCCGCTCGCCTAGCCATTAGCGTGCGGGCGTGGCGCTGGCCCACCTTCTCGCCGTCCACTCGACGGCACCCCCCGAGATCGTCATCGTGCTCATCGCGTTCGGGCTGGTCGTCACGCTGCTGCGCTACCGCTCCCGCGGGGGCGGCGGCAGGGGTCCCTCCGGAGGAAGGGGCGGACCGTTCGGCGGTGGACCCTTTGGTGGCAGAGGCGGACCGTTCGGCGGCGGCCCCTTCGGCGGCGGGGGCGGTGGGGGCGGGAGCTCCCGGGAGAGCAACCCGCCGAGCGACCTGTAGGCCGGTCGGCCTCCGGCGCGAGACTGCCCCCATGGCACACCCGGACCGGGACAGCCCCGTCGCCCGCGGCATGCGCGCGCTCCTGGCCCGCCGGGACGGCGAGCTCGCCGCCGGGGCCCGGCCGCTGGGCTGGAAGATCGGCTTCAACACGGCCGCCATCCAGCAGCACCTCGGGTTGAGCGACCCTGTCGTCGGGTATCTCGTCGACACCGGGCTGACGGCCGACGGTGCCACCGTCTCCGTGGCGGGGTGGACCGCTCCGGCCGTCGAGGTCGAGCTCGCCATCCGCGTCGGCGACGACGGGGGGATCGCGGGCCTGGCGCCCGCGCTGGAGCTGGTCGACCTCGACCTGCCCTCCGGTCTCGAGGCCATCCTCGCCGGCAACATCTGCCAGCGTGGCGTCGTCTTCGGCGACGAGGTTCCCGGGGTCGACCCCTGGGCCACCCGTGTCACCGTGACGAGGGCGGGCGACGTGGTGGCGGAGGGTCGCCTGGAGGAGGAGCCGGCAACGACGGTGTCGTTCGTGCGGCGCTTCCTCGCCGATCACGGCGCCGCGCTGGAGCCCGGGCACCGCATCATCGCCGGCTCCATGGTCGCGCCCGTGGCCGTGGCGCCGGGCGACGAGCTGCACGTCGCGTTCGGACCGCTCGGCGAGCTGCGGATCGCCTTCGCGCCCTAGCGGCGCGCCGCGCTCGCGCTCAGAACCCGCTCGTCCCCGTCAACACCACGCTCAACAGCTCGTGGATCATGCGGGCCGTGGCGCCCCAGATGATCTCCCCCGCCACCTCGAAGAACCACACCGCGAAGGAGTCGTCGTCGCTGCCGGGGATCACGCGCCCGGGGATGCGCCAGCGTTCCTCGTGGAAGATCGCGGGGTCGGCCAGCTCGGCCAACGACACGTCGAACACCCGCTCCACCTCGTCGGGGCTCGCCACCACGGGGGGGCGTGCCGCCGCGGTGGCCAACACCGGCAGGATCAAGGAGCCCGACACCATGGTCAGCACGGGGTGGATCCACCCGACGATCTCCACCAGGGCCGGATCGAGGGCGACCTCCTCGAACGCCTCGCGCAGCGCCGCGCCCACCGGATCCTCCCCCTCGTCGAGCCGTCCACCCGGGAAGCTGACCTCGCCCTTGTGCGTCCGCATGGACGACGAGCGACGCGTGAGGATCAGGCGGGTCTCGCCGTGCTCTTCGAACATGACGGCCAGCACCCCGGCGTTGACCTGGCGCACCACGGGCGCGTCGGAGTCGTTGACCAGGAAGGCGGGCACGAGGACCCGATCCGAGCCGACGTCCTCGGGCACCGGACCGTGCTGGCCGAGCGCGGCCAGGGCGCCGAGCACCCGGTCGATGCCGATGCCCGTGCGCTGGGGCGGGGGGGTGTCCGCCCAAGGTGCCGGCCCCCCGGGTCGCCAGGTGGGCGGACGGGGGATCACCTGGGGCGGGACGGGCCGGGACATCGTGGTCACGCTAATGGGGACGGGCCCGGTCGCCTCGCTACGCTCCACCCCCATATGACGTCTCCAGCCGAGTTGCAGGCGCAGGCCGACGCGATCGAGTGGTACCACACCATCGACCTCGGCCACGGGGTCGTCACCAAGGGCAAGGGCGTGCAGGAGACCATGGGCGAGATCCTCCCCGACGTCTCGGGGCGCAGTGTCCTGGACATCGGCGCCTGGGACGGGAAGTTCTCCTTCATCTGCGAGAAGAGCGGTGCCAGCAGGGTGGTCGCGCTCGACCACTACGCGTGGGGCATCGACTTCGTGGCCCGGGGGGCGTATTGGGCCGAGTGCATCCACAGAGGGACCTTCGCCGACCAGTCGCGCGACGAGACCGATTTCTGGCGGCCGGACCTGCCGGGGAAGCGGGGCTTCGACCTGGCGAAGGCCGCGCTCGGGTCCCGCGTCGAATCGGTGGTGGCCGACTTCCAGAAGATCGACCTGGAGGCCCTGGGGCAGTTCGACGTCGTCCTCTATCTGGGGGTGCTCTACCACATGAAGGAGCCGCTCACCTGCCTCGAACGGGTCCGCGCCGTCACCAATGAGGTGGCGGTGATCGAGACGGAGGCCCTGCACCTCGAGGGCCTCGAGCACGAGGCCCTGATGCAGTTCCACGCGGGTAGCTCGCTGCGCACGGACTTCGGAAACTGGTACGTGCCGACGATCGAGGCCCTGCACAACCTCTGCCGTGCGGCAGGCTTCTCCGAGATCCGCACGGTCGTCGGGCCGCCCGCGCCCCGGCCGGAGCCACCGCCGGAGATGAAGGTGCGCGTCGGGCGCCGCATCGCCGGCACCCCGCCACCGCCGCCCTCGGCGCCCAGCCAGAATTACCGCGCCGTCGTGCACGCCTTCGTGTGAGCCACGGCGTGGCGTCTCCCTCTCGCTCTGTGGCCCGGCTGAAACGGGCCTGTCGGAGGGGGGTGTCACGGCTCCGCGGGCAGCCGCGGCGACGCGACGTCCGCCGCCCCCACTGGCCGCACGACGTCCTTCGCCGACTCGGGGCTGCTCGAGGACCTGCCGAGCCGGGTGTTCCTCCGCGGGATCTTCCACCTTCTCTTCGGTCGGGAGCCCGACCTGGGCGACGACGGCGCGTACGTCAAGGAGTTGGAGAGCGGCGCGCTCAGCCCGCGCCAGCTGGTCGAGTGGCTGGTCGACTCCGCGGAGTGGAGTCATGCGGCGCCGATGACGGAGTTCGGTCCGTCCCTCCACTACGGGCGCGGCGTCTTCATTCGCAGCCTGCCACGGGCGAGCCGCATCCTCGACATCGGCGGAGCCGCCGTGGGCGACCCCTCCGGTGGCCTCGTCCTCATGGGCTATCCCTACCGCTTCGACGAGCTCGTCGTCGTGGACCTACCGAGCGAGGACCGGCACGCGATCTACCGGGACGAGGTCCGCCCCGTCTCGACCCAGACGCCGAACGGACCGGTGACCTACCGCTACCACTCCATGACCGATCTGAGCGGCCTGGCCTCGGAGTCCTTCGACCTCGTCTACAGCGGGCAGAGCATCGAGCACGTCACGCAGGCGGAGGCCGAGAGCGTCCTGGCA
Source organism: uncultured Acidimicrobiaceae bacterium (assembly GCA_963789235.1). Taxonomy (GTDB): domain Bacteria; phylum Actinomycetota; class Acidimicrobiia; order Acidimicrobiales; family RAAP-2; genus Bog-473. Next base: position 245,538 of record CAWBJX010000004.1, on the reverse strand, counting down.
CAGGTCCGCCGCGTGCTCCGTCCTGGCGGGGTTCTCGCGCTCGACACGCCGAACAGCCGCCTGACCCGGCTACAACAGGCGGCGTTCGTCGACCCCGATCACAAGTACGAGTACGCGCACAAGGAGATGGTCGCCCTGTTGGAGAACAGCGGCTTCGTCGTCGAGCGCGCGCAGGGCATCAACTACGGCGGCGCGTCCGTCGCCCGGGGGGTCTTCGACCCGGGCGAGCTGGCCACCAAGCGCGGCCTCTACGACGCCGTCGAGGACTGTTACCTGCTGGCCTACGTCTGCCACCGCCCCGCCTGACGCGCCGGGGCCGGCCACCCACGGCACGGGCCGCTGACCGTCTCAGCCGAGGCAGTAGTAGACGCGCAGCTTCGGGGCCGCGGCCGGACCGCGTTTTTGGACATGGAGGCAATGGGCCGCGATGAAACGAGCGCTCGGCGTCGCCGTGGGCGTGGCGAGCAGCGCCAGGTGGAAGAGCCCTTGGGCGATCGCCGAGCGCGTCTGGGCGTCCGACGGGGCCGGGGTGGTGCCGGTGTAGCCGCCCAGGGGGAGCACCTCCTCCCCCGTGGCGTAGATGTACGGTGCGGCCACGGCGGAGGTCTGGGTGGCCATGAGGTAGGGCGCACCGCGGCGGACCGACTCGATCGTGGCCAGGTCCGGGGGCGAGGGCTGCGGGGCGAACGCGCTGTGCACGAAGGTGGTGACGCCCTGGGGCTGGAACGGCGTGTCGAAGGGGCCCAGTGACTCGGCCACCACCGACGCGCTGGCCACGACGGGGATGAAGAGGAGCGCCACCGCAGAGAACAGCGCCGCCAGGAGCACCACGACGGTACGACGTTGCCCACCGTCACCGTCGCCCTCACCGTCGCCCCCGCCACGGCCCGGCCACCGCGCCACCCACAGCAGCACCAGCAGCACCAGCGCGACCCCGCCGGCCAGCACGGTGGCGGTGGCGAGCCAGGGCGGGAGTCCGGTGCCCCGGCCGGGCAGCAGCCAGGCCCCGTAGCCCACGGTCACCACCACGATGCCCGCCGTCACCGCCTGCGTCGCCCGCTCGCGCCGGCGCTCCCAGGCCAGTGCGCCGCCGATCCCCAGCAGCCCCGCCACCGGCGGCGAGAGCGCCCCGGCGTAGTAGGAGTTCATGGTCGTGCTCACGGTGAACACGACGCCCAGGGTGACGAGCCAGGTGCCCCACAGCAGCACGCCCGCCCGCGGCAGGTCCGTGCGCGGCCGGCGGCGCCTCGCCACCAGCACGGCGAAGGTGACCAGGAGCGCCGCGGGGAGGAGCCACCCCGTGTCCCGGCCGTAGGCGCCGGTGAACAAACGGTCCCACGTCGCCGGAGGCTCGCCCAGCGAGAACAGCGGCGTGCCGAGGGTCTGGCCGAGGAGCTGGTTGGGAGACGCCTGCCCCAGCCGCGAGAAGCCGTTGTACACGAAGACCTGGTGGAAGATGGAGTTCGTCGTGCTGCCGTCCACGTAGGGGCGCTCCGACGCCGGGGTGAGCGCGACGAAGGACATGTACGAGAGCGAGACCACCACCGTCACGGCGGCCATCCCGGCGAGGCGGGCGAGGCGGGCGGCGAGGTCGCCGCGGGCCGCCACGAGGTAGGCGAGACCGAGCGCGGGCAGCACCAGCCAGGCCTCGATCATCTTGGCCTGGAACGCCAATGAGACCCAGACCCCCGCCATCACCGCGCTGCGCCACCGCCCGGTGAGAATGGCGCTGACGGTCGAGTCGGCCGCCAGCACCACCAGTAGGAGCATGAGGCTGTCGGGGACGTTGCCCCGGTCGAGCGTCACGGTGGCGGGGCTCGCCGCCAGCACCACGGCGGCCACGATGCCTGCCAACGGTCCGGCCAGGCGCCGCACGGCGTGGTAGAGCACCAGGACCGTCAGCGCGCCCTCGACGGCCTGGGGGAGCATGATCGACCAGACGTGGAACCCGAACAGCCGCACCGAGAGGGCCTGCGCCCACAGGGCACCGGGAAGCTTGTCGACGGTGATCGTGCCGGCCGGGTCGAAGGCCCCGAAGACCGCGTCGTGCCAGCTGTGCGACATGCTGCGCACGGCGGCGGCGTAGTAGATCTCGATCGTCGAGCCGATCCGCCAGCTGTAGGCGAGCGCCGCCAGCGCCGCGACGAGCAGGAGGGCCGGCCGGGCCCACGCCGGCTGATCGGGCGGCGAGCGCCACACGTCGAGGCGCGGCCTCCAGCGTGGTGGCTCGTCGGGGCTTCCCTCCGCAGGGGGCTTCTCCGGAGCGCGACCGGCGATGTTGTCGGGCGGTGCCGCTGTGTCCGGCGTCGCACCCACCACCGCGCTCAGGTTAGGTCACCGCCCCAGAACGCGCCGTGACCGGGCCCGAAGGCCCGGCCACGATGCCCGACACGCACTAAACGATAGTGCTTAGAGTCCCGGAAAACGCGCACCCCCCGGACAATTGGGCGGGCGGTGTGCGACGGATCTACATCATCCCGCCCATGCCGCCCATGCCACCCATGCCGCCCGCCATGGCGGCGGCCGCGGCGGCCGGGTCCGGCACCTTCTCGGGCTTGTCGGCCACGAGCGCCTCGGTGGTGAGCAGCAGGCCGGCGATGGAGGCCGCGTTCTGCAGGGCCGAGCGGGTGACCTTGGCCGGGTCGATGATGCCGGCCTTGACCAGGTCCTCGAGCTCGCCGGTCGCGGCGTTGAGCCCGATGTTGCCCTTGGCCGCCTCCACCTGGGCGCACCAGGACGGCGCCCTCGAGGCCGGCGTTGAAGGCGATCCAGCGCAACGGCGCCTCGAGCGCCTGGGCCACGATGCGGGCACCGGTGGCCTCGTCGCCGTCGAGCGAGTCGGCCAGCTCGTTGACCGACTTGCGGGCTCGGATGAGCGCGGTGCCGCCGCCGGCGACGATGCCCTCCTCCACCGCGGCGCGGGTGGCGGACAGCGCGTCCTCGATGCGGTGCTTCTTCTCCTTGAGCTCCACCTCGGTGGCGGCGCCGACCTTGACGACGGCGACGCCGCCGGCCAGCTTGGCCAGGCGCTCCTGGAGCTTCTCGCGGTCCCAGTCCGAGTCGGTGTCCTCGATCGGCGCGCTTGATCTGGGCCACCCGGCCCTTGACGTCCTCGGCGGAGCCGGCACCCTCGACGATCGTCGTGTCGTCCTTGGTGACGATGACCCGGCGGGCGCGTGCCCAGCAGGTCGATGGTGGCGTTCTCGAGCTTGAGGCCGATCTCCTCGCTGATGACCTGGGCGCCGGTGAGGACGGCCATGTCCTGGAGCATCTCCTTGCGGCGCTCACCGAAGCCGGGCGCCTTGACGGCGACGGAGGTGAAGGTGCCGCGGATCTTGTTGACCACGAGCGTGGCCAGCGCCTCGCCCTCGACGTCCTCGGCCACGATCAGCAGCGGCTTGCCGGACTGCATGACCTTCTCGAGCACCGGCACGAGGTCGTGCACCGCCGAGATCTTGCCGTTGAAGAACAGGATGCAGCGGCTCGTCGAGCACGGCCTCCTGGCGCTCGGGGTCGGTCACGAAGTACGGCGAGAGGTAGCCCTTGTCGAACTGCATGCCCTCGGTGAGCTCGAGCTCGATCCCGAAGGTGTTCGACTCCTCGACGGTCACCGTGCCGTCCTTGCCGACCTTGTCGATGGCCTCGGCCAGCACGTCGCCGATCGCGGTGTCGGCGGCCGAGATGGAGGCCACCTGGGCGATCTCGGTCTTGCCGCCGACCTCCTTGGACTGCTTGGCGATGCTGTCGACCGCGGCCGTTGACCGCCTTCTCGATGCCCCGTCTTGAGCCCGGTCGGGCTGGCGCCGGCGGCCACGTTGCGCAGGCCCTCGGAGATGAGGGACTGGGCCAGCACGGTCGCGGTCGTGGTGCCGTCACCGGCGACGTCGTTGGTCTTGGTGGCCACCTCCTTGACCAGCTGGGCACCCATGTTCTCGAACGGGTCGTCGAGCTCGACCTCGCGGGCGATGGACACGCCGTCGTTGGTGATGGTGGGGGCGCCGAACTTCTTCTCGATCACCACGTTGCGGCCCTTGGGCCCCAGGGTGACCTTGACGGTGTCGGCCAGCTTGTTGACGCCGGCCTCGAGCCCGCGGCGGGCGGCCTCGTCGAACTTCAGGATCTTGGGCATGACTGTGTCGAACTCCTCTCGAGTCCTCGATGCTCGGAGGTTGCACGAACATTCGGGGCGGCCGCCGCGCCGGCCCGGCGATCACCGGGGCGGCGGGCAGACCATCGGTTGACTCAGGCCAGCTTGGCCAGCACGTCGCGGCCGGAGAGGATCAGCAGGTCCTCGCCCTCGACCGTGATCTCGGTGCCGCCGTACTTGGAGTAGACGACGGTGTCGCCCACCTTGACGTCCAGGGGGATCAGCTCGCCGGTGTCCTCGGAGCGCCGGCCCGGGCCGACGGCGATGACCTCGCCCTGCTGGGGCTTCTCCTTGGCGGTGTCGGGGATGACCAGGCCGGAGGCGGTGGTCTCCTCGGACTCGCCGGGACGGACGACGATCCGGTCATCGAGGGGGTGCAGCTTCATCTGGAACGGGCCTCCTTGGCGCTCGTTAGCACTCGCGGGTTGCGAGTGCCAAAGATAGCGGACCTCTCCCCGGCTGGCAAGAGCGCTGGCGGCGGGGGCCCCCGGGCCGGCTCGCTACGCTCCCGGGCGACCGAGCCAACGTCGGCACGAAGGCACGAGAAAGGGCAGGTGCGCCAGTGAGCCCGCCGAGCGATCCGGACCGCTGGTGGCACGGCGGCGTCTTCTACCAGGTCTACCCCCGCTCCTACGCAGACTCCAACGGCGACGGGGTGGGCGACCTCCCGGGCATCGTCTCCAAGCTCGACCACCTGGCCGGCCTCGGCATCACCGGCGTGTGGCTGTCGCCGGTGACCAGCTCGCCCAACCGCGACTGGGGCTACGACGTCTCGGACTACCGGGACATCGACCCCGACTACGGGACGCTCGACGACCTCGACACGCTGGTACGGGAGGCGGGCGAGCGGGGGATCCGGATCCTCATGGATCTCGTGCCCAACCACACCAGCGACCGGCATCCGTGGTTCGTCGACGCGCTGGGCGGCCGCGACGCGGCGCACCGCGCCTACTACGTGTGGGCCGACCCCAAGCCCGACGGGAGCCCGCCCAACAACTGGATGAGCATCTTCGGTGGCTCCGCCTGGGAGCTCGACCAGGCGAGCGGGCAGTACTTCCTGCACAACTTCGAGGCGGCCCAGCCGGACCTCGACTGGTGGAACGAGGACGTGCGGCACGAGTTCGACGAGATCGTGCGCTTCTGGTGCGACCGCGGCGTGGCGGGGTTCCGTATCGACGTGTGCAACATGATGATCAAGGACAAGGAGCTGCGCGACAACCCGCCGGCCACCGAGGACGACCCGCTCGACCAGCAGTTCATGGGAGTGCGCGCCGTCTACAACACCGACCGCCCCGAGGCCCACGACATCCTGCGGCGCTGGCGCGCCATCGCCGACACCTACGAGCCCGAACGCCTCCTGATCGGCGAGACCAACGTGGAGCGGCTCGAGACCCTGGCCCGGTTCTACGGCAGCGGGCGCGACGAGCTGCACGGCGGCTTCAACTTCGTCTTCATCAACGCGCCGTTCGAGGCGGCCGCCCTGCGGGCGGTGGTGGAGGGCACCGAGGCGTTGCTCCCCGAGGGGGGGTGGCCGATCTGGACCGGCTCGAACCACGACGTCTCACGGCTGGCCACCCGCTGGGCGGGCGGCGACCCGGCCAAGGTCAAGGTAGCCCTGCTCATGATGCTCACGCTCCGCGGCACGCCCTTCTTGTACCAGGGCGACGAGATCGGGCTGACCGACGGGCCCATCGAGCGCGAGCAGGTGCTCGACGCGGTGGGCACGCGGTTCTGGCCGTACTACAAGGGCCGCGACGCGGAGCGGACGCCCATGCCCTGGCACGGCGGACCCGGGGGCGGGTTCACCAGGCCGGGCGTGCGCCCCTGGCTGCCCATGGGCGACCCGACCGGTTGCAACGTGGCCGACCAGGAGGGCGACCCGGGCTCGGTGCTCGAGCTGTGCCGGCGGGTCGTCGCGGCGCGGGCGGGCAGCGAGGAGCTGGCGGTCGGGCCCTACCGGTCGCTCGCCTCACCGGAGAGCACCTGGGCCTACATCCGGGGTGAGGGCACGGCGGTGCTCCTCAACATGTCCGACGTCCCGGCCACCTTCGACGGCGTGCGCGGCACCCTCACGGTGGGCACCGAGCACACGCTGGAGGGGTCGAGCATCGAGGGCGCGCTCACCCTCGGGCCCTGGAGCGGCGCCGTCGTGGCCCGCTGAAGAGCGGCGCGACGTGTGGCCGGGCTCAGCCCCCCGGCGCCCGGTAGAGCGTCTTGCGCTTCGCTGCGGCGTCCATCTCGTCCGCGGTGAGGAGCACGACGGTGCGGGTCGTGACCCCGCCCGCCGCGCTCACGATCAAGCCGACGGCGGCGGCCGACGCATTGTCGGGCATGTCGACGAGGACGTAGGCGTCGTTGTGGCCGAAGGCGAAGTAGAAGGCCTCGACCTTGCCGCCCTGCTCCTCGATGGCGGCCTTGGCGGCCGCCACCCGGGCGGAACCCCCTTCGGCCTTCACCCCCTTGATGCCTTCGAGGGTGTACTTCACTTCGACGAGGTACTTGGGCATTGACGCACCCCCTTTTTCCGGTGTGTCCCGCCCACCATAGGGACCCCGCGGTCCCCTGTCACGGGGGCGGCGCCCGGCCGGTCGCCCCTTAGCGGTTCACCGGCGACATGTCGGCGTAGCGGTCGCCCTCGGCCGGGGCCACGGTGTCGAGCACGGCGAGGTCCTCCTCGGTCAGCTCGACGTCGAGGGCGGCGACGTTCTCCTCCAGGTAGGCCACGTGCTTGGTACCGGGGATGGGCGCCACGTCACGTCCCGCCGCGTGCACGAAGGCCAGCGCGACCTGGCCCGGTGTGCAGCCCTTGGCCGAGGCGAGCTCGTCGAGCACCTCGACGATGGCGATGTTGTGGGCGAGGTTGTCGCCCTGGAACCGGGGCTGGTAACGGCGGAAGTCGGCCTCGTCGAGGTCGTCGAGCGAACGCAGCGTGCCGGTGAGGAAGCCCCGACCGAGCGGGCTGTAGGGGACGAAGCCGATGCCGAGCTCCCGCAGCGTCGGCAGAATCTCGCGCTCGGGGTCGCGCGACCAGATGGAGTACTCGGTCTGCAGGGCCGAGATGGGATGCACGGCGTGGGCGCGGCGGATGGTGCCCGGGGCCGCCTCGGATAGGCCGAGATAGCGCACCTTGCCCTGGGTCACGAGCTCGGCCATGGCCCCGACGGTCTCCTCGATCGGGGTGTCGGGGTCCACGCGGTGTTGGTAGTAGAGGTCGATGTGGTCGACGCCCAGCCGGGACAAAGAGCCGTCACAGGCCCGGCGCACATACTCCGGCCGGCCGTTGATGGCGCGCCGGGCCGGGTCGTCCGGGTCGCGCACGATACCGAACTTGGTGGCGATCACCGCCTCGTCGCGTCGCCCCGCCAGCGCAGTGCCGACGAGCAGCTCGTTGGTGTGCGGCCCGTACATGTCGGAGGTGTCGAAGAAGGTCACGCCGAGGTCGAGCGCCCGGTGGATGGTGGCGACGGACTCGTCGTCGTCGCCGGGGCCGTAGAAGTCGGACATGCCCATGCAGCCGAGCCCCTGGCGTGACACCGTGAGGCCCTCGGTTCCGAGTGCGATCGTCTCCATCGGGGCGGTTTCTCCTCTCGTCGTTGGGGGCGGATCGGTGACACCGTGACCACCCGGGCCATGTCGGAGGGAAGGTTCACCTCCGGCGCCGCGACAGCTTGGGCTTTCCCAGAGAAACCTAGCGGAAGGTCCGCACGGAGCATCCTGCCCGAGGCCGCCGCGTGGGCGACCGGCGCTTGCCCGCGGGCGCGAAGTGAGCACGAGATCGAGAGACGGAGATTTAATTGCCCTATACAATCATTACTATATGCACGGAATTTCCAAGTCCGCAAACGTCGCCCCGGACTCGATGGTCGATGCCGTCCTCAGCGCCAGCCGGGCACTGGTCGCCATCGCTGCCCGCTCGCTGGCCGACGCCGGCGAGGACGTCACCCTCACCCAGTACCGCTCGCTCGTCCTCCTGGCCTCGCGCGGGCCCCAGAGCGTGGCCGAGCTGGCCGAGGCTGTGGCGGTCACGCCGCCCACCGCCTCGCGCCTGTGCGATCGGCTGGTGAAGAAGGGGCTCGTTCGTCGACGAACCGACCGCCATGACCGTCGCCAGGTGCACATCGCCTTGACGCAATCGGGCCGGGACCTCATCGACGCAGTGACCGAACGCCGGCGCCGGGAGATCGCCGCCCTGTTGGCCACCGTCCCGCTCAGGACCCAACGGTCGGTCGTTGTCGCCCTGACCCAGTTGGCCCAAGCGGCCGGTGAGGTGCCCGAGCAGGACTGGAGCGCCGGGTGGGACCTGTGAGCGCCTCCGGCGCGACCCCTCACCCGACGAGGGCCGTGCGGGCCCGGGCGCTCAGCGCCGAGGCCGGGCGCTGGGTGTCCTCGGCCTCCTACCTCAAGAAGTGGAGCGTCCTCGGCATCGTGATCGGGGCAGTGGCAGGCGTGGGCGCCATCGTGTTCTACGAGGCGCTGGTCGTCTGTACCCACTTCTTCTTGAACGTGTGCGCGGGCTACCAGGTGCCCACGCCCGCAGGCGAAGGCGGCCTGGCAGCCTCGGCCTCGCCGGCTCGGCCGTGGGCACTCCCGCTCATCGCCGGGTTCGGCGCACTCCTCGGCGCGATCCTTGGTCTTCCGCTTCGCTCCTGAGGCGGAAGGCCACGGCACCGATGCCGCCATCTCCGCGGTGCACCACAACCCACGCGGCGTCCGCTTCCGTGCCGTCCTCGTCAAGATCGTTGCGTCTGCCCTCACCATCGGCTCGGGTGGCTCCGGTGGCCGAGAAGGCCCGACCGCGTCAGATCAGCGCAGGCTTCGGATCCCTGCTGGCCCGCATCCTCGACCTCGAGCCCGCCGACGGGCGCATCGCCGTGGCGACGGGCATCGGATCGGGCATCGGAGCCATCTTCGGCGCGCCGCTCGGTGGGGCCGTGCTCGCGTCGGAGATCCTCTACCGTGACGACTTCGACCCCGCCGCGCTGTTACCGAGCTTCATCGCCTCGGTCGTCAGCTTCGTGGTGTTCGGTGCTGTCGAGGGGTTCTCGCCGCTCTTCGGCTACGTCGACGAGCTACCGCTTCACGCGACCCGGTCCAACTGCTCTGGTTCGCCCTGATCGGCCTCCTCGCCGGCCTGCTCGGGCTCCTCTACGCCAAGGGCTTCTACGGCCTGGCGGATCTGTTCAAGCGCTCACCCCTGCCCCGATGGGTCGCTCCGGCCATCGGCGGCCTCGCGGTCGGCTCCATCGCCATCGCCATCCCCGCAGGTCATCGGCACCGGCTACGGCTGGGTGCAACAGTGCCTGACCTCACAACGGGCTCGAGTCCATCCCGTTGTGGATCGTGCTCATCGTCCCCTTCGCCCGAATCCTCGCCACCGGGCTGTCCATCGGTTCGGGCGGGTCGGGGGGGTCTTCGGACCCGGGATCGTGATCGGAGCGTTTCTGGGTGCGGCGGTCTGGCGGCTCTTCGACCCGGTGTTCCCCTCCATGGGCCACGACCCTGCCCCCTATGTGATCGTCGGCATGATGAGCTGCTTCGGTGGCATCTCGCGGGCACCGTTGGCCGTCATGTTGATGGTGGCCGAGATGACGGGGAGCCTCTCCATCCTCACGCCGGCCATGATCGCCGTCGGCATCTCGTGGCTGATCGTGCGGCGCAGCGACGACACCATGTACCGGAGCCAGCTGAAGAGCCGGTCCGATGCACCCTCCCAGCGGCTCCTCGCCGGGCTGCCGCTCCTGGCCGCCATACCGGTCACGCGGGCCATGGCCGAGCCGAAGTTGGTGGTCACGGCCAAGCGCAGCACCGACAGCGTTCGCCGGGCACTCGAGCACGTCGGGCCTCAGCGGCGCGCCGGTGATCGACGAGGCCGGGCGGCTCGAAGGGACCATCGACCCGGTCGACCTCGGGGCCTCGGGCGACGGAGCGAAACGACGGTGGGTGAGCTCGTCGATGCGGGTGCTCCGACGGTCTCGCAGTCGAGCCGGCTCGATGTGGCGCTCGAGAGCCTGACCGCCGCGGCGGCGCCGTCGTGGGTCCCCGTCCTCGACGAGGACCGTCGAGTCGTCGGGACGTTGTCCATCTCCGACGTGGTGCGCGCCTACCGCCAGGAGCTGGTCAGGGGTGCCGAACACATCGGCGAGCTCGGGGCCTCGACTGGTGGCGCCCAGGTGACAGTCAATGTCGGATCGCCGGTGACGGGGAAGAAGATTCGCCACGCCGGACTTCCCCCCGGGGTCCTCATCACCTCGATCTCACGGGGGGACCGCGTCTTCTTCCCGACGGGTGACGACTGGATCGAAAGCGGAGACCGCCTCACGGTCATCGGTCGAGATTCCGACCTGGCTCGGTTCGGAAATGTCACGTCGATCGGTCCTGCCGCGTAGTCGGAGCCGAACCAGTCGACGCTCCGGTTCGCGAGAGCCGTCGCGTGCGACGGCCCGCTGCGCCCGGCATGTTCGAGCCAAGAGTCACCAGCTGCTGTCGATGGACTCCTCGGCCGCATCCGTCATCGCGTCCGGATCGAAGTCTCGACTCTCGGGATCGTCCGCCCGCTTGAGGTCGGTGCCGTCCGCACGAGTCGCCTCCTCGGCCCGCTCCATTGACGACGTGATCGGCTCGCTCGGCGGCGGATCCTGCGATTCGACTCCCCCATCCCGGACAAGAGCCGTGGGGGTCCCGTCCGAGGTCCACCGGAGTTCATGCCGTCCATGGGGATCTCTGTACCAGCCCTCTTCGTTCACGATCTCGACCTTCCGGCACGGACGGCACGCCTGTTCTCGTGCTCAGGCTCACCGTGGTGCGACGGGCGCAGGCCTGCGGTCCGCCCGTCGAAGACGACGGAGAGCCGCACGCTCCGAGCCGTCAACGGTTCACCCGGTGTGCCGTGGGCGTCACGTTCGTCACCGAGGTGTCACGGGCCCGAGGAGCGCGTCCCTGCCCGGCGGTCAAGTTCGCCCCGGGGTGACCGCAGGCACGAATTCCGGGGTGGGGGGCTGTCGGCCCACCGGCCCGCCCGAGCGTGACGAGAAGGCGAATGTCGGCTGAGCAGCCCCTGTGTGAGCAGTGTATTGTGCGTCCGTTGATAATTCGGTCGCATAGGAGGTCGGATCCGTGCGCGCTCCCCATCACCCCACGATCAGGATCGTGGAGAAGGGCTGGCTGGTCGATTGCCCGGAGTGTCGGCGGGATGCTCGCGGGGGTCAGTTGCCGATCGGGATCGGGATGATCCTCGAGTCCAAGCTGACCGCGGAGCGGCTCAGAGAGAACCACGCGGGGCCCGCCGTTGCCACCGCAAGCTGAGCTCGACGGGTCAGCGGCGGCCGGCATTGGAGATGATCGCGTCCGCCCGCACGAAGGCGGCACAGCGGCGATCACTCGCCATGACGCGGTCGAACTCCGCCCAGTCCTCGTGGGTCCCACCGGCCGCGGCGAAGACCGACCGGATCGTCGCGAGCACATCGAGGCCGTAGTCGGGGCCGTCGTCGGGCCCGAGGAGGCGCACGGGCCCCGAGACGGCCACCCAGTCCCAGCCGTCCCTGAACACGAGCGTCGCCCGGGGGTTCCGCCGCAGTAGTTCGAGCTTGCGGGTGCCCCCGTTCAGCACCGCGCCCACGCCGGCCGATCCGTCCACCGGGTCGGCGATGACGCCGGCGCTCACGACCGACGAGTGCACCGTCCCGTCGGGGCGGGCGACGCTGAAGACGGCGAGGTGGTGGTCGGCCGCGGCCAGCCGGGCGACGTCGGCGAGGTCTGTCACGGACCCATCCTGCCCCAACGTGGCCGGTTCGGTCCGGCCCTCAGCGCCGGCGGCCTTCCTCGACCGCCACGCCCGTCGCGGCCAGGGCGTCGAGCCGCTCCCCGTACGGCGCGCCGTCGACGTCGTGGACCCACATGACGAGCGCGTCCTGCCCGGTCACGGGGTAGTAGTTCTTGCGCACGCCGACCGGGGCGAACCCGAAACGCCGGTAGAGGGCCTGCGCCGGATCGTTGTTGGCCGCCACCTCGAGCGAGATGTGCCTGACCCCCTCGGTGCGCAGGGTGCGGAGCGCGTCGACGATCATCGTCGTCGCCACGCCCGAACGCCGGAAGGCCGGGGCGGTGGCGATGGTGGTCATGTGCGCCTCGTCGTCGACGATCATGAACCCGATGTAGCCCGCCATCGCGTCGCCGTCCCAGGCCGCCCGGTACAGCCGGCCCTTGCGCAGCGCAAGCTCGGAGTTGAAGACCTCGGGCGACCACGGCTCGGGGAAGGCGACACTCTCGATGCGAAGCACGTGGCGCAGGTCCCGCCGCTTGAGCTTCTCGATCCGCACCGTCATGACGGCTCCGCCTCAGACCCGCTCGGCCCGAGCGAAGTTGCTCCGTGCGTCCGCCTCGCGCAGGTACAGGGGGACGACGCACGCCGGCTCGAGCGGCGCTTCGCCCGCCTCGAGGCGCGCCCGCACCAGGCCGAGCAGCGCGGCGGGGGGCGGGAAGGACAACGCGCTCGCCACCTCGACCCCGGGCACGAGCCCGAGGGCGCCGGCGTAGCGGAGCGCGCCGTCGCCCACCGCCAGCACGGCTCCTCCGCCCAGTCCACCGAGCGCGTCCGCCAGGTCGGACGGCGCGAAGAGGCCGGGCGCGACGGGCTCCGCCCCGACCGCCCCGGCGGCATCCAGCTCGCGCACGGCGGCGAAGACCTCCCCCCGGCGGGCGTCGACGCAGGCCAACACCAGGCCGCGCCCTCCCGCCCCGGCCGCCCCCGCGACGAGGATGTCGAGGCTGGTCGCCCCGACCACTCCGACACCCAGCGACTGCGCCAAGCCCTTGGCCGCGGCGACGCCGACCCGCAGGCCGGTGAAGAGCCCCGGCCCGATGTCGACGGCCACGACGCCCACGTCGGCCGGGACCAGCCCCACCTGGGCCAGCAGGTGCTCGAGCGCCGGCGTGAGCGTCTCGACGTGGCGGCGCCGCCCGGTGAGCGCGAACTCCGCCTGCACCCCGCCGGGGGTCCGCACGGCGACGCCGACCGTCTCGGTCGCCGTCTCGATGGCCACGATGGCGGGCGGCGCCACTCCGGGCGCGGCGTTCACGACGCCCTCCCCTCGGGCACCGGCTCCAGTGCCGCCGCGACCTCCTCGGCCCGGTCGCTCCAGCGCCCCCGCCCCACGACGGTCACGGCACGCCGCCGGGGCGCAGCGACGGCGTCGGGAACGCCCAGCGTCACCTCGAGCGCGCTCTCCCCCAAGGCCGGCACGGCCCGGTCACCCCACTCGACGAGGGCCACCGCGTCCTCCTCGACCAGCTCCGCCAGGGCGAGGTCCGCCACCTCCGCCACCGACCCGGTGCGGTAGACGTCGGCGTGGATGAGGCTCGAGACCGGGCTGCCCGCTCCGCAGCGGTAGTGGCGCACCAGGGCGAAGGTCGGGCTGGTCACCGGGCCCCGCACGTCGAGCGCGGCGGCGAAGCCCTGGGCGAAGACCGTCTTGCCGGCCCCGAGGTCGCCCACCAGGAGCACCACGTCCCCGGCGCGGCAGAGCCGGGCCAGGCGATGCGCCAGGTCGCTGGTGGCCTCGGGCGAGTCCGTGGTCGTCTCGACGGGCCAGCTCGCGGTGCTCACGACCGTCCCACCGCCATGAGGCGCTTGGCCCGCACGAGGTCGGCCCGCATCTCGGCCATGGCCTCACCGCCCGCCCGCAGCACGTAGGCCGGGTGGTACGTCGGGACCAGGCTGGCCCGGCCGCGTTCGAACACCTGCCCGCGCAGGGCGTGGATGCCGCTGGTGCTCTCGAGCAGGAGCTTGGTGGCGAAGTTGCCCAACGTCACGATCACGACCGGGTCGATGAGGGTGATCTGCTCGGCGAGGTAGGGCCGGCAGGCCTCGATCTCGTTCGGCGCCGGGTCGCGGTTGTTGGGAGGGCGGCACTTGACGACGTTGGCGATGTAGCACTCGGCCCGGGTCAGCCCGATCTCCTCCCACATGAGGCGGTCGAGGAGCTTGCCCGAGCGGCCGACGAAGGGCTCACCGGCCAGGTCCTCCTCACGGCCCGGGCCCTCGCCCACGAACAGGAGGTCCGCTGCCGGGTTGCCCACGCCGAAGACGACCTGGGTCCGCCCCTCGGCCAGGGGGCAGCGGGTACAGGTCGACGCGGTGAGGCGCAGCCGCTCGAGGACGTCGACGTCAGGCACCGGGTGCGTCGGGGCGGTTGACCAGCACCCGCGGCATGCGGGGGCCGACGCCGCACACCACCTCGTAGCTGATCGTGCCCAGCATGGCCGCCCAGTCGTCCGCCGTGATGACCTCGTCCCCCTGGCGGCCGAGCAGCACGACCTCGTCGCCGGGGCGCACGGAGTCGTCGTCGCCGCAGTCGACGACGATCTGGTCCATCGTCACCATGCCGGCCAGCGGTCGCCGCGCCCCGCCGATGAGGACCTCGTAGCCGGCGCCGAACAGGGCGCGCGGCACCCCGTCGGCGTAGCCGATCGGCACCGTGGCTACCAACGAACGGGCCGGCAACGGCCGCAGCCGGCCGTAGGAGGGGCGCTCCCCCGGTTCGAGCGTGCGCACGGCGACGACGCGGGCCTTGAGGGCCATCGCCGGGCGCAACCGGTCGTCCCCGGCCTGCGCCGCGAAGGCCGTCTGCACGGCGGGGCCTGGCAGGTAGCCGTAGAGGGCGAGGCCGCAGCGCACCATGTCGTGGCGCGAACGGCTGAACGCGACGGTGCCCGCAGTGTTGGCGGCGTGCAGCACGGGGGCGGTGACGCCCGCCGCGCCCAGGTCGGCCACGAGGCGGTCGAAGAGGTCGAGCTGCCCCTCGGTGTAGGCGCGGTCCTCGGGCTGCTCGCCGTCGGCGACGGGCAGGTGCGTCCAGATGCCCTCGAGCTGCAGCAGCGGCTCGCGCGCCACCGCGGCCGCGATCGCACCGCAGGTCCGACGGGGCGGCGCCGACCCGGTGCATGCCGGTGTCGACCTTCACGTGGACGGCCACGGGCCGCCCGCTCGCCCGGGCCGCTGCTGCGAAGGCCTCGATCGCCTCGAGCGAATAGAGGGTCGGCGTGAGCCCGTAGGCCAACGCCGTCTCGACGGCGTCGGAGCCACACTCGCTGAGCAGCAACACGGGCGCCGTGACGCCGTGCTCGCGCAGCTCGACCCCCTCGTCGACCAGCGCGACGGCGAGGCGACGCGCGCCCCGGCCACGGCGGCCCGGGCCACGGCCGGCCCGCCGTGGCCGTACCCGTGGGCCTTGACCACCGCGCACAGCTCGGCCGGCGCGGCCAGGTGGGCCAGCACCGCCGCGTTGTGCGCCACGGCCGCCAGGTCGATCTCCGCCCAGGCCGGGCGCGAGCGCCCCTGCGCCATGGTCACCTCCGCGTCCTCGTCCGCCGGGACCGGGACCACCAGCCGCATCGGCGCGCCCTCAGCCACCGCCGCTCCCCGGCTGCAGGTTCGGCTCCTCCGCCGGCGAGCACGCCCCCAAGGTCGAGAGCAACTCGGCCACCAGGGGCGGCAGGTCACCCGAGACCAGGCCCTCGGGTGAGCCGAGCGACGCCGCCCGCCCGTGGACATGGGCGGCGATCGCTGCCGCCTCCGGCGGCGGCAGCCCGCGGGCCAAGAAGGCACCGATGATCCCCGACAGGACGTCGCCGCTGCCGGCGGTGGCGAGGACCGGGCCGCCGGCCGCGCTCAACAGCACGTCGGGCGTCGGCCCACCGGGCCGGCCCACTGCGGTCAGCGACCCCTTGACGAGGACCACCGCGCCGGTGGCGTCGGCCAGCCGGCGCGCCGCCGCCAGGCGGTCCTCCCCGGGCGGTGCGCCGGCGATCCGGGCGTACTCCCCGTCGTGGGGCGTGAGGACGCTCGGCGCGCTGCGCATCTCGAGCAGGGTGCGCGCCGCGGCGGTGTCACCCAGCGCGCTCGAGCGCGTCGGCGTCGATCACGAGCGGGACCGGTGTGGCGGCGATGACGGAGCGGATCTCCGCGGCCACCGCGTCGGCGGTGCCGAGTCCGGGGCCGATGACGACCGCCTTGCACTTGGCGGTCGCCTCCAGGAAGGCCCCCGCCCATCCCTCGGCCGGCAGCTGCATGCGCACGGCCTCGGTCGGCCAGGCGGCGCTGGGGTTCCCGGGGTTGCCGAGCCGGATCATGCCGGCCCCGGCCGCCATGGCCCCGCGGGTGCACAGGATCGCCGCGCCCTCCATGCCGGCCGAGCCGGCCGCCACGCCGACCGCGGTCGTCCACTTGTTGACCTGCCGGGGCCGGGGCGGGACCGTCACCACGTCGTCGTCCTCGACCAGCAGCGCCCGGGGAGTGGGGAAGCCGATCCCGATGTCGGCCACCTCGACCGTGCCGCTCAGCCGTGCCCCGTCGGCCTGCAACAGGCCGGGCTTCAGCGCGGCGAAGGTCACCGTGCGGTCGGCCCGCACCGCGTCGCCCGGTGCCTCGCCCGTGTCGGCGTCGACGCCGGAGGGGATGTCGATCGCCAGCACCGCGGCTCCGGGCGGCGCCGCCGGCGCGTCGTAGGTGCCCCTGAACCCGGTGCCGTAGGCGCCGTCGACGACGAGGTCGCAGGGCGGCAACGTGGCCCCGGGTCCGACGTCCTCCGCCTCGAGCACCGAGACCCGGGCGCCCCGGCGGGCGAGGAAGGCGGCGGCCACCCGGCCGTCCGCGCCGTTGCTGCCCTTGCCCGCCACGATGACGACGCGCCGGCCGTAGGCGCCGCCGAGCAGGCGCAACGCGGCGTACGCGACCGCCGTGCCGGCGCGCCGCACGAGGGTCTCGTGCGAGACCGAGGCCAGGGCCGCGGCGTCGGCGGCCCGCATCTCCTCGCGGGTCAGGACGGCGCGCACGACGCGGGCTGCTCCGCGACCACGAAGGCGATGGCCACGGCGTCGGTGTGGGTCAGCGAGAGATGGAGGCGGGCCGCGCCCCGCGCACCCGCCAGCTCGGCCGCGGTGCCGTGCAGCACGAGAGAGGGGGCGTTGCGGGTGGCGCCGCGCCCCGGCGTCCGGCGCACCTCGACGTCGGTCAGGGCGAAGGAGCCGATGCCGGTGCCGAGCGCCTTCATGACCGCCTCCTTGGCCGCGAAGCGTGCCGCCAGGCTCTGGGCGACGTCGGCCGACTCGGTGGCGTCGGACTGCTCGGACGCGGTGAAGCAGCGCGCCGCGAACGCGGGGGCGGCGGTCGAGGACGCGGCGGAATCGGGCCACGTCGACGGCATCGACCCCGACGCCGACGATGCCCGCACCGGCGACGATCCCGGCTCCGCTCACTCGACGGTCACCGTCTTGGCCAGGTTGCGCGGGCGGTCCGGATCGTGCCCGTGCAGCCGGGCCAACCGGTAGGCCAGCTGCTGCAGCGGCACGACGCCGACCACGGGGGCGAGGAGCGGGTAGGTGGGCGGGACCCGGAGCACGTGGTCCGCGACGGCGGCCGACTCCTCGTCGCCGTCGTCGGCCACCAGCACGACGGTGGCGCCGCGACTGCGCACCTCGGCGACATTGGACAGCATCTTCTCCCACAGCGGGTTGCGGGTGGCGATCCCGACCACGACGGTGCCGGGCTCGATCAGCGCGATGGGGCCGTGCTTGAGCTCGCCGGCCGGGTACCCCTCGGCCCGCAGGTAGGCCAGCTCCTTCAGCTTCAGCGCGCCCTCGAGTGCGACCGGGTACCCGACGTGGCGCCCGAGGAAGAAGAAGTCGCGGGCGTCGGTCAGCTTCTCCGCCACGTCGTCCACGTCGCCCGCCCGCGCCAGCGCCTCGGTGATGAGCCCCGGCAGGGTCTCCATGGCGTTGAGGACGTCGTTGATCTCCGACGCCGGCTGGGTGCCCAGGATCTGGGCCAGGTACAGGCCGAGCACCTCGAGCGCCACGATCTGGGCCAGGTGGCACTTGGTGGAGGCCACGCCGATCTCGGGCCCGGCCCGGGTGTAGAGCACCCCGTCGGCCGCCCGGGCCATGGACGAGTCGACGACGTTGGAGACGACCAGCACCTTGGCGCCGAGGCGGGCCGCCTCGCGCACGGCCTCGGAGGTGTCGAGCGTCTCGCCCGACTGGGAGACCCCGACGCACAGCGTGCGCCCGTTGAGCACGGGGTCGCGGTAGCGGAACTCGCTGGCGATGTCGACCTCGACCGGCACCTTGACCCAGTGCTCGATGGCGTACTTGGCCACCAGGGCGGCGTGGTAGCTCGAGCCGCAGGCGACGATGAAGACCTTGTCGACGGCGCGCAGGTCGTCGGCGGTCAGCCGCATCTCGTCGAGGATCAGCTCCCCGCCGCTCCCGCGGCGGTCGAGCAGCGTGTCGGCCACCGCGACCGGCTGCTCGTGCATCTCCTTGGACATGAAGTCCTCGTAGCCGCCCTTCTGCGCCGCCTCGATGTCCCAGGTGATGGTGAGCTGCTCGGGCTCGACGGCGACCCCATCGAGCGTGGAGACCTCCAGCGAACCGGGTCGGAGCACCGCCAGCTCGTCGTCGGCCAGGGCGAAGACCCGGCGCGTGTGCCCGATCAGGGCCGGGATGTCCGACGCCAACAGGGCCATGCCGTCGTGCAGCCCGAGCACGAGCGGCGTGGAGCGCCGCGCCGCCACGATCGTGTCGGGTTCGTCGGCCGAGACCGCCGCGATGGAGAACGCGCCACGCACCCGGCGCAACATGGAACGGGTCGCCTCGGGCAATGACGCGCCGGCGGCCATCTCCTGCTCGATCAGGTGCGCCATCACCTCCGTGTCGGTGGCCGAGGTGAGCGTGTGCCCGGCCGCCTCGAGCTCGGCCCGCAGCTCGGCGTGGTTCTCGATGATGCCGTTGTGGATGATGGCCAGGCGCCCGGTGCAGTCGGTGTGCGGGTGGGCGTTCTCCGCGGTGGGGCTCCCGTGGGTGGCCCAGCGAGTGTGGCCGATGGCGGCGTGGTGGCCCCGTGGTGCGTCGGCGGCCAGCTCGGCCAGCTTGGCCACCGAGTTCGTCCCACCGGCCGCGCGCACCCGCCAGATGGCGGCTCCCGGGCCGGCGCCGGCACCGCCTGACTCCTCGTCGACCACCATGGCGATCCCCGCCGAGTCGTAGCCGCGGTACTCGAGCTGGTGGAGGGCGCCGAGGAGCAGCGGGACTGCATCGGCCTCCCCGGTGACGCCGATGATGCCGCACATGGTGACCCAGGTTAGACGGGGCTACCTGGGTGCCCGGGGCTCGCTCTGCCCGAGGACGGCCTCCACGACACCCGCCAGCTGGGCTGCGACCGCGTTGGCCTGGGCCTCGTCGCGTGCTTCCACCATGACGCGCACCATCGGCTCGGTGCCGCTCGGGCGCAGCAGCACCCGGCCCTCGTGCCCGAGCTCGGCCTCGGCCTTCACCACCGCCTCCCAGACCTCGACGCAGTCGGCCAGGCGCTCGGGTTGGGGGATGGGCACGTTCACCAGGCGCTGGGGCACCCTCTCGACCAGGCCGTGCGACAGCTCGGCCAGCGGGCGCCCGGCCCGCAGCACCAGGTCGGCCAGTGCGATGCCGGTCAGGATGCCGTCGCCGGTCGTCGACAGGGAGCGGAAGATGATGTGACCCGACTGCTCGCCACCGAGGACCAGGCCGTCGGCATCGAGCGCGGCGAGGACGTGGCGGTCGCCCACGTCGGTCTCGAGCACGGTGATGCCGCGCTCCTGCATGGCGAGGCGGAAGCCGAGGTTGGTCATGACGGTCACCGCCACCGTGTTGGCGGCCAGGCGCCCGCGCTCGGCCAGGTCGAGGGCGAAGAGCGCGAGCAGCACGTCACCGTCGACGATGGTGCCGGTGTGGTCCACCGCGATGACCCGGTCGGCGTCGCCGTCGAACGCGAGGCCCAGGTCCGCCTCGCGTTCGAGGACGGCCCGTGACAGCTCACTCGGGTCGGTCGAACCGCATTTCTCGTTGATGTTGACCCCGTCGGGCGTGTGGTGCAGCGCGATGACGCCCGCCCCGAGGTCCTCGAAGACCTGCGGCGCGATGTCGCTGGCGGCGCCGTGGGCGCAGTCGACCACGATGCTCAGGCCGGCCAGGCGGCGGCCCTCCGTCGTCGCGGCCAGGTGCGCGGTGTAGAGCTCCACCGCCTCAGGTTCCGCCGAGATCTGGCCCACCGCGTACCCGGTGGGGCGCTGCGGCGGGCGGTCCGGGTCGGCCAGGATGAGCTCGAGCTCGCGCTCGATCTCTCCCTCGATGTCGGTGGGCAGCTTCGTCCCGAGGCGGCTGAACAGCTTGATGCCGTTGTCACCGAAGGGGTTGTGCGAGGCCGAGATGACGGCACCGGGCACCCTGCGCTGCTCGGCCACCGCGGCCACACCGGGGGTCGGCAGCACGCCGAGGTCGACGACGTCGGCCCCCTCCGTGGCCAGGCCGGCCGAGAAGGCCGCCTGGAGCAGCGGCCCCGAGCGCCGGGTGTCGCGTCCGACGACGAAGGTGGGAGCGGGCAGGACGCGGGCGGCGGCACGACCGAGGGCCAGCGCCAACTCGGCGGTGAGCTCCTCGTTCGCAACCCCGCGCACGCCATCGGTGCCGAAGCGGGCCTGCGCCATACGTCGCGCGCTACCGCTTGGAGTACTGCGGCGCCTTGCGGGCCTTCTTGAGCCCGTACTTCTTCGACTCCTTCTCCCGGGCGTCGCGGGTAAGGAGGCCGGAGCGCTTGAGCGCGCCGCGCAGCTCGGGATCGACCTCGCACAGGCTGCGCGCGATGCCGAGGCGCATGGCCCCGGCCTGGCCGGAGACCCCGCCGCCGTCGATGGTCGCCTCGATGTCGTAGGCCTCCACGGTGTTGGTCACCCGCAAGGGCTCGGTGACCAGCATGCGGTGCGTCGCCGAGGTGAAGTACCGCTCGAAGGGGACCTTGTTGATCGTGATGGCGCCCTGGCCCGGACGGAAGCGCACGCGCGCCACCGCTTGCTTGCGGCGTCCGGTGGTCTGGCTCAGTGGTATGGGCATTGCGTCGCTGCCGTCCTTCCTGTACGCGCGTGGTCAGCCGGCGCGGCGGGCCGCGGGCAGGTCGAGCGGCTCGGGCTTCTGGGCCGCGTGGGGGTGGTCGGGGCCGGCGTACACCTGGAGCTTGGAGAGCATCTGGCGCCCGAGGGTGTTCTTGGGCAGCATGCCGCGGACGGAGCGACGGACCAGCTCGGCCGGGTGCTCCTCGAGCAGCTCGGCGTAGCTGGTGGAGCGCAGGCCGCCGGGGTAGCCGCTGTGGCGGTAGGCCAGCTTGGCCTCGGCCTTGCCCGAGGTGAGGACGACCTTGTCGGCGTTCACGACGATCACGTGGTCACCGGTGTCGACGTGGGGCGCGAAGTAGGGGCGGTGCTTCCCCCGCAGGATGGCCGCCACCGAGGAGGCCAGGCGCCCGAGGACGAGGCCGTCGGCGTCGACGACGTACCAGGTCCGCTGGATCTCGGTGACCTTCGGTGAAAATGTGCGCACAAGACCGATCTTTCGCTTCCGCGTGGTGAGCGAGCCGTTTCCCCGGACGTGGGTCCCGGGCCGGCTCAGGACTCGTGGGAGGTCCCCCGAGACGACCCACCAGGATAGGGCGCCTGAGCAGGGGGGGCAAGCCGGGGCCCGTAGTCCACCGAGACCAGGCACAGGCCCTCCGGCGGGGCCGGCTCGGGGCCGCCCTCCCGCCGGGCGGCCCGCAGGCGCTCGAGCAGGCCGGCCGCGTTCTGGCGGCCCCGGCCCACCTCGACCAGGCTGGCCACCAGCGAGCGGACCATCTGATGGCAGAACGAGCTCGCCGCGATCTCGAAGCGCAGCAGCCGGGCCTCCCCCGCGCCCTCCCCGACACCCCCGCCGGCGTCGGCCGCCTCGGGGCCCTCGTCCACCCGCCAGCGGGCCAGGGTCACCTTGCGCACGATGGGCTCGCCGGCGTCGCTGCCCGCCGGCCGCCGGCAGAAGGAGCGGAAGTCGTGGCTGCCGAGCAGCACGTCGGAGGCGGTGCGCATGGAGCCCAGGTCGAGGGGGTCGCTCACGTGCCAGGCGACCGGCGCCAGCAGCGGGTCGGGAGCGGGCGCGTTCCAGACCAGGTAGCGATAGCGCCGGCCGGTGGCCGAGCGGCGGGCGTCGAAGTCGGGCCCGACCTCTTCGGCCCGGCGCACCACCACCTCGGGCGCGAGCTGGCGGTTGAGGGCACGGGCCAGGCCCGGCCCGTCGTAGGGCACGGGCGGCAGATCCACGTGGACGACCTGGCCCCGGGCGTGCACCCCGGCGTCGGTGCGCCCGGCACAGGTGAGGACGGGGGGCTCGCTCAGGCGGGCGGCTCGCTCGAGGGCCTGGCGCAGCGCACCGGCCACGGTCGGGACCTCGGGCTGGATGGCGAAGCCCCGGAAGGCCGCACCGTCGTAGGCGATCAGCAGCCGCCAGCGCTGCGTCGTCGCAGCGCCGGCGCCCTGCTCCACCGTCAGACGAACTCGATCCGCGCCATCGGCGCGTTGTCACCCGGGCGCGGGCCCAGCTTCAGGATGCGGGTGTAGCCGCCGGGGCGGTCCGCGTAGCGGGGCCCGATCTCCTCGAAGAGCTTGTGGGCCATGTCCTTGTCCCGGATGAGGGCGACCACGCGGCGGTGGTTGGCCACACCGCCCCGTGACGCCGCGGTGACGCACTTCTCGGCGACGGGTCGCAGGGCCTTCGCCTTGGCCTCGGTGGTCACGATCGACTCGGCTGCGATGAGCGAGGCGACCAGGTTGCCCATCATGGCCTTCTGGTGCGCTGAGCTACCGCCCAGCCGGCGGCCGCGCCTCGGGGTTGCCTGCATCGCCGTTCAGTCCCTCGTGCGGAGCGACAGCCCGCGCTCGTCCAGGCGCTGGACGACCTCGTCGGCCGACTTCTGGCCGAAGTTGGTGATGGCCAGGAGGTCCTCCATGGTCCGCTCCACCAGCTCCCCGATCGTGTTGATCTGCGCCCGCTTGAGGCAGTTGCGCGGTCGCTCGGACAGGTCGAGCTCCTCGATGCGCAGGTCGAGGTCGGGCGAGCCGCTGCTCGTGGTGCCGGTGTCGCCCAGCTCGAGCCCCTGCGGAGCCTCCTCGAGGTCGGCCACGAGCGAGACCAGGTTGCGCAGCGTGTCGCCGGCCGAGGCCAGTGCCTCACGGGGCGAAATGGTCCCGTCGGTCTCGATGTCGAGCACGAGGCGGTCGTAGTTGGTCGACTGCTCCACCCGCACCGGCTCGATGTCGAAGGTGACCCGGTGCACCGGCGAGAAGATGGAGTCGATCGGGATGACACCGATCGTCGAGGACCGCTTGTTCTTGTCCGCCGAGGCGTAGCCGCGCCCGCGCTCCACCGTGACGTCGACGGCCAGACGGCCCTTGGCGTTGATGGAGGCGATGTGGAGATCCGGGTTGAGCACCTCGACGTCGGCCGGCAGCTGCAGGTCGGCCGCGGTGGCGTCCGCCGGGCCGCGCACGTCGAGGCGGAGCGTCACCGCCTCGTCGGAGTGCACCCGGACCAGCAGGTCCTTGAGGTTCAAGATGATGTCGGTGACGTCCTCCTTGACCCCGGGGAGCGTCGTGAACTCGTGCAGCGCCTCGTCGAAGCGCAGCTGGGTGACGGCGCCGCCGGGGATGGACGAGAGCAGCGTGCGGCGCAGCGAGTTGCCGAGCGTGGTGCCGAAGCCCGGGTCCAGCGGGCCGATGGCGAAGCGCTGCCGGTTGTTCTGCTCCTCGTCGACGACTTCGACGGTCGGCCGTTGGATGATCAGCATGGTGGGTACTCCTGTTGCGGTGGGGGTCGGGCGGTCGGTGCTGGCTACTTCGAGTAGAGCTCGACGATGAGCTGCTCCTGGATGGGCTCGTCGATGTGCTCACGCAGCGGCGGGTTGAGGACGGACACCGAGAAGCCGGCGTCGCCGGTCTCGAGCCAGGCCGGGGTCTGGCGCTCCAGCGTGTCCATGTTCCGGCGGACCAGGAAGTTGCCGCGGGTCGCCTCGCGCAGCACGACCTTGTCGCCCTTGCGCACCCGGTAGCTCGGGATGGTGACCCGCTTGCCGTTCACGCTCACGTGCCCGTGGCGCACGAACTGGCGGGCCTGGCGGCGGCTGGCGCCCCAGCCGGCCCGGAAGACCACGTTGTCGAGGCGGAGCTCGAGGTTGCGCAGCAGGTTCTCACCGGTGATGCCGCCCTGGCGTGTGGCCTCCTCGTACATGTTGCGGAACTGCTTCTCCAAGATCCCGTAGATGCGGCGGGCCTTCTGCTTCTCGCGCAGCTGGGCCAGGTACTCGGAGCCCTGGCGCATGCGGTCGCGGCCGTGCTCGCCGGGTGGGTAGGCGCGGCTGTGCCGGTCGGTCACGGCCTCGGAGACCGGGCACTTGAGCGAGTAGCAGCGCTCGCCCTTCAAGAACAGCTTGGTCCGCTCGCGCCGGCAGAGGCGGCAGACGGGACCGGTGTATCGAGCCATGGGGTGTGGTTCCTCTTCCTCTGTGTCTCTCGGTTGCGGGCCTAGACCCGGCGCCGCTTCTTGGGGCGGCAGCCGTTGTGGGGGATCGGCGTCACGTCCTTGATGCCGACCACCTCGATGCCGACCGCGGCCAGCGAGCGGATGGCGGTCTCGCGGCCCGATCCGGGTCCGCGTACGAGGACGTCGACCTTGCGCACGCCGTGCTCCATGGCCCGCTTGGCGCAGGCCTCGGCGGCGAGCTGGGCGGCGAAGGGGGTGGACTTGCGGGAGCCCTTGAAGCCGACGTTGCCGGCGGAGGCCCAGGCGAGCACGTTGCCCTCGGGGTCGGCGATGGAGACGATCGTGTTGTTGAAGGAGCTCTTGATGTGGGCGACGCCGTAGGAGATGTTCTTGCGCTCCTTGCGGCGGGGGCGCCGGGCGCCGGGCTTGGCGGGCTTGGCCACTACTTCTTCACCTTCTTCTTTCCGGCCACCGTCTTCTTCGGGCCCTTGCGGGTCCGGGCGTTGGTGTGGGTGCGCTGGCCGTGGACCGGCAGGCCCTTGCGGTGCCGGATGCCCTCGTAGCAGTTGATCTCCATCTTGCGCTTGATGTCCTGGGAGACGTCGCGGCGCAGGTCACCCTCGACCCGGAAGTTCGTGTCGATGTAGGTGCGGAGCTTGGCGACCTCCTCGTCGGTCAGGTCGCGGACCCGGGTGGACGGGTTGATGTCGGAGGCCTCGCAGATCTGCTGCGAGAGCGTCGGTCCGATGCCGTAGATGTAGGTGAGGGAGATCTCGAGCCGCTTCTCGCGCGGGATGTCCACTCCGGAAATGCGGGCCATCGTCGTCCTCTCCCTAGCCCTGCCGCTGCTTGTGGCGCGGGTTGTCGCAGATCACCCTGACCACGCCGCGGCGCCGGATGACCTTGCACTTCTCACAGATCGGCTTCACGCTCGGCCGAACCTTCACTTGACTCCCCGTCCTTGCTCTTACTTGTACCGGTAGGTGATCCGACCCCGGTTGAGGTCGTAGGGAGTGATCTCCACCTGCACCTTGTCCCCGGGAAGGATGCGGATGCGGTGCATCCGCATCTTCCCCGAGCTGTGCGCCAGCACCTTGTGTCCGTTCTCCAACTCGACGCGGAACATGGCATTGGGCAGTGGCTCGACCACCGTGCCTTCCAGCACGATGGCATCTTCCTTGGGCTTGGGCAGGTGACTCTCTCCTGAGTGACGTTCTCGTGTGCTGCCCCGACCGCACCGGTGGCGCGAGGCCGGAACGGGGCGAGATCGGGCGTGGCCTCCAGACGAGCCCGTCCCCGCGGGGACGAACCTGGGTCCAGGGCCAGCAGGAGAGTTTACCGCATCCTGAGAGGAATTCCACCCGGGCGGCCGGTTTGCCCAGGTTGGGGCGGTCGGCCGCCCCTGATCAGGGGAGCGTGAGGACCTCGGGGCCGTCGGCGGTGACGGCGATGGTGTGCTCGAAGTGGGCCGAGAGGCTCCCGTCGGCCGTGACGACGCTCCACTGGTCGTCGAGCAGGACGGTCTCGGGGGAGCCCACGTTGACCATGGGCTCGACGGCGAACACGTTGCCCGTCTTGAGGGTGGGGCCACGGCTCCCGGGCCAGTAGTTGGGGACCTGGGGCTGCTCGTGCATGGCCGTCCCGATGGCGTGGCCCACGTACTCCCGGACCACGCTGAACCCGGCCGCCTCGGCCACCTGCTGGACCGCCCGGCCGATCTCGTTGAGGGCGTTGCCCTTGGTCATCTGCTCGATCCCCGCCCACAGGCTTCGCTCGGTCACCTCGAGCAGCTGGTGGGCCTCCTTGGAGATCGTCCCGATGCCCATGGTGAAGGCGGCGTCGCCGTGGTAGCCCTCGATGATGGCCCCGCAGTCGATGGAGAGGATGTCCCCCTCCTCGAGCACGTAGGCGCCGGGGATCCCGTGCACGATCATGGAGTTGGGCGACGTGCAGATGACGGCCGGGAACCCGTGGTAGCCCAGGAAATTGGAGGTGGCGCCGCGGCGGTCCAGGACCTCGCGGGCCACCTGGTCGAGCTCGGCGGTGGTGACGCCGGGCTTGGCGGCGGCTCGGGTGGCCTCGTGCATCTCGGCGACGACCTTGCCGGCGCGGCGCATCTTGGCGATCTCCTGCGCGTTGCGCCTCACGAGTAGAACCGCTCCTCGTTCTTCCGCTGCTGCTGGCGCAGGGTGTCGATGGCGCCCACCACGCGCCGGGTGACGGCGTCGGGGGAGCCGGTCCCGTTCACCTCGACCAGCAAGTGGCGCTCTTTGTACCAGTGGAGCAGCGGCGCCGTCTCCTCCTCGTAGAGGTTGAGCCGGCGCTCGATCGCCTCCTCGGTGTCGTCCTCGCGCTGGACCACCTCGCCCCCACAGACGTCGCAGGTCCAGTTGACGAGCGGCGGCGCGGCCGTGGAGTAGTTCGCCCCGCAGTCCACGCAGACCCGACGCGAGGCCAGGCGCTTCATCACCAGGGGGGTCGGGGCCTGGAGGTCGATCACCAGGTCCAGGCCGGCGGGGTTCACGACCTTCTCGAGCGCCTCGGCCTGCCCCGTCGTGCGGGGGCACCCGTCGAGCACGAAGCCGCGCCCCTGGGTGTCGCGCTCGGACAGCCGCGCCCCCACCATCTCCATGACCAGCTCGTCGGGGAGGAGCTCGCCCCTGTCCATGAGCGCCTGGGCGCGCCGGCCGATCTCCGAGCGCGACTTCACCTCGCTGCGCAGCATGTCCCCCGTGGAGACGTGCGGCACGACGTAGTGATGCGACAGGCGGACGCATTGCGTCCCCTTGCCGGCCCCCTGCTTGCCGAGGACCACGAGCCTGACCCCGGGGATCACCGGCGCCTACTTGAGGAAGCCCTCGTAGTTGCGCATCATCAGCTGGCTGTCGATCTGGCGCATCGTCTCGAGGGCGACGCCCACCGAGATCAGCAGCGTCGTCCCGTAGAAGGGGAAGCGGTTGAGGTGCCAGAGCGCCATCAGGAGCGAGGGCACCACGGCGACCGAGCCGAGGAACAGGGCCCCGACCACGGTGATGCGGCTGAGGATGTGCGCGAAGTACCGCTCGGTGGGCGGTCCGGGCCGGATGCCCGGGACGAACCCGCCCTGCTTGCGGATGAGGTCGGCCTGCTGGTGCGGGTCGAAGGCGACGTAGACGTAGAAGAACGTGAACATCACGATGAACAGGAAGTAGGCCGCGATGTAGAAGAAGCTGGTCGGCGTCAGGCTGTTGCGCACGAAGTTCTGGAACCAGGCCGCGGGGATGACGTTGGACAGCAGGACCGGGATGTAGAGCACCGAGCTGGCGAAGATGATCGGGATCACGCCGGACTGGTTCACCTTGAGCGGGATGTAGGTGGAGCTGCCGCCGTACATCCGGCGCCCCACCACCCGCCGGGCGAAGGTGACCGGGATGCGGCGCTGGCCCTGGTCCATGAACACGATGAACACCAGCAGGACGATCGAGACGATGATGATGATCGCGAACTTGCTGATGCCACCCTCCTCGTAGATGGCCTTGAACCCGGTGGGGATGGCGGCCACCACGTTGGCGAAGATCAGGATCGACATGCCCTGGCCGATGCCCCGCTGGGTGATGAGCTCGGCCAGCCACATGACGAAGGCCGTGCCCGCGGTGAGGATCAGCACCATGAAGAGCGCCAGCGGCCAGTTGAAGGTGGGGATCAGGTCGACGCTGGTGCCCAGGAGGGCCGAGTCGTGGCCGTGGAAGGCGTAGACGAGGCCGGAGGACTGCATGACGGCCGAGCGCGACGGTGAGGTACCGGGTGGTCTGGGTGATCTTCTTCTGGCCCACCGCACCCTGGTCGCGCCACTCCTCCAGCTTGGGGATCACCGTGGACAGCAGCTGGATGATGATGGAGCTCGTGATGTAGGGCATGACGCCCAGGCCGAAGACGGCCAGGCGGACCAGGGCGCCCCCGCTGAAGAGGTTGAGGAACCCGAGGACGCCCGAGGCCGAGGCCGAGCTCTCCAGCCCCTGCAGGCGCGCCCAGTTGACCCCGGGCACCGGGACGTTCGCCCCGATCTGGTACAGGGCGATGATGGCCAGCGTGAAGACGACCTTGTTGCGAAGGTCGGGAACCCTGAAGATGTTGGCGAGCCGGGAGAGCATGGCGCTCCCCTCAGTGCCTGCCCGATGCGCCCACTAGCGGTTCATCAGGGCGTTGCCCGAGGCGGGCGGGCGCCCTTGGGCGAACGGCAGCGGCACCCGCTCGACGCTACCGCCGGCGGCGGTGATGGCCGCCTCGGCCGCCTTGGAGAAGGCGTGGGCCGAGACCCGGACGGGCCGGCGCAGCGACCCCTGGCCGAGGACCTTGACCAGGGCCTTGGGCCGCACGAGACCCGGCGTCCACCAGGGACTGCACCGTGACCTCGTCGGCCCCGAGCGCGTCGAGCGCGCCCAGGTTGACCGGGGTGTACTCGACCCGGAACGGGTTGGTGAACCCCTTCAGCTTGGGGATGCGCTGCATGAGGGGGAGCTGGCCGCCCTCGAAGCCGGCCGGCATGGTGTTGCGGGCCTTCTGGCCCTTGGTCCCCCGGCCGGCCGTCTTGCCGCCCTTGCCCCCGGTGCCGCGGCCGACGCGGCGCTTGGCCGTGGTCGCCCCCTTGGGGCGGCGCCAGATCGTGCAGCTTCACTGCGACACCTCCTCGACACGGACCAGGTGGGGCACGCGGGCCAGCATGCCCCGGATCTCGGGCCGGTCGGGCAGCTCGTTGGACTGGCCGATGCCGCGCAGGCCGAGCGCCCGCAGCGTGCCGCGGTGCTTGGGCTTGGTCCCGATGGCCGAGCGGGTCTGGGTCACCCGCAGCCGCGACTCTCCCTGCCGCCTTCTTGGTCGTGGCTGCGGTGCCATGCTCAGCCTCTCCGCCGTGAACAGGTCCGTCTCGCGCTTGCGCTCGCGGTAGGCCCGCAGCACGCCACCGGGCGTCACCTCGTCGGCGGCCTTGCCGCGCAGCTCGGCCGACCTCGTCGGGCCGCCGCAGCTGCTTGAGGCCGGCGATGGTGGCGTGGGCCACGTTGATGCCGTTCGACGAGCCCGAGCGACTTGGCCAGGATGTCGCGGATGCCCGCCATCTCGAGGATGTGGCGCGCCGCGCCGCCGGCGATGACGCCGGTGCCGGGCGCGGCCGGCTTGAGGAGGACCCGGCCGGCACCGCTCTCGCCGATGATCGGGTGCACGATGGTGCTGCCGGCCAGCGGCACCTCGAAGAGGTTCTTGCGGGCCTCCTCGATCCCCTTCTGGACGGCCAGCCCGGCCTCCTTGGCCTTGCCGTAGCCGAGGCCGACCTTGCCGTTGCCGTCGCCGACCACCATGAGGGCGGCGAAGGAGAACCGCCGGCCGCCCTTGACGACCTTGGCGACCCGGTTCACCTTGATGGTGCGCTCTTCGTACTGTGTGTCGGCCATGCTCAGAACTCCAGTCCCTCGGCCCGGGCCGCGTCGGCCAGGACGGCGACACGACCGTGGTACACGAATCCTCCACGGTCGAAGACCACCTTGGTGATCCCGGCCGCCTTGGCCCTGGTGCCCGAGCAGGCGGCCGACCGATTCTGCGCCCGTCACGTTACCGCCACCGCCCTTGCCGGCAGTGACGCCGCGCAGGTCCGGGCTCGACGGACGAGGCCGCGACCAGGGTGCGGCCGGCGGTGTCGTCGATGAGCTGGGCCGAGATGTGGCGGTTGGACCGGTGCACGGCCAGCCGCGGGCGCTCGGCCGTGCCGCTGCACCTTGGCGCGCACGCGGTCGTGGCGCCGGAGGCGCAGGCGGGTGCGGTCGCTCGTGCGTGCCATTACTTCGCTGCCTTTCCTGCCTTGCGCAGCACCCGCTCGTTGGCGTAGCGGACGCCCTTGCCCTTGTAGGGCTCGGGCTTGCGCAGCTTGCGGATGTCGGCGGCCACCTGGCCCACCTTCTCCTTGTCGATCCCCTTCACGATGATGCGGGTCGGGACGGGCACCTCGAAGGTGATGCCCTCGGGCGCGTCCACCTGCACCGGGTGCGAGAAGCCGAGCGCCAGCTCGAGCGAGCCGGGGCCCCTGGCGGCGGCGCGGTAGCCGACGCCCACGATCTCGAGCTCCTTGGTGAAGCCCTCGGTCACCCCCGAGACCATGTTGGCCACCAGCGAGCGGGACAGGCCGTGCAGCGCACGGTGGCGCCGCTCGTCGTCGGGCCGGGTGACCACGAGGGTGTCGCCCTCCTGGGCGACGGTGATGCCCTCGGGGAGCTGGCGCTCCAGGGTGCCCTGGGGGCCCTTGACGTTCACCGTGACCCCGCTGACGGTGACGGTGACGCCGGAGGGGACGGCGATGGGCGAGCGTCCGACGCGCGACATCAGGCCTCGCCTCCGCTGCTTGGCGGCTCCGGTCAACGCACTACCAGACATGGCAGAGCACCTCGCCGCCCAGGTGCTTGCGGCGCGCCTCGGGGTCGGTCAGCAGCCCCTGGCTGGTGGAGACCACGGCCACGCCCATGCCGCCGAGCACCCGCGGCATGCCGTCGGCGCGGGCGTAGATGCGCAGGCCGGGCTTGGAGACGCGCTTGATCCCGGCGATGGTCCTCGTGCGGTCGCCGGAGTACTTCATCGTGATCTCGAGCGTCGTGCCGGGCTTGCCGACGTTGGGCTCGACCTTGTAGCCGGCGATGAAGCCCTCCCGCTCCAAGATGGCGGCCAGCGACTCCTTCAGCTTGGAGCCGGGCATGCGCACGGTGTCGAACTTGGCCGAGTTGGCGTTGCGGATCCGGGTGAGCATGTCGGCGATGGGGTCGGTCATCGTCATGGCGGCCTACCAGCTCGCCTTCGTGACGCCGGGCACCTCGCCGGCATGCACCATGACGCGCAGGCAGATGCGGCACAGCCCGAACTTGCGGTAGACCGCCTTGGGCCGGCCGCACCGCTGGCACCGGGTGTAACCCCGCACCTTGAACTTGGGGGTCCGCTGCTGCTTCTCGATCAATGCCTTCTTCGCCATGTTGCTACCGGGTCTCCTGTCGGAACGGAAAGCCGAACGCTGCCAGGAACGCCCGGCCTTCCTCGTTGGTGCGTGCGGTCGTGACGATGGTGATGTCCATGCCGCGGGTCGTGTCGATCTTGTCGTAGTCGATCTCGGGGAAGATCAGCTGCTCGGTGACCCCGAAGGTGTAGTTGCCGTGACCGTCGAACGACCGGGGTGAGAGGCCGCGGAAGTCACGGATGCGGGGGATGGCCAGGCTGAGCAGGCGGTCGAAGAACTCCCAGGCCCGGTCGCCGCGCAGCGTCACCTTCACCCCGATGCGTCTGGCCCTCGCGCAGCTTGAAGCCGGCGATCGACTTCTTGGCCCGGGTCACGACCGGCTTCTGGCCGGAGATGACCTCGAGGTCGCGCTGGGCCCCCTCGATGAGCGAGGCCTGCTGGGTGGCCCGGCCGACGCCCATGTTGACGACGATCTTCTCCAGCCGGGGCACCTCCATGACGTTGCCGAGGCCCAGCTCGTCCTTCAAGCGGTCCCGCACCTCGGCCAGGTAGCGCTCCTTCAGCCGGGGACGGGCCGGCGCGCTCGTGGTGCTCACAGCACGCCCCCGCACTTCTTGCAGATGCGCACCTTCTCGCCGTCGTCCTCGAAGCGGTAGCCGGCCCGGGTGGGCTTGTCGCAGCTCTTGCAC
Organism: uncultured Acidimicrobiaceae bacterium; assembly: GCA_963789235.1. Taxonomy (GTDB): domain Bacteria; phylum Actinomycetota; class Acidimicrobiia; order Acidimicrobiales; family RAAP-2; genus Bog-473. Next base: position 213,371 of record CAWBJX010000004.1, on the reverse strand, counting down.
ACGAGGGCCACCGTCGAGACGTGGACCGGCATGAACTTGTCGATGACCCCGCCCTGCTGGGTGGCACGCGTCGGCTTGGCGTGACGCTTGGCCACGTTGACGCCCTCGAGGATGACGCGCTCGCGCGAGGGGATGGCGCGCACCACCTCCGCCTTCTTGCCCTTGTCCTTGCCGGACAGGACGATCACCTGGTCTCCCTTGTGGATCCGCATCTAGAGCACCTCCGGTGCGAGCGACACGATGCGCATGAAGCGCTTGTCGCGCAGCTCGCGGCCGACGGGCCCGAAGATGCGGGTCCCGCGCGGCTGCTGCTGGTCGTTGATGAGCACGGCTGCGTTCTCGTCGAAGCGGATGTAGCTGCCGTCGGGGCGCCGCTTCTCCTTCTTGGTGCGGACGACCACGCACTTGACGACGTCGCCCTTCTTGACGGCGGCACCGGGGATGGCGTCCTTGACCGTGGCCACGAACACGTCCCCGATGCTGGCGTAGCGCCGGCGCGACCCACCGAGCACCCGGATGCAGAGCACCTCGCGGGCACCGGAGTTGTCGGCCACCCGCAGCCGGGATTCCTGCTGGATCATCGGGCCCGCTCCACCACTTCGGTCAGGCGCCAGCGCTTCAGCTTGGACAGCGGGCGGGTCTCTTGGACCCGCACCCGGTCGCCCACCTTGGCGCTGTCCTCGGCGTCGTGCACGTAGAGCTTCTTGGTGCGCTGGACCGTCTTGCCGTACTTGGGGTGGCGCACCCGCTCGACCACGGCCACGACAACGGTCGAGGACATGGCGTCGGACACCACGATCCCCTCGCGCACCTTGCGGCGGTTCGGGCGCCCCGTGTCCTCCTCGGCCGCCGGCAGCTCCTTGGCCGCCTCGACCTCGATGGCGTCGAGGGCCCGCGCCGCGTCCAGGGCCGCCGCCTTGGCCGCGTCCAACGCGGCGTCGTCAGGCGCCGGGATCGGGACCGCGGCTTCCTCGTCGGTGGCCGGCAGCTCCTTGGCCGCCTCGACCGCGACGGCGTCGAGCGCCCGCGCCGCGTCCAGGGCCGCGGCCTTGGCCGCGTCCGACGCCGCGTCGTCGGGCGCCGTCTCGTTCGCTGCGTCGTTCTGTGGGGTCTCGTCGGCCATCAGGCCTCATCCTCTTCTTCGTCGTCGTCCAGGTCGTCGATGTCGTCGACGTCGTCGACGTCGTCGATGTCCTCCCTGGCGCCGATGTCCTCGGCGCCCAGGTGGTCGTGGTCCTCGGTCTCTGCTTCGGCGGTGGCGGCCCGGGCGGCCGCCTTCTCCTCCCGCTCGGCGTCCTCGGCGGCCAGCTTGGCCCGGGCCGCCTCGTGCTCGGCTGCGGTCGGCGCCACATAGGCGCCCTCGGCCTCGAGGATCTCGCGGCCACGCAGCACGGTCAGCATGCGGGCCACCTCGCGGCGCACCTGACCGATGCGGGCCGGGTTGTCGAGCTGGCCGGTGGCGAGCTGGAAGCGCAGGTTGAACAGCTCGCGGCGCGACTCGCCCAGCCGCGACGCCAGCTCGTCGCCGTCGAGCATGGAGAGGTCGTGGGCGGTGGGCATCAGATCGCCACCTCGGCGTGGCCGTGGGTCCCGGGCCGCACCACGAAGCGCGCCTTGAAGGGCAGCTTCTGGATGGCGCGCTCCATGGCGGCGCGGGCCAGGTCCTCCTCGACGCCGGCCAACTCGAAGAGGATGCGCCCGGGGTGCACCACGGCCACCCACAGCTCGGGGTTGCCCTTGCCCGAGCCCATGCGGGTCTCGGCCGGCTTCTGGGTGACCGGCTTGTCCGGGAAGACCCGGATCCAGACCTTCCCGCCTCGCTTGACGTGGCGGGTCATGGCGATACGGGCGGCCTCGATCTGGCGCGCCGTGAGCCAACCGGGCTCCAACGCCTGGATCCCGAAGTCTCCGAACGTCACCGACGTGCCGCCCCTGGCCACCCCGTTGAGGCGGCCGCGCTGGGTCTTGCGGTGCTTGACCTTCTTGGGCATCAACATCTCAGTCCGCGTCCCTCCGGAAGTGCGGCGCCTCGTGGTGCTGGTGGCGGTTCTGGCGCTCCATCTCCTCGTCCTGGGTCAGCTGGCGCTCGAGCTCGTCGGGCTCGGTCGGCGACGGCAGCAGGTCGGCCACCGGCGTCTCGGCCTCCTCTTCGGCCTCCGCTCCGCCTTCCGGCTCGGTGCCCTCGACGCTCGACCAGCGCGGTCTCGCCGAGCTCCTCCTCGAGCGGCTCCTCCGTCTCGTCGGTCGTCGTTTCCTCGTCGGTCTCGGCGGTCGAGAAGCCCTCGGCCCGGCGGCGGCCGCCACCGGCGGTGATGAGCCGGCGCGGGCCGCCCTGGCCCGACGTCTCGCCGACGGCCATGGCGGCCTCGCGGGTGATCTTGTCCTCGATGGAGACCTTGTAGGGAAGGATGTCGCCCTTGTAGATCCACACCTTCACGCCGACCCGGCCCGAGGTGGTCCGCGCCTCGCGGAAGCCGTAGTCGATGTCGGCCCGCAGGGTGTGCAACGGGACGCGGCCCTCGCGGTACTGCTCCTTGCGGGACATCTCCGAGCCGCCGAGGCGGCCCGAGCACTGCACCTTGATGCCCTGGGCGCCGGCCTTCTGCACCGTCTGGATGGCGCGCTTCATGGCCCGGCGGAAGGCGACCCGCCGCACGAGCTGGTCGCAGATGCCCTGGGCGATGAGCGCGGCGTCGAGCTCGGGCTGCTTGATCTCCTGGATGTTGAGCTGGATCCGGTTCTGCAGCCCCGTGATCTCCTCGAGCTGCTTCTTGAGCCGGTCGGCCTCGGCGCCGCGGCGGCCGATCACGATGCCGGGCCGGGCGGTGTGGATGTCGACGCGCAGGCGGTCCCGGGTCCGCTCCACCTCGATGCGGCTGACCGCGGCCGCCTCGAGCTGCGTCATGAGGTAGTCGCGGATCTTCCAGTCCTCGACCACGAACTCCTGGTAATGGCGCTCCTCGAACCAGCGGGACTTCCAGTCCGTCGTGATCCCGAGGCGGAAGCCGTAGGGGTTTACCTTCTGGCCCATCTACTGGTCCTCGACCTTCTCGTCCGTGCCGGCATCGGCCGGCTCCTCGTCGGCCGCCGAATCCTCGACGGCGTCCTCGTCGTCGATCTCGTCGTCGATGCCGCCGTCCACCGTGTCCGCCTCGGTGACCTCGGGCTCCGCGTCCGCCAGCGCGGCCTCGGCGAGCGCCTGGTCCGTGAAGTCCTCATCGGCGTCATCGGCGTCATCGGCTCCTCGGCCGCCTCGGCCGCCGCCTTCTCGGCCTGGGCGGCGCGGCGACGCGACAGGCGCCCGGAGAGGTCGGCCCGGCGCCGCGAGGCGTCGACCCGGCGGGACCGGTTGGCGCTGACCGCCTCCATGCGGCGGCGGCGCAACTCGAGCTGGTCGGCCGGCAGCCGGCTCACGATGATGGTGATGTGGCAGGTCCGCTTGCGGATCCTGGTGGCCCGTCCCCGGGCCCGGGGCCGCCAGCGCTTCATGGTCGTGCCCTCGTCGGCGTAGCACGCCGAGACGTAGAGCTCCTCGGGGTTCTGCTGGTCGTTGTGGGCCGCGTTGGCCACGGCCGAGGTCAGGACCTTGCCGATGATCTCGGCGGCCTCGCGCTCGGTGCCGGTGAGGATCTCGGCGGCGCGCTGCACGTCCTTGCCGCGGATCAGGTCCAGGACCTGGCGCGCCTTGGAGGCCGACATCCCGCAGTAGCGGTGCACCGCCCGCGTCCCGGGGCGCTCGTTGGTCTTGGTGGCGGTCATCGCCGCGCTCCTCGCTCCTGGCCGGCGTGGTAGCGGAAGGTGCGCGTCAGGGCGAACTCGCCCAGCTTGTGGCCCACCATCGACTCGGTCACGTAGACCGGGACGTGGCGGCGCCCGTCGTGGACGGCGATGGTGTGCCCGACCATGTCGGGGATGATGGTGGAACGGCGGGACCAGGTCTTGATGACCTTCTTCTCTCCGCTCGAGTTCAGGGCGTCCACCTTCTTGAGCAGGTGGTCGTCCACGAAGGGTCCCTTTTTCAGGCTACGGGGCATGGCTCCTCGATCCCACCTATCGCCGCGCGCCGCGGGTGCGGCGTCGGCGCACGATCATCGAATTGGACTTCTTGTTGCGGGCCCGGGTGCGGCCCTCGGGCTTGCCCCACGGCGAGACCGGGTGCCGGCCACCGGAGGACTTGCCCTCGCCGCCGCCGAGCGGGTGGTCGACCGGGTTCATGGCCACGCCGCGGGTCTGGGGCCGCTTGCCCCTCCAGCGGTTGCGGCCGGCCTTGCCCACCTTGACCAGCTCGGCCTCGGCGTTGCCCACCACGCCGAGGGTGCCCCGGCAGTCGATCGAGACGCGCCGCATCTCGGTGGAGGGCAGGCGCAGGGTGGCGAAGGCGCCCTCCTTGGCCACCAGCTGGACGCTCATGCCGGCGCCGCGCGCCATCTTGCCGCCGCCACCGGGGCGCAGCTCGACGTTGTGGATGGTCGAACCGACCGGGATGTAGCGCAGCGGCAAAGCGTTGCCGGGCCGGATGTCCGCGCCCTGGCCGCTCTGGAGCTTGTCCCCGACCTTCACGCCGGCCGGGGCCAGGATGTAGCGCTTCTCGCCGTCCGCGTAGTGCAGGAGGGCGATGCGGGCGTTGCGGTTGGGGTCGTACTCGATGGCCGCCACCTTGGCCGGGATGCCGTCCTTGTTGCGGCGGAAGTCGACGATCCGGTACTGCTGCTTGTGGCCGCCGCCGCGGTGACGCGACGTCTTGCGCCCGTGGTTGTTGCGCCCACCGCTCTGTGGTTTGGGGGCGAGCAGCGACTTCTCGGGGCGGTCGCGGGTGATCTCGGAGAAGTCCGAGACGGTCTGGAAGCGCCGTCCGGGGCTGGTGGGCTTACGTGAACGAAGGGGCATGGCGGTTCCTGATCAGCGATCGAAGAGGTCGATGGAGTCGTCGGGGTGCAGCGTGACGATGGCGCGCTTGGTGTCGGGGCGCTTGCCCTTCACGTTGGTGCGCCGGTTGCGCGTCGCCTTCCCCTTGCGGTTGAGCGTGTTGACGTTGGTCACCCGCACGCCGAAGGCCTGCTCGACGGCGTGGCGTACCTCGATCTTGGTGGCGCGGGGGTCCACGATGAAGACGTAGACGCTCCGGTCCATGAGCGCGTAGCTCTTCTCCGAGACCACCGGGCGGATCAGCACGGACATGGCGTCACGCATCGGTGTCGGCCTCCTCGCTGCCGTCCTCGGTCGTGGCCTCGGTCTCGACCTCCCCGACCTCGTGGGTCCCGGAGAAGTCCGAGGGCGCCGCGGGCAGCGTGCGCTCGGAGAAGAGCAGCCAGTCGGACCGCAGCACGTCGTGCGCCGAGAGCTCGCCGAAGGTCGTCGTCCGTGCCTCGGGCAGGTTGGCGAAGGAGCGCTCGACGTCCACCTCGTCGTGGGCGAGCACGACCAGGACCGAGCCACCCAGCCTGAGCTTGCGCAAGATGCTGGCGGCGTCCTTGGTCTTCGGCCCGGTGATCTTCCAGTCGTCGACGACGACGACGCGGCCCACCTCGGCCCGGTCGCTCAGCGCCGAGAGCAGGGCCAGGCGCACCATCTTCTTCGGGGTGCGCTGCGCGTAGCTGCGCGGCTTGGGCCCGAGCGCCACGCCGCCACCGCTCATCGACGGCGAACGGCTCGAACCCTGGCGGGCCCGCCCCGTCCCCTTCTGGCGGAACGGCTTGGCGCCGCCCCCGCGCACTTCGGCCCTCGTCTTGGTGGACTGGGTGCCGGCGCGGGCCGCCGCCAGCTGGGCGGTGACCACCTGGTGCAGCACGGCACGGTTGGGCTCGAGGCCGAAGACGGTCGGCTCCAGGTCCACCGTCCCGAGGTCGTGCCCCGCCGCGTTGCGCTTGATCGCCGTGCGCGTCACGAGCGCGGGGCGGTCCCGCTTGGCCGTGTGGCGCAGCACCGTCCCGCTGCGCTCCGTCGGCGTGGTGGTGGCCGTCATCGCGACCTCCCGGCCTTGGACGGGGCCTTGACCGAGTTGCGCAGGACCACCACGCTGCCCCGGGCGCCCGGGACGGCGCCCTTGACCAGCACCAGCTCACGCTCGGCGTCGGCGGAGACGACCTCGAGGTTCAGCGCCGTCACCTGGGTGCCGCCCAGCTGGCCCGCCATGCGGGTGCCCTTGAAGACCCGGGAGGGCGTGGCGCAGGCGCCGATGGACCCCGGCACCCGGTGGCTGCGGTGATTGCCGTGCGAGGCGCCCTGGCCGCTGAAATTGTGCCGCTTCATGCCCCCGGTGAAGCCCTTGCCCTTGCTCACCGCGATGGCGTCGACCCGCTCGCCGGCCTCCCACAGGTCGGCGGCCAACTCCTGCCCGACGCTGTAGTCGGCCACGTCGTCGAGGCGCAGCTCGACGAGGGCCCGCCCCGGGTTGACGCCCGCCTTGGCGTAGTGCCCGATCTGCGGCTTGCTCAGGGTGGAGTTGCGTCGGAAGCCCCACGTCACCTGCAGGGCGGAGTAGCCGTCGGTCTCGGGCGTCTTGACCTGCACCACGCGCACGGGCGCGACCTTCAGCACCGTCACCGGTACGGCGCGGTTCTGGTCGTCCCAGACCTGGGTCATGCCGACTTTCTCGCCGACGATCGCCTTGCTTGCCACTGTCCTCTCCCTGCGCTCCTGCGGTTTCCCGTGCGCATGCCAACGCTCCGCCCGGGAGACCCGAGCGGAGCGCTCGAATGGTTCGGCGTGAGGTCCCGGCCACGGGGGCCGGCGATCACGCACGTCTGTTGTCGATCGCAGCACCGGAGTGCCGCGGCTTGGGCACCGAGGTGCCGTTCCATCGCCTCTGAGCTGCCCGATTGGGCGGCCCGCGAGGTTACACCATGGGCCTGCCCCCCGCCAGGCGTCCGGCGGGGAGGCGCGGGCGGGCGGCCGTCAGGCCGTCTGGATCTTGATCTCGATGTCCACGCCGGCCGGCAGGTCGAGCCGCTGGAGCGAGTCGACCGTCTTGGGCGTGTGCTCGATGATGTCGACCAGGCGCTTGTGGACCCGCATCTCGAAGTGCTCGCGCGAGTCCTTGTACTTGTGGGGCGACCGGATCACCGTGTAGCGGTGCTTGTCGGTCGGCAGCGGCACCGGCCCGAGGACCTTGGCCTGGGTCCGCAGCACCGTCTGGACGATCTTCTCGGTGGACTGGTCGAGGATCTCGTGGTCGTAGGCCTTCAGCCTGATGCGGATCTTCTGCTTCGGGCCGTCGGCCATGGGTGCGCTGCCTGCTCTCTTACCGGTCGGGTCGTGCTTACTTGAGGATCTCGTCGACCACGCCGGAGGCCACGGTGCGGCCGCCCTCGCGGATGGCGAAGCGCAGGCCCTTGTCCATGGCGATGGGCTTGCCCAGCTCGACCGTCATCTTGGTGTTGTCGCCCGGCATGACCATCTCGGTGCCCTCGGGCAGCGTGATCGTGCCCGTCACGTCGGTGGTGCGGAAGTAGAACTGCGGCCGGTAGTTGGTGAAGAACGGCTTGTGACGGCCGCCCTCCTCCTTGTTCAGCACGTAGACCTCGGCGGTGAACTGGGTGTGCGGGGTGATGGAGCCCGGCTTGCACAGCACCTGGCCGCGCTCGACGTCCTCCTTCTTGGTGCCGCGGAGCAGGGCGCCGATGTTGTCGCCGGCGCGACCCTCGTCGAGGAGCTTGCGGAACATCTCGACACCGGTCACCGTCGTCTTCTGGGTCGGGGCCAGGCCGACGATCTCGACCTCCTCGCCCACCTTGATGATCCCCTGCTCCACCTTGCCGGTCACGACGGTGCCCCGGCCGGTGATGGACATGACGTCTTCGACCGGCATCAAGAAAGGCCTGTCGATGTCGCGCTCGGGCTCGGGGATGTACGAGTCGACCGCGTCCATCAGCTCGACGATCTTCTCGCTCCACTCGGGGTCGCCTTCCAGGGCCTTCAGCGCGCTGACCCGGACGATCGGGGTGTCGTCACCGGGGAATTCGTAGCTGCTGAGCAGCTCGCGTACCTCGAGCTCGACGAGCTCGAGCAGCTCCTCGTCGTCGACCATGTCGGCCTTGTTCAGCGCCACCACGATGTAGGGCACGCCGACCTGGCGGGCCAGGAGCACGTGCTCACGGGTCTGGGGCATGGGGCCGTCGGCCGCCGAGACCACCAGGATGGCGCCGTCGATCTGGGCCGCGCCGGTGATCATGTTCTTGATGTAGTCGGCGTGGCCCGGCATGTCGACGTGCGCGTAGTGGCGCTTGTCCGTCTCGTACTCGACGTGCGCGATGGTGATGGTGATGCCGCGCTGCTTCTCCTCGGGCGCCTTGTCGATGTCGTCGAATTTGGTGAACGAGGTGTTGGGGTTGCGTTCGGACAGCACCCGCGTGATGGCGGCCGTCAGCGTCGTCTTGCCATGGTCGATGTGACCCATGGTCCCGACGTTCACGTGTGGCTTGGTGCGCTCGAACTTCTGCTTGGCCATCGCCTCGCTACTCCCTGCTCCAGGTCGGGGCCACGGCGGTCCCGACGCTCTCTGTCTCTTCCTGCGATCTGTGCTCTTCCTGCGATCCGTGTGCGGGTCTGTCCGGTCGGTTGCCGGACCCGGTCCGGACCTACTCCCCGTGCGCCCGGGCGATGATCTCCTTGGCGATCGACTCGGGCACCTCGTTGTATGCAGCGAACTGCATGGTGTACGTGGCGCGACCCTGGGTGCGCGAACGCAGGTCAGTAGCGTAGCCGAACATGTCGGCCAGCGGAACCTGCGCGTTGATGACTTGGCTCGAGCCCAGCTGCTCCATCAGCCCGACCCGCCCCCGGCGGGAGGACAGGTCGCCCATGACGTCACCCACGTAGTCCTCGGGCGTGGTCACGGTCACGGCCATGACCGGCTCGAGCAGCACCGGGCTGGCGGCCCGCAGCGCCTTCTTGATGGCCATGGACCCGGCGATCTTGAAGGCCATCTCCGAGGAGTCGACGTCGTGGTAGGACCCGTAGGTGAGGGTGACCCGGACGTCGACCGTCGGGTAGCCCGCCAGGACGCCGGCGGTGAGGGCCTCTTGGATCCCGGCGTCGACCGAGGGGATGTACTCCTTGGGGATGACGCCGCCGGTGATCTTGTCGATGAACTCGTAGCCGCCGCCGGGCCCGGTGGGCTCGGCGCTGATGACGACGTGGCCGTACTGGCCCCGACCGCCGGTCTGGCGGACGTAGCGCTCCTCGATCTTGTCGACCGGCTTGCGGATGGTCTCGCGGTAGGCCACCTGGGGCTTGCCCACGTTGGCGTCGACCGAGAACTCGCGCAGCATGCGGTCGACCAGCACCTCGAGGTGCAGCTCGCCCATGCCCGAGATCACGGTCTGGCCCGTCTCCTCGTCCGAGCGGACGCGGAAGGTGGGGTCCTCCTCGCTCAAGGCGTACAGGGCGCGTGAGAGCTTGTCCTGGTCGGCCTTGGTCTTGGGCTCCACGGCGACGTGGATCACCGGCTCGGGGAACTCGAGGGCCTCGAGCACGATGGGATGCGCCGGGTCGCACAGCGTGTCCCCCGTCGTGGTGTTCTTCAGCCCGACCACGGCCATGATGTCGCCGGCGAAGATGGCGTCCTTGTCCTCGCGGTGGTTGGCGTGCATCTGGAGGATGCGCCCCACCCGCTCCTTCTTGTCCTTGGTGGAGTTGGTGACGGACGCGCCCTTCTGGAGCGTCCCCGAGTACACCCGGATGTAGGTGAGCTTCCCCACGAAGGGGTCGGTCATGATCTTGAAGGCGAGCGCCGAGAAGGCGTCGTGATCGTCGGCCTTGCGCTCCTCGACCTCTTCGGGCTTGCCCGGCTTGTGCCCCTGGGTGGGCGGCAGGTCGAGCGGGCTGGGCAGGTAGTCGACGACGGCGTCGAGCATGGGCTGGACGCCCTTGTTCTTGAAGGCGGAGCCGCAGAGCACCGGCACCACGGCGGCCGCCAGGGTCGCCGTGCGCAGGGCCCGGCGCAGGTCGTCGGCCGTGATGGGCTCCTCGGCCAGGTACTTCTCCATGATGGTGTCGTCGAAGTTGGAGACGACGTCGACGAGCTGGTGCCGGGCGTCCTCCGCCTCGGCGGCCAGGTCCTCGGGGATCTCGAGGGTCTCCCACTCCTCGCCCATGTCGCTCTTCCAGACGAGGGCCCGCTCCTCCAGCAGGTCGACGACGCCCTTGAACTCGGACTCGACGCCGATGGGCAGCTGGATCACCGCCGGCAGCGCATCGAGGCGGTCGCGGATCATCTGCACGGTGCGCTCGAAGTCGGCGCCGATCCGGTCCATCTTGTTGACGAAGCAGATGCGGGGCACGTTGTACTTGTTGGCCTGGCGCCACACCGTCTCGGTCTGGGGCTCCACACCCGCCACGGCGTCGAAGACCGCCACCGCGCCGTCGAGGACGCGCAGCGAGCGCTCCACCTCGACGGTGAAGTCGACGTGGCCGGGGGTGTCGATGATGTTGATCCAGTTGTCGCGCCACGAGCACGTGGTGGCGGCCGAGGTGATGGTGATGCCGCGCTCTTGCTCCTGGACCATCCAGTCCATGGTGGCGGCACCCTCGTGCACCTCGCCGATCTTGTAGTTGCGGCCCGTGTAGTAGAGGATGCGCTCGGTGGTCGTGGTCTTGCCCGCGTCGATGTGGGCCATGATCCCGATGTTGCGGGTCTTGGCGAGCGGGAAGTCGCGGGTGGCGTTGGCGTCAGCCATGGTGCGGTGCGGTCCTTGTGACGGGTGTGACGGGTGTGACGGGGTGGCGATCCACTACCAGCGGTAGTGGGCGAAGGCGCGGTTGGACTCCGCCATCTTGTGCATGTCCTCGCGGCGCTTCACCGAGGCCCCGATGTTGTTCGAGGCGTCGAGGATCTCGCCGGCCAGTCGCTGGGCCATCGTCTTCTCCCGGCGCTGGCGCGAGTAGGTGGTCAGCCAGCGGATGGCCAGCGTGGTGGCGCGGCGGGGCCGGACCTCGACGGGCACCTGGTAGGTGGCGCCGCCGACGCGGCGGGACTTGACCTCGACCTCGGGGCGCGTGTTCTCCACGGCGCGCTTGAGCGCGGCGACGGGGTCGCCGCCCGACTTCTCGTGCACCTCCTCGAGGGCGGTGTAGACGATGCGCTCGGCCAGCGTGCGCTTGCCGCGCGAGAGGATCTTGTTGACCACCTGGGTGACGAGGACCGAGCGGTAGACGGGGTCCGGGGCGAGCTCCCGGCGGGTGGCGGGTCCGTTGCGGGGCATCTGACCTAGGACTCCTTCTTGGCGCCGTAGCGGCTGCGGGCCTGGCTGCGCTCGCGTACCCCCGAGGTGTCGAGGGCGCCCCGCACGACCTTGTAGCGCACGCCCGGCAGGTCCTTCACACGGCCGCCGCGGACCAGGACGATGGAGTGCTCCTGGAGGTTGTGGCCCACACCGGGGATGTAGGCCGTGATCTCGACGCCCGAGGACAGCCGGACACGGGCCACCTTGCGCAGCGCCGAGTTCGGCTTCTTGGGCGTGGTCGTGTAGACGCGGGTGCACACCCCCCGCCGCTGGGGCGCGCCCTTCAGGGCGGGGGTCTTGGTCTTGGTCACCTTGGCCTCCCGTCCCTTGCGGACGAGCTGGGCGATTGTGGGCACGCGCTACCTCTCGATACGAAAATGTGGTCACCCGTGCGTGGCGCTGACGCGCCGGCCGGAGCCGCACAGGCAGGTACTAAATCATAGCGGTTACCTGGGGGTCCGACAATCGCGCGGGCCCGGATTCCGGGCCGGACGGTGATTCCGGGCCGGCCGCCGCCCCGGTCCGGCCCGCCCTGGTCCCGGCGGGGACACCCGTGCGGGAGCGTTAGCCTCACCCCCATGGAACACTCCATGGCCGAACGCCTGGCCGACCTGGCCGAACGCAAGAACGAGGCCCTGCACGCCGGCAGCCCGAGGGCGGTCGAGCGCCAGCACGCCAAGGGGAAGCTGACCGCCCGGGAGCGGATCGAGTACCTGCTCGACGAGGGGTCGTTCCAAGAGCTCGACATGCTGGCCCGGCACCGGGCCCACGGCATGGGGCTCGAGGACAACCGGCCCTACACCGACGGCGTGGTGACCGGCTTCGGCACCATCGACGGGCGCCGGGTCTGCCTCTTCAGCCAGGACTTCACCGTCTTCGGCGGCGCGCTCGGCGAGGTGTTCGCCGAGAAGATCCACAAGGTGATGGACCTCGCCGCGTCCACCGGGGTCCCGATGATCGGTCTGAACGACGGCGCCGGGGCGCGCATCCAAGAGGGCGTGGTCTCCCTGCACTCCTACGGGGGCATCTTCCACCGCAACGTGACGGCCTCGGGCGTGATCCCCCAGATCAGCGTGATCCTGGGACCCTGCGCGGGGGGCGCCGTCTACTCGCCCGCCATGACCGACTTCATCTTCATGGTGCAGGGCACCTCGCACATGTTCATCACCGGCCCCGACGTGGTGAAGACGGTCACGGGCGAGGACGTCACCCTCGAGGAGCTGGGTGGCGCCATGAGCCACGCCACCAAGTCCGGGGTCGCCACCTTCGTCGCACCCGACGAGAAGGCGTGCCTCGACGAGGTGCGCCACCTCCTGTCCTTCCTCCCGTCCAACAACCTCGAGGAGCCGCCGATCGAGCCCACGGGCGACGAGGCGGACAGGCCGGTGACCGAGCTGATCGACTTCCTGCCGACCTCGCCCAACCAACCCTACGACATGAAGAAGGTCATCACGGCTGTCGTCGACGACGGCGAGTACCTCGAGGTCCACCGCCACTGGGCCATGTCGATCACGTGCGGCTTCGCCCGGATGAACGGCCGCGTCGTCGGCATCGTCGGCAACCAGCCGGCCGTGCTGGCCGGCGTGCTCGACATCGACTCGTCGGAGAAGGCATCGCGCTTCGTGCGGACCTGCGACGCGTTCAACATCCCGCTCCTCACCTTCGTCGACGTGCCGGGCTTCATGCCGGGCACCGACCAGGAGTACGGCGGGATCATCCGCCACGGGGCCAAGCTGCTCTACGCCTACTGCGAGGCGACGGTTCCCCGTATCCAGATCATCACGCGCAAGGCCTACGGCGGTGCCTACGTCGTCATGAACTCGAAGTCCATCGGCGCCGACCTCGCCTTCGCCTGGCCGTCGGCCGAGCTGGCCGTCATGGGGCCCAACGGCGCCGTCGAGATCGTCTACCGGCGGGAGCTGGCCGAGGCGGCCGACCCGGTGCGGCGCCGGGCCGAGCTGATCGACGAGTACACCGAGCGCTACGCCAACCCCTACATCGCGGCCGAACGCGGCTACATCGACGACGTGATCTCGCCGGCCGACACCCGCGCCGTCGTCTGCCGCAGCCTCGACATCCTGGCCTCCAAGCGCGAGGAGCTGCCGAGGCGCAAGCACGGCAACGTGCCGCTGTGACGCCCGCCGCACCCGAGGCGCCAGCGCGGCCCGTCGACCCCGCCTCGCTCTCCCTGCGCGAGCCGCCCCCGCCCGACCCGGCGGTCCTGGCCGCCATCGCCGCCGCGGTGCAACTGGCCTGGCCCCGGCCGGCGCCCGCCGACGAGCACGACCCGGTGCACCAGCCCTGGCGCTTCAGCGGCCGGTGGTGGCACAAGCCCATGCCCCTGCGGCGCAGCCGACCCTGAGCAGGCCGCTGACCGTCTACGTCGACGACTGGCGCCAGCGGGCCACTGTGCGCGACCGGGCCGACCGCTGGTCGCACCTGCTGGCCGACGACCCGGCGGAGCTGCACGCCATGGCGGCTGCGCTGGGGATCCCGCCCCGGGGCTACCAGCGCCACCGCCGCTCGCCCGCCCTCAACCACTACGACGTGCCCGAGAGCCTGCGGCTCCGGGCCATTCAGCTGGGCGCGGTCCCCGTGACGTGGCGCGAGATGGCCCGCCTCACACGGCGTGGCGGCGCGCTGGCGCTCGGCCAGCGCCACCAGGTCCTCCATGATGCGGTCGAAGGAGTAGTCCTTGGGCGTGTAGACCGACGCCACGCCCTTGCCCAGCAGCAGCTCGGCGTCGTCGGGCGGGATGATGCCGCCCACCACGACGGCCGCCGTGCTGCCGGCGACCCGCAGGCGGTCGAGCACGTCGGGCACCAGCTCCATGTGGGAGCCCGACAGGATGGACAACCCGACGATGTCGACGTCCTCGTCGCGGGCGGCCGCCACGATCTGGGCCGGGGTCAGCCTGATGCCCTGGTAGATCACCTCGAACCCGGCGTCGCGCGCCGCCACGGCGATCTGCTCGGCACCGTTGGAGTGCCCGTCGAGCCCCGGCTTGGCCACGAGGAGGCGCGGCGGGCCGCCGGCGCGCTCGGCCAGCGCCCGGGTGCGGACCCTGACCGGCGCCAGGTCGTCGCCCCAACGGCCCACCCCGCCGCTCACGCCGGTGGGGGCGCGGAACTCGCCGAACACCTCGCGCAGCGCCCCCGCCCACTCCCCCGTGGTGCCCCCGGCGTGGGCCAGGGCGATGGTGGCCTCCATGACGTTGCCCTCCGGCCCGTCGTCGGCGGCCACCCGGCACAGCTCGTCGAGGGCCTTGCGCACCGCCGCGTCCTCGCGCCCGGCCCGCCAACGCTCCACGTCGGCGATCTGCTCGGCCTCGACCCGGTGGTCGACCTTGAGGATGTTCTCGATCTCCCCGTCGCCCAGCAGCGGTGAGGGCGTCGACTCGGTGAAGCAGTTGACGCCGACCACCATCTGCTCGCCCGTCTCGATGCGCCGCAGCCGCTCGGCCTGGCTGCGCACCAGGCGCCCCTTGAGCTCGTCGATCGCCTCGAAGGCCCCGCCCAGGCCCTCCACCTCGGCCAGCTCCGCCGAGGCGGCGTCGGCCAGCTCGGCGGTCTTGGCCTCGATGACCTTCGAGCCCTCGAAGATGTCGCCGTACTCGAGCACGTCGGACTCGAAGGCGAGGACCTGCTGCATGCGCAGCGACCACTGCTGGTCCCACGGCCGCGGCAGGCCGAGCGCCTCGTTCCAGGCGGGCAGCTGCATGGCCCGGGCCCGGGCGTTCTTGGACAGGGTCACACCGAGCGTCTCGAGGACGATGCGCTGCACGTTGTTCTCGGGCTGCTGCTCGGTCAGGCCCAGGGAGTTGACCTGGACGCCGTAGCGGAAGCGTCGCAGCTTGGGGTCCTCCACGCCGTAGCGCTCGCGGCAGATGCGGTCCCACAGCTCGGTGAAGGCCCGCATCTTGCAGGTCTCCTCCACGAAGCGGACGCTGGAGTTCACGAAGAAGCTGATGCGGCCCACCACGGCCGGCAGCTCGTGGGGATCGATCTTGCCCGACGCCCGCACCCCGTCGAGCACGCCGATGGCGGTGGCCAGCGCGTAGGCGATCTCCTGGGTCGGGGTGGCCCCCGCCTCCTGCAGGTGGTAGCTGCAGACGTTGATGGGGTTCCACTTGGGCGCGTGGCGGACCGTGTAGGCGATGGTGTCGACCGTGAGGCGCAGGCTGGGACCGGGCGGGAAGATGTAGGTCCCCCGGCTGAGGTACTCCTTCACGATGTCGTTCTGCGTCGTGCCGGCCAGCCGGGCCGGACGGACCCCCATGTCCTGTGCGTGGGCCACGTAGAGCCCGAGCAGCCAGGCCGCGGTGGCGTTGATCGTCATGGAGGTGTTCATGTCGGCCACGGGGATCTGGTCCAGCAGCTCCTCCATGTGCCCGAGGTGGGCGACGGGGACCCCGACCTTGCCCACCTCGCCGGCCGCCTCGGGGGCGTCGGGGTCGTACCCGGTCTGGGTCGGCAGGTCGAAGGCGATCGAGAGGCCCGTCTGCCCCTTGGCCAGGTTGGTGCGGTACAGCTCGTTGGAGGCGCGCGCGGTCGAGTGGCCCGAATAGGTGCGCATCACCCACGGCGCGTCACGCTGCGGGTCGGTAGCCATTCAACTCACCTCCGGACGAGTGGGGCGCGCCACCATTCTGCCCCCCTTTTCCGCCCGCCCGGCGCTACTAGCGGCTGTAGTCGTAGAAGCCCTTCTTGGTCTTGCGGCCGAGCTGGCCCGAGGTGACGAGGCGGCGCAACAGCGGCACCGCGGCGTAGTTGGGATCGCGGTACTCCTCGTAGAGGGCGTCGAGGATGGCGAGCGAGGTGTCGAGGCCGACGAGGTCGAGCAAGGCGAACGGGCCCATGGGAAAGCCGCAGCCACCCTTCATGGCGGCGTCGATGCCCTCCCGGGTGGCCACCCCCTGTTCCAGGAGGCGCACCGCGTTGTTGAGGTAGGGGAACAAGAGCGCGTTCACGATGAAGCCCGCCTGGTCCTTCACCTCCACGGGGTCCTTGCCGCAGCCGCTGGCGAACTCGACCGCGGCGGCGACCGTGGCGTCGCTGGCGGTGATGGGCCGCACCACCTCGACGAGGGCCATGGCCGGCGCGGGGTTGAAGAAATGGATGCCGCACACGAGGTCGGCCCGACCGGTGGCCATCGCCATCTCCACCACGGGCAGGGTGGAGGTGTTGGTGGCCAGGATCGTCTCGGGCTTGCAGATGCTGTCGAGCTCGGCGAAGAGGTCCTTCTTCACGGCGAGGTCCTCGACGACCGACTCGATCACCAGGTCGACGTCGACCAGCTCGCCGAGGTGCGTCGTCGCACGCACCCGGCCGGCGATGTCGGCCGCCTCGGCGTCGGTCCGCTTCCCCTTCTCGACCTGCTTGGCCAGCGACGTGTCCAGGCTGGCCACCATGGCGTCGGCGGCGGTCTGGCTCCTGCTGCGCAGCACCACCTCGTGCCCGGTCGCCGCCGCCACCTCCGCGATGCCCGAGCCCATGATGCCCGAGCCGACAATTCCCACCCGCGTGATCGACATAGGACCGTAGGCTACCGGGCGGTAACCACGGCCGTCGAAGCGGGCTCCTCGCCGCCGGGCGTGCAAGAGTGGCGCATGAGCACGACCGGCACGCTGGCCTTGGTCGGGGGCGGCGAATGGAACGAGGGATGCACCTTCGACGCCGCCCTCCTGACGGCCTCGGGCGGGGCCGACGTGGTGGTCCTCCCGACGGCCGCCGCCTACCAGCACCCGGAGCGGACCGTGCTGCGGGCGGCCGAGTGGTTCGGCCCGCTCGGCGGCCAGGTGGAGGGACTGATGGTCGTGGACCGGGCCTCGGCCGAGGACGCCGGCATGGCGGCCGTCGTGGCCGGCGCCCGCTTCATCTACCTCTCCGGCGGCTCGCCGCTGCACGCCCGGGCCGTGCTCAAGAAGTCCGCCGTCTTCGAGGCGCTCCGCGGGGCCCTCTCGGCCGGCGCGGTGGTCGCGGGGGCGGGGGCGGGGGCGATGGTGCTCACCGACCCCATGGTTGACCCGCGGGGCGGCGCGCTGACCCTCGGGCTGGGCCTGGTCGACAACCTCACGGTCGTCCCGCACTTCGGTGACGAGCACGACGACGCCCACGGCCAGAAGCTCGAGCGCACGGTGGCGATGGCGCCCGCCGCCCTCCCGGTGGTGGCCCTGCCCGCCCGCACGGCCCTGATCAGGGACGGCGAAGGCTCTTGGCGGTCCGACGGAGCGGGGACGCCCGTCGTCTTCGTGGACGGCAGGCCGACCCACGGCCTCGGGGTCCTCAAGGGCTGAGGCGCTCCCGCCTCCTGGCGAGGAACGGAGGGGATGGTCTCCGCCCGGTGTATCTGAAACCGTCCGTAATTGGGGAGTTCAACGAAGGATAGTGGCCTTAACATTCGTCAAATGGTCCAGTTTTGGAAGGTTCCGTATCCAGCTGCGTGAAAGGGTCCGGATCGCTCCCGACCAGGGTTTCTCGTCCGGTGGGCAGACCGGCGAGGGCCCGCCGCCCGGCGGCCCGGCGGACGCGGGCGGCTCCGCTCACTCAGTCCTTCTCCTCGACGGTGACGCTCTCGATCAGGACCCGCTCGGTCGGCGCGCCCGAGCGGCTGCCGATGCCGTCGATGGCCGCCACGACGTCGAGCCCGCTGACGACCTCGCCGAAGAGCGAGTAGAGCGGCGGCAGGCGGACCCCGTCGGGGCCGCTGATCACGAAGAACTGGCTGCCGTTGGTGTTCGGCCCCGAGTTGGCCATGGCCAGCGACCCGACCTTGTAGCGACCGGCCGCCGGCAGCTCGTCGGCGAAGCGGTAGCCCGGGCCCCCCGAGCCCTTCCCGGTGGGGTCGCCGCCTTGGAGCACGAAGCCCGGGATGATGCGGTGGAAGACGACGCCGTCGAAGTAGTGGTAGCGGGCCAGGAACACGAAGCTGTTGACCGCCTTCGGCGCGGCGAGGGGATCGAGCGCGATGACCATGGTGCCGTGCGAGGTGGTCATGGTGGCGACGTAGCGCTTGCTCGTGTCGATGACCATCGGGGGTTCCTCATCGAACTTGCGCTGCTGGGGGCTCGAACCGTCGACGGCGGGTGGGGTGGGAACGGCCATGGTCAGTACCTCACGATTCGTTGATCTTGACGGACAACATGCGCTGGGTGACGTCGGGAGGGATGCCGCCGGCCGAACCCTGTTCACTGATGGTGTCGACGACGTTCATGCCCGATGCGATGGACCCGAAGGTCGAGTAGGTGTTGGGCAGCGACTCGTATTGCGGCCCGGTCACGATGAAGAACTGGCTGCCGCCCGTGTTGGGCGAGCCCGTATTGGCCATGGCCACCGTCCCGGCCGGGTACTGCTGGGCCGGGTTGGACGCCTTGGCCGGCAGCTCGTCGGGGATGGTGTAACCCGGCTCGGTCCCCGTGTTCGTCTGGGCGGGGTTCCCGGTCTGGACCACCTGGCCCTTGATCACCCGGAAGAAACTCCCGCAGTCGAAATAGCCCTTGTCGGCCAGGAACACGAAGTTGTTGACCGTGACGGGCGCGGCCTTGGCATCGAGCGCAATCGTGAAGGTCCCGGTCGTGGTGGTGATCGTGGCCGTGTACGTCTTGGACGTGTCGATGGTCATGGGCGGCGCTGCCGTGTACTTCTGCGCAGCTGCTGCGGTGGGGGTGGTCGGCGAGGCCGGGCAGCCGGCCTTGACCGCGACCGCGTTGGCCTGCGCCTGCAGCTTGGCGTCCGCTCCCTTGCCCGCCACCGTCGTGGTGGTGGCCGTGGACTTCGAGCCGTTGCTCCCGCCCGAGACCGCGAACGCGATGCCGACGATGACCCCGGCGGCCACCACCACGAGGACCCCGTTGCGGATCTGGCGGCGACGCTTCTTCTGCTTGGCCTCGGCGGCCAGGCGCGCCTCCCTCGCGGCGCGCTCGGCGGGCTCTCTTGTCGCTGGGCACGGCCCGAGACCCTACCCAATCGCCGGGGCCGCCTCGGATCGCCCACCGGGTCGCGCCGCGGGGGCGGGAAGGGGGCGGGCGGGGCGGGCCGGGGCGGGCGCAGACCCGGGCCGTCGCCTGGGGATGGCGCCCGTGCGCAGTCTGTAGCCTCGTCCGGATGCCGTTGGTCGTCCAGAAGTTCGGGGGTACCTCGGTCGGCGACGCGGACCGGATCCGGGCCGTGGCCGACCACATCGCGCGCACCCGTCGCCAGGGCACCGAGGTGGTGGCCGTCGTCAGCGCCATGGGCAAGACCACCGACGACCTGATCCACCTGGCCAACACGGTCAGCAGCATCCAGCCGCCCCGGGAGTACGACATGCTCGTGAGCACCGGGGAGCGGGTCTCCATGTCGCTGCTGGTCATGGCCCTCGCCGACCTCGGCGTCGACGCCGCCTCGTTCACCGGCAGCCAGGTCGGCATCATCACCGACAACGACCACACCAGGGCCAAGATCAAGGAGGTCCGAGGCGAGCGCCTGCGCGAAGCGCTGGCGGCGGGGAAGGTGCCGGTCGTGGCGGGGTTCCAGGGCGTCTCGCTCGAGCGCGAGATCACCACGCTGGGGCGCGGCGGGTCCGACGCCACCGCAGTGGCACTGGCGGCCGTCCTCCACGCCGACGCCTGCGAGATCTACACGGACGTCACCGGCGTCTTCACGGCCGACCCCCGGATCGTGCCCGAGGCACACCGCATCAACCGGATCACGTTCGACGAGATGCTCGAGATGGCGGCGACCGGCGGCCGTGTCCTGATGTTGCGCGCCGTCGAGTTCGCCCGCAACCACAACGTCCCGCTGCACGTTCGGAGCAGTTTCACCTGGGAGCCGGGCACCTGGGTGGTGGAGGAGGATGCAGACATGGAAGAAGCCGTCGTCACCGCCGTGACCCACGACACCTCGGAGGCCAAGGTCACCGTCAGCGGCGTCCCGGACCGTCCCGGCGTGGCCGCCCGGCTCTTCCGGGCCCTCGCCGACAAGTCGATCAACGTGGACATGATCGTGCAGAACACCTCGGTCCACGGGACGACCGACATCTCCTTCACCGTGCCCACGACCGACTTCCCGGTGGCGGTCGAGACGGCCCAGGCGCACGCCGACGAGCTGGGTGCTTCGGGGGTGACGGCGGACTCCGACGTCGCCCGGGTGTCTCTCGTCGGCGTCGGCATGAAGTCACACCCGGGCATCGCCGCCACCATGTTCGAGACGCTGGCCGACGAGGAGATCAACATCGACATGATCTCGACCTCGACCATCCGGACCTCGTGCATCGTGGCCGAGAACGATGTCGAGCGCGCGGTGCGCAGCCTGCACGCGGCCTTCGAACTGGGCTGATGGCGACCAAGGCGCGGGCCAGGCGCACGCTGTGGCTGCTCCGGCACGCCAAGGCCGTGACCGATCCGCCCCCCGGCGGGTCGGACTGGGACCGCGTCCTGGCCCCGCGCGGACGCCGCGACGCCACCGCGCTCGGGCGCCTCTTCGCCGAGCACGGAGCGGGGCTCGGCCCCGCCCTCAAGGGTGTCCCGCTGCCGGCGGTCGTGTTGGTGTCGCCGGCCGCCCGCACGGCGCAGACGGCCGAGCTCCTGATGGCGCAGCTGACCGAGACGCCGGAACTCCGCTTCGAGGAGGAGCTCTACGGGGCCGATCCGGAGGAGGTGATCGCCCGGCTGCGCAGCCTGCCCGACGAGGCCAAGGCCGCGATGGTGGTCGGTCACAACCCGACGATGCAGACCCTCTCGCAGGGGCTGCTCGCGCCGCGCGACAAGAAGGGGCTCTCGCTGGCGGTGCGCTTCGGCTTCCCCACCTGCGCGCTCGGCGTCTACCGTTTCAACGTCGAGGGCTGGGCGGGCGTCGCGGACGGCTCGGCCAAGTTGGTTGCGCTCGCGGGGCCCCCCTACTGACCCAGCACGCGCAGGATCGCGGCATCGCCCTGGCCGCCGCCGCCGCAGAGCGCCACGGCTGCGGTCGAGGCGCCCCGCCGCCGCAACTCGAGCAGGGCGGTGAGCGCGACCCGGGTGCCCGACATGCCGACGGGGTGACCGAGCGCGATCGCCCCGCCGTTGACGTTGACCTTGTCCTCGTCGATGCCGAGGTCGTCCACCGAGGCCAACCCGACGGCGGCGAAGGCCTCGTTGATCTCGAAGAGGTCGACGGAGCCGAGGTCGACGCCCGCCTTTCCGGCCGCCTTGATGATCGCCCGCGACGGCTGCGTGAGCAGTGAGTTGTCGGGGCCGGCCACCATGCCGTAGCCGACGAGCTGACCGAGCGGCACGATGCCGAGGTCCGTCGCCTTGTCGGCCGACATCACCACGACGGCGGCCCCACCGTCGGAGATCTGCGACGCGTTGCCCGCGGTGATGGTGCCGTCCTTGGTGAACGCGGGCCTCGAGCGCGCCGAGCGACTCGGCCGTCGTGCCCGGACGCACACCCTCGTCGGTGTCGAAGAGGAGCGGGTCGCCCTTGCGCTGGGGCACGTGCACCGGGACGATCTCCTCGGCAAAACGACCCTCCTTGGCGGCGGCTGCCGCCTTCTCGTGGCTGGCCGCGGCGAAGGCGTCCTGGCGCTCGCGAGAGATCCCGACCTTCTCGTTGTGCTGCTCGGTCGACAGCCCCATCGCGATGTGGTCGAAGGAGTCGGTGAGGCCGTCGTACATCATCGAGTCGACCAGCGTGGCGTCACCGAGCCGGAAGCCGGCACGGGCGCCCGGGAGCAGGTGCGGGGCCTGGGTCATGGACTCCATGCCGCCCGCCACGACGATCTCGGCGTCGCCGGCGCGGATCATCTGGTCGGCCAGATAGATCGTGTTGAGACCCGAGAGGCACACCTTGTTGATGGTGTTGGCCGGGACCGACATCGGGATGCCTCCCTTGACCGCCGCCTGGCGCGCCGTGATCTGGCCCTGTCCGGCCAGGATCACCTGGCCCATCAAGACGTAGTCCACCTGGTCGGCCGGCACGCCGGCCCGCTGCAGCGCCGCCGCGATGGCGAAGCCACCGAGGTCCATCGCGCTGAACCCCGCCAATGCGCCCGACAGCTTCCCGATGGGGGTCCGAGCCCCTGCGACGATGACGGCCTCAGCCATTCCCTGCACCTCCGGTTCGCGCCGGTCCGGTTACCGGTCGGAAACCACAGTGTACGGGCCAACTATCGTCGGGTCACATGAGCGACATCCTCCGCGCCGCCCTGTCCGGCGCCACCCCCGATGAACTGGCCGGACTCCCGATGCCCGACTCCTACCGTGCCGCCGTGGTCAAGCGGGACGAGGTCGACATGTTCGAGGGACTGGAGTCCGCGGACAAGGACCCCCGCCGGTCCCTTCACCTCGAGGAGGTGCCGCTGCCCGAGCTGGCCCCCGACGAGGCCTACGTGGCGGTCATGGCCTCGTCGATCAACTTCAACACCGTGTGGACCTCGATCTTCGAGCCGCTGCCCACCTTCGGTTTCCTCGACCGCCTCGCCAAGGAGGGTCCGTGGGCCGCACGTCACGCGCTCGACTACCACGTGGTGGGCTCCGACGCCGCCGGCGTCGTGCTGCGGACGGGCTCGGCGGTGCGCAACTGGAAGGTGGGCGACAAGGTCACCGTCCAGTGCAACTACGTCGACGACCAGGACCCCTCGGCCCACGACGACTCCATGCTGGCGGCCAACCAGCGCATCTGGGGCTTCGAGTCGAACTTCGGCGGCCTGGCCGACGTCACCGTCGTCAAGGCGAACCAGCTCATGCCCAAGCCGACGCACCTGAGCTGGGAGGAGGCGGCCATCAACGCGCTGTGCAACTCGACCGCGTACCGCATGCTCGTCTCGCCCAACGGGGCCCGCATGACCCAGGGGGACACGGTGCTCGTGTGGGGCGCCAGCGGCGGGCTCGGCAGCTACGCCGTCCAGCACGTCATGAACGGCGGCGGCACGCCCGTCGGCGTCGTCTCCTCGCCCGAGAAGGCGAAGCTGCTCAACGACCTCGGCGTCGAGGCGGTGATCGACCGCAAGGCGGCCAACTACCGGTTCTGGTCCGACGAGCACACCCAGGACGAGTCCGAATGGCGCCGGCTCGGCAAGGACATCCGCGCGCTGGTGGGCTCCGAGCCCGAGATCGTCTTCGAGCACCCCGGCCGCCAGACCATGGGCGCCTCGGTCTTCGTGTGCAAGCGGGCGGGCACCATCGTCACCTGCGCCGCCACCTCGGGCTACATGATCGAGTACGACAACCGCCACCTGTGGATGAAGCTCAAGACGATCAAGGGCTCGCACTTCGCCAACTACCGCGAAGCCTGGAACGCCAACCAGTTGATCTGCGACGGCAAGGTGCTGCCGCCGCTGTCGGCCGTCTACCCGCTCGAGCAGGTGGGCGAGGCCGCCTACCAGGTGCACCACAACCTGCACGAGGGCAAGATCGGCGTCCTGTGCGTCGCGCCCAGCGAGGGCCTCGGCATCGACAACCCCGAGCTGCGGGCCAAGGTGGGCGAGGACCGCATCACCTTGTTCCGGAGGCACGGCGCGTGAGCGACCTCCTCCTCACCGAGATCGACCACGTCGCCATCGCCGTCAACGACCTCGAGGCCGCGATCGCCTGGTACGCCGACGTCTTCGGCGCCACCGTCGACCATCGTGAGCGGGTCGAGCGTGACGGCGTGGAGGAGGCCTTGCTCAAGGTGGCCGACTCCTACGTGCAGCTGCTCACTCCCATCAGGGACGAGTCCCCCGTGGCCAAGTTCCTCGCCAGCAAGGGCGAGGGGCTGCACCACGTCGGTTACCGGGTCGACGACTGCGGGGTCGCCCTGCAGGCCGTCAAGGACGCCGGCGGCCGGGTCATCGACGAGGAGCCTCGGCCCGGCTCGCGGGGCACGACGGTGGCGTTCGTGCACCCGAAGACGTCGTTCGGGACCTTGATCGAGCTGGTGCAGGAGTAAGCGACGACGACGCGGCGCCGATCGGGGTCAGCTCCAACCAAGCGTGGCCGCCGGACGTCAGCCACATCTCTTTACGGGCTGGTCGAAGCTGCCCGGTGGTGTCTCCCTGTGGGTCCTATGACGGGTTAGTCGACACGACTCGCCGAGGTCACAGCACTCCGATCAGTCGAGTTGGCACTTCTCGCCCGCCGCTCGATTGAGCTGAGATGCCATAATCGGCAGAGCCGGGTAACGAGTTGGAGGCCTTACGGCATCGACCTCCGTCCCTGGGATGTCTTGACGTCATCTGTCCAGATACGGCAGAACGTCTCAACTGCCGAGCACCGATCGCAACGCTCCCAGGGTTCGCTCCCAGGTGAAATGCTCGGCCCATTGTCGAGCCTGTTCACTCATCTGCTTTAAACGCACTCGGTCCTCAAGAAGACGGACCACGGTGGCGGCAATCATGTCCGGATCACGGGGATCAACCCAATACCCCGAGTACCCGTCCTCAACGGCGTCGGTCGCTCCTCCCTCGTTTGCGCAAATCGACGGCAGTCCGGCGGCGGCCGCCTCGACGTACACTATTCCGAAGCCTTCGCCCCCTCGGCCGTCATCCGGGACGCGGCTCGGCATCACGAATACCTCGGCAGTTGCGAACAAGGCATGCCGCTCCGAGTCGCTAATCGCCCCGAGCCACTCCACCGCGTGCTGAACCTCGAGCTCTCGGGCCAGCCGCTCGTAGGTGACCTTCAGGGGACCCTCGCCGGCAATCAACCACTTCGCATCAGGAAGCACCCGCAGTATTGCTGGCATGGCCCTCAGAACCACATCGTGCCCCTTGTGCGGGTCGCTGAGCCGGGAGAGCGTGAACATGAGGTTTCGGCGCCGGGTTTGACTTTCGCCGCGGTACGGGCAGACCCCGGGCGGCACAATTGCCATCTCTGTTCTTAGGCCATGCTCTCGTAGCAGCGAGCCGGTGTACCGACTCGGACCAGCATGGGCATGGGCCAGCCGAATGGCCGCACCGGACGCCGTGGGGAACTCTGCCAGCTCTCTGGCGTGGTAGTACTGGACCCACGGAACCTGCTGTAGGCGGGCTATGACCGCTGAGGCGTAGGCCGCACGGACATGCATGGAGAGAACGATGTCCGGCCGGCGGCGCAGTGCCGTTCGAAGGCAGAGCAGATTCATGCGAATCACCGAGCGGCGGCCGCCGCGAGGTCGGTTTGCGGCACGGAAGACCCGATATGTGGCGTCGCGGTCCCACTGTTCCGACCCTGACTCTCGAAGCGTGACGACGGTCACCTCGTAGTCGGACAGGCGCTCCGCCATGCCGGCTGACAACGTCTCGATGCCGCCCCGCGGGGGGAAATACTGGCGTCACAATTAGGAGGCGGGGGCGCCTAGTCAACTTCTTCCATCCGTAGATCGGCTTCGAACCGCTCGGCCTTTTGACGGAGGTGCGACCGCTGTCGGGGACTCAGCACCGCACGACTTGCGATGATCACGGAACGCGCAACTCGCGCGATTGGCTGAGCGCGAAATTGGATGATCGTAAACAGCCCAATCGTTCGACGAGTCGACCGATGTGCGAGGACCCATAGCGCGTCCGAGGCGCTCCACTTGCTGTGCTGTCTCATGACTGGGGCCTTCGCCGTGATCTCTCTCCGTAGTCGCCCACAGGCGTGTGGCTCCCTCATACCGACTCCAAACACGTCCGACGCCGCCAAGTCCAGATTGTCACCTCGCGGGCGTAATGCTGGGGGTTAAATCACATGCAGCGCCAAATGTCAAATGAATTTGAAGAAAAATGACGTTAGTCACATTTGTGGTGAAAGTCACGAATGCCTACAATGCGCCGCGTGGTGCAAACAGCGCAGGCACTCGGCGCACCCGGACAGCCCCGTGGGCTGCTTCGCACAGTGATCCGAGCCCCTTGGCAGCATCCGCGGGCCACGGCTCCGCAGCTCCTGCTCCTGACCGACCTCGTCTGCATGAGTCTTCCCGTGCTCTGGGCGCCCAACTTCTACCGGAGTCTCCTGAGCGCAGCCACCTTGTCATGCCTGCTCTGCTGGTCGGTCGATCTCTACGAGCCACGGCTCCAGCCCTTCGTGCTCGACGAGCTCCCGCCCCTGTTGGGCTGCTTGCTGGCGTCCACGGCTTTGGTGGCGACACTGAGCGCGCTCCGGCACCCGACTTTGGGCGACTCCGAGTACCTTGCTGCCGCAACTGCTGCCATCGCACTCACGCTGACGGGACGTGCGATGGCCAACCTCATGATCAGACAGGCGCGCTGCCGTCGGCTGGTCCGACACCGATCGATCATCGTGGGAACCGGACCGGTCGCCTGCCGGATCACCGATTCCCTAGCGTCGGCACCGTACTACGGCCTCAATGTGGTCGGTTATCTCGCCGATCAGCCCGATCCGCAATCGACCGCGGCCGCGGGAACGTATCTCGGACGCATTCCAAGCCTGCGATCCAGCATCGACCAGGTCGGGGCGCAGGTCGTACTCATCAGCGACCGGGGGTTCGCCGAAGAGGAGTTGGCCGCGATCGTGCGCCAGGCGCTGTGGAACGACTGCAGCATCTTCATGGTGCCCCGGCTCCACGAACTGAATCACCCCACTTGGAAGTCGGAGATGATCGGTTCGATCCCCGTGGTCCGGTTCGGCCACTCGGGAAGGGTGGGGTTTCCCTGGAAGTGCAAGCGCGCCTTCGACATCGTAGCCAGCACCCTGGCCCTGCTCTTCCTCGCCCCCCTCATGGTGGTCTGCGCGATTGCAGTGCGGATCGACGGTGGGCCAGGGATCCTGTTCCGCCAGACTCGGGTGGGGCGTGACGGTCGACCATTCGAGCTGATCAAGTTCCGGTCACTGCGCCCTGCCGAGGACGAGTGGATCCTCAACGACTCGCGCGTCACCCGCATCGGGCGCTTCCTCCGCCGCACGTCCCTGGACGAACTGCCGCAGTTGTGGAACATCCTGAAGGGTGACATGACCATCGTCGGCCCCCGCCCCGAACGGCCGTATTTCGTCGACAAATTCATGGCAGAAGAACCGAACTACTGCTTCCGTCATCGAGTCCCTGCAGGACTGACCGGTCTGGCACAGGTGAACGGGATGCGCGGCGACACGCCGATCAGCGAGCGGGCCAACTACGACAACTACTACATCGACAACTGGTCCCTGTGGATGGATCTGAAGGTCATCCTCCGGACTTTCTCGGAGGTTGTCTCGGGAGGTGGTGGATGAGACCCCACGGAGCAAGCGACGAGACGGTGCCACGTCCCCGGGTGCTCCACGTCAGTCAACCGGTTGACGGCGGGACGGCCTCGGTCCTGCAGTTGGTCGCCATCGCCGACCGCGACCACGGCCACGAAGTGGCGATCGCCTCGCCGCCGGGTCGGCTGGAGCAGTGGGCACGATCCGCGGGTATCCGGTGGATCCGCCTCGATCTCACCCGCGAGCCGACGGTGCACGATCTGTCGTCGCTGCGCGAGCTCCGTCGGCACCTGGTCGACGTCGACCTCGTGTTCTTGCACTCGAGCAAGGCTGGAGCGGTGGGCCGGATGGCCTGCTCGACCCTGCGACGCCGGCATCGTCCGGGGTGTGTCTTCGTCCCTCATGCCTGGTCGTGGTACGTGGGTGGACGCGCGTCCGTTGTGTATCGCCACTTCGAGCGTATGGCGGCGCGGTGGGCCGACGCCATAGTCACTGTCTCCCCTCGCGAGGCCCTCGACGGCGATTCGGTCCTCTCAGGCGCCGGAGCCCGGAAGATCGTCGTGATCGAGAACGGCGTCAACTGCGAGCACTTCTCCCCCCCGGGCGCCCGCTCCGAGCGAGCGGCTGCTCCACTCCTGGTGTGCGTGGGTCGACTCTGTGAGCAAAAGGGCCAGGACATCCTGATCAGGGCACTGGCAGCCCTCGGCAATACCACCGTTCGGCTCCGGTTGGTCGGAGCGGGCCCGTCAGAACCAGCGCTGCGTGCCTTGTGTGATGAGCTCGGTATTACTGACCGGGTCGAGTTCGTTGGCAGCGTCGATCCACGACCCCACTACTGGGCGGCGGACCTGGTCGTCCTGCCAAGCCGATGGGAAGGCCAGTCCCTGGTCCTCCTCGAGGCCATGGCCTGTGCCGTCACCGTCATCGCCTCGTCCGCCGCCGGGTCGGGATTCGGTCGGGGTCAAGGGGTCGTCAATCTGGGCGAACCCGACGTGGACGAGCTCGCGTGGGCCATCACCGAGCTGCTCACGAGCCCGGCGACCTGCCGGGAGCTCGGTGACCGTGCGCGTGCGACCGTGGAGGAGGAGCACACAACCAGCAGGGTCATCCAGGAGTACCTCCAGCTGACCGACACGCTGCTGAAGCTTCCCGGCGACGGCTCTGGTCCACTCGGCGAGGAGCGAGCCATGAGGCCGTTCCTGCTGCGTACCCACCGCGACGGCAGTCCGGGGCGGGTCCGGGCTGGATCGGACACGGCCGAGACCTCACGTCACCACAAGCCCAGGCAAACTCACGATGCAACGCACTGACATCGAACCGGACGACATCGAACCGGACGGCTACTTCCCGGTGGCGAAGCACGCACGCCGCACGCCGACCAACCCGCACTTGGCCGCAGTCCCCGCGAACGGGTCGTCCAACGGTCGAGCGGTCTCGCGCCAGCCGGCGACAGCGGATGCGTGGGGGCCGGAGTCCACGTGGGTCGTCGAGGCCGACTACCGCGGATCCCCGGACTTCGGTGCTGCGGGCCCTGAGCAAATCCCCGCCTCTGCGCATGCCTCGGGTACGGACGTCGACCGGATCTCGACCATGTGGCGCGCCCGCTACGCGATCGTCGCCAGCACCCTGTTGGTCGGCGTCGTGGTGTACCTGCTCGCCGGTGCGTCGGCGGCGGTCTACAGCTCGTCAGCGACCGTCAGCATTACTGCAGCCTCCACCCCCGGCGGTTCGGCCCAGGACGTGGCCCTCGCGTCCAACAGCCTCGCGGCACAGGACGCTCTGCTCGTCACGTCCGACTCCGTTCTCGCCGCGGCAGCTCGCCATCTCGGCGTCTCGTCCTCCACACTCTCGAGCCATCTGTCCTCAGGCACGTTGAACGCACAGAATCTCATTCAGATCACCGCGCAGGGTCCCACCGGGGACGACGCCGTCCGATGGGCACGAGCCACAACGAGCGCCTTCCAGGCCTACCTGGCGGAACGGGCCCAGACGACGTCGAGCTCGCTCCGGAACTCCATCACGGCCGAGACGGAGTCACTGGATCAGCAGATCGATCTACTGCAAGTCGTCATCGACAACGCGGCAGAGCGCACCGCCGGGCAGCGCGGCCCTGGTCGACCTCCAGAGTGATGAGAGCCAGCTCACCCAACTCGTGAGCACGCGTGCGACCCTGACCGCGAACACGGCGCTGGCCATCGCCTCACAACAGCCGGTGATCACGGTCGTCGTAGCGGGCACGGCCCCGAGCAAGGTCTCGCCACGGCCCACCTTGTACGCCATCGTGGCCGCGTTGCTCACCTTCCTCGTCGCCTGCCAGCTGGCGATCTTTGTCGCTCGACGGAGAGCAACACGAGTCGGGTCGCCATGAGCATGCCGTACGATCCCGAACCAGCGCCGACAGTGGGTATCGCCGAGGTCAGGGGTGGAACCGGGCGGATCCGGCTCCCGGGCGTGGCGGGCACACTGCCGAGGGTCGCGCTCACGATCGTCGGCGCGATGGCGTTCGTACTGGGCGCTGTCCGGATTCGACACGACCAAGGTCTTCCATCAGTACTCGACGCTGAAGTGGATCATGCTCGTCGCCGCTCCGCTCCTGGTCATTGTGCTCCTCACGGTCGAGCGGCCGTCCGCCTGGGCCTTGGGGCTGGTGGTGGTGACCGTCCCGATCGAGCCGTACGTGGCGACCATCAGTGGACAGCCGATCTCGGTCCTCCTGGTCACGTTGGTCGTGGCCAATATCGTGGTGGAGGTCGAAGACGGGGGAGGTCGCCGGCCTCCGTCGAGGAGTCCGGCGCTCGTGCGGGTCCTTCCGTACGCAATGGTGCTGCTCCTGGTCCCAGTGGCCATCGGCGTCCAGCCGCTGCACGAGCTGCTCTACGTGCTCGCCTTTCTGGATATCGCATGGCTCTGCGCCAAGGTCGGCGGAATGCACCCCGACGGACGGTTGCTCGTCGTCCTGTTCTTCGTCGGCTCCGCCAGTCTGCAGGCGCTGGTGGCCCTGGCGCAGTACGTCACGGACAACGCCTTCAACCTGTACGGCGGCGCGGGGTCGGCGACCTACTCCGCCCAGAGCTACTTCTTCAACTACGACACGACCGCCCGGACCACGGGCACGTTCTTCGATCCGATCTCGCTGGGGAACGTTCTGGCCATGGCCTTGCCCTTGGCGGTCCTTCTCGTGCTCCGGGCTGAGCTCCCCGGCCGGGTCCGCCTTGGGGCACTAGCTGCCGGCGTGGTCCTCGTCGGGGGGCTCGCGGTGTCCCTGTCCCGGGCCAGCTGGATCGCCGCCGCGGTCGGCGTCGTCGCCGTGGCTCTCTTCAGCCGTGGCGACCAGCGACGGAGGGGGGCATTGCTCGCCGGGGTCCTCATCTTCGGGGCGCTGTCTGCTGCCTCGGCGCTCTACGGACCGGCCATCACGTCCCGGTTCACCTCGATCCTGCATCCCACAGCATCGAACGTCCGGACGGCACCGGGCGACAGGGCCCGTGAGGAAGTCTGGGCCGAGGCACTCGCCGTCTTCGAGTCGCACCCGATCACCGGGGTCGGTTTCGGCAACCTGGTGGGGAGCCTCGAGGCGACAGTGCCCGGTACCGGGTCAGGCAGCCAGGCGCAGAACACCTACCTGCAGTACATGGCCGAAGGCGGGCTGTTCGGAGCCGGCGTCCTCCTCCTCCTCATCGGCGGTGTCTTTGCGGACCTGCACCGGACCCGTCACACCGATTGGCTGCACCCGGGCCTGGTGGGTGCGTCATTGGGCGTCGCCGTCACCTGGTTCACCGACGTCACGGTGCGGTACTACGCGGTCGCGGGATGCCTCGCGATCCTCGTCGGGCTGATCGCTAGCGCGCACACCTCCATCCGCCTCCCGGACGGGGAGCCCCCACGGGCGGGCTCTGGCATCACCGTGGCCCGATGATGCGGATCGTCCTGGCGACGACTGCCCGTCAGAAGGGAGGCGTGTGGCGTCACATGACCGACGTCGCGGCGGGACGACGCGCACGCGGCCACGAGGTGGAGCTGGATCTTGTGCGGACGGCGTCATCACTGCGGGAGGATGCCGCTGCAAGGGGATTTACTGTCCGGGAGACGTCCCCCCGGAGGTCTCCCGACGTCTGGCACCTCCATCTGGCTGACACCTACTGTCGTGACTCCCTGCGGTCCCTGGTGGCCGCTCGTCTTTCCGGTGCCGTGGTCGTGGTAAGCGAGCATTTACCGCGCAGCGATGCGTCCGATCCTTCGGCTCGGTCCGTTGGTGTCAGATCCCGACCGGGTTCCTGGGCAGCGAAGAGCGCCTTCAAACGACTCGAGTTCTCCCTGAGCGATCGCGTCATCGCGGCGAGCGAGTCGTCACGCCGATTCCTGCTCACGCGCGACGGGGTCCCTCCTCGGAAGGTCGTGACCATACCCTACGGCGTAAGGCCCATCAGCGTCGCACCCTCGAGGCCGGAGACGCCGCCACGATTCGTGGCCGTCGGCTCGGTCATCACACAGAAAGGCTTCGACCTCCTGATCGAAGCCGCCGCCCTGGCGGAGGCGCCCTGGTCGGCCCAGATCGTCGGAGACGGTCCCCATCTGACGGAGCTCCAGGCGCGCGCGCGTCTCGCCTCGGACGGTCGGTCTGCTTCGTCGGCTGGCAAGAGGACGTGGCCCGCTTCCTCCGGTCGGCGACGGCGCTGGTCGTACCGTCTCGGTGGGAAGCGTGGCCCTACGTGGCGCTGGAGGCGATGCAACAAGCCGTTGCAGTGGTGGCCGCCCGGGTGGACGGGCTGTCGGAGATGGTCGACGACGGGGAAACCGGCCTCCTCGTCGATCCGGAGGCGGCAGGGAATCTGGCCAGCGCACTCGACCGATTAGCCGGCGATCCGCGGCTGGCCCAGACGATGGGGAGGAACGGGCAACGGCGTGTCGCCCTGTTCGACGAGAAGTCGATGCTGGACAGTCTGGAGCGGGTGTACGCGGGCACGACGTCGCCGGTTGGTCGTGCGGACCTAGTGGGGATGCCGTCGTGAAGGTCGTGATGGTGCACAACCAGCGGTTCGGCGGCTCCCACCGTCGAATGTCCGAGCAATGGAGTCACCTGGGCATCCCGGTCACCGAGGTCACCATCGAGGGCGCCGAGCCGGTGACCGGGAGCGCAGTGATCATCCCGATGCCGGTCCGAGCCGAGACGGCGAACGCCTTCATAAGGCCCGCGGCGAGGTACGCCGACCTGCTGTCGGTCGGCGCGGCCTACCGGCGACTCAACGCGGTCGTGCGAGACCACGAGCCCGACGTCGTCTGGATCAACGGGTGTCACTATCTGCAGGCCCCACTGGTGATGAAGGATCTGGCCCAGCGCGCCGTGTACTCCTGCGACGAGCCGCGTCGGATCGATTACGAACCGCAGCTCCAGGCCTCAATCCGGCCCCGCAGCCGAATCCCTTACTGGCCCATACGGAGGACGTGCCGGCGACTCGACCGCCGTACGACGATGTCGGCGGCCGTGGTGGCCACGAACTCCCAATACGCGGCTGATTGCATCCGCCGCGCCTACGCTCGTGACGCCCAAATCGTCCACTGCGGAGTATCCGGGATGTTTCGACCGCCGGACCATCTGCGTGAGCGGGCGTACCTGTTGTCGGTCGGCAAGCTGATCCCGACCAAGGGGCATGATCTGGCGATCTCGGCAGCCGGGCGCGCCCGCCTCAAGATTCCCCTCCTCATCGCCTCCCATGCATCAAGTCCGGAGGAGGAGGCCCGACTGCACCGACTTGCGCGGCGAGGCCGGGGTCGAGCTCACCATTCGGGTGGGTGTCAGCGACGAGCAACTGGTAGAGCTCTACCAGGATGCACTGGTCACGCTCTACCTGGCCTACGCCGAGCCTTTCGGCCTGGTGAGCATCGAGGCGCAAGCGAGCGGGTGCCCAGTCATCGTGAGCGACGAAGGTGGGCTCCCCGAGACAATCATCGACGGGACCACGGGATGGGCGGTGCCCCGGACCGTCGACGCCGTCGCCGAGGCCCTGGTCAGGGTGCATGCCGCGGCCTCCTTGGACGAGTTCGAGGTGGCAGCGGCGCGCCACGGTGCCCGGTGGTCGTGGGACCGATCGGCCCAGGACCTGTTGGCCTTGCTGGAGGACGTGTCCAGGTTATGACCGCGATCACCGTCTGTTCGAAGAGCACGTGGGACCCGGCAATGAGGCGAGAGCACGCCTTCGCCCGCAGCGCGCTGGAACACGGCGTCGCCGTGACGTTCATCGAGGCACCGAGCGATGCGAGAAGCATCGGCCAAAGTGGTCCGCGGCAGTTCCTGCGGGGGTTGCGCGGAGGGGTCCGAGCCGGCGGGGACGCCGGCCTGCGCATCATCAGCAGGACGACACCCGCCCCCGGACACCGGGCACTGCCGGCCGAACTGATCGACGTCACCCTGCTGCAGCGGATCCTCGCGGACCGGACCGACGATGCCGGACCGACGATCTGCAACCTCCCGTGGCAGTGGCGCGGCGACCCGCGGCCGGCGGTTCCGGGTCTTCGATTGCGCCGACGACTGGATTCGACTCCTCCCGCCCGACCGGGCCCTACGGCTGGCGTGGCGGTTCCAGCAGATCGCCGACGAAGCGGACGTCGTCATCGTCGCCTCACCCGACCTGATGCACCGGTTCGGTGAACGGGAGGTTTGTGTCGTCCCCAACGGAGCCGATCCCCGGAGCATCTCCGACAGGCCGAGCGAACGGCCGGAGTCGCACTCCCTGGTGTACATAGGGACGTTCTCAGAGCGGTTCGACACGGACGCCACTGCCCGCTTGATGCACGCCAAGCTGCATTATCACCTCGACCTGTACGGACCCTGCCAGTACGCCAGGTCGGGCCACCGGCCGGCGGGCGAACTGCTCGAGCTCTTGCGTGCCTTCCCGGAACGCATCCGGTGGCACGGGGCGATCCCACGGGAAGACGTGCCGGGCGCAATTGACCGAGCTGACGTCGTCATCGTGCCGCACCGCCCCGGCCGGTCGGAGGGGCAGTCGTCGATGAAGCTGTTCGACAGTGCGGCGAGAGGGCGCCCCGCTGTCGTCTCCACGAGCGTTTCCTGTCTCAACGGTGGCGTACCACCGGGCACCTACGTCGCCGACCGGGCCGATCAATGGGCCGAGGCGGTCACCGCGGCGGAGAACGAGCCCGCCGACGCGGCGGTGACCCGGATCGCATGGGCCCGCGCCAACACCTGGGACTCCCGCTGGCCACTGTGGGCCCGGAGTGTCCTCGGGTTCGAGACAAACGCCGCCCTCGTCGTCTGATGCCCGCCGTCACGCCGGTCCTCATGCTGACCAACGCGATCGCGCCCGACAAGCTCGGAGGTCTCGAGCGGTACGTGCGAGAGCTCTCCGCCGCGCTGGTCTCCCTCGGACTTCCCGTGACGGTGCTCGCCAAGCGGATGTCCGCCGACGAGCCCCCGGAGGAGATGGGGTGCGACGGGGTTCGCATCCACCGCCACAGCGTCCCTTGCAAGGGTCGCCGGACGTTCGCCCTGCAGTACCCCCTGTACGTCTCCGTGGGGATCATCCGCCAGCTCCGGGCGCGACCGCCGGGCTCGCTCGTGCATTGTCACTACCCCATCACATCGCTGCCCCTGGTCTTCACCTCTCTGCCTTACCTGTACACGTTCCATGCACCGGTTCACATGGAAATGCTGGCCGAGCGAGGCTATTCGTACGCCCTGCCCCGCCCGGTCCAGCGCACCGCGGTGGCCGGCGTGCGGGTCGCGGAGCGGTCAGTCACCTCGGGAGCCCGGGGAACCATCGTTCTGTCCGAGTACATGCGATCCAGGCTGCGGGAGCTCTCTCCGTCCGCGGCGGACACGAGTCAGCTCATCGCCGGCGGGATCGACACGGACTTCTTCAGCCCAGGACCCGCCGAGCGCCCTCCCTGGGCCCGGTCCGTGGACCCCCTTCTGTTCTCCGCGTGGCGACTGACCCTCCGCACGGGGGTCCGGGAGCTCGTTCAGGCACTGCCCGCTGTTCTCGAGCGGTGGCCCGGGGCGCGGCTGGCCATCGCCGGCGATGGGCACCAGCGGGCCACGATCACGGAGTGCATCCGACAGTCCGGGCTCGAGGGCCGGGTACTACTTCTGGGCCGTCTCGGCGACGCTGAGCTCCGAAACTGGTACCGAATAGCTGATCTCACCATCACCCCGTCGCAGGAGCTGGAGGGATTCGGGCTCTCGACCGCCGAATCTCTCGCGGTCGGCACACCGGCGCTGGTGACGCCGGCCGGGGCGAACCCCGAGGTGGTGCGGGGCCTCCACCCGCTCCTGGTGGCGCCGGGTTGCCGGAGTGAGGATCTGGCTGCAGGCATCTGCCGCGTGCTCGACGAGCCGAGACTGCTCGAGACACTCCGATCGACCGCTCGAGCCCAGGTCCAACCCCAATGGTCGTGGACCGTGGTGGCGAGGCGGCATCTCGAGCTCTACCAGGCGATGGGCATGTGACGCAGGAGGACGGGGTGGTGCAGAACGGGGATCGAGTGTCTTCCGATTCAGAGGACGGTCAGCTGCACCGGAAGGTCGCCGGTTCTGCCAACGTCCTCTTGATGCGCCGGGTCGTCGTCCAGCTGCTCTCCGCTCTGTCCACCGCCATCCTCGCCCGCAAGCTCGGCGTGGCCGGATTCGGGAGCTATGCCGCCGGGCTGGCCATGTACTACCTCGCCCTCTCCGTCTGTGACTTCGGCTTCGGCAGCGTCCTGGCCCGCGAGCTGGGCAGCCGCCGCGCCGACGACGGCTCCCTCGTGCGGTCGATGCTACGGGTACAGACCCAATGGTCCCTCGTGGTGGGGGCCGGAGTGATCTTGTTCGCCGTGGTCGCCGGGTTGGCGGCCACCCGGATACAGGTCCTCCTGGTCCTGGTCCCCGGTGTCGCCCTCTTCGGCCTCACCGGCGTCAGACAGGTCTTCTACGCCAGCTACCACACAGGTCGGTTGGGGCGAATCGACGTCGCCACCAATGTGGTGCAGCTCTTCGTCGTCTCGGGCGTGGCGATCGCCGGCGGAGGGCCCGTCGCGGTCGCCATCACCTTGTCAGTCATGATCGTGATCAACATCGTCGTCGTGCTGTGGGTGGGCCTGAACCTGGTCGACTCGGCCAGCTCCTCCCGTGCCGTGCGCCGGGAGATGCTGGTGGCATCGCTCCCCCTGGGGCTCAGCTCGCTGCTGGCCAGCGCCTACTTCACGCTCGACCTCAGCATCGTGGGATTCCTCGTCGCCAGCCGTGAGGTCGGCTACTACGCGGCCGCCACGAAGACCCTCACCCTGCTGGTGACGATTCCGATGCTGGTCATGACGGCGGCCCTCCCGGGCCTTGCCTCGCGCGCAGGGGACCGTCAGGGTCTCGGACTTTTCAGCGCGCGCGTCTGGCACTGGCTGAACGTGACCGTGATTCCGGCGGCCGTCGGCATGATCCTGTTCGCCCCGTTCCTAGTCACGCTCTACTTCGGCCAGGCATTCCGCCCGGCCGTCCCTCTTGTTCAGATCCTCGCGCTCTCGGGTATCGTCGCCGCGCTTTCGAACGTCTTCGGATCCGCCATGGTTGTCACAAAACGGAACCGGTGGCTCATCGTCCAGGGCAGCGTCGCCCTGGCCTTCAATGTGGGTGGCAACCTCGCGCTCGTCCCCCACTTCGGGGTGACCGCCTCGGCCTGGCTCACCGTCGCGACCGAGCTCGGCGTCTGCGCCGGCGCAATGGTCGGGATGCGCCACCGTATGACCTACGCCCCGCTACTCCGCACCAGCCTCGTCCCCGCACTGGCCACGGTGGCGATGATCGGAGCGGTGCTGGCGCTCCGGCCGTGGCCGGTGGTCGCCATCGCAACAGCAGCAGCCACCTTCATCATTGTGACCGTCGTGCTCGGTGGTTGGCCCGTCGAGCTCCCGTGCCCCCTCCCACGAAGGTTCGCGGTGTGGAGTCTCGCCGGATGAGCATCGACCGGCCTAAAGAAGGTCCGGTGCGGCCACTTCGGGTCCTCCACCTGTCGCCCGCGCCCCTCGGAGGGGAGGGGTTTTCGGTCGCGGTGAGCGCCTCCCCTACGCGTAGGCCAAGGCCACTGGGCGTGTGCCGGTACGGATTCGGTCCATGAGGTTCAGTCGGTTGATTACCGAGAACAGGACCAACAAGAGGACGGCGACAAAGCCGATCCGCCAGATTGTCATGATCCGCCCCAAAGCCGGTGGGGTCGCGTACGTCGGTCAATCTTGCGCCACTGAGCTCCGGGCGCGAGGGTTCACCGTGACCGAGCTCACCGGTGGCGACCGAGAGTCGCCTGCCCGTGAGGGTCTGCGGCAGATCTGGGCACGTCGATCGTTGATCCGCAGCGCCGACATCGTCCACGTCGAGCTCGGCGCGACTGCGCTGTTGACGTTTTGGCTGGCGTTCTGGGCGAGCGTCCTGCGGGGAGACCTCGTGACGGTGTCACACGACGGCCCATTGCTCGTCGGCTCGCCTGGCAGTGGGGTCATGGTCACGGGACCCGGCACCCGAGACGCGATCGCTCACAAGGTGTTCGCGCGGTTTCTGGACCGGCCGCTCCGGACGTTCCTCCGCCGCCGGACCATGATCTGGGTAACCCTGGGTCGGGAGTCCGCGCGGCAGCTCCACGAAATCGGCTACTCGCCGGTGGTCACCGTGGCGCTCGGCGCCGACGCACCCACGGCAGACCGTCTCCCGTCGCAGTGCGACACCGTCGTGTACGCCGGTTATATCGCTCCGGCCAAGGGGCTCGATCGCCTGGTGGTCGTGTGCGAGAACCTCGGGTCGTCGACCGGTCTCCGGCTGCAGATCGTCGGCGAGCCAAGCTTAGGCAGCCACGGCTATGCGGCGGACGTTCGCGACCGACTCGAAAGATCCGGCATCCCGTTCTCCTGGGAAGGATGGGTCGACGACGCCGCCTTCAACGCGATCATCGCCCGGGCCGCCATCGTCGTGATCCCGTATCGGCGTTCGAACCCTATGAGCGGCGTCGTAGTGAGAGCCGCCGTTGAGGGACGTCCGATCATCGGCACCAGGGTGCCAGCGATCACAGGTCCGATGGCTGAAGGGCTGCCCTGTGTGCGGGTGGACGGCGACCCCGAGGGCTTGGCGAAAGCCATCGCCGAGCTGGCAGCGGATGCCGAGGGCCGTGACGAACTGGGCGCGCGGCCGCCCGCTGGGGGGCGGCGCACTGCACCTGGGCGCTCCACGTGGACGGGCTCGAGGTCGCCTACTCCCACGTCACTGGCGCCCATTCGGGGCATGGAGCGACCGGACCTCAGTCTCAGACAACTACCCGATACGCGTTTGGGAAGAGCTTATGAATGAATCAGACACCGTAGATGTCCTAATCGTCACCTACAACAGTCGCGACACGATCGGCCGTTGCTTGGAGTCGATCCGAGCAGATCTCAGCGACTGTATGCCAGGGGGGGCTTGGACCGTCTCGGTCTTCGATAACGCATCCTCAGATGGAACTGCGGAGTTTCTTTGCGCGTCGTATCCCTGGGCTAGATTGCATTGCTCCCGGACGAACGTGCTCTTCGGACCAGCAATGAACTGGCTGGTTCGTTCATCTTCGTCTAAGTACGTGATCCTTCTCAACCCCGATACTGATTTGCGTGGTGGGAAAATAAGTCGACTCGTAGAAGTTCTGGATGCGCATGCGGACGTTGGAATCGTGTCCGCGTCCCTCGTCGACGCGAGCGGCAACCTCCAGCCCTGCGCACAGGAGTTACCCACGCCAAAGTATGAACTCTCTCGAGCGATCGTCGGAACAAAGCTTGCTCGAGCAATGTCCAATCTGTGGGACCCCAAGGCCACCCTCACTGCGACCGAGCGAGGATTCCCAGTCGACGAAGCGCATCATCTCGGCTTCATTTGGACAACATGTTGTGCCATGCGCCGTTCCGATGCACTTTATTTTGGTCCGTTTTCGCCTGAGTTCCCGATGTACGATGGCGATGTCGACCTGTGCGCTCGAATGGCTGTGGAGGGGTGGAGCGGGTACTTGATGTCGGACGTTCGGATCCTTCATCTCGGTGGTGTGAGCTCTACTGCTGACTCCAAGCGGCAGATGATGCTAATTGGAAGGCGCACTTACTATCGAAAATGGTATGGCGGCCTGAAATCCTCAGCCCTCCAAGTTGCGCTTGCCGCAGTGTCCAACGTCAAGCGTCTCCATCAGCATCTCGGAGCTTGAGGCTCCTTATGTTTGGGTATGAGAAAAGGCTTGTCGATGGGCTTGAGAGACGATGCCGCACGACGCTTCACAGGATCAAGGGAGATCCCACCTACCCCGTCGGATGTGCGGTCTCTCCCGACGAGGCGCGACATCATGCTCCCCTCGCACCTTTGAGCGAACTTTTTTTTGCTCACGATGGGCGCGAGATCCACAAAT
Organism: uncultured Acidimicrobiaceae bacterium; assembly: GCA_963789235.1. Classification (GTDB taxonomy): domain Bacteria; phylum Actinomycetota; class Acidimicrobiia; order Acidimicrobiales; family RAAP-2; genus Bog-473. Next base: position 173,664 of record CAWBJX010000004.1, on the reverse strand, counting down.
GGGTGCAGTATCTCGAAGTCTATTCTCGCCACTTCGACGCTTACCGAACGGGATTTCCGACAAAGGAAGGAGTCCGCCCGTTGCGGTTTTTGGAACTTGGCGTCTTCCATGGCGGATCACTCCAGTTGTGGCGAAAATACTTCGGTCGGGAGGCGTCGATCTGGGGTATAGACATCGAGCCCCGATCGAAGGAGGCCGTTACCGAATCTGACTTACACGTTCGCATCGGATCGCAGAGCGATACAAGCTTCCTGCGAGCAGTCGTCAAGGAAATGGGAGGAATCGATATTGTGCTGGATGATGGAAGCCACAGAGCTTCTGACCAGCTCGCGAGCTTCAAGACCCTGTTTCCATTGCTCTCTGACGGGGGTCTGTACATCGTGGAAGATGTTCATTCTGCGTACTGGCGTTCATTCGGTGGCGGATTACGGCGTCGTGGGAGCTTCATCGAGGTAGCCAAGGACCTGGTGGACGGTATGCACGCTTGGTATTTCCGTCGCCAATCTCCCCGTCGAGCGAGCAGCGCAAAGACTGAGATTTCCGCCGTATGCTTCTACGACAGCATCGTCGTGATAGAGAAACGGCATCACGGTACTCCATTGGATACTCGTGTCGGAACACCCGCATTCTAGATCCGACCTACGGATGAACACTCGGGGCGCGAGGGGTCACCATGACGGAGCTCACGGTCGCGACCAGGGTCGCATTCCCGTGAGGGTCTCCGGTAGGGCTGGGCACGTCGATCGTGGATGCGCTGCGCCGATATCGGGCGCCGCCGATCAGGAAGAAGACAGACCGAGCAGGACGAAGGTGGCCGCTTCGAGACCGAAGCCGTACTCGCCTCCCGAATCCCAGGAGGTGGTGAGGCCCGAGTACACCGATTCGACCAGAGCGGCCTGCCGCTGGAGATAGGGCGTCAGGTAGGACTGGCCTCCGGCGGATGCGCTCAACGCCAGCCCAGGAGAGGTGAAGGGGATGTACCGGTCGGCTTGGGGATGGCGGGTTCCGCCCGACGTGTCCAACTCGAGGTTGCCGGTGTCAACCAGCGGCCATTCCTGATTCATCAGGAGATTCACCAGGCGCAGCACCTGCGGCGAACTCGTGACCAAGTAGAGCCGGGTCAACTGGTCCAGTTGTATCTGCGTGTAGTCCGCGTCGAACCCGGGGGCACCCCCTCCGGACTCGGCGAAGTACGCGGCACCGTCGGATCCGTCGGGAAGGGTCGGGATCTTGGTGTAGATCAGGCCGAATCCCGGCCAGCGGTTTTGCGGCGGAGAGATGGCGAAAGAGAGCGCCTGTTGGTAATCCGTCTCGTAGTCGGGATTGCCCGTGGCCCAGTAGGCGAGCGCCATGACGAGAGCGTTGCCCACGACGACGTTGCCGTTCGTGTACCAGGTCAGGTTGCCGTTGTTCACGAGATAGTTCGCTCCCGCGGTGATAGCCGAGGTCCAAGCCGCGACCTCCTGGGATGACATCTGCGGTCGGAGCGCCCACAACGCCATCCCGAGGTTGTCGACGAAGAACATTGTGTCGATGTCCGGTGACTGGGGGTCGGGGGCCCCGGCCGCAGCGGTGAACGAGCCATTTGGCTGCTCGTGCTCGGAGATGAGTGTGTCAAAGGTCTGCTCGGCATCTACGCGCATCGTGGGGTCACCGGTCGATGCGGCCACCGCGGCGGCGGCCAGACCCGGACCGGAGCTCGAGCGCCAATAGTCGGGATCCCCCCCTATCCAGAGCCCATTGGGATTGCCCGGCGCTTGTTGGTTCACCAGCGCCGTGACGTCCGAGCTCAACGACGCGGAGACTTCACCACTGATGGCCGAGACCACGCTGTCGGCGCTCGTCGGCGATGCCGCATCTCCGAACGGGTAGATCTGGCCACTCTGGCCGATCAACGAGTAGCCCAGCCCGGTCTCACTGGATTGCATCCCGATGATGGCAGCGCCTGATCCGGTACCGGCCTCTGATCCAAAGAACTGGGCGTCCCCGAACGAGAAGATGCCGCCGTCGGAGGCGACGAGCCAGTAGCCCCGACCGTCGGGCGTCGGCGCCATCCCCACGATCGGCCGGTTGAGATGGATGCCCCCGGTGGAGCCGAAGAACTGGGCGTCACCGAACGAGAAGATGCCGCCGTCGGAGGCGACGAGCCAGTAGCCGTCGCCGTCGGGCGTCGGCGCCATCCCCACGATCGGCCGGTTGAGATGGATGCCCCCGGTGGAGCCGAAGAACTGGGCGTCCCCGAACGAGAAGATGCCGCCGTCGGAGGCGACGAGCCAGTAGCCCCGACCGTCGGGCGTCGGCGCCATCCCCACGATCGGCCGGTTGAGATGGATGCCCCCGGTGGAGCCGAAGAACTGAGCGTCCCCGAACGAGAAGATGCCGCCGTCGGAGGCGACGAGCCAGTAGCCCCGACCGTCGGGCGTCGGCGCCATCCCCACGATCGGCCGGTTGAGATGGATGCCCCCGGTGGAGCCGAAGAACTGGGCGTCCCCGAACGAGAAGACGCCGCCGTCGGCACCCACGAGCCAGTAGCCACCGGCGTCGGGGGTCGGTGCCATGCCAACCGCAGGCTCACTGATGGTCTGCCCTGTGTACCCGTACGGCGTCTCGCCGAGGCGAGCGAGTCGCGACCCGTATCCGGTCGACGCGCCGGCCTGGCCTGATCCCGCCAGCCCTTCTGCCGGGGACAGTGCACCGAGCGCCACGATCATGCTCGCAACGACCAGAATCCCGGTCAGGTGTGAGATGAAACGGCTTCCCCTCTGGGTCGAAAACGGCCGTCCGCCGAAGAGGAGATTTTGCCGAGTCGTCACACGCTCGGGGGGACGACTCCACGCACAAATTATCGGACTTTGGGCACGTCCCCTTTAGGGTCGGACGGCTCTGACTCTGGGTTCCTTGACTTCACGGCCGTTGAGTACTCTGGATTGCCAATCGAACGACCTCAGAAGCCGCCCGATTTCCAGGACTTCGAGTTGATTTCCGTCGTCGTCCGGGTCAACTCCATCGGCTTCATCGCATCCTCGAGCCGGTTTTCGGGGGACGGACCAGCCCTCGAGGTGCGCTTCCAGGTGGACGCGGGCGTGTTGGTCGAACTCCGGCACCACCCTCATCTCCGCCCCCGCGAGCAACGTCGCCGTCGGCCGGAGGCCTTGAGCGGCGCGGCGGCGCCTTCCGGCCTCGCACGCTGTCACCCCGTCGAGACCGGGGATGCCCCCGGGGCGGACACGGAGAGCACCCGGCCCGGGTCGGCACCTGCCACCCAGACGTCAGGGCCGACGGCGAGCAACGCCCCCGGGTCCGTTCCGACATCCAGGACCGCGGATCCCGGCGACGGGGACACCATGCGCAACGCCTGGCTGCTGCCGAACCCCACGTACACCCGCCGGTCCGCCACCGCGACGCTCGACGGGTCGCTGCCGATCCTCTCGAACTGGACGACGTCGAGGCTAGTGGGGTCCACCTCCGAGACGGACTCACCCTCCGCGTTGGCCACCCACACCGCGCCCGCTCCGGTGGCCACGCCGATCGGGCCTTGGCCGACCGTGACCGTCGACTGCCGCGGTGTCCCGACGCCGGGGGACGAAGGCACGACCCGGGTCAGCCGGTCGGTGCTGCCCGTCACCCACAGGGCGCCGAAACCCGCCGCGACGCGGACGGCTCCCGAAGGCACGGCGATCGGTGTGCCGGGCACTCCGCTGGCGGCGTCGATCGGCGTCAGCGTGTTGTCGCTCGCCGACGTCACCCACACGGCGCCGTCGAGCACGGCCAACCCGGAGGGACCCGTCGCCACCGGCACGCTCCGCTCCACTGCCAGCGTCCGCGCCTCCACCTCTACCACCTCGTTGTCGACCGTGTCCGCCACCCAAAGACGGCCGCGGTCGAGCACCAGGTCCACCGGCCGGCCGGCCAGGTGCACAGAACCCTCGACCCGCCCGTCGCCGGGTGAGAACTTGACCAGCAGGTCGCGCTGATCGTCGGTCACGAAGCCTGCCCCGTCCCCCTCCGCCACAGCCGACGCGGCGGCCAGATCCACGAGCGTGCGCGAGATCAGATGGACGGGTGCTCCCGTGGTTGTCGACGACGAGGAGACCAGGAGAGGCGCGGCAGCCGCGGCCGCCAGGACCACGGTGAGGGAGATGGCGGCCACCCACGTGATGCGCCGGCGCCGTCGGTCTCGTTCGCTTCGGGCGCTCGGGCGGACGGTGCGCCGGGACCGGGCCGCCTTGCTCCGTGCCGCTCGCCCTCGCCGGCGGCCTCTCTGCGCCACTGGCTAGCGAAGCAGGCCTTCGACCACCTCGAGCACCCGGGACACCTGTTCGGGGAGCGTGCCCGAGCCCGGCCCGAGCACCAGGTCGGGGCGGGCGGGCACCTCGTAGTCGGAGTCGATGCCGGTGAAGCCGGGCAGCTGCCCCGCCCGCGCCCGCGCGTAGAGCCCCTTGGGGTCCCGTCGCTCGCACTCCTCGAGCGAGGTGTCGACGAAGATCTCGACGTAGGCCAACCCCGCCTCCTCGTGCAGGGCGCGGATCAGCCGGCGGTCCTCCTCGAAGGGACAGATCAGCGCGATCAACGCCAGCGCGCCCGACTCGGCGAACATGCGGGCCACTTCGCCGGCGCGGCGCACGTTCTCGGTGCGGTCGCGGTCGGAGAAGCCGAGGTCGCCGTTGAGCCCGTGGCGCAGGTTGTCGCCGTCGAGCAGGAAGGCGGGCCGGCCGCTGTTGACGAAGGCCTCCTCGACCGCGGCGGCCAAGGTCGACTTGCCCGCCCCGGACAGCCCCGTGAACAGGAGTGTCGCGCCGCTCGTGCCCAGCGCGGCGAAACGCTCGTCCCGCGACAGCCGGCCGCCGTGGCGGACCACGTTGGGGCTGGCGTGGGTCGTGGCGATCACCCGGATGACCCCCGCCCCGACCGTCCCGTTGGTCGAGGGGTCGATGACGATGAAACTGCCGGTGGCCCGGTTGGTCGTGTAGTCGTCCACCAGGAGGGGCTCGGTGCAGCGGAACGAGACCCGGCCGATCTCGTTGAGCCCCAGCGTGGTCGCCTCCTCGTCGCGGTGCAGGCCGTTGACGTCGAGCCGATACTGCAGGGACTGCACCGTCGCCCGCACCGTGCGGGTGCCCTGCTTGAGCAGGTAGGTGCGGCCCTGGGCCAGGGTCGCACGCTCGTCCATCCAGCAGACGGTGGCCTCGATGTCCGTGGTCACGGTCGGTCGGTTGTTGGGCCTGCACAGCACGTCCCCCCGCGAGACCGCGATGTCGTCGGTCAACGTGACCACCACCGCCATGGGCGGGAACGCCTCGCCGACCTCGCCGTCCGCCGTCATGATGGAGGCGATGCGCGAGGTGGTGCCCGAGGGCAGCACCAGCACGTCGTCCCCGGGTCGCAGCACGCCGCTGGCGACCGTCCCGGCGTAGCCGCGGAAATCGGGCGCGTCGGGCGTCTGGCTCCGGATGACGTACTGGACCGGGAAGCGGGGGTCGATGAAGTTCTCGTCGCTGCCGATGTAGACCGATTCGAGGTGGTTCAGCAACGGGGTCCCGTCGTACCACCACATGTTCTCCGAGCGCTGGACAACGTTATCGCCCCGCAGCGCCGAAATGGGGATGAACGTGATGTCGTGCACGTTCAGCCGGGCGGCGAACTCCATGAAGTCGGACTTGATGCGGTCGTATTGCTCCTGATCCCAGTCGATCAGATCCATCTTGTTGACGCACACCACCATGTGGGGGACACCCAGCATGGAGGACAAGAACGCGTGCCGCCGCGTCTGCTCGATCACGCCCTTGCGGGCGTCGACCAGGATGAGCGACACGTGCGCGTTCGAGGCGCCGGTGACCATGTTGCGCGTGTACTCGGTGTGCCCGGGGGTGTCGGCGATGATGAACTTGCGCCGGGGCGTGGCGAAGTAGCGGTAGGCGACGTCGATGGTGATGCCCTGCTCGCGTTCGGCGCGCAACCCGTCGGTCAGCAGGGCCAGGTCCGTCTCGGGGTTCCCGCGCTGCTCGCTGGTGCGACGGATCGCCTCGAGCTGGTCCTCGAAGATGCCCTTGGCGTCGTAGAGCAGGCGGCCGATCAGGGTCGACTTGCCGTCGTCGACCGAGCCGGCGGTGGCGAGGCGCAGGAGCTCGGTCACTAGAAGTAGCCCTCGCGCTTGCGGTCCTCCATGCCGGCCTCCGAGATCCGGTCGTCGGCTCTCGTCGCCCCCCGTTCCGTCAGGCGGGTCCCGGCCACCTCGGCGACGACGAGCTCGATGGTCTCGGCCATGGACTCGACACAGCCCGTGCAGTCGGCGTCCCCCACCGTCCGGAAGCGGACCATGGCCTCGAAGACCTGCTCACCCTCGGCGGGACCCAGGTGCTCGGTGACGGCCATGAGCATGCCGTCGCGCTGGAACACCTGGCGCCGGTGCGCGTAGTAGATCGGCGGCACGTCGATCCCCTCGGCGTGGATGTAGTGCCACACGTCGAGCTCGGTCCAGTTCGAGAGCGGGAAGACCCTGATGTGCTCGCCCTTGTTGTGCCGGGCGTTGTAGATGTTCCACAGCTCCGGCCGCTGCTTCTTGGGGTCCCACTGGCCGAACTGGTCGCGGAAGCTGAAGATCCTCTCCTTGGCCCTGGCCTTCTCCTCGTCCCGTCGCGCCCCGCCAAAAACGGCGTCGTGGCGGCCCTCGGCGATGGCGCGCAGGAGCGTCGGTGTCTGCAGACGGTTGCGCGTCGCCCCCGGCGCGGTGTCCTCGACGGTTCGCCCGGCGTCGATGTCGTCCTGCACCTTGGCCACCTCGACCCGGACGCCCAGGGCGGCGGCGTGGCGATCCCGGAACTCGAGGACCTCCTCGAAGTTCCGCCCGGTGTCGATGTGCAGCACCGGGAAGGGCACCGGGGCCGGCCAGAAGGCCTTCTTGGCCAGGTGCAGCATGACGATGGAGTCCTTGCCTCCCGAGAACAGCAGCGTGGGGCGCTCGAACTCGGCCGCCACCTCCCGGAAGATATGGATGGCGTGGGCCTCGAGGGCGGCCAGGTGCGACAGGCGGTAGTGGCCCGCGCCGGGCTGCGGCGCGGACGCCCGACCGCCGGCGCGACCCGAGCCGCCTGGCCTCCCGGAACCGCCCGAACCAGCCACCTTGTGAGGTGTCGCCAACTGATGCTCTCCTGTTCCCCCTGTGTGAACAGGGGGAAGTTTAGGCCCCCGCCTCCGCCGCCCCGGTACCGGTGTCCTCGGGGGCAGGGGTGCCGCTGTCCTCGATCGGGTTCCCGTAGGCGTCCTCGGCCGTCGGGGCCGCCCCCAGCCAGCTGGCGTCGATGGAGGAGTCGAAGGGGTCCTCGCTGATCCCTTCGCCCATGTCACGCAGCCAATTGGCCAGGTCCTCGGTGTCCGACTCGCCCGCCCCCATGGCCCAGAAGGGCATCGCCTCGGCGTCGGGCATCTCCAGACGGATGTTCCGGTAGTGCTGCATGCCGGATCCGGCGGGGATCAGCTTGCCGATGATGATGTTCTCCTTGAGCCCGAAGAGCTGGTCGCTGCGGCCCTCGATGGCCGCCTCGGTCAGCACCCGGGTCGTCTCCTGGAAGGAGGCGGCCGAGAGCCAGCTCTCGGTGGCCAGCGACGCCTTGGTGATGCCCATCAGCTCGGGGCGCCCTTCGGCGGGCGTCTTGCCCTCCTCGACCAGCTCGCGGTTGACCTCGGCGTAGACCTGGCTGTCGACGCGTTCGCCCGGCAGGAACGGCGCGTCGCCCGGCTCGGCCACGAGGACCCGGCGCAGCATCTGGCGCACGATCAGCTCGATGTGCTTGTCGTGGATCGACACACCCTGGTCGCGGTACACCTTTTGCACCTCGTCGACGAGGTACTGCTGGGTCTCGCGGATGCCTTTGACCTCGAGCAGCTCCTTGGGGTCCTTCGGGCCCTCGACCAGCGCGTCACCCGCGCCGACCTCCTGGCCGTCGGTGACCTCGAGGTGGGCCCGCGACGCCACCAGGGTGGAGTCCTCGGTGCCGTCGTCGGCCACCACGGTGATGCGCCGGCCGGTCTCGTCGTCCTCCACCCGGACGGCGCCGGAGTGGTGCGCGAGCACGGCGGCGCCCTTCGGGGTGCGGGCCTCGAACAGCTCGACCACGCGCGGCAGGCCGTGGGTGATGTCCTCACCGACGACGCCACCGGTGTGGAACGTCCGCATGGTCAACTGGGTCCCCGGCTCACCGATCGACTGGGCCGCGATGACGCCGACGGCCTCGCCGAGCTCGATCATCGAGCCCGTGGCCAGCGACAGCCCGTAGCAGGACGCGCACACGCCCTGGGGCGACTCGCAGGTGAGGACGGAGCGCACGCGGATCCGGTCGACGGTCTCGTCGTCGCGTATGGCGGCGATGTTCTCGTCGTCGAGCAGGGTGCCCCCCGGGTAGACGGTGCCATCCGCCAGCGTGACGTCTTCGGAGAGCAGGCGGCCGAAGGCGCGCGTCTCGAGGTAGTTGCGGTGGCCCGGCCCGTCGGGGGCCACGCCGTCGATCCAGATGCCCCTGGTCGAGCCGCAGTCCTCGATCCGGATGATGAGCTCCTGGGCCACGTCGACGAGGCGCCGGGTCAGGTAGCCCGAGTCGGCCGTGCGCAGGGCGGTGTCGGCCAGGCCCTTGCGGGCGCCGTGGGTGGAGATGAAGTACTCCAGGACCGACAGGCCCTCCCGGAAGGAGGACTTGATCGGCCGGGGGATCATCTCACCGCGCGGGTTGGACACCAGGCCCTTCATGCCGGCGATCTGGCGGATCTGCTGGGAGTTCCCTCGGGCGCCCGAGTCCACCATCATGTCGAGCGGGTTGAAGGCGATCGTGGCCAACTGGGACTCCATGGCCCGCCCCACCTCGGAGTTGGCCGAGGTCCAGATCTCGATCTCCTTCTGGCGCCGCTCGTCGTCGGTGATGATGCCGCGCTTGAACTGGGTCTCCGCCTTCTCGGCCTCCTTCTCGTAGCGGTCGAGGATGGCCTGCTTGTCGGGCGGCGTCTGGACGTCGTTGATGGAGATGGTCAGGCCGGACTGGGCGGCGAAGCGGAAGCCCAGCGCCTTGATCCGGTCCAGGCTCGACGCCACGACGTGCTTGGGGTAGTTGGCCGAGAGCTCCTCGACGATCTGCCCGATGGGCGTGTTGCGCTTGCCCACCACGTCGTTGACGAACGCGAAGCCCTCCGGCAACGCCTCGTTGAAGAAGACGCGGCCGGGGGTCGTCTCGAAGCTGAGCGGGGCCGCACCGTTTCCGTTGCCGTTGCCGTTGCCGTTGCCGTTGGTGTTGCCGTTGCCCGAGGCTCGCCCGAGGCGTCGCTGAAGGCGTCGCCAAGGCCGTCGGCAGAGCCGTCGTCGTCGCCGGCCTCACCCTCGGCGTGCGACGGAGCGCTCGCCACGACCCCGGCCGCGGCGAGCCGGTCCGCCAGCGACGAGCCCGGCAAGGGCCGCAGCAGGATGGGGACCTGGAGCTCCACGTCACCGGCGTCGAAGGCCGCCTCCAGCTCGTGGAGGTGGCGGAAGACCCGGCCTGCCCCCACGCCTTCCTCGACCCGCAGGGTGAGGTAGTAGGCGCCGAAGACCATGTCCTGGGTGGGCACGGTGATGGGGCGGCCGGTGGCCGGGGAGAGGATGTTGTTGGCCGAGAGCATCAGCACCCGGGCCTCGGCCTGGGCCTCGGCCGACAGCGGCAGGTGAACGGCCATCTGGTCGCCGTCGAAGTCGGCGTTGAAGGCCGTGCAGACGAGCGGGTGGACCTGAATCGCCTTGCCCTCGACGAGCACGGGCTCGAAGGCCTGGATGCCCAGGCGGTGCAGCGTCGGCGCGCGGTTCAGCAGCACCGGGTGCTCCCGGATGACCCCTTCCAACACGTCCCACACCTGGGGCCGGCGCCGCTCGACCATGCGCTTGGCCGACTTGATGTTCTGGGCCAGCTCGGCGTCGACCAGCCGCTTCATGACGAAGGGCTTGAACAGCTCGAGCGCCATGAGCTTGGGCAGGCCGCACTGGTGCAGCTTCAAATTGGGCCCGATCACGATGACCGAGCGGCCCGAGTAGTCGACCCGCTTCCCGAGCAGGTTCTGGCGGAACCGCCCCTGCTTGCCCTTGAGCATGTCCGACAAGGACTTGAGCGGCCGGTTTCCGGGGCCGGTCACCGGGCGGCCGCGGCGGCCGTTGTCGAACAGCGCGTCGACGGCCTCCTGGAGCATTCGCTTCTCGTTGTTGATGATGATCTCGGGCGCGCCGAGGTCCAGCAGCCTCTTCAGCCGGTTGTTGCGGTTGATGACGCGGCGGTACAGGTCGTTCAGGTCCGACGTCGCGAAGCGGCCACCGTCGAGCTGTACCATCGGGCGCAGGTCGGGCGGGATGACCGGCACGGCTTCGAGGATCATGGCCCGGGGGTCGTTGATGCGCCGGCCGTGGTCGTCACGCCGGTTGAAGGCGGTCACGATCTTCAGGCGCTTGATCGTCTTCTGGCGCCGCTGGGCCGACAGGGGCCGGCGGCCGTCCTTGGCGTCGATCATGTCGCGGAGCTTGATCTCTTCGGCGTCGAGGTCGATGCGGTCGATGAGCTTGAGGATGTACTCCGCACCCATGCCGCCCTCGAAGTACTCGTCGTAGCGCAGGCGCAGCTCGCGCCAGAGCATCTCGTCCTCGATGATCTTGCGCCCATGGAGGCTCCGGAACTCGTCCAAGGAGCGCTGGGCGATCTCGATGTCCTCCTGGGCCCGCTCGCGGACCGACTGGATCTCCTTCTCGACGGCGCGCTGGCGCGCCCTGATCTCGGCGTCGCGGGCACCCTCGCCCTCGAGCTCCTTCAGCTCGTCCTCGAGGGCCTTGAAGCGGCGGTCGATGTCCAGGTCGCGCTTCTTCTCGATGTCCGCGATCTCCTCGGCCATCTCGTTCTCGAGCGACGGCAGGTCCTGGTGGCGCTTCTCCTCGTCGACCCAGGTGACCAGGTTGGCCGCGAAGTAGATGACCTTCTCGAGCTGCTTGGCCTTGAGCTCCTCCCGCGGCTCGGTGCCCATCAGCAGGTAGGCCAGCCACGAACGCGTGCCGCGCAGGTACCAGATGTGCACCACGGGCGCGGCGAGCTCGATGTGCCCCATGCGGTCGCGCCGCACCTTGGAACGGGTGACCTCCACGCCGCAGCGCTCGCAGATGATCCCCTTGAAGCGCACCCGCTTGTACTTGCCGCAGTAGCACTCCCAGTCCTTGGTGGGACCGAAGATCTTCTCGCAGAAGAGCCCGTCCTTCTCCGGGCGCAACGTGCGGTAGTTGATCGTCTCGGGCTTCTTGACCTCGCCGTTGGACCAGCCCCGGATGGAATCGCCGGTGGCCAGGCCGATCCGCAGTTGATCGAAGGTGTTCACGTCCAGAGCCATTAGGAGAAGCTCCTCTCTGCGGCGCGCCGCTCGTCTTCTTCGTCCGAGCCGCGCTCGTTGCGGCTGATGTCGATGCCCAGCTCCTCGGCGGTGCGGAACACGTCCTCGTCCAGCTCGTGCATCTCGATCTCACGACCGTCGACGGCGAGCACCTCGACGTCGAGGCAGAGCGACTGCATCTCCTTGATGAGCACCTTGAAGCTCTCGGGGATGCCCGGCTCGGGGATGTTCTCGCCCTTGACGATGGCCTCGTAGACCTTGACCCGGCCCAGCACGTCGTCCGACTTGATGGTCAGGAGCTCCTGCAGGGCGTAGGCGGCGCCGAAGGCCTCGAGGGCCCACACCTCCATCTCCCCGAACCGCTGGCCGCCGAACTGGGCCTTCCCGCCCAGCGGCTGCTGGGTGATCATGGAGTACGGCCCCGTCGAGCGGGCGTGGATCTTGTCGTCGACCAGGTGGGCCAGCTTCAGGATGTAGACGTAGCCGACCGAGATCGGGTTGTCGTAGGCCTCGCCGGTCCGGCCGTTGTAGAGCGTGGCCTTGCCGTCGGTGTGGATCTGCACATCGCCGTTGGCCGAATCCGTGTTGAGCTGCCCGAAGACCTGCTTGATGGTCGGGTGCGACCCGGCATCCTCGGTCTCGTCCCAGTGGGCGCCGTCGAAGACGGGTGTGGAGACCCACGCTGCCGGCTCGGTGCGCGGGCGCGTCTTGCGCGCCGCCCCGTCGCCCTTGGCGCTGGTGCCCACGTCCTCGTTGACCGCCACGCCCTCCCAGCCGTGGCGGGCGGCGTAGCCCAGGTGCGACTCGAGCACCTGCCCCACGTTCATCCGGCTCGGCACGCCGAGCGGGTTCAAGATGATGTCGACGGGGGTGCCGTCGGCCAGGTACGGCATGTCCTCGACCGGGAGGATCTTGGAGATGACGCCCTTGTTGCCGTGGCGGCCGGCCAGCTTGTCGCCCTCGGAGATCTTGCGCTTCTGGGCCACGTAGACGCGGACCAGCTGGTTGACGCCCGGCGGCAGCTCGTGGGACTCCTCTCGGGAGAAGACGCGGACGTCGATCACCTTGCCGTACTCGCCGTGGGGCACCTTGAGGGACGTGTCACGCACCTCGCGGGCCTTCTCCCCGAAGATGGCGCGCAGGAGGCGCTCCTCGGGCGTCTGCTCCGTCTCACCCTTCGGGGTGACCTTCCCGACCAGGACGTCGCCCGGCTCCACCTCGGCGCCGACACGGATGATGCCGCGGTCGTCCAGGTCGGCCAGGATCTCCTCGGAGAGATTGGGGATGTCCCGGGTGATCTCCTCGGCGCCCAGCTTGGTGTCGCGGGCGTCGACCTCGTGCTCCTCGATGTGGATCGAGGTCAGGACGTCGTCGCGGACCAGCCGCTCCGAGAGGATGATGGCGTCCTCGTAGTTGTAGCCCTCCCAGGGCATGAACGCCACGAGCAGGTTCTTGCCCAGCGCCAGCTCCCCGTTGTGGGTCGACGGGCCGTCGGCCAGCAGGTCGCCCGGCGCGACGCTCTGCCCCTCGGACACCAGGGTGCGGTGGTTGATGCACGTGTTCTGGTTGGAGCGGCGGAACTTGGACAGGCGGTACACCTTGCGCCCGAGCGCGGTCCCGTAGCGGTCCTTCTGGCCCGAGGCGTACTCCACGATGATGGAGTCACCGCTGATCTCGGTCACGGTGCCGTTGCCCTCGGCGAGGATCACGTCGCCGGCGTCGCGGGCGGCGCGACCCTCGACCCCGGTGCCGATGTAGGGCGCCTCGGACACCACCAAGGGCACCGCCTGCTTCTGCATGTTGGCGCCCATGAGGGCCCGGTTGGCGTCGTCGTGCTCGACGAAGGGGATCAGGGCGGTGGAGACCGAGACGATCTGCTTCGGCGAGACGTCCATCAGGTCGACCTCGGACGGCGGGACGAAGTCGATCTCCGACGTCGTCCCGTAGGAACCGGCCACGGCGCCCATGCGCACGCCGGTGCCTTGCGGGCCGCGGCGCACCAGGACGCGCTCCTCGGTCAGGCGGCCCTCGGCGTCGACCGAGGCGTTGGCCTGGGCGATGACGTGTTCCTCCTCCTCGTCGGCGGCCAGATAGCTCACCTCGTCGGTGACCTTGCCGTCGACGACGGTGCGGTAGGGGGTCTCGATGAAGCCGTACTCGTTGACCCGGGCGTAGGTGGCCAGGGCTCCGATGAGGCCGATGTTGGGGCCCTCGGGGGTCTCGATCGGGCACATGCGCCCGTAGTGCGAGGTGTGGACGTCGCGGACCTCGAAGCCGGCGCGCTCACGCGACAGGCCGCCGGGCCCCAAGGCCGAGAGGCGCCGCTTGTGGGCCAGGCCCGACAGCGGGTTGTTCTGGTCCATGAACTGCGACAGCTGCGACGTGCCGAAGAACTCCTTCACCGCGGCCACGACCGGGCGGATGTTGATCAGCGTCTGTGGCGTGATGGCCTCGACGTCCTGGGTCGTCATGCGCTCGCGCACGACCCGCTCCATACGCGACAACCCCACCCGCACCTGGTTCTGGATGAGCTCGCCCACCGAGCGGATGCGGCGGTTGGCGAAGTGGTCCTGGTCGTCGATGCGGTAGGTCGACTCGCCGTCGGCCATGTGGAGGGCCAGGTGCAGCATGTAGGTGGCCGAGGCCAGGATCTCCGAGGGGCTCAGCACCGACTGGTTCGGCGCCGGCTTCTCGATCTCGATCCCGAACAGCTCGCTGAGACGGTCGATCTCGGGGCCGAGCTTGCGGTTCAGCTTGTAGCGGCCGACCCGGGTGAGGTCGTAGCGCTTCGGGTTGAAGAAGGCGTTCTCGAAGTAGACGCGGGCGGCCTCGGCCGACAGCGGCTCGCCGGGGCGGGCACGCTTGTAGATCTCGAGGAGCGCCTCCTCACGCGACGGCGCCAGGTTGCGCTCCTTCTCCCACTGCCCCTCGAGGAAGTCGAAGTGGCGCACGAAGCGGTCCAAGAACGCCTCGTCGCCGTACCCCAGGGCGCGCAAGAGCACGAACAACGACAGCCGGCGCTTGCGGGCGACGCGGCAGCCGGCCGTGACGTCCTTGCCCGGCTTGGCCTCGATGTCGAGCTCGATCCACTCACCGCGATAGGGGTGGATGGTCCCGGTGAAGACGGTCTTGGCGTCGCGCCCGGGCTGGAAGATCACGCCCGGCGAGCGCACCAGCTGCGAGACGACGACGCGCTCGGTGCCGTTGACGATGAAAGTGCCGCGGTCGGTCATCATCGGGAAGTCCCCCATGAAGACCGTCTGCTCCTTGATCTCACCCGTGGTGGCGTTGAGGAAGCGGGCCCGCACGAAGACGGGCGCCGCGTACGTCATGTCCTTCTCCTTGCACTCCTCCACCGAGAACTTGGGCGGCGGGCGCAGGTCGGCGTCGGTGGGGTCGAACTCGAGCTCCAGGCTGAGCTGCCCGGTGAAGTCCTCGATCGGACTGATGTCGTGGTAGGCCTCGGCCAGGCCCTTGTCGAGGAACCACTGGAACGAGTCGCGCTGGATGGCGATGAGGTCCGGAAGTGGCAGTGCTTCGTTGATGTTGGCGAACGAGACGCGTTCGGGGCTGCGGGACCGTGAGGACAACGGTCAACTCCTCCCAAGTGAAAAGCGGCGGGTGGGGGCGGTACTGCGGGTCAGGGACGGACGAGGACGGGACGACGGGTCAGGGGTGCCAGGGCGCGCGCCGAGACCCGGGAATTACGGAACTCAGCACACGGAGACGCACGGCAACCGTGCATCTTATCGTGGGGCGTGCCTGAATACAACCCCTCGGCCGCGAGAGCCTGGCGGGCCAGAGGCCCGGGGTCCTGACAGGCTACGAAAGCCCTCCCTTGCCGTCAAGGATCCCGCTCGGGGGTCCGGGCGGGAGTCCGCCCGGACGGGGCTCGGCGGCTGTGCCGCCCGGCCCTGACCAGGGGCTACTTGACCTCGACGGTGGCGCCGGCCCCCTCGAGGGCGGCCTTGGCCTTGTCGGCGTCCTCCTTGTTGGCCCTCTCGAGCACCGGCTTGGGCGCCGCCTCGACCAGATCCTTGGCCTCTTTGAGGCCCAGGCTGGTGAGGGCGCGCACCTCCTTGATGACCTGGATCTTCTTGTCGCCGGCGCTGGTCAGGATGACGTCGAACTCCGACTTCTCCTCCTCCGCCGCCTCCTCGCCGCCACCAGCCGCCGGGGCCACCGCGGCGGCCACGGCCACCGGGGCCGCCGCCGTCACGCCGAAGCGCTCCTCGAAGTCCTTCAGCAGCTCGCTCAGCTGGATCACCGAGAGCTCGGCGATCCCGTCGAGGATCTCTTCCTTGGTCAGGGTTGCCATCTGGGTGGCCTTCCTTTCTGTTCCTACGTCTGTCGTGGTTCGGTCTGGTGCCGGCGATGCTGGCCGGATGCTCGGCCTGGTGCTACGCGGACGCCTCGTCGGGGGTGGCCGCCGCCTCGGCCACGGGCTCGGCGGCCTCCTCGGTGGGGGTGGCCTCGGCCGCGGGCTCGGCGGCCTCGGCCGCGGGCTCGGTCGGCAGCGTCTCCCCGCCCGCCTGGCGTTGCTCGATCAGCGCGGACAGGCCGTAGGCCAGGTTCCGCGGCAGGGCCTCGAGCAGGCCGGCCATCTGCTGCATGGGCGCGGCCAGGGCGCCGGCCAGGCGGGCCAGCAGCACCTCGCGGGGCGGCAGGTCGGCCAGCGCGGCCAGGTCGGCGGGCGAGAGGAGCGACCCGTCGGCCAGCCCGCCCTTGATCACGAGGAGGGGGTTGGCCCGGGCGAAGTCGCGCAGCGCCTTGGCCACCGCGCTCGATGTCGCCCTGGACGAAGGTCAACGCGCTCGGCCCACGCAGGTACTCCGAGAGCGGCTGGTACTCGCTGCCGTCGATGGCCCGGCGCACCAGCGTGTTCTTGAAGATCTTGTAGTCGCCGCCCACGGCCTCGAGGGCGGCCCGGAGGTTGGCCAGCTCGGCCACGGTCAGGCCCCGGTACTCGCTCACGATGGACGCGGACGCCGCGCCGATGCGCGTCCGGACGTCGTCGACCACGGCGACCTTGTGTGCCATCTGCGCGTTCTGCGTAGCCATCGTGTCCTCCACCGGGCTCACGCCCAGAAGCGGGCCAGGAGATCTCCGGTGTGCGACGGCGCACGGCCCGGCGGGAGCCGGCGTGCAAGATGTCGCCTCGTCAGGCCGGCCTTTCGGGCCGTTTCGTCACCCTGGGGTGCACCGGAGGTCTCTGGCGTTCGGTGCCCGTCCGCTCGCGGTGGCGGCGGGCTGTTTGGGAGACTGTAGTACGGCTCGGCGACCCGGTTAGGCCGGGACGGCCAGCTCGTCCTCGCTGAAGCGGGCCTTCACCGGGTCGATGCGGATGCCGGGGCCCATGGTGGTCGACACCGTGACCGCCAGGAAATAGCGACCCTTGGCCGCCGGGGGCTTGGCTCGCTGGAGCTCGTCGAGGACGGCCCGGATGTTGGCCATGAGCTGCTCGCGGGTGAACGAGGCCTTGCCGACCCGGATGTGGACGTTGCCCACCTTGTCGGTGCGGTACTCGACCCGGCCCCCCTTGAACTCGGTCACCGCCCGGCCCACGTCCGTCGTCACGGTGCCCGTCTTGGGGTTGGGCATCAGACCCCGCGGCCCGAGCACCCGGCCGAGGGTGCCGACCTGTCCCATGAGGTCCGGCGTGGCGATGGCCACGTCGAAATCGAGGAAGCCGCCATTGATCTTGGCCACCAGGTCGTCCGCGCCGATCACGTCGGCGCCGGCCGCTCGGGCCTCGGCCGCAGCCTCACCCGCAGCGAAGACGGCCACCCGCTCGGTGCGCCCGGTGCCCGAGGGGAGCGAGAGCGTGCCCCGGACGATCTGGTCGGCCTTGCGCGGGTCGACGCCGAGGCGGACCGCCAGCTCGACCGTCTCGTCGAATTTGGCGCTCGCCAGCGACTTGGCCAGGTCGACGCCCTCGGCCAGGCCGTAGAGCGCCTCCCGGTCGACCTTGTCCAGGCTCGCCTTGTACTTCTTGCCGTGTTGGGTCATTGGTGTCTCCTCGCGCCGCCGGCCTAGCCCGCGACCTTGATGCCCATGGACCGCGCCGTGCCGGCGACCTGCTTCTTGGCCGCCTCGAGGTCGTTGGTGTTGAGGTCCTTGAGCTTGACGGTGGCGATCTCGGCCAACTGGGCGTCGGTGACCGTGCCCACCTGCTCACGTCCGGTCGCCGCGGCGCCCTTCTCCAGCCCGGCCGCCTGACGGAGCAGGACGGGGGTGGGCGAGGTCTTCAGCACGAAGCTGAACGAGCGGTCCTCGTAGATGGTGATCTCGACGGGCACGACCGTGCCCCGCATGCTCTCGGTGGCCTGGTTGTACTGCTTGCAGAACTCCATGGTCTGGACCCCGTGGGGTCCGAGGGCCGTGCCGACGGGCGGCGCCGGGGTGGCCGAACCGGCTTCGAGCTGGATCTTGACCACGGCCAGCACCTTCTTCTTGGGCGCCATCGTCTCTGTTCTCCTTCTTCGGTCTCTGTGTCCCGGCGCCTAGAGCTTGGCGACCTGGCTGAATTCGAGCTCGACCGGCGTCTCCCGGCCGAAGATGTTGACCAGCACCTTGAGCTTGAGCTGGTCCTCGTTGATCTCGGCGATCTGGCCCGAGAAGTCGGCGAAGGGGCCTTCCTTGACCCGCACCGTCTCGTCGACCTCGTACTCGAGACGGGGACGGCTCCGCTTGGTGCTCGTCTCGGTGCCCTCGACCTTCACCTGGAGGATGTTCTCCACCTCACGGCGCGAGAGCGGGGTCGGCTTCGTGCCCGGTCCCACGAAGCCGGTGACGCCCGGGGTGTTCCGGATGGCGCCCCACGTGTCGTCGTCGAGGTCGCAGCGCACGAGCAGGTACCCGGGGAACACCTTCTTCTGGACGGTGACCTTCTTGCCGCCCTTGAACTCGACGACGTCCTCCATCGGGATCACGACCTCGAAGACGCGGTCCTCGATGCCGCGTGACGCGACCACGTTGCCCATGTTGGAACGCACCTTGTTCTCGTAGCCGGAATAGGTGTGCACCACGTACCAGCGACCCGGACGGTCGTAGGGGCTCTCGACGGGGACGATCTCCTCGTCCTCGCCCCAGCCACCGAGCTCGCCCTCGGCCGCGGCTTCCTGGCCCTCGGTGGCGTCGAGCACCAGATCCGGCTGGCCCGGCCCGGCGGCGGCCTCCGCGGCGATCTCGTTGGTGATCTCCTCGGCCATCTCCTCGACGACGGCCTCTTCGATCGCCTCGAGCACCGCCTCCTCGACGATCTCTTCCACGATCTCCTCGGCGACCTCCTCCACGATCTCCTCGGCCACGACCTCGGCCACCTCTTCCTCCACTTCCTCGATCACCGCGTCGTCCGCGATGGCCTCGAGCTCGGCCTCGTCCTCGGCTGCGACCTCCTCGATGAGCTCCTGAGTGGTCGACGTGCTCATGGCGGCCTCCTCGGGCGGCGCCTCCGCCTCCTCGCGCTCGGCCTCGAGCGCCTCCTCGACGTCCTGCTCGTCGCCGATCGCCAATGCTTCCTCTGCCTCTGAATGCGTCATGTCGCTCATGGGTGCCTACTTCGTGAAGAGAAGCGTGATGAGCTTGCCGAAGGCGAGGTTCAGCACGAAGATCAGGCTGATCATGATGATCAGCGTCGTCAGCACGACCGAGGTGTAGTTGATGAGCTCGGACCGCGAGGGCCACGCCACCTGCCGCATCTCGTCGCGTACCTCGCGGACGAACTGAACCGGCGTGGTGCGCTTGCGGCCCGAGGGGCCCTTCTGCGTCCGCGGCGCCGTCTTCGTGCCCGCAGGCGCGCGGCGGGTCGCAGGAGACCCATCGGCCTCCATCTGCCCCTGGCGCTGCATCATGCGCTTGGTCTCGCGGTTCACGGGTCTCGCCTCACATACGTCTCGTACATCATCGTTCTCGGGTGGTTACGTCCGGGGCAGGGCAGGAGGGACTCGAACCCCCAACCGCCGGTTTTGGAGACCGGTGCTCTACCAGTTGAGCTACTGCCCTCGGTGGGGTGTCTTCGGTTGCCCTCAAGCAGGTGGTTCTTCCCCCTGACCTGGGGATCGGCCTGCCAGAGTAGCACCGGCAGGTTGGGGCCGGCTCAGCGGGTCTCCTTGTGGAGCGTGTGCTGGCGGTCCCAGCGGCAGAACTTCTTCATCTCGATCCGCTCGCGGTCGTTGAGCTTGTTCTTGGTCGTGATGTAGTTCCGGCGCTTGCACACCTCGCAGGCCAGCGTGACCTGGACCCTCTTCTCGTTCTTTGGCATGTCCAATCCTTCCTGGTCGCGGCCCGGGACACCCGGCCCGAGCTTGGTAGCGGCGGCGGGACTCGAACCCGCGACAACACGATTATGAGCCGTGTGCTCTGACCAACTGAGCTACGCCGCCAGGGGCGAGCCCCCTGTCGGAATCGAACCGACGACACCAGCCTTACCATGGCTGTGCTCTGCCGACTGAGCTAAGGGGGCGCCGCGGCTACCTTCCGCGAGCAGTCAATGATAGCCGGGGCACGGCACGGGCCGCCTGCGCTCCCCCGGTTTCCGCACGTCAACAGTACCATCGGCTGATGCGGATCCGACTCGCCGAGGTGGCCGACGCGGAGGCGCTGCGGACCATCTACAACGTCGAGGTCCTCGAGACCACCAACACGTTCGACATGGTGCCCCGCACCAGGGCGGAGCAGGAGGCCTGGGTCCTCGAGCACCGCGGCGTCCACCCGGCGGTGGTGGCGACCGAGCCCCCCGACTCAGGAGTGGAGGGCCCCGTCGGGGCCTACCGCGAGATCGTCCTCGGCTTCGGCTCGCTGTCGTCCTACCGGGAGCGCTCCGGTTACTCGGCCACCGCCGAGAACTCGGTCTACGTCGACCAGGCCCAGCGTGGCAAGGGGGTGGGGAAGGCGTTGCTCGCCGAGCTCCTCGTCCTGGCCTCGGCCCACGGGTTCCACTCGGTCATCGCCCGTATCGCGGGGCACAACGAGACGTCCATCGCGCTGCACCAGGCGGCCGGCTTCGAGCTCGTGGGCGTGGAGCGCGAGGTCGGGCGCAAGCACCGCCAGTGGCTCGACGTCGTCGAGCTGCAACGCCTGCTCTAGCTGCCGGGGCGAGGCCCCCGGGCGAGCGCGATCAGGACTCGAGCACCGCGCTCTGGCCGTGGTGGGCCGGGAGCGCGGGCAGGCGTGAGCGGTCGATCCGCCACGACGTCGTCCAGCTGCCGAGCGGGAAGATGGCCACCGCCCACAGCACCATGACCGCGAGGACCATGCTGGCCGGGTCGGTGTGCACCAGCTCGTTCAGCAGGTCGGCGCCGCCGGTGAGCCCGATGAAGGGGACCACGGCCGAGAGGCCCAGCACGGCGTAGAGCATGCGGCCGGTCACCACGGGCGCCACGATGATGATCCCCCAGGTGAGGTACCAGGGCTGGACGACGGGGCCGAGCAGCACGAAGGTCATCATCGTGATGCCGAGGGCGCCGAGCAGGCCCAGGCGCTCGCGGTGGCGCAGGCAGTAGAGGGCCACGGCGGCGGCGGCGACCAGGCCGATGGCGCGGGTCAGCGTCAGCACCCCACCGAGACCGACCCCGATGCCGACCACGTGGGCCGACCCGCTGATGAGGAGACCCACGGCCGTGGCGGGGGCCATCCACGAGCGCACCGTGCCCGGCGTGCCCAGATTGGCGATCCAGCCCCACCCGAGGCCCGACACCAACGAGAGGATTCCCATGACGGCCACCGTGATCAGCCCCGACCGGATGACCATGCGGGCGCGCCGGCGCCAGTCCGCCGACGGACCGGCCCATTCCCACGCCACGTAGACGATGCCCATGGCGGCGGGCACCTTGATCGCGGCCGCCAGGGCACAGAGCACGACTCCCCACCCCGGGTGGCGGCTGCGTGCCGCCGTGACGCCGGCCAGCAGCAACCCCACCATGATGGCGTCGTTGTGGGCGCCGCCCACCAGGGCCAGCAGGGTCAGCGGGTTGAGGACCGCGAGCACGAAGGCAGGGCCTGGATCGCGCCCGAACGAGCGGGCCAGCTTGGGGATGCAGTAGGCGATCAGCGCCACGCCGGCGACCGACTGGAGCCGGAGCAAGAGGACCGTGACCAGCGCGTGGTGCAGGCTCAACGAGGCCGACCAGCCGGCCAGCATGAGGAAGAGCGGGCCGTACGGTGCGGCGGTGTTGATCCACAGCGGGTCGACACCGGACACGTAGGGCCCCGAGCCCAGGGTCCCCGGGCCGTAGTGGTACGGATTGATGTGGTGGCTCATCATCTCGCCCTGGGCGGCGTAGGAGAAGACGTCGCGGCTGAAGAGGGGCGCCACCGCCATGAGCGGCACCAGCCAGAGCGCGAGCATGTAGGCCAGCTGGCGGATCGGCACGCCGGGACGGGCCCGCAGCGTCTGGTAGAGGCCGAACCACACGCGAACGAAGAGGACCATGCCTCCGTAGACGGCCACGACCCCCGGGAGCATCAACGCCGTCGTCGGCCAGGTGGCCTCGCCGAAGAACCAGGTGCCGCCCATCTCGAGCTTGAAGGGCGAGCTCGGAAGGGACGCGCCGAGGCAGATGGACATCACGGCGACGAAGCCCAAGAGCGCGGGGCGGCGCAGGAAGGTCCAGTCGCCGGGCTCGCCCGAGTCCGCCTCGATCCGCTCGGTCAGGGACAGGCCGCGGGAGAGACGGAGCCGAGCGACGTCGGTCCGCATGGAGAGGCGGCGCAGGCGCGTGCGCACCCGGTCGAGGACCGGTGGTGCAGAAGACATCGCGCTTTCGTCCACGGAGGTCGGTCTCACTTGTCGTGTCCGGCAACGGCCCGGAGGAGGGGGAGCCTTGGGGGAAGGGCCCGCAATCGATCTGAAACAGCATTGTAACGGCGGGCCCGGGGGTGGCAAGAGTCGGGACACCGGACCGTCTTCACAGCCTGAGCGTGGGCCGGGAAGGATTCGAACCTCCGTAGGTGTTAACCGGCAGGTTTACAGCCTGCTTCCTTTGGCCACTCGGACACCGACCCGCAGCCGGCGAGATTACCGCGCCCGACCACCCCGGACCGGGAGGCGGCACCGGTACGCTGAACGCATGCCCACTTTTGACATCGTCTCGGAAGTCGACATGCAAGAGGTGCGCAACGCGGTCGACCAGGCCAACCGGGAGGCCGCCACCCGCTTCGACTTCAAGAACACCGACTCCGGCATCGAGCTCGGCGACAACGAGCTCGTGCTCCGCTCCTCCACCGAGGACCGCCTGCGCGCCCTGCATCAGGTGTTGGACGAGAAGCTGGTCAAGCGCCAGGTCTCCCTCAAGGCGTTCGAGGACGGGAGGATCGAGGAGGCCCAGAAGGGCACCGCACGCCAGAAGGTGGCGATCCGGGCCGGCATCTCCTCGGACCACGCCAAGCGCCTGAACAAGTTCATCAAGGACCTCGGGCTCAAGGGCGTGTCGTCGCAGACCCAGGGGGACCAGCTCCGGGTCACCGGCAAGAAGCGCGACGACCTTCAAGAGGTGATCGCCAAGTGCAAGGCAGAGGACTTCGGCATCCCACTGCAGTTCGACAACTTCAGGGACTGACCGGCCGCCTCAGGGACTGACCGGCCGCGCCCGGCGGGTCGCCGGCGCCTTCAGTGCGACGCCCGGTGGGTGGTCGCCTCTTCTTCTTCGTGTTCTTCTTCTTCGTGCGAGAGGTGCTCGTCGAACTCTTCGAGCTCGACCTTGAACAACCGGTTGAACAGGAGGAGCTTCGCCACCCAGAAGATCCCGAACGACACCAGGTTGGCGAACATCACGAGCAGGGTCTGCTCGGCGTGGTCCAGGTCCAGCGAGGTGCCGATGTGCTTCGCCAAGGTGGCACCGACGATGGAGAAGGCGATGCCGATGGCCGACATGGCCCAGAAGGGCACCACCTCCTTCAAGAAGTGGGACCGGCCGTGCTTGCCCCAGGCCCACTTGCGGTTGAGCCAGTAGGAGGGGAACGTCGCGACGAAGTTGGCGAAGACGGTGCTCGCCACCTCACCCCACAGGCGCAGCACGCCGTAGACGAAGAAGAGGACGAAGAGCGAGACGGCGGTCGAGACGACCGAGACCATCGTGTACCGGAAGATCTTCCGACCCTCGTGCGTGTGCAGCCAGTCGTTGAGCGCCTGGAGGCGGGAGACCACGGTCAACACCCTAGCGTGGGCACCAATTCATCCCCTGTCCACCGCCTGTGCATCGGCTGTGAACAGGCGGTTGGCGCGGGCGACCTGACCGAACCAGTGGGCGCTCGGTTTGGGCCGGCGCTCGAAGGTGCCCGGCGCCACCGCCACCAGACCGAATTTCGGGCCCGTAGCCCAAGTGCCACTCGAAGTTGTCCAGCAGACTCCACACGAAGTAGCCGCGCAGGTCGATCCCGTCCTCCAGGCACGCATGGGCGCTGCGCAGCGCGTCGGACAGGAAGGAGATGCGCTCGGCGTCGTCGGCCGTGGCGATCCCGTTCTCGGTGATCACCACGGGCCGCCCGCTCACGGCGGCGGCCCGCCGTACCGTGTGCTCGACCGCCCGGGGCCAGCGCTCGTCGCCCATCTCGGTCAGCGGGACGTCGGGGTCGTTGGGGGCCAGGCCATCGGGGCCGAAGTGCATGCGGGTGTAGCACTGCACCCCCACGAAGTCGTCGCCGTCGGTCGCCCGCAGGAAGACGTTCTCGAGCATCTCCTCGGCGGCCTCTCGCAACGTCTCCCCACCCTCCTCGGCGGTGATCTCGGCCATGGAGAGCGTGAGGCCCACCGGGAAGTCCCGGGTCCGGCGCCGCAGCGCGTCGACGGCCAGTCGGTGCGCGCGCACCATCGCCTCGTTGACGGCGCCGTAGCGGGCAAAGTCCTCCTTGACCCCGGGCGGATACTCGCCCTGGAAGTACCCCATCACCGCCACGACGTTGGGCTCGTTGATGGTGCAGGCCCAACCGATGAGGTCGCCCAGGTGCGCGGTCGCCCGAGTCACGAAGCGGGCGAAGCGTTCGGGTGCCTCGGGCGTCTCCCACCCCCCGCGCCGGGCCAGCCACAGCGGCGTCGTGAAGTGGTGAAAGGTGAGGACGGGGACGATCCCGAGGCCGTGACAGGCCGCGCACAGGCGCCGGTAGTGCTCCAGTGCCGCCAGCGAGAACTCACCTTCGGCGGGCTCGATGCGGCTCCACTCGAGCGAGAAGCGGTAGGCGGTGAGACCCATGTCGGCCACCAGCTCGATGTCCTCGCGCCAGCGGTGGAACGAATCGCAGGCGTCGCCGCTGGGCTCGCGGGTCCCCGACGCCGGATTGTGCTCCCAGGCCCACCAGTCGTTGTTCACGTTGCCGCCTTCGATCTGGTGCGCCGCCGTGGCGACGCCCCAGACGAAACCCGGCGGGAACACCAGCTCGTTGCGCGCGGGCTGCGGGGACGCCGGTGTCACGCTGCCGCAGGGTAGCGGCGGGCACGGCGGCGTGCTCGCCGCCCGATGTTCCGGCGGCCTGCGAACATGGGCGCATGAGCGCCTCGTTGGACTTCCTCGTCGATCTGCTTGACCTCGAACCGATCGAGGTCAACATCTTCCGGGGCACCCAGCCCAACGAAGAGCGACAGCGCGTGTTCGGCGGGCAGGTGGCCGGGCAGGCCCTCATGGCGGCGGGGCGCACCGTCGAGCACGGACGGGTGCACTCACTGCACTCGTACTTCCTGCGCCCGGGCGATCCGGCGGTGCCGATCCTCTACGAGGTGGACCGGATCCGCGACGGCAGGTCCTTCACGACCCGGCGGGTCGTCGCCATTCAGCACGGTCGGGCCATCTTCAACCTCGAGGCCTCCTTCCACGACCTCGAGGAGGGCCTGGAGCATCAGTTGCCCATGCCCGAGGTGCCCGATCCCGAGTCCCTTCCCCCGCTCTTCGACCGCCTGGAGCCCTGGAAGGAGGAGCTGGCCGAGTGGTTCGAGCGGCCCCACCCGATCGACCAGCGTCACATCGGGGACCTCCCCTGGCACTCGCATGGGCCCGGCGAGCCGTGCCAACGGCTCTGGATCCGGGCCGATGGGGTGCTGCCCGACGACCCGTTGCTGCACGCCTGCGTGGCCACCTACGCGTCCGACATGTCCCTCATCGACACCATCCTCGCCCCCCACAGCGTCCGCTGGGACGACGACGACTTCATGAGCGCGAGCCTGGACCACTGCATGTGGTTCCACCAGCCCTTCCGGGCCGACGCGTGGCTGCTCTACGACATGGACTCCCCGGTGGCGACGCACGGCCGTGGGCTGGCCCGCGGCTTCCTCTTCGACCGCCAGGGGAGGCTGTGCGTCTCGCTCGCCCAGGAGGGCCTCACCCGGCTCCTGAAGAAGAAGGAGGGCGCCGCGCCGCGCTGACGCGCCGTCAGCGCGCGTCGATGGGCGTGTAGTCGCGGGCCTCGGATCCGATGTAGAGCTGGCGCGGCCGGGCGATCTTGGAATCCTGGTCGAGCATCTCCTGCCAGTGGGCCAGCCAACCCGACGTGCGGGGAATCGCGAAGAGGACGGGGAACATCTCGAGCGGGAAGCCCATGGCCTGGTAGATGAGTCCCGAGTAGAAGTCGACGTTCGGGTACAAACGCCGCGACGTGAAGTACTCGTCGCTGAGCGCGATCTCCTCGAGCTTGAGCGCGATGTCGAGCAGCGGGTTCTTGCCGGTCACCTCGAACACCTCGTCGGCCGTGCGCTTGATGATCTTGGCCCGCGGGTCGTAGCTCTTGTACACGCGGTGCCCGAAGCCCTGGAGACGCTGGCCCCCGGTTCCGGCCTTGACCGTCGCGATGAAGTCCGGCACGTTCTCGATGTTGCCGATGTCGGTCAGCATCCGGATGACGGCCTCGTTGGCGCCGCCGTGCCGGGGCCCGTAGAGCGCGGCCGCTGCCGCGGCGGTGGCGGAGTAGGGGTCCGAATGTGACGAGCCCACCACGCGCATGGCCGTCGTCGAGCAATTCTGCTCGTGGTCGGCGTGGAGGATGAACAGGACGTCGAGCGCGTGGGCCAGGACGGGATCGGCCTCGAACCTCGGCTCGGCGACCTTCCAGAGCATCGACAGGAAGTTCGGGGCGAAGTCGAGGGAGTTGTCGGGGTAGACGAAGGGCATGCCGACGCTGAAGCGGTGCGCGGCGGCAGCCAGCGTGGGCATCTTGGCAATCAGGCGGATGATCTGCTTGTCGCGGGACTCGGGGTCGAAGATGTCCTTGGCGTCGAGGTAGAAGGTCGACAGGGCGGCCACGGCCGATACCAGCATCCCCATGGGGTGGGCGTCGTAGTGGAAGCCCTCGAGGAACCGCTTTCGGACGTTCTCGTGGATGAAGGTGTGGTAGGTGACGTCGTGCTTCCAGGCGGCGAACTGCTCCTCGGAGGGCAGCTCCCCGTGGAGGAGGAGGTAGGCCACCTCGAGGTAGGTCGACTGCTCCGCCAGCTGCTCGATGGGATAGCCGCGGTAGCGCAGGATCCCGGCGTCCCCGTCGAGATAGGTAATGGCACTCTCGCAGGCCGCCGTCGACATGAAGCCGGGATCGTAGAACCACACCCCCGGAAGGAGCTTGGCCCATTCCTCGGCCGCGACCCCGCCGTTGACGATGGGAATCTCCATGGACTCGCCATTGCGATTGTCCGTGATCGTGATGCTCTCGGCCACGTGAAGAGCCCTCCAGTTCCTGATTTCGGTGCGACCCGATCCTATGACCAGGATCGAGCGGGGTCGACACGCGCCACCCGTGATGGCGCGGCACCACCACGCTGCGCTCAGGTGGCCGGGGCGACCTGAAGTGGCTGCTGGAAGACCGTGTTGGCCGTCTGGGCCTGCCCGGGCGGGAGCAGGACCTCGACGGTGAGCACGTAGGCCGTGCCCGGCTTGACGTCGAAGGTCACCTGCGGCAAAGCCGCCGTGGCGCCGAAGACCAGATCCGCCGTCTCGACGCGGGTCGCGGTCGCGCCCGATGCCTGATCCGCCAGGGAGAGACGGACCGCAGCGTTCGGCTCGTCGAGCGTTCCCTCGTTGGCCACGACCACCGTCACCTCGATCTGCGCGGTCGGGCTGAGGACCGACACGTTCGACGGCGCGCCTTGCGGCGTGGGCAGTGCCGGTGGGTTCAGGCGCACCGTGCGCAGGACCACGTTGTGGGTCGGCACCAAGGTGGGCGACGTGGCGACGAGATCGAGCTGGGCCGCCACCGCACCCACCTGCCAGAGCTGTGGGTTCGTCACCCAGACCGAGGCGGGAAGGCTGCCGTGACCGGGCATCGAGGCGAGCGACCTCCGGACCGAACGCCACAGCGCATCCGAGTGGGACAGCAGTGCACCCGCAGCGGCAATGCGGTTCGTGGCCTCGGTCGCCGACAAGAGGGCGGTCGGAGTGCTGGGAGCCGACCCGTCGGCCGGCGAGCCGGCAACGGCCTTGGGCTGCATGCCGAGGAATCCGTAGACGGCGGCCCGCAGGTCGGTCATGGACTGGGCCCGCTCGGCGAAGACGTCGTCGAACTGGGCGGCCACCGAGCCCAGCGGGCTGGAGGTCGCCGTGAGGTTCGCCCGCCCCGCCTGCACGGAGGTCTGCTGCACCGCGCTCGTCCAGGCCGGCCTGGAGGCCCTGGCGGGTCTGCCCCGACAGGCCGTTCAGCAGCGTGCGCACCTGGGACGACGTGGCGTTTGACTGCTCGGCGAGCACCGTCCCTTGCGCCGCCAGCGAACGGTTGGAGTTGGCGTCGTAGGCCTGCGACTGCCGCGACACCTGGGTGAGCCCGCCGATGAGGAGTGCGAGCACGATCGCCGCTGCCACGAGCAGGATGATCGGCCTGGCCGGTGATCGACGGCGCGCGCGGCGGCGTGGCCTGCGTGGCGACATCGCCACAGGAACCTACTGCGACGAAGGGTGCGTTACACCGCGAGGAACGACGAGTCCGGTGTCTCGCCCGCCGTGGTGAGCGTGCTCGCGCTCGAGCGCCACTGCACCGTCGGGGCGATGGCACGGACGTCCACCCGGTCGCGGTGGCGCTCGACCAGTTGGAGGATGCCGGAGATGACCTCGTCGGTCAGGTGGTGCGGCTCGAGGCCCAGATCGAGCAGCTTGGTGTTGGCCGCCTTGAAGTAGTGCTCTTCGTGTTCGACCCGAGGATTGGACAGGTGCTCGGCGATGTCGACCCGTGTCGGACAGACTCGCTTGACCGCCTGCGCCATGTCGCGCACCGAGAAGGACTCGGTGAACTGGTTGAAGACGCGGAACTCGCCCTGCTCGGCCGGGTTCTCGAGCGCCAGCGTCACGCAGGCCAGCGTGTCGCGGATGTTGAGCATGCCGCGCGTCTGGCCGCCGGACCCGTAGACGGTCAGCGGGTGGCCGGTGACCGCCTGGACGCAGAACCGGTTCAGGACCGTCCCGAAGACGCCGTCGTAGTCGAAGCGGGTCGCCAGCGCGGGGTCGAGGTCGGTCTCCTCGGTCGACTGGCCGTAGACGATGCCCTGGTTCAGGTCGGTCGACCGCAACCCCCAGACCCGGCAGGCGAACATGATGTTGTGGCTGTCGTGCACCTTGGACAGGTGGTAGAAGGAGCCGGGCTGCTTGGGGTAGGGGAGCACGTCGGTGCGCCCCTTGTGGGTGATCTCGATGAACCCCTCCTCGATGTCGATGTTGGGGTACCCGTACTCCCCCATCGTCCCGAGCTTGACGAGATGGATCGAAGGATCGGTCTCGGCGATGGCGTACATCACGTTCAGCGTGCCCACCACGTTGTTGACCTGTGTGTAGACCGCGTGCTCGCGGTCGATCATGGAGTAGGGCGCGGAACGCTGCTCGCCGAAGTGCACGATGGCGTCCGGTGCCGCCTCGGCGATCACGGCGTAGGTGAAGGCGGCGTCGGTGAGGTTGCCGATCCGGACGTTGACGGCGCGGCCGGAAATCTGCTCCCAGCGCGTGACCCGGTCCGGCAGTGACGCGATGGGGACGAGGCTGTCGACCCCCATCTCGCGGTCATACTCACGACGCACGAGGTTGTCCACCACGGTGATCTCGTGTCCGAGCGCCGAGAGGTGCAGCGCGGTGGGCCAGCCGAGATAGCCGTCTCCTCCGAGAACCAGAATCTTCATCCTCACCCTTCGCGTGTGCTCAGGCTCCGCTTTTGTTACGGAGTCGTGTCAGTCTCATCATGGGTCAGGACCCTGAATCCAGCCTGTGAACAGGCTGTAATTGCCGTGAGACCAGGAATTTTACCTGGACGGTGCCGCAAAAACACAGGAATTCCGCGTCCCGCCGAACGCTCCGAAGACCAAATCATGCACAAATCTGCGTCCGAAAGCCGACCGGGCCGGGGCGTCTCGCCGCTGCGGTTCAGCCGTCCGGCTCGCCCCACAATGCCCGCCGCAGCCCCGATGCCCGGGTGATCGGACGCTCGATCGCGGCGCGGATGGGCTCCTCCGCGCCCACGAGCACCAGCCGCTCCTCGGCGCGGGTGACCGCCGTGTAGATCAGCTCACGCGTCAGGACCCTGGACTCGACGCCGGGGACCAAGAACGCCACCGTGTGGAACTGCGACCCCTGGCTCTTGTGGACGGTCATGGCGTAGACGGTGTCGACAGCGGCAAGCCGGGCCGGGCTGACCCGCACGATGTCGTCCCCGCGATCGAAGGCGGCCACCCTTCGGTCTCCCTCTGCCACGACTACTCCGACGTCGCCGTTGTAGAGCTTCAGCCCGTAGTCGTTCTCCGTCACGATGAGGGGCCGTCCGACGTACCACTCGTCGTCGTCGCCGAATCCATCGACCTCGGCTCGCAGCCAACCCTCGACCTGGTGCATCCACGTGGCCGCACCGTCCGGCCCGCGGCGGTGCGCGCACAGAAGCCGGAACCGGCCCAAAGCCTCGACTCCCTTCTTCGCCTCGCCGGCGAGCGCCGCCTCCCTCACCGCGCGTCCGCAGCCGACGGCGAGCGCGCGCACCTCGGACAGCCCCGCGGGTGCCATCGTGTGCGAGGAGCTCTCGGAGGCGATCCAGCGCACCTCGGGCTCTCCGGCCCGCAGGACCGCGAGGGCGTCCTCGGACTGACCGTGTTGGATCGCCCTGGCCAGCTGGGCAATCGCGCCCCGGAAGCGGTGCACCTTGCTCAAGACCACGATGCCGTCTCCGACCACCGAGTGGGGTCTCGTGTCGGTGGCCGGGACCTCGTGCCCGGTGACCGCGGCGAGCCGCGTCCGGGCGTCGTGGCTCATGCAGACCTGCTGCGAACGCGGGGGCACGATGTCGCCCAGCACGGCGCCCGCCTCGATCGACGCCAACTGCTCCGGGTCGCCGACGAGGATGAGGCGTGCATCCGAGCGCACCGCCTCGACCACCCTCGCCATCATCGACAGCGACACCATGGATGTCTCGTCGACCACGACCACGTCGTGGGCCAGACGGTTGAGCCGGTCGTGGCGGAACCGCGTCCGGTTGCCCGGATTGGAACCAAGCAGCCGGTGGAGCGTCGTGCCCTGCAGCGCCGACAGGCGATCACGGACCTCCCGGTCGATGGGCATCTCGGCCGCCTCCCGGCGAACCGCCTCTTCGAGCCGGGCGGCCGCCTTGCCGGTCGGAGCGGCGAGAGCGATCAGGGGTGGTCGTCCCCTCCCGGCCGCCTGTGCGTGCAGCAGCGCCAGCACCCGCGCCACGGTGGTGGTCTTACCGGTCCCGGGGCCGCCGGCGATCACCGACACGCGCCGCAGGACTGCGGTCGCGGCGGCCAGGCGCTGGTAGTCGGGGTCGTCGGCGCCTACGAAGAGCTCCGCCAGGCCCGTCGCCAGCACCGCGTCGTCGACACCCCCGACCGGCCCGGATGCCCGCTCCAGCAGATCCGAGGCGACCCGGCGCTCGTCTGTCCACATCCGGTCGAGGTAGAGGGTTGTCCCCTCCAGGTGGAGTGGGAGGTCATGGCCCACGTACGGGCTGCACGCCATGGCGGCGAGCCACTGCGCCGGATCGGGCCACGGCAGCACGGCGAGGACCGCCGCCGTGTCCGCGTCGCTGCTGGCCGTGTCCGCGATGGTCGCGAGGTCGACGCAGACGTGACCCAAGCGGGGGGCCCGGGCCGCGAAGGCCGCGCCCAGCCGGGCCAGCTCGTCCGTGGACGTACCGAGGCGGGCCAGCCGCACGGCGACGTGGACGTCGGAGGTGGAGAGGATCCCCGCCTCGTTGAAGGCGCGCAAAAGCCCGGGTGCACCACGCGCCACCGAGGCCTCGAAGGCGTTGGGCACCTCCACGGCCGTCACGAGGTGGCCCCGCTGTCGAAGAGCTCGCTCAGCGACTCGACGAGGTGAGCCGGTGGGCGCCAGGACCACACGCCGCTGGGCTGGTCCGCGTGGCGGACCGGCTGGACGGCGCTCATGCCCCGCACGAACAGGTAGAGCACGCCCCCCAGGTGGCGATCGGCGTCGTAGCCGGGCAGCCGCCAGCGCAGGTAGCGGTGCAAGGCCACCGAGTAGAGCAGCGCCTGGAGCGGATAGTGGGCCGCCACCATCTCCTCGTGCAGGGCTTCGGGGCGGTAGTGCCACGCCGAGAGCGTCTCGGCGGGGGCGCTCAAGCGGTTGGTCTTGTAGTCGGCCAGCACGAAGCGATCGCCCCGGAGCCGGAAGACCAGGTCCAGGCTCCCCGTCAGATAGCCACGCAGGACGCCGTGGAGCGCCGGGTCCCGCAACCGGCTCGCGTACCGGGCCACCGGATCGTCCGCGACGAGGTGCTCTTCGAGGAGATCGGCCACCCTGGCGACGTGCAGCGATCCCCTGGGGACGTCGCCCCCGACCAACGGGATCTCGAAGCCGAGCTCGTCGAGCCGGTCTTGACGCGGGATGTCGCGCAGCCGGACGTCGTCGACCATCGGGCCGAGAGGGGATTCGATGGCGGTGCACAGGCCAGCGACAGCGGCATCGACGCTCCCCAGATCGACGTTGCGCCACTCGATCTCCCGTTCGAGCGCCGAGTGAACCTCAGCCACCAGGTCGGGGGCGTCGAATTCGGTCCGCTCCAGCGCGCCGTGGACGACCGTTCCCACCAGCGCCCCCCCCGGCATGGAGCCCAGTCCCAACGCCACGGACCGCAGGGGCTCCTCTTCCGGCCCGGCCCCCGCCGGGCCCGGCCCGGACCCGCCAGGCACCACCTCGTCCGACGTGAGCTGCTCCTCTGGCTCACTCCCGATCCCCGGCTGCTCGTGGAGGGCGCTCGTGATGCCCGAGTAGGACACGCGGCGCCACCCGAGGTCGAGGCGACGATCGAAGACGGCGGCCTCGAGCACGGGCGGTGCGTGCCTGTCCCGGTGCCACTGCACCTCGGGGGGACGGACGACCCGCTCGACCGAGAGACCTGGCCCGAGTGCCGCGAACGCCTGCTCGACATCGGACTCGGTGTGGGCCCGGGTACCGTGAGAGCTCACCACGCCATGCTCGTCCCGGTCGAACAAGAGCCGGGAGAGGGGGGAGTGCTGGCTGTCGTTCGCCCCGACCCACCAGAGGATCGCCTGGTGCTGCGCCCGTGTCAGGGCGACATAGAGCAAGCGCAGGTCTTCGCCGCGCTCCTCGACGAGCTGGCTCTGCTGGTGGACGGCGAAACTGTTGCCGTCTTGTCCGACGTCGATGGTACGCAGGTTCCGGTTGTCCCTGTCGTGGAAGACCGGCACCTTGATCGTCGGCGTATAGCTGCCCCACATGTAGGGGCAGAGCACGATCGGGAATTCCAGCCCCTTGCTCCGGTGGATGGTGATCACCTGCACCGCCTCGGCGTCCGATTCGAGACGGCGCGCCCTCTCCTCGTTCTCGGTGTCGCGCTCGGCGTCGTTGATCCGTCGACCCAGCCAGCTGGCCATGGCCGTCGGGCCGAGGCCTTCGGTCACTCCCGCCTCGTGCAGCAGTTGGGCGACGTGGCGCAGGTCCGTCATGAAGCGCTCACCCGAAGGACCGGCGAGGACCCGAGCCGGCACGTCGTGGGAGCTGCTGATCTTCTCGTAGAGGGAGGCGACCCCCCGGTCCCGCAGCAAGGCCGCCCACTGGTGGAGTGACCAGTGGAGGTCCTCCCACTGGTCTTCGTCAGCGGTCGCCACCCGCTCGGGCGTCCAGCCG
Source organism: uncultured Acidimicrobiaceae bacterium (assembly GCA_963789235.1). Lineage (GTDB taxonomy): Bacteria > Actinomycetota > Acidimicrobiia > Acidimicrobiales > RAAP-2 > Bog-473. Next base: position 140,230 of record CAWBJX010000004.1, on the reverse strand, counting down.
ACGAAGCAGCCCAAGGCGGCCAGCGCGGCTCGGTCGCGTGCCGTCGGCCGCTCGAGCGCCTCGAGCAACCGGAGCCAGGCTCGAGCCGGCTCGGTCGCGAACACCGAGCCGGAGCCGCCGATGACGGCGGGCACGCCGGCCCCGTGCAGCGCGCGCTGCACCGTCAGGGCGTGACCATTGGTGCGCACGAGCACGGCGATGTGACCAGGGTGCAACGCTGCGCGGCCCGACTCGCTCCCGTCGCGCCGGCGACTGACGACCTCCGTCCCCGCCGTCAACATCGCCACGACCTCCGCCGCCAGATCCCGGGCCACGAGTTCCCGCGCGGCCTCGGCCTGGGGCTGACCCTTGGCGGGCGTGAGCGTGACCAAGCCGTCACCGGTGTGCACGATGCGCGCGCGCAGTGGTGCAGCGACCGGTGCCCCGACGAGCCTGGGCTCGAGGTTGGCGGGTGCGGCACGGATCGCCCGGTACGTGATGCCCGTCTCTCCCAGTTGCGCGTTGGCAAACAGGGCGTCGTAGGCCGCCAACAGGCCTTCGTCACTGCGCCAATTCACGTCCAGGGTCGACTCCGAGTCGACCCTCTCGCGTGCATCGAGATACGCGTGGACGTCGGCCCCCCGGAAGGCGTAGATCGCCTGCTTGGGATCGCCGATCAGAACGAGCGTCGCCGCGCCCTCGCCGAAGGCCCGGTGCATGATGTCCCACTGCACGGGGTCGGTGTCCTGGAACTCGTCGACCAACACCACGTCGTAGCGTTCCCGCAACCGCGCACGCGGCGGCTCCGCGCTGCGGATCGGCCAACGTGTCACGCAGGCGGATGAGGACGTCGTCATAGGTGAGGATCTTCAGTGCCCGCTTGCGCCGGTCCATCTCCTCTCGCACGGCCCGGGCGAAGCGACGGCGGGTGGACCTCACGTCGTCCTCCAGCGAGAGCTCCGGCACGATCCGGGCGTCGGGCTGGCTCAGGACGCGCTTCGCGATCTCCATCGCGTCATCACGCGTGAAACCGGGCAACTCGGGCTTGCGGACGAAACGCCGCAGATAGAGGTCGTCGACCACCTCCTCGATGACGTCGCGCACGTCTTCGACCAGGGTCACCTCCCGATCGACATCGCCGGCCGTGCCAAGGCCGTAGAGGACCTGGAGGCAGAATCCGTGGGTCGTCTCGATCGTGGCCGCGTCGAAGTCCGCGATCGCCTTCCCCAGGCGGTCCCGGCGGACCTCCACCTCCTCGGTCGGCCCGTCGACCAGGAGCTGCACGATCTCGTCGTCCGCCGGATCCGCTCCGCCCTGCAAATGGTCCACGAGCCCGTCGAAGGCACGCACGAGCCGGTCGCGGACGCGCTCACGGAGCTCGCCCGTGGCCATGCGGGTGAACGTGATGACGAGGAGGCGGTCGACCGGCATGCCCGCTGCGATGTAGCGCGTGGTGAGTGCCGCGATCGTGAACGTCTTGCCCGTCCCGGCGCTGGCTTGGAGCAACGTCATGCCGCACGGCAGCTCGCCGCAGACGGAGAAGGACTGCGGCTGCGGGCCCGCCATGACCCCGGACACCGAGTTCGTCACTGGTCGACGATCTCCTCGCGCTCGAGCAGGGCGTCCCAGAGCCGGCGGGCATAGAGGCCGAACCGGGAGGACTCCGCGGGCTCCCACCCGGGTCCGGTCTCGTCGGCCCGCGGTGAGCCGGAGCGCCCGACCATGGCCCCAAAGGACAGGGCGCCGCCGAGGACCAGCCCATGCTCGTCGTCGTTGTCCTCGTTGTGCCCGTTGCGGCCGGAGTCCCAGGCGCTGGCCGCCTCCCGCTCGGGATCCTTCCCGGCGGCGATGGCGCCGGCCCAGGCGGCGGACGTCTTGCAGTACAGCGGCAATGGTTCGCGCATGCCGCGGCCGAAGAGGTCGACGAGCGTGCCGAGGTGGAGCTCGGCGGTCGTCCTGCGAGTGTGCGCATCGCGGCCGAGCGGCCCGATGCAGGCCTTGGAGGTGGTGCGCCCCCTGCGGGGGGAGCGGCCGATGGTGAGCGCGTCGAACGGCCGATCGGGCCAGGTCGCGGTGAGAGCGAGGAGGCGCAGCCAGGCGAGCAGGCGTGTCGCCGGGCCGAGCTTCGAGTACGTCACCGAGTGGATGGTGTTCCCCCGGACTCCGGCGACGGTCCCGGCCAGGCTGCACGAGTCGGACAGGTCGACGTGCACGTCGAGCGAGGCCGGCGCCACGCGGCTCTGGCCTTCCCGCACCAGCGCGTCCAGCGGACCGGTGATGTCGCAGAAGACCGGTCCGGCCAAGGCGCCCGGCGGTAGCTCACCCCGCGCGATCTCCGCCGCCTCACACGCTTCCTGGCTCGCTCCACCCAGTCGCGCCGCCAGGACGCGTTCCGCGACCTGCCACTGTTCGAGCGCATCGAGCTTGACGGGGATGGCATCCTCGAAGTTGCGCGTCCTGTCTCGCAACGAGATGGTGAGCCGTTCCCGGAGGAAGGCGCGGACGGGGTGGCGCAAGAACCGCTCGAGCTGGTCCAGGCCGATCGGACTCAGCTCGAGCGGAGCGAGAGGGCGCTCGAGAAAGGGGGGCACGTCGTGGTGCGGCTCGAGGGCCGCCCGGGCCCCGGCCAGGTGCAGCGCGTCGAAGCTCCACGGGGCGTCCGGCAGCACGCCGCCGCGTTCGTAATTCCGGGGGTCGAACGGCTGGAGGGGATGTGCGATGACCACGGCCTCGCGGGCGCGGCCACCGGGCCGCGCCACGGTGTGGTCGATCACGTCGAGCAGCTCACCGACCGGAACGGCAGGAGGGCGGGGCAGATTGGACCGCTCGTCGCGGCCGGAGTACGTGACGATGAGGTGTTCTCGGGCGGCCAGCAGGGCGTCGAGGAGCAGCTGTCGGTCCTCGCTGCGAACGTCGCGGTCACCCACGCGCTGGTGCCGAGCGGTGAGGTCGTCGCCGTCTCGTTCGATGTGGCGGGGGAAGCTGCCGTCGTCCAAACCGAGCAGGCACACCACCCGGTGGGGGATGGAGCGCATCGGCACGAGCGTGCACACGGTGAGATGGCCCGTACAGAAGTTGGCGCGGGTCGGCTGGCCCTTCAACCGGTCGGACAGGATGGAACGCACGTCGTCGCAACTCAGGGTCACGGCGCTCACGATGTCGCCCGTCTCGGCCTCCTCGACCAGCTTGTCGAGCAACGTGGTCATTTGCGCCCGCTGCCAGGCGTCACGCGCCGACGTCGCCGTCAACGAATCCGAGACCCGCGCCAAGGTGCTCGCCCAGGCGTCCACCGTGCGCTCTTCGGCCAGCTCGTCGAGCGCAGCATGGAGCCGGTCGAGGAACTCCGCCAGGCGACCGGCGAGCTCGATGTCGGCGCTGTCGACGTCGTCCAAGGGCAACGCTCCACCAAACAGGCGCTGGCGCTCGTCCGCCATGGTGATGCCGAGCAGGATGCGATCGATCCCGAACTGCCACGTGTTGCTGCCGACGTCATCGAGTTGGAACGAGCTCCGGTGCGCGGCGTCGAAGCCCCAACGCACGCAGGCTTGGTCCACCCACTCCTCGAGACGGGACAGATCCTCGTCGCCGAACTGGAACCGGCGACGGACCGGCTCCCGGCCCGCCAGGTCCAGGACCTCGGTCGCCGTGATCCTCGCCGTGCTCAACTCGAGGACTTCGGCCAGGACGGCCATCACCGGGTTGGTCTGGCGGAGCGAGCGGTCCGCCAGCCGGATCTGGAGTGCGTCGGCCGGGTCCCCGGATTCGTCGTGTCCCCCGAAGGTCGCCTGGATCAATGGTGCGAAGGCCTCGATGTCGGGGCACATCACGATGATGTCTCGGGGCTCGAGGGTGGGATCCTCCTCGAGCAGGTGCAGGACGGCGTCGCGCAGCACCTCGACCTGTCGCCCCCGGCCGTGACAGGAGTGGACGCGGACGCTGTCATCGTCCGCGGCCAGGAGCGGTCGGCCGTCGTGCGAGGAGACGACGGGGCCGCCGCCAGGGGCGCGATCGGCCCGGACGTCGTCCTGGATCATCTGGAGAAGTGTCCGCGGCCCTCGGGCCGGTGCCGCTTCGGCGCGCTGGCCGTGGACCACCGCGCCGCCGAGCACCAGCTGCATCTCCCTGGCGTCACGCCCCCATGAGGCGAGGAGCGGGTTCTTCGGACCGCTCGCCGTCGGGTCTTCGCTTCGCACCACGTAGCGCGACGACGGCCCAACCTGGCTCGCCAGCCGGTCCCAGAGCGCCGGTGAAGGGTGCAAGAGGAAGAGGTGCACATCCCGGCCCGCACCGACGGCCTCCAAGACGTCGAGGTAGCTGGCGGGCAGCCGTGTCAATCCGAACAGCGAGAGCCGAGGTGGCTGGTCGAAGAGGTCCGGCTCGTCCCGCAAGCGCTGGCAGGCCTCGGCCAGCCGCTCGGCGGGGCTGGCCCGCCCGATGCGCTTCCGTAGCATTCGCCACAGCTCGACCTGCCACAGGGCCTCGTCCGCCTCGGAACGCCCGGCGGCCCAGCGCTGGAGCATGTCAGGACGGTGCACCGCGTAGCGGTCGAAGAGGTCCGCGACATGCCGGATGCTCGAGAAGCGCTTCGACCCCTCCACCGTCGCCGAGTTCCTCATGTGCTGCGCGAGGGGTGCGAGCCAGGGTTCGTCGAAGTTCTCCTCCACCACCTCGATGAGCGGCCACACCGCTCTCTCGGGGAGCCAGGGGTCACTCTCGGGATCGGTGCCCACCGCCAGCGCCAAGGCCCTCCCGACGAGCGACCCGGGGAACGGGAAGTCGATGTTGGCGCACACCCCGTCCTGCCTGCCCTGGCGCGCCCCCAGGCGTGCGGACAGGCGCTGCGTCAGCCACCGCTCGATGCCCCGCGTGGGGACCGACACCACCTCGGGTGTCATGGGGTCCTCGAGTGGCTCCGCGACGAGCTGGGCCAACATCGACACCAGCGCGTCGGCCCGCTCGGATCGGTGGACGTGGAGCATCTCGCAGACTACGTCGCCGGTGTTCGAGTGCCTCAGAGCGCTGTGGTGGCGGCCCCACCTTCGGGCAGGGCCAGGATGTTCTGTTCCCCCGGCGCGCCGGCTCCCTCGTCGTCGTCCATCTCGACCGCCTGCAGGTGCCGCGGTGCGGCGTCGATGGGCGACAGCTCCGTGATCGCAGGTCCGTCACCGCCCACGACGCCGAGACCGGGGAACTTGCGGGCCGAGACCAGGACGCGGGACTCGAACGAGCCGACGGCCTTGTTGTAGGCGTCCACACTCGAGGTGAGGCTGCGCTGCAGCGTCTGCATGTGGCCGGTCATCACGCGCAGGCGGTCGTAGAGCTCGGCCCCCAGCTGCTGCACTTCGCGCGCGCTCTCGGCGAGGGTCTCCTGCTGCCAGCCCAGGGCCACGGTGCGCAACAGCGCGATCAGGGTGACCGGGGTGGTGAGCAGCACGCTGTTGGACATCGCGTACTCCTGCAACGCCGGGTCCGACTCGAAGGCGGCCGCCAGCAGCTGATCGCCCGGTATGAAGGCGACGACCATCTGCGGCGAGCGCTCGAACTGCTTCCAGTACTCCTTCTTGGCGAGCTGGTCGACGTGCGTGCGCAGCTGGCGGGCGTGCTTGGCCTGGCACACGACACGGGTCTCGTCGTCGTCGGCGTCGAGGAGTTGCAAGAAGGCGTCAAGCGGCACCTTGGCGTCCACGACGATCTCGCCGCCGCCGGGCATGTGCACGATCATGTCGGGGCGCAGCCGGCCTTCGTCGGACGTCGCCGAGACCTGCTCGTTGAAGTCGCAGTGCGGGAGCATGCCGGCCATCTCGGCCACCCGGCGCAGCTGGACCTCACCCCATCGCCCGCGGGTCTGCGGCGATCGCAGCGCCGTCACCAGGTTCCGCGTCTCCTTGCGCAGCTGCTCGTGCCCGAGATGCAACTGGGCCACCCTCTCGGACAGCCCCTCGTAGGCGCCCTTGCGCTCGAGCTCCATCTCCTGGAGCCCGCGCTCGTAGCGCGCCAGCGTCTCGCTCAGCGGGTCGAGCAGGCGGGCGATGGCCTGCTGGCGCTGGTCCAGGTCGCCCTGCGCCGCCGTGCGCGCCTCTTTGAACCGGGTGTCGGCCAGGGTCAGGAACTGCTCGTTGTTCTTGGCCAGGGCGTGGGCCGACAACTCGGCGAACGTCCCCGCCAGCCGGGCGCGCTCGTCCTCGGCCCGCGCCCGCGCCTCGTCCGCCGACCTCTGCTGGAGAGCCAGCTCCGAGAGCGCGACCGCCCGCGCCGTCTCGGCCGCCGCGGCCGCGTCCGACGCAGCCCTGAGCTGCACCGCCTGCTCGGCCAGGGCCGCCTGCGCGTCGGCCAGCCGGCCCTCGGCGAGCCGGACGGTGGCGGCGACACGGGCACTGCGCACGAGGTGCCAGACGCCACCGACGGCCAGCCCGACGGCCAGCCCGAGCACCACTGTGAGGACCATGAGGCCAATGTAACGACGGGGTGTGTCAACGTCGGGGATCACCTCCGAGCAGGCTCCCCGACTCCGGCACGGAGCGGGCGCGGAATTTGGGGGTCGTCACGCCGCAGCGAAGCCGATAGCGTTCCTCGGATGCCGTTCAAGCTCGGTGGTAGCGCCAGAAGTGGCCCGGACCAGCTCGAAGTGGAGGCCGAGGACCGCCCCGCCCACATCGGGCCCCTGGCCATGGAGCAGCCGCTGTGGCCCCGCACCATGCCCGAACCCGACGAGGTCGACCGCCTCTTCTCCCAGGTCTTCGCACTGGTCGGCGAGGCCATCGCGGGAGCCACCCACGCCTTGTTGGCCGGTGACCGCGATGCAGCCAAGGAGCTGGTCAAGCGCGACGAGGTCGTCGACAAATTGATCGGGCAGATCTCGGCGACCGTCCAGCAGCAGCTCGTCCACGGCGAGACGACGACGGAGGAGCGCCGCGAGTACGTGGCGATCCTGCGCATGCTGCCCGACATGGAGCGCAACGGCGACCTGGCCGAGCACATCGCCCGCCGGGCCGCCCGCGGCCTCGGCGCCGAGATGTCTGCCCGCAGCCGCGGCCTCGTCGAGCGCATGGGCGAGGTGGCCGCGACCATCTGGCGCGAGACGGGGGATGCCTTCGCGGAACGCTCCGCCGCGGCAGCTTCGTTCATCGACGACCTCGACGACGAGATGGACGACCTGCACGTCACCCTGACGGCCGAGCTGGTGGCGGGCACGATGCCGCTCCCGGTGGCGATCGAGCTGGCCATGGTGGCCCGCTTCTACGAGCGCTTCGGCGACCATGCGGTCAACCTGGCCCGCCGCATGGCCACCCTGGTGGTCGGCGGCCCCGAGCCGCTGTCAGCCGGCCCCGATTGATCCGCCGGACCCGGCTGCGGGGGCCTCAGCTGCGCTGAGCCAGCAGCTCCTCGGCGATCTGCACGACGTTGAGGGCGGCGCCCTTGCGGAGGTTGTCACCCGAGAGGAAGAGCGCCAGGGCGTTCGGCGCACCCTGCGCCCGCCGGATGCGGCCGACATAGGAGACGTCGCGGCCGGCCGCCAGGAGCGGCGTGGGGATCTCCGCCAGCTCGACGCCTGGCGCGGTGCGCAACACCTCGGTGGCCCGTTCGGGGGTGAGCGGCCGCTCGAACTCGCACACGATGGCGGCCGAGTGACCGGTGAACACCGGTACCCGCACGCAGGTGGTCGTCACCGCGAGGTCCGGTATGCCGAGGATCTTGCGGGCCTCGTTGCAGTACTTCTGCTCCTCGTCGGTCTCGAGCGAGCCGTCGTCGACGATGTTGAACTGCAGGGGGATGACGTTGTGGGCGATCGGCACGGGGTAGACGCTGCGGGGCGGGTAGTCGACTGCCGCCCCGTCGAAGGTGAGGTCCTGGGCGCGGTCGGCCGTCTTGTCCAGCTGCTCGGCCAGCTCGCGCACGGCGTCGACGCCACTGCCCGACACCGCCTGGTAGGTCGAGACGACGAGCCGCCGGAGGCCCGCCTCGTCGTGCAGGGGCTTGAGGACCGGGATGGCGACCATGGTGGTGCAGTTGGGGTTGGCCACGATGCCCAGGGGGATCGAGCGCAGGGCCTCGGCGTTGGCCTCGGGGACGACCAGGGGGACGTCGGGGTCCATGCGCCAGGCCGAGGAGTTGTCGATGACGGTGGCGCCGGCTGCGGCCAGCCGGGGCGAGAGGCGGCGCGACACCGAGGCCGGGGCGGAGCACAGCGCCAGGTCGATGCCCGACAGATCGGCGCTCTCCGCGTCCTCGACGACGACGTCGGCGGTCCCCCAGGGCAGGGTGGAGCCGGCGGAACGGGCGGAGGCGAGATAGCGCATCGAGTCGACCGGGAAGTTGCGCTCGGCCAGGATGGCGCGCAGCACCACGCCCACCTGACCCGTCGCGCCGACGATGGCGATCCGCATCGGGCAATTGTAGGAGACGGCCGGCGGGACGCGGTCCCAGCGCTCAGACCTCGAGCGGGCGGCGCCCCTCGAGCGCGTGGCCGAGGGTGAGCTCGTCGGCGTACTCCAGGTCGCCACCCACCGGCAAGCCGCTGGCCAACCGGGAGACGACGACGCCCAGGGGCGCGAGCTCGCGGGCGACCAGCATCGCCGTGGCCTCGCCCTCGAGCGTGGGGTTGGTGCAGACGATGGCCTCACGGATGGCGCCCTCGCGCACCCGGTCGAGGAGCTCGTGCAGGCGCAGCTGCTCGCGCCCGATGCCATCGAGGGGGCTCAGCGCGCCCCCGAGCACGTGGTAGCGGCCCCTGAACCCGGTGCGCTCCACGGCGACGATGTCGCGGGGGTCCTCGACGACGCAGATGACCTCGGGGTCGCGCCGGTCGTCGCCGCAGACGTCGCAGAGCGCGCCGGACTCGGCCACGTTGAAACAGACCGCGCACAGCGTGGTGCGCTCCTTGACTGCGACGATGGCGTCGGCGAGCCGCCGGGCGTCCTCGCCCGGCACCTTCAAGATGTGGAAGGCGATGCGCTGGGCCGACTTCGGCCCGATGCCGGGAAGGCGTCCGAGCTCGTCGATGAGGGAGCGGAGGGGTCCGGTGTACATCTCCTAGCCGGTGACCTCGCTGGCGCCGGGGAACGCCTGCAGCAGGCGCGCCTCGGCGGCCGAGGCCTGGCCGGTGGCGGCCTCGTTGACGTCGTCGGCGGCGAAGTCGGCCGGATCGACCTCCTCGACGTCGGCCGCGTCCCCGGGACCGCCGCTGCGGGCCGGCGCGCTGCCGCCGCCGGGGGTCCCGGGCGGTGTGGCGTCGTCCACATCGAGCACCAGGGTCACGGGGGAGCCGAAGTGCGCGGCGAGCGCCGCCTCGACCGTGGAAGCCATGTCCGCGCACCGTTCGCGGTGGGCCGCATTGGGGAGCGCGAAGTGTGCGCCCTGCGCGTCGACGCTGACGAAACGCCCGGCGCTGTAGAGGGCCTTGGCCCGTGCCGGCAGGGTACGCAGGATGCCGTCGCCCCAGGCCTCGGTCAGGCTGTCGCGATCGACCGTCCGGCTGGGTGCGGCCTCGGTCCGGGCGGCGGGCGCCGGTGCTCGGGGCGCGGGGGTGTCGGGTGCCACGTCCGCGGGAGCCGACCCCGAGGCCGAGGACGCCGCGGCCGCCCGTTGGCTCCGCCGCACGGCGCCGATGGAAGGGCGACTCCCCACCTCACCAGTCGGACGCTCCGCTGCCGGTGTCGGTGCCGGGGCCGGCGGGGCGGAACCCTGACTCCCGGCCAGTGACGCGGCTTGCTCCGGCGGGAAGCCCGGACGCGGGAAGGCGGCGGCCCCCGAGAGCGAGCGCTCGAGCACGCTCACCCGCTCGGACAGGGCCTCCACTCCCGAGTCGAGATCCGGCCGCACGGCGCGCACGACGGCGATCTCGAGGACGACCTGTGCGTCGGGAGCCTCTCGCATGTCGACCAGGGCATGGCCCAGGAGCTCCAGGCTGCGCACCACCCGGGCCAGGCCCATCGTCTCGGCCAGCGCCGCGAAGCGCTCGAGCGACGGTCCCGACACCGCGCTCAACTCCGGCGCCAGCGCGGCGAGGAAGACCTGGCGCAGGTCGTCGACCATCTCGGTCGCCAACTGCTGGGGGCCCCAGCCGCCGGCCAACAGCGCGCTGAGGGCGACCAGGACCTGGCCCACGTCGCCGTCGGCCAGAGCATCGAGCACCTGGGCCAGCTCGGGCCGGGCGGCGTCGGCGGAGCCCGACGCCGCGACCTGGTCGAGAGCCGACAACGCGTCGCGGGCCGAGCCCCGACCGCGCCGCACCGCCGCCTCGAGCGCCACCTCGTCGAGGTGGAGGCCGGCTTCGGTGTTGACCGACTCGAGCAGGTCGTGCAGCGTCTGGGCGCCGAGAAGACGGAACTCGAGGTGCTGCGTCCGGCTGCGTATCGTCGGGGGCACCTTCTGCGGGTCCGTCGTCGCCAGCACGAAGACGACGTGGCTCGGCGGCTCCTCGAGCGTCTTCAACAGTGCGTTGGCCGCCGCCGTCGAGAGCATGTGGACCTCGTCGACGATGTAGACCTTCCAGCGCCCGGGGGTGCCGAGCCCAGCGTGCGCGACGAGGTCGCGCATGGCGTCCACCCCGTTGTTCGAGGCCGCATCGAGCTCGTGCACGTTGAGCGAACTGCCCTGGGTGATCTCGATGCACGACGTGCACGTGCCGCAGGGCTCACCGTCGACGGGCGCCTCGCAGTTGAGCGCCTTGGCCAGGATGCGCGCCGAGGAGGTCTTCCCCGTCCCGCGGGGTCCGCTGAAGAGGTAGGCGTGCGACACCCGGTCGTCGCGCACCGCGCTGCGCAGCGCCCGGACCACGTGGTCCTGGCCCTTGATCTCGTCGAATCGCCCTGGCCGGAAACGGCGGTAGAGGGAGACGAAAGGGGCGTCGGCCATGCCGGCCGAGCCTACCCACGCGGTCAGACACTGCCGGCCGGTGCTCGGTGCGGCGGCCAGGTTGGCTACGGCACCCGGCCATACCCGCTGAGAGCTGCTGCCTTCCGACCCTGACTCGATTCACGAGCGGCCGTTGCGCAGGACCCGGCCACCGCACCCAGCATCGGCACGGCGCGTGCGTCCAGGCTAGCGGCTCACCCCGGACAGGTTCCTACGACGAGGTCGGCCTCCGCCCCGGCCGCTCCCGGGCCGATTTCCTCGACCTGGCCCGACACCGCGGCGTACATCTCGAGCGGGACGGGTTCCCGAGCCATCAGGCGGAACTCGGCGAGAAGTGCCTCGGCCGGATTCTCCCCGGCCTCCGAATCGCCTGACTCGCTCGAACCCGCCAGCCGCCACCCACCCTTGCTCCCGTCGGCCGTCACGACGGGCTGCGAGCCGCTCGGGCCCCCGGCCGGCTCAACGGCGCAGTGCCGGCGGCGTGCGAGCGGCCCAACTCCTGGCGAATGCTCTTGAACATCTCGGCCCCCCGCCTGGTCCGCTCCATTGCCTCAGGTCTCTGCTACATCGGCGTCGTACGGACTCCCCTCGATCTACGCCTGCTCAATTCGCGAAGGGTCGTGAACCTAGGGTGAACGCTGAGACGGCCGATCGGCAGGTTCGTCCACCCATCGGCCCGTCAAGGGCTGTCCGTCCCGTTAGCCTGACCAGGTTGCAGTCCCGGAGGAGTGCGAGAGCGGCCGAATCGGCACGACTGGAAATCGTGTGTTGGGCAACCAACCGTGGGTTCAAATCCCACCTCCTCCGCTTCGCGAGAAGGACTCAATTCCTTCGGACTCCCGACCGATAGGTCAACGTGGACCCCACGCTCGGCCCCAAGGCCGGTGAGCCCTGTGCCGGGCTGCCGGCGCGAGAGCACGGGGCCGGCGTCGCGCACTGCGACGGCCGTGCCGCCGTCGACATTGTCTTCACTGCGTCATGACCACTGACCTGTTCGACGAGTCGGAGCTTGAGGCGGACGAGGTCGACTTTCCCTGGGACGAGTTCTTGCCGGACGAGGACGACGCCGAGCTCGAGGCTTCGGAAGACGAGATGGAGGACGAGCTCGAGGAGCTCGAAGCGGACGACGCGGAGCTCGACTGGGAAGCAGCGATGTACGCGGAGGATGCCCAGGCTGACGCGTCCTCCAATGCCGACGCTGCCCTCGAGAGAATCGAACAGATCGTGTGGCGGTCGTCGTTGGAAGAGGAAGCGGCGGCCGAGGCGGAGCGGGTTGCGGCCGAAGAGGCCGCCCGGCTCGAGGCGGAGCGGGTTGCGGCCGAAGAGGCCGCCCGGCTCGAGGCGGAGCGGGTTGCGGCCGAAGAGGCCGCCCGGCTCGAGGCGGAGCGGGTTGCGGCCGAAGAGGCCGCCCGGCTCGAGGCGGAGCGGGTTGCGGCCGAAGAGGCCGCCCGGCTCGAGGCGGAGCGGGTTGCGGCCGAAGAGGCCGCCCGGCTCGAGGCGGAGCGGGTTGCGGCCGAAGAGGCCGCCCGGCTCGAGGCGGAGCGGGTTGCGGCCGAAGAGGCCGCCCGGCTCGAGGCGGAGCGGGTTGCGGCCGAAGAGGCCGCCCGGCTCGAGGCGGAGCGGGTTGCGGCCGAAGAGGCCGCCCGGCTCGAGGCGGAGCGGGTTGCGGCCGAAGAGGCCGCCCGGCTCGAGGCGGAGCGGGTTGCGGCCGAAGAGGCCGCCCGGCTCGAGGCGGAGCGGGTTGCGGCCGAAGAGGCCGCCCGCTGGGAAGCCGAGCTGGCGGCGGCCGAAGAGGCTCGACGTTGGCAAGCGGAGCTGGCGGCGGCCGAAGAGGCACGACGTTGGCAGGCGGAGGAGGCGGCGCGGGCAGAGGCCGAGCGCACCGCGGCAGAGGAGGCGGCAGCAAGGGCGATGGCAGGAGGGGCCGTCGCACAGCGTGCCGCGGTGGTGGAGCCGACGCGGGTGGTGGCAGGGCGCGAGGCACAGCCGGTACAAATGTCAGAGGAGGAGTCGCAACCGACCGCAATCCACGAGGCGTTCCGTCTCCCTCCCGCTGCTCGCGTCCAAACCACCGAGGGCCGCAAGCCGGTGAGTCGGATCGTCAAAGCAGCCGGAATCATGGTGTGCATCCTCGTTGTGCTGGTCGTTGCCGCAGCAGTCATTTCGGCGATCCACCGTTCGCCGTCCGGCGGACAACCCACTGGCACTTCAACCCCTCCGGCAGCCACGTCCGACGCCTCGCAGATCCAGTCAGCGACGGACGCTGTCGACTCTGCGACCACCGCGACACGGGCCGAATTGGCGGCGCCCGCCGCTTTCCCCACGCCCACCAATGTGTCGACCGTCATCAATCCGTACGTCAATTCGCTCCAGTTGTACGAGACGTTCCTCTCGGGGGTCACGGTGCCGCTTCCCGCCCGCTCGACAGCTCAGATCGCTTTGGCTGAGGTTCGCAGTGACATTGCGTCCTTCGAGACGATCGACGGCCTACCCGCGATCCACCTTGGAGCGTTTCTCCAGCAGTTCGACACCGACAGCACGCAGTTGCAGTCGACGCTCGGCACCCTCGAAGTGGACCTGCACTCACTCACGACGCCCTAAGACCGGCCTCAGACAGCCACGGACTACCTCGGGCTCCCCGCCACCTCCCATACTGGGGTATGGCCACTCTTGGCGACCGCGCCCCTCTGAGCGACGACGACGCCATGGAGCTCGCCCTGGCGGAGGCACGGGCAGCCGCAGCGGAGGGTGAGGTGCCCGTCGGCGCCATCGCGCTGATCGACGGGCGCGCCGATGGCGGCTCGTCACAACGAACGTGAGCACACCGGCGATCCCACCGCGCACGCCGAGATGCTGACCCTCCGGGACGCCGCCGCTGCGGTCGGAGGCTGGCGCCTCTCCGGGGTCACCGTCGTCGTGACGCTCGAGCCGTGCCCCATGTGCGCGGGTGCCCTGGTCGCGGCCCGGGTCGGCCGGCTGGTCTATGGGGCGAGCGACCCCCGGGCCGGCGCCTGCGGCACGCTGTACAACCTGTGCGGGGATCCGCGGCTCAATCACGAGCTCGAGGTGACCGACGGCGTCCGCGCGGACGAGTGCGGGGCGCTTCTGACGTCGTTCTTTGCGGAGAAGCGGAACGACCGGACGCAGCCTGACGGAGCACCCAGCCGAGGGCCAGACGTCTGACCCGGCGTCTCGTCACCAAACCGCACGTACGCGGGAGGGGGCGCAACGCCCCTGGAGGCCCATTCGGAAGGGAGGGGGCCGCCGAGCCGATCCCCAACGCGACACAACCCGGTATGCTGGCGACCTCGTTGTCGTCGCCCGAGGGGTCCCGATGGGCATCCCTCTGAGCCTTCGGGCCAGGTCAGAGCGAGTAGCATCTGGCCCGGAGGAGTGCGAGAGCGGCCGAATCGGACGGTCTCGAAAACCGTTGTGCCTCATGGGTACCGTGGGTTCAAATCCCACCTCCTCCGCTCGGGGCCCAAGGGGGCCCGCCGCATGGGCGAGTGCGGCAAGAACAGCGGCAGGGCAGGCGCCATGCCGGCAGCACCTGGTCGCTCCCCGGCGGCCGGAAAGGAGTACACCATGGCACGCGCACGTTCGACATTCGGAAAATTGCAGCGCGACCAGGCCAAGAAGGATCGGGCCAAGGCGAAGATGGACGACCGCCTCTCGCGAAAGGAAGACAAGGCGGCGGCGAGTGAGCAGGCCGCCAGCACGCCCTCGGCCGGCGAGGTCGACCAGACGCAGCTTCTCGAGCAGTTCGCGGCGCTCCATGAGGACCTTGCGGAGGGCCGTATCTCTCTGGACGACTTCGAGGTGCGTCAAGAGGAGCTGCGCGCCAAACTCGTCGTCTGAGGGGCCGGTGACCGCTCCTCAGGTGTTCGCCGTCTCGCGCCCCTCGAGCCAGCGGCGGAAACCGGCGGCGTTCGAGTGGACGCCGTTCATGATGTCCAGCTTCCGCTTGTGGGCGGCGTCCACGTCTCCGAGCAGCGGGTCGAAGCGGGCAGCAAGCGCGTCGGCGATGTCGACACCCTCCCGATAGGCCTTCTCCGCCGTCTCGGCCCACAGGCGCAGAGTCTCTTCTGCCTCGGCGAGCAGGTCTTGGGGGTTCTCGAGCAGCCCGTAGTGTGCCAGGGCGATCGCCGAGGGTCGGCGGGCTCCGAACTTGGCCAGTGACGTGAGCGCCTGCTCGAGATCAAAGTCCGGAGGCGGCGTCGAGGGCCGGAGCACCCCGCCATCGGGAAGCTTGACCCCGACCGCGTCGCCCGCGAAGAGCACTCCGCTCAGTGAGTCGTGCAAGCCGAGATGGTGCTTGGCATGCCCGGGCGAGTCCACGGCGGCGAGGGTGCGGCCGGGGCCGACCTCGATCTCCTCGCCGTCGGCGAGGACATGGAGGCGCTCGGACGGCGTGGGGTCGATGCGGCCATAGAGAGAGTCGAGCAGCGGGCCGTAGACCCGTGCCGCCGAATCGATGAGGCGCGTCGGGTCGGCGAGGTGCCGTGCTCCCTTCTCGTGCACGTAGACGGTGGCCGAGGGGAAGGCCCGAGCGACGTCGCCGACGCCTCCGGCGTGATCGAGATGGATATGGGTAACTGCCACGCCGGCCAACTCGGCTGGGCCCACGCCGATCTGCCCGAGCGCGGCCAGCAACACGGGCACCGAGGTCTGGCTCCCAGTCTCGACGAGAACAGGCGCCGGCCCTTCGACGAGGTAGCCGGCAGTCACCCGCTCCCAGCCTCCGAGCATCGTGTCGATCTCGAGCACGCCCGCCGCGATCGGGCGCGGCGGCGGCACCGCAGGGACGGCGTCGCCGCTCTCGGGATCGTGCACGTGCAATCCGGCGTCGGCGTGGTGGTGCCGCTGGTCGCCGTGCCGGTGCGTCCCGCTCACGGCGAGTTGACCTCGATGATGACCTTGACGTCGTCAGCCTGGCGGTCGAGCGCCTCGGGCCAGCTCTCGAGCGCGACGCGCCGGGTCAGCAGCTTCTCGAGCCAGGCATGATCCGCCCTCGCCAGCGCGTCAGCCGCTGCCTCGTAGTGCCGGCGGTTGGCGTTGACGGAACCCACGACGGCCACGTTCTCGAGCACCATCTGGCGGTTCAGCTCGCCCTCGTCCACGTTGATGGTGTGGCCGCCCGACGAGACGCCGGTGAGGCACACCACGCCGCCTGCGCCGACGTTGGTCATGGAGTCGAACACGACCGTCGGCACGCCGGTGCACTCGATCACGACATCGGGGTCCGGACAGGCCGCCGCCAGCGCGCCGGTGTGGTACGTCGCGCCGAGGTCGCGCGACCAGGTCCGGCTTGAGGCCCTCCGTCACCCGGTCCAGCACGTGGACCTCGAGCCCGCGTTGGACGCCCATCAGTGCCGCCAACAAGCCGATGGGACCGGCACCGGTGACAAGCACGGTCTCGGGCGCCCAGTGCGCCCGTCCCCCGACACGGTCCACCTGCTCCCACGCCTTGGCAACCACGCTGGTGGGCTCGAGCAGCACGCCCAGCAAACCGAGGCCCGGGTCCACCTTGACGGCGAACTCGGGTGTGATCCGGTAGCGCTCCGAGCAATAGCCGTGGTGTTCCTTGATGCCGCGCTCGGTGTATTGCCCGTTTCGGCAGAAGTCCCATTCCAGCACCGCGCAGCTCACGCACGGCACCGGGTCGGGCCGCCGCACGATGCCCACGACGAGGTCGCCTGCCGCCAGGTCGCTCTCCGGCGGAGCCTCGACGACCCGCCCCAATGATTCGTGGCCGAGAACCAGCTGTTCCTCGCCGGGGGGTGCCCACCCGTAGAGCCCAGAGACGATCTCGATGTCGGTTCCACAGACGCCGACGGCAAGCGTCTCCACGAGCACCGGGCCGTCGGACTCGGGTGGTTCGGCGATGTCGCACAGCGCGGCGCTGTCCGCGGTGAGCGGCACGACCGTGAGTGCCTTCATGACGCGATCCTCCTTGTCGGGTTCCGACCCGCTTCCGGGGTGTGGCTGCTCCCGACGTTCACCGCACCGTCGAGCCCGACCGGCGACGAAAGGCGGTGCGGCCGAGGCGTTTCATCCGCTGCAACCTGGCCCTCTGGGTGATGGTCTCGTCCATGATCAGACGAGAGCCGTCGTCGACGGGCCCCAGCGGATCCTTTCCGCTCAGTCGGAAGGCGGAGTTGATCAGGGACACATGTGAGAAGGCCTGGGGGAAGTTGCCCACCTGGCGACTCGACAGAGGGTCGTACTCCTCGGAGAGAAGTCCCAGGTCGTTCGGCAGAGCCAGGAGCCGTTCGAACAGCTCCGTGGCCTGCTCCTCCCGCCCGATCATGTGCAGACAGTCGACCAGCCAGAACGAGCAGGCCAGGAAAGCGCCCTCGCGTCCGGTCAGTCCGTCGACGGAGCCGTCGTCGTCCGTCCGGTAACGCAGCACGAACCCGTGGTCCATGAGGTCGCGTTGAACGGCCTCGACCGTGCTGACGACGCGGGGATCACTCGGGGGGAGGAACCCGACGAGGGGGATCATGAGGACGCTGGCGTCGAGCTTGTCGGAGCCGTAGTACTGCGTGAAGGCTCCGACGTCCTGGTTGTATCCCTTCTCGCAGACCTCGGTGAGGATGTCGTGGCGCAGTGACTGCCAGCGCTCGAGCGGACCCCCGAGAGCGGGCCACTCCTCGAGCGTCCGCACGGCGCGGTCGACCGCGACCCACGCCATCACCTTCGAGTGCGTGAAATGCCGGCGTGGCCCGCGTACCTCCCAGATACCGTCGTCTGGCTGGAGCCAGCCCTTCTCGATGAAATTGATCAGCTGGACCTGGAGGTCCCACGCCGCCCGGCTGTGCACCCCCTCGGCCTTGGCCGAGGCGTACAGGGCCGACATGACCTCGCCGTAGACGTCGAGCTGGTACTGCTCCGAGGCGGCGTTGCCGATCCGGACCGGGACCGAGTCCTCGTAGCCGGGCAGCCAGGACGCTTCCCATTCCTCGAGCCGCCGTTCTCCCGAGGGTCCGTACATGATCTGGAGCTTCGAGACGTCGCCCGCCACGGCGCGGAACAGCCAGTCGCGCCACGCCAAAGCCTCGGTGAAATATCCGCCGCGCATGAGGGACTCGAGGGTGAACGTGGCGTCACGCAGCCAGCAGTAGCGGTAGTCCCAGTTCCGGTTGCCGCCGAGCGCCTCTGGCAGCGAGGTGGTGGCCGCGGCCACGATGCCCCCCGTCGGCAGGTAGGTCAGGGCCTTGAGCGTGATGAGCGAGCGCACCACGGCGTCGTGGTAGGGCCCCACGTAGCAGCACTGCGTCGCCCATTCGCTCCAGTAGGCCTCGGTGAGGTGCACGGCGTAGTAGCTGTCGAGCGGGGGCGGGGGCTCCTCGTGGGACGGGTACCAGACGAGGGTGAAGGGATACCGCTGCCTCTCGGTGACCGTGAAGTTCGCCACCGTGCGCATGTCCTTGCCCTCGGTCTCCACTCGGTGCCACAGCGCGATCGAGTCCGGCCCGGCGGTGAACCGGGTCAGGCCGTCGTGCGAGGTGACCCAGGGCACCACCTCGCCGTAGTCGAAGCGCACGACCAACTCCATGCACATGTCCACGTGGCCGCTGACGCCCTCGATTGAGCGCACCAGGTGGGGGTGGTCGTCCCGGATGGGCATGCAGTCGGTCACCCGCACCGTGCCGGTGGCGGTGTCGAACTCGGTCTCGAGGACGAGTGTGTTGGGGCGGTACCAGCGGCGGGTCGCCAAGATGACGCTCTCGCCGCCGGCGGGTGCGATCCGCCAGAAGCCGTGATTCTCGTGGCCGAGCAGCTTTGCGAAGCTCGATGGCGAGTCGAAGTGTGGCAGGCACAGCCAGTCCACCGAGCCGTCCAATCCGACGAGGGCAGCGGTATGGAGGTCGCCGATGACGGCGTAGTGCTCGATCGGCTGGCTCATAACCTCATTCTTGCCGGATTCATGGGGGCTCAGCCCGTGATGCACGGCCCGGTGCCGACCGCAGCGCGATGGTGCATGGCCTCTTGGACCCGCGTCAGGACCCCCGGTGAGGTGAGGGCGTAGCCGACGTCCTGGTAGACGGTGGAGCGCGAGAACACGACACCGATCACCTGGCCGCCCGGCCCCATCAGCGGGCCGCCGGAGTTGCCCGGCATCACGTCGGCTTGCGAGCGCGTAGACGCCGCGGGTGACCGTCCCGTTGTTGTAGATGTCCTTGCCGATGGCCGTGACCTCCTCTGTCACCGCCGCTGGCTCGGTGGAGAGGTTCCCGTTCTCCGGGTACCCGAGCAGCGCAGCCGCCGTTCCCGCGGGTACCAGATTGGGATCGACGGCGAGGGCCGGGCCGAGCGGCGCATTCGTGCGCAGGACCGCCAGGTCGAATGAGGGGTCGAACAACACGGGCGTCGCCGCATAGGCAGTGGTCCCGAGCAGCACCTGCGTGTTGCCGTTGCTCTCGCCTGCCACGACGTGGGCGTTGGTGGCCACGAGCCCCGGCCCGACCACGAAGCCCGATCCCTCCTGCTCGTTTTGGCACGCAGGACCGAGGATCTTGACCGTCGAGAAAACGGCCGGATCCCCCAGCGCGCGCGTCTCGGCGTTGGTCGGCGCGGACACCGAGGGCGTCGACGGCGGGGTCAGGGTCGAGAAGACCTGGGGGAATCCCTGATTGTTGAGGAACGTCTGCAGGTCGTTGAAGATCGACGGTGCCTGGGGCAGCACCCGGTCGATGGAGTGGAGGATGTCGGAACGGGCCACTGCGGCGTCGAGCGAGGTGAAGCGGCTGTTGGGAGAGGACACCACGGCCGCCACCAGCCAGACGGAGAGCAGGACGGCCACGACCGCGACGCCCACGCCGAGGACGGCATCGACGTGGCCCAGGTGGTGACGACGCACGGTGACGTTGCTCCAGGTGCCCAGGACGCGGCCGGTGTAGCCGAAGGTACAGGCCGTGAGCATGACGAGCGACACCACGACGACGGAACGGGTGGGGCTTTCGTGGCCGGTGCGCAGCAGGGGCACCCACACCAAGGTCCCCAGGAGGAACCCGAGGAGGAAACCTCCAAAGGTGAGGAGCTGGACCAGCGCACCAAGTCGCAGTCCATGGACGGCAGCCAGGAGCATCAGCCCGATAATCAAGAGATCCACCCAGTCCACCGCATGCGAGGGTAGCCAACGGTGCACCGAAGAAGGCGTCCCCCACCGCTAATCTCGTCCCGCCGTGCTTTCACGCTCCGTGCCTCGACACCGGCGTTCCCGGCGACACGGCGGCTTGTCCCTGCTACTTGCTGCCATAGCGCTCACGGGGTCGGGCTGCGCGCTGAGCGGGCACCCGACCTCCCCGCCGTCTCCGCGCGTCCTCGGTGAGCCCAAGGGAACCCCCCTCGCCGTGGGGCAGCCGGCGCCAGCCGGTACCGGCGAGCTCGGCGCGGTGTCCTGCGCCAATGCCCGGCGCTGCTGGGCCGTCGGTGTCGCGGGACCGAATCCGGCCCCGGCTGGGACCCGCACGGTCGTGATCGTCGCCACCACCAACGGCGGCAAGTCGTGGAAGGCGCAACAGGTGGCCGGCGGGAGCACACCGCAGCTGAGCGGGATCTCGTGTCCGACCCCGACCGAATGCATGGCGGTCGGATCGAACGGGGCGTCGCTGCCCGGGAGCGGCGTGGTCGTGACGACCACCGACGCGGGCGCGACGTGGTCGCCCGCGATGTCGCCGCCGAATGCCCTCGCCATCAGCGGTGTGGCGTGTGCCGGCCCGAGCGACTGCACCGTCATCGTCAGCGACGGCACCGAGACGTGGTCCGATCACAGCGCCGACTTCGGGGAGAGCTGGCAACAGACGGGTGGGCTCCCGCCGCCGTTCCTGGCCGGAGACGATCTGACCTGCGTCGTCGGCGGGTCGTGCCTCGTCGCGGGCTACGTCCCGACCAGCAACGGGCACGGGGCGGGGGCGGTTGCGCTGAGCGCCGACGGCGGGCAGACCTGGTCGCTGGCGACGGTACCCGCCGGGATCGGAATCCTGCAGAGTGTCGCCTGCCTCTCCGCCTCCGAGTGCCTCGCCGCCGGGACGACCAACACGACCGTCAGCGACGTCGTCCCCGCCAAAGGCCAGCTCCTCGTCAGCGCGGACGGGGGCCACACCTGGCAGACGTCGACCCACCCGGTGCCCGTCGACGACGTATTCGGCGTCGCCTGCCCGTCCACCCAGCAGTGCGCCATGGTGGGGACACGGTGGTTCGGCCTGCCGGCCATCGCCACCGGGGCGGTCGCCCAGAGCCTCAACGGTGGGCTCACCTTCCGGATTTCCCCGACGGCCTATACCCCCATCACCCTGACTGCGCTGTCCTGTCCGACCACCGCCGGTTGTGTCGCGGTGGGCGAGGACACCGTGGCCCGCCTGATCCTCCTGAAGCCCAAGCCGCCGCCGGTAGAGTCCCGCTCGCACGGGTGACCACGACGCTGCGGGTCCTCGGGGTGAAAGGCGGCCTGAGCTGCGCCGTTGGCGTATCGGCGGGGGGAGAGGATCCCTAGGCAGAGGGGCGGTCACCCCCGTAGAATCGGAGGTGCCGGACCGATGCAGTCACCGAAGTGGCGGGGGGCCGCCGGATTCCCGCCGCCCGAAGGGATGGAGGACCGTCATGCCGCAGACCTGCCCCACGTGTCAGAGCCAAGCCGCCGACGACGCCACGTTCTGCCCGAGCTGTGGTGCCGCGCTGAGCTCGAGCCCGACGGCAACCCCGGGCGGTCCTGCCGTCGCTGGCCCGGCGCCGGCCGCGGCGTCTGCGACCACGGCACCGGCCGCAGACGCGTCCAGCGGATCCGCCGTCCCGGCCTACAGATTCGAGGCCGCCCGCTGGTCGCTGGCCGACCGGATCGCCGGAGTCGCTTCGATCGTGTTGTTCATCTCACTGTTCCTGTCCTGGTTCGGCGTCAGCGTGATCGGGATCACCGTGACGGCGAGCGGCGTGTCGGCCCACGGATTCCTCTACATCGTGATGATCATCTGCATCCTCGAGGTGGCCTACCTCGTCCTACGGGCCGGATGGGACCGACTGCCGATCAGCACGAACATCCCGCATCTCACCGTGATGATGGTGGCCACGATCGTGAACCTGGTGTTGGTCTTCATCGCTTTCATCGACAAGCCCGGTGGCTCGGGCGTCGGCTGGGAGTTCGGCGCCTTTCTCGCGCTGATCGCGGCCGCCGTCGCCGCGGCGCCCTACGCGATACCCCAGTTGCGCGCCAAGACGATGGGCTGAACTTGCGAGGTGCTGCTGCCGTCTCCCAGTCCCCGCGGGCAGGCAGCTCTCCTGGTCAGGCCCGCATGGCGGCGAGCAACAAGCCCGGGATCTTGGCGGCGGACGGCTCGGCCTCGAAGGCGACGAATCGGCGCATGACGTCGTACGCGTCGGATGCCGTTGCGAACCACGGAGGCCTGGGCCGGGAGCGGAAGGGCCCGCGCACGACCGACTTCTGCGGGCGGTCGAACATGGGTGCATTCCCGACGACCCCGGTGCCCGACTGGATGTCGGTGCGAGGGTGCCCCGGGTAGGCGCCCCAGGTGGTGCAGCCCATGGCGAAGGACAGGCCGTGCCAAAGGTTCACCCCTATGGAGCCGTAGCGCAGGTCAGCCACCGCCCGCTCGACCGCGTCCGCCACGTCCTGGTCCTTCAGGGACGAGGGACTCACGACGATGGTCACCCCCAGCGTCCCCCACACCACGTCGTTGCAGAATGCGGTGGCGGCGTCGACGAAGGTCGCCGGCGACGCGGCGGTCAGTGCCGTCTCGGCCACCTCGCCGCAGAACGACTCCACGTTGAAGCAGATGTCGTGGGTACGTCCGGGCGGGACGCCCGGGATGAAGGTCCACGGCAACGCGTCGTCGGGTCCCGCACCGAATTCCTCGGCTTCGGGGTGGGCGTTCACAAAGGCATCGCGCCGGTCGCGTGCCCCGGGGTAATAGGCGCGACGGGTCGTGATGCCCGCCAGCGTCTGCGTCAATGCACCGAGAAACGCGTCGCGTTGGGGCCAGCCGGCATGGGTGACGACGACCCGGGCCGAGATGCAATTGAACCCTGCGTTGTTCACGAGCATGGTGGCCACGTGCTCGGCCTGGTAGCGCAGCTCGGCGATGGACCACTTGCCCGGCACCACGATCACCGGTGACACGTTGCCCAGTTCGGCCGTCACCGGCTTGTCGAGGACCGGCTCGTCCGCCGCCTTGCGCCGGACGCCCTCGGGGCCGCTGCCGAACACGACGGCGTCGTAGGTCTTGTCCGATCCGGTGATATGCACCTCGTCGATGCGCGGGTGGCCGCTCAGGTATTGCCCCACCGCGGCGCCGCCGTCGACGATGCGCAGCACGTGCGCGTCGATGAGTGGCGCCAAGGCGCGGCTCCAGTGCGGGACGAGGTAGTCGTTGACCGGGTTGGCCTTCATCACCACGACCTTGCCGTCGACGAAGAGCTTGGAGAGCGCGTCACGGGGTCCGAGCGAGGCCACGTTGCCCGCGGCGAGCACGAGCGCCGTGCCGGCGTGCGCGGCGGGATCGGCGTAGGCCAAAGCCTGTCCTCTCACGAGGGATTCCCTGGTGACGCCGGGTTGCATCCAGACCTCGGCGGTCGTCTGGGGGAACGTGATGCGGTCGAAGGCGCCGTCCGGGAAGACCTGCACCCGCACCCGGTCGCCGGGCGCCTCGCGCACCGGACCGGGCAAGGAAGGTTTGCCATCCTTCGCGATGTCGCGCAACGCATCGCGGTACAGGCGCGCCATGCGCACGAAGGTGCCGACGCCCGCGAAGAGCTCCTCGCCCGCCTCCGTGGTGCCCGGCGCCAGTCCCTTGGCCGCACAGGCTGCCGCCAGCCAGTCCTCTTCGGCCGCCATGGTGTCGGCGATCACCTGCGTGAGCAGGTCGGCACGCGCCGCGGCGTCGGTCTTGGCCCATGAGGCGGCGTGGTCGGCGACCTCGTCGACGATCGCATCGAGCACGGTGGTGTCGACCGGTGCGACCGCCGCCGACTGGCCGCCCGGAGCGGTTCCGGCCTGATCGGCGGTCGGGGCCACCGCCCCCCGGCTCGTGATGGTCATGTCGTCCTCCCCGGTGCGCCGCACGGGTCGGTCCCTCATCGACGTCGGGTGGCGTGCGGGCAACCGGCTCCCAGCGTACCGAGGAAATCCTCGACATCCCCCGGGGCCCTGCTCCCCAGGTGAGGGGGGAAGGGGTCAGCCCGGATGACCGACGTCGAGTGGCGAGCCTGGAAGGGGTCGATGCGGGTCGAAGAGGGCGCGCGGTCAGCGATGGGCCGAAAAGGCGGCCTCTTCGGCTCGCACGTCGTCGATCAGGTTGCCCAGGGCCAGATTGACGTCGTCGAGGTGGTAGCCCCAGACCGGCCCCAGCGACTCGGTGACGACGGGTCGGCCGGCCACCGTCAGTGTGTTCACCTGGAGCCACGTCGCTCCGCCTGCTTGGTCACACGAAGCCGAGTAGAAGTCCGGGTAGGTCACCCACAGCGTGGCGACGGGCGGCGGCGGAGGAGTCGACGTGGCCGTGAGGAAGTAGGGAACGAGGTCCGCCGTGCCACCGTCGAGTGCTGCGGGGTTGACGCAGGCGACGTGCACACCGTCGGTGGTGGTTTGACCGGATTGGAGGCTCACGCCTTGCCCGGGCCGCCCGAAGTCGGCGTCGGCCGGGGGTTGGGAGGGGAAGCTCGAGTAGGCAATGACGCATCCCGTCTGATTCGTCGCCGTGCAGAGCGGGAGGTGCGCGAACGTGGCGCCCACGGTCTTCCCGACCGGGACGGTGACGTTGCCACCGGCGAGGATGGCCACGACCGTGCGGGCGCGCAACGCCGGGTTGGGATCGACCTGGCTGGAGAGGAGCCGGATCAGCATGGCTGCTCCTTGTGAGTGGCCGATGAAGACGATCGGCCGGCCGTCGTTGTCGTGAGCGAGGTAGTCCTTCCACGCAGAGAGCAGGCTCTCGTAAGCGACGGCATCGGCCTGTGGATCGTTGCCGAGGCCCTTGAGTAGGGAGGCTTCGGTCCGTTGGCGGTACATCGGTGCCCAAACCCGGCACACCTGAGAGAAGCGCGACGCTTGGGCGACGGCCGCCGCTTCCTCGGCGGGTTGCACGACCAGGTTGGCGTTGTCCGCTTTCTGCGTGCTGACCGTCGGGTAGACGTAGAAGCAGTCGAACTTCGAGCCCGGATCCGCCTGGGCGTGCTGGATGGTGCGGGCACCGCTAGCCGGGACCACCGTCGCCGCGAGGGGAGCGGTGCAAGGGTCGTCACTCTGCCCGGGACGGCAGAGCCACACGGTGGTGCCCTCGATCCGCGCGGCCGAGGTCGTGGTGCTCGACGCCGCCGGCGAAGCACCGGATGCGAAGCTGGTCACCAGGACGGCCGCCAGCGCGCCGAGCACAACCGCCGGGTGCGTCCCGCGCCCACGGCAGAGCCACCGAAAGAAATACAGGCAACGTGGTTGCATATAGGACTACCTCCGTTCAATTACCGGCCGAGTCAATTGCCTGCCGAACGTCGAAGGTAGGCGCGCATCCGCTCCATGTCACCGTGGTCGAGTGCGTCGACCACGGCGTGCAGCGCGGTGAACCCCGCTTCGCCGAGCACGGACCTCAGCTCCTCCTCGATCGCCCGAACGGCCGCCCGTTGGGTTCGGAGGTAGTCGACGCCGCGGGAAGTCAGCAGCACCGACTTCTCCCTCCTGCTCGTCGCCGAGTCGGCAACGGTCACGTAGCCGCGATCGCGGAGGTGCCCGACGACCTTGCTGGCCCCCTGACGGGTGATGCCGAGCTCGCGTCCGATGGCCGAGATCGTCGATCCCGCCTGGCCTGCGCACAGCCGGAGCACCCGGCCGTCGGGAAATCTGCGCTCGCCGAATCCAGCCTCGGCCATGGCCGTGTCGAGTCGAATCTGATAGCCGAGCCAAGCACGCCGGAGCGCGGGTCCGAGGCCGGTGGACGGCGGTCCGGCCACCTCGTCGGCTTCGGCGTCGCCGTACGAAAGTGGCAGGTCGGAGGCCATCGGAGAGATGTTAGCGTATTGTAAACCAAGTTGACAGTTGGGAGGGCTCGCCCGATACTTCCAATATGCGGCTCACCACGGAGACACCTGGGTGGCGCCCGCGCACCTGGGCTCTCGTCCTCGTCTCCGCACTGGTCCTCACCGCGTGTGGTTCTGGAGGCGCCAGTTCGCAAGCGTCCTCCACGACCCCCGTGTACAGGTTCGGCGTGGTCGGGAACCGGGGCGCGATCAGCCAGCTGCAGCTCGACCGACCGACTGCTGTCCTCGGAATCAGCGGTCACGTCGTGCAGATCGCCACGTCCAACTCGGACGGCTACGCGCTGACCTCGACCGGGGTGGTGTGGGCCTGGGGTGTGGCCAGCTACGGCGAGCTCGGCAATGGGCAACATCCGGCCTATTCCACCCGGGCGGTCAAGGTCGAGTTCCCGGCCGGTGTCAGAATCGTCACACTGGCCAACCCGATGCCCTTCGACGGCGCATTGGCCGTCGACTCGCAGGGCCACGTCTGGGGATGGGGACTCAACGCACTCGGTGACCTCTGCCTGTCGGGGCTCATGCAGCTCCGTCCGAGTGAACTCCCGCTGAGCAACGTGACGCTGGCCAGCGGCGCGCGCACGCACTCGCTGTTCTCCTCGGGGGGCACGGTCTATGCCTGCGGCTCAGGCGAGTACGGCGTCCTCGGCACCGGCTCCACGGCGAGCAGCTCGACGCCGGTCCTGGTCGTCGGCCTGCCGAGCGCAGCCCGAGTGACCGCGCTCACCTCGTCGTGGGAGGGCTCGGGCGCACTCCTCGGCGACGGCGACTACTACAACTGGGGCTACAACGCCGCCGGTCAACTCGGCAATGGCTCCACGACCGACAGCGCCGTACCGGTGCACGTCGAGCTGCCCGCAGGCGTCCGGCAGGTGTTCCAGGGCGGCAGCGGACCCAAGAACGGACAGAGCGTCGCCATCCTGGCCAACGGCTCGGTGTGGGCCTGGGGTGAGAACGACCGAGGTCAACTGGGGAATGGCACGAGGGTGAGCTCGGACGTCCCGCTGCGCGTCGAGGTCCCCGCTGGTGTCACCTTTGTCAGGGTCAGCTCCGGTGGGTATGCCAGCTACGCCATCGACCGCTCGGGGCGGCTGTGGGCTTGGGGGGACAACAAGAGCGGGCAGCTCGGGATCGGGAGCTCCACCACCATGGCGACCACCCCGGTCAGCGTGGGCATCCGCCTCACGCAAGTCTCGTCGACCGCCCAGAACGTGGCGGGTTTCCAAGGCAGCACCGAGCGGTCATGACCGCCAATTCCGACAACCGGCACCACACGGCTGGAGGGTGGGGCACCTCTCGCTCGAACAACGATCGGGTCTTTCGCTGCGCGATTTCGCGGCCCTGCTCGAATCCCTCCCCGCTCCGTCGAAAGGAAGACATTCATGACACGAAGAACTCGCTTTCATCGGCGTCGCACTGCCGGAGTGATCTCCTTGGGCAGCGTCGCGGTCCTGGCACTGGCTCTCAGCGCGTGCAGCAGCTCGCCCTCGCCGTCGGCCGCGCCCGTGGAGCGGGTCAGCGGCGGGCCGACTGGGCACTACGTCGTCGCGACCGGGATCCACAAGATCAAGCACATCATCGTCATCGAACAGGAGAACCGATCCTTCGACAGCTACTTCGGCACCTTCCCCGGTGCCGACGGCATCCCGATGCAGAACGGCGTGCCCACGGTGTGCGTGCCCATGCCGACCGGTGGCTGCCAGGCGCCCTACCACGACACGGCGGACGTCAACGGCGGTGGACCGCACGGCGAAGCCAATGCCAAAGCCGACGTCGACGGAGGGAAGATGGACGGCTTCATCAAAGAGGCGACGAACGCCAAGAAGGGGTGCGGCGTCGACGTCAGCGCTGACAACCCGGAGTGCTCGAACTCGGCCACCCCCGACGTCATGGGGTATCACACGGCGGCGGAGATCCCGAACTACTGGACCTACGCCAAGGACTTCACCCTCGACGACCACATGTTCGAACCGGTGGCCTCGTGGTCGCTGCCCGACCACCTCTACCTGGTGTCGGGCTGGTCGGCCAAGTGTTCGAGCCCCAGCCCGTCGAGCTGCGTCAACGACATCACCGGCCCCTACACCCCGATCCAAATGCAACGGTACGTGGACCAGGCCATCGACACCGGGACGGCGGACATCACCAACGCCTGGACCGACATCACCTGGCTCCTCTACAACAAGCACGTCTCGTGGGCCTACTACGTGCAGACGGGGGACCAGCCCGACTGCGACAACGACTCGGCCGTCGTCTGCCCGCCGGTGGCGCAGAGCTACCTCACGCCGGGCATCTGGAACCCGCTGCCCGTCTTCGAGGACGTGCAGAAGGACCACCAGCTCCGCAACATCCAGCCACTGAACAATTACTTCGCCTCGGCCAAGGCCGGGACGCTGCCCTCGGTCATGTGGGTCACTCCTTCGCAGGCCGACAGCGAGCACCCGCCGGGCAGCGTCCACCAGGGGCAGGCCTACGTCACCGCCGTCATCAACGCCGCCATGAAGAGCCCGGACTGGGACTCGACGGCCATCTTCTTGCAATGGGACGACTGGGGTGGCTTCTACGACAACGTGGTGCCGCCCCCGGTCGACCAGAACGGGTACGGCCTGCGAGTCCCGGCCATGGTGATCTCGCCCTACGCCAAGACCGGCTACATCGACCACCAGACGCTCTCGAGCGACGCCTACCTCAAGTTCATCGAGGACGACTTCCTAGGCGGGTCAAGGCTCAATCCCAAGACCGATGGCCGGCCCGACCCCAGGCCCGACGTGCGCGAGGACGAGAAGATCCTCGGCAACATGGTTCAGGACTTCGACTTCAATCAGGCGCCACGCAAGCCGGTGCTGCTGCCGACCAACCCGCCGACGGACTCACCGTCGATCCCCGCCTACTTCACGGGCATGGGACCGTGCGACGGGTGCACCGCGACACCGCCCAGCACGTCCGGCGGCTGATCAGGAGACCCGGGGCAGCACCTCCTCGGCCAGGAGTCCGACGTGCTCCAGGTCGTCGAGGTCGAGCACCTGCAGGTAGACCGTCTGCGCCCCGATGCCGGCGAAGGCCTGCAGCCGCGCCACCACCTCGTCCGGCGTGCCCGCCACGCCGTTGGCGCGCAGCTCGTCGGCCTTGCGGCCGATGCTGGCGGCTCGGCGCTGCACGTCCGCCTCGTCGACGCCACAGCACACGGTCTGAGCGGCCGAGAGGCGAAGGGTCGAGGGGTCCCGACCCCGGTCCTCGCAAGCGGCCCGCACCCGACCGTACTGGGCCTCGGTGTCCGTGAGCGAGGAGAAGGGCAGGTTGTATTCGTCGGCGTAGGTGGCGGCGAGGCGCGGCGTGCGCGTCGGGCCTCCGCCCCCGACGATCAGCGGCGGGTGGGGTCGCTGGACCGGCTTGGGCAGCGCCGGGCTGTCGTCGAGGTGGTAATGGTGCCCGTCGAAGCTGAACGTCTCGCCGATCGGTGTGTCCCACAGTCCACTCACGATGGCGAACTGCTCCTCCAGTCGCTCCATGCGCTCGCCCGTGGGCGGGAACGGGACGCCGTAGGCCGAGTGCTCGGCGTCGTACCACCCGGCGCCCAGGCCCAGCTCGACGCGGCCGCCGCTCATCGCGTCGACCTGCGCCACCTGGACGGCGAGCAGCCCGGGCAGGCGAAAGGTGGCCGACGTGACGAGGGTCCCCAAGCGGATGCGGGAGGTTTCCCTGGCGATGGCGCCGAGAGTGACCCACGAGTCGGTCGGGCCAGGGAGGCCGTCGCCCCCCATGGTCAGGAAGTGATCGGAGCGGAAGAAGGCGTCGAAGCCGGCCGCCTCCGCGGCCTGCGCCATCCGCAGCTGCTGGTCGTAGGAAGCCCCGAGCTGTGGCTCGACGAAGACGCGCAACTTCACCGGCCCCAAGTTAACCGTCGCTGCCCCCGGCGGGTGCGGGTCCTCGCGGCGGAGCCCGGAAGGGGCAGACTGCGATGATGGACATCGGCGTGATCTTCCCCCAGACCGAGGTGGGCGGCGACCGTGGGAGCGTCCGCGCCATCGGGCAAGCGGTCGCAAACCTCGGCTACGCCCATCTGGCCGCCTACGACCACGTGCTCGGCGGCGACACGGCGGTGCTCGGCGATCTGGGTGGGCCCTACACGATCGACGACACCTTCCGCGAACCGTTGACGATGTTCGCCTATCTGGCCGCCTGCACCGACCTGGCGTTCGCGACCTCGATCCTGATCGGTCCGCAGCGCCAGACGGCGCTGCTGGCCAAGCAGGCCGCGGAGGTCGACCTGCTGTGCGGTGGTCGCTTCCGGCTCGGGCTCGGCATCGGCTGGAACAAGCTCGAGTACGACGCGCTCGGCATGCCCTTCGCACAGCGGGCCGCCATCTTGGAGGAGCAGGTCGCCGTACTGCGCGCGTTGTGGACGCAGCGGAGCGTCACTGCCGACGGCCGCTTCCACCACATCCGGGCGTCGGGGCTGGCTCCCTTGCCGGTGCAGCGGCCGATCCCGATCTGGATCGGCGGCCACGCCCCGGCGGCGCTGCGCAGGGTGGGGCGGATCGCCGACGGATGGTTCCCCATGTCGCGCCCCGGCGGTGGCCTCGAGCGCGCGCTGGAGAGCATCCGCGAGGGGGCGGCCGAGGCCGGGCGCGACCTGTCCGGTTTCCAATTCGAAGGGAGGGTCGAGTACGCAACCCGGGACCACGACAAGATCGCCGCACACGCCCGGCGCTGGCGTGAGGCCGGGGCGAGCCACCTGTCGCTCAACACGATGCACGCCGGACTGACGACCGTCGATGCGCACATCGCGGCGCTCGAGGAGATGGCGCCGGTCCTGCTGTAGCACCGTTCGGTCCGGGCGGCCGCATGCGAACATGAGGCATGCCGGACGAGACGTCTGCGGGCGAGCCGACCCCGGACGCACGACCCGACGTCGCCCTCGGCACCATCGCCAAGGAGTGGGGCCGCATCGGCTGCACTGGCTTCGGCGGACCGCCCACCCACATCGCCATGCTGCGCCGGCTGACCGTCGAGCGCGAGCACTGGTTGGACGAGACCGAGTTCGAGGACGCTGTCGCGGCGACGAACCTGCTCCCCGGTCCGGCGTCGACGCAACTGGCCATCTTCTGCGCGTGGCGACTGCGCGGCTGGCCGGGAGCGCTCGTCGGCGGTGCGTGCTTCATCTGCCCCGGGCTGGCCGTCATCATCGCACTGGCCGCAGTGTTCTTGGCCTCCAACCCGCCCACTTGGATCAAGGGTGCCGCGCTGGGCGCCGGCGCGGCGGTCGCACCGGTCGCCGTCAATGCAGCCCTCGGCCTGATCCCGGCCAGCTGGCGCCGCGCCGGGCCCGGTCCGGCCCGGCGGGTGCGCTGGGTGGTCTACGGCCTGCTCGGCGGTGTGACAGCGGCCACGATCGGCACCTTCCTCGTGCTCGTGCTGCTGGGGTGCGGGTTGGTGGAGGTCGCCGTCTCGGCCGGTGTGCGCCCGTCCGGGCGCTTGAACGGGTTCGTCGTGGCGCCGCTGGCCGTGGTGGCGCCGGGCGGACTGGGCGCCTTGACCTGGGTGGCGCTCAAGGTGGGAGCGCTGTCGTTCGGCGGTGGCTTCGTGATCATCCCGCTCATGCAGGCCGACGCGGTCCACCACTACCACTGGGTGACGAACGCCCAGTTCCTCAACGCGGTGGCCCTCGGGCAGATCACGCCTGGACCGGTGGTGCAGACCGTCGCAGTCGTGGGTTACGCGGCGGCCGGCGTGGGCGGCGCCTTGTTGGCGGCGCTGGTCGCGTTCTCGCCGTCGTTCGTCTTCATCTTCGTCGGGGCCCGGCACTTCGCCGCGTTGCGCACCAACCGTTTCGCGCAATCCTTCCTGGGCGGCGCGGGACCGGCGGCCATCGGCGCCATCGCGGGCGCGTCCATCCCTCTGGCGCTGGCCGTCGCGCACCTGTGGCAGGTGGTGATCCTGGCCGGCGCGCTGGCGCTCATCGTGGGGCTGCGGCGCAGCGTGGTGCTGACGCTCGTCGGCGCCGGCGTCATCGGCGCCGTGGGTGCGGCGCTGGGACTGCCCGTCGGGGGGTGAACCGAAAGATGCCGCGTCACTCGGCCGTCGCGTCTCGAGCGGGAGCGAGTGCGGCGCGCAGGCCTTCGTGCCAGTCGGGGTACCGGGGGACCCAGCCGAGCTCGGTCCGGGCCCGCCGGTTGGAGACCGCTGGTTGGTCGCACATGAGATAGGTCAGGAAGTTCCCGGCCCCGAGGCGCGCCAGCGCTTCGGGTACCCGGTGCGGCGGCTTGGCACCCAGCAAGCCGGCCACGAAAGGCATCCACTCCGAGCTCGGGGCCGGGACGTCGTCGACGACGTTGTAGACGCCCGGCGGCCCCTGCAGCGCCGCCACGGTGGAGGAGGCAGCGTCGTCGACGTGGAGGAAGCCGAACAGCCCACCGCCGTGGCCGGGGACGGGCAGCAGGCGCTTGGTGATCATGGAGGTGTAGAGGCCGCCCGGCGCGAAATAGGTGCCGGGTCCGTAGAAGGAGCCGTAGCGCAGCACGACACCCTCGACGGCGTCGTCGCCGAGCGTGACGGACTCGAGGGTGGCGAGCGACCCGGCGAGCATGCCGATCTGCCCCGGGGCATCGCTCCAGAGGGGGTCGGACTCGGTGCGCGTCCCGGGGCCCGGGCGGTAGGCGAACGAGATGCTCTGGGCGATGGAGCGGCGCGCGCCGGCGGCACGGGCGGCAGCGACCAGCGTGCCCGAGACCTCGCGGCGCAGGCGGCTCGTCGCGTCGAAACCGCGCTTGATCGCGAGCGGGTTGGCCGACCGGGCCAGGTTGGTCAACTGGTTCACGACGACCTCTGGCTGCGCCGCCTTCACGGCGTGCCGCACGGCGTCGGGGTCGAACGCGTCACCGACTGCCGGGACGACCCCGGGGAGACCCAGGGCAGCGACCCTCGCCGGGCTGCGGGAGAACACGGTGACCTCGTGCCCGGCGGCGACCAGTGAACGCACCAGCGGGCGCCCGATCGCTCCGGTGCCTCCCGCAACGAAGACGCGCATGCGCCCGAGGCTACGCCTGCTCGGTGCCGGGGCGACCCTTTGGCAGGATAGAGGGGTGAGCGAGCACAGCGGCTACCCCGGGGCGCCCCCGGGGTGGTACCCGGACCCCGCCGGTGGCCCGGGACAGCGCTGGTGGGACGGCTACGCGTGGACCGAGGCGACCGTCCTGCCCCAGCACCCGCCACCACCACCACCCTGGGCCGGCGCGGGACCACCGCGGAGCCCGGCCTCACAAGTGGCGCCGTGGGTGACGGCGTCGCAGCGGCTGGGCGCGTTCAACACGGGCAAGTTGGTGGCGGACGAGCTGGGGATGGTGCCGATCGCGCGCATCGCCGTCGTGATGCCCGCCGTCTACTACGTCGTGAACCTGATCGTCGAGCGGGTGAACGCCGACCAGCTGCGAGCCGTCGGCCATCAGTTCCGGGTGGACTGGCACGACGCGCAGAACGGCATCACGCCGCCGCCCTATCACGGCCCGAGCGGATTCAGCACGGCCAGCCTCGTCGTGGGTGTGCTCGCGCTCGCTGGCGTGATCGTGGCCTGCGTGTGGCAGCACCGCGCCGCGTCGGCCGGCCGGGCCCTGGGAATTCCCTCGCACCGCTCCCCCGCCTGGGGCGTCGGTGCGTGGTTCGTGCCGGTGGTGAACCTGTGGGTGCCGTACTCCGCCGTCCGCGACTGCCTGCCGCCGGGCGACCCCCACCGCCCACGAGTCCTGCACTGGTGGATCGCCTGGCTGGTCGCCGCCTTCTTGAGCAGCACGGCCGGCCTGTGCGCGTTGTTCTCGACGGGGGCGGCGCTCGTGCTGTCGATCCCCGCCGCGCTCGCATGCCTGACGGTCATCGCCTGGGCGCCGGGCATCGTCATGGCCATCGCCGCGGCCCATCGGGATGCGGTGGCGCGCACGGCCCCGGAGACCGGGGTCCATCATCGGGCCTGAGGTGCCCGTGACGGCGGTGTCGAGGTGGGCAGGAGCACCCGAAACCGTTGCTTAGCAAACAGTTCACTCTGAGATTGCTTTCTTGTTGCCGGACGTTCATTCGGTGTGGCTACGGTCCTCGTAGTGGACGACGGAGAGCCTGGCGAGACACGTAACGAACTCGTTACGACAGAGCCACAGACCTATGTCGACGAGGCGCTCAAGGCCCTCGATCCCGACGCTTCCAGGCCGGAGCACGTCATGGAGGCGACGAAGCTGACGCTCGGGTTCTCCGGACGCACCGTGCTCGCCGACATCAACGTGGAGCTGAAGCGGGGGTCCATCACGGCGCTCATCGGGCCGACGGGCTCGGGCAAGTCGACCTTCTTGCGCACGCTGAACCGGATGAACGATCGCGTCCCCGGTTTCGAGCGCGCCGGAGACGTGACGCTCGACAAAGAGAGCCTGTGGGACCAGCGCGTCGATCTCCTGACGCTGCGCCGCCGCGTCGGCATGTTGTTCCAACGACCGAATCCGTTCCCGATGTCGATCAAGGACAACGTGGTGGCCGGCGTCAAGGCGCACCGCATCGCCAAGGGAAAGCAGCTCGACGTCGTGTGCGAGCGGCGCCTGACGGAGGTCGGCCTGTGGGACGCCGTCAAGGACCGGCTCAGCGACTCGCCCTTCCGGCTCTCAGGCGGGCAACAACAGCTCCTGTGCCTGGCTCGGGCGCTCGCGGTCGGGCCCGAGGTCCTGCTGCTCGACGAGCCGACGTCCGCGCTGGACCCGGTGACGACGGAGTCGATCGAGGCGCTGCTCAAGACGCTGACGCCCGCGCTGACGCTGATCGTGGTCACGCACAACCTCGGCCAGGCGATGCGGGTGTCGCACCACACCATGTTCTTCTACCAAGGGCAACTGATGGAGCATGGCCCGACCGACGACCTCTTCAACCGGCCCAAGCATCCCGACACCGAGCGGTACGTCACGGGGCGGATGGGATAGGGCCCGGCCCCAACCACGTGACTACCGGAGCGGATGGCGACCGCACGAGTTCACCGATCAACAACACCGAAGCAGACAACAACCACCTCACAAGGAGAGAACCTGTGAACACATTGATAGGCGCGGCACGACTGAGGCGGGGCATGGTCGTCACCGTTCTGGCCGGGCTCGCGCTGAGCTCGGTCGTGTTCGGCGCGGCGGCGTCGGCCAGCACCAAGCTGCCCAGCAGCGGCGTGGAGACACCCTCGGGCGGCACCGTGACCGAGACGGGCAGCACCCTGCTCTACCCGCTCTTCAACCTCTGGGCCGGCGGCTACAACTCCAAGTTCCCGAGCAGCACCATCCAGACCGCAGGGACAGGCTCGGGGACCGGGATCTCGGAGGCCGAGAACGGCACGATCGACATCGGCGCCTCCGACGCCTACCTGTCCCCGAGCGTCGTGTCGGCCAACCCGGACCTCAAGAACATCCCGCTGGCCATCTCGGCCCAGATGATCGCCTACAACATCCCGGGCGTCCTCTCGCACCTGAAGCTCACCGGGAAGGTGATCTCGGAGATCTACCAGGGCCAGATCACCACGTGGAACAACTCGCAGATCGCGAGCCTGAACTCGGGAGTCACCCTCCCGGCCACCCCCATCGTGACGCTGCACCGCTCCGACAGCAGCGGTGACACGTTCCTGTTCACGCAGTTCCTGTCCAAGACCGACCCCTCCGGGTGGGGAGCCAAGATCGGGTACAACACCACGGTCCCGTGGCCCAACGCCCCCGGCGCGCTCGGTGAGATGGGCAACTCGGGCATGGTGTCGGGCTGCAAGGCGACGCCGGGTTGCATCGCCTACATCGGGATCAGCTACCTGACCCAGACCCTGCAGGCCGGGCTCGGCTACGCCCAGCTGCAGAACGTCAAGGGCCAGTACGTGGTGCCCAACGCGGCGTCCATCGAGGCCGAGGCGGCGGCGTTCGCCAAGAAGACGCCGGCCAACGGCACGATCTCGCTGATCTACGGCTCGGCCAGCGGCGGCTACCCGATCGTCAACTACGAGTACGCCATCGTCTCCAGCCACCAGTCGAGCAGCTCGGACGCCAAGAACATCCGGTCGGTGCTCGAGTTCGCCATCAGCCCCAAGTACGGCAACAACTCGTCGTATCTGGCGCAGGTCAACTTCCAGGCGCTGCCCTCCAAGGTCGAGGCGCAGTCGGTGAAGCAGATCCTCGGCATCCAGTAGTGACCACCGTCGGCGGCGTGGCGGGGAGCATCCCCGCCACGCCACAGGCGGAGTCGATCGGCAAGCCGCCGCTGCCCCGCCGGGCGGCGGACTTCTTCCGGCGGAACGAGGAGCACGCCTGGCGCGGGACCGCCT
Organism: uncultured Acidimicrobiaceae bacterium; assembly: GCA_963789235.1. Taxonomy (GTDB): domain Bacteria; phylum Actinomycetota; class Acidimicrobiia; order Acidimicrobiales; family RAAP-2; genus Bog-473. The sequence continues at coordinate 104,049 of CAWBJX010000004.1, read as the reverse complement.
GGGTGGCAGTGATCCTGCCGCTGGCCGCCCTGATTTTCGCGGTGACGGTCCTGGCGGTGAAGGCCTACCCCGCCATCCGGGTCAACGGCTGGTACTTCCTCTACGGCAGGAACTGGACCTACGGCAGCGGCTACGGCGCCGTCGTGCACACCGACGGCGTCGCGCACCCCATGGGGGCCCAGTTCGGCGCCTGGGCCATCCTGTGGGGCACCCTGGTCTCCTCGCTGATCGCCCTGGTCATCGCCCTCCCCCTGTCCCTCGGCGCCGCCTTCGCGCTGACCGAGCGCATGCCCGGGTGGATCTCGCGGCCGTTGGGGTTCACCATCGAGATCCTCGCCGGTATCCCGAGCGTCGTCCTCGGGCTGTGGGGCATCCTGACCTTCGGCCCGTGGCTGGCCAAGAACGTGTACCCGATCATCGCCAACAACGCCCCCGACGTGCCGGTGCTGAAGTACTTCCGCGGTCCGGTCGGTTCGGGCGAGGGCCTTCTCACCGCCGGCATCGTGCTCTCCCTCATGATCGTCCCCATCATCACCTCGACCACTCGCGACCTGTTCCAGCAGGTGCCCCCGCTCCCCAAGGAAGGCGCTTCCGCCCTCGGCATGACCGACTGGGAGGTGGCGTCCAAGGTGACCCTGCCCTGGGTGCGGTCGGGGATCATCGGCGCCACCGTCCTGGGTCTTGGCCGCGCGCTCGGAGAGACGATCGCCGTGGCCATGATCGGCGGCGCGGCGCTCCGCATCCCCGTGAACATCTACGGGCCGTTCACCACCGTCGCCGCCACGATCCTGACCCAGCTCGACGGGGCCCTGACCGACGGGACCGGCTTCGCCGTGGCCACCCTGGCCGAGCTGGCCCTCGTGCTCGCCGTGATCTCCGTCGCGGTCAACCTCATCGCCCGGTTGATCATCACCCGCACGAGCCGGGTCGGCGCGCCGGTCGGGGGTGCCTGATGAGCACGATGCTGGCGGGCGGGCCCGCAACCAGGCGCCGGCGCGTCTCGTCGACCCTGTGGCGGGTGCTCACCTACCTGGCGCTCATCCTCATCATGGCGCCGGCGGCCTGGGTCCTCATCGGCGTGCTGGCCCGCGCCTGGTCACACTGGCGGTGGAGCGTCCTGTGGACCCCCCTGACCTCCACCGGCGGTGGACTGCGCGACCAGATCCTCGGCACCCTGATCCTCATGCTGGGTGTCTTCCTCATCGCGGGGACGATCGGCGTGCTCGCGGGCATCCACCTGGCCGAGCTGGCCCGGACCGGCCGGTTCAGCGGGCGCGTCAGCGCCCCTCTGCGCACCGCCTCGGACATCCTCTCGGGCTTCCCCTCGATCGTGCTCGGCTACGTCGGGTACGTGGCGCTGGTGGTGGGGTTGCACTGGGGCTTCTCGCTCCTGTCCGCGCTGATCATCCTCTCCATCATGGTCATCCCCTACATCGCCAAGACGACCGAGAACTCCCTGCGCCAGGTCCCGACGGGCTACCGGGAGGGGGCCGAGGCCCTGGGGATGTCGATGGGGTACGGGCTGCGCAAGGTGGTGCTCAAGAGCGCGCTGCCCGGGATCGTCACCGGCCTGTTGCTCGCGCTCGCCATCGCCTGCGGCGAGACCGCACCACTCATCTACACGGCGGGGTTCTCGAACACGCTGCCGCACTCGCTGACCCACGCCGAATTCCCCTACCTGACCTACGTCGTCTTCACGTACTACAACGCGCCGGAGACGCAGTACCACTACCTGTCCTACGACGCCGCCCTGATCCTCGTCGTGATCGTGCTGCTCCTCTTGGTGTCGAGCCGCATCATCGTGGCCCGCACCCAGCGGCACGCCGAGGGCGCCCGCGGCACCCGGATCGGGCGGCGCCCGAAGCCCGGGCCGCGGACCGAGGGAACCGCGCCGGGCATGCTCGTGGACCAGATGCCGCGGCGATAGGGGGCATTTAGCGCCTCCTCGCGGGGCCTCTATGGTGGCCCCGATCAGTCGAGTGGAGCGGGAGGGAACGGTGAGCGCAGGACCTGAATGGGGGCCCCTGGCCCGTCTGGCCGGCATCTGGGAGGGCGAGCAGGGCGAGGACGTGGCCTACGCCAACGACACCGGGAAGATCGGCCTGACCCCCTACCGCGAGCACGTCGACTTCAAGCCCTTCGGGCCGGTCGAGAACGCGAGCCAGGTCCTCTACGGCCTCGACTACCGCATGGCGGCCTGGCGGGGCGACGAGGAGAACCCCTTCCACACCGAGGTCGGCTACTGGATGTGGGACGCCCGCGACAGCGAGGTGGTCCGTTGCTTCCTCATCCCCCGCGGCTCGGCCATCGTCGCCGGCGCCACCGTCACGCCGGGCGCCACCACCTTCACCCTGCACGCCAACGTGGGCAGCCACACCTACGGCATCCTCTCGAACAATTGGCTGGACAAGAACGCCCAGTCCATCCGGTACGAGGTGACCATCGACACCAGCGTCGAGGGCGAGTTCACCTACTCCGAGACGACGGTGATCCATCACGGCAGGATGCCCGAGCAGGTCGTCCACACCGACCGCAACACGCTCAAGCGCATCGCCGACGCCTGACGCTGCCAGTAGGGTCGAGAGCGCGGGGGCCCGCCGAGGCCGCAGGAGGCACGTCATGTTCGAGTGGTCCGAGGAGCAGCTGGCAATCCGCGACGCCGTGCGGCGGTTCGTCGAGGAAGAGGTCGAGCCGAACGTCGAGGAGCTCGAGCACGGCGACACCCCGCCCTACGAGGTGATCCGCAAGCTCTACCGGACCTTCGGGCTCGACGCCATGGCGCGGGACGCCTTCAAGCGGGCGCTCGAGCGCAAGACGTCGGCCGCCGCGGCGCCCGCGCGGTCCGAGGGTCGCGGGAACGCCGCCCTCACCCTGATCCCGATCATCGAGCTGTGCCACTACTGCCCCGGCATCGTGACCGCGCTCGGGGTCAGCACCGGCCTCGCCGGCGGCACCATCATGAAGAGCGGGACGCCGGCCCAGATGGAGCGCTGGGGCCTGGACCTGCTGACGCTGGACAAGATCGGCGCCTGGGCCATCACCGAGCCCGACTCGGGCTCCGACGCCCTCGGCGGGATGAATTCGACCGCCGTGCGGGACGGCGACGAATACGTCCTCAACGGCAACAAGACCTTCATCACCAACGGCCCCTACGCGGACACGATCGTCTTCTACGCCAAGCTCGATGACGGGAACGACGCGCCGCTGCGCCAGCGCCCCGTGCTCACCTTCATCCTCGATCGCGGCATGCGCGGCCTCGAACAGTCCAAGCCGTTCCGCAAGATGGGGCTGCACTCGTCGCCGACGGGCGAGCTGTTCCTCACCGACGTGCGGGTCGGCAAGGACCGCCTCCTCGGAGAGAGCGAGGGTCAGCCGGGCGGGAACGAGGGTCGGGAGAGCGCCAAGGGCAACTTCGTCACCGAGCGGGCCGGCGTCGCCGCCATGTCGCTCGGCCTCATCGAGGAGTGCCTCAGGCTCTCGGTCCAATACGCCAAGGACCGGCTGTTGTGGGAGCGACCCATCGCGGAGTTCCAGCTCATCCAGCTCAAGCTGGCCCGCATGGAGGTCGCCCGCCTCAACGTCGAGAACCTCGTGTTCCGGCACATCGAGATGAGCGCGGCGGGCAAGAGCCTGACCCTGGCCGAGGCCTCGGCCATGAAGCTCTACTCGGCCCAGGCCGCCTCGGAGGTGGCGATGGAGGCCGTGCAGCTCTTCGGCGGCAACGGATACATGTCCGAGTTCCGGGTCGAGCAGTTGGCCCGCGACGCCAAGGTGTTCCAGATCTACGCCGGGACCGACGAGATCCAGGTGACCCACATCGCCCGCGACCTCCTCGGGCGCTGAGGTGACCGACCTCTTCGGGACGGCACTCGGCGATGCCGCCTACGACGAGATGGTGGACCTGCGCCGGGAGGTGCACCGCCGGCCGGAGCTCGCCTTCGCCGAGCACCACACGACGGGGCTGATCCGCGACCGCATGGCGGGGCTGGGCATCGGCGAGGCAGTGCGGGTCACCGACACGGGTGGGATCTTCGTCATGGAGGGCGGGCGGCCCGGCCACAGCGTGGTCTTCCGCGCCGACATCGACGCCCTGCCGGTGCAAGAGGACGAGGCCAGGGCGGTCCACTCGGAGGTCGAGGGTGTGATGCACGCCTGCGGGCACGACGTCCACGTGGCCGCACTGCTCGGTGCCGCCTCGGTGCTGGTGTCGCGGCGGGAGGACCTGCCTGGTCGCTACGTGTTCGTGTTCCAGCCCGGCGAAGAGGCACTGTGCGGCGCCAAGACGATGGTCGAGCACGGCGCACTGGCAGTGATGGAAGGTGCGCGTCTCGTCGGGTTCCACGTGACCTCCCAGGCTCCCACCGGCATGGTGGCCCTGCGCGGTGGCGTTTCCATGTCCGAAGCGCACTCGCTGCGCTTCACGTTGACGGGGCCGGGAGGTCACGGGGCCATACCGACGGGCCAGGGCGACGTCATCCGGGCCACGGCGGAGCTGGTCGAGCGGTTGGGTGAGGTGGTCCAGGGTTTGACCTACGAGGAGGCCAACTGCGTGTGCAGCGCGGGCACGCTCCGCGCCGGGACCGCGGTCAACGTGGTCCCCACCTCGGCCCGGGTCACCGGCACACTGCGCACGTTCACGCCCGGGCAGCGCGCGGAGGCCCTCGCCCGGCTCCGGGCGCTGTGCGCCTCGGTCGCCGAGGCTCAGGGCGTCCACATCGAGCTGGAGACGCCCGAGCACACCCCGGCCGTGGTGAACGACCCGACGGTCACCGAACTGGTGGAAGCGCAGGCCCGGGCCGCGCTGGGAGACGGATCCGTGATCCGGATGCCGCCCGCGTCCCCGAGCGACGACGTGAGCGAGTTTCTCGACCACCTCCCGGGGTGCTACTTCTTCGTGGGTGGCGCGGCGGCCGACGGCTCGAGCGGCATGCACCACAGCCCCACCTTCTCGGTCGAGGACGCCTCCCTGCGGGTCGGTGCGGAGGTCATGGTAAGGAGCGCCCTGGCGCTGGCCGCGCCGCCGGCAGTCTGAGAGGCCCGGCGGCCGCCGGTGGGCCACAATGTGGCCATGGGTGCCTCTGAGCTGTTCTCGATTGCCGGCAAGACGGCGCTCGTCACCGGGGGCACCCGGGGCATCGGCAGGATGATCGCCGAGGGCTTCGTCGACGCCGGTGCCACCGTGTACATCTCGTCCCGCAAGGCCGACGCCTGTGCGGAGGTGGCCGCCGAGCTCTCGAAGAAGGGCGCCTGCGTCGGAATCCCCGCCGACCTCTCCAAGGAGGTGGAGTGCCGCCGGCTGGCCGACGAAATGGCGGCGCAGGTCGACAAGCTCGACATCCTGGTCAACAACGCCGGCGCCACCTGGGGCACGCCGCTGGCGGACCACGACGAGGCCGCGTTCGAGCGGGTCCTCGCCCTCAACGTGAAGGGGCTCTTCCACCTGACCAAGTTCCTGGTGCCGCTCCTGGAGAAGGCGGGGACCGCGGACGAGCCGGCCCGCGTCATCAACGTCGGCTCCATCGACGGTATCGGAGTGCCCCAGCTCGAGACCTACTCCTACTCGGCGTCGAAGGCGGCGGTGCACCAGATGACGCGCCACCTGGCCAAGAGACTGGCCCCGACGATCACCGTGAACGCCATCGCACCGGGGCCCTTCGAGTCGAAGATGATGGCCGCCACGCTGGAGGCGTTCGGGGAGCAGATCGCGGCGAACGCCCCGCTGAAGCGCATCGGCCGCCCCGACGACGTGGCCGGCGCGGCGATCTTCCTGTCGTCGCGGGCCGGCGCCTACCTGACCGGCGCCATCATCCCGGTCGATGGCGGCATCGCCACCACGCGCTGAGGACCGAGAGCAAGGGGGAACACCGTGCTGCTGCTCCACGAAGTGCACCGGGTGGCGGGCTCACAAGAGGAGCTGTTCGAGTCGGCCTACCGGGACCAGCTCCTCCCCGCCCTGGCGGAGAGCGAGGGCTGCCGGTTGTTGTGGTTCCTCCGGGTGGCCCACGGGAGCGGACCGGCGTACACCGTGGTGTCCATCGTCGGCTGCCGGGACGCCGCAGCCTGGGCCGAGCTGGCCGAACGCATCCGCGAGGGCGACCTGGCCGAGTGGTCCGCCGAGGTCGACGCCATGCGGCACACCTGCGAGGCCAAGATCCTGACCCCGGTGTCATGGTCGCCGGTGCAGAACATCGACCTGGCGGCGGTCCCGACGTCCGGCGCCCCGCACGAGCTCAGCCTCTTCATGGAGGACACGGCGTGGCCCTACCCCGGCGGCCTCCGGGCCTACCTCGGCAAGGCCGGGACCCTCTACGACACCGAGCTGAGCAAGTCGAGGCAGGAAGGGCGGAGCATCATCGAGCTCGAGGCGGCCTTCCAGCCCGTCTACGGCTCACACCGCACCAACGAGGTGGTCTTGTGGCAGCGCATCGTGAACCACAAGGCTCTCCTCTACCTGCTCGCCAACGACATGCCGCCGTCGGCCGCCGCCCCGGGGACCTGGATGCACGACGCGCTCGCCGTGCGCGACCGCTGGGAGAGCCGGATCCTGCGCAGCGCCGCTTGGTCGCCGCTGTACTGAGTCGGGGCGGGCGCTGCGCCTGCCCGGCGTCAGCGGGTGGGCGCCAGATCGTGCGGCCCCTGCGGCGGGTAGCCGCCGGCGCCGCGGATGGCCCGGCCCCAGGGGGCGAGCAACCCGACCAGCTCGTCGAGCGCCTGACCCAGCGCGTCGAGGACGGGCACGCACTGCACGTCGGTGGACGCCTCGACCGACTCGCGCAGCGCCCGCCCCACCTCGGTCAGGCTGCCGTCGGCCACGAGGCCACGATCCGACAGGCGGCCCTCGGCCGCGTCGAGCTGGGCCTCGGACCAGGCACGGGTGCGGACGTAGGTGCGCATGGGGAGGCCCCAGTAGAGCTCCGTGAGGAGGCCGACCTCGGTGGCGTCCAGTCCGGCCGACGTCCACGCCGCCGTGTGAGCGTCACCCCGGTACTCGCGCAACGTGTCGGCCAGGCGCCACAGGTCGCCCATGGGATCGCCGGGCAAACCCAGGCTCTGGAGCCCGGCGAACAGCGGCTTGCCCGCAGGCCGCAGCGGTGCCACCGCACGCGCCAGCAGGTCGGTGGCGCGGGTCAATCCCGGCGGCTCCGACCCGAGGACCCGGACCAGCTGGGCCACCGCGCCCCGGGTACGCGCCGCGCAGATGGTCGGCGCGTCCACTTTGGTCCAACCGAACTCCACCGCCGGGACCACCACCTCGGGGTTGAACACGGCGAAGGCGGCCGCCACCACCTCACCCGGCACCTGTCCCATCACCGAGCCGCGACTCGTGAAGTAGGCGGGCCCGTCCGGCAACTGCACACCGCCGGGCAGGGAGCCCGGGCTGGGCCCAAAGCCGAGCCCGGCGTAGGCCGTGTGGCATTCCGGTGAGAAGTACACCTGGCCGGCCAGCGGCTCGAGCGCCATGGCCAGGCGCCGGCTGGCCGTTCGCCGCAACTCGGTCACAATTGCCACCCTAGAGGGCAAGCGTTCCCTTTAACGTTTTGTCCATGACGACCGCGGACGAGCTGGCCTGGCTCCGCCCCTCCCCGGGGCTGTGGCGGATGCGGCGGGCCGAGGTGGCCGCGTGCACGGTGGTGGGGGGAACCTTCTTCGGCCTCGTCTTCCTGGCCGCTCTGGGCGCGCCGGCCGCGTTGGTCGCCCTGGCCGTCGTCCTGACGTTGGGCACCGCCCTGTCGTGGTTCGTGCGTCGCCGGTACCGGGCCTGGCGCTACCTGGAGCGCCACGAGGACCTCATCGTCGCCCGGGGTGTCATGGTGCAGCGGCTCTCGGTGGTGCCCTACGGGAGGATGCAGTTCGTCGAGCTGACGGCGGGACCCATCGAGCGGCTCTTCCAACTGTCCACGGTCAAGCTGCACACGGCGGCCGCGGCCAGCGACGCCCGCATTCCGGGGCTCGAGCGGGCGGAGGCAGCCCGACTCCGGGACCGCCTGACCGAGCTGGGCGAGTCGATGGCGGCGGGGATGTGACGGAGGACGACCCCGACGCAGCGTCCTCGGGCGAGGGCTGGCGCCGTCTCCACCCGCTCTCCCCCGTGGCGCGGGTCGGGCGTCTCGCGCCGGCACTCATTTTCTTGTTCCTCGTCTCGACCGTCCACTCGAAGGCGGAGAACAGCACCGCCGAGACCGATTACCTCGTCGTCATCACGCTGGTCTCCGCGCGTCTACGGCTACGTGCACTGGATGGTCACCCGCTGGCGCTTCGAGGGGGACACCCTGCGCATCGAGACCGGGCTGATCCGCAAGGACTCACGGCGGTTGCCATTGGCCCGCGTCCAGGCGGTCGACATCGTCCGCCCTTTGCTCGCCCGCATGCTCGGCGTGTCAGAGCTCCGCGTCCGCCTCGCCGGGTCGGGGTCGACGGACGGCCGGCTGGCCTATCTCGCCGAGACGGAGGCGGCCGAGCTTCGCCTCGTCCTGCTGGCCGGGCACCACGAGAGCGACCCGGCGGTGTCGAGCAACACCGGACTGCCCATGGCGAGCGTGACGACGGGGCGCCTGCTCGGCTCGGTCCTCCTCTCCCTCGTGAGCATCATCCTGATCGGCAGCGTGGCGACCCTCGGGGTGCTCGATGCGTTCGAGCCGAGGACGGCCGGTACCGTGGCCGGCTTCCTGGCGGTGTACCTGCTCAGCTTCGCCGGCGTGGTCTGGCGCCGACTCTCCGGCCAGTACGGCTTCATCGCGGTCGAGGGACCCGAGGGGGTGCGCATCCGGCGCGGGTTGCTGCAGACGATCTCCGAGACGGTGCCCTACGGGCGCATCCAGGCGGTGCGGCAGGTGGAGCCCCTCCTGTGGCGGCCCTTCGGCTGGTGCCGCCTCGAAGTGGACGTGGCGGGGTCGACCGCACGCAACCAACGGGGTGAGGGGACGAGCGTCGTGCGCAAGGCGCTGCTCCCGGTGGGCTCCCAGCAGGACTCCTGGCACCTGCTGGCCCGCCTGTTGGGGGCACCGAATCCGCAGCGCACGCCGCCACCACGCCGGGCCCGGCTCAAGGCTCCGCTGAGCTTCCATTTCCTCTCCGCGGGTCACGACGGCGCGCACGCCGTCTGCGTCACGGGGCGCATCAACCGGACGACGACCTGGGTCCCGCTCGAGAAGTCACAGAGCATCCGCCGTGTCCAGGGCCCGCTGCAGCGACCCCTCGGGCTGGCCACCGTGCACGTGGACGTGGCGGGGAAGCGAGCCCGGGCCGAGTTCCGAGACCGCGAGGTGGCCGAGGCGGACCACCTCGTCGAGGAGCTGTCCGAGCTCAGCCGGCAGGCCCGGATGCACCGCCGGCCCCCACCGGCAGGGTCGACGGGCGACGGGAGCGTTGCCCCCTCGGGCTGGTACCCGGACCCGTCGGGCCACCACGAGCAGCGCTACTGGCATGACGGCCGCTGGACCGAGCACGTGGCCGACCGCGGGCGGCGCAGCGCCGAAGCGGCTACGCCGGCACGGTGAAGCGCATGGGGAAGTGGTCGATGGAGCGTATGCCCGGCGTGTAGGTGAGCGTGTGGCCGGACTCGACCGCGTACTCGGGTATCCGCTTGTGCCACTCTCGCAGCGCGACCCGTAGCTCGAGGCGCGCCAGGTGGGAACCGAGACAGCGGTGGATGCCGCCGCCGAAGGCGATGTGGGGGTTGACCTCCCGGTCGAAGCGCACCACCTCCCCGTCGGGGAACTCGGCTTCGTCGGTGTTGGCCGAGCCGATCATCACCATCACCTGGTCGCCGGCGTGGATCGGACAGCCCGCGAGCTCGGTATCGGCGACGGCCACCCGGGCGATGCCCATGACAGGGGTCTCCCAGCGCAACAGCTCCTCGATGGCGTTCGGAATGAGCGCGGGGTCCTCGACGAGCTGGCGCTGTTGCTCGGGATGCTGCGCCAGGAAGGCGAACATACAATCGAGCGTGGCGGTGACGGTGTCGAGCCCCGCGATCAGAAAGAGGAAGCAGATGTCGAGGATGTCCTCGCGCGTGAGGCGGTCCCCCTCGACTTCGGCGTCGAGGAAGCGTGAGAGGAGGTCGTCGCGCCGCTCGACCTCGCGCTGGTCGAGGATCTCGTTGAAGTAGTCGTAGACGGAGTCCGCGATCATCTGTTGGTAGTCGGCCGCCTCCGGCGACCCGTAGAGCTTCCCGGTCACGTGGTCCGGGCGGATGACGCCGTCCTTCATGGTGAGGAAGCGGTCGAGCTCTTCGAGGGGCAGGCCCAGCAGGGTGAGAAAGACCTGGGAGGGGAAGGGGATGGAGAACTCCTTGGCGAAGTCCACCTCCCCCCGGTCGACGAAGCCGTCGATGAGCTGGTTCACGAGAGCAGAGACCTCGTCGTCCAAGAGCGCCATCTTGCGTGGCGCGAAGAGCGGGTCGAGCAACTTGCGGAACTTCTTGTGCTCGGGCGGGTCGATCTGCAGGGGGATCATCGGTCGCTTGTTCTTGAGGTCGACCGCGTCCATGTTGGAGGAGAAGATCTCCGGGTGACGCAGGGTCTCCATGATCTCTTCCTTGCGCGACAGCAGGACCCCCCGGGCGCCCGACGGCATGTCGATGGACATGACCGGCATGTCGTCGCGCAGCAACTTGAAGGTGGGCTGCGGGTTCGCCGCCATTTCGGGGTCCATCCCACCGAGCGGGTTGCCGCCGTAGCCGGGCTCCGTGGTCTCCGTGGTCTCCGTGGTCTCCATGTCAGTCTCCATCGGGTTGTCCGGGTGCGATTTGCAGGATGCGGTTCATTGACTGCACGAGCGACGCCTCGTCCGACTCGGGGATGATCCAGCTCGACGCGAAGAGCCGGACGATGACGTCCACCAACTGACCACGTCCGATCGCGCCGGATGCGACGGCGGGCACGGTGTCGAGGGCGTCCCCGAGCCGCAGGACGAGCTCGGCCCGCAGGGACGGCAGGTGGTCCAAGAGGTAGCCCATCACGAAACCCGATTCGGACTCGAAGAGGGGGCGGCAGGGGTGGGACCGGATGAAGTCGAAGGCGTAGGCCATGAAGGCCCCGATGCGGTCCTCGGGCGCGTGCACGGCCGCCAACACCTCGTCGAGCCCGACGCTGAACCGACGCTCGTCGTAGGCGGCGGCACCCGTCAGCACGTAGTCCTTGCTCGGGAAGTAGCGGTACAGGGTGCCCCGCGACACCCCGGCGTGCTCGGCGATCTCCTGCATGCCGAGCCGTCGCACCCCGCGGCGCCCGATGAGGCCCAGGGCCGCCGTCAGGATCCGCTCCTCGGTCGGGTTGAAGGTGCGGGAGGACCCGGTCCCGACCGCCGTGGGTGTTTCCTGCAACGTCGCGGTCATCAAGGACATATTAGACACTATCTGTCCCTTTTGTCTCATGTACCATCGGCAGCGGGCCGGCTGGGGCACCAGGGGGAGCGAGCCGATGAGCAGGTGACGTGAGGGCGATCGTCGGCGGGGAGTCGCGAGCCCGCTCTCAAGCTTGGGGGCCGAGCCTCCGTCGGCGAACCGGGGGCACCACGAACAGCGCCACCAGGGCCCCGATCCCGATCAGGGTGGCCAAGAGGCCCACGTCGTCCGCCGGCGATCCACCGTAGGTGAGCGTGACGTCGTGGCTGGTCGGCACGACCACCATGAGATTGGGCGTCACCCGCCAGGGCCCCTCGGCGCCGCTGGCATGCCAGTTCGGGAAGTAGGAGACCTTGACCAGCACCGGTGTCCCGACCCGTGAGACGTGGAAACTGATGGAGGAGTCGGTCTGGGACACGGCAGTCACCCGGGTCGTCCCGACGCGTTTGACGGTCGGGTGGATGTCGCTGACCGACGTGCGGGGCCACGCGGGCGGGCCGTCCTGGGCGAGCTCGACGTCCCACCGGGCCGGATCGTCGTACCAGGCCAGAGACGGGTTGAGCCAACTGGAGGGCGCGGGTTTGACCCCGGAGAGCACGACGGGCTCGTTCTGCAGGGGGGTGACGAGGGCGGAGTCCTTCACGACGTAGATGTCCCAGGTCGTGTGCGAGAGGACGCCGCTGTAGTCGTAGGTCCACGGGCCGGTGCGGGCAACCAGCTTCAAGGCCGGGTCCGCGTCCGCCTGTTGTTCGACCGTCGGGGTCTCCGCCATGAAGTACCTCACCCCGAGCAGCTGGAGGTGCTGTACCCCGAGCGTCACGTCGACCGGGCCGTACGGCAGCCCGACCTCCGGCTCGGACGGTCCTGCCGACAGCTCGGCCTGGTTGATGAAGTGGAAAGGCGTGGTCGTCGAGGACTCGAACAGGAGTCCCTCCATCGAGTCGATGCACCCGTTCGTCCAGTACGGCAGCAGCATGAGGGCTTCGGGCGTCCCGAAGCGGTTCTCGCTGTCGCTGTACTCCCACATCTCGCGCCCGCAGCCGTAGCGCCTGCCGACCGCCTCCATCGTCTGGATGATGGAGCGGTACTCGGGATACGACGCCTGACCCTCGTAGCCCTCGTAGTTGTAGGAGGACCAGTTCGTCACCTCGTTGGGGCCGACGGTGACCGGGAGCGACGAAGCCGGGAAGATGAAGGGGGGTACGACGGCCACCATCACCGCGAGCAAGCCCAGAACGGCCCCGCTCACGGCCGCCGGACCCCACCTGGGGGACGGCGGACGTCGGGGGGCGAGAAGAGGGCCGGCCCCAGCGGCCGGGTCCGCGAGGGACGGGGGCCCGCCCTCGGCCCACGGCGCAGCACTCTCCATGGCCGCCTCCCAACGGCGGGCCCGCGCCCGGCGCCACCACACCGCGACGGCGATGCAGCCCACACCGAAGGTCCAGGCCGCCATCAGGTAGACGGAGATGAACCAGAGGGGTAGGAGCCGGACGTTGTAGAGGCTGCCCTGTGGGTCGAGCGCGGTGGCGAGCGCCGACACGATGCCCAAGACCGTGATGGCAATGCCGAAGCGGCTGCGCACGAGGAATGCGGTCACGGCACCGAGCCCGGCGATAACGAGGGCCCAGGCGTCGGCCTCGCGGAAGTACTGGGCCCAACCTTCCACGTTCTGGTAGCCCATGGAGGTCGTATAGGCGTGTTCGAGGCCGAAGGGAACCAGCCACCATCCGGTCAGCAACAGACCGATGCCGACGGTCGAGCCGGCCCACCACAGGATGCGGGTCCGGGGGACGGGCTCGGTCGTCTCGTCGTTGCGCCACAGCCGGAGTCTCGAGTCGGCAACGCCCCAGCGGGCGGGCAGGAGCTCGATCGCCGTCAAGATGACGGCGCCCCCCAGTGCGTACAGACCCGGGACGATGTGCGACAGCACGCAGCCGGCCAGCACGACGGCGGCCCAGCCGCGGTACCTGCCCTCTCGGACCGCGCAGGCGAACAGACCCAGGAACAAGATGGCCAGGGAGAGGCTGAAGGAGAACGCGTACTCCCCCGCCAGTGTCGAGAACAGGTTGCCGCCGTAGATGGTGAACGTGTAGTCGAAGAGGAACGGCAAGGTGGCGGCCGCCAGCAGGGTGGGGAGCGGCGGGCGGAGGCGGAAGAAGCGACCGCAGGCCCAGGCGCAGACGGGAAGCAGGACCGATCCGAGGATCGTGCCCATCTTGAACGCGATGTCGTAGGGGATGACCCAGCCGCCGATCGCGATGAAGAGGTCGGGCAGGGTGAAGTAGAAGGTGTAGAGGGGGAACCCGTCGTACCAGCCGGGGTCCCAGCCGGTGAGGTGCCCGTGGAGCAGCAGCGTCTCGAGGTACTTGGGCATCGCGATGTGCGCGCCCGTGTCGCCGCCGGTGGTCGTGGTGTTGGTGAGCAGCAGGCTCGGATGGAGCTGCGAGAGCGTCACGACGATGACGCTGGCGATGGTGATCACCGTGATGGCGCCCGGCACCCACCACCACGTGTCCCGGGGCGAGGGCCCAGGATCTCGCGGCGACGACTCGGTCAGCGGGGGTTCCTGCACGCGCACCACGTCGTGTCCCGGCAGTTCAGGCACGTGCAACGGAGGTCGAGCCGACGCGGTCCAAGGCGACCCCGCCACCGCTGTCGTTCGGCCACATCCGGCTTACGTTACCGGCCAGGCCTCCGTTCGGGGGCTCGCCTTCTCCGGACCGATGGGGCCCGGAGGGCCGAGAAGAGCCGCTTTGACCAGGGGGTGCACCGGGACCCCGGGGCGAGTGGGCTTACCCCGCCCGAGGCTCAGTCCACCTCCTCGAGCTCGCGCTCGATGGTGTCGAATTCCGCCTCGATCTTGCGCAGTTGCCCCTCGTCGCCCTGGGACCGCGGGCCCGTGAACCACTTGCGGGCACTGATCAACCAGTAGCCGCCGGAGAACAGCAGGACGACGCCGACCGCCACCGGGGCGTAATTGAAGTTGTCCCGGTTGATGGTGCTGAAGGCGACCTCGGGGAGCATGAAGAGCACCGCGATGAAGGCGACCCAGAGGATGCTGAGCCAGCCCACGAGCGGGCTCCACTTGCCAAGCGACCAGCGGCCGCCCTGCCAGCTCTTCCCCTTGATGCGTCGCAAGAGCGTGGGCAGCACGTAGGCGATGTAGAGCCCAATGGTGGCGATCGACGTCACGGCCGCGTAGGCGACACCGCTCCACAGGGACGGCACCGCGAGGAGGAAGGAGAAGACCACGCAGAACCAGATGGAGTTCGTGGGCGTGCGGGTGCGCGGGTTGATGCGATGCCACCACCGGTGGCCCGGTACGGCACCGTCGCGGCTGAAGGCGAAGAGCATCCGCGAGTTGGCCGCCACCGATGCCATGCCGCAGAAGAACTGGGCGACCACGGCGATCAACAACAAGAGCTCAGCACCGACCCGCGACAGCGCGGCGGTCCAGATTGCCACCGGGGCGGCGGTGTCGGCCGCCGTGGCCGCGTAGACCTTGGGTTCCGTCGGGATCACGAAGGTGATGGCCAGGATCAGGATCCAGCCGGCGATGAGCGAGATGCCGATGGAGCTGACGATGCCCCGCGGTGCCGAGATGTCGGCCATGTGCGTCTCTTCCGACATGTGGGCGGAGGCGTCGTACCCGGTGAAGGTGTACTGCGCCATCAGGAGGCCGATCATGAAGACGAACCAGGGCACGCCCAGCGTCGACTGGTTCTCGAACTTGGTGAAGACGAACGAGGCCGAGGCGTGGTGGCTCGGGACGAAGAAGAGGACGACGGCGATGGTGAGCACCCCGAGGATGTGCCACCACGCGCTGACGTCGGAGAGGAACGCCACCACCCGCACGCTGAAGCTGTTGATCAGGCCGTGGACGATGAGGACGCAGGCGTACACCGTCAGCACCCAACCGGTGGTGTCGGGGAAGTTCGTCGTCAGGTTCAAGAAGACGGTGAAGAAGGTGGCGAACCCGTAGTCGATCCCGGCGGTGATGGCCACCTGGCCCAGCAGGTTGAACCATCCGGTGAACCAGCTCCAGGCGGCGGAGTTGGTCTCCGACAGCTTGGCCGCCCAGTAGTACAGACCTCCCGCCGTCGGGTAGGCCGATGCGATCTCTGCCATCCCGAGCCCGACGAGCAGCGTCATGGCGCCGACGATGATCCAGCCCCACACGATCACCACCGGCCCGCCGTACGTCATGCCGAAGTAGTAGAGGGTGAGGCAGCCCGACAGTACCGAGATGATGGTGAAGGAGACGGCAAAGTTGGAGAAGCCGCTCATCCTCCTCCGCAGTTCCTGCGCGTACCCCAGCCGGTGCAGCTGGGCTACGTCGTCATCAATGAAGGTTGACGTGCTCATTGACCCTCCCCCGCTTTCGACACGCCGCCTGTGCACGACGCCCGAACTGCCTTGGCGTATCGCAGCAGGATTCAACCGTCGTGTCAAGGATTCACAAATAATCCCGTCGCCCCGTGCCTACGACGCCACCGATCGCGACGGCCAGGGCGGCCCCGAGACGCGAAAAGCGGCACCCGGTTGGGTGCCGCTCTCTGCCGTTCCGCGGCCCGAGGCCGCCCCGCCCCGGGATGCCTCCAGGCGTTCAGGACATCTCGGCCAGGATCTTGGCCTTTTGATCGTCGAACTCGGCCTCGGTCAGGATCCCCTGGTCCTTCAGGTTGGCGAGCTCCTTCAACTTGCTGATCAGCTCGTCGGAATCCGGCGCCGCCTCCACGGGTGGCGCTTCGGCCACCGGCTGTTGAGCCTGCGCCGCGGCCGCATCTTGCTGCGCGGCCTTCTGCTGCTGGTGGCGGCTGACCCCGCCGGCGACCACGGTGGCCGTCCCGGCGATGACCGCCGTCCTCCCCACGGTCCGCATCACTGGACGGCGTCGCATCATCGGCATGGTCGTTCTCCTTCTCTCTTCGGTCTCTCGGTTCTCAGCTCTTGAGGGCCTCGGCCAGCTCTGCGAACGCAGTCTCCACGAGGTCGGCCGGGACGCGGGCGCTGTCGACCAGCACCCCGCCCGACCCGCGTAGGGCCTCGACCAGCGGCTTCGCCCAGAGATCCTCCCACAGGATGACCAGGGCGGAATTGCCGGCCGGCAGGTTGGCGGCCACGTGGTCGAGGTCCTCGGTGTTGACGAGGCCACCCACCTCACCCTCGATGTCGCCGAAGCCGGCCAGCTCGTCCATCTGGTCGAACTCGAGGCTGACCGTGTCGCCCTGCTCGTCCTTCATGACGAAGACCAGGTCGAGGATCCGGACGACCTCGCTCTCCACGAGCTTCCCGATCTCAGGGACGATGTTCCCGTTGAACTGGTTCCCCGGGAACGCGATCACCGTGTAGCTCACTGGTCCCATGGTCATTGTGCTTCCTCCGCTCTGCCGGTCTGGGTCATCGTAAGCCGGAAATCGGGTCAGGCGCTGGCGAGCAGCTTCGACTTCTGGGCCTCGAACTCGGCGTCGGTGATCACGCCCTTGGCCTTGAGATCAGCCAGCTTGGAGAGCTGGTCGGCCACGTCGTCGCTGCTCGTGCCGGCCGCCTGCTTGACGTAGGCGTCGAACGCCTTCTGCTGCTCCGCTGCCTGCTGCGCCGCCCGCTCCTGCATCTTCGAACCGTGGGCGATCAGGTACACGAAGACACCCAGGAAGGGAACGACGATGACGAAGATCACCCACAACGCCTTGGCCAGTCCGCCCATGTCGTGGCTCCGGAAGATGTCGACGAACACCATGATCAGCAGCCAGATCCAGATGACGAAGAGGAAGAAGTACAGCATCGTCAGGAAGAAATCGAGGATCGGGTATTGGTAGGTCGAGGCAAGCATTCAGAAGGCTCCTTGTGTCGTCGTCATTGGGGTCTCTTCCCCGGCCCGCGGCCAGGCGTCGTACGACACCGTAACGATCCCACCACTCCCCGTTGCACAACAGAGTCAAAAGTCCTAATCCCGGTGACGGTTTCGTGACCGCTCCCACGCCGGGGACGGATCATCTCGATCACCATCCCGTCACCAACCACACGATTCCGGCGCCCCGTCCTCGGGCACCTCACGCACCGGCATGACCTTGTGCTCTGCAGAACGCCCCTGGATGGGTCCACAATGACCCAGGGCGCACATGCGACCGATTCTCCAGGACGGCCGACGGCGAGAGGGCGACCAGTGACGGTGGACTACCAGGGCCCGGACGCACCCGACGACGCCACGGCCGCGCCGGCGAACGGCGTCACCCGGCGTGAGCGGGTCGGGACCACGGTCGCCCACCTGGTCCGCGTCATCCGCACCGGCGACGACAAGGCCGTCGAGCAGGCCGTCCTCGACCTGAGCCGGCGCCGCCGCTGGTTGGCTCCCCTCGGGCTGATCGTCGGCGCCTTCCTCATGTTGTTCCAGGGGGTCAAGCTGCTCTTCACCAACTGGCGCCTGACCCTGGTCCAGGTCATCCCCGCCATGTGGATCTGGCTGGCCCTGCTCGACCTGAAGGTCCATGTCCTGCACGGCAAGTCGTTCCACGTCCTCACGGGCCCGATCCTGATCCCCTGCGTGCTGGCGGTCACCGCCTTTACCGCGGCCAGCTTCTTCCTCAACGCGGTCTTCGCCTTCGCCATCTCGGAGCCCGGCAAGCCCGAGATCCGCCCCGCCTTCGGACAGGCCCGCCACCACTGGCGGGTCATCCTGGCCTGGGGCTGCGGTGTCGGCCTCCTGCTCTCCTACTCGGCCCTCATCGTCACCCGTTGGAACCACTGGCGCTTCGTTGTCGCCCAGAGCATCGTCGTGGGCATCATGATGCTCTGCTACCTCTCCGTGCCCGCCCGCCTCGTCGGGATCAAACGGACCGGGTCCCGGAGGGACAAGCTCGCCGCCACCGCGGTCGGTGGCGCCGTCGGCGCCGTCGTCTGCTCACCGCCCTACATGTTGGGGCGGCTCGGCATCTTGATGCTGGGGTGGGGAAGCGTGCTGTTCTGGTTCGGCATCGTCTTGATCGTCATCGGCGCGGCCCTGCAGACCGGCGCCACCAGTGCGGTCAAGGCGGTGAAGATGTCGGCGAAGCTCGTCGGCTCGCCGCCCAGCGCGCTCTCGGACCCGCCCGGCTAGCCCGGCGAGCCCGCTTCGCGCGGTGGCGACGACCGAGCCAGACGCGGGTCTCCAGCCGCAGCCGCCGCTGCGGCCCGCCAGGTCCGGTAGCCGCCGTCCAGGTTCCGCGCCGCGATGCCGACGTCGTGCAACAGCATGGTCGCGGTGTGGCCGCGCTGACCGACTTCGCAGTAGACGAGGAACGGCCCGTCGCCCAAAGCCCCGAGCCGGCCCCGCAGCTCGTCGAGCGGCGCATTGACGCTGCCCGGGATGGCGCCGTGCGCGTGCTCCGCCTCGGTGCGCACGTCGACCACGGTCCAGCCGGCGGCCACCAGGTCCTCGACCTCGCCCGCTTCGACCACGTCGCACTCGCCCGACATGACGTTCTCGACCATGTAGCCGAGCATGTTGACCGGGTCCTTGGCCGACGAGAACGGTGGCGCGTAGGCGAGCTCGAGGTCGGCCAGTGCGGTGGCGTCCAACCCGGCGGCCATCGCGGTCGCCAACACGTCGATCCGTTTGTCGACGCCTGCGCCCCCGACCGCTTGTGCGCCGAGGATGGCGCCGTCCACGTGGTCGAAGAGCAGCTTGAGCGACATTTGTTCCGCGCCGGGGTAGTAGCCGGCGTGGCTCATCGGGTGCGAATGGATGACCCGGTACGGCCGTCCCAGCGCCTGCAGCCGTCGTTCGTTCCAACCGGTCATGGCGGCGGTCAGCCCGAAGACCTTGAGAATGGCCGTGCCCTGCGAGGGCACCGGTCGGACCGGCCGCCCACCGATGTGGTCCGCCACCCGGCGTCCCTGCCGGTTGGCGATGTTGGCCAGGGCGATCAAGGAGAACCCCCCGCCGATCGAGTCCTCCTTCTCGACCGCGTCGCCCACCGCGTAAATCGCCGGATCGCTGGTGCAGCCGTCGTGGTCGACCGCGATCCCTCCGTGGGGCCCGAGCGCCAGGCCGGCCATCTCGGCCAGGCGCGCGTCGGGCCGCACGCCGATGGCCGCGACGACCAGCTCGCCGGCGACGGCGCGTCCGTCGGCCAACGACACGCCGGACTCGGTCACCTCGGCCACCGCCACCCCCGTCTCGACCGCCACGCCGTTGGCCACGAGCTCCGCCGCCACCAGGACCGCCATCTCGGGGTCGAGCGGCGTCAACACCTGGTCGACCGCCTCGATGACGGTCGTCGGGATCCCGCGATGGGCCAGGTTCTCGGCCGTCTCGAGCCCGACGAAGCCGCCCCCGATCACGACGGCGGACCGGGCGTCGCCGCGCGCTTCGTTCGCGAGCTGCTCGGCGTCCTCGACCGTGCGCAGGACGCGCACTCGGTCGAAGCCGGGCAGTGGTGGCCGCACCGGAGCCGCGCCCGGGCTGAGCACGAGCGCGTCGTAGGGGAGCTCCTCGGTCGGTCCTCCGCCGGTGGGCCGTACCGTCACCCGGCGCCCGGCCGGGTCGATGGCGATCACCTCCGAGCCGACGCGCACGTCCAGGCGGAAGCGGTCGAACAGACGCTCGGGCGTCTGCAACAAGAGGTCGTCCTCGTCCTCGATCACCCCGCCCACGAAGTAGGGCAGGCCGCAGTTGGCATAGGACACGTGGCCGGAGCGCTCGACGACGATGATCGACGCCTCCTCGTCCAGGCGCCGCAGCCGGGTGGCCGCCGACATGCCCCCGGCGACGCCGCCCACGATGACGACCCGGCGGGCGCCCATCAGGCCAGCTTCATGAACATGCGCTGGACTTCCTCGAGGGGGTAGCCGTCGACCTCGGCCTGTTCCGGATCGGCCAGGCAGTAGGTCAGGCCGGCCGCCACCAGCCGGAACCCCGCCCGCTCCAACGCCTTGGTCGCCGCGGAGATCTGAGTCACGACGTCACGACACTCTCGCCCCGAATCGAGCATGCGCTCGATCCCCTCGATCTGGCCGGCGACGCGGTGGAGGCGCTTGCGCAGGTCCTCGATCACTTCTTCGGGTAACTGCATGGCTGTCCTCCGCGTGCTCGGGCGGTGCCGGGGGCTTCATCCTATACCCCTATGGGTATAGGATGGACCCAGCCGGTCCCAGCTTCGCTGCGGGCGGCCGATCGGGGGTGTTCAACCCGAACGGCAGCCTCTTCGGCGCGGCCGATCCCAGCCGCGCACGGTGTGAACGCTTCGGCCAAGGGCACCGGTGCACGTCCGCCCCGCGGCCGGGGGCTCCACGTCGAACCACACGGCAGGCCCACGCGGGACCTTGTGCCCTGTTGGCCGGTGCCGAGTACCTGCACTGTGGAGCGATGGTCGGCGCCGCGGTCACCAAGCGAATCCTTCGGGCCATCGCCGAGGCGCACCCCGACGACAGCGACTTCGAGATCTCCAGGATCGAGATCCGCCGCGGCTGGGGCGACATCGTCAACGTCACGATCCACGGAGGCCACGACCCCCAGGGCCACGGGCGGCCCATCCGTGAGGCGGTGGAGCGGGCCCTGGAGCCACAGCGCCACAGCGTGCGGCTCGAAACGACGGCCTGAGCTCCCTGGACCGATCGGAACGATTGGACCGACCGGCGACCGGGTCAGCCGGCGACGAGCGCGTCGGTCAGGGCATGGATGCCCGCGAAGGCCGCCTCCAGCTCGGGAGTGAGGCCGTAGCGGGCCGCCAGGACGGATGGGTCGACGTAGCTCACCTGTGTGCCCCGTTCCGCACCGTCCCACACGAGGACCTTGAGTGGGAGGTCGAGCGCGGCGAGGGGTGCGGCATCCATCACGGGGGTGCCGGCGGCTGGATTCCCGAACACCACCAAGGTCGTCTCCCGCAGGTCGAGGCCCACCGCCTGCGCCTCGGCCCGCTGGTCGATCACCGTGAAGACCTTCACACCCTTGGACCCGAGGATCGCGCGGAACCGTGCCACCGTCTCGGTCACCGAGCGCGGGCTTCGCTTGGTGATCACGCCCGCTGCGCCCCCGGCCGAGCCGGAACCCATCCGATCGGATCCGGGCGCCATCGTCGGGGCCCCGCGCGCCGAGCCGACCCTACGAGGCGGCGGCCCGCAGCGGCCGCGCCGAGTGGTTCTCGCGCAGTCGCTCGGCCGTCTCCCGGTCCTGCAGCGGCATGCCGATCCCGATGGGCACCGTGGAGGCGGGATCGTTGCGACACTGCGGGCACTCGACCACCCACGTCCGGTCCGGACGCTGCGCGATCGTGGGAAAGTGGTTCTGCATGTCCGGCGCTCCTGCGTTGCCCGTGGGAGGAGCGCAACCCTAGCGACCTCGACGGCGGAGGCAAAATGGCGGTTTCCGCTGCACGTCGGACCGCGGCAACCAACGATCGTTCGGCGTCGGCTGGCCCGCCGGTGCCGGATTAGCCTCTCCGTGCGGTGTCCCCGCTCGCCTCGCCGGAGGCCTACTTGGACCGCATCGGTTTGGCCGGCAACGTGGCGCCGCGCCTGGCCGAGGTCCACCGGGCTCACGCCACGAGCATCTCGTTCGAGAACTTCGACCCGTTCTCGGGCACGGCCGTCTCGCTGGAGGTCGAGGACCTCGAGGACAAGTTCGTGACCCGAGGCCGCGGTGGCTACTGCTTCGAGCACAACCTGCTCCTCAAGGCCGCGCTGGAGTCGCTCGGCGAGACACAGGTCAGTCCGATGCTGGCCCGGGTCCGCCTGGGTCCGGAGGGCGCGCCCCGCCCGCTCAACCACCTTCTGCTGCGGGTGAGGGACCGCGACGGCACCTGGCTGGCCGACGTGGGCTTCGGCGGCGGGGGGCTGCTCGATCCCTTGCCCTTCGAGACCGGCGTCGAGTCGGAGCAGTCCGGCTGGCGCTACCGGCTGGTCGAGGACGGCGCCGAGTTGGTGCTCCAGGTCTTCCAGGACGGGGGGTGGAACGACATGTACGGCTTCGTCCCCGAGCCCGCCGAGCCGGTCGACATCGTGGTGAACAACTGGTTCACCGCGACCCACCCGGACAGCCCCTTCGTCACCGGCATCATGGTGGGCGTGCGCCGACCCGAGCGCTGCCTCTCGCTGTTCGTCAACGAGCAGGCGGTGCTCGTGGAGCGGCCGGTCGGCGGAGAATCCACCGTGACCGAGGTGCCGCTCGAGACGGTGCCGGCCCTCCTCGCGGAACGCTTCGACATCCCCGACGTCGCGCTCGGCGGCGACGGGCGCCTGGTCCTCGAGCCCGCGGGCGGCTGACCGCGCCGCCGCCCGCCTCTCAGCTCACGTCGCGAGGGCGGCGTCCGGCGGCCGGGCGATGATGTAGATCAGCGCGCCGAGAACCGGGATCAGCAAGATGACGATGGTCCAGACCGCCTTGGCCAATCCGTGGTGGTCGCGCCGGCGAAAGTTGTCGATGAAGCACCAGATGATGAAGAACACCATCAGGAACACGCCGGCGAAGATCAGGAACGTCCAGAACAGGCTCAACAGCGGCCACGTGTACGCGAGCATCGTGTGCACCTCCCCGGTCGACGCTACCCATCACCGGCATTGCCCCGGTGGATACCCGGCGCTCAGCTCACGAGCCGAACATGCTCAGGGCGCTCCCCCGGGGGCGCGCCCTACGTCGTCGCGCCCAGCCGCGCCCGCACATCGGTCCCGAGGTCCAAGGCGGTCGCAGCGGACAGCGGGAGGCGCTCGGGCAACCTGACCGTGAGCTCGCCGTCGTCGGCCGACCACTCGAGCTGCTCGTAGGACCCCACCAGGCGCACCCGTCGCACCCGCGACCCCTCGAGGTCCCGCACGGTGATGCGCCGCGAGGCGGGCATCCCCAGCACCAGCGCGTACACACCCTCGCCGCTCTTGGTGAAGCGCACCGGCGTCCCCTCGGTGGTGACCGACTCGGTGATGACCCAGGGCCGGCTGCCGTAGATGGCCTCCCCGTTGGCGGCCAACCACGCTCCCAGCCCGCGCAACGGCGCCTGCTGCTCCTCGGGGATGGTCCCGTCGGGCCGCGGGCCCACGCCGATGAGCAGGTTGCCGTTCTTCGAAACGACGTCGCAGAACATCTGGATGAGCTCGGTGTCGGTGATGATGTCCTCGGGCCGCTCGTGGCGGTTGGCGCCGAAGGAGTGTCCGACGCCGCGGGCCAGCTCCCACTTGCGCTCCGACACCGTGTGCAGGACGTCGTACTCGGGCGTCCGGAAGTCGCAGTGCATGGGACTGGAGAAGGTCAGCCGCTTGCGGCGCTCGGGGATGACCCGCCACATCCACTGCAAGAGGGCGCCCGCACCGCGGACCAGCCCGTCGGCGACGGCGTTGCGGGGGATGTTCGGCTCGCGCCAGCGGTCGTTGACGACGCCCTCCTCCACCGTGTTGTAGTAATACGCGAACAGCTCGGCCAGGTTGCCGCCGCTCGGCCACGAGATGTCGTTCCACAGGACGGACGGCTGGTAGCGGTCGATGAGCTCGCGGCAGTGCGCCGTGACGTAGTCGACGTATTCGCGACCGTGGGGGACCGCCAGCACGGCGTCGGCCGGCGTGGACAGGACTGCGTTGTTGTAGGGCCAGTCGTAGCCGCCCGAGTAGTAGAGGCCCATGCGCATCCGCTTGGCGCGCACGGCCTCGGTCAGGTCGCCGACGAGGTCACGCCCTGCGTGGTACTCCCCTTTCGTCGGGTGCCGGACGGCCGAGGGCCACAGGGCGAACCCGTCGTGATGTTTCGTCGTGAGCACGACATAGCGGGCGCCGGCGACCTGACACAGGTCGGCGACGGCGTCGAGGTTGGCCCCGGCCGAGGCGTCGTCGAACGTCTTGACGAACCGGTCGTAGGGGTAGTCGTCGCCGTACACCTCGGCGTGGTGCCGCTGGGTCGGGCTGCCCATGATCTGCATGCTGTTGCGGTACCACTCGGCGTAGGGGTTCTCCCGCAGCATCCGCTTCGGGCCGTCCTTGACGAGCAGTTCCTGGATGTCGGGCACCCGCGGCGCCCAGCCCGGCACCGAATAGAGGCCCCAGTGGACGAAGACCCCCAACTTGGCGTCGTCGTACCAGACGGGCACTCGATGGTTGCGGACGGATTCCCACGTGCCCTCATACATGGCGGTTGCATCCTCGCATGTCTTCTCGTCTGCGCACGGTGTGGCGTGCAATGTACCCAGGCGGCGCAACCCGCAGCACGTTGGGCGCCCGGCGCGCCGCTCCGGCGTCGCCCGGTCCGGGTCCGGCCGCCAATTGCCCGTAGTCTCTGGGACCCGTGGCCACCCCCCTCGAGTTCTGGTTGTTCCTCCCCCAGATGCGCCAGAGCATGGATCAGCTGGTGGCGCGGGCGCGTGCCGCCGAAGAGGCGGGATTCGGCGGCGTTGCCGGCATGGACCATCTCGCGCCGCCCTTGGCCGAGTCGTCGCCCATGTTCGACGCCATGGTCACCAACACCTGGCTCGCCGCACGGACCGAGCGACTGAAGGTCGGGTCCCTCGTGCTGTGCGACTCGTTCCGGCACCCGGCCGTGCTGGCTCGCGAGGCGGTCTCCCTCGATCACGCCTCCCTGGGCCGGTTCGAGCTCGGCATCGGCTGGGGATCGGTGGCCCGCGAGCTCGAGACCTTCGGCGTGGGCTCGACGGAGCCGAGGGTCCGGGTGGAACGTCTCAAAGAGACGCTCGAGATCGTCAAGGCCCTGTGGGCCGGCGAGACCCTCGATTACGAGGGCGAGTACTTCGCGTTGCGCCGGGCGCAACAGCAGCCCCGACCGCTCGGCACGATCCCGATCGTCATCGGCGGTGCGGGCACGCGGACCATGGAGCTCGTCGCGGCGCACGCCGACTGGTGGAACGTCCACATCGGCATCGTCGACAAGCTCGACGAGATGCGGGCTCGCGCGGGCCGGGCGCGCTGCTCGCTGCAAGTGCAGGTGGCGTTCGTCCCCTCCGAGGCGCAACGAGAGGAGATCGCGGCGACCGCCCGCCGCCGCTTCGGCGACATCCCGGTTGTCGGCACGGCGCCCGAGCTCGTCGACTACTTCGGGTCGTTGGCCGAACGGGGAGTCGAGCGGGTGTACGTCTGGTTCTGCGACTTCGCGCCACCCGAGACCCTTGCCGCCTTCGGGGAGCGGGTCATCGATTCCCAAGGCGACGGGTCACCGCGCGAAACGGGCCCGTCGCCGACCCCTCACCCGGTCGCCAGCGCCGGCCCGCCGGAGGCACCCGCCCCGCCGCCGCCGCCGAGCGGCCCGTAGCGCAGCCGGAAGGCGAGATAGGCGAACGGCCCCACGACGATCGGCAGCCAGTACGAGATGATCCGGTAGCCGAGCGTGGCCACCACCGCGTCGCCGCCCGGCACCCCGGCCAGGATCAGCAGAGCGCTCAGCCCGGCCTCGACGATCCCGAGCCCGCCGGGCGTGATCGGGATCAGGGCCAGCAGCCCGGCCACGGCGTAGGCCAGCAACACGAGCGACGGGTTGGGCCGGGCCCCCGTGGCCCGGATGGTGGCCAGCAGGGTCCCGTAGTCGAAGAGCAGCCTTCCGCTGCTGAGCAGCACGGCCTGCTTCCACTTTCGTCCCAGCACGTCCCGGATGCGGTTGCGCTCGTGGACCAGGCGGTCCGCCAGCCCGGTCATGGGCGCCGCCTTCCGCTTGACGCGGTTGCGCGCCGCCTGCACCACCGCCCCGACCCATCGGATGGGACGGTCGGTCGCCAGCACGATGGCGCAGAAGGCGCTGAAGAGCACGAAGGCGGCGATGCCCAGTAGCGCCGCATGTTGCAGGCCGCTGGCGATGGGCGTGCCGGCGAGGATCGCCGGCAGGACGAAGATCGGCAGGGCCAGCAGCCCGCCGATGCCCAGCAGGGAGAAGGCGGTCAGGCCGCCGATCGCCGTGGCGGTGTCGTTCCCGGCGGCGGCGAGCATCCGGAACTGGGTCGCCGCCCCGAAGGCGTCGCCGCCGGGGACGATGAGGCTGATGGCGTTGCCCGTCAACTGCGACGTCGCCACCGAGAACCAGGCCTTGGTCCGCAACGCGATCCGCTGCAACGCGATGGTGCAGGTGAAGTGCGCCACTTGCAAGATGACGGCGAAGGCGAACCAGACCGGGTCGAGCGACGTCAGCTTGGGCCAGGAGGCGAAGACCTCGGTGAGGCTGGGGAACACCAGGTAGATGGTGACGCCCGCCACCACCACCATGACCGACTTCGTCACGATCGAGCGCCACGGCAGTGGTGACTCGACGTCGCGCTCGATCTGCGAGGCCAGGCGCTGCGACATGGCGTCGCTGCCTGCCTCGCTCACCTCCGGTTCTGCGGCCCGAGGGGGCACCGGCTCCTGGTCGTCCTGCGCCGCCACCGCCGCGTTGCTCTCGGTGACGAACGAGCAGCCTGCCTAGCTGGCCAGGATCTTGGCCTTCTGGGCCTGGAACTCGTCCTCGCTCAGGACACCCTGGGACTTGAGGTCGGCCAGCTTGGACAGTTGGTCGGCCGTGGAGTCCCCCGGCGTCCCCGCCGTCTGCCGGACGTACTGGTCGAAGGCCTTCTGCTGCTGCGCCGCCTCTTGGGCCGCCCGCTCGTGCATCTTGCCCCCCCGAGCGATCAGGTACACGAAGACGCCGAGGAACGGCAGGATGATGATGAAGATCACCCACAGTGCCTTGGCCAGACCGCCCAGGTCGTGGCTGCGGAAGATGTCGATGAACACCATGATCAGCAGCCAGATCCAGATGATGAAGAGGAAGAAGTACAAGATGGTCAGGAAGGCATCGAGCACCGGATAGCTGGAAGCAAGCATCGAGAATCTCCTTGTGGTGGTCCTTGGGTCGGCGAGTACCCGCCTGTGCAGCTCCCTGTTTAGCCCGAACGCCCTGACCAGCGCTCGGATGCCGCCCCCGGGCCCCGTGCCGCCGTCGCCGCCGGCCCGTTCCACGACGCCGGCGGGCCTCCCGCCGCGAGATGGTGACCTTCGGCCCTGACCTGGCTCGATGCCGGCCGTCGACAATGGCACCCGGGCTCGCCGGCGCGCGACCGCCCCCGACCTCCATGGCCCACGATCTCGACCTCGCCGCCCTCGCCGTCGTCTCCGCCTGCGTCGTCGTGTGGGGCCTGCTCTCGGCCCGCCTGGAGCGCTGGAACGTGTCGGCTCCGATCGCCTTCGTCGTGCTCGGCCTCGTGGTGACCCACGGCCCCACCACGCTCGTCCACTTCAACCTGCGATCGTCGGCCATCCGGTCCGTGGCGGAGATCGCGCTGGCCCTGGTGCTCTTCGCCGACGCCGCCCGGGTCAACGCGCGCCAGCTGCGGGCCGACCTGGCGCTGCCCGTCCGCCTCCTCGGCATCGGGCTCCCGCTCACCATCGGTGCCGGCGCCGCGCTCGCCGCCGGACTCTTCTCCGGCGCCGGCCTCTGGGTGGCCGCGGCCATCGGCGCCATCGTGGCCCCGACCGACGCCGCGCTGGGAGCGTCGATCATGGAGGACGAGCGCGTCCCCGCCGGGGTGCGCCGCGTGCTCAACGTCGAGAGCGGCCTGAACGACGGCATCGCCACGCCCTTCGTCAACCTCTTCCTGGCCGGCGCGGCCACGGCCGAGGCGGTGCACGGCGCCTCGTCGGCCGCCACCGCCGTCCTCGACCTCCTCGGCGGCGTGGCCATCGGCGTCGGGGTCGGGCTCGTCGGCGCCGTGCTGCTGGCGCAGGCGCGCAAGCACCACTGGAGCGCACCCGGTTTCCGGCCCCTGGCCGTGCTGGCGCTCGCGCTCTTCGCCTACTCCTCGTCGGTGCTCGCCGGCACCAACGGCTTCGTGGCCGCCTTCGTGGCCGGCATGGCCTTCGGGACCGTGTTCCCCCGCCACGACGACGAGATGCTCGAGTTCTCGCAGGAGTCGGGCACGCTGATGTCGCTGCTGGTCTGGTTCCTGTTCGGCGCCGTGATGCTGGTCCCGGGCCTCGAGGACGCCACCTGGCGGGACGTGATCTTCGCCATCCTGGCGCTCACCGCGGTGCGCATGGTCCCCGTCGCCGTCGCGCTCGCCGGCAGCGGCCTCGACCGGGCCACCGTCGCCTTCGTCGGCTGGTTCGGACCCCGCGGCCTGGCCAGCGTCGTCTTCGGCCTCATCGCCGTCGACACGCTCGCCCCGGCCGACGCCAAGGTCGTCCTGGCCGCCATGACGGTGACCGTCGCGCTGAGCGTGCTCCTGCACGGCGTCACCGCGTCACCGTTCGCCGCCCGCTACGGCACGGTGGCCGCCCGCCTGCACCCCGAGCGCCCCGAGCACGTCAACGCCGGTCCCATCGTGACCCGCTCGCTGCGGCGCCCCCGCCCGCCGTTGTCCCGCGGCACCGCCGCGTGAGGACCAACTTCCCCGCCCCGATGTGGCGTGCCAGGCTCCATCCGACCACGAGGTGACCGCATGACCGACGACCGCACCGTCGACGCCCACGACCGGGTGCCGCGCAGCGTGCTGCCCATCCCCGACCGGCCCCACCGCGGGCTCGTCACCTACGACGCCAAGGACCCCGACACCTCGTTCCCACCGATCGTGCCGCTGCGCCCGCCGGCCGGCGCGCCCAACGTGCTGATCATCCTGCTCGACGACGTCGGCTTCGGCGCCGCCGCCACCTTCGGCGGCCCGGTGGCCACGCCGACGGCCGACCGTCTGGCCGCGCGCGGGCTGCGCTACCGGCGCTTCCACACGACCGCGCTGTGCTCGCCCAGCCGCGCCGCACTGCTCACGGGGCGCAACCACCACACCGTCGGCATGGGTGCGGTGGCCGACCTCGCCACCGCCGCGCCGGGCTACACCTCCATGCGGCCCAACACGTGCGCGCCCCTGGCCGAGATCCTCCGGCTGAACGGGTACGCCACGGCACAGTTCGGCAAGTGCCATGAGGTCCCGACGTGGGAGTCCAGCCCCCTCGGCCCGTTCGACCGGTGGCCGACGGGGTCGGGCTTCGAGCACTTCTACGGCTTCGTGGCGGGAGAGACCCATCAGTACGCGCCGGCGCTCTACCAGGACACGGTGCCCGTCGAACCGCCGGACGACCCCGCCTACCACCTGACCGAGGACCTGGCCCAGCGCTGCATCGACTGGATCCGCCAGCAGAAGTCGCTCATGCCCGACAAGCCGTTCTTCGCCTATCTCGCGCCGGGGGCCACCCATGCCCCGCATCACGTCTGGCCCGAATGGGCCGAGCGCTACCGGGGCCGCTTCAACCTGGGCTGGGACCACCTGCGCCGCGAGACCTTCGAGCTGCAGAGGCACCTGGGCGTGATCCCGCCCGAGGCCGAGCTCACCGCGCGGCCGGCGGAGATCCCCGCCTGGGACGACATGCCCGAGGCGCTGAAGCCGATCCTGGCCCGCCAGATGGAGATCTACGCCGGCTTCCTGGAGCATGCCGACCACCACGTGGGCCGGGTGGTCCAGGCGGTCGAAGAGCTCGGCCTGCTCGACGACACCCTCGTCTACTACATCATCGGCGACAACGGGGCCTCGGCCGAGGGACAGCTCAACGGCTCCTTCAACGAGCTGCTCACCTTCAACGGGATGGCGGCGTTCGAGACGCCCGAGTTCCTGGCGTCGAAGATCGCGGACTTCGGCGGCCCGGACGCCTACAACCACTACGCCGTGGGCTGGGCCCACGCCATGGACACGCCGTACCAGTGGACCAAGCAGGTGGCCTCGCACTGGGGCGGGACGCGCAACGGGCTCGTCGTGCACTGGCCCGGGAGCATCCGCGCCTCCGGCGAGACGCGCGACCAGTTCCACCACCTGATCGACGTGGCGCCCACCGTCCTGGAGGCGGCGCACCTCGTCCGAGCCGACGTTCGTCCACGGCGTGATGCAGCACCCGATGGAGGGCGTGTCGATGGCCTACTCCTTCGACGACGCGGGCGCAGCGGAGCGGCGGGAGACGCAGTACTTCGAGATGATGGGCAACCGCGGCATCTACCACAAGGGCTGGACGGCGTGTACCAAGCACCGCACGCCGTGGGAGACGGGAGGCATGCCGCCCTTCGACGAGGACACCTGGGAGCTCTACGGGCCCGACGACTGGACCCAGGCCGACGACCTGGCGGCCACGCAGCCCGCCAAGCTGCGCGACCTGCAGCGGCTGTGGCTGATCGAGGCCACCCGGCACAACGTGCTGCCGCTGGACGACCGCTCGGTCGAGCGCTTCCTGGCCTCGCTGGCCGGCCGCCCCGAGCTCGTGACGGGCACCTCGCAGATCCTGTTCGGCGGGATGCACCGGCTCTCGGAGGGCTCGGTCATCAGCGTGAAGAACCGCTCCCATTCCGTCACCGCGGAGGTCGAGGTGCCCGAGAGCGGGGCGTCGGGCGTGATCATCGCCCAGGGCGGCGCGTTCGGCGGGTGGTCGCTCTACACCCTGGACGGCATGCCGCGCTACTGCCACAACCTGCTCGGGCTGCGCCGCTTCGTGGTGGCGGGCACCGAGGCGCTGCCTGCCGGCGTGCACCAGGTGCGCATGGAGTTCGCCGCCGCTGGCCAGGGCCTCGGCGTCGGCGGGACGGTGACGCTCTACCTCGACGGCTCCCCCGTGGGCCGCGGCGCGGTCGAGGCCACGGTGCCGCTGCTCTTCTCGGGCGACGAGACGACCGAGGTCGGGAGCGACGCCGGCACGCCGGTGAGCGACGAGTACCCGGCGCGGGGCAACGAGTTCAGCGGCCGGGTGCGCTGGGTCCAGATCGACGTCGACCACGAGAGCGGCGACCACCTCGTCCATGCCGAGGACCGGCTGCGGGTGATCATGGCCCGGCAGTAGGGGCCCGGCGCCGCCGGGCGGGGGCGAGGCGGCGGGGGCGCGGCGGCACGGGCAACCGGATGGCAACCGGGACCAGGCCCCGACCGGCCGAAATTGGACCATGAGGTGTCATCGAGAACGAGCCGCACGTTGCTGAAGCCTGTTCAGCGCAGCACCACGAAGCCACGAGACGTCCGACACGTGACACACGGGGCGTCGCACGCGGTCACGCGGGAGCCGACGACCCTGTCCCCCTCCGAGGAGCTCGGCTTCTTGCGTCATGTCTTCCTGCACCTGCCGGACGGAATCGTCATCGTCGACGGGGCCGGCGAGATCGTGTGGGGCAACCGGTCGGCGGAACGGATGTTCGAGCGCTCGTTGGTGGATTGGAAGGGTCAATCGGGCCTCGACCTGGTGCATCCCGACGACCAGGAGTTCGTGCTGCGCTCGCTCACCACCATCCAGGACAAGGACGTAGGCACGCCCATCGAGATCCGGATCAACGCCGCCTCCGGTTGGCGCCTGGTCGAGATCGTCGGGACCACGGTGCGGTGGTCGGGCGAGACCGTCGTCCTGTTGTGCCTGCGCGACCTCACCGAGCGTCGCCGGTTCGAGCTGGCCAGCGGTCGCGAGGCGCGCTTCCGCTCACTCGTGCACAACGCCGGGTCCGTGATCATGTTGGTGTCGTCCGAGGGGATCCTCGAGTCGGTCTCGGGCGCCATCACGCGGCTCCTGGGCCACGATCCCGAGCTGCTCGAGCAGCGGCCCCTGGTGAACATCGTCGCCGAGGACGACCGCGCCGAGTTCGCCGCCGCCCTGGACGAGGCGCGCGGCGGGACGGCGGCGGGGCACCCGGTCACGGCCAGGGTCGGCCTGGTGCGCCACGACGGCGCCGCTTCGGTCCCGTTCGAGCTGAGCATCGTGAACCTGTTGGACGACCCGACGGTCGAGGGTCTCGTGATCTCGGCCCACGACGCCACCGCGCAGGTGTCCGCCGAGACCGAGCTCGGCAAGGCCCTGTCGCTCCTCACCGCCACGCTCGACTCCACGGCGGACGGGATCCTGGTCGTCGACGCGGCGGGGAAGATCACCAGCGTCAACCGGCGCTTCGGCGAGATCTGGCACCTCCCCGACGACCTCCTGGCCACCAAGGACGATCAGCATGCGCTGGCCTTCGTTCTCGACCAGATGGCCCATCCCGACGCCTTCGTGGCCAAGGTGGAGGAGCTCTACGCCCAGCCCGAGATCGAGAGCTTCGACACCCTCGAGTTCAAAGACGGCCGCGTGGTGGAGCGCCACTCGAGACCGCAGCGGGTGGATGGCGAGACGGTGGGGCGGGTGTGGAGCTTCCGCGACGTCACCGACCACAAGCGCCTGGAGGAGGAGCTGGCCTACCGTGCCTTCCACGACTCCTTGACGGGTCTCGCCAACAAGGCGCTCTTCCAGGACCGGCTGGACCACGCCCTGGCGCGCATCGAGCGCACCAAGTCACACCTGGCCGTGCTCTTCCTCGATTTGGACGACTTCAAGACGGTCAACGACAGCTTGGGGCACGGCGAGGGGGACCACCTCCTGCGCCGGGTGGCCACCACCCTGGTCGGGTGTCTGGGTGCCTCCGACACGGCGGCCCGCCTGGGCGGCGACGAGTTCGCGGTCCTGATCGAGGACGTGCAGTCGCAGAACGCGATCACGGCACTGGCCCAACGCATCCTCGACACGTTGCGGCCACCCGTCCGCCTCGGGACCAAGTCCGTCAGCTCGGCGGTCAGCATCGGCATCGCCTTCAACGAGGCCGGCACCACGAGCGAGCAGCTTCTCCGCAATGCCGACATCGCCATGTACAAGGCCAAGGCCCTCGGCAAGGACCGCTTCGAGATCTACCGCGACGAGATGTACGCCTCGGTGCTGGCGCGCCTCGAACTGGAGGAGGAGCTCCGGGCCGCCATCGACGCGGGTGACCTCGCCGTGCACTACCAACCCATCATCGACCTCGACGCCCACCGCGTCGTCGGGCTCGAGGCGCTGGTGCGGTGGTCGCACCCGACCCGGGGGCTCGTGCCACCCGGCGTGTTCGTGCCGCTGGCCGAGGAGCTGGGCCTCATCGGCGAGATCGACTCTTTCGTGCTGCGCTCGGCGTGTCGCCAGGCGCGGGAATGGCGCGACGAGCATCTCGGCAGCCCGGAGCTGACGATGAGCGTGAACCTGTCGGCCCGCCAACTCACCGAGCCCTTCCTGTCCGACCGGATCGCGGCGCAGATCGACGAATGCGGATTCGATCCCCGGTCCTTGATCCTCGAGATCACCGAGAGCGCGATGCTCACCGACAACGACGCCACCGTGCACAACCTGGCCGAGCTCCGGGCCCTGGGTGTGCGCATCGCACTCGACGACTTCGGCACGGGCTACTCGTCGTTCTCCCACCTGGACCGGCTGCAGATCGACATCGTCAAGATCGACAAGTCCTTCGTCCAGGCCCTGGGCTCCCCCGACGACACGCGGGGCCTCGCGGCCGCGATCGTGCAGCTGGCCCGGACGCTCGGCTACCAGGCCATCGCCGAGGGGGTCGAGCAGGCCGAGCAGGCCGACAGCCTGCGGGCCCTGGGCTGCCGCCTGGCCCAGGGGTACCACCTGGGCCGACCGCTCGACGCCACGGCGACGGGGGTGTTGCTCGGCTCGTACGACTCGCTCGTGCCAATGCTCGAGCGTCGTCGGAGCGCCTGAGCCCCGACCCAGCGACGAGGGCAGCGATGCGCCAACATGGGCCCGTGCACATCCGGGTCCTGGCCGTCGCCGTCCTCGCGGCGCTGGGGACCGTGGCCCTGCCGGGAGCGGCGCAGGCCCGCCCGCCGGCGACGACGTACTACGTCTCGTTGGGGGACTCCTACTCGGTCGGCTACCAGCCCACTCTCGGATCCACGCCCGGCTACACCGTCTACGTGGCGAACAAGACGCACCTGACCCTGGTCAACTTCGGGTGCGGCGGTGCCACCACCACCTCGATCCTCGACACCGTCGGCTGCCCGGACGTCCTGCCCCATACGGCCGGAGGGGTGACCTATCCCACGACGACGCAGATCGCGGCGGCCGAGGCCTTCTTGACCGCCCATCGCGGCCACATCGGGTTGATCACGGTCTCCATCGGGGGCAACGACGTGACGTCGTGCGCGCTCAAGGCCAACCCGATCAGTTGTGTCGCGACCGCGGTGAGCGGCATTTCCACCAACGTCACCGCGCTGGCCTCGGACCTGCGCAGCGCGGCGGGCCCGACCGTCCCCATCATCGGTCTGACCTACCCCGACGTCATCCTGGGCACGTACGTCTGGCCCTCCCGGACGCCCTCGGCCGCCGCGGTCTCGTTGGCCGACCTGTCGGTGACGGCCTTCAAGTCGCTCATCAACCCGGCGCTGTCCAAGGCCTACGCGCAGTCGGACGCGGCCTTCGTGGACGTGACCGCCGCCACCGGGGCCTACGGGTCGCTGTCGCGGACCGTCGCCACCAAGGCCTACGGGACGATCCCGGTGCCGGTCGCCTCGGTCTGCGCGCTGACCTGGTTCTGCTCCCGGGGAGACATCCATGCCCACACGTCCGGCTACACGCTGATCGGGAAGCTGGTGGTGGCCCGCTACGCCGCCCTGCGGCACGCATAGCGAGCTCCGCCGCATGGCTCTGATCGTCCTCGTCCACGGTGCCTTCAACGAGCTGTGGGGCCCGCGTGAGCTCCATGCCCGCTGGGTGCCCGCTCTGCGTGACGGCCTGTGGAGCGCCGGCACCGACATCGAGCCCGAGAACGTGTCGGTGTCCTTCTACGGCGACCTCTTCCGCCACGACCCCGAAACCGAGGAACGCCCCGACGAGGCGACCCGGGCCGGCGTGGCCGACATGCTCCACGAGACCCTCGGCGACGACGTGCTCGCCTCGCTGTCACAAGCGGCGGGCAAGGCCACCTTCGAGCGCACGGTCGACCTGGTCGGCACGCTGATGACCAAGCCGGACCTGCAGGAACGGGTCCGGACCCGCGTCGCCGAGACGGTCCAGCCCGACACCCGGATCATCGTGGCCCACTCGCTCGGGACCATCGTCAGCTACAACGCGCTGGTGGCCCATCCGGAATGGGAGATCGACACGTTCGTCACGCTGGGCTCGCCCCTGGGGTCCTCGATGCTGGTCGAGACGATGGTCCAGCACGACGCCGATGGTGCGCCCCGCTGGCCCGGCTCGGTCGAACACTGGGTCAACATCGCCGCCGTCGGCGACCACGCCTGCGCCGAGCCCCGGCTCTCCACCGTCTTCGGTGACCGCGTCGTCGATCGGCTGGTCGACAACGGCCACCGGGCGCACGACCCGCAGCCCTACATGAACAACCGGACCACGGGCTCGGTGCTGGCCGAGGCCATCGCCCGCTCCCGCTGAGGGCGGTGGCAGGCCCGTTGGGGGCGTGAGACACTGACCGCCCAGCGTCGTACGGAGCACCGGGGGGTCCGCTGATGAAGGCCTTGCAGGTCACAACCCATGGTCGGCCGGGGGAGGTGCTCGCTGTTCGCGAGGTCGAGCGTCCCGAGCCCGAGGCCGGTGAGGTCCGCGTCGAGGTCGGGGCGGCGTCGCTGAACTTCAACGACATCGACCGTTGCCGGGGGAACCTGGTGTCGGTGCCCACGCCGCCGCCCTTCACCCTGGGCATGGACGTCTGCGGCGTCGTGGACGCCGCCGGCCCCGGAGCCGAGCAGTGGCTGGGCAAGCGGGTGGTCGCCATCACCAAGACGGCCTTGGGCGGCATCGCCGAGTTCGCCATCGCTCCCGCGGTCTCCGTGTTCGACGCCCCCGCGCCGCTCGACGACGCCGAGGGCGCCGCCTTCATCCTCCCCTTTCAGACCTCGCACCTGGCCCTCTTCCGTCGCGGCCGCCTGGGGGCCGGTGAGACGCTGGTCGTGCACTCCGCCTCCAGCGGGTTGGGCACGGCCGGGATCCAGCTCGGCAAGGCCGCCGGCGCGCGCGTCATCGCCGTCGCCGGCGGACCCGAGAAAGGGGCCCTGTGCGCCGAGCTCGGTGCCGACCAGGTCGTCGACCACACCGCCGAGGACTTCGTGGAGGCGGTCCTGGCGGCGACCGACGACCGCGGCGCCGACGTGGTCTACGACCTGACGGGGGGCGACTTCGTCGAGCGCTCGTGGCGCTGCACGGCGCACGGTGGGCGCTACCTGGCCGTCGGCTTCGCCGACGACGACGCCAATGGCATGACCGGGCGCCCCCTGCGCATGGGCTGCATCGGCAACATCGACATCGTGTGCGTCATGGTGGCCTGGGCGGAATCGGTCGATCCGGGCATGCGCCGCTTCGGCTTCAACCCGTTCGGTCGTGACGTGGCCGACGAGATCCACAACGATCTCCTCCGCATGGTGGACAAGGAGCTGATCCGGCCCTACGTGGGCCGGCGGGTCTCCATGGAGGAAGCGGGGGCCGCGCTGGACGACCACGAGGCGCGCCGCAGCCTGGGTCGGACGGTCGTCGAGGTGTCCGCTTGACCGACGTCGCCTCCACGTGGCGCGACACCGGGAGCGACAGCTTCCGCGAGCCGCTCGAGGAGTACTCGCACCGCTCGGAGGTGCGGTCGGAGATCCGGGCCTGACCACCCGTTTTGCGGGCAACCTCCGGTGCCCACACCCCGCACCTCCGCCTCCGTCGGGACGCCAAACGCGCCCGCATAAGGTGAGCCCAGACGCCACGAGTGGAGGAGGGTGCGCCATGGCCACCGACAGTCATACGCCCACGACGACCGACGCCGGCATCCCGGTTCCGAGCGACGAATTCTCCCTGACGGTCGGTCCCGACGGTCCGATCCTGCTGCAGGATCACTACCTCATCGAACAGATGGCGAACTTCAACCGGGAACGCATCCCGGAACGACAGCCCCATGCGAAGGGAGGGGGCGCCTTCGGCCACTTCGAGGTCACGGCCGACGTGAGCGGGTACACGAAGGCGGCCGTGTTCCAGCCGGGGGTGAGAACCGACACGCTGATCCGCTTCTCCACGGTGGCCGGCGAGCGGGGCAGCCCGGACACGTGGCGCGACCCACGGGGCTTCGCCCTGAAGTTCTACACGTCAGAGGGCAACTACGACATGGTCGGCAACAACACGCCCGTCTTCTTCCTGCGCGACCCGATGAAGTTCCAGCACTTCATCCGCTCCCAGAAGCGCCGGGCCGACTCCGACCTGCGTGACCACGACATGCAGTGGGACTTCTGGACGCTCTCACCGGAGTCGGCCCACCAGGTGACCTGGCTCATGGGCGACCGCGGCATCCCGCGGTCGTGGCGGCACATGAACGGCTACTCCAGCCACACCTACATGTGGGTCAACGCCGACGGCGAGCGCTTCTGGGTCAAGTACCACTTCAAGACCGACCAGGGCATCGAGTTCCTGACCCAGGAGGAGGCCGACCGGCTCGCCGGGGTGGACGGCGACTATCACCGCCGCGATCTCTTCGAGGCCATCGCGCGCGGTGACCACCCCACCTGGACGCTGCGGGTCCAGCTCATGCCGTTCGAGGAGGCGAGGACCTACCGCTTCAACCCGTTCGACCTGACCAAGGTCTGGCCGCACGCGGACTACCCGCTGCACGAGGTGGGTCGCCTGACGCTCGACCGCAACCCGACCGACTTCCACACCGAGATCGAGCAGGCAGCCTTCGAACCCAACAACCTCGTGCCGGGCATCGGCGTCAGCCCGGACAAGATGCTGCTCGCCCGCGTCTTCTCCTACGCCGACGCTCACCGGGCCCGCATCGGGGTCAACTACAAGCAGATCCCGGTGAACGCGCCCAGGCACCCGTGCACAGCTACAGCAAGGACGGGGCCATGCGGGTGCAGAAGGTCTCCGACCCGGTGTACGCGCCGAACTCCAAGGGCGGCCCACGGGCCGACCCCCAGCGCCACCCCTACGTGGAGCGGTGGGAGGCCGACGGCGAGTTCGTCCACTCCGCCTACACGCGGCGCGCCGACGACGACGACTGGGGCCAGGCCGGCACCCTGGTCCGCGACGTCCTGGACGACGCGGCGCGCGACCGCCTGGTCGCCAACGTCGTCGGGCATCTCGGCGACGGCGTGTCCGCCTCCGTCCTGGAGCGAGCGTTCGAGTACTGGCGCAACATCGACAAGGAGGTCGGCGACCGCATCGCCCAGGGCGTCCAGGGCGCCTGAGCGCCTGCCTGGCGTCTGAGCGCCGGCGACCGGGCAGCGGCCGGCCCTCGGGCTACTCCCCCGATGCGGCCCGCCAGGGGGCGAGATCGAGCGCGGGATAGCGCTCCTGGGTCTGGCGGAGCAGCCGCCCGTCCCAGACCGGGTGACCGGGCGGGGGCCAGCCGAAGAGCGCCAGCTCGCGGGGCGTCGAGCCCTCCACGAAGACGGTCCACTCGATGCCCGTCGAGCGGTTCTGCTGGGTGTCGTAGCCGATCCACTCGACCCCGGCGTGCTTGAAGGCGACGGCGGCGACGATGCGGGCGCCGGTGCCCGAGCCGAAGGGCGCTCCCCGGTGGTAGCAGTCGGACCGGTAGGCCAGGTAGGAGCCGCGGACTCCGGGGGCGGGCCGCTCGGCGGCGTAGACACCGGGCTCCGTGTGGGGCATCACCACGCCGTAGGGGTTGTCGATGTGCCCGCGTGTCGCGCACCGAGACCAGGCGCGTGGGGTTGTCGTCCTCGGTCACGTCGGTGAGGTAGAGGAACCCCTCGAGGTTCCACCACGGCGCGACGCTCCCCGCCGGGAGCCACGAGTGGTTGCGGTCGGTGTGCATGGGTTGCTCGTAGTTGGTCACGCCGGCGTACTTGGCGCTGGCGTGGGCCTGGTACAGGCGGAT
Organism: uncultured Acidimicrobiaceae bacterium; assembly: GCA_963789235.1. Taxonomy (GTDB): domain Bacteria; phylum Actinomycetota; class Acidimicrobiia; order Acidimicrobiales; family RAAP-2; genus Bog-473. The sequence continues at coordinate 65,140 of CAWBJX010000004.1, read as the reverse complement.
GTCGGCGCTGCCCAGGGCCCGCTCGGCGAAGTCGACGATGGAGGGGTGCACACACATCCGGTTGAGCGCTCCGGTGCCCGGGAACGGGAACGCCGCCATCCAGCGCTGTTGCGCGGGGCGAAATCCCGGGCCCTCGTCGGGCCACACGAAGACCTCCTCGGCCTCCTTGGGGCGACCCCTCCATCGTTCGTGCACACCCTCGGGGTCGGCGTGGAGCTCCGCGGGACTCGGGAACGACGCTCGGAGGTCCTCGGCCAGTGCATCGATCTCGTCCGTGCCGACGAGGCCGTCGAGCAGGACCCAGCCATCCGTGCGCCACGTCGTGACCTCGGCGTCGGTGGCGAGTCGTGAAGGCACCGCTCGATCAGCCGCCTGCCGCCGGCGTCACCTGACCCTCCAACGCCTTCACCAGCAGCCGCCGGAACTCCGCCCGCTCGGACACGCTCAGCCCCCCCAGAATCTCGTCCTCGATGCTCCCCTGCGCCGCCTCGGCCCGCTCGAGCCCCTCGAGCCCGGCGTCGGTGATGTCGACGATGTGACGCCGCCGATCGGCTGCGGTCACGCCGCCGCTCCACGTAGTCCAGGTCCTCGAGGTCGTTCAGGACCAGGACGCCGGTGTTGGAGTCCATCGACAACTGCTCGGTCATGACCTGCTGCGAGGTACCGGGGTGGTCCCGCAGATAGGCCAGCACGACCATGTTGCGCAGGTTCATCCCCACCAGGTCGACGGAGCTGCGCAAGAACACGGCCCGGGCCAACCGGGTCAACAGGACGATCGTCCCCGTGGCGGGCCGGGCGGCCGCCCGGGGCGTTCACCGTGCCGTCACCGCTTTTGCCTGAACGGTCACATCCATCACCCCTCTATGATAGTCCCGAAATCATGACTATCCCCGCGATAGGGACCATCCCCCAGCAGGCGCGGCCGGCGACCGTCGGCGTTGGATCGCCCTCGTGGTCGTCTGCCTGGCGATGTTCATGAACGCCCTGGACGGCTCCATCGTCAACGTGGCGCTCCCCGACATCCAGCGCAGCCTGCACTTCAGCCAGTCCGACCTGACCTGGGTGGTCGACGCCTACCTGATCTCCTTCGGGAGCTTCCTCCTCATGGCCGGGCGCCTGGGCGACCTCATCGGCCGCAAGAAGGTGTTCCTGGCCGGGGTGACCCTGTTCACCCTGGCGTCGATCGCCTGCGGGTCGGCCGACAGCCAGGCCATGCTGGTGACGGCACGCTTCGTCCAGGGCATGGGCGGTGCCCTGTCCGCCTCGGTGATCGTGGCGATCATCGTGACGGAGTTCCCCAGCCCGGTCGAGCGGGGCAAGGCGATGAGCGCCTACGTGTTCGTCGCCGTCGGCGGCGGCTCCATCGGGCTCCTCGCCGGCGGCGTGCTGACCCAGACACTGAGCTGGCACTGGATCTTCTTCGTGAATGTGCCTGTCGGCATCGCCACGGTGATCCTGGGCCGGCTCCTCATTGTGGAGAACGTCGGCCTGGGCATCAAACAAGGCGTTGACTGGGTCGGGTCCGTGCTCGTCACACTCTCGGTGATGGTGGCCATCTACGGCGTGGTGACGGCCGCCCGCGTCGGATGGAGCTCGCCCGACACCTTGATCCCCCTGGCCGGCGCGGTGGCGCTCTTCGTCGCCTTCATCGTCCTCGAGTCGCGGCTGTCCAACCCGATCATGCCGCTGCGCATCTTAAAGTTGCGCACGTTGACCGGCTCGAGCGTGATCCGCGGCTGCATCATCACCGGCATGTTCGCGACGTTCTTCATCGGCGCCCTCTACTTCGAGCACGTGCTGGGCTACAGCCCGGTCAAGACCGGGTTGGCCTTCCTCCCCCAGGCGGTGGTGATGGCGTTGCTGTCGTCGGGCGTGACGGCCCGGCTCGTGAACCGCTTCGGCCCCAAGCCGGTGATGTACCCCGCCATGGTGAGCGCCGTCGTCGGGCTCATCCTGTTGGCTTCGGCCGGGCAGCATGCGGCGTACTTCCCGCGGATCTTCGTTTCCTTCCTCCTGCTCGGGGTCGGTGCGGGGGCGTCGTTCATGCCGCTGCTGCAGATCGGGATGTCGGAGATCCCCAATGCCGATGCCGGGCCTGGGCTCGGGCGTGGTCAACGTCTCCCAGCAGATGGCGGGCGCCATCGGCCTGGCGGTGCTGAGCACGGTCGCCGCGAACCGGACACGGTCACTGGTCGCCAGCGGCCACGGGCTGGTGCACTCCCTGACCGTCGGCTACCAGTTGGCGCTCTACGTCGCCGCCGGTTGCGTCCTGCTCGGCCTGGTCCTGGCGCCGTTCTCGTTGCGGACCAAGGAGTCAGCGGAGGAGGCCGAGGCGCACATCGCCGAGAACATGCAGAACCCGGAGACCTACGAGCACCTGGTGCTCTAGGACGGCAACGCCTCAGAAGGGGCGGTCGACCCCGAGCGGCTGGCCCGGCGTGAAGGTCACCGGCATCGTCACCACGCCGTAGAGCTTCGGGTTTCCCTGGTAGTACGTCGTGCCTTCGTGCTCGACGACGTAGTCGGGGATGCGCGTCAGCACCTCGCGCATCATGACCTCGAACATGACTCGAGCCACGTGGAGCCCGATGCAGCGGTGGGAGCCCACCCCGAAGGCGAGGTGTGGGTTCGGCGAGCGGTTGACGTCCACCACGTCCGGATCGGGGAACACCGCGGGGTCGTGATCGGCGCCGAGCCAGCTCATCATCACGAATTCGCCACGCTGGATCCTCTGGCCACCGAGCACGGTGTCGCGGGTGCAGGTGCGGGTGAGCGTCTCGTTGATGGAGGTCCAGCGCAGGTACTCCTCGCAGGCCGCCGCCATGAGGTCGGGATCCCGTGCCAGGGCGTCGCGCAGCGGCGGCTGCTCGGAGAGCTGCACCAGCGCAAGCGAGGTGAGCGAGGTCGTCGTGTCCACGCCACCGCCGATGAGGTTCCATATCACGGCGACCAGCTCGTCATCGGTCATCCGGCGGCCCTCGATCTCCATGGTGACCAGGCGCGAGATGAGGTCTTCGCCGGGGCGGCGCCGACGCTCCCCCAGGACCTCGGCGACCTCGGCGACCATGTCCGGCGTGCGCGCCACGGCGGCCTGGTACTCGGGCATCTGTTGGCCGTACGCGCTCGCCGCGTGGAAGTACTCCGCCCAGTGCCGCCATGTGGTGGGCGGCAGGCCCATCAACTTCATGGTCCAGATCGCCGGAACCGGGTTGGTGAAGTCGAGCACCATGTCCATCCGGCCTTGGTCGATCTTCTGGTCCAGGCACCAGGTCGCCGCCTGCTCGAGGAACGGGCGGTCTCGATCGACGGCCGCGGGCAGCATGAAGGGATTGATGGCCCGGCGCAGGGCGGTGTGGCGTCCGGCCTCGGCCTCGGCGATCCCCACGGGCGGCAAGCCCTCGTCGCGCGGCACCCCCATGATCCCGATGTAGTACAGGCCATCGGGGGCGCACTCCTCGTCAGCGCGGGGTGAAGGTCTCGCTGTCCCGTGCGACCTCGGCCACCTCGTCGTAGCCCGTCACGTACCAGTACCCGTAGTTCCGGTTCCAAATGACGGGCGACTGCCGGCGCAGCTCGTCGTTGTGCCGGTGGCGTTCCGCGAGCCACTCGAGGGAGAGGTGATCGAACTCGGCTTCGGCCCGCATGGCCCATGATCCTGGTCCCTCGTGGCACGTGGCGTCAACGAACGCCGCATCGCAGAGCCGGGGCGGCATAGAGCCACGGGCAGCAGCCGCCGGTGCCGCTTGACAGCGGGTTCCTTCTTGACGATGGTGCTCGCGATGGACCAAGGGGTGACGGGCGGCACGGTCGACGGGCGGACCATCCCCGACAGTCCCGACCTCCCGCGCCTGCGGGCCGAACGGTTCGCTCGCCTGCAGGACGAGCTCGCCGACCAGGAGCTCGACGGCCTCGTGCTGCTGGGCACCAGCGCCGTCTCCTACGCGGCCGGTGTCTCGCTGCCGGCCGACGACAGCGGCCGGTCCGCGATCTTCCGGCCGGTGGTGGTCGTGGCCAAGGGCGAGCGCGCGCCACACGTCTACACCGCGGCCCGCGACGGACTGCCCCCCGAATTGCCAGAGGACCACGCCCACGGGCCGCTCTTCCCCGACCTCGACGACGGCGCGGAAGAGTTGGTCGCGGCGCTGTCGGATCACTTCGCTGCCGGTGCGCGGCTGGCCGTCGACGACCAGACCCACCCGATGCTTCGCCGTCTCGGGGTCTACGACTGGTGCGACGGGCGCGCCGCTCTGGCCCCGGCCAAACTGCGCAAGACCCCGGACGAGCTCGCCTGCATCCGCACCGCCCAGCGCATCTCGGAGCTCGCCATGGTCAGCGCACGGGAGGCCCTGCGACCAGGTGTCCGCCAGAGCGATCTGAGCGCGGTCTTCCTGCGCAGAGCCTTCGAGCTCGACGCCTCGGCGGGCTGCATCGACCCGATCTGGCAGGTGATGCCGGCGTCGCGGGATCAGGGACCGTGGACCTGTCACGGCGACCTGGCGTACCCGACGGCCACCTCCGACCGCTTCCTGCGAGAGGGCGACGTGATCTGGGTCGACGCCGGGATCCTGTGGCAGGGTTACGCATCGGACTACGGGCGGACCTGGATCACCGGTGCCCACCCGGCCCCGACCCCCCGCCAACACGGTCAGTTCCGCCGCTGGCGCTCCGTCGTGGACGCGGTCTTGGCGGTGCTCGCGCCCGGCGTCGACGCGACCGAGCTCGGCCGGGCAGCGACCGAGGCGAACGACGGTGTCCGCCCCTGGATCGAGCACTTCTACCTGGCGCACGGCGTGGGTACCGACAGCGCCGAGATGCCGCTCGTCGGCACCGACCTCGGCGCCGCATTCGACGACGCCCAGGTCATGGAACCCGGAATGGTGCTCGTCGTCGAACCCGTCATCTGGGACGACGGAGCCGGGGGATACCGCGCCGAGGACATCGTCGCCGTCACGGACACGGGCTGGGTGCCGCTCAGCGGTTCGACCTACGACCCCTTCGGCATGCGTCGATGACGCCCGCCACCCCGAACCCAGAGGCAGCCGTCGGGACCATGGCCCTCGAGGACTCGGCGCGCGTCGACTTCGAGCGGCTCCGCCGGGAGCGGCGCGGGCGGCTCTTCGAGGCGCTGGCGGCCGAAGAGATCGACGCGCTCGTGCTCGGCCGACCGCCGAACGTGCGCTACGCCTCGGGAGCCCGACCGCTCTGGAGGGCCGGCAGCGCGCCCTTTGGCCCGGTCAGCGTGGTGGTCCGAGAGACCGGGCGGGTGCACCTCATGTCCGTGTGGGACGAGGGAGTACCGCCCGAGATCGACCACGACGACCTCTACCCGCTGACCTGGAACCCCGCCAACCTCCTCGGCGCACTCGGAGCGATCCCCGGCCTGGCGAAGGTCCGCCGTCTGGGCACCGATGGCCTCACTCCCATGTTCGCCCAGCAGCTTCAGGGCGTCGCACCCTCGGCCGAGCTCGTGGACGGCGCACCGGCCCTCTGGCGGGCGCGGCGCACGAAGACGCGCTGACGAGGTGGCCTGCCTGCGGACCGCCGCCGCCCTCGCCGAGGCGGCCCTCCAGGGCTTGCGCGAGCGCGTGGCGCCCGGGATCAGCGAACGCGGGCTCCTGGCCGCCTACTACGAGTGCATCGGGAGCATGGGCGTGCCCGCGCCACCGAGCGAGAGCGTCGCCTTCGCCACGTCGAGCCGCGGGCCGGTCGACTTCCGCTTCGTCGCTCGGGACCGGCCCGTCGGCGACGGCGAGCTGGTCGTGCTCTCCCCCGGCGCCCTCTACGCCGGCTACGAAGCCGACGTCGGCACGACCGTCCTGGCCGGGACGACCGCACCACTCGGTGCCGGCCCGCTGGCCCAGCGGTGCCGGCGGGGCCTCGACGTCCTCCTCGACGAGTGCCGTCCGGGGGGGACGGGTGCCGACCTCTCCCGCGCCTGGCAGCAGACCGGCGAGGCCCTGCCTCCGGTCGTCCTGGCCCACGGCCTGGGCCTCGGCGTGGAACCGCCCGTGATCGGGCTCGGCCGTGGCCACGGCGCGCCCTTCGAGGAGGGCTCGGTCCTGTGCGTCCAGTCCTGGGTGAGCGCGGAGGGCGCCGGAGGCTGCCTCGAGCGTGCCACCGTGCTCATTGCCGAGGACGGCCCCGAGCTTCTGACCAGGAGGGCTCCCTTCGGCATCTAGGGCGATGCCCACGAGCCGACATCGAGACCACCGGGTTCGACCCGGTGCGGGCGGCGACTCGAGCCCGATCCTGCTGCTCGGTCGCGAGGGAATCATCCGAATGGGTTCCAGGTACGTGAACGGTTCGGGTCGGAGCCGACCGCGTGGTCACGCCCGAGACTGCCCCCGACCAGCCGGAGCCGGACGCCAGGCGGTAGCCTCAGGAGGTGGTTGACAAAGCCTCGTGGGCTCGCGTGGGCCGGGTGGTCCTGCGGCCGGTTGCGGCGCTGATGACGGTCACCGTCGTCCTCGTGAGCGTGAATTCGGCCGGCGGCGCGACGGACGTGCACGCCGGCCCGAAGACGTCCGACATCGTCCTGCAGGCACCCACGGCGTACAAGCCGAAGGCACCGCCGGGCGGAGGCACCGACGACTACCACTGCACCCTGCTCAACCCGCACCTGACCCACAACGCGTTCATCACCGCCATCGACTTCCAACCCAACAGCCCCGAGGTGCACCACGAGATCACCTACGCGGTGCCCCCCGATCTGGCTGCGGCGGCCGAGGCCCAGAATGACGGGGGCAAGGGGTGGACCTGTTTTGGGGAGTCCGGGCTCGACACGGGAGGGGCGGGACGGTCGTTGAACGGGGGCACCCCTTGGCTGACGGCCTGGGGTCCCGGGCACGACCTCTCGAAGGAGCCCGCCGGGACCGGCGCGCCCATGCCCGCCGGCACCCTCGTCATCATGCAGGAGCACTACAACATGCTGGTGGGCGACAAGCCGGTCCGCTCCAAGCTGACGCTCACCCTCATGCCGGCCAGCACGCCCCTCCGCCCGCTGCGCCTCGACATCGTGGCGGCCCCGCCGGACATCCCGTGCGCGCCGGGAGTCACCGGCCCCATGTGCAACCGCGTGGCCGAGCTGGCCAGCGTCGGTCAGCGTTTCGGGACAGCTCAGGAGGACCTGGTCGACGGGCTGGAAGCACTCTGCGGCAGGAACCCGTCGGACCCGCCCGTCGGGGACACCACGACGTGCACCTGGCCGATGTACACCTCGGGCAACATCGTCGAGCTCGGGGTGCACATGCACCTGCTCGGCGTCGGCATGAAGTTCGTCCTGAACCCGGGCAAGCCCACGCAGCAGACGCTCCTCAACGTGACGGACTACGACTTCCACTACCAGCGCGGCTACGTGTTGTCGAAGCCCGTCCCCGTCACACCGGGCGACACCATGGGGATCACCTGCACCTACAACCCGCAGCTCCAACAGGAGCTACCCATCCTGCGCAAGGTGCCACCGCACTTCGTGACCTGGGGGGACGGCTCGACCGACGAGATGTGCCTCGGCCTGATCCTCACCACCCCACCGACCAATGAGGCCGAGTCGGTCGCGCTCGGCGCACGCGTTCAATCCCTCCGTCTGATCGGCCCGCGCCGCCTCCCGGCCGCCGCACGACCCTGACCTGTGCGTCAGTCGCCCTCCCAGCAGCCCAGGATGATGTCGGCCACCGTGAAGGCGACGTCAGTGGCGCTGGTCGGGGGACACCGAACTGGGACGGCAGGCCCGAGACGTCCACCAGCAGCACCTTCCAGTCCTTGCGTACCACCACGTCACCGCGGGATGTGCGGAAGGCGCCCTGGCCCAGGCCGTTCAGCTGCTGAGGGTCACCCAATTGCGCCCCCAGCCCATGGAAGTAGGACAGAGTCTGGTTCCAGCTCGAGAGCTCCTTCACCGACAGCTCGAAGGAACCATTCGAATAGCCGTAACGGCAGGAGTACTTGTGGTTGAGCCAGGTTCGGCCGGTGACGGTGGCCCTCACTCCGAGCACCTCGTTGATCTCGCCCTGCGCCTTGGCACGGCAGACCATGAGGGCGATGGGAGAGGGATGGGGCCCCGCCGGCTGCGGTCGCTCGGCCACCGTCGCGGTGGCCGCCGAGGTGCCCAATGCGCACGCCGCGACCAGGACGAGCGGCACGAGGGCGACGATCGCCAGAAGCCGTCGCACGGCGGCGAGCGTACCAGCCGTTCCGCGGCTTCCAGGGGTCGGGGCGGGGCGTCACCAGCTATCTTGTGTGCCCCGTGCTCACGGACGGGAGGACCATGAGACGCAGTGGATCTGCCGGGAGGGCCAGGGCGACCAGGTGGCCGGTGTTCTTGGTGTTGCCGGCGGTCGGCCTGCTGGCCGCGGCCTGCAGCTCCGGAAGCGGGGGCGCAGCCTCGAACTCGACCCGTCGCACCGCCAACGCCAGCCGCGGCGTCAGCACGACCAGTACCACGGCCTCGGGCGGTCAGGAGGCTCCGGCTGGCCCATCCCCTTACTACGAGGTGAAGACGGGCACTGTGTCCGGCCTCGGTACCGTGCTGGTCGACGGGCAGGGTCTCACCCTCTACATGTTCGTGCCCGACGATCAACGGGGGAAGTCGACCTGCTACGGCTCCTGTGCTTCAGGCTGGCCGCCGCTCCGGCTGCCCACTGGCGTGACCGTACCGGTGGCGGGCGGCCAGGCCGAGCCCTCGCTCCTCGGGACCACGGCCCGCAGGGACGGCGGTCTGCAGGTCACCTACAACGGCTGGCCGCTCTACATCTGGACGGGTGACACGGAGCCCGGTCAGGCCACTGGGCAAGGCATCGACAGCCTGGGTGGCTACTGGTACGTGCTCTCGCCCACGGGCCAGGTCGTCAAGACAAGGCGGTAGCGTGGGCACGACCGCGACGCCCCGTCGAAGAGCTAAGAGGTTGGCCACCGGATGTCACTGTGCCGAAAGATCTATCGACTCGGCAGGCCCCGGAGTGCTCGTTGACCGCGACTGACCTGGCCGACACCGCCTCGAAGGCGGAGGTCTCCCTCTCCATCGGTGGGATGACCTGTGGGGCGTGTGCCGCTCGGATCGAGAACAAGCTCAATGCGCTCGATGGCGTCGAAGCACAGGTCAACTTGGCGTCGGAGCGAGCCCGGGTGAGGATGCCGTCCGGGACTTCCCCCTCAGTGGTCATCGAACGCATCGAATCGGCCGGCTTCACGGCCGAGGTCGTCGACGATCTCGTCGCTGCTCCTGACCTCGCAGCCGAGGCGGACCGCCGAGTGCGCTCCCTCGGAAGACGTCTGGTCGTTGCGGGTCTCCTGTTCATGCCGCTCGGTGATGCCTCCATCGCGTTCTGGCTCGTCCCGTCACTGCGCTTCCCCGGTTGGCAGTTGATCTTGCTGGCCCTGGCGGCACCGATTCTGACGTGGGCCGCGTGGCCGTTCTACACGGCGGCAATCCGGAACGCCCGGCACGGGATCGCCACCATGGACACCCTGGTGTCGATCGGCATCGTGGCGGCGACGGCCTGGTCGGTCTACGCCATGTTCTTCCGCGACACCAGCCACATGGCCCGGTCCTGGCGCTACGTGTTGGCCCACCAAACGGGTGGAGCGATCTATCTCGATGTGGCAGCGGGCGTGACGACGTTCCTCCTCGCAGGCCGGTATTTCGAAGCCCTCAGCAGGCGGCGGAGCGGCCGCGCACTGCGCGCTCTTTCCGCCGTGGGAGCCAAGGACGTCGCCGTGCTCGACGCCACGGGCGCGGAGCACCGCCGCCCGGTCGCCGCCCTTCGCAAGGGAGATCGGTTCGTTGTCCGCCCCGGGGAGACCGTCGCCACCGACGGCGAGGTGATTTTCGGCCAATCGGCCCTGGACCGCAGCGCCATGACCGGCGAGTCGGTGCCGGCAGACGTGTCCGTCGGTGACACCGTTCTCGGAGGCACCGTGTGCGTCGGGGGACGACTGGTGGTGAGGGCCACGAGGCTGGGGGGCGAGACGCAGCTGGCTCAGATGCTCCGGCTGGTCGAGGACGCACAGAACCAGAAGGCGGACGTGCAACGTCTGGCCGACCGGATCGCCGGCGTCTTTGTGCCGACGGTGATCGGCATCGCACTCGTCACCCTGGCTGGCTGGCTCCTCCTCGGGGGCACGAACGAGGAGGCCTTCAGCGCGGCGCTCTCGGTCTTGATCATCGCCTGCCCGTGCGCACTGGGCCTGGCAACCCCCACCGCGCTGATGGTGGCATCGGGAGAGGGGGCACGCCTGGGCATCTTCTTCAAGGGATACCAAGCGGTCGAAGAATCTCGCGAGATCGACACCGTGCTCCTCGACAAGACCGGGACCGTGACGGAGGGGGCCACCGTCGTCGCAGACGTCAGCCCTGTGGACGGGACCTCGTGCGAAGAGCTCTTGGCATGGGCGGGGTCGCTCGAGCTGGCGTCGGAACACCTCATGGCCAAGGCCGTCGTCAAGAGGGCGCAAGGTGAGGGGGTTCACTTGACGATGGTGGAGGACTTCGAAGCCCTCGCAGGTCTGGGGGCCCGCGGACGTCTCGATGGACACGAATTGATGGTCGGACGACGCGAGCTGTTTTCGGATTCCGCTCTGTCGACCGTGCCCACCTCGCTCGCAACACGATGCGGGGCATGGCAGAGCCAGGGACGAACGGTGGTGCTCGTCGGCCGAGACGGTGTGGTGGTCGGTGCGCTGGCCGTCGGCGACAGGGTGCGCTCGACGGCGTCGACCGCCGTGCGCGACCTCGAGGCCCTGGGGTTGCGCTGTGTCCTCGTGACCGGAGATCACGAGGCTGCGGCGCGAGCAGTTGCAGCATCCATCGGGGTCGATGACGTCATCTCCGGTGCGTTGCCTGCCGACAAGGTTGGGGCGATCAGGCGCCTCCAGCAAGAGGGACACCGCGTTGCCATGGTGGGAGACGGCATCAACGACGGCCCCGCCCTCGCCTGCGCCGACCTGGGCCTCGCGGTCGGGTCGGGTACCGACGTCGCACTTGAATCGGCCGATCTGATCATCATGCGCGACAACCTCACTGCCGTCCCGACGGCGATCGCACTGGCTCGGCGCACCTATCTCACCATTCGAACCAATTTGCTCTGGGCCTTCGCCTACAACGTGATCGCCATACCCCTGGCGGCCTTCGGTTTCCTCAATCCCCTCATTGCCGGGGCCGCCATGGCCCTCTCGTCCGGGTGCGTGGTCTGGAACAGTTCGCGCTTGCGTCACTTCTCGACGGAAGCGACGAGACAAACGGACCGAGGGCTCAACGGCGACGTGCGCCGTCTGCCCGCCCTCGCGGATCCTGCGGGCACTTCCGGCGTCGTGCCGGTCTTGGACGCCGAACACGGCGCCACAGTCTGACTTGACCCGCTCTCGACCACTTGAATACTACGTGCTGTAGTAACGTCGCAGATCGAGAGCAGAGAACGTCCAGTGCGGTTCGGTCCGGTGGCTTTTGGCGCGCTGCTCGTCGTGCTCGGCGCGACATCGACGCTCGCGGTGAGCTGCCGAGGTCGGGCCGAAGACACGCTGAAGTGACCCCAATTCCCGGAGTGGAGGATGCATCATGACCAGCGTGGAAGAAGAGGAGACCCCACCTGACGTCGCTCCCCGTCGGTCTTTCTCCCTCGTGCGGACGCAACGGACACTCCAGATCGTCTTGGGTCTGTTCTGGCTGCTCGACGCTGGTTTGCAGTTCCAGCCGTTCATGTTCGGCCGTGGCTTCACCACCACCTATCTGTTGAACAACGCACAGAACCAGCCCGACGTTGTCCGATGGATGATCACCAACGTGGGACATCTCGTCGGACCCCACGTCGCGGTGTGGAACACGTTCTTTGCTCTTATCCAAGTGGCCATCGGCGCCGGCCTGCTCTTTCGCCGTACGGTTCGCCCCGCCCTGTTCGTGTCGTTCTTCTGGGCTTTTGGTGTCTGGTTCTTCGGAGAGGGCCTCGGCCTGATGTTCACGGGTTCGGCATCGGCGCTGACCGGTGCGCCGGGGTCAGTGTTCGTCTATGGATTGATCGGCCTGATGGCCTGGCCCCGCTCGAAGGCGGACGAGGTCGCCGAACGGCCCGTGGGAATGGCCTCTTCGGCAGCGGGCCAGGGCCTCGGGGGCGGGACCACTCCGCTGTTGGTGTGGACCGGTTATTGGTCGCTGGCGGCCATCTTGTTCCTGCTTCCCGACAATCGGACCGCGACCTCGGTGTCGAGCGCCATCACCGGCATGTCGTCGGGTGAGCCAAGTGCGTACTCCCACTTTCTCAACAGCTTCGGCAACCAGTTCGGCAACGGCGGCGTGTGGACCACGTGGTTGCTGGCAATCGCCTCACTGATCGTCGGGTTCGGACCGCTTCTGTTCCGCCGACCGACGCCCTTCCTGGCCGGGGGAGGCCTCCTGGCCGCCTTCTTCTGGGTGAGCGGCCAGGGTCTCGGCGGCATCTTCACCGGATCTGGAACCGACCCCAACACCGGTCCACTCATCATTCTCTTGGCCTTGGCCATGGTGCCAGCCACGTTGCCGGACCCCTCGACCTGGCGCTCCCCGTTGGCGAGGGCGTTCTCTCGGTACCCGGTGCCGGTCCTCGGCGGCGCGGTGGGTCTTGCGGTCGCCCTCTTCCTCAGTGCCGCCTACCCGGTGGCTGCTCAGGAATCGACGAGCACGGCGATGTCCGGCATGGTCGGGATGTCCGGGGCCTCGATGTCGGGCACCGCCGGGCAGACTGCGGCCACGGCCAGATGCACACGGGGGAACAACGGCGCGCCGAGAGCTGGCTTGGACGTCAACAACACGCCGAACATGATCATGGCGGGGCCGGGCACGGGCATGAACATGAACGGCGCCGACGCCAGCGCAGCCGCCGGTTTCAACACCACCAAGGCCGACTGGCACTACACCGGTCCCGGACTGCCGACGGCAGAGGCGCAGGAGCTCTTGACCCAGGGAGAGAACGGGCCGACTGACATCCACATGCTCATGAGCGGATGTGCGGCCGAACCCACCTTCTCCGAACAAATCAACGCGGACCAATACGTGCAGAGCACGAGTCAGGCCGTGGCCCGCTACACGACCCCCGGCGCCGCTGTCGCCGCCGGGTACGTCCCCGTCTCGCCGACGAACTATCCCGTCGTCTACTACGTCAATCCGACCATCGTGGCGGCGAACGCCGCGGCAGGAAGGACGCTCGACCCGCAGAGCGTGGACGGCCTCGTCTTCGCCCAGACCCCGTCGGGCCAGGAGGTGCTGGCAGCTGCGATGTACCTCTTGCCGTCGACCGTGACGCCGCCCATGCCCTACGGCGCCCTGGTCCAGTGGCATCAGCGCACGGACGTCTGCAGCCCCAGCCCCCAGTCTGCCTCGAGCGCGCTGCGGATCACGGGCGTACCGCCGTGTCCCGCGGGGAGCGTCCAGCAGTCCACCCCGTTCATGACGATGGTGTGGCAGGTGCCCGTTGCCGGCGGCCCGCTGGCCATTCAACCGCCGGATATCCAGATCGTCGAGGCGGCGGTCATGTCGACGGGGACGTGACGGAGGGCGACCAGGGCCGGATGCGCCCTCAGGACAGGGTTCGACTGAAGTCAAAGGACACCGGGGTTCCCCCGAATGTGGCCACGACGTGGAAGGTCGACCGACCCGGTTGCAACAGCACGAAATCGGTGTAGTGGCCGGCTGCGACGCGCAGCTGCCTGAAGGTTTGCGGCGATCCGCCGGCGACGCTTACCGTCACCAGCGGCTTCACGGTAGCCAGATCGGCCTCTGATCCACTGAAGATGATGTGGAATTGGTTGACTCCGGTCGCTCCGGGATCGAGATACATCTCGACCGAACCACCATGGGGCAACGAGAGGGTCGTGATCGAAGGCAGCTCGGGAAGCAGGGACTGCCCACGAGCGGGAGAGACCGCCTCGCTGATCACGGTGAGACTCGCGAAGAGGACCACCGGAAGCAGCACGGACACGACAACACCCCGTCGGCCCTGCATGAAACGGGGTACGTGGACATCCGACAACCCCGATCGACCGAGTCGGGTCAGCCGCAGGCTGTTGAGGACCACGAGCAGACTCGACAGCCCCATGGCGACCGCGGCGACCAGCGGATCCAGGAGGCCGAACGCAGCGAGCGGCAACGCCGAGACGTTGTAGCCCATGGCCCACCCGAAGTTCTGCAGGATGACCGAGTAGGTCGAGCCGGCGACGCCGATGGCCGCCGGCACTCCCCGGAGGTCGTTGCCGAGCAGGGCGATGTCGCTGTTGGCCAGGGCAGCCTCCGATCCGCTTCCGATGGCGCAACCGACGTCGGCGGCGGCAAGGGCGGGGGCGTCGTTGATCCCGTCGCCCACCATGAGCAACTGACGGGAACCTTGGCGCATGGAGGTGAGGGCGTCGACCTTCTCTGCCGGACTCAGATTGCTCTCAGCCGAGGTGATGCCGAGTTCGGCGGCCACCGTTCGCACGGCAGGTTCGCTGTCCCCGCTCAGGATGGCCGACGGGAGTCCGAGTTCACCGAGTTGCGTCACGGCCGGGAGCGCCTCGGGTCGCAACGGGGTTGTCACGGCGATGGCTCCGACGACGTCGCCATCGCGCTCGACCACCACCACGGTCTCACCGCGGAGGTAGCGCTCCGTCACGGCGTCGGCGATCGATTCGGGCAGTCGCGACGGCACCAGCCGCCTCACTTGAATCTCGTGGCGGGCCAGCGTCCCGACCACGCCGACCCCGGGCAGAGATCGAACGTCGCTGGCTCGGGCGTCCGATCCGGTGGCCGCCATGACGGCGAGGGCGATCGGGTGTTGACTCTCGGCTTCGACCGCCGCTGCGAACGAGAGCACTTCCTCGTCGGAGTACCCGGGCACCGCCGCGACAAAGGTGACCTCGGCGTGGCGTTCGGTCAGAGTGCCGGTCTTGTCAAAGACCACCCCATCGACCTTGGCCAAACGCTCGAGAACGTCTCCGTTGCGCATGAAGATCCCGAGGGCGGCGGCCCGCCCACAGCCCACCATCATGGCCACCGGTGCGGCGAGGCCCATGGCACACGGACAGGCCACCAGGAGGACGGCCAGGCTGCTGAGCACCGCCCGACCGGTGTCACCGACGACCAGCCACCAAACGAGAAAGGTCACGATGGCACCGATGAGCACGGCGGGAACGAACACGCTGCTGATCCGGTCAGCGATCCGCTGCAACGGAGCCTTGTCTCTCTGTGCGTCCTCCACCAGACGTTGGAGGTGGGCCAAGACCGATTCGTCGGCGACAGAGGCCACCGCGACGACCAACGAGCCATTGCCGTTCCGAGTCCCTCCGGTGACGACGCTGCCCGGGCCCCGATCGACCGGCAACGGCTCTCCGGTGAGCATCGACTCGTCGACCGACGACCATCCGGAGAGAACGGTGCCGTCGAGGGGAACCGCCTCGCCGGGCCGAACCCGGATGAGGGCTCCAACGGGAAGGCTCTCTGGCGGAACCAACACCCCGTCCTCGTCCTCGATGCCCGCGACCACCCGCGCCGTCGGTGGCCGCAGCGAGAGCAGCGAGTGCATCGCCTTCGCCGCCCGTGCCCGTGCCCTCATCTCGATCGCCCGTCCGGTCGCGAGGACCGACACGATCAGCGGCGCCATCACGCCGTGCAACCGGGCTGCGAAGGCGCCTCCCCCACCCAGGTGCACGTGTCGGCCGCCGAGAGCGATCGCCTCGACCGCACTCACCCCCAACGCAGCCAGGGTCCCCAGGGCGATGAGCGTGTCCATGCTGGTCGCCCCGTGCCGGAGCAGTCGGGCGCTGTCCCGCAGGAAGGGCCAGCCTCCGACGATCTCCACGAGAACGGCCAGAACCAGGACGGTCCACCCGGCCGTCGCCGACTCGGGACCGGCCAACGCGACCAGGAGCGCCGCCAGGGAGAGCGGCCAGGAGATGAGCACCCGGAGATCCCAGTGGTCCGGGTCCCCGCTGGAATCGACTGCATGACCGTGAACGACGGGGGTGGCGGTGTAGCCCGTGTCGCTGACGGCGTGGCACAGCTCGTCGGGGTTCAGCCGGGCTGGGTCGTAGGCAACATAGGCCCGGGTGGTGGCCAGATTGACCGAAGCGCTGGCGACGGCGGGCAGACGTCCGAGCGCCCTCTGGATCCGCGTGGCGCAGGCACTGCAGTGCATGCCGCCCAACTCGAGCTCGATGCTGGCGATCGGAGGCTCGTCCTGCTCGAGGAGGGACGTCGCCTCTGAGGCCGCCGTGAGCATCGGAGCAGCTAGTTCACTGGAGCGGCGGAGTACCCGACTTCGGCAATGGCGGCACGGATCTGCTCCACGTCCAGCGTGGACGGGTCGTACTCGATCACTGCGCGCGCGGAGTCAAGGTCGACCAAGGCCGCCGTCACGCCCTCTCGCTCGTTCAGCGTCTCCTCGATGAGAGCGACGCACGAGCCACAGTGCATGCCCTCCACCGTGAGCTGGGCGACGGCAATCTGGGCACCGGGGGTGTCTGGGGTTCCTGACCAGGTCACTGGGCCATGATATTCCTCATCCACCGTCTCGAACCACGCGGGCCTGAGATCGGCGGCGACGGCCCTGGAGAGCAGCGGGGTGAGCTCCGGCCCTCGGGGTGCGCCAGCCGTGACGGGAGTCCCGCTTCCCACGGCCTTCGAGGCAACTCCTAGCTGAACAGGTCCTGTCCGACCCACCTTCCCTCCGTCGAGGCTGCGGGCGGGATCGCGGCGATGGCGCTTGCGGTATGGACGGTGAACTTGGAGAGGGCGTCCCTCTCCGCAAGCGCCGTGAAGATCGGGATGAACGCCAGACGGGGATCACGCTGATAGGAAGCGAACAGAAGGCCGGCATCGAGTGAGGGTGCTCCCGACTCGGATCCCTGTGGCGGTGTCACGCCGTTGCTGTACGAGTAGCTGCGGCGCAGCATGGTTGCGCCCCAGTTCTGCTGCGCTGAGGCGAGCCGGACATGAGCGTCGAGCGGAATGACGGGGCGGCCAGCCGTGTCCGTAGCGCGGAGGTCGAGCGCGTCGAACTCTCCCGTCCGGCCGAGCGGAGCGCCCGTCGCCTTGTGTCGACCGATCGTCTGTTCCTGGCTGCGCAGCGTCTGCTCGTCCCAAAGCTCGAGGGAGATCCTGATGCGCCGCATGACCAGGTAGGTCCCGCCAGCCATCCACTGGGGCGCTTCGGGTCCTGCCCACACGAACTGGGCCAGCTCGGCCTCCGTGGTCGGGTTCGACGTCCCGTCCTTGAAACCCAGCAGGTTCCGGGGGGTGCCGCTGCTCGCAGGCGTTTCGTTGAAACCCGACTGGGACCACCGGATGGAGGCCACGTCGGCACCGGCGCGAACCAGTTGGCGCACGGCGTGGAAGGCCACTTGTGGGTCGTCCGCGGAGGCGTGGACGGTGAGATCGCCACTGGCCGTCGAGGTGGTGAGAGCATCTCCGGGAAACGCGGGGAGATCGGTGAGCTGAATGGGCCAGCGATCGGCAAGGTCGAACCGATCGGGACGGCCGAGGCCGAACAGGCCGGGCCCGAATCCGATGTTGACGGTGAGGCGTGCCGGGCCGAGATCCCTGGCCTCGCCACTGTCCGGCTCGGCGCGGCCGAGGTCGCTGGTCATCGGCTCCGCGGGTCTGCCCGACGTCAGGTTTGCCGCGATGGCCGTCCACCGTCGCAGCAAGTCCGTGAGCTGCCTTCGATCGTTCGTGGTCACATCGAGCGCGGCGAAATAGGTGTGGCTCTGTGGGGGTGTGACGATCCCACCCTGATGCGTGCCGAAGAAGGGTTCGGTGGCTCCAGACGGGGAGGCCTCCGCCGTCCGTCCGCGGTCGGCGGACAAGACCAAGGGGATGCCGACGGCGGCTGCCCCCGCGCACACCCCTCCGACGGCGCTGGCGGCACCGAGGAATTGGCGCCGCGACACCGTGCCCGAGGGGGCGACGTCACCCTGGGAGTGGTGTGAGTTGCTGTCGGTGTCGTCGGTCATGGCGAGTCGGCACTGCGGTCCAGGTGGCACCGAGTGCGTGGGGCCCCCGATTATCGCTCGTGACATGGACCTGGTGGAGGTCGGCCGGACGTCCCCGATCCTCGGGGCGTCCGATCCGAGTTGCGCAATACTACGACCGGTAGTAGTAACTACCGGTCGTAGTAGGCAAGCGGTCGACGGAGGGGTGTGGACGATGAGCGTGATCGACGTGCAGGACACGAGTTCACCCTTCGCGGAGACCGACTCCAAAAAGGTCGAGGCCGGCCCCACAGGGCACCCGAGGGATCTCCAGCGGACGTTTCAACTCGTGCTGGCGACGGTGTGGCTCCTCGATGCTGTCCTTCAGCTCCAGCCGTTCATGTTCACACGAGGTTCGAACGGGTTCAGCGGCATGCTCAATTCGCTCGCCGCCGGCAACCCCGGCTGGATCGAGCATTCGATCACCTGGAACGCCTCGAACGTGTACCACAACCCAGTGGTCAGCAACAGCCTGTTCGCGCTCGTGCAGTTCGTCATCGGCTTCGGAATCGTGTGGAAGCGCTCGCTCAGGCCGGCACTGGTGCTCTCCATCGCCTGGTCCCTCGGCGTCTGGTGGTTCGGAGAGGGTCTCGGCAACATCATGCACGGGGGGGGCACTCCGTTCGGCGGTGGCCCGGGCGCCGTGCTCTTCTACGCCCTTCTCGCGGTGCTGTTGTGGCCGAGCGTGGGCTCGGACATCCCGTTCGTCGCTGCTCGGACCGTTGGGGTGACGGTCGCCAGGGTGGTCTGGGCCGTGGTGTGGGGCCTGTTGGCGGTGTTGGCCGTCGTCGGCTCGGGTCGGTCGCCCCAGGCGCTTCACGACCTGGTGGCCGGCCTCGACAGTGGCCAGCCGGGATGGCTCGCCCACATCGACCGCTCCACCGAAACGCTCCTGCTCCGTCACGGCACCAGCGCGGCGATCCTCCTCGCCGTCGTCTGTGTCGTCGTGGCGGTCGGGGTCTACCTGCCGCCGCAGGTCACCAAGTTCACGCTGGTCCTGGGGATGGCGGTTTTCGCGGTCATCTGGGTCGCCACGGAGAACCTCGGCGGGATCCTCGCCGGCGGCGCCACCGATCCCAACTCCGGGCCGCTGATCATCATCCTGGCGCTGATCTACTGGCCCTTGACGACGACCCGGATGCCGGCGAATGGCGCGTCATCGAGTTCGCCGAGCGAGTTGAAGGAGGTCCTCGTCCCGTGACTCCCACCCCCTCATGGCTGTACTACCTCTTCGCCGCGGCGATGCTGGCGGTCGCCGCCTACGGCATCGTGCTCCTGGCCGTCTCGGTCGCGACTCACAGGAGTGCCGGGTGGGACGTCGACATCGCCCACATCTTCATGGGCGTGTCCATGGCGGGCATGTTCGTCGCCGACTTGGCCTTCGGCCCGAGCGCGATCTGGGAGCTCATCTTCACGGTGCTGCTGGTGTGGTTCTCGGTGCAAAGCATCCAATCGGTGATCGCATTCGGAATCCACCTCACTCACTACCTGGTACACGCTGCGATGAGCTTTGCCATGCTCCTGATGTACGTGTTCCCGGCGGGAGCGAGTTCCGAAGCCATGTCGATGTCGATGTCGATGGGGTCGGGGTCGCATGCCAGGATCGATCCGGGGCTCAGCTTGCTCCTTGCCGTCGTGTTCTTCGCGTCCGCCATCTTCACACTGGCCTCGCCAAAGAAAGGCGCCTCCCATCACGGTTCACACGTCCGGTCCTACGCCATGAGCGGGGCAGCGAGCAGAACGTTCTTCCCTTCCAGCGGCCAACCACCTGCGTCCACTTTTCGTGGTGTCGTCGGACTGGTCACCGCCCCGTGGCTCGAGGACGCCAGCCACGTCGTCATGTGCGTGGGCATGGGGTTCATGCTGATACTGATGATCTAGCCGTCACGGACTCGCGGACTCGCGGACCCGCGGACCCGTGGACCCGCGGTCTCGTCGTCAGGGAGGTCCTCGGTGGTCCGGCGGCCCGCAGGCGCGGCCGGAGGCCGTAGTGCGGTCGTCGAGAGCGGTGCGTCTGGTCAGGTTTTCGCGCCGGCGGTCCGGTCGTCGAGGGCACCACGGAGGACGGCCACTTCCGAGGAGGTGAGCGTGTTCGCGAAGCAGACGAGGGCTGCTCGGGGATCCCCGTCGGCCGTCAGTGCCTGGCGCATGATCACGGCCGTATGGGCCCCGCGAACGCCGACGGGAGCAAAGCGGATGGCACGACCGTCCCGTCGGCGGCTCAGGAGACCCTTGTTGACGAGGCGATCCAACACGGTCGCGACCGTCGTGTAGGCGTGTGCAGGAAGTGCTTCAGCGACCTCGCGTGCCGTCGGCTCGGGATCGGGTAGGTCCCACACGATGCCCAACACTCGCCGCTCGAGATCTCCGAGCGTGACGACGCCGCAGGCACACTGAGCACACGTGCACGGATCACATGAGCACATCGGATTGTCGCACTTCGTTGCCGTGCTCATCGGCCCGCTCCTGGTTCCGCTGTGGGACTCCGATAATACCGGGAACCATCCTGTTTCGGAGCCCTCGACAGGCTCGAGAGCGATCGAGCGGGCGCTTGCGTCGGTGGGCGGGCACGCCCCACCATTCGCCCAACGTCCCGGCCGCGCTGGAAAGCCCGCGGGGCCGGGAGAAGGCACACACCCAGGAAGGTGACGCTCTCGCCGCCGCCCGACGACGCCTGCCGATGGTCGAGGTCGACGCCAGCCTCGCGCTCAACGGACCCCATGGGCCCGTGACCCCTCCTCGACGCGTTCGAAGGGCGTCGACGGCTCGTCGCCTATTTCTTCATGTGGCACACGGGTCACCAGCCGCCGAGCAGTGCGAGGTTGCACATGGGTCACCACCCAGGTGGCGAAGCTGTCCGACCTTCACTCCCGCGACATCACCGACGCCGTCTTCTGTCAGGATCCGCACGACCAGAGCAGCCGTTACCGCGACTTCATGGGGCGCACGTCCCGTGGTACTCCGCCCAGGAATCGCCCGACGCGATCCTGGTCGGACGCCGAGTCGGCATGATGCACATCGTGTGCTACGTCCGGCACGGGCGACGCACCGACGAAGCCTACGGGACGACCACTCGTGGCGTGGGGGCCATGGACTACAGCTGCGCGCTCATGGACCTCACCGTGTACGGACGACAGGAGACATGGGAAGAACCGTCCCCCGGCTGCCAGCAACAATGCACCTACACGCGCACTGCCGGTGGCGCTCCCACGTGGGAAGCGACGTGGCCGGGCGGACGCCCGATCGCCCAGTGGTCGCGACTCGAAGCTGGATGCTGCTGATCTCCTGCGTCCTGCCCGTCCTTGGGGTCCGTCTCGGTAGCGGCCGTCGCGGGCGACGACGCCGACATCTCGGTCCAGCGCCAGACGGAGAGACCCAATAGCGTCTGCGCATGACCCGCGTCCTGGGCGACCACGTGCTGACACTTCCCGACGGGCGCCGCCTCGGGTACACGCTGTACGGGGACGAGGACGGGTCACCCGTGGTCAGCTGCCACGGCGGGCTCGTCAGTGGCCACGATGTCGGCCCTGCCGACGAGGACGCTCGAGCACTGGGCCTCTGCGTGATCTCGCCCGATCGACCCGGTATCGGCCGTACGGACCGCCTTCCCGGCTACAGGCTCCTGCCGTGGGTCAACACTGATTTGGTGGTGCTGCTCGGCCACCTCGGCGTTCAGGAGTTCGGTGTGATGGGATGGTCAGAAGGCGGCCAATACGCCTTGGCCGCTGCCTTCGCGCTCGGCGACCGGGTCACAGCCTGCGCCGTGGTGGCCGGCTGCATCCCGCTCGACGACCCCGCCGCGCTCAAGCAGACGAACCGCCTCGATCGAACCCTGATCCGACTGTCCAAGCACGCGCCAGTGGTGGCGCGGGCATGCTTCGGCCTCACCCGGATTCTGGCGCGGCACGCCCCGAACGTGCTCCTCCGCATGGCCGTGAGGGACCTGCCAGAGCGTGAATCCAAAGCTGTGACCGGGCGCGGCCTCTGGCTCCCGACGCTTCTCGGTGAGGGAGCGACAGATTCCCGGGGCGGCGTCGATGAGTACCGTGCAATGACTGCACCATGGGGTTTCGCCCCGGAGGACGTCACGGTCCCGGTCCGCGTCTTCCAGGGCACAGCCGATGCACTCGTACCTGAGAGCTGGGGACGCTCGTTGGCGGCTCGTATTCCGGGGGCGACCATCACCTACTACCCCGACGAGGGGCACTTCATCGCGCTCACCCGACGCCGGGACGTGCTCGACTACCTGGCCGACAACCTCCGATGACTCTGGTGGTCCGGGCGGCAACCGAGCCGTGCGACCAAGATCCGATCCGTGGCGATGTCCACGCTGTACCGCCCATGTCGCGGGTCCGCCGGCTTGAGGAGCAAAGAAAGAGCAGTCAGGACCAGGGCGGACTCCGACCGGGCTGGCAGACTCTTTAGCGGCTCCTCCTGCGGACTGCAAACATGGGTGCATGACAATGAGCAGCGTGGACCTCGACGTCCTCCCGCTGAGTCCGACCATCGGCGCCGAGATACGCGGCATCGATTGCACCGCCGGCCTCGACGACGACGTCGTCGCCGCCATCCGTCAGATATGGCTCGATCGGCTCGTGGTCTTCTTCCCCGACCAGGAGCTCGACGACGACACCCAGATCGCCTTCGCACGACGTTTCGGCGAGCTGACCGAGAGCCACCCCGTGGAACCGCAGGTGCTCGAGAGGAAGGAGGTCCACTCCATCGACAGCACCAAGGACCGGACCGACTTCTGGCACACGGACATCACGTTCATGAACCGCCCGGCCATGGCATCGATGCTGCGCTCGGTCATCGTGCCCCCGGCGGGTGGCGACACGATGTGGGCCGACACGAGGGCGGCCTACGACATGCTGGCCCAGCCGCTCCAAAGGCTCTGTGACGAGCTCTCGGCCTTTCACTTCGAACCGTTCTACGCCCAAGCCGTGACCGAAGGCCGTGGCAACGTGTGGGAGGGAAAGAAGCTGACACGGCTGTCGCCGGCGATACACCCCGTCGTTCGCGTCCATCCCGAGACGGGCCGGAAGAATCTCTTCGTGAACCCCAAGTTCACGAAGCGGATCAAGGACATGTCGGAGAATCAGAGCGACGGGCTCCTTCGCCTCCTCTACGAGCACATGACCGATCCGTCGTTCGTCGTGCGCTATCACTGGGGGCCAGGAACGCTCGCCTTCTGGGACAACCGGTCGACGATGCACTTTGGGATCTACGACTACGAGGGTGAACGCAGAGTCATGCACCGGGTCACCCTGCGCGGTGACCTTCCGGTCGGCCCGTCCGAGGTTGTCGAGGCGCCATCGACATCCACGTGTGTAGAAACGACCGGGCAGCCCTCGGGCGGTTCAACGTCAAACACGGACGAGGGACCATAGGCGTTGTTCTTCGTCCCTTGGGCTCGGCCTCAGGGGTATAGGCCTCGGAGCGATTCGAAAACCCAACCTTCTGATCCGTAGTCCTGCCCGGCCCATTTTCCGCAGCTTGCCGAAAGTTACCGTTACTGTCCATTACGCTCCGTGACCAGGTATTTCTTTCGATTTCGATTGACCACTTCAGACCGATAGTTACCTCTGTTGACCGAGTTTCTTCCAAGTTTGGTTCTCAATCGGTTCTCACGAGAACACCAGCAGCGAACTCCAGTAGGACCCCGCCGTTGGTGGACACGCATTTCGTGGCAACCGCAGACGATGAAAGGTCTGGCAGTCCACCACGATCCCGAGTCGCATGGTTCGTTACCCTGCAACTGACGAATCCCGGCGAGCAAAACGTTGACCCGTACAGCGACCTTCATTTCGCAGCAACTTCGAGCTTCCTCGACCGGATGGCCAAGGGTGTACTAGCGCAGGTTCACTTTACGAATCCCTCCAGTTCGTGGGAGTCCGTTCGAACACGCTGACCCGGGTAGTTTTTCGAAGGAAGTCGCATCCATACGTTGAAGTCCACTCAACGGTGGTCCGTTGTCGCAGTAGAGATCGGGGTCAGTGGTCCACATCCGTCGGCGTTGCCGGAGACATAATCTGCCCAATCCCAACGAGCCTGTACGTCACTGTTTGATCTCCGGCAATCTCAGACCTCGTAACAGTGCGCTCGATCTCTGCAACAACATCCATATCGAACGCCGCTCGAAGTTCATCCCGCAGTTCACGTGCAACCGAGCCCGTTAAGGGTTCTGCGTCCACGATCTCAAGGTCAAAGGACGGCGTTCGCCACCTAAGGCCCGATAGCCTTCCTCGCAGCTGTAGCGTTTCCGTTTCCGATGCCGTCCTCGACAGGATCAGCTGCATCCTTCGTGCTCCGCCCGGCGAGAGCGTGGCCTCACGAGGCGACAGATTGTCGAAAGGAATCCGTTGCACAACCCGTGCACCGGTTTGGTGTGAAGCGAGAATCCCCGTCAGCTTCTTAAGGTGCCCCAAAGCTCGATGGCCACCCAACTGGCTGAGCGCTGCCGTCAGATGCTGACCTTCAATATCCGTTTCGACGGTATCGATGACATCAAGGATTCGTGACACCGCATCATCGAAGACGGGCAATGGTTCTTCTTCGTCTTCGAAGGACCTCTGGATACTCCGATCAGGTCCGACGAAGCCCACCTTGAAGGAACCTGGCTCAGAAGCTACGAGACGCAATGCCCCCGCATCAACCACCTCTCGACCGAAGCTTCCGCCACGCCTCTCCCCAATCATTAGCGACTGCGCTACGGACCAGACCGTGGCCTGTACAGACTCAAGTACCTTTCCCAAGAATCCAGTCTCGACCGAAGACCCGACAATGGCTTCGCCAGAAAGTGCCACTTCAAACTCATACCTGCTTTGTGCAACAGCCAGCTCATGCAGCAGATCTGCTTGTCGGACCAACAGCGACTGCATGGTGATCCATTCAGCTGAGAGCGGTTCGATGTCGTCCGGTGCACCAGCCAGCACGCCGTTAAGCATCTCTAGCTCGGCAGCGATCTCGTCCTGCGCACTCATTCGTTACCCTCGACTTCCAAGAATCCCTTCTGAAGGCCAGGTCGGTCCTTTACTCGGGCCCATGTGTCAGACCAATAGGAGCTGACATTTTCATACCACGCTCGCTGAGGATGCCCGACTGGCAGAATGGCTACTACGAAGCTGTGACATCCATGCACCAACCGTGGGCGATTACCCTCTGCCAGCTCCGCCAAGCGCTGTCGATCGGTGGCGGACATTGCGTCGATCAAGGACCCATTAATGAACGTGACCACGTCAAGATCGCCAGCATCTCGCTTGCTCGTGACAAAGCTGCCGTCCACCCAGTCATACGCAATCCTTGTGAGTGAATGGAGCTCCTCCCTCCGGCTTCGATAGCCGGTGAAAATGTCTTTGCGGGTCATTGACCTTGGGAAGGTATCGACAAGACGAGCCTCGATTTCAAAGAGGTTCGCTTTGTGTCGCCCTGCGGGCAGTAGCCCATTCTCATTAAACGGAGGTATCACCGCCCAAGTTCCGTGCCTTGCCGGATGCCCTTCACACCGACGACGGATGACTCTCCGTCAGCTCTCGATTGTCCCATATCTGGGCGAATATCGCACGACCTGATTTTCGGTCTCAGAGGGGTCGCAAAGGCTGAGTGCTCGACGTGATCAGGCAGTGCCTGTTCGGACTGGACGTGAGCGACGACATCCTCTTCTTTTGACATCTCTTCTCATTCGGCAACTTCTGAGCCAGACTGTCGTAATCGTCATCTAGCTGTTCTATTGAGTGAAGGGCTATGGCGATGGCCACTGGGCGGACGGAGACACTTCGAGGAGCACTATGGCTGAGATCACCAAGAAGCGGACCGGCGAGTTGGTGCGAGGCGTCTTTCAGATACTGCGGGATTACCCCGATGGTCTTCCGGCGGCCCAGGTACTCGCAAAGCTTGAAGGCCTCGTTCCACCCACGGATTTTGAGAATGCTGAGTATCCGAACAGCCCCGGCGTGCGACGCTACGGAAAAATCGTGCGCTTCATGACGATCGGCCCAGTCAAGGCCGGTTGGCTCATCAAATCCAAGGGGACCTGGAGCGTCACGCCCGAAGGCCTTGCTGCCCTCGACAAGTTCACCGATCCGGCAGATTTCATGCATGAGGCTGACAGGCTGTACAGAGTCTGGAAGCTCGCTCAGCCCGAGCCGGAGAGCGTCGACGGCGAGGGTGAACCGGATCAGGTGGAGAGCGCCAGCGGGACACTTGAAGAGGCCGAAGAGGCTGCCTGGAGCGAAATCTTTCGGTATCTACAAGAAATGAACCCATACGACTTCCAAGATCTAGTCGCCCACCTTCTCCGGGCGATGGGCTATCACGTCGATTGGGTGTCGCCTCCCGGGCCCGACCGAGGCCTAGACATCCTCGCCTACACGGACCCGGTCGGCGCTAGTGGACCGAGGATCAAGGTTCAGGTGAAGCGTCGGGCGGACAAGATCAACGTGGACGGCATCAGGTCCTTCATGGCAATCCTTGGTGCTCAAGATGTGGGCATTTTCGTCTCATCCGGGGGGTTTACCTCTGACGCCGAACGAGAGGTTCGCAGCCAGGAGGTCCGCAGGGTCTCGCTGATGGGCCAGAGAAACTCTTCGACCTGTGGGTCGAGCATTATGCAGAGTTGTCCACGGAAGGCCGACAGCTCTTGCCGCTGCGCCCCGTGCACTTTCTTGCGCCCTGAGCAAAGCAGGACGAAATGTTGTTATCCCCATGAAATCACCGCCGGTCATGTACGGCGCCTGGCTAGGGCCCGTCTCGATTACGACCGTTAATGATGGGGGGGCAAATACGGTGGTATTTGAGACCCAGTCCGGGCTACCGATCAGACAGGTCTCCTTGCCAGTCATGGGCAGTTTGGGAAGGTCTGCGAGAAGACCACACCGGACAGGCTCATCACTCCGCACCGATCCCCGCCCGTCTTTCACGTTCTCCGACGGATCTGTCGCTATGGTGCGCATCGTGCTCATAGTGATCGGCAGTATCCGGGCCCGGCCGGAAAGTATCGACAAAGTGCTGGCACTCAGCCTTGCGCATGTGCGTCGCTCCCGACTGGAGCCAGGGTGTCTCTTGCACTCCGTCCACCACGATGTTGAGGACCCATTGCGGCTCGTGTTCCTCGAATATTGGGTCGATGAAGACGCTCTGCAAGCACACTTTCGAGTGCCCGAGTCTGGTGCATTCGTCAGTGATGTCGCAGCCCTCGCCGCCAGTCCTCCCGAGATGACGATCTACACGGCGCAGGCTGTGTCCATCTGAGTGCGGGCTGAACTGCCCCACCGTCCCGGTGACGAGGGCGGTCAGTCAGCTACTCGTCGGGCAGCCGAGTCCTCACGGGCATCTCGACAGGATGTCTGCATGAACGGTTGCCCCGGCGGACAATAAGACGTGGACTGGTTGGGACCCCGCTCCTTCTAGCGAGGACACGACGTATGCGCCCGGAGCCGTGGCGAACCGATACACGTGAGAACCATGCACGATCTGGCTGGCGACGAACCCATTTAGTGTTTGTGGGCAGGGGGGCCTACGGGTGAACCTCTGCCAGAAGCGGTCGTATTGACACGACCCCGGCCCAACCTACGCAGAGGCGAGCCCGGCCCGGAGTGTGTGGGAACACCAAGGGGTTCGAGTCGAACCGCTACGTTGCGAGCTGGCCCGCCAGAAACATCACGGGGACGGCTCTTCCAGACTCTCCGACACCAACTGGGCCGAGCGGCATCCAATCAAGTCCGACCATTCTTGGGCATGAGGTTCCCCAGAATAAGTGGACACCTGACACGCTGAGCTTCGGTCGGCTGGAAGGATGTCCGATATGGGAGTTACGAGACGAAGATTCACGCTGGAGTTCAAGACAGAGGCCGCGCATCGAGTGATCGATACCGGCCGATCGATTGCCGAGGTGTCCGCCGAGCTGACGGTGTCGGACAGCTCGTTGGCCCGATGGGTGCGCGATGAGCGCCGCCGGATGGACGCGGTGGCTGGCTCGAGCGACGAGCCGTTGAGCGCGGCGGAGCGCACCGAGCTGTTGCGCTTGCGCCGCCAGGTCGCCGAGCAGGACAAGGACCTGGCGTTCTTGGGAAAAGCTGCCGCGTACTTCGCTTCGAATCCACCAAAGCAGAAAGATTTGCGTTGATGGCCGCCGAGTGCGCGAACTTCGAGATCACCCGCATGGCCCGCCTGTTGGAAGTCTCGACAGCCGGCTACTACCGCTGGAGAAGCGCCCAGGACCGTCCACCGCTGCCGAGCGAGGTTCGCCGGGCCGATCTCGACGCCAAGATCATCGACTTCCACAAGGGCTCGGAGGGCACCTACGGCGCTCCTCGGATCACCCTGGATCTGCACGAGGCCGGGGAGCAGGTCAGCCACAACACCGTGGCCGCCCGCATGGCCAGCCTCGGGATCGTCGGGGTGAGCCCACGCCTCTTCAAGGTCACCACCAGCCCCGATCCAGTCGCCACGTTCCCCGAGGACCTGGTGAAGCGCGACTTCCATCCAGATGGGATCGACGAGCTGTGGACCTCTGACATCACCTATCTCACCGTCGGAAGCGGCGAGGCCTACATGTGCGCCATCCGCGACGAAGGATCATCTCGGGTGCTCGGGTTCTCCGTCGCCGATCACATGCGGACCGAGATCGTCCTCGAGGCGTTGGGGCAATCGGCGGCCACCCGTTTCGGACAGATCGACGGCACACTGTTCCACACCGACCGGGGCAGTCAGTTCTCGGATCGCAAGGTCGTCGAGCTCTGCGAGTCCGTCGGTCTGGTTCGCTCCATGGGAGCGACGGGCAGCTGCTTCGACCACGCCAGCGCCGAGAGCTTCTGGTCGATCTTCAAGCACGAGTACTTCTACCGGCACACCTTCGCCAGCATCGACGAACTCAAAGCCGGGATCGCCCGTTACATCAACTTCTACAACCACCAGCGGCGCTGTGCCAAGGCCGGCAACCTCAGCCCCATCCGCTACGAGTTAACGTTGGCCCACAAGCAACAAGCCGCTTAAAACCGTGTCCACAATGTCTGGGCAGCCTCAACATTCGCAATCGAGATCAAGGTCTCGGCCAAGCGTGGGTTCGCCGAGGGCAGTCTCTACCCGGAAGCAGGATGTCCATCCCGATGGATATGGAAAGTCATAGAGGTATCCGATCTTGTTGGCCTCAAGGCCGACCTCCTCCTTGACCTCCCGGACAACGGCTTGCTCAGGAGTTTCGCCCGGCTCGATCCCACCGCCCGGCAGCGTCCAGTACTCCTGACCCAGGTGCTTCCCACTGTTGTTGGGTCCACGCTCCCGGACCATCAACACTCGGTCATTCCGCACAATCACTGCGGCCACACGTAATCGTCGATCAGAGTTCACAACCCTAGTGTTGCTGTTCTATTGAACTCATCCCAACACCGGCTTCCACTTCGCCACGTCGAGCTGTCCCCGCATACCCAGTATGGCTGGGACGGGATGTCGCTTCAGAGGCTTTGAGCTGATTCGTTTGGCAAACCGCCTTCCCTGACCTGCCTATATATTCCACTCGTGCCTGAGGATGCTGAGCTTGAATCTGCCAAGCGCCGATGGGCATCCACTGGGATGGAACGCCTAGCACCTGTTACAGAGACGGTTGCCGGCCTTCAGTGGTTGTTCGAGGTCGAATTGGAGACCCGACCCGAGATGGCCGCAGCAGCCGTTGCGTCGGAGCTGATCAACGTCTGCGGTGGCCTCACCGAGTGGCTCAGTGGTTCGCACGCACCGAGAGGCTTGAGTAAGGCCGGAGGTGAGCTTGGGGCTGCGGCCGGCGTCTATCGCAACGCCGTTGCCTTCCGGAGCCGGCTGATGGAGATGCGGATCAGCGACAAGTTCGGACAAACGCCTGCGCCAAGTTGTTGAAACAGGGTGACCATCATGTCGAGATGTTCGTCGCATTCTTGGTGAAAAAGCTTGGTGAAACGATGCGCTAAATGTTGTTATCCCTTTGATTTGGGACTCGGTGATGAACGCAGCCTGGCTGGGGCCCCAAATCGATTAGGACCGTTAAGGATGGGGGGTCAAATACCCTCCGTATCTGACCCGCCCAAAACTCGACCCAGCCCACGGGGAGGGTGTCCTAACCCTTCACCGCAGCTGCGACACCTCGTGCGATTGACGCATTGAGGGCACCCGAGATCTGCATAGCACCATCGAATGATGTAAACGAAGCTTGAGTGGGCTGGATGAGGGGTGCGCTCACGACCTTTCCACTCACGTCGATTGCCAGGAGCTGGTGGAAGTTCTCTTGGGCGACACGGTCCCAGGCAACCGCTCCACCAGACGTGAGGTGGATCGTCACGATCCACTGCCCCGTGTGATTCTTCTGGGCGGCGACTGATCCGACGTTGGCTGCGGACAGCCTCATTTCGGACGGGCCCAGGAGGTATCTCTCTCCGCCGTTGATTCGGGGTTGCCCCCCGAGCAACACCGTTTTGTTTGGCGAGTCATGGGTGCTGTTTGCGTAGCCCGCCAACGACGGGTCGGGAGCGATGTTGTTCGATGAGTATCCCTGTTGGGCAGACGTCGGCGTCACATCAAGAGCGGATGCCGTCAGTTCATAGGGGGCGGCACACGGGGGCCCACCCAATGGGCCGACCGGCCTCGGCGTCGTCGCAGAATACGGAGGTGCGTAGCACAGGACGGGCCTGATCAGCACAGTGGTGCGACTGGCAGCGACGCCCGAGAGTGAAGGTGTGCTCTGTGAGGTGCCCGATCCGCTCGACGTGGTCGTGATCAACAGGGCAATGAGCGCTCCCACGAGGAGCGCTGCGAGCGATGCCATCACGGCTGATCGCCGATATCGCCTTCGTTGGTGCTGCCGGGCTTCAGGTAGCAGTACCTCGACAGGCGCTGGCGTGTTGTCGACGATGGTGGACCCAGACATAGTGCTACTATGTATAGCACTATGTTGCACGTCAAGGTGGACCGCTCCGAAGGCGTCGCTCTGCACGATCAAGTAGCCGCCGATGTCCGCCATGCCATCGCCGCCGGCGAAGCCTCACCCGGAGAGCGCCTGCCACCGGCCAAGGATCTGGCGGCGGTACTCGGCGTCAACTCCAACACCGTGCTCCGTGCTCTTCGCATCCTGCGAGACGAAGGGCTTCTGGAGTTCCGCCGAGGAAGAGGTATCACCGTGGTGGGCGATGCCCCCGAAAAGTCCCTCCTCATTGCCAAGGCTCGGGAGCTGGTTCGTCTGGCCCGAAGCCAGGGTTACCGTCGAGACGAACTCATCGAGATAATCCAGGGGGTCCGATAACACAGGTTTTGCACCGTTCGACTGAGCCAACTGGCCAAGCCTACGAACCTGCTGCAATCGAGGATCTCATTCCCGAAGCACGTCAACATCACCTCCGACGTCTCTTACGGACAGGCGCTGTTGCGCTCGCTGGTGGAGCCCTTATCGCTGGTTGTTGATCTGGACCGTTGGTGGAGGCGGACAAGGCCGGGCCATCGCATCCGCCTTGAGACAACCGTCGGCGAACGACCAGTCGGATCCGATCCCGTGGTCTCAACCCGACCTTTGGTCCAAGATGTCCAATGTGCGTGTCCTCTTGGCTGCATGCCAGTGTCAGAAGGGTGATCTGGTCGGTAATCTTTCGTCCCACCTCCGGCTCGTGAACGATGCCGAAGCCGCTGGCTGTGATCTTGTGCTCTTTCCTGAGATGTCCCTGACAGGTTCAGTAGATCCAGCACGCCACCCTGAGGGACTGGTCTCACTGGACCACCAAGCTGTTCTCGAACTCGCACGAACCTCAGGTGAGAAGGGCGTGTTTGCCGCCGACGGCCACATCGTCGGCGTACAGCGAAAACGACATCTTGGAGAAGGAGAGCAATCGTTCACCCCGGTCTCAATCTCCACTCACATAGATTTCGCCGGGATCACACTCGGGATAGCGATCTGTGCTGAGGCAGGCTTCGATGCACCGTTTGATTCGGCGGCTTCAGCAGGGGCACAACTCGTTCTCATTCCCGCCGCACCCGGGCTCTACGGTCGACGCAATGACGAGTACTCTTGGAGGACTGGGTTCTCGTGGTGGGAAGGAAAGAGCCTCGGAGAGGCCGCCGGCCAGGCCCGCCGCCTTGGGATCTGGATCGCCTTGGCCACTCAAGCCGGTTCAAGCGTCGACGAGGATTTCCCGGGCCTCGCAGCGTTGGTGAGCCCAGACGGAAAGGTGGTCGAGCGTCTGCCAGATTGGCACGTGGGTGTACTTATCGTCGACATTCCTCTGCGACTGAAGGGGGCCTCGGCTCGACGATAGCGGGCAGACCGACGAGTAGGTTGCTTTTGTGTCTCTGTCGAAGCTGCCGCCGGTCGACCGCCTGACGCTCGCTACCGTGACCACGGTTCCTGAGTGGCACCCCGAACACGCCACTTTCGATTCCTTTCCGGTTCACGCTTGGACGAGTGGTACCACCCACATACCACGCCGCTGCTCGAAGCCCTGGGCGGAGTTGGCATCGCACCCTTCGACATCGTCGCAGTCATCCTTTCTCATCTGCATTTCGACCACTGTGGACAGCAGGGGATGCTGGCCGCTCCTGCGTACGTGCAGGCCACCGAGTTCGAGGCAGCCCGGACCTCGGGGTACACGGTGCCGGAGTGGGCGGCGATCCCAGAGGAACGGCTGCGGCTGGTTCATGGGGACGAGACGATCGCCGAGGGGATCTGTCTCTTGTCCACACCTGGCCACAGCCCCGGTCACCAGTCGGTGCTGATCGAAGCCGGAGAGGACCGAGTAGTCGTCGCTGCGCAGTGCGCCTATCGAGCCGAAGAGTTGCGTAGCGGGCAACCATCTACCTCGAACCTCTACGACGAGTCCTGGTTGGATGTCGCACAAGACTCGCTGCGACGGATACGTGCGCTGGCTCCCTGTACGGCCCATCTCAGCCACGACCCGGAGATAGTGGCAATCGTGGGATGACACTCAAGAGGCGAACAGGGGACACCTCAGGAGACGCTCTACGAGTCTCTCCGCAACATCCCGTAGATGAGGCTGTCATGCCATTCGCCAGCCCTGAAGACCGACTCCCGCAGCCGGCCTTCGCATCGAAAGCCGCACTTCTCTAGTGCCCTTTGCTCTGCGAGGTTGTCCGATTGAGTTCCGGCCCAGATCCGATGGGCCGTTGTCGTGGCGAACAGATGCTCAACCAGCAGCCGTTGTGCGAGGGTGCCTAGACCCTGGCCCCGATGCTCGGGAAGGAGGAGCAGTATCCCTATCTCCCATCTCCCGCCTGATCACCCACCCGGCTCCGGCGTCGTCAGTCTGAAGAGACACGACCAGGTACCGGGGGTCCTGGTCCAAGAAACCATCCTCTTTCCAAGCGATGCCGAAATGCTTCCGGAGATCGAAATCCGAACCACTCGAAAGGTTCCGACACGGCTGGGTCGGTCGCAAACTGCGTGAACAGGTCCAAATCGCCTTCTCGAAATGGCCGGAGGTAGATCGTCGGATCGGGCACCTGAATGATCATCTCATCCGTGGCTATGCATCCCTACGCAGATTCAACCCACTCCTGCCGTTCGGGGCATCGTCCTCTGAGCGGGTTGTCGGTTCCCTTCGGGCCGGGCCGGGCCGGGAGCGCCTACATGCAATAGCTGGGGATGTCGGCGTGCGTGGTCCGTCCAGCGTGGACGACTAGATCTACGGGTTTCGAGCCGCCCTCACCCTCGTGGGTGGCAACGGTGTAGTTCCCGGTAGGTGCCTCGAAGCGGTAGACGTGCGTACCCGCAACGGACTGCTGCGCCACCTCCCTGGATCCTTGGGTCAGGTACACCGTCACCGAGATCTTCCCGTACTCGCCCGGGGTGATTGCTACGCCGACGCACGGTCGAGCGACGCCGGTGATCACGCCGTCAGTGGTGCTCTGCGCACCCTTCGAGGAAGTCTGGCTGCAGCATGTCAGGACGAGGGCTGCCAGGCACATGACTCCTGTAGCCGCTCTCCTGGCCGCTCCACCTCGCACGGAGACTCCTCTCGTAGGCAACGTCCTCTCAGCCAAGGACTCTCAACGTGGCGATCTGGTTCGTCTTGGCGCCTAGGAGGATCTTCGTCCACATTGGCACACGGGGCACCTCAATCCTGTGTCCGAACCGATCTTGCGCAGTCTGCGTCATAGTTAGTTGGTGAAGTTGGTCATTCGCTTCGTCAGCGCAGTCGGATTTGTCACGATCGTTATGGCCACTGCACCCCAGATGGCCGGTGCTGTGGTGGCGTCTAAGGGAACCCTGGTGCAGGTGACCGGCTACAACCAGGTTGCTCCTATCGGATCGGAGGGACCTGTGGTTGTCGAGGTGGGAGGCCGCCAGGCAGCAGCGATCCGGCGTGCTCTGGCGGGACTATCCGCCACGTCCTCTTTGCCGGACTGTATGGAAGCACTCAATGCGTTCTCAATCAGTGTCCTCCCCCGCAGAGGGGCATTTAGCGTTGGTTCCGGGTATCCACCGATTTGGCGGATGCCCTTCGTAGGGTGCGTCGGGTCGGTTCTTCTGGCTTGACTGAGTTGGGGCCGGAGCGAGCGCGAGTTCGACTCCACAACGGTGATCGTCGACCAGACGAGCCTCCCGACGCACGTGCATCCCTGTTCTGGAACTCGGCGGCCGATCATGGAGTCGGACCCCTGCTTCTCGAATGTCTGGATGGTCACACCCCTGCGGAACGTGCACCGGTCGACGACGGAGAGCCGACCGATCAGCCGTCCAGCGAAAGGACCATGCAATGAGTGAAGTGAGGTTGGGCATCGACGTCGCCTGTCGTGCCGACCACCGGGCCAGCCTGGCCGACGAGCGGGGCGAGTTCATCTGGTCGTCGTGGAAGTTCCGCACGACGACCACCGACCTCGAACGCCTGTGGGCCAAGATCCCCGACGATGCGTCGGTGACGGTGATTCTCGAGCCCACCCGCAACGCCTGGGTACCCCTGTCGGCCTGGCTCCAAGCACGCGGCGCCACGGTCATCTTGGTGCCACCCGAGCAGTCAGCCGACCTGCGGGACTACTACAACAAGCACACCAAGACCGACCGGTTGGATTCTCGGGTGCTGGCCCGTCTGCCGTTGCTCCACCCCGAGGGTCTGCGGGGCATCGACAACCTCGGTCCGGCCCAGTCGCTTCGCCGTGCCGTGCGTCACCGGGCCAGCTTGGTCAAGCGGCGCAGCTCCGCGAACCTGCGTCTCGATGCACTGGTCGAGCTACTCGGTCCGGGGTGGGCCGATTCCCTCGGATCGGGAACCGCCTCGAAGACCGCGCTCGTCGTCTTGGAGAAATACGCCGATCCACGGACTCTCAAGCGACTCGGACGCACCCGGCTGGCCGCATTGTTGATCCGCTCGAGTAAGGGACTGTGGCGCGAGGACAAGGCCGACGAGCTCTTAGCCATGGCGGACGAGACCCTGGCCCTGTGGTCAGGCGGGGGCATCGACTTCACCGAGCTGGCCCACGACATCGCCTCAGAGGTTCGAGTGCTGCGCCAGCTCGACGACGAGATCGCAGCTGCCGACAAGCGGATCGCCGCGCTCTATGACGAGGCCGACCCCAAGGGCATCGTCGCATCGGCTCCGGGACTCGGGCCCGTCCTTTCGGCGGCCATCTTGGGCAACGCGGGCGACTTCAACCGCTTCGCCAACCTCGCCGGCGTGCGCTCCTTCACCGGCTTTGTGCCCAAGATCGACCAATCCGGGTTGGTGAACGGACGCAAGGGCATCACCAAGGCCGGTGACGCCGGTTTGCGCCAAGCCCTCTACATGGCAGCCGATCACGCTCGTCACATCGACCCCACCCTCGCCCAGCGCTACTACCGACTCGTGATGGTCGAAGGCAAGCACCACAACTCAGCCCTGTGCTCCGTCTCGGCGGTCCTCATCACCCGGATCGCCGCCTGTTGGCGCAAGGGCGAGCTCTACATACTCCGAGACGAAGACGGCGAGTCGATCACCGAGGCCGAAGGCAAGGCTGCCTGCAGCGACCGCTTCAAGATCGACCCCAAGGTCCGGGCCGCCCGTCGTCGGAACACCCCGGCCAAACTCCTCAAGAACAGGGTGGCGGGTCGAGGCAGAAAGGAGTCGGCCCAGAAGGTCGCTCCGGCCACCGACCCGCCGGAAGAAGAAGCTACCGAAAATGTGGCTTGAGGGGCTTGACTTCCGTTAGGAACTCACCCCCGCTCCTTACGGCGACTGAGTACGACTGCCCTTCGCCTGGCGTCGTAACAGTCCATCAGGATGGAGTCTCCCAAAATCTCAAAGAGGATTGTGCGTTTCGGAACGCCGTAGTCGCTGCACTACCCCCAGGTCGGGCCGAAGGCACTCGACACGAAACATACGCTGATTGCTCCGCCTGAGGTACCCGGTCCGGCGTCCGGGGGCAGGTCCCGGCCCGCCAGATTTAGGATCGACTCATGCGGTTAGCGGGATCAGAATCGTGGCGAGTGGGTGTGGGAGGAGGTCAAACTGCGCACGCCCTTCTCTACGTGCGGGATGCCTGCCAACTCGCTCCATCAGGTCCTGAGGTGCCCCCCAAGCTTGCCGCTGGCGTCGAACGCATCGACCTCGGATTGAGTGCAGGCGAACTGGTAGAAGCATCTGAGGGATGGACCGAATGGTGGCGCCGGTACGTCCAAGAAGAGGGCTTGAACCAGCTAGGCGAGCGGGCGCAGATGGAGCAGGTATTCAGCCCCCGTGACTTCGACCATCTTGCCAGTTGCCCTCCGCTCCAAGATGCAGCCCGACGCTCTTGTGATCTGGCGCTTGGGTGGTGGAGAGAGAACAGACAGAACAGCCGTCAAACACTTCACGATTCCTCTCGCTCGCAGTCCATGAGGACCATCGCTGAGGCCGTCATGGATGATCACCAGGTCGGTGGTGAACGGGTGCGGGCTGGCGTGATTGTCCTAGCGGTGGATGGCGTCTGGTCGAACATTCCGCAACCAGGCGTGCTGCTTTGCTCAGAGGCACTGTTCGCAGACAGCCACCTCTACGGAGCCGAACTGAGGCGTGTGTTGGAGTCGGGATTGACCAGGGGGGCGTAGTCCGAGAAAGCGAGAGCTTGCCCCCGATGGACCGAAGCGTCCACCGACGAAGTGGACGCCGGGGGAGGGTTCTAGGGAAGGGACTCCATCATGGTGAGTACTTCGTCACGTCGGTAGCCCTGTGATCGGGCGAAGTCGAGGAACTCCTTCATGCGGGCAACGACAGCGCTGCGCTCTGGCGTACCTGCGACGACGATGGCCCGACCTCGTCCAAGCTCCAAGAGTCCCTCGTCTCGAAGGACACGCAGTGCCCGCAGCACGGTATTGGTGTTCACTCCGAGGACAGCAGCGAGATCCGGGAATGCGGTCGCCGGGGTCAGCCTCACCCTCAGCGATGGCTCTTCGGATCTCGGCGGCAACCTGATCGGAGAGTTGGGTGAGCTGGCCTGGCTTCGAGAATCCGATGGCGGAGGGCCTTGATTGGGACTACTCGGGCCTCGGACCGTTCGTCTTCGACAGAAGCCAATACGAGCCGGCCATCACTGATGCGATGGCCGAAGCTCTCGGCTAAAGCAGTGGCACCCGGTCCTGGCGGACGGGGGCACCCTGTCGTCACCGAGAGAATCGACTACTATGTAGCGCATGGTACCCGGCAGTACCACCAAGATGCTCGCCCAGATGCGCCGTGGAGCGATTGAGTACTGCGTCTTGGCCCTTTTGAGGGAGCAAGACCGATACGGCTTGGAGCTTGCGAGAACCCTGGCTGAGGCCGATGGCCTGGTTACCAGCGAGGGCACCGTCTACCCACTCTTGACCAGACTCCGTCGAGAAGGTCTGATCGACGCCACGTGGGAGGAGTCTCCCAACGGGCCGCCCCGGCGTTACTACCGGATCACGAGAGAAGGGCGGGCAGCTCTGAAGTTGTTCTGCGCCCAATGGGAGCGATTCCGCACAACTGTGGACAAGATTTTGGCATGAGGAGGTTCGGGAGTGGCTGATGACGCTGACCTCGATGCGATCTGCTCGGAGTACCTCGAAAGACTCCGGGGGTTTCTGGCCGATCTATCTCCTGAGGATCGACGGCAGATCATCGAGCAGGTATCCGAGCACATTTCGAGCGCACGGGCGGCGCTGCCGCAGCAGACCGACGCCGCTGTGCGAGACATCCTGGAGCGGCTGGGGTCCCCTCAGGAGATCGCTGCATCCGCCGCACTTGAAGGCGGGGAGCCGTTACCGCCGCATAGTCGCAACCTGGTCATCGTCGGTGCAGCGGCGGCAATCGTGCTCGTGGTGATTGGGGTCGGAATCGCAGCGCTCGCTGGATCATTTACCAGCAGTGCCCCTTCAAGCGTCGAGAACATTCTCGCTCCTACGAGGTCCTCGTCAACCGCAGTGTCTATCGGCACGGTCACCCTTCCTACGATCACCGGTCAGCAACTTGCAGCAGCAACGCAGGTGCTAAGCACGCTGGGGCTGAACTACACCGTGAGTTATATCACCAGCAACCAGCCAGTTGGCACAGTGCTCGTCCAGAATCCATCTGGCGGTGCCAGAGTGGATTCGGCATCGAAAGTGCTCCTTACGGTCTCCGGCACCCAAAATGCACTAACCGTTCCTAACGTAATCGGGCAGTCTCAGGCACAAGCGGAAGCGTCGTTGGGTGCGGCCGGGCTGGGTGCCCAGGTTGTTGTGAAGCCTGGCGTATCATCGACCCCCGGGACCGTTATCGACGAATCGCCGATATCCGGAAGCAGGGTCGCTCCGCAGTCGATCGTGGTTCTGACCGTCTCGTGATGTTGCATGCCGCTCGGGCTACCGAGTAGGACCCTTCCCCTTGTCGCCTGAGAGTGCGGCTTGTCGGCTGGGCCTACGAGTGAACCTCTGCCACAAACGGTCGTATCTGACCCATTGGCGTGGGTTGCTCTATGGCTCACGACCGTCTCAGGGCCAATCTCAGAGAGATCATTACGAGGAGCCCACATAGCACAAGCGTTTCCACGCCGATCAGGGCTAGTGGCACAGCTAATGCAAACTTTCCGGTCTTGTTGAACAGCACCAGCAGCTGGCGTGAAGGGACGCCGCTCGGCAGGAGCACTGTTCCGAGGCACACCAGGATCCCCAGTAACACAGACCAAGCTCGACGACGAACGATTGGCCGACTACAGAGTGCGCCGAAGCTGACCCCGGCCAGGGTCGCAATCAGAAGTCCACATACCCCGGCGACCAGAACCCTTGGGCTGGTCCCCGAGCCAATAAAGATCGGAGGCAGCATGGCGACCAGCCCGAGTGCTACCACTAGGAGGTAACTGAAGAGGAGTTTCGAGAGGCGGACCTTCGAGCGACTGCCTGCGCACGTTTCCGTAATCGACAACTGAACCGGATCTTCATTGTTCACGATGATCACCGTCAACCACGTAGCAATGAAAAGCATGGTCGTCGCCAGGATGGCGTACGTGGGCAAGAGAGATCCTGTCTGCGAGCTGATGATGGCATCGAGGGCGGCGAGGCACACCACAGGGGCTACCCAACGCTGAGCGTGGAAGGTGTCGCTGAGTGTGTACCGCAGGAGTGCGATCACCCGTGCCCTCCGTGCGTGTCAGGGCCGACAAACTCCACGGACCAGCCCTGATCTAGAGCCATTCTGAGTACCGACCCGATCACTCCCTCTTCGACGTCGAGGATGAGCCGTTCCCCTTCCGGGTCGGCGCTCCAGGCCATGACGCCCTCCAATCGACACAGCGGGTCAATGGGGCCTGATCCGCCTCTGTACCTCAGCTCTATTCGTTTGATGCTTGGACCTGCCTGGGGTTGCACCGTCATGGCGTGGTCCTCGACGAGGTTGCCGTTCACGAGCCGGTATGCGAAGTCGCATCTCCTTCCGGGATCGGTCTCTGGGCTGCTAATGAGCACGGCTGCGCCACCGTCAAGGGCCTCGTCGGTTAGCTCCACGAGAGCACCTCGTGCCTCCTGATCGAGGCCACTAGAGGGTTCGTCGAGGATGATCGCATCGGCGTGACCAAGGAAAGCCTGGGCAAGAACGACCTTCTGCCGGTTTCCCTTGGAGAGGTTCTCCCACTGGACATGTGGGCCGGGTCGTACGCCGAGCCGCTCCAGCAGATAGCCGCCCGTCACTCGAACGGTCGCCGGGTCGATGCCACGGATGCGACCCATGTGGGCTAGGTACTCGGTCCCTGTGAACTTGCCGCCGGCTGCCTGTCGTTCTGGTACGTAACCCACACGTCGGGGAATCGATGCGGTGCCTCCAGATGGCGAAGTCACACCAGCGGCTATACGCAGGAGCGTTGACTTGCCGGAACCATTGGACCCGACGACCAACGTCCGTGAGCCGGGGGCAAGCGTCAGGTCGGCCCCTCTAATGATCCACGGCCCCCGCCAGACATACCGCTTCGTCACACCTTTCAGCGAAACCATGGTTGCCACCGGTCAAAGCTTTCCACACCGCATCGTTTCCGCCCCGATTCGACGGCTCGGCACACTGTGGGCGGAAACGGCGACTTGTGACACGCCTTGGGCCCTGACCGGGTCGAGCCAGGAATCGTGAGCCAAAAGGGCGTGTGCGTAGCCTCGGTGTCGATCAGGGTGGAATCCCGCCCATGCTCCGATTGCGGCACCTCGCCGACCGTGCTTCAGTTCCGCTGATTGAAGGCACCTCGTGTCTCAATCAGTTTGGCCTACTCCAGCCCGGCGCCGCCGTTCAAGCGATTCGCTCTCGGTCAACGATTCGACCTTTCCTTCGGTGGAGAACTGCTTCTTAGCGTCGAAGCTTCGATTCCAAAGTCCGGCTGCCCAGGCCTCCTCTAGTTCCCCATCGCTGAACCTCCTGGCCCGGGCGGACATGTAGGCATCGAGGAACTCCTGGGTCTCGTCAATGCTCGCCTCGGTTCCGGCGTACGTGGTTGGATACACCGCCGCAGCGAGGCCGACGATGACCGGCTCGGGAGCTGCAATAACGCTGTCCCAATCGAATGCAGCAAGCAAACCGTCACCCGACGCCCAGCGGAGGTTGGCCGTGTACCAATCCCCGTGTCCGATGATCGGTGGTCCCCCAAGGGCTTGGAGCCGGTCACGGGCCGCCCAACCCGATTCGTCGATCCATGCCGGTCCACTCACCTCATTTAGATCAATGTCTCGATCATCGGGCCTCGGCCACAGGTCTGTGTCGAACGGCGGGAATGTCCATGGGGGCGCTGGGTCGAGCGTGTCCAACTCCTCCGGCTTCGGAGCCAGAGCAACCAAATGGGCCAGTGCTTCAGCGAAGGGTTCCGGAGACCGCCCCGGAGTCAGGGAAGAGGTTGCCGCCAACGATCATCTCCTCGGCACTCGCAACTCCCTCACCGAAGGTCGCCAAGTCGATGAGAGGTTTGGGGCACGGGAAGCCTCGCTCGAACAGGACACGATGTGCAGAAGCACAGGCCACAAGACGATCCGAC
This sequence comes from uncultured Acidimicrobiaceae bacterium, assembly GCA_963789235.1. Classification (GTDB taxonomy): domain Bacteria; phylum Actinomycetota; class Acidimicrobiia; order Acidimicrobiales; family RAAP-2; genus Bog-473. The sequence continues at coordinate 23,761 of CAWBJX010000004.1, read as the reverse complement.
GCTCGACGGATCTTCACCACAACCTGCCGACCCGAGTTCAGCCTGATCCCAATGACGGCGGACAGATGGCCATAGCTGAACAGTTCCCGATCGATCCCGGAACGGAGATGATTCCGACACCACCGATCCACCCCCCATGGTTCGACCTCGATCAGTTCGCCATGCACCACGATATTTTGATCGGGTGTTCGAATCATCCGAAAGCGGCTACTTGGTCCCCCTCCGGGACCTCTGCTGACCTGCGTCACAGTCCCCGGCGAACTGGGTAGTCAGATGGGAGGTGCGAAGCTACGTGAGCCAGTTCGTGGCGTCGAGCGCCTCGGCGGCCACTTCACTCACCGCCTTTCCATCCGTTTTGACGAAATGTGTCCCAGGCTGATCGTGATCCTTGATATACCTGGCTGCTTCATCTGATGCTTCCATTTCGTGGTCGAACCCGCTTCCGACTTCTCGATTACGTAGGCGTTGCGCTCGGGTGCTTTGCTCAGCGGACAATCGAACAAAGGTGATCGCAGCGTCGGGGATAGCGTTCTCAATCCATTCACTTGCTCGGGCGGTGGATGCCATAACGCCACACAACACGCAATGTCGAATCCCGAGGTCGGAGAAGGTCGCCCACACGGCTTGGAGATTCCGTCGAGAAATCGAAATCATGGTCTCGGTCGTCTCGGGCGGTGGCCAGACTCGGTCCAGTTCGTCCGTGTCGATCAGCGCATGACCAATACCCAGATTACGAAGAATATGACCGACCTCCCAAAGGGTCGTCGTCTTGCCCGTGCCAGCGGCACCACAGAGCACCAACACCTCCACACGCCCTTCGGACACCCTTCTACTCTGCCAGCGTCCGCATGCGGGGCTTACTTGAGCAGCCGAAGATGGGTCTCAGTCGTTCCCGGTGATCGAACGAAGACACGACGAAAGAATCGTGACCAGAGATGGCCAAGTCTGCTCGGACCTACTTCGGTATCGGGTCTCTGACCCGGAATCGCTTCAGTCATTCCATAGGCCAGGGTCGAGATGAGACGTGCCGCATCGTTGGCGGGCAACCGGAAAGTGCCGGTGCAGATGTCGCCCTGCCAGAACGAAATCACAATGGTGGAATCTTCCGGGTGTGTCGAGACCCCCATCCTGCGAACGACACCCCGTGCGTCGTGGAACCACACTCGCTCGCCATATAGGTGGCCCTCCACCGGCACGGGTCGATTATCACATCGGCGACCCTTTTTGGCTACTGGGATCGGCAGGGTGACTCTGGCTGGTCTTCCCGGCCACGACCCCGAACTGATTCTGAGGGGCAGTCCAACCCAAGGCTGCCGATCTTCCAGCGGTAGGGTCAGGTCAGTCATGCCCGAGCAGCCCACTATCGCCGTCACCGGGACAGGCATCGCAAGCGCAGCACCCGATCAGTGCAGGATTCATGTCTCACTGAACCACCTCGCCGAGACCGCCGCTGACGCTCTCTCGGTAACCGCCGATATTGCGACAAAGGCTATTGCCGCCCTCGCTGATCTACGGATCGAGCAATGTGAAGTGCGAACAGTGGGACTCTCTGTTCAAGACTTCTTCGACCAGGCCCAACAGAAGGTCACGGCGCACATTGGCTCGTACCAGCTCGATCTGATCGTTCGCCCCATCGACGAAGCTGGCGGCGTCCTCGCCTCGTTGTCCTCGACCGTCAGCGATGCCCTCCAAATCCGAGGAATTAACTTGAGCATCGAGGACCCCGAACCGCTGAGAAGTCAGGCTCGACGATTGGCCATCCAAGATGCGAAGAGGAGAGCCGCTGAGATTGCAGATGAAGTCGGGGTTCGCCTAGGAGCGATCCTGTCTATCCAGGATGAAAGCGCTGGCCGGATCAACTATGTGCAGCAGGCCAGGCCGATGTCGGGACACATCGCCGCTGCCGCCAATGTTCCCATTGAGGCCGGAAACGTATCGGCGTCCAGCGCCATCACCCTGGTCTACGCAATCGAAGGGTAGCCCTCCCGGCAGGCGACAGGGCTGTTGTCGCTCGTAGTACATGATGTGGCATGCGTCAAAGGGCCTGGCCGGTAGGACTCAAGGTGACAGTTCGCCCTATCACCGGAAGGGTTCGGGCGACGATTGGTGCTGGGCTGCTCCTGGTGGCCGTGGGCACTGCCGCCTGCTCGGTCTCGTCTTCGTCCGGGCGAAGTCTTCTGATCTCGGTCACCTCTTCCACCCGAAGCATTCATCCAACCAAATGCACACTCAATGCATCTGGTACGCAGGCCGTCGCCACGGGAACGTTCAACCCCTCGGCATCGCTGCCGGTCGTCGACGGACACCAGGTGGGTGCGCTACAACTACAGCTGCGTGTCATAACCTCCCAAACCTTCTTGGGTCATCACGACGTCGGGGTCGGCGAGAACTACGAAGGAGTCTCGGTCGGGCAGACCTCCTGGCATGTCATGACGATGGTTGAGCGAGTGGCGGACCTCCGCCCGACTCGCTGCGTGGTGACCTTTGGAGTCTTCGGTGTCGGCTAGTCGATAAGTGCCGACGGGCCAGAACCACCGAACTGTAGGCCTCGGACGCCTGTTCACCATCGAGGCCGAGAAGTGGCGGCCGGATCATCCTGAACAGCCACCCGACGCTTACCTAGGTTTCCGTATCCCGTGCACCTCGGGTGATCAGATGGCAAGATCTGTTCCGTCGGGTTGGCGACGATGAGAAAGAGGTTTCTGTGATCGATCAGGTGTTTTCAACCCTCCGTTGTACTTTGGCCCGGGTCGTACTCGCAGGTTCGGCAGTATTGTTCGCCGCCTTGTATTTGTTCGCTTTATCCCCAAGTCCGAGCGAAGCGGCAACCTCTAATCCGCATGCTGGGGCCACTTGCACGCAGGCCGCTCCATTTCCCTATGGCAGCGCCGTGGTAGGGATCGCAGCAACCCCCGACGATGGCGGCTATTGGATCGTCACCAATGACGGCTACGTCGCCGCCTGCGGTGACGCCCCCTATCTCGGTGAGCAGACCACGCTGAATGCCCCAATCGTTGGTATAGCTACGACCCCAGATGGTGGTGGTTATTACCTCGTCGCCTCCGACGGTGGCATTTTCACCTTCGGTGACGCACTGTTCCAAGGCTCGACGGGGTCGATCCACCTCAACAAGCCCGTGGTGGGCATGACGGTCGATTCGGCGACGGGCGGATACTGGTTGGTCGCCTCCGATGGAGGCATCTTTGCCTACAACGTTCCTTTCCTGGGCTCGACTGGATCGATCACCCTCAACAAGCCCGTCGTCGGCATGGCGGCCGCCAGCAATGGCAGCGGGTATTGGTTGGTCGCCTCAGATGGAGGGATCTTCGCTTATGCCGTTCCATTTTGGGGATCGACCGGTTCGATCCATCTCAACAAGCCCGTCGTCGGTATGGCCTCAGATGCGGCGACTAGCGGGTACTGGCTTGTCGCATCCGACGGTGGGATCTTTGCCTACAACGCTCCCTTCTACGGATCGACGGGCAGCATCGTCTTGAACGCTCCGATTGTTGGCATGGAGGCGACGGCGACCGGCAGCGGATACCGCTTCATCGCTGCCGACGGTGGCGTCTTCACCTACGGGACCTCGGGCTTCTACGGAACGCCCGTCTTTGCTTCGCCGCCGACACCACCGGCGCCTACTCCAACGCCACCTAGCGGAGGAGGTGGAACTTCGCCTTCGTGCACGATAAGCCTGTCGAACAACTCCCCGCCGGACGGCTACGAAGAGACCGCAACGATCGCATCGAACCAGCCCACTGCATCGGTCACCCTTACGAAGTACTACAAAACAGTGACCAGCTATGACACAGGGATGACCGATGCCAACGGGAACGCCATGGTTGATTTCAACATCTCCGGCGCCACCCCTGGATACACCGTTAAGGTCGTCGCAAATGTCGGCGCTGCCAGTTGCAGCACGAACTTTACGCCGACCTAGAACGAAAGCGACAGCGCATGCTGGCGCAGGGACTGGGGCCTCTCGTCGATTACGACCGTTGAAGAATGGGGAACTAAATCCTGATTGGTGCTCAGGACGAATGAGCGGCTGGTTCAGACTGACCAGCCTCTGTTGGAGCCTGTCCGTTGAGATCCACCGCCCCACTCCCATTGCCCACAAGCTGTGCCAGGAGAGCTTCGATCCGATCGAGGCGCTGGTCGACCTTGTTGGTTCGCTCGTGTACGAAGAAGCTTGCGATGGTTGCGGTCAACACGCTGATGAGCCCGATTCCGACAAGCATGAGAAACACAGCTATGCCCTGACCCAACGGCGTCACCGGGAAACGGTCGCCGTACCCGACCGTGGTCACCGTGACGATCGCCCACCAAAGTCCTTGACCGAAGTCATGGATGTTTGCGCCCCGGGCATGCCGTTCAGCGAACGTGACGAGTCCTGCACAGACGAATACCAGCACAACTACCGTAAGAAGAACGAAGTGGAATCCGTTGTGAGTCAGGATCGACTTCGCTCTTCGTAAACTCTCGGCGAAGACCACCCCGACTCGCCCCAAGCTCACCACGACACGAAGCGGTCGAAGGAATGGCACAACAACGATGATTAGCTCCAGGATGTGGGTCCTGAAGTAGTGACCTCTGTCTGGTGCCAGTACGAACTTGACGAGGTATTCAAGAGCAAATAAGGCCCACACCATCAGATCGATTACGTCGAAGGACCTAGCCACCGCCCCGTGGATCGGCGTCACCAGGGGAACAATGAGTATGGGGAGCCACAAGATCGTGATTACCAGCATCGGCGTGTCCACCGCCTCGGCGAAGCGTTGGTAGCGCTCCTCCGATCTGGTCGAGCCCGACGGCGGCAGCGTGTCGTCGGGCGTTGAGGTGCCTCTTCGCATAGTCCGTCCCTCGCAAAGTTCGCCGAGAGTTCATCGGCACTTCAAAAGATTCGCTTAAGCCTGCCTTGCGCTCCATTCCTAATCAACTGGCCTCCGGGCCAGCCGCCGTCCAAGGTCGACAGGAGAGGGGCAGTCGGGGCTCCATTTGAGTATCTTGGCTGCCCGAGGCGACAGTACCGAGAGGAGTCTCGCTTGCTCTTCATCGAATACGACGTGAACCCTGAGGGTGAGATCGAACTCGTCGGGCTCATCAATGCCATCGAAGAAGATGATCAAGACCCAGACGGGAAGGCCTGGATGGCATGGCGGAGTAACCAGGAGGACGGGGGCATGGGTTGTGTCGGTGTTTCCCCAGATCAGCTCCGGGTCATGGAGGAGACGGAGGATCCCGAGCAGCTTCGGACCATTGTTGAGCACATCATCCTCGACGACCGAGCGACCAAAGAGGAGATTCCCTCGTGAGTACGACACGATCGCAGCTCTACAGATTCGCCCGAGATCTTGGCAATGTCGAAGCAGTCGAGCATGGGTACAAACGTGGAGGCCTTTCGGGGGCGGCAGGCGGTGCTGGTGAGCGTGAGGCACGACGGGTCATCTACCGAGAAGGCAACCGCCAGATCAACCACTTCGTGCGTGCCCTCGGTCTCGGGCCGAAGCGTCGTTGACGACAGATCCAACACCTTGCTGGCCAGCGCAACAGGAAGGCTCCGACCTTCCAGCGTGAACATCCGTTCATGGAGTTCTGCGAATCATTGCCCTCGACAATGAAGACGAAATCGCAGAGGGTTGGAGGGGTTCGATTGCTCGCTCTCATTCTTTGTACGGTGACTTTTGCCGCCGCTTGTTCCCAGCCACACAGCGGAAGCGCTCGATCTGCCATAAGCGGTAATCAGAGCAAGACGACAACGACGATGACATCGTCTGTTGGGGTCACAAGCACTGCGCCTGCCACCACCACTACGGGTGCTCCGTCTGGATTGTCACTCATCGTCGAGCCGCAGGCTGGCATGACTCCCATTTACGACTTCATGTCGTCCGCACGACAGAGTCTCGACATGACGATGTATGAACTGTCAGATCCGACGGCGGAGGAGATCCTGATCGCTGACCACAACAAGGGCGTTCGTGTACGGGTCTTGCTGGACCATGATTACAGCGGAGGATCGGTCAATCAGGCTGCGTACTCAACCCTGTCGTCGGCGGGTGTCCCTGTTGACTGGGCGAACGACACCGAGATCTTCCACCAGAAGACGATCACGGTCGATGATTCCGAGTCGGCCATCATGACCGGCAATCTCACGCCGCAGTATTACTCGACGACGAGGGACTTTGTGGTGATGGACAGCCAGACAGCCGATGTGGCAGCCATCGAGTCCGTCTTCGGATCGGACTGGTCGGGAGCTGCTCCCTCACCGGGTCCGGCGGGAGGGGACCTCGTATGGAGTCCTGGATCTGAATCGCAGCTGATCGCACTCATCGACTCTGCAGCCCACAGCGTCGTAGTGGAGAACGAGGAGATGGACTCGACCGCAATAGAGGACGCCCTTGAGGCGGACGCCCAGCGGGGAGTAAACGTCACTGTGGTCATGACCTCGGACTCCGAATGGGATTCGGCGTTCTCCTACCTTGAAGCGGCCGGAGTCCACGTTGTGCTGTATCCAGATACATCCTCGGCTCTGTATGTCCATGCCAAGGTAATAGACGTCGACAGTGCGAAGGCTTTTATCGGTTCTGAGAACTTCTCGACTGCGAGCCTTGATTACAACCGGGAGTTGGGAGTAATCACCTCATCGACAGATGTCATCGGACCGTTGAGCATCACTTTGTTCAGCGACATCTCAGGCGGTCAGCGACAGGGGACGACCTCGTCCCCGCCCAGCACTGCAACCACAACCATTCCGCAGCCACCGGCCAGCACGGGAACTGCTGCTTGCTACCCGATAGACGACGAGGGTGGATGCTACGAGCCCGGCGAGTACTGCCGTGACGATGATCACGGAACAACAGGTCGAGCTGGGAACGGCGAGGCGATCACCTGTGAGGACGACAACGGCTGGTATTGGGAGCCCGCCTCGTGAGTCGACCGCACTGTTGCCTCACATCCGAATCTTGGAGAAATCGGATGTTGTTAGCCCCTTTGGCAGGCTCTGGCCATACACGACCCTTGCCGGAGTCCCATCCGTAATCAGGTTCGATGATGATGGGGGGTCCCATAGGTGGCCAACATGAAGTGGCTACCTATGGAGAAGGATCAGGAGGGCAATCCCGACCGAACCTTCGCCAGATCCTCATCGACTTCGATGGACCGGAGTACGTGCCTAATCGTCGATGCGTGCCAAACGCCACCCTTAGCCGTCGGGATCCTTCATCGATTCAGTGCAGTGGCAATGGCGTTGAGCGATTTTCCTGCTTGACGGTCGGTGGCGATCCGTGAGCGAACAGAGGCAGGAAGGATGGGAGCCTGACCGGCCCGCTTGCCCTGGGAGCGCCTTACGGCATGGACTGCCCTTTGCCGTTCGCCGATCCGACGAGACTCAAATGAAGCTGCGGCGCTGACAACGTCTACCAGCAGTCGTCCGGCTGCCGTGGTGGTGTCCACATCGGCGTCGAGGACGACCAGCTTCCACCCCTTCTTCTCGGCATGATCGAGAAGCTTGGCGAAGTCTGTCGTGCTCCGGCTCACCCGGTCGATCTTGGCGGCGACGAGTACGTCCGCCTCACCTCGGTCGAGACGGGACAGGGCGTCCAGGAGACCCTTCCGATTGGTCATTTTTCGCCCTGAGAGGCCCGGCATCGGTCAAGTGGGCCACATGGACCCATCCCCGGCTGGTAACGACCTCTGCGAGCTTCTCCGCCTGATCGTCGAGGGAGATCCCCGAAGCGGCCTGCCTGCCGGTGCTCACTCGACCGTACGTAATGGCCCTCAGCGCAGGATCTGTGCGTGTTTCCTGACGCTTCCGAGACCCCGCCACTCACCCAGTATAACACAGTTGTAGACAACTATGTACAGCTTGAGCGGATCACGGCTTTTGGGCAGCGCCTTCCAAGACATCGGCGGCCAGTTCCAAGCGGTCCCTCAGGGCTGCATCGGGCGGCGAATCGTCGGGCAGATCCTCGGTCAGTTCGACGATCCGGCGCAGGGTGTCGGCTGCCTGACGTAGGTCCCGAGCGGTGGGCACATAAACCATCCTGACACCCGGCAGACTGTCGAATCTGGCATCAGGGCGTCATACGGCGTAAGCGCTGAGTCCTGCGCTCAGCAAATCTGAACCCAAGTTATCCACAAGCGAGGATCGCTCCCCCAGATTCGCCTCCAGGGCCGCCAGGGCACGAGCCTATCCACGCCGCATCGGGCTCGTTCGGTCTGCCTCGGGGCGACGGGCACGGCCCGAACGGATGCCGCAAGTTCCTCGATCTCCGCTCAACGCATTCTTGTCTGTCTGTTGTTGATCGGCACCCCATTTTGTACCGATGCACTCGACAGAGAGTGCTCCAGGGGGAACGGCGGGAGCAATGAGGCCATTCCCTGGCGACAGGCGGCGCTACGACTTGCCAGGTCCGCCTCGGAGCTATGCACGCCGTAGTTCTTGCAGGCGGCAGGACGGACCCTTAGTTGCAGATGGGTTGAGGAGGCGGTGTTGGCGAATCTCGTTTATGGGCTGAGAGCGGGTCGGTCCAGAAACCGACTGATCAGTCTTGGAGCAAAACCACGACACCGAATAGGTGGCGCCACAACGGTTCTCCTTTCCGCCGCCCTCGTTGCCGGAGTGGGAATCTTCGGGGCCAATCCTGCGGAAGCCACCACGATGATCTATGCCAGCACAGCCGGCACGGGAACGGTCTGCACTTCAAGCAGCCCGTGCTCCCTGACCGAAGCACTCTCTTCTGCAGCTTCTGGCGACTCAGTCGAGCTGTACTCGGGCACTTATACCGGCAACTTCAACTTGCCAAGCGTGACCGTTGAGCCGGTGCCAGGTCAAACGGATGCAGTCCAACTTAACGGCGGCGGCGTCATCGGCACATCCGTAGTCGCCGTCGAGAGCGGCATAAATGCGACACTTGAAAACATCACGGTCACGAATGGTGATGGTGCATGGGGTGGGGCGATCTACAACGTCGGCACGCTGACTGTCATTGGATCGACGATCTCCGATAGCACTGCCACAGGGGGCGCAGGAGGGCGACACTACGGCGGCGGCATCTACAACGACGGCACCCTGACAGTCGAAACCTCAACGATCGCTGATAACACCGCTACTGGCGATGCTGGTGGAGGCATCTTTAATGATGTCGGAGGCGTGGTGTCCGTCGACAGTTCCACCCTTACGGGAAACGTGGCGGGGTATGCCGGAGGCGGCATCTACAACTACGACGGGACGTTGACAGTCAAAGACTCGACGATTTCAGACAATACGGCAACGCTCGACATAGGTGGCGGTATCTTGAATGGCGGTGGCACCACCACTGTCGAGAGTTCGACACTTTCGGGTGACACAGCAGGTTACGCTGGTGCTGAAATCGGCAACAATGTCACCCTTGCTGGCGACATCATCGGAACGCCAAACGGTCCTCCGTCGACGGGTGAGTGCTTCGGTAGCCCTGAGCCCAGCGATGACGGGTACAACGTCAGCGACGATGCGTCATGCAATCTAACGACATCCACCAGCATCAACAGCTCTCCAACCATCGACGCCTACTTGGGTTCACTGGGTGCAAATGGTGGTCCGACTCAGACCGTGCCCCTTCTCGCCAGCTCTTCCGTGATTCCTTCTCCGGGCCCCGACCCCGCCCTCACAGCTATTCCGTCCTCCTTCATCCTCCCAACCGGCGAGTCGGCCTGCTCAGATCCCGACCAACGTGGTGCGCCTCGATCTGCGCCGTGTGACATGGGCGCCTTTGAACTGGCATCTACCACCACGACACTCGGTGCTTCCACCACCTCTCCTGTCGTGGGCGAACAAGTGACATACACGGCCACGGTATCGCCGACCCCTGATGGTGGCAGCGTGACTTTCTACGACGGGGGCAATCCGATCACCTGTACCAACTCGGGTGGTCAGACGGTGACTTCAGGCCAGGCCACGTGTGAATACACGTACGAGACAACATCAGGAAGTCCACACTCGATCACCGCCACCTACTCGGGAGACACCAACTTCTCTGAGTCCTCAACGACGAGTGCCACTTCTGTGACTGTTGGAGAGGCATCTACCACCACGACACTCGGTGCTTCCACCACCTCTCCTGTCGTGGGCGAACAAGTGACATACACGGCCACGGTATCGCCGACCCCTGATGGTGGCAGCGTGACTTTCTACGACGGGGGCAATCCGATCACCTGTACCAACTCGGGTGGTCAGACGGTGACTTCAGGCCAGGCCACGTGTGAATACACGTACGAGACAACATCAGGAAGTCCACACTCGATCACCGCCACCTACTCGGGAGACACCAACTTCTCTGAGTCCTCAACGACGAGTGCCACTTCTGTGACTGTTGGAGAGGCGCCAACCACCACGACGCTCGGTGCTTCCACTACCTCTCCTGTCGTGGGCGAACAAGTGACATACACGGCCACGGTATCGCCGACCCCTGATGGTGGCAGCGTGACTTTCTACGACGGGGGCAATCCGATCACCTGTACCAACTCGGGTGGTCAGACGGTGACTTCAGGCCAGGCCACGTGTGAATACACGTACGAGACAACATCAGGAAGTCCACACTCGATCACCGCCACCTACTCGGGAGACACCAACTTCTCTGAGTCCTCAACGACGAGTGCCACTTCTGTGACTGTTGGAGAGGCGCCAACCACCACGACGCTCGGTGCTTCCACTACCTCTCCTGTCGTGGGCGAACAAGTGACATACACGGCCACGGTATCGCCGACCCCTGATGGTGGCAGCGTGACTTTCTACGACGGGGGCAATCCGATCACCTGTACCAACTCGGGTGGTCAGACGGTGACTTCAGGCCAGGCCACGTGTGAATACACGTACGAGACAACATCAGGAAGTCCACACTCGATCACCGCCACCTACTCGGGAGACACCAACTTCTCGGGATCTTCTACTAGCGCTTCGACCACCGTTACGGTGGTTTCGGCATCCACCACGACCACGCCATCGATCGTCACCTCCGGACCCTACACCTATGGTGAGTCCATTACGTACGAAGTGGCGATCAGCCCGGAGTACACCGGTGCTCCAACTGGCACGGTCCAGGTATTGGTCGGCAGCACCGAGGTCTGCACCGTGTCCTTGAACTCGTCCGACGAAGGCTCCGGTGACTGCACTTCGACATCAGCAGCTGCGGGAAACCTCCAAACGGTGACCGCCAACTACCTCGGTGACTCCAACTTCGCCGCTTCCTCAGGTACGGCATCCGAGACCCTCTCGATCACCAAGGCACCGCTCACGATCACGGCGTCCAGTCCAACGATTACCTATGGGGACGCTGTTCCTGCGATCTCCCCTAGCTTCTCCGGATTCGTCAACGGCGACACCGCATCATCTCTAAGTCCTGGTCCGACCTGCTCAGTAACGGGCCTGCCGAGCGGCAACACGGCGGGTAGCTATACAACAAGCTGTGGTGGAGCGGTCGATACCAACTACACGATCACGTACAGCTCTGGCACACTCACCATCAGCGAGGCTCTCCTCACTATTACAGCTAATCCAGCGACAAGGTCTTACGGTCAGTCGAACACATCGTTCACTGTGAGCTATTCGGGTTTCGTTAACGGCGATGGTCCGTCTTCGTTGACCGGCACGCTGGAATGCTCCACCGGCGCAACGGTGTTAAGCACAGTTGGCGACTACCCGATTACCTGTACTGGCCTAAGTAGCCCGAACTATGCGATTACATGGCAACCCGGCACGCTGACGGTCACCAAGGCGGCGACCGCCACTGCTCCGTCAGTGGACCCAACATCGAGCACCTCAGGTCAGAGCGTCACCTATTCGGCTACGGTCAGTTCGGTCGGTGGAATCCCTGCGGGCACGGTCAGCCTTTCCTACGGTGCTTCCCTTTTGTGCACTATTCCCGCCCTAACCGCAGGAACCGGATCGTGCAGTGCAACTGACGCCCCGGTCGGAGCTGACACCATCACTGCCACATGACTCAGGCTGACTCAAAATTCTCAGCATCATCGGGCACAACGACCTTGCATGTGAGTGCACCGCCGCCGCCAACGCCAACGCCCACGCACGGCTACTGGCTGGTCGGATCCGACGGCGGGATCTTCAGCTTCGGCTCGGCCCAGTTCTACGGGTCGACCGGGAGCCTGATGCTGCAGCGCCCCGTCGTCGGCATCGTGCCGACCGAAGACCATGGCGGCTACTGGCTCGACGCCTCCGACGGCGGCGTCTTCAGCTACGGCGACACCCAGTTCTACGGCTCGATCCCCGGGCTCGGGCTCCATCCCGCCGGCTCGGGCCTGCCCAACAGCCTCAACGCGCCCATCGTGGGCATGGTGCCCTCCATCGACGACGGTGGCTACTTCATGGTGGCCTCCGACGGCGGGGTCTTCGCGTTCGGTGACGCCCACTTCGCCGGCTCGTGCCCGGGCATCGGAGGCTGCTCGGGTGCGGCGGTTGCCGTCATGCCCGATGCCAGCGGCAACGGCTACTGGCTGGTGACCCAGACGGGCACCGTCTACACCTTCGGCGACGCCCCCTACTTCGGCGCACCCGGCCACGGCACGGTCACCTCGGCCGTGGCCACCCCCGACGGGAAGGGCTACTGGGTCCTGCTCAGCGACGGTGCAGGTCTTCCCCTACGGCGACGCCGGCAACCTCGGCTCGCCGCCGCCGGCGCAACTTCAACGCCTTCGACGCTGCGAACGCCATCTTCGCCACCTCCGACGGTGGGGGCTACTGGGTCTCCTCGGCCCCGGGTGCGGTCTTCAACTACGGCGACGCCCCCAACGACGGCGGCATGGCCGGGACCCACCTCAACGGGGCGATCATCGCGGCCACGGGGTTCTAGCGTCCGAGACATGGGCCGTCAGTATCCCGCCCTCCGTATTAAACGCCTGACTTCAGTTCTCTGATTCCGTGCCGTCGAACCGAATGGGACCCCCGCTATGACGGGCTTCATGGCCAAAGTGTTGTCGGAATGTTGTGGTGGTTCAGTCCTCTCGGCTCTACTTCGGCGTGGTCAGCGCTGTCAGGGTCCTGATTGAGGGGCGGTCACGACTGGGTAATGCGGGTGCTGTCGTTGCTGCTCCTCGCCATGGATCAAGCAGCGACAAAACTGAGCGCCCCACCGGGTAGGCATCGGTCCAGTCATCGGTTGCTTCTTTGACATAGCTCGGAGGAAATGACATGAGACGCAATACGAGGCTGATCGGGGCAGCAGGCACGGTCCTGGTCCTGGTCCTGATCGGTCTGGTCGTGATCAGTTCCAACGGTAACGGTTCTGATCCGTCATCCGGCGGATACAAAGCCGGTTTTACGTACGGATCGGATTTGAACGCATTTAGGGAACTTTCACTCACCCAACTGCTTCGGCGTGCATATCCGAGGCGACGTCCAACCTTGATAACTGGATACCTACCAATGCAGGAGTCGCTGCTTATCGAACGCAGTTTGAGGACGGCTGTGGGGCCGGATATAGCGCCACGCCATACAACGCCACGCCATCATCGGGCGGGCATTACACAACGCCCACGACATATCCCCGTACGTACGCTGGCTCAGGCAATGGTGGGGGCTGCACAGTTGGACCCTGCAACGTGTCGCCTGCTCCTGACGTGCAGCCTTACTCCGGCAACTCGTGATCCAAACCTGAGGACCACACATGGAAGTAGCAAATGCGCTCCGGTGCCAACTTGGATGCGGTTGATCAGCTCGTCATCCCGCCGAGCTTCATACCCTCGCTGATTTAGCACTCTGACAAGTTCCGCCTCGGTGGCAGGGACGCCGCCAGCTCATCGATTCCGGTTCGATGCAGGCACCGGCACACTCGTGTTGGCCGATTTTTGACCATTTTGCCCTGTTCGTGACGTTGCACTCGACAGAACGGGTCCTACGGCTTCTAATACTCCCGGCGCAACGGTGGCCGTGTTGCGAGGAGGTCTGGGGTGACTGAAGACACCGATGAGCGTGATGAGTCCACGCCAAAGGCACGCCACGTCGAATCCTCGGGTAATCAACGCAGGCAGGACGACCCTGGAACGTTTCACGTCGCTGCTGATGACGTGCCACCTGTTACCAAACCCCAAGACTCTCCGGTCGATGTAGCTGACTCCAGCTCAGCTTCTGAGAAATACCACTTCTGCCCAAACTGTGGCACTGAGGCCGTTGCCACCTGGTCATACTGAGGCCACTGTGGTCGATCCTTGCAGGTGTCAGGAGACCAAGGAGTCGTGGGCGACTCTGCTGCGGATACTCCTTCTGAGCCAGAAGTTCATCCCTCTGCCACGGAGAATCTCGTCGCATCACCCGCCACCTCGGCCTCGGGTACTGGAACGGCCAGACCAGCCTCAGCAGATTCAACAACAGTCATCGTTTACTGTCCGGGCTGCAAACAACCAAACAGGATTCCACTCGATTCGACCAGGGCTCGTTGCACGAGGTGTGGCAAGTTTTACCGATTCGTCGAGTGTCCTGTTTGTGATGCTGCCCAACCGATGGCCACGGATTCCGCACTAAGTTGCTATTGATGTTCATGTCGTACGGACATTCCGAGGAACAGCACCGCCAAGGCCGCTGCGGCAGTTCCCCGAACAACTCAATCTTGGTCAGCGCCGAGCGTTGCACCTCCCTCGACGCCAACGAACTCCACGGCCATTTTGGCCTTGGTCTTTGCCATTTTTTTCTGGCCGGTTGGCATAATCCTGGGTCATGTTTCCCGTAGCCAAATCCGCCGAACCGGAGAGCGTGGCGCTGGACTCGCACTTGCCGCACTGATCATTAGCTATGTATGGGGTGGCGTCGTTGTTGTCCTTGTAATAGCGGTTTTGGCTGCCCCGAAGCCGAGCGGATTCAACAACTTGACCACGTTACAGAACTCCGTCACGCAGCAGGTGAACGCAAACCTTTCTAACCCATCCAATGCTGGCTTCTCACTAGGAACCACAGTTACATCAACACTTTGCGTTCACAGTGGCGGTACTCAGTACTCATGTCTGGTAAAGGAGTCAGACGGCACCAACTTGACCATTCCGATCACAGTTTCCGCCGATGGCACTCGGTGGGTTTCCAATGGATAAGCGACCTCGAGGGCGTCCTACCAGCTGCACAGTGACTCCTACACCACTCAGGCACCTTGAAGATGAGCTTGCCGCCCTGAAGAGGCAGATCGCCAAGGAGGGCGATCGCCGCAATAATCGCAAGCGGTCCTCACTGCTCAGTAGCGGTGGCTCTAGAGAGAGCTGAGTATCACAGTCCCCGTGAGCGTGATACAGCGTCGTGCAACAAGAAGATGGAGCCCAGCGAAACGCCTGCGGTGAGGAGCGCCTTGTTGCGTTCTGCGTTCACCATTTGATGCACGGCTTGGATCTCTTGCACGGTCGGCTGGCGGCCCCACTCTCTCCATAGAGCCAGCTCGACCTCAGCGGGAGACAGATTCAACTGATCCGCCACCCGCAGGGCATTGAATCCGCTGTCAACGATCATGAAGATAATCCACGCCATGAAACCGAGGAAGAGAAGAGCGGGTGCAAGGAAGGCAACGACGGCGCAGAACCCCATGAGGTGGAACCCGGGAGGACCAAAGGGGTGCGGCGACCAGTAAGTACCGCCAAACACCAGCGGAATGACTGAAATCAAGGAGAGCAAGAGGAACGGGGCGTAAAGCAGGACGAGCCCTTTCCAGTGTCGACGCAACCGGTGACCCACCCGCCTCATGATCTGAGAGAGATCCCACTTGCTGGCGAGCTGGTTGTTGTACTCAACCCACTGGGAAAAATCAGACATTCAAACCTCCACGATGTCGCTCAGATCTTCTCTGAGCGCCCTCGCTGCTCTCGTGATTCGCTGGGGGCGCCGAAACGGCTGCTCATCGATCAGGGAAGATCTGCTCGGCGTCAGGATCGCCTGGTTTCCTGGGCCCGTAATACAACGAGTACACGCCATCTATCACGGGCCTAATCGTCAATACATTGTGCACGACGTGAAAGGCAAACGAGTCGCAGCTCTCCTGTGAGATCTCGGGGTACCAGCCGTGCAGAGTCTTGGAGATGACGTCCACGATGGCGCCGTGGTCTGGCAAAAAGTTGGGATCAGCGCTGTCCGTGGCCAGTTTTCAGTCCCCGCTTTTGGCCACCAGAAGTCCCCACCCCTCTGGGTGAGTTTTCAGTTTCTCGAGTCTAGGTTTTCCTCCCCTCTCGCGCCTCTTTCATGCGGAACGACTCGCCCTCGGTGACGACGAGCACGTTGTGGTGCAGCAGCCGGTCGAGCAGGCTGACAGCGGTTGACTGCTCGGGCAGGAAACGTCCCCAGTCCTCGAAGGGCCAGTGCGAGGCGACCCCGAGGGAGCGGCGTTCGTAGGCAGCCGACACGAGGCGGAAGAAGAGCTGGGCACCGGTGTGGTCCATCGGCGCGAAGCCGATCTCGTCGATCAGGATCAGGTCGGCTTTCAAGATGCCCTCGAGCACGCGGCCGACCGAGTTGTCGGCCAGGCCCCGATAGAGGGTCTCGACCAGTTCGACCGCGCTGAAGTAGCGCACCTTGAACCCGGCTTCGATGGCGCCGTGACCGAGGGCGATCAACAGGTGGCTCTTGCCCGTGCCGGCCGGACCCACCAGGCAGAGGTTCTCGGTGGCCCGCACCCACTCGAGGCTCGAGAGATAGTCGAAGGTGCTCTGTTGCACCGAGGAGGCACGCACGTCGAACTCCTCGAGCGTCTTGGTCACCGGGAACGACGCCGCTCGGAGCCGGTTCGCCGCGTTGGAAGCGTCGCGCGAGGCGATCTCGGCCTCGACGAGGGTGCGCAAGAACTCCTCGGGCTTCCAGCGCTGCGTCTTGGCCGTCACCAACAACTCGGGCGAGAGGGAGCGCATGGCCCGGAGCCGGAGCCGTCGCAGCCCGGCCTCGATGTCGGCGGGCAGTGGCGGAGGGGCGGTGCTCACGACGGCTCGCCGATGGCGTAGTCGGACAACGAACGCGTCGGGACGAGAGGCAGCTCGACGATGAGGGCCTCGCCCGGTGCGGCCGGACGCGGGACCCCGGTGCCGGCCGCGATGATCGAGCGCACGTCGTGGGCCCGGAAACGCCCGAAGGAGGCGGCCCGTTCGAGCGCGGCGAGGAGCACCTCTTTGCCGTGGGCCGCTTCCATCTGAGCCAGCTCGGCCAGGTCGCCCTTGAGCGACGTGATGCCCCGGGCCGCCGCTCCCTTGATGAAGCCCTCGGCGGCGGGACCGAGGGCGCAGAACGCCTTCTCGGCCGCAGTCTTGGGCCGCACCGCTCGGGTGGGCATGGGCCGGGGTCCGCCATAGTGCTCGTCGAGGACGGACGTCTCACCAGGGGCGACGAGGTCGTGGGTGGCGATGATCTCGCCCAAGAAGATGATCAGAACCTTGCCGTCTTGGGCCACGAGCTCGACTTGGCGCCCGATGTGGACGGTGGGCACCGAGTAACGGGCCGAGCCGAAGCGCACGCAGCTGAGCCGGTCGACCTTGCGCACCACCAGCTTGCCGATGGTCGCCCGCAGACTCGGCAGCGTCCCCATCACCTCGAGCTCTTTGACCAACCGCTCGGCGGGGATGGCGCAGATCTCTGAGTGCATGACGGCGTTGACCTCGTTGCACCACCTCAGGCCCAACTCGTTCGCCCTCGAGAGGTCGGCGACGCTCAGCTCGGCGGGGATCATGAGATCGGACTTCACGTAGCCGACGAGGTTCTCGACCAACCCCTTGGACTCGGGATCGGCTCCTTGACAGAAGTCGGGCCGGAACCCGTAGTGGGTGGCAAAACGCACGTAGGCCGGCGTCGGGATGACCAGCCCGGCCACGGTGTCGCCCTTGAGGCATCCCATGCGGTCGGTCAACGCCGTCTTGGGCACGCCGCCCAGATACTCGAAGCAGCGCGCCAGCGCGGTCATGGTCGCCTCGGCCCCGAGGTTGTCGGCGAAGTAGACGAAGCGCATCCTGCTCCAGGCCAGCACGGCGCAGAAGACGAACAGGGGTCCGATCTCGCCCCAGTCGAAGACCACCATGTCGCCCGGTGTCCAGATGCCCGGACGCCTTCCGCGGTGGTGCTGCGCCCGCCACTGCGTCTTGACCTCGGCGACGAGCCGGCGGAAGTTCCGTGCGGACCCGGCGTAGCCGGCCGCTCGCGCGATGGGGAGCAGCCGTTTGGCCGACATCTTCCCCTTGGTGCGCTCCACGCGCTCGATTACGACGCCTCTGACGGCGTCGTAGTTGTGCTCGACGACGGGATTCTCGCCCTTTTCGGCCGCTCGGGCGGCAAGGACCGATCGCTTCACCGTCTTGGGCGTCGTCCCGCAGATCTCTGCGGCAGCCCGATAGCTGCCTACCTCTCGATAGGCGGCATGCATGTCCATGTGTTCCCTCACTGATTTCATTGAGACGTCCCTTGGTCGGTGCGGCGGTTTGGTTAGCACCGCCACCGTCACCGGCCAGGGGGCCTCGTTGGTGGATCCTTCAGTGAGGGGTGGGGACTTCTCGTGGCCAAAAACGGGGACTTCTCGTGGCCACCAGCGGGGACCTCAGCTGGCCATAACCGGGGACTTTTTCATGGCCACGGACAAGCGCCCTCTAAGAAATCCGTCACTGGTAATCCTCAACATCAAACAGGGTCAGCTGGACCGGTTCGTGCGTAGGCGGGATGAAGGGTTCGGGTTTGGCGTCCGAGTACGCAGACTGCTGAGCGAGAACTTCCTCTGCCTGAGCCAGCCAAGCATCGAGCGATTGCAGGGTTTTTGAAACCATTACGGTCACCTCATCGAACCAAGCTGGACCACCGTGCCTCTCGGTCGGTTGGCTGGGGGTCAACGAGCTTGGTCTCTCGCCCCATCTGGATGATTACGACACCATTATAGAAGCGGTCTGGTGGTGCCCGTCCAGGGGTACAGGCGTCCTCCCGACCATGGGAGCGCATACAAAGTGCGGCCCCGAATGACCCGACCCTCCGAGGCTTCGTGTATCAGCCTCTCCCTCCGGTCGATGGAACCCAACTTGCGCTGCCCACGTTGTTCTTGACGAAGACGGGGTGGGACGGTCGCCCATTCGATTGGGTGTCGACAGTCCAGCGGTAGAGCCCTCCGGCCCCGAGGCCTTCTCCGATAAAGACCAAGTGGTGCCCTGAAGCGTCGGCATGAAAGCCACCGCTAGGTCCCACACCAATGAGGCCCCGTACTTGTGGCAACTTGCGGACGACCTGACCCGTCGCAAGATTCACGATGACGGGCTGAGTCCAGTTACCCGCCGGTGTGAGCCCGACGTGCTGGCACATGCCGATTCCGTCCTTGGCGTTCAAGAACCCGGCCCAAGCCATGTCCCTGGTGGCACCGGTCCCCGCCCATTGGGTCGGGGGAGGACAGAGCGGTAGGCGAACTTGGGGGAGGCCGTCGAGCGAGCGATTCGGATCCGACAGCCACAATCTGCCTATTGAAAGGTGCCACGACGATTTGGGGCCGGTCCTGACCAGTGTCTCGCTCCAAACCATGAGTGATCGTGAATCCGGTGACCACGAGATCGTGTTGATGTCTGGAACGTTGGTCGAGTACTGCCATGTGCTGACCGCTCCGGTGAAGCGGTTTATCACCACGACTCCCTCGGGCCCGTCGGTAATCTGCGTCCAGATGAGATAGGCCAGGTCACGTCCGTTTGGGCTGACCACAGGATCGTGCCCGTCAGCGACGAACGTCGAGGGACCCCCGGTGATCGGGACACTGAGGATCTGCTCGACGGGCGGATGAGCACCTGGTCCTTGTTGAGTCGCTCCGATGGCCTTGTCGTAATAGACGGTTCCATCAGGAGCGGCCGTTGGCTGCGGCGTGCTGTTGAAGAGGCCGAGGTCTGAGGCGAGCGTCCGCACCACTTGCCCCGAACGTGAAGAGATGACCTGGATGCTCATCGTTTTGGCGCTCTGGGCCCAGACGACCATCTGAGAGGGCACTGCACGAATGGCTGCGCCCTCGGCGTGTGAGGCGGGCAAGGTGCCTGTAGGCGCAGATGGTTTGCTTTCGACCAGCACGACATAAGCGACGGAGAAGGCAAAGAGAATCACTCCGATGACAGCGGCGCCGACCATTCGGCGTCGACGTCTTCTCCGCTGGTGCGCCTCTCTGAACAGCGCTTCAGCCAAACCAGCCGCTATGTCATCGCCGTATGGTGGGAACGAAGTGGAAGTTGGTCGTTCACCGGTGACAGTCATAAGCGGCCGAACCTCGCCGGCACCGACCTGATCGAATGCCGTGCGCTCACGGCAATCCAGCAATCATGTCGATGACCTCGTCTCGTCGGTAGCCGTGTTGGCGAGCGAAATCGACCAGCTCTCGCACCCGAGACATCACGACGCTGCGTTGTGGTGTGCCCGACACCGTGATACCCCTTCCCCGGGTGAACTCCAGCAGCCCCTCGTCTCGCAAGATGTGCAAGGCCCGAAGCACTGTGTTCTTGTTCACTCCAAGCACCGCAGCGATGTCCTTCGCCAATGGCAGACGCTCTCCAGGTCCGGCTTCGCCATCGGCGATGGCCCGTCGGATCTCGGCCGCCACTTGGTCGTGCAGTGGGAGTGCCTCGGAGCGGTCGACCTTGACTTTGATCATGGTCCTAGTAATAGTAGATCTATCCAGAACCGGGAACAAGGCTTGGCATGACCCTCACCGAGAGAGACTCTTCAAGGGAAACGGCAACGACACGGCCGCCCGAGTTGCTGTTTCCCGAGGCAAACCAAAGGCGTCGACGACGTCGACTCACCATGGGTTTGGTCGCATTGGTCCTGATCGGGAGTGTTGCGTTGGCTCTGACGACGCTATCGATCAGCCGGTCATCTTTTCCTCTCCAATGCTCCCATCGTTGCCACCGGGCACGGGGACTCAGCCAGAGGCAGTTCCTCGTGTCGCTTGGTCCGACTACGAGGGAAACCTTCACATCGGGAACCTCAGTGGTCTTGGTGAAGAAGTCGTCGCCCAGACCGACGCTGATCCAACTGCCTCCTTGTTGGCGGTGGGCGGCGGCATCTTTGGGTCCGGTCGATGTCGCCCACTCCCGATGGGACCGTCAATCCGATTGCCGACCCGACGGTGGAGCGATACGACCTGGCAACAGGGGCGGTTACCTCGCTCGGTCCGGGCAACCAGGTCTTTGCCTCGGTTAATCGTTCGTACGTTTATGTCGGAACCGCAACTGGCACAGGTCAGTTTGCTCAGTTACTCAACTCAGCCTGCTCAGTTCACGTCAGGTGGAAACCCACTGGACCGATCTTCGCATTCCCAGCGGTTGGTTCCTCTCCGACACGAACCTTCTCGGCGATCCCACTCCCGTGATCGCAAACGGAATCCTTGTCCAGTCGTCTCCGGTGCAGATCGGGAGAAGTCCACTGACCTTGGCTATCTGGGACCCGAGTACCCACCACGTTCAGATCATTGGGAAGGTGTGGAAGGTCATCGGCACGTATACCAGCCCCAGGGGGCACAACAGTCTCATTGCGTGGCTTCCAGCCCGCTGCGAGGTTGTTCACAACTGCCCACTCGAAATCACCGATTCGTCGACTCTGAGAACTCGCTCGGTTCATAGCCCGTTCGGCCTGGGATTCGACTGGGGTGGCGGATTCTCACCTGATGGCTCGATGCTCGCCGCCTTTGTACCGGGACCTTTCACACTGAGTCCGACGACCCGGCTGGTGCTGATCACTGGCGCTGGTCGTATTCGGGCGGTGCCTGGGGTGACGATCAACGTCGGGGACGCTCTGGCGTGGGCCGCTTGGTTTCCCGATAGCAGACACCTCATCGTCGGCGGAGTTGGTTCACCGGACGGGATCCCGAACGACAACCATTACCTGGTTAATGCAACGAAGCGGTCTGCCACGTCATTCCGCTTTCTTTCTGATGGGCAAGACGACATCAACTTCAGTGCGGCGATCATCCCCTCAAGCGGTTGATGCTTTACTAGGGAACAGGTCCTGCGGTAACCGAGCAGATGGTTCAGTCCGCACATGAGCATCTCGACTCGGTTGCATCTGGATCCATCCCAAACCTAATCAAAGGCCAAAGGTGCGAGCCTGTTGACAACTGGTGCCGTTCGCGTTCCCATCCATGCCTTGGAGATTGATGGGACGAGCGGCCATTCTTCAATGAGTGGTGGACAAGATCAAGTCTCTTCATCGACCGATCGAGGTCGTAATCAACGGCCAGCGCTGCGAGATGCTCACGATTGGCCATGTCGCCCACGCCGTGGGACGCACCACGTGGACCGTTCGCTACTGGACGAAGATTGGGTTGTTTCCTGTCACGCCATTCTTCTGGGACCCCTTCGGGCCCGAGCCCGATTTCGACTGTACCCGCTGCCCTTCGTTGAGTCCCTTCAGGCGATTACGAACAAGGGCTACTCGGGACGTCGGCTTGACCGTGAGAGTTGGGCCCGATTTCAGGATGATGTGTTTCGGGCATACAAGGAGACCGTGACACCACTACTCAGCTCGCCGGTCTGATTACGGCACTCGGGATGGAGCTTTTCCGCACTGCCCCATACCCGCCATTGGGATGGTCGGATCTGGGGAGAGCGACACCAAGAGGAGCTACTCCTCGATGTCTCGGACAGCTTGCTCGCTGAGAAATCGGTCCATCCATGCATCGTTGACGTGGTCCGCTTGTCGGTGTGTCCTCGGAGGAGGAATCTCGACAGTGTCATCGAGGTCTAGATCCCCGAGCACCTGGTCCCGAACGGTTAGTTCGTAGCCGCCTGGAGCGACGAGATCCTCGTACACAACCTCAAGTGGTTCCACGCCCAGCTTCTTGTACCCGTCGAGCCATGCCTTCTCCCCGGTGGCCATCTGATCCATCATTCCAGCGATGACGGTCTGTTGGTAGACGGGCTGACGCCTTGGGCGAGCTGGCTCTTCGTCAGATACGACCCAGACACCATCCTCAGCCGCTCGGAGCCATGAGATGGCCGGTCGAAGTCGGTCCCGACGAATCATGTGGACGACCCGCAGGCCCGGGTACATGTTTGCGAAGATCTCCTCGGTCGTCGCTCGGCTAAAACGAGAGAGCTCCTCGAGCTATCTACCGCCCAGCCGACGTAGTTCCACATCCAGGTCGCTCCGAATACTCCGTTCGGAGTCGAGCCAACCTCGTAGACCAACTGAAGGAAGTCTTCACGTTGACTGATTCCGTGTCTTTGGGCCAGCATCCCGTCTTCCCCAGAATCTGGCGCCCGGTGAGAACGCCTCGGGTGGCCCGGTGACGTAGTACTCGTCAGGATGCCCAGCGATTCCAGTGTCCGACAGGGCACGGGACAGCAACGTGGACCCGCACCGAGCGTTGGCACAGATGAGATAGCACTTGAGCGGCCTTATCCACAGACGGTACATCGGCCCTCAAGCTGGCACTTAAGTTGCTCGAGCATGACCCCCGTCTCCCCACAGGTGACCGTCTTCTGGCAGAAACCACAGGATGCATTTACTGCTGGAGACTCCGCTCCAAGTTGAGGCGGGCCGGTGTGCGGGTCGATGAAGTGAACATTTGGGAGGATACGGCCGGGGCAGCCTTCGTTCGGTCAATCACGGGTGGAGACGAAACGGTCCTTACCCGTGCACATCGGGACGCAGTCACTCGTAAATCCTTCGCCACGTCGGCTCCTCAAGGTAATCCGTGAGACTCATGGCTAAAGCGGCACGAGTGGGACAGGGCGTCAGCCGACAAACTCGGCGACGAACGCTTCCTGTTGGGCGGTCTCGACAGCGTGAGCGCAGTAGTTGGCTCGGACCCAGGGGATG
>CAWBJX010000003.1:0-998472 GCA_963789235.1 uncultured Acidimicrobiaceae bacterium | reverse complement strand
GAGATGCACCATACGGTGTGGTTCGATGATGGAGGTGCAGGTGACCACGAGAACTACACGATCAGCCGCCTCATGGGGTTCTCCGGCGAGGACGAGGTCACGACTCGCTGAAGGTATGGCAGTGCCTCCCGGCGATGTCAACTCGCATGACGCTCACGTTCCGACAGGTCGGTGACAACGAGTGGGAGATGTTCACACCCCAGTGTGTCGTCCCCGAGACGGGGGAGGCGGGCGGCCCCGAGATCATGGACTACATGGTGAACAAGATCTGCGGTCACCTCGAACTCTTCGGCTTCCGCCACGGGGCAGCGCGCTGGAACCCGAACATCCGCATCGACCCGTTGAAGCTCCCCCCCAGGGCCTCCGCCGACGAGCCGCACTGCAGATGGAGGATCAGCCTGGAGGCCGAGCCGGTCGACTACGCCGCCGAACCCGGCGCCTACGTACGCGAACACCATCTTGAGCGGGACACGGACCGACAGATCGTGAACATCGAGGCTGGCAAGTACCGCCAACCTGTGACACCCACTCCGTAGTGGTGGGAGACATCGGGGCGGTCAGGTGCGCCGGACTGGACCATTGGAGTCCCCAAAGCGGCATGAGGTCTTCGGCATGAGTCCTTCGACGACTTCACAGGTAGGGCTGAGCGCGCAGGGTACGCGGCTGAACCGCCGCGGCAGGGAGAATCGACAGGCGATCCTCGACGCGGCCGTGTCCTGCCTCGCCACGGGTTCGCCCGAAGCGGTGAGCGCAAACCGAATCGCCAAAGAGGCCGGAGTCACCTGGGGGACGATTCAGCACCAGTTCGGTGACGCCGACGGCCTGTGGGCGGCCGTTCTCGAACAGGTGGCCGACGCGCTGACGTCCTACGGCGTCGTCGGCTCGGTCCGCCAACCGCGGACCATCGCCCGGCAGGTATCGGCCATCGTCGAGTGGCTCTGGAACGCCCTGGACACTCCCGAAGCGAGGGCGGTGCAGACCATCCGCATGCGCCTCAGCCGTGACCACGAGATCCTGACGAGAATGTGGCCGCTCACAGCCGCCGCCATCGAAGACGTGGATAAGGCTTGGACAACGATGATCAGCGCCATGTTGGAGCGACTGGTGGGTTCGAAGACGAAGCTCCATCGCGTCGAACAACTCCTCCCGGCAGCGATGCACGGGATCCAAATGCAGGGGGAAATCAGCACGCTCACTGAGGTCGAAGAAGCTCGCCGTGGTCTTGCCGACGCCATCACCGCCTACCTGACGACATCATGACCGGCAAGGCGCCCCAGTTCGCTGCCGGTTCTGGGATGCCCATAGCTCCCCGTACCTCGGGCATGACCAGCGTCACTACGACGTGCCCGTTGCGACGGGAGGCCGACCGTTCCCCAGCGTGGCACTTGCGGGCGGGTTCTGGGGCAGGAGCATCCGTTGAGGGGCGTCCTCGCCGCGGGGCTGGCCGTGGCCCTGGCCTCCTCGCTGGTCGGGATCGCGGTGGTGGCCTCCGCCGTCTCGCTCCTCGGCGTGGGCGACGAGACACCGGCGGCGACGTCGGCCGCGACGGCCAAGATCCCGCCCGCCATGCTGACGCTGTACCAGGAGGCGGCGGCCACCTGCCCCGGCTTGCCCTGGACGATCCTGGCCGCCATCGGTACGGTCGAGTCCGACAACGGACAGTCGAACCTGCCCGGTGTCCACAGCAGCGCCAACGCGGCCGGGGCTGAAGGCCCCATGCAGTTCGAGCCGGCCACCTTCGAGGCCTATGACGAGCCGATCCCTCCCGGGGGCGCGATGCCGGCCAGCCCCTACGACCCCGCCGACGCCGTCTACGCGGCGGCCCGGCTCCTATGCGCCAACGGCGCCTCGGGCGCGGCCGACCTCGCCGATGCCGTGTACGCCTACAACCACTCGGCGTCCTACGTGGCCCAGGTCCTCGCTTTGGCGCAGTCCTTCGCCGGGTCCGGTGGGTCGTCCGGCGGATCCGTCGGGTCGTCGCCAGGGGTGCCGGCGGACGCGGGTGCGATCGCCGTGGAGTGGGCACTGTCGCAGATCGGCACCCCCTACGTCTGGGGCGGTGAGACCCCCGGGGTCGGCTTCGACTGCTCGGGCCTGGTCCAGGCCGCGTACCGCGCCGCTGGCGTGTCACTGCCGAGGGTGGCGCAGGATCAGTACGACGCCACGCCCAAGGTGCCCGCGGGGTCACCGCTCTTGCCCGGCGATCTCGTCTTCTTCGGCGGCGGTCCGGGCGGCATCGACCACGTTGGCCTCTTCGTCGGCAGCGTCGAGGGCCGGGACGTCATGGTGGATGCGCCCTCCACCGGGGCCGACGTGCGGGCCGAGTACTTCCCCGGCACGGCGGGAGCGGCCTTCGGGTCACTGCTCTTCGTCGGCGCGACGCGGCCGTCCTGACCGAACACCCGTCGCGCCGCTGCCCTGAACCGGCCGCCGCCGCTGCCCCGAACCGGCCGCCGCCGCTGCCCCGAACCGGCCGCCGCCGCTGCCCCGAGCCGGCGGCCGCCGGGGTATCCCCACTTCTATCGTCCAGCGATGTTATCGTGACACGATGCATCTGCGCGATGCCGAGTACGAGGACCTCCTGGCGCTGCGCACCGGGCTGCGCCGTTTGTTGCGTTGGAGCGACCAGCAGGCAGAGGCCGCGGGACTGACTCCGGCCCAGCACCAGCTGCTGCTGGCCATTCGTGGGCACCCCGACCCCGGCGGCCCCACGGTCGGCGAGGTGGCGGACTACCTGCTCCTGCGCCACCACAGCGCGGTCGGCCTGGTCGACCGCGCCGACGCGGCGGGGATCGTCAAGCGGGTGCGCGACGCTCGGGATCACCGCGTCGTCCGTCTCCAGCTCACCGCAGCCGGCCGCGGGCGCATCGAGGCCCTGTCGCAGCTCCATCTGGATGAGCTGAAGCGCTTGGGCCGCGCCTTGCCCAGCACCTGGCGGGGCTTGATGCCGCGCCAACCCCTGCACGGCCTCGAGAGCCGCAGCTAGTTAGCCGCTCAGACGGTGCGACCCCGGAGGGCCCGATACCGTCGCGCCAGGGACGCGGTGGACGAGTCCTGGCCCGAGAGGTCGGGGGCCGATGCCGCGGTGAGCAGCGGCGCCAGCTCCTTCGCCATCACCTTGCCGAGCTCGACCCCCCATTGGTCGAAGGAGTCGATGTCCCACACCGTGCCCTCGACGAACACGGTGTGCTCGTAGAGCGCGACGAGCTGGCCGAGGACCGCCGGGGTCACCTTCGGGGCGAGGATGGTGGAGCTCGGCCGGTTGCCCGGCATCACCTTGTGCGGGACCAGTTTCGCCGGCGTCCCCTCCGCCGCCACCTCCTCGGCCGTCCGGCCAAAGGCCAGGGCCTTCGTCTGCGCCAGGCAGTTGGCGACCAGCAGGTCCTGCTGCTCCCCCGTCTCGTGGGTCGATTCCGCGAAGGCGATGAAATCGGCGGGGACCAGCTTCGTGCCCTGGTGGAGCAGCTGGTAGAAGGCGTGCTGGCCGTTGGTGCCTGGCTCCCCCCAGAAGATCTCGCCCGTCTGGCCGGCCACCGGCGAGCCGTCCAGCCGGACCGACTTGCCGTTGGACTCCATGGTCAGCTGCTGTAGGTAGGCGGGGAAGCGAAGCAGCCGCTGGCTGTAGGGCAGCACCGCGTGGGTCTCGGCACCGAAGAAGTCGTCGTACCAGACGTTGAGCATGCCCTGGATGACGGGGAGGTTCTTCTCCAACGGCTCGGTCCGGAAGTGCTCGTCGATCGAGTGGAAGCCGGAGAGCATCTCCCCGAAGGACTGGCGCCCGATGGCGACCATCAGCGAGAAGCCGATGGCCGAGTCGTAGCTGTAGCGCCCCCCGACCCAGTCCCAGAACTCGAGCATGTTCTCCGGGTCGATGCCGAACTCCGCCACGCCCTTGGCGTTCGTGGAGACGGCGACGAAGTGCTTCGCCACCGCGCCCCCGTCCGCCGACACGCCGAGGCCCCGCAGCAACCAGTCCCGGGCGGCCGCCGCGTTGGTCAGGGTCTCGAGGGTGGTGAACGTCTTCGAACTCACGACGAACAGCGTGGACGCGGGGTCCAGGTCGTGCGTCGCGGCATAGAGGTCGACCGGGTCGACGTTCGACACGAAGCGGCTGACCAGCCCCGGTTGCGCGTAGTCGGCCAGCGCCATGGTCGCCATGGCCGGTCCGAGGTCCGAGCCGCCGATCCCGATGTTGACGACCGCGTCGATCCGCTTGCCCGTCGCGCCGGTCCAGGACCCGTTGCGGATGCGCTCCGAGAGCTCGCCCATCTTTCCCAACACGCCGGTGCACGTCGGCGGTCACGTTCTGCCCGTCCACCACGAGCTTGGTGCCGGGGGGCATCCGCAGCGCGACGTGCAGGACGGCGCGGTCCTCGGTGGTGTTGATGTGCTCGCCCGAGAACATCGCATCGCGATGCTCCTCGACCCGCGCCGCACGAGCCACGGCCATGAGGAGTCGCAGCGTCTCGTCGGTCACTCTGTGCTTGGAATAGTCCAGCGTCAGGTCGGCGCCCACCGCGGTGAGACGCTCCGCGCGCCCGGGGTCCTCGGCGAAGAGGTCCCGTAGATGCCGCCCCGAGATCTCGTCGTAGTGCGCCGCCAGGGCCTTCCACTCGGGGGTCGCCGTCACGTCCATGATCGGCAATCTACGGGTCCGCCCGCTCGGTCGCTCCGCCGCGCAGGAACTCGATGATGGCGGGCAGCGCCGCGCCGTCCTGGAGCAAGAAGAGATGGCCTCCCTCGAACAGGGCGAGGCGCGCATCGGGGACCGCCCGCGCCAAGAACTCGCTGTTGGCCGGCGGGGCAATGCCGTCGAAGCGGCCGCCGCAGACGAGCGTGGGACACTTGATCCGCCCCAGCCGGGCTGCTGTGTCGTGCCGGGCTCGGGCACCGAGCTGGTTCGCCAGGCCCGTCCCTGGGTCCTCCGAGCCGGGATCTCGGGACCCCGAAAGCATGCGGGCGGCGATCAGGGCCACCTGTTCGGGGTGTGCGGCGCGCCACGCCTCGTCCCAACGGGTGTCGAGCAGCTCCGTCTGGCGGGCAGCCCTGACTTCGGGTTCGAGGTCGAGCAACTCGTGCAGGGGGTAGGACGAACCGCCAGGGCCGCCGGCTGACGTGCAGGCCAGGACCAGCCGGCGCACCCGTTCGGGATGGCGGATCGCCACCTCCTGGGCCACCATGCCGCCGAAGGACACCCCCAGCACGAGGCAGTCCTCCCAGGCGACGGCGTCGAGGAGCACGGCGGCGTCGTCGGCGAAGTCGGCCATGGACGATGGTTCCGGCGGCACGCTGCTCCGCCCGAGGCCGCGTTGGTCGTAGCAGAGGAGCCGGAACGACTCGGCCAAGGGGCCGTCGGTCAGGCGGGGCCGGTCGCGCAGATCACCCCCGGTGCCCGAGATGCACAGGAGCCGATCCCCCGCCCCCTCCAGCTCGTAGTAGAGCGAGACGCCGTTGGCGTCGCACCGAGGCACGGGGGTCACTGTAGCCACGGGCGAGTCGGTCCCCCGGGGTGACACCTGCTGGCGCGTCCCTACAGTGGGGATTCGGACGAATGGAGGAGGCAGGTGTGCTGCTCAAGGGATTGAACCACGTGGGGATGATCACCAACGACGCCGACAGGTTGAACACCTTTTACCGTGAGGTCTTCGACGCCGAGGTCCTGCGCGACGGGAGCGAGTTCCCAGAAGGGAAGGGGCCTCGGCTCTCCATCATCAAGATCGGAGACTGGGCCGAGCTCAACGTGTTCCAGATCGAGGGCAACCACGAGGCCGACCGCCAGACGCCGATGTTCGGTCGGGGCCGCCTCGATCACCTGGCCCTCCAGGCCGCCTCGCTCCGGGACTTCGAGACCATCCGCGAGCGCCTGATGGAACGGGGGGCGGCCGACGACTTCGTCACCGACTTCGGCCCGATGCTGAGCTTGTTCTTCCGGGACCCGGACGGACTCGAGTGCGAGGTGTGTGTCGAGAATCCCGACGCGGTCCCCGGTGTCTTCAACGGGCCGGGAACGAGGGCGGCGCGCTACTCCTGAGGTTCCCGGCGGGGCCCCGTCGCTCCAGGGGCCGTGATCGTCCGGGCGGCCTGCGCGGCCTCCCCGGCCGGGCGACCGTTCGTGCTAGCGCAGCGCCAGCTGGCCGGGCACGAGCGGCGCCGGCAACGACGTCGTGCCCATCAGCCAGCGGTCCACCGCAGCGGCGCAGGAGCGGCCCTCGGCGATCGCCCACACGATCAGGCTCTGGCCCCGGGCCTGGTCGCCGCACACGAAGACCCCGTCGACGTTGGTCGCCCACTGCCCGTCCGACTCGACCGTGCCCCGGGGCCCCACCGCGACGCCCAGCTCCGCCACGGCGCCCCGGCGCTCGGTGCCCACGAAGCCCATGGCCAGGAGCACCAGGTCGCATTCCAGCTCGAACTCCGAGCCGGGCACCTCCTCGAAGACGGTGCGGCCGTCCTCGGTCGCGCATCTCGACCGCGTGGCCCCGCAGCGCCCGCACGCGCGCCGGCCCCGTCGCCGACGAAATCCGTCGTGGTCACGGAGAACAACCGCTCGCCCCCCTCCTCGTGGGCGGAGGACGTGCGCAAGATGAGCGGCCACAGCGGCCAGGGGTTGTCGGCCAGGCGGTCACTCGGGGGCTCGGCCATGATCTCGAGCTGGTGCACCGACGCGGCGCCCTGGCGGTGCGCCGTCCCCAGGCAGTCGGCCCCGGTGTCGCCGCCCCCGATGATGACGACGCGCTTCGCCTTGGCGTTGATGGGCGACGACGCGAGCGCGCCCTCTTGCACGAGGTTCGAGGGCTTCAGGTACTCCATGGCGAAGTGCACCCCCGAGAGCGAACGTCCGGGCACGGGAAGGTCGCGCGGCATGGTCGCCCCCCCGGCGAGGACCACGCGCGTCGAAAGAGGCCCGCACCTCGGCTGCCGGGCGCACCCGGACCTCGGGGGCGCTCGCCGTCCCGAGGCCTCGTTGCTCGCCGGGCTCGACCGGGCCGGCGCCGCCGCTCGGCCGGGCCACCGACGACACCGCCCACCGAGGTGGAGCACGCGAAGGTCACGCCCTCGGCCTCCATCTGGGCCAGCCGGCGGTCCAGGACCGCCTTCTCCATCTTGAACTCGGGGATGCCGTAGCGCAGCAGCCCGCCCGGCCTCTCCGCCCGTTCGAAGACCGTCACGCTGTGGCCGGCCCGCACCAGTTGCTGGGCCGCCGCCAGGCCGGCCGGCCCCGAGCCCACCACGGCGACCGACTTGCCGGTGCGCACGGCCGGCACCTGCGGGGTCACCCAACCCTCGTCCCAGGCCCGCTCGACGATCTCGTACTCGACCCGCTCGATGGTGACCGGGTCGTCGTTGATCCCGAGCACGCAGGCGGCCTCGCAGGGCGCCGGGCACAGCCGGCCGGTGAACTCGGGGAAGTTGTTGGTGGCGTGCAGGCGCTCCATCGCCTCGGGCCAGTCGTCCCGGTACACCAGGTCGTTCCACTCCGGGATCAGGTTGCCCAGCGGGCAGCCGTCGTGGCAGAAGGGGATGCCGCAGTCCATGCAACGAGCCGCCTGGACCTTGGTGGCCTCCTCGGAGAAGGGCTCGTAGACCTCCCTCCAGTCCCGCAGGCGCACGGAGACCGGGCGGCGCCTGGGCAGCTCGCGCCCGTACTCCATGAAGCCGGTCGTCTTACCCATGCGCGGCCTCCATGACGGCCTCGTCCACCGAACGGCCCTCGGCCTCGGCCAGGCGGGTGGCCTCCAGGATGCGGCGGTAGTCGCGCGGCATGACCTTGACGAACTCGAGGACCTCGGTGTCCCACCGCTCGAGGAGGCGGCCGGCCACGGCCGACTCGGTCTCGACGCTGTGGCGCACGCACCAGGGAGCGGACGAGAGAGCTGTCGGCGGGGTCCAGCGGCTCCACGTCGACCATCTCGAGGTTGACCCGTTGCCCGAAGGTGCGGCCGGGGTCGTAGACGTACGCCACCCCGCCCGACATGCCTGCGGCGAAGTTGCGCCCCGTCGGCCCGAGCACCAGCACCAGGCCGCCGGTCATGTACTCGCACCCGTGGTCACCCACGCCCTCGACCACTGCGGTCGCGCCCGAGTTGCGGACGCAGAAGCGCTCCCCCACCTGCCCCCGGATGAAGACCTCGCCCCCGGTGGCGCCGTAGAGGATGACGTTGCCCGCGATGATCTGATCCTCCGCGGCGAAGGGCGAGCCCTCCGGGGGCCGCACGACGAGCCGCCCGCCCGACAGCCCCTTGCCGAAGTAGTCGTTGGCGTCGCCGTGCAGGCGCATCGTGACGCCGCGCGGCACGAATGCGCCGAAGCTCTGGCCGGCCGAGCCGGTGAAGGTCAACGAGATCGTGTCGTCGGGCAGCCCCGCCGCGCCATGGCGGCGGCTGATCTCGGCCCCGAGCAAGGTGCCCACCGTGCGGTCGACGTTGGTGATCGGGAGCTCCACCGACACCGGCACGCCGTCGACGAGTGCCGGTGCGCACCGGCCGAGGAAGGCGTGGTCGAGGGCCTTCTCCAGCCCGTGGTCCTGCAGCCGCGTCTGGCGTCGGCCCACGGTGTCGGGGACGTCGGGCTGGGCCAGCACCGCGGAGAGGTCGAGACCGGCCGCCTTCCAATGCGACACGGCCGCCTCGGTCTCGAGCAGGTCGACTCGCCCGATGGCCTCGTCCAGTGAGCGCAACCCGAGCGAGGCCAGCAGCTCGCGCACCTCCTCGGCGATGTACTCGAAGAAGGTCACCACGAATTCGGGCTTGCCGCTGTACTTGGCCCGCAGCGCCGGGTTCTGGGTGGCGATGCCGACCGGGCACGTGTCGAGGTGGCAGACGCGCATCATGATGCAGCCCGAGACCACGAGCGGCGCCGTGGCGAAGCCGTACTCCTCCGCGCCGAGCAGTGCTCCGATCACCACGTCGCGACCGGTCTTGAGCTGCCCGTCCACCTGGACCACGATCCGGTCCCGCAGGCCGTTGACCAGGAGCGTCTGCTGCGTCTCGGCCAGCCCGATCTCCCAGGGGATGCCGGCGTGCTTCAGCGAGGTCAGCGGCGCGGCGCCGGTGCCGCCGTCGTGGCCCGAGATCAGCACCACGTCGGAGTGCGCCTTGGCCACGCCCGCCGCGACCGTGCCGACGCCCACCTCGGCCACCAGCTTCACGTGCACCCGCGCCTCGGCGTTGGACGACTTGAGGTCGTGGATCAGCTGGGCGATGTCCTCGATGGAGTAGATGTCGTGGTGCGGCGGTGGCGAGATCAGCCCCACGCCCGGCGTCGAGCTCCGGGTCCGCGCGATCCAGGGGTAGATCTTGATGCCCGCGAGCTGGCCGCCCTCGCCCGGCTTGGCGCCCTGGGAGATCTTGATCTGCAGGTCGTCGGCGTTGACCAGGTACTCGCTCGTCACTCCGAAGCGGCCCGAGGCGACCTGCTTGATCGCGCTGCGGCGCAGGTCCCCGTTGGCGTCGGGCGTGTAGCGGTCGGCGTCCTCGCCACCCTCCCCCGTGTTGGAGCGACCGCCGATGCGGTTCATGGCGATGGCGAGGGTCTCGTGCGCCTCGGCCGAGATGGAGCCGTAGGACATGGCGCCGGTGGAGAAGCGGGACACGATCTTCTCGATGGGCTCCACCTCCTCGAGCGGGATGGGGCCACCCGGTGCCGCCCTGAGCCGCAGCAGGCCGCGCAACGTGCCGAGCTTCTCGGCCTGGTCGTCGACGAGGGTGGTGTACTCCTTGAAGATCCCGTAACGCTTCGACCTGGTCGCGTGCTGGAGCTTGAAGACCGTCTTGGGGTTGAAGAGGTGGAACTCGCCCTCGCGCCGCCACTGGTACTCCCCGCCCACTTCGAGCTCGCGGTGGGCCCGTTCGGTCGGCCGCGGCTCGTGGGCCCGCCGGTGTCGGGCGGCGACCTCGGCCGCGAGGACCGGGAGCCCGACGCCGCCGATCCGGCTCGAGGTGCCGGTGAGGTACTCGTCGATGACCGCCCCGTCCAGGCCGATCGCCTCGAACACCTGGGCGCCCGTGTAGGACGCCACCGTCGAGATGCCCATCTTGGACATGACCTTGAGCACGCCCTTGCAGGCCGCCTTGATGTAGTTCCGGCGGGCCTGGCGCGGCGAGACTCCCTCCAGAAGCCCTTCGGAGATCATGTCGTCGATGGAGTCCAGCGCCAGGTACGGGTTGACGGCCGCGGCGCCGTAGCCGATGAGCAGCGCCATGTGGTGCACCTCGCGGGCGTCGCCCGTCTCGATGACCAGCCCCACCTTGGTCCGGGTCTTCTCGCGGACTAGGTGGTGGTGCACGGCGGCGGTGAGCAACAGCGAGGGGATCGGTGCCCAGTCGGCCGTCGCGTTGCGGTCCGAGAGGACGATGAGGTTCGCGCCGTCGGCGATGGCGTCCGACACCTGGCGCCGCACCCCCTCGATGGCACGCGCCAGGGCCTCGCCTCCCGCCGCCGTCGGCGCGCCCGCGTCCCCCGCCTCGCGCACCTCGAAGAGCCCGTCGATGGCGAACGCCTTGAAGCCCGGCGTCTCGCCGTGCTCGTTGACGTACATCAGCTTGGCCAGGTCGTCGCGGTCGATCACGGGCAGTGGCAGCAGGATCTGCCGGCACGAGCCCTGGCAGGCCTCGAGCAGGTTGGCCTCGGGGCCGATGGTGGCCGAGAGCGAGGTCACCAGCTCCTCTCGGATGGCGTCGAGGGGCGGGTTGGTCACCTGCGCGAACAGCTGGGTGAAGTAGTCGTACAAGAGACGCGAGCGGTCCGAGAGCACCGCGATGGAGGTGTCCGAGCCCATGGAGCCCAGGGGCTCGGCCCCGGCGCGGGCCATGGGGGCGAGGATGACGCGCAGCTCCTCGGTGGTGTAGCCGAACAGGCGCTGCTGGGTGACGACGCTCCCGTGCTGGGGGGTGAGCATGGTGCGGGCCGGAAGCTCCTCCAGGCGGACCTGATCGGTGGCCAGCCATCGCGCGTAGGGGTGCTCGGAGGACAGCTCGGCCTTGATCTCCTCGTCCTCGACGAGGCGTCCCTCGGCCGTGTCGACCAGGAACATGCGGCCGGGTTGCAGGCGGCCCTTGCGGACCACGCGCTCGGGTGCGATGTCGAGCACGCCCACCTCGCTGGCCAGCACCACCAGCCCGTCGTCGGTGACCCAGTACCGTGCCGGTCGCAGCCCGTTGCGGTCGAGCACGGCGCCGACGACCGTGCCGTCCGTGAAGCACACCGCGGCCGGGCCGTCCCAGGGCTCCATCAGCGACGCGTGATACCGATAGAAGGCTCGGCGGTCCCGGTCCATCATGGTGTGGTTCTCCCACGCCTCGGGGATCATCATCAGCACGGCGTGCGGGAGGGAGCGACCCCCGAGGTGCAGCAGTTCGAGGACCTCGTCGAAGCTGGCCGAGTCACTCGCGCCCGGCGTGCAGATCGGATAGACGCGCGAGAGGTCCCCCTCGATCAGGGGCGTCTCGAGCAGGGCCTCACGGGCGCGCATCCAGTTGCGATTGCCCGCCAGCGTGTTGATCTCCCCGTTGTGACACATGTAGCGGTAGGGATGGGCCAGCGGCCAGCTCGGGAACGTGTTGGTGGAGAAGCGCGAGTGCACCAAGGCCAGGCCCGACTCGAAGCTCGGGTCGCGCAGATCGGGGAAGAACTGTCGCAGCTGCTCCGAGGTGAGCATGCCCTTGTAGACGAGGGTCCGGGCGGACAGCGACGGGAAGTACAGGCCGTCGACGGCGTGCTCGGCCCGCTTGCGCAGCACGAAGGCGCGGCGTTCGAGCACCATGGTGTCCACCCCGGGCCCAGACGGCGCCACGAAGACCTGCCCGATGAGCGGCATCGCCCCCCGCGCCGTGTGGCCGAGGCCCTCCGCCTCGATGGGTACGGTGCGCCAGCCCAGCACCGCCAGCCCCTCTTGGGCCGCCGTCTGCTCCACGACGGTCCGGGCCTTCAGTGCGTCGTCCGGGTCGGTGGGCAAGAAGGCGAGACCCACGGCGTAGCCGCCGGCATCGGGCAGGGAGAACCCCGCCTCGAGGGCGGCACCCGACAAGAAGCGGTGCGGGATCTGCACGAGGATGCCGGCGCCGTCGCCGGTCTCCACCTCCGCGCCGGACGCGCCGCGGTGCGCCAGGCGCTCGAGGACGGTCAGCCCGCGGTCCACGATGTCGTGACCGGGCCGGCCGTGCAGATCGGCCACCATGCCGACGCCGCAGGCGTCGTGCTCGTATGCCGGGTCGTAGAGGCCAGTGGCCATCGGCGTCCTTCCGAATGGGGAGAAGTTGAACGGCTACCGGGACGACGTTGGCCCGAAGGTGGAGCAACCAGGATACACGAGCACCCTCCTAGGCTGGGCCCATGCCGGCGCACGTCCAGGTCGTGGGGGGCGGGGTCATCGGGCTGGCCTGTGCGTGGGAACTGGCACGCAACGCCCACGAGGTCACGCTGGTGGCCCCGGCACCCGGGCGCGCGTGGCGCCTCGTGGGTGGCCGCCGGCATGCTCGCCCCGGTCACCGAGGCGCAGTTCGGTGAGACCGCGCTGACTGCGCTCCTGCTCGAGGGTTCCCGGCGGTGGCCCGCGTTCGCCGCCGCGTTGGAGGGCGTTGCCGGGCGCGCCGTCGGCTACGACACGACCGGCACGGTCACCGTCGCGCTCGATGCGTCCGACCGCGCCTCCCTTGACGACCTGCTGTCCTACCAGCACTCGCTCGGGCTGCCCGCCGAGCGCAAGAGCGCGAGCGAGTGCCGCGCCCTGGTGCCCGCGTTGAGCCCTGCGCTGCGCGGCGGCATCGAGGTCCCCGGGGACCACCAGGTGGACAACCGCGCGCTGCTCGGGGCGCTCGTGCGGGCCTGCCACGCCGCCGGCGTGGCGTTCGTCGACGGCACCGTGGCCGCCGTCGCCCCGGGACCCGAGCTCGAGCTGGCCGACGGCCGACGCCTCGGACCCGGCACCGTCGTCCTGGCGCCGGGGACGGGCCTGCCCGCCATCGCCGGTCTCGAAGGCGCCGGGCTCCCGGCCGTACGGCCGGTCAAGGGGCACATCCTGCGCCTCGGCCCTTCGGGCGGTCCGCGCACGGTCGCCGCTCCCCTGCTGACCCGGACCGTCCGGGGCCTCGTGCGGGGGCGCTCGGTGTACCTGGTGCCGCGCCGGGACGGCTCGCTGGTGGTGGGGGCCACGGTCGAAGAGCGCGGCGGCGACACCTCCGTGCAGGCGGGCGCCGTCCACGAGCTGCTCTGTGACGCCCGGGCGATCGTTCCCGGCGTCGACGAGCTCGAGTTGCTCGAGGCCGCCGCCGGGCTCCGGCCCGCCACAGCGGACAACACCCCGCGCATCGGCTGGACCGGGATCGACGGGGTCGTGGCCGCGGTCGGCCACTACCGCAACGGCATCCTGCTGGCGCCGATCACCGCCGCCGCGGTCGTCGACCTGGTGGGCCGCCGGCCGGTGGCGCCGCTCATCGAGGCGCTGGCGCCCGCATGAGCGCGCTCGGACTGCGCGTGAACGGCGAGCCGGTGGAGGTGGCGGCCGGCGCCACCATCGCCGACCTCGTGGCCCAGCTCACCGACGAGGACGACCCCAAGGGGGTGGCGGTCGCCGTGGACCGTTGCGTCATCCCGCGCTCGGAGTGGGCCACGACGCCGGCCCGCGCCGGTTCCCTGGTCGAGGTGGTGAGCGCCGCCGCCGGCGGCTGAGCGGTCGTTGTGGGCACCGGCGGGCGTGCCAGATCTCCTGATGCCCCCGGACACCCCCACCGGCTCCACCGCGTTCGTGCTCGCCGGCGGGGGCACCAAGGGCTCCTTCGAGGTCGGCGTGCTGCAGTACCTCGTAGGCGCCGAGGGCATCGTGCCCGACATCATCACGGCCACGTCGGCCGGCGCCATCGCCGCCACCGTGCTGGCCCAGGCCCGGACGCTGCCCGAGTTCGTGCTCCGCGGTCGACGAGATCGAAGCCGACGTGCTGGCTTGGACGCACTCCGGCCACGTCTTCGGCAAGCAGCCGTGGCTCGCCGCCCTCGACGGCACCACGCTCGGCAGCGAGATCCACCAGGAGATCACCCTGGGCACCCGGCCGCCGTTCCCCCGTCGCGCCCGTCACCACGCTCCCCGGCAACGAGGTGGTGCCGCCGCCGGCACGTCCAGCCGGCGGGAGCGACGTCAGGCCCGCCGGGCCCGCCGCAGCCGCCAGCGCCACATCGCCCGCCTCGTCGCCGGTGCCGGGCTTGCGCCTGCCCCGCGTCCGGCGCCGGCTGCGCAGCGAGCGGCAGCGCCGTCCTGAACCTCGATCCGCTGGCCGACTCGCTCCGCCACGGGAGCAGCGAGGGTGTCCGCCCCGTCGACCCGGCGCTGGTGCGCCGGCCGGGCCTCGAGCTGCGCCTGGCCGTGACGGCGTTGCGTGCCGGCGTCCTGCGCTACGTCACCGAGGACGGGACCATCGTCGAGTCGGACGCCCGCACCCCGGCCCCGGGCGCCGCCGCCGGCCCGGTCGACCTGATCGACGGCGCCGTCGCCTCGGCGAGCGTCCCCATGGTCTTCCCGCCCCACCCGATGGCCGACGACGACTACGTCGACGGCGGGGTGATCGAGATCGTGCCCGTCGCGCGCCGCGGCGGCCCTGGGGGCCACGCGGATCATCGCCGTGGTCGCGGTGCCGCTCAGGATGGCCCGTGACGAGCGAAACTACGCGGCCGCTCCCCCCGGCTACATCGGCCTGCGGTCGATGGGCATGATCGGCGTGGCGGAACGGCAGGTCGCGAACCTCGACGTGGCTCTGCCGTCGGGCGCGACCCTCACCACGATCGACCCCGTCGTCGACGTGGTGGGGTTGTTCGAGGTCGAGCCGGGGCTCCTGCGGATCAACAAGGACTACGGGTGGTTGCGCGCCGCCGACGTCCTCGCCGAGGGGGATGCCGGCATCCGGTCCGACATGGCCGACGCCACCCACGCCATCGTCGAGGCGCGGCGTGAGGCCTGGCGCCTGGAGGAGTCGCTGTGGGCACGCCGCCGCCTCGAGGGGACCGATTCCGGCACCCTGGCGCTCGTGCGAGAGGAGAAGGAGCGGGTCCGCGCGCTGGTGGACCGGCGCAAGCAGCTCGGCTTCCCGGTGCCCGAGGGGTGCGAGGCGTGGTGGCTCGACTACGAGGTCCACACGGCCGAGCGCCCGCCCGGCCTGCCGTCGGCGCCGACGGCGTCGGACAGGCAGGGCTGAGCAGCCCGCTGTCGGGAGGGTTGCTCAGACCGACGGTCCTCCGAGCCAGCCTCGCCGGCGGAAGAGCACGATGAGAAAGACCGCGGCCACGACCTCGAGCCCGATCCCCAGCACCCAGAAGCTCCAGGCCGACGTGATGTTGCGGACGAGGACGGCGAAGTTCTGCCCGAAGAAGCCGGTCAAGAAGCTGAGCGGCAGAAAGATGGTGGCGATGATCGTCAACTGCTTCATGACCACGTTCAGACGGTTGGACACGGTCGAGAGGTGCGTGTCCATGACGCTCGTCAGCAGGTCTCGATAGTTGTCGACCAGGTCGGCCAGGCGGATCAGGTGGTCGTAGAGGTCGCGGAAGTACCGCGTTGCCTCGTCGGTCAGGCCGGGGACGTCCGTCACGCCCGCGTTGATGCTCGCCATCATGTCGCGCTGCGGTGCCACGAGCCTGCGCACGTTGATGAGGGCGCGCTTCATGTCGAAGAGCTGCGCCAGCTGGGCCTCCGTGGGCACCTTGAGGATGTCGTCCTCCAGCGCATCGATCCGGTCGTCGAAGTTCGAGAGGAACGGAAAGAAGCCGTCCACCAGGGCACTGACGATGAGGTAGACGATGACGATCTGGGGAGACGCCCCCTGGCTGGCGGGATGGCGCTCGAGGCGTTCGTGCACCCCGGCCAGGGCCGGGCAGTCCCCCCGGTGGACCGTGACCACGTAGCGGTCGGTCCAGAAGCAGTGCACCTCGGCAATGCCCTTGTCCTGCGGGTCGGCGCCCCGGGCCACCAGGAACACGAAGTTGTCGTATTCGTCGATCCGGGGGCGCTGCGCGAAGCGCTCCGCCGCCTGGACGGCCAAGGGATGGAAGCCGAAGTGGACGCTCAGCAACTCCGCCACCTCGCCGTCGGCGGCACGGTCATCGAGGTCGAGCCAGAAGAACCCCGTGCCCGCCAGCGCCGCGAGCACGTTCTCCGAGGTCGCCGGCTCGTCCTTGCCCCCCTGGCGCAGAGTCCCCTTCAGCATCCCTCTTAGTCTCACCCGCGGTGGACCGGACCGAGGTGGATGATGGGCGACCGGTCCGGACGGAACTCAGGCGAAGCGCGCCGGGTCGAACGCCGCCGGCAACGGCGCCTCGTCGGCAGGGAGCGGCACGCCCGCCATGTCGTGCGCCAGCGCCCGCGCGGAGTACGGTCCCTGCAACAGCCCGTTGGCACCGTGCCCGGTGGCGACCCAGACGTTGCCCCATCCCGGCAACGGCCCGACGAGGGCGCGCTCGTCGGGGGAGGTGGGGCGCAGCCCGACACGCGTCTCGAGGTAGCCGGCCCCGGCCAGGCCCGGCGCCACGAGGAGGCACTCGCGCAGCAGCTCCTGGAGCCCGGCCGCGGTCACCGTGACGGAGAACCCGGCCCCGGCCTCGAAGGTGCCGCCGCAGGCCACCCTGCCCCCGGGCCAGGGCACGAGGTAGTGCGTGAGCAAGGGTTGCACGATGGGCCACCCGCCCGTCTCCGCCTCGACGCCGAGATGCACGATCTGCCCCTTGGTCGGCCCCACCGGCAGCGCCGCGCCGAGCCACTCGCCGGCGGCCGCGGTCCAGGCGCCGCCGGCGACGGCCAGGGCCGTGCAGTCGACGTTGCGGTGCCCTTCCACGCTGACCGACTCGACGTGGCGTCCGCTGGTCGCCGCGGCGACGACCCCGTGCACGCCGCCCTCCACGAAGGCGACGCCGCGCGCCGCGGCCGCCTGACGCAGCACGGCGGCCATGCCTCGGCCGTCGACCCGCGCCGAGCCGGGCGCGCGCAGCGCACGGTGGACGGGGCCCAAGGGCGGGAAGAGCGAGGTGGCCTCCTCCGGCGTGATCTCGAACACCTCCCCCGGCGAACGCCGGAGCGCCCGGTCGGCGAAGGGAGCGAACCACCCGTCCTCTTGGGGGCGCAGGCCGACCGAGAGGATCCCGCAGGCGCCGTACCCGCTGCCCGTCACGTCGACACCCTCTCCGGCGATCCGACCCAGCAGGGCCGGGTAGTGCGCGCCGGCCTGGCGCAGGAAGGGCCACAGCTCGGGGTCGTCCTCGTGGCTGGTGGCGGGCGAGAGGATCCCGGCGCCGGCGTCGGTCGCCCGGCCCCGATGAGCGGCGTCGATGACCGTGACCCGGGCGCCCAGACACGACAGCTCGTAGGCGAGGGACAGCCCCACCAGGCCGGCGCCGACCACGGCCACGTCGTTCGCCCGTCCGGTCACGGCTCCGAGTACACCAGGCCCGCGGTCGGCCTGCCAGGTGGGGCACGATGAGCGCCGTGCAGACGGTGCGGACTCCCGAGGAGCGCTTCGCCGAGCTGCCGGGGTTTCCCTACGCGCCGCACTACGCCGCGCTGCCCGACGGGCTGCGCATGCACTACGTCGACGAGGGGCCCCCGGGTGCCGAGACCGCCCTGTTGTTGCACGGCCAGCCGACCTGGAGCTATCTCTACCGCAACGTCGTCGCCCGGCTCGTGGCGCGTGGCCTGCGCGCCGTGGCACCCGACCTCGTCGGGTTCGGCCGCTCCGACAAGCCGTTGGCGCGCACGGCGCACACGGTGCGCGCCCACATCGACTGGATGGCCCAGTTCGTCGACGCGCTCGGGCTCACCCGCATCACCCTGGTCGTCCAGGACTGGGGCGGCCCCATCGGGCTCGGGGTCCTAGCCGCCCGGCCCGGGCTGGTCAGCCGCGTCGTCGCCGCCAACACGGCGCTGCACACCGCTGACGCCGGTCTGGCGGGACGGTTGACCTGGGCCGTCCACGCCGGCGCCGACGGCACGGTCAGCGTGGAACAGACCCTGCTCGACTACCAGCGGCTGACCCAGCAGCTCGCGCCCTTCCGGCCCAGCCTCTTCGTCCAGGGGGCCACCGCGTCGGAGGTCCCAGACCCGGTGTCGGCGGCCTACGACGCCCCGTTCCCCGACGAGGCGTTCTGCGCGGGACCGCGCCAGCTGCCCCTGCTCATGGGCCTCACGCCGGCCAGCGAGTGTGCCCGCCTCAACCGGCGCACGCTCGAGGTCCTGGCCGCCTTCGAAGGCCCGTTCCTCACCGCCTTCTCCGACGGTGACCCCGGCACGCGCGGCTGGGCCGAGGTGCTCCGTGAGCACGTGCCCGGCGCCGCCGGGCTCCGGCACCTCACCGTGGCCGGAGCGGGCCACTTCCTCCAGGAGGACCGCGGCGACGAGCTGGGCGACGTCGTGGCCCAGCTCGTGGAGGACACGACCCCGGACTGACTACGAGGTCGGGGTCGACTCCTCCGGGGCCGCCTCGGGTGCCGCCGCCAGTGCCTCGGGCTCGGGGGTGCCGGTCCCCAGCTGCGCCTTGAGTGCCGCCAGTTCGTTGTCGACCTGTGCATCCTGGCCGACCTGGTCGAGCTCCTTTTGGATGTCGTCGGTGCCGCCCCCGACGTCCTCGAGGACACCCGATTCGAGGAGCTCGTCGAGCGCGCCCGAGCGGGCCTGCATGGTGGCGATCTTGTCCTGCGCCCGTTGGAGCGTCGCACCGGAGTCGTTGAAGGACTTCGAGATACCCGCCGTGCTCTCGTCGACCGAGGAGATGGCCTTGGCCGCGGTGTACTGGGCCTTGAGCGTCTCCTTTTGGGTGCGGAAGTCGTTCACCCGCTTCTGGAGCACGTCGAGCGTCTGGGTGAGCTTCTGCTCCTCTTCGTCGAGTTGCTGGACCTGCGGCTGCATCTGGTCGATCTGCTGCTGGGCGGCCGCCTTGCGGGAGAGGGCCTCCTTGGCCAGGTCCTCCCGGTTGGCCGCCAAGGCCTGCTTGGCCTGCTCTTGGAGGTGGTCGATGGTGTGCTGGAACTGCTCGTCCTGCAGTTCGAGCCGCTTCTTGGAGGCGGCGATGTCGACGAGGGCCCGGCGCACCTGGGTGATCTGCTCGAGCATCTTCTCGTAGGAGAGGTCGAGCATCTCGTCGGGCTTCTCCGCGGCGTCGAGCGCCTTGTTCGTCTTGGCCTGCACGATGTCGTGTGCCCGTTGGAAGATGCCCATGTTTTCCTCCCTGGGGTGGGATCCGAGATCCCAACCATAGATTCGACTCAGCCCGCGTGCGTCGTCGGGGAACGATCCTCGGTGGCCAAGAGCTCCTCGACGACGGCGCTCTTGGCCTGGGTGTAGCGCCCGCGGTCGAGGGGAAAGCGCCGGGCCAGGTCGCGCTTGGCCGACTGGTAGCGCCGGCGCGCCCCAGCGTCGTTGATCAGGAGCTCGTGAAAGCGGCGGTAGTCCTCCCAGGCCTGGTTGCCCACCCCCACCACGTGGACGTGCACGGTGCGGAACGTTCCTTCGCCGCGCACGAAGAGGAGACCCCCGTCCTCGCGCTTGTCGCCGTCGTAGCCGTAGGCGCCGCCGGCGCACAGA
Source organism: uncultured Acidimicrobiaceae bacterium (assembly GCA_963789235.1). Lineage (GTDB taxonomy): Bacteria > Actinomycetota > Acidimicrobiia > Acidimicrobiales > RAAP-2 > Bog-473. Next base: position 978,923 of record CAWBJX010000003.1, on the reverse strand, counting down.
CGTGACACGACGTCGTCGTTGTGGACCTGGTCCCCGACCGCCACCGCGATGTCGAGGATCGGTTTGGCCTCCATGCCCGGAACCGCAGTGCTGCCGATGTGGACGACTTCCAGGGCCACGTCACCCAGGAGCGCCCGCACCGTGGCGCACTCCCGTTCGCCTTCGGTGACCCAACGCGGGTCGTGCGGGAGGAGTCGGACCTCGTTCTTCTCCAGGCCCAGCCCGTCTCCGGCCGCCGACTCCGTCCCCTCCCCGCTCGTCCGCTCGCCCCGCCGCACCGGCTGCCGAATGTAGCCAATGGGATGCGGTGAGGCTCACGACCCCGAGGCGGCGATGATCGGGCCGTTGAGGTGGGTGCCCGACATGTCTCCGTCGTCGGGTGCGTCGCCGAAGTTCGCCACCTTGCCCAGTGCCGTCACGACCCAGTAGCCCTCGCCGTCGGAGGTGGCGAAGATGGCGGATGCCGGGTCGAGCCCGCCGGCCGAGCCCAGAGCCAGGCTGCCCATGCCGGTCGCGTCGCCGAACGGGAACACCTGCCCGGCGCTGTCGAGGATCCAGTAGCCGCCCCCGTTGGGCGTCGCCACGGCGGAGGTGATGGCCGAGCTCTGTGGTCCGGGCTGACCGTAGTTGGCGGCGTCGCCGAAGGTGTAGACGGAGCCGGTGCTCGTCATGACCCAGTAGCCGTTGCCGCTCGCGTCGGGCACGACGGCCACTGCGGCACCGCTACAGCCGCCGATGCCCGGGCAGGACCCCTCGAACCTGGCGTCGCCGAAGGCGAAGACGCCCCCGTCCGAGGCGACCATGAAGTAACCGCCGCCGTCGGTCGAGGGCACCATGCCGACGATGGGCGCGTTCAGGCTGTGCGGCAGGCCCGACCCGGCAGGATTCAGACCGGTGCCGGGGATGGAGCCGTGGAAGCCGGCGTTCCCGAAGGCGAAGATGCCCCCGTCGGAGGCGACGAGCCAGTAGCCGTCCCGGTCGGCCGTCGGCGTGATGCCCACGACGGGACGCTGGAGACGCAGCGACCCGGTGGAGCCGTAGAACTGTGCCGACCCGAAGTTGAAGATGCCACCGTCCGATCCCACCAACCAGTACCCGTGCGAGGGCGGTGGCGGAGGCGGTGGTGGTGCCGGCGGAGGGGGTGGAGGGGGCGCCGCACCGCTCGTGTAGGTGTACCGATCGGCCGTCGAGACGACGCTCGTGCCCGCGGGCGTCGTCACCGTGATGTTCACGGTGCCCGGGTTGATGGCGGGCGGGATGGTGGCGGTGATCTGGGTGGAACCGTAGGTGATGGATCCGATGCTGGCGACGGTCCCGAAGTCGACGATGGGCGTCACTCCCCCGTCGTCGAAGTTCGCGCCGTTGATGACCACGCTGCCCGAGGGGATCTGTGCTCCCGAGGTCGGTGACACCGACGTGACGGTCGGGGCGCTCGCGGGGCGTACGTGAACTCGTTGACCCCCGGCGTGCCGGTCGAGCTCGACGAGCCGGTCCCGGTCGTGACCGTCACCACGACCTGGTCCGTGGCAGTGCCGGCCGGATCGGCCGGCGCGTCCGCAACGAGCTCCCCGTCCCAGTTCACGTGGACGTCGGTGGCCGGAGTGCCCCCGAAGGACACGTGGGGCGACGTGCCGAAGTAGTTGCCCTCGATGGTCACGGGGGTGCCGGCCGCCGTGTCGGGTGAGGAGGCCGGCAGCACCTGGACCACGTCGGGCAGGGCCGCCGAGGTGGGAGTGGGCAGGGTGCCGGGCGAGGTGCCGGGGGCGAGCGCATCGGCCGGATCCTCCTCGTTGGCGAAGATCTCGGTGTACTGGCCGCCGGAGGTGCCGGCGTCACCCATCATGGCTGTCTGGGAGCCCGTGGTGGTCCAGTCGCCGAGAATGTTGTCCCGGTGACCCCAACAGCCGCCGCTGCCCGGCGACGAGCAGTCGAGGTTTGTGCCCCCGTAGCCGTCGTCGTACATCCACGCGTAGTCCGCCCCGAGCGGCGTGTCGTCCTGGGCGAAGATGGAGCCCGCGGAATACTCCTGGTACCCGGACGGCAGGGAGGGGTCGGTTTTGGCGAGCGCGCCCGTCATCGCGGCGGAGTCGAGCGCGGGATCGAGGCCGGGGAATTCGGAGAGGCCCCGGTCCCCTCGCTCCTCGTCGGTGATGATGAGCTCCTGCATGGTGACGGGGTCACCGGCGTAGCTGCTCGGCAGGACGAGAGGGCCGAGACCCTCGAGCGAACGCGCGTAGTTGATGTTGTGGAGCACGGAGTCGATGCAGCCCGCACTCGTGTCGTCCACGGCAGAGCAGCGCGGCATCACCTGGGGCGGCACGCTGGCCGACGGGTTGGACGGTGGAACGATGCCGGCGGCCGCGGCGCTTCCCGGCGCGCCGGCTCCGACGACGATGCCAACGGCCATCACTGCCGCGGTCGCAAGGACGGTGCGTGCCAATGATGTCGACACGGCACGTGCACCGGCTCGGTCCCGCCCCACTCTGTTCGCCCCCTCGTGACCAGAACTTGGATCAGCCGGCGCAACCTAACATCTTCGATCATCCGACCGGATGGGCCCCTAGTACCATTTGATCCTTCATGGTCGGTCGTTGCGGGCTGGAATTGTCCGCGGCTTGCGTCTCGACTGCCGGTGGCGCACCGCGATTCGCTCAGGCGTTGCGGGCGGCGAGTCGGCGACAGAGCTCGACCGCGAAGCACGTGCCGTCGGTCTTGACGAGTTGTCCCGGCGTTGTGAGAGCCGGGTCCCAATGGCTCTACCCGGCATCGGCCGCGGTGGCCCAGACTGACCGAGGGGTGGGGTGATTGGGGAGGATCCTGGGGGGATCATCGCCCCGCCCCCTTGACGTCCCCCCACGGCCAGCGGGCTTCCTGCCCTGGAACGCTTCTCGAGGTCGGGCGTAGCCTCGAGCTCGATGACCGATGACACCGGCCGTGCCCTGCGAAACGCGGCCATCGCGTTCGCGTGCACAGTCGGGTTCACCACCGCGGTGGCCGTTCGCGATGATCTGCCTGGACGCCCGCTGGGCATCGGGGTCCCGCTCTCGGTACCAACAGGCATCATCGTCGGCTGGGGTGCCGGCGTCGCTGCGCCCTGGCCCATGCCGGTGGCTGCGCTCATCGCATCCCGTCGAGCCAACCAGGGAGATTCGGTAGCCGCGCTCGTCTGTGCCGGTCTCGGCATCGCCGGAATCGTCGGGTTCCTCATCGAACCCAACACGTATGACCCGACAGCGTGGACCCCGGCGAACCGAAATGCGATTGCGGCCGGCATCCTGGCCTCGGCGGCGTTCGGCAGCCACCGGACTCCGCCATTGGCGGCGAACCCGCCAGGAGATGCCGTCGGCCCCCGTGGCCTAGTTGCCGCGTTGCCGCCCGAAAGGTCGGGTCCGAGACAGCGCCCCTCGTTGCAGGGAGAAGCGGGTTGCCGTCAGCTCGACGGGGCCCACGGCGCGGAGGTGGCGACGGGGACCGTCCGTCAGTTCAACGGGGACGGCGCGTGCGCCCGGAGACGAGCGGAATCGGCGCGTGGGCCGCGTCGTTACAGTCGGAACACCCTCGTCGTCGCCTGCTCGATGATCCGCTTGGCCTTTTGAACGGTCGCCTGGCCGCACTCGTCGCAGCGTGAATGCCCAGCCGGGGCCTCAGCTCCGCAGTGCGGGCAGACACAGTAGGTCTGCGTCTCCTTTGTCATGGCCTCTTCTCCTTCTCCGATCCTCCCCTCCCAGCTGTGATCGTCAGAAGGCACGGCGCTGTTCCTTCCTCGCCATTCTGGGTGACCATCGGCCGAACCGGATAGGGCCATTCGAATCGTGCTCGCACAAGCCCAGGACAACTCGCTCGGGCCGAGGTGGCGGCGCTCATTCGGCGACGACGCCGGTCGCCCGAGACCATCCCCCGATGTCGTGGTTCCCTCCCCTGTGGCGCGGCCGAGGTGTGCTTGGATGAAGTCCCACCGCCGTCCACGTGGTGCGGCCCCGGTTGCAGCAGGTGTGGCCGCACGCTGCCGTGAGCCTTCAACAGAGAAGCGCGCCAATCGCAATCGATCCGTCACACGAGGCTGGTATACCCCGAGAGAGCGCTCCGACCCCGCCCTCCCCACAACCCCCCGGGGCGGGGTCGTGACGCGTCCGCCCCGGGCCCACAGCACCGGGTCGCTGCCCGAAGCATTCGTTCGCGCTGAGCGAAACGACCGGGGAGCCGGTTGGATTCGGGCACTCGGCGTCGGTGTCACGATGATCGTGGCGCCGTTCATCTGTGGCCTGCCGTCACCCCGACGACGACCGCACCGACGACGCAGCGTGCCGGGGCCGAGGGTTCGGAACGGCCAGGCGGCCGTCCGCCGAGCCGCTACCAGGCGTCCAACATCTCCGCATGGAAGTCGATGACCTCCAGGAGGTGACCGAGGCGACTCATGACCGCCTCCGTGTCGCTCGAGGGATCAATCACGGCACGCTGGGCGGTGCGCGCGATCTCTCCACAGGTCTTCAGCATCCAGGCAACGTGTGTCCCGAGCTCTGTATCCGGGCAGGGATTGGCCTCCAGCCATGCGGTGGCGTCTCGGGTCGCCAGCTGCAGCTCGTCCGCGGCGGCCAACATGGTGGCCTCGCTCACGTTGATCGACGCCGAGAAGCGACGCCCGACCAGCGTCACACGGTCCAGTTCGACCGTCGCTTCGGTCCGCCACTGCCGAGCTGTAGGGATGCGCTCTGTGTCCATGGTGATCGACGAGGGGACGGGGCAGACCGGCCAGTGGTTGGGATGGTCGGCCCCGCCTTAGGGCGATTCTCGCAACAGGGGCCGAAGACCCATAGAGCCGTTGGTAGCTGAACCGCACAACCCCCGCACAACACCTGCGGGCTCGGGTGCTGGTCTGGACCAAGCGCCAGACTCGGCCACGCTCCCCGCCGCCGCAACGCCTCTCCGGGCTCGACCGGCGAGCCTGGGCGATGGACCGCCTCCGTCCACACCGGACACCGACGGGCGAATCATGGCAGCGAGGCACTCGCCCGGGGGGCGCTGGTTCTCACCGAGGCGCTACCAGGTGACCAGCACCGCCGAATGGAAGTCGATGACCGCCAAGAGGTCTTGGAGCCGGGCCATGTCTCCCTGGCTGCCGGCGAACGGGCCGGTCACGGACCGCTGCGCAACGAGCGCGGCCTCGGTGCATGTGCTCAGCATGCCGGCGGCGTGGACCCCGAGTTTCTCGTCCGGGCAGGGGTTCTTCGCCAGCCAGGTTGTGGCGTCTCTCGTTGCCGCGTCCAACTCGTCTGCGGCCGCCAGCATGGTGATCTTGCTCACGCCGATCGATGCCGAGAACCGACGCTCGGCGGCCATCACGCGCCGCAGGACGGCCATCGCCCTGATGCGCCACAGTGATATTGGAGTGTTCTGTCCGAGGTCCATGGTGATCGAGGTGGGGCGGCGCCGTAATCCACCAGATCCCCGAGATTCGTCGGCGCCGCCCTACGGATCGATTCTGGCCTTCGCGTCCGATCGCCCCATAGAGGCCGTTCGTAACTGAACCGAACAACCTGCCCACAACACCTGCGGGCGTGGGCTCCTGGCTGGCCGGAGCGCGCAGATCAGACCAACCTCCTGCGCCCGCGACGACCACCGGGGCCCGTCGCCGGGCCTGGCTGTGCTGGCGCCCCGGCTCCGGCCGACAACTGCAGGCGACCCGTCGCAGCCACTTCGCGGGGTTGACACCCGGACACGGCGGCACCCGTCGGGCTCTGCGGATCGCGGGGGTGACCAGAAATCGACAACCTGGGTGCCTAGAGTCATGGGCGGGGGGTAGGTAATCAGGTCGACCTGTGCGTTGCGACCCCGAGCTTTCGGGCTCGGGGTCGTTTCGCGCCCGTTGGGCGAGGGCGGCCCTCAGCGCAGCGCCACTCTTATGGTCTTTTTACGGATTCCCAACCGGGCAGCGCGCTGATCGTCACGGGGCCTTCATGTCGGGCTGTCAGCCTGATGCGAGCGACACGGCCCCGCCTTCCCCCACCCCCCGGGGGCGGGGTCGTCTCGCGTCGGGCAAACCCGCATCGTGGGATGTGTGCCGTAGAACTGGCACTCGGGCCCGACAACGACGGACCCGACGAGGACCGTGGAGGCGGTGTCGACTCGTGCGGTCTTGCGCCAGGGACGAGCGCCTTGCACCCGTTGGACGTCCCATTCAATGAGGGTGAACGCACCCTCGGCGCCGGCGGAAGACGTGCGGGTGATGACGGAAAGGCAGAAGCGTATCGTCGCCGCCGTTGCGTTTTGGATCTTCCTCCGAGGCACGATCATCTTGTTGTGGTGGGAATCAGCGGCGGGTCGGATCGTGCCTTGGACCGTGCTGAGCGGAAACGCGACCGATACCGTGCCATGGCTTCCACGTTGAAGGCCACTCGAGCGATGGCAGACGTTCGGTATCTGGTGGCTGGTCCTCTTCTTGGCTTCGCTCGCGTGGGTCATTCATCGTTCCCGTGCTCGCCGAGTGCCGTTATCCCCAGCATGTAAGCGCACTCCCCCGGGCCATCTGGAGGGCTCTTGTACGTGTACCACGCCGGCACCGTCCTTCTTCGATGCCGCTGGCTACGGGTTGGCGAGCCTCAGGAACAGCGCGCTCGAGACGTCCCCAGTACTTCGGAGAGCGAGCGGTCCCGCTCGGATCCAGGCTGTTCGTGGTGGCGAGCTGCGCAAAACTGCCTGCGAGTAAGAACGTGCACAAAGGGGTACAAGGCACCTGGGCCTTGGAATCCCCTTTCGCCGATTCCCGGGCCCCCCAGAGCAACCTTGGGTCGGGCCCGGTGCTCCAGCGATCAGGGCGCGGGGCTCGGCCCGGGTTGACCGACACTGGACTCGTCAGCGCCTTCCCGGCTTGCGGGGGCTCTGGCAGGGAGGACGAAATGACGCGCTGCCCGTACGGCTGGCATGACTGTGTCGTCCATCGCACTTGGCTCTGCACGAAGCCCGCGGGCCACAAGGGTCGCCACCGGCTGCGGCGGGTCAGCAGTCCTGCCGTCGCTGCGGCCAACGGCACCTCGCTCTACGCGTTCGCGTCGAACTCGACGCCGCGCGTCTAAGCGGTAGCTTCGGGCCACAGCCGCCACCCTCGATCTGCACCTTTGGCCGGGCAGCCGGAATGTGAACCCGGGGCCTCTTGACCCCCGTCGGTCCGGGGTCATGCGGGTCCAGCGATGAGGAGTGTATCTGGGCAGGTCAGGTGACAGCTCGCATCCGCCCCGCGGTGGGTTCAGACCAAGCCCGCTCCGATCCCACTGGCACCGCCGGTACCCACCGCGACCTTCCCTTGGGAGTCCTCCACGGCACCGACGTCACGGCCCATGGAGCTGCGTGCGTACCGGCTGCTGTGAACAGCCAGGTGCGGGGTCGGCTCGCACGCCCAGCTCGAGTCGAAGGGGCGGACGCGCACCTGAGACCTGTGGCGGACCGACCGACCGCGGCCCGAGGCCGCGTAGGGGGCATGCTGTAGCGGTCTTGCGGGCCGCCGATGGAGGAGGTGTCTGTGCGAAGGGTCACACGATTGCTCGTGGTGAGCACGATTCTGGTGAGCGGCGCCGTCATCGGCGCCGGGGCTGGTCCGGCAGCCGGAGCGGCGGGGCCGCCGGGTCAGGGCGTCACGGCCACGACGATCCGGATCGGCATCCCCTACATCGATCTCTCGGCGGTCAGGAAGTACGGCATCACGCTCGACCAGGGCAACTACCCCGAGGCCTACAACGCCATCATCGCCAACCTGAACGCGCACGGCGGCGTGGACGGCCGTAAGCTAGTGCCCTACCTCCTGGCGGTCAGCCCGGTGGGCACGGCCCCGGCGGCGACGGCGTGCACCCAGCTGGATGAGGACGATCAGGTCTTCGTCGCGATCGCGCCCTTCGAGCCCGCCTGCTTCCTGCAGCATGGCGTGCCGACCATCGCGGGGTCGTACCAGGGCGGCCCAGCGTCCGGCGTCGCGCCGAACTTCACGTTGACGCCGCCGCAGGCGGCCTACGACCCCGTGCAGCTCAAGTTGTTCGCGCACGAGGGTGTGTTCAAGGGAAAGAAGGTCGGGATCTTCGCGGGGCAGACCACGGACGAAGACGAGCTCCACGTCGTGGCATCGGCCTTGCGCTCCCTTCACGTCTCCGTCGTCGCGACGGCGGTGGACGCCGGCGCCCCGGGTGACCAGCCCGCCATCAACCAGCAGGCGAACATCATTGCGCAGCACTTCCAGTCGTCCGGAGTCGACGAGGTGGTGGCCGTCGGCGAGGGCTCCCTCGTCTGGCCCGACGCGCTCCAGGCCAACCAGAGCACCTACCACCCGCCCTTCGTCGCCACGAACGAGGGCACGATAGAGACGGCGGTGCTCGCCGCATCCATCTCCCCTACGTACCTGCGCGGCCTGCTGACCTCGAGCCCGGTCCCCTCGAACTACCAGATCTGGCACACGCCCTTCGTCCAGCAGTGCGACCGTGTCGTCCGCAAGGCGTATCCGTCCGACGAGATCACGCCCCCCACCAACCCGATCAGCGGTTCGGACCAGACCTTCTATTCGGTCGAGTCGGCGTGCATCAACATGGCGCTCTTCACCACCATCGCCAAGGCCGCCGGCAAGGACCTCACCGTGGCCAGCTTCGAGAGAGCCGGCTACGGGCTGCGCAACGCGACTATCCCGGGGGCCGCGTCATCGGTTTCGTTCGGCCCCGGCCGGTCCTACCCGCTTGGTTCCGTCATCGTGGTCACGTACGACCCGGCCAAGAATGTGTTGGACTTCGCCAACTCGGCGGCCGCGACGTAATCCCCGGAACGCGGGTCAGACGGCAAGCTGCTCGTGTTCGCGCTCGTGGTTCGCCCACCATGTCAAGGACAGCACCGGGGCAGCCTCACCGACCCCGAAGCCCGCCCCGGACCGCCGAGAGGGAGCGCCGAGTTCGCCGCCACTCGAACGGTCGAGAAACGGGCCGAAGGCATCGCCGGTCACCGCTGCCTCTCGCCCCACCAAGGGTGATCCTCGGAGACGCGCTTTGATGGTTTCGTCCATCCGCGGGGCACGGGAGGACCACCGTGTGTCGTGTGGTGGGCGAGCCCGGATAAGTTTCTCCTCGTGGCGACGTCTGGACCGATCGACGCAGCGGCCACCCGGGCGCCCAGGCAGGAGCAGATGGACGCCTCGCCCGACATCGTCGAGGTGGTACCCGGCATTCTGCGACTGCAGCTTCCCATCGACTTCACCGGCTTGGGCCACGTCAACACGTACGCCCTCGAGGATGACGAGGGGTTCACGCTGGTCGATCCTGGGCTCCCAGGCGAAGAATCGTGGATGGCCCTCCGGAGCCGCATGGATGCGGCGGGGATCCCCTTGGCGCGGGTGCACACCACCGTGGTCACGCATTCGCATCCCGACCACTTCGGCGGCGCGGGGTTGCTGGCCCAGGAGAGCGGAGGCGCCATTGTGGCCTCTGACCGCTTCCGCACCTTCTTCGATCCCGATGACATTGACGATCGCGAGCTCGAGGCGGCCGACGACATCGATCCGGACGAGAGTCCGATCCCAAGCATCCGCATCGAGCGGCCAGCGCCCTGGGGAGGATCAACAGTCGGACCGCCGCCCGAAGCCCGAGCCAAAATGCTGGCCCATCAGGCCGACATCTTCAAGTGGTTCAGGCCACCCCGCCCGTCGCACCGGGTGGCTGATTGTGATCACATCACGTTGGGCGGCCGAGACTGGGTCGGCCTCTTCACTCCAGGACACACCGACGACCATCTTTGCCTCTACGACGAGGAGGGTGGGGTGCTGCTGGTAGGCGATCAGGTGTTGCCCACCATCACGCCGCACATTTCAGGGCTGATCGCGGGTGACCCGCTCCTCAGGTACCTCGAGTCGCTCGACCGCTTATCCGACTTGCCTCACGTGTCCACCGTGCTGCCGGCGCACGGCCAGCCGTTCGAAGATCTGCCCCGCCGGGCCGGTGAAATCAAGCGCCACCACGACGAGCGGCTGGAGCTGCTGCTCGAGATCTGTGACGCCTCAGGCTGGGCTAACGTCGTCGATCTGTCACATGAGCTGTTCGCCCCACGGTCATGGGGCTCCATGGCCGAGGCTGAGACCTTCGCCCACCTGGAGCACCTGCTGGCGAAGGGGGCAGTGCAGCGGCGTGAAGATGCCGGCATCTTGCTCTATCACGTCTAATCCCCCACATCAGAAAGGTCGAGGTGAGTCTTCGCTGCCGGGACCGTGGGACATTCGGCGTGAGTGTGCCGGTGTCGGCACGCCCAAAAGGGACCGTGGTCGGGCTGCCGGTGTGGTCGGGCGCCGGTGGTCGGGCGCCGGTGTGGTCGGGCTGCCGGGATTTGAACCCGGGACCTCTTGACCCCCAGTCAAGCGCGCTAACCAAGCTGCGCCACAGCCCGCTCCTGGCGAGAGCCCTGGATCGTGTTCAGGGTCCGCACCGGAAGTGTCATTTGCGAACGCCTTGCTAACAAGGCCTTCTCAGACGACCGCCAGAGAGGTTACCCAACTTCTGCGGGCTACCCCGAACGGTGGCACGAGTCTCCGAGCGAGCCCTGCGCTCTGGCCACGCCGCACCCGACTCCTCTGATGCCACCCGCCCATCAGTCGGCCATGGCGGAGCAAATGGAGGGCTGGCTTCTGTGCATCGTGCGCCCCGTGGCGGCGTGGACCGCGGAGCCCCACCGCTTCTCTCGCAAGGAGTTCGGCGACGTCATCCTCGACGTGAACCTCCCCCGGCCCCGCAAAGGTGATCGGCGACGTCGACCAGTGCTCGCGGCAGCAAGCTACTCAGCGATCCGGACGGCTCGCCCATGCCAGACGAGATGGCGTCCTAGAAAGTGGCCACCGAGCGAGAACTAAGCCACCACTCTCCCCGCGTATGCTCGTCGTTGCTTCTCGTCGGTTCGGCCCCCCCAGACCCATGAGGCCCGGGTCGGCCAGCGCCCCCTCGAGACACTCCTGACGCACTGGCGTCCTCGAGACAGCGCCTCGGCGTGCCATTTGGGGCGTCTTAAGAAGTCCTCGAGCGACGGGTGTTCTTCCCCGCTGGTGTCATCAGCCAGTGCACGAAGTGAGCCAGTCCGCGAAGTCGAGATTCACGGCTCTCCGAAGGTACGCCGGCGGTGTGAAGGAGACGCGGTCACACCGTCGACAAACTCGACGCATAGGGTGAGGGCACACCTACGTCAGTCACGAGACACGGGTGCAAGCGGCCCCTCCACCCTTCTTCGAGGGGGCCGCCTTATGTGGCGGCTCGGCGTACGCTCCGGAAACCTATGGACCGGATGCCCGAGCCCGGCGACCTCATCACCGCCTTCAGCCCCCCGCCATCTAGGTCACCAACGTCTTCGATCCGTTGCGCGATGTCGATCACGCCTGGGCCCAGAACCTCGCCGCCGGCGGGCAACGACCTGACTTATGTGCGCAACCCGGCCTCACTCACGGGGTCATCTAGTTCCGCGCCGGTCGGCTGCTTTGCCAGCAAGCCAGGAACGAGCTTGCCGACCTGATCAAGGCCAAAATCGGATGGTGGGCGCGTCACTACGGCAATCCTGGGGCCCCGACTCCGGTGGGGTGCGAACGTCTGGTGGCGCACCGGCATCGGCCGTTTCGCGTCTGTTCACACGGCCGTAATCCGAACCCGCGCCGTCGCCGGAACTGCGGCGGGTAGACCGGGCGTGTCGGACGCGAAGCGGCCTTGCCCTTGACCCCCCCCCAACGGGCGGGGTCGTTTCGCGCCCACCAGACTCGCTTGCCTCCACCTGAACCGTCGAACGGCCCTCGTCCGAAGGACCCACTGCTACTGGCGCCGCGACGAAAGCGCAACGCGGCCACCACCGCGACCGGAGCGATAGCACGATGCGGAATACCACGGAGCCTTTGCGTGAACGGCCGCGATGAATCGAGGTAGCACGATATCCCCTCTCTCTCCTGTGGCGAGGCCGTTTTGCACCTGCCAAACTGACCGTCGGCACGCCGGAGTCTCCCAACCGGACCCCGCGGCGGGTTGCCTCCACAACCGCCGCCCGGCGTGCTTGTAGCGAGACCACCCCGGCCCGCGTAATCGGGCCGGGGTGGCTTCGTCTTTTCGGCAGTCCTTGTCCTCGGATTGATCCGAGTCGTGGCTCCCGACCACCATTTCCCAGGTCGAATCAGTATTAGGACGGGGGTGGTCGGCAAATCCGGCAGAAGTAACACCCCGGGTCTCAATGGGCGGCTTCACGGACTCGGTGAAGTCCAGAGGGTGCTGGCTCACCAGGCACCCAGGTGTACCTGGGGGCGAGATCGGCGGTGTTTTGATCCGCCCCCAAGACTGAATTGTGCACAGCGCTCCCGCTCGCCAGGGAGCGCCGTACCTACATGGAGCCCGTCAGGTGTAGGTGAACAGATCGCCGAACACAGAGGCACTGGTACCGCCCGGCCCGGTCACGACGACGTTATGCAAACCCGCCGGTTGTGCCGGGGAGACCACGGTGATCTGTGTGCTCGAGACCACGGTGAAGTTCGTGGCCGCGACGGCCCCGAAGTCCACGCCGGTCGCCCCCGTGAAGCCGCTGCCGGTGATCGTCACTGAGGTTCCCCCGGCTGGCGGCCCGCTGTTGGGGCTGACCTTCGACACGGTGGGGACAGGGTAGAACTCACCGACGAACGCCACGAACAGCCATTTACCGAGGGCAGCGTTGTAAATGAAGGCGACCAAGTCGGTCTGCCCCACGGTCGTGCTGAGGGTGGGTTGCGGCAGGGCGGTGGAGAATTCGTAGAGGCTTCCCCACGTGATGGTGCACGATCCGGCCCCACCCTGGGTGATCTGGAAGACGATCTTCTGCCCGTCCACCGCGTTGGTCGGGTTGCCCATGGCGCGGCTCGCGGCGATGGTCACGCGGAAGTCGTTTCCGAGGGAGGCGTTGACGACGATCGTCGGCGCATCGGTGAGGGCGACGACGGCGGGCGCCAGCGCGCCCGTCTCGGTGGTCGTCGCGGCCAGGGCCTGAGAGGAGAACCCCTCCACGAGCACGGAGCCACCTGCGACTCCGGCCGCGGCCAGTCCGAGAACCTTCCTCCGGTTCACCGTCCCCCTCATCGCACGAGCGCCACGCGGCTCGGTCTCCTCCTCCCGCGCGTGCCCGTGCAGCGACTCGTGGCCGTTCGTGTAGGCAGCCGTTGCCAGGAGAACCTCGGGTGCCGGGTCGGCGATGTGGGACCCACGTCCGGTCGCTCGCCCCCAGCGCTCGTCGGACCCGACGTCGACCGCCGGGTGCCCAGTGGTGACCACCACGCGGCCGCCGTCATCGACGACCTCGGGCTGCCGGACCCGGCCCTTGACGTGCTTGCCCCGAGCCATCAGGTTCCGCTCCTCGCTCGTCGACCAGGCATTTCCCGTTTCGCCGTCTGGCTCACCTGCTGCGGATCCCAGGTGACGGTCGAGGCCATCTGAGGCCTTGCTTTCCTATCCATTGTGCCTCCGCTGTCGGTTCGTGCGCTTCGATGTGCATCGGGCCCTCTCATGGGAAGAAGACCAGGAATGCGCCGGAGTTGACGGTCACGGGCGGGGGTCCGACGGTCATCGCTGCCGGCGTGACCTCGACGTCCACCCAGCGGTTTTCGCCACCGTCGTTGGTGTCCCAGGCGTTCGGGAAGGTGGGGCCGGTGCCGCCGTAGTAGTAGCAGGAATTGCCACCAGGGGGGTTGATGGCGCTGGCGTTGGACGGCGACGACAACGGCCCGTTGGTGAGGCCGTTCGCCCCCGGCCCGGTCACATCGTTGTGGGCGCCGAAATAGCCTTTGGTTTCGAGGTAGAACTCCTCGTCGGACTCGTTGAAGACGGTAGCGATGTAGTTTCCGGCCGGCAGGACGATGCCTTGGCCGGCATACGAATTGGCGATCCATCCGCTGCCGGCGGCACCGGACCACGACGCGGCCAGGTTCGTGCCCGCCACCAGGGCCTGTGTATTGGCGTTCCATATCTGGGTGCTGGCGGCAAGTCCGCTCACCCCGAGCGGGCTGTAGAGCCAGATGTTGTCGAGGGTGCAGGGTTGCGACAGGGAGAACTGGGTGCCCATGGTCTCAATGGCGGTGTCGATGCTGGGCGGGATGCCGTTGGTCACGTTGGGGAAGTTGGGCCACAGGCGGTAGGAGCCGGCGTAGCCGGCCGGAACCGCGTCCGACACCTGGACATCGAGCCAGAAGTTCGCCGACTCATACCCCTGCAGCGGCATCGCTGCGGTCGGATCGGTCCCGATGCTCGAGAAGAGACCCTGGCTGAGACTGAACGGACCTGGGTTCGACGCACCCTGATCGGAGAAGGCCGTGAGCGGTCCGTTGGTGATTCCCGCCGCGTAGGCATCGCCCACACCGAACTGACCGTTCGTGTCGGGGAAGTTCCCGTTGACCCCGGTGCAGGCCACAAAGTTGGCGCCGCCGGTGCCGACGTTCCCGCCGATGGGCAGCTGGATGGGCGTTGCCAACGGCACCCAGTTCCAGCCAGGCGACAGCGCACCGGAGGTCACCGTGGCGGCGGGCAAGAGGATCCCTGTCGAGCCGCTGGTGGCCAACCACAGGGCGAAGGTCTGGGGCGCCGTCGGCCCGCCGGTCGGTGCCACCCACCACCAGTAGCCGTCGAACCAGCAATCGTCCTCGGTGACCTCGAAGATCACGCCGGCGATGAAGCTCCCGCTGTAGGAGGTCGCGCTGGTCGGGCCGTTGGTGGTCGGAAACAGGCGGTAATTGGCCATCAGCCGAACCCGTTCAGGTAGGCGGCCAGCAGCCAGCTGCTCTTGGTCGTGTTGTAGATGAAGCCGAGAAGGTCGGTCTGCCCAGCCGCCGTGCTCAGGGTGGGTTGGGGAAGGGCCACGGAGAAGTCGTAGGCGCTGCCCCAGGTGATGGTGAAAGACCCTCCGGCGCCCTGGGTGATCTGGAAGAGGATCTGCTGTCCGTTCACCGGATTGGACGGGTTGCCCATGGCACGGTTGCCGTTGATGGTCACGCGGAAGTCGTTGCCGAGGGAGGCGTTGACCGCGATCGTGGCCGCGTCGGTGAGGTTGACAACGGCGGGAGTCAGCGCTCCCTGCTCGATCGTGTCCGCCATCGCCGGAGTGGCGAAGGTCTCGGCCAAGATGGATCCTCCGACGAGACCCGCGCCGGCGACACCGAGTGCAGTTCCTAGGATCCTGCGTCTGTCAACTGCTTCGGCGGTACCCGTGCCATCCGTCGTGTTCTGTTCAGCAGCGGTGACCCGAGGGACGCTCCTCCTGAGCCCTAGTGCGCGCATCCAGCGACCTCCAGAGAGACGTCGGCGCGGGTCGCACACACCATTGCTGCGCACTTGACTGCCGTAGATATCGGTTCGGGGGGGTACGAAAGGGCGGCGGCGTACTCCGCGATTTCAGGCGTGACGGCGGCGCTGCACCTCACCACTCGACACCGCCAGACTGCGAGTCAAATGCCATGTCGGGGTCCGACGGATAGTGGGTAGCACTGTGGCACCGCGACGACCTCCGGGGGTCCGATGGAAGGATTCCCTTTGCCATCCAGGTGCTATGAGCCCGGTCACGAGCATCAGATACATCCATGCGTCCGACGACGCAGTGAGCCGGTGGCGAAGCGGCACGTCCGGTCCCCCCCGGGGGGGACCGGCGCAACCCGTCAACCCGTCGAGATGCTCCGGGCACGAGCGACTCCCCAGCGGCTGCCCTCTCCACACCAGGCCGACGGGGGCACGCGCTCGCCATCGGCCTCGCGGCCCAGCTCCCGACGGTGCTCTCCAGGTGGCTGGGAGACCAACGTGCCGCTCGCAAGCCGGTCCGGTCCCGGGAGCAACCGTCCAAGACGCCACCCGGCCCGAGCCCACGGCCTGGTCCTTTGAGCGCTCGATCCCGCGCGAATGGTGGGAGCGGGTCGAGGAGGAATGGGCTGCGCGCCGCTCGAGGCCCACGGGTGGCACGGGGCTGATCCGCTGGTTGGAATCCGGCTGCGTGGATGCACGGGAGCGCTGCCGCCTCATCCATGGCGTCTTCTCCCATGTCGGACTTGAGGAGGCGCAACGGCAGATTCTGAGTGAACCCCAGGAAGTCGGCCCCGACCTGGTCCCGAGTGACGGGGTCGCCTCGA
This sequence comes from uncultured Acidimicrobiaceae bacterium, assembly GCA_963789235.1. Classification (GTDB taxonomy): domain Bacteria; phylum Actinomycetota; class Acidimicrobiia; order Acidimicrobiales; family RAAP-2; genus Bog-473. The sequence goes on along the minus strand of CAWBJX010000003.1, from coordinate 962,818 downwards.
CACAGTCCTCCGGACGACATCTCCGTCGTGCAACGGTCCGTTGGTCACCCGGACGTGACCAACGGACCACCTGCCGCAAAAGTCAAGGCGAGCGAACCATTTGGGACGAGCACGCCGTGAGGCAAGCACGCCAAAAGGAGAGACGAGCACGTCAAAAAGAGTGCTGGCAAAGCGCACCACGTGCCGGCCGGGATCGATTTGTTAGGTTCGACAATTTGGTGACAACAATGAACGGAAGATGCTTGGGGAAGGCACCGGTTGGAGGAGGTGCATCGATGGTCAAGAAGCTGATGAACGGGCAGTTATTTCTCAATGACTCCGGCATCGACCGAACATCGAGCACACACACGTGTCGCAAAGCCTTTGACGAACCAGGCTCGAAGGAGATCCTCGACGACATGCAAGAACGGTTTCAACGTGCGGTCGCTCTCAGCGAGGTTGCCTGGTGATGACAGGGACGAAGAGGCATCACGTGATGCCTCGTCATCGATCGGAGAGTGGACGGGATTTTCGTCGTCCGCCGTCAGCGTCGTAGGCAATTCCCGAGGTTCGTTCGTGTTCGATCGGTGTGACGTTCCATGGGGCCGTTGCGGTGAGCCTGGGCCCGAACATGGCCTGACGGACTTGGCTCGACCGCCGGCCTTGTCTCCCCTCCTCCTCGGCGACCGTGCCACGACTGGGTGCACCACCGCGCGCCGGAGCTCTCGTCGCTTGCGCCAGGTCGGAGCGGCCGAACCGTCTGACGGAACGGTGAGCCATCCGACTGGATCCGGGCCGATGGAGCCGACATGAGCGACCACAACCGTCTGTTGATCCTCGGGGGTTTGGTCGTCGTGCTGGCGCCGTTCGTGCTGATCGGCATCGGTATCGCCAGTGACTACCGCGCCGCTCACCCGAACAAGCCGTACCGGCCGCACAACGCACGCAATATCGTTCTCGGCTTTGTCGTGGTCACCGTGGCCAGTGTGGTGTTCGCTCGCCTCTCACATCATTCGCAGGCACCGACGCTGGCTCCCGTCCGCGCCGACAGCGCGACCGGGGTGCCCTTCGTGCCGGTTCCCACGTCCGTGGTGGCCACGGCTCCGCGCGCGGCAGCACCCGGCGCGCCTGCGACAAGCCCGCCGAAATCGACCACCACCACGTCGGTGGTACCGAGATCGAACTCCTTGGCCGCGTTCCTCAGTGCGCTCGCCAAGGACACCACGGTCACGGCGGCTCCGGCCGTTTCGCCCGGCACCGTGGTGGTCAGCACCACCAAGCCACCGACGACGACAGCGACGACGAAGAGCACCGTGGCGACGACGACCACGACCCGCGGTACCACCACGACGACAACGCTGCCACCGACGACAACGAGGCCGACCAGGCCACCGACCACAACCACGCTGGCGACAACGACGACGGTACCGGCAACGACGACGACGATCACGACGGTGCCGGTGACCACGACAACCGGAGCGCCCTGACCGACGACCGTGTGCGCCGGATCAGCGAGCGGGCCGATGCGGCAGGGAACACGGATACGCGCGAGGCCAGTCACCTCACCCCGCTGATGTTGTGCCCACCGTGTTCAAGCTGACTTTCCGTTCTACCGAAGCACATCATCGTGGCAACCGTCGCCCGCGAGACACACGTTGATCGACTGCACTTCCTGATCGAGACCCAGCGTCTGATCAATGCCGGCGTGGCCGACGCCGACCGTGTCATGAGCGTGGTCATCGACCGGGCGCAGGCGGTGGCCGCCGCAGACGGCGCGGCCGTCGAGTTGGCCCAGGGCGAACAGATGGTCCGCCCTGTCGCGCGTGGCCTGGCCGAGAGCACCAAGGACCCGCTCGTGGTCACGGATCTGGATCTTTCCGGTCAGTGCATGCGGCTCGCCATACCCCTCATCTGCCGGGACACCGAGACCGACACTCGGGTTGACCGCGAGGACGCGCGACGGGCCGGGGTCCGCTCCATCGTGGTCGCCCCGCTCGTCCAGGCCGGGCAGGGTGTCGGCGTGCTGAAGGCGCTGTCCGGCGAGCCGGACCATTTCAGTGACGCCGATGCCGTCGTGCTCGAGTTGCTGGCCACGTTCGTCGTCTCCTCGCTGACGAACGCCATGACTTTCGAGCGAGTTGCCGAACGTGCCCTGCGCGATCCTCTCACCGGCTTGCCCAGTCGCACGCTCCTGCTGGACCGCCTTTCCCACGGCATCTACGAAGCGGGCCGGTACGGCAGGCACTTCGGGTTGTTCTTCATCGACCTCGACCGCTTCTCCGTCGTCAACGACGTGCTCGGGTACGAGTGGGGTGATGCCGTCCTCCGGGCGGTCGCGCAGGGCCTCAGCGACAGCGTGCGAGCGGGTGACACGCTCGCCCGCCTCGACAACGATCGCTTCGCCATCATGGCGGAGAACGCAGACCGATCCGTCGTGGAGGAGCGGCTCCGTGGCCGCATCGACGCCGTGATGAGCGCCCTGGACGACGACCTTGCCCTCCAGGGCTTCAAGCTCAGCGCCACCACCGGCGTCGTGTGGAGCTCGGGCCACGACGACACCCCCGAGAGCCTGGTGGGGTCAGCCCGCGCCCTGGTGACCCGGCTCAAGCACGAGCGCGCCGCTGCCAACGGCTCTTGACGGCGCCCGACAGCGCTCGACTTGTCAGGGCGCCGGGGGCAGCACCTCGTCGCGGGGCGGTGGCCTGTGCTCCAATAGGCCCATGACACTCAGCACCGAATCGGACGCCCGCCTCGACCCGCGCCTGCGCGCGTTCCTGGCCGCCGTCACCACGACCGCCCTGCCGGACGTCGAGAGCCGGGAGCAGTTGCTGGCCGAAGCGAGCTCGCCCGAGGCCGTCGCGATGCGGGAGACGATCCGTGCCTTCATGGACGTGTGCGACGAGGCCGCGCCGTCGGCCGGCCTCGAGATCTCCACCAGACAGTTCGTGTCGGAGCCCGACGGCAACTCGATCAATCTGCAGGTCATCCGGCCCGAGCTCGGGGAGGCCCTGGCCTGCGTCTATTACATCCACGGGGGCGGCATGGCGATGATGTCCTGCTTCGACGGGATGTATCGCGGCTGGGGGAAGCTCATCGCCGCCAACGGGGTCGCCGTCGTGATGGTCGACTTCCGCAACTGCCTGACCCCCTCGTCGGCGCCGGAGGTGGCGCCCTTTCCCGCCGGCCTGAACGACTGCGTGTCGGGGCTGCGCTGGACGGCCACCCATGCCGCCGAGCTGGGGATCGATCCGGCACGGATCGTCGTCGCCGGCGAGAGCGGTGGGGGGAACCTGTGCTTGGCCGCCGGCCTCTCGCTCAAGCGCGACGGGGACCTCGGCCTGATCAAGGGTCTCTACGCGCTCTGTCCTTACATCGCCGGGCACTGGCCGGCCCCCGACTGCCCGTCCTCCGTGGAGAACGAGGGCATTCTCTTGAACCTTCACAACAACCGCGGTGCCATGGGCTACGGCATCGAGGCATTCCACGAGCGGAACCCGCTGGCCTGGCCGTCCTTCGCCGGGCTGGACGACGTCACCGGTTTCCCTCCCACCGTGATCAACGTGAACGAGTGCGACCCGCTGCGCGACGAAGGGATCAATTTCTACCGGCTGCTGCTCTCGGCCGGGGTCCCCGCCCGCTGCCGCCAGATGATGGGGACCATGCACGGCACCGAGATCTTCTCGATCGCCTGTCCCGACATCAGCCGGGACACGGCCCGCGACATCGCCGCCTTCAGTCGCGACGCCTAGGGGCACGGAGCCCGCGACCTGTCGTCGGTCCGGCGACGCTACGCTCGCCGGCCATGGCAAAGCCCGTTTCGCCCCTTCGACGTCGGCGCGCCCTCACACCGGTCGTGGCGGGGCTCGCCGTGTCCGCCCTCCTCGCCTCGTCCCCGCCGGCGGCCGCGTCGACCTCGGCCGGCGCACACACCACCGTGGTGCGCGCCGCCCTGGCCCCCGGGAAGATCAACCACATCTTGGTCATCGAGCTCGAGAACGAGGGCTACGACGCCACCTTCGGACCCGTCTCCCCCGCCACCTACCTGAACGGCACGCTCCGCCCCAAGGGCGAGCTGCTCCAGAATTACTACGCGATCGGCCACGACAGCCTGGACAACTACATCGCCCAGGTCTCCGGCCAGGCGCCCACGGAGGACACCCAGGCCGACTGCGCCGACAACGGCTTCGCCTTCGCCGACGTGGCGCCGGGCACGCCCGATCCCGACCAGGCCGTCAATCCCGGCCAGGTGGACGGCCAGGGTTGCGTCTACCCGGCGACGGTGCCCACGATCGCCGCCCAGCTCGACGCGAAGTACCCGCCCAACCCGACCACCCACGTTGCCGCCTGGCGCGCCTACGAGCAGGACATGGGCAACACCCCCTCGCGCGACGGCGGGACGCCCGATCCGAGCGGGGGAACGGATTGCGCGCACCCGGCGATCGGCGCCACGGACACGGCGGAGGTGGCGACGCCGGCCGATCAGTACACGACGCGGCACAACCCATTCGTCTGGTTCCACTCGGTGATCGACAACACCGCCGAGTGTGACGCCAACGTGGTGCCCCTCGGGACCCTCGGCGCCAGCGGGACCCCGTCGCCCACCGGCCACCTGGCGCAGGACCTCCGCACGGAGAATACGACGCCGCGCTTCGGGTTCGTCACGCCCAACCTGTGCAACGACGGCCACGACGGGACCTGCGCCGGGCCGAACAGCGCCGGCGGCCAAGCGGGTGGCCTGACCGCAGCGGACGGGTTCCTCCGGGCCTGGATGCCCCTCATCCTCGACTCGCCCGCCTACAAGCACGGTGACATGCTCGTCGTCATCACGTTCGACGAGGCCGATGTCTCGGGTGGCACCGGCGCGGCAACGGCCTGCTGCCACGAGTCGTCCGGGCCCAACACGCACGCACCGGGGGACGCCGGCGACTCGACCGACAGCGAGGCGCCCGGCGGGGGGCAGATCGGTGCCCTCCTGCTCAACTCGAGGTACATCGTGCCCGGTTCGACCGACACCACCGGCTCGTACGACCACTACTCGGCGCTGCGGAGCTACGAGGACCTGCTCGGTCTCACCACCGGCGGGGCGGACGGCGAGGGGCACCTCGGATTCGCCGCGGCCAAAGGCCTCGCTCCCTTCGGGACCGACGTGTTCCCGGCCAAGCTCAGCGGGGCTCACCGCGAGAAGGGTGGCGCGAGCTAGCTGCGAGGGAGCGCTCAGCCGAGCCGGCGCAGCGAGGCCTTGTACCGCTTGGCGTTGCCGAGGTACTCGGCCGCCGACAGCCGGATCATGGGCACGTCCGACCGGCCCTCCAGGATCTTGGCCGGCACGCCGAGGGCCAGCGCGCCGGGGGGCACGACCATGTGGTTGGGCACCACAGCGTTGGCGCCCACCGTCGCGCCCCGGCCGATGACGGCCCAGTGCAGCACCACGCTGCCCGATCCGGCCAACGACTCGTCCTCGAGGGTGCAGCCTTCGAGATGCGTGAGGTGCCCGACGACGCAGCGGTCACCGATCACGGTGGGAAAGCCCGGGCCGGCGTGGACCACGGTGCCGTCCTGAATGGACGTCCCCGCACCGACCGTGATCGTCCCGTAGTCGCCGCGCAGGACCGCGCCCGGCCACACGCTCGACTCGGGGCCAATGGTCACGTCGCCGATCACGACCGCGTCGGGATGAACGTATGCGTCGGGGTCGATGCGCGGCGCCACGCCCGCGAGCTCGTAGAGAGGCATGTCCGGGGACGCTACACGTGGGCGGCGATCCAGGTCACACCCTGATAGCCGCGGTAGCCGAGGTAGACGACGCTGGCCACCAGCATGAACTTGAAGTACCAGGGGATGGGCGCGCGCTCCTGCTCGGTCAGGATGGTGCCGCACGTCGGGCACTCGCCGTCCTCGCCGAGATCCTCGTCTTCGACGAGCGCGTCGCACTCTTCGCACCAGGCCATCAGGTCGGGCCGTTCCTCATTTCCCGCCGACCCGGACGCGCAGCTTCATCGGCGTCGCGCCGAAGTCGAACTTCTCCCGCAGGCCGCGCTCGATGTAGCGGATGTAGGTCCGGGGCAACCGCCCGTTGGTGAAGAGCGTGAAGGTCGGCGGGTCGGTGGCGCCCTGGACGATGTAGCGGATCTTGGCCCGGGGTGCGGGTTGGCGCCCCTGGAGCTCCTGCAGCGTGCGGTTGAGCGCTCCCGTGGGCACCCGCTGGTGGTAGGCCTCGACGGAGTCGCGGAGCGCCGGCAGGATGCGGTGGACGCCCTTGCCCGAGAGCGCCGAGATCTTGAGCACCGGCGCCGCCCCCAAGAAGGCCAACCGGTCCCCCACCCCGGCCAGCACGTCGTCACGCTCCTCGGCAGGGACCTGGTCCCATTTGTTCAGCGCCACGATGGCCGGGCAGCCCGACACCCCGATGCGCTCCGCCAGGCGCTGGTCCTGGTGCGATGCGCCGACCGTGGCGTCGATCACGAGGATCGCCACGTCGGCCCGTTCCAGCGCGCGCAGGGCGCGCATGGTGGCGTGCTGCTCGGTCCCACGGTCGGTCTTCGACGGGCGCCGGAGCCCGGCGGTGTCGATGAAGCACACCGGCCCGTCCGTCGTCTCGACCACGGTGTCGATGGCATCGCGGGTGGTGCCCGGCATGTCGTGCACGATCGAGCGCTCCTCGCCCAACAGCCGGTTGAAGAGCGTCGACTTCCCGACGTTGGGTCGCCCGATGATGGCCACCCGGGGGGTGCCGGGCTCCCCCGGCCCCCGAGGTCCCGAGCCGGCGCTCGCGGCGGTCCCAGCGGGCTCCTCGGCCGGGTCGGCGCCGGGTGGCGCCGGCAGCAGGCCCACCACCTCGTCGAGGAGGTCGCCCGTGCCCCGCCCGTGCAGGGCGCTGACCGGGAACGGATCGCCCAGCCCGAGGGCGACGAACTCCCAGGCTGCGGGCTCCCGGTTGGCGTCGTCGACCTTGTTGACCACGAGCCGCACGGGTGCGCCGGCCCGCCGGATGACCTTCGCCGACGCCAGGTCCTCGCTCGGTCACTCCCGTCGTGACGTCGACCACCATGAGCACCACGTCGGCGTCGGCCAGGGCGCGCTCGGCCTGTTGGGCCACCTTGGCGTCGAGGGTGTCGCCACCGGCCAGCCATCCCCCCGTGTCCATGACCGCGAAGGGGACCCCGGCCCACTCGGCCGAGAGCACCTTGCGGTCGCGGGTCACCCCCTCCTCCGCCTCGACGACGGCTGCCCGGCGCCGACGATCCGGTTCACCAGGGACGACTTGCCGACGTTGGGCCGGCCCGCCACCACGACCATCGGGGTCACGGCGAGCAGCCGGGCCGGAACGACGTGCCGTCGAGCGCGCGGCGCAGCGAGCGTCCCTCGGTCGGCACGACCTCGACCGGACGCGGCAGGTCCGCCAGCGTGAGCCCGTCGAGGAAGCGGCCCTCGTTGAGGCAGGCGTCGGGCAGCAGGCAACGCCTGCCGTCGGGGACGTCGGCCAGGGCCCGGGCCAGGTCCTCGCCCGTCAGGAGGCCGGCCACCCCGATGTTGCCGCCGAAGAAGTCGTTCGGCACCGCGCGCAGGTCCACGTCGTGCCGCGGGTGCGCGGCCAGCAAGGGCGCCAGCACGCGGGCCCCGTAGGTGCCGGTGAGCACCAGGACCGGGCGCTCGTCGGTCCCCGACGGGGCGGCCGCCGACGGCGCGGCGGCCCGGTACCCCTCGGCGGGCGCGGCGTCGACCGAGGCGAAGAACCCGTGGCGCACGCCCCCGGGGCCGCCCGCGGTGGGCCCTGCGAACGACTCGGTGAACGCCCTCGCCATGCCGATCCCGTTCTCGTGCTGGGGGTAGCCCTCGTAGCCGGCCGCCGAGGGCAGGTCGCGCCCGGCTCAGGAGGTAGTACTCGTCGGCGGCGAAGACCATCCGGTGCCCGAGCGCCGTGCGGAAGAGGCCTTGCCACTCCTCGATGGTGTCGAGGACCGCGTGCCGCCTCCTCGGGTGTGTGCGGCCGCATCTCGGGCTCCTTGGAGTACCGGCTGAGCCCGAGGGGCACCGCGCCCACGCTGGCCAGCGCCGGGTAGCGGTCCAAGATGCCGGCCATGGTGTCCTCGAGCGCGGCGCCGTCGTTGACGCCGGGGCAGACGACGACCTGACCGTGCACCTCGATCCCCCCGTCGAGGAGCACCGACAGCCAACGCAGGCTGGTGGCCCCCTTGGGGTTGCGCAGCATGCGCGCCCGCAGCTCGGGGTCGGTCGTGTGGATCGAGACGAAGAGCGGTCCCAGCCGCTCGGTGAGGATGCGCTCCGCGTCGAGCTCGGTGAAGCGGGTCAACGTGGTGAAGTTCCCGTAGAGGAACGAGAGCCGGTAGTCGTCGTCCTTCAGGTACAGGCTGCGTCGCATGCCCTTGGGCAGCTGGTAGATGAAGCAGAACGCGCAGTGGTTGTCGCAGGTGCGGATGCGGTCGAAGACGGCCGAGGAGACCTCGACGCCGAGCGGCTCGCCGGCCGCCTTGTCGACGCGCACCAGCCGGGCCAGGGGCGCACCGGCGCGACGGACCAGGACGCTGAGGTCACTCGCGTCACTCAGGTGCTGGAAGTCGATGACGTCGCGCGGCTCGTGCCCGTTCAGGCTGAGGAGCTCGTCGCCCACGGCCAAGCCGGCCCGGGCTGCCGGCGACGCCGCGGTGACCGAAGTCACCGTGGGAGCTGACATGCGCCCCAGGTTACTGCCGATATCCTGGACTTTGTGCCCGCGAGTCGACCGAGTGATGCTGGCCGAGCCGCGGGGGTTCTGCGCCGGCGTCGAGAAGGCGATCAAGGCCCTGGCCTGGATGGTCCGGGTCTTCGAGCCGCCGGTGTACTGCTACCACGAGATCGTGCACAACCGCCATGTCGTCGAGCGCTTCCGCGACGCAGGGCGTGGTCTTCGTCGACGACGTGACCGCCGTGCCCGCCGGTGCGCCGCTCATGCTGAGCGCCCACGGATCGGCACCCGAGGTGGTCGAAACGGCCCGGTCCCGGGGCGGCGTCGTGGTCGACGCCGTGTGCCCGCTCGTCACCAAGGTGCACCACGAGCTCAAGGTGCGCAGCCGCAAGGGCTACACCGTCCTCTACGTCGGCCACGCCGGGCACGAGGAGGCCGTGGGCACCATGGCTGTCGCCCCGCAGTCCGTGCGCCTGCTCGAGCGCGAGGAGGACCTGGCCGCGCTGGCGGCCGACGGCAGGCCCGTGGCCCTCCTGGCGCAGACCACGCTGAGCCACGACGAGTGGCGCGGCCTGATGGAGGGCGCCCGTCGGCGCTTCCCGGACCTGTGGATGCCCAACCGCAGCGACCTGTGCTTCGCGACGACCAACCGCCAGGCGGCGCTCAAGGCGATCGCCTCGGAGTCCGACGCCGTGGTCGTGATCGGCTCGGCCAACTCCTCCAACACCGTCGCCCTCGAGAAGGTGGCCCGAGCGGGGGGCTGTCCCCGCGTGCTGCGGGTCAACGAGGCCGACGAGCTGCCCGACGACCTGGCCGGCACGGTGGGCGTGACGGCCGGCGCCTCGGCACCGGAGTCCTTGGTCGAGGAGGTGATCGCCCGCCTGGCGCCCGCCAAGGGGGTGACCGAGGTCACCGTGACCACCGAGGACGAGTACTTCCCACCGCCCCCCGAGCTGCGGGAGCTCCTGCGGGCCATGGGCACCACCGTGGGCCTGCTGGCCGGCCGCCCCGGCTCGGAGCGGACCGATCCGGCGGCGCAGGACCGTGCCGTCTCGGCCGCCGACGTCCTCGACCTGCTGGCCTCCTGAGCCGGTGCGGCGCGATGATGGTGCCATGACGTTCACCCGGATGGACGAGTCGACGGCGGAACAGTGGCAGCACATCATCGTCGAATCGATCGAGCACCAGCCCCGCGTCGCCGACCGGGTGCTGGCCATGCTGGCCTCCCTCGAGGAGATCACCGACGGCTTCGAGGTCGACCAGCTCGTGCACTCGCTGCAGACCGCCACCCGGGCCGAGGAGGCGGGGGCCTCCGACGAGGTCGTGGTGGCGTCGCTGTGTCACGACGTCGGCAAGGCCGTCTCGGTGATGAACCATCCGGGCATCGCGGCGGAGATCCTGCGGCCCTACGTGGACGACGACACGTACCACATGATCCGGGCCCATCAGGACTTCCAGGGCAAGCACTACTACGAGTACCTGGGGCAGGACCCCAACGCCCGGGACGCGTACGTGGGCGAGCCCTGGTACGGGTTGGCCGAGCGGTTCGCCGACGAGTGGGACCAGACCAGCTTCGACCCCGCCTACCCCACCAAGCCGCTGTCACACTTCGAGCCCTTGGTCCGCCAGGTGTTCGCCACGCCCCGGTCGCTTTGAACCACCGGCGCGGCGCCACCCACGGCGCCAGCATTCACACGGACCCCGTTCGTGCCCGCCGCGTCATCACCGAGTCGCGCCGGGAGTTCGACACGCGCTGTCCCGACCTGAAGCTGTCCCCCGTCGTCGCACTCGTCTGCGCCTACGAGGAGGAAGCCAACATCGGCGCCGTGCTGGCCGCCATGCCCACCGAGGCCTGCGGCCTCGCCGTCACGACGCTCGTCGTGGTCGACGGCGGCCATGACGACACCGAGCAGGTGGCCAAGGACTCCGGCGCCGCCACGTTCGTCCTCGGCGAGAACCTGGGGCACGGCTACGCGCTGCGGGTGGGTTACGCGCTCTGCATCGAGCTGGGTGCCCAGTACGTGGTCACCCTCGACGCCGACGGGCAGAACGACCCCGCCGAGATCCCAGTCATGCTCCAGCCGCTGGTCGACGACCAGGCGGACTTCGTCGTGGCGTCGCGGGTGCTCGGACGGGACACCACGAGCGACCGTTTCCGCAAGGCCGGCGTGCGGGTCTTCTCGTGGATCATGAGCGCCATGGGGCACACGAGGCTGACCGACACCTCCAACGGGTACCGGGCGCTCCGGGTCAGCATGCTCGATGACGTGGCGTACCGCTTGCAGCAGCCGCAGTATCAGACGGCCGAGCTCCTCATCATCGCCCTGAAGCGGGGCTGGCGGGTCACGGAACGGCCGACCGTCTGGCTGCCCCGGGCGTCGGGCACGACCAAGAAGGGGAAGAACTGGCTCTTCGGCTTCCGCTACGGCCGCGTCGTGCTCGGCACGTGGTGGAGGGTCCGTGCGCAGCCCCCGCGCTCCTAGGCGACGAGGCCGACCCGCGTTCCCTTTTGGGCCCGCAAGGAGAACAATGGTCGCGAAGCAACATCCAACGTCACGATTGTGAGGGCTCTCATGAAGATGCGATTCCACCGTGGCAAGCAAGCAAGGCCCGAGATCGCCACCACGCGGTCCTGCTCGGTCCACGTGCTGCGGGACGAGGGGGACCTCCGGGAGGCGCTGCGGCGCGCCGCCGAGTTCGACCAGCGGACGGCGGACGTGCTGCTGTCCCGCTCGGCGCACTACCGGGCCCTGCTCTCCGAGCCATCCGGCCCGGAGTCGCCGGACGGGACGGCTCCCGAGCCGACGTAGACCGGGGGGAACCGACCTGGAGCAGGGGGAAGAGGTCGGCGGCCGCCGCGGCGGCCTCGCGTCGTCGGCCGTCTCGGGCCCGGCCTCTCAGTACCGCCCGGTCCTCACCCGCGCCTCGTCGTAGGCGGCCTGCAGCGCTGGCACGAGCGCTTCGGTCGTGGCGTGCACGGCCGAGCGCGACACACGTCCGCCCCCGGTCCGGGGTGGCGGCGGCAGGGCGGGGCCGATCACCACCTGGATGGTGTGCGGCTTGGGGACCTGACTGCCCTTGGGCATGGCGAGGTCGGAGCCGCCGATGCCGACGGGCACGATGGGCGCGCCCGTGCGGGCGGAGAGGAACGCCGCCCCCTCCATGAGGTCCTCGACCACCAGGCCTTCCCGCCGGGTCCCTTCGGGGAAGAGGACGAGCACCGAGCCCTTGCGCAGCACCTCCTCGGCGCGCTGGAGCGCCTCGCGGTCGGCCGACTCGCGGTGGACGGGGAAGGCGCCCACGCTGAGGAGGAGCTTGCCCAGCCACTTGTTCTTCCACATCTCGTCCTTGGTCATGAAGAACAGCTTGCGGTCGGTGCAGAACGCCGCGAAACCGAAGTCGGCGAAGGAGCGGTGCACCGGGGCGAGGATCACAGGGCCGGTCTCGGGCACGTGCTCCCGGCCCGTCACCTGGGGACGGAACCAGGCCCACAGCGCCGTGACGAAGACGGCGCGCTCGGCGCGGTACAACACGGTCGGGCGCGGGTCCACCTCGAAGACCTGGTGGCGGCCGGGTGCCTCGGGCGCGCCCGCGCCGCCGCCCTGTGGTCCCGAGTCCGGCGTGCTCACAGCCACGACAGCACCTCCTTGACGACATCCTGCACGCTCCGGCCCGTCGTATCGAGCCGGTGCGCGTCCTCCGCCTCGCGCAGCGGCGACGCCTGGCGGGTCGAATCGATCCGGTCGCGGCGAGCCACCCCCTCGGGAGCCTCGTCGTCGCGCCGCCGGGCCCGCTCCTCGGTGCTGGCCGTCAGGTAGACCTTCAACTGGGCGCGCGGGAACACGACCGACCCGATGTCCCTGCCCTCGACCACGCCCCCGCCGTGCGCGTCGGCCCAGGCGCGTTGGCGCTCGACCATCTGCTGGCGCACCGCCGGGTTGGCGGCGACGATCGAGACGGCCCGTCCCACCTCGGGCGAGCGGATCACGTCGGTCACGTCGCGGCCGTCGATGGTGACCCGTTCCCCCACCTCGATGGTCGACGCCGTCGCCAGCGCCGCCACCGCCGCATCGTCGGCGGGCGGGATGCCGTCGGCCAGGGCCAGCGCGGCCACGGCCCGGTACATGGCTCCGGTGTCCAGCCGGTCGACGCCCAGGTGCTCGGCCACCGCGGTCGAGACCGTCGACTTGCCCGCGCCGGCCGGGCCGTCGATCGCCACCAGCAGCGGCCGCGGCGCCCGGTCGCCGCCGGTCACGCGCTGCAGGTCCTCGGCGAAGCCCGGGTAGCTGGTCGCCACCGCGTCGAAGCCGGTGATGAGGCTGCGCTCGCCCGGGCGGGCCGCGAGGGCCGCGACGGCGGCGGCCATGCCCATGCGGTGGTCACCGCGGCTGTCGAAGCGGGCACCACGCAGCGGCCCGCCGAGTCCGGTGACCGCCAGGGTGTCGCCGTCGACGCGCGCGCTCGCACCGAAGGCCTCGACCATGGCCGCCACCGCCACCAGGCGGTCGACCTCCTTGACCCGGAGCTCGCCGACGTCGGAGAAGACCGTGGTGCCCTCGGCGACCGCCGCGGCCACGGCGAGGGCGGGGACCTCGTCGAGGGAGGGGATCTCGCTGGCGCGCACCTCGGTGGCCCGCAGCGGGCCGGACGTGGCCCGGATGGTCGCCGTGCCCGCGGGCCCGGGGACGAGGGTGACGTCGGCCCCCATGCGCCGGAGGACGCCGACGTAGCCGAGGCGGGCCGGGCCGCTGTAGACGTCGGCCACCTCGACGGCGCTGTCGGGGACGACGCTCCCGGCCACCACGAAGAAGGCCGACGCGGACGGGTCGCCGGGCACCGTGCGGTCGACGGGCTCGAGAGCCGACGCCCGCAGGCGCACGATGCGGCCCTCCCCCCAGGGCTCGACCGACAGGTCGGCCCCCGCCTCGGCCAGCATCTCCTCGGTGTGGGTGCGGGTCGTCACCGCCTCGCGCACGATGGTGGTGCCGCGGGCCGACAGCCCGGCGAGGAGGATGGCCGACTTCACCTGGGCACTGGCCACGCGGGCCGTCCAGTCGATGCCGTGGAGGTTGCCGCCCCCGATCCGGAGCGGGGGCAGGCAGCGGGCGCCCCGGCCGCGCACGTCGGCACCCATGAGCCCGAGGGGCTCGGCCACCCGGTCCATGGGGCGGGCGGAGAGCGAGTCGTCGCCCACCAGCCCGGTCTCCCAGGCGAAGCCGGCCACGAGCCCCGCCAGCAGGCGCATGGAGGTCCCCGAGTTGCCGCAGTCCAGCGACCGAGCGGGCTGGTGCAGGCGGGCCCGCCCCCCGTGGAGGACGACCGTCCCGTCGCGGCGGCGCTCCACCCCCGCGCCCATGGCCTCCACCGCAGCCAGTGACGCGGCCACGTCGGCGCCGTCGGAGAGCCCGTGGACGAGCGAGGTGCCCTCGGCGAGCGCTCCCAGCAGGACGGCCCGGTGCGAGATGGACTTCTCGCCCGGCGTGCGGACGCTGCCGCGGCACGGCACGCCACCGGTGACCACCAGGACGCGCGGCACGGTCGTCACAGGTGCTCGGCGCGGCACCGGTAGCCGTGCGACTCGACCGCCGCCGTCAGCGTGTCGGCGTGGGCGCCGTCGACGACCAGGATGAGCACGCCGCGTGGTCCCTCCGCCGAGTGGGCGATCTCGACGTCGTAGATGCCGATGCCGGCATCCGCGGCCAACGAGGTGATCTCGGCCAGCACGCCGGCGCGGTCGGGCACCGGGATCCGCAGCTCGGCCAGGTGCTCGGGCCGCACGACGCGGGCCGGGAGGTTGCGCCGGGCGGCGCTGGCCCGCTGGAGGGCGCCGAGGAGCGCGTCGCGGTCGTGCGCGGCGACGTGCTCGCGCATGAGCCAGAGGTCCGTGACCAACGCATCGAGGGCCTCGACGATGGGGCGGGCGTTGTCGGCGCAGATGTCGGGCCAGATGCCGGGGTGCCCGGCCGCGACCCTGGTCATGTCGCGGAACCCCCCGGCGGCCAGGCGCAGCAGGGCGCCGTCCTGTTCGGCCCCGGCGCTGGCCGCGTTCATGAGGGTGGCGGCCACGAGGTGGGGCACATGGGAGACGACGGCCACGAGCCGGTCGTGATCCTCGGCCGAGAGCACGAGGACCTCGGCCCCCAGGCTCAGCACCACGCCACGCAGCCGCTCGAAGGCCCCGAGGTCGGTGGCCGGGGTCGGCGTGAGGACCCAGACGGCGCCCTCGAAGAGGCCGGGGTCGGCCCCGCGCAGCCCGACCTGCTCGGACCCGGCCATGGGGTGCCCGCCGATGAAGCGCGGGTGGTCGGCGTCCGCCACGATCGCGGTCTTGACCCCGCTCACGTCGGTCACCACCGCGTCGGGGCGGCGTCCCTCGTCGCCCAGGAGCCCGCGCACCACGCCGGCGACGCCGGCGGCCGGGACGGCGACGAAGACCACCTCGGCGCCGAGGTCGTCCCCCGTCGCGTCGATCACGCCGCCGACCAGCGCCTCGCGCTCGACGGTCCTCGTCGGCGTCGATCCCTGACACGTGCCAGCCCCGCCGCCGCAGCCCGAGGGCGATCGACCCTCCGATCAACCCGGTCCCGACCACGAGCGCCCGGCGGCGCGGCTCGCCTTCAGTCGGGGAGATCATCGTGGAGCCCTTGGGCGCCGTGGAGGTAGACGTGGTGGATCTCGTCGCGGGACTTGGTCGTGTGGACGTGCAGGAGCACCCTGATGCAGCGGGGCATGGCGCCGGGCACCGCGATCTCGGCCGCGCACAGCAGCGGGACGGCGCCGAACCCGATCTCGCGGATGGCGGTGGCCGGGAAGGTGCTGGTGACGTCCGCGGTGGCGGTGAACAGCACGGAGACGATGTCGTCCTCGGCCAGGTCGTTGCGGATCATGATCTCGCGCATCAGCTCCTGGGAGCGCTCCGTGACCTGGGCCACGGTGTCCTCGTCGACCGTCGTCGCCCCGCGCAGACCCCTGACCATGAGAGCGGGCATGGTCGGTCACTCTACCGGCATCGCCTCTGCACCCCGCCGGAGGCGGCGACTATGCCGGCAGGCCGCTCGGGTGTGAGGCACCCGGATCGGCCGCGGCGGCGAGGGAGCGGACCTCCTCGACTGTGAGGAGGCGCCACTGCCCGGGGGCCAGGCTCGTGTCGCGCACCGGTCCGATCCGGGTGCGCACGAGGCGGCGCACCGGGTGGCCCACCGCCTCGCACATGCGGCGGACCTGGCGGTTGCGGCCCTCGTGGACGACGAGGCGCAGCACGCCCGGCGCCAGCACGCCCACCTCGGCGGGCGCGGTCGGGCCGTCGTCGAGCTCCACGCCCTGGCGCAGCGCGCGCAGGGCGCCGGGGGCGGGGGTGCCGCCGGACACCTCGGCCACGTACTCCTTGGGTACGCCGTGCGACGGGTGGGTGAGGAGCTGCGCCAACGCGCCGTCGTTGGTCATGATCAAGAGGCCCTCGGTGTGGCGGTCGAGGCGGCCCACGGGGAACACGCGGGGCTCCGGCGGGACCAGCGCCATCACGGTGGGCCGCCCCTGCGGGTCGGCGGCCGTCGTGATCAGCCCGTCCGGCTTGTTCACGAGGTAGTGGACGAGCCCGGCGGCGACGGGGACGAGCACGCCGTCGAGCTCGACCCGGACCCTCGAGCGATCGACCCGACGGCCGAGCGTGGCGACCGCGCCGTCGACGCTGACCCGCCCGGCGGCGATCAGCTCCTCACAGGCCCGCCGCGAACCGATCCCGGCCCGGGCCAGGACCTTTTGCAGGCGCTCGCCCTCGGGCTCCTCAGGTGTCGTCGGAGGCCGCCTCGACGCCGAGGCCGAGCGCGGACTGCAGGTCGCGCTCGAGCTCGCCGGCCACCTCGGGGCCCGGGAGGAAGTCCTCCACCGCCGGCAGCTGCTCGAGCGAGTCGAGCCCGAGGCGCTCGAGGAAGAGGTCGGTCGTCCCGAACAGTGCGGGCTGTCCCGGACCCTCCGCGTGACCGACCACCGCGATGTAGCCACGCTGTTCGAGGAGGCGGGTCACGCCGTCGACGTTCACGCCCCGCAGGGCCGAGATCTGGCCCCGTGAGACCGGCTGGCGGTAGGCGACGATGGCGAGCGTCTCGAGGGCGGCGGTCGAGAGGCGGTGGGACACCTCGCGGTTGGCGAAGCGCTCCACGTAGGGCGCCAGGTCCGGATGGGTCTGGAGCCGTGCGCCGCCGGCGATGCGGGCCAGCACGAAGCCACGGCGCTCGCGCTCGTAGGACCGGGCCAGCTCCGTGAGCACCTCGTCGACCCGCTCCACCGGCTCCTCGACGAGCTCGGCCAGCAGCCGGGGCGGCACCGGCTCCACCGCCACCAACAAGATGGCCTCGATCGTGCGTCCCAGCTCAGCGTGCTCCACGGGACCCCCTCACCCCTCGTAGTCGTCGACTTCGTAGCCCGCCAACTCGGCCAGCCCGCGCCCGCTGGCCACACCGGCCGGCCCGTCGGCCGCCAGCCAGGTGATGGACAGGTCGCCGAAGGTGGTGCCCTGCCCGAGGGTCACCCGGCCCATCTTGCAGAGCTCGAGCAGGGCCAGGAACCGCACGATGACCTCGATGCGGGTCCGGCAGCCGTCCACCAGGGCGCGGAACGACGTGGCGCGCGCCGACTCGGGCACGGCGATCAGCTCGGACACCGCCTCGGACACCGAGACGGTGTCCACGGTCACGTGCGAGAGGTCGACCCGGGGCACCGGCCGCTCGGCCGAGCCGCGCAGGTAGGCCTGCGCCACGTCCTCGGGGGTGATCCCGGCCAAGAGGTCCGGGGCGTGCGCGACGAAGTCGTCGTCGAGCCCGACCTCGCGGGGGACCGAGCGCGACGCCTGTTCGGCCAGGGCGACGAAGACGTCGGCCGCGGCGCCGTAGGCCCGGCACTCGAGCAGGCGGGCCAGCAGCAGGTCGCGCTCCTCCCATCCGATGAGGTCCTCGTCCTCGTCCGTCGCCTCGCGCCCGGGCAACAGCCGCTGGGACTTCAGCTCGATCAGGATGGAGGCCACGAGGAGGAATTCGGAGAGCTGGTTGAAGTCGATCAGCTCGCGCTGCTCGGCGAGGACGGCCACGAACCCGTCGACGACCGGCAGGAGCGGGACGTCGAGGACGTCGACCTCGTGGGAGGACACGAGGTGCAACAGCAGGTCGATCGGACCCTCGAAGACGGGTGTGGAGACCGCGTAGGCCACCCGCCGACGTTATCGAACGCGCCGGTGTCCCCCGCGCACCCCTCGCCCCGCCAGGGCACCTGCCGCGGCGCCCTACCATGGCGCCCCATGGAAAGGGCCCTCTCGGGAATTGCGCCGTCCGGGAACTTCACGCTCGGGAACTATCTCGGGGCCCTGCGTCACTGGGTCTCGCTGCAGGACACCCACGACACCTTCTACTGCGTGGTCGACCTGCACGCCCTGACCAGCGACATCGAGCCCGCCGTCCTGCGGGCCAACACGCTCGACGCCGCCCTCAACCTGCTCGCCATCGGCCTCGACCCCGATCGCTCCATCCTCTTCGTCCAGAGCCACGTTCCCGAGCACCCGCGGCTGACCTGGCTGCTGGAGTGCACGGCCACCATGGGCGAGCTCCGACGGATGACCCAGTTCAAGGACAAGGGCAAGGGGCAGGAGGCGGTCCGCGTCGGCCTCTTCACGTACCCGGTGCTCATGGCGGCCGACATCCTGCTCTACGACGCCACGGCGGTGCCCGTCGGCGACGACCAGCGCCAGCACCTCGAGCTGGCGCGCGAGGTGGCGGTGCGCTTCAACAACCGCTACGGCCCGACCTTCACCGTCCCCGAGGCCGTCATCCCCGGCATCGGGGCACGCGTCATGGACCTGCAGCATCCCGAGCGCAAGATGTCCAAGTCCGTCGACTCGCCGCAAGGAACGATCGGGCTGCTCGACACCGACGAGGAGATCGGTCGCAAGATCCGCCGGGCCGTGACCGACACCGACGGCGAGATGCGCTACGACCGCGCCGACAAGCCGGGCCTGGCCAACCTGCTCGAGCTTCTGGCCGCCGCGACCGGTCGCCGCCCCGAGGAGGTCGTCGGCGACTACTCCCGCTACGGCGACCTCAAGAACGACGTGGCGGCCGCCCTGTGCGAGGTGCTCGGCCCGGTGCGCCGGCGCCGCGCCGAGCTCGAGGACGACCTGCCGTACGTGTACGCCGTCCTGGCGCGGGGTGCGGCACGGGCGCACGCGGTGGCGGCGGCGACCTACGCCCGGGCCGCGGCTGCGATGGGGCTGCTGCCTCCCGGCTGAACCAGGCGGACTAGTACCCGAGCACGCCCGCCCACCAGTTGTAGAGGTGGTCGAAGAGCCAGGTGATCGGGCCGTGCGGGTACAAGAAGAAGTTCAACAGCACGAGGCCGAGGAGGATCGGCATGGTGTACTGCCGGTAGCGCAGATACGTGGGCCACCAGCGCGCCGGCAAGAGCCGCTCCAAGAGCACCGAACCATCGAGAGGCGGGACGGGGATCAGGTTGAAGGCACAGAGGCCGACGTTGACGAGGCTGGCATAGAAGACCACCTGGGCCGCCGTCGAAGGCGACCCGAAGGCCGGGATGCCCGGTCGGACGACGTGCACGAAGATCAGTCCGAAGACCGCCGCCAACACGGCGTTCATGGCCGGTCCGGCCAAAGAGACGACGACCCCCTGATTGCGCGGGCTGCGCAGGCGCCCCACGTTGACCGGGACGGGTTTCGCCCACCCGAAGAAGCCAACACCGCCGATCGACAGCAGGGCGGGCACGATGAGCGTCCCCACGGGGTCGACATGCACGACCGGATTGAGGGTCAGGCGACCGGCGCGCTTGGCGGTGTCGTCTCCGAAGGCGTTCGCGACCCATCCGTGCGTCACTTCGTGGAGGATGATCGACGGCACCATGACGCAGAAGATGATGATCTCGGTCGTCGTGATGTTGTGGTGCACGACGAGCGCGACCACGAAGATGGCGCCGGCGGCGATCCACAGGGCACGCTTGGTCCGCTGGTCCAGCGGGCGCCTCCCCGAGGAGGCGCCTGGCGGTCGCACCTAGTGCTTGGCGGCGTCGACGATGCAGAGACGGGCCGCGGGCATGGCCTCGAGCCGGGCCGTCCCGATCGGCTTCCCGCACACCTCGCAAATGCCGTACGTCCCGCTCTCCAATCGCTGGATCGCGGCCTCGACTTCGTCGAGCGCCTCGCGGAGCTCGGCGGCCAGGCGCTCGGCCTCGCCCCGCTCCGCCGTCACCTGGCTGGAGTCCGCGAAGTTGGAGTCGTAGTTGAGGCCGCTCCCCTGGTCCGCATACCCGAGCTCCTTCAACTGGGCCTGGAGCCCGGCCTGCTCGTTGCGCAGGAGGGCGGCGAAATCGACGTCGGCGGTCTCCGCCGTGGGGGCCTCGTTCGGCATGCGCTCATGCTACGCGGTCCCTCCCCCCCTTGGTTCCCGCCCGGGGGTGGGCCCCCTCGTAGGCGCGCCGCAGGTGCTCGGGCGACACCTTCGTGTAGCGCTGCGTGGTGGCGATGGAGGCATGGCCGAGCAGCTCCTGGACGACCCGCACGTCGGCCCCCCGCCCCAGCATGTGGGTGGCGCACGAGTGCCGCAGGACGTGGGGGCTGACCTTCGCCTCGAGGCCCACCCGGGCCGCGTACTTCTTGACCACCCCGAACGCGCCCACCCGGGAGAGGCGCCCGCCACGGGCATTGAGGAAGACGGCCTCGGCATCGCTGCGCCGCCGCCACGTCTTCGGCTCGAGCAGGCGGCGCCCCTGGCCCGAGAGCCAGTCGGCCAGGGCGTCGCGGGACAGCCGGCCCAGCGGGACCACGCGCTCCTTGTCGCCCTTGCCCACCACGCGCACGAGCGGGAGGTCGGGGGACTCGACCGCATCGGCCACATCGCCGAGGTTGAGCCCCACGACCTCGCTGACCCGCGCCCCGGTGCCGTAGAGCACCTCGAGCAGGGCGCGATCGCGCAGGACCAGCGGGCCCGTCCCGACCACGGCGCCGAGCAGCCGCTCGGTCTCCTCCTCGCTCAGCGCCTTGGGCAGCAGGTCGGTGACCGAGATGGAGGGCAGGTCCACGGTGGGGTCGTCGGCCCGCCACCCCTCCTCCACCAAGAAGCGGTGGAAGCCCCGGATGCTCGAATGGGCCCGGGCCACGGAGGCCGCGGTGTGCGTCCGGCGCAGCCCGGCCAGGTACGCCGCCACGTCGGCGGCGGTCGCGGCCTCGATGCCGCGGTCGTGCCCCGCCGCCACCGCCGCCCGGTACGACGCCAGGTCTCGCCGGTAGGCCGCCAGGGTCCGCGGCGAGCGCCCCCGCTCCACCTCGAGCCAGGAGAGGAACTCCTCGGCGGCCCGGGGCAACACCGTGCTCACGGCCGCCGCCCGGTCGCGGCCAGGCGCCGGCGCGCCAGGTAGAGCCCGAGCACGGTCGTCTCGTCCTTGAGCGTCCCGTTCGCCACCAGGTCGTCGAGGTCGCTGAGCCGGTGGGTCTCGACGGTCAGGTACCGCTCCTCGACCCCGTCCGGCCGGCTCCGGCACGGCGAGAGCCCGGTGGCGAGGAAGATGGTCGTGTGCTGATCGCTGACACCGGGGGTGTTCCAGGTGCCGATCAGGGTCTCCAGGTCGGCCGCCTCCAGCCCCGCCTCCTCGGCCAGCTCGCGCCGCGCCACCTGCTCCTCGGTCTCGCCGGCCCGGTCGCGGGTCCCGGCCGGTATCTCGAGCACGAGGGCGTCGACCGCGGCGCGGTACTGACGTACCAGCGAGACCGTGCCGTCGTCGTGGACCGGGACGACCGTGACGGCACCGGGGTGGCGGACGACGACGCGCTCGAAAGGCGTGCCCTCGGGATCGAGCAGGTGGATGCGGTCGACGCGGAACAGCCAGGCCCGGAGGAGCTCTTCCTCCGAGACGCGGCGGAAGCCGGGCACGCCTAGGTGACGGCGTCGAGGTCGAGCAGGTGGGGTTCGCGGCCCTCCGCCCGCTCCAGCGCCGCAGCCACCAGGTCACGGAACAACGGGTGGGGCCGGTCGGGCCGGCTCTTGAACTCGGGGTGGGCCTGTGTCGCCACCCAATACGGATGCTCCTCGAGCTCGACGAACTCGACCAACCGCCCGTCCGGGGAGATCCCCGAGCAGACGAGGCCGACGGCCTCGAGCCGGCCCTTGTAGCGGTTGTTGAACTCGAAGCGGTGCCGGTGCCGCTCCGTCACGGCCAGCGTCCCGTAGGCCCCGGCCACCTTGGAGCCGGTCAGCAGCACCGCCTGGTAGGAGCCCAGCCGCATCGTCCCGCCCTTGTCCGTCACCTCCGCCTGGTCGGGCATGAGGTCGATCACCATGTGCGGCGAGAGGCTGTCGAACTCACGCGAGTTGGCCCGCTCCAGCCCGGCCCGGTCGCGTGCCACCGAGATGACCATCACGTGCAGTCCGAGGCACAGTCCCAGGCACGGGATGCCGTGGTCACGGCTGTAGCCGGCGGCCGCCACCATGCCCTCGATCCCGCGTTCCCCGAAGCCGCCCGGGATGACGATGGCGTCGAGCCCGCGCAACCGGTCCGTGCCGAGGAGGTCGGGCACCAACTCGGCGTCGATCCAGTCGAGCTCGACGTCGGCACCGTGATGGAAGCCGGCGTGGCGCAGGGCCTCGACGACCGACATGTAGGCGTCGGGCATGTTGACGTACTTGCCGACGATGCCCACCCGCACCCGCCGGGTCAGCGACTCGACGCGGCCGACGAGCGCCTCCCATTCGGAGATGTCGATGTGGTGCGCCGACTCGTCGATGCCGAGCGTGCGGCACACGTACGAGTCGAGGCCCTGTTCGTGCAGGACGAGCGGGATCTCGTAGATGTTGGCCGCGTCGACCGCGGAGACCACGGCGTCGATGGCGACGTCGCATTGCAGGGAGATCTTGCGCTTCAGGGTCTCGGAGATCGGCTTGTCGCTGCGGCAGACGATGACGTCCGGCTGGATACCGCGGCTGCGCAGCTCCGTCACCGAGTGCTGGGTCGGCTTCGTCTTCTGCTCCCCCGACACGAGGTACGGCACCAGCGTGAGGTGCACGTAGCACACGTTGTCGCGGCCGATGTCCCGCCGGAACTGCCGGATGGCCTCGATGAACGGCACGATCTCGATGTCGCCGACCGTGCCCCCGATCTCGACGATGACGATGTCGACGTCCTCGTCGGCCAGGCGCCGGATGCGGTCCTTGATCTCGTCGGTGACGTGCGGGATGACCTGGACCGTGCGCCCGAGGTAGTCACCCCGTCGCTCCTTCTCGATGACGGACCGGTAGATCCCTCCGGTCGTCGTGTTGGAGCGCTTGGAGAGGCTCTCGTCGATGAAGCGCTCGTAGTGCCCGAGGTCGAGGTCGGTCTCGCCGCCGTCCTCGGTCACGAACACCTCCCCGTGCTCCCCGGGGTTCATCGTGCCCGGGTCGACGTTGATGTAGGGGTCGAGCTTGCACATCGTCACCCGCAGCCCGCGGCACTTGAGGAGCCGACCGAGCGAGGAGGCGGTGAGACCCTTCCCGAGCGAGCTCGAGACACCGCCGGTGACGAAGATGAACTTGCTCACGCCGCCTTCGGCACGTCGAGCATCACCTGACGCGATCGGTGCACCCGACCACGATAATCGAACGTGACGGAACTCGTGGCGGATCACCCGCCATCGTCCGCACCCAGCAGCTCGCGGGCGTGCGCCCGAGCGGCGTCGCTGTCGGGGTGCCCCGAGAGCATGCGCGACAACTCGGTGATGCGATCCTCCCCCCGGACCGTGCCCGCGGTGGTGACGGTGCGCCCGCGCGACGCCGCGCTTGACCACGCTGATCTGCGCGTCGGCCCGCGACGCCACCTGGGCCAGATGGGTCACGACCAGGACCTGGCGGTCCCTGGCCACCTCGTGGAGCGCCTCGCCCAGCGCGAGCGCGGCCCCGCCGCCGACCCCCGCGTCCACCTCGTCGAAGACCATGGTGAGGGGGCCGCCCAGTCCGACGAGCCGGATGGCCAGCATGGCCCGGGCCAGCTCCCCTCCCGACGCGGCGCGGGCAAGCGGCTGCACGGGTTCCCCGACGTTGGCCCCCAGCGCCACCTCGACCGGCTCGCCGGTGCCCCCGGGCGCCACCCGCACCTCGAGGCGGGCGCCCGCCATGGCCAGCGCGTCCAGGTGCTCGCCCACCCGTCGGCCGAACGCCTGGGCCGCCCGTGCCCGCGTCGCCCGCACGGCCGCCTCGGCCTGGGCCAGCTCGCCGCGGCGCCGGTCGTGCTCGGCCTGCAGGCGGGCCGCCTCGCCTTCGGCGTCGGCCAGGGCGGCGAGCCGGGCCGCACCCTCGCGCGCGTAGACCATCACGGCCTTGAGGTCCTCCCCGTACTTGCGCCGCAGCTCGGCCAGGCGTCGCCGCCGCTCCTGCACCTCCGCCAGGCGGCCGGGATCGTCCTCCCACCCCTCGATCTCGTCGCGCAGCGAGCGGGCCACGTCCGACAGCTCGACCGCCGCCGCGGCCACCCGTTGGCGGTATTCGTCGAAGGCCTCACGGCCCGAGAGCGCCCCGGCGGCGCGTCCGAGCACGTCGAGCGCCCCGGCCTCGTCCCCGGTGGGGTCGAGCAGCTCCACCGCGCCGAGCGCGGCGTCACGGTAGGCGGTGGCGTCGGCCAGCCGTTCCTCCTCGAGGCGCAGGGCCTGCTCCTCCTCGGGATCCTCGAGATGGGCGGCGGCGATCTCGTCCACCTGGTAGTGCAGCACGTCCGCCTCGCGGGCCCGCTGTTGCTCGTCGCCCCCCAGCGCGGCCAAGGAGTCGTCGAGCGCCCGCACGTGGCTCCGCAGGGCCCGCACGAGGCTGAGATCCGTCCCGGCGAACGCGTCGAGCACGTCGCGTTGTGCGGCCGCGGTGACGAGGGCGCGGTGCTCGTGCTGTCCGTGGATCTCGACCAGCTCCGCCGCCACCTCGCCCAGGGCACCGAGCGGGGCCATGCGGCCGTCGACCCAGGCCCGGGACCGGCCCTCGGCGGGCACCGAGCGGGCCACCACCACCTCGCGCTCGCCATCGCCGTCCGCCACCACGAAACGGGCCTCGACGAGCGCCTCGGACGCGCCCGCCCGCACCATGCTGGGGTGGGCCCGACCGCCGAGGACCAGTTGCAGCGCCTCGACGACCAGCGTCTTGCCCGCCCCGGTCTCCCCCGTGAGCGCGGTCATGCCCGGGCCGAACTCGAGCGCCAGGTCCTCGATCACGCCGAGGTCGCGCACGCGCAGGTCGGTCAGCACGGCAGGGTCATGGGCTCCGGTCCGCCAGCAGCCGGAAGCGCAGGATGCCACCGAAGGTCTGCGGCTCGTTGCGCACGACCCGGACCGGGCGCGCCGCCACGGCGCAGCGGACCGTGGCACCGGGCTGGAGCCGCCCCACGTCGAGACCGTCGATCACCAGCGCCCCCGCCCGGTCCGGCGCGACCTCCACGACGACCACCTGCTCGTCGGTCAGCACGAGGCTGCGGTCGAGGGAGAAGTGGGGGGCGACGGGTGTCACCACCATGGCGCGCAGGGTCGGGGCGAGGATGGGGCCGCCGGCGGACAGGTTGTAGGCGGTCGAGCCCGTCGGGGTCGCGATGATCAGCCCGTCGGCCGAGTAGGTCAGCGCCTCCTCGTCGTCGATCCGGGTGGTGAGCCGGACGGTGTGCCCGAATTCGATCTTCTGGATCACCACCTCGTTGAGGGCGAGCATGGCCGGCCGGTCATCACCGAGCGAACGGTCGGAGATCGTGACCTCCAGCGCGCAGCGCGGCTCGACGGAAGCCTGCCCCTCGAGCACCTTGGTGAGGGCACCCCGGACCTGGTCCGGCAGGAGGTCGGGGAGGTAACCCAGGCGACCGAAATTGACGCCGAGGACGGGCACGTCCGCGGCCGCGGCCAGCCGCACCACCCGCAGAAACGTACCGTCGCCGCCCATGCTGACGGCCACCGTCGTGCCGGTGAGGTCCACGGCGTCGAGGTGGACCTCGACGCCGGCCTCGGTCACCCGGTCGGGCCCGCTGAAGCGGAGGATGCGGGTCTCGAGCCCTCGCTCGGTGAGCCAGCTCGCGGTGTCGGTGGCGAGCGCCAGCGCGTCGGGGCGGTCGGGATGGACCAAGAAGGTGACGATCGCCATCGGCGGGAGCCGGCTCAGTCGGCCCGGGTGGCCGGAGACAGGCGGTCCTGCGCCTCCGCCACGGCGGCCGCGAACCGGGCGGCACCCTCCTCCTGGGCGAGCCCCGGCACATCCTTGCGGGCGTGCAGGAGGAACTCGACGTTGCCGGCGGCGCCGGTCAGGGGGGAGGCCATCACCCCCATGATGCCGGTTTCGGCGTCGTCGAGCGCGGACGCCACGCCCACGAGCGCGCCCAACCAGACCGTGGGGTCGCGCACGACGCCCTTCCCCCGCGAGACCGCAGCGCGGCCCGCCTCGAACTGCGGCTTCACCAGGAGGACGAGGTCGGCGCCGGGCGCCGAGACGGGTCCGGCCAGGGCGGGAACGACGCTGCGCAGCGAGATGAAGGACAGGTCGGCCACCACCAGCGGGCAGGGCTCGTAGGCGGGGTCGGCCAGCCGCAGCCGGGCGAGGCTCAACGTCCGCGCGTTGGTGTGCTCCAGCACGCTGACCCGCGGGTGGCCCCGCAGCGAGGGGTGGAGCTGGCCGTGGCCGACGTCGACCGCGTAGACGTGGGCGGCGCCGCGCTGGAGCAGGCAGTCGGTGAACCCACCCGTGGACGCCCCGGCGTCGAGCGCCCGCCGGCCGGCGACGGCGACGCGGAAGTGGGTCAGCGCGGCGTCGAGCTTGTGCCCGCCCCGGCTGACGAAGGGCGAGGGCGGATCGAGCAGCACGACGGGTTCGTCCGGCCCCACGAGGCGCGCCGCCTTCTCGGCCACGACGCCGGAGACGAGCACGTGCCCGGAGGCGACGACCACCTGGGCCTCCTGCCTCGTGGGCACCAGGCCCCGTCGCACGAGCTCGGTGTCGAGCCGGCGACGCGTCCGGTTGCTCAGCTGGCGGCCTTCTTGTCCGACGGCCTGCCCTGGTGCGGCTTCTTGGCCGTGTTCCTGGGGGCGGCCGACTTCTTGCCCGAGGCCTCCGTGGGGGACGCCGTCCGGCGCGAGGGCGTCACTTTGGTCGCGGCGACGCGAGCCCGGGTGGCCGTCTTGCCGGCCTGGGTGCGCACGCCCTGGGCCCTCTTCCCGGCCTGCGCCGTGACCTCCTTGGTGGCGCTGCGTCCGGCCTCGGCCGACTTCTTCAGGATCTCGGCCACCTGGTTGGCGATCGACTCGAGCGACTTGGGGTCGATCCTCTCGAGCTGGGAGGCCACCTCGCGACGCACCAGCTCGAGCACCTGCTCGCTCGTCCTCCGGCTGCGGTCCACCAAGTTGTCCACCCACTCCTGTGCCTGGCTGCGCTGGATGTCCCCGGCGTTCACCAACTCTCGCACGATCTCCTCTGCCCTGCCCCGGCTGACCTGGCCGAGGACGTTCCCGGCATCGAGGTACTTGCGAATGCGCTCATTGCTTGCCATTGAACAAGAGTATCTCAAGTGCTAGCTCATAGCAAGCACTTTCCGCGCTACGGGCCGAGGGTCGTTCGCACGAGTGTCACGAGGTCGGGGGCCACCGCCGCGGGCGGCGGGTCGGCCGGCACGTGCGCCCGGTCGGTGACCCCGGAGAGCACCAGGGCGAAGGGAACGCCCAGCTGCCCGGCCAGGGCGCCGTCGGTGGAGGGGCGGTCCCCCACCATCGCCCGCAGCTGGCCGGCCGGCACGCGGGCGGCGATGGCGTCGGCGGTCGGACGGTGGGGCTTGCCCGCCACCTCGGGCCGGGCGCCGGCGGCGGTGGCGATCGCCGCCAGGATGGCGCCTGCCCCCGGCACCGGTCCGTCGGGGGTGGGGAGGGTCGGGTCCTCGTTGGTGGCGACGAGCCGCGCCCCGGCCCGCACGGCCGCCGCGGCACGCGACACGGCCTCGAAGGTGAACGAGGACCGGGTCCAGCCGACCACGACGGCGTCGGCCGGCCCCTCGGGAACCGCCAGCACCCCCCGTCCGGCCAGCGCCTCGAGGACCCCGTCGTCTCCGACCACCACGGCGGACGAGCCGGGCGCCAGCATGCCCGCCGCCACGTCGGCCGAGCTGAGCAGGTCACGGTCGTCCGTCGTGATGCCGCACCGGCCGAGCCGACGATGGAGCTCGGCCCGCGTCGGGGCGGAGTTGTTGGTGGCGAAGAGCACCCGGACGCCCGCGCCCCGGAGCCGGGCGACGGCCTCGTCCGCGCCCGGGATCGGCCGCCCGGTGAGCCAGACCACGCCGTCGAGGTCGACGACCCATGTCCCCTCGGGGGGCGGCGGCCACACGGCACCGAGGCTAACTGGCGCTCCCTAGACTCGGCGGCCGTGGCCGAGCTGCATCCCGAAGGCGAGGAGCTCGTCCTCCACCTGCAGGCCCACGAGAAGGCGGAGGGGGTCCACGGCGACATCCGGGTGCCGCTCAGCGCGGTGACCGCGGTGCGCGTCGTCGAGGACGCCTGGCCCGAGCTGCGCGGCGTGCGGGCACCGGGGACCGGCCTGCCGGGCGTGATCGCCGTCGGGACGCGGCGGGGCGGATTCGGCAAGGACTTCGCGGCCGTGCACGGCAAGGGCCCGGCGGTCGTGGTCGACCTGTCGGGCGCGGCGTTCGGGCGCCTCGTCGTGACCACCGACGATGCCGCCGCCACGGCGGCCGCCATCACGGAGGCCGTGGGCAGGGACTGAGGGCGCGAAGACCGACCGTGCCCCGTCCCATCCCGGACCTCGGGCCGCAGGATGGGGCAACATATTGGCCGTGGCCGAACCCCGCTACGTCGAGGTTCCGCCGCGTTCGGTGGCCCCCCTGGGCCGCTTCATCGGCGCACGCCGTCTCGCCGAGCTCCAGACCAGGGCGGCGGCCACGGTGCGATCGGCCGGCTCGGCCACGATCTGGAACGTGAGCTCCACCCAGTACGGCGGGGGCGTGGCGGAGATGCTGCGCCTCCTCGTCGGGTACGCCGAGACGCTGGGCGTCGACACCCGGTGGGTCGTCCTCGACGGCGACCCGGAGTTCTTCGCCATCACCAAGCGAGTGCACAACCGGCTGCACGGGGCCGCCGGCGACGGCGGTGCGCTGGGGCCCGCCGAGGCGGCGCACTACAGCGACGTCCTCCGGGCCAACGTCGACGCCCTCGACGGGCGGATCCGCCGCGACGACGTGGTGTTCCTGCACGACCCGCAGACGGCGGGGCTGGCGAGCCACCTGCTCAAGCACGGCGTGCGGGTGGCCTGGCGGTGCCACGTCGGGGCGGACCGCGCCAACGCGTTCACCGAGGAGGCGTGGTCCTTCCTCAAGCCGCACCTCGACGAGTGCCACACCTTCGTGTTCTCGCACGCTGCGTTCGTCCCGGCGATGCTGGCGGGGGCGGACGTGTGGATCATCTCGCCCTCCATCGACCCCGACGTCGCCGAAGAACGCGCCGATGCCCAGGGCGCGCGCCATCGGCGCTGCTGGCCCGGATCGGCCTCCTCGAGGGTCCCTCGGTCGGCGGCCCGTCCGCGGTCGTGGGCGGTGCCGGTCCACTCCCCGCGGAGGATCCACTGGTCGTGCAGGTCTCCCGCTGGGACCGCCTGAAGGACATGCGGGGGGTCATGGAGGGATTCGCGGCGCGGGTGGTGGGCTCCGGGCCCGCCCGCCTCGCGCTCGTCGGGCCCCAGGTCGAGGGCGTGTCGGACGACCCCGAGGAGCTCGACGTGCTCGGCGAGTGCCTCGACGCGTGGGCATCGCTCCCGCCGGCTGCCCGCGACGCCATCCGGCTCGTCGCGCTCCCCATGAACGACGTCGTGGCGAACGCACACCTGGTGAACGCCGTGCAGCGCCATGCGAGCGTCGTGACCCAGAAGAGCCTGCAGGAGGGCTTCGGGCTCACCGTCACCGAGGCCATGTGGAAGTCACGCCCGGTGGTGGCCTCGGCGGTCGGCGGCATCGTCGGGCAGGTGCCGCCGGGCACGGGCATCCTGATCGACGATCCCAGCGACCTCGAGGCGTTCGGCTCCTCCCTGGCGGCGCTCCTGGCTCGTCCGGCGGAGATGGCCGCGCTGGGACGACGGGCCCACCGGCACGTGCGCGCGCACTTCCTGAGCGACCGCCACCTGATCGACTACGCGCGTCTCCTCGAGCACCTCACCGAGGGTTGAGCCCGGTCTCGTCGTGGGGGGCGGCGGCCTGGACGATGACCCGCCCGGTGACCTCGTCGGGACGGATGCGGACGAGTGCGTGGCGCGGGCCACCGGCCCACGGCGTGAGCCCCAGACCGGCGAGCGCAACGACCTCATCGGGATCGTCCACGCGCCGGGCCTCCCCCGTCACCAGCACGCTCCAGCCCTCGCTCATCACCTCGTCGACCCGGTCGATCTCGAAGCTGACCCGCTCTCGGCTCTCGAGGTCCTCGGCCTGCGTCACGGTGGTGCTGACGATCACGTCCCCCTCGCTCACGGCGAAGTTGAGCGGGTGCGCGACCGGGTCCACGCGGCGCGAGGAACACGACCCGCCCGACGCCGCCGACCCGCACGTGTGCCTCGCACTGGGCGGCGGTCAGCTCGCGGAACTCGGGGTGCCGACCCGCCCGGCCCCGTCCGGGCGGGCGGTCCACCCGCCCGCCGTAGAGGTCCTCGGGGCTGCACTCGAGCGCGAGCGCCAGGAGCAGGACGGTGCCGGCGCTCAGTCGCCCCTGGGCGCTCTCCTCGAAGTAGCGCAGGTAGCCGGGATCGACCCCCGCCTTCGCTGCCACCTCCTCGATGCTCTGGCCCAGCTCGGTCCGCCGGCGGGTGATCCGCCGGGCCATGTCCCCGGGCTGGGCCTCCGGGGCGTCGTCGCCTCCGATCGGTCCGGGCGGGCTCACCGCCGTATTCTCGTCCGGACCGCGGTCACCGTTCCACCGCGCCTCAGACGTCGTCCCAGGGCGGGCGGAAGACCACCGAGCGCGCCGCGTCGCGCTGGGTGACGAAACCG
The DNA here is from genome assembly GCA_963789235.1 of uncultured Acidimicrobiaceae bacterium. Taxonomy (GTDB): domain Bacteria; phylum Actinomycetota; class Acidimicrobiia; order Acidimicrobiales; family RAAP-2; genus Bog-473. The sequence goes on along the minus strand of CAWBJX010000003.1, from coordinate 932,145 downwards.
ACGACGCGGTCGCCCTCGACCACCGGCAGCCGGTCCTTGTGCAGCCGGCACATCACGGCCACGGCCTCTTCGACCGACACGTCGACGTCGAGCGCCTGCGCCGCGGCGGGTTGCGCGAACTCCGCCAGCCTGACCTCGTGCGGATCACGCCCCGGGGCGACCACCCGCGCGACGATGTCGCGGTTGCTCACCGTCCCGGCCAGGCTGCCGTCGCCCTGGCAGAGCGGCACGGAGTCCTCGCTGCGGGCGGCCAGGAAACAGGCCGCATCGGCCGCCGTCTCCGTGGTCCGCAGGACTTCGATGTCCGCGCGCATGACATCCCGCACGCTCCTCATGGCGACCTCCTCGGGGGGGCTCGCTCGGCCCGCGAGGCCCACCCCTACCCTCGCGCCCCGCCGTGCAACGGGCAATCCCCACGCGGCCGAAAACTCTTGGGTGCCGTCGGCCACCACGGCGGCGTGTGCCCCGAACCGTTGCGTACGTGTGTTCGTGGAGAGGTGCGCTCACCCGAGCGCGACGAGGTTCGTCGGGTCGGACAGGATCTCCCCCACCGCGGCGAGGAACCGCGCCGCCGCCTTCCCGTCGACGAGGCGATGGTCGAACGCGAGGCTCAAGGTCACGACGTCGCGCAGCGCCACCTGACCGTCGAACTCCCAGGGCCGGCGCCGGATGGCGCCCACGGCAAGGATGGCGGCCTCCCCGGGGTTGAGGATCGGGACCCCGGCGTCGACCCCGAAGACGCCGACGTTGGTCACCGTGATCGTCCCGCCACCGAGGTCGGCCGGCGTGCAACGCGCGGCACGAGCGCGCTCGGTCAGGTCGACCAGGGCCCGGGCCAGGTCCCGCAGCGTCAGGTCCTGTGCCTCCTTGACGTTCGGCACGACCAGGCCGAGCGGGCCGGCCACCGCGATGCCCAGGTTGACGTAGTGCTTGGTGACCACCTCGGCCGTGGCGTCGTCCCACGACGAGTTGAGCGCGGGGTGGTCGCGCAGGGCCAGCACCACCGCCCGCGCCACGACCGCCAGCGGGGTCACGTGCAGGCCGGCGAAGTGCCGGTTCTCGCGCAGCCGCCCGACCAGCTGCACCGTCGGCGTGACGTCGACCGTCAGGAACACACAGGCCTGCGGTGCCGTGGCCACACTGCGGACCATGGCCTCGGCCATGTGCCGCTGCACGCCACGGACCGGCGTTCTCGACTCGCTGTCCGGGTGCTGACGGCCCCGGCCCCGGCCCGCGGTCCAGGTGTGCCGCCAGGTCCTCGCGGGTGATGATGCCGCCGGGGCCGTTGCCGGTGACGGTGGCCAGGTCGACGCCCTGCTGGCGGGCCATGAAGCGCACGGGTGGTGCGGCCAGGGGGCGCGTCGCCCCCGGCGGCGGGCCCCCTGGGGTGCGGTCGTGATGCGCAGGGCGTGCCCGCCGGCGCCGGCTGGGGGGCGCCGCCGACGGGCCGTAGCCGACCAGCATGGGGACCTTCTCCTCCGCCTCCTCGCGCGGCGCCTCGTCCGGCCCGGCGTCGGTGTCGATGGCGATGATCGGCGCGCCGACGGCCACGGTCTGACCGGCGTCGGCCAGCAGCTCGACCACGGTTCCCGCGAAGGGGCTGGGCAGCTCGACCACGGCCTTCTCGGTCTCCACCTCGACGAGGACCTGGTTCAGTGCCACCTCGTCGCCGCCGGTCACGTGCCAGGCCACCACCTCGGCCTCGGTGAGACCCTCCCCCAGGTCGGGCAGGAGGAACTGCCGGACGCCGGTCACGCCTGGAGGCACCGGTCGACCTCGTGGAGGATCCGGTCGGCGTCGGGGACGTAGTGGCCCTCGAGGCGGGATGCCGGGTAGGGCGTGGCGAAGCCGCCGACCCGTCGCACGGGCGACTCGAGATGGTAGAAGCAGTGCTCGGACACCCGGGCCGCGATCTCGGCTCCCAGCCCGCAGAAGACGGGCGCCTCGTGGGCCACCACCAGCCGACCGGTCTTGCGGACCGAGGCCTCGACCGTCTCGAAGTCGACCGGGGAGAGGGAGCGCAGGTCGATCACCTCGATGGACGTCCCCTCCTCGCCGCCGATCCGCGCCGCGTCGAGGGCCGTGGCCACCAGGGGGCCGTAGACGACGATCGTGACGTCCGTGCCCTCGACCACGACCTCGGCCCGGTGCAACGGCACGTCGGCGGGCGGTGCGCCGTCGTCAACCTCGCCCTTGTCCCAGTAGCGGCGCTTCGGCTCGAAGAAGACGACCGGGTCGTCGGACGCCACGGCCTGCTGGATCATCCGGTGCCCATCGGCAGCGTTGCTCGGCGTCACCACCCGCAACCCGGCGGTGTGGGCGAAGTAGGCCTCGGGCGACTCGGAGTGGTGCTCGACCGCGCCGATGCCCCCGCCGTAGGGCACCCGGATGGTCAGCGGCATGGCCACCCGTCCGTCGTTGCGGTAGTGCAGCTTGGCCACCTGGGAGACGATCTGGTCGAAGGCGGGGTACACGAACCCGTCGAATTGGATCTCGCACACCGGTCGGTAGCCGCGCATGGCAAGCCCGACGGCCGTGCCGATGACGCCGGACTCGGCCAACGGCGTGTCGATCACCCGGCGGTCGCCGAAGTCGCGCTGGAGGCCCTCGGTGACTCGGAAGACGCCTCCGAGCTTCCCGATGTCCTCGCCCAGCAGGACGACCTTCGGGTCGCGCTCCATGGCCCGCCGCAGCCCGGTGTTGAGCGCCTTGCCCAGCGACATGGTGGCCATCACGGCTCCTGGTCGAAACCGTCCAGGTACGCCGCATAAGCGGCGCGTTCCTCCTCGAGCAACGGATGCGGCTCCGCGTAGACGTGGTCGAACAGCACCGCGGGTTCGGGATCGTCCATGGCCAGACACCCGCGGCGCAACTCGGTGGCCGCAGCCCGCGCCGCCCCGTCGACGCTGTCCTCGAACCGCTCGTCGGCCAAGCCCTCGGTGCGCAACAGTGCCCGGAGGCGCACCAGGGGGTCCTTGACGCTCCACTCCTCCTCCTCGGCGCGGGTCCGGTACCGGGTGGGGTCGTCGGACGTGGTGTGCGGGCCCATGCGATAGGTGACGGCCTCGATCAGGGTGGGTCCCCGACCGGCGTAGGCGCGGGCGAGCGCCAGCCGTGTGGCGGCGAGGACGGCCAGGACATCGTTGCCGTCCACCTGGATCCCGGGGATGCCGTAGCCCTGCCCCCGCTGTGCGATGGTCGCGTGCGACTGCAGGCGCGCCGGCTCCGAGATGGCCCACTGGTTGTTCTGGCAGAAGAAGACCACGGGCACCGTGTAGGTGGCGGCAAAGCCGAGGGCCTCGGCGACGTCGCCCTCGCTCGTGGCGCCGTCACCGAAGTAGGCGAGGGCGGCGGAGCCGGCGCCGTCGAGCGTGATGCCCAGTGCGTAGCCGGTGGCGTGCAGCGCCTGGGACCCGACGATGATGGCCGGCGTGGCGATCCCGAAGTCGGCCGGGTCCCACCCGGAGAGTCCGGTGCCCCGCCACAACCGCAGCATGGCCACGGGGGTCACCCCACGGCAGTAGGCGACGCCGTGCTCCCGGTAGCTCGGGAAGACGAAGTCGTCCTGCCGCAGCGCCCGGGCCGAGCCCACCTGCGCGGCCTCCTGGCCCAGCAGGGGCGCCCACAGCGCCAGCTCGCCCTGCCGCTGGAGCGCCATCGCCTCGGCATCGAGGCGTCGCACCACTGCCATGTCGCGGTAGAGGTCACGCAACTGCGACGCATCGACGTCCGCGACGAGGTCCCAGTACGGGCAGCCGAGCGTTCGCTGTCCGTCCACCGAGATCAGCTGGACGGGCCCTTCGAACCCCATCCACTCGGCGATCCTCTGCTGCGGAACCTGTACCGGCGCGATGACCAAACGCACTCCCTCCCGAGGGGGCACTCCCAGGTGCATCACACCATGATTCGCCCTTCCCGAACGGAAAAACGGATCAGATCAGCCTGCAGAGTCGGATTTATCCCGCCTTTTGCGGCATCCGCGCAATGGATCCCACAGAGCCTCGGTCGGGACCGGACACGACGGCCCGGCCGGCACCGTGAGGTTCAGGAAGCCTTCCGGCGTGCCGCGGACTTGGCCCGGGCCGACTGCTTGGTCGCCTTCTTGGCCGGGGTGGCCCGCCGAGGCGCTCGCTTGGCTGCGGTCGCCCGCTTCGTGCCCTTGGCTCCCGGGCGCGCCGCCGCCGCGATGCTGGCGTTGAGCGCATCCATCAGGTCGACGACCTTGGCGGGGGGCTCCGGCCCCGCCTGGACGACGATCTCGTGCCCGCTGCGTTTCTCCTCGACGAGGGCCTCCACCTTCTCCCGGTACGTGTCGTGGTACCGAGCGGGGTCCCACTCGCTCTCCATCGACTCGATGAGCAGCTGCGCCATGGAGAGCTCCCGATCGCTCACGTCTCCCGTGTCGGGCAGCTCGAGATCCCGGTCGGCCGAGCGCACCTCGTCGGCGAAGTACATGGTGTGCAGGGCCAGGGCGTCCTCCTCGGGCCGGATGGCCACGAGGTACTCCTTGTTCCGCATCACGAGGGTGGCGATGGCGATCCGGCCTGCGTCGGCCATGGCCTGCCGCAGCAGGGCATAGGCCTTGTCGGCCCCGGCTCCCTCGGGCGCCAGGTAGTAGCTGGAGCGGAAGTAGACCGGGTCGATGTCGGCGAGCCCCACGAAGTCGGAGATCTCGATCTGGCGCGACTTCTTCGGCTCCGCGGTCTCGAGCTCCTCGTCGGAGAGGACGACGTACTCGCCGCCTCCGAGGTCGAACCCGCGCACGATCCGGTCCTGGGGGACCTCCTGGCCGGTCCGCTCGTTGACCTTCTTGTACCGGATGCGATCGGACGTCCCCTCCTCGAACTGGTTGAAGTGAATGCTCTTGTCCGAGGTGGCCGGGTACAGGCCGACGGGGATGTTCACCAGTCCGAAACTGAGAGCCCCCTTCCAGATCGTGCGTGGCACGCGCCCAAATTACCAGCCCAGCACAGATCCACCACCTTGTTACAGCCGTTCGCCACACTGAGCTCATGGTTTCGAGCGTGCGCAGCGGCTTCGTCCCGTCCCTCCTGGGCGGGCTGGCCGAGCTGGGCCCGGTCGAGCCGTTCTCGGGCGATCTCTCGCTTGAGCTGGGTATTTCCGTGTGGTTGCGTCGGAACGGGACCTCGCTCGTGGAGGCTCGGGGGACCCTGCTCGAGATGCGCGCGGTGATCCTCCGGGTGTGCGGCCTGGACCCCTCGACCGAGCCAGTGCCCCTGGTGGGGCGGGCGCCCAGGTCCGACGTGGTGAACCTGGTGGCGTACGTCGGGGATCTCCTTCGGCGGGCGGCACCGCGGGCGGGCGGTGTGCAGACGGTCGTCGAACGGATCATCGCCGAGATGCCCGATCGCCGAGACGAGGCGCTCGGGGCGTGACGGCTAGAACCCGAAACCGGCGATGATCAGGCCGTTCAGGCCCGCGTCCGACTCGCTCCCCAGGTAGGGCGCGTTGCCGTAGGAGAACACGTCACCCCTGGCCGTGGCCACCCAGTACCCGTGGCCGTCGGCGGTCGGGAAGATGGCGCTGGCCGGGTTGAAGGAGTTGACGTAGCCGGCCGGCTCTCCGAAGTTGGCGGCGTCCCCGAAGGGGGTGACGGCGCCGTTGGCGTACAGCAGCCAGTAGCCGTGCCCGTCGGGGGTGGCCACGGCGTCGACCACCGGCACCGAGTCGGGCGGCGGGGTGCCGTAGAAGGTGGCGTCGCCGAAGGCGTACACGTCGCCTGAGGCCGTGACCAGCCAGTAGCCGTTGCCCGTGTGGTCCGGCATCACCGCCACGGCCGCGCCGGCGCAGCCGCCGATGCCGGGGCAGGAACCCTCGAAGCGGGCGTCCCCGAAGGCGAAGACGCCGCCGTCGGAGGCCACCATGAAGTACCCGCGGCGGGTCACGGTCGGGACCATGCCGACAATGGGAGCGTCGAGGCTGTTCGGCAGCCCCGACCCGGCCGGGTGCAACCCGAGCCCGGGGATGGAACCGTAGAAGGTGGCGTCGCCGAAGCTGAAGATCCCTCCGTCCGAGGCCACGAGCCAGTATCCGCCTCGGGTGATCGTGGGTGTGATGCCCACGACGGGACGCTGCAGCCAGGTCCCGCCCATGGAACCGTGGAAGGCGGCGGCACCGAACGAGAAGATGCCACCGTCGGACCCCACCAACCAGTAGCCCCGAGGCGCCGGACCGAGCGTGAAGGTCTGCGGGCTCCCGGCCGCGGCGAAGTAGTTCGCGCCCTGCTCGACGCCGGGAACAATGGTGCAGGCGCCCTGGCTGACGAAGAAGACGGTCAGTCCGTCGGGGCCGATGGTGCAGGTGCCGGGCGTCGTGGAGGTGACATAGGTCGTGCCGTCACCGGTCGTGCCCACCGTGGCCGTGAAGCCGGCGAACTCGACGGCATTGGTCGGGATGTTGGTGACGGTCGGGGTCGAGGGTGTCGCACGCCCGATGCTGGCGGTCGCGTCCGTGCCGGAGCTCGTGTCGTAGTTGTTGTCACCGCCGTAGGCGGCGGAGGCCGAGTAGGTGCCGGCCATGGCGTCGGTGACGGCGCACGTTGCCTTGCCACTGCTGTCGAGTGCCGTGAGGGCGCAGCTCACGGTGCTTGGGCCGGTGACCACCCAGGTGACGGTGCCGGCAGGGGTTCCGACCAAGCCCGAGACGGTGGCGGTGAAGGTGAAGCTCCCTCCGGTCACCATGCCGGCCGCGTTGTCGGTCACCGTGGTGGTCGAGTCGACCTTGCCCACGGTGGCGGTCGGGTCAGAACCAGTGCTGCCGTTGTAGTTGTTGTCACCGTCATAGGTGGCCGTGACGCTGTACGTGCCGCCGACGGCCGGGGTGATGGTGCAGCTGTAGGTGACCGAACTAGGTGAGATGGTCGGGGTCGGACCGCTCGTGAACGAGCACGGGACCGGGAGGCTGTTGGGGTCGGTGACGGCCCAGGCGAGCGTCCCCGAGGGCGTCGGGCCGCCGCTCGGGCCGGCCACGGTGGCCGTGAAGACCAACGTGCCCCCGGTCAAGACGCTGTCGCTGGCGACGGTGACTATCGGGGTGGCCTTGGCGACCGTCATGGTGGCCGGGTCCGACGGTCCGGCTGCGTCGTAGTTCGGGTCGAGGCCTGGGTCGTAGGTGGCGCTGACCGAGTACAGGCCTGCTTGGACATCGCCGATCACGCAGGTTGCCGTGGCGTTGTTGGCCGGGGTGCCCTCGACCAGAGTCGAGCTCAAGCAGGTCGGGTTGCCGGGGCCGGTGATCGTCCAGCTCACCGAGCCCGTCGGGGTGGCCCCCCCGGTCGGTCCGGCCACCGTGGCGGTGAAAGTCGCGCTCTGCCCGAGACTCGGTGTCGTGCTCGGGGCGGCGACCGAGATCGTCGGTGTGCTCTGTGCCCCGGCCGTGGCAACGAGGAGGCCGAGGGAGAGCACAGGCGCGATCGTGGCGACGAGGGCAATCAGCCAGCGCTTCCGCCTCATCCAGCGCCTCCCAGGGCCAACAGGGCCGACTGCGCCCGGAGGATCCTCCGGTGCGCCCGGAGGGCAGCGCTGTCAATGGCCATGCTGTTGCGGCTCCGTGAGGGGCGCCTGCGCTGGAGGGGTGTGGGGAGCATGCCAGCGGCCGGGAGCGCCGAGGCATCCCGCCGGGCACCCGACGTCATCATTCTTGGTGCTGTCGTCATCCGGAGTCCTTCGCCAACCGCAAGCAACGTTGCAACCGCCTACCCGAAGCAGCGCAACGTTAGTCCAGCCCCCAGTCCGCAGGGCTCGGCCACCCGGCAGCAGGCCAAGCGCCCACGATTGATCCTCAGCAGGGCCGCACGGGGTTCACAGTCAGGCGCCAGCGCCAGCGGCCAATATTGAGTGATGGCGACTCGCAGGCGGCGCCGGCTGATCTGGGGGATCGTCGCTGCGGTGGCGCTGGTGGCGGTCGTCGCGATCGCTGGTCCGTACGTCTACATCCACTTCATCGAGGGGCCGGCACCAGCCAAGCTCGAGCTCCCCAAGGCCACGGGGACCACGACGACCGCCCCGTCCTCGAAGGGCTCCGCCACCACCTCGTCGTCACTCGACGGCACCTGGAACGTCGGCTCCGGCTCGCTTGCCGGCTACCGGGTCCAGGAGGTGCTGCTGGGCCAGAGCGCCACCGCGGTGGGCCGCACGAGCGAAATCTGGGGCTCGCTCGCAATCGCGGGCTCGACCGTGACGAAAGGGACCTTCACCGTGAACATGGCCAGCGTGGTGAGCGACCAGAGCGAACGCAACGCGCACTTCGATGGCCCCATCATGGACGTGAGCCAATACCCCACCGCCACGCTGACGCTGTCGTCGCCCATCGACCTCGGGCCGATTCCCGCGGACGGTGTGCAGGAGCACTACGACGCCACCGGCACCCTGGACATGCACGGGGTAACGAAGACGGTGAACTTCACGGTGTCCGCCGAACGAATCGGCAGCGACATCGATGTCCTCGCGGACATCACGATCCCCTTCTCGGACTGGGACATCGCGAACCCCAGCATCGGGGGCTTCGTGAGCACCGCCAACAGCGGGACGCTCGAAGTCCTGTTGCACCTCACGCAGGGAGCGGGCAACCCCGCCTCGAACTCGAGCTCGAGCAGCGGCTCGGCGGGTGGAGGCGGGCCGATCACGGTCCCCAGCACGACCGTCCCACCCCTCACGGTCCCGTCGGGCTGATCCGCCGGTCGGGTACACCGGCTGTCGCCGCACTGAGATCCGGCCTGGCTCGACCCCTCCGCTGTAACATGCCGGAGTGGCGTGGGCGTGCCCTCATACGGTGCGATTTCTGACGACGCGCGACCAGCCCCGAGGGCTCAAGGACACAGGCAGATAGGCAACCCGCCGGCAACTCCCCGAAAGGATCCGTGACGGCCCTCGACCAGCCCCGGCACCGCGGCCAGAGCCGTCTGCCGGCTTCAGCCTCGTGGCTGCGCCGGCTCACGGGCTGGGGGCCGGCTCTCGTCTCGTCTGCGGCCGCTCTCGTCTACGGCCTGTTCGTCGCACTGCGGACGTATGAGGTGGACCTTGGCGTCTACCTACGTCTCGGCGGCCGCTACATCTTCACCTCGCACCTGTACTCCTTCGCACTTCCGAACACGAGCCTCTTGTTCACGTACCCCCCATTCGCGGCGCTCCTCTTTGCGCCGTGGCAGCGGACGTTCTCCACAGTCCACTCAGTTCAGACCGCATGGACCATGTGCAACCTGGTCGCGCTCATTGGACTGCTTGTCGTCTCCATACGACTCGTGAAGCCCGAGCTCAGCACCGCTTCGACCTGGCGGCTCGCCTTGGTGCTCACCCTGCCTGCCCTCCTTCTCAACCCGGTGCTCGTCACGGTCGGCTTCGGCCAGGTGAACCTCGTCGTCACGTTTCTCGTGATGTGGGACCTGCTCACCCCGCGGCGAATAGGTCGATGGCACGCACCCCTCGGTATCGCCACGGGACTCGCCGCGGCGGTCAAGCTGACACCGCTGCTCTTCGTTCCCTACCTCCTTCTGACGCGCCGCTTCAAGGGAGCCCTCACGTGCCTCCTCACGTTCCTGGCCTGCGAGCTCGTGACCCTCCTCGTGTCGCCTGCCTCCTCGAGGGCCTACTGGACTCAGGCCCTGTTCAGGCCGGGCCGCGCCGGACATCTGTCCTTCGTGGGCAATCAGAACCTCTGGGCGATGCTCGAGCGCTTCAGCCACGGCGTTCTCGGTGCTCCGCTCATGGCGCCGGTCCTCGTCGCCGTCACCGCGGGCGGCCTCTGGCTCGCCGCCCTGGCGCACCGGCGCTCATCCCCGACGCTGGGTGTCTTGATCTGCGCAGCAACGTGCCTCCTGGTCTCTCCCATCTCCTGGGTCCACCACATGGTGTGGGTCGTGCCGGCGATCCTCTGGCTGGCCCTGGCCGAGGACCGGCCTCGTCGAGGACGCGTCATGGCTGCCGGCGCTGCGGTTCTGTTCTGGAGCGCGCCGATCTGGTGGGTGCCGTACAAGAACACCTCAGACCTGCGGCTCAACGCCTGGCAGCTCATCGCGGGGAATTCCTTCTCCGTCGCGGTAGTGATCTTCATCTGCGGCACAACGTTGCTCATCGCGCGGCACCGGTCCAACACCGTGGACCACGGAGTCCAACTCGGCTGACAACCCTTGGGCATCGAGCAAGGGAGCGAGCGTCGTCCACCTCGCTCTGGCGGTCAACCCGGGCTGACCTCGCTTCGCGTGGCTCAGCCCGTGCCGTCGAAGGGAGCATCGAAGGCAAACTCGGCGAGGGCCGATGTATCGATGCGTATTCGCCGTGGCCTCGGCCTCGGCGTCGGAGGGGCGGGAGGGCGGGAGGGCGGCGTGCTCGTCTCGATGGGATGCAGTCCTTGTGCCCTTGTGCGACGGAGGTGCCGACTGTGGGAGCCTGCCCACCCGAAAGGAAGGAACATGAAATTCTCCATCACGCACCCCATCATTGGCCATCCCTACGATCCCGCCCTCGTCTCCGGCTCAGGGATCGGAGCGGTGGCCGGCGCGGCCGAGAGGGCCGGCTTCCACGGGTTCGGCTTCACCGACCACCCGGCGCCAACGGATCGGTGGCTGCGCTCGGGTGGCCACGACGCCCTGGATCCCTTCGTCGCGATGGGGTTCGCCGCCGCCCGCACCACGCTGCCTACGGCTGATCCCCAACATCGTCGTCCTGCCCTACCGAAACCCCTTCGTGGTTGCCAAGGCCGGCGCGACGCTCGACCTCCTCTCGGACGGGCGTTTCACGCTTGCGGCGGGTGCGGGCTACCTGAGACGAGAGTTCGACGCCCTCGGGGTGGACCACGCGGAACGCAACGAGCTCTTCGACGAGTCGCTCGACGTGCTCAAGGCCGTCTGGACGTCCGATGACGTCAAGTTCGAAGGCCGCCATTTCAGAGCGGACGGCATCACCGCCCATCCGCGTCCGCTGAGCACCCCACATCCCCCGATCTGGATCGGGGGCAATAGTGGACGGGCTCGCCAGCGAGTCGCAACTCACGGCGACGGTTGGTGCCCGTTCCTCGCGCCTCCCGGTGTGGCCCGGACCGCTCGCACCGTGGCCCTCGACACCCCCGAACGAATCGCCGTCGCCGTCGCCGATCTCCGGCGCCGCCTCGAAGCTGCAGGACGCGACCCTGCTTCCGTTGACATCGCGTTCTCAACCAGCGCCGGTGGTCAACCTTGGAGCGACGACTTCAACGTTGAAGCTCACCTTGACGGGATCGCCGCCCTGGCTTCCATCGGGGTCAGCTGGCTCCACGTGGGACTGCCCGGCGACAGACTCGAGCGTGTGATCGAGACCATCCAGCGTTACGGAGAACAGGTCATTACTGCGGCGTGATCTCGAGTTGTCGGCCACCCATTTTCAGGAACGCTTCTCAGCGGGTGGATCACTGCGGCCCAGGTGAAGCAGGCACCCGCGGATCATCTGGGCCGTGTGTTGCGCCGCACCTACTCGGCGAGATGGGGGGCCCACGCCACTCCGTTTATGTGGCTTCCGCCATCGACAAAGAGCGTGTTGCCCGTGAGATACCTTGCGTCATCACTGGCGAGGAAGACCGCGACGGGAGCGATTTCGGACTCGGGATCGCCCAGGCGGCCCATGGGATTGGTCTCGTCGGCCAATCGGGCGATCTCGGGATGGTCCTCCGCCAGAGATCGGAACGCCGCCGTCTTCGCCCCGGGGCAAATGACGTTGGCCACAATGCCGTATTCAGCCCACTCCCGCGCCGCCGTTCGGGTCAAGGCCCGAAGTGCTTCCTTGGCACAGTTGTACTCGGCCGTGCCCATGTGAGCATTGACACCATTGAGTGAACACAGATTCACGATGTTGCCACGTGCCTGGGCTCGCATGATCGGAAAGGCCGCTTGCATCGCCCAAAACGGCCCGTAGTAGGCAACGCTCATGCCGTGCGCCAGTTGCTCATCCGTCTTGCTCTCGAGACGACTCAGGCTCCCCCTGCCCCACGCATTGTTGACCAGCACGTCGACCGTCCCGAATCGGCCAACGGTGGTCTCGATCATCTCCACCACCTGCCGCTTCTCCCGAACGTCGGTGGTCAGATGATCAGCCTCTGCGGCAAACTCCTGCCGCAGGGCCTGCGCAACTCGCTCGGCGGCGCGCCCATCGAGGTCCGTCACCATTACCTGTGCCCCCTCGGCAGCAAATCGTCGAGCGATTCCTTGCCCGATGCCGTCACCGGCTCCGGTGATGACCGCCGTACGACCTTGAAGACGATTGTTCACACTGGATCCTCCTCCGTCCCTGGTTCATCTCTTCCATCGTCAGGAGCATGGGTCCAGAAACGGCGCCACGATTCCCACGCCGCGGGAACGGTGCCCCATCCGTCGTGACGTTCCGGCCAGTTGGCCGGGGGGAGACCCAGCGGATTACCACCCACTTCCGCGCCGTAGAAGAGCCGGTGGTTGCGGCTGACGAAATACCAGCTCCCGTCGACGCACCGGTAGCGGTCGTCATAGACGATGGCCTGATGAATCCACCGAGTGCCGTCCTGAATTTCACCTTTGCAGTAGACGATCCCCGACGCCTCTTGCTCGTTTGCAAGGTCGATGACATGCGTACCGACATTCAATATCGAGACTCCGATGGCACGCAACGACGTCGCAAAAGACTTCCGTAGCGCTGCTCGTCCCGAGCCGAGTCCACCGGTCCGCACATCCTCTACGAAGAGCCCGACCAGGGCGTCGATGTCACGCGAGTCGATCGCAACCGCATAACGAGCCACGAGCTGTCGGATGGATTCATACGCCAACAGTCTGTCGACCTCAGATGCGGTGTTCCTGGTGCGACGCTCGGGTTCACCCTGATCGGCCACGGGCCCGAACTGTACCGAGTCAGCTCACCATGGGGAAGCTGCTCGCTCGATCGCGTGCGGCGCCGCCCCTACCGCTACCAGGTGTCGAGCGTCTGCGCGTGAAAATCGATAACGGCCAAGAGGAGTCCGAGCCGGCCCATCGCCGCTTCGGTGTCGACCCGGGAATCCGTGAGAGCCCGCTGCGCGGTGATTGCCACTTCCGTGCATGTGGTGAGCATCCACGCAACATGCGTGCCGAGCTTCGAGTCCGGGCAGGGGTTCGCCATCCGCCACACGGTGGCATCCCTCGCCGCCGCCTGCAGCTCGTCGGCCGCCGCCAACATCGCGATCGCGTTGTTCAACGTGATGGACGCGGAGAACCGGCGCTCGGCGGTCGTCACGCGTTCGAGCTCTGCCATCGCACTGAGGCGCCATTGTTGTGCCGTTGGAATTCGCTCTTGTTCCATTGTCATCGCTAGACGTTCGCCTCGGAATGGTCCTCGGGTCGTTGGTTGGCCGGCCCTGCCCTACGGCGATTCTGGCGAGCACGCCTGAGGCTCCATAGAGCCATACGGACTGAAGTGCGCCAACGTCCCCACAACAAGCACCTGCGACGACCCGACACCTCCCAACGGCGTTCCGACGACCTTCGCGCTCGGACGACACCGTTGCATGATGTCGTCCGGAAGGCGTCGGACGATTCCTCGAATCAGGGCGTCAGGGCGCAGAGACTCAGACTCCGCGCTTGCGTGGCCTCCCCCACGGTGCGAACGCAGCCGCACCGATCGATGGGGTGGGTCGGTCACGGGGCGAAGAGTGCACCAACGAGGTCCTCACTCAGGTCCCAGAGCTCGGCGGCGTGCGCGTCGTCGAGCAAATATGGAAGAAAGCCGTTGACCCCCGGGTTCCCGCCCAGGACCCCCAATCCGCAGTCGGCGAGATAGGCACCGTTGTGGTCGTCGAGCTCGGGCGCAGTTGCAGCCCAGATCTGAGTGGCAGCGCCTGCTTCGATGGACTTCCAGGTGATGCCGCCCCCCATCTCACCGCCCTCGGACCCAGTCGCGGCAGCGCGTTCGTCGGCCAACCGGGTGACTTCGTTGATGAGCTCGGCGGTGAGGTATCGGCCGAGGTCCGTGTAGACGCCACCGGGGTGCACCGAGAACGACAGCACTCCGTGCCGGCCTCCTCGCCGAGCGAGCTCGCGGGCGAAGAGGGCATTGGCCGTCTTCGATCGGCCATAGCTGATCCAGGGCGAGTACTCAGTGACCTCGAAGTTCGGGTCGACGAGATCGACGTCGCTCCTCGCGTGTCCGCCAGAGCTGAGCGTCACCACTCGTGGCGACGAACTTCGGAGCAGGGCGGGATAGAGGAGCGCCGTGAGCAGAAAATGACCAAGGTGGTTCGTTCCGAACTGAGTCTCGAAGCCGTCCACGGTACGTCCGAACGGGCACGCCATGACACCGGCGTTGTTGATGAGCACGTCAATTGCGTCGTAAGTTGCCGTGTAGGCGTCGGCAAAGCTGCGGACCGTAGACAGGTCTGCAAGATCGACCACCCCGGACTCCACCCTTGCTGCGGGCACGAGAGCCTCGATGTCCTCCGCTGCGCCGATCGCGCGATCACGGCTACGGGCCAGCACCATGACCGAGGCACCATGAGCGGCAAGCGCCCGCGCGCTCTCACGGCCGAGCCCACTCGCGGCGCCCGTGATGACCACCCGTCGGCCCGTCAGGTCGAGGCCTTCAAGGACTTCATCGGTTGTCGTCGTGTTGCCGTACTGGCGCATGGAGGAGTCTCTCTGTGGTCTTCGCTGGAGGGGGACGGTTCGGGGTCGAGGAGGTTTCCCCATTGTGGTTCATCCCCCGAAGCCCTCGTGCCGTTGGGCGGCCCGTGCTGAAGCGCTCAGGTCCGCACGACTTCGGAGCACCATGGCGGTGTCGAGTGGTGCGTCCACCGCGACCAGGTCCGGGGGGCACGCGGACCGTTCAAATGTTCTCTAGCCTTCCCCTTGTGAAGGGCTCTGTTGCGGGGATGCGAGAGGGAGATCAGATGGGATTTGAGGTGCGTCACGTGGCGGGTGCGTTGGGGGCCGAGCTGACCGGGGTGGACCTCACTTCGATGGACGAGGTCGACATCGGCGAGCTACGGGCGTTGATCCACGAGCACGAGGTGGTCTTTTTCCGGGAGGTGTGGCTCACGGAGGAGCAGCACTTGACACTGGGACGCGCCCTCGGCACGCCGAGCATCTTTCCGATATCTCGACTGCTCGGCGGCACGGAGCCCTCCTTTCAGCGGATCTCCGACGGACCGGAGAGCCCGTCGGAGGCGGATTCCTGGCACACCGACGTCACGTGGGTGGCGGAGCCCCCGAAGTACGCCCTGCTGTGCGCGGAGGTGATGCCAGACAGGGGCGGTGACACGATGTGGGCGTCCATGACTGCTGCCTACGACGCGCTCTCTCCGACAATGCAGCGTGTCGTCTCCGGCTTGCGTGTGGTGCACGACAACGAGTGCTTTGTCGCGGCACTGCTCCGCAAGACGGGGAGAAACGTGGGAGCCCAAGAGGTCGCCGAGCGGCTTCGAAGCGAGTACCCGCCCGTTGTGCATCCTCTCGTGCGCACCCATCCAGACACGGGTCGACGGGCCCTGTTCCTCGGGGGCCAATTCATGCGCCACATCGAGGGCATGTACGACGACGAGAGCAGAGCCCTGCTCGAGTTCCTTGCACGCCACATCGACGCACCCCGCTTTCATTGCCGGTGGCGATGGACGTCGGGAGACCTGGCGATCTGGGATGAACGATCCACGAATCATCGAAACGCCGGAGAGGCGCTGCACCAAGAACGAATAATCCGACGAATCGAGATTGACGGCGACCGTCCGTACCTCAACGTGGTCACAACTGCCTGATTCCGACGCCGAACGAGCCAGGACACCCGTCAATCGGCGCAAAAGCCACCTAGCCCGGCAAACCCCGCCGCTACCAGGCGTCCAGGGTCACTGAGTGGAAGTCGATGACCGTCAGAAGCTCTCGGAGTCGGCCCATGACGGATTCGGTGCCGGCATAGGGGCCAGTCACTGCGCGCTGCGCGGCCAGCGAGACTTCGGTGCATGTGGTCAGTATCCAGGCAATGTGCGCCCCGAGCTTCACGTCAGGGCAAGGATTCGCCGTCAACCATCCCGTAGCGTCCCTCGTGGCGGCTTCCAGCTCGTCAGCCGCTGCCAGCATGGTGAGCTCGTTCACGATGATCGACGTTGAGAAGCGACGCTCGGCTGCCGTCACACGTTGCATGACGGCCATCGCCCTCAGACGCCACAGTGATTTTGGGCTCGGTGCTCGTTCCACAGTGATCGATAGGTCGGACGGCTCATGATTCCCCGGAGTCGGCGATCAGCTCGTCCAACGGCGATTCTGTCGTCCGCACCCGACACCCCATAGAGCCGAAAGGACCGAAGTGCGTAAACGCGTCCACAACGATCCGTGTGAGCTCCCCGGTCCCCGTAGAGATCAACGGATCGGCGCGGCGCCGCAAATCCTATGTTGCGGCCGCAGCGGCTCCCTCGATCACCCGCCAGTGTGGTGTCATCCGAAGCCGGCGTCCAGTCTCTCCGAGTCGAAGTCGAAGACGGTCAGGAGGTATCTCAGCCTGTCGATGACCGCCTTCGTGTTCACCGAAGGATCGGTGACGGCCCGCTGCGCCGCGCGTGCGACCTCGGCGCATGTGTTCAACATCCAGGCGACGTACTCTCGGAGCTTGACGTCGGGACAGGGATTTCCCGTCAGCCACGCCGTGGCGTGCGTCGTTGCCGCTTGCAGCTCATCTGCAGCCGCCAGCATGGTGATTTTGTTCACGCTGGTCGACGCTGAGAAGCGCCGCTCGGCGATTGTCACGCGACCCAGGACGCTCATCGCCTCGAAGCGCCACTGAAGTGTGTTCAATTCTGGAGCCATGATCGATGGTCGGAGCGGGGCCGAAATCCCACCACAGATCCCCGAAATGCGTCGGCCCCGCCCCTAAGCCGATTCTGGCCTCCGCCCGGATTGCCCCATAGAGCCGTTCGGACCGATGTCCGTCAACAGACCCACAACAAGATCCCCGGTCTCGGTCGGACGGCCGACCGGTTCGATCGTGTGCATTCCTGTCAATGGGTCTGATCCATCTGGACCTAACTGCGTCCCGGCGCCAGCTCGTGCCGTTGCGCCCGCGGTAAGGAGACAACGCCCCCTGCTTTGATCGATGCCAGTCGCTGAATCCGGACTATGGGCCTTCAACGAGGCGGGATGGCAGTGCCTTGATCCGAGGTTCGCCGCGTATCGCAGGGCGGGAACGGCAATTGGGTGATCGCGACTGACTTTCCGCGTTGGTCAGTTACGGCCGTGTCATCCGAGACCAACATTCAGCCCTTCGGTGTGGTAGTCGATCGCCGCCAGGAGACCTCGGACCCGGAGCATCGCTTCCTCCGTGCGGGCCAACGGATCGCTGGCCACCCGCCGCGTGGTCAACGCAGCCTCCTTGCACGAAGTCAACACCCACGCCAGTTGCGCGCGGAGCCCCCCTTCCGGGCATGGATGCGCCGTCAGCCACATCGTGGCGTCCATGGTGGCGGCCTCCAGCTCGTCTGCTGCCGCCAACATCGTGATCGTGTTGACTCTGATCGATGCTGAGAGCCGCCGCTCGGCCGCCGTCACGCGATGCAGAATGCTCATCGCATCGATACGCCACGGAAGTGTGTTTGCTTCTCTCGTCATGATGATCGGGTGGTCGGGCGGGGCCGGAGTTCTAGTTGTCAGCCCAGTCTCTTGTCGGGGCCCCGCCCTACAGCGATTCTCGCAATCGCGTCCGAAGATCTATAGAGCCGTTCGTATCTGTGCTGCACAACCCGCCGACAACACCCGCGGGCATGGGCTCCCGTGGCGAGGCGCCTGTCCCACAACGATCTCGCTGTGGAAGGCTTCACGGGATGAGACTCCTCCATCCGGGCGCGGATTCCGGACACCAAATCGATCGGTTCGGGAGCCATGGGGCGTGCCGTCTCGGTGGGATCAGGTTCAGCGGAGACGGTGCCTTGACCTTCCTCAACCTTGAACCCGGTGGTCACCTCGGGCGCCATCCGGCACCGACCACCCAACTCTTCTGCATCACCCAGGGAGCCGGCTGGGTTGCCGGCGACGACGGCTCGCGGGTGACGGTGAAGGCCGGGGACGCCGCGTTGTGGCACGCCGGTGAGGAGCACGAGTCCGGTACTGAAGGTGGGATGGCGGTTGTCATATTGGAAGTCGCGGCGGTTCATCTGACATAGCCGAGCACAGACGGGAAGGAAGGCTCGCCGTGCCCCAGACCTCCGGCTCCACCTGACAGGCTGCGGCCGTTCGGCGAGTGGCTTGGGCCTGCAGCGAATCACGCTCGCCGCTGGCGCAGCTCCTCTTCAAATCGTTGAGCGTCGCGGGCGAGTTCCCGAGACTCCACGTGCGAGCCGGCGAGCACGAGGACGGTCGCGAGACTGAGCGCCATCAGGACGAACGGGATACAAATGGCCAAGATCACTGTGGTCACGGAAGCTCGACTCGTGTGACCTTTTGATCGGTCGGCCGTCCGCATCGGCTGCAGTCTGAATGGCCTGTAGATGCCGGTGCTCCGCAGTTCGAGCTGACATCGTGTGCTTGTGTCGTCTTTTCCATTGCCTGGTTTCTCCCTTTTGCGGTCTCGATTTCGACCTATGAACGCGTCAGCGCCCGGGGGTCATGAGACATCGGTCTCGAAGGAGCAGGAACACGAGGCGCGACGCACTACGGATAGGAGTACGCCTGCACCTCGGCGACGTCCATGCTCGCAGAGGGGGTGGAGCCGCTCGTCAGATTGTGCCATCCGGTCGCAGCCTGCCAGGCGACCTGAAGGTCCAGGATGATCTCGTACGGCTCTGCGGGGATGGGGATGGCGCTCGACGCGTCCATCTGCCACACCTGCGATCCGTCGAAGTAGGTGGTGAACGATCGTCCGGGGATAAACTGGAAGCCGTAGACGTTGTACCCAGCGGAGACATCCGCATTCACGCTGGAAGTGCTCTCCTGTTGACCCTGAACGGAGAAGTAGGTGGAGTGCACGATCTGGTTGGGATCGGCCCCGAGCCATCCCCCCTCGTAGCCGTCCACCTCGTTGCTTGCCGTACCGGAGACCCCCGGTAGGAACCAGATGGCGGGCCACATGCCTTGTGACTGGTCGGGCATCTTGGCCTTGACCTGGACGTACCAGCCGCTCGTCGGCAGGGTGAACTTCCCCTCGGTCGTGACCGCGCCGCTGAGCCAGGGATAGGTGGCGGCGTATTGGTTGGTGTTCGGGGTCGCGGTGAGAGTCAATCCGTTGTCCACACCGACCTGGGAGGGCGCGAACATGGCGGCCTCGTCCGTAATGGGCGTGTTCGGGCCCGAGTAGGGCGCAGGGAGAGTGCCGTTGTCGTTCCAGACGATCCCCTGGGCGCCGAGGTAGGTGTTCCACTTGGTGGTGTCGAGGCTGGTGCCCGAGAACTGGTCGTCGAAGATCATCTGCCGGGTCGTGTATCCGGCGGGGGCGGGCATGCCGCCCTCGGAGGCCACGAGCCAGTAGCCCTTGCCGTCGGGCGTGGCGGCCATGGCCACGACGTTTTGGCTCAGGGCCAGGCCGCCGGCGGAGCCGTAGTAGGCGGCGTCGCCGTAGGTGAAGATGCCCCCGTCGGAGGCCACCAGCCAGTAGCCCTTGCCGTCGGGGGTGGCCGCCATGGCCACGATGGGCCGGTTGAGGGTCAGACCGCCGGCGGAGCCGTCGAAGGTCGCGTCGCCGTAGGTGAAGACGCCCCCGTCGGAGGCCACCAGCCAGTAGCCCTTGCCGTCGGGGGTGGCGGCCATCCCCACGACGGGCCGGTTCAGGACCAGGCTCCCGGTGGAGCCGTAGAAGGAGGCGTCGCCGTAGGTGAAGACGCCCCCGTCGGAGGCCACCAGCCAGTAGCCCTTGCCGTCGGGGGTGGCGGCCATCCCCACGATGGGCCGGTTGAGGGTGAGACCACCGGCGGAGCCGTAGAAGGCGGCGTCGCCGTAGGTGAAGACGCCCCCGTCGGAGGCCACCAGCCAGTAGCCCTTGCCGTCGGGGGTGGCCGCCATGGCCACGATGGGCCGGTTGAGCGTCAGACCGCCGGCGGAGCCGTCGAAGGTCGCGTCGCCGTAGGTGAAGATGCCCCCGTCGGAGGCCACCAGCCAGTAGCCCTTGCCGTCGGGGGTGGCGGCCATCCCCACGATGGGCCGGTTGAGGGCCGCACTGCCGGGGGAACCGTAGAAGGCGGCGTCGCCGTAGGTGAAGAAGTCCCCGTTGGAAACCCCGAGCGAGTAGGCCTTCGCCGCGGACAGCACGGGGACCAGGCAGGACAAGACGAGCACGATCGTCAAAACGACGGCGCCTCGGACGCGGAGATCCCCCCTCCCGCTCACCACGGCCCAGGGTCTGTCAGAGGCTGCGGGGTGGCGACGTGTGCAAACTTCACTTTCTGTTTCTCACGACTGCCACGTTTGAGGCCCCGCCACAAGCTTCGGAGGAGGTCGGCCGGTGCGACTGCTGGTGGCGATGGAGGACTGTCATCGCATCAATCCGCCCGTGAACTGTGTTTGGTTCTTTCCCCATGATGATCGTTGAGCGGGGCCGGAGCCTGCTTTGCCGCCCAATTCGCTTCCCAGCGCCGCCTTAGGCGATTGTCGCGAAGCCGTTCGAAGACCCATAGAGCCGTTCGTCTCTGAACCGCACAACCCGGGCACAACTCTGGCGGCTCTGGCATCCTGCCTGGGGGATTGTCGAGCACACCTCAACACGCTGTTGATCGACCGGATCGTCCTCGTTCGCTTCCAGGCGCACGCGGTTCGGCAAGCTCTCGTCAACGTGAACGCGAAGTGTCAACCCAAACCCGATCGACGTGATCGGTGGTGAGATTCAGTCTCCTGGCGGAAATGGAGGAACAGGTCCACTGCTTGTGTGGAGCCCGACCGGCGCGTGCTCGGTGACGCTCCCGGAGTGCCGACTTGGACTCTGACCACCCCAACCTTGATTCCCGTCGAGAGACGTACCGAGTGAATAACCTCCAACGGAGGACCAGCCGCCTCTAAGCTCGCCTCATGGGACAAGGTGACGTACCGAGATCGCCGGGTGGTCCGCTTCGCCGCCGCCGGGAAAGGCGCCAGCTTCAGCAGCTCGCTGGGGAAGCCCGGCGGGACCCGAGTCCGATTGCGCCTCGGGCCCACGTCAGCGTTATCGAGGATGAGACTGCACTCGTGGATCGAGAGCCCCAAGGACAAGCTCCCGATCGTCCGTCTGAGACCTTGGATGAAGGTGGTCAGAGGGGCTTCCGCGTGCACGCCGTACCGATCGAACAGCCGTTTGACGAGGCGCTGGCACCTCACGCGGACGGTCGACCGTAGAACCCCACCCTCGTCGTGCGTACGTTGACGCCTCCCCGGGTCCTTGCACAACGTCGTGACAACTCATTGTGGCTGGGATCCAAATGGCTCTATTCAGGAATCAGCCATCGTCG
Source organism: uncultured Acidimicrobiaceae bacterium (assembly GCA_963789235.1). GTDB lineage: Bacteria > Actinomycetota > Acidimicrobiia > Acidimicrobiales > RAAP-2 > Bog-473. Next base: position 910,776 of record CAWBJX010000003.1, on the reverse strand, counting down.
CCACAATCACGCAAGAGGGCAGGGTGAACATGAGCCGGCCCCTCATCCACTGGGAGTTTTTCTTTAAGCGCGCTCCTGGCTGGACGGCCGAGCATCACCCTGCCCTCGCTCGTTCTCGCGCGAGCGTCGGGCGCGAGGCGGAGAGGTAGTGCGCCCGACGGCCATAACTCAAGGTGTGTTCGCCAACTCAAGGCGCGTTCGCCCCGTGGGGAAGTTCATGCCGGAACTCCTTTCCCGCTCCCCTCATGGCTGCTGGACGGTCCCGCGCCACCTAAACCGCTCCGGATCTCCACCGAGTGCAACCAGGATCGAGGCCGGATCCGTAGTCCCTGTCCCCCAGTTGCCGGTGTTGAACTGGAACCCCTCCTCCTCGGGAAGGCTCGTCGCGGGTACGCCGACGAGACGAGCTCCGGCATCCTTCGCGAATGTCAGCGGGTCGAAGTCCGGCGAGAGGATGGCAAGCAGCGAGTCCGTGAAGGCGATCCGGATTCGGCGGACCGCCCCACATTCGTCGATCTCGACCCCGAAGTCTGACCGGTCTCCGGTCGATTCCAAGTGTTTCGCCCTGATCTCTGCCACGCGGACACCTCCTTCCTACTGCATCGAGAGCTGTGTCGAAGGGCTCCTTGACACCATGCCGCGCATCGTAGTCCCGCGGGCGCGAAAACTCATCCGGCCCGGCGACTAGGGCGGAGCACCTATCCCCCGTCTCGCCATCCAGCCGTCGCCGATCGAATCCACCGCGGTCACTCCTTGCGGTTGCACCGAAGCGCATCCTTCGGACATGCCGGAGGAATTGACGTCGGATCAATCTGACCCAGACGGCTCCTGCTCCAGCCCCTTCCGCTCTCCCGTCTCCGCACCGCGAGCCATGAGTGCTCGGCTTGTCCCGATGCCCGACTGGGGCACCGGGGGGGTGGCGCGGGGGCGAGCGAGAACGATTTGCACCGAGGTCACCGCGAGGACAACCAGCGTCACGATTCGCTCGCTCTTGCCCAACTCTCCAAACAAGGCGTAGAACTGGATCCCCGCAGCGAGGGCCTGGGCAACGAGGAGCAGAGCGATAGCTCGCATGCCCGTGACTTCGGCGTGAGATCGCCTCGCTCCGGGCGTCGTGTGCCACGCTGCGAACGCGATGAGCACGGCGCCGATTGTCCACACGAAATCGTACGGTCGGTTATCTGCCAGACCATGTGCCTTCTGAACGGCAAACGCTGCGTCGGCCACCGTGATGGCGAGGACTCCCAGGCCGAGCAGGATCCACATACCGTCAGGACGCCAACCCAGCAGTCCGTACACCCCAAGGATGGAACCCATGAGGAGAAGGTCGAGAACGGGATAGCTGAAATCGACGAAGGTGGCGGAGGCTCCTTGCACGGTTTGATGCGCCACTGGCTCAATGACAATGGCGAAACCGCCAGCAAGCACCAGGAGAGTAACCGCGACCCCGTCCATCCAACGATGCAGTTCGAACCTTTGAACGTGCACTCCGATCAACAGAGCGATGCCGACCGCCACGAGTGGATACCACGACAGCCACAAGATGTCAGCGAAGGATGGGTACGGCACGGCGGCTCGTCCACCGTAGACGAGGCTCCAGCCAATGTTGCCGCAACTCCACAACACCATCGCCAACCCGATCATGAGCCATGGGATGCGCGTCGACCGCCCGTAACGCGCACGCACCAAGATCAAGACTGCCGCACTCAGACCCACAAAGTCGTGGATCCAGGTCTGATAGAGCGTTGGAGGACCCCCCAGTCCGAAGATTTCCTCAAATGCCTCCAGCACCGTCAACACTCCAAGCGCGGCGAGTGCATAGCCGATAACTCGGGGACGAGCGAGAACTGCCCCTTCGGCGACCCTTGCACGCTCGGATGGGCCGTTGCCCTGGAGAGAACCCTGACTCATTAATCGATCCGTTGACCCACGTGGTCGATGATCTCGCGAGTCGCCTCGTCAGCTTCGGGAAGTTCGATCTCCGGGCCGATGACGTGATGTCCCGGAATTCTGCAAACGATCGACACCCGAACGACACCAGGCTCGAATCCGAGAGGTATTTGCACTTCGAGCAATTATTACGGTCCAGAGGCCATCTCCGCTGCTTCGATGAAGCGGACACCCTGATGCGCCACGGGCGGCTTCGCAGAGCCGGAGATCAGCGGTCGTTCAAGTAGTCCCGCGACTCGGATCCCGTGCTGGCAGTGGTGTGCGGGGCGCCAACGAGTGGGTTGTTGTGACGGGGTTTCTGACGGGGATGATACGTCAGCGGTATCGCCCCATGAAGCGCCTTCAGCAGATCACGTCGGCGGATGTGCTTGACCTGATGTTCGTGCTCATCCGTGTGGTCACAGAACGGACAGTCGTCGTTCCCGAGCCCAGAGGATCGCTCCGCGTCGGCGTGCTTCATGGTGCCAGCAGTACGCGGTTACGGGCAGTGTCGGATGCCGTTGCGAACTTCCCCGATGCCCGGCGGTGGCTCTCGAGCGAGACGTCGCACGGGGCGGCCCGCTCCGCTTTCTGCAGCCTGGCGGCCTCGCTGAGCATGTCCGCAATTCCCGAGTACTTCACCTCGACAATGGTGTCATCGAGTTCGACGGTAGCCGTCTCGGTTCCGATATTCGCGATGTGGATAACCCTGACCATCAGTCCCCCGATACACGTGAGCGTCACTCCATTCCCTGGGGTGCAATGCCGATAGACCCACTGTGATGGAAGATCCAGCCGACCTCGCGCCCGTGATGGAACTCGGACAGCGCCTCGGCGGGCGCTGCCGCCAGCGTCCTCTCCGTGCCCGTTGTGCGGCCCATGTGTGAACAGCCTGCGCCGCGGTTGTCTCAGGTTCGGTGACATCTGGTTGCAAATGTGGTGCGCGCCGCCGCCATCAACCCGGTGCCTCGGTGCTAAGCGGCAGCGCGTCCAGCGCCACTGAAAATGTGTTTGGTTCTGACTCAGGAGAGAGTAGAGGCGGGGCCGGAGCCCCTGGTTGTCAGTCCGATTGTTTGGTCGGCCCCGCCTACAGCGATTTTCGCAACCGTGGCCGAAAACCCCTAGAGCCGTTCGTAGCTCAACTTCACAACACCCTCACAACACCTGGGGGTCCCGGTCGGCCATGACAACGGCCCGCTTCGATCCTGCGAAGTGCCCAACTTGGGGATGACAGGGGCTGCTGCCCCGATCAAGTCCACACTCGCCGGCCCAACCCACGGCGTCCGGGTGCTTGGACAACCTGGTGTGCTTCATCGCCCCGTCCAACGCGGCGATCGGTGCTCGGCTGCGGCCTGACGACCTTCCGTCGCGTCCCGGGTGCTTCCGGCGACTTGCCGCATGGTCTCGCCGAAGCGGATGGCCTCCAACGGCGCCATGTGGCGCGTCCGCATCGCCATCTCCTTCATGACTCGCTGTGCCAGAGGTGCACCGCTGAGAAGGCGTCTCGCCAGCGCGGTGGCCTCGTCGAGCAGAGCGTCATGAGGAACGACCCTCCAGACGAGGCCCATGGCAAGGGCTCGTTCGGCGTCGATGCGCTCACCCGTGAGCAACAGCTCCATGGCATCTGCCCAGTTGATGCGCTGCGGCAGACGTATCGACGCCACGATCGCCGGTACCCCGAGGCAGACCTCGGGAAGACCGAACTCGGCTTGGTCACTCGCCAGGACAAAATCGCACCAAGTGGCAAGCGTGAGCCCGTAACCCAAGCAGTAGCCGTTCACGGCAGCAATGACCGGCTTAAAAATCTCCCAGCCGCTCTCGAATGAATTCAGCGTCGGCTTCTCCCAGAAGGAGCCTGCGAATTCCCCAGCACTGCCGGCTCCGTCGCGGAGGTCAGCGCCAGCGCAGAAAGCCCGCCCCGAACCGGTGACGATAGCCACCCATGCGTCCTCGTCGTCACGGAACCGCGAGAAGGCGGCATTGAGGTCGCGCCTCATCTCGGCGTTGATGGCGTTGAGAGCTTCCGGGCGGTTGTAGGTGATGGTGGCCACATGGCCATCGAGTCGGAACGTGGCTGAGTCACCCACAGGGCAACATTCTGCCCCGTTGAGAATCGTTCCGCCGTATCACGGCATATGTTTGGACTGCGACGACGCCCGACGGCCCGACAACCCCTGCCGGGCCATCGCCCTCGACGAAGGTGGTGGCCGCCGTCGAAGATGTTCCCTCGCCCGCTCAACCCACCTTCGGCATCGTGGCCAGCCCGGCGGCCAGGCGTTCGTCGGTGACGTCCTCGTCTACCATCCGGCCGTTCAGGTAGTCGTCGTACGCCGCCAGGTCGAAGTGACCGTGCCCGCACAGGGCGGTGAGGATGACCGTCTCCTCCCCCGTCTCCCTGGCTCGGATCGCCTCGCGCACGGCGGCGGCGACCGCGTGCGTCGGCTCCGGCGCGGGCACGATGCCCTCGTTGCGGGCGAACTCGATGCCAGCGGCGAAGCACTCCGTCTGAGGTACCGCAATCGCCTCGATCAGGCCGAGTTCGTAGACGTGGCTCATGAGAGGCGACATCCCGTGGTACCGCAGACCCCCGGCGTGGATGGGATCCGGGACGAAGTCGTGACCCAGCGTGTGCATCTTGATCAAGGGGGTCGTTCCGGCGGAGTCACCGAAGTCATAGGCGTAGACACCCCGGGTGAGCGACGGGCACGAGGCCGGCTCGACTGCCCGGATGCTGGGCGACATCTTGCCAGCGAGCTTCTCGCGCAGGAAGGGGAAGGAAAGACCCGCGAAATTCGAGCCTCCACCGGTGCACCCCACGATGACGTCGGGCGCCGACTCGCCGGCCTTGGCCAGCTGCAGCAAGGCCTCCTCGCCGATGATGGTCTGGTGGAGCAGCACATGGTTGAGCACGCTGCCCAGCGAGTACCGGATCTCGGGGTTCTGGGCCGCCACCTCGACCGCCTCAGAGATGGCGATGCCGAGCGAGCCAGTGTGTTGAGGGTCCTCGGCCAGGTACTTGCGGCCTGCTTGGGTCAACTCCGAGGGGGAACGGTGAACCGTGGCGCCGAACGTCTCCATCATGAGGCGTCGATAAGGCTTTTGGTCGTAGCTCGCCCCCACCTGCCACACCTCGCAGTCGAGGCCGAACAATGCGCAGGCAAAGGCCAGCGCTGAGCCCCACTGGCCGGCCCCAGTCTCCGTCGTCAACTTCCGGACCCCAGCCTTGGCGTTGTAGTACGCCTGGGGTACCGCGGTGTTGGGCTTGTGGCTGCCAGCCGGGCTGACTCCCTCGTACTTGTAGTAGATGCGAGCGGGCGTGTCGAGCGCCCGCTCGAGGCGGTGCGCCCGGAAGAGGGGGCTCGGTCGCCACTGTCGGTAAACGTCGAGCACGGCCCCCGGGATCTCGATGAACCGGTCCATCGACACCTCTTGAAGGATGAGATCCATGGGGAACAGTGGGGCGAAGTCGTCCGGGCCTGCCGGCTCCAGGGTGCCGGGATGCAAGGCCGGCGGCGGCGGGCTGGCCAGATCGGGCACGAGGTTGTACCAGGTCGTGGGCATCTCCGTCTCATCGAGCACAAACTTGTGCTGGCGAACTGACTCATCCATGACGCTGTCCTCCCCGCAAATGCCTCAACCCAACCTACCCAGCACCCGTGGGCGCTGCACGTGAGCTGCGACGGCGGCGGGCAGGTCTCATCGCACGGTGCACCACTGCCGGCGGCACCTCGACGCGAGGCTCCGGCACGCATGGACCCGATGCGATGAGGGGTGTTCTCGAACATGCTGATCCCCCTCAGCACCGGGCATAGGGTGGAACGGCGCATACGTCTCGCTCATCCCGAGGCCGGCGTCATGCTTCTGCTGTAAGCTTCGGAAATGCGGCGTTAGGAGGTCCCATGACGTCACCTGAGTCATTGCACGTTGCCGCGCTGCTCGACGAGCACCATGCGCCCGAAACCAATGGACGGATACCCGTCTGTCGACGGTGTGGAGCACGTACGGACAGCCCTACCGGTTTGCACCACGTGCTACAAGAAAGTCGAGTAACGCGATCGAGCGAGTGGCTGAGCGCGCAATCACGGCTCTTGGACATAGCACAATCCAAATTGTTGCGAGGCATTTGAGCCGCCAAGCCCACGGCCCACCCTTCGACGTACGGGGTCTTGACGTCTTCGGTGGGTGACGCTCGGCACCCTTTGCTCGACTTATCAGTATCCCTAACTTCGTCGCCGGCGGGCGAGCGCCGAGCAGAGGATCACCAAGCGGGTAAGTGTCCCGAGGGCACCGCAAGGGCTCGTCGCTCGGGGACTCACGAATCGCTCAAGTACAAGAAGCCGTATCCCTCGTCGCGCACCACCACCTCTGCCTCCGCGAGTGCCGCATCCCAGTCCCCTCGCACGGCGGGGTCGGACTCCTCCATTCCATGGTCGGCGACCAGAAAGAAGGCACAGTCCTCCCACAATCCGGTCTGCTCCACGACTTCGAAGATGCGACCCAACCGGGCGTCGCTGTCACGCACGGCGCTCGCCGCCATCTCCGAGTAGGGGCCGCCCTCGTGAAACGCGGAGTCGGTCAGCGTGAAGTTGACCCACGTGAAGACGGGCGGCTCACCGTCGGCGTCGGCCCACACGCGGTGAAACTGCTCGACGGCGGTGTGGTCAGCGCGCGACGCCCAGCGGTAGTCCTTGCTTGGTCTGACGAAGCGCGTGGTCGCGTCGGGTAGGTCGTCGGGTCCGGGGGCGGGCGGCGGGCGCTCACCGTTGCGCACGAGGCCGAACGTCGAATAGTCGGCCCCGGCGTCACAGGGCTCGTTGATTGAGGCGGTGGTCCCGGGACGGACGCGTTTGGCCGCGTGGTGCATGGTCTGCACCCCAGGGTTGAGCCACTGCATGGAGGTCGCCCACGTCGCCGGCGAGTTGGTAATTACTTGTGTACCGGTACGCCGATCGACCCAGGCGTTGTGGAGGATCCCGTGGTGGCCCGGGTGGCTGCCGGTAAGGATCGTTGTGTGGTTGGCCAGCGTGACCGTCGGGAGCGACGCCAGCGCACCAAACCGGCAGGCCGTCCCCTCGTCGATCAGACGCGCCACGTTCGGGGCTTCGCCCCGAGCCGCAAGGTCGTAGAGCACGTTGGGGTTGGTCCCGTCCCATAGGAACCCGATCAGATGCCGGGCCGGGCCCGGGCCGTCGACGAGGGCTTCGATCAACGACCCGTCCTGGTGGGAGAGAAGCGGATGGTCGAGGTGCTCGGGCGCGAGCATCTGCAACATCGTCGGCGCCACATCGATCAGTCTGCATCCGATGTCGGCCATTCCGAGCCGCGGTGCCCCGGCGCCGGCGACGATAAAGGGTGCCCTCGCCTGCACGACACCCAGCGATCCGTGCTCTCCCAGATGGCCGCCCTGGTCGACCCAGTTGTGCGAAGCACTGTGGATCACGCAGAGGTCGGGCGCCGATGGATGGTCGAAAAGTTGGGCGAATTGCTCGAACGCGTTGGGGTAGCTGTTCTCGTTGCGACTCGGATGCGGCAACGCCCGCTCGGCCTCAAGCCCGACGAAGCGAGTCTGGTCCTGTCTGGCGAGCGGGTTCTGACCCGTGACCGACTCGATCTCGAAGCCATCGTCCACGCCGCCGTCGCGGCGGAACCGGACGGCTCCGTCCGCCGACGCGACTTCGTAGGCGTTGTCGGCGCTCGACCAGCCGACCATGTCCACGATGGGATCGAGGTCGCGGCTCAACAGCACCTCGAGTGCCTGGTCACGTTGGCGGGTGGTCGCAGGGGGGAGCGCGCTCATGGAGTCAGCGTAGGCCCCTCGAGTCGCTCGGGAGGCGACTCCAGGGTCGGTGCGTAGGCCAATCCGAAGGCGCCGGGGCCCATCACACCGGGCTCAGTTCACCCGGTGACTTCATGCGTTCACCGCCTCGCCACACGTGGGCCGGGATGAGTATGTCCGCCTCGATTCGTTCCACAGCCCCCCTTCTGGGATCGGCGATCCTGCTTCGGGCGACACGGCAAATCGCCGGCCGCGGCTTCCACCATCCGAAGGCTTTGAACCACCCGATCCGCTGATCGGGCACCACTCCTTCACGGCACCTTGATTCGCGGCATCCCGAAGGAGACGAACCTGTCAACATGACCATCGGGACCGGTTTGCGAGGCTGTCGGCTGCCACGCGCTGATCAGGCGTTGGGTTGATCCTGCCAATATGGCCCACACCCACCCAATCGTCGACTTCGATCCATTGTCGACCCGTGGAGGCTTCCGGAGCTGCGGCGTCACCGTGACTCCGGTTTGAGCGCCCTCAGCGTATTTGGGCCTGCTGGGTAGTCGCCCCGGCGAGGGTTCGGAAGCCATCGCTGCACGTCATCGCCACAAATCCGTGCTCGGGTTTCATCACGTCGCCAGCCGTCGGACGATCGTCCGACTTCTTGATGCGCCTCAGTACGGGCGCCAACCGAGCAGGTCAGAGGCGGTATGTCACCAATCTGTCACCGTTTTCAACGGCCTGTCACCCGCACGACCTTTGCCGGACGACTTGACGTCTTGGCTCAAATCGGGTTGCTACGGATTGGCTTTGCTGGTTGAGTGGAGGGCGCCGTGAACATTCCTGACGCCATAGATGCGATTCGCCCTTCGATTTATCAGGTTTCGATATACCGGGGCCTGCCCTCCGACTCAATCGTTCTGGGTACCGGCTTTCAGGTAGCTCCCGAGTACCTCGTAACCGCCAAGCACGTAATCGATCCAGTCGCTGACCTCATTGCCCAGCAAGGGGGTTGGCTAGCCGCCGGTATGGCCATCGGCAACATGGACTCTCCCGTGAAGATGCGAGCGAGTTTCACGATTGAAGCGGCGTCGATCGTGGATACAGACGCGGACAACGACCTCTCACTGCTGCGGCTCCGCTTCAGGCCCAGGCCCTTTGTTCGAACGCCTAGTCAGACCATTGACATAACGGCTGGTACGCCGGCGAGTCTTGATGTCGATCGTCCGAACGAGGGTGAGATGGTCGGCGTGTCCGGGTACCCGCTACACGAGGCCGCCATGGTCACGAATGTGGGTATCGTCGCCAGCAGCTGGGCTGTTGCGGACAAGAACAACAATCAAGGGATCAACAACGACAGGTATCTCGGCGATTTCACCGCGAGTCCCGGCAACAGCGGTGCACCGGTCTTTCGGATCTGCGATCAAAGAGTCATCGGTGTGTGCGTGGGGCCAAAGTTGACGGCTGTGATGAATTCCGTCAGCGACAAACCGGTCCCTGACGTGGCACTATCCGCAGGCCTGACCGTGATGATCCCAGCACGGTTTGTAGCCGATTTGCTCAAAAGGAACGGCATCACCTACCGCTAGTCATCCGTTCATTGGTACAAGTATGTGCATTTCGAGCACTGCTAACGAGTGAACCGATGATGCGAGTCTCCGACCCACGTCGGTTCCCCTTGGACGTGGGCCAGCGGGAGGACGAGCGCCGGTCTGGAATCGAGCCCGCAGGGGACTCGATTGGTGATGCTGCCACACCAGCACGGTGTACCACTTCACCCTCCGCCAACTCATGCACCGGCCGAATCGCTACGCGTCCTCGCCCATTGGTCCGGTGGACGCTCCCGCTTCTCGGCTCAGAACGGGTTTGACGCGTAGGTAACCGATCTGGCGATTGCGCGACTAGAAGCATTCCGACAGGGTCCTCCCCTCGCCCAGCGTCACAGCATGTAGGTAGGGTCAAATCGCTGAACGCCGGGGAATCGAGGATCAGGCTGCGAGGAGGTCGACGAGCAATGAGGCGTCCCCACCACCCGAAGGTCTCCAGACGAAACGACGGGCATTGGGTGGTCCATTGCCCCGAGTGCCAGCAAGAGGCGCACCAAAGTGCGGTGCCGATCGGAATCGGCCTGCCCCTTCAGTCCGAGGAGACGGCAAATCGACTTCAGCGGAACCACGCCGGGTCCTCCAGGCCACCGGCAGTGGCCGATCGACAAGGCTGAAGGTCCTGATCTGACAATCGGCTTTCTTGTACCTTGACCCTGCACCAACTGGAGATGAGGTGTCATGTTTCGACGTCAAAAACATCCGATGGGCGAGGACGAAGATGTTGCGGTCGACGCCACGCTAGAACGGGATCTCGGTTTGGCGGAAGAGTCGATCGAGGCGTACCTCAGGGATCCGTCCGTCATTCGAGCGCGATGAACTGATGGCTGCACTCGAGCGCATAGATCAGCACATTGACAACAGTGATGCCTATGAAAGCAGCGCCATTGGCTCGGCGGCGTTTGGCTATTCGACGAAGGGCTCCGTGATCGGAGAGACCAGCAACGGCTCCGCGGCCGAAGAGATCCCGGAATCGGTACTACGAGCTCAAACGGTTCTCATCAAAGCGGCCAAACGAGAGGTCACCACACCGACTCCCGACACCTTGGCCGACCTTCGCGCAGCCCAGCAAGCCTTGGCTGCAGCCCGGACCGAGCCACCCAAGCCATAGTGATGTGGCATGCGTCGGATCAGAGGTCGTGCCTTCGGGCGATTGCACCTCAATTTCGGTGCCACCGTGCGACGTAGATCAAGAGGAGAAATCTCACCCAGCCACGAGGACGTCACGTGGGCCAAACGACCAGATCTCAAGCGGTCCGGTTCGACGGACGGCGCGCCAGCGTCGGGTCGATGCCGGTCAGAAAGTCAACGATCTCCTTGGTGAGCCGTTTCGGCCGGAGCCTCAGTTCGAGTGGGGACCGGGCTCGGACGAGGACCCCGTTCTGCATCCGCCCCACCAGTCCAACGGCGTCGTCGAACGGGTGGATGATGTCGTTCCGGTGCGCGAGCACGAGTGTCGGGACTTCGATGGCACGGCGCTCTTCTTGAGTGGGCGCGACCGGACCGACCAGCACCCCGTGTAACACGGCAGAGGTCGCGTCGGGGGGCAGCGAAACTGCGTTCAGCACGCTGTTGAGCGGCCCAAATCTCGTCCTGTGGACCCGGCCCATCAGGCCTGACGTGACCCTCAGGACGGGCCGTCCGTAGTGGGCAGCGAGCACCATCGGGACGAACACCATGGCCGCGGCCGGAACCGCCCGTTCCAGCACGGGCATCTCGAGTATCAGTGCGCGGACTCGCTCCGGATAGCGGCTGGCCGCGAAGAGGCTGACGTTCGCGCCGAGCGAGATGCCCCCGAGGACGGCTTTCTCAACTCCGAGGTGGTCCAGCAAGGCGACGACCTGCTCCGCATAGCTGTCAATGCGGTAGGTCGACGCGTGCGTCGGTTTGTCACTCCGGCCATGGCCGAGCAGGTCCAACAGGGCGACCCGATAGCCCTGCTCGGCCAGTGCCTGAGCGATGCCCCGATTGAGCTCGGCGTCCAGGAGCAGGGCATGCAGGTAGACGACGAGTGGGCCGGAGGAAGAGCCATAGAGGTCGTAGACAAGCTGGTGGCCGTCGTGGACGAAGCAGAGGTCGAATTTGACCGGGACGACGCTCACCGGTCCATGTCCCCTTTTTCCATTTCCGGTCGCTTCACCACGCCTCCGATCGTCTCGACTCCCTGACAGCACGGTACGGTCGGGAACACCCGGGCAACAGGGTCATTCGGCAGGAGTTCTCAGGCGGGATCACCAACCGTCCCTGTGTACGTCCCTGTGTAACGGAGAACTGGGGTCGCCTCCGGGCAGGGCCCGCGCTCTTCGGCCTGCAGCGCCGGGAAGCACAGGCGTAGCAACCGTCTCGATTCCCCACGTCGGACATAGGTGACTCACGCCGCAACAGCGGCGCAGTCAGCGCCAAGGAACGTTGTGGGATCCGCGTTCGCGTCACCAACAGTTCACCTCTCGTTCCCACATCCTTCGCGGGCATCGTCCAACGCCAGGGCGATGCTGACGCTTGGAGCGCTCGGGGCCGGAAGGGGCAGGAGCCCGCGAGGGCTCTGAACGGTGGTAGAGCGAAATCATTTCTCTGTGCCCTCTGCCGAGGTCGCGCGGTCTCGATGCGTTGTTCGACCACCGATTGACCTGAGCTTCTGAGATTGAGTACCAAGGAGACGTTGGAGTGGACGAACTGGTCCGGTCTTGCCGAAACCGGTCCTCAGTTCATCAGCGTCAGCGGGACGTCAAGAGGCTCGTTCTGTTCGAACGTCGTTCGTCGGCGAAGTGTCATAGCGCTTCCGTTGAATCAGTGACGACGGTGATGCCGACGCGATGCCGCGATGAACTTTGTGTGACCCGAGCGCGCAATGCCGTGAAGACCCCTGGTTTCGCCTAGCACTGCCTCGGTAAAACCGACACACCGGTTTCTAAGAAAAGGGGAAAGAGACATGCTCTCGAGGTTCCGCAGGAGGAATCGTCTGAAGCCGCTTGTCGTCACGCTCGGCGCCGCTCTGTTGGTCGCCTTGAGCGTGGTGATCCCCCTCGGGGTCAGCGCGGCGAACGCAGGAGGCCCGACCACCGTTGGCGGGTTACCCGCTGGCGCGATCCAGCACGTCTGGCTGATCATCCTGGAGAACAAGTCCTACGACGAGACCTTCACCGGCCTCAACAACAACTCGTACCTTTGGCAGACCCTTCCGTCGGAGGGCGTCCTGCTGAAGAACTACTACGGGACGGGCCACACCAGCCAGGACAACTACATCGCCCTGGCCTCGGGTCAAGGCCCGGAGGCGGACACCCAGAACGACTGCAGCTACGCCGTCACTCCGTTCGGCTCCAACTCGACCATCGTCACCAGCGGTTCGGTCGGCGCCGACACCCCCAACTGGAACTACGGGCAGGTCGCGTCCTCTCTCGGACCCAATGCCCCCACCCCCAGCACGTACAACAACACCACCAGTCCTCCCACCATCAGCCCCACCAACGGCTGTGTCTACCCGACCGACACGCCCACCCTCTTCGACCAGTTCAACGCAGCGGGCGTGAGCTGGAAGGGCTACGCCCAGGACCTGGGTGGTGCGCAGCCCATCGGCTCGACATCGTGGGTGGCCGACAGCGTGCCCGGTCGTGAAGACGGTGCGTGCGGTGCCCCGGGGTCGTCCTCCAACAACCCGGTGTCGAACCCGACGCTCATGAGCGACACCGCCACGTTCCCGGCAGACGTCAGCAACCTCACGTCGGCGTCGCTGGTCAAGGGGACAGGGTCCTCCAACAACGACCCCCAGTACTCGGACCAGTACGTGGCCAAGCACTTCCCCTTCCCCTGGTTCGCCTCCCTGACCGGCGGGGGGTCGGGAGACCCGATGGGAACGCCGCTCACCGAGCCGCAGGCCTCTGCGGGTGGCGGCACCAACTGCGACAACAACCACATCGCCAATCTGGACGACCCGAACTACGGCCTGGTCCACGATCTCAACGCCAACACCGTCCCGCAATTCAGCTGGATCACCCCAGACAACTGCAGCGACGCCCACGACACCACGTGCAAGGGCAACAACCTGTCAGGTGCCTTCGGCCTGTACGCCAGCGGACCTCACGCCGGCCAGGTCAATCTGAACGACCCGATCTACAACCCGCCCGGTCTCCCGGCCTACGACCCCGAGGCCACCACGCCACGGAACTTCACCGGCGGGCTATACGCCTCAGACCTATTCCTGGCCTACTACGTACCGCTCATCGAGCAGTCGTCCGCCTACGCCCACGGAGGTCTGATCGACATCACCTTCGACGAGGGTGAGCCCGACTTCACCTACTCTGGGAACACGTTCAACAACGTGCTGACCAACAGCAGCGTCGTGAGCGGCTCGCCGGCGATGCCCGCCGGCCAGGGGACGTCATCGCCGCAGACCTCGGCTCCCGCCGACGCCCCGACCTACGGGACCGGCGGCACCGACCCCGGCGCCGACTCGATCTTCGGTGCCTACAGCATTCTCGCCGACACGGCCGGCGAGAACATCGGCGGCACCAACGTCAGCGTCGAGCCGACCGGCCCGAACTCGCCACTGCAGACAGATGGCTCCGGCAATCAGCTCTACCCAGGGCCGGGATTCAACCTCGACGTCGACCGGCCGCCATCCTGCACGCAGACCACGCCGACGCTGGTGCCGGCCGACTGCGTGCCGGGAATCGTCCGGGGTGACGCTGGCAGCAGTCCGGGGCCCCGCACCGACACCGTGACCGGCGGCGGCGGGTCGAGCACGATCTCGTACCCCGCGCCCACGAGCGGCAATCCGGTCTTGGTCGGTGACGACACCGGCCGGGAGATCACGTCCATCACCGTCAACGGCACGCCGGTCGCCATCGGATCGTCGGCGTACACCGCCGACTTCCCCAACGGGCTCTTCGTCGGGACGGTGTCGGACACCGGCGAGCTCTACCCCGCCAACAGCGGCGGTCCGACGGTCGTTGCCTCGTTCCAGGCCATCGACGACGCGGGCAATCCGGTGGGCATCGCCGGGACTGTCACGAGCGTCACGCTCAGTGGCGAGGGCGACCCCGCCCTGCTGTCCAGCTTGTCGACGCCGACGGCGCCCGTCACCGCTGACCCGCTGTTCGACGCCACGGACCCGACCACGGGTGGCGGTGACACGGGCAGCGTCCTCATCAGCCCCTACATCGCCCCCGGCTCGGTGTCCACCACGTACTACAACCACTACAGCTGGCTGCGGACCATGGAGGACCTCTTCGACGTGTCCAGCTGTATGGGCACCTCGACCGACGTCAGCCTCCCGACGGGTTCGGTGTGTGGGGGTCTCGACGGACAGGGCCACATCGGCTACGCCGCCCAGACCGGGCTCGAGCCCTTCGGATCCGACGTCTTCACCGCCCCGAGTGGGAACGGGTTCATGCCCCCCATCCCCACCAACCCAGGAGAGGGACTCCCCGAAGCGTCGCTGGTCGTCGCCTTCCCGGCCATCGGACTCCTCCTGATGTGCGGGTACCTCGTCCTGCGTCGCCGTCGGAACGGAGCAATCACCGCATGACCACGGCCGTCGCACCGACGGCCGACGCTCCGACGGACCGGGTCCAACGGACCGGTCCGTCGGGCGTTCGCCGCGCCCTGTTCTGGGGGGTCTCGATGGTCCTGGCAGCCACGATGGCTTGGGGCATCTACGGGCTGACGTCCACGCCAGGGCTGAACGTCGCAAATCCCGAGTCGTGGCTACCAAAGCAACAGCTCGACCATCCAATCGACCAGACCGTGGTGGGCACGGTGGCCCACCCGGCCCTCACCGTGGAAGGGGACTTCGTCCGGGTCCAGACGCCGACCTTCTCGGCCCTCGCTGTCGTCAACGGTCCGGTGGTGCCCGGCGAAGGACTGCCCGTTCAGCAGCAGTTCACCACCTGCACGTGGACGATCTCGCTCAGCCACGTTCGAGGTACCCTCCCGATCAGCGTGGCCGACTTCGACTCCATCGACCATTTGCAGACGGTCTACAAACCGGCGCTCGTGCCCGGACAATCACCTCTGCCCCTCTCCCTGCACACCGGGCAGAGTCTCAGCTTCCAGATCCGCTCTGTCATGCCCATCGGCGAGGGGCTCCTCCGCTGGGCCCCCGACGGCGACCACATCGTCGCCAAGTGGGACTACCAGGTCGAGAACGACTGAAGGTTGCCCCGTGCCCGCGGTCGTCGGGTTCTACCCGTGGAGGGTCGTCATGCACCGTGAATCGAGCCAGTCCTCGTGAGATGGTTCCAGTGGGCCTGTGGCAGCCTCGTCGCCCTCGTCACGCTGGTCGTCGGAACCGCGGTCTTCGACGGGAGCGTGTACGCCTCATCGGCCACGACCGATCACCCCACGAGCCCGCTGCGCGCTCCGAAGACAACGGCGTTCGAGGACGCCGGCTACCTGACCGACGTGGCCAAGGCCGATTCGGACCTGGCCACCTACGTGCAGCGGGACGGCAACGTCGCCCTCCGGGCCATGCTGATCGACGGGGCTGCCTTCTGCGCCTTCCTGCGCCGAGGCGGCGGCATCGACGCCGCTCTGGTGGATGTGGCCCTTGGGGCGCACAGCGTTGAGGGCCAGACGCATCTGCCGGCCAATGTCCACACGTTCAACGCTCTCGAGTCGGTCGCACTGATCGACCTGTGCCCCGGCGATCAACGGCTCGTCCCAACCTCGGTCCGCGCCAAGCTGCACCGGCTCGCCGCCGCGCTCAAATCCTCGTCGGGCTCGCCGTCCCCGGCCGGTTGAGCGGTGGACGATGGACCCCCGCTTCTACCGGAGGCCCACCGCTCGCAGCGCCGCCGGTCGTCACGGCGTAACGAGGCCAACGTTCGTAGGCACATCGACCGGTAGCTCAAAATCGCCTTGATCGATTGGTTGTCAAGACGTTGTCTCAGTGTTGTCAAAACGTTGTGGCCGCCCCGGTCCGATCGGCGCTCTATTTCAGCGTGCATTTCGGCGTCGGCTTGTGAAGCACCCAATGGAGTCGCAGAAATTGGAGGCGGGTCAGGCTCGCCCGACTCAGGGAGACCCGGGGGTAGATCCTCGACCCGCTCTCATACAGCTCAATCACCGGCTACAAGGGAAGCAAATCTCCCAGGGCGCGTTTGAGAGTCAGCAAGCCGAATTGCTCAAGGGATGGACCAAACAGCGGCTCTATTTTCTCCGTCGCCAAAAATACATCTCGGCAGCCGATTACAAGAGGCTACGTCAGAGCGCGTCCATTTTTTCTGTACGCACGTAGGTATCAGCCACCCAAGTTGTCTCGACGACAGAGGACCAGGTGATCCTTTCCTGACGTCGTTTGTCGTTCATCGTCCTCTACAGCGCTTCGAACCAGCCCTTCATTCCCACTGGCCAGCCTGGTAGTCGCCGGCAGGCTGCCGAGTGATGACGTTCAGACGGTTGTAGGCGTTGATGAGGGCGATGAGACAGACGAGTGCGCAGAGCTGCTCCTCGTCGTACTGCTTGGCCGTGTTCGCCCAGACCTCGTCGCTGACGCCAGCGGAATCCGCGAGACGGGTGCCTTGTTCGGTGAGCTCCAGAGCGGCTTTTTCGGCCTCTGTGAAGACGGTCGCCTCTCGCCACGCGGCGACCAGGTGAAGTCGCACTGGGCTTTCCCCTCGATGCGCAGCGTCCTTGGTGTGCATATCGAGGCAACCGGAACACCCGTTGAGCTGGCTAGCTCGGATCTTCACAAGCTCCTGAGTCGCGGCGGGCAACGTCGATTCGGTGATGACCGAGCCCGACGAATTGATGTACTTGACGAATTTCGCGGCAACGGCACTGCTATAGGGGTTCAATCGAACGTCCATGATGATCTCCTCAGGGTTCAGGGTTTCATCATCTATGACCCGGGAGCACAGCAGAATGTGACACATCGGGTTGAATTTGAGCCAGTCGCTCGACCGGGACAGCTCTTGAACCATCTCATCGATGTCCCATGGTGGATGAAAGCACGGACTCGAAGCGGGTGAGAGTC
The DNA here is from genome assembly GCA_963789235.1 of uncultured Acidimicrobiaceae bacterium. GTDB lineage: Bacteria > Actinomycetota > Acidimicrobiia > Acidimicrobiales > RAAP-2 > Bog-473. Next base: position 893,504 of record CAWBJX010000003.1, on the reverse strand, counting down.
TCGACCGGTAGCTAGTCGAGAACCCCTCCAGCCTCTCGCTCGTGTCGTCGGTGATGGAATCCAGGATGGACGACGGCCTCGCGGTGCTGATGAAGACATCTCGACCATGGTCTCCCTCGGAGCACAGCATCGGTGTTGGCCGGTTCACCTTGTCGGTGGTGCCCTCCAGAAGAATTTCGAGCTGGATGTTGTCGGGGTCACGGAAGGTGAGCATGGCGTTCGGGGTGTACGCGGGCTCCTTCACTCCGGAATGCGGGATTCCGAGCCGGTTCAGCCTCCTCATCCATTCGTCAAGGTCTTCTCGACGATCCACCAAGAACTCCAGGTGATCGAGACCGACGTGGAACTCGCTGAAGCGATTTCCGGACTGCTCCCGGTGGCCGACGAGGCAGAGGACGAGCTGACTCTCCGAGTCGACGAGAGCGATGTAACGCATCCCGCCGTCCTCATCCACATGGTCGTACAGCTCCTCCAGGCTCAATAACTCTGAGTACCAGGCTGCACTCCTCTCGGGGTCACTGACGGTTAGATTGACCTCGACACGGCCGGAGATCGACGGCACAGGTTGCAGTCTGTCAGTTCCGAGAAGCTGGAGGACAGGGGCGTCCCCACTGCCGAGGCCGTATGACCCTTGGAAAGTGTGAGCAGCTACCTACGGAGCGCCGGATGCCAGCTGATCGAGAATGGCGACCGCGTCATCGGGTACTTCGATCACAAGGGTGGGGCCCTCGGCACGGATTTCCAGTGTGAAATGGAAGAACGGACAGCATGCAGCCTCACGCTGGGCGAGGTTGACTATGGGCCCGACGTCCAATCCGGGCACGAGGCTGAGTTCGAGTCGATTCGCCGATGTGCGCTCGGAACGCCCGACAGCGTTGCCGAGAATGTCCCCCCATTCACTCAGTTGCGATCTGGCGGCTCCCGGTTCGAGAGTGCACGCAAGTGGAATGTTCACAAACCAAAGTCTACGCCTCACCTCGATTTCCTACGAGCGAAGCCCCGCCCCGCGTCGACGGGACTATGTCCTTGCCGGAGCGAGCTGCCGATGCGCAGCAGAACGAGCGACTGATCCCGGAATCGCCACGCCATCACGGACGATCACGAGGGAGCCGACATGACGCTGACACCCGACACGATGGCCCGATGGAGAGAACGGACCTGCAGACCCCGGACTCCCGAGGGAAAGCACAGAACCGATCGACCCTACTGACAAACCCGAATTGTGTGAGCCGGTGGACAGGACCCCCTGGATTAGAGTGCCCCCCGAAACCCGGCAGAGTGGACACTGACCGGCGGCAGGGATCCCCACGGTTCGCCAAAACAATCAGACTGGAGCAGTGCTTCTCGTTGATGCAGCAAATGTGGTCGGGTCCCGTCCAACCGGTTGGTGGCGGGACCGACCGGGAGCTGCTCGAGCGTTCGTCGACCAAGTGAGGGTTGCCGTTAACTCGGGACGGATCACCCAACCGGTCGTCGTAGTTCTGGAAGGCAAGGCGCGCGAGGGCGCCCAGGCTGGCGTCGCCGACGGCGTATCGGTGCTTCACGCTGCAGGCAGTGGCGACGACATGCTCATTGAGGTCGTTTTGAACGCCTCTGATCAGAGGATCACACTGGTCACAGCGGATCGCGAGTTGCGGCAGCGGGCCGAGGCTCTGGGAGCCCACGTGGTTGGACCTGGCCGGCTCCTTGAGCTCCTTGAGCAGTGAAGACCAACACGGGACAGAGCAAGCCGCGGGTCGGCCCGGTGGGTAGCTCGGCACTTCGGGGATAGTTTTGGCAATGGGGCCAACCGACCTGAGTGATCGTCCGGATCACCGAGGTCGGCAGAGAGGGAGGGTCGTCGGTGCGCACCTTGATTGTCAGCGAGTTCATCAGTCTGGACGGCGTTGTGGAAGCACCGGGGGGTGAGCAGACCCACCCTCACGCCGGGTGGACGATGGCATACGGGGTGCCCGATCTCTTTGCCTACAAGCTCAAGGAGACGCTCGGAGCGGAATCACTCCTGCTTGGGCGGACCACCTATGAGGGCTTCTCGGCGGCGTGGCCGGAGAGAGACGGCGAGTTCGCGGACAAGATGAACGCGATGCCCAAGGATGTCGTCACGTCCACCCTGACCGACCTGGGTTGGAACGCACGTGCGCTGCGCGGCGATGTTCCCCAAGCTGTGGCCAAGCTGAAGGAGGGAGTCGGTGGGCCGATCCTGGTGGCTGGGAGCGCCACGCTCGTCCGCACTCTCTTGACGCATCACTTGATCGATGAACTGCGGCTCATGGTGTTTCCCGTCTTGATCGGGGGCGGACTCACGATCTTCCCGGACCGGCGAGCGAAAATCCCTTTGGAACTGGTCGATCTCATTCGGTACGAGAGTGGCGTTCTCCTCGAGGTCTACCGGCCCGCATAAGACCCCTGCGCCGCCTGTCTCGCTCACAGAGGGCGAAGGGTGCTCGACCGTCGTGACTCTCCGAGCCCGTGGGCGCCAGCCGCTGAGGCGGCCGTGTGGTCTTACCGCTGCGATGTGTCTATGCTCGGATACGTGGTCCTGATCGGATCGGCACGACGTTGACGGGTATAACCGGTGCCAAATAGCGGGTACCCGGGCTACGCCAACCATCCCTGGCACCATTACCTGGTCGGGGGTCCCGCCTCGCTGCTGGAGGCAGTCCTTCCGTTCCTGGTCATTGCCTTCTTTGCCCTGCTCATAGCGGCCGGGCGTTGGGCTGCGGAACGGGCCAAGGCCCTTTTGGCCAGCCGTAAGGCCCGGGCTGCTTCCCCCCGAGCCGTCACCTTGGAAGCTCACCCTTCACCGCCAGTGCTCGCATCTGACCGCGAGCGAGACGAAGCCGCGGACTTCGTCTCGCAGGCGATCGGAGAGGGCCGCCTGAGCCTCGAAGAAGGCATGCTGCGCATCGACGCCGTGCTCCGAAGTCGCCACCGCCACGACATAAAGAGTCTCGTGGCGGATCTGCCACCCCAGGGGGCCGCAACCATCACACGACCACTCGCCTCCCCGCAGCTGCGTATGGGACTCCTCATCGTCGCAGCCGTCATGATCTTCGCCGCCGTGCTGGTCCAGGCGTTTGTCGGACTCTGGGAACTGTGGCCGCTCGCCGTGGTCGCACTCGGCGGGTCGACGCTGCTGCCTCGTCGTGTATTGCCGGAGGTCGGCGCGGCTTGAAAGACATGGCCGTTATCTCCCGTCTGAGCTAGTGCTCTCCGAAGCAACCTGACCCCTCGGTACCTGGTTCGGCCTGTGGCCCGGCGGTGAGGTCCCGTTGAGTGCTCCGGGGGGGAGCACGCCCACCTCGGCCGTGCACGTGCAGTTCCCCACTGTCGAGCACCATGCGGACCGCCCCTTCAGCCAATGTCGCGGAAAGTTCACCGTCCGTACTCCCGTGGGTCACCAGCCGATGGGTAACGTCTCGTGCTTTAGGCGAAGGCCGGTCCGACATGAACCTTGCACGATGGAGTGTCCATAGCGTCGTTGTCCTGGCGCTTCTCGGGGCCGTTCTGGGCGGGTCTACCTCGGTTGGAGCGACCACGGCGAGTCAGTCCGCCACGACGGCGTGCCCGACTCCAACTTCGTCGACGCCTGACATCTGCATCTCCGAGGTGAGCGACGCGTACACGGCGACGACGATCACCTTGACCATGACGGTGCCCCGGGCCACCGATCCGACGACCGATCCCAACTGGGCCAATAGCGGGACCATGATCAAATGGGCTCTCTATACCGATGGTGCGACTGCGTCGTCCTACGGCGCCAGCGAGAGCTTCTCTTCCAGTACGTTCACCGGTACCGTCACGCCCTCCTCCTCGAGTACGGCGTCGTGTACCTCCAGCAGCGGCGTCATGACGACCTTTAGCACCACGACGAACACCTATGCGATGAGCTTCCCCGCTTCGTGCATTGGGAGCCCCACGTCGCTCAGCGTGCAAGCAGCGTGGACGTACGTGGACGACGGCACCACGGACACCGCCGCCCTTCCGGCGGTCGGTACGACACCATGCTGCTCGGTGACCCCCGATCCCGCGACCACGACAGGTTCGTCGACGACCACAACGACCACAACGACGACGTCGACGACAACTTCGACCACGACGACCACGACGCTTCCTTCCACGAGTGCCGGGGTCACGACAACCACCACCACGTCGGTGGCCGCCGTCGTCAGTAGTCCTTCTTCGACTGGCAACACCGGCAGTGGTTCTTCGGGTCTCGCGATGACCGGCGCCGGTGACGACACTCCGGTGCTCATTGTCGCCGGAGTCGCCATGGTCGCCATCGGCATTCTGGGCCGACGCCGGTTTGTGGGTCTGGTGCGCCGAGCCAAGCGGTCGCGGCTGCAGTAGTCGAGGGCCACGGCAGAACTTAGGCGAGCAGGGGATCCGCGCGCTCGCTGGACTGGTGTCTTCGTCAAGCACAGTCGAGCGGTGCAGTGATCCGTCGAGGCCGGATCGCTCATTCCCGCAGGGTTCGACGTCGCCGATAGACAACTGAGCCCCCCATGAGGCCAATGGCCACAACGGGGAGGATCACGCCAACCGGAACTTCGGGAGTATCGACAGCAGGCAGATCCTCGTCCAGCTCAAAAGCACCTATGTCACACGGGGCGGATCGAGCCACGCCTCGTTGGTCCGGGACGGAACAGGCTGATTGGCCGGTGGGGAGTGTAAAGGAACCCGGAAGAGCACCAAGGGCCGGGTCGGGGCCAGGCACTGGTGACGAGTACGCCTGTACCTCGGCGACGTCCATGGAGCCGCCGGGCGACGTGGCGGTCGTGACGGTGCGCCAACCGGCGTCGGCGTTGGCGGCCACCTGCACGTCGAGGATGATCTCGTACGCCTGGGGAACGATCCCGCCGGGCACCTGTGACTGGCTGAGGGTCCAGACGAGGTTGCCGTCGACGTACTCGTCGATGCCGACGCCGGGCGTCCACTCGATCCCGTAGGTGTGGTACCCCGCCGAAGCGTCGAAGCCGACGTCGGGGACCGCCTCGTCGACGACGTTGCCGGCGGTGTCGAAGTAGCCGGCGCCGACGGGGGCGTCGTCCACGTCGGCCGGCCCCCCGTAGAAGCCACCTTGGACGAAGTCGATCTCGTTGAAGGGGCCCGAGCCCGCCGGGAGGAACCACATGCACGGCCACAGGCCCTGGGTCATGTCGGGCACCTTGATCCTCGCCTGGACGTACCAGCCGGTGGTGGGCAGGCTGAACTTGCCCTCGGTCGAGACCACGCCGCTGAGCCAGGGGTAGGTGCCCGCGTACTGGTTCGTGTTGCGCTGCGCCGTCAGCGTGAGGCCGTTGTCGACGCTGACCTGGGACGGGGCGTACATCTCGAGGTCGGTCCCTGCCCCGGGGACGTTCGGCCCCGAATAGGGCGCCGGGAGCGTGCCGTCGTTGTCCCAGACGTTGCCTTGCGCCCCCAGGTAGGTGTTCCACTTGGTGGTGTCGAGGCTGGTGCCCGAGAACCGGTCGTCGAAGATCAGCTGCTGGGCCGTGTACCCGGGGGGAGCAGGCATGTCACCCGCGATGGACGAGTTGGCGAGAAGGGGTGCCGTGGAGGAGTTGGTAAGAAGGGGCACCGTCTGCGTCGGACCACCGTGTGCTCCGAGTGGACCCAGGTAGGCATCGATGGCCGAGGAGGCGTTGGTGCTCGTCGATGCCGTCAAGTTGCATGATGCGTCATCGGCGATGTTGTAGCCGTCATCCATGAGGCTGCCGTAGGCACCGAACCCGCTGCAATCACGGCCGGGGTCTGTGCTGTTTGCCACAATCGTCGCCGCCATGACGATCTGACCTGTGTTGTCTATCGCTCCGCCTCCGTCAAGATTCAGCGCCGTATTGCCCGAGAACGTGCTGCCCTCTACGATCATGTCCGATTCGTTGTAGATACCCCCGCCCTCGTGACTGCTGTTGCCGACGAACGTGCTGTCCATGACTGTCAGCGCATGGCTGCTGTAGATGCCACCCCCACCGCCACACGCGGTGTTGTCGACAATCGTGCTGTCGGTCAGGGTGAGGTCCCCGTCGTTGTAGATGCCGCCACCCAGGTCCGTGCACAAGCCGTCTACAGCTGGCAGCGATCCACCCTCAATGGTCAGATCAGAGAGCGTGACGGTCGTACCACTTGGCCCTATGTTGAAAATTCGGAAGTTTGGAGTGTCCGCGTTCTGGGAGCGCAGGATGGCGGCCCCGTTGCCTTCGATGGTGAGGTTCTGGGAGATCTGAGGCAGACCGTTTGCACCAGCAGTGGCGTTGTTCACATAACCGGGGTTGTCGACGGCAGAGAGAGTGTAGGTACATCCGGCGGCCAGACTGAGGGTGTCGCCGCCCGCCGCTTCGCTGATAGCGCTGATCAACGCTTCGGGGTCTGCTGTGCCACCGGGTCCGTTGGTATTGCATGGGACTGCAGTGATGGCGGCCGAGGCGGTACCGCCCGCGATGCTCACGCCCAGGGGAAGACCCAGGGAGAGGGCACATGTCGCCAGAAGGATGCTCTCGAATGGGCGAAACGTTCGGCCCATCGTCCGGGTATAGCAGCGGCACCGACCGGGCCCTCACGACCTAACACTTCTGTCGCGTGGCGTTCACTCGAGCGACACACAAGACGATGTCATGTGGCCATACGGACGAACGGCCCCTACGGCTGTGGCGCAATGTGCCGCCTTCACTGTGGTCGAAGACATCCCGGTCGCGACTTTCGACGTCACGGTCTCTGACCTCCCAAGTCCGTGTCCCTGCGATATTCGGCGAGCCTCGTACCGTTCGTAGGGGTTCGTGCACCAGCCTTTCAGGGAGTCGTCACGCATCCCGTCATCATGGCAATCAAAGTGACATTTCCGCGAACGACGCGGCGTCATGACAGGGCTCGGCACAACCAGGGCCGAGACCCGACCTGCGCCCTATGCGCCCTGATCGCCTCGTTGCGACGTCGAGATCTCGTCCAGACAGCTAGACCTCAACCTCAGGTGCAGAGGTTGTCCCGTCTCACCACAGTTCTCCCGGGCGGAGACGGCTCTCGGACTTCGTGGGTCTTCATCTCTGTCACCGCGTATCGCCCCGCGCGGTGCAACACGCGCGTGTCGTACACTCATTCTCCGTGAACCGACGACCACACCGCCTCTCCGAGATCGATTGGGCCGAGGTAGCCGCCCGGGCCAAGGCCGATCTCGGTGACGAACCCGTCGAACGCTTCAGCGACCGTCTACGAATGACCATGATGGTCACCGCGGAAACCCTCCGCCTTGGCGACAACGAGGCTCTCCGGTTCGGACAAACGACACAGGGCGCGTAACTCAGTCCCAGCAACCGTCCGAAGGCCCGTTTCATGGGCAGCTGGCCTCTGGTGAGATGCCGCTGTCGGATCACTCGACCATCTGCACCCATAGTCCATCGATAGAAGCGGTGCGTGCCGTCCCGCTCGACCCGACACGGCGTACGGCGCGGGTGAGTCACCCCAGGAGACTCCGCGGGCCAGGGCAAGTGTCGGAGGGGGACTGCACCTAGAAACCCACGCCCACTGCTGCCCGTGAGGTGTTCCTCTCCCGACGTAAGCACCGGGTGCAATCGGGATTAACGCAGCCGATGGAACTGTTTCAGTTGAGCCGGTGTGACTGGCCTCGAGAAACTCGAACCTACGAGAAATTCCTTTGTCCGTGGCCATGAAAAAGTCCCCGGTTATGGCCAGCTGAGGTCCCCGCTGGTGGCCACGAGAAATCCCCGTTTTTGGCCACGAGAAGTCCCCACCCCTCACTGAAGGATCCACCAACGAGGCCCCCTGGCCGGTGACGGTGGCGGTGCTAACCAAACCGCCGCACCGACCAAGGGACGTCTCAATGAAATCAGTGAGGGAACACATGGACATGCATGCCGCCTATCGAGAGGTAGGCAGCTATCAGGGCTGCTGCAGAGATCTGCGGGACGACGCCCAAGACGGTGAAGCGATCGGTGCTGGCCGCCCGAGCGGCCGAAAAGGGCGAGAATCCTGTCGTCGAGCACAACTACGACGCCGTCAGAGGCGTCGTAATCGAGCGGGTGGAGCGGACCAAGGGGAAAATGTCGGCCAAACGGCTGCTCCCCATCGCCCGAGCGGCCGGCTACACCGGCTCCGCACGCAACTTCCGCCGACTCGTGGCTGAGGTCAAGACGCAGTGGCGGGCGCAGCAGCACCGGGGAAGGCGTCCGGGCATCTGGACACCGGGCGACATGGTGGTCTTCGACTGGGGCGAGATCGGACCCCTGTTCGTCTTCTGCGCCGTGCTGGCCTGGAGCAGGGTCCGCTTCGTGTACTTCGCCGACAATCTCGGGGCCGAGGCGACCATGACCGCGCTGGCGTGCTGCTTCGAGTATCTGGGCGGCGTCCCCAAGACAGCGTTGACCGACCGCATGGGGTGCCTCAAGGGCGACACCGTCGCCGGGCTGGTCATCCCGACGCCTGCCTACGTGCGCTTCGCCACCCACTACGGGTTCCGGCCCGACTTTTGCCAAGGAGCAGATCCAGAATCCAAGGGGCTGGTCGAGAACCTCGTCGGCTACGTGAAGTCCGACCTCATGATCCCCGGCGAGCTCAGCGTCGCCGACCTGGCCGGGGCGAACGACAAGGGCCTGGCCTGGTGCGACGAGATCAACGCCGTCGAGCACAGCGAGATCTGCGCCATCCCCGCCGAGCGGTTGGTCAAAGAGCTCGAGGTGATGGGGACGCTGCCGAGTCCCTGCGGGCGACCATCGGCAAGCTGGTGGTGCGCAAAGTCGACCGGCTCAGCTGCGTGCGCTTCGGCTCGGCCCGCTACTCGGTGCCCACCATCCACATCGGCCGCCAAGTCGAGCTCGTGGCCCAAGACGGCAAGGTTCTGATCATCTTCTTGGGCGAGATCATCGCCACCCACGACCTCGTCGCCCCTGGTGAGACGTCCATCCTCGACGAGCACTATGGCGGGCCCCGGCCCATGCCCACCCGAGCGGTGCGGCCCAAGACTGCGGCCGAGAAGGCGTTCTGCGCCCTCGGTCCCGCCGCCGAGGCCTTCATCAAAGGCGCGGCCGCCCGGGGGATCACGTCGCTCAAGGGCGATCTCGCCGAGCTGGCTCAGATGGAAGCCGCCCACGGCAAAGAGGTGCTGCTGACTGCCCTCGAACGTGCCGCCTCCTTCGGGCGCTTCCGCGCCCACGACGTGCGCTCGATCATCGCGGCCGGGACGGGGGTCCCTCGCCCGGCGGCACCGGGCGAGGCCCTCATCGTCGAGCTGCCTCTCGTCCCGACCCGTTCGCTGTCCGACTACGCCATCGGCGAGCCGTCGTGAGCACCGCCCCTCCGCCCTGCCCGCCGACATCGAGGCCGGACTACGCCGGCTGCGACTCCGGGCCATGCGCTCCCTCTCGCCCGAGTTGTTGGTGACGGCCAAGACGCAGCGCTGGAAGCCCGAGGAGTTCTTGCGCACCCTCGTCGAGGCCGAGATCGCCTCGCGTGACGCCTCCAACGCGGCGAACCGGCTCCGAGCGGCGTCGTTCCCGGTGACCAAGACGCTCGAGGAGTTCGACGTGCGCGCCTCCTCGGTGCAACAGAGCACCTTCGACTATCTCTCGAGCCTCGAGTGGGTGCGGGCCACCGAGAACCTCTGCCTAGTGGGTCCGGCCGGCACGGGCAAGAGCCACCTGCTGATCGCCCTCGGTCACGGCGCCATCGAAGCCGGGTTCAAGGTGCGCTACTTCAGCGCGGTCGAACTGGTCGAGACCCTCTATCGGGGCCTGGCCGACAACTCGGTCGGCCGCGTCCTCGAAGGGATCCTCAAGGCCGACCTGATCCTGATCGACGAGATCGGCTTCGCGCCGATGGATCACACCGGTGCCCAGCTCTTCTTCCGCCTCGTGTCGGCTGCCTACGAACGCCGCTCCCTCGGGGTCGCCTCGCACTGGCCCTTCGAAGACTGGGGACGTTTCCTGCCCGAGCAGTCAACCGCTGTCAGCCTGCTCGACCGGCTGCTGCACCACAACGTGCTCGTCGTCACCGAGGGCGAGTCGTTCCGCATGAAAGAGGCGCGAGAGGGGAGGAAAACCTAGGCTCAGGAAACTGAAAACTCACCTCGAGGGGTGGGGACTTCTGGTGGCCAAAAGCGGGGACTGAAAACTGGCCGCGGACATCCTTTTCGGATCCCGTGCCGGCGTCCGGTTTGTGAACGCCTCGTGAGAGAGGGGCAAACATCACGCGACAACGGTTGTACGCAATCGAGATTGATGATTGCCATCGTCTTGGCACCCTCTTACCTTTGACGGTGATTCGTACCGAGGTGAGCGCGAGCTGGAATGGCTGCAAGGCGGTCGGCGAGCCGGACCTGCGCCTCAGGTCGGCGTCGCCGTTCCTGGCGTCGGGCTCCAGTGCCGGTTGGGATCGGAACCTCGCTCGCCTGCTTGTTCTACATCCAGGTCTGCTGGGCATGCCCTCCTGCCGAATCCGCTGGAATCCCAGCCGACGAGACCATCAGCCAGATCGTGAAGTCCGACCAAACGACGACAGGCCTGACCACCGGCTTCTACGAGGCCGACATCCAGGGCGGTCCTTCCAGCGGCGACTGCGCTCCGAGTACACCGCCAACGGCGACTGCAGACACCTCACTGGACTCGGTGTTCGCGAACCAGCAAGGCCCCGGCTGGCGTCGATCCGCCTGGATTGCCACCGCTCAATGGCGTCATCCCCCTTCAGGGCGCGAGCGGCTACATGGGGGTCGCAATCGCTGGCTCGGCCGGACACACGATGAAAGTCGCCCTGACGTTCTCGTGCTCGCCGACAGGACCATGGAGCAGCCCGCTCGACGTCTACTCCATTCCAAAGACGACCGACTATCCCGACGAGCTCGCGTACATTGCGACATTCCATCCTGAGCTGGGGCCCGACGGACTCGTCACTTCCTACAACATCACTTCCTTGGACGGGCTCTCGGCATTGGAAGAAGACGACCATGAGTATCAGCCCCACTTCATCGACATCACACCAGGCACCAATTGTCCGACCCTCCCGTTTCGGCACCTGACGTCCCGGCTCCGCTGCTACTTCCGCTCTTCGCCCTCGCTCTCGGAGGCCTCGGGTACGAGATCAAGCGATGGCACAGCCGCCGAGGGAACACAGTCCATTGATTCCTTCTCGCGATTGAGCGACCCGAGGGTCACGAGGATGCCGACGCGTGGCTCGCTTCGATGTGGTACATCACGACTTCGTTCCAAAGGTCACGAAACGCCCCTTGCCATCGCGCAAAACAATGCGGGTGCGACGGCGCAATCTCATCGTGGGGCCCTATCGTGGGGCGTCACCCATGCGGTAGTCGTGAGTGAGCTCGTCCAGCCGGGATTTGAGATCGTCGGCGACTGGGAACTCGGCCGCCTCGAGGCTCGGTGCAAGCTGGTCTGGATGGCTGGCCCCAATGATGGGGGCGGTGATCGCCGGATGCGCCAATACCCAGGCGACTGAAAGTGTGACGAGACTAATGCCCACTTCTTCCGCAAGGGCGAGGAGCTGATCAACGGTATCGAACTCTTGGTCGTGCCAGTAGCGGGCTTGATACATTTGGCCCGCGCCGCCGAGAGTGAAACGACTGCCCTCAGCCGGCGGATCACCGCGTCGATGTTTCCCCGACAGGAGGCCGCCAGCGATGGGGTTATACGAGATGACTCCAACACCATCTTCACTACAAAATGGGAGCATCTCTCGCTCTATTTGGCGGAACAACAGGTTGTATCGAGGTTGAACTGAATCGAACCTCGCGAGCCCGAGCGTTTCACTGCGACCGATGGCGCGGACTAGCTGATAAGTAAGAAAATTCGAACACCCTATGTAACGAACCTTTCCCTGGTGGACGAGATCGTCGAGGGCACCGAGCGTCTCGTCGATCGGGCTCGCCACATCGAATCCATGAAGCTGATAGAGATCGATGTAGTCGGTTTGCAGCCGGCGCAAGGAGGCGTCGATTGCCTCGAAGATGTGTCTCCGGGAGTTGCCACCATCGAGCGGCGATGGTCCGGTCCGCCCAAAGCATTTTGTGGCGAGAACAAAACGGTCCCTCCTCCCCTGCAGCCAGCGACCGAGGATCTCCTCGGTGCGGCCCTGGGTCGTAAGATCGCCGCCGAGCGGATAGACGTCCGAGGTATCAATGAAGTCGATGCCGCCTTCGGCAGCTCGATCGAGAATCGATACGGATGTTGGCTCGTCACACTGCAATCCGAAGGTCATGGTGCCAAGACACAGTCTCGACACCTGGAGTCCAGTCCGTCCAAGTCGTGTGTGATCCACGCCCAGCCAAGGTAGCGGTTGGAACGTGTCCGCACCCAGCTGCTCCCGATTCCAGCAGCCAGCTCTCGGTGGACGGGGGACATCCCGGACATCGGCGTGTTGTCCACTTCTCGGAGCGTGGCCGACAAACCAAGCCTCGACGGTCAAGCTGCGGGGCGTCTGAGCCGAGGCGTCCATTCTCGGGGCGGTTGCGAGTGGGACACCGGTCACGTGGCATTTTGCCCAGCGCCAGGGTGCCGAAGGGTCGGCACCGCTGGGCGCATGACGAGCAGGCCAAGTGTGATCTTACGATCCACCCACCCTCGGTTGCGGCCGACATGGGAACGGTAGATGGGGGCGAGCGCCGGGTCGCGGGGCGGTGCTATGGAAGGTCGCCCGCGAACCGACGCTCAAGCCCATTGCGAACAGAGTCAGTTGGTGTCCGGTGTGATACTTGCGGGATGAGAACCGGGCCGACGGGTCGCGCGAGAAGAACGCTCGCAGGCCCGGTCCTCAACCGCCATAGCGACAGAGTCGGTTCAATGCTGGCGTGATACCTGCGGACGGCCGCCGGGACAGCTGCTGCAACGGGCGGGGCGAGCGCGGGCCGCGGGAGCGGTACTTCTGCTGACGCACACCGCGAGCCGACGCTCAAGCCCACACACCAGAGTTCGTCGGACCACGACGTGATACCGCGGCGAAGCGGTCCGTCGTAACCCGTGCGTCGCCGATCAGGGCGAATGGAGTGATTCGACGTCCGAAGGCAGAAGTGCGGGTTACAGCAGGGTGTCCCGTACGGCCAGGGCTCACCAACGCACCTCCGTCCGTCGCTGAGGAGCGAGGCCCCGGTCCCGCCAGGGAAGGACCCCGCACGGTGTGCCGGTGGTAAGCGATCCGCGGCAGAATCGTCCGCGTGGGAGGCGCTCTCGCCATCGTGTTCGGCACTGTCCTCATGTTGCTCGGAGTCACCTTGCTGTCTGACTACCGACACATGGGAGCTCGGGTTGTTCAGAAGACAATCCCCAATTCGCTTCGGACAGGAGACCCCGAGGGATATCGCAAGGTTCTCGGGTTCTCCTATCTGCTTGGCGGAGTTGTGTTCGTACTGGTGGGGATTGTCGTCCTGGCGACGTAGAAAGGCCCCTGGCCCCGTTCACGGCAAGAGGGCTCGGGATCACAGACCTCCGGGAGCAGGATGAGCAAGCAATTGAAAGGCCGTGACGCCGAAAGTGGCGTCATCCCGAATGCCCCCGTAGGCCGTCGGTGCGGTTAGAGCCCTGCCACTTCGGCGAACGCCCGCAACTCGCGTTCGATGTCGGGGCCGCTCGGGGCGAAGATGATCTCGGTGCTCCCCGCTGCCTCGGCTTCGTTGAGCTTGGCTCGGATGCCGTCGGCTTCTGCCACCCATCCCAGCCCCACGACGCCCTCCCCCGCTGCGTCAACCAGGATCCGGTCCAGATCGGTCACGGTCGTCGCGTGCCCCTCGTGCACGGCGAGGTGCCGTTCTGCCTGGGGACGACGCGACTCGAGTTCGGCCCGCCACCGCGCTCCAGCGGGAAACCGATCCGCTGCCGCAGGGAGTGATTCCCAGGCCCCGTGGGCCAAGATGGCATACCAGGGTCCAGCGGATGCCTTCACCCGTGGCGACGTGAGGGACTCGCCTGGATCAAGCACGGTGCCCACCACCAACTGCGAGCTCCAGCCGAATCCCCCCAGGCCGAAACCCACCGTCATGATGCCGTCCGCAACCTCGTGGGCGAGCGCCTGTCCTTTGGGACCAAGGGCACTGAGCAGAAGGGGGACGTCGATGGGCCGGGCCGGGGCGTAGCCGCCGAGCTGGCACATTTGCACGTTCTCGCGGTCGACTTCGACCACCTCGCCCCGCAACAGAGCGCGCAGCTGCCGTAGGTAGTCCCCGGTTGTCTTGAGGCTGAGGGCGTCCTTGCCCAGAGTCCAGCGTGCCGTGGCGCCGGTGCCGAACCCGCAGGCCAAACGGCCGGGGGCGGCACCCTCGATGCTGGCGATCGCTGCTGCTGTGACCACCACGTGGCGCAGGCTGGGAACCAAGACGGCCGTCCCCAGCCCGATGCCGTCGGTGTGTTCGGCAACGCGAGCCAGCGACACCCAGATGTCCAGATAGATCGCCGGCGAGTCGTAGAGCCAGACCCGGTCGTAGCCGAGTGACTCGGCCAGTTGGGCGTGTTCCACGACGGCCAGAGCCGGTGCCAGCCCGCACGAAATTTTCATCCCTTCCCCCGTATCTGCTGACGCCACCCCGGTCGTGCGGCATGGACGCGTGCAACTATAAGCCTGTCCCCGAACGCCGTACATAGAGACGAGCACCCGAACGGCACGACGCTGTCGGTGCACAGGGGAAGAAGACCCGACATGCGGGGACACGGAGCGTCTCGGAACCACTACCGCAGGCCGAAGCCGACGGACTGCACACATCGCACGGCGGCACGCTCAAGAGACCTGGACGCAGGCAACACGAAGGTGCTCTGGGCTGTCCTTGTCGACTGAGCGCAACTGCCTCACGTCCGTGGTCAGAACCGATGGCAGACTTGGCCCATGGGATCGAACGTCTGGGGCGGAGAGATCGCAGAAGTCTATGACGCGACCTACGCCGCCCTGGCGGAGCCCTCGGTGGTCGATCCGATGGTGGACCTGCTCGCGGCGCTCGCCGGCGATGGTGCTGCCCTCGAGTTCGCGGTCGGCACCGGCCGCATTGCTTTGCCGCTCAGCGCACGCGGGACCCCGGTTCGCGGCATCGAGCTCTCGCCTGACATGGTCGAGCAGCTCCGCCGCAAGCCGGGTGGCGATGCGGTTCCCGTGACGATCGGTGACATGACTTCGACTCGCCTGCCCGATCGTTTCGAACTCGTGTACCTGGTCGCCAACTCCATCATGAACGTGACGACCCAGGAGGAACAGATCGCCGTGTTCTCGAACGCGGCCGCCCACCTCGTCATCGGTGGACATTTCGTGATCGAGTTGATCGTCCCCCAGCTGCGCCGAGTACCCCCGTCCGAAGCGGCCTGGGTCTTCCGGCTGGACGCTGACCACGTCGGCATCGAGACGTTCGACGACGTCGTGGGGCAGGTGGCCTCGGTCCCATCACTGGATCGAGGTCGACGGCCGCCTGGTGCGTCACTCAGCTCCCTACCGGTACATCTGGCCGTCGGAGCTACTCCTCATGGCGAAGATCACTGGTTTCGAACTCCAGGATCGTTGGGGCGACTGGGAGGGGTCGCCCTTCACTTCGGAGAGCGCAAGGCAGGTCACGGTCTTCGTCAAGACGGAACGAGCGGCCCAGGAGTAACCCAATAGGACACTCGAGACTCGGTGCCCTGCTTGACCGGTGACGTCAGTTCCGAGTGATCCCGGCATGCCAGGCGAGTACTCCTGAGGAGTCGTCGGTGACGTCGATCATGGTGGGTTCGATGCAGTCCACGTCCCACCCCTCCGCAAAACTCGTTCGGATCTCACCCTGTGTAATTCGGCGTGGTCCCCCTTCTCCGGTCTGACGGTCGCTGAAACAGAGCATGTGATAGCGGCCGCCCAGAGGTACCACGGCAGCCAAGCTGCGCACGAACCGAACCCGATCGGCGTCGTCGAGGACATGGAAGAGCCCGCAGTCGAGCACCGTGTCGAACTGCTCGCCGAGCTCGGGCAACAGGAGGGCGTCCCGTACCAGGAATCGCACTTCGAGACCACGAGCAGCTGCCTTCGCCTCGGCTTGCTCGATGGCCCGGGGAGCGATGTCCACGCCGAGGGCCTCGTGACCGAGAGTGGCCGCGAGCAGGGCGTGCTCACCGGTGCCGCATCCCACATCGAGAACCTTGCCGGTGAGGCCTCCCGAACGGGCCATCTCCTCAAAGGCCGGCTGTGGCCTCCCAATGTCCCACGGCGGGACGGAAGAGGCGTACATGAGGTCGAAAATCGTGGGGCGCCCGGGGCCCCGGTCGTTCCGGCGATGATGGGTCAGCCATTCCGACCTTGCTCCCACCCGACGAACAGCCCAACCCGGCCACACCCGTCGCCACCGGCCTGGGAGCATCGATACCGAACGATGTCGGTGGGGGAGGCAACGCGCACACAGGGTCGCAACGGGGTCCAAGACCCGACTGCGGTCAGGCCCGTGAACCAGATGCTCGACCACGTCACGGGACTAGCGCTGGGCCTGCCAGGCCATCGACTGGCCGTGGCTCTGAACGAACGCCAGCACTTCGGCACGGGGCGGTCTTCCGCCCTCGAACGTCACGCTGCCGAGCACATCGCTCTCGGCGCTCCCCGCCGACGGGGCCTGCCCGGCCAGGAGCTCCACCACCCCAGGGGCGTCCATGCACAGCCATGCGACCGGCCGGCTCCGGCCCATCTCGGACAGCAGCTCAACGTAGGCCTGGCGCTGGTCGATCGAGAAGTAGGCGAACGACCACGAGTTGAGCACCACGGCGCGCCCCTCCCCCAAGCCGGCCAGCACCCCGGGCGCCCTCTCGAGGGCGTCACCCTGCAGCACCGGCGGCGGGTCTGCTCGACCGACCTCGATGGCGCGGGCCGCCCGCTGGAAGCGGCCGGTTCCAGGCCAAACGCAGGCGAGCAGCCACCGCGCATCCTCGGGATCGGTGAGGTCGGGCGGGTCAAGGTCGATGCCCACCCGACCGGCGATCACCGGCAGGGACGGGGCGATCGGAGGCCAGCCTGCGGCCACGTGACAGTCGATGCGCACGCGGGAGTCAGCCCGCCCGGTCACCCCGTGAGCTCCGTAGTCGAACCGGTAGCGGTCACAGAGCATGTTGAGGCCGGCGCTGCAGCCCACGTCGACCAGCTGCACCGGCTCGTCGCCCACCGCCCATGTGAGCGCCGGGCCGAGCAGGGCGCTGCGACCGACCTCGTTGGTCTGCACGGTGCGGGCGTTGAGCACCTCCAAGAGGGCCGTCCGGTGCCCCAGGCACAGGTCGCGGAAGAGGGGCGGGGCGGGCGTCGAGGAACGACCCGCGTAGACGTCGGCGAGGGAGTGCTCGATACCGCTCAACAAGAGGTAGTGGGCGCCGGCCAGCAGCATGGGCGGCAGGTGGGCGTGAGGGCGAGCCGAGTGCTGCAACGAGAGCAGTTCCCGGTCCTCGGCCACCGACCGGGCGATCTCGTCATAGAGCGGGCAATAGCCGGTCATGATGCCGTCCGCGAACCATCGCCACAGTTCGGCCAGCTCGCCAAGGGGATCGGCCACGGCGGTCACGCTACAAGGCCTCTCGTTGGGCCGGCGAGGACGGTGGTTGAGAGGGTCCGCCGTGCGAAGAGGTCTCGTGGGTCACGCTCTCGAACCACCCGGCACGGACCAGCCGCTGGGTAGGGAAATGGGGGCGCTCGTGTTTCCGCCACCCACCACCGTCGCCGGTGTTCACGGCGCTGACGCCCCTGGACGACGCCCGAGAGGCCGTGGCATGCTCAGATCGCCCAAAAGGTGCTCGGGGGGATGAGGGGTGAGGGCGCGATCCAGCCCCGCCGTCTCCTGCCGGGTTGGGTCGCGGATGGGCCAGCGCTCTCCCCCACCGCTCTTTCTCTCGGCTCCAGCCACCCGATGGTCGGACGGTCCACCTTTTTGGGCGTGCGGGGGCGCTGGCGGGGGCGCGGTCACGTCGCCAGAGTGGGGCCATAAAATCAGGGCAGCACCTACGTCAGTCACGAGACACAGGTGTCAGCGGCCCCTCCTCCACCCATTTTCCGAGGGGCCGCTCTACGTGGGGGCTCGAATTACCCCTCGGGCTTCCCGGTCCATTGGGCCATCCTGTGGAGGACTGGGGGCGCCTCGTGGATGCTTCGATGGCTGCGGTTCCTCGAAGCAGCGATCCTGTAGGTCCGGCGCAAGAGCCCGGCACGCCTGTCGATCGACACCGGCGCTCAAGTGGACACCTCTCGGTCGCTGCCCATGACTCCGCCGGCAGCCGACATCAGCAGCCGGACCGCCTCGTTGCGTGACATCGCCCGGAAGGTCGCCTCGCCCAGGCGGACGTCATCACCGGCGAAGCAGGTCGGGCCGTTCGACAGGTTGGCGAGCGCCTGGGTGACAACCTGCTCGGCTGTCGCTGCGCCCGCAATGGGGTCGTCGGCATGCTCGAGCTGGCCGCGCTGGAGGAGCAGCCGCCGCAGGGCCGGGGTGTCGGTGAGCCCGAGCACCAGGCCCAGCACGTCCACCCCGGTGCCGTTCATCTCTGCCCAGAGCGCCTCCGCCATCACCATGTCAAAGGCCTTCGTCGCGCCGTAGGTGACCATGTTCGGTCCCCCGACGAGCCCCGCACCGGACGAGACCAGCACGATGCAGCCTCGACCCCGGTCACGCATCGGACCCGCGAAGTGGTGGCACAGCCTGATCGGGGCCACGCAGTTGCGCTGGATCATTGCCTCGGCGTCCTCACTGGGCTGGCTGAGGAACCTCGCGTAGCTCGGGTCGGCACCGGCGCAGTAGAAGAGCGTCCCCACCTCGAGATCCGAGGTCGCCGTCGCCAGGACCTCGGTGGCGCCCGGGTCGCTCAGGTCCACGGCGACGGTCCTGGTGCGAGCACCGGTCGCCGCGCTGATCGCGGCGGCGACCTCGTCGAGCACCGCCTCCCGTCGGGCGACGAGCACGACATCGAGACCGCGCTCGGCCACGGCTCGAGCAAATGTGGCCCCGACACCCTCGGATGCTCCGAGCACGAGCGCCCATGGGCCGTATTGCTCGGCGAACTGCTGGGCCACCCGGCCTCCCTTCGCGACCTGTCGCTCACCACCCGTCGCGGTATTTGGCGACTGCATAGCATGGGTGGACCGAGGGTGCCAACGTGCCGTGGGGGTGGCCCAGTCCACGGTTCGTTGGCCCATCCGCCCCCATCACCTCCTTGCCTCCTCTCGTGAGATCTGCGACGGCGGCAACGCTGCTCGAACGATCGTCTTGTCCCCGCACACGGGTGTTGCGGCGCCCGCACCCAGCGGGAGCCGCACGATCGGCGTCGTCGCTTCGACCTTCCCCTCGATCCATGGACCGATGAGACATCGGGGGCGCAGGGCTGCCAGGCGCCCGATCATGCGGCCCGCGACAATGGATCATGCCCTTGTCCGGCCGGACAAAGCGTTCGTGGGGCGCCGTCTCGGTCGTGCTCGGTTGCACCGCTGTCGCCGCCTTGACCACCTTCGCCGCGCAGGCCGGCTCCGCTCCCCCCGAGGCCCGCAGCGGCTCGGGCCGTGTTGCCATCCCGGCCCCGGCGCGCCTCGTGCGGCCGGCACTCGCTTCCCCGCGGCAAAGAGGACGGCCGGCGCACCGGGCCTCGCCGCAGACGCCGACCACCGCGCGGGCACCTGCGCCTTCCGGCCAGGTGGCGCTCGCCGGCTGCCCCGTGCCCCCGCACCCGGCACTTCCGGCATCACCCCCGCCGTGGCACCCAGCGGTCCTCGTGACGTCTCTTCCGCCGGTGAAGGCTCCGGCGCCGTGGACCTCCCACGTCGCGGCACTCGCCGGCAAGGGCATGTGGATCTGGGAGTGGGACAGCACTGACGGCGGCGACGCCGCCGAGATCGTGCAGCAGGCCGTTTCGGCGGGGCTGCACCAGCTGTGGGTCCGGGTGGGCGACTCGATGAACGGCTTCTACGGCGCAGAGGAGCTCGACGCGCTGGTGCCCGTGGCCCATGCCCACGGCCTTGCCGTGATCGCGTGGGGTTTCCCGTACCTGTGGGACCCGGTCGGGGACGCCGGGTGGACCGCGCAGATCCTCGACTGGCGCGCCGCCGACGGTCAGCAGGTCGACGGCTACAGCGCCGACATCGAGGAAGCGACCGAGGGTGTCATGTTGAGCGCCCAACGGGCGGCCGTGTACCTCGAGCTCGTTCGTCAAGCCGCCGGCAGTCGGCTGGTGGTGGCCACCGTCTACCCTCCGACCGACGCCAACTGGGAGGGTGGCTACCCGTATCGAGCGATGGCACCCTACGTCGACGCCTTCGCCCCGATGGTGTACTGGGAGTGCACCGATCCCGGCACCGACGCCGCACTCGATGTCGCTCGCCTGTCGACACTCCGACCCGTGCACGTCATCGGACAGGCCTTCAACTTCGCCGGTGTCGGCGGCCGGACCGTCTCACCGAGCGGAGCAGAGATCACCGAGTTCTTGAGCGCCAGCCGGCGAGCAGGCGCGCTCGGCGCGTCGTTCTGGGTGTGGCAGGAGGCCACGTCGGAGGAGTGGACCGCCGTGTCCGACTTCCCCTGGAGCTCGGTTGCTTTCCGAGCGATGCCGCCACGGACCAGACAAAAGGGATCCCGATCCTGATCGCCGGTCCCGGCGATGGCGAAGCGAACGATGTCCCTTCTCCCCGGCTGGGTGAGACACCATGTGACGGATTTGAGCACATCACCGTCCAACAGCTGCCTCCGCCGTTCCTGCCATCGTCCTGCGCTGGCGGAGCCGGTGGCGAGACATGCGTCTCTTGTCGCAGTCTGTCCGAGGTCGAGTGGTGCCCAGCGTCCCATCGCAGGGGGTGTGCGATGCTCGGGCGATGACCAAAGGAAGGCTTGAGGCATTCACCGACGCCGTTATCGCCATCGTCATGACGATTATGGTGCTGAATCTGCGCCCGCCCTCGGGCCAGGGCTTCGGCGATCTGAAACCGCTGGTTCCAAAGCTCCTCGTCTACGCGTTGAGCTTCACATTCCTGGCGATCTACTGGAACAACCACCACCACCTGATGCACGTGGTGGACCGCATCGACGGCCGTGTCCTCTGGGCGAACATGGGACTTTTGTTCTCCCTCTCGCTGACGCCGGCGGCCACGGCATGGTTGGGCGAGCACCCGGGAAACACTGCACCGGTGGTGGTGTACGGGTTGGTGCTGCTGGCTTCGGCCCTTGCCTATTTCGTGCTCACCCGCACCCTCCTCGCCCTGCACACGCCGGATTCCTCGTTGGCCGTCGCCATCGGCAGAGACCGCAAGGGCCGCCTCTCGGCCATCGCCTACCTGGTCGCTGTCGGCATCGCGTTCTTTCAGCCGTGGGCGGCGATCGCCATATATGTCGCGGTGGCAGTGGTCTGGTTGATACCCGATCGGCGCATCACCAGGGTCATCGAGCGAGGCAGCGATGCCGGTTCCTGAGAGGTGACGCTCGATCGAGATCACCGGGGGAACCTGGCTGCACGATGAGCTCATCGTCCAGTCGTGTTGTGTCCAGCTCGAGTGTTGCGCCTCAGTCGTGGGCATCCTCGATGAGGCGAAGAAGATTGCCGTCCGGATCGAGGAGTGTTGCCATTCGCTGTCCCCAAGGTTGCTCCGTGATTCCCTGCAGGCTGGGGCGGGCCCGCCGCTTCGCTGGGACACCCGCGTGGCGAGACGCTTCATGGAGCGCGTCGAGGTCCTCCACCCGAAGACAGCAAGAGAACCAGTTCTCAGAGTCACCCAATCCTGGATGCGGAAAGAAGTCAAGTTGTAGATCTCCCCGACGAAGGATCATCCATCCGTCATCGCGATAGCGCTCCTGGAAGCCCAATCGGTCGTAGAACTCCGATGTGACGGCAAGGTCCCGACATGGGAGGTTGGGGACGGCACGGTCAGGCACCTGGGCAAATCTGCTGAGGCAAAATCAGCTGGAACGACCGGCCGTTTTTGCTTGCCCCCGAACTGCCAGCCGCCCCTCAGTCCCGCCAGCGGACCGGGATCTCCCCTCGTCCGGAGGTCGGTCTTCACCTCCGGCCACGAACCCTTGTGGTCAGGGCACGAGAGCGAACCTGCAGGAGATCGGACTCCGCGCCCATGTCATCGGCGTCTCGGCGTTGACAGTTCCGGCAAGCTTCGCCATAGTCTGCCGAGGGAGCAATTCGCCCAGTTGGAAAGGGTCCTGGAGGGGGAGCTGCGCACCGAGGAGGATCGGCATCATGGCCAAGACGGCAATCATCTCGGTCGACGGTCACGTCAAGGCCTCCAGGGCCGGGTACCGGGACTACATCCAGAGGAAGTACCTCGAGGACTATGACGAGTCGGTGAAGACCGCCGAGGTGGCCGGGATCCCCGACGCCGGCAACCTGAACCCTGAGTACGGCTTCGATGCACAGTGGGACTCCAAGGCGCGCTGGGAGACCTTGGAGGGCCAGGGTGTGGTGGCCGAGGTCCTGTTCCCCAACGGCCAGCCGTTCCAGGTCAACCGCTTCGAGGACATCGGCCGAGGGCCCAACCCCGAGCTCGAGGCGGAGGGCCGCCGGGCCTACAACAGATGGTTGGCTGACTTTTGCGCCGAGACCCCCGGTCGGCGCGCTGGGTCAGACGGTGGTGTCCTTCGCCGACATCGATCAGGCGGTCGCCGACGTTCGTTGGGCCAAGGAGCACGGCCTCGGCGGAATCATGATGCCGGCGTTGCAGCCGGGCGGCACGAACTTCTTCGACCCGGTGCTCGATCCGATCTGGGCCGCCATCGAAGAGGCCGGCCTGCCGATCAGCCAACACGGCGGTGCCGGCCTTCCCGGCTACAGCGCCCCTGGGTTCGCAATGATCCTCACGGTGTCGATAGAGAACGGCTTCTACTCGGCCCGGTCGCTTTGGCAGATGATCGCCGGGGGGGTGTTTGACCGCTTCCCCGGTCTCAGGGTGGCCTTCGTCGAGACCCAGCTGATGTTCCTGGTGCCGGCCATTTCCCACCTCGACATGACCCTGGGTATGGGCGACGACTGGATGGCGTTCGCCCGGTTCATGCAACGGGACCGGACCGTCGCCAAGCAGGCCAGCGACTACGTCGGGCTGAACTGCTTCGTCGGCGTGTCCCCTTTCGACGCACGCCAGCTCCCGATCGACCAGCTCGTCGGCAAGGACGCCCACCAGGATCCCCTCCCTGGATTCCACATCGGTGCCGACGCCGCCATGTTCGGGGTGGACTACCCGCACTTCGAGTCCTTCGTGCCGCGCACCTCTGAAAAAGTCGCCTCGCTCGTCGGAAACCCCAGCGTGACCCGAGAGGATGCCAACAAGGTCCTCTGGCAGAATGCCGCCCAGCTCTACGGCTTCGACCTCGCAGCGCTGCAACCCCACATTGATCGGGTCGGCTTCGAGATCGAGGACGTCTCGCTCCAAGCTCCGCCTAGGTAGTGGCGGATGAGGTCGGCGGTACCTCCGAGGCGAGCAGGCTCGTGATGATGTTCACGTGTCTGGGCGGGCGGCCCGCTCCGCCGCGACGAGCAGCTCCGGGGCCCCTGTGACAAAGTTCGCACGGCAAAGAGCTCGGCACGACGGCGCGTGCCCTCAACTCCACTGGAACGCGCGCCCTCGGAGTGTGGTCGCCACGTCGTGCTCCGGCGAGTGGGGGTACATCATCATGGCAAAGAGCAACCTGGTCGGGGCCGGGGCGCTGATCGTCGCGCTGTCGTGCGGCAGCGCCCTCAGCCCGGCGTCGGCGGCCCCAAGCGACACCCCGGGGGTCACGGCGACGACCATCCGCGTCGGGATCCCCTACGTCGACTTGGCGGCGCTCACGGACCTGGGGGTCGATATGTCGTGGGGCAGCATCCCCGACGCCTTCGACGCGATCATCGACAACATCAATGCGCACGGAGGCATCGACGGCCGCAAGATCGTCCCGTACCTCGTGGCGGTGGACCCGACGGGAACGGCGCCCGCGGCCACCGTGTGCACGCAGCTGACCGAGGACGACACCGTCTTTGTGGCCATCGGGCCGCTCGAGGCCACCTGCTACCTCGAGCACGACACGCCCGTCGTCGCCTCGATCTACGCCGCGGGCACGTCTTCGAGCGTGGCCCAGGACTTCACCGCCACACCGCCGAACTCGGCCTATGACCCCCTACAGCTGAGCGTCTACGACAAGCAGGGTGTCTTCAAGCACAAGAAGGTGGCGCTGTTCGGCGGCGACACCGGCGACGCCTCCGAGGTCGCCCTCGTGCAGTCGGCGCTGGCCAAGCTCCACGTCCCCGTCGTGACCACGGCGGTCGACTCCGCGCCCGAGGGGGACACCGCCGCCGAGAACGAGCAGGTGCAGATCATCGCCCAGAAGTTCCAGTCCGACGGGGTGAACGAGGTGGTCGCGGTCGGCGACGGCTCGGCCGTCTGGCCCGAGGGGCTCTCGGCCATCGAGAGCACCTACAACCCCCCATGGGTGGCGACCAGCGAGGATGACTTCACCGGCGCCGTGGGCAGTGACTACAGCCCGGCCTACCTCTCGAACGTGGTGACCTCGAGCCCGCTCACCGCACCCGCCGCCATCTGGGGCAACGCCGGGACCCAGCAGTGCGTCCACATCGTCAAGAAGGCCTATCCGTCGGATCAGATCCGGCCGTACAGCGCCACGGTTCCCGAGTCCGAGGACACCTGGCTGAGCGTGGAGCTCGCCTGCACGGACATGGCGCTCTTCACCGACATCGCCAAGGCAGCCGGCAAGGACCTGACGGTCTCGAGCTTCGTCCACGCCGGCTACGGGCTCAAGAACCTGGTGCTGCCCGGGGCCGATGCCCCCGTCTCCTTCGGGCCGGGCCGCCCCTACGCGCTCGGGCCGGTCTACATGGTGCACTACGACGCGGCGACCAAGAATGTCGTGTACGCCAACACGTCGGTCACCGGGTGACGAGGATCCCTGATCAATACCCGAAGCTCAAGACGAACTTGGAATCACCATCCGCGCGCTGCTCGGAGTCAAAGTCCGACCGACCGAGTCGTCGACCGACTTCTTGCCCCCGTGATCTCAGAATACGGTGGTGATGGAAGTTGCCCACAGGTCGAAAGGCCCACAACGCTGACGCGGCGGTCGCCGCGTGCTGGAGCACGCTCCCGGGCCTCCGCCGCCTCCTCGGCGGCCCGGCCCACGCCTCGGACTCGGCTCAGGCGGGACGCATCAGCTCATGGGAGAAGGGCGATCGGCCGTCCCAGCCGCTCTGACGCCAATTGCTCGGCCACCTGCAACGGCGTGCAGCCGCTCCGAGCGGCCTCGGCGATCAGACCGGCGACACGGTCGCCGATCGCGAGCACCGACTCCTCGAGCTTCCTCGCACCCCATCCTTCGCGCAACGCGTGGATGTGGATGACCCCTCCTGCGTTGATCACGAAGTCCGGGACGTAGACGACGCGCCGCTCCTCAAGAACAGCGGCCACCTCGGGCGTCGCAAGGACGTCGTTCGCACCACCGGCCACCAGGGCGCACCGAAGCCCCTTGGCGTTCGTGTGGTCGATGACCCGGGCCGTCGCACAGGGCGCCAGGACGTCGCAGCGAGTCGTCACTGCGGTGTCCGGGTCCAGGAGCTCACCCCCGATCTCGTCGGCCAGTGCGCGGGCCCGGACCGGGTCGACGTCGGCCACCGACAGCCGGCATCCCGCCCCGGCGAGTCGCCGGGCGAGCTCGGTGCCCACGTGGCCGGCACCTTGGAGCACGACATGGGCACCCCGGAGGCCGACGCCGATCGCCGGTAGCGTCGCGGCGATCCCGACGAAGACGCCGAGTGCGGTCCACGGCGACGGATCTTCGTCGTCGCACGCGACATGACGGGTCACTTCGCCCACGACGGCCAGGTCCCGCACCGTCGTCCCCATGTCGACTCCCGGGATGTACGCACCACCCAGGCGCTCGACGCATCGTCCGAAGGCCCGGAGCTGAACGTCACGGACATCGACGTCATCGGACTCGGGTCGTAGGAGCACGGATTTGGCCCCGCCGTAGGGCAGATCGGCACAGGCGTTCTTGAGCGTCATCACCCGGGCCAAACGGCACGCCTCCTCCACCATCGCGTCCTCGTCGGCGTAGGGGAGCCGGCGCACCCCACCGAGACCCGGGCCGAGAGTCGTGTCGTCGACGGCAACCACCGCGGTGAGGCCCGCCGCTCGGTCGTGGCAGCGAACCAGGAGTTCGGTGTCCCGGGATGCTGTGGTCACATTGAATTAGTACCGGGATTCCTCAGGAACAGGCTACGAGTTGGCACAATAGGAGGAGTTCACGCAATAGAGTCAGCGTTCTCGGCGGTTCTCACGCAACGGAGATACTAGAAGAGCACCGGCCCAATCGACGGTACGGATCACGACATGCTGGAGCTCACGGTGCCCCCTCAGTCCACAACGGCGTCGGACCCGACGAGAAGACCCGGCACACCGCTCCTCGACAGGGCGACGTAGGCGACGATGAGAGCGTCGACGGCAGAAGAGGCCAGAGCGCTGACGACAGCGACCGCGATCGCTCCGAGGTAGGCGAGTCCCCCAGCAGGGTAAGTGCGATGGCGAAGACGTCGTCGACGAGCGCCTTCAACCCTCCTGGGCCGATCGCTCGTCCCCCTGTTCGCAACCGGAATGGACAGTCCCACACCCGGAGAACGGCGGGAGGATTGGGCGCCCCCGGCCGCCGAG
Organism: uncultured Acidimicrobiaceae bacterium; assembly: GCA_963789235.1. GTDB lineage: Bacteria > Actinomycetota > Acidimicrobiia > Acidimicrobiales > RAAP-2 > Bog-473. The sequence continues at coordinate 866,909 of CAWBJX010000003.1, read as the reverse complement.
ACGCTGCCGGCCCTGGCGGGACCGAAGCATCATCGACGGATGCGCGGGCCGCGGGTTGGTGGCAGGAGGAATGTCGGCGCCCGATAGGGCCGTCCGTGCTCAGAGATCACCCCAAACGAACAAACGCCCAGAGCCGTGTTTCGTCATGTTGAACAGGTGGTCGGAGCGGTCCGTCGGCCGCGATGGTGGTGTACTGAGCCTGACGGCGTACCGGCCTTCAACCAGCCGGCCGCGTTGGCAGCGGTCGATGAGACACAGCTCAGATCGATGCCGATATGGATGGGAACGTCACTCGACTTCTTGTGTCCAATCCCAAGCTGGTCGAGGTTGTCAACACCCCAGGCCCAGGTCCTGCCCGAGCACGCGGATGGTGGTCTCCGGAGGCGCTTGCAGCGTTCCGGCGTTGAAGTTGCCATCTGAGAAAAGGCCGCGCAGATACTCCACGATCTCGTCCCGCCCTTTTTGACGGTTCCGAAGGCATTCACCCAATCAGCGTCGGCGGTGTAAACGCCGACGAGCTTTTCGACGTCACGTTCCCGGAACCCCGTCATGAGCGCAATAAGCGTTGCGTTGCAGCGATGGCGTCTTGGTCAGCTTGGGGAAGAGATGAAAATCTCATTCGGGTCGGCGGCAAGGGTCATGTCGCTCCTCTCGATTCGGTACCACTCCCGACAGGTCTGCGCGAGGGTCACATATTTCCTCTGCACCCGGCGAGTGGGCAACGCAGCAACCGGACTTGGCCGGATCCCCTTCGATGTCGCCTATCCGGGCTACCCGCGTCCGGCAGCTCTTGCCTCGACCTCGTCGAACCTGGCGGTGACGACAGCTCCCCCCCATCGAGCGGCCGGCTGGCACCCACCAGCTCCGCCCGGACGAACCGCGGGATGTGCGCTGAGGGGCGAGCGCGGGCCGCGGGTGGCTATGAGAATGAGAACGCCCGCGAGCCAGCGCCCAACCCATACCAACAGAGCGCGTCCGCAGAAGGCGTGATACGAGAGGGGTGTTCCCCGAGCCTCGCGTCGTCGAGCCCAGGGCCACCGTCGGGTCAAGGTGAGTCGTCCACGGCCTTCGATTCGGGCAACCGCCGCCGGACGCGTGGCGCAGTCGCGACGGAGTGGGGCAGGGTCGGCGACGCGGCCGATGGGGCTGCAGCCAGAATCTCCGCCAGGCCACCCCACGCCCTCACGATGAATGTCTGCTTGGTGCCGTCAGACTTGTCCAGCACCAGTGAGCCCGCCAGTGGCTGCGACCGCGACCGTCCTAGATGAAGCCGGACGACTTCTGACCAGTGGACGGGCGGCGGAGCCTGCGTATTTCTCAGCGGCGTGAACGTGATCCCGTCTTGGTCGAAGATCCTGTCGCCGGTGACCTGCATGCGGTAATGAGGTAGCGAGGCAGATCCGCGGCAGGCGTAAAAAGCGCCATTCGGAAGCTGCCGAAGCCTCCCGGCCTGCCGTCTCCGTTGGCTGCGAAGAACCAGCGGAACCTCGATGCCGATGATGGCCCCCATCACAGCCAGGGCGATTGCGGCTCCGATAATCCCACCGGAGCGGTGATTCAGGGCCAGGACGAGGGCGAGGACGAAAATGATGGGGGCCGCAAGACGGGGTGCCAACGTCGGCAAGGTGCGACTCCCGGCTCGATGTCTCTGGGTGGCAATGGCGGCGGAGAGCAACCGACATCGAAGCGGAGCTCTGTGGAGCCCAGGCTCGGGCGCAATTTCTTTGGTGCTCATATTGCCCCCAGGGTTCCGAAAGGGCCCGCACCTGACCCACTCTGAGTATTTTCGGAACCTGCCGGGGTTGCTTCAGGCGAATTGGGCCTACGGCCCGACCCAGTCCCTGAAGCGAAGGGTGGCCCGAGATTCGGCCTGGGGCAGGGGCCGCCGGCTTCGTCGCCTCGCGACACCGAGGGCCGTCGATTCGAGGAACCCGCGCGCGGCGCGTCAACTCAGTCCCGAGGCACCAAGATCCCGTACGAGGCCAGTCGGGCCTCCTCCAACCGGTCGGGCGCTCGTCGAGGGCTCTGGTGTCAGGGCGTAAGGCTGAAGGGCGGGTAACGGTCGGTGACCAAGGTGAAGGCGTAGGCAATCACCCGGTTGTTCCACCGGATCACTCCCTCGATGAAGTCGAAGATGCCCTTTGGATAACGGCCCGTAAACAGGATGGCGAACCATGTGACGATGACGACCACCACCGCGGCGATGCCCAAGAAGAACAACACAACGTAGTGCGGGATGGCGAGGAACCACTTCACCAGCGGCAGCCACCGATTGAGATCGCTGGGGACGTCGGGGTAGTCGTAGTCGAGATGCACGGACTGATGATCGGTGGTGGAGGGGTAGTGGTCGTTCATGAGGGCCACGTAAACACCCACGCGGTTGGTGAACCTCTGCAACTCCAGGTTCCAGTCGAACCACCAGCGAGGGTATTTCTGGCGGAACAGGATCATCAGGAGGGGTGCGAAGAACAGTAGGCCGCCGGCCCCTGCTGCTACGGCGGTCGACCCTTTCGGGTGGGACCACTGCCATGTCCCGCCCGAAACCGCGCCAAGCACGATGAAGATGGGAACGGCAACGAAAATTCTGAAGGCTGTGGTCACTCTATCGAGGGTTCGGTCGGGATAGTCGACGGAAAACCGGACCGGATACGGTTCTTGCGGCATGGCTCACCTCACAGGTTCTGGGTGCGCCTCACGTCTCGTCCAGACGCAAAGGCGTCTCGTCAGTCATAACCCACAGACCCGTGGTGGGCAACCGTCCCACGTGTCCCGACCACACCTTGCCGCCTGAACACCGACGCTGGACGCGGGTATGCGCTCGGCAATCCGTCCCATCGCCCACTCCGACTCGGGCAGCAGCCGACGCCGGGCGCGTGACTCGGTCCCGGCGGTAGAAGGCAGAGGGCCTTCAGTGAGCGCATACTTGAACCGCCCCGCTCACGAAGGAGTTGGTTCCACATGAAGTACAGCTACGGGGGATACAGCCTCGCGACATTCGTGGTTTGGGGTGTGATCTTGGTCATCTTCTGGGCTCATGGGAACACCACCATTACCCACAACCTCTTGTTGGTCTTCCTTGGATGGGTCATCGCGTGGGTCTCGACGACCATCGCCAGACTCGTCTACCCGCCACCCAAGCGCTGGTTCAACCTGAAGACGCAGTCATGGACGGCGATAGCTGAAAGAGAGGTGCCCTAAGGGGGGTTTCCGCCGTATGGATCGGTCAGGCATGCGGGCCACGTTATGGCACACTCCCCGCTCACAGGAAAGAGAGAGGTGTCGTGCTATCTGAGATCATTGCGACCGTCCACTCGACGGCTCTGTGGTACTACGCGATCGTGCCCATCGCCCTGGTCGTGGTGGTGGCCGTCTCGCGCTTTCGTCGCGGTGGAGGTGGCAGACGGCCGTTCGGGCGGGGGCCGTTCGACGGCTCAGGAGGAGGCGAGTGAGCAAGGGACATGCGACGACATGCGGGCCGAGTCCGGCGTGGATGGCTGGCCTATCCCCTACCGAATCAATGGGGACACCCGGTTCGATCATCTACGACACGGGATTCCGATGTACCGGTACTGCGGCAACCGAACCGAAATTTCCTGCCCCAACGGCAACAAACCAGGCGTTCTGAACACTAGGTCGGCGGTCTCGTGCGGTCGGCTTTCGGACGCGATTATGGATGAGTAGACCTTCCTAGCTAGCGTGGGCCCTGGATTTTTGATCTTTATCCCTCCGTCTAGGACCAGCGGGACTTGACTCGCCTCGCCACGGGTCGGTGCAACGGAGTATCGAGGGAGATGGAAACCATGATCGTAAAGGTCGCGCACCCGAGCGTGGACCAGCGTCGGGCCAAGGGCAAGGACGCCCGCGAGCGAGCGCCTCTCGTCAGCCACAGCGGCTGGGTCCATGCCGGCAACCGCCCCGACCCGGTGGCCCTGCTCGAGGCGCAGAACCTCAGCAGAGAACCGGATCTCGTGCCCGTTCGTCATGGCCGAATGATGGCCTCCCCTTTCACGTTCTACCGAGGCGCCGCCAAGATCATGGCCGCCGATCTGCGAGACACCCCGAGCGCCGGCCTCAAAGTCCAGCTGTGCGGCGATGCGCACTTGTCAAACTTCGGCGCCTTCGGGTCACCGGAACGAACCCTGTTGTTCGACCTGAACGACTTCGACGAGACGTTGCCCGGTCCCTTCGAATACGACGTGAAGCGAATGGCGGCGAGCTTCACCATCGCAGGCCGCAACAATGGGTTCAGAGCCGGCGATACCACCGCGGTGACGCTCGCCGCGGTACGGACGTATCGCGAAGCCATGGCAGAGTTCGCCCAGATGGGCAACTTGGAGATCTGGTACGCCCGGTTGACCGAAAAGGAAGTCATGGACGCCATCGCGACCCTGGCAAAGGGAGCAAAGACGAAGGAGGCCGTTGCTCAGGCCAAGACAGGCGCTCAGCGGGCTCAGAAGAACTTGGAGAAGGCCCACGCCCGCGACAGCCTCCAGGCGTTGTCGAAGCTTGCTGAGGTGGTCGACGGTCGATACCGGATCGTGAGCCAGCCGCCTGTGGTCATCCCGGCGCGCGAACTTAAGACCATGTACGGGTACTCCGCGAACGAGATCGAAGAGATGATCCACCACCAGTTCCGCACCTATCGGGCCACCCTGCAGGAGGATCGCCGCCACCTCCTGGAGCGCTTCGAGATCGTCGACATGGCCCGCAAGGTGGTGGGAGTTGGCAGTGTCGGCACCCGGGCCTTCGTCGTGCTGCTCCAGGGCCGCGACGAGCGGGACCCACTTTTCCTCCAGGTGAAGGAAGCGACGGTGTCGGTGCTCGAGGACCACCTTCCAAAGAGCAAGTTCAAAGAACCCGGCGAGAGGGTGGTCCAGGGCCAGCGTCTCATGCAGGCGGCCAGCGACATCTTCCTCGGATGGACCAAGGGGGCCGAGGCCAATCGCCACCTCTACTGGAGACAGCTGCGTGATATGAAGGGCTCGGCCCTGGTCGAGTTGATGACACCAGCGATCCTCGGGCTCTACGGTGGCATTTGCGGCTGGACCCTGGCCCGGGCCCACGCTCGTTCGGGGGATCCAGTTGTGCTCGCCGCCTACCTCGGCAAGAGTGACAAGTTCGACCGCTCGATGACTGACTTCTCGCAGCGCTACGCCGACCAAACCGAGCGCGACTACCAGGCCTTCACAGATGCGATTCGCATGGGGCGCCTGGAAGCCATCGAAGGTGTCTAACGATCGGCGCCAGGTATTCACCAATGGACCGGACCACACTTCCTGCTAATCGCGAATGTGGCTGCTGAGGTGTACTCCCCGACCAGAACTCGAACGTCGGTTTCCCGACGATGCGCACACCTAGGGCGCAGAGAATTCCGGCTCCGTCTACGGTCGCACGCCGGCATTGCGAGGCGCATGCCAAATGATCCTGCTTGGATTGCCTGCGTCTCTGCCGGTCGCCATACCAGGTGACGGGCTACCGACGAACTCGAGACCAGGACAACATTGGCTGGTCGCCACTTTCCCGCCTTCCGACCGGCGAACATGGCCACGCCGAACATCGACAGCGACAGGGGGGCGAGCGAGAGCCCGGCCCGCATGGCGTTGTACTCGAGCGTCATCTGCAGGAAGAGAGGCAAGACGATCATTGCACCGCCCAGCGTGACCTGCTGGAGCATCTGCTGCGAGATCCCGATACGGAAGTTCAAGTGCCTGAACAGGTCCGGGTCCAAGAGCGTGGGCTTCCCACGCCGCTTGCGGTACCCCAACCAATAGGCGAACGCAGCAAGTGTGGCTGCTCCGATTCCCATAAGCAGGCCGACAAACTGGCCGCCCTCCTGCCACACGAGGATGCCGAGGACAAGGCCACCCATGTCGACGATGGAGAGCAGGGCACCGACGACGTCGATCTGGCGCGGCCCGGTGTAGGGGACGTCCTTGACGAGGCGGATCTGGGTCAACACCACGAGGATGATGAGAGCCTTCGAGCCCGAATCCCACCCGCCAAGACAGGTAGGTCGTGAGGAAGCCGCCCAGAAGGGGACCGACTGCGGCGGCGATCGCTGCGGATGCACCAACGAGTGCATACGCTCGCTTCTGAGCGCTGCCCGTGAAGTTGCCGTGAATGAGGGACTGCATCGCCGGCAGCAGCAGTGACGCGCCGAGTCCTCCGATGATCGCCCAGAAGATGATGATGGTGTTCAGTTCTGAGCCAGCGTCATGGCCACCGCACCGATGGCATAGGCCAGCAGACCGATGACGTAGGCACGTCGTCGGCCCATGAGGTCACCCAACTTTGAGTTGGTCAAAATGAAGGCAGCGGAGACGAGGCTTCCAGCGCGATCGCCGACTGGACGCCACTCGCAGTCGTGTGGAGGTCTTTGACAACGGATGAGATCGACACGTTCATGAGCGACGTGTCGATCACGAGGACGAACATCGCCATGGCCAACAGGAGAGCCAGGCGCGGGTTTCCCTGATCCTGTTCCCCCACTTCGGAATCGAAAGGCGTGCTCATGGGGGTGTCATTCCTTCGTCGGGCGGACCGGGGTTGTCCCCGGCTGTGGTCGTGATTGCATCGAGTGCCTGGTCAAGGCTCGGATAGAAGTGCTCTTGGTCGAGCGTGGTGTGAAGGCCGTAACGGCGGACCAGGTCCCGGAGGCGATCACGCAACTCGACGAAGACCAGGTGAACGCCGCGGTCGTTGAGCTCTTCGTCCAGTGCTTTGAGCACCTCGGCCGCAGTGATGTCGATGTCAGTGATCGCCTCGCACTGCAACACGATCCAGGCGGGGGTCCGCTCGCGGGCCAACTCCCGCACCTGGTCCCGAAACTGGCCGCTGTTGGCGAAGAAGAGCGGTGCTTCCCACCGGAACACGACGATCCCCGGCAGCTCGGTTGCCTCCGGGTACCTGGCCGTGCTGTGCCATCCTCCCAGTGCAGGGACGGCGCCGAGGACGGCGCCGTGAGGCCACCAGCCTCGGCGAAAGAACAGCAGGACGATGAGGACGATCGCAACGATGATTCCTTGGAGTACCCCGAGGAGCATCACGCCTGCCGTGGCCACCAGGCTGACGACCAGCGAGGACGTGCGGACTTCAGCGAAACGCCGAACGGCCCCGAGGTCCATGAGCGACAGGGCCGCGGTGATGACGACTGCGGCCAGAGCGGTCTGGGGTAGGTCGGCCAAGAGCCCATTGAGAAAGAGGAGCAGGACGGCGACAAGGCCGGCGCCTATCAATCCCGTCATCTGGGTCTTCGCCCCGGACTGGTCGGCCACAGCTGTGCGGGAGCCGCTGACGGACACGGCGAAGCCTTGGAAGAATCCGGCCGCGATGTTCGCGGTCCCCATGCCAACCATTTCCTGGTCGGGGTTGACCTCGTCACCTCGCTTGGCGGCGAAGCTCGTCGCCGTTGCAATGGTGTCCGTCAGCGACACCAGCGTGATGCCCACGGCACCGAGAAGGAGGGGGCCGACGTCGGACAGCTTGGTCCACGGCAAGGCCGGAACAGGAACGCCCTGGGGGAGGGTGCCGACGGTCTTGACGCCATGGGCAGCGAGGTCGAACACGGCAGAGACAACCGTCACGCCGACGACTGCAACCAGGACGGCGGGCACCCGCCTGGTGACACGCGGCAGGGCCAATAGGACCACCAGGACACACAGGCCGGTCACGAGCGTCGCTCGATTGGTGTGGTCGAGCCCGTGGAAAAAGGCTCGCACCTCGTCGATGAAGTTGTCGGCACTGGTGGAGAATCCAAAGAGCTTGGGGAGTTGCCCGACGATAATGGTGACGGCAAGACCATTGAGGTAGCCCACACGGATCTCACTCGAAAGGAGGTCGGCGACGAATCCGAGTTTGGCCACCCCCAGACCGATTTGGATGAGCCCGACAAGTATTGCGAGCATGCCGGCAAGGACGATCGCGCTCTTGGGGTCGCCGGTCACGATGAGGGGCGTGATCGCGACCAGGATCAGTGGCGAAACCGACGAGTCCGGGCCCAGCACCAACACCTTCGACGGCCCGAACACCGCATAGGCCACGAGACACGCAATCGTTGTATAGAGACCGGTGGCCGCCGGAAGGCCGGCCAGCTCCGCATAGGCCATACCCTGGGGGACCAGGATGGCGGCCAGGACGACCCCAGCGATCAGGTCTGGCCGAAGCCACCCGCGTTCGTAGCTCCGAAGGGTCACCAATCCTGGGGCCCAACGCCGCAGTACGACCTTCATGCGATCAATCGCCTGCCCGTCAGCGACAGCGAGGACCCCAGGAACTGAGGTGTTCGCTCTGCTCAGAGAACATCCGCCACCTTACCTGGCCTTCGAAGTCCTCCTCCCGGCAACGACGGGCTTCCCTCGGACGGCGGAACACGGTTCCACCGTCGGGAGTCAACCACTCGGTAGGGGAATTCGTCCCTTCACCAGGTGGTACCGATGACCCACGATTTGCAGCGGTAATCCGACGACACGAGGGGATGCCAACTTCCCCAAGGAGGGTCTTCGCAATGCCGAGGAGGTCGGTGAACCCGACGGGATGACGGTTGAAGCTGCTGGTGACCGGTTCGCGATCCAAGGAAACGAGCGGATCCGCAACGACGCGCCGGACGGTGCGTGGGTCAGGTCGCGCGCCCTGGCGCAGGCTTGTCTCGTCACCACGGGAACCGAGGCCGGAGCCACGATGAGCGGACCGTCGAACTGAGCCGCGGGAGCGGTGTGCCGACTTGACACCGACCGTCTCCTCTCTGTTCCTTCGAGCGCCCGAAGCTTTGCCTCTGTCCGCCCCTGCCGTCGGGTCAGGGAGGAACATCGGCGACGATGCCCCCGGTGGAGTAGCTGAAACAGGCGGTCCCAGCGGACGACCACTCGCCGCCGTCCGCCTCGCGAACCTGCACCGTCACGGTCGCACCGACCTCCATCGGGCCGGAGAGGTCCACCACGTTGTAGGCATTCGCTGTCCGGCGAGTCCGCGAACTCGTGGCAGTCCCGGCGACCACGGCGAGCGCACGACGCCCGCCGTTGATGCCGAACGTGACGACGTCAACCGACGCGATATGGGTGTGGCCAGACAGAAGTACCGCCACACTCGCGTGGTCGCACGCGTCGGCCAGTTGCTGCCGACCACGGAGCGCAGAGAGGGTTGCCGGGAGGACCGGATGGTGTGTGACCAACACCCGCCATGCCCCGCTCGGAGAATTTCCCAAGGCATCTCGCACCAGATCCGCCTGTCGCCGAGAGACGTGTCCGGCCTTCCACCGCCACGCCGGCATCGAGTCGAGTCCAACGGCCACCAATTCCGCCAAGTCGACGATCGGGTCCAGAGTCGGGGTGATGAACTTCCGGTATCGCCCGGTCGGGGACACAAGGCCACGAAACACGTCGAACAGGGGTACGTCGTGGTTGCCCATGACGGTGAGCACTGGCTCGGGCAATCCGTCCACAAAAGCTCGTGCACGAGTGAACTCGTCTCGGCGGGCACGCTGAGTCAGGTCACCCGAGACGACGACCAGATCCGGGCGGCGGTCCCAGATGTCGGTTACCAAGGACTCTGCGAGTTCCTCACGCTGGGCACCGAAGTGGGTGTCCGAGAGATGGACGATGACCGGCACTTAGGGACGCAGGCAGTGAATGAGGCCGAGGACTCGTACCATCGCGAGACAAGACTACGCAGCATCGGCGGGCTGCCGGTTGCCCCCGCTGCGCGGTGGGTTTCCAATGGGGACCGATCCGCAATTCACCGCGAGGACTACCTTTGCTACGCACCCGGCACAGCTCGGGCGTCGTCGGAATCCATCGTCGCCGGCGCAGTGCGCGCCAGCACGGCGACGGCGACGCACATGACGGCGAAGGCGAGCGATCCGACGGCGAGGCGGCCGACGTTCGCAGTGAAGGTCTCCCCGAAGATCCAGACGCTCAACGCGATGCTCACGATGGGATCGACGATGACGATGAACGGCTGCGAGATGCTCAGCGGGCCCACGTGGAGGGCGGCCTGGTTCAGGAACTCAGCCGCCAGACCCGTGACGGCCAGCGCGTAGAGGGGCCAGTGCGTGAACATTCCGGAAAGACCGAATTGGGTCAGCGTGTCGGTCGTCGCCTTGATGAACGTAGCCACCAGGGCCCAGAGCATCGAGGCGGCGGTGCCCAAGAGCGCTGCCCGTCTTGCGGCCGAGCCGTAGAGTCCGAGTCCCGCCAACACGGCCGCCATCCCTGCGACGACGGTAGTGGCTGACAGCCAGGCGCCGCTGGTCGCCAGCGCGCTGCCGCCGCTGGGCTCGGCCATCGCGAGGAAGAGGGCCAGCGAGACACACGTGAGGATCGCGGCCCACCAAGTGACCGGCCGAATCGACTGGTGCAGCCAAACCCATCGCAAGACGAGTGCAAACACCAGCTCGGTGACCAGCAGCGGCTGCACCACCGATATCGCGCCGTTGTGCAGGGCGACGGCCTGGAACAGAAACGCTCCGGCCAGCGCCACCCATCCGAGGAGCCACAGTGGGTTGGACACGAGGTAGCGGATGAAGTTCCAGCCCTTCGAGTTCCGCGGGTCGCCGATACTCGCGACATGCTGCATGACGACGTTGAGTGCGTTGGAACACGCCGCGAGTAGGGCGAACAGAATCGGCACCCCTCAAGCCTCTGGACGTACGTGCTCGTCGAGTAGTGCCTTTGGTCCCTTAAAATGGACAACGGCCCGTCGCTGTCGTCCGCGCGTTGGCGTCGGTCCTCTCCCGGCACCGGCCTCTCGCTTCTCTCGGGAAGATGGAGCCAATGTCCCGGGTCGCCGGTTGCCGCAGGTCAGGATCGTCGCCACCGACGTGGGTGGACTCAGACTTTCTCGGCGAGCGGGTCGATTCCTCGGGCGAGCGAGATCAAGTCCGTCGCGGAGACATCTCGAGCTCGACGGCGTTCGGCGGCGGTAAGGTTTTTCCGCGGAACCAGTAGTCGTAAACCCCGAGGATGGATCTCGAAGGTAACTGGGGTTTCGAGCTCGAGGGCTTCGCCGTCGATACCGGCGAAGGCCTTCCCAGATCGCGAGCGGACTTCAAACCGCTCCGTCGTGAACTCGTGCCAGTGCCGGCTTCGACGTCGCTGCCCGAGGGCGGAGAGGGTGACTACCTGGGCTGCCTCCCTACCCGTCGTCGCAGTGATGGCGACGACGCCTAGCTTCCCCGTATCCAGGCGTCGGCGCTGCGACGCGTCCAGTGTCGCGCCCAACACGTAAGGATTGTTCGATACCTGGATGAGGAACGCACCGTCCACTTCCCTGCCGTCGGGCTCGGTGAACTGGAGGTCGAATGGTTCTTGCGTCCTACCGAGCATGGCGGGGAGCACTGCTTTCGTGGTCTCTGACTTCGCCTCGCGATAACCGGGTTGTTGCACGATCGTGGCGTAGATCCCGAGTGAGACGTTGTTGACAAAAAGCCGATCTCCCACCGTCGCGTAGTCGATTCGGCGCTCGATGCCATCTCGGAACGCGTCAAGGCACGTGCGCGGGTCTTCCCGGTCGATCCCGAGGTCGAGGGCGAAGTGGTTGCGCGTTCCAGCAGAGACGCAGACGAACGGGAGGTCGTGCTCGATGGCAATGGACGCCACCAACGCCTGCGAGCCATCGCCGCCCGCCATGGCCAGGCAATCGGCGCCGCGTGCGACCGCATCGCGTGCAAGCTGCGCGAGGTCGAGACCGTGATCGAGCGTGACCACCTCGACGCCGAGGTTCTCGGCAAGTTCGACGAGCCCGAACCTCGCCACCTTGCCGCCCCCTGACCAGGGATTGCAAATGAGGACCGGACGCTGCGGTCGCGCGACGGTCAACGGTCGACGGGCGTCGCGTTCATGGAGATCGCGGGCGATCGCCGCTCGAGCGAAGCCCACCGTGGCAACGACCAGACCCGCAGTGACGGCGAGAGCGAGCACCGGGCGGTCTCCGTGCGGTTCGGCTCGAATCACGGCGATGACGATGAGTACGGCGCCCACGAGAGTGCCCGCAACGCCAACGGCCCTGCGAGGTGCTCGCTCGGTGATGACCCACCAGGCTCCGGCGACCACCAGAGCGACTGCGACCAACCCAACCACGAGAAATCCCACATTCCGCAGGGAAAAGACGAAGACAGCGATCGTGAGGAGCACGGCACACCCGAGCGACGCCAAGGCAAAAGAGCGCTCGCGCCAGCCGACCGTGCGAGCACCCTCTTCCACGCTTCAAGCTAACCCCGAGAATACCTTCCGCGCCAGCGTCCATCGTCCCTAGGAGATTACGCATCGTCGGGAAACAGCACGGTTCTGACCACCGCCCGTGGTGATTTCCCTTTTGGAAAGGCGGGGCGAATACCAGGTCCCCGCCGCCAGAACTTCTCCGGCACAGACCTCAGAACTTCTCTGGGACGAGCCGGTACTGGTACGAGGGCTCCCGATAGTCACCTGGGTCTTGGCGATCAGGTAGCACGACCCGCCTGCGTTTCGGCGACTCGTAGGGGATCTGGCTCAACAGGTGGCTGATGATGTTGAGGCGACCACGCTTCTTGTCATCGGTGTGGGCGACGTACCATGGGGCCCACGCAGTGTCGGTCGCGGCGAACATGGCGTCTCTGGCTCGCGAGTAGTCGTACCAGCGGCTGTAGGACTTCAAGTCCATGTCCGAGAGCTTCCAGATCTTGCGCGGGTCGTGGATGCGGCTCTCGAGACGCCGGGTCTGTTCGTCCGCGCTGACCTCGAGCCAATACTTGAACAACAGGATCCCCGAATGAACCATGGCCCTCTCGACCTCCGGGGTGAGCTCGAGGAACCTCTCGGCCTCCTCGGGCTTGCAAAACCCCATCACTGGCTCGACACCAGCCCGGTTGTACCAGCTACGGTCAAAGATGACGACCTCACCGGCCGCCGGGTAGTGGGCCATGTACCGCTGGATGTACATCTGCGACTTCTCGCGTTCCGTGGGGGCGGGCAGTGCGACGACCCTGAACACGCGCGGACTCACTCTCTCGGTGATCCGTTTGATCGTGCCACCCTTCCCGGCAGTGTCGCGACCCTCGAACACGATGCAAATCTTGGCTCCAGTTGCCTTCACCCATTCCTGCACTGCCACCAGCTCACCATGCAGGAGTCTCATCTCGCGCTCGTACTCCTTGCGTTTCATCTTGGGCGCCGGTCCATTGTCAGCCCCCTGGGGCGCCGTGGCCCGAGAAGCGTGGGGCTCGGCCTCGAGCTCCTTGTGGTTCTCGTGCTTTTTCGTGGCCATTGGCTTCACCTCCGCCGGATACGAGTGCGAAATTGATTAAGAGGCCGAGGGGGTGGTCTCGACCGTTTGATGCGCCGGCCGCACGGACACAGGTGTGGCATGGGTCCTTCGACGTGCAATCCACTTGCCGCCCTCCCAAAGGAGGAGCAGTACGACGGCGGCGAGCAGTGCGATCCCCCACTGGCGCGGGCTGAGCTGGGTCGTACCGAGGAGTCTCTGCATGAAGTCCGCTTGGGTGATGAGGAAGGCTGCCGCAACCTCGAGGAGGGCGATCCGGTTCATTCTCGAACTGTTGAACGTGTCGGCGGTGAAGACGGTTTGCGTCTCGCTACGCGCCTCGAAGGCGGCCACCACCAGCATCAGTGAGAAGGCGACCAATCCGATCGAGCGCCCGGTGGCCAGGCTGTTGTAGTGGTTGACTCCGAACGCGATCATTCCCAGGTTGGCGATGGCGATGTAGAGGCCGACGAGCCCGCTCGTGATCTTCACCGGAGTGGTGAGGATCGACTGACCACGTGGGCGAGGCTGACGGCCCATCAGGCCGGGCGTCTCCATGTCGAAGCCGAGCGCCACCCCGAAGGGAGCGTTGACGGCGAAGTTGATCCAGAGGATTTGGGCAGGCGTGAACGGTTGTCCGGCGGCGAGGTCGAGCAGGCTCGCGCCGAGAAAGGTGAGTACGAATGCGACGAGCTCGAGCAGGACGAACCGGATGTACTTGTTGAGATTGTCGAAGAGCTTGCGGCCTTGTTCGACGGCGAAGACGATCGTGGCGAAGTTGTCGTCGGAGAGGATCATCCGCCCTGCGTTCTTCGCCACCTCTGTCCCACTTCCCATGGCGACGCCGATATCGGCTGCCTTGATGGCGGGGGCGTCGTTGACGCCGTCACCGGTCATGGCCACGACGTGACCCTTGTCCTTGAGCGTCTGCGCGAGGAGCACTTTGTGCTCCGGTGCCACTCGGCCGACGACACCGATATGGTCGATCCGCTCGAGGCGCTCCTGCTCGGTCAGGGCAGCGAAATCGGCCCCCAAGATGGCCTCGCCGGGTATGTCGAGTTGCTTTGCGATCGCGGCCCCGGTGATCACGTCGTCACCGGTCACCATGCGCACTTCGATGTGTGCCGCCTGTGCCTGGGCGACTGCTGCCTTCGACTCCTCCCGAGGTGGATCGACCATGCCGACCAGGCTCGTCATCTCCAAGGCATCGACAAGGGTGAGGAGATCGCCATCCGGGTCAAAGCTGGCGGCGTCGAGGTCACGGAAGGCACCGGCCATGACCCGAAGGCCGGCCTCTCCCATGCGTCGCGCGTTCTGCTCGGCAGCCTGGCGGAGTGTGTCGTCCCAGGGGACGCTGGTGCCGTTGGACAAGGCGGTGGCAGCCAGGGCCATGACCGCCGGCGCCGCGCCCTTGACGAAGCACCGGACGACCTCGTTTCCGGACGCGTCCTTCACCCGGTTGAAGGTGGCCATCAGCTTGTACGTCGGGTCGAAGGGCAAGGTCGCGAGACGGGGCAGCTGCTCGCGAGTCGCGTCGATGGACACGCCTGCTTTGTGGGCGAGTACGAGCAGCGCGCCTTCGGTCGGATCGCCCACGACCTTTCCGCCGACGAGCGTCGCATCGCTGGCAATGACATAGGGAAGTATCGCCGCCTCGATGCTGTCTGTCCTGCCGGCCGGGTGAGTGATCTTCCCCTCGAGGCTGTACCCGCTGCCAGTGATCTCGTAGCGGTCGGTCGGATCCACGACCTCGACCGCCGTCATCTGGTTCATGGTCAGCGTTCCCGTCTTGTCCGAATTGATCGCGGAGGTGAACCCAAGCGTCTCAACCGAGGGCAGGTCCCTGACGATCGCCTTCTCCTTGGCCAGCTCGACGCTGCCCAGCGACAGCACGACCTGGACGACCATGGGCAGAGCGAGGGGGATTGCCGCGATCGCCAGCGCGATAGCAGTGTCGAACAGCATCGTCCACGACTGACCCCGGCTCAGGCCCAATGCGAACATGATGATCATCGTGAGTCCTGCGGCGGCCACGATCCACAACGTCAGAGTGTTCATCTGCTTCGTGAGCGGGGTCTCCTCGTTGGCCGTCGCCGACAGCATGTGTGCGATCTTTCCCACCTCGGTGCCGCTTCCCGTTGCGGTCACGACCATCACGCCGCTGCCGTGCGTCACCGGAGTGTGCATGAACGCCATATTCGACTGCTCGCCCGGTTCGACCTCTCCGCCGGTCAGTGTGGCCGCTTCCTTCGCTGCGGGCACGCTTTCACCCGTCAAGGCCGATTCGTCGATCTGCAGCGCACTGGAGGACACGATTCGCCCGTCCGCCGGCACCTCGTCGCCGGCCGCGAGAAGTACCACGTCGCCGATGACGAGTTCCTCGGCTCCGATTTCGGACTCTGCGCCGTCGCGTCGAACGCGTGCGGTCGCCCTCATCATGGACTGGAGAGCATTCATGGCGCTCTCCGCCTTGCCCGCCTGACGCAGCCCGACGACGGCATTGAACAAGGAGATCACGATCAGCACGATGGCCGTGGTCCACTCCTTGATCAACAGCGAGACGATGGCCGCGCCCACCAGGATGATCTGCATGTAGCTGCGGTACTCGGCCAAGAAGCGGCGGACCGCCGATGGGGGCTGCTCAACCGGCAGCGCGTTCGGGCCGTCCCGTCGGAGTCTGTTCGCGGCTTCATCGAGAGAAAGGCCGGAGTCCACGACCACGCCGAGCTTGATGGCGATCTCGGGTGGGTCAACGGCGTACCAGCGCTCATGATCAGCCGACGGAGACTCGACAGCCCCCTCAACGCTTGCCATTCCACCTCTTTTCGCCAAGACGCCACCGTCTCCGTGTCGATCCGGTTTCTCGAACCGTCCCACGCGGACTCTGAGACGTTGTGCTCCTGTCCGCCGTCATGCAGTCCTCCTCGGCCGTCCGCCCCGTTGCCAGGGGCGGACGACACGGGGAGTCTGGCAGATTTCCGACCGATGGTGACCGAGTATGCCCACCATGCGCTGGTTGGGTGATCCGAGGTCTACGTCGTCACTTCCCGACCGCCATAGGCGGCCAGTCCGTAGATGACGAGGACGCCCACGAAGATGTAGGTGAGCGACCATACGGGGTAGAAAGGCATCCACCAGATGGCGCTGATCGCCATGATCGCCCCGGCAAAGATCCCGATCCATCGGCTGAACTGTGACCGTGCCAGGACCCCGAAGGCGCAGAGAATCAGAACGATGGCTACGACGAGGTACACCCAGCCGTAGGTCTTCAGGCTGTGCCCGAAGATTGCATCCTCGAAGTTCTGAGGAAGAGTCCCGTGATAGCGGAACGCCCAGATGGCGTCGAACACCCTCATGATGCCCGCGACTCCGAGCACGACGGCGGCAAAGATGACCCAGCCTTCACCCTTTTCATCCATATTGTTCTCCCTTCATTGATTGCTCAGATCCCGGCCCCAATTCAGCCTCTCGAGGGTTTCCACCTCACTAGGCATTGAACTGCCGACGCCAGCGAATCCCTAGGGGCCAAGGTCCCCAATCGGCGAGAATCGGTCCGGACGTGGGTGGGTCGGTGTCCGGTGGCAGTGGCCAGGCGGTAGAGCCCATTGGACGTGCTGACTGGATCAGCTCCTGGTGCAACAGTCGCCCAGCGGGAGCTACCGTACGGACTGGCGGAATCTGAACGATCCGTCCGCTCCCTGTCCGCCGCTTCGTGGGAACGAGCCCAGGGGTACTACCCACTACCGATGCAGTGGTGTCCTCGTGCCCGTGGCCGGGACACCAGAACAGCCCAGGACGATCATTTGTACCGCGGGGTCTTGGGTATTTCTCGCGGCGCTAGAGACGGCGCCTTGTCCTCATCCATTTGAAATTGAGGACACTCGTGATGATACCGAGCACCGCTCCTGAGGCTCCGAGAAGTTACCCCTTTCCGGGCTCATCCGAGTCGCCGGCCCGACTTGCTGCCACAAGACCGAACACGGTTCCGCAAATTGTTGCGAGCGAAGTGGCGAAAAACAGACCGAGTGCGCTTGCGGGCGTCCGGTCTCTCCTATCAGTCAACCGAAGCAGGGTGAGAACCCGAACCCGGACAACCCAATCGAGCCAACGCAAGGAGATCCACAGAATCCTCGCGATCCTCAAATGCCGCCGCATCGCCCTCGATGGCACCCAAGGAGTCATCCGTGCTGAGAGTGGTCACGCCTATCTCACCTCGCAATCGGCAAAGCCACGTCGCCCTTGGGACGCCATCAGGACGCAAGGATCTTCGCTTTCTGCGCCTCGAATTCGGCCTCGGTGAGGATACCCTGGGACTTGAGATCGGCGAGATCCTTCAGCTGTGCAATGGGGTCCGGAGCTGGTGCTGGTGCTGGTGCCGGCTGAGGGGCGTATTGCTGTTGCTGCGCGTATTGCTGATCGTCTTGTTGCGCCCACCGATTTTGCTGGCGCCTTGAGACGCGGTTCGACACGGCGGTCGCAGTTCCGGCAATGGCAGCGGTTCACGCGAGGCCTCGGAGGAGTGGCATGGTCTTGTCCTTTCTGCTTTCGATCAGCCTTCGGCGGCGTCGAGCGCCGCCACGAGGTCGTCTTGGGGAATGTATCCGGCGGCCACCAGTTGGGCCTCGCCACGACGTAACGCCTGGATGAAAGGCGTCGCCCAGCGGTTTTCGAAGATCAAGATCCCAGCAGAGGACCCTGGTTCGATCACCGATGCCGCCTCGGAGAGATCACTCTCAGCCAGTAAACCCGACGACGCCCCGGCGAATACGGCAAGATCGAACTGTCCGTCGTGGTCGATGTCCTGGAGTTTGAGGGCTTGCATCGAGCCATCGGAGTCCCGCTTCACGAACATGAGGTCGAGTATCCGGATGACACCCCGATCGACAAGATCGAGCAGGGTCGCGAACCCTTCGCCCGTCATCTTGTTGCCGGGGAACTCGACGATCAAATAGCTGATGGGACCCAGGGTGCCCGTTTCGTCTGCCATCGTGTGGCCACCTTTCGAGTCGTTTGACGCTCGGAGAGCTCAAGCTACTCCAAGGCAAATGTACCTGCCACGCGCGTGTTCGTGCACTTTCCGCCCTCGCCAGCTCAAGACCAACGGACAACGAGAGGACTGAAGCGTCCGTCGCCAACGTGCCGAAATCGGATCCCCTGAAGTCAAATGCTGAAGTGGTTGGAGAAGAGGTGCTCGCTGTTGTGACCGATCCTCACGGCTAGTAGTGATGATGCTGGAGCACCGACTTGCGGATCACCATTGCCACACCCAAGAGCCCAGCAATGATCGTAACGAGGATCCGCTGCCTGCCCCGCAAGCCGGCTGCTCGTCCGGTGGCGTAGCCGTGCATGATCAGGAGCACGACAGTCACGATGAGTGCCACTTGGGCAGCGTCCGACGATGACGCCCCAAAGACCACGGCGGCGCCGATTGATGCCACTGGCAAGAACGACGCGGTAACCATTGGCCATGCCCCCGCCAGAGAAGATCGGATGAAGCGGACGCTCGGCAGCCGACCGTCATGAGTATGGGCACCGAGCAGCTCGGCACATTGCTCGGCAAGCCAGTACACGATGAGCGTCACGACGATGGTGACGGCAAGTTGTGCACTCGTCAGTTGGTTTCCGCCGGCGGCAATAACGGCCGCGGTAACGATGGTGCCGCAAATGCTTGCCGCTCGGCGCCGACCGCGGTTCGTAGAAGCGTGCTCGAGGGGGGCTCAGAAGACCCCGAGGCAGCTTCGATGCCTTCGGCCATGGTCCTAGCGTGGCGTCGCCTTGCGGCCTGCACTCCACTCCGGCGGAAGCCAGACACTGCAAACGAGTCGGGCCGGACTGTGTCTCTTCACATAGATCCGTCCGATGGCTCTGCACTTGGGAATTTCCGTCTTTGCAATACGGCACCCACAACCGCACCAAGCGTGATGACCGCTCCGATCGCAATGAACCACGTTGCCAGGGTGAATACGACACCGATCTTGCCGTACAACCTGCTGTCCGAAACCAATGTCGAGGAAAGGTAGAACGATGCAAACACACCCAGTCCGATCCAAAAGATCGCCGTCGCTACCGCCGAGAGACCGATCAACGCGAGTCCACGATTCCCTTCCTGCGAGGAGGAAATGGATCGACCACCAGAAGAACAGCGTCAAGAGAACGAAGTCAACCAGGCCAGAATTGCCGGACCGGCTGGTCCGTTCCGTAAGGGACGACTGATCTCGCCGTCGAGGATGAGCAACCCCGCGAGCAGAGCAACCCAAACGAAGCAACGAAAGCAGATTCCAGGCTCCCCGGGCGTGGGCCTGTTCGAAGGCTCCTTCGTAGATCACCTGGACCGATCTCGCCACCGCGATCGTTCCGGCGAGGGAGAGGAGAAGGCTCACGAGGATTCCAAGATTGAACGAGACACTCGATGTACGAAAGAGACCCTCCATGATTCCGGTTCCCTGCCGACCTAACCCGAGATGCCTGGCGATGTCGTCATCGACTCGCGAACTGGCCAGTGCGCCGAGGAGAATGATGAGCGGGAGGACCGAGGGCAAGAGTGCCGCTCCGAACAGAATGATGCGATCTCCGAATTCGACTGCGCCGAGGGCATGGAGCAGGTCTTGAGCGGCCGATCCTTCGTAGCGCTGGCACCACTTCGTTCCCCTCATCGGCCATCTCTTCGGCTGATTCGTCGCCAGCGCGGCGTGTGGATCGACCGTCTCAAGCTCATTCGCAGTGTCACGCGAGCTCATGGCCTATACGGCGGTTGCCGGCTCCGGACTGCGGAGGAACATCGTGACCCCAAGGCCGACAAACCCGACGGCTGCGACAACAATCATTGCAAGGGCATAGGACCGTGTCGGATCGGTCAGTCCGGATATCAATATGGTGCCGGCAATCGCGGTGCCGAGTGACGAGCCCAGATTCGACACACAGCGCGACAGCCCAGAGATCTCGCTCTGCTGGTCCTCCGGAAAAGCGGACTGGACCACATTGACTGAAGGAGTGAGCATCACGCCGAGGCCCAGCCCGATGAGCAGCAGTCCGGGGGCAAAGGCCCATTCGCTCGGCGAGTGCTTGACGATCAGAAGAAGGAAGAACACACCTGCGATGGTCGTGACAAACCCGATCAGGATCAATGTTCGCTGCTGGAAGCGCTTCGCCAGTGCGCCGGCAGCCAGCGAGGACACCAAGATGCCCAAGGTAGCTGCGGTGAAGATCACTCCGGTCTTGATGGCACTGTACCCGCGGACGACCTGGAGATACGCCGAGACGACGAATGACGTCCCCATGAGCATCAGCCATTGCACGTTCTGGGTCACGAGCCCGAGGTTCGACGTGTGGTTGCGAAAGAGCTTGGTCGAGAGCAGCGCATCCTTGCCGACACGCTCCCGGCTCCGCACCCAAGCGAAGAATCCGAAGAGGATGAGCCCCCCGGCAACGATGAGGAGCGCGCAAAGAACAAGGTTGTTGTCGGCCGCCATGATCCCGATGACCAATGTCACCAGCCCAACCGCCGACAGGATCGCCCCAACCGTGTCGAATGGGCGCGTGGGGTCGGCCGGCAGCGGATCTTTGATGCGACGACCGAGCAAGACGATGAGCACGACCACGACAGCTTGAAAGACGAAGGCAGCGCGCCAGGTGATGGTCGTGGTGATGAATCCTCCGATGAGGGGACCGGTGGCGGCGCCGATCCCGCCCATCCCGCTGATGATGCCGAACGCCTGCGCCCGGGACCTGAGGTCGTGGAAGAGCATGGTCGTGAGGATGTAGACCGGTGGGATCAAGAGCGCTGTGCCCACACCTTCGAGGATCGAGTTCCCGAGTATGAGGACTCCCAGCCCGGGAGCGATGGCACTGAGCACCGCGCCCACGGCGTAGATCGACAGCCCTAGCGTGAAGCAGCGCTTTCGGCCCCACCTATCGGTCAGCTTGCCACCGGGGATCATGAGCGCGGCCATGACGAGCAAGAACAGGGTGATCGCGATTTGCACGCCTTGGACCGTGGTGTGTAGATCCTGACTGATGTCATTGATCATGACGTTCATGTTGGAGCCCGCGAAACTGCAGATGAACTGGGCCAGGGCGAGAGGAAGCAACATGCGCCGTAGTGACGGAGCCATCCTCTGAGTTTCGACGGGTTTCGCCATGGACTCAGTTCTTCCCCACCCGATCTACGAGCGCAATGGGCGTCTGAGACGGCGCGGGATCACCCGATCGACGATGGAGTCGTTGATCCAGGGTCGTCGAACAGTCGAACCGGTCGTGGGCTCCGCCTGTGGCGACTGGGGCTGCGCTTAGGACGTCGCCGATCACCCCATCGTCCGATATGGCGGGATCTACCTCGGTTCCCTTCCTCTTGGCTAGCGCATCAAGACGTTGCGAGTAGAACTCCAGAACCTTCTTCGTCACTGTCACCTGTTCCCCGGTCAGATCGAAGCCCTGTTGAGTTAGGAAGACACGTGGCGCTGCTGCGATTTGACACGCCTTGGAAGGGCCACATCTCGTCCTGAGCTCGGTGAGCAGCACGGTCAACTTGGGGTCAGCGCGATTGGCGCCATTAATTCGTGCGAAAAAGCCCGCTCGTTTCTCATCCGTCAGGGTGGGAGCAACGGCCATCAACCCCATGGTCTACTCCGTTGCGGGCTGTGTGTGATTGAACGCTGACGCTCCTCGGATCCCTGAGCTTGTTGTGGCTGCTGGGGATGCCCATGTCGCCCAGCCCCAATCCTGCTGCGTTGGACCTGGGCCCCGTCAGCGGAGCCAGGTTCCAACGTCACATGTGCACGGGCCGAGTTGCACGGGGACTCGGTGGTTTGCTTCTCGATGCAACGCCGGGCTGAGGTCTTTTGACGGTAGTCGACCTCGAACTCACCCGGCGTCTGATCGTTGAGCTCTGAGTGCAGCCTTTTCGCGTTGAACCACGAGATCCATTCGGAGCTGTCGATCTCGGGGTCACCGAGGCCCTTCCTGGGCCCGCCGTTGGTCAGGGCGGGGGTTGCCGTGTCGCTCGGTCTTGAAGAGACCGATGACCGATATAGGTGACAGTTCCGAATCGGGAAGTGGTGCCGGCGCCGGCGTTCGGCTGGTCCTGGCGAGCATCACCTCATAGCGCCGCCAATTTCTCCGAGTCGTATCCGTGGGCGACCAGCGCATAGATCACCAGGATGCCCAGAGCCACATAGGTCAGCGACCAGATCGGGTAGTAGGGCATCCACCAGATGGCGCTGATGGAAGCGACTGCGGCAAAGACGACGCCGACCCAGATTCCGATCTGTGACCCACTCATCACGGCGAACGCACAGAGGATCAGGAGAATGCCCACCACCAGGTAGATCCAGCCGTAGGTCTTGAGGTTGGTGCCGAAAATGGCGTCCTCGAAGTGCTGGGGTAGTGAGCCGTGGTAGCGGA
This sequence comes from uncultured Acidimicrobiaceae bacterium, assembly GCA_963789235.1. Taxonomy (GTDB): domain Bacteria; phylum Actinomycetota; class Acidimicrobiia; order Acidimicrobiales; family RAAP-2; genus Bog-473. The sequence goes on along the minus strand of CAWBJX010000003.1, from coordinate 844,280 downwards.
AGGCCCAGATCGAGTCGAAGATGCGCATGACGCCGGCCACCCCCAGCACAATGGCAGCGAAGACGATCCAACCACGTCGTCGTTCATTCATCGCTTTTCTCTCCCTTCCGATTGCGGTTCATATCTCGAGGCCCTTATCACTATCCCCACGACGCGATACGCACTCCGTCGCACCCAAAGGACGGGGAACGATTCGGATCGCGAGCCGGGTCGAGCGCTGGTTCAACTGGTCGCGAGGATCTTCGCCTTTTGAGCCTCGAACTCGGCGTCGGTCAGGACACCTTGGGACTTGAGATCAGCCAGCTTGCTCAGTTTGGGAGGCGACATCTCCTCCTGACGTTCCTGCGGCCTCCTTGACGTATTGGTCGAAGGCGGACTTCTGCTCCGCAGCCTCCTGGATCTTTCGCTCCTGCATTTTTCCACCCCGGGCGATCAGGTAGATGAACACACCGAGGAACGGGAGGATGATCACGAAGATGACCCAGAGCGCCTTGATCCAGCCGTTGAGGTCCTGGCTACGGAAGATGTCGATGAAGACAGTGATCAGTATCCAGATCCAGATGAAGAACAAGAAAAAGTAGAGCATTGACAGGAACACGCCACCAAGGGGGAGCTGTATGCAAGCATCCGATCCTCCTGATCGTCCGAGATACCGCTCAATATGTCTACCTTGCGTTCTGATCAATTCCGAGCATCCTTGGAGAAGGGATGCGGCGACGAGGTGTCTGAAGCGGTGCCGTCACGTTCGCCGACGACCTCTCGGCGCTCGCGTCCCTATCGCCCATGGTCTAATGGGCCATGTTTTACATCTTGATCTTCAGTCTCCTCGCGGTTGTCTTGGTCGTCATTGGGATCACAACCATGGCCCGTCGGCGCAAGAATCTGGAACGCGACGAAGGGCACGCGACGCACGGAGACGCCAGCCGTCGTAATCGAAAGACAAAACGCGCCCAATCACAGCACGACAGGCGCAAGCGCCATTAGTTGCAGGTGAAGCGATCCAGAGCGCACCCGCGGCGTAGTCTCGACCAGCGGGAAGGTGGGGAAACCCTCGAGTAGGAACCCGTGGGCTGGCTAACCTGGCGGCTCCCGAGGGACGACGAAGGCGATTTCCGAGGGCATATAACGAGCCCTCAGGTCAGGTCTCTCTCGGCCGATTCGGGAGGCAGTAGAGCGGGCGGCGGTGACGAACGCGAAGTAGGCGACCGAGACTGCGCCGTAGATCAGCATGCTCCCCACGGTGCAATCTCGTACCGCCCATCGTCGGGCTGGTGATGCCCAGTACGGCTTCGAGATCAGGGTGCGGGTCGACATTGACTCGTGGGTTGGGTGGCGACTCGCGAACTCTGCAATGCCGCACGCATGTGGAACCAGGCGCTACGGTGCGTGAACGAACGGACATCGCGAGTGCTGGGGATCGGAGACTGGATAATGACATCGAAGTCTGATTTCACGACTGAGGAATGGCAGCTGATCCTGGAAGCCCCACCGAGTGCTGGAATGATCGTGGTCACCGCCCAACGAGGGGGTTCGTTTCGCGAGACTATCGCCATGGCCAAGGCCTATGCGGACGCGCGCCAACAGCACGGCGAGAGCGAACTTCTGGATGAGATCGTCGCTGCGAAACCTGAGCGGGATCACACGCACTACCACTCCCCCGAGGAGCTCAAGCAGCACGGACTGCAACACTTGCGAGATTCGATCGGTCTGCTTGAGAGAAAGGCCAAGCCGGAGGAGGTCGAGGAATATCGCCGATTCATCGTCACGCTGTGCCGCAAAGTCGCGGCTGCTCACCGGGAGCACGGTCAAGAAGTGAGCGATTCCGAGCAGGCGGCGATCAACGAGATCACGGAGGCCCTAAACACGACTGTTGGGTAGGAGCGGCGGACTCAGGGCGGGCGTTATCGGCGAAATTCGATAAAGGCCGCTTTGTGATGAGCACCGTCGAGTCCTGGAGTGGCGGGCCCTCAAAGGCTGACTTCCTCTGGGAGCGGCTGACAGAGATCGTCGAAAGGTTGAAAGCGGCCTGGGTCGGAGCCCAGGCCCTTTGAGAAGGCCATGCCCGACCACCCTGGAAGTGCCGTGATGTGCTGCCAGGTCCCGGGACGAACCGTCCGATAACGACGAGCTGGAGTGATCGTGCGACCAATCCACGTCATGACTCGAAGCGCGCAAGATGGCGGGGATTTGCGCTACCTGGGAATGCAGTGCCGGCCCTGCTCGGAGGGCCGGAAGCGACAGTCGCGCTTCGTCACCAGCACATCCGCCGCGATGCGGCGGCGGTCTGATTCGTCAGCCGCGGCTACTCGTGTTTGAGTTTGAGCGCCAAGCTGGGAACGATGAAGGATGCGGAGAAAGATCGGCAGAAACCTCTTTCCGGTGCATCGGAAGGCGACGGTTTCGCCTTCGGCGGCGTCGAAGGTCAGAGTTCGGCTGGAGTTTCGGCCATTGCGAACTTGCACGGTGTGACGTCCGCGTTCGACTGGTATCTCGATTGTGGCGTTCATTTCGAGCGATCCGGCACTCTGACCATCAACGACGATGTCGTACGTTCCACGACGGACCTCCGCTCCGATTGCTTTATGCGTCAGCCTCAGCGTGGCGGCCACTGTTGATCTTCTCCTGTTTGTGGAGGGCGTTTCTCGGGCTGCTCAGTGACGGACGCTATGTGCCGGGGCGACCGTCATCTTGGTCTATGTGATCACCGGTTGGAATCCGCGAGCCCCGCATCGGTTGGAAAACAACAGCGCGATCGTAACCTGCCCGGCCCCTCCTCACTGAGACTCTACGGATGGCCACTGGCTCGACCGAACTGCAAGTGCCGATGTCGAGCGTGGTCGGGTTATCCCACACGGTCGGGATCGCGACACCGTCGGCACTCAGCCGGCGACAGCGCGGCCCAGTACTGCCCTCATGATCGCAGGAGGATCGCCGCCGGCCTGTCTCTCTATGTCAGCGAAGACGGCCTCCTGTTCGAGTTGGCCGAGTGCAGCAACCGTCGGGCCATAGGTGGAGCCTGTGATGCCCAGGGCCGCCCATCGGGGCTCGGGCCAGAGGAGGGGGACTTCGACCGTGCGGACGGTTGCATGCTCGGTACGCACCGCTGTGAGCAGGTGTTCGACCTCACGCTCCGACATGGTGACGACCGAGGTGTCGTATGCGTTCGGGTACGGTTCGGGAACGCCGTGGTCCTGGGATCCGAGCGTAAGAAGCAAAGGGCTCGGCCGGACCCTGGTCTGACCAGACGGCGATCCCGAGAGCGCCACCTGGGCGCAACACTCCGAGCATCTCCGTCATGACGGCGAGTCGATCCGACATGAACTGCAGACCCTGTTGACAGTAAAGCGACATCGACAATGCCATCCGGCACGGCGAGTCGGTCGGCCGGGCTTTCGAGCGGTTCGACCGCGGCTCGGTCATCTGTCGCCTCCAGCCGAGCTCCGGCGAGCATGATCGGGCTGACGTCGGAGGCGATCACCCGACCCTCCGGTCCGACGATGGGTGCCGCCGCGTGTGCGACCGCACCGGTTCCCGCCGCGATGTCGAGCACCACGTCTCCGAGCGAAGGAGGCACGAAGGCCAGTAGTTCCCGAGCCCACGGATCGAACACCGCCGGCTGCAGGTACTGCCGATAGCCATCTGGAACAGAGGTGAAGTTGAACAGACCTGGCTCGGGATCGCTCATCGGCCAAACCTACTGCGCGGCCCTGCGCCGTACGCCGAAAGGGCACGACCAATCGACACGGGCTCAATCGGCCGCTAGGAGCCTGGACCGTCCTCGGAGCCAACGACCTTGATTGAGACCATGGAACCCGGAGCAACTTCCGAACCAGCCCATGGCGCCTGAGACACGACGATACCGTTCGGCGTCGGGTCGTTCACATCTTCGTTGGCTGCCGAGGTCCCAAGACCTGCCGCGCCAAGGTCTCGGTGGCCTGTTGCTGCATTTGGCCAACGACGTTCGGTACTGCGATGTGAGTTAAATGCGTGTTGGGACCCACCAGGTAGACGGTTCCGTGTGTGGTGCGGGTCGTCGTAGGGGCGGCATATGGCGCACGACCTCCCCCACCACACGAACCCAGCAGCGCAGCAAGTCCGAGGCCGAGCACCGCCGCGGCGCACCCAAGGACCACGAGGAATCGGAAGGTCCTCACGGCCTTCACTTTGACGCCTTAGGAACCACCGTCGCAACGATCAGGGCGAGGAAAGACTTCGAACCAGAGGACCATTTTGGGGTCGCTCTACCTTGCCTGACGAGCAGTTCGCCCTTCGGGCACGGCCTCTGTGCCCAGCTTTGTCGGGACCGGGTCGTCCTCAGCGATCCAAGAGTGGACCAAGCCAGGACACGGCGTTCCTGGCTGCCATAAGAACTTCGCCTTCGGTGGGGTATTCACGGCGAGAGAAGTAGCTGACGGGAGTCCACGCTCCCATGTCCTCGGGATCTCTACGGAACTCCTCGAAGCCATAGGTTCCATCGGGGCGCGAAAATATGTCTACGCAGCGATTGCCTTCGTCAGACTGATGGCTGACGAGAACCAACCAAGACTTATCGAGCCGCGAAGACATCATCCGTAATGCTATGCAGCATTCCAGATGGTCACGGTGCCTTCGTATGCAAATGGGTAGGTGGAACGGCTCGCAGAAGGTCCGAAGCGGGTCAAACACCGCCGTTCGTCGCAGAGGTTTATCCGGCGGACACCCGGCCTCAAACGAATCGGGCACTACGGTGATACCGAACGAGCCACCTCAATTGTGACACGTCGAGACTGAAGGGCATCCAGTAGAGAACTCTGCAGTGCTGCGAACTCCTCGACCGACGGACGACCGCCTTCGCCCCAGAGAACCCGCAAAAAGTCGAGATCCTCCCAAATTGGTCCTCTTGGTCGGGGATCGGTTTCATAGCGAGGTGTGATCCACCAATGGAGGTGGGGTACACCGTTCCCGAGTGATTCAATGTTCAGCTTCCTCGGCTCGAATGCTTCGTTGACTGCTGCCGCCAGCTCGGCCATTTCTGCGAGGTGGCGGTGACGGAGGCTGTCGTCGAGATCGAAGACCTCCCTGACGCACTGCCGGGCCACGAAGAAAACACTTCCCCTGAAGTACTGGTTGGGTGCAAGACGGACGTAGCCGGTCTCAAGCCGAGCAATGAACCAGGGATCAACACCCTCCTCTGCGGCTGCATTGTCGGTGCAAATGGGGCAATCTGCCATGGGTCCAGTATGACGACTGATCTCCAAAGTGCCCACACAGGCACTCGGTTCGGTCACCATGGTGTAGGAAACCATCGTGATCAGTGCCGTGAGTAAGAGCTTGCTAGTGGCGGGGTCCACGAACGGCACCCAGCGTTCATTCGTGGAGCTCGCTCCGGCACCAATCAAGTTCGGGACGTTCACATTCAGCTCGGACCTTGCTTCGATCCGCTTCGGCGAGCCGAATACCTCTAAGCATCTCGGCCGTGGTTCGGTGGCCCGATCTGGGCGCAAGTACGACTCTCTTTGTCAGGCTGACCCAGTGTAGGTGCCTGGTTGTGTGAGCTCGCGCGGGCTCACTGGTTGTCGGTTGCTGAAATCGCAAGCTACCTCGATGATCGCTTCACTAGGTGTCCCCCGACTCGAACCGCCGGTTCGCCACCGCCAGACGGTGTCTCACCTCCGCATCGGCCTCTTCGATTTCCCCATCTGGAACGAACCATCGGACGACGGCGCCTATCACGTCAGGCCCGCTGCCCTTGACCCACTGGATCGAACCCTTCCGATCCGACAGTTCCGCCAGTTGGAAGATCTCGGCCCACTCGAGCTCCGGCGTGGCGCTCAGCTGCCATTCGACCTCATTCCTGTCACCCAGTTCCGCAACGGTGGTTCTGCCGATGATTGTGATGTCCTCCCGACTCGCCGCTGACACGTCCTGCACCATCCTTCTGCGGCAACCGCTCCACCCCCGAAGCGTAGTGAGATCGTCGAACCGAAGCGGGACTGTCCCCGTACGCATCGGATCTGGGACCAGGTCACGAGCGCCAGAGTCCTCTGTTCCCATTAGCCTCGTGGGATCATGTTTCGCCAACCCAGCGCGCTGATCCTGTTGCACGGGTTTGGGTCCTCCTTCGAACACAACTGGCAGCAGACCGGCTGGGTCGACATCCTGGCTGACTTCGGTGTCACCGTCCCCATCATCGACCTACCGGGCCATGGGTCGTCTTCGAAGCCGACCGATCCTGCCGATTACTCCGACGTGGATGAGGAGGTCCGCCACGCTCTGCCGGTAGACGGAATCATCGCGGGGGTCGGTTTCTCGACCGGAGCAGAATTGCTCTTGCGACTGGCTGTCGCCGAACCAGAGCGTTTCGACCGGATCGTCCTGCTTGGGGTGGGAGACAATGTCTTCGAATTGGGCGACCCCGCTGCACTGGTGGCGGCGCTCGAGAGCAGCGAAGAGCCGGTGGACGTTCAGGCTCGGCTGTTCCGTCGGCTGGCCCAGTCTGCGGGCAACGACCCGAAAGCGCTCTCGGCGTTCCTCCGTCGGCCGCGCGAGCCGGTCACCGAAGAAGGCCTGTCGAGGCTGCATTGCCCGATCCTGGTGGTGCTGGGTGACCGGGACATCGTGGGGTCTGCCGACCGGCTGATGGCGGCGCTGCCGTCGGCCTCGTTGGTCACGCTCGCCGGCGTCGATCACTTTGCGACACCGTCGGACTTCGGCGCGATCGACGCGACGGTCAAATTCCTCGGCCTGGGTTGACCTCCGATGCCGTTGAAGGGGCCCGATGGGCCCCTTCAACGCGTCTGGACCTCGATCTCTCTTTTTGCTCACTCAGGAGTACGCGAGGGTGCCCCCGATCGCCGAGCCTGAGTGCCGCCCTTCGCCACTTCGGTGACACTGCTGATAGTGGGCGAGACAAGCTCTACGAGATCAACCTTCGACAACGGGCTTGTCGAACAAAAGGATCTCGTCCTCGTCGGGAGGTTGAAATATCGTTGCCCACCTCTCAAAGTGAGCCCGTGTCATAGGCAAGGCTGTCCACTCACCCAACGCATTGCGACGTTCAGCTCGCTCGATCAACTCCTCCAAGGGCGCATCGAGGTAGTGCAGTTCGACTCCAACCCCCAGAGCTCGCGCCCCAAGTCGTTTCTCATCTCGTTCAACTCGCGCCCAGTGGCCCCACTCCAAAATCACGCTCTGGCCCTGGGCAAGGAGGTCCTGGGAAAGAACCCACAGCTGTCGTTCGAGACGCACTCGGAATTCTTCATCCCACAAATCGGCGCCCAGTTGCGTCGCCCACCCGTCCTTATCCAACCTAATGGCGGAGATTTTGGGTGCGAGCCGACGAGCGAGTGTCGACTTGCCCGAGGCTGGAAGCCCACAGATCAGCACGAGCCGCGTCGATGGCTTCGCCATGCACGATTTCTAACACGAGTCAAAGATTTGACTGCCGCAGTCGATTCCTCCCATGGCGAGGTTCACATAGTCGGAGGCAAGTACTTCGTCGGAGCGGGAGCTATCCCACCGCCGGGTCGGTGGGATAGCTCGGCGCTAGCGTGCCCCGGTGGACTCCGCGGCCTCAACAACAGTGGATCCGAACCGGATCAACCACGCCATAGCGGGTGATCTCAAGTCCGATGTGCCCTGGCTTATCGTCCTTGGCGTCGCATTTGTGCTGATGATCGTCAACCTCGTCTGGGCGGGCTTCCGGTGCCGGCGGCGCTCCTTTTGAGTCCAATGCTCACCCCGGCAACGGCTGCCCTTTCGTCGGACGGTGGAACACTTCTTCACTTATGAGCGTGGGGGACGATGGTTCTGCCTAGGCCGCACGAGGTTGCATCAACCCCGGTCACCGGATGGGGGTGCAGTGCATGCAGGCTCTACGGCCGCCTGCATGGCTGTTGTGATCTCTTCGTAACATGTAGCCACAATTTCCGGATCGTCTGCTGCATCCCGGACAATCCAGGTCGACCATCTGCGCTCGGTCCAGGGCCGACACGCCTCTCGGCCTCCGCCCGGGCACGGGAACAAGGCGACCGTCAGGGTCCTCCTACTTAGCGGGAGGGCTCGGTAGTTCGACAATCAGTCGCTTGGGACGCCCCGGCTGACGACAAAGGCGACGACCTGGGTCTGGCGCCGAGGGTCGAAGCCGATCAGACGCACATGGTGGGCCGGGTTGGCGTAGATACACGCCTCGACTTCGCCACGTATCACCTCGGGGTCCCGCTCGCCGAAGAGTGGAAGTTTCCACATGTACCAGTACCGGGCATTGGCCCGATTCGGTTCGACGTGCTCGATCATCGGCGTCAGGTCCTTACCGACCAGGTATTCGATCTGCGCGCCCACGGCCGGCGCGTCGAAGCGAGGAAGGTACGAGAAGGTCCCCAGCCGCTTCGACGCCGCGTCGCCGAGCCGTGAAGAGTAATCGCGGATGTTCGTCTCCATCGGTCCTCGCTCTCGTGTGGTCACTTGGTCGTCTCGTCAAGCTTGTCGACGACGTCGAACTCGAATCGGATCTCCCGCCAAGTCTCGAGGGCGGCAGCCAGCTCCGGGCTGGACTTGGCGGCGCGGGTGAGGATCTCCGCGCCCTCGTGCTCGATTTCTCGACCCTCGTTGCGAGCCTCCACACAAGCCTCAAGTGCGACCCGGTTGGCCGTCGCCCCGGCGGCGTTGCCCCACGGATGCCCGATCGTGCCCCCACCGAACTGAAAAACCGAGTCGTCTCCGAAGATGGACACCAGCGCAGGGACGTGCCACACGTGGATACCGCCCGAGGCAACCGGAAACAGTCCAGGCATGTGACCGAAGTCCTGGTCGAAGAAAACCCCCCGGGCCCGCTCCTCGGGGACGAAGCGCTCCCGCATAAGGTCGATCCAACCGAGCGTCGCCTGGCGGTCCCCCTCGAGCTTGCCGACGACCGTCCCGGAGTGGAGATGGTCGCCTCCCGAGAGCCGGAGGCACTTCACCAGCACCCGGAAGTGGACACCGTGATACGGATTCCGGTCGATCACCGCATGCATCGCACGGTGTACATGCAGGAGCATCCCATTGCGCCGGCACCAGTTGGCAAGTGATGTGTGTGCAGTGAATCCGGCGGTCAAGAAGTCGTGCATGATGATCGGCATGCCGAGCGCCTTGGCGAACTCGGACCGCTCGTACATGTCCTCCACCGTCGGGGCAGTCACGTTGAGGTAGTGACCCTTGCGCTCGCCTGTTTCGTCCTGGGCCAGCTTCACCGCCTCGGCCACGTTCTCGAAGCGGTCGCGCCAGCGCATGAACGGCTGGGAGTTGACGTTCTCGTCGTCCTTGGTGAAGTCGAGCCCGCCCCGCAGGCACTCGTAGACGGCCCGGCCATAGTTCTTCGCAGACAAACCGAGTTTGGGCTTGATCGTGCACCCGAGCAGGGGCCGTCCGTACTTGTCCATCTTGTCGCGCTCGACAATGATGCCGTTGGGCGGTCCGCCACAGGTCATCACGTAGTGAAGCGGGAAGCGCACATCCTCGAGGCGCAGCGCCCGGATCGCCTTGAAACCGAACACGTTGCCCACCAGTGACGTGAGCACATTGACGACACTGCCCTCCTCGAAGAGATCGATCGGGTAGGCGACGAAGGCGTAGAAGCAGCTCGGGTCCCCGGGTACGTCCTCCACGCCATAGGCCCGGCCCTTGTAGTGGTCGAGATCGGTGAGGAGATCGGTCCACACGGTGGTCCACGTACCTGTTGAACTCTCCGCAGCGACCGCCGCTGCTGCTTCTTCGCGGGGTACACCCTCCTGGGGTGTGATCTTGAAACAGGCCAGCAGGTCGGTGTCCGCGGGTGTGTAGGCGGGGTCCCAGTAGGTCTGGCGGTAGTCCTTGACGCCAGCGTCGTATGTAGCCATGCTCGTTTCTCCAGTCAGTCGAGAGCGATGATCGGTATGTCAGGCGACGACACGTCGCTTGCGTTCAATGAGGCGACGAATCATGGGAGTAAGGATCAGTTGCATCGCGAGGTCGAGCTTGCCTCCCGGGATGGCGATGGAGTTCGCCCTGGTCATGAAGCTGTCGTGGATCATTGACACGAGATAGGGAAAGTCGATGCCATGAGGGTCGCGAAAACGGATCACCACGAGCGATTCGTCGGCCGTGGGGATATAGCGCGCAACGAAAGGGTTGGAGGTGTCGACGATCGGCACTCGTTGAAAATTGATGTCCGTCGAGGTGAACTGCGGGCAGAGGTACCGGACGTAATCAGGCATGCGGCGCAAAATTGTGGCGGTGACGGCCTCCAGGGAGTGACCTCGCGTCGAGCGGTCGCGTTCGATCTTCTGGATCCACTCGAGGTTGACGACTGGGACAACACCGATCTTGAGGTCCACATGCTGGGCGACATCGACCGTGTCGGTGACCACGGCGCCGTGCAGGCCCTCGTAGAACAGGACATCGGAGCCCGGCTCGAAATCTTCCCACGCGCTGAACGTGCCCGGAGGGGAGCCGAACCTCTCCGCCTCGGCTTCGTCGTGCACGTAGTGGCGGGTCCGGCCCGTCCCACGCTCACCGTACTCAGCGAACACGGCAGCGAGCTCGTCGAACAAGTTTGCCTCGGGACCGAAGTGACTGAAATGGTGGTTGCCCGCAGCCTCGGCGGTTGCCATGGTCGCCGCCATCTCGTCCCGGTCGTAGCGGTGGAAGGCGTCACCATCTATGGCGGTGCCGCGGATTCCTTCCCGACGGAAGATCTGCTCGAAGGTGTGCTTGACGGTCGTCGTGCCGGCACCCGACGAGCCGGTGACCGAGATGATCGGGTGGCGAGCGGACATACTCGTCCTACTCCCTGAACAGGCCGCGAGCGGCGAACAAGGGAGCACGCTCGGCGTCGTAGGACTCATCGAGGTAGCGACCGACCCGAGCCACCTTGTCGACCGAACCGAACACGAGCGGGGTGCGTTCATGGAGGTCGTCGGCCGACTTGGTCAGGATCCGGTCCCGCCCGTCGGTCGCCGCCCCGCCGGCCTCCTCGATCATCATGGCGACGGGATGTGCCTCATAGACCAGTCGTAGCGATCCTGAGAGGTGTTGTGGACGCCGATCGGCCGGGTACAGGTAAATGCCGCCGCGGATCAAGATCCGCAGGGCCTCGATGACGAGCGCGCCGTACCACCGCATGCTGAAGTCCAGGCCCCGCAAACCCTCGGTCCCGGCCTGCAGGTCCGCAACGTAGGAACGGAACCCGGGCAGCCAGTGCCGGGCATTCGACGCGTTGACCGCGTATTCGGGAGTGCCGGTGGGAATCCGGATGCCCCGCGTCGACCGGACGAACACCCCGTGGTCGGGTGACAGGACGTAGAGATCCGTGCCGGAGCCGGTTGTCAGCACGAGAATCGTCGCCGGGCCGTAGAGGATGAACCCGGCGGCGAGCTGCTCGACCCCGGGTCGCAAGAAGACACTTTCGGGTGCCTCGCCCGTGTTGGGTCGGATCGAGAAGATGAGGCCGACCGGACCGTTGATGGCGAGGTTCCCGGAGCCGTCGAGCGGGTCAACGGCGACGACCAGTGGCGCGCCGGGCACCAGCACGGTGGGCAGTTCAACCTCCTCGGAGGCGATGGCGGCGATCGGGCCAGCCCGGAGTGACTCGAGGACGAGTCCGTGGGCTAAAAGGTCCATCTTCTTCTGGGGGTCGCCGCTCGCATTGTTGCCCACCACGTCGTCGAGGCCGCCCACGAACGGCGCAACCGCGAGTTCGCGACCAATGCGGGCGCCCGCAGCGGCCAGGGAGACGATGGCGGCCGCTATGGCCTGACGCTGATCGTCGTTTTCCGCCCAGGCGGCCAGCACGCCGTGGAGCTGCTCGTCGCTTCCTGGGATCTCGGCCATTGGGTTCCTCTGGCTCATGTCTAGGTTTGCCGTTCCACCAGCGCCCACCACAAATGGTGACGAGCCCCCGGGTCCCCCGATAGGGACTTTGGTCACGATGGGCGGGCAGGAGAGGGACGCCGGCCCGAGATCCCTGCTTCAGGGAATCGGGGCGCGCAATGAGCAGGTCCCGGTCGTGGTGTACGCGCGGGACAAAGTTCGATCAGGCTCGTCTCCCCGGCGATGACCTGCGCTCTTAGCCAAGCCCCGGAATGGCAGGAGATCAGCCCAGGGCCGGCCTCCTGCAAACGAGAGATTCTCGGACAGAGGTGGGGGGAGGACGGTTTTGGGGGCGGTGGGCCCCCTGGACCGGGCACACCCAAGGAAGGGTCACATTAGACGTGGCCGACTATCGGGAACTCCCTGTCCCTTCCCTCTCCCGACTCGCCTGGACGAGCCGGTCTCCGGACCGCCGGTGCCTTTGCGCCTCCGGGGATTCCCCGCGGCAAGCCTCTCCTCGTCCACCCCGGTCTCAACAAGGACTCCGCCTTTTCCCTGGCAGCCGAAGTCCGAGGCGGGGGTGGCGCCGCCACCCCCGCTTCGCCATGTTGGCCGCCTTAGCTATACGTGGAGTGCGTGTTGTGAAGGTCGGGTTATTAATGAAAAAACCGCCAAAGTTGGATGGAGCGACCCAGACGCCAGCCGGGTTGTCGGGGCCGGAGCCCTGGTCGGTGTTGTTCCAGAACACGCTGTTGGCAACCGTCGTCGGTCCGTTCCATGCGACCATTCCGCCACCCGCGGGGCCGGCAGCATTGCCCGTCTCGACGCTCTTGTTGGTGGTCATCGGACCCCCAGCAAAGAGGCCTCCGCCAAGCCACGTCGCAGTGTTGGCCAGGACCAGGCAAGTGTTGTGCGTCGTCGTGCTCGTATCCGTGCTGGACAGCCCCCCACCGCGGGCCCAGCCTGCGGACCCTCCAGTCGAGGAGTTGTCCGAAAGCGTGGACTCGTTGAGCGTCGCCGTGCCGCAGGGGCTTCGGGCGATACGTCTTTGCCTGAAGTGCTGCGGCGAGGCCGTCCGCGCCCAACCTTCTGGACGCACCCCCAGTTCGCCGGGACAGTGCCACCCCACGGCACAGCGGGGATACCGTGACCGCTGTGGATCTTCCAGAGCTGTTGGTCGCTGATGCTGCCGAATGGCGGACCTGGTTGATTCGCAACCAGTCCAAGTCGCAAGGAGTGTGGCTCGTCCTTGCCAAGAAGGGCACGACACACCCGACAACGCTCTCCTACGATGACGCACTTGACGAGGCGATCTGCTTTGGCTGGATCGATGGGCAGCTCGGGCGTCGCGATAGCGCAACGTTCCGGCGACGATTCACGCCCCGAAATGTTCGGAGCCCTTGGTCTCAACGGAACGTCGCCATCGCCGAGAGGTTGAGCGCCTCCGGCCGAATGCATCGATCCGGAGAAGACGAGGTCCGCCAGGCGAAGGCCGATGGTCGATGGAATTCCGCCTACGCCGGACAAGCCAGCATGGAAGTTCCAGAGGACCTGGCGAACGCCTTGGCCGCCAATCCCCGTGCTCGGGCGAAGTTCCGCAAGCTCACGAGTGCGAACCGGTACTCCATCCTCTATCGGATCGAAAGCGCAAAGAGGATCGAGACTCGAGCGAGACGCATCGAGCAGTTTGTAGAGATGCTGGCCCGGGGCGAAACAGTCCACCCGCAAGGTCCACGATCGCCTCAGTAGTCGGCGAATTTGACAGAGCCGGTGCCCCCTTTTCGCCGGCTCGGAGTGCCGGTTGAGATCCGCTGAGTCGGGCTGCGAAGGTGACGCTGACCAACCATCAGCAGCCCGACCCTCGGGTGGGGCGCCTTGGCCGGGAGTCGAACCCGGTGCATCCGTTTAGTCATGACGGAGCAGTCATCCAGAGCCGGGGAGCAATTGAAGACTCACCACATGCGGCACCGAGTCGAGGATCCGCTGAGCTTCCGCGTAAGCCCGACCGGCCGTATTACACAAGTATGGCTCAGAACGGCGCACGACTTGAATAGAAGGGTGTCCCCATACGAACTGCCGTATTGAGAGCACTGAGCAAATCTCGTGACCATCGACCCTTTCCTCTAGCCGGCGTGGAACTCACCCTGTACTCATGAGTACGATCGGCCAGTTGTTTCAGCGGTACTCGCGGTGGATGTACCGCTCCGGCCGGCCGAACTGGCTGGCGAAACCACAAAACCGTCTTTCGAGTCTTGCCTTCGGGGTTGGTCTCATGCCAGGACGAGCCGCCAGCCTGGAGGTCATCGGCCGGCGAAGCGGTCAGCCGATCACCCTCCCAGTGGTCATCGCAGATTGGGACGGCGTCGAGTACCTGGTGTCCATGCTGGGTGAAAGCGCAAACTGGGTCAAGAACGTTCGCGCCGCTGATGGCGTCGCCATTCTGCGTCGTGGCCGTGAGGAACCCGTCAGGCTCGAAGAGGTCGCGATCGAGGACCGCCCACAGATCATCCGCCGTTATGCCGAAGTCGCCCCAGGCGGCCGCCCGCATTTGAAGCTGCCTCGCAACGCATCGATCGCACAGTGCAAAGCGCTCGCGCCTCGGACCCCGGTGTTTCGGATATCCCCACTGTCTGCAAACGGTCGAGGTGGTGACACCGAACGCCGTACATGAAAGGGCGGAGCCGGATCAAGAGCCTTCTTCTGTCGATCGTTCCTGATTCACCCATCGGCGTCCTAAACGAGCACGCGCCAGCGAGGCGTCGGGGTCAACGTCGGGCGATGCCCGCCGAAGGCTTAGCGTTGACGCCGGCGGCGAGCGGCGCATCCTCTTCGAGGACGCCGCTGTGTGGTGCTGCGAGGTCCCATCACTGCTCTGGATTCTGTCACGCTCCCGTGGGCAGCCAGCCATGCATTCGTCGGTCTCCGCACATGATGGGGTTCGGCCACGTCCCGACGGGCTCAATCAGAAACGACGGCCACACCGGAGTCGGTGGGCCACGGCGAACGTCGAGCTCGCGTCGGTCCGTGGCCGAGGCTCAGGCGGCGGTCTCGAGGCATCGAACCTCTCCGTCGCGCATTGCGTAGAAGGCGAGGGTCAAGAGCTTGCGGGCCACCGCCACCCGGGCCTTGTACTTGCCGGCGTGCTCGGCGATGCGTTTGTAGTCGGCGCGCAGCTTCTCGTTGCCCTTGGCCCGGTAGTTGCCCACGGCCTCGATGGCCGCCCAGCGCACCAGCGGGGAGCCCTGCTTATCTGTGGGGTCTGTCAGTGTCAAGAGGCCGGTTGGTTGGTTTCCATTGGCCTGGTTGGGGTGAGGTGTGGCGCAGCCGAACCCGCGTTGAAGCAACTAGGCGGGGGGCGGAGACGGGTGAGGGCGGTCAAGGCCGGGCCGAGGGCCCGCCCGTAGGGGAAGCCTTGACCGCCCGGTCAGCTGCCAAGAGCACAATGGGTGCCGGAAGCCCGACAGGGCTTCTTGGATGCTGCTGCTCGTTTTGGGGGGCCGACGATCCTCCTTCTGTTGGACGCTTGGGTTCGGGTCCTGGGGTTGCGGGCGTCCCTGCTTATCTCGGCGCGCGGCGATGTGAGCCGGCTGCAAGATGGCGTTCGGGGTGTCCCGACGAACGTGGTGCGACCGCTCGTTCTTGGTCGGCTGTCCAGACAGGCTGGCAGCAACAGGGTTGCGGGAGCTGGCCGCAGATCATCAATGGTTGGACGCGACGCGACGGTCCGGGCTCGAGGTCAAGCGGCGAGTGGGTAGGCGGCGTCGCCAACGTTGCGCAGGCTGTGATAGCAGCGTCGAGCGAGCTTGCGGGCGATGGTTATCAACACCAAGTGCGCGTCGAGACGTTGGCGGAGCTGACGGTAGTAGGCATAGTCGGGGGAGGTGGGTCGGGCCGCGTAGACAGCAGCCTCATAGAGGGCCCAGCGCAGCACCGGGGGTCCTTGTTTGGCCAGATGTCCTCGGGTTCGCTTGCCGTCAGAGGACCACACCGTCACGTCTAGGCCGGTGTGGCGCACGGCGTCGTCGGAGCTGGTGAAGCGGCGGCAGTCGCCGAGCTCCTCCCAGATGGCCACCGACAGCAACGGTCCGATCCCGTAATGGCACTGCAGCGCTTTGCAGCCCGGCTGACGAGAACCGATAGCTGTGATCTGCCGGCGCAGTGGGAGCATTTCTTCGGTCAGCCGCTCGACTTGGCGCATCCCGGTGTCGACCGCGTAACGGCCCGCGGCGGGCAGCTCGGCCGATGCCACGAGCTCGCGACCGGCTTTGGTCACCAGACTCCCTCCCGCTGCGGGAACGCCGTGATGGAACAAGCTGGCGTGCACCCGTTGCAGCCAACCGGTTCGTTCATCGACCAGGTCTTTGTAGAGGCGGACCAGCACTCGGGCATCGAGAACCTCGGCCGGCGGGATCCACGACTCGGGGACCCGGCCGTCGACCAGCAGCTGGCGCAAGTGGCGAGCGTCAGTCCGGTCGGTTTTGGCCCTGCTCTTCTTTCCTCGCAAGGCAGCCGTTTCCGCCGGTTCGGCCACATGCGTCTTCACCCCGGCCAATGCCAACTCCTCGACGACATAACGCCAGCCTGTGCAACCCTCCAACACGAACTCGACCTCCTCGACCCCATCGAAGCGTTCCAAGCATTTCCGCACCAGCTCGCGATTCGCAGGAGCGATCCTGCCGGTGTGGACCTCGCCGGTGGTCGTGTCCACATAATCGAATGTGAGTTGCGCTCGATGAATGTCGAGCCCACCGATGATCGTCACAGTCACCTCCCGATGGCAGCGATGGGGCCCCCGGTGGGCCGGCCGCCCCACATGCCATCTTGGTGATCCGACCCCGATAGACGTGGGTGTCTGACTCACGGTGTTTGGGGGTCAGCCCAGCCATGAGCACAGGGCCCGAGGCGAGTCGAAGCGGCTGATGTCGCCGATCTCGGCCACGAAGATGGCGGCGATGACCTTGCCGACTCCGGGCAAGGTGAGGAGGGCCCAATAGCCGGGCTCAGCCTTGAGCTGGGCGTGGATGTGCGTATCGAGCTCGGCGATGGCCGCCTCGTAGACGTCGAGCAGGTGGCGCAGCGAGTCGAGGCGCATGGCGTAGGCCTCGGGGAGTTCGAGACGGTCGAGTCGGGCCTGACCGGTCGGGCCCCACAGCTCGCCCACGACGGGGCCGTCTCGACGCGTGCCTCGTCGTTCTCACGCTGTGTCTCGCGGATGGCGACGGACAGGCGCGCTCCTCCTCGACGAACAGGGTCGCCAGCTTCTGCGAGACGGCGTCGAAGTGGCTGCGCGAGATCGTCGGAGCGCGGGAAGGTCGACAAAAGTCGAACGGCGCGTCTCTTGATCGACGGGTTCCTCGAGGAGAATCTCAGTGTTACCCGATTACCCTCGACGTGAAAGTGCACGGGGCGCCTCCGGTGCACGCTCTCTACCAGGAGGTTGGACTCAAGGAGTCGAGTTTCGTTGTGTGTCGGAGGGGGGACTTTAACCTTGAGCACACCAGCCTGGGAGGCCAGCTGGGGTGGTCGCCGCATAGGACCCTGCTGCGGGTCTGCTGCCACAGGATCCTCGAGCCTGCTCGACCGCCTCGTCCCACCTCATGTGGCGTCGTTCCTCGCCCTCGGGCATCTGGCGCTCACTTCAAGGCCTAGCGCGAGGACACGGACTCCCCTGTCGCTCTAGCGAGCGGGGCGTCCGACGCTTCTTCGGAGGAACACGCGTGGGAGCCCTAGCGCCCGGCCCGAGTCCTGCAGCTCGTCAGACTGCTAACGGAGGACAGCCTCGCCGAAATACTCCAGGAAGGAAACTGGCCTCCGGGGCGTTGCGACTGAGCCTCGAGTCGCACGGAGGAGGAGAGCGCCGTCGACTTGGGAGACCGATCTCGAGACCGGAGCCATCACCGCGAACCGAACCCCGCTCCTTCATGCCATCATTTTCGCGCTGGACGTTCACGCCCCCACTTCGCCGGGAATTGCGCACAAGAAGGAACCCCCCTTCAGCTTCTCTAGGAGAGCCTTCGGCCTTCCTTGTCCGCCTCGCCCAGAGCGTCCCGACTCGCCTTTACGATCTTCTCCGCAAGCTGGGTCGATGCGCCGACGAGCTCCTCGGTCATCTTGAACGCCGAATCGATGATCTGCCGGCGCGGGCCGTTGTCTGCCCTCACATCGGGAAAAACACCATTTACGGTGTCAAGGAACTTCCGCACCGATTCAAGCGCCGTGTTCCCGGCGTCATGAAACGACTCGATGATTCGATCAGGGCTGCCGGAGCCAGATTCTGTGTTGCTCATAGCGTCCTCCATCTCTTGGTCCTCGATTCGCCAATGCGTGGCTACTCCGATTGTCTTCACAAGGACGAGACGCCCAGTAGAGGCGTTCGGCACGTTCTCATCACAGTGGAGCCCCCGATCGCGGTACGGGGGCTGGCCCGGCCGCACGGGTAGGCCAGGCCCCGAGTCAGCTAATCGGAACCTAGGAGGCACTTTCGACCCTGTCGCCACCGACGTTAGGCAGGGTCTCCAAGGGCCGCATTGGTAGAATTGGTGGATTGGAGCTCTGGTGCGGAGGAGGGTAATGAAGTCTGAGGAGATCCGGGCCAGCGGCCAACTGGCAACGCGGACGCTGGCTGACACCGTTTCGCACGTCGAGCAGCTGCATCGCGCCGTCGCAGGCAGAACATTCGCACTTACTGCCCCAGCCAGCCTCCCCGCCCGAGTGATCCACGACGTCATCGCCACCGGTGTCTACACCTTGATCCGACAGTCGGGCCTGGTCGCCGGCATGGCTGCCAGCGAACTTGTCGGTGCTGCTGCGGGTTCTGCCTCTCCGGCCGGATCGACTCCGAGGAGCAACCTGGCCTTGGCCGTGCTGAATGCGACCTTGGGAGACGAGCTTGCCGACCAGGGCAGCCCGTTGGCGATCCCGATGGCCGTTCGACGTGCTCGAGCAGACGTGGTGCCTCGCCGAGAGTCTCTCGAAGTCGCATTTCCCGAGGCGACATCGAAGGTAGCGGTTTTCGTTCATGGCCTAGGCGAAACCGAGGAGTCGTGGAGGCTGCACGCGGATCGCCATGGCGTGGGCTCCGAGGCCACCTATGGTTCACGGCTCGCTAGAGATCTCGGTTATACCCCCGTGTACCTGCGCTACAACACCGGCCTCCACATCTCCGAGAACGGTCACTACCTCACCTCACTCCTTGATGCTGTCGTGGCAGCCTGGCCCACTCCGGTAACCGAGCTGATCCTCGTGGGTCATTCGATGGGTGGGCTGGTTTCCCGGAGCGCATGCCACTATGGGCGTCAGGGGAACCATTCGTGGGTGTCGATGCTGCGACACGTCTTCTACCTCGGCACCCCACATCTGGGGGCGGGCCTCGAGCAGTGGGTGAGCCGTCTCAGCGGCGTGCTCGCCAAGCTCGATGAGAGTCGACCGCTGGCTTCGATCCTCGACAGGCGCAGCGCGGGAGTGAAGGATCTCAGTGCCGGCTATATGCTCGACGACGATTGGCGCGACGATGGCCCAGGATCGCAGCGCGTACCCAACGAGGTTCCGCTCATTCCTTGGGCCAATCACTACGCGATCAGCGCCACGGTGACAACAAGCCGCAACCACCCGCTCGGTCGATTGGTAGGCGACTTTCTCGTCCAGCCCGACAGCGCTCGCGGCCAATCCCGTGATGGCGGGCACATCCCCTTCCCCGTCGAGCACACGCGCCACTTCGGGGGGCTCCATCACTTCAATCTGCTCAACCACCCCGTTATCTATGAGGCACTGCGCGAGTGGCTCGATCCCACATCTGCTGCCGCGTCCGAGCGTGGATCCGCTCTGAACCCCGCGTAGGACGCGTCCTCGGATGAGGTGTGATTGGAGAACCCAGGCCCTTAGACGACGCTCCGGCTAATCCCTGGCGCAGTGTCCCCGTTCGGGACTGGGCGTCGCCGATCGCTGATCCATCGCATCCGGCCGTCAGTCCTGCCACCGGATGAACCGACGACGGTCGTGACGGTGATCACTCCGGCTCGTTTAGGTCGGCTTTGAGCTCTGTTTTCAAGATCTTGCCGGTCGACCCCTTGGGAAGGATGTCGCGGATTTCGACCCGGCGCGGGTACTTGTAGGCCGCCACGCGTTCTTTGACATAGTCGATGATCTCTGAGGGACTGGCAATGGCGCCGCTTCGCAACGAGACGAAGGCCATCACCTCCTCGCCCATCCTGGGATCAGCGATGCCGAGCACTGCCGCCTCGAAGATCGCTGGGTGGGTGTAGAGGACCTCTTCGATCTCACGTGGATAGACGTTGTAGCCACCCCGGATGATCAGCTCCTTCTTGCGGTCCACGATGAAGAAGAAACCCTCCTCGTCGACGTAGCCGAGGTCACCGGTGTGGAACCACTCACCGGTGAAGGCTTCCGCATCGGCGTCGGGCCGGCCGTGGTAGCCCTTCATGACGTTGTAGCCGCGGATGACGATCTCACCTACGTTGTCCTTGCCAGGGGGCAGTGCCTGGTCGTTCTTGTCCCAGATCGCCGCCTCGGTGCCCCAGATTGGCTTTCCGACGCTGTAGGCCTTGCGTTCGGCGGCGCTCTGGTTGAAGGTGGCCGTCGACGCGGTCTCCGAGAGTCCGTAGCCCTCGAGGATCACCACGCCCACCCGGCGTTCGAACTCCTCGAGAACCTCAGCAGGGATCGCGGCTCCACCAGATATCGCAACGCGCAACGAAGACAGGTCGTAGTCATCGAACTCGGACTGCGACAGCAGATCGACGTACATTGTGGGAACGCCCTCAAAGATGGTGGCGCGGTACTTCATGATCGATTTGAGGACAGCCGTAGAGTCGAATCGGGGAAGGAGCACCATGGTTGCCCCGAAGCGCACGACGATGTTCAGGATGCTCGAGAGTCCAAAGACGTGGAAGAGCGGGACGGCGACAATGACGATGTCGTTCTCCTCCACCCCGAAGATCCTCCCCGGGATGTCTGAGTTCATGTAGAGCTGGAAATGTGTCAACTCCGCGCCCTTCGGAGTCCCGGTAGTCCCCGAGGTGTAGATGATGACCGCGGTGTCCGTCGGTGAGCGGGGCTCGAAGACAGGACCGGCTGGCCTATTGACCAGCTCGGAGAAGGGCATGACGTTCTCGGTGAAGTCGGTGCCGCCCACGACATAGATCTTGTCCACGGCGGCCTGTTCAGCACCCTTCAGGGCCTCATCGGCGAACATCGCGAAGGTGACGAATACTTGGGCACCTGAATTGGCCAGATAGAACTCCACCTCGGGGGCCTTCAAGAGGACGTTCATCGGAACGACCACGGCGCCCGCCTTCAGGATGCCGAAATAGGCAATGAGGAACTCGGGAAGATTTGGGAGCTGGAGCGCAACGCTGTTGCCGGGTACGACACCGGCCTCTCCGAGCCCAGCCGCAAATCGGTCGGAGAGCTCGTCGAGCTCGCGGAACGTGAGGGTGCCGTTCGCATGCAGCGCCGCAGCCTTCTCCGGGTACTGCCGGCCAGCTTCTCGAACTATGCACGAAAGATTAAAACTCATAGCCGTCTCCTTGGCCATTTCGTACAGACGGGGAATGACTCCGCGGAGGGGGTGAAGCATCGCAGCTGGACTCCGTCGGGTTCGTCCGAAGGGCTCGTGGGAAACCGGTCATTCAAAATCACCAGTCCCCACTCCCAGAGATCAAGTGGTCTTGACAATCAGGACGTGACAGCCCGCATTGTGAGCCACGGTATTGGGTACAGAGCCAATGATCCTTCGCTTTCCCTGCATCCCCTTGCTCCCCACCACGATCAAGTCGGCTCCGATCTCGTCCGCGTACCGAACGATTGCTGTTGCCGGAGCGCCCGATTCGGTGTGAGTCACCACGTCAAGGCCGTCAATCTCGCGAGCCACCTCCTCGAGCATCCGATCTGCCGCAAGCTTCAGGAGCGCGTCGCCGCCCACCGGATCCCCAGAAGCGAGGCCTCCGCCGCCCACGCCGGCGGCTAACCGAGATACCGATAGAAGGTGCAGCGTGGCGGCGTTCTGGCGAGCAATTTGCGCGGCCAATTTTACGGCCACTGCTGCAGTATCGGAGCCGTCGGTACCAACAACGATTGTGGAGAACATTCCCTGCCTCCGAATCAGAAATCGTCTTGCAGATCGCATGATAGGTGTGATTCCCCCACGGTGCACCTGAGGTTGAAGCGAAGACGCGTGCCTTGGTCCCCGGCAAAGCTATGAGGGACCATCTCAGCCATCCAGTGCCTGGCGTGATTGCGGAGGACTCAAGACATCGCGCCGTGGATCGGCCCGAAGCGCCCTCCGGTGTGTCCGCAGTTCTCGCTTCCTTTGAGGCATCGCAGTCCTGACAAACGGAGTGGCCCAACGGTCCGCTCGAGGATCGGCCGCCGCCACCGAGCAAGCGGTCCGTCCGTCGGCATGGGCATGAGCAACCGCACCCTATGAATGCCGGTCGAAGAGGGGGTGTCGTCAGCCGACCACTTGAGGTAATTTCCGCGTTCACGATTGCGACCGAGAGGGGTCGGCCTCGGTGGCAGACGGGGGGTCCCGATGACCACGAATCCGACGAAGCCGGTGGCCCGCAAACAGCGCAGCCCCGTCTTTCGCTTTCTCTTCGTCCACCAGATCGACGAATACCCGGATTCCCGTCGACGAATCGGGCTCTTGGGTTTGGCGGTCATCGCCACAATCGTCTTGTACTACACGTACTACACGCAGACCGGCGTCACCCCGAACATCCTGGCGACGTACCACATGTCGTTCTCCTTCTACGTCTGGATCGTCATCATCTCGAACGCCATCGGCGCGTTCGCTTCGCTGCCAGCCAGCCAGACCGACCGGCTCGGACGCTCCAACGTCGTGATCTACGGGCTGCTCATCGTGGGCATCCTCGTCACCTTCGGCGTCCCGGCCACACACACCGAGTGGGCGTTCGCCACGGTGATCTGCCTGCTGGGTCTGGTCGAAGGCGCCATCCTGGTGGCCACCCCAGCCCTCGTACGCGACTTCAGCCCTCAGATCGGCCGGGCGTCGGCCATGGGATTCTGGACACTCGGGCCGGTCGTCGGCTCGCTCGTCGTGAGCGTCGTGGCTGCCCACACGCTCGACCACTTTACGAGCGCTTCAAACCCCAGCGGCTGGCACAGCCAGTTCTACTTCTCGGGCATCACCGCGCTCATCGTGTTCATGCTGTGCCTCTTCTTCTTGAAGGACCTGTCCTCGAGGCTGCGCGACCAGCTGATGGTCTCGATGAGCGACGCGGCGCTCCTCGAAGCCCGCGCCCGCGGCATATCAGACGAAGAGTTGCTGAAGGCGACCCAGCGGCCCTGGGCGCAAATTCTCAAGTGGGACCTCGTGGGTTCCGCCCTCGGAATCGCGCTGTTCCTCCTCGTGTACTACGCGGCAGCCGGATTCTTCACCATTTATTGGTCAACTGTATTCAAGAACCCCGACGGATCGAATTTCTCGGTGGCCCAGGCCAATGGCTTGAACCAATGGTTCTGGGGGGCCGAGATCGTGACCCTCATTGTGGTCGGGTTCGTTTCGGACAAGCTCAAGGTGCGCAAGCCCTTCATGGTGGTTGGGGCCATCGGGGCGATCATCTTCCTGATTCTCTTCTTGCTGCGGGCGACCCACCCTTACACCCAGTACTCAACGTTGGTCTTCCTCGGCGTATGTCTTGCCGTATGCCTGTCGATCTGTTACGCCCCGTGGATGGCCGCCTACACCGAGACGGTCGAGGCGAAGAACCCCGCGCTCGTGGCCACCGGGCTCGCTCTGTGGGGTTGGCTCCTGCGCCTCGTCGTCGCAATCTCGTTCATTTTCCTGCCGCTCGTGATCAACACGGTGAATCCGATCATCGACAACCAGCCCTACGCCACGCCGCAGATCCAGGCCTTCTTGAAGGAACACCCGGCGTCCGTGGCCTTCGCCACCAGCCACGCCGCGCTCTTGACTGTGATCAAGGAGCACCAGGCGGTCGTAAACGCCGTGGCGAAGAACCCGTCGGCGGCCAACATCGCAGCAACCGTCAAGGCGATCGGCGCCGCGAACTTCGCCCAGCTGGTGGCCAACGAGAAGAAACTCGATGCTCTCGTCGTGCCCTATACCGCACAGCTCGACTACCTCTCCGCGCACTCGGCGCAGCTGACGGCGCTGCAGAACGCCGTGAACGAGACACCCAAGCAGTGGCAGCGTTGGTATTGGGTGTGCGTGGGCGGCATGGTCGTGTTCCTGCCAACGATCTTCTTGATCAAGGGGCGATGGAGCCCGCGCAAGGCCAAGCAGGACGAAGAGCACTACGAGCAGTTGATCCAGGAGGAGCTGGCTCACCTCGCTCAATCCGACACTCCCACGGCGCCGGTGTGAACCGGCGGTCGTTTCCCCTCGTCTATGGCAACCCAGAGCTTCTGGTCCGGCGTGGCATCGTCTTTCCCGGCTCCGTGCCCTCGTCGGTCAATGAGTCCCACAACGGCCGTGGGACCTGTTTGATCGCACAGATTGGGCCAACGGGGTCTCGACTGACGGATGGAGAAAATCCCGAACACTGGAATTCAAGGGCGGTCCAGCGAGCTGGAGGGTGGCCGAGGCGAAGAGCAGGCAACGGGCTGGCAACATCTTTCTCATTTCGATGGGGTGAGAGCATGGGATGTCGAAATCGAAGCAATTCATGGTGGCGGTGCAGGGAGGGGGACAGTGCGCCAGCTCCCACGTGACGACGGTGATGACTACACCCACGATGCGGCTGCGGCGCGGCGCCGGGTGGTGAGTGCGAAGGCGGGCGCAAGCCTCCAGCACGTCGCCGCCTTCTCATTCGATCCCGGTGTCCTACCCGGGAACATGGAGGGCTTCAGCGGTGTCGCGCAGGTGCCACTGGGCTTCGCCGGTCCACTCCTCATCAACGGCGAGCACGCATCGGGGGAGTATTTCGTTCCTCTGGCAACCACCGAGGGTACCCTGGTCGCCAGCTACGGCCGGGGGATGCGTCTCACTCGCGCGGCAGGTGGCGTCACAGCTACGGTCATTGACGACGCCATGCAGCGGGCACCGGTGTTCGTATTCGAAGACGCCCGAGCTGCTCGCGACTTCGGCCAATGGGTTGAAGAGAGCTTCGCTATCATCAAGGCCAAGGCCGACGAATCGTCCCGGTTTGGAAGTCTTCGCGACATCGAGCAATACGCTCTAGGCCCAATGCGCTGGCTCCGCTTCAACTTCACTACTGGCGACGCGGCCGGCCAGAATATGGTGACGAAGTCAGTCCATGAGGTGTGTAAGTGGATAATCAATCAGCAACCCCGCGGGCTAACGGACTTCGCACTCGCCGCCAATCTGGATACTGACAAAAAGCATTCGAGCTTGAACAACCTCCACACCCGCGGCAAACGGGTTGTGGCTGAGGCGACGCTGCCGGCTGAGTTGCTCGAAGAGGTGATGCACACGAGCGCCCAGGACCTCTATCGGCTGCGCCAGCTTTCGAACATGGGCAGCCTGCTCGCCGGTTCGATCAGCAACGGTGCCCACTACGCGAATGGAATCGCAGCCATATTCGTCGCCTGCGGCCAGGACGTCGCAAACGTGGCCGAGTCCTCGGCTGGCTTCAGCTTTAGCGAGCTGCGCCCCGACGGGAGCTACTACGTCTCGGTCACGATCCCTTCTTTGGTAGTCGCCACCATTGGTGGCGGGACCGGCCTACCGACGCAGCGCGAATGCCTCGAAGTACTCGGCTGCTATGGCCAAGAACGTGTGCACGCGTTTGCGGAAATTGTGGCGGCGACCGTGCTCTGCGGTGAGCTGTCACTCGCTTCGGCGATCGCCGCCGGTGAATGGGTGTCAAGTCATGAGGTCTACGGTCGTAACCGACCCACGTCGGAATGACCCTTTTGTAGGGTTCGCCACGATTGCCATTGGAGTCACTTATGTGCACTGCAAATTCACCTGATCTCCCATGTTGAGATCCGAGTCGTGAACATGCGAGCAAGGACGGATGGTGGTTCGGTCTGTCAAGAAGAGGGGCTAGCACCGATATTCGAGACTGAGACCTTGAAAAATCCCACCGAGTCAGCAGGCCACATGGACTTCGATGTCCTCGTCGTCGGGTCGGGCTTCGGGGGGTCGGTCACCGCGCTGCGATTGACCGAGAAGGGCTATCGCGTCTGCGTCGTCGAGGCTGGCCGTCGCTTCGCAGACGACGAATTCGCCGAGACCTCATGGGACGTACGGCGGTTCTTGTGGGCACCGATGCTCAAGTGCTTCGGCATCCAACGCATCCACCTGCTGAAGGACGTCATCGTCCTGGCGGGGGCCGGTGTCGGCGGTGGCTCGCTCGTCTACGCCAACACGCTCTACGAGCCAAAATCTGACGCGTTCTACCGCGACCCACAGTGGGCGCACATCACCGACTGGCGGAGCGAGCTCGCTCCGTTCTACGACCTCGCCAAGCGCATGCTCGGGGTCGTCACCAATCCGACGATGACGCCCTCAGACGTCGCCCTGCGCACCGTCGCTGACGAGATGGGCGTCGGCGACACCTTCAGCATGGCCCCCGTCGGCGTGTTCTTCGGCCGGGACGGGCGCAAGGAGCCAGGCGAAGAGGTCGCCGACCCTTTCTTCGGTGGCGCCGGGCCGGTGCGACGCGGCTGCATCGAGTGCGGCCAGTGCATGACCGGCTGTCGGAACAACGCCAAGAACACCCTCGTCAAGAACTACCTGTACCTGGCCGAGCAAGCCGGCGCTCAGGTCCTCCCCCTCACCACTGTCGAGACGGTGTGCCCGCGCGCAGACGGTGGCTACGACGTCAGCACCAAGAGCACCGGCTCCTGGATGTCCCGCCGCACCAGAGCAACCATCACCACCGAGCAGGTCGTCTTCGCCGCCGGGACCTGGGGCACCCAGCAGCTCCTGCACCGCCTCAGGGCCGAAGGGGTCCTCGCGAGGATCTCTGACCGGCTCGGCGTCCTCACCCGTACCAACTCTGAGGCCCTTTGTGGCGCCATGGCTAGCCCATGGAACAAGCACAGGCCCGACTTCACCATAGGTGTGGCGATCACGTCGTCGATCCACCCCGACGAGCGGACCCACATCGAACCGGTTCGCTACGGCAAGGGCTCTAACGCCATGGGCCTCCTCGCGACGGTCATGACCGACGGCGGTGGACGCGTCCCCCGATGGCTCCGCTGGATCGGTCAGATCTTAAGGCACCCTGGCCACCTGGCGTCCTTGGTGTTCGGCCTCAATCACTGGTCGGAGCTCGCCATCATCGGTCTCGTCATGCAGACCAACGACAATTCTCTGACCGTCAGTACGAAGCCGCGCTGGTTCGGACGTTACCGACTGACGTCCCGCCAGGGCCACGGCCTGCCGAACCCGACCTGGATCCCCGTAGCGAACGAGACCATGCGCCGACTGGCGAAGAACATCCGCGGCCATCCGTTCGGCGGCATCGGCGAGGTCATCGATGTCCCGATGACCGCTCACTTCCTGGGTGGCTGCACCATTGGTGACAGCCCCGAGACCGGTGTCATCGATCCCTACCACCGCCTCTACGGACATCCGGGCCTGCACGTGGTCGATGGGTCGGCGGTGACCGCCAACATTGGCGTCAATCCCTGCTTGACCATCACCGCACAAGCCGAGCGGGCCATGGCGATGTGGCCCAACCGCGGCGAAGTGGACCCAAGGCCGGCGATGAACGAGCGGTACGCACCCGTACCGCCAGTGTTACCGACGTTCGTTGTGGTCCCCGACGGTGCCCCGGCAGCCATCCGCTACGGAAGTGGTGACCGGCGCGAACACTAATTTGATTCTTGGCAATACGCCCATCTCCCAGCTTCGTCAGCAAAGCGATCCCTCACTCGTTTATGACTTTGACTTTGATCGGTACCCCAGCCCGAAGCAGCAACGTGGCGTGCCTGTGGCGAAGTTCGTGAAGCCCGATGCCGGGGCAGCGCCGGTTGGCTCACGAGCCGCTTGAATGGATCGGAGAGGACCGGGGGATTGATAACTCGCCGACGAGGGCGACGCTGATCAACAGGCGCAGCCCCTGGCATCAAGGATCTGCGCTTTGGCTACGTCGTCGACGACGACTGGAGCGACTGCGACCCCGACACCTCCCTCAAGAGTCACCACCCGACCTGCCGCTGCCCCTGCCAACGCCAACAGCCGCCATTCGAGGAACCGCCACATCCCATTCGAGTTGCTCGTATCCTCGAAAATATCAGCCCTGTGGGCTTGTCAACCCGCCGCCTTCTCGAGCTCAGTGAATGCCGATGACGTCGCGTCGGAGAGCTTCCAAGGGTCTTCCACGATCTCGGGGCATACGACGAAGCCGAAGTCGATGTGGTCGAGATAGCTGAGCACGGTGACGTTCAGCCCGCCACCATCGAGCAAGGGGCCAATCGGGTAGCTGGCCACGAGCCGCGCGCCACCGATGTACAGCGGGAGCGACGGGCCTTGGACGTTGGAGACGATCAAGTTGAAGATCGGCGGGTGATGGTCGGCGAGACGGAGCCGGCTGTAAGCACGGACTCCAGCGGCAAGGAGTCCGGGTGGAGCGATATCGGCCAGGTCGAGGATGAGGTCATCGCCGAGCGCGTGCTGCATCACCTTTGCGCTATGCGTCGAGGCATGGATAGCCCGAAGCCGCTCGACCGGATCATCGAGCTGCGTGGGGAGGGCGGCGCCCATCACGGCGGTGGCGTTTCCCCACGCGGCCCCGGATGCATCGCCTCCGTCGTTGACATGCACCGCCACAGGTATCTGCGCGATCAGCGGCTTGCCGGGTAGCTCGCCGCGATCTGCCAGATAACGACGTAACGCTCCGGTGCAGATGCCGAGCACCACGTCGTTCACCGTCACCGAGAAGGCGTTCTTGATCGCCTTCACCCCGGAGAGAGGGACCGAGCAGTAGGCGAACCCGCGATGTGCGGTGATGGACCGGTTGAGCGACGTA
This sequence comes from uncultured Acidimicrobiaceae bacterium, assembly GCA_963789235.1. Classification (GTDB taxonomy): domain Bacteria; phylum Actinomycetota; class Acidimicrobiia; order Acidimicrobiales; family RAAP-2; genus Bog-473. The sequence goes on along the minus strand of CAWBJX010000003.1, from coordinate 815,529 downwards.
CGCGGCGCCTGGAAGGGCAACGTGACCGCCAGCCATTCCGGGGAGGCGCGAAGCCGAAGCATCCTCAGGGCCGAGCGACTGAGGTGGACAGAAGTACGGGCGGCCCGCAGCGGGATGCCCGTCAGCCTGGGCAGCGCCCGCACGGCCATCTCCCACCCAGGCGGGATTCGCTCGCCCTGAACCACCGGTGTATCGGGTCGGTCCAGGGAGGCGCCGGGGTCGAGGTCGTAGAACACCTCGTACAAGCGTGCGCCCCGAACCCCATCCGCCAGGCAGTGGTGCATCTTCGTGAGCAGAGCCACGCGGCCATCCTCGAGGCCCTCGATGAACCAGATCTCCCAGAGGGGACGACCCCGTTCGAGCTTGTAGGACAACAAATCGCCCACCAACGCACCGAGCTCACGAGGGCCGCCCGGGGCTGGGACGCCGACGGGGCGGATCTGGCGGTCGAGATCGAGGTGCAGGTCGTCCACCCAAGCGGGGCGATCAAGACCAAAGGGAACCTCAACCAAGCGGCGCAAGAACGGGCCAAGCAGGCCTGCCCTGGCCTCGACCAGCGCGCGCAATCGATTCACATCGAAGCCACCTGGGGCGGTCGAAGGGTCGAGTACGGCCAGTGTGCCCAAGTGCATGTGCCAATTCGGGGTTTCGCCGTAGACGAAACTTGCGTCCGCACCACTGAGCCGCTTCATCTGACACCCCCAAACACCCACAACGATCGTACGCCGCGTCTGGCATCCGGCTAGTGCCGAAGGTCCCCAAACGTCAGGGGTTTCTGACTTGTGGGTGTCGAGCACGACATTCGGCCAGTCTCCTCTGGCCCGCCATTGACTACTCGAGTCCCAAGGAGACGTGCCCCACGGAAATGGTGGATGACAGTCAAATGCTAGTGGCCCCAAAAAGGATGCAGGTCCGGATCTCGGCGGCGGAGCCTCGCCCAATTGACCTGCCTGCCACCCATGGAGATGAACCATCCGTCCGATCGATGGATATGTTCGGCCCCAGAACATCACGCAGATGTCCGCTACTCCAACTCGTCATCGGCTGGAGCAGCCATCAGCAGCTTCCGCCAGCGCTCTTCGGGCACGTGGGCCGGTGTGCTCGACTAAAGAAGTCCTCGAGGATGGTTACAAACCGGTCGGCGTCCCGCCGTGGCAAGAAGTGTCCTGCGCCCTCGAGGAACTCGAGTCGGGCGCCGAGGATGGCCTCCGCGGCACGGTAGGCATGGGCGACAGGGATGATCCGGTCGTGATCGCCCCACACGATAAGGGGTCGGAACTGCCGAAGCCAGGTACAGCCGGTCATGCGCGCTGACCCGCTGACCGGCGACGACGATCACCGAGCGCACGGTGTTCACGAACGCCATCTGGCCATGCCGGTCGGTCAACGTCGTGTAGCTGCGCCACACCTCGACCAAGTTGTCGCTGGGTCGCCTTGAAGAATCACCCCGAACCGAGCGAGGGGGCCCGAGACCAAGAATGGGCAGACGGCTCGCGGCAAGCGTTCTATCGAATGACGTCACCAATGGGGACGGTCGGGGCGACCACCCACGTCTCAGGAGACGTGGGTGCCGAGGTCATGATCCCCACCCCGGGTGACCTCGGACGAGGGCCCCTGGCCAGCCACGACGGTCGCCGTGGCCGACTTCTGGAGTGTGCACGCGCCGTCGCAACCTCAGGTGGGGGTCTGGCGCGCTGCCCCGGCGAATGCTTTCCGACGTAGAGTCAGAAATCGGTTTATGACCTGACCGCCCCTCCGGGACCTGCCCCGGGGGAGGACGAGGGAGCACGAGAAGGGCTGGCAGTGGGGAGCAAGCACATGTCCGGGTCGATCCCACGCGAGCCAGGCCGTCGCCATGGGCATGCCGGCCGGCCCCTGCGGAGCCTGCTGGGCGGGTCGCTGCTCGCCGGCACGCTGGCCGCCGGGACAAGCGCGCTCGTCGCACCGGGCCCCGCGGGCGCCGCGTCGACCGCGTCGGGCACCTGCACGCCGGCCCTGGCGCCCACCCCCGCCCAGGACGCCTCGACGACCGGCATCACGCCGTCGTCGATCACCGTGGGCAACGTGTCCGTCGTCACGGGCCCGATCCCCGGGCTGTTCGAGGGCGCGCCGATCGGGGTGAAGGCCTACTTCGGCATGATCAACGCCGAGGGTGGCGTCGACGGCCGCAAGTTGCTCGTCGACTCCAAGGACGACGCGTTCAGCGGCCAGTTGAACATGACCGAGACCCAGGAGGTGATCAACAGCGACTTCGCCCTCGTGGGCAGCTTCTCGCTCTTCGACGGCTATGGCTGCGCGGCCCTGGCCAGCGACACCGCCGTCCCTGACGTCTCCGTCACCCTCGACCCCGGCACCAACGCGCTGCCCAACGACTTCAGCGTCCAGCCGCTGTCGGGCGAGGAGAGCCTCGGGCCGGACGAGTACTACAAGAAGCACTACCCCAAGGACATGACGGTCGGGGCCATCGTCTCGGACGTGGCATCGGCCAAGACCCAGATGGCCCAGCAGTTCGCCGGCATGAAGAGCTTGGGCTACAAGATCGCCTACGTCGACTACGTGAACCCCCTGCAGTCCGATTTCACGACCGACGTCATCGACATGAGGAGCGCCGGCGTGAACGCGGTCTCCCTGACCGGCGTCGACTGGCAGGATGCGGCCATCTTCGTGCAGAACGCCGCCACCCAGAACTGGCACCCGGGCCTCATCTTCTCCGGCGGGCCGGTCTACGCCGACCAGTTCATCTCGCACGCCGGGGGCCCGGCAGCGGTCAACGGGATCCAGATCGGCCAAGTCTTCGCCCTCTACCTGGGCCAGGACGCCAAGACCGTGCCGGCGGTGAAGCAGTTCCTCACCTACGTGAAGAAGGTCAACCCGCAATGGGTCCCCGACCTCTACACGCTCTACGGGTGGGGATCGGCCGAGCTGTTCGTGCAGGCCCTCAAGGCAGCGGGACCGCATCCCACCCGGGGCGCCGTCATCGCGCAGCTCAAGAAGATCACCAGCTTCGGGGCGAACGGCCTCATGGCCACCTCGGACCCGGCGGCCAAGACGTTGTCGCCGTGCTTCCTGATGGCAGGCATCAAGAACGGAAACTTCGTCCGCGAGCTGCCGACGGGCAGCGGGTTCGACTGCAACGCTACCCTCTACAACACATCAGCGGTCGCCCACTAGCCTCGGGGCCGCGCGAGGGTGAGGGTCGGGGGTAGTCATGGTGTGAGGCTGTGAGCGTCTTCCTCTCCTTCACGGTCCTCGGGATCGTGTCCGGTGCCGTCTACGGCATCCTGGCCACCGGCCTGGTGGTGACCTACAACACCACCGGCGTCTTCAACTTCGCCCAGGGTGCGGTGGGGATGGTGGCGGCCTTCTCCTACTGGCAGCTCTGGCAGGACTGGCACTGGCCGTTCCTCCTCGCCATCGCGTTCGTCGTCTTCGTCGAGGCGCCGTTGCTCGCCATCGTCGTCGAGTTCGTGCTGATGCGGCGCATCCACGGCGCGACGGTGGAACGGTCGCTCATGGTGACGCTCGGCCTGCTGGTGATCCTGCTCGGCATCGCCACCATCTTCTGGAGCAGCCCCGACGTCGTCCGCTCGGTGCCGGCCTACTTCACGGCGGCCGACGGCACGGTGGCGTCGGTGCACCTCTTCGGAGCCAACGGGGTGACGCTCGAGGACCAGCAGATCATGATCGTCGCGGTGGCGGCCGTCGTCGCCGTCCTCCTCGGCGTCTTCCTTCGCCGCGTCCGCCTCGGCGTGGCCATGCGCGCCGTGGTCGACGATCCCGAGCTGGTGGCCATGGCCGGTGCCAAGCCCCACCGCATGTCGCAGATGGGCTGGGCCCTCGGCTTCATGTTGGCCGCGGTGGCGGGAGTGCTGATCGCTCCGCTCGTGGGGCAGACGGGGCTCACGTCCACCCAGCTCACCCTGCTGGCGCTGAACGGCTTCGCCGCCGCGGTCGTCGGCCGGCTGCGCAACCTGCCCATGACGTTCGTTGGCGCCTTGATGCTGGGGCTCATCACCCAGTACTGCGTCGGCTATCTGCCCGGGCACATCAACCCGGGCCTGGCCTCGGTGCTGACCGAGGTCGTCCCGGTCCTCTTCCTCTTCGTCGTGCTCCTCGTGATCCCGGCGGCGCGGCTCGCCCCGGCGGGACGGCTGGCCGTCCGACCCGCCCCCAGGGTCGTGACCGCCCGTCAGTCCGTCGCCGGTGCCGTGCTGCTCGTGGCCGGCATGGTCGTCCTGGGCGTCATGGTGGGGGCGACCGCGCTGGCCACGCTCTCGCAGGGCTTGGCCTTCGGCATCGTCGGGCTGTCGCTGGTGCTCCTCGTCGGCTACGCCGGCCAGGTGTCGCTGTGCCAGCTCACGTTCATGGGCATCGGCGCGTTCACCATGGGGAAGACGCTCGGCGGCGACTCGTGGTGGGGCCTGTTCCTGGCCGTCGTGGTGTCGGGCGCCGTGGGCGCCCTGGTGGCGCTGCCCGCACTCCGCCTACGCGGCCTGTACCTCGCGCTGGCGACCTTCGCCTTCGGTGAGGTCATGTACTCCGCGTTCTTCGACAATTCGAGCGTCATCTCCGACGGGACGTCCATCGCGGTCGGGCGGTTGCGGCTGCCGTTCATGCACTCCGTGGGCGACCAGGCCGAGCTCATTGAGGTGGCGGTCGTGGCCGCGCTGTGTGTCCTGCTCGTCGGCCTGGTGCGGCGCAGTGCGTTCGGCCGGCGTCTGGTGGCCATGAGCGACTCGCCGGCGGCCTTCGCCACGGTCGGCCTGAGCTCGGTGCGCACCAAGATGGTCGTGTTCACCCTCTCGGCGGCCATGGCCGGCCTCGGCGGCGTCTTCTACGCGGGCGAGCAGGGCGGCATCGGCGCCAACGACGTGCAGGTCATCGGAAGCCTCACCCTGCTCCTCTTCGTCGCCATCTGGGGGATCCGCACCGTCACGGGCGCGCTGCTCGGCGGCATGACGGCGGCGGCGCTCCCCGTGCTCCAGACGCACCTGCCGGCGTCGCTGGCCGACCTCACGGGCCTGGCCGCCGGCATCGGGATCGTGCTGCTCGCCCGCAGCCCCGACGGGATCCTCGGCATGGCGTGGTTGACGAGCCGGGTGCGCCTCCCCTTCGGCGACGAAGAGCCGGCGGGCGAGCTCGTCCTGGACCACGAGGTGGCCCGTGCCGCCTGAGAACGCGGCCGGGCCCGCCGCGGGCACATCGCCCGCCCTCGAGGTCGACCACGTGAGTGTCCACTTCGGCGGCGTCGCCGCGCTCTCCGACGTGTCGCTGCGCGCCGAGGCGGGGGTGGTGACGGGCCTGATCGGCCCCAACGGCGCCGGCAAGACCACGCTGTTCAACGTCATTACCGGGCTCCAGCGCCCCGACCGGGGCTCGGTGCGCCTGGACGGCACGGCCATCACCCACATGAGCGCCCACCGCCGGGCTCGCCTCGGTCTGGCCCGCACGTTCCAGCGCCTCGAGCTCTTCTCGACGCTCAGCGCGACGGACAACGTGCGCGTCGGCCTCGAGGCCTCCGGCCGGGCCGCGGCGTCGACCGCCGTCGGCCTGCTCGAGCGCGTCGGCGTCGGGGGTGAGGCCGCGTCACCCGTGTCGTCCCTCCCGACCGGGTCAGCCCGCCTCGTCGAGCTGGCCCGGGCCCTGTCGACCGACCCCAAGGTCCTCCTCCTCGACGAGCCGTCCTCGGGGCTCGACAAGCGCGAGACGGAGGCGCTGGGCCGGTTGTTCACGTCCCTCGCCGCCGAGGGCCGGGCCGTCGTCGTGGTGGAGCACGACACCAACCTCGTGCTGCGCGTGTGCGGGACCGTACACGTGCTCGACTTCGGCAAGGTCATCGCGACGGGCACGCCCGACGAGATACGCAGCAACGCGGCCGTGCAGGAGGCCTACCTCGGTCACGCCAACGACGTCGAGGAAGCGGCCGAAGGCGAGGCCGAGGACGCATGACCATGACCACCGGCAGCGGAGGAGGTCTGACGATCGAGAACGTCCACGCCGCCTACGGGCGCATCGAGGTGCTCCACGGCGTGGGCCTCACCGTCCCCGGCGGCACCGTCTTCGCACTCCTCGGGCCCAACGGGGCGGGAAAGAGCACGCTGCTCAAGGTGGTCGGTGGCCGACTGCACCCGACGGCCGGAACGGTCGCCATCGACGGCCTGCCGGCACGCCGGTGGACGCCCGAGGTCCTGGCGCGCGCCGGCGTCATCGCCATCCCCGAGGGACGCGGCGTGTTCCCCAATCTGACGGTGCGCGACAACCTGCGCATGTGGACCTACCGCGGCGGCATCAGTACCGCAGAGGTCGAGTCGCGCGCCTACGAGCAGTTCCCCCGCCTGAAGGAGCGCCGCAAGCAGCTCGCCGGCACGCTCTCGGGGGGTGAGCAGCAGATGCTCGCCATCTCGCGCGCTCTGGCGGGGGAGACCAGGGTCCTCCTGCTCGACGAGATCTCCATGGGGCTGGCGCCGATCATCGTGGCCCACCTCTACGAGCTCGTGATGGCCATCGCCGCCGGCGGCGTGACCGTGGTCCTCGTCGAGCAGTTCGCGGAGACCGCCCTCGGCGTGGCCGACCGGGCGGCGATCATGCTGCACGGGCGCATCGCCTATCAGGGCACGCCCGAGGAGATGGCCGACGCGGCGGAGGCCGCCTATCTCTGACCCTCCGGGTCAGACCTCGTCGGCGAGCCGGGCCTCGACCGAGAGCGCGTCGCCCACCGCGACCACCAACTCGTCCACTCCACCCGCGCCCGCATGGACCGTTGGTGCGACGTCTTCTCACAGCGCACCGCGCCGAGCACCTCGGCCGCCACGGTGAGCACCTCCTGCTCCGCGTCGACGTGGCCCGGGCCGACTCGGCGCCGGCGGGCTCGGCCTCCCCGTACGCCCTCGTCTTGACCAGCTCGACGTAGTCGTCGCAGAACGACCAGAGGAAGGTCTCGGTGACCTCCTGCGCGCGGGCGTAGTCGAATTGCTCGAACGACGCCGTTGCGGTCGTCACTACCTTGGCCAGCCGGGCCAGCAGGGCCTCGAAGCCGCGTAACTCGTCGTGGAGTACCGGGTCGACGGAGAAGGTGTAGCGGCACCACACCGACGACGGACAGCGAAGCTGGTCACATCGGCCTTTGCCAACATGCCCAGACGAGCAGAACCACGGCCGGGACTCCTCGGCTCCTCGGTTCACAAGGCACGGCGCCCAGCTGCTAGAGCTAACCGAGTGATCACACCGCCGCGGGTCGAGGGGACGGCGAGGGTCGGGCCCCACGTCCGACGGCTCGGGTTCGCCGAGTTCGGCCCGGCCGACGGCCGTCCCTTCGTGTGGCTGCACGGCACGCCCGGAGCACGACGGCAAATACCAGAGTCGGCCCGGGTCGCCGCTGAGGAGCTTGGCGTGCGCATCGTCGGTATCGACCGCCCCGGGGTCGGTTGGTCCACGCCACACCGCTACGGCTCTCTCCTAGACTTCGTCCCCGATTTGGCCAGGGTTTGCGATCACCTCGGGTTCGAACGCTTCGGGATCATCGGGTTGTCCGGAGGCGGCCCGTACGTGCTCGCGTCGTGCTACGCGCTGCCCGACCGGGTGAGGGTGGGCGGCGTGCTCGGCGGCGTCGCGCCGGCTCGGGGTGACGATGCCCTACCCGGGGGCCTCGTCGGATGGTTGGCGCCCCTCGGGCCCTTGGCCACGATCTCCTGGGTGCCCTTGTCGTTGGGACTGACCGCAGGCGTGTGGGCGCTGCGCCCGGTGGGGTCACTTGCGTTCGATCTCTACGCCCGCATCTCCGCGGAAGGCGACCGCCAGGTGTTCGCCCGTCCAGAGATCAAGGCCATGTTCCTCGACGACCTGTTCGCCGGGAGCCGCAGGGGCATCGCCGCCCCTATCCTCGACTTCCTCCTCTTCGCCAGGTCGTGGGGCTTCTCCGTTCGCGACATCGCTGTGCCCGTACGTTGGTGGCACGGCGACGCCGACATCTTCGTGCCGCTGGCCCACGGCCGGCACATGGTGTCGCTCATTCCCGACGCCGAGCTCTACGTGCGACCGGGCGAGAGCCATCTCGGCGGGTTCGACGCGGCCAAGGAGGTGCTCACGACGTTGCTTGCTGTCTGGGACGAGCGCAACTCCGGCAACCAGGCGGGCAGCGTATGAGCATTTCGCCGACAACCGCCTCATTCGGCCAGCACGCACTGCAGGACGGCGGCGGCGATAGCGCCTACACCGCCTTGAGCCTGATCCGACCGCCGTACCTGTCGTCAAGCGGATGTTCGCAGAGTACATCGCCGGACACGGTACCTCGCCCTCGCGCAGGACCTCACGGGGGACGGCATCGCCTCCCTAGCGCGCACGACTCGAGCGCGCAATCGCCATCGTGATCCGCGCGGGTGGAAAAAGATCGAAGTGCGTGAGACCCTGACTACGTCGGGACCAGACCCAGTCTGAGCGGTCGTTCCATCGCATCCGCGATTGGTGGCCTTGTGCGACGTATTCGACGACATGCGCGAGCCCTCCGGTTTCGACAGGGCTGCCTCAGTCAACGCCTACCTGAGCCGTGATGATGTCGGGCACGATGCCCTCGGCACCCAGCGGGCGTGCCAGAATCTCCTGATCCCCCCGCTCTCGAACATCTACTGGTGATTGCGTTCGCCTTCTCGGACCTAGACCCGGCGGCTGGGAACCTAAAGCGGTCATCGGCTCGACGTGGCGAGAGAAATGGAGGGACATCGTCGGCCGTCCGGACCCGGAGGTCAAGCGGTGTTACAACGCGCTCGTGACCTTGGCTGACGATGTCCGCAACCCGGCCTCCCACGGCGGATTCGACCACCAGCGAAACCTCATCCACTTCCACCTTCCGGGCCTCGGCGTCGCCGTCCCAGTCCAATGTCGAGAGAGGGCGCCCCGGACCATTTCCTCTTCGCCCAACCGGTCGAGGACACGGGCGACTCGACGTGGGCGGTGCTTGACGCGATGGATGCGTGGCTCGGGTCCGGCCCGATGCGCTTCGCGTACAGTACAGCTACGCGTGGAGCGCCCCTAATGTGCCGCTCGATACGAGCTTTCGCAGCAGGATCCAGGCGGCTGCCAGCGACGACGGAGAGTTCGAGCACTTCCTCGACGGTTACTCGCGGGGCGTGGATAACGCTAGAACATGGATTGGTAGCCCGTCAGTCCTCCGGGTGTTCCGGGTCAGCTCATTGCGCCACGTCGGGCGCCGAGTTGGCTCATGGCGATCGGTCCGCACCTTTTTAGGACCTTCTCCCCTACGGCGAACGCCAGAACCGCCTCAAGATCGCAGGGTCCGCAGGGTTCGGCGAAACGGAGGATCGATGGTCTCGAGATTCGATCGCCGCACACTGTTGGCCGGTGGCGCTGCCGCAGCAGCGGGCTTTGCGGGGGCATCGGCGCTCGGCATGGGCTGGGACGGGATCGCCGGGGCGACGACGAACGGCCCTGGACGCAACGGGGTCACCAAGACCACGCCGAAGAAGGGCGGCTCGCTGGTCTTCGGGGTCGATGCCGAGGAGCAGGGCTTCGACCCCACGCAGGCCCAATTCGACGAGGTGGGCGTCATGTACGCCCGCACCGTGTTCGACCCCCTCACCATCATCTTGACCAATGGTCACTGGGCCCCCTATCTGGCCGAGTCGGTCACGCCCAACTCCTCGTACAGCGCGTGGACGATCACCCTTCGCCCCAACGTGGTTTTTCACGACGGGACGCCGTGCAATGGGGCAGCGCTGCTGACCAACCTCCGGGCGCAGTCCAAGTCGCTCCTCAACGGCGTGGTCATCAACCCGACGCTGGTGTCGATCACCCAGACCGGACCGCTGGCGGTGACCATCACGTTCAAGTCACCCTGGGTGCCCTTCCCCTACTACCTGGCCGGCGGCATCGGTGGCCAGATCGCCTATGTCGTGGCGCCGTCCATGCTCAGCAACCCCAACGGCACCTCGCACCCGGTGGGCACCGGCCCGTTCGTGTTCAAGGAGTGGATCCCCAACGACCACTTCACCGCCACCGCCAACCCCCATTACTGGCGACCGGGGCTCCCGTACCTCTCGCAGATCACGTACAGGCCGATCCCCGACGAGAGCGCGAGATCCGAGGCGCTGCAGTCCGGCACCATCGACCTTATGGTGACCGACACGACGCAGATCATCACCCAGTACCGGGGCAACCGCAGCTACTCCTACATCGACGACAGGACCCACGTGGCCGGCGAGCCCGACATGAACTGCGTCCAGCTCAATTGCCTGGCAGCGCCGTTCAACGACGCCAACGTGCGCCGGGCCGCCGCCATGGCCATCAACCGCCGCCAGTACGCCCGGGTCATCGACGAGGGCGTGCTCCCGGTGAGCACCGGCCTCTTCGTGCCGGACTCCCCCTATTACTCCACCACGTCCTACCCGGCCTACGACCCCTCGCGGGCGGCCACGCTAGTCAAGCAGGTCGAGAAGTCGACCGGCAGCCCGATCTCCTTCACATTGGGCAACACGAACGGGCCTGTCAGCGTGCGCCAGCAGGCGTACCTCCAGCAGGCGTGGCAGTCCGTGGGATTCCAGGTCAAGACCCCCATCATCGAGCAGAACGCCTTCATCAACGACGCGCTGGCCGGCGAGTATCAGGCGTTGAACTGGCGCCAGTTCGGGGCGGTCGACCCCGACCTCAACTACATCTTCTGGAGCACGACCACCGTCAGTTCGGGGTCACTGTCCATCAACATGGCCCGCAATGCGGACCCGACGATCGAGAAGGCGCTTCTGGCGGGGCGGTCCAGCACCGAACCGAGCGTCCGCGAGGCGGCTTACATGACAGTCAACAAGCGCCTTGCCCTCGACCTCCCCTACCTGTGGCTGGACCGTGCGGTGTGGGCCGTTATCGGCAGCCCCAGCGTGCAGAACTTCAACAACCCGACCGCGCCGCAGGGCCAGCCCGCGTTCGGCATGATCGGTGGCTCCATCTGGCCCACCCAGATCTGGATCAGCTGAGCCTGAGGCTCGTGAGCGGACGCATCTTCACTCCTTGTCGGTCCGCGATGTCCTTTGTCCGTCTGCGCTGGAGCGACTTAGTACCTTCCGAGCTTCTCCGGTGCCAGGGACTTCAGACGGCCAGCGATACCTTTTGCCCGCGCCGCGTGCTGCCCATCCTTAAACAATGCCGAGTCCGACCGGAATACAGCTTTACCCCCCTACCGGCGCCTGAGGATACCTCGCCCGTGGGAAACGCTCGATCAGGGGGAACCGCGTGGGCAGTCACCGCCGGTCTTCTTCCTGGTGGCAAAGGGTAGTTCGGCCCTATGCGATTTGTCGGTGTAGGGCTAAGCCACCCATGGGAGGGGGAGACAGCCACCGAGAGGAGGTGGGTGATGATTGAACAGCTTGGCATTGATGGGCTGGTCCCACCCGATGATGACGACGCCGATATCAGAGACGAGTTCGCCTGCGCCGGGCGGGAGGCCGCATTCGGATTCGATACGATCGGCGGAATCTTGGGTCGATCCCTCACGATGCCGGAATCCTGTCCGCATTGCGCCGGCACGAATCTAGTGCTGGCCATCGATCGTCGGCAGCAGCGAAATTACTTCTGCCGTGACTGCACAATGTGCTGGCATCCCGAGTTCGGCCAGTTGCACAAGGTTGATCCTGAGATATGTCCGGGATGCCGCCTGCCCACCACCGCCTGCTTCGAGCGCTTTGAATTCGAGCGCTTTGAACGGCCGGCGATCCTGACGGTGTAGGCGCCGTACGGCGGAAGCCCTCCCGAGTCGGTCTTGGATTGGATCCGCGAGACCGAGGCCCAGCGCCTAGCGGCCGAGCGCGAGCTGGCGGTGCCCGAAGAGGAAGCACCGCTCAGCGACCAGGTTGGCGCGCTGGTGAAGCTGGTTCGCAAGACTCTGGTCGGCCTGGCGAAGGCCGCACCGGCCCAGAAGGCGGGCCATGTACGCCACCATGGGACTCAAGCTGACCCCGACCACGACACGCTGGAGATTGAGGCTCGTCCAGGGATATGTACTCAGGTGCGTGTGGGAGGGGGGACTGTAACCATTAACCCACCGCCGATTTGGATTACCGAGGTGGCTGCCTGAAGCAGCCCCTACGCACCTCCCGCTGATGCGCCCGGACCTAGGCGATGTGGGAGTAGTTCAAGGCGAAGCGCCGGCAGTTCGACGCCCGACCAATGAATAGCCCCTGGTCACGGCAATGGAGACACTCTCGGCAACCACTCGCTGTGTGGCCGTCAGGAAGGCCCCGATCCCTCCCAGCCGGACGTGGCCGAACTGGTCGGCGGTTCCCGATCCTTGCGAGTTCCAGGTTGATGTGGCCGACCCCTCATCTCTGGGATGTTCTCCCTCGGCCACCACGACGGTGGAGAAGTACTGCGGGCGAAAGACCCCAGCCGCTTACCGTCAGTGGATGGCTGCACGCACCTGTTTCTCGCCGGCAGCAGGGCCATCTCTGGGTAGGTTCTTTGGCGTGGCTGCTACCAGCGATCCTCCTGCCGCCGTGCTCCTCGACGCCGGTGGCGTCTTCGTCCTCCCCGATCCCGAGCGGATTCTAGGGGCCTTCACCCGGGCCGAGTGCTCCGTCCGCCGAGAGGTGCTGGCAGACGCGCACTACCGGGCGGCGACCAGGTTCGCGACCCATGTCGACGTCGAGGCGGGGTGGGCCGAGGCATGGCTGGACTACCTGCGCACCTACGTCGACGAGTGCGGCGTACCCGAGGACCGCCGTGACGAGGCCCATCGCCACCTCGACAGCGAATTCGCCGATGCGGCGCTGTGGGTCGAACCCGTGCCGGGTAGCCGCGATGGCCTGTGGGCCCTGGCCGACACCGGGGTCCGGCTCGGCATCGTCTCGAATGCCGACGGCATGATGGGCCAACGACTCGCCGAGCTCGAGCTCTGCCAGGTGGGTCCTGGCATCGGCGTGGCCATCGAGTGTGTCGTCGACTCCGGCAACGTCGGCGTCATGAAGCCCGATCCCCGGATCTTCGAAGCGGCTGTCGACCTCCTCGGCCTCGAGGCGGACCGGATCTGGTACGTCGGTGACATGCCTGCCATCGACGTTGTCGGCGCCCGTCGAGCCGGGATCCGGCCGTTCCTCATGGATCCGCTCGACCTCCACCTCGATGCCAGTTACGAGCGGATCCCGTCCTTGACCGCTCTCGCCAAGCTGATCGGCATGGCCTCGCACGGGCCTCGATCAGGGTGACGGGCGACCAGAGATTCTCGCTCGCCTCGAGCAAGCGCGCCGCCGACGAGGGCCGGCTGGACCAGTGGGTGGTCGACTTCCTCGCCAGCCCGGGCAGCGACAATGCCGCGCTGGCCGCCGCCTTGGCGATGAGCGGAGCGACCTACCTCGGACCCATCCGGTTCGAGCTCGATCGAATCACGCCGATGGCCGGTCCCGACGGAGACGCGGTGGTTGTTCCCATCGCCAAGGAAGACTGGGAGTCCGACGTCGAGGCAATGGAGCACAGCATCATGGAGGGGTGGTATCCCCCGCCGCTGCTGGTGTCGCATCATGACGGCAAGTATTTCCTCGAGGACGGGAACCACCGTTATGAGACGCTGCGCCGCAGCGGCGCCACCCATGCCTGGGCAATCCTGCTCTTCGAGGACGAGGCTGAGCGAGGCCGGTTCCTGGAGGAGCACAGAGGTCGGGCGACGAGGCCCCACTAATCGGCCCGCACACAGCCCTCGAGATGTCACGCATCTGGTGGAAGAGTTGCTCGTGACTCGTCTAGGACTGTGCCGAGTAGCTGCATGAAGTCTGGGCGCCCGCGCGGATTCAGTGCGAGGCGTCGTTCATCGGATGGTGACGTCGAGACCAGCTTCGCCAACGGGACGAGCTGGTCTACTGCCGGTCGGGCGCGGCCGCTCCCGGCCGAGTCACTTCCGCGTCGCTTGTCTCGGCCTCGCTTGCTTCGGGCCCAAAGGCGGTTGCCCCGGTCGCTTTGCCTTGAGTCGCCTTCGCTTCGACGGCCTCGATGGCGCCTTCGATCGCCGTGGCCACGCCCGGCGCTTCGACGGCGCCACTCCCCCTCGCGCCAGCGCCAGGATGCCCGCCGCCATCAGCACGAGCCCCGTGACCGACATCGCCAAGCCGATGGCGCCACGGCCGAGGGTCTCGGCGAACAGGGCCACGCCCAGCACCACGCTTGAGACAAGTGTGGCTACATTGCTGGCGGCCAAGTTGGGGGCCAGGACGCCGACCTTCAGCCCCCGCTGCTGGTAGACGAAGCCAGCGAAGCCCACAACGGCCAGCGCATAGAGCTGCCATGACGTCACGATCCCGACGACCCCGCCCCCCACGTTGGCCAATGCCTTCACCTGGCCTCCCTGCAGGCCGAAGGCGATGCCGGCGGCCGCGCCCAGTACGGCGGCGGCCGGGGCCGGGCCGACACGCCGGGAAGTGAGGTCCAGGCCGGCCAAAACGACCACGGACACGGCCAGGCAGACCACCCACCCCGCCGCGGTCGCGTGGTTCGTGCTTCCGGTGGAGTGGCCCCCCACCAGGAACAGGATCAAGCCGGTGACGGTGGTGAGCGCCCCGAGAACCTCGCGCCGGCCGAAGCGTTGGTCGGTGAGCCACACGCCGCACGGCAGCGCGATGACGAAGCTCGACACCACGATGGCCTGCACCACGAGCAGCGACCCGATGGCGAGGGCGACGACCTGGGCGACGAACCCGGCGATCTGCAGCGCTTCCCCGAGGATCCACACCGGGCGGCGGAACAGCTGGAGAAGAAAGCGCGAGCTCTCTCTCCGCGCACGCTCGTCCGCAGCGCACCGCGTTGCTGCATGGCGTTGCTCAGCGCGAAGGCGCAAGCGGCGACCAGGGCGAGAAGGGCCGCCATCCCCGTACTGGGCTCCCCGACCCCGTTGGGCCGGCTACGCCGGGGACGGCGCCGCCGCCCGCCCGATGGCGGCGGCGCTGCGCACCTGGTCGTTGGTGTCGACCTCGAAGACGGGCTTGGCGATCACCGGCGGCGGGTTATCGAGCGCGCCGAGCAAGGCGAAGGCTTCCACCATCAGCACCGTCCGTTCGACCGCCACCGCTCCCTCACCTCGTCTCATGCGCCGTGGGGACAGAGTTGTAGGTGAAGTCATCACCGGAGTTCGCCGCAACTGGTGCCCCCCGTCGTGATGACGAACAGGTTCCGCGCACCGGCCTTAGCTCCCCCGCCCGTGACGGCGGTGATCTGAGTCCAAGACACCACCGTGGCGTTGGTGGCGGCGATGGCGCCGGTCCCGGCGCCACTACGCTGGCCGATCACCACGGGCGCCACTAACGAAGCCGGTCCTGGTGATGGTGATGGGGGTGCCGCCGTTCACCGAGCCGGAGTTCTAGCGAGGTCACGGCCGAAACGGTTGAAATGAGCGTCACGGCCAATACACCCAGGTGTCGTTGCCGGTGCCGGTACCGCCGAAGAGCACCAGGTGCCCGGTGCCCGAGTCATAGGCCATTGAGGCGCCGAAGCGAGCGGAATGGCGAGGCACAGTCCGAGGTGGACGTGGGGCAGGTTGTTCCAGTGTGGCCTGGTGCTCATACCAACCCCCCGCTTCCTCACTAGATGAGGGGCGTCTATGTCCAGCATCTGTGCTGATTGTGCTTCTAGCGCATACGTCGCAACAAGGGACGGACAACCCAATAGAGGCAGAAGTCCATTTCGTCATGCCGTCTGGCCACGTCATGGGGTCGAGGGTCAATCAGAATGGCCTGGTGGGACGATCCAATCGGCTCGGCTGCTCCGCAATCTGAGGCAGTACCGTGTTTGGGGATTGGACACTTTTACGGTCGAGCCCGGGGAGGCACGGTGACGATAAATGCACAGACGCTTGAACGAGCCCTGCGTGAGGCCGACTACCGGGTCATAAACCGCAACTGCCCATTTTGTGGAAACACAGATGAAGAATGGCTAGGTCTATCTACCTACGCCCTTGTACACCTTCAGTACGTTCCCGCTGACACTGCTCCCGATAGCGTCCCGGACGAGCTGCTGCGCCACGGCCCGGATGAACTCGGGCTTGAAAGCTCCGTCCTCTTCGCAGTGGCATTTGCATGCACAAACTGCGGATTTATCCGATTCCACAGATTTGAGGAATAGGGGATTTTCTCATAAGGACCGTCCTCTTGTGGAGAAGACCGTCCCTGGCAGCGACGAGGACCTCGGCGAGGCGTGATTGCGCCTGCGGTAGAAGTCGGCGCCCCAACGGGAAACCGCCATCTGAACAGGGACTACAGAATGTGACGGAGGGGGGACTTTAACCTTGAGCACACCAGCCTGGGAGACCAGCTGGGCGGCGTAGCCAGCCACGCAATCGCTCCCTTGCGGCGGGGCACTCCCCCGCCGGCGAGGACGACCATAGTGCGGGTCTGTTTGAGATGGTCCGGTACCCGGGCCAGCAGTCCAGCGGCTCGCTTCTACTTGACCGGCGCCCGGCTATGGAAAGTCGGCCGCCTAAGGCTCGTCCGCCTCTCGGGTGTTCATGATGGCCAGCGCTTCTGTGCAGCGCTCCTCGCCCGCTCGTGCCGCCTCCTCGTTCTCTCCCAGCCAGCGCCGGTGTTCGCGGTCCCGCCGGGCTTGGTCCGACCTGATCGCGGTCAATCGCCCGGATGCCTCGCCTTGGCGGGGCGGTCGCGAAGGCATGGGCCCAGGCGGATGCCACATGCTCGAGTGCGGTCTTGAGCCAGTCGACGAAGGCCTGGACCTGGACGGCCAGGTCCTCATCGCTCACCCCTCGCCCTTGGCCTTGCGCTCGGCGACGATCTCGCGGTGCCGCTCGAGCATGGTGATCGCCTGGGCCGCCAGGTCGGCCGGAGGTTCGGGCAGGCGGACGGGCCCGTGTTCGCGGCCGGGCAGGGCGACGGTGGCCTTGGCCGGGCAGGTGACCGTGCCGCGCTGGTTCGTCCCGCGGATCTCGATGTCGACCACGCAGCGCCCGTCCTCTTGGCGCTTGTCGACCACTTCGCCGGTCAGGATGTGGGTGTCGCCCATGTAGTTGAACGGTTGGCGCAGGGCTCGTAGGGCACGAAGCCGTAGCCTCCGGCGTGGAAGACGATCATATCGGTGGTCGTCAGTGGCCCCTTCACCATCGGGGTCAAGGCGTCCCCTACGTGGACGTCCTCCCAGTAGCGGGGTTCGGACCCTCGGACCTCCTCCGCCGCGTAGACGGCATCGATCCTCTCGATGTCCTCGTCGGTGTAGGTGGCGGGCTCGATCGCCGCGTACTTGCCCTTCTCGCGCGCCGTCTTGCGCTCCGTATGGATGGCGAGCGTGCGCGAGATGGCGACGATCTCGGCCCGCTGGTTCATCTTGACGCCGGTGCCGGTCAGGAGCAGCGAGCGTTCGGCGAACTCGGATTTCTTCTCCACCACCGACTCGCTGCCCCCGAAGCTGTAGAGGTGGTCACCGTCCTGGAGGGGGCGGAACCATTGCCAGGAGCTGCCCGAGACGAAGACGTGAATGCCGCGGAAGGAGGGCCGCTTGATCCGCTCCTTGGGCGGGTCGGCGTAGAGGGCCCGATTGAGGGCGATGGAGATCATGGGTGGCGCGATCTGGCCGCCCCACCGCGTCGTCTTGCCGTATTCTTCGGAAGTGAAGAGCGGGTTGTCGTCGCCGTAGCTGCGGGCGAAGTTGCGCATGGCGTCGGGCGTCGCCGTGGTTAGGAAATTGCGCCCCCCAGCGGGCGCCCAGCGGCCGACCAGCGACTTGGCTCGCTCGATGTCCTCTTCCTTGAACTGGTAGTCGGTGGCCCTCTCGAATTCCTCGGATGTCGTTGTCGCCATGGTTCGCCTTCGTCGCTGCCGGGCCGTGTTCCGCTGACCGACTAAAGAGTGTACTAAAAGGTCGCCCGGTCGGCTACTGCCCCACCTCACCGGTGGGCTGGCGCTCGTGGTCCCCCGCCTCCCCGAGGTAGCGCTCGAGCACCTCGTCGCTCGCCTCGCTGGACCGGCCGCTCCAGCTGACCTTGCCCCGGCTCAGAATCGCGCAGCGGTCCGCCAGCTCGAGCGCTCGGTGAATGAATTGCTCGAATGAGGATGATCGTGATCCCCACCTCGCGGGCGTGGTCGAGCCCCTCGAACACCTGATCTGCCACGATCGGCGCCAATCCGAGCGACAGCTCGTCGGCGATGATCAGCGTCGGGTGCACGGCCAGCGCACGGGCGAGGGCGAGCATCTGCTGCTCGCCACCCGAGAGGGTTCCGGCCCGCTGACGCCGCCGGTGGCCCAGGATTGGGAACAGGTCGATCGCCAGCTCCCTGGCCGCAATGCGGTCCCCGCGGTTCAAACGCCGGGTCGCCATGCGCAGATTGTCCATCACGGTGAGCCCGGGGAAGATACCCCGGCCTTCGGGGAGGTAGGTCAGCCCAGCCCTGCGGATGCGGTGGGCCGGACGGCCGGTGATGTCAGCGCCGGCGAACGTCACCGATCCCGAGGTGACCGGCACCAGGCCCGACACGGCCCGAGCCAGCGTGCTTTTGCCGGCGCCGTTCGGACCCAGAACGGCGACGACGCTGCCACTTTCCACCTCTAAAGAGATCCCGAGGAGTGCCTTGGCCGGCCCGTACTGGACATGAAGGTCCTGCACGACCAGGTCGCCGCGCTCGCTCACGGCGCGGCCTGCCGCGTGTTGTGCCGGTCGCGCCGGGCGATGGCGACGTCCTCGTCCCCGAGGTAGGCAGCGCGCACGTTGGGGTTGTCCCTGATCTGCTGCGGGGTGCCCTCGGCGATGATCTGACCAAAGTCGAGCACGTAGATCTTCTGGCTCAGCCGCAGCACCATGGCCACGTCGTGCTCGACGAGGAGGAAGGACACCTTCTCCTCCCGTACCGTCCGGCTGAGGGCCTCGCCGAGCCGCTCGGTCTCCTGCGAGTCCAGTCCGGCTAGGGGCTCGTCGAGGAGCACCAGCGAAGGCGACGTCGCCAGCGCCCGGCCCACTTCGACCAGTCGGGTCGTGCCGAGCGGGAGCGCGGCCACCTGGCTGGACGCGACGTCCGCCAGGTGCAGCAGATCGACGAGCTGGTCGACACGTTCGACTTCGGAGGGCGCTGGGCGCCGGAGGCAGCCGGCGGCAAACATGTCCTTCCAGAGGCGGGACCGGCTGTGGCGGACGCGGTGCGCCAGGGCCAAGTGCTCGCGGACGGTGAGTCCGATGAAGAGCTCGGGCTGTTGGAATGTCCGGCCCAGACCCATGCGGCACCGGACCTGTGGCGTCGCCTTCGTGACATCCTCCCCGAAGAGGGTTATCTGGCCGCTGTCGGGCCTACGCAGACCCGAGACCACGCTGAAGAACGTGCTCTTCCCCGCACCGTTCGGCCCGACGAGGCCGACGACGGTGTTGGCGGGGACGCTGATGCTGACGTCGGTCAGCGCCTTGATGCCGCCGAAGCTCACATAGACAGCCTCGACGTCCAAGAGGGTGGTCCCACCGTCGGTGAGCTTCTCGGCGGGGACGGTCACTTGCTGCCCGCTCGCACCGGGCTGGCGGGTCCGGCCGGTGTACTCGGTGTGTCCGGTGTGACGATTCCGGCCGCGGCATGACGGGCCTGCCGCCCGGCCCGCACGCGATCCCAGAGCTGGTGGCGCTGGCGCACCGTCTCCGACAAGACGCCGTCGGGGTAGCGGGCGACCGAGATCGCCCCGAGCCCGAACGCGATGGGGATGAAGTCGCTGAACGAGCTCGGCAGGTACACGAGCGCGATGCCGGCCAGCAGGCTGGACGCCAACCCGGCGTTGAGAGCGGCCACATTGGAGCGGATGCCGAGGGTCACCATGACGGCCAGCCACAGCTCGCCGCCCGCCGTCGTGTAGTTGCTCGGCAGCGCCGTGCCCAGTGAGAGGGCGTACATCGCCCCCCCGATGCCGGCGACGAATGCTCCCAGCCCGGCCAGGAGGAGCTTCATCTTCAGCACGCTGATGCCAATGGTGCGCGAGCCCGCCTCGCTCGACCGCACGGCCTTGAGCGCCTGGCCGCTGGTGGACTGTCGCAGGTTCACCACGAAGACGGCGAAGACCGCGAACACCGCGAGCGCGAGGTAGGCAAAGGTGCGGGGGCTCGAGGCGAACTGCGGCGGGGACACGGAAACGCCGGTGCCGTTGTTCTCGAAGAAGTTCTGACTGAAGACGAGTGACTCGACCAGGAGCCCGAAGGTCAGCGTGGTCAGCGCCACGTAGAGATTCCCCAGACGGATGGTCAGCAGGCCGACGGCGAGACCGATCGGCGTGGCGATCAGCCCGCCGATCAGCACGGCCAACATCACCGGCCAGCCATGGTTCGTCGCCAACTGCGCCGCCGTCACGGCGCCGATCCCGGCAAACGTCGCCTGGCAGAGCCAGATCATGCCGCCCTCGCCGGTCACGAGCGTGAAGGAGAGGAAGATGATCGCCAGCGCAATCCCCTGGCCGATGAGCCCGACCCAGATCCCGCCGAGGATCAGGGGCAGCAGGCACACGATGCCGAACCCGATCACGGCCAGGCGCCAGTTGGCGAGCGGCAGGGAGAGGCTGGCGTAGGACATCGTCCGAGACTCGTCCTGAGGCCGAATCGCCCTATCCAACGCGCCACCGACCGCCTCCGAATCGTCGACACCGGCGCCGCGCACGATGAAGTAGACGAGGAACAGCGCCGTCACCGCGAACGGCACGGCCTCCAGGACGTCGGCGGTGACGTTGTTGTTGGGCGGGAGCCACCACCCCAGCAGGGAGATGAGGACCCCGACCAAGAGCCCCACCGCGACGGCGACAGGCAGACTACGGAACCGCGCCGCGATAACGGCCGCGAAAGCGGTGACCATGATGATGGAGAACTGTCCGGGATCGAGCCCGACGATGGGTGCGGCCAATACGCCGACGAGCCCGGCCAACATCGTGCTCACGGCCCACACCCCCATCGACACCAGGCCGGGACTCGTGCCCGACAGTGACGTCATGGCCGGGGAATCGACCATGGCCCGCACCTGGAGGCCGACGTCGGTGAAGCGGAGCAGGAGGCTGCCGGCGACGACGATCAGTAGGACGCACCCGTACACGATGACCTGGTCCATCGTGACGGTCACACCTATGAAGCTGAACGTCCGGACCGGTTCGGGCGCCAGCCCAGGGGCGGACAGGATCGGTTGGTTGCCGAAGAGGAGCGTGACGGCGGGAACCAGGGCGACCGACAGCCCGACCGTCGCCACGATCTTGGTCAGCGGGGTGGCAAGCCGCAGCAGGCGGAACAGACCAAGGTAGAGAGCGATACCCAAGAGCGGACCGACAACGAGGATCGCCAGCAACGCCGCCGGGATGATCGGCCAGCTGTGCTCGCTGTTGAGGAAGTAATAGAACCGGGCGATTGCGAACGCCTGGGCTGCGAAGGCGAGGTTCAAGATCCCCGCCGACTGGTAGGTGACCACCAGCGACGAAGCGGAGATGGCGTAGATGCCACCGGGAACGAGTCCGGCGATCACGTACTGCAGAAACGCCGTCACGGTCGCCGGTCGCTACCGCGTCGTCAGCACGGGCTGGCAGATACCTCTCGATGAACGACGCCACACGCGGCTCACGTGCCCGAGTACGCGAACAGCTTCCCGCAGGTGGGCTTCGATGTGGCCGCCACAAACTGCTTCTGCTTCAGCTCGACGAAGGTGGTGCATTCGCTGGCCGGGAACTTGCCCGTGAGATAGTTGAAACTAACCGGGGTGGGCGACGTCCCACCCAGGTTGTAGTCGGTCGTCGTACGGAGCTTCGAAATGAACGAGGCCTGGGTGGGGTTGGGTCCCGCCAGCTTGAGCCCTTCGATCATGGTGTCGGTAGCCAGCCAGCCGATGGAAGCACCAAGGTCGGGGATGCCCCCGGGGTACGAGGGGTCGTACTTCTTGAGTGCGGCGATCATGGCGTCGGTGGCCTTCACCGTGGGCGATGATCCCGTCGTCGGCGTCCCCTCGCTGAACGTTCCTTGCAGCGCGCTGTCCGCCCCGGCGTTGTCGATGGAGGCCTGCGCGTACGACGTGTAATAGAACTGCTTGAGGTGCAGTCCCGCCTGAGCGATCGCGGTGGCCAGCCCCACATTTGAGGAGGCGACGAACGTGCCCACGACCCCGTTGCACCCGAGCTGCTTGAGCTGGAGCACCAGGGCCGTGAAGTTGGCCGACCCGAACGGAATGTCGCCGTTCTCGAGGCAGTTCTGGAGCCCGTCCGTGGTGTCCGCCGCGACCAACTGGTGCAGGCTGAGCGTGGCCGACGGGCTGATGCTGTAGCCGAGGACAGCGACCTTCGTGGCACCCTCTGACTTCAAGAAGTTGGACAGCGTCAAGTAGTTGTAGCTCTTGCCGTTCGGATATACCGTGAAAGTCGGGGGGCCATCAGTGAACATGTTGGCGCTGGTGCCCCACTCCACACCGTCGATGCCCTCGCCGGTCACCGGCACACCCTGGTTCGTGAGGTACTTGGCCGCGGCGAACGTGAAGACCGAGTCGGAGACGATGCCGAACACGTGGTCGTTCGTCACCAGGTCTTCGGCGGCCGTGGACACCTGCGTCGGGCTGGACTGCGTGTCGACGGCGACGAGCTTGAGCTTGCGACCGTCCACGCCTCCTTCTTTGTTCTGGAGATCGATGCGAGCCTGGGCGGCGCCGACGCCGTCGCCGACAGTGGAGGAGGCGACACCTGTCTCGTCGTCCAACATGCCGATCGTGATCGTGCTCGACGTCACGCCCGGAGTGTTGTCCGACGACGCTGCCCCCACGCTCGCGGCCGTCGACACGGACATGCCGGCCACCACGACGACCGTACCGGCAAGGCAACAGAACAGGCGAAACTTCCTTGCAAGCCGCACCGTTTGACACCCCCCTGCGGTGCCACACTGGAAGCCCCCAGGGCGGCGCCGCGGACTAGTGCAGCGGCAATGAAGGTCCGCATGCAAACTACACACTTGTAATTTGCTTCATGGTCGCGCATGATGGAGTGGTTGGCGTTGGCGCGTTGAGTGAGGACGTGCATGGCTCGACCAGCCGAAGTGTTCGTGAGGACCCTGCGCGGAAAGGAACGGCGTTGGCTCCGTTCGCTCCGACGGCGTGGCACGGAGTTCGCGTCGGCCGTATTGGTGCGCAGAGCCCAGGTCGTCGACATGTCGGCCCGCCGCTACAGCGCCCCTGAGATCGCCGACGTCCTCGACGCGACGAGTGACTGGGTGCGCAAGGTCATACACGACTTCAACGAGATCGGACTCGAGGCGCTCGTCCCGGCCTGGGGCGGTGGCAGACCCAAGGTGATCACCGATGCGATCCGCGCCAGCATCGTCGAGATCGTCGACTCGCGGCCGCAAGAGCTCGGCGAGCCCTATGTGACCTGGTCGCTCTCGCACCTGCGCACCTATCTGCTGCGCAGTGGTGTCGTGAAGACCATCTCCAAGGAGCGCTTGCGGGTGATCCTCCTCGAAGAAGGGCACACCACCCAGTCCACCAAGGGCTGGAAGCACTCACCCGACCCCGAGTTCTCCACCAAGGCGGCCCGGCTGCGCCGGCTCTACGCAGCGGCCGAGTCCGGGCGCCTCGACGGGGTGCTGGTCTGCTTCGACGAGCACGGACCCGTCACCCCCACTCCCAAGGGCGGCCGGGGCTGGTGGCGGCGCGGCCGTCCGGGGCGCATACCGGCCAACTACCGCAAGCCCCACGGGGTGGCCCACTTCTTCGGGGTCTATGACGTGGGGGCTGACCAGCTCTTCGGCCACTGGTACTACCGCAAGGGGGCCGACCACGTCATCGCCACCTTGAAGATGATCCGGGCCCGCTACCCGGGCCAGGGCATCTGGGTGATCCAGGACAACCTGTCCTCGCACTGGACCAGCGATGTGCGCGCCAGCGCCCGGCAGCTCTCCATCACCTTGGTGCCGACACCGACCTACGCCAGCTGGCTCAACCGCATCGAGTGCCACTTCGGGGTCATGGTCAAGGCCGTCTTCGCCGGCTCGGACTACCATGATCACGACGAGATCCAGGCCGCGGTGGCCGCCTACCTGCGTCGCCGCAACACCGAGGCCCGCCGTGACCGCGACGAGCGCCGGGCGGCCCAGCGACAACGCCGCCTTCGGCGCCGGGCCTCCGCTCAACGCCTCCGCGCTGCGGCCTGAACCCTCCCATAGCATCGCCCCTATGCCAGCCATCCCCGAGCGTGCACGCCTCGAGCTCGAGCGGCGTCTCGAAGCACACCGTCAGGCACGCTGGCCCGCATTGAGCGAGGCCCGCGTTCGTTTCCATGCTCCCTACGCCTACGTCGAGGCCACCATGCCAGAGGGCTACGACCAGCCGCTGTTCCGTTTGCGCTGGACTGGTCACCGCGACCACAAGTGGGCTTTTGCCGTGTGGCTGGCCAGCAAGGACGGCTACGAACGATCAGTCCTGCCTAGCGGCTTGCTGGTCGGCACCGTCGAAGAGGCCATGGACTGCGCGTGCGGTCTTTACCTCAACGACGCCAGTGCGTGGAAATTACCCCGTCAACGTTCCGCGCCTCGCCACTAGCTCCACTAATTAAGTGCACCCTATAGCGTGCTGGAGCGCCATGCAGGGCGGGCTTGACGTACGGCGGTCGGCGGTCGCGGTCCCCAGATGACTGCGCGCTCAGGGACCGCGGCTTCAGTCCGCGGGCGGAGCGGGGACGCTCGGGAACAACTCGGCGAAGGCGCCGATGCGGATGCGCCGGCTGACGACGGGGTCGACCCCGTCGAAGAGCTCGTGCAGCGTCTTCTGCGTGTGGCCGAAGGTACCCTCGAAGTGCGGGTAGTCGCTGCCCCACATGACGTTGCGCCACCCCATGGCCGCGTTGGCGGCCACGGCGGAGATGTCGTGCTGGAACGACGCGTACACCTGCTCGTAGAGGTACCGACTTGGCAGCTTCGAGAGCGTCGGCCGCACCGCGGCGCCGTGCTGTCGGTAGCCCTCGTCCATGCGGTCGGCGATGAAGGGGCCCCAGGTGGCTCCGCCCTCCGACACCAGGACCTTGAGCTCGGGGTGGCGGTCCAGGGCGCCGCAGGCGATGAGCTGGGTGACGGCGCGCTGGCCGCCGTAGGTGGTCTCGACGTAGTTGAGCACGGCGCCACCGCGCCCCCGGTAGTACACCCCGGTGCGCTGCGTCGGGTCGTGCGGCTCGGTCCCGATGTGGAACCCGATCACCATGCCCGTCTCGGCGAAGGCGGCCCAGAGCGGGTCCCACTCCTCGTCGTTCCACTCAGGCCGTCCGGCGGGCGGCCGAACAGGCAGGAACCCGCACAGGAACCCCCCCTCGTGGGCCCGCTTGAGCTCGGCCACCGCGTCGTCGATGTCGACGAGGGGGATGGAGGCGACGCAGACGAAGCGGGGCGAGTGCTGTTGGAAGTCGAGGGCCCAGTCGTTCAGGGCGCGGCATAGATGCAATCCACCCCACCACCAGGGAGACCCGGTCGAGGGCCGAGCCCCAGTCGGTCCAGGGATTGCCGGTCTTCGCTGCCCGGGGCGGCCGCACCAACGCCTTGCTCGGGCGCTCGCTGCGCGGGGGCAAGGGGTCCGGGAGCGCGGTCGTAACACGGCGGTTCATGGGTCTGGCTCTCAACAAGCAACCCGACCGGCGCCCGAGGCGTCCAGATCCCCAGTTGCTTCCCGGCTCTGACGAGACTGGCAGATGCTGATCGCTCAGGCCTGAAAGTTTGCGGTGTTGACCGTCGGTCTGCCGTCGAATCGCTGGCACGGGAAGTGCGCAACCATCTTCGACCCAATCGGCCCGAGGGCCAGATGGGTTCGGAGATTACGTCGGTGGAACAACCACAGGAGTTCCCTGTCGTGGGCGCCGGTCGCCTGGTCGGCCATGACGAACCGCTCCAGTTCGGCATCGGCCTCGCGCCAATGCTCTAATTTGCGACCGATGACCCGAGTGGCGTCGTCCAGGTTCGCCGCTTCGAGCGCGTCGCCGATTTCGCCAACGCGCTGCAGGTGACGGGCGGTTCGAAAGCCGCGGCGAATCTCGTTGCGGACGTACTCCTCGTCGGGCCTCAACCGCATCATCATCTGGACGAGATACCTGTGCGTGTTGGCCGTCTGGATGTCGCGCGGTTCGGGCACCTCGATGGTGGGCAGATCCACCTCCAGGAACTCGGCCAGCGCCTCCGTTGCGTGAAGGTTCGTCTCGCTGTCCCACTGCATGTAGGTCATGAGGTCCGTTTCTGGCAGTGGGTCCCGCACAGCCCGGCCGAACATCAATTCGTTGCCGAGGGTCGCGGCGAAGTGCATCCACTTGATCGTTTCGAGGTCTACTTTCTCGCCGGTAAGTTCTTCGTAGCGCGCATAGATCTTGGTGAAGTCGCCAAATGGGATGATCGTGTCGCGCATGCGCCAGACGGTGAGATCCTCCATCGGATCGCCGAGACAGCCAAATTCGAGATCGAGGATCGCGACCAGGTGCCCGTTTTCGTGGTGGAACTGGCCGCTGTCCGATACGATTGCCGCTTGGCGCTCACTGGGTGGCGGCGAGTTGCGTTCGAGCCAGCCGAGGCAGAACTCCATGAACGGGTGCGGGCGGTCCTTTGATTTCCGGAAGCTCTCCAAGCGGGTAAGCGCGCTTGCCCCCCTGGGTTTCTGGTGCACTCCGGCCTCGATGAACGGCACCGTGTCAAGTTTGTGAAGGCGGGCGAGCGCCTGGAGGTATTCGTCAACCACCGCGTCGCGATGCGCCTCTGGAACGCCGTCGAAGTCGGGCTTCCCCGGGACGCGCTCAAGTACCACAGCGTTGAGGGAGTTGATCCACTGGTAGACGTGGGGGACAGGTATCCCATGGTCTTCTAGGAGTCGATGGAATCTGACCTCGTCACGTAGCGACTGGACCCCCGACTCCTGTATCCGCTCGCCGCGAACCATCAGTTGTAGTGGCATCCCGTTTCGTGTGGCATCGACAAACCACGCGGGCCGCCAACGGGGCTGGCGGCGAACGCTCGAGACAGAGAGGCCCGCCATCTCCCGCTCAAGGATCGCTCTCAGCTGTTCGTCGGTAGCTACAGTCCCCGATCGTTCCATGGTCTCCTCTTCTCGTTCGAATGCCGTCCAATCGCACTCTCGCGTAGTGTTCGACCGCTCTGAAGGGCCAGCGACGAGTTCAGATAAGCGACGGCCTAGGGAACACGCGTCAGGATCCCGGGCGATGACTGCCGCCGCTGCTTGCATTGCGGCACTATCAGCTGCCTTTTGCATGGGGTCGACATCAAGGCAGCGAGGGTAGCTAGCCATATGGGGCTACCTTATTTCCCGTGGGTCCAAGCCATCGTCGAAGCCGCGAGCTTGACGATACGACGGTCGGGACCGTCAACATCGCCGGCTGGACTGTGCGCCGCCTCGGGTTCGGCGGCATGCGCATCTCCGGTGCGCGCAACGCCGAGGGCGAGCGGGACCGGGACGTGGCGAGAGCGTTAGTGCGTCGGGTCGTCGACCGGGGGGTGAATCTCATCGACACGGCGAACATCTACGGCTACGGAGAATCGGAGGAGATCATCGCCGAGGCACTGCATCCGTATCCTTCGGACCTGTTGATCACGACCAAGTCCGGGTTCAGGCCGGGCAAGATTGCCCTGGGCGAGACGAGCCTGCCGCCGCTCGGGACACCCGAGCACATTCGGGAGGAGTGCGACAAAAGCCTCCGTCGCCTGCGGGTCGATGCCATCGACCTGTACCAAGTGCACGTCCCCGATCCGGATGTTCCCTACGAGGACACCGTTGGCGCCTTCGCCGACCTGCAACGGGAGGGCAAAGTCCGCCAGATCGGCGTGTCCAACGTCAACGCGCAGCAACTGGCCGTCGCCCAGTCCATCTGCCGCGTGGTCACGGTAGAGAACCGCTACAACGTCGGGAACCGGGCCTCCGAAACCATCGTGGCCCTGTGCGAGCAGCAGCAGATCGTCTTCTTCCCTTGGCAGCCTGTTGCGGTAGAGGACGATGGTACCCGTCGAGCCCTCTCTCACGTAGCCAAAGCGCACGGGGCGAGCGCCCAACAGGTTGCCCTGGCGTGGCTACTCGCCCACTCCCGCATCGTGGTGCCCATCCCTGGGACGACGAGCGTCGACCACCTCGACGACAATATCGACGCCGCCTGGCTCTCCCTCACCGACACCGAGATCGCCACGCTCGACGCGGCGGGAGACGACCGGGCGCCGTGAAGTTCACTCTGCAGTGATGATGCGCCGCCAAATTTGGCCCGCGACCACCTCGTCGGCCCGTGCCAGCGTCACCGGTCGCTCGGGCTGAACGGCCCACGTGGCTGGGTTCGACAACCTCCCGCTCATTTCACGACCACAATCAAGCGTTTCGCATTGACGTTTTATCTGTCTCGAATTACGTTCGCCCTGAAGCACCTGCGGACACAGATGCAAGGGAGCCACATGGGCGAACATCCCGCTGGAATGGTGAGGGTAGAGAGAGATGAGGGGGTCGCCGTCATCTCCTTCAACCGGCCCCATCGCCACAATGCGCTCAACGATGAGCTTGCCGACGCCTGGTGGGCTGCGGTCCACAAGGCCATCGGCGACGAGACGGTGCACTGCATCGTCCTGCGCGGCGAGGGAAGCTCGTTCTGTTCCGGGCGCGACACGAACCATCTCGGGGAGCGGGTCGCCGGGGAGTCGGATCTCTCTTTCGTCAGGCGCGCCCAGGAGACCCGACTGACGATGATCGACGCGCCCATAACGATCGTGGCCGCGGTACGTGGCTACGTCTTAGGAGGCGGCTTCGAGATCGCGCTGTCCGCCGACATGCGTATCGCAGCAACCGACGCTGTATTTGGGTTCCCGGAGATCAAGTTCGGCCTTGTCGCAGATACCGGAGGTACACAGCTCTTGACGCCACTGATTGGGCCATCGAAGGCCAAGTACCTGCTGCTTTCAGGTGAGCGGATCTCTGCCGACACCGCGATGCAATGGGGTCTGGTCGACTGGGTCGTTGAACCCGACGAACTCGATACGGCAGCTCTAGACCTCGCAAAGAGACTCGCCGACGCCCCACCGCAGGCCGCGGCCATGACCAAGCAGCTGGTCGACCAAGCGTGGGCCGGGTCCATCCGCAACGGCATCCGCCAGGAGCTGATCGCCCAGGTGGCCCTCTTTGCCGGCGAGGAGCATCGCGCCGCGAAGGCCGCCCAGCTCGAACTCCTTCGAGGGAAGGAGTGAGAATGGGTCTTCGTGCCGCACCACCGGCAGGTGCAGCCATGTTGCCGGCCGGCTTATTCGCCGACCAGGTCGTGCTGGTGACCGGTGGAGGTACTGGCCTCGGGAAGGCCATCGCGACTGAGTTCGCCCGCCTTGGAGCCGCGGTGGCGATCGCAAGTCGCAAACCCGAACACCGTGCTGCGGGTGAGGCGGCCATGGCGGCCGCCGGTGGCCGAGGGCTCGGCGTGGAAGTCGACGTCCGCGATCCAGATGCCGTCGCTGTGGCCTTCGACCGTGTCGAAGACGCTCTGGGTCCAGTCGATGTGCTGATCAACAACGCGGCCGGGAACTTCCCAGTGCTGGCGGAGCGGATGTCGCCCCGCGCCTGGCGCGCCGTCACCGACATCGTGCTCGACGGCACCTTCTTCTGCTCGACCGAGTTCGCGCGCCGCGCCATCGCAACGGGCCGAGGGGGAGCCATCCTCAATATCGGTGCCACCTATTCGTGGACCGGCGGCCCGACGACGGCCCACTCGGCAGCAGCGAAGGCAGCGGTCACGAATCTGACCAAGTCGCTGGCGGTGGAATGGGCCCCGCACGACCTACGAGTCAACTGTCTCGCTCCAGGCTTGTTCCCCCATGACGACCTGCCGGATGCCTTGCGGCGCGGACGCACACCCGAGATGGACGCGCGGAGCGTGCCGGCTGGACGGGTCGGCCTCCCCCATGAGCTCGGTTGGGCCGCTACCTACCTCTGCTCGCCTTACGCTGCCTACCTGACAGGGCACACGCTGGTCTTAGACGGCGGGAACTGGCTGCGCCGCAGTCTTCGCATGCCCCCCTTCGTACCCGCGGACGAGCAACTCTCCGCGCCATGACTGAACTGTTCTCTCCGGTCGACGATGAGTTCCGCAACGAGTTCGGACCTGGTTGACCGAGTATGCCCCGGGCGGGAAGCGACAGACAACCGACCCAGCCACGCGCTTCGTCCTTACCCCACATCACCATCACGCAGTGGAGAGTCCACTAGCTGACCCCATGCACGCGGAAGATCTATTGCGCCGCCATATGCCTGGGGGGTTCAGAGCAGCGGAGCGTCGATACGGGACCAGAGCTGACGGGTCTCAGGAGATGGGTCATCCACGGTTGCGCAGTCTCCGCGGTTGAAGGTCATCGTTGCTCGGTCGGCACCTGTGTAGCTCGGCCAAGCCGGTAGTTCGCGATGATTGGGGTCGCCCTTGCGTGCAAATGCGATCCATGCATCGCTCATCTCGCCGGCGAGTTTCTGCCGACTAGCCGAGGTTGGAAAAATCGCTGCGATGTTGTCGAACACGAACGGGACTTCGTAGCCGTGGCCGGCCACCCCGCCGAGCTCGAACGTGAACAGATACATCCACAGCGGTGTGGTCGTGCCGGCCAGCTTGCGCTCGGCCAAGGCGATGCTGCCGCGGCGCATGGTGCCGTCGCTAACGGCTTGCCCCACGATGTCAGCGTTGGACAGCTCAGGCGACTGCTTGCGGTAGGTCTCGATGATCTCGTTGATGTTGGACTCGCCGAAGCGTGCGAGCGCCTTGCGAAGGCCTTCTTCGTCGTTCCCGATGTCGAACCCAAAGAACTCGTCTTTGTTGGTGCCGATGAGTGTCGGAACGTCCGCTGCGGTCCCGGCCGCGAGCGCGTCACCCGGGTGACTGAGGACGGCCTCGCCGTCGACAACTGGGCTGAAGCCCAGGAGCCCGGCTTCCGGTACCGGCGTGTTCACGATGACCTCGGCCGGAAGGTCCCACAGGACCTTGCGAGCCGCTTCCGCGGAGACATCCAAGTTGTCGAGGAGGCTACGCCCCGCCCTTGTCGCTGTCGACAGCTTCGTGACACGGTTGCCCGGGCCGCTCTGGATGACCGCCTTGTGGAACAGTCCGGCGGCTCGAGGCATGACATGGAGCACGCTCACCTTCACTCCACCCCCGGATTCGCCGAAGATGGTGACGTTGCCCGGGTTGCCGCCGAAGCTGGCGATATTGTCACGGACCCACTCGAGCGCTTGAGCGATGTCGAGCATGCCATTGTTGCCCGACGTGGCGAACTGATCACCGAGAATCTCGCCGAGATAGAGGTAGCCGAGGGCGCCAAGCCGGTGAGTCACGGTCACGACCACGACGTCACCCCGGCGGGCCAGGTGCTCCCCGTTGTAGGTGCGCTCGCTGCCTGAACCTTCCCTGAAGCCACCGCCGTGCAGCCACACCATCACGGGTCGAGAGCCACCGTCGAGCGCCGGGGTCCACACGTTGAGGTAGAGGCAGTCCTCGGATGTGGGACCCTCGACCAGAGCGATCGTGGGCGGTGGTTGCGTACAGGCGTCCCCGAAGTCCGAGCGCGTCACGCACACCAATCCACGGTTCAACCGGTGCCGGCGGTCGGAACCGGCGCTCGCCAGTCGGCGGCGCTGCGTAAGCCACCCCCTTGAAGACCTTGACGCCGGCAATCTCGGCACCCTTGATGTCACCGGCAGTGGTACACGCAGTGATCGTCACGTGCGTCCTCCTTCATTCCATTCACCTAGCGGCGACTCTCGCCGGCTGAGACCAGCAGAAGATCTGACCGCGGCGTCGGAGGAGATTGGACAGCTGGGTGGCGGACCACGATGACGGCCAACGGTCCGTCGAGGGTGTAGTTCGACGCTGTGGCCAGGGCCCGTCGGCGGGACGCGGACGATGACCGTCGACCCGGACCTCCAGATCCAGCTAGGGCCCGTAATCCCCTCGCGGCGCTCGAGTCGGTCCATCATGACGAACCGCCTCGCCGCTTCCGGTGACCGGCGACCACGAGGTGCATGCGGTGATCGTCACGTCCCGCTCGGCCCGTCCACCCGTCATCCACCATTGAATGGCTGCGGATCACAGGGAGAGTCGACCCGTTACGGGGATGCCATCCCATGCACGACGCTCGTCGCCGCAAGGGTCGTCGATGGACTCCGCATCTGCACCAAAGATCATGGTGGCGCGCCGCTGCGGGTCGTAGACAGGCCAATCCGCCATTCCGCCGTGGTTTGGGTTGCCGGTACGAGCAAAGGCGAGCCATGCCTCGCAAAACTGGTCCGCGACATGGTTGGCCTCGGCGTCGTCGGGCCGGGTAAGGGCGAGGCGGTCGAAGGTGTATTCGAGGTCAAGTCCGTGGGGGGCCCACCGTCCGCCATCGGGTGCGTAGCTGAAGACGTACATGTAGACGTCTGACTGGTGCGACGCGCTCAAGGCGTCGGCGAGGCGGATGGCAGGTATCCGTCGGTCGCGGTCGGTGAGCGCGGCGACATAGATCTCGGTAGCTTTGGCGGTGGGTCGCGACGACTCATAAGCGGCCAGCAGGTGGTCGGCGTGGTCACCGAGTTGCCCCACGAGCTTTTCCCGCAGAGTTGCGTCGTCCATCCGAGGCTGAGCGCGGAGGAACAAAACCGCCTCATCGCGCGTCGTGCCGACGATGACGGGAACGTCCGCCGACTGTCCGGTTGCGACGGCCTCGATGGGGTGCATCGGTAAGGCAACGCCATCTACCACCGGTGTAAACTGAAACGCCGACCATTTTTCGCCGAGAATCTGAGCCACGGGAAGTTGCTGTAGCTGGTCGAGCTGTCGGGCCGTGAGACCCACCCTGGCCAGGAGCGCGCTGGCCACGGCCGTCCCTTCCTCGGCGGTCATGGCGTAGGGCTGAGCTCCGCTCTGGATGATGGCTCGGTGGAAGA
This sequence comes from uncultured Acidimicrobiaceae bacterium, assembly GCA_963789235.1. Taxonomy (GTDB): domain Bacteria; phylum Actinomycetota; class Acidimicrobiia; order Acidimicrobiales; family RAAP-2; genus Bog-473. The sequence continues at coordinate 782,668 of CAWBJX010000003.1, read as the reverse complement.
GACCGCGGGCAGCGGGCATGGTGAGCAGCTTGGTGATCTTCCGACCACCGCCCGATTCACCGAAGACCGTTACGTTGCCCGGGTCCCCGCCGAAACTCCCGATGTTGTCGCGCACCCATTCGAGGGCGAGGACAAGATCGAGGTTTCCGGCATTGCCCGAGCCCTCGAACCGCTCGTCACCGAGGTCGGTCAGATGGCAGTAGCCGAAGGGGCCAATGCGATGATTCAACGCGATGATCACCGCGTCACCACGTGTCGCCAAGCGTTGGCCATCGTAGGCTCTCGAGGTGCCCGCACCAATGGCGTAGCCGCCGCCGTGGAGCCACACCAACACCGGTCGGGCACCATCGTCGACGTCCGGCGTCCAGAGGTTCAGGACGAGGCAGTCCTCGCCGGGTGGAACGTCGCCGTAGCCGCCGGTTGACATGGCGTCGCTGGAAGAGGCCGTAAGGAGTGAGTCCGGTTGCGGGCACGAGGCGCCGTTCGATTCGGCCTTGCGTACGCCCTCCCACCGCTCCGGCGGGTTTGCTCGACGGAAGCGGTGCTCCCCTCCCGTCGGCGCGCCGTACGAGACGCCTCGAAACACGGTGGTGCCGCCGGACTGAACCCCGCTGAGCATCCCTGTGGTTGTGCTGACGACCACTTCGCTTGTATCGGTCGTCATGCTTGCTCCGTTGCGTGGATCAACTGAGTAGCTGCGGCACCGGAGCGGGCTCGTAGAGGCTGTTGGGCGCCAGATCGTCGGCACGGATGCCGCGGGCATAGCCGGCGCGTCCGACCGCGAAGGACTCATCAGCTTCGGCGACCTCGATTCCCACTTTGGCGTAGGTGGCCCTGATTGCTGATCTGGCCTCCGGCGTGAGAACAGGTAACTGCTCGCGACTGTGGCCGCGATCGTGCGGCAAGCCACCGTTGCCACCAGTGCACCACTGGAAGTACTTCATATGTGCGAGGGGATGGCCACCAAGATTGATGATTGGCGCCTGCAACGCAAAGAATGAGCGGAGTGCAGGCTCGAGCGCCTGGAAGACGCGCATGGCGCGATCGAAGTCACCTCCAGCGCACGCCTCCACGAAGTCAACGACATAGGGGCGACTCGGTGACTGGATGGCCTCGACGTTCCACGGCCCGGTGAATTGCGCTCCATAGTGCCGCGACAGCAGTGGGAAAAGATCGAGGTGCACCGGTCCCACGAGGAGTCGGTCGGCGAGACGCTCACAAACAAGAAACGCCGTCGCCGCGCTCATCGGCTGGGTGAGCTTGATCGCCACTACATTCGCGAGATCGGCGAGGGCGTCGAAGATATCGAGGGCTACGCCAGACGGGCCTAGGTCTGGGCGACCGGGGTCGAGCGACGCGTAAAGCATCACCGGTAGGTCGGTCGCCTCGATCACCGACCGATACCATCCCACGAGGTCGCTGGCCTCGGCTCGTCGCGGGTTGGCGACGAAGAGAACGCTGCAACCGAGGTCGGCGCATCGTCGGGCGAAGGCCACGTCGTCCTCGCAGTACGCTCCCGTCGTCGAGCCGCTCACGAGGATCCGCCCGTCGGCCTCGTCAACTGCGATCTCGAGCAACCGCGCCGATTCGTCTGCGGTCAGGTCCGCCCGGCCGCCATAGCACGAGTAGAACCCGTTCCGGATGCTATTGGCGACGTCGAGCCGTATGCCCTCCTCATCAAGGTTCGAGAAGTCGGGTGTGAACGTCGGTAGAAGGATTGACTCTGCCCCCCGGAGATGCTCTCGCGCCCAGTCCTTGTGAGTGCCCATTCTTCGACCTCCGCTCCTCAACCGGCCTTGGTGAACGTCATCCGGCCGACGCTATCCACTGCCATACCGCTGTACCAGAGCACGCCGTCCCGGTCGAAGACGAGCGTGAAAGGCCCGCTCTTCGTGGTCGCGCAAGGGAAGTGGGACGCCTTGCCGCTGGTCGGGAGACGACCGACAGCGCTTCCGAGAAACTCAGTGAACCACAGCGCGCCGTCGGGACCGACCGTCAGCTCCATCGGCCCCCGAGGCTTTGGGCCCTCGGCGACCGGAAACTCGATGACTTCGCCGTCGGTAGTGATCCGGCCGATCGAGTCGTTGCTAGTGATCGTGAACCACATGGCACCGTCCGGTCCGGCCACGATGTGGTAGGGCCTCTGGCCCTCGGTCGGAACCTCGAACTCGGTGAACTCGCCGGCCGGCGTCATGCGCCCAATCTTGTTGACGAAGTGCTCCACGAACCAGACGTTTCCGTCGGGTCCGACGGCGATCCCGACCGGGCCGGCCAAACGCGTCGGGACAGCCCAGTCCTGCACGCCCTGACCTTCGCGGACGCAGCCGATGCGGTTGCCCTTGAACTCAGTGAACCAGACGACGCCATCCGGACCGGATGTGATCCCGAAGGGGGAGTTCGACGGCTTCGGGTTGTTCGCCTCGCTGAACCACTCCCGCCCCAGGGCGCCGGCGGCCGCCGCCACCTCCTCGAGCGAGTGCTCGGGTGGGCTGGGCGTCGGGAACTCTGTCACCGCACCGTCGGGCGTGATGCGCCCCACTGCATCGCCCTGGAAGTTGGTGTACCACATCGTCCCCTCGGCGCCGGCAGTGAGGCGATGGGGCGAGTTCGGGGGGTCGGCGAGCAGATATTGCGTGACCTCACCGTCCGGCGTGATCCAACCGATCTTCCCGCAGTTGGACTCGGTGAACCAGACCCGCCCGGTCGAGGAGAGGCCCGTCCCGATCAGCACCGCACCCACTTCTGGGTTCACGCCAGGCGTCCCTGGCGTGTGGGAAACCGGGACTTTGAACTCCACGACCTGGGCCACCAGATCGTCCGCCCCCACCCAGTTCGCGCTTGGTGTCGCCATCTCCCACACCTTCGATCAGTGCACTCTTTTTGAATAGTACCTGATCGGAAGGGGTGCAGCAATCGCCTACTCGGCGTAAGCGGCAAATCCGATCTCGAAGGTCGGCGCCCCCGACAGCAAGGAAGGGCGACGGCGTAGCGCCCTGTTTGGCGCTCATACAGAAGATGTAGCGTCCGCGGGCGCACGAAAGGATTCGAACGTGGTGAACTTCTCAGCATCTGCCCCGACGCCTTCTCCGTCGGATCAACTGCCGTCCGCGGTCGACGTGGTCGTGATCGGCGCCGGGCACAACGGGCTCGTCGCGGCCGGCTACCTCGCCAAGGCCGGCCTCCGGGTTGCGGTCGTGGAAGCGGCCGACACCCCCGGCGGGATGACGGCCTCGAGCCCTCTCATTCCCGAGGCGCCCGGCCACATCGTCAACTCCTGCGCGGTCGACATCATCTCGATGTTGCATTCGCGCATCCCCGCCGATCTCCAGCTGCGGGACCACGGGCTCCAGCTCGTCAAGCCGGACCCGAGTTACGTATCGCTACATTCCGACGGGTCGTCGCTCGCAATCTGGCGCGACAACGGGCGGACAGCGGCCGAAATCGAGCGGTACTCGCGCGCTGATGCGCGCGCCTTCGTGGAGTTCACCGATCTGCTCGATGTGATTATCGGTGCGATCCTTCCAGTCCTCGGTGTCGACTTCGGGCGTCCCGACCCGAAGGCACTGTGGGCGAGTACGAAGATGGCGGCGAAGAACCGCGCCCGCCTCGGCGACATCGCCGCCTTGCTAACGGGATCGGCCACCGCGGCTGCGGCGGAGCGCTTCGAGCACCCGGTCACGAAGGGAGCGTTGGTCAACCTCGCGGCCGGCGCGGGTCCGGTCGACCTGCCGGGAAGCGGACTGGGATTTATCCTGCTCGCACTCCTCGGTCGGGTTGGCGCGGGTCGACCGATCGGCGGCATGCAGTCGCTCACCAATGCGCTGGTGACCGGCTTCCGTGCCGACGGCGGCACACTCACAACCTGTGCGCCCGTCGCAGAGATCCTGCACGCGGGTCGACGGGTCCGCGGGGTCCGCCTCGAAGACGGTCGGGTGGTCGAAGCCCGATCGGTCGTCGCCACCTGCGATCCGTGGGTCACGCTACGCCAACTCGTCCCGGAGGGGATCGTTGATCGCAAGACGGCGGCCCGGCTCGACTTCGCGCCGGCCAACGGAACGGGTTCTGGTCCGTTCAAGGTCGACATGGCGCTGCGCGCACAGATAGCCGCGCTGCAGCACACCCGTCCCGACGACGTCGACATGCGCATGCCGACCATGCTCATCGGTACCGAGGAGTCGGTACGCGAGTCCTATGCCGCGGCGGCGCGTGGCGAGCTCCCGGACGACCCCGCCATCTGGGTGGTGGCCCCGTCGGGCGTGGATCCGACCCAGGCGCCCGAGGGTCAGGAGTCGCTCTACATCTACTCGCTGGCGGCGCCGGTGCATCCGCGAGAGGGATGGGGCGCGCTACGTGCGCCCGCTGTCGACAGCATCCTCGCGAAGCTGGGGAAGTACATCGGCCCGCTCGACGAGGCGGAGCTCGGCCGCCTCGTCGAGACGCCCGAGGATCTCGGTGCGCGGCTGCGTGTGCGCAACGGGTGCGTGACCCACATCGATATGGGCCTGATGCGATCCGGGCCACTGCGACCGACGATCGGGCTCGGTACCGGGCAAGACGCCACTCGACGGCCTGGTGCTCGGTGGCTCGGGGATGCACCCGGGTGGCGGTGTCACCGGCCTTCCCGGTCGTACCGCTGCCACCCGCGCCAAGCGCTACCTGAAGAAGCGCGGCTGAGGAACACCGGCATAGCTCCCGACCAGCTATTTCTCGAGGAACCGCTACCATGCTCAGTTCGCGCCAACGGATAGATCCGAGAAGCGAGAAAGAAGGAGCTATGACTGAGAAAACTCATCATGAGAGCGTGTACAAACCGAGCGAAGTCGAGGCCATTGTCCGGGAATGGTTTCGCACCTACTCAGAAAAGGACTTCGATGCGCACAATGCTTTGATCCATCCTGACGTTGTCGTCGTCTATCCGGAGATGTGCTTCATCGACCCGGACATGAGCGTGGGCAGGGCCTTCCTCGACAAGACGCTGGAGAAGGATGGCGCCAATTTCCTAGATTTGAAGCAGACGATCACCGATCTGTGGGTCGTGGGAGACACAGCGTTTGTCGAGGGATTCTTCATTGGCAGCCGGCTCGGAGGCACCATCGTCGATCAAGCGAAGGGCTCCGAGATGAAACTCCGATTCCTGGACCGTATCGACATCGAGGACGGAAAGATCAAGCTGATCTACGCCTTCTACGACACCGCGCTGCTTTATCAGATCCAACTTGGATTAGAAGGCCCGACCAAGGCAAATCCTGTCCCGCCCTGGATGACCGCGATGGCATGAGGACAAGACCTGTTCACCAGCTCTGATCATTCACGGAACCCCATGAACTGAACGGCGGGTCCGCGTACGTGCCCTTCTGCCAGGGGAAACTGAGGCCGTAAAGGCACACAGTCCCCACCCCACCACCGGTCATCTCATAAACGATCGGGCCTAGGGGAGTTCGACGCGGAGCAACTGTCCGCGAATCTTGTCGCCGACCCAGAGCACACCCAAGCTGTCGAAGACCAGTCCGAATGGCACTGTGCCGGCGCCGAGCGAGTACCGAGTAACGGTCTCGTCCTCGTTGATGCGCCCGATCGTCGAGGCGTACATCTCGGAGAACCACACTGCGCCGTCCGGCGCAGTGAAGAGGGAAAGTGGGAAGCGGCCTTTCGCGCCGGGGATCTCGAACCACGTGAGGTCGCCGGCCGGGCTGATCTTGCCGATCCGGCCCGCCCTCGGTTGCGTGAACCACGCGCCGCCGTCCGGCCCCGCCATCAGGCCGGCCTGGACGTCGCCCTTTGCTCCGGGCACTTCCCACTCGGTGAACTCACCGTCGAGCGTCATCCGCGCGATCTTCGGGCTGTACCAGTAGGCGACCCAGAGGCTGCCATCCTTGCCGGCCTTGAGGCCCGTCGGGGCGGCGTACGGCGTCTAGACGTCCCAGCGCTGGAATCCGCCGTCCATGTTCAACCTGCCGACCCGATTCCCCGTCAGCTCCGTGTACCACATGGCGTCATCAGGACCTCTGACGATGCACATCGGTGAGTTGGAGGGGATAGGCATGTTGTAGCTGTTGAACCACACCTCGGCTTGGGCGCCACCGATCCTGCGGAGCTCGGGACATACGTCCATGATGGGCCCCGGCGTCTCGATCTGGGTGATCTCGCCATCCATGGTAATCCGGCCGATCTTGTTCCCGTTGAAGTTGGTGAACCAGAACGTGCCGTCAGGGCCGAGCGCGAGCTGTTGGATGCCGTAAGGGCGCTCATGGATCTGGAAGTGCGTGATTTCGCCGTCCTTCGTCCGCCGGCCGATCCGTCCGAATCCCGCTTCGCACCACCAGATGGAATCGTCGGGGCCTCTAGCGCAATCCCCACCATGTCGGGTGACACCGGCGGGATCGGGAAAGCCGTGACCTCCAGGTCGGTCGAGACCTCCACATCGGTGGTGCCGACGGTGTCGGCGAGCCGCACGACCTGGCCTTGGTAGAAGACGGTTCCGGTGTCGGTGTTCTGATCCTTCGTCATTTCGGTTCCTGCTTCCGGCATCTCGGCTGCCAGAACGGGTCGACTTTCGAGGGTTCCTGAGCTCCAATATGCCACTTGTGGGGTTACGAATCAGACGACGAACTGGCACATGCTCAGAGCAGTGGCTTCCAAAGGGCTGGTCCGCTTCGCGTTTAGATTACGGACTCCTAGTCGGACAGGCGTCAGGGAAGGTGACATTGGACAGTCGAGTGAAACCCATCCCCGGCCGGCAGAAAGCAGACATTCCCGCGTGGACGAGCGCCTGGGTGGCCGCGCACCGCGACGCGGTCTGCCGGCACGGACTCGACGAGCCGGGCGCAAGGCGCGACCATCGCCAATTGAATGGCTACCTAGAGGCTCGGCTGTCCGACCACGCGGTGCTGCGTGATCCACGATCCAGACGGTCCACACAGCATGCGGGCGCGATGGAGTCGACGATGGAAGAGCTGGACCAGCTCGGCGTCTCGACGACCATCGTTGGATAAAACGAAATGCTCGAGCTCGATCTCCGACTCCGCCCAGCTCCCCGGTCGGTGGCCGAGCAGTTGGTGCAAATCATCAAGATCGGCGTTCACCACCGAGGCACCTAGCTCGTCGATGCGTTCGAGATGGCGAACCAATCGCACGGACATCCGGTGTCGGTATCGGTCGTACCCCGAGCCTGGTGGGTAATCCTCGAGGCTCTTGGTGAGGTGTCGGTGCGCAGATCCAAACGGCGAACGGATCGTGTCAGGCTCGTCCACGTCCTCGAGCTCGACACTGATGATGTCTGCGATACCCTCGAGAGCGAGCAGGTTGGATTCGATCACCCAGTGGAGATTCAGCATGTAGTCGGCCCCCGGCACCGGATCGGCCAAAACGGCGTGAAACTCGATCGGGTTCGAGAGTGCCCACAAAATGTAGTGGTATTGCACAGAAGCGATGTCAACAGGGCGGCCGCTGTGGTCCTGATAACGACGAAGGAGCGCGGGGACGTCGCCGAACGGGATGAAGGCGTTGCGGGTCCAGACGCCCCCGAGATCCATCATCGGATCGCCCACGTGGGCGAACTCGATGTCAAGCACAGCGGTGATCCGCCCATGCAGATGATGAAACTGACCAGCGTCCCAGAGCACGGCCGACTCGCGGCCCTGGTTGTCGACCCGGTTGCGGGCCAGCCACCCCAGCGCAAATTCCAGGAAGGGATCAGGTCGCTTCTTCATGCCTCGGTACGCCGCCTGCTCAAAGTGTTGGAGGCCGATCAGATCCGACTCCTCGGGTCGGGCGGCGCGCACGATCCCGGCGTCGCTGAACTGGCGAACGTCGAGCAGGTGCAATCGAACGAGGACGTCGATGTAATCCTCCATCGCCCGGCGTCGCTCGTCGTCGGGCACTCCTTCGAAGTTGTCCCTTCCCGGAACGCGATCCATCACGATGGCGCGGGGCTGGTCGCACCAGCCATGGACGCGAGCTACGGGGATGCCGTTGTCTTGCAGTATCGACTGGAAGACCATTTCGTGCTCGAGTGGAAAAGCTGAGGGAGAATCGATTCGGTCACCGCGTACACATAGTTCGAGCATCTCGTGGTTCTGTTCAAGGCTCACCCACCAGACTGGCCTCCATCGGGCCTGCCGCTCGATGCGGCGCACCTTCCCCCCCAGTTCACGTTCGACCCATGTCGTGATCGCTCCGTTCGTGTCTTCGACCTCGTCCATCAGGCTCCCCTCTTGGTTGTGTCCGGGAAGCACCTCCCGGAGCGTCGTGTGCCGGTCCGGTCTCTGGTGTGTTCTCCGCGGCCTGCTCCTCCTGGCGATACCCCCGGCGGGACTCTGCCATCGCCCGGGCCCATAGCTCTAGCGAGTGCAGGGCCATCGCTTCCTCCTTGTCTTGCAGATGGCCCGCGATGGAGACCAGGTTGTCGTCGACGGTCCGGTCGGCATCGGCCAGTGTGCGCTCGCCCTTACGGGTCAGGCGCAGCGCTACCTTTCGGCGGTCAGTGTCCTCGTGGCGACGTTCTACCAACCCTCGGGCGACCAGCCCGTCGATCATGACCGAGATGGAGGGCGGCCGCACGGCAAGGCGGTCCGCCAGGCCAGAGGTGGCCGCCGAGCCCTCGGCCAGGACTCCGAGGACTCTGTACTGAGACAGCGTCAGGTCGATGTCGGCCAGGGCGATCTCGACCCGCTTCGAGAGCCGCGCCGCAACGCGCCCGTAGGTCCCCTGGACGTGGCCGGCGGCGGGGGCGTCGGCACCCGCCAAGGTGGTGGCTCGGGAAGCGGCGGTCTCGGTCTTGCGACGCGCCGCCTCGGCGGCAGCGCGAAGTGAGGTCACCGACACGTCGACCATGTTACAGTTAGATAGGCTAACTACTTAGCTCCGGCGTCTGTACGTGCCGGATTTCGTTGGCGGTCTCGTTCGAGACGCTGCCGCGAAGGGCACGGGTGACGGCGTCGGCGGCGGACGAGCGGTTCCGATAGCCGAGAGCGTTCGGGATGGCCTGGTTGGTGGCCCCAAACTTCTTCATCTCCAAGGCCTTCTGCTGGCGCTCAGCGGCGAGGATCTTGGCCGGAGTGACCTTCTCAACGCAGCCGCGGGTGGTTCTGGCCATATGTCAGTCATAGCTCTTGTTGGACCCGAATATCGGGGTTGTTCGGTGCGTCTAGGAGCAGCGTTTGCGGGCGAAAAAGCCACCCATGCCGCTGGTGTCACGAACAACATGGCTCTTTGGTCCGGCTCAACAACGGGAAGCTACACAGCGTCGCAGTCGGGTCCCGACGCACGCCAAGCGAATCGGACTTTGGGACCTCGTCCCTATAGGTCCTGAAGCTCCATTGGGCCGGGCGGCAGGTAGTTCGGGTGCCTCTTCGCGTACCGGAACTGGACCAGACGATCAGCGGGGCGCGGCTCGCCCGGCCTGACCACGGCGAGGGCGGGCTCACCCCTGGGGATGTGTCCCCTGCGGTCGATCGGGGCACTCAGAAGCCTGCCCTCTGGCACCTGCAGCCGCAGTGTGCCGGACCCCTGCGACGCTAGGTGCTGGGCGACGAGGGCCAACGAGATCACGCGGTCATCGTGTCCCTGTCCCGTCGTGTCGATTCTGTACACGCCCGGCGCGTTCTCTCGCAGCACCACCGAGGACAACTCCGAGATCAGGTCGTCATCATCAGGCAAGTCGAGAAGACGATCCCGCAGCAGCCGGTAGAGCGTGACGGCGAGACGCCCGACCGAGGCGGAGCTGAACGTGAACTCCTCGACCGAGATGCCGCGTGCACGCAGGCGCTGTGCAAGGTGCACGCTCTGCCAGGGGTCGAACACCATCCGACCGGGGTACTGGCGGACGGCCTCCCTGCAGTAGTCCTCGACGTCACCGAGGTCGACCGGGCGATCCTTCGTGCCTTGCCACACCTCCTGGTGGTCGACGACCACGACCACGGCATCGTCGCGGCGTTCACGGTGGGCGATGGTCAAGCACGTCTTGTCGTTGACCAGGCCGACGTCGAGACCCAACGTGCAGCTCACGCCAGGCTGGGGAGTGAGCCGGCCGGTGTGACCGACGCACGCACGGACCTGCTCGGGCGTGGTCAAGCGGTCCTCGCCGGCGACCCACCTGTTCTCATGGAGCCGGGCGTAGGCCGAGGCCGTCAAAAGGCTGCGCTGCTCGGCCAGCACCTCGGGGCTGATCCACGGCAGCGGACCGGACGTTTCCAGAACCTGCCACTGCGCAGAGATGCGGGCGAGCTCGAGCACGGTGGCCGACCAGTGGTCCGGCGCGCCGGCAGAGGTGACCACGACGAGCTTGGAGCCCTCGATCTTTGGCATAGCGCTCACGACGGCAGACCACAGGCCTTTGGCGTTGGCAGAGTCGGGCCACACCGACAGCTCGTCGGCGATCACCAGGTAGGGCCTCAGGCCGTAGCTCGATGCCTCGTCGGCTGGCAGCACGGCGACGGATGAAGTCGGCTCGCCGTCGGTCAGGAACGCGACCCGGCGGGCCTCGACCTTGATGAACTTGCGCAGGGCTCGGGCCCCAGGCAGGAAGGAGCGCACGCTGTCCAAGACGATGCCAGCCTGCTCGGCGTCGGCAGCCACGACGAAGGACGTGGCGCCCGGAGGTTCGGTCGTCATGTGCAGGGCCACGCAGAGGGCGGCAGCATGGGTGGACTTCCTGCGGCCCCTGGGCCTGGTGATGAACGTGAACGGCGGGCCTTTGGGGTCGAGGACGGCGGCAGCGTCACGGCGTTGGAAGTCGGTGGCCGTCTGACCCCAGGGTCCGTTCTCGACAGGTAGCGAGGCGAGCAGCTCCATCGGGTCGGTCACGGCCTCTGTGAGCCTCTCTGCCCACTGTCGGTACCCAGAGGGAGGGGGCCTTCGGAGGGTTCGCGGGGTTCAGGGCCGCGGAGAAGGGCCGCACGTCCTTGAGCGAGCAGGGTGTCGAGTGAGGCGTCGACTTGATCGGAGTGCTCAAGACGTCGGCGCACCACCTCGGACAGCATCTCGAGGATGCGAGCGTGCGAAGCCGGGTTGATGCCGAGCACGTTGCGGCACCGGTCGGTCGCTGCAGGACTGCATGATCATGGCGACGTCGACCGGAGGCCAGCGCTCTGTTGGTTACCCTCAAAGACCCCAACCGGGGATTCGACGCCTTCGTCATCGGCGAACCGGCCAGAGCATTCTACGGTGGCCAGTTCGGACTGACATTCCCGCTGTTCCCACACTACGGCGTCCAGCTCTGGTGCCCTGACGTTGGTGGCTTCGTGGACCCGGCGTCAGGCGGTGCCGAGATGATGATGGCGGTCTACGGCACGATGAGCACGCAGGAGCGACGGAGGATCAAGATCCGCGTCCGATCAGCAATGAGCGAGCAGGCGAAGCACCAGGGCCGGTTCATGGGCGGACGCGCCCCGTACGGATACGTATTGGGTGATGCCGGTGTGCACCCGAACCCGTCGAAGGTGGCGCACGGGCAGCGGCTGCGCAAGCTGGAGATTGACCCAACCGCGGCTCCCATCGTTGAGCGAATCTTCAGCGAGTACCTCAGCGGGAGCGGGTACCACGCGATCGCGACGGCTCTGACTGCCGACGGCATCCCCTCCCCCAGTGCCCACGACCCGGCCAGGAACCGGCACCGCGACATGCGGTCGTGGTCGAAGATCGCCGTCAGGTCGATTCTCATAAACCCGCGCTACGTCGGCCGGGAGGTGTGGGGCAAGCAGCGGCGCGATGAGGTCCTGGTCGACCTCGACGACGTCGCCCTCGGATACGAAAGCCGAATGCGGTGGAACGACCCGAGCGAGTGGATCTGGAGCGAGCAGGAGACGCACCAAGCCATCATTAGCCCTGAGGTTTTCGCCGCTGCGCAGGCGCAGATGGCAGCCGGCTCCCACCGTCCCAACTCGGGCAAGACCAAAACGACGGGCCGCACCTATGTGCTCAGCGGCCGGGAGCACTGCGGCGTCTGCGGTCACCGGATGCAGGGCAACCCCAACCACGGGGAGAACCACTACCGCTGCCGGTATCCGCGGGACTTCGCACCTGCCCCCGGCATGAACCACCCGCGCACCGTCTACGTCAGGGAGTCGGCCATAGTGCCGAAGCTCGACGAGTGGATCGCCAGCCTGTTCGCTCCGGCAAACCTCGAGGAGACCTGCTGAGCGCTGGCCGAGGCGGGCGGGGCATCGGACGCCGATCACGCACGGATCGAGGCCGCTCAGCGCAAGCTGGCCGACTGCGACCGCCGGTTGGCGGGCTATCAGAAAACGCTCGACGGCGGCGCCGACCCGATCATCGTGGCCACCTGGATCAGCCAGGTCCAGGGCGAGCGCCTTCAGGCCGAACGCGACCTCGCCGCAGCCCAACCCTCGGGGAAGTTCACGGTCGAGCAGGTGCGGGCGCTTGTGGACGGTCTGAAGGACATCCCCACCGTGCTGGCCGCCACCGACCCAAAGCTGAAGGCGAAGCTCTACGAGGAACTCGGGATCACAGTGCGTTACGACCCGTCAACGAGGATCGTCGCAGCTCAATCATGTCCACAGATCGCGTGTGCAACTGTAAGTGTCGGAGGGGGGACTTGAACCCCCACGCCCTTGCGGGCACCAGCCCCTCAAGCTGGCGCGTCTGCCTATTCCGCCACTCCGACCGGCTTGCAACTGCAATGCAGCGTTCGCAGATCGTAGCGCGTCGGTCCCGCCCACCGGAGCGAGCACGGGACACCGAGGCGGCCGGCGTACGGGCTACTGGCCCGGCAGCGAAGGTGTGGTGTCGCTGGTGGACTCCGGGACCCGGACGGCCCACAGCTGGGCGAACCACAGGAGGCTGTCGCTGCGGGGCATCGGCATCACCCCGCCGATCTTCCGGCTCCACACCACCGCCGTCGGTTCGGCGAAGAGCGGAAGGGAGACCATGTCGTCCCAGAGCATGGTGTCGGCCTGCGCGTAGTAGCCGGCGGCCGTGTTGGGGTTGAGCTGTTGCGAGGCCGTCTCCACCAGCTGGTCGAACTGGCTGCTCGAGTAGCCGGTCCAGTCCTGCGACCCGTTCTTGCCCGCCGGCCCGAGCAGCGTCGTGTACCACGACACCATCTGGCTCAGATACGGGCTGAAGTTCACTGGCAGCAGAGCCAGGTCGGCAAACCCTGCCGCCAGCACCTGCCCGGTCATGGTGGCGCCGTCGACCGGGAGCAGCGTCGTGTCCAAGCCGGCCGCCTCGAGCTCGTCCCGGATCACGGGACCGGCGGACACCGCCCACGGGTCGGTGGCGTCGTAGACCATGTGCAACGCGAACGGCTCGCCGAAGGCGGAGTGGTAGTACGGGTCGCCCGGCGTGCGGACCAGACCCGACGCCTCGAGGAAGGCCGTCGCCTGCGCCGGCACCGGTGTCACCGGGAAGTTCACGCTGCCCCCCGCCCCGATCACGGTGGTGGATGTCGAGGATGTCGGAGCCGGGATCGTGGTGGTGGGAGACGTCGGCGGCGTCGGCTTGTAGTCCTGCTGCCCCTGCACGTACACGTGGCTATCCGCCACCGCGATCCCTGGGACGGCCCAACTCACCTGTTGGTTCACCAGGTCCTGGCGGTCGATCGTCAACGCGACGGCCGCCCGCAGGTCGGGGGACAACGCCGAGTCCAGTGAGCTCGCCATGTCGAGCTGCAGCAGCGTGGCCGACGTGTCCACGTCGCTCTGCGCGCCCGGCAGCCCGGTCATCTGCGTGAGGAACCCGGGCGTGACCGTTGCCGGTTCGGCCACCTGCACGTACCCGGACGCCATCCACTGGGCCAGCTGTTCCGTCGACGACGCGACGTGGACCGTGATGGAACGGGCATTGGCCGGAGTGCCCCACCATTTCGGGTTCTGTACCAGCTGAATCGTCTGGGCCGACACGGATCCGAGCTTGAACGGCCCGCCCGAGAGGTCGATGGCCGGGCTCACCGTCGAGCAGGTCGGGTTCCACCCCGTCTTCTCCATCACGTGGGCCGGCACGAGGTTGTTGAAGAGCATCTGCCAGTCGGCGAACGTGGTCTTGAACTTCACCGTGACCGTGTGCCCCCCGTTCGACCCGCTCACCGAGTCGATGTCGCGGTACCCGGCGATGCTCGTGACGTCGGTCGAGGGAACCGCTGGTTCGCCCCGCTGCATCTCCCACGCGTACTTGAAGTCGGCCGCCGTGATCGGCACGCCATCGGACCACACCGCTTTCGGGTTCAGCGTGTACACGATGGTCTCCGGTTTGGTGTTGACCAGCTCCGACGACACGATCAGGTCCGAGTTCGCCGTCGGGGCACCCACGTTGTCGACGACGAAGGGACTGGGCAGCACGGCGGCGAGGACCGTCAGGGTGCCCGGCGTGTCACCGGCGGGCGTGTTGGGGTTGCACCCGGACACGCTGTCGCTCATGCCGAACGAGATGGCGCCGCCGGCCACGCCGACATAGGTGACCGTCGTCGTCCCGGCACCGCCGCCCCCGCACGCCGAGGCGAGCAGCGCGAGGCTCCCGACGATCCCGACCAGGCCTTGCCACCGCCGGGGGCGTGGGCCCCGGCCCCTCACTGCAGCCGGAGATCCAGGGTGACCGTCGTCAAGGCGAAGATGATGGCCACGGTGACCGTGATGCGGTCGAGGTTCCGTTCCACCACGGTCGAGCCCTGGGCGGCGGCCCCAACGCTTCCGCCGAACATGTCAGAGAGGCCACCCCCCTTCCCGCTGTGCATCAGGATGAGGAAGATGAGTCCGAGCGCGGACAGCACTTCGATGACGATGTACACCCAGGTCACTGCGTCCAGCGTGGCCAACAACAACGGAAGAGCCTCCAACTCGCGGCGAGATGCGCCCTGTTCGGCCTAGGAACGGTAGCAGGCCGCCGTGGCCCGAATGATGTCAGTGAAGTCCGCGGCCCGGAGGCTGGCCCCGCCCACCAGGAGGCCATCCACGTCCGGCTCCGCCATCAGGTCGGCGGCGTTCTCCGCGTTCACCGAGCCCCCGTACTGGATCCGCACGCTCGCGCCGGCCTCCTCACCCCCCAGCTTGACCACGAGCGAGCGGATGAACACGCCCGCGTCCTCGGCGTCGACCGCCGTTGCCGCCTTCCCGGTGCCGATGGCCCAGATGGGCTCGTAGGCGATCACCAGGCCCGCCACGACCTCGGCACTCAGGCCCGAGAGCGCCGCCAGCACCTGCTCCTCCAGGACGCTCTCGGTCTCTCCCCGGTCGCGCTGCTCCTCGGTCTCCCCCACGCACAGGATCGGCGTCATCTCGTGCCGCAGCACGGCTCGCAGGGTCGCCGCCACCGTGACGTCGTCCATCCCGAACAGCGTCCGGCGCTCCGAGTGCCCGACGATCACGTACGCCGTCGCCAGGCGGGCCAAGAAGCGGGGGCTGATCTCACCGGTCCGCGGCCCCGCGTCCTCGTCGGAGCAGTGCTGCGCGCCGAGCGCGACCGGGATGTGCTCCTTCTCGACCAGGGTCTGCACCGTGCGCAGGTCGGTGAAGGGCGGATGGACCGACACCTCGACGCGGGCGACGTCCTCGGGCTTCAGCCGCAGGCCGAGGTCCCGCACGGTGTGCAGCGCCTCGATGTGGTCGTGGTGCATCTTCCAGTTCCCGCTGACCAGCGGGCGGCGGGCCGTCACCCCCGCCGCGCGTTGGGAGCCTGGCGCAGGGCGTCGATGCCCGGCAGATGCCCCTCCATCTCGATGAAGGAGAGCGAGGCCCCGCCCCCCGTCGAGACGAAGTCGACCTGGTCGGCCAGTCCGAGCTCGTCGAGGGCGCTGACGCTGTCGCCCCCGCCCACCACGGTGAAGCCCGTGCTGTGCGCCACCGCCTCGGCCACGATGCGGGTGCCGCCGGCGAAACGCTTGTCCTCGAAGGCGCCCAGCGGCCCGTTCCACAACACGGTTCCGGCGCCCGCCACCACCTCGGCGAAGGTCGCCGCCGTGTCCGGGCCGATGTCCAGCCCGGTCCAGCCGTCCGGCAGGTCGCCCTCGATCACCTTGACGCTCCCCCGCGGCCCGTGCCCCTCCGAGGGCGGCCCGAAGGTCCCCCCGGGCTCCAGGGCCCGCGTGTCGGTCGGGAGCAGGATCTGCACCCCCGAATCGAGGAGCTCCCGGCATTCCTGCAGGTGAGCCTCGTCGAACAGCGAGCTCCCGACGTGCTGGCCGCGGGCGGCCAGGAAGGTGAAGGCCATGCCGCCGCCGACCACGAGCGTGTCGACCTTGGTCGCCAGCACCCGGAGCACGTCGAGCTTGTCGGCGACCTTGGCCCCGCCCACGACCGCCACGAAGGGCCGCGCCGGGCTCTCGAGCAGGCCGCCGAGCACCTCGACCTCCCGCGCGAAGCGCAATCCAGCGGCGCTGGGCAGGAACCGGGGCGGCCCCACGATCGAGGCGTGGGCGCGGTGGGCGGCGCCGAAGGCCTCGTCCACGTAGGCGTCGAACCCCTCGATCAGGCGCTGCACGAAGGCCGGGTCGTTGGCCTTCTCGCCCGGGTCGAAGCGCAGGTTCTCGGTCAGCCCGATGCCAGGGCACAGGGCCTGCAGCCGCACCCGCACCGGGTCCATCTCCCAGCGGGGATCGGGCGCGCCCGGCGGCCGGCCCAGATGCGAGGCCGCCACCACGTCGGCCCCCTCGTCCAGCAGCCACCGCAACGTCGGGAGGGCGGCCGTGATCCGGAAGTCGTCGGCCACCGTGGCCTTGCCCCGCACACCGATGTGCAGGGGGACGTTGAAGTCGACCCGCACCAGCACGCGTTTGCCGTCGAGGTCGGGCAGGTCCTCGAGCAGCGGGATGCCGCGCAGCGGGTCCACCGGCTCAGCCGCCGACCAGGACGGTGAGATCGAGCAGGCGGTTCGAGTACCCCCACTCGTTGTCGTACCACCCGAAGACCTTGACCAGCGACAGCTCGTCGTTGACCGGCATGACCATGGTGAGCCCGGCGTCGAAGGTGCACGAGGCGGGCGACCCGACGATGTCGCTCGAGACGATCGGGTCCTCGGTGTAGTCCATGACCCGGTCGAGGGGCGGCTTGGCCGCCGCCTCCGCGAAGGCGGCATTGACCTCGGGGACGGACGGGGTGCCCCGCACGACCGTGGTGAAGTCGGTGATGGAGCCCGCGGGCAACGGCACCCGCAGCGACATGCCGTCGAGGCGCCCCTCCATGGACGCCATGACGAGGCTGGTGGCGGTGGCGGCGCCCGACGAGGTGGGCACGATGTTCACGGCGCCCGCACGCGCCCGGCGCAGGTCCTTGTGGGTCAGGTCGAGGAGGTTCTGGTCGTTCGTGTAGGCGTGCACCGTCGTCATCAACCCGCTCACGATGTCGAAGGCGTCGTCCACCACCTTGACCATGGGCACGAAGCAGTTGGTGGTGCACGACGCGTTCGAGACCACGATGTGCCGCTCGGGGTCGAAGTCCTCGTCGTTGACGCCGATCACGAAGGTGGCGTCGGCGTCCCCCGACGGCGCCGAGATCACCACCCGCTTCACCGAGCCGTGCAGGTGGCCGGCGGCGTCGGCTCGGCTGGTGAAGCGCCCCGTCGACTCGATCACCACGGTGGCGCCCAGCTTGTCCCAGGGCAGTTGCTCGGGCTCGCGCTCGGCCATGACCCGGATGCGTTGCTCGCCCACCAAGAGGTCGCTGCCCTCGACGTCGACGGGCACCGGCAGCCGCCCCTGCGTCGAGTCGTACCGCAACAGGTGCGCCAGCGTGGCCGGCGACGTCAGGTCGTTGACCCCGACGACCTCGACGTCGGCACCAGTGGCCAGGACGGCGCGGAAGAAGTTCCGGCCGATGCGCCCGAAGCCATTGATACCGACCCGCACC
Organism: uncultured Acidimicrobiaceae bacterium; assembly: GCA_963789235.1. Classification (GTDB taxonomy): domain Bacteria; phylum Actinomycetota; class Acidimicrobiia; order Acidimicrobiales; family RAAP-2; genus Bog-473. The sequence continues at coordinate 764,876 of CAWBJX010000003.1, read as the reverse complement.
GTCATCTCGTACCTTCCTCTCGGCGTCCCGGGCGACCTATGCCAGCAGACTCGACAGCGCCTGCGCCAGTTTGGCCGGGTTGTGCACCAGGGTGTTCTCTGTCGTGAGGGGCACGTCGCGGACGCTGACATCGGTCGCACCGATGCCCATACCCTGGATGCTGTCACACAGCACGACGTCCACCTCGACATCGTGCCTGGTCAGGGCCGCGACGTGGGCGGCGACGTCGTAGCCCCGGGTCTCGGGGACCTGGGGACGCAGGTTGCAGACGTAGACGACCTGGGCCTCGGACGAGGCCACCGCCTCGGCGATGCCCTTCACCGCCACGGCGGCCAACACGCTGGTGAACAAGGACCCGGGGCCGATCACGATCTGGTCCGCGGCCGCGATGCGCTCCACCGCCAGGGGCGGCGGCTGGGCGTCCCCGGGCACCAGCGAGACCGTGCGTATGTCGCCCGTGCCCATGACGGCCACCTGGCCCGCCACCGTGCCCTGCGCCGACTCGGCCTTCAGCACGACGCGCTCGGTCGTGGCCGGCAGGACGTCCCCGTGGGCGCCGAGCAGCTGCGCCGCCTCCCGCACGCCGAGCACGAGGTCGCCGGTGGCGTCGATCAGCCCGGTCAGGATGAGGTTGCCCAGCGCGTGCCCCGCCAACTCGCCTTCGTCGAAGCGGCGCTCGAAGGCGGCGGCGAGCGCCGAGCCCTCGTCGGCCAGCGCCACCAGGCACTTGCGGATGTCGCCGAGGGCGACCACGTTCAGCAGCTCGCGCAGCCGTCCGCTGCTGCCCCCGTCGTCGGCCACCGAGACGACGCCCGTGAGGGTGCCGGCGTAGCGCCGGGCCGCCTTCAGCGTGACGGCCGTGCCGTGGCCGCCCCCGATGGCCACCACCGAGGGCCGGGCGCCGCCGCTCACCGGTCGATGTCCCGGTGGAAGACCGAGACGGCCTGGTCGTGCGCGCTCAACCGCTCGGCCAGGGCGTGAGCCAGCGCGACCGAACGGTGCCGTCCACCGGTGCAACCCATGGCGATGGTGAGGTAGGACTTCCCTTCCCGGATGAACGCCGGGAGGATGCTGGTCAGCAGGTCGTCCACCTTCTCGAGGAAGGCCTGCGACTCGGGCTGGCCGAGCACGTAGTCGCGCACGGGCTCGTCGAGCCCGCTGTAGGGCCGCAGCTCTTCGACCCAGAACGGGTTCGGCAGGAAGCGGCAGTCGAAGACGACGTCCACGTCGAGCGGGATGCCGTGCTTGTACCCGAACGAGATCACCGACGTCTGCATGTGCGGGCTCTCGTCGTCGCCGAACGCCTCGAGGATGCGGAGCCGCAACTGGTTCGAGTTCAGCTCACCCGTGTCGACCAGCAGGTCCGCCCGCTCGCGCACCGGCTCGAGCAGCCGGCGCTCGTCTGCGATCGACTCCTCCACCCCGCGGGCGGCCAACGGGTGCCGCCGCCGCGTGCCCTCGTAGCGGCGCACCAGGACGTCGTCGGGGGCGTCGAGGAAGACGACCCGCACCCGCTTGTGGGTCGCGCGCAGCTCGTCGAGCACGTCGGGCAGGTCGTCGAAGTACTCCGGACCGGTGTTGCTGCCGCCCCGCCCGATGACGAGGGCCACGCGCTCGATGCCGGACCCGGGCCGGTCCACCATCTCGACCATCTTCATGATCAGGCCGGCCGGCAGGTTGTCGATGACGAACCAGCCCACGTCCTCCAGCGCCGCCGCCACGGTCGAGCGACCCGCGCCGGACATCCCGGTCACCACCACGAACTCGCTCACGGCCGCCCCGTCCTTTCGCCACCAGCGTGGCGCACGGCGTCGTAGACGGCGAGACCGACGCGGTCGGGCAGCCAGGAGAGGGCCTGGAGCTGCTCGAGCGGGGCCGCCCGCACCGCGTTGACGCCGCCCAGCTCCTTGACCAGGCGAGCCTTGCGCCCCGGCCCCAGACCGGGGATGCCGTCGAGGAGGCTGCGCGTCATCCGCTTGCCGCGCCGTTCGCGATGGAAGGTGATGGCGAAACGGTGCGCCTCGTCGCGCAGGCGCTGCAGGAGGTACAGCGCCTCCGAGCCGCGCCGCAGGCGCACCGGGTCCGGCGACCCCGGGCGGTACACCTCCTCGAACTGCTTCGCCAGCGCCGCCAATTCGACCTCGTCCTCGAGCCCGAGCTGGCGCACCACCCGCTCGGCCACCCCCAGCTGCCCCTTCCCGCCGTCGACCACGATCAGGTTCGGACGGTAGGCGAAGCGGCGCGGCCGGGCCCCCGCCGACTTCTCGGGCTCCTCCCGCAGGGCGGTGAGCCGGCGCGTCAGCACTTCCTCCATGGCGGCATAGTCGTCGTTTCCGGGGACGGACTTGACCTTGAAGCGCCGATAGTCCGCCCGCTTGGCCACGCCGTCCTCGAAAACCACCATGGAGCCCACGTAGTCGGTTCCCTGCAGGTGGCTCATGTCGTAGCACTCGATGCGCAGCGGTGCCTCGCGCAACGACAGGGCCGCCTGCAGCTCGGTCAGCGCCTTCGAGCGGGCGTTGTGATCGGCCGCCCGGCGCAGCCGGTGGCGGGCCAGGTCCTCGCCGGCCGACCGCGTCACGGTCTCCTGCAGCGCGCGCTTGACGCCGCGCCGGGGGACGGCGATGTCGACCGGGCCGCCGCGCACGCTGCGCAGCCAGCTCTCGAGCAGCTCCCGGTCGGCCGGCTCCTCGGGGAGCAACACCCGCCGGGGGACCTCGGCGCCGTCGGCGCCGTAGACCTGGGAGACGACCAGCGCCATGAACTCGGGGCCCGAGAGGTCCTCGACCTTCTCCGCCACGAAGCCGCGGTGCCCCACGACCCGGCCCCGGCGCACACGGAAGATCTGCACCGAGGCCTCGAGCGGGTCCTCGGCCCGGCCCGACCACGTCGAAGTCCTCGGCGCGGTCGGACACCATCTGCTGGGTCTCGGCCGCCTTGTGGACGGCCACGATCCGGTCGCGCAGGCGGGCCGCCCGCTCGAACTGCAGCTCCTCGGCTGGCGGCCAGCATCTCGGCCTCCAAGCGGGCCAGCACCGGCTCGGTGTCGCCCGAGAGGAACCCCATGAGGTCGTTCACGTAGCCGTCGTAGGCGGCGTGGTCGACCGCGCCGACGCAGGGCCCCGAGCAGCGCTCGATGTCGTAGAGGAGGCACGGGCCGCCCGAGGCGCTCGTGTCGCTTGAACTTCGTGTCCGAGCACGTCCGCACCGGGAAGCTCCGCACCAGCAGGTCGAGGGTGGCCCGGATGGCGCCGGCGTTGCCGTACGGGCCGAAGTAGCGGACGCCCTTCCGCTTGCGCCCGCGCACCACGGCGGGGCGGGGCCACTCCTCGTTCAGCGTGACGGCCAGCCAGGGGTAGCTCTTGTCGTCCTTGAGGCGCACGTTGTACCGGGGCAGGTGCGCCTGGATCAGGGAGTGCTCGAGGATCAGCGCGTCGACCTCGCTGTCCACCACCACCCATTCGACGTGGTCGGCCTGGGCCACCATCTGCGCCGTCCGGGGCGAGAGCTTGGCCGAGTCCTGCCAGTAGGTGGGCAGGCGGTGGCGCAGCGACTTGGCCTTGCCCACGTAGAGGACACGGCCCTCGGCGTCGTAGAACTGGTAGGAGCCCGGGGCGTCCGGGATGGAGCCGGTGGGCGGCCGATACTGCATCACGACCACTCTCGCGCAGCCGCCGGGGCGGAGCGGTACACTGGGCGGGCCGGCCTGGTATCCGGCAGACAACCTCGCATCGAGGCCGACATACCCGCGGATGGGCGACCAGGCTGTCCCCGCCGGCCAGATCGATGCTCTCCCTCAAAGGGGGCAGGACAAGATGCTCAGGCTCCAAGCGCCTCTTCCAGAGCGCTATAGCGGCGCGACCGACGACGAGCTGGCCGACCATGATCGAGGCGGCCCGGACCGAGCTCGGCCCCCGGCTGTTCGTCCTCGGGCACCACTACCAACGGGACGACGTCATGCGGTGGGCGGACGCCCGGGGCGACTCCTTCGGACTGTCCCGGCTGGCCGCCGGCCAGACCGAGGCCGAGTTCATCGTCTTCTGCGGCGTCCACTTCATGGCCGAGTCCGCCGACGTGCTGACCGGCGACCACCAGAAGGTGGTACTCCCCGACCTGAACGCCGGGTGCTCCATGGCCGACATGGCCGACATCGACCAGGTCGAGGAGGCCTGGGAGGACCTGGCCCGCGTCGTCGACGTCGACCGTCTGGTCCCGGTGACCTACATGAACTCCGCCGCCGCCTTGAAGGCCTTCGTCGGTCGTCACGGCGGGGCGGTCTGCACCTCTTCCAACGCACGGGCGGTGTTGACCTGGGCCCTGCAGCAGGGCGAGCGCGTGCTCTTCTTCCCCGACCAGCATCTCGGGCGCAACACCGGTTACGAGCTGGGCTACGGCGCTGACGACATGGCGGTCTGGAACCCCCGGCTGGCCCTGGGCGGGCTGACGGACCGGGAGGTCAAGGAGTCCGTGCTCCTGTTGTGGAAGGGCCACTGCTCGGTGCACCAGCGCTTCCGGCCCGAGCACGTCGAGGCCTTCCGTGCCGAGCACCCCGACGGGATCGTGATGATCCACCCCGAGTGCGCCCACGAGGTCGTGGAGCTGGGCGACGTGACGGGCTCGACCGATGCCATCATCCGGGCGGTGGCCGCGGCGCCCTCCGGTTCGGTGATCGGTGTCGCCACCGAGATCCATCTCGTCAACCGCTTGCACAACGAGTCCCCGGACAAGACCGTCGTCTGCCTCGATCCCCTCGTGTGCCCCTGCTCGACCATGTCGCGCATCGATCCGCCGCACCTGGCCTGGGTGCTCGAGGGTCTCGTCGAGGGCGAGGTGCGGAATCAGATCGTGGTCGACCGCGAGACCGCCGCGTGGGCCAAGGTGGCGCTCGAGCGGATGCTGGCCATCACCTAGGCATCCCCGTCACCTCGCCGTCCCCGTCACCTGCCGTCCCCGTCACCTCGCCGTCCCCGTCACCCAGCCGTCCAGAGGAGCACCCGTGCGCGACTATCCCCAGAACGTGATCGCCGTCAACCACGTCGAGCCCGTGCCCCGGCGAGTCCGCGCCGTGCTGGCCGGGCGCACCGTCGTCGACACGACCGGGGCCCGCTACGTGTGGGAGCACCCCTTCTACCCGCAGTACTACGTCCCCCTGGCCGACGTGGCGGACGACACGCTCGTCGACGAGGGCACCACCGAGGAGACGCCCCAGGGGGACGTGCGGCACTTCGGCCTGGCGGGAGAGGGCGTCCGACGACCACACGCCGCACGGGTGCTCTCCGCCGCCAAGGTCGAGGGCCTCGACGACACCGTGCGCTTCGAGTGGTCCGCGTTGGACGCCTGGTTCGAGGAGGACGAGCGCGTCTTCGTCCATCCGCGGAACCCCTACACGCGGGTCGACACGCTGCGGTCGACCCGGCCCCTGCGCGTGGAGTCCAAGGGCATCGTGCTCGCCGAGTCCTCCTCGCCCGTCATGTTGTTCGAGACGGGACTCCCGACCCGGTACTACGTGAACCCCACCGACGTCGACTTCACCCGCCTCGTCGCGTCGGAGACCGTCACGTCCTGCCCCTACAAGGGCACCACGAGCGAGTACTGGTCGGCGCGCGTCGACGGCCGGGTCCATCCCGACGTCGCCTGGTCCTACCGCTTCCCCTGCGCGAGGTGCTCCCCATCGCGGGCCTCATCGCCTTCTACAACGAGAAGGTCGACCTCTTCCTCGACGGCGCCCGGCTCGAGCGGCCACAGACGCACTTCTCGTAGTTCCCCGCCCGAACGGGGCCGTCTCCCCGGCCGCCTTCGCCTACTTGGCCAGGCCCAGGACGGGCTTGAGCACGTCGCCGGTGTGGCTGCCCGCCGTCTTGGCCACCTGCTCGGGCGTGCCCTCGGCCACGACGGTGCCGCCCTTGTTCGCCGCCCTCGGGGCCGAGGTCGATGATCCAGTCCGCCGTCTTGATCACGTCGAGGTTGTGCTCGATGACGACGACGGTGTTGCCCTGGTCGACCAGTCGTCCCAGGACGTCGAGCAGCTTGCGCGTGTCGTCGAAGTGGAGCCCGGTCGTCGGCTCGTCGAGGATGTAGAAGGTGTGCCCGGTCGGGCGCCGGCTGAGCTCGCTGGCCAGCTTGACCCGCTGGGCCTCGCCACCCGAGAGCGTCGGCGCCGGCTGGCCCAGGCGGACGTAGCCGAGGCCGACGTCGACCAGGGTCTGCATGTGGCGGGCGATGGGCGGCTGGCGCTCGAAGAAGCTCAGCGCCTCCTCGCACGACATGTCGAGCACGTCGGCGATGGTCTTGCCACGGAACGTGATCTCGAGGGTGTCGCGGTTGTAGCGCGCCCCGTGGCAGATCTCGCAGGGCACGTAGACGTCGGGCAGGAAGTGCATCTCGATCTTGATCGTCCCGTCGCCGGCGCAGGCCTCGCAGCGCCCGCCGCGCACGTTGAAGGAGAAGCGCCCCGGCTGGTAGCCGCGGACCTTGGCCTCGGCCGTCTGCGCGAAGAGCTTGCGGATGTGGTCGAAGACGCCCGTGTAGGTGGCCGGGTTCGAACGGGGCGTGCGCCCGATGGGGGCCTGGTCGACGTCGACCACCTTGTCGAGATGCGCGATGCCCTCGACCTTGCGGTGCCGACCCGGCAGGGCCTTGGCCCGGTGCAGGTGCTGCGCCAGCGACCGCAGCAGGATGTCGTTCACCAGCGTCGACTTGCCCGAGCCCGACACGCCGGTCACCGCGATGAGGCACCCGAGGGGGAACGCGACGTCGATGTCGCGCAGGTTGTGCTCCGTGCGCCCCGCGGACCGTCACGACCTCGCCCGTCCCGGGGCGGCGGCGGGCCGGGCACCGGGATCGACTTCTTGCCCGAGAGGTACTGGCCCGTGATGGACGCCTTGTTGGTCAGCAGGCCGCCACGACCGCTCACCGGGCCCGGCGTGCACCACGGTGCCGCCGTGCTCGCCCGCCCCCGGGCCGATGTCGACGACGTAGTCGGCCGTGCGGATGGTCTCCTCGTCGTGCTCGACCACGATGACCGTGTTGCCGAGGTTGCGCAGCCGCTCGAGGGTGTCGATGAGCCGCTGGTTGTCGCGCTGGTGCAGCCCGATGGAGGGCTCGTCGAGGACGTAGAGCACCCCGACGAGGCCGCTGCCGATCTGGCTGGCCAGGCGGATGCGCTGCGCCTCGCCGCCCGAGAGGGTGCCGGCCGAGCGGGCCAGCGAGAGGTAGTCCAGCCCGACGTCGAGGAGGAACTGCATGCGCTCGCGCACTTCCTTGAAGACCCGGTCGGCGATCATGTGCTCGCGCTCGGTCAGCTCGAGGTCCGCCATGGCCTCGACGGCGGCCGCGATCGAGAGGCTGCACAGCTCGTAGATGTTGCGCCCCCCGACGGTCACCGCCAGGGACTCGGGCTTGAGGCGGGCCCCCTTGCACTCGGGGCAGTCCACCTCGCGCATGTAGCAGCTCGATCTGCTCGCGGGACCAGTCCGACTCGGCCTCGCCGTGGCGCCGCTGCAGCCACGGGATGATGCCCTCGTAGTGCGCCTCGTAGGAGCGGGTGCGGTTGAAGCGGTTCTTGTAGGTGACCCGCACCGTCCGGTTGCCCGTGCCGTAGAGGACGAGCTTCTTGTCCTTGGCCTTGAGCGACTTCCACGGGGCGTCGAAGGAGAACCCGCCGAGCTCGGCCACCCCCTGCTGGAGCCCGGTGAAGTACTCGCTGCGGGCGCCGGCCCATGGCGCCAGCGCCCCCTCGGCCAAGGACAGCGCGTCGTCGGGCACCACCAGCTCGGGGTCGACCTCGAACTTGGTCCCGAGGCCGAGACAGGCCGGGCAGGCGCCGTAGGGCGAGTTGAACGAGAAGCTGCGCGGCGCGGGCTCCTCGAAGCTGATGCCGCAGTGGGTGCAGGCCAGGTGCTGGGAGAAGGTGATGGCCTCGTCGTCCTCGGCGTCGCCCGTCGCGTTCATCACGAGCACCTCGGCCGTCCCCCCGGTCAGCTCGAGCGCGGTCTCGATGGACTCGGTCAGGCGCTGGCGCACGTTGTCCCGCCGGATGAGGCGGTCGACGACCACCTCGATGGTGTGCATCTCGTAGCGGGCCAGGGCCACCTCGGACCGGTCGGCCAGCTCCAGGGGGACGCCGTCGACCCGGACCCGGGCGAAGCCCTGCTTGGCCAGGTCGTCGAGCAGCGTGGAGTACTCGCCCTTGCGGCCCCGCACCACCGGGGCCAGGACCTGGAACCTGGTGCCCTCGGGGAGCTCGAGCACCCGGTCGACGATCTGCTGGGGGGTCTGGCGGGCCACGGGCCGCCCGCAGACCGGGCAGTGGGGGTGGCCGATGCGGGCGTAGAGCAGACGCAGATAGTCGTAGACCTCGGTGATGGTCCCCACCGTCGAGCGGGGGTTGCGGGAGGCCGACTTCTGGTCGATGGAGATGGCCGGCGAGAGACCCTCGATGAAGTCCACGTCGGGCTTGTCCATCTGGCCCAGGAACTGGCGGGCGTAGGCCGAGAGCGACTCGACGTAGCGACGCTGGCCCTCGGCGTAGATGGTGTCGAAGGCGAGGGAGGACTTCCCCGACCCCGACAGCCCGGTGAAGACGATCAGCTTGTCCCGGGGCAGGTCGAGGGAGATGTCGCGCAGATTGTGCTCGCGGGCCCCGCGAACGACCAGACGGTCGGCCATCCGGTGAGGATACCGGTGGGCTGTGTCACACCCGGCCGGGCCTACTCGAAGACCAGGTCCTCGTCGCCCCAGTAGGCGTCCACGGCCGAGATCAGCCCTTCGTCGGTGACGGTGAAGATCTCCACCCCTCGGATGTGCATGGTCGAACCACCCTCCATGGTCACCGTGATGTGGAAGGTGATGGCGGCCCGATCGCCCACCGGGTGCACCTCGGTGGCCTCGAAGGCCAGGGCCTCGCAGGCGTCGTAAGAGCGCTGGATGAAGTCCCGGATGGCCTGGCGCCCCACGTTGGGCGGCGTCGGGTACGGGTCGACCTGCACGGCGTCGGGTGTGAAGAGGGCGGCGTAGGCCTCGGCGTCTCCCGTGCTGATGGTTGCCGCGTAGCGGGCCACGACCTCGCGGAGCTCTGCGGTGGTGGGCATGCCCGGCACGCTACCCGGCCGTGGCCGGGCCCGGCCGGTGCTCGTCCCTACACTGCTGGTCGTGCTGGCCGCACCCCGCCTCTTCATGATCGGGAACGCCCACATCGACCCCATGTGGATCTGGGACTGGGACGAGGGCATGCACGAGGTCCTCCAGACGTTCCGGGCCGCCGTCGAACGCCTGGACGAGGACCCCGACCTCCGGTTCACGGCCAGCTCGGCCAGCTACTACCGCTGGGTCATGGAGACCGCTCCCGAACTGTTCGCCCGCATTCGCGAGCTGGTCCGCTCGGGGCGCTGGGTGGTCACCGGCGGCCAGTGGGTCGAGCCGGACTGCAACCTGCCGTCCGGCGAGTCGGTGTGCCGCCAGCTCCTCTACGGGCAGCGGTTCCTGGCCCGGCACCTGGGCGTCACCGCCACCGTCGGGTACAACGTCGACTCCTTCGGGCACGCCGGCACCCTCCCCCAGCTGCTGGCGGCCGCGGGCATCCGCGCCTACGTGTTCATGCGCCCCGGCCCGGAGGAGAAGGACATCCCCGCTCCCGCCTTCCGCTGGCGGGGCACGGACGGCACCGAGCTCCCCGCCTACCGGATCCCCGACGACTACTCCACCCGGGGCGGGGCCGAGGACGAGCTGCTGCGGCGGCGGGCGGACGAGCTGCTCGCGCGCGAGCGAGGAGCTGGACCTCCCCCTCATGGCCTTCTTCGGCGTGGGGGACCACGGCGGCGGGCCCACCCGGCTGGCCATGGCGACCGTGCACGACCTGGCCACGGCGAGCGCCGGCGCCGTCGGCTTCGGCGACCCCGCGTCCTACTTCGAGCGCGCTGGACGCCGCGACCGGCGGCCCGGGCGCGCTCCCCGCGGTCGAGGGGGAGCTCCAGTGGCACGCCGTCGGCTGCTACTCGGCCCGCGCCGACCTCAAGCTGGCCAACGCACGGGCCGAGGACGCGCTGGTGGCGGCCGAGAGCCTGACCGAGCTGTGCCGCCTGTGCACCGGCGAGGCCGCCGACGTCCGCCGCGAGCTGTCCGACGCCTGGGAAGGCGTCCTCTTCGCCCAGTTCCACGACGCCCTGGGCGGCACCTGCACCGACCGCGCCACGCAGGCAGTGCACGCGCTGCTCGTCTCGGGCGCGGCGCGGGCCGAACAGGTGGCGGTGCGGGCGGTGCACCGACTGGCCGAGCAGGTCGACACCCGGGCCGAGGGCGCGGCGACCGCCGAGGGGATCGAGAGCGCGCTCGGCGGCCTGCCGGTGCCGATGCTCGTGTGCAACCCCCACTCGTGGCCGCTCACCACCGCCGCCTCCCTCCCCCACCCCGTCGCCGTGGCGACGGACGCCGACGGGCGACGGGTGGCGGTGCAGCAGATCCCCTCGGGCGAGGTGACCTACAGCCCGACGCGCAGCCTCCTCCAGGTCACCGTGCCACCCCTCGGCTACCGGCGCTACTGGCTCCACGTGGCCGATGCCGGGGCAGGCACACCCGGTGACGGTCACGAGCCGGCGGGCGTGGACGGGGGCGGGGTGCTCGCCAACGGCCTGCTGCGCCTCGCCGTCGACTCGCACACCGGGGCGCTGGCCAGCATGGTCACGACGGGCGGCGACCTGGAGGTGGGGACCGAGCTGTTGCGCGGCGGGGTGCGGCCGGTCGTCGTGGCCGACGACAGCGACACCTGGTCGCACGGCGTCGACCGCTACGCCGGTGCCGAGGAGGCGGGGAGGCTGCTCTCCGTGGCCGTGGTGGAGGAGGGCCCGGTCCGGGCCACCGTCCGCAGCGTGTGGTCGTTCGGCGAGGGACCGACGACGGTCGCCCAGGACGTCTCCCTCTACGCGGGCCGCGGCGTGGCCGAGGTCTCCCTCGAGGTCGACTGGCACGAGTCGCACAAGGTGCTGAAGCTCGCCGTCCCGCTGGCGCTGGACGAGCCCGCCACCCTGGCGGGGGCCCCGTACGGGTCGGTGACGCGCCCGTGCTCGGGCCACGAGGAGCCGATGGTGCACTGGGTCGACCTCACCGACGCCGCGGCCGGCTGGGGCCTCGCCTGCACGGCCGAGGGCGCGGGCGGCTACGACGCCCTGGGCTCGACGCTGCGCCTCACCGTCTTGCGCAGCCCGCGGGTGGCGGACCACGGACGCGGCTGGGGCGCCGACGACCGGGCCGGCTACCCGATCACGGACCAGGGGCGCCACCGCCTGCGCTACGGCCTGGTGCCGCACGCGGGTCCCGCCGCGGCCGCCCAGCTGCCGCGGCGCGCCGTCGAGCACCGGACGGTGCTGCCCGTGGTGCTCGACACCTGGCACCACGGCCGGCTCGGGCCCGAGGGGTCGGCGGCCCGCCTGGAGGCCGACGGGGTCGTCCTGTCCGTCCTCAAGCGGGCCGAGGACGGGGGCGGCACCGTCGCCCGCTTGTGGGAGGTCGCCGGCGGCCGCGAGCGGGTCCGCCTCCTGCTCGGGACCGGCCCGGACGGGCCTCGCCCCGCCTGGGAGGGAGAGCTCGGGCCCCACGAGGTCCGCACGGTCTTCGTCCCGGACGTGGGCCCCGCCCGGTCACGGACGATCGGGATCCCCGAGCTCGACGTGCGCCCTGCGGCCCGGGTCGACGTCGCCGGCCTGGTGACGCGCCACCCGGACCTCGCGGGCGTGGTGGACGACGTGCAGGGCGCGCTCTCGCTCCTGGCCCGGACCGTCGAGGGCGGGGGCACGATCTACGTCGGGGGCAACGGCGGCAGTGCGGCCGACGCCGAGCACATCGTGGGGGAGCTCATGAAGGGGATGGAGCACCGCCGCCCGCTCGACGCGCCGGCGTGCGCCGCGCTGCGCCGGCACGCGCCGGAGTCCATGGGGGACGAGGCCGACTACCTCGCCGACCGCCTGGAGGGTGCGCTGCGCGCGGTCTGCCTGACGAGCCAGACGGGCCTCCTCTCGGCCATCGCCAACGACACCGCCGGCGACATGGGCATGGCCCAGCAGCTGCACGGGTACGGCCGGCCGGGCGACCTCTTCTGGGCCCTCTCGACGTCGGGAAGGTCGCACAACGTCGTGCTGGGCGCCCTGGCGGCGCGTGCGTCGGGCCTGCACGTCCTGGCCTTGACCGGAGCGGCCGGCGGCCGGCTCGGCGGCCTGGCCGACGTCTGGGTGGCGGTGCCCGCCACCGAGGTCGCCGCGGTCCAGGAGCTGCACCAGCCGATCTACCACGCGCTCTGCGCCGCCCTCGAGGAGCGCGATTGGCCCGTGGGCAACGGCGCAGTGGCGCCCGGGACGTTCGGCCCTCTGCGCTGAGCGCGCCGACCCTCAGCCCGGGATGGAGGACCGCAGCTCCGCGATCTCGTCACGCAGCAGGGCCGCCTCCTCGTAGCGGAGCTCGGCGGCGGCCGCCCTCATCTCGGCCTCGAGCTGGGTGATCAGCTCCATCGCGTCGGCCGGCGTCGAGGCGTCCCCCTCGGCCAGCAGCGCGGGGCGGCGGTTGCCCCGGACGGCCGCGTTCTTGCGCACCTCGGCCCGGCTGCGCCCGGCCTTGGCCACGCCGCCGCTGCTGCCCCGCAGCCGCTCGAGGATGTCGGTCACCGACTTGCGGATGGTCTGGGGGTCGATCCCGTGCTCGCGGTTGTAGGCGATCTGGAGCTCCCGGCGGCGCTGGGTCACCGAGACGGCCTCGCGCATGGAGTCGGTCACCGTGTCGGCGTACAGGACGACCATGCCGTCGACGTTGCGGGCGGCTCGGCCCATGGTCTGGATCAGCGAGGAGGCCGAGCGCAAGAAGCCCTCCTTGTCGGCGTCGAGGATGGCGACCAGCGCCACCTCGGGCAGGTCGAGGCCCTCGCGCAGGAGGTTGATGCCGACCAGCACGTCGATCGAGCCGAGCCGGAGCTCGCGCAGGATCTCGATGCGGGTGATGGTGTCGATGTCCGAGTGCAGGTACTGCACGCGGACCCCGGCGTCGGCCAGGTAGTCGGTCAGGTCCTCGGCCATCTTCTTGGTCAGCGTCGTCACCAGGACGCGCCCGCCGGCCTCCACCGTCGCGCGCGATGCGGGCGAGCAGGTCGTCCACCTGGCCCTTGGTCGGCATGATCGTCACCTCGGGGTCGACCAGGCCGGTGGGCCGGATGACCTGCTCGACGACCTGGGCCGAGTGCTCGAGCTCGAAGGGGCCCGGCGTCGCCGAGACGAACACGGACTGGGGCACCCGCTCGACGAACTCGTCGAAGCGCAGCGGCCGGTTGTCCTTGGCCGAGGGCAGCCGGAAGCCGTGCTCGACGAGCACGTCCTTGCGGGAGCGGTCGCCGGCGTACTGCCCGTGCAGCTGGGGCACGGCGACGTGGCTCTCGTCGATGACGCACAGGTAGTCCTTGGGGAAGAAGTCGAGCAGCGTGTAGGGCGTCTCCCCCGGCGCCCGCCCGTCGAGGTGGCGGCTGTAGTTCTCCACCCCCGAGCAGACGCCCGTCTCGGCCAGCATCTCGAGGTCGTGCTCGGTGCGCACCCGGAGGCGCTGTGCCTCGAGCAGCTTGCCCTCCCGCTCGAACTCCTGCGAGCCGCTCGCGCAGCTCCACCTCGATGGTGCCGACGGCGCGCTGGATGATCTCGTCGCCGGTGACGTAGTGCGTGGCGGCGTAGACGGCGACGTCCTCGATCTCCTCGCCCATCTCGCCCGGTCAGCACGTCGAAGGGCACGATGCGCTCGACGGTGTCGCCGAACAACTCGACCCGCAGCGCCGCCTCCTCGTAGGCCGGGTGGATCTCGACGGTGTCGCCCCGGGCCCGGAAGGTGCCCCGGACCAGGTTCACGTCGTTGCGGGCGTACTGGAGGTCGACCAGCCGGCGCAGCATGTCGCGCTGGTCGAGCTGCTCGCCCACCGCGAGGCCCGAGGATGCGGTCGCGGTACTCCTCGGGCGAGCCCAGGCCGTAGATGCACGAGACCGACGCCACGACGATGACGTCCTCGCGCATGAGCAGTGACGACGTCGTGGCGTGGCGGAGTCGGTCGATCTCGTCGTTGATGGACGAGTCCTTCTCGATGTAGGTGTCCGTCGTCGGCAGGTACGCCTCGGGCTGGTAGTAGTCGTAGTACGAGACGAAGAACTCGACCCGGTTCTTCGGGAAGAGCTCACGCAGCTCCGACGACAGCTGGGCCGCCAGCGACTTGTTGGGCTCGATGATGAGCGTGGGCCGCTGGACCTGTTCGATCATCCAGGCGATGGTGGCGGTCTTGCCGGAGCCGGTGATGCCCTGCAGGGTCTGGTAGGGGTCGCCGCGCCGTACGCCCTCGGCGAGTGCCGGCGATGGCCTCGGGCTGGTCCCCCGAGGGCTGGAATGGCGAGACGACCTCGAACTCGGGCATGACCCCTCGAGGCTACCCGTGGGCTGTGACCGCTCAGGCGTGCGGCCGGCGCTCCGACGCGGCGCGCCTGCAGCCAGTCCCACAGCTTGGCCACCTCGGCCTCCAGCGGCCGCCCGGTCGCCCGAGTTGTCCAGCACGTAGTCGGCCTCCTTGCCGCCGCTCCTCCCGGGAGATCTGGGAGCGGATGCGGGCCTCGGCGTCGGCCCGGTCGAAGCCGCGCTGGGACACCAGGCCGCTCGAGGGCGACGTCGGTCGGGCAGTCGACCACGACGACCTTGTCGCAGCCGCACCGTGTCGCGGTGCACGGCCGTCAGCAGCGGGATGGCCAGGACGACGATGTCGTCGGTGTCCTCGAAGGCGTCAGCGCGCTCGATCATGGCGACGCCGATTGCCGGGTGCGTGATGGCGTTGAGCTCGAGCCTGGTCTCCTCGTCGGCGAAGGCCACGGCCGCCAGCGCCTTGCGGTCGATGGTCCCGTCGGGCGCCAGGATGCCCGGGCCGAAGCGGTCGATCAGCGGCTGGTAGGCGGGTCCGCCCGGCGCCACCACGTCGCGGGCCACCTGGTCGGCGTCGATCAGGATCGGCGCCCCGTTCGACCAGCAGGTCGGCGACCGCCGACTTGCCCGAGCCGATGCCCCCCGTCAGGCCGACCGCCAGCATCGAGCCGGCGGCCGTCCCGGCAAGGGCCTGCGGGCGACGGCGAACAGGACGAGCGTCGTGTCGTCCGGGTCGTCGGTGACGAACCAGTCGTCGGCGGTGATGCCCGTGACGCCCCCGGTGTCGCTGCGGGCCACCAGCTTGTAGGCCAGCGGCAGCAGCCTGCGTGTACGCCCACACGTACCACGCCGTAGGGCATGCGGTGGCGCAGGTCGAACACGTCGAGCCGGAGCAGCTTGGCCGCCCGGACGCGGCGGGCCTCGAAGTCCGCCTTCACGTGGGCGACGGCGTCGACCCCGCCGAGCCAGACCTCGGCGAAGTGGCGCTCGAGCATCCCGCGCAGCTCGGTCGCGGTCGAAGAGATGGAGGTGGAACGGGTTCTCGAAGTCCGCCGGCTTGTTCGGCGTCAGCACGCAGACCAGCCCGTCGTCCCTGACGACTCGGGCCAGCTCCGCCACGTGGGCCTCGGGCTCGGTGAAGTGCTCGATGAGATGCGGACGAGCACGCCGCGTCGAAGCTGCCGTCCACAGATGCCCAGGCGGACGGCGTCCATCTGGGCCACCCGGAGGCCGTCGGGGCCGTAGCGGAGCGGCGGCCGTGGCCACGGCGTCGGACGAGTAGTCGACCCCGACGACGTCGCGCCCGGGTCGGAGGAACCTGCGCCGACTCGAAACCCTGCCCGCAGCCCACGTCGAGGATGCGCCCCGTCGCCGATGCGGTCCAGCACGGCGCGATAGCCCGCCTCGTGCAGCGCCAGCAGCGAATCCGGCGTCACCCCCTGCTGCGGGTCGCTCGCCCGTCAGCCGGCTCTTGGTGCTGGTGGCCACGGGCGCCTCCCTTCGGTGACACCTCGTGACACGCCGGGGTGGCGCTGCCTGCTTACACTACCCGGCGACCCTCTCGGACCCCCTCTTCATGCCCACCACCCCCACCGTCACCGGCGCCCCGGGCGCCCGCGACACTGGCCAGCCACGGCAGAACGACGCGCCGGCCGCTCCTCGGCGATCCCGGCGCGCAACTCGCGTCGGTGGACCGGCGGTGCGGTCGTGGTGCTCGCGGCCTCGCCTACGTCCCGCTGCTGGCGGTGCGGCCCGGGCGTCGTCACCGCGGACACCAAGACCTACCTCTACCTCGACCCGACCAGGTTCCTCAGCCAGGTCGTCGTTCATGTGGAACCCCACCGTCGGCCTCGGGACGGTCACCCACGAGTACATCGGCTACCTGCTGCCGATGGGGCCCTTCTTCGCCGCCTTCCACCTGTCACGTGCCGGTCTGGGTCGCCCAGCGGACTCTGGCTGGGCTCGATCCTCTTCGCCGCCGGCGCTCGGCGTCCTCTACCTGTGCCGCATCATCGGGCTGCGCGGCCCGGGGCCGGCCGCCGCCGCCCTGGCCTACATGCTCTCGCCGTACTTCCTGCAGTACGCCGGGCGGATCTCGGTCATCCTGCTGCCCTGGGCCGGCCTGCCCGTCATGCTGGCCCTCACCATCGTGGCCCTGCGCCGGGGCGGGTGGCGCTGGACCCGCGCTCTTCGCGGTCGTCGTGGCGCTCGTCGAGCGGGATCAACGCCAGCTGCCATCATCTACGTCGGCGTCGCCCCCGTCCTCTGGCTCCTCTACGCCGTGGTCGTGCTGCGGGAGGCGACCTGGCGGCACGCACTCGGGGACGGGGCTGCGCATCGGCATCCTGACCCTGGGTGCCTGCCTGTGGTGGATCGCGGGTCTGCGAGGTCGAGGCCGCCTACGGCGTCAACGTCCTCAAGTACACCGAGACCGTCCCGTCGACCTCGGCCACGTCCAACGCCGCCGGACATCTTCCGCGGCCTCGGCTACTGGTACTTCTACGGCGCCGACCAGCCCCGGACCCTGGACCAACGCAGCCGTCCGCTACACCCAGAACCTCGCCCTGCTGGCCACCTCGTACGCCGTGCCGGTGCTCGCGCTGGTGGCGGCGGCGTTCGTGCGCTGGCGCGAGCGCGGCCTACTTCCTCCTGCTCCTCTTCGTGGGGCTGGTCCTCTCGGTCGGGCCCTTCCCCTTCTCCAACCCCACGGTGATCGGGCGCCAGCTCAAGGCCTTCATGACCGACACGACGGCCGGCCTCGCCCTCCGCTCGACCGATCGGGCGACCCCGCTCGTGCTGCTCGGGCTCGCCATGCTGCTCGCCAGCGGCCTCACGGCGCTGTGGAACCGGGTCTCGGTCGCCGGTCTGGTCACCGCGCTGCTGGTGGCGGGGCTCGTCGTCGCCAACAACCCCTCGCTCTTCCTCGGCGACTTCATCGCCAACAACTTCACCCAGCCCGCCGCACTGCCCTCCTACGAGGTGGCGGCGATCAACCACCTCAACAACACCCACCCGGGCACCCGGGTCTTCGCCATCCCGGGCAACGACTTCGCCGCCTACCGCTGGGGTGACACCGTCGACACGCCCCAGCCCGCGCTGCTCAACCGGGACTTCGTCACCCGCGAGCAGCAGATCATGGGCTCGATCGCCACCGCCGACACGCTCTACGCGACCGACGACCCCATCCAGGAGGGCACGGCCAACTACAACGCGCTGGCGCCGATGGCCCGCCTGATGAGGGCGGGGGACCTCATGGTGGAGTACGACCAGCGCTACGAGCACTACGGCGTCCCGCAACCCCAGCTCCTCGCGCTGCAGCTGCGCAGACGCCGCTGGGCCTGACCGACCCGGTGTCCTTCGGCTCCCCGCGACCCAACGTGTCCATCGACTCGACCCTCGACGAGCAGGACCTCTCGGTGCAGGGCAACCTCGGCTGGCCCTCGCCCATCGTCACCTACACCGTGCCCGACCCGCGCCCGATGCTGCGGGCCGAGTCGGACACGGGGGCCATCGTGATGGCGGGCGACGCCACCGGGCTCAACAACCTCGCCGGTCTCGGGCTCTTGAACACCGACAGCGCCGTCTACTACGCCGGCACGCTGGCCAGGACCCGTCCCAGGCTCCACGACCTGGCCGCCCAGGGGGCCCAACTGGTCGTCACCGACACCAACCGCAAGCAGGCGTTCCGCTGGAACACGCTCACCGCCAACGCCGGCTACACCGAGACGCCGGACGACGACCCGGCCAAGACCGACCTGAGCGACAGCCCCATCGAGCTCTTCCCCGGCACGACCATCTCGAGCAAGACCTACGCCACCTACGTCGGGGCCGTCAACGTGACGGCCAGCAGCTACGGCAACTCGGTGTCCTACACGCCGGAGGACCGGGCCTACAGCGCCATCGACGAACAACCTCGACACGGCGTGGAACACCGGCACCTTCGTGCCCGACCCCTCGGGCCAGTGGTGGCAGGCCCAGTTCGCCGAACCCGGTCACGACCGACCACATCACCCTGGTCCAGCCGCCAGCGGGCGACCGCGCCCGCTGGGTCTCGGCCGTCACCCTCACCTTCGACGGCAAGGACCCGGTGCACGAGGACCTGACCTCGCGCGTCCCACCTGACCAGCGGCCAGACCGTGACCTTCCCGACGCGCACCTTCCACACCTTGCGAGTGACCATCGACGGCACCACGGACGACACGGCCCCTCCGCCCGACGGCCTCCGCGGTCGGCTTCGCCGAGGTCGAGATCCCCGGCGTCACGGTGCACCAGGTGATCCAGATGCCGACCCGATGCTCACCACGCTCGGGGCCTCCTCGCTGGCCGACCGCCTCACCGTCGTGATGACCCGGCAGCGCACCTCCCAGTACCCGCCGCGGAGCGACCCCGAGACGACCATCACCCGCGCCTTCACGCTGCCCACCGCACGCACCTTCACGCTGTCGGGCAGCGGCCAGCCTGTCGGCCCTCATCCCCGACGACGAGATCGACCGGCTGGTCGGCGGCGCACGCCCGCGGCGGCGACCGGGCTCGCCGACGCCTACTCGTCGGGCCGGCTGCCCGGCGACCTCCAGGCCACCGCGTCGGCCACGCTCGACGGGAACGCCTCGACGGCCTGGCAGCCCGGCCTCGGCACCGACGCCGAGATCGGCGCCTCGCTCACCTACGACCTGACCAAGCCGCGGACGCTGACCGGCCTCACCCTGCAGGTGATCGCCGACGGGCGGCACTCGGTCCCCACCGCCATGACGATGACGTCGGGCTCAGGTGACGCGCACGGTGGCGCTGCCCCCCATCGCCGACAGCACCGTCCCCGGCGCGGTGACGACCGTGCCGGTCTCCTTCCCCGGCGTCACCGGCTCGCACTTCGTCCTCACCTTCACCGGCATCCGGCCGGAGTACGCGGCGAACTACTACTCGGCGGGGCCACTGGCCCTGCCCCTGGGCATCGCCGAGGTCGGCATCCCCGGCGTGCGGTCGGCCCCGACGCCGGCCGACCTGCCCGGGACCTGCGTCTCGAACCTCCTCTCGATCGACGGCCGGCCGATCGACGTCGCCGTCGTCGGGTCGACCCAGCGCGCCCTCGACAACGGCGAGTCACAGCTGGTGCCCTGCGGGCCCGACGCCAAGGGGATCACGCTGGGTGCCGGCCCCCACATCGTCCAGACGGCAGTGGGGCACAACCCACCGTGCGCCAACGCCCCGACCACCTGCACCGGCTGGAACATCGACCAGTTCGCCCTCGACTCGGCGGCCGGGGGCGGACCGGGGCCGGCGGCCGCTCCCGACGGCGGCGGGGACGCCCCTGCTCGCCGCCACGCAACCCGGCCCCGCCCCGACCGTGACCGCGACCTCCTCGCACATCGACACCCACGGCGCGGACGTGACCGGCGCCGACCAGCCCTTCGAGCTCGTCCTCGGCCAGAGTGTCAACAAGGGCTGGCAGGCGGTGGCCGAGCCCGGCCCCGACGTGCCGGCCGGGCTCGCACCCGGTGGACCTGGGGCCGCCCCAGCTGGTGGACGCCTTCGCCAACGGGTGGCCCGTCACCGCGGCCGACCTGCACACGCTGGGCGGCCCCGGCTTCACGGTCGAGCTGACCTGGACCCCCCAGCGCGAGGTCTGGGCCGCGCTCGGCCGTCTCGGGGGCGACCCTGCTCGGATGCCTCGTCCTCGGCTTCCTCCCGGCGCGCTCGGCGCCGCCGCCTGCGTGCCCACCTGCCCCGCCGCCTGCGCGGGCCGGCGGGACCCGACGTGCCGGAGCGGCCGGGATCCCCCTTCGACGCCGCCACCCTGGCCTGGCCCGGGGCACCGCCGCCCAAGGAGGAACGCCAACACGGCTGGCTGCGCTTCCCGCGGGCGCTGCTCATCGGCGCCGTGACCGGGGGTGTGGCGGCCCTGGTCGTCTCGCCGGTCGCGGCACTGGTCGTGGCCGGGTTGGTGATCCTCGGGCTGCTCGTCCCGTGGGCGCGCGCCGTCGCCACCGTGGGAGGGATCGCTTTCGTCGTCGCCGGCTGCGTCAACGTGGTCCAGGGGCAGCACGTGCACCACTACCTGCCGGGCTCCAACTGGGCGGGGTCGTTCGTCCACGCCGGCAACCTGATCTGGGTCGGCGTCGTGCTGCTGCTCGCCGATGCCGTCATCTCGGGCCTCGGCCTGCGGGTGAACAAGCCGCTCGGCCGACGCGCCACCAGGGCCGCCCCGACGCAGGGGCCGCGCCCTCCGGACGGACCTGCCGCAGCGGCGACGGCGTCCGTGGCGATCGTGCCGGCCGTGGAACCGGGGGAGCCCACAACGGAGCCGGAGGAGCCAACGGAGCCAACGGAGCCCGTCGGAGCCAACGGAGCCAACGGAGCCCGCGGAGCCAACGGAGCCAACGGAGCCAACGGAGCCAACGGAGCCGGCGGAGCCCGCGCCGGCCGTGGACAGCTAATGCCGGGCCGACCCGGCGGTCCGTCCGGCGCGCGCCTCAGGACCCGGGCGTCGCCTCCCCCGCCAGCGCCTCGAGGGCCCGGCGGGCGGTGGCGTCCCAGGTGAACCAGCGGGCCCGCGCCGAGCGCGCCCTTGGCCAGGCGGCTGCGCAGCACCTCGTCACCCAGCACGCGCCCGAGGGCGGCGGCGCCAGCTCGCCCACCTCGTCGACCAGCAGGCCGGACTCGCCGTCGACCACGGCGTCGGCGTGGCCGGCGATGGCGGTGGCCACGGCCGGGGTGCCGCAGGCCGCCGCCTCGGTCAGCGTCATGCCCCAGCCCTCCCGCTGCGAGCTGCTCGCCACCACCCAGGCCCGCCGGTACCACGACACCAGCTCCTCGTCGGCGACGTGGCCGGGCAGGCGCACCCAGTCGGTGGCGCCCAGCTCGTGGCGCAGCGCCTCGAGGGCGGGGCGCTCGTAGCCCTCGCCGATGATCACCGCCCGCAGCTCGGGCTGGTCCGCCTTCACCTTGGCCAGCGCCCGGAGCAGCACGTCGAACCGCTTCACCGGCACCAGCCGGCCCACCGCGACCACCAGGGGCGTCGGGCGACGCTCGCCCGCCGGGCGTGAAGCGGGCGTCGATCCCCGGCGGGGCCACCGTCACCCGCTCCGGCGGGCAGGCCGAGCATGCTCCACGATCTCGGCCCGCGACGACTCGGACAGCGTCACGATCCGGCTCGACGGTAGAAGCGTGGCGCGACCCGGCGCTCGACCAGGTCGCCCAGGCGGGCCAGCGGTCGGCGGCAGCACCATGCCCCACATCTCGGCGTGGACGTGGTGCAAGAAGACGATGCGCGGGCCCGCGGTACCACAGCGGCGAGAAGAACGGCATGCCGTTCCAGATCTCGACGAGGGCGTCGCCCGGGCGGTGCCCCATGCGGATGCCCTCCCAGGCCGCCCCCGGGAACACGGCGTAGCGGCCCGAGCGGCGCAGCACCCGGTACCCGTCGCGGTGTCAGCGCGGCGGGCGCGCCGGGCACGGCCGAGGTGCGGAAGGTGACGTCGAGCCCGGCCTCGGCCCACAGGGAGGCGATCTTGTGGGCGTGGAGCTCCGAGCCGCCCGCCTCGGGGTCGTCGAGGTCGCGCCAGGCCACGAAGTGGATGCGCCGGAGCCCGGCTCCGGCGGCGATCGACGCCAGCCCGTCCAGGTCCGGAGGGCACGTCGTCCGGCCGCCGCCCGGCACCGGGCGCGGCGACGGCGGGCCCCGAGTCGTCACCCATCGGGTCAGGTTAGCCCTGCGGCCTGCCTCGCGACCCGGACCCTGTGCACCACCGCGAAGCCGACCACGATCACCACGAGCACGACCGCCTGGACGGCCAGGTCGACGAACGCCGTCGCCCGCGGTGCCCCGTGGACCTGCGACCACGGCGGCGGTCAGCGCGGCGGCACCGCCGCACCAGCACCCCGGCCACCCAGCGCCGCCCGACCGCGAGCAGGTACATGGTCAGGACCACCGAGACGCTCAGCAGGATCATGGCCAGCACCAGCGGGGCCAGGGCGTCGGCGGCCGAGGTGTAGTCGTGGTGGAACAGCACGTCGAGCAGCTGCTCGGGCGCCGACCAGCGCCACCCCCAGGAGCAGCACGGACGGGAACGGCCAGCAGGACGAGCACCACGGCCAGCTGGCGCAGCGCGTGGCCGCCCTGGCGCCAGCGGATGGCCGCCTCGGGCAGCAGGTACCCGCCGAGGACGATGGCGCCGAAGACGATCGCCTTGCTCGTCACCGACACCGCGGCGTACGCACCGCTGTGGCCGGGGTTGTCCCGCCCGACGACGAGCACGTCGACGTTCTGGAGCACCGCCACCATGGACAGCGACACCGAGGCGACCACCAGGTCGAGGACGACCGTGCGCCGCTCCGCCGGCGCCGCCGGCCAGCACGGGGTCGGGGCGCAGGGCCGCCGCCCAGCCCCCGGCCGGCGTGCACCCGCCAGCCCTCCCCACCCGACCAGGCCCGCACCGCGACGTAGCGGGCGTGGGCCGTCGCCACGACCTCGCCCATCAGGACGCCGACCGCGGCGCCGGAGGGACCGAAGCCGGCGCCGACCAGCACGAGCACGGCGACCACGCGCACGCCCATCTCCACCACCAGGTTGACCGCCAGCGGCCGATAGCCGCGGTGGGCCTGCAGGAGGCCGCGGTCGAGCGAGAGGAGGACGAAGAACGCGGCGGCGGTCAGGATGGCCGCGATCCCGATCCCGCTCTGCTGGTTCGAGCAGCACGGCGACCCCGTGGCGGCTGGCGAACACGACCACCGCCCACACCAAGACGAGCATGGTGCCCTGCCGGTGCACCCGCCCCGCCCAGCGCCGCACCAGGTGGCCGCTGCCGTCCTCGTGCCAGATGGTCACCCGCCGCACGACGGCCACGACCACCGCCGACCCCGGCATGGACAGGATGAGGTACGAGCCCGGTCAGCTGGTTGAGGACGCCGTAGCCGTGCGGCGGCCAGAGGCGGGCCAGGGCGACGGTGAGGACGACGCTGGCGCCGTTGGCCAGCACGCCGGCGGCGGCCAGCGGCCCCGCCTGCAGCAGGCCCGTCCGCATCGACTCGACGCCCGGGTCGCGCCTGCGGCGTCGAGGTGAGCTCCGCACCGAGGTTGGGACCGACGGCATTGGGTGCCAGCGCCATCGCCGCCGGCACGGACTCGACGACGACCTCGGCCGCCGGCGCCTCCGCCGCGTCCGGGTCCGTCACACGTGGGCCCTTGCTGCCGCCTCGTCCGCCAGGCCGATCCGATCGATTTGCGGGCAGGATCTGACGCTGCAACAGCTGCCCGCCGGCGGCGCTGATGTGGATGCCGTCGTAGCGGACGTCCAGCCCGTCGAGGGTCGCGGTGTAGACCCCGGCGGGGTCGAGCATCCGGTTCAGGTCGACCACACTGACCTCCCCGGGGTCGGCGCGGGCCACCTGGCGCACCAGCGCGTTGTAGGCCTGGGCGTCGCGCCGGCGAGTTCTCCGCCCACGGGAGGCCGTCGGGCTGGCGGTCGGCGGGGTCGAGGTAGGGCATGGTGAAGAGCACCACTCTGGCACCAAATGTACGGAAGATGGCGATCGCCGACTGCAGGTCCGCGTCGAGGTGGTCGTCCCAGACCGGCTCGCCGACGTGCACCCACTGCCCGTCGAGCAGGTGGTCGGTCACCTCCCAGCGGCCCAGCCCCAGGGCGACCACCTGTGGCCGCTCCCCCGCCACCAAGAAGGGCCACAGGGCTCGCCAGTTCTCACACCCCGGCGTGGCCGGCCCGGGCGTGCCCTCGGTCAGCACCTCGAGCTGGGGGTCGAGGTCGCACCCCAGGGTCGCGTCGTCGACGACCGAGACCCCGTAGGCCGACACCGAGTCGACCGAGAGGCCCTCGCCCAGGGTCATGGCGATGGAGTCGCCCAGGATGAGGAGGCGCACCGGGCGGCCGGCGTAGGCCCCGCGCGCGCTCCAGGGCGGCGTGCTCGGACGCCGTCAGGCCGGGTGGGAGCAGGAGCGGGAGCGGGAGGCTGAGCCGGCTCCCCGCGGCGTCCACCGGGGCCACCGTGGCGGCACCGGCGGGCGCGAGGGCGGGCAGCCCGAGGCAGGCCACCAGGCAGGCGGCGCCCAGCAGGGTTCGCACACCCGATCGCGCCACGCCCACCCCCCTCCTCGCCGTCGCCCGGCCCTTCCGCACCGCAGCCGCAGCCTGGTCGGCCGGGGCCGCCCCGGGCGGCCGGGCCCGTGGCCCCGACTCCTCAAAATCGGCCGTTCCCGGACCGGGCTTGAGGATCACGGCGCCGCTGGTCAGGACGCCCGGACGGCCGAGCGGACGACGCAGTCCGACACCGCCGGGGCGGCCACGACCCGGCCCTTTCCGCCCTCGGCCTCCCGCACGCACGACGAGAGCGTGCCCGGTGTGACGGCGAGGGCGGGGAAGCGCCCCAGCTGGACGTGGTTCCACACCCAGGCCCCGGCCTCGATGGTGGGCGGCCGGCCCAGGGCGGCCGTCATGAAGGCGGCAGCGTACGTGGGGTCGCTGCCCCGCTGCAGGGACGGCACGCCGGGATTGGGGGCGATCACCACCGTGTTGACCTGCCACACGGTGAGCGCGTGGCGCACGGCCGCGAGCTGAGCCGGGCTGCCCGCGGGCACGGGGGACCCCACCCCGAACCCGAGCAGGGTCAGCACGTGGAACCCCGCCGCGGTCGAGCCCGCCCGGCGCAGCACGCCCTCGGGCCCACCCCCGCCCGCCTGGCTGTAGTGCATGCGGTTCACCGCCTGCCAGGCCATGGCGGACTGGATGCCCGAGAACGGCGGCGGGAACGAGAGCAGCACCCGACCCGGTGGCAGGGACGGGGCCACCTCGGTGTACCAGCGGGGCAGGACCACGGGCCGCATGGCGAAGGGAAGCCGTGTCACGAGCACCGCGGTCACCGGCACGAGCGCGACGCAGGCGGTGGCGAGGGCGCCGACCGCGCCCCTCCAGTCGGGCGCCAGCCCGTGAACGCGATCGAGCAGGACGCTCAGCATCACGGCGGCGGCCAGGAACCCGATCGCCATGAAGCGCTGCTCGATCACGTTCTGCAGCACCGGGATGTGGTCGAAGAGCCGCGCCGGCTCCCATTGCCCGCGCCGGATCCCGAGCGAGCACAGGCCGCACAGCACGAGCAGGAACCCGAAGAACCAGAGGCGGAGGTCGCGCCAGAACGCCACCAGCCCGACCGCCATGACCGCCAGGAAGGTCCAGCCGAGATACGCCGCCGAGCCCAGGGGCGCCCCTCGTAGCCGCCGAGCGCGAGGAAGACGACGTGGGGGTTCGGGTAGGCCGTCGCCACGAAGCTCGACGGGATGAAGCCGCCGATGACGCTGACGTTGGGCCACACCAGGCCCGACAGGTGGGCCGGGCCGTCGAGCGCGAACCACACGGGCCAGACCAAGAGCGCGGCACCGAGGCCTAGCCCGACGCCCAATCCGGCCGCGGCGTGCGGGGCGTGCCCGCGCAGCGCAGCCCGGTCGGTGACGAGCGCGGCGGCCACCAGGACCACGAGCGAGACGACCACGACCATGGCGGTGATCGCCAAGAGCTCGGTGGAGAGGAAGAACTGGCCGAACACGAGGAGGCCGAGGAGCACCCCGGCGCCCAGGGCGCT
Organism: uncultured Acidimicrobiaceae bacterium; assembly: GCA_963789235.1. Lineage (GTDB taxonomy): Bacteria > Actinomycetota > Acidimicrobiia > Acidimicrobiales > RAAP-2 > Bog-473. Next base: position 738,878 of record CAWBJX010000003.1, on the reverse strand, counting down.
GTGGCGCTGGCGGATCAGGATCTCGTCGAGGACGACCAGGATGAGCGGGAGCAGCATCAGCGCCGCCGTCATCAGGTGGGCGAATTCCAGGCTGGTGAGCACGAAGGGCGAGAAGCCGTAGAGCAACCCGCCGACGAAGGCAGCAGGCGTCCACGGTGCCCAGCGCCGGATGGCCACGAAGGCGGTGAAGGCGGTGAGGGCGGGCGTCAGAGTGGAGGCGACGTTGAGCGACGCCACCGGCCCCCAGATCCAGGTCACGGGCACCAGCGGGAGGGTCAACCCGGTGACCGACGTCTGCGCCAGGAGGTTGATGCCCGTCGGGTGGAAGAGGGCGGTCGAGTAGAAGGGGTTGTGCGCGTGGGCGAGGGCGGTGGCCGGCCACTGGAAGAACCACAGGAACAGCGCCGGGTCCCCGCATCCGCACAGCGTGTGCGTCGACGCCCCCTCCGCCCAGGCGTGTACCCACAGCGCGAAGCCGAGGACGAGGTACAGCACCCCCCCGGCGGCGAGCGTCATCCACGACTGCCACCGCAGCCCTCGAGCGGTCGCGTGCTCAGCCAGGGTCGCGCGTGCCCGCGGTGGCGGCGGTGCGACGCGGCAGCACGGGGGCGTCGCGTCCGGTCGACCCCGCCTCGTGGTACTCCTCCTCGACGTTGACCGACCAGATGTCGTGGTCGGCGCCGTAGATGTTCTCCACCGTGAGCATGGCGGTGTACATGGAGTGGTCCTGGTTGTTGTACTTGTGCATGCCGTTGCGCCCGACGGGGTGGATGTTGGGGGCCTCCGTCGTCGATCCACTTGCGGATCGTCTCCACGTTGGCCTTGTAGCTGAAGTCGTAGTACGGGTAGGCCTTGGGAACGCGCACGACGTAGCCGCGCTCGACGTCGCCCTCGGCGGCCAGGCCGAGCGCGATCAGCTCCCTGGTCCCCAGCGCGATGAGCTCGTCGTCGGGCTTGTTCCACATCTCGTCGCCCTCGAAGACGAAGTACTCGAGCCCGAGGCACGTCCGCCCGTCCTTGACCATGTAGGGCGACCACGAGCCGAAGTTCTGGATCCGCCCGACCTCGACGTCGGTGGCGTGGATGTAGATCCAGTTGTCGGGGAAGCTGCGCGCCTCGGGCACCACGAGCGCGACGGTCAGGAAGTCGCGGTAGTGCAGGTCGTCGGCGGCGGCCACGACCTCGGGCGGCGGGGGCGGCGCGACGGTGTGCACCAGCTCGCGCATCGGCATGGTCGAGATGACATGGGCGGCCGGGCACCGTGTGCTCGGTGCCGCCCTGGACAGACGGTCACCGAGACCGCCCGGCCGCCCTCGAGGTTGATCCGGGTCAGGCGCGCCCCCATCTCGACGGTCCCCCCGGCGGCGCGGACCTTGTCCGCGCAGACCTCCCACATCATCCCGGGGCCGTACTTGGGGTACTGGAACTCCTCGATCAGCGTGGTGATCTCGGTCTGGCCGCGCTTGGGCAGGAGGGCGTTCATGACGGCCTTGCGCAGGTCGAGGTTCTTCACCCGCTGGGCCGCCCAGTCGGCGGGCATGTCGGAGACCGGCACCCCCCACACCTTCTCGGTGTAGGTCTTGAAGAAGGTCCGGTAGAGCCGCCAGCCGAAGCGGTTCACGAGCCAGTTCTCGTAGTTCGACTCGTCCTTGGGCGGGTGGACGCGGGCCCACAGGTAGGAGAAGCCGAAGAGGATGCCCTCCACAGGCCGAGGTTGCGCAGCACGTTGATCGCCCGGAGCGGGTAGTCGAGGAACTTGCCCTTGTAGTAGATCCGGCTCATGCGGGGCCGGAGCATGAAGTCGCCCTCGGGCAGGATCTCGTGCCAGAGGTCCTCGACCTCGGGCACCTTGGTGAAGAAGCGGTGGCCGCCCAGGTCGAAGCGCCAGCCGTCGCGCTCCACCGTGCGGCTGATGCCGCCCACCACCTCGTCCGCCTCGAGCACCACCGGGTGCTCCCCCCGTTTGGCCAGCAGGTAGGCCGCGGTCAGCCCGCCGGGGCCCGCGCCGGCGATGACGACGGGTGCTTCCTCGGGAACGGCCACGAGCAAGGCAGGTTAGTGGACCCCCCTCGGGCCCTCGTGGAACCCGGCCCCCGGGCGCGGGCTGCCGGCGCCGGCGCCGGCGAGGAAGACGGTCAACCCCCGTGTCAAACCGGTCCCGCCCGGTCCCGCGCCCTCAGGGGACCGAGATGTTGAGGAAGGCCAGGAGGGCGTAGCGCCCAGCCCGGCCGCCAGCAGCGCCAGCACGCCGCGCTCGAGTTGGGACTCGGTGAGGACGAGCGCGGCGGCGATCGACAGGGGGAAGGCGCTCAGGGCGTAGCGCTCGAACGAGTCGAGGTTGGACCCGGCCACCGCGACGGCCAGGACCGCCGCCGGCGAAGAGGGTGTAGGGGGCCGGGAGCCGGCGCCAGCACACGACGAGCATGGCCAGCGCCAGCAGCACCCACGGCACGTGCAGCGCCGTCCCGACGTGGTGGTGCAGCACGCCCGTGGCGTCGTGGTACAGCGTGGCGAAGGGGTCCGACAGCCCCCCGTGGTGCGAGCTCTGCAGCTGGACCCGCAGCGGCGCGAACCAGTCGCCGACGGTGTGCTTGGACCAGGCCAAGAACGCGAGCACACCCACGAAGGGGGCCGCGGTGGCCCCGATGCCCGCCGCCCGTTCGTCGCGTCCGAGCCGCGGCCACCAGCGCACCAGCTCCGCCGCCACGGCCAGGGCCAGCAGCACCCCGATGGGGCGGGTCAGGGCCGCCGCGAAGGCGAGCGCCCCGGCCACGGCGAAGTGCGGACGAGCGGCGGCGCCCTCCCCCGCCCGGGGCCGCAGGGCGAGGAAGCACCCGATGGCCAGCACCAGCAGGACCGATTCCGCGTAGCCCATGACCAGGACGAATGCGGCGGGCAGGAGACTGAGGATCCACAGGGCGCGGCGGGCGACGGCGGCGTCGCCGGTCTCCCGGCGCACCAGGACGTAGAGCATGGCGGTGGCGGCCAGGGCCGCCACGTTGGCCAGGAGGACCAGCGCGGGGCCGTCTCCCAGCCCGGGCACCCAGGCCAGGGCGTGGGTCAGCAGCGGGACCGCCGGGAAGAAGCGCAGGGACTGGCTCCCGAGCGGGCCGTAGCCCTCGCGGGCGATCGTCTCGTACCAGCCGGCGTCCCAGCCGAGCAGCCCGGCGTGGACCCGGGCCGCCACCCCCGGGGTCGAGGGGTGGGTCCGGTCGACGATGAAGTGGGCCAGGCCGAGCGTGCCGGCGACGACGACCCGGGCCACGACGAAGGGGAGCAGGGCCTCGCGCAGGGACTCGGGCAGGCGCCCCCACCACCGCCCCAGCGTGCCCGGCCCGCCGGTGGCACCCGGGCGACGAGCCGTCGCCCTCGTCCTGTGCGGAGCGGTCGGCTCGGTCACCTGGGCCATCGGTCAGGGTCCAGCGGGGACGTACTCGGTCAGGTTCATCGGTTCGTAGAAGAGGGCCTCGTGGCTGATGACGAAGTTACGCCCTCCGCCGCCGTTCTTGGTCGATGCGTTCAGCAGGTCGGTGGCGATCGTCTCGCACTTGACCCCGTAGGTCTGGTACATCGGCTGCCAGACGAGCCAGATGTGGTGGCCGGTCCCGGCCTCGTGGTACAGCGCGTCGGCGAAGGCGTTGGGGTTCGCCGCGTGGACCGCGTCCGCGTAGTCGACCCAGTCGACGATCGCCGGCCCCGTGCGCCGGGGGAAGGTGATCATATCGTACTGCGATGGATCCCGTACCTGGCGGTAGACCGACGGCCCGAGCTGGTCGGGACAGAAGGCGATGATGTCCCCCGGCTTCGCCATGGCGTCGAGCACGGCCGCCACCTGCCCCGCCTGGGTGCGCTGCGTGGTGACGTTCTGGGCCGACGACACGAGCCCCGCCACGACCGCCAGCGCCACGACCACGACCCGGACCTTCGCGTTGAGGAGCGTCGTCGTCCCCAACGCGACGAGGAGGAGGAAGGGCAAGAAGACCACCGCCGCGTAGCGGGACGAGAACGCGCTGGCGGTGATGATCCCGCCGGCGATGGCGGCGAACAGCGTGCCGAGCACGACGAAACCCAGGGCACGCGAGCGCGGCCGGGTGCGCAGGTCGAGCTCGATGATGCGCCCGGTGAGCCCCACGCCGAACACCGCCAGCGCCAGCATGCAGAAGTAGATGACCGCGAGCAGGCGCCCCTGGTTGGTCGCCGTCTGCAGCGTCGAGCCCTGGTTGTCGGTGAACCCGGTCAGCGCGTTGATCACCGCCGAGAAGTTCGGGGGCGCGGCCCACGGCGTCCCCGTGTGCTTGGTCTGGTAGAGGAAGGTCGGGACCCAGGGCACGAACAACAGGCAGCCCGCAGCCACCGCGAGCAACGCGGCCCACGGCGCCTCCTCGGGGTGTCCGTGACGGCGGCTGCGCACGATGGACACGACGAGCCAGATGGCGACCATGGCCACGAGGTAGAGGGACCAGTACTGCGAGTAGAGCAACGCCGCCGTGACCACGGCGGTCGCCACCAGGTTGCCGGGGCGCGGCGCACGGAGCGCCCGTTGCAAGGCCAGGAAGCCGCAGCCGGTCAGGAGGATGACCAGCGCGTACATGCGGGACTCGGTGGCGTAGTACACCGCGAACGGCGCGCTTGCCAACAGCACCAGGGTCGTCCATGCCACCGCCCGGCCGCCCAGGCGCTTGCCGCACAGCCAGGCCACCGGGAGGGTGAGCACCGCGATCACGCCGGAGAGGGAGCGCACGGCGTCGTCGGACTGCCCGAAGAGGGAGATCCAGAAGTGCAGGAGGTAGTAGTAGAGGGGGGGCGCCCCGTCGTGCTTCAGCGCGTTCGGGATCTCGTGCAATGGGAGCCGGGCGATGTCGACCGTGAGCGCCTCGTCGAGCCAGAGGCCCGAGCGGGTCCAAAAGCGCAGGAGGAGACCGGCCGCGACCACCACGCCCACCCCGACGCCGACGACAAGGCGCGTGCGGCCGCTGAGAGCGGGAACCTCCTCTGGCATGGGCGCATGGTAGGACAATGGGCTCTCGGTCTAGGATCACGCGCCGCCGGAGGGGCCGGCAGGAAGCGATGGGAATCGGGGAAGACGAAGGGGGGTAAGAGCGGACGTGGCCCGTTACATCATCAAGCGGCTGGTGCTCCTCGTGATCATCATCCTCTTCGTGTCGCTCGCCTCGTTCTTCCTCGTCCACCTGCTGCCGGGCAACCCCACGGACACCATCCTCGGCCCCAACGCCACACCGCAGAACGTCGCCACGGTCAACCGCCAGCTGGGTCTCAACCGGCCCCTGTGGCAGCAGTACTTCATCTGGATCGGCCACGTCTTCCAGGGCAACCTGGGCCAGTCCTACACGACCCACCAGACGACGACCAGCATCATCTCCCAGGCCTTCCCCATCGACCTCGAGCTGATCATCTTCTCCCAGATCATCGCGTTCGCCATCGCCTTCCCCATGGCGATGCACGCCTCACGGCGGCCCAACCGGCTCTTCGACCAAGCGTCCAACAGCACGACGTTCGCCATGCTCGCCCTGCCGCCGTTCGTGATCGCGCCGATCCTGGTGCTGCTCTTCGCGGTCCACTGGCACGTCTTCCCGGGACCGGCCTCCTACGTGCCGCTGACCCAGGACTTCTGGTCGAACATCCATACCATGTTGCTGCCCTCGATCGTGCTCGCCCTGGGGTCCATCGTCGTCTACTTCCGCCTGCTGCGGAACGACCTGATCTCCACCTTGCAGGAGGACTTCATCACCATGGCCCGGTCCAAGGGCCTGTCGGACCGCCGCATCATGTGGCGCCACGCCCTGCGGCCGTCCTCCATCTCGCTCCTGGCCTCGGCGGGGGTGACCATCGGAAGCCTCATCGCCGGCACCTTCGTGGTGGAGCTCCTCCTGCAGATGCCGGGGCTGGGCTACCAGCTCATCTCGAGCGTGAACCAGGACGACTACACCGTCGTGCAGGGGATCACCCTCTTCGTGGCCGTCGCCATCGTCCTGGTCAACTTCATCTTCGACTTCCTCTTCACCATTGTCGACCCCAGGATCGCCCGTGAGTGAACTCACCGACATGCGCGCCTTCGGCGACATCGAGGCCGAGATCGAGGCCGAGAGGGAGGCCGACCCGTCCCGGAAGAAGCTCGGCGTCTTCTTCTGGATCTGCGTCGGCTGGATCGCGCTCAACATCATCCTCGCCCTCACCGCCAACCTGCTGCCCCTGCCCAACCCGGACCTGGGGAACTACAACGGGCCGCAGAACGCGGGGCCCGGCTGGGGCCATCTCCTCGGCACCGACGACCTCTACCGCGACATCCTGAGCCGGCTCATCTACGGCTCCCGCGTCTCGCTCGTCGTCGGCTTCTTCGGCGCGGCCATCGGGATCATCCTCGGCGGCATTCCTGCCATGATCTCGGCCTACCGCCGGGGCCGGGTCGACACGGCGCTCAACACGGGCTCCTACATCGTCCTCGCCTTCCCCGCCCTGGTGGCCGTCATCGCCATCGTGTCCTTCTGGGGTCACAGCCTGTGGAAGATCACCCTGGTCATCGGCATCTTCGGCGCCCCCCTCATCTTCCGGGTCGTGCGGGCCTCGACGCTCTCGTACGCCACCCGCGACTTCGTCCTGGCCGCCAAGTCACTCGGCGCCAGCGACACCCGCATCCTGACCCGCGAGCTGCTGCCCAACATCGCGCCGACCATCGTCTCGTTCAGCCTGATCGCGGTGGCCACCATCATCGTGCTCGAGGGGACGCTCGCCTTCCTCGGCCTGTCCGTGCAACCGCCGACGCCGAGCTGGGGCAACATGCTCTACGAGGGGTCCAGCCTGCTCTCGGGGGCCAAGGGGCAGACCAACGCGTGGCTGGTCATCTTCCCCGCCAGCGCGATGTTCCTCCTCCTCATCTGCCTGAACGTGATCGCCGACAAGCTCCGGGCCTACTTCGACGTGTCCGAGATCAAGCTGTGACGGCGTCCCCGCTCCTCGAGGTGGAGGACCTCAACGTCTCCTTCACCACCAGCCGCGGCAACGTCCGCGCCGTCCAAGGGGTCTCGCTCACCTTGGAGCAGGGCAAGACCCTCGGTGTCGTCGGCGAGTCCGGGTCGGGCAAGACCGTCCTCTCCCGGGCCGTCATGGGGTTGCTCCCCAAGCTCTCGGCGGTCCAGACGGGGTCCGTGCGCTACAACGGCACCGAGATCCTCAACGCCCCCAACGACCAGCTCCGCAAGCTCTGGAGCACCCACATCGCCATGGTGTTCCAGGACCCGATGACGTCCCTCAACCCCGTCCAGCGCATCGGCAACCAGATCACCGAGCCGCTCCGGGTCCACCTCAAGCTCTCCCGGGGCGAGGCCAAGGAGACGGCCCTCTCCCTGCTCATGCAGGTGGGCATCCCCTCCCCCGTCGAGCGCTACGAGGCCTACCCGGCCCAGCTGTCCGGCGGCATGCGCCAGCGCGTCATGATCGCCATCGCGCTCGCCTGCGCCCCGCGCCTCCTGCTGGCCGACGAGCCCACCACGGGCCTCGACGTCACCGTGCAGGCCCAGATCCTCGATCTGCTCTCCCACCTCCAGCGCGACCGCGACATGGGCATGATCCTGGTGACGCACGACCTCGGCGTCGTCGCCACCCGCACGGACGAGATCATCGTCATGTACGCGGGCAACGTGGTCGAGCGCGCCCCCACCCCCGTCCTCTTCAAGAGCATGGCCATGCCCTACACCGAGGCCCTCCTCAAGTCGATCCCCCGCATCGCCAACCCCAGCCATTCGCGCCTGCTCGCCATCGAGGGTCGCCCGCCCGACCTGATCCACCCGCCGGCGGGCTGTCCCTTCTCGCCCCGCTGCCCCTACGCCCAGGAGCGGTGCCACCGGGAGAAGCCTCCTCTGGTCGAGGCGGCGCCGGGGCACAGCTACGCCTGCTGGTACCCGCTGACCGACGCCAACCGCCCGGTGCGCCCCGAAGAGCCCGAGACGGTCACGGCGTGACCGAGACCGCGGTGGAGGCACCGGCGACCGGGACCGAGCCGCTCCTGGCCGTCGAGGACCTCCACGTCCTCTTCCACAAGGGCAGCACCACCGTCCAGGCCGTGGCCGGCATCTCCTTCACCATGCGCCAGGGGGAGACGCTCGGCCTCGTGGGCGAGTCCGGCTGCGGCAAGTCGACCACCGGACGGGCCATCGTCCAGGTGGAGCGGCCCACCTCGGGCCGGATCCGCTTCGGTGACACGGAGCTGACCGCGCTCAGCCGCAGCGACCTGCGCACGCTGCGCACGCAGGTGCAGATGATCTTCCAGGACCCCATCTCGTCGCTGAACCCGCGGCGCAAGGTGACCGACATCGTGGCGGAGCCGCTCGCCATCTGGAAGATCGGGACCAAGGAGGAGCGCCGGCAGACGGTCAGTGCCATGCTCGAGCGCGTCGGCATCGACCCGTACCTCAGCGGGAACCGGCGGCCGCGGGAGTTCTCGGGGGGCCAGTGCCAGCGCATCAGCATCGCCCGCGCCCTCGTGCTCCAGCCCAAGCTCCTGGTGTGCGACGAGATCGTCTCCGCCCTCGACGTGTCGGTCCAGGCCCAGATCCTCAACCTGCTCGAAGACCTGAAGCGGGAGTACCACCTCACCATCCTCTTCATTGCGCACGACCTGGCCGTGGTCAAGAACGTCAGCGACCGGGTCGCCGTGATGTACCTGGGGCGCCTCTGCGAGATCGCGCCCTCCGACGTCCTCTACGAGACGCCGGCCCACCACTACACGGCGGCGCTGCTCGCCTCGGCGGTCGAGCCCGACCCCGAGGCGCCCCAGACGTCGGTGCCGCTGATCGGCGAGCCGCCCAGCCCGATCAACCCGCCGTCGGGTTGCCGTTTCCGCACCCGCTGCCCCCGCGCCGAGACCCGCTGCGCCGAGGAGGTCCCCGAGATGCGGGTGATCGCACCCGGCCATCAGGTGGCCTGCCACTTCCCGATCGGGACTTGAGCGGCCGACCGGCCGCGGGAACCCTCCTGCGGCGGCCACGACCGCGGGTGGCGCTCGCGTCCTGCGCGCGGTACCCCGACCAGCTCGACGAGGGACGGTTGGTCCTGGCCGCGCTGGAGGGAGCCGGCCTCGACGGCCGGTGCGCGGTCTGGGACGACCCGGGCGTCGACTGGGGCGCCTTCGACCTCGTCGTGGCCAACGGCGCCTGGGACCACATCCACCGCGTCGCCGAGTTCCTGAGCTGGGTGGACCGCCTGGCCGCGGCGGGCGTGCCCGTCGTCAACGCGCCGGCCGTCCTGCGCTGGAACCTCGACAAGCGCTACCTGCGCGACCTCGAGGCGGCGGGCGTCCCGACGGTCCCGACCTCCTGGGTCGAGCCGGCCGGGGACGGAGGCGGGGCCGAGCCGCCCGGGCGCCTGCCCGAGGGCGAGATCGTGGTCAAGCCCGCCGTGTCGGGCGGCGGCTACCAGACGGCGCGCTACGAGGCCCACGAGCGCGACGCCGCACGCGCCCATCTGGCCGCGCTCCTCGCCTCGGGGCGGACGGCCATGGTCCAGCCCTACCAGCCCGCCGTCGACGCCGAGGGCGAAGTCGGCCTCGTCTTCCTCGGCGGTGCCTTCAGCCATGCCATCCACAAGGACCCCATGATCCGTCGCGGCGTCGGGGCGGGCGAGAGCCTGATCGAGAACCAGGTCGTCACCGCGACCAGCCCGACGGCCGCGCAGCTCGCGGTGGCGCGGCGCGCCGTGGCCGCGGCAGAGCGCCGGCACGGGCGCACCGCTTACGCGCGGGTCGACGTGGTCGAGCGGACGGACGGCGCCGCGGCCCTCCTCGAGCTCGAGCTGCTCGACCCCGTGCTCTTCTTCGTCCACCATCCCGAGGGCGCGGCCACCTTCGCCCGTGTCCTGGCCGGTCTCGCCTCTGCTGTCTGAGTGTGGTCCTGTCGCGCGGCGCCGGGCGGTCGGCCGGATGGGTCCTCGAAAAACTATAAACCGTGAGGTTTAGAGTTTTCGCGAAGACTCCGGCGGTCCGTCACTCGCCGGCCGGTGCCGCCTCCGCAGCGTCCGGCGCGACCGGCTCGGCGGCCTCGCCAGGTGCGGCCACGGCCGGAGCCGACGCCTCGGCTGGAGCAGGCCCACCGCCGCCTTCGGCGTCGGGCACCACGACCGGGGTCCCGATCTCCTCGGCGAAGTCGGCCCACGCCGCCTGGGCCTCGGTCTCGGGGGTGAACTCGCCCTCGGCGTAGTCGAAGCCGATGTAGTTGCCCTCCTCGTCGTAAGCGTGCTCGCCGAAGGCCTCGCGGTACTCCTCGGAGACCTCACCGCCCTCGGCCGCCTGCTTGATCGAGAGGCTGATGCGCCGGCGCTGCAGGTCGATGTCGATGATCTTGACCCACAGCTCCTCGCCGGGCGTGACGACCTGCTCGGGCAGGTCGACGTGGTGCACCGCCATTTCCGAGATGTGCACCAGGCCCTCGATCCCGTCGCCCACCTGCACGAAGGCGCCGAAGGGGACGAGCTTGGTGATGCGGCCGTAGACGAGCTGGCCCACCGCGTGGCTGTCGGCGAACTCCTGCCACGGGTCGGACTGGGTCGCCTTCAAGGAGAGGCTGATGCGCTCCTTGTCGAGGTCCACGTCGAGGACCTCGACCTCGATCTCGTCGCCCACCGCCACCACCGAGGAGGGGTGGTCGACGTGCTTCCAGCTGAGCTCGGACACGTGCACCAGGCCGTCCATGCCGCCCAGGTCCACGAAGGCGCCGAAGTTGACCACCGAGGACACGGTGCCCCGGCGCCGCTCCCCCGGCTTGAGGTTCTGCAGGAAGTCGCCCCGCTGCTCCTTCTGCGCCTCCTCGAGCCAGGCCCGCCGCGACAGGACCACGTTGTTGCGGTTGCGGTCGAGCTCGATGATCTTCGCCTCGATCTCCTTGCCCACGTAGGGCTGCAGCTCGCGGCACGCGCCGCAGCTCGACCAGGGAGGCGGGCAGGAAGCCGCGCAGCCCGATGTCGACGATGAGGCCGCCCTTGACCACCTCGATCACGGGGCCCGAGACCATCTCGCCCTTGTTCTTCTTCTCCTCGATCGTCGTCCAGGCGCGCTCGTACTGGGCGCGCTTCTTGGACAGGACCAGGCGGCCCTCCTTGTCCTCCTTCTGGAGGACCAGCGCCTCGACGTGCTCGCCGAGCTTCACGATCTCGGTCGGGTCGACGTCGTTGCGGATGGAGAGCTCGCGGGCCGGGATCACGCCCTCGGACTTGAAGCCGATGTCGAGCAGGACCTCGTCGCGGTCGATCTTGACGACGGTGCCCTCGATCACGTCACCGTCGTCGAACTCGATGATGGAGTCCCCCATCGCCTGCTCGAGGTCGGCGTCCCCCAGGTCGTCGTCGACGATGGGGCGGGGGTGGTAGTTGCCCTCGGCGTCGAAGGTGCCCATCTGCTCGGGGGAGAGCAGGGAGGTCCGGGCGGATGCGACGGATGCGGGGGCGGGTGCGACCTCGGTCGCAACGGTGTCAGCCATGGTGAAGCTCCTTGCGACGGGTGCGATCTGCACCCGCAGGACCGCGCCGGGGTCGGTTCGTCCAATAGGGGCTGCACCGCCGCCGGTGCCGGCGGGCAGGAAGCGCTCAGGCTACCAGGCGCCGTCGGCGCCCTTTCCCGGGTCCGAGGGGCCCGTCCCGTTGGCCGACGGCCGCTCGGGAAAGGGGGATCAGCCCTTGGCGGCCGCCCAGCTCGGCCCCGTCGCCACGGAGATGGTCAGGGGGACCTTGAGGTCGGCCGCCCCGGTGAGGGCGGACTCGGTGAGGCGCCGGACCTCGTCCTGCTCCTCGGCCGCGACCTCGACGATCACCTCGTCGTGCACCTGCAGCACGAGGCGGCTGGCCAGCGCGTGCTCCTCGAGGTCACGGTCGAGGCGCACCAGGGCCAGCTTGAAGATGTCCGCCGCCAGGCCCTGGATGCCGGCGTTCATGGCCTGGCGCTCGGCCGCCTGGCGCAGCCGGTAGTTCGACGCCTGCAGGTCGGGCAGCGGCCTGAGGCGGCCGAACTGGGTGCGGGTGGCGCCCCGGATCTTGGCGTCGGCCACCGTCCGGTCCATGTACAGCCTCACCAGCGGGAAGGCGCCGAAGTAGCTCTCGACGATGGCGGCCGCCTCCTCGACCGAGACGCCGAGACGCTGGCTCAGCCCGTAGGCCTCCATGCCGTAGGCGAGGCCGTAGGAGACCATCTTGCAGTACTCGCGCTGGGTGTGGGTGACCTCCTCGGGCGGGATCCCGTACACGGCGGCGGCCACCATCCGGTGCACGTCCGAGCCGCTCGTCAGCGCGTCGATCAACCCCGGGTCCTCCGAGAGGTGCGCGATGCAGCGCAGCTCCACCTGGTCGTAGTCGGCCACCAGGAAGGTGGCGCCCTCGGCGGGCACGAAGGCGCGGCGGAACTGCTTGCCCTGCTCGGTGCGCACGGGGATGTTGTGCAGGTTGGGGCGGTCCGAGGAGATGCGTCCGGTCCGCGCCACGGTCTGGCCGAACGACGCGTGGATGCGGCCGTCGGCCTGCACCTCGGCCAGCAGGCTCTCCCCGTAGGTGGAGCGCAACTTCTCCACCTCGCGGTAGGAGAGCAAGGCCTCGATGACGGGATGGACGCCCCGCAGGGTCTCGAGGGTCTGGGCGTCGGTGGAGAAGCCGGTCTTGGTCTTCTTGCCCGGCGTCAGGCCGAGCTCGTCGTAGAGCACCGTGCGCAACTGCGGCGTGGAGTTGACGTTGAACTCGTGGCCGGCGCAGCGGTGCACCTCGCTCTGGAGGAGCGCGGCCGAGGTCTTGAGGGAGTCGGCGATGCTCTGCAGCTCGGCCCGGTCCACCCGGATGCCGGCCACCTCCATCTTGGCCAGGACCCGCACGAGCGGCGTCTCGATGTCGTCGTGGAGCATGACCATGTCCTCGGACTGGATGCGCCGGCGGAAGCCCGTCGCCATGGCCGAGACGTCGGCCGCCTCGCCCGCCGCCTCCTGGGCCAGGTCCCGCGCCGCCTCGCCGGGCTCGACGATGTCGAGGCTCAGCTGGCCCGTCTGCTCGCGCAGCTGCGCCAGGTCGTACTCGCCCGTCGACGCATCGAGCAGGTAGGCCGCCACCGCGGTGTCCATCTCGAGGCCGGTGAGGTCGATGCCGAGGGGCAGCAGCGACCGCATGATCTCCTTGACGTTGTGCCCGAGGACCGGCCGGGCCAGGACGGCGTTGAGCGCCTCGACCACCGGGGCGGCCCCGAGCTGGTCGCCGGGCACCAGCACGCCGAGGCCGGCCTCCTCGCCCTCGGTCGCCACCAGCACCGAGCGCGACGAGGTCGCTGCGGCCGGGCAGGCCGTTCCAGCGGGCGGCCAGGGCGAGTCGGCCGGTGCCGAGCTCGGTCAGCTGCTTGGTGGTCTCCGCCGCCGTGCTGGGCAGCGCCACGTCGCGCGGCTCGAAGGCGGGGGTGGCGGGGGCCGCCGGTTCGGTGCGAGGCGGGGCCGGGGCGGCGGCCTCGCCCGCGGCGGACCCGGCGCCCACACTGCCCTCGGCGGGCGCCCCCAGCGCGCCGGCGTCGAGCAGCTCCTCCATGCGCTGCCAGACCGTCTTCATCTCGTAGCGATCGAAGGTCTCCTTGGCCGTGGCGCGGTCCCACCCGCCCAGGGTCAGGTGGTCGACGTCCATGTCGAGGGGAACGTCGCGCACGAGGGGGATGATGCGGGCGTTGGAGCGGGCCAGCTCCTCGTTCGCCGCCAGGTTCTCGCGCAGCTTGGGCGTCTGCTCGTCGAGATGCCCGAAGACGCCGTCGAGGTCGCCGTACTTGGTGAGCAGCTTGGCCGCGGTCTTCTCCCCCACGCCGGGCACGCCCGGGAGGTTGTCCGAGGGGTCACCCCGCAGCGCGGCGAGCAGCACGTACTGCGACGGCGGCACCCCGGTGCGCTCGAAGATGCCGGCCTCGTCGTAGAGGGTGTAGTCGCTGACGCCCCGCTTGTTGTAGAGCACGCGGACGTAGGGATCCTGCACGAGCTGGAAGCTGTCGCGGTCCCCCGTCACGATCACGACCTCGCACTGGCGCGCCGCCGCCTCGGTGGCCAGGGTGGCGATGACGTCGTCCGCCTCGAACCCGGCGGCCTCGATCACGGGGACGGCCAGGGCGGCCATCACCTCGCGGATCATGTCGAACTGGGGCGGGAGCAGCCACGGGGTCTCGGCCCGGCCGGCCTTGTAGTCCTCGTTCATCTCGTCGCGGAACGTGGCGCCGGGTGCGTCGAAGGCGACCGCCAGCGCGGCGGGCCGCTGCTCCCGGATGAGATACACCAGCATCGAGGTGAACCCGTGCACGGCGTTGGTGACGACGCCGGTGGAGGTGGCCAGCGTGTCCGGCAGCGCGAAGTAGGCCCGGAAGGCGAGCGACATGCCGTCGAGCAGCAGCAGCGGGCCGGGTCGCTCCTGCTTCGTCGCCATTACGTCGACACTATGGGGGTCGCCATTACGTCGACACTAGGGGGCCAGCGTGCCGTCGACGACTTGCTGGGCCACGTCGCGCATCCGGGTCCGCGTCCGCATGGCCGTGCGCTGGATGAAGCTGAACGCCTCCGTCTCGGGGAGGTCGTCGCGGTCCATCAGGATCTGCTTGGCCTCGTCGACCAACCGGCGGGTGGCGATCTTGTCCTCGGCCCCGTCGCCCACGTGCTCGGCCTCGATGGCCCAGTCCTGGCGCGCCCGGGCCAGGACCTCCGCGATGGCGGGCAGGAGCTCGCGGGGCTGGAAGGGCTTGATCAGGTAGGCCGCCACCCCGGCGTCCCTCGCCTCTTCGATCAGGTCGCGCTGGCTGAAGGCGGTGAGCAGGAGCACCGCCACCTGGTGGCGGGTGGTGATCTCGCGGGCCGCCCGCAGGCCGTCCATCCCGGGCATCTTGACGTCGAGGATGGCGAGGTCCGGTTGGTGCTCCTCGACCAGGGTCACCGCCTCGTCCCCGCGGCCGGTCTCCCCCACCACGTCGTAGCCGGCCGACACGAGGATCTCCTTCAGGTCGAGGCGGACGATCGCCTCGTCCTCGGCGATGACGACGCGGGCCGGGCTCGACCCGTCGGCGCCGGGGACGAAGCCGTTCCCGCCGGTGGAGGCGCTCACTGCTTCCCCGTCGCCACAGCGGCGAGGAGCTCGTCCTGGCGCCGCTCGAGATCGGCCACCGTCTTGCGCAAAGCGTCACGCGCCTTGACCATGGCGTCGGCGTGACGCGTCGCCTCGTTGTGCTCCTGGGTCGCCAGCGGGGTCTCCGACACCAGGGCGCGCACCCTCGCCTCGTCGGCCGATTCCTGGACGACGGCCAACTGCTCGCTGAGCACGGCCAGTTCCCCCCGCGCCCGCACCAGTCGGGCGTGGACGTCCCTGATCCGCCGTTCCAACAGGACGCGATGCATGAGGCGTCAAGTGTAGGTTGCGACGAACCAGCGACGCCGCGCATCGAGCCGCCCCAGGACCGCGTCGTCGGGTCGGTTGCCGACCCCCGGTCCGGTCGGGACCCTGACCCAGCCGCCGACCACGGGCGGGTAGCCACAGGGGTCCACCGAGAGGTAGTCGGCCGGGTCCCCGAGGTCGCTGACCAGGCCCGTCGCGTCCTGGCTGAGCCGAGCGGCGAGCGCCAGGTTGGAGGAGCGGCCGAGACCGGCCTCGAAGAAGCCGCCGACGAAGACGGGGACACCGGCCGCGGCGCACGCCGCATGGGCCGCCCACGTGGCGCGCACGCCCCCGAGCCGGGCGGGCTTGAGGCAGGCCATGGCGCAGGCGCCGTTGCGCAGCGCGTCGGCGACGCGTCGCGGCGTGGAGAGCGACTCGTCGAGGCAGATCGGCACGGGCAGCACGCGGGCCAGCTCGGCGTGGGCGACGAGGTCCGCCGGCGGCAGCGGCTGCTCGATGCACAGCACGTCGAACTCGGCCAGTCGGCTCAAGACTCCGACATCTGCCTCCCCGGCGCGGTACGAGCCGTTGGCGTCGACCTGGAGCACGAGGTCGGGATGGTCCGCCCGCACGGCGCGCACCGGCTCGAGGTCCCACCCGGGCTCGATCTTCAACCGCACGCGGGCTGTGCCGGCCTGCACGGCGGCGGCCACCTCGGCCCGCAGCGCGCCGAGGTCGCGGCCCGCGGGAATGCCGACGACGGCGCCGACGGCCATGGCCTCGAACCCCGCCCCGGTGCCGAGGGCGTCGGCCATGGAGCGCTGCTCCGCCCGCAGCTCGGCGTCCCACACCGCCATCTCGAAGGCGGCGGCCAGCATGCGGTCCGCCGGCGCCGTGCCGAAGAGCCGCGGCACCTCGGCGGCACTCGGCAGCCGGCCTCCGCGCGCCCGGGTGGCGTCCGAGAGGCGGGACACACCTCGCTCGACGGCGGCCTGCTCCACCTCGTCGAGGGCGGGATCGACGGCGGTGCCGCCGGCGAGCGCGGCGCACTCGCCCCACCCCTCGCCCTCCTCGGCCACCACGCGGACGAAGAGCAACGGGCGCACCGAGTGCACGCCGGCGCCGGTGCCGATGTCCCGGCGGAACGGGACCTCGACCCGGACCAGCTCGACGCCGCGGAGCTTCACGGGGTCGGCGGGTTCTCACCCCGCCACCGTAGATCGCAGCTTGTACGATCGGGCGTTCCCGCCCGGATGGCGGAATGGCAGACGCGGCGGCCTCAAAAGCCGCTGTCCGAAAGGGCGTGCGGGTTCGAGTCCCGCTCCGGGCACGCTTTATCGGCAGGTCAGGGGCCGTATAGTGCGGCGGAAACTGGATTTTGGTCTGCCGCACTTCAAGACGGCCTTTATCAACATCCACGTCACTCCACCGCAGCCCGCAGAGCTCGCCCCGCCTCATGCCGGTCATCGCCGCCAGCCTGAAGAGCGGCCCAAGCGGTTCGTCGGCGGTGAACGCCAAGAACCGGCTCAGCTCTGCGGGCTTCCACCATTTGATTTCTGGCGCTTGGGCGGCTTTTGCTGACGGCGGACTCGCCGCAGTCGCCACATTGCGTGCCAGCTCGCCCTTGCGGACGGCATCACCTAGCGCCTTCTGGATGACCGTATGGACGTACCTGACGCTGCGAGGGCTGAGGCCCCCCTCCCGTTGCCGCAGGCCGGACGCGAGCAGGGCGCTATAGAGCCGGTCGAGGTCCATCGCAGTTACCTTGTCGAGCCTCCTGTTCGCCAGCGTCTGCGGGATGTACAGCAGGCATCGCCGGTAGCTGTCGATCGTGCTGGGCCTCAGACCGGAGGTCGGCAATGAAGCCAACCAGCTGTCCAGGTACTCGCGGAGCGTCATCTTCGCCGAGGCCACGTAGGTGCGCCCAGGCACTCGGACATGCGGCCTGCCGGTCGGGTTACTCGGCCACCTTCACCAAGACGTCGCGCCTGTTGGCCGATCTGGCCGGCGGCCACGCCGATCGCTCCTGGGAAGCGAGGCTGCGGGCCTGGGCCCGACCCCACGTCTTGATCCTCGACGACTTCGCCATGCGCGACTTCTCCACCATGCAGGCCGACGACCTCGACGAGCGGGTGACCGAGCGGGCCGGCAAGAGCCTGGTCATCACGGCGAACCGGGCGGCCTCGGACTGGTACTGGCTGTTCCCCAACCCTGTCGTCGCCGAGTCCATCTTGGACCGGGTCATCAACTCGGCCAGCCACCTCCACATGGCGGGCAAGTCCTACCGGCCCAACAAGCGACCCGGGGCACCGACCAAGGGGAAGCGGCCATGACCGAGTTCGCCCTCTGCGCCGCCCCGGGCTGTGAGAAACCCGTCCCACGCGGCGGACGCGGCCGTCCGGCCATCTACTGCTCGCCCGAGTGCCGACCCGCGGCGCGGGGGCGCAGCGGTGTCCACGTCGTCGTCGAGGTCGACCACGAGCCCACGCCCGACGACGAGCGACAGGATCTGGCTCGTTCGCCTACGCCGCGACGAGCAAAGCGTCGTCATCGCCGCCGAACTCGGACGGCCCTCTGCCGAGCACCTCGCCGCTCAGCTCACACACTCCTCGCGACGCGCCGTCGAGCGAAGGGAGCCGCCATCGAGTAGAACCGACACCGGAGTCCGGTGGGGAATTACGTGAACGAGCCGCTGGGGAATTAGGTCAGCGTCGACAGAAGCCAAGCGGAGTTACTTGAGTGTTCAATAGCGAAGAATTCGCGCCGACAAGGCAGGACAGAAGGGTCAGGAGAAACCGGGACACGGACCCAGCTGAGGATCGGCGACACTCCCATCGGGCATCAATGTGTTGCAAAAGATCGTGCCGCTCATGACGGTGTGACCGAGCTGAGCGCCGACGAGAGAGCTCTCGCTGAGGTTGGCGCCGCTCAGATCGGCACCTGTGAGATTGGCGCCCGTGAGGACAGAACTCGAGAGGTCCGCGCCGCGGAGATTCGCTCCGGCGAGGTCCACCCCAGTCAGCGCGGTGCCCGCTGCATGTGCTCCTGCCAGGTCGGCACCTTTGAGGTGGGCGCCGGTCAATGTCGTAAGCACGATATCGGTTCGGCTAAGGGAGGTCAGGTCGAGATCAGCATTCGCCAGCGAAGCCCCTGCCAAGTTCGCTGCAGAGAGATCGGCCCGTTGGACTTTGGCGGAATCCAGGTCGGCCAGGTTGAGGTTGGCTTGCTGAAGCTGGGCGCCGACGAGAGTCGCATAGGAGAGATACGAACCCTGAAGAAAGGCTTGCTTGAGATTCGCTCGTGGACAGAACGCGAAGGGCTCGATGATGCATTCGTCCACGCGTGTGCCGGAGGGGATCTGGCGTCCACTTTCGAAGGCCTGCACCGCCTTCGCGTAGGGGCTTTTGTCGGGAAGGGAAATCGGCTTAGATTCCATCGGAGGGACCGGAATAGGTGCCGGGCAAATGCCCCGACGAGGATTTCGAACCATTCCGTCGGACATGACCGTGTTGCAGTAGTGCGCTCCTGCTAGTCGGGCGCCGGTCAGCTTCGCGCCAGCTAAGTCCGTGTTGCTGAGATTTGTTCCGCGCAGATCTGCTCCCGAAAGGTTCGCCCCATTGAAGATCGACGCAGCCAAGTTCGCGTCCGCTAGGTGTGCGCCCGAAAGATCAGCCGCGGTGAACACGTCCAATCGCAGATCGGCCCCAGGCATGTAGGCATCAGAGAGATTGCTGTCGGAGAAGTCAGTGAAGACAAGTTGGGCGCTGGTCGCGTTGGCATGGCGCAGACTGGTGAAGCCTGCCGCACCGCCGACGAGATGCGCATGGGCGAGATCGGCACTGTTCAGATCGGCGTACGAGAAGTCGCTCAACGACAGCTGCGCGCCGGCCAGGTCTGCTCCGGAGAGCTGGGCGTACGGCAGCACCGATCCGTCGAGCAGTCGGTTGGCTAGTTGTGCGTGGGGGCAATTCGCCCGAGGGAGGAGAGTGCATCCGGCGACGGTCTGTCCGTAGGTGCTCCCCGACGTCTGCTCAGCAGCGAGAAATACGTAATAGGGATTGGTGAGGCCTACGGTGATCGAGCCAGCGGCCGATGCAGCGCTGACTGCGAGAGCGCTCGTCGAAGCACTGACGAGCGCAACCAAGAGCAGGAGGTGACGAATACGAAACTCTACAGCCGCGTTGCTGACTGGTTTTGGTGGTGCTGACCCGATAGGTCATCGATCCATCGTTCGCGACGATGAGGCTGCCGTATCTTCGACGGTCGTAGGCGCCCCCGCTGCCGGGTGTGGGCGCACCAAAAGCCACCCTCCTGCTGCCAAGATTGACAAATGAGTGAGATCGGCGTTCACGAGGCGACCATTTATGGAGAACAATCGTTGCGGAGTCACGTATGGTGGCCGTCACCCCTCGCGGATCAATGGCGCAGCCTGTATCCCACGCTCTTCAGCGAGCACGACCGTGAGATGGCACACACCCAGCCAAGGAACCACTTCTTTGAGTGGTTTGCCGCCATCCACCTCTTTCAGAGTGACCGCTCTCTAGATCCACTTGACAGTGTGGTTCTGAACAGTTGAGGCAAGTTTTGGGTCAGGCAGCCAGCCGGGCCGTGCGGACTGCGTTGTCGAGCTCGCGTTCGTAGGTTCTCCAGGCGGCGACAAGTGGGCGTGGCGCTGGTGGAGTGAAGGGAGCGCCATGTCATAGCCCAGCCGTCGGGAGCGTGCATTGGCGTCAGGTTGCGCGCCGGATCCTTGCCGGCTCCAGTCAAGCTCGTTCGTCCTCGCTTCGTTGCGGGCGCTCCAACTTGACACCAGCTGCGGTCCGTCGCGACGTCGCTCACCAAGCAAGCTCCCCAACCCCTCTTGACCGGGGGTCCTCCCACAGATAAGTACCAGTGGTCAGGCACGCTGGAGTGGCGCCGCCAGGCGATGTGGGGATGGCTGGAGCGATGCCCCGGAAAGGTGTCGTCGACGTAGCCCCGCCACGCCGACGTCCGCTCCTGGGCCTTGCCGACCAGCACCAGGCCGGGCCGACCGGCCGCCGCCGCCCCGCCTTGGTGGAGCCGAGTGATGTCCTCTTTGGACTCTCCGGCCTTGAAGCGGAAAACGGGCACCCCGGTGCTCTCCTCAAGGGCCTCGAGCTCGGCCACGAGTCGTTCGCGGTTGCGGTTGAGCAATGCGGGAGAGGGATGGTGCCGCCTTGATTGAGCAGGAACTTCACCACCCCACCCTCGTATTGGAGTCCTCGGATGTAGCCGCGGACACCGATGCGATCCACCGATGTGCAGCGAAAGCTGACGTGCTCGTCCAATGACGTGGCCACGGTCTCCATGGCGACCTCCTCTCCGACCGTTGCCGCGGTCGATCAGCAGTTCTGACAGGGAGGACGCTATGGGGACCCTTGCCTTGGCGCTGAGGGGGACGGGCACCGGGCCGGCTTCGCCGGCCCGGCACCGATTCAATGAGAACCAAGTCGCCCCGCCGCAAGCGAACTCAGACCAAGCTGGAGATCGACAACCGTGAGCTCACCGCGACGACGGTGTGGGTTCTGAGATCGCTCGCTGACCCTAGTAGAGAAGTACGCCGATCCAAACGCGCACCCCGAGAAGTTCGCACTTTACGCAAGCGTCTTTTCAGAGGGTGAGAGACGTGAACTCGACTCGATTCGCAAAGAGTGCGGAAACAAAGAGCTTCCGGACCTGTTGGTGCTGAGTCCGCCTGATTACAGGCGTCCATACTTCGTCGAAGTGAAGGGGGTCGATCCGGTCACGAGCCATAAGGATGAGCTAACGCCCGAGCAGAAGGCTTGCTTTCAAGCGATCCGGGATCGACTTGGTATCCGCATAGATGTCCCGAGGGTTGTCCTCGTTGACCTGAAAGCAGTGGGTCGGCAGGCGGGAATGCCCCTAGAGGTATGACCGGCGCCGATGCTGAGCACACCCCCTGCCCCAGTACGCGTCCGGACGGGCTATTGGTACGCCTCCAACAGGGAGGGCAAGGCGTCCTCAATCGTGAGGACGGGCTTCGTGTCGAACTCGATGTACTCCGAATAGGAGAGGCTCGCTGTGTAGCCAGTAACGGCATCCTCACTTTCGGCGATCACCCATCCGACCGAATTGTCGCCCGCAACATAATGGGCGATGGTTCCCGGAGCTGCCCCCACCTTTCCGAAGAGGTCAAGGAGCTTCTTGGTCTCGGACCGCGGAAGATAAGGCTTCACCCGGTAGGTAGTCAAAAACAGCATGGTGCACCTCAGGCCTACGCACGGTTGTGGCGGGAACTTCCCACCATCCGAGCGAATGACCCCGCCAACCGTGATACAGGGCAGTCGCGCTCCTGTAAAGACCCAAAACGGACCGTCCCAGAGACCGCCGGGACGGTGATGTCTCCTGGGACCCGAGAGCCTGATTACCAGGGCGGGTATCGGCCCCACTCAATCGCCGCGCTCGGCCGCTCATGGAACATGTTGCAGAGATCGCTCGCGATCTGCTCGATCACGGAGCGGCCCTCCAGCTCGACCAGCAAGTCGGAGTCGAGCCAACTGACACCCAACACGGCCCCGAGGAGGTTGCCCGTCATGCTCCCGGTGCTGTCGCTGTCGCCTGAGTGGTTGACGGCGAGATCCAAGGCTTCGGCAGGGTCCGCGGCGCCGAGGACGCAGTAGACCGAGATCGCGAGCGCCTCCTCGGCCACCCAGCCCCCACCGAGGGTTTCGACCCGCTCGGGAGTTGGACGTTCACCTTCTTCAACCATTTGCAGTGCCGCCCTGAGCGAATGAATGACCTCCTCGCCACCGGGGACCGACTGACTAGAGGAGATGCTCGATTGAACGGCCTCCTGCACGGACCAGCCGTCGAGGATCTCGGAGATGATCAGTGCGAATGCGCCCGCTGCGATCCACCCGGACGGATGCCCGTGGGTGATTGCGGCAGCCCGACACCCCATGTCGCCCCGTCGTCGGCATCGTGCCCACGGCTGACCGCGGCGGTGACTGGCTCGACGCCTCCGACGGCGGGGTCTTCAGCTTCGGCGATAGCTCAGAGGGCCGCCATTTCCGCCGTATGCCTCCCTACTTTGGCGCACCTGGTCACGGCACGGTCACCTCCGCGGTGGCCACCCCCGACGGAAAGGGCTACTGGGTGCTCCTAAGCGACGGTGAGGTCTTCGGCTACGGCGACGCCGCCAATCTCGGCTCGCCGTCATCGACCAACTTCTATGGCCTCAACGCGGCGACGGCCATCTTCGCCACCTCCGATGGTGCGGGCTATTGGGTCTCGTCGGCCCTGGGCGCGGTCTACCCGTTCGGGGATGCCCCCAACGCTGGGGGCATGACGGGGACCCATCTCAATGGGTCCATCATCGCGGCGACCGGGTTCTGAGAATCAAGGTCCTGGTGATTACCGGCGGCCAGCCGGAAACAAGTGCTCGTCGAGCTGTTCAATCCACGAGAGCGGGGACTTGACGGCGTCCCTCCGATTATGAGCCCGCCGACCAGCAGCGCCACATTGGCGAGGGGCGGCGGCACGGTTGGGTCAGTACCACCGCCCCTCACTCTTTGGAAATACGCACCGGGGCCGGGTCGGGATTTTTCACACGGCATCGGGAGCGCCGGAAGGTAACCAGCGGATTTCAGCCCCCCGACAGCGCCGCTTGAGGGGTCGAATTCTTAGAGCCTCACTCGCTTCATTTACAGTGCTCAAGGCGTACCAGGAGCACCACCACCTGAGCCGATATGAGTAATGAAGAGCAACAGCAGAGCAATGGCAGCGGTCCAGACGATGAGCCACATGACGGCACGCAACACTCGCCTCGTGATCATGATCCGCTCCGTATCTGGTGACTCACAGGTGCCTTGAGCGGAGGCCACGACTGAACGCGAGTTGACAGGAAAATGGCGAACAGGACGACGGCGGCCACGACGCCAAAAAGGAGGAGTATTGGAACTCTCCGGCGCGTCATGATACCTCCCGACTTCGCCCTCGTCGACGAAAGCATAAATCCTTCTTTTGCTGCCTTCAATGCCTATTTTTAAAGGGAAAACACAGATTCTGCCACGACAGATTCTTCCCCTCACGCTCAGTCGGGACTGACCAAACCAAACAGCGCACATCTGACGCGCTTGCAACACGGTGACAAATGGGTGACACCCCTTTGACCTGCACGCCGAGCCGATTTTGAGCCGATTTTGAGCCAAAAAGCCGACGCGTCCACCGAACGATTTCCGCGACCGCTAACTGCCGCAACCACCCAGTTAACGCTCGTCTGAGCCTTTGCTAGCAATGCAGGTCAGCGACGTGTGCCTGGTTGTGCCGTCACCCAAATAGCCAAAGGACGCGGGCGCAGCGCTGTCCGAGAGCCTGCTGGGAGCCGGTTAGAGGCTCACTCGCTGTCTCCGTACCGCGATGGGTGCACCGAGCTCACACTGACCCACTGGCGCCGAGGGAGCAGACTGGGGCCCGTGGACGAAGCGTCCGTCGATTCCGATCCGATGACCCAAGTGTCCCAATGGCTCGAGGTGGCGCGGACAGCTGGGGAGCCCATGCCCGAGGCGATGGCAGTGGCCACAGCCACGACCGATGGGCGCCCCTCCTCGAGAATGGTGCTGCTCCGAGGCATCGACAACCGAGGTCTCGTCTTCTACACCGACCGGGAAAGCGACAAGGGCCGTGAGCTGAGGACGAATCCGTTCGCCGCTGCCCTCTTCCATTGGTTCCTCCCGGTGCACCGACAGGTCCGGGTGAATGGAGCAGTGGAGGAAGTGGACGACGATCAGTCGGACGCCTACTGGCGGTCGCGGCCGCCAGCGTCTCGTCGTAGCGCCGTGGCGAGCCACCAGAGCCAGGTGATCGTGAGTCGAGCGGAGCTCGAACAGCGGGTGGCCGAGTTGGCCGAAGCGTTCCCCGAGGAAACGGGGCCACCCCGCCCTCCTCGATGGGGCGGCTACCGGATCCAGCCCGAAATCGTCGAGTTGTGGGAAGAAGGACCTGACCGCCTGCACGATCGGCTCCGCTACCAGGCTCAGTTCGGAAGCTGGACGATCCAGCGGTTATCACCCTGACTCCCTGGGCCGTCGGCGCACGCATCGCTCAGTTCGTGGACCAGCGTCTGGGCGGCACGGGTCGTCCGACGGGCGCGCACGACGACGGAGCCAATGGTCTTCGGCGTCCCGGTGAGCGTTCTGGCTACTGGGCTGCCGCATGGGACCAAAGCCTCTACTCGTCTGTGAGCGCCACGCACATGCTCTGACGACGAACGAAGAGGAGATGGCCCGAGCAGGTTCTCATGAACCTGCGGCGAAAGGCTTGATTCCCGTCCCCCTGGCCTGCCTGCGCCCCCCCGCGGCGGGTGGGGACCCGTTCGTCGACGAGAAGTCGACGAACGCCACCTCGATCAAGACCCCGTCCACCGAATCTCGGCGAGGTTCCGCTCTCCGTCGAGAACGGTGTCGACGACCCGCTGGATCGTTTGCCCGAAGGCGGGTGATGCACCGGCGCGTGAAAGTCCCGTGTGGACGCTCACAATGCGGATGTCTCCCCAGCCCCGGCGGACCTCCACCTTGGTGACCAGGCGGAACCCCGCCCCGGAGAACGCCTCGGTCAAGGCGGCCAGGATGCGGTCGGAGAGGTACGTGGTCGCCATGTGCGTGCAACGGTGACCGGACTCGCCATCGCTGCGTAGTGCCAAAGGTCCTGCTCTCTCGCATCGTGAGCAGGGAGACGAGCCTGCAACGGTCGCAACGCAATCCCCCCTACGCTGGTGACGAAGAGACCTTTGACCTGACCGCCCAGCCGGCCACCTCCGAGATCATCTGACTTCACGTCATCGAGGAGGGCCGATGTCAGGTCACGAAATGGACGACCCGTCAACATTGAGGCGGGTGCTCGACGCCATGCTGCGCACGGCTGCATCTCCAGGTCGGAGAGCATGCGGTCCGGGACGACGAGAGAGACTTGCGCGGCGACCTGCACGACACGGTCATCCAAACGCTCTATGGCGCGACGACGCGATCAGCCAGCTCCGCTCCGCCCTCTACGAGCTGGGACTGAGCGGCGGCGAACTTGGCATCCGAGCCAGGATCATCTCGCTTTTGCACGAGCTGACCGTGGTCGCCGGCTTCGAGGTGCACAGCTCTTTCGACGGACCGGTGGACGCGAACATCTCAGGAGTGATCGCCGAGCAGCTTCTGGCCACCGTCGGAGAGGCGGTCACCAACGTTGGCCGCCATGCTCGGGCCACTCAGGCGAGCCTGCGGCTCAGCGTGGGGAACGACGAGTGCCTGCTCCAGGTCACCGACAACGGGCGCGGGCTGGGAGCACGTGAGAGCACAACGGGTGGTCTGGGACTCAACAACATGCGCCGACGGGCCGAGAAGCTCCACGGGAGTTTCGAGGTCAGGAGCCAAAGCGGGGGAACCGTGCTCACCTGGCGTGTTCCGACCCTGAACGCATCGTCGCGAGCTGAAGATGGGCTACGCATCGCTCGGAGTACACAGGCACGCGCCGCCACCGAAGCCCTGGCAGTGCGCCGTGATCCAGTCGATTCGTGTGGCAGCCGGCGCACGCTCCACAAGACGTCGCCCTGGCGCAATCGCTCGGCTTCGAACGAGGATCCTGCTCGACACGGCAGCGTCTACCATCACCGAGATGAACCGGCGCCGGAGCTTGG
Organism: uncultured Acidimicrobiaceae bacterium; assembly: GCA_963789235.1. Taxonomy (GTDB): domain Bacteria; phylum Actinomycetota; class Acidimicrobiia; order Acidimicrobiales; family RAAP-2; genus Bog-473. The sequence goes on along the minus strand of CAWBJX010000003.1, from coordinate 712,855 downwards.
CGTCGGCGGCAGGCGAATGAGCACCGACCAGAGCAACCCCGACCGCGCCGACATCGAACATCTCTTGGTGCAATACGCGACCGGAATCGACCAGCGAGACTGGAAGCTCTTTCGCTCGTGCTTCACCGACGACGCCCTCGGGGACTACGGGGACATCGGGACCTTCGTCGGCGCCGACAGGCTCACCGACTTCATGATCGCCGCACATCGCGGCTTCGGATCGACGAACCACATGCTGTCGAACTTCGTGATCCACGTCGACGGTGATCAGGCCACCGCGCGCTCGTACGTCCACGTCGTTCTGGCGTTCGCGCACGATCGCGGTGCCTGGATCGACGGGGTGGGGACCTACGAGGACACACTGGTCCGGACGAACTCAGGCTGGCGGATCGCCCAACGCACGTTCCGTTCGACACGCTCGTACTCCCATACCTGACTCGCCGGCACGTGCCCGGAGACCGGTCTCCCGGACGCGTGAGCGGCCACTGCTCAGCGCCCAACGCCAGGTGACCTACTCGAACGAGGTCACCGCGCGAGCGATCTTCCATCAGATTGCAAGAAGGTCAATCTAACGCTCAACTGGAGGTTGAGATAAGGTTGAGGTGAAGGTTGAGGTTGGCAGTGCCCCCCATAGATGCCAGCGATCCTGGTGACGGGGCTCTTGGGGACACCGATTTGCCACTTCGGCAGCTGAAAGGGCTTGCGATCTTCTTCCTCGAGGATGTCCATCAGAGTTGAAGCGGTGACGATATGGCGTATGCGCCGCCAGGGATCGCCATGCTCGCAGACAGTGTGTCGATCCATACGATCGTGCTCCGATGTACCACTTCTCGGCGACGACGATCTGATCGGCTTCGTCGCCCAAGTCGCCGTTGATGACGAGCTCGGGGGATCCGCCACAGCGAGCACACCCCTCGAAAGGGTGACTTCAACGGACTCGACTCGCACCGTGGGCCGGCATGCGAGGTTTACTTGATCGGAGACACGGTCCGTTCCCTCTGAGCCTCACCTCGTGGTCGACCGTGGATCGAGTCGCCGGTTGCTTCAACGCCAAACGTGACGCCGCACCGTCGGGCGCAGGTTAGAGGTGAGACCTGAGCATCCGCCGTGGCCGCAGCGAGGAGACCACTGCAATTGACTGCCGTTGACGCCCCTTCATGGAGCCATCAGACGTTGACCGATGAACGTTGGATGATCTGTCCGATGAACCAAAGCAAGAACACGGTCGTGGTTCTCCGAGTCCTTGTTTTGCGTGGAGACCCCTGGGTATTCGCCATTCCAGGAGGTGCTCAATATGGCAAACGAACTGAGCGGTGCACGAATCGTGTTCATGGTGGCGAATGAAGGCGTCGAGCAGGTGGAGCTCACCGACCCGTGGCGGGCCGTGAGGGACGCCGGGGGCGAACCGAAGCTCGCCGCACCCGAGGAGGGCGAGACACAGGCCATGAACCATCTGCAACTGGCGAATAAGTTTCCAGTCGATTTAACGACCAAGGAGCTCTCGGTGGAGGACTTCGACGCAATGGTCCTACCCGGCGGAGTTGCCAATCCCGATCAGCTGCGCATGGACGAGCGCGCGGTCGCCTTCGCCCAGGCGATGTTCGAGGCGGGCAAGCCAGTGGCGGTCATTTGCCACGGGCCGTGGACGATTGTGGAGGCTGACGTAGTGAAGGGGCGCACGTTGACATCGTGGCCCAGCCTGCAGACCGACATTCGCAACGCAGGAGGCAACTGGGTCGACCAAGAGGTCGTGGTGTGCCGGAACGGTCCAAATGTCCTGATCACGAGCCGGAAACCCGACGACCTCAAGGCGTTCTGCAACTCATTGGTCGAGGAGTTCGCTCAGTTCTCGCGCCAAGCCTGAGAGACCAGTCGGGATCGCGTCTTTCAAGATCGGAAGAAATCTGGCATTCGCTCCGGTTCCGAGCCCAAGGTGCAGCGCACGAACGCGTGGTCGCTGGAACCCGGCTAGGCAGCGCGCCGGGAGGCGGACTGCAGCCGTCCGCGTGGGCGGGGGGTTACGGCTTGGGCCGGAACGGAGGTGAGCGGGGGGTGCAAGAGAGGCTGAAGGCCATATGGGTGGGGAAACCATCCACCAGCCAATCCGGATTCGCCGGCCCAGGGGAAAGGAAAAGGATGCGTCCGCTTCGATGGACGCGGTTCTGGTCGGAAAGGGGCCATGTTTCCGCATCGCCTTGGAGATGGGCGCGACGTCGTAGGACTCTGCGAGAGCGAGCACGCTTTTACCCTGGTCGGACCACACCTCGGAACCATCGAGCGTGAGGACGCAATCATCGTGATCGCCGGTCGAGGCGCACCCCAGCCGCACTCGGGTCTGAACGTGTCCTCGCTGCGCGCCTTCACCGTTCGGGAAGGCCACGGCCTCCACGTGATCTCGCGCTTCGCCGTCGAGTGGGGCGTCAGGTCGGTCGACGACGGCAAGGGTGTGGACGGTGCTCCGGAGCTCGCGGAGCGGGCGAAAAGCTGGGATCGCTCCACGAATGAGCTGCTGGCGCACACACGCAGAGGGCGCAGCGCTGTCGGGACGTCAGAAGAGTGTGCTCCGCGCCGCGGGAGGCCGGGGGGCGCCGGTCACCGCCGAGAGGTGGGGCGACGGGCCGGCGGCCGAGAGGGGCTGCGCAAGGTCCTCGAGCGACTTTTGCTCCGCGTCGACGCCCAGGAAGACCTCCACAATTCCGCCGATGGCCATCACCGCGGCCCCGATCAGGTAACCGATGAACAGCCTGAAGTGGTCCTGCCCGTTGCCGATGAGCTCGCCATAGAGCCAGGGACCGAAAGCGCCGAAGCTCTGGGCGATTGCGAAGAAGACGGCGATGGCCTTGGCCCGTACCTCGACCGGGAAGATTTCGCTCACGGTCAGATACGCCGACGACGCGCCAGCCGACGCGAAGAAGAAGATCACGCACCAGCAGGCTGTCTGGCTCACCGCGTTGAGAACACCGGCGTTGAAGAGGACGGCGCTGAATGCAAGGAGACCGCCGGCCAAGATATACGTACCGGCGATCATCTTGCGACGCCCGATGGTGTCGAAGAGGTGTCCGATGGTGAGCGGACCGATGAGATTCCCGAGGGCGAAGAAAATGAAGTAGTAGGCGGTGTCCGTGGCCGGGACGTTGTAGATCTTGGTGAGCACCAACGCGTAGGTGAAGAAGATGGCGTTGTAGAGGAACGACTGGGTGATCATGAGCGTCGCCCCGAGGATGGCCCGCCTCGGGTAATGGACGAAGAGTGTTCGGGCCAGGGCCACAAAGCCGATGTCGCTGGCCGGGGTGATCTCGATCGCCTTGGACTCGTCGATCTCGCCGAGGCTGCCGCCGCTGTGCTCGGCGTGCTGCTCGATCTCGGCCACGGCGCGCTCGGCCTCCTGCTCTCGCCCATGCATCAGGAGCCAGCGCGGGCTCTCGGGCAGGTTCTTGCGCACGAAGAGGACGACGAAGCCCAACGCCGGGCCGAACAGGAAGGCCACCCGCCACGAGTAACTGACGGGGAGGTTGTTGACCACGAGGATGGTGAGCACCGTGGCGATGAGCGCGCCGCCCCAGTAGGTGCCGTTCACGGCGATGTCCACCCGGCCCCGGTACTTGGCCGGGATGAGCTCGTCGATGGCCGAGTTGATGGCCGCGTACTCACCACCGATGCCCATGCCGGCGATGAAGCGGGAGGCCCAGACCCAGTAGGCCCAGCCGGGCGAGTGCCCGAAGGTCAGGGCGGTGAGCACGCCGCCGAACAGATACACGCCCAACGTGATCATGAACAGGTTGCGCCGGCCGAACTTGTCCGACATCCGCCCGAAGAAGAGGGCCCCGACGACCTCGCCCAGCAGGTAGACGGTGCCCACTGCGAAGGCCACTTCGGAGGAGGAGAGGTTGAGGGCCTGCTTCTGGCTGATGAGACCTTCGGCGTTGCTGGCGATGGTGATCTCGAGGCCGTCGAGCACCCAGGCCACACCCAGGGCCATGACCAACCGGGTGTGGAACCGTGACCAACCCAGGCGGTCGAGCCGGGCCGGGATCAGGCTGCGGATCGTTCCTTCGGGGGGGCGCTCCCGGTTGGGCCGTTCTGGTGCCTGTGTGCTGATCGTCGCCACGTCCCCTCCCTTTAGATCGACTGACGGACGTCTCCTTACCCAGGATTGCTTCTCATCACGCACCGCCTCCCGCGCACGAACCGGTCTGCGGTTGAACGCTCGGGCGTTCGCTCGGCCCCCGGCGCGAGTTCAGCCAAGAACCCGAGGACGGTGATGAACACGACGAAAGAGAGAGAACGGATCGACGACGTAATCGTTCACGCTCACACTTTCAGCCCTCCGCCGATGATTCCGATCGCCACGCCTGGGGTAAGACCATCGCAGATTCCGCGAGGAGGATTGATATGGCTCGAACAACGAAGACTCCTCCCCGTGACGCTGGAGGCCGGTTCGTCAAGCGTCGGAAGGCCTCGTCGTCCGCGGCCCCGGTCGGATACGCCACGCCCGCCGGAGCACGGAGAAGGGGCATCGGACAGCTGGCCGTCCTCAGCCTTGCCATGGTCACGGGTGTCGCCGGCTTGGCATTCGGTGTCTTCTGGATTGCCTCGTTGATCTTGATGGGAATTCTGTGGGGGACGATGGCCATGGAGCGGCAACGTCAACCCGGCGCAGAGAAGGGCTTGGTCGCCGAAGTGGTGGACGTGGTCGTTGACGAGGCCAAGGGCATCGCAGAATCGGCCACGCGCCACAACGCGTCGAACAATGGTCGTGACCTGAACGAGGCGCCCCGATAGGGTTGCTGCATGGCAGAGAAACTGGACCGGGTCGTGGAGTTCGTCGGCGAGGCCGTCGGGAAGGTCGAATCGGCCACGGCGGCCGTCGGGACCCGTACGCAAAAGGGAATCAGTGAAACGGCGGCCGCTTTGGGCCAATCAGAGCCGGTCGACCGCCTCGAGAAGAGACTGCGGCCCGCACGCAAGGCCATTGCAAAACGGGCCGTCAAGGCCAAGAAGGTGGTGAAGCGAAAGGCCGCGAGCGCAAAGAAGGCAGTCAAGAAGAAGGCCGCGCCCGCGACCCGCACAACGACGCGCAAAATCGCTCCCGCTCCCGCCGAGAAGACCGCCAAAAGACAAGCTGCCACGATCAAGAAGACCGCATCCCGCAAGGCTGCGACGGCCAAGAAGAAGGCCCCCAGGAAGACGGCGAGGGCGAACCGTAAGGCTCCCGCCAGCAAAAAGGCCACCCAGAAGAAGGCCCCCAGGAAGACGGCGAGGGCGAACCGTAAGGCTCCCGCCACCAAGAAGGCCACCCAGAAGAAGGCCGCCGCCACGAATCGCAGAACTGCGACTGCGAGAGCGAGCGCCAAGAAAAACAGGAAGGCTGTGAAGAAAGTGGCTCCGAGAAGCGGCTGAGGTTGCTATACCGAGCTGGACTCGACCAGCCCGGGTTCCGGCGGTGGCTCGTGGACGGCCGCCTCCCAGACTGCAGCAGCTGTGCGCACGGCTAGGAGCCGGGCCACACCGACACCGACACCGGTCGCGACTGCCCAACTCAGAGCATCCGCCCACGAGGAGCGGCGGTCGGCGGGGACCTTCGGCGGCGTCGATCCTCGCAACGCCTTCCAGATGACCTCGAGCACGCGTTGCGTAGCGAGCCCGGCCAGAGCTCCCAGGCCGACGGTGACCGCCTTCCAACCATATTTCTTCGCGAAGGGCACATTGACTCCCTACCCCGCCATCTCATGGCGACACGCGCCCCACGCCAGGCGGACCGAAGACAGGCCATCCCGATTGAGTCTTCGCCAAGTGGGAAAGATTCCAATCGTCAACACGTCAACCCGAACGGAGCAGCGGCATGGACATGGAGAGCTTCATCGACGCCCTCAACGAGGACCTGCGGACTGAGTACCAGTCGATTGTGCAGTACATCAGCCACGTGGCCACCGTCACGGGAGCCGAGTTCCTCAGCGTCATCGACGAGTTGAAGGTGCACCTGACCCAAGAGCTGCATCACGCGCAGATCCTTGCCGAGCAGATCGCCTTCCTCGGCGGGACACCCTCCACCACGGTGCCAGCGGTGGAGAGAACGACGGGCCGTGAGGCCCTGGCCGCTGACCTGCACCTCGAGGACAGCCAGCTCGAGCGTTACCGGCAGCGGTTCAGCCAAGCCATGGACCTCGGGCTGGCCGACGTGGCCGAGGCCCTGCGCCCGCTGCTCGAGCAGACACAAGAGCACGTGCGGGACCTGCGGACAGCGCTCGGTCTCTAGCCGTTGTGCGTCATGGGTCTCTGCTCGACAAGCCCGTCGTCAGCTTGGACGATGCAGCGCCCAAAAGGTCACTGGTCCCAACGAGATGACACCTGAGCGACCAATCCGGACATCAGAAGCAAAGTCATGGGACCGGATGGTCGCTCAGACGACCATGCTCATTGCTCACTGCGGTGCGCGGGACGCCACGCACCTCCGTCAGCAACCAATTCGAGCTCCGTAGCTCGCTCTCCTCAGGTTCCGCCAACCAAGCCGGGTCCCAATTCGGTGAGCCAAATGTCAAGACCCGTGATCTCGAGCACGCGCTGGACGATCGGCTGGGGACGAGCGAGGACCAGCATCGTTCCAATCCTGGCCGCATTGCGTCTCGCCGAGTGAATCGCACCGAGGCCCGAGGAGTCCATGAACGAGAGCCGGTCGAGATCAATGACAAGCAACGAGTGAGGGGGTGCACTGAGCTGCTCGACGAGCCCCTCACTCGTGAGGGCGTCGAGTTCCCCTCTCAGCTCGACGAGTCGACCCCCCTTGATTTCACGAGCTGAAACGCCGAACGAGTCCACCATCACACCGCCTCCCTTGGTATCCAACGAAGAAAGTGCCCGTCCCCCAGAATCGAGGTGGGCGAAGGACGACAACAAGCTCCGGATTGTCCGCTTTGCGGCCTTGACCTCCTTTCTTTGGGGGGTGCGACACCTTGGCCGCGGCGGCTGACCCCTAATTCCGGGCATCCATTCTTCCGCTCCCGCTCCGGTCTCGTCAACCGCTGAAGTCTCACAAAGTCCTTCGCAGGGGTCTGCTCCCACTGGTTGGATGGACCTACGGGCCATGGTTCTCTCGCACGCGGCATGGACGCGGTGCGGTAGCGGTGCGGCAACGGGCTGCCTGGTTTGTTCCAGCGTTCCCGTCAGGTTCGGGCACACGTTGGGTAGCAGAGTGTCCGCACGAATCGTTCTTGTCGTCACATGTTCGAGGCGGAGAAACATCGTCTAACGCTTGTATCATTTGCCAAATGGTTTCGGACCCTCTTTCAACGGGTACACGCATTGCAGCAACGGAAAGGAGGCTCCATGATTGGCACCGGAGGGTTTGTTGTCAGCATCGTCGTATTTGCGGTAGGAGCCGTTCTCGATTGGGCGGTGACGGAGCCTTATCAACACGGCTTCGACGTCAACAAAGTGGGCTGGATATTGATGATCGTCGGCGTCATCGGTGCCGTGTTCTCGGTCATCGTCATGGTGGCGGCGAACACTCGTCGGAGGCGGACGGTCGTGGACGATGGCAGGGGGAACGTTGTTCGTCGGGTCGATTCGACGTACTAGTCAGAGCTCGTTCGAGGTAAATCCCCGGCCGATCGGGGCTGAATATAAATGGAAAGGTTGTCTCATGGTATTGATTCTAGCATTGCTGCTCGTCTTGATCCTTTTTGGCGCCGGCTTCGCCGTGCATCTCTTGTGGATAGCGGCCGCCGTCTTTCTCGTTCTGTGGGTCGTCGGATTCGCCATGGGGCGGGGTGAAAGTGCCGGTTCGCATCGCTTCTATCGGTGGTAGAGCCTTGTAGAAAACGACGCATCACAGGCGCCCGCGAAAACGGCCCCCATCGGGGGTCGTTTTCGCGTGCCTCCGCAGTCGAAGCGAGCACGGCGAGGACGGTCGGCCCTCGGCCCGGATCAAAGCGGCCCGAACAGCTCCTCTTCGGCCATGGCCAAGCCGACTCCTCCGCAATAGAGCCCCAGGAACACGGCACCGTCGCGATCACCGAGCAGCTTGGTCACCCGGGTGTTCCTCCACAGGGCGCCGACGTAGAGAGCGAGTTGGTGATCGCCCGCATCGAGGGCATGGAGGATCGTGTCCAAGCTCCACACCTTGGCCCTGTCGTCGAGCAGGAGGGCGTTCGCTTCGACTTCTGGCTCCGACTTGGAATAGCCGGGTCGGGAGCGGGCGGTCCCGAGGAGTCCCCTCCCCAAGATGTACCCGTTCGTCATTTCTGCGGCTGCTTCTTCCAACGCCGCGATCCGATCGCGGCGCCGCACCCGGTACCGCTTGGCCGTCGCGAGGCCGTTTTCGTACAGGCAGTGTCGGACTGCCTCATCCGACTGCGACGGATTGCCCCAGGGCTGGGCGTGGAACGACCCATGGCGTTCCACCGTCCATGCAGAGGCGCCCTCATGGATGCGCTGCACCATCGTCGAGGCCTCCACGGCGGTCGTCGGGTCAGTCGAATTCGTCAATCGGGACCCAGGATGGACCGGTCGAAGCCTTGCCGCCACGGGAGAGGTCATCGGCACCTTCATCCCTACCCTTGACACATTCGCCGACGGTGACCGGCGCCATCCGGTCCGCTGCCGAGGGCCGAGGACCCCTTTTAGGTGCCCGCGTTCCGCAGCGCGCCTGTGAGCGCTCTGGTGGCGGCAACGAAATTCCCACCGTCGATGAGCGACCGGGTGTTGATCGAGGAGACGCTGGATTGGGGGGTCGACGCCAACACGGCCTCTTGCAGAGCGACGTCCCTTCGGAAGGCCCTCGCCGTGCTGACCGTCGTGACGACGTCCTTGTCGTACCCGCTGGGCCACGGCAGTCCCAGCACCTGGTCGATGAAGGTCCCGAGTGCCGACTGGTACCGACTGGCCGTGGACGCGTAGTGCTGGAAGTCGGCCTGGACCTGAGCTTCCACGGACGCGGCGTCGCTCCGTGCGTACGCGGCCGTCTGGTCTTCGCTCGTCACGCAACTCGGGTAGGTCGACGTGTCCGCCGCGTCGCAATCCTCTCCGAACCCGATCTTTTGTATCGTGTTGTTGTCGAGCGTCAACTTCTGCTCTTCTGCGGTGATGCCGCTCGTGGCCGCGTTCAGTGCGGTCACGTAGTTCGTGTCGGCGGTTGCCTCGGTGGCCAGGTCGGAGCTGAACGAACTCGCCAGGTACGCATGGCTCACCCACGTGGTCGTCGGCGCGGACGATGATCCGGTCCCACTGGAACCACACCCGGACAGGGTGGCCAGCACCGTGCCCCCCAAGAGCACGAGAACGAAGGGTCGTCTCAACATCGCTGACCGGTCAGGCTAGGCACGGCGGTTGAGGTGGCGCCCGTCACGGGCGGTCACGACCTCGCACGACCTCGGGCCGAGCTTCAGGGAGCGACCATCCCGGATGGGCCGACGGAGCCGCCAGCTGGACTGTTGGAACGAAGCGGGGTGCCCGCGGGAGCCGGGGATCCGCTCCGGGCCCGATGGGTACCCCCTCCGCCACCCGGTCCGAGCAACCGAGGGGCATGGGCGTGCAACGCGTGTTACGGTCCGTCCCACCATGCGAGGACGGAGAGACAGGGGTTCGTCATGACCTTCGCGCCGGTCGCACCACCGACGTCTTTCGAACCCACCAAGATCGCGGCCGACACCTGGGTCGTCCAGCAGGTGCAGCCCGCCCTCGGGCAACCGCTCTTCGTCTACCTGAACTCGATGGTGATCCTCGGTGCCGAGCCGATGATCGTCGACACCGGGACGCCCGCCAACCGTGAGCAGTGGCTCAAGGACGTGTTCGCACTCGTCGAGCCCCAGGATGTCCGCTGGGTCTTCTTGTCGCACGACGACGTCGATCACACGGGGAACCTCGACCAGGTGATGGCGGCCTGCCCGAACGCGCGGCTGGTCTGCAACTGGGCCATGGTCGAGCGGCACACGAACTGCTTCGACTTCCCGCTCCCTCGCTGTCAGTGGGTGATGGACGGGGAATCCCTCGACATCGGTGACCGGACGGTGCGGGCGGTGCGCCCGCCCCTCTATGACTCGCCCACGACCCGGGGCCTGTTCGACCCCACGACAGGCGTCTACTGGGCGGCTGACGCCTTTGCCACGCCGCTCCCCGACCCGCGGCTCGGGGTGGCGGACCTCGACCCCGACTTTTGGTGCGGTGGCATGGCGATGTTCGCCTTCGGTGCCCTCAGCCCCTGGCTCTCGATGGTCGACGAGGGGAAGTTCGGACGCGAGGTGGACCGCACCCAGGGCTTGGGCAGCACGACGATCGCGAGCTGCCACAGCCCGGTGATCGAGGGACCGTTCATCGAGCAGGCCTTCGCTTTCCTCCGTCAGCTCCCGGCCCTCGACCCGCCCCCGATGCCCGATCATTCGGTGCTCGAGCAGATCATCGCCGCCACGGCGCTGGCCGCGCCCTGAGGTCCCTTCTTCGCTCAGCGACCATCCGGCGGGCGTTGGTCAGAGGTGTCGACCACCCAGCGCGAGCGTAAGTCCTCCAGCCATGTGGGGAGCTCGATCTCGGGGTCGGGGAGCGCCGTCGCCCCTCGTTGCGCCAACGCCCGCTCGAACGCCTCGGGGTCGTCCCCCCAGGAGCGGGGGTCCCCCATCATCACTTCGAGCAGCACGGTGCCGTGCTCGCCGGCCACGAAGGGCCCGAAGGCAGCCCCCAACGGCAGCTCGATGTGGGTCCCGGCCGGGCAGTGTCGCTCACCGCACCACATGTCGCCCTCGAGGACGAAGAGCACGTGCGGGCTGTTGTGGCCGTGACGCCGGACGACCACGCCCGGGTCCCACCGGGCGTAGAGGGACAGGTACTGCGGATCGGGCGAGAACGCCAGCCACTTCTCCCACACGGAGGCCGTCGTCCCGTCGGCGTTGCGGATGACCTTCACCTGCTGCCAACGGAGGTCTGGATCGTCGAGGTGGCGGAAGACCGGGTCCACCTCAGCACACCTCGCCGAGCAGTCGGAACGTGTTGCAGTAGAACAGCCGGCCGCCGGCGGCTCGCCAGTCGGCCCACGTGGTGAATGCCTCACCCTCGGCGCCTCCGAGGCGCGGCGCCACGTAGTCGGTCATCGTCGAGAACGTCGCCTCCGGGTCCTCGGTGTCGAACTCGTAGAAGTGCATGAACAGGGGGTCGACGGGGGCCACGTTCTCGTAGACCGAGATCTGGGTGAAGCCCGGGATGCCCGCCGCGGCGATGTGGCGGATGTGGACGAAGTCACCCCAGTCGCGCAGCGCCTGGGCCAGCTCGGGCTGTCGGGGGCTGATCCACACCACCAGGAGCCCCGTGGTGGGCCGTCCGGTGAGGATGCCCTGGCTGGGGCGCGCATGACGGCCGAAGCGGTGCGCCGTGGTCCCGGCCGGCACCTCGGGGACCGAGAAGCCCGCCGTCACCTCGGCCACCGCCAGCATCGACCCGTCGGGGATCCGCATGGGGAGGTCGCGGCGACCGGGCACGCAGTTCTCCCACCAGGTCACCCGGTCCACGCCCGCGCGCTCGGCCAGCGCTTCGGCGCGCCGGCGGAACTCGTCCGCGGGGTCGTCACCCAACTCGAGGTAGAGGCCGGCGGTGGTTCGGTCCTCCATCGTCGATCAGGGTCCCGGGTCCACGGCGGTCCAGCGCCCGCCGGCGGCGGCCGAGCTCGTGATGGCGTCGAGCACGGCCATCTGCACCACCCCGTCGACGAAGGTCGCCGGCTGGGGTCCGGCCACGGGTCGTCCGAGAATGCGGTCACGAAAGGCCGCGGCGAGGCGCACGTAGGGCCCGTACTCGACCCCGAACGTGATCATCTTCTCGTAGGTGGTGGTCACGGCCCCTTCGGGCAGCGGCGGCGGCGGGTCCAGCTCCAGGTCCTCGGGGACCGGCAGGGTGCGAACCCCCGTGGCGTCCGCCACCTTGACCGTGGACCCCACACCCTCGATCCACGCCGCCCCGGTCGACCCGGTGACCCGGGTCTCGACGAGGACACCCCGGTCGCCCGCCGTCGACTGCATCACCCCCACGGCACCATTGCGCATCCTGAAGTGCACCACGAAGCCGTCGTCCGCGCTCATCGCGGGCCGGTCGACCACGTGGACCAAGGAGGCGCTCACCCCCTCGAACTCGCCGAGGGTGACACGGATCTGGTCGATCAGCTGGGAGCCGTGCGCCCACAACCAGCCGCCGCCGGAGCCGGCATCCGCCCACCATTCGGGCACGGTGGCGTCGGGATCGGCCAGGACGGGGACGTGCATGAGCCAGGTGGCCAGACGCGGCTCCCCCACCAGGCCGGCCGCCACGGCGCGGGCCAGCCCGGCCTGGCCGGGGTCCCAGCGGAACTCGGTGCCGAGCAGGTGGACGACCCCGGCCGACTCCGCGGCGCCCAGGACGACCTTGGCCTCCTCGGTGTCGGCCGCGAACGGCTTCTCGCACAGGACGTGGCGACCGGCGGCGATGGCCTGCCGCGCCAGCGGCGCGTGGGTGTGGGGGGGCGTGGCGATGGTGACGGCGTCGGCACCGGCCACCGCCAGCGCCTCGTCGAGCGACGTCAGCGCGGCAGGGACCTCGAAGAGGGCGGCGCGCTCGGCCGTCTTGGCGGGATCGCGCCCGACGAGGGCGAGGACGTCGAAGCCGGCGGCCCGCAGGGCACGGACGTGGGTGTAGCAGCCGAAGCCGGTGCCGACGACGATGGCCCCGGTCACCGCGTCGTCCCGCGGTGGTCGGCGCCGTCGGGCAGGGCGCGGAGCACGGCGCGTGTCGCCTCGGCGGCGCGTTGGGCCGCCGGCACGGGACCGAGGGCGTGGAGCTCGTCGGAGAACACCTCCACGCCGACCGGTGCGACGGCGCCGACGTCACGGAGGGCGCAGAGGTAGCCGGCGAGGTCGAAGCCGCCCTCCCCCGGGAGAAGGCGCCGGTGCAGCGTGGCCTCGACGAGGTCGCCTTCCGCCTCGACGGGGCCGTCGTCGAGCTGGACGGCGAGCACGCGCTCCCCGGGACAGCGCGCAGGTCCTCGGCCGTCGTCCCGGCTCGGGCGCAGTGCCAGGTGTCGACGTTGAGGCCGCCGTTGGGTCTGTCCGCCCGGCGCACCACGTCCCAGGCCGTCGCCAGGTCGGGAATCCGTGACCACGCCAGCCACTCGAGGTGCACCAGCAGGCCGTGGTCCGCGGCGCGGTCGCACAGCGCGGCGAACGCCGCGGCGGCCTCCTCGGCGCCCCAGCTCCCGCCGAGCACGTCGGCGGCATTGAGCGACCGGGCCCCCACCAGCTCGCCGATCCGGAAGAGCTCGCGCTCGTCGAAGCGAAAAACGTCGACCGGGTCCAGCTCGGGGGGGATCGAGACCGACGCCGCTCCCGGTGTCCACCACCAGGCAGGGTCCAGCTCGGCCACGGCGAGTCCGTGGTCGGCCAGCATGGCGACGATGTCCCCGTCGCCGTACCCCTCCTGGCGCGCCGCGGCGTAGTCGCGGCCCCACAGGGACACGGCCGCGTATCCCCCGGCCTGCGCCGCCTCGAGGCGCAGCCGGAAGGGCGTGGCGCGCGGCAGGGTGCCCGAGCACAGCACCAGGTCACCGGGCCCGAGCGCCACGTCAGTACCCGGCCGCCGGGTCCACGACGCCCTGGAGCGACGCGCCCGAGCGGTAGCGCCCCAGGTTCTCCACGAAGAGCTCCACCGTGCGCACCATGGTGTCGGGCGAGCTCCAGCTGATGTGGGGGGTGAGGCGGACCGCGGGGTGGGTGTAGAGCCAGTGGCCCGCCGGCAGGGGTTCGGGCTCGACGGTGTCGAGCGTCGCCCGTGCCACCGTGCCGTCGTCGAGGGCCCGACGCAGGGCCTCCTGGTCGACGAGCGAGCCCCGGGCGATGTTGACCACGTGCGCTCCGGGCTTCATGGCGCCGAACGCAGCGGCATCGAGCAGGTGCCGGGTCTGGGGGGTTGCCGGTGCGGCGACGACGACGTGGTCGGCGCGCCCCACCAGCGTGGCGAGGTCGGGCAGCACCCCCACGCCCTCGACGGGCGCCGGGGCGGTCGTGCGCCGGAAGGCCACCACCTCCATGTCGAAGGACAGGGCCCGTCGGGCGAGCGCGGTGCCGATGGCCCCCACACCGACCAACCCCAGCGTGGCGCCCGAGAGCGTCCCCAGCGTGGCGAAGTTCCACCGCTCGGGCGGGGCGTCGAGCCACGACTCGGGCAGGGCCTTGGCATGGGCCAGCATGGCGGCCATCACCCATTCGGCGATGGCCGTCGCCGCCGCGCCGCGCGAGCAGGTGAGGGGCCGGCCGGCGAGGGCGTCGAAGGGGAACCCGTCCACGCCCGCCCCCAGGACGTGGACCCACTCGATCGACGGCACGAGGAGGTCCCGGAGGGTGTCGGGGTCCTCGAGGATCGTCACCAGCACTCGGGCGTCCTCGGGGACCTCGTCCCGGTCCGCACAGGCGAGGACCGTCTCGCCGGGGAGCTCCTTCCCCAGGCCCTCGGCCAGCACTGCGCCGTACTGGCGGGCGCAGACCACGATGGAGCCCGCGCTCATCGGGGCGCCCCGTCGTCGCCCCGGATGTCCTTCAAGACACCGGAGACGTGGACGGCCCCGAGGCGTTCGGCCAGGTACCGGGGGGCCTCCGCCGTCTCGACGAACCATCCGGTCGGGCACATGGTCAGGATCTCGACGAACGAGAACCCCGCCCCGGCGCGCTGGGTGTCGAGCGCCCGCACGAGCGCCTTGCGGGTGCGCGCCACCGTCCCGGCGGCGTTGACCGCACAGCGCGCCACGAACGCGGCGCCGTCGAGACGCGCCACCAGGTCGGCGAGCAGGATGGGCCGGCCGTGGGCCACCGGGTCCCGGCCCTCGAGGCTGGTCTTGGTGCGCTGGCCCAGCACGGTGGCGGCGCTCATGTGGCCCCCCGTCTCCCCGAAGACCCCGTTGTTCAACATGACGCACGTGATGTTCTCGCCCCGAGCGGCGGCGTGGAGCACCTCCTGGAGGCCCTCGCTGACCATGTCGCCGTCGCCCTGCACCGTGACGACGATGGTGTCGGGCCGGGCGCGTTTGGCCCCGGTCGCCACCGAGGGGGCGCGTCCGTGCAGCGCTTGGAGGACCTCGACGTCGAGGTTGTTCGAGAAGGCCGTGGAGCAGCCGATGCCGAACACGGCGATGGTCCGCTCGACGAGCTCGAGCTCTTGGATCGCCTCCATCAGGCTGCGCACGGCGACAGGCTCCCCGCACCCCGGGCACAGCTGATGGGCCCCGACGTCGATCAGGGCGGGGGTGAAGTCGTCGACCAACCGGGCCGGCGCGCTCGGCGGCCGGTCGGTGGGCACGATCGGCACGGGTCGTTCCTCGCTCACCCGTGCCGCTCCACCACGTCGAGGATGCGCCGACGCAGCAGGCCGACGTCGAGGTCGGGCGCGATGCCGAAACCCGAGGGGTCGAGGCTCAGGCCGCCGATGAACTCCACCGGAGCCGCCCCGAGGACGGCCAGGCGCACGTCGTCGACCATCTGGCCGGTGTTGTTCTCGTAGACGGCGACGGCCTTGGCCCGCCCACCGGCGGCGGCCACGGCGGCGGCGGGGAAGGGCACCAGCGTCACCGGGCGCACCCAGCCGACCTTGTGCCCCTCCGCCCGCAGGGAGCGCACCGCGGCGCGCACGTAGGCGCCCGGCGTGCCGAACGCCACCACCACCACGTCGGCGTCGTCGACGAGGCCCTGCTCGGCCTGGGCCGGGACGTCGCGGAGCATGGTGGCCGTGTGCTCGGCGCAGGCGCGGTAGTGCACGGCCAGGTCGTAGCCCACGTCGTCACGCTGCTTCACCGAGCCCAGGAACGACACGAGCTTGGCCCGGCCCGAACCGCCGCTCCGGCCGGTGAGCGCCCAGTCGGCCGGCGGCGCCGGCCCGAGCTCGAGCGGGGCGACCTCCACGGCGCGCGCGGTGTGCGCCAGGTAGTAGTCGCCCATCACGACGACCGGGTTGCGCCAGGTCGCCGCCAGGTGGAAGGCCCGCTGGACCAGCTCGACGGCCTCGACGACGTCGACGGGGGCCAGCACGAGGTGGCGGTAGTCGCCGTGCCCCCCGCCCCGCGTGGCCTGCCAGTAGTCGCCCTGCCCGCGGGCCATGTTGAGGACGACGAGCGGCAGGCGGGCCAGGGTGATCTCCGCCAGCGACTCCTGCATGAGGGAGAGCCCCTGGCCGGTCGAGCCGGTGGCCGCGGGGGTCCCGGTCGCCGCCGCCCCCCAGGCCATGCCGACCGCCTCGAGCTCGCTCTCCGCGTTGATGCACACCCCGCCCACGTCGGGCAGCTTGCGTGCCATCTCCTCGAGCACCTCGGTGAACGGCGTCATGGGGTAGCCGGCGAAGAACCGGCAGCCCGCGACGATCATCGCCTCGGCGATCGCCTCGTTCCCGTGCATCAGCCGGCGCCCCGCTCGGGCCGGCACCGGCGCGGAGAGCACGCCGCGATCGCTCATGGCCCCTCCCGCGCAGCCGTCCGCTCGGCCCCCGTCCCCTCGAGCGGCAGCTCCAGCGGCGTGTCGTACTTGTAGACCTGGAACACGAAGTCGGGGCAGATCTGGGCACAGGCCTTGCAGCCGGTGCACCCGGGGAGGAGCACCGGGTACCGGTACCCCCGCTCGTTGACGTCGTGGGTGGTCATGACCAGGACGCCCGGCGGGCAGGCGTCGATGCACAGGTCGCAGCCCTTGCATGCCTCGACGTCGATCACCAAGGTGCCTCGGGTCAGGACGGTGCGTGCCGCCGTCCGATCGGTCGCCCCCGTCATCGACCCACCCGGGCACTCGGCGACGGCGCGGCCCACGCCGCGACCTTCGCGCTCGGCACGGTCCGGGCGCCGGCCGCCAGGGCCCGCCGGTTGGCCTCGACGTGCTGGCGCCGATAGGGCGGCACGCAGCGGGTGACGGCCTCGCCCAGCGCGTCGAGCGACACCAGGGCGCTGACCGCGGCGAGGGCGCCGAGCATGACCATCGCGGCCGTGAGCACGTTGCCGACCTCGACCGCCTCGTCGGTGGCCGCCACCTCGACGACCTCGAAGCGGCCCCGGTCCGGCGGACCGTCCCACACGCTGGTGTTGACCAGCACCAGCCCCCCCGACCGCACCCGGCGCAGGACCGGCTCGGCGAAGTCGTGGTGCATGACGAGCGCCGCCCAGGCCGACCCGGCCGTCGGCGGTGCCTCGATCGACCGGTCGGACACCACCAGCGTGGCCTCGGTGTTCCCACCGCGCATCATGCCGCCGTAGGCGCCGAAGAGCTGGACGTCCCGTCCCTCTTCCAGCGCGGCCTCGGCCAGGACCTGTGCGGCCAGTTGGATGCCTTGGCCCCCGATGCCCGTCAACAACACCTCGCGCTCCACGTCGCCCCCATCGTCGCCGCGCCCTGCTCCAGATCAGTGATCCTAAGTTCTCAGAACGTTGTTCTGCAACCCTACCGGCCCCCACCACGCGCCTCGCCGGCGCCGACGACGCGTTCGAGGACCAGCCGTCGCTGGATCTGCCCCGTGGCGGCGGTGCGCGGGATCTCGTCGACCACCTCGAGGCGTCGGGGATGCTTGAAGGAGGCCAACCGGGCCGCGCAGAAGGTCCGCAGGTCGGCGAGATCGGGGGCGGTCTCGCCGGGGGCGACCACCACGGCGGCGCACACCACCTCGCCCCAGGCCGGATCGGGCAGTCCGAGCACCACGACGTCGGCCACCATCGGGTGGTCCCGCAGCACGGCCTCGACCTCGGCCGGGGCCACCGCCTCGCCACCCGTGCGGATGACGTCACCGGCGCGGCCGACCACCGAGAGGTAGCCGTCGGCGTCGACATCGACCAGGTCGCCGGTGTCGTACCAGCCGTCGAGCAACGCCCGCCGCGTGGCCAACGGGTCGTCGAGGTAGCCGTCGAAGAGGAGGGGGCCGCGGACCCACAGGCGGCCGGAATCGTCGACCCGCACCTTGACGAGCGGACCGGGAACGCCGCAGCTGCCCGGCTTCGCCTCGAGGTCGGCGTGCTCGAGGACCGTGACGCCCCCGGCCTCGGTCGAGCCGTAGAAGACCCGCACCTGCGCCCCGGGCAGCAGCGCGGCCATGGCCCGGAGCAACTCGGGGGGCGTGGCCGACGTGCCGGTGTCCGCGAAGCGGAGGGACGAAAGGTCCGGGGCGCCCGGTCGCGCCGCGGCGTCGAGCAGTCGCCGCCAGACCGCGGGGACGCAGTTGAGACGGGTGGCCCGGTGGCGCTCGACCGCGGCCCCGATCTCGTCCGCGCTGGCCGAGCGCACGAACACGACCGCGGCGCGCGCCTGCCATTGCTGCAGGGCGATGGTCCATGCCCCCATGTGGAACAGCGGGTACGGACATACCATCGCCCCGCGCGGTTCGAGGAGCGCCCCGGGCAGGCTCCGCAGCACGTTGGCCCGATGCGACAGCACCGCCCCCTTGGGCGCCCCCGACGAACCGCTCGTGTAGAAGACCACGTGCGGATCTGACTCGGCCACCGCGACGTCGATGTCGTCGCCGGGCTCCCCGGTGCCGGCCTCGGCCAGGGCGTCGAGCGTCGTGACATCGACGCCCAGGCGCCGCGCCAGCACCTGGCCGGCGCCGGTGCGGGGCCGGTCGACGAGGGAGAGTACGGGTCGCACGCGATCGAGCGCGCCCGCGGCCTCGTCCTCCCCCCCAGGACCCGTTGAGCGGGCAGAACACGGCGCCCAGCTTGGACAGGGCGGCGAAGAGGACGACGCCGTCGAGGCTGGTGTCGGCCCAGACCGCCACGCGCGCCCCGTGGCCGACCCCGCGCCGCCACAGCGCCCGGGCCAGGCGGTTGGCCGACACGTCGATCTCGGCGAAGGTGAGCCGGCGATCGCCGAGGGCAGCCGCTGTCCGGTGCGGGGCGGCGCGCGCGCCAGCCCGGAAGACGTCCCCGACGACCAGCGGCTCGATCACGGTGCGCTCCCCTCCCTGTCGCTCGTGCCGGCGACCCGAGCGCGCGCTCCCTTGTGTCGCCAGATCACGGATCTTAGATTGGGAGAACACTGTGCTGGCCGAGACGGGAGAGCGCTGGATCGTGAAGGCGTCGATCACGGAACAACTGGCCGGCCGGGCCGTCGAACGAACGGTGGCGGGCCGCCGCGCCGAGTACGAGGCCGAGATGCGTCGGATCGTCGAGACCACGTTCTCGCTGATCCAGCGGACCGGCTCGCTGGACCCGTCGATGCGCGACATCCTGGCGGAGTCCGGGATCTCGACCCAGGCCTTCTACCGGTACTTCGCATCCAAGGACGAGCTGATGCTCGTCCTCCTCGACGAGGGGCGCCGCCGGCTCATGGACACGCTCGAGCGCCGCATGCGCCGCGCCCAGACCCCCGCCGACCGGCTGCGGGCGTGGATCGAGGGCGTGCTCGCCCAGGCCACCAATTCGGCGGCGGCGGCCCGCACCCGCCCGTGGGTCCTCAGCGAGCGGCACCTCGCCACGGTATTCCCCGAGGAACAACAGTCGTCGGTGGACCTGCTCGTCGGCCTGCTGCACGAGCCCCTCCGCGGGCTGCGACGTGCATCGGGTGGCGCTTCCCCCGAGCAGGTCGCCGCGCTGGCCACCATGGTGTACCGCCTGACCTTCGCAACCCTGGGAGCACACCTCATGGCCGGCACGAAGCCGACGAGGGACGAGGTGTCGGAGCTCGTGACCTTCTGTCTCCGGGGCGCACAGCCACGGGGTGCGAGCGGGAACGGGAGGCGCTGATGGACGGCCGCGGTGACGACCGGGTGCTGGGCGACATCGGGACGAACGTCGTCTACGAGGACGACGTCGTGCGCGTCTGGCGGCTCAAGCTGGCCCCCGGTGAGGAGAGCCCCATCCACCGCCACGACCTCGACCACCTCCTGATCCAGGTGCGCGGCGACCGTGTCGCCGTCGTCCCCGAGCCCGACTCCGAGGGGCCGTTCAGAGAGGAGCTGGCGGCCGACGTCGTTCCGGGCGCGGTGGTCCACGTCCGTCGCGGCGGCGTCGAACGGGCCCGCAACGTGGGGCACGAGCCGTACCTCGAGGTGATCGTGGAGCTCAAGCGCCCGTAGTCCCGCACCCGAGCGGCGCGCTGGCGTCTGTGACGAAAGCGCGAACTCCCTGGACTCTTGGTCTGCGGTCGGTAAGCATCGGCGGGGACATAGGGTGAGGCAGCGGCGGAGGGCGGGCCATGGCAGTGGGCCAAGACGGCGAATGGAGGCGAGCGCCAGGCACCAGGTGGTGCCGCCACGACGCCCCGGACGAGGGTCGGGACCCGCGCTCGCCCGTCGTCGTCCGTCCGTGGTGACAACGTGATCACAAATCACCTCGGGCACCCCCGGGCGGTTTGGGCGACCCCGCAGGGGAACCACCCGCACCCGCCGGGCCACTCGCCCCGAGCCGTTCAAGAGTCAAGCCCGATTGCCGATAGGTCGACATGCACCACCCGAGCGGGCCATGCCAATCTTGAGCGAGTTGTTGGCGGACCCGCTCCGGACCTAGTCCGGGACGCCGCGCTCCTCAAGGCCGAGGAGCCAGCCTCGTGAGACACCCCATGCCCCGCTTCATTCCGAGCGCACGAATCGTCCTGGCCCTGCTGATGGCCGCGCTGGGCCTCGGCGCGGTCTCGTCCCTGGCCGGCGCAACGCCGACGGCGGTCGTGGCGGCTCCGGGCGACACCATGCTGCCCGCCGGCTGGGAGCTGTGCGTGCTGCAGGGACTGGCCGCGCCGGCGACGCAGGCGAACGTCGACAATCTGGACGAGTGGCAGGCCGCCGAGGGTGGATCGACGAACAACTCCGCGGCGTACAACCCCTTCAACACGCGCCGGACGACGGACCTCAACAACGCCCCGCTCCCCGAATCGATCTCCTCCAACGGGTTTCCCGCCTTCTCGACCTGGCTGGCCGGCTGCGCGGCGACGGTGGCCACGATGCTCCAGCCCAACATGTGGCCGATCACGGCGGCGCTGCGGGCGGGGAACGTCGCCCCGCCGAGCGTGTTCCTGGCCGACGTCGACAAGAGCCAGTGGTGTGCCCCGTCCGCCGACGGCACGCCGTGCTACGCCAGCAGGATCATCGGGGGGACCGGCGAGCTCGCCGCGGCGTTGCTCGGGACGTCCGCCGCGCTCAGCGTCTACACGAACGTCAAGTCGGACGTGAACACCTACGAGCAGGCGGTCGCCACGTCGGCGGTCGACCAGGGCGTCTTGACGTCGCGGAACCAGGAGCTCGCGGCGGCGCAGGCCACGGTCTCGACCGCCCAGGGCGAACTCGCCGCCGCGGACCGCGCGCTGCGGCGATTCGCGGTCGACGAGTACGTGAGCAGCGGGTTGTACGTGAGCAGTTCCTTCACGAACATGGGCCACGTGTCGCCGTTCGGCCCGCCCGACGCGAACGGCGTGGCGGCGGAGCAATACGAGAGCATCACCGCGTCCGACCTGCTGGCACGCTCGCGCACGCGGCGGCGTCGGCCGTGGCAGCGGCGCTGTCCGGGCGGGCCGCGGCGACCGCGGCCCTCGGCCAGGCCCACGCCACCCTGGCGTCGGACACCTCGGCCGAGAACCGGGACCTCGCTCGCCTGGTCGACGACGTCGCGACCCTCCAGACGGCAGGGGCGTGCACCACCGTCCAGCTCACGGCGACCACGGCCGGCGCCGGCGCCCCGGCGGCGGCAACCACCACGACGACGGTGCCCACCACGACGGGCACGACGCCTCCGACGACCACGCCGCCGACGACGGTGCCCACCACGACGGTCCCCTCGACCGCGAGCACCACCACCACCAGCACGACCACGCCCACGACCACCAGCACGACCTCCACCGTGGCGACGGTGCCCCCGACGACGGTGCCCCCCACGACGGTGCCCCCCGCCAGCACCACCACGACGACCGCCGGGGCGGCACCCGGCACGCAAGCGCCGGCCCCGGCAAGCCCGTCCGGGCTCGGCGCGCTGCAGGGCTGCATGGCCGTGTTCACCCCCGCCGCGGCCGCGTAACGCTCCCGACGCCGCTCGTCGCTCCCTTGGTCGCACCTCGCGTCGTACCGGGTTTCCGGTCGGTAACCAGCACTGGGCTCGCCGAATGCCGCGAGCATCGCACCGATGGTGCGATCGCGCCCTTCGGAAGCGGGGCTCCTCGCGTCCGCATGCCACACTGTGGGTTCCTCCACCGCCGTCGATGGGAGCCGTCGGACACGTGCTGGTTTTCACCTTCCCCGGACAAGGGTCGCAGCGTGCCGGCATGGGTGAGCCGTGGGTCCATCACCCCTCGTGGGAAGTGGTCGAGGAGGCCTCCGCCGCGGCCGCCCGCGACCTGTCCCACCTCCTCCTCCACGCACCCATCGAGGAGTTGACCCAGACCGAGAACGCCCAGCTGGCCACCACGGTGCTGAGCCTGGTCGTGCTCGACGCGGTCGAGCGGATCGGCCTCACGCCGGCCGCCTGCGCGGGCCACAGCCTCGGCGAGTACACCGCGCTGGTCGCCAGCGGCGCCCTCGGCTTCGAGCACGGGATCCAGCTGGTGGTCGCCCGCGGCGAGGCCATGGCGCGCGCCGGGGAGGAGGCGCCGGGGACCATGGCCGCGCTGCTCGGCATCGCGGACGACGACGCCGAGGCGGCCTGCATGCGCGCCGAGGGGGACGTGTGGGTGGCCAACTACAACGCGCCGGGGCAGGTGGTGATCGCGGGGACACCCGAGGCGGTCGCCCGGGCGGGCGAGCTGGCCAAGGGCCTGGGAGCCAAGCGGGTCATGCCGATCCCGGTGTCGGGTGCCTTCCACACGCCCCTGATGCAGGGCGCGCGCGCCGACCTGCGCAAGGCGCTGGCCGAGGTCACCTTCTTGACACCCGAGGTCCGCGTCGTGGCCAACGTGGACGCGCACGTGCACGACGACCCGGCCGAGTGGCCGGGGTTGCTCTCCGCCCAGCTGTGCAGCCCGGTGCGCTGGCGCCAGACGCTCGAGACCTTCGCCGGCCTGGGGCTCACCTCGCTCGTCGAGCTCGGGCCCGGCGGCGTCCTGAGCGGGCTGGCCAAGCGCAGCCTGCCCGAGATCCAGTCCCTGGCCGTCTCCAAGCCCGAGGACCTCGACACCCTGATGGACCAGATCGCCGCCGCCGGGACGTGGCGGGCCGAACCGGCGCTGCACCAGGGCGAGCACCTGTACATGTCCGAACGCGTCGTCGTCAGCCCGTCGAGCGGCATCTTCAGCCCCGAGTCGTCCCTGCAGGCGCCGGGGACGGGCCTGCTGCCCGGGACCGCCGACGACCTCGACCCGTCCTCCGCCGTCGCCGTCGGGGACCTCGTCGGCCGCGTCGGCGTCTCCGACGTGCGCACGCCGTTCGCAGGGCAGGTCATCCGGTGGCTGGCGGCCCAGGGCGAGCGCGTCCAGGAAGGCCAACCGCTGGTCTGGCTCCGCGTGCCCGACACCCGCTGATGGCGGTCGTCCTCGTCACCGGCGGGACCCGCGGCATCGGCGCGGCCTGCGTGGCGTGGTTCCTGGCCAACGGCGACCGGGTCGCGACCACGTTCCGCTCGGACGACCCGCCCGTTCCGCCCGACGGCACCGACCCGGAGCGCTTCGTGGCCGTGCGCTGTGACGTGCGCAGCTCGGCGGAGGTCGAGGCCGCCTTCGGGGCCGTCGAGGCGCACTGGGGCCCGGTCCAGGTCCTGGTGGCCAACGCCGGCATCACCAGGGACTCGCTGATGCTCCGCATGAGCGACCAGGCCTTCGTGGAGGTCATCGACGCCAATCTGACCGGCTCGTTCCGGGTGGCCAAGCGGGCCGTGGCCAAGATGCTGCGCCTGCACGCCGGTCGCATCATCTTCGTCTCGTCCGTCGGCGCCTTCGTCGGGCTGCCGGGGCAGGCCAACTACGCCGCCTCCAAGGCCGGCCTGGTCGGCATGGCCCGGGCCATCGCCCGCGAGGTGGGCAGCCGGCAGATCACGGTGAACGTGGTCGCACCGGGCCTGATCGACACGGACATGACCGCAGCCCTCGGTGCGGACCGGGTGGCGTCGATGACCAGCCAGGTGCCCCTCGGCCACGCCGGCAGCGTGCAGGACGTCGCCGCCGTGGTGGGCTTCCTGGCCTCGGACGGGGCGGCCTACGTGACCGGGGCGGTGGTCCCGGTCGACGGCGGTCTCGGCATGGGCCTGTAGCGTTCAGGGGACCGACAGACAAAGGAGCGGATTGTGGATAGCGACGCCGCCTTCGAGAAGTTTCGCGAGTGCGCCGTGGACGTGCTGCAGGTGCCGGCCGACAAGATCACCAAGGAGGCCAAGTTCGCCGACGACCTCGACGCGGACAGCCTCGACCTGGTCGAGCTCGTGATGGCGCTCGAGGAGGCGTTCGACATCACCGTGGAGGAGACGGAGCTCGAGGACATCACCACCGTCGGCCAGGCCTTCGACCTGATCTCCGCCAAGCTCTGATGCAGCTCGGGATCGGCGCCGACGGGCCGATCCGGGGACGGCGGGTGGCCGTCACCGGCCTGGGGGCCGTCACCTGCTGCGGGGTCGGCGTGGACGCCCTGTGGGACGGGCTGCTCCATCCTTCCGTCGTCGGGGGGACGGTGCGCGGCTACGAGCCGACGGACTGGTTCGGCCCGAAGGAGGTGCGACAGCTCGACCGTTTCGCGCAGCTCTCGATGGTCTCGGCCGACATGGCCGTCGGGGCCGCCGGTGACCTCGCCGTCGATCCCGCCAAGGCCGGCGTCGTCTTCGCCACGGGCGTCGGCGGGCTCGAGACGCTGGCCGACCAGGTCGGGGTGTACAACGCGAAGGGGCCCGACCGGGTCTCACCGCGCCTGGTGCCGATGATGATGGCCAACGCCGGCGCGGCCGGCATCTCCATGCGGCTCGGGTGGCGCGGCCCGTCCGAGGTCATCTGCACCGCCTGCGCCGCCGGCACGCACGCCATCGCCGCCGCCGCCCGCCTGGTGGCGACGGGGCGCTGCGACGTGGCCGTCGGCGGCGGCTCCGAGGCCAGCATGCACCCGGTCGCCATGGCGGCCTTCGCCAACATGACGGCCCTCTCCACCTCGGGCCGTTCGCGGCCCTTCGACGCCCGCCGGGACGGCTTCGTGATGACCGAGGGCGCGGCGGCGCTCGTGCTCGAGGACTGGGAGCGCGCCGTCGCGCGGGGCGCCACGATCTACGCCGAGCTGGCCGGGGCGGCGAGCACCGCCGACGCGCACCACATCACGGCCCCCTCGCCCGACGGTGCCGGCGCCGTCGCCTGCATGGAGCTGGCCCTGGCGGACGCCGAGATCGCAGCGGCCGACGTCGGGCACATCAACGCCCACGGCACCTCGACGCCGCTCAACGACCTGGCCGAGGCACGCGCCATCACCAAGGTCTTCGGCGAGCCCGGGCCGCTCGTCACCTCGACCAAGGGCGTCACCGGCCACGGGCTGGCGGCGGCCGGCGCGATCGAGGCGGTGGCCGGCGTGCTCACGATCCACCACGGGACCATCCCGCCCACCGCCGGCTACGAGGAGCCCGACCCCGAGATCACGATCCGGGTCGTCCACGGCGAGCCCCTGCCCTGGCAGCCGGCCGCCGTCCTCTCGAACTCCTTCGGCTTCGGCGGGCACAACGGCTGCCTGGTCCTGCTGCCCCCTGGCTGAACCCAGCCGGTAAGGTCCCACCTCCGCTGCCGCCCGGCAGCGACAGGTGAGGTCCGTCGATGGGAAGGCTGCAAACCTGGGGTGCCGCGGCGCGCCGCTCCCCCGTCTTCTGGGGGGTGACGGCCGTCGTGGTCGTGGCCCTGGTGGCCGGCGGGGTCGTGCTGGCGACCCGCAGCAGCCGGCCGCCCGCCCCCACGCCGTCCACGTCGACCCGGGCCGTGGCCCTCGGTGACTCCGTCCCCTACGGGCACGGGCTGGCCAATCCCTACCTGACGCCCCAGCAGGGTCTCCCCGCCGACGCGATCTCCCAGGGCCCCTCGACGGCGGCCTACCCGAGCCTGGTGGCCCACGCCCTCGGGCTCACCATGAGCGTGCGGCCCACCAACTGCCACCTCACCGGCGACCAGCTCGCCATCAGCGGCGCGGTGGCCGACCCGGCGGACAACACGAACCGGGACGGCCAGTGCCCCGTCCCGCCCCAGCAGGCCCGGAACCTCGGTGACGAGCTGGCGGCGGCCGACCTGGCGGCGCACCCCGCCCGGCTGGTGCTGCTCCAAGACGGAGCGGACGACATCGACTTCGCCGCCTGCCTCGAGTACGAGCTGGGCCGCGTCCTCGGGTCCGGCATCGGGCTCGGGTCGAACTGCCTGGCCAACGGGGCGGTGACGCCGCAGGTGGCGGCCCAGCTGGCGCACGTCCGCGCCAGCCTGGCCCAGGCCATCGAGGCCGTGGCGCCCCACGCCGGGACGGTGGCGGTGCTCGACTACTACCAACCGGTCCCCACCCCCGGCGAGATCGCCGACGACACCGGGCTCTCCGGTCTCGGCACCAACCTCGTGTGCACCGGCCTCAAGGCCAACGCGGCCGCGACCTCCGCCGGGGCCCAGGTGGTCCTGGCGGCGTTGAACCAGGCCATCGCCGGCGCGGTGGCCGATGCCCGTGCCGACCACGTGACCAACGTCACGCTCGTCAACGTCTCGTCGGCGGTCGACGGGCACGGGATCTGCACGCGGGACCCCTGGGTCTTCTCGGGTGAGCCGGTGCCCGACACGACGCTGGCGGCGGACGTCGAGCACGTCCTCGCCGCCAAGGCGTGCACCGACACGGACGGGCTCCACGGCGTGACCTCGTGCGCTTCGCGCACCGCGCGGGCCGACCTGGCCGAGCGCAACCTCGAGGGGTACGTCTGGCGGGCGGTGCACCCGACGGCGGCCGGTCAGGACGCCATCGCCGCGCTGGTCGAGCGCCAGCTGCGGGGGCGGGTCTAGCCGCCGCTAGTCGATGGCGGCCCGCAGCGACCCGACGAAGGCGGCCGCCCCGTCGGGCCCCTCGTCGTCGAGCAGGCGGCGGACCAGGGCGGAACCGACGACGACGCCATCGGCCACCTCGCAGATCTCGGCGGCCTGGGCCGGCGTCGACACGCCGACCCCGACGCACACGGGCATGTCGGTGCAGGCCCGGATGCGCTCGACGACCTTGGCCGCGTCGCCCCCCAGCTCGCCGCGCTCGCCGGTGACGCCCATGCGCGCCACCGCGTAGACGAAGCCGCGCGCCCGGGCGCAGATCCGCTCGACGCGTTCGGGCGGGCTCGACGGGGCGACCAGCAGCACGGTGTCGATCCCCGCCGCGTCGGCCTCGGCGGCCCAGGGCCCGATCTCCTCGATGGGGAGGTCGACGATGATGGCCCCGCTCACCCCGGCGGCCGCCATCGAGCGGGCCATGCGCTTGTGCCCGGCGCGGTAGACGAGGTTGTAGTAGCTCATCACGGCCACCGGCACCGGCGCCTCGGCCCGGGCGATCCCGTCGAGCACCTCGTCGGGCACGGTGCCCCGCGTCAGGGCGCGCAGCCCGGCCTCCTGGATCACGGGCCCGTCCATCATCGGGTCCGAGAAGGGGATCCCCACCTCGACCGCATCGGCGCCCGCGGCCACCACCGCAGCCAGCGTCTGGGCCCAGTCCTCGGTCATGCCGCCCATGAGGTACGGGACCAGCAGCTTGCGGCCGCGCTCGCGGCGAGCCCGCAGCTGCTTTTCGAGGTCAGGCATCGCGGGCGCGGCCGAAGATCTCGCGCACCTGGGCCACGTCCTTGTCGCCCCGGCCCGAGAGGGTGACCAGGACCGTGGAGCCGGCGGGCAGCGCATCGGTGCCGGCGCTGCGGGACACCCAGGCCACGGCGTGGGCCGACTCGAGCGCCGGGATGATGCCCTCGGTGTGGCTCAAGAGGCGGAAGGCCTCGAGCACCTCGGCGTCGCCGGCCGTCGAGTACTCGGCCCGCCCGATGGCGGCCAGGTGCGCGTGCTCCGGTCCGAGCCCCGGGTAGTCCAGCCCGGCCGAGATCGACTCCGCCTCCTGGATCTGCCCCGCCTCGTCCTGGAGCAGCCGCGAGAGCATGCCGTGCAGCACGCCCGGGATGCCGTTGGTGACGGCCGCCCCGCCGGCGGCCTCGACACCGACCAGCCGGGCCCCCGTGTCGACGAACCCGGCGAACGTCCCCGCCGCGTTGGAGCCGCCGCCGATGCAGGCGACCACCACGTCGGGATCGGCCCCGTCGAGCACCCGGCGGCACTGCGCACGGGCCTCGTCGCCCACCACCCGCTGCAGCTGGCGCACCATGTAGGGGAAGGGGTGGGGCCCCATGACCGAGCCCAGGCAGTAGTGCGTGGTCTCCACGGTCGCCACCCACTCGCGCATGGCCTCGTTGACCGCGTCCTTCAGCGTGCGGCTGCCCGACCGCACCGACCGCACCTCGGCCCCGAGCAGCTCCATGCGGAAGACGTTGAGCTCCTGGCGCTTCGTGTCGACCTCGCCCATGAACACCGTGCACTCGAGCCCGAGGAGCGCGGCGGCCGTGGCGGCGGCCACGCCGTGCTGGCCCGCCCCGGTCTCCGCGATCATCCGCGTCTTGCCCATCCGCTGGGTGAGCAGCGCCTGGCCCACCACGTTGTTGAGCTTGTGCGAGCCGGTGTGGGCCAGGTCCTCCCGCTTGAGCAACACCCGCACCCCCAGGCGCTGCGACAGCCGCGCGCACTCGGTCACCGGCGTCGGGCGGCCGCCGTAGTGGTGCAGCAGCCGGTCGAGCTCGGCGCGGAACGCCGGGTCGGCCCAGGCGTCGTCGAACCACGTCTCGAGCTCGAGGCACGCCGGCATCAACGACTCGGGGACGAAGCGGCCCCCGAACTCGCCGAAGCGGCCGTCGGGTCCCGGCCGTGCCATCAGCCCCTCGCCGCTCATCCGTCCCTCCAGTCGTAGGGCTCCGCAGCCACCGGCTCCGCCAGCGGGTCGCGGGCTGCCGTGGCCGCGTCGGCCCGGCGGGCGTTGAGGATGAAGTCGCGCATGAGCAGCGGGTCCTTGCGGCCCAACGCCGACTCGACGCCGGTGGACACGTCGACGCCGGCCGGCCGCAGGTGCGCCACCACCTGCGCGACGTTGTCGGGACGCAGACCCCCCGAGACGATGAGGCGGTCGGGGCTCGCCACCCCTTCGGCCAGCCGCCAGTCGAACACCTGGCCCGAACCCGGGTTGTCGCCGTCCACGAGGAGGAAGTCCGCGCCGAAGTCCTCGAAGCGGGCGACGGCGCTCTCACCGGCCCGGAACGCCTTGATGACGGTCGGCACCCGGGCCCGCACCCACTTCGTCTCCTGGGCCGTCTCGTGCCCGTGCAGCTGGGCGGCGCCGAGCCCCGCCAGGCGGACGGCCTCCACCACGCGCTGGGGCGCCTCGTCGCGGAAGACGCCCACGGTGAGCACGTGCTCGGGGAGCCGCTTGGCGATGTCGCCCGCCAGCTGCGCCGAGACCTGCCGCGGCGAGGGTGCGAAGACGAACCCCACGGCCGAGGCCCCGAGACTGACGGCCAGCAGTGCGTCGGCCTCCGAGGTGATGCCGCAGATCTTGACGAAGAGGTCGGGGGTCATCGCGTCCCGACGCGGTGACCGACCAGCTCCTCGAGCCGGCCCACGCGGTCCTCGGCCCGGACCAGCGCCTCGCCCACCAGGATCGCGTCGTAGCCGGCCTCGGCCAGCCGCCGGGCGTCGGCGGCGTCCCGGATCCCCGACTCGGCGACGGCGACGATCCCCGGAGGGATGCGTGCCGCCAGGGCCACGGCGCGCTCGTGGTCGACGTCGGAACGTGCGCAGGTCGCGCTGGTTCACCCCGACCAGGCACGACCCGGCCGCCAGCGCGCGGTCCAGCTCCTCCTCGTCGTGCACCTCGACGAGCGCGGCCAGGCCCAGCCGCTCGGCGAGGGCCGCGCAGGCGCGCAGCTCGTCGTCGTCGAGGGCGGCGACGATCAGGAGCACCGCGTCCGCGCCCATGCGACGGGCGTCGGCGACGTCCGCCTGCTGCACCGTGAAGTCCTTGCGCAGCACGGGCAGGCCCGTGGCCCGGCGCGCCGACGCCAGGTCGTCCGCCGACCCGCCGAAGAAGTCGGCATCGGTGAGCACCGAGAGGCAGGCGGCCCCGCCGGCCAGGTAGTCCTTGGCCACGAGGTCGGGCTGGAGCCCGGGGTCGAGGTCGCCCTTGGAGGGCGAGCGTCGCTTGATCTCGGCGATGCACGAGAGCCCGTCCGAGCGCAGCGCACCGGCAAAGTCCCGGGGCGGTGGGGCGCTCGCCGCCTGTTCGACCAGGTCACCGAGCGGGCGGCGGTCGGCTGCGGCCCGGGCCCGGTGGGAGGCGACGATGTCCGCCAGGTAGGTGGGCATGCCACGTCAGCGTAGTGGCGTGCCCTTTCGGCCACGGTCCACCGGGCGTCCGAGGCAGGCCCGCCTGGGTCTCCCAACGCCGGGCGCGCGCCACGGCCGGGGCCGGCGGAGGCTCAGTCGCGGCAGGCGGCTGAGGATCTTCTCGCGGCGCTGGCGCGCCTCGCGCGGGAGGGCGCCGAGCGCCGACGCCGCGGTCTCGTTCGCCGCCGCGGCCTGACGCAGCATCTCGGCGATGCCCGAGTAGAGGACCTCGATCGTGAAGTCGTCGACCTCGACCGCGGCCAACTCGGTGCCGTCGTCCGCGAGGTGGATCAGCCGGACCATCAGTCGACCGGTCGCCGGGATCGAGACTCTGCACCCTGGCGCTCGATGGCGACGCACGCCCCGTCCCTGAAGATCCACCCGACCTCGCGCCAGGGGTTCAGCTCGGGGAGCGCCTCGGCCGTCTCCGCCGTCGCCTCCGGCTCGCCCGGTGTCGTCCGCGTCATCCCCCGAGCGTGCTCCGCCGTTGTCTCAGGCGCGGTGACGTCCGGTTGCAGTCGCGGTGCGTGCGCTCGCGGGCACCCCCTCGGGCCGCCCGAGCGGCGTTGCCCTCTCAGCGGCGTCCCAGCAACTCCGCGGCAGACCGGGCCCTTCCTGGTCACGGCCAACGTCGCCCGTTAGCGGGCGAAGAAGTGCCAGCCGGTGAACCCCCACCAGACGACGAGGGCCACCCGCAGCAGCGGGCCCGTCGCCAGCCGCTCCACCACCACCGCGGGGCGGGCGAGGGTCGACCCCTCCGAACGCGAGAGAGCCCACAGCCCGAGCAGCACGGCGCCGAGGACCGCCCACACGGCGTAGGTGATCGCCGCGCTCACGGCGCATCCGCCCTGGTGCTGGACGGCGCGCGGGTGGGCGTGCCCTTGCGGACGATCAGGGCGCCCAGGCAGAGCCAGCCGAAGAAGACCACCGCCTTGAGGACATAGGTGCGATCGACCGCGTCGGCCATGGAGCTGAGGGTCGGGTGGGCACCACGGCTCCCCCGGGCGAGGTACTGCACCAGTTCCCAGGCGACGATCAGCGCCAACAGGGCGCCCCAGGCGCGGTAGGGATGGGTCCCGCGAGCCGCCGGCGCCAGCTCCAGCGGCCGCGGGTGCAGGGGCCACCGGGCCACCACGAGGACGGCCAGCACGACGATCGGCAGCGCGGTCATGACGTCGGCCGGCACGGTGAACGGCCTCGTCGCGGTCGCCCCGAGCGCGTAGGCCGCACCGACGACGAGCAACGCCCTCGTGTGCCAGCCGCCGTGATGCTCCGCCGCGGACACCACGGAGGACCCGTCAGCCCGGTCCGGCGTCGGCGGCGCCGACGAGCGGGAGCAACCGGACCTGCGCCGGGCGCGAGCCCCCGGTGCCGTCGCCGGTGCGCACCCGGACCGGGCCGGGCGCCTCGACGCGGCGCTGCAGGTAACCGAGCGCCACCCACGCCCCGACCTCCACGCTCCAGGCGGCGGAGGTCACGGTCCCCGCGACCTTGTCGTCGGCCGCGCCGTCGCCGGGGGGAGCCTCGCCGGCGTGCAGCGTCATGCCCACCGCGAGCGCGTCGCCTGGGGCCGGCCCCGCGGGCGCCACGACCCCGACGAGGCGGCGGGCGACGTTGGACCCCCGCGCGTCGATCCGCGCCACGAGCTCTTGCCCCGTGTAGCAGCCCTTGGTGAAGCTGACCGTCCGCGCCACCAGCCCGGCCTCCGCCGCGATGGTCCGCTCCGTGAGCTCGGTGCCCATGGCCGGGATCCCCGAGGCGATGCGGCAGGCCTCGACGGCCTCGGCGCCGCAGGCCACGACGCCGGCCGGGAGCGCCCCGGCGGCGGGGCCGAGCACCACGTCGTCCGGCCCCAGCAGGTCGATCCCCGTCCACCCGTTCCAGGCGACGGGCAACGCGAGGACGCCGCGCTCGGCCAACGCCGCCAGCAGGCCCGCCGCGGCCTCACCGACGGCCGCGCCCCGGAGGGACAGGCAGCGCCAGTCGAGGTGCTCGATCTCCACCTTGGAGCGCAACAGGAAGCGGGACAGGCGCGCCGCCACCGCCGGCGCCGTACCCGCCTTCGACGTCGAGCACGAAGCCCTGGCCGTCGGTCCGGGTGACCCGCAGCAGCGCCGAGAGCTTCCCGTCGGGCTCGAGCAGCAGCGCGTCCGCCGACGCACCGACCGCCAGCGCCTCCACGTCCTGGCTCAGCTGGCCCTGGAGGTAGGCCTCGGCGTCGGGCCCGCGCACGGCCAGCGTGTCGCGGGCGGACCGGAAGGCACCGGCCCCCCGGCGCAGCGCAGTGGTCTCGGCCGCGAGCCCGCCGCCGGTCACGCCTGCGGCCCCCGGTGGCGCGCCGCGCCCATGCGCCGGGCCGCCGTCACCGCCACCAGGAGCGCCCCCGCCTTGTGCGCGCACTCCTCGTCCTCGCGCTCCGGGTCGCTGTCGGCCACGATGCCCGCGCCCGCCTGCACGCTGGCCCGGCCGTCGGCCGTCACGACCATGGTCCGGATGGCGATGGCCGTGTCGAGGTTGCCCGAGAAGTCGATGTAGCCCACGACGCCCCCGTACACGCCGCGCTTGGTGGGCTCGAGCTCGTCGATGATCTCCATGGCCCGCACCTTGGGCGCGCCCGACAGCGTGCCGGCCGGCAGCGTCGCCCGCAGCACGTCGATCGGCCCCTTGCCCTCGGCCAGCTGGCCCGAGACCTGAGAGGTGATGTGCATGATGTGGCTGTAGCGCTCGATCGTCATGAGCTCGTCGACCTTCTCGGTGCCGAAGCGCACCACGCGCCCCACGTCGTTGCGGGCCAGGTCGACCAGCATGATGTGCTCGGCCCGCTCCTTGGGGTCCTCCGCCAGCTCGCCCTCGAGGAGCCGGTCGTGCTGGTCGTTCTCCCCACGGGGCCGCGAGCCTGCGATCGGGCGGGAGATGACGACGCCGTCGCGCAGCCGGACCATGGGCTCGGGTGACGCCCCGACGACCGTGAGCTCGGGGAAGCGCAGGAAGTAGAGGTATGGGCTCGGGTTGAGCAGGCGCAGGGCGCGGTAGACGTCGAAGGGGTCCGCCCCGAGCGTGAGGTCGTAGCGCTGCGACAACACGACCTGGAAGATGTCACCCGCCTCGATGTGCTCCTTGGCCACCCCGATGGCCGCCCGGTACTCCTCCGACGTCATCGTCCGGGTCGCCTCGGCCTGCTCGAGCCCCGGGGGAGGGGCCGCCACCATCTGGCCCGACTGCGACACCCGTCCCGGCCGGGCGCAGTCCGCCGCCAGCTCGACCAGGCGCGCGCAGGCGCCCTCGTAGGCGCGCCCGACCGCTTCGTTGTCGACGACGCCGTCGGGCGCCTCGGGCACCACGACGTTGTCGACGAGGACGATGCGCTGGCGCCAGTGGTCGAAGGCGCAGAACTGCCCGATCACCACCAGCGCGGCGTCGGGCTGCCCGAGGTCGTCGGGCGGCGGGTGCGGGAGGCGCTCGACCTCGCGCACCACGTCGTAGCCGAGATACCCCACCAGGCCGCCGTGCAGCGGCGGCAGGCCGGCGAGGGTCGGCGACTGGAAGCGCGCCACCAGTGCCTCGACCGCGGCCAGGATGCCGTCGTCGGTGCGCCCCAGACCGAGCCGGCCCGTCGCCTCGACCGTGCGGCCCCGCGCCGTCAGCGTGGCCAGCGGCCGCCGTCCCACGAAGGAGTAGCGGCCCCAGCGCTCGCCGCCCTCGACCGACTCGAAGAGGAACCCGTCCTCCGTCCCCCACGACGTTGGCGAAGCACGCCACCGGGGTCAGCGTGTCGGCCACCACCTCGCACCAGACGGGCACGATGGCGTGCTCCTTGGCCAGAGCGGCGAACTCGGCGGGGTCGGGGCGGAACCCGAGCGCGCCCGGGCCCGACCGCGGGCTCGGGGCGCCGCCGGGCGTCACGGCGCGGCCACCCCCGGGCCCGTCCCGATGGTCCGGTAGAAGCACGAGCGCGCACCCGTGTGGCAGGCGCCGCGGCCGTGCTGGTCGACCAGCACCACGAGCGCGTCGCCGTCGCAGTCCAGGCGCACCTCGCGCACGTACTGCCGGTCCCCCGACGTCTCGCCCTTCTGCCAGTACTCCTGACGGCTGCGGCTGTAGAACCACGAACGCCCCGAGGCGAGGGTGCGGCGCAGCGCCTCGGCGTCCATGTAGGCCAACGTCAGCACCGTGCCGTCGGTGGCGTCCTGCACGATGGCCGGCACCAGGCCGTCGCCCTTGCCGAAGTCCACCGCGGCGCACGAGCTCCTCGTCGACGCCAGCGGCGCGCCGTCGGGGCACGGCGGCGGCCGCGGCCGCGGGTCCGGGCCCGCTCAAAGGTAGAGCCCCGTGCCGCTGTCGTTGCGGGGGGACGCCGACCGCGTGGATGTCCCGCTCGCGCAGGATCACGTACTCCTCGCCGTGCACCTCCACCTCGAAGCGGTCCTCGGGGTTGAACAAGCACGGTGTCCCCGACCTTGACCGTGCGGACGTGGGGCCCCACCGCCACGACGTCGGCCCAGGTCAGCCTCCGGGTGATCTGGGCCGTGGCCGGGATCAGGATGCCCGCCCGCGAGCGCCGCTCGCCGTCGGTCGGCGAGATCTGCACCATCACCCGGTCGAAGAGCACCGAGATGGGCTGCTTGTCCTCGCCTTTGGCGTCGGCACCGGTCTTGTCCTGGCTGGTCCCGTTCTTCGTCGTCGACGTGGGCACCCTGGCACGGTACCGCACGGGGGCGCCCCTCCAGGTCGGGGGCACGAGGGGCGACGGGTGGCGCGGCGCCTCACGCCGGGCGGACGGTGACCCCGTGCGCCGCCATGTAGGCCTTGGCCTCGCCGATGGTGAACTCGCGGCGGTGGAAGATGGAGGCGGCCAGCACGGCGTCGGCACCGCCGTCGAGGGCGCCGTCCACCAGGTCCTGCAGCCGGCCCACCCCGCCCGACGCCACGACGGGGATCCCCACGGCGTCGACGACCGCCCGCGTCAACGCCAGGTCGAAGCCGTCGCGCGTCCCGTCGCGGTCCATCGACGTGAGCAGGATCTCGCCGGCCCCGTTGGCGGCGCACTCGACCGCCCACGCCACGGCGTCCTTCCCCGTCGGCGTCCGGCCGCCGTGCGTGTGGACCTCCCACCCGGCGCCGCCGGCCCGGGCTCCGCGCGTCGACCGCCACCACGGCGCACTGGCCGCCGAACTCGCCGGCGATCTCCCGCACCAGCTCGGGTCGCTCCACCGCGGCGGTGTTCACCGCGACCTTGTCCGCCCCGGCCCGGAGGAGGCGGCGTGCGTCCTCCG
Organism: uncultured Acidimicrobiaceae bacterium; assembly: GCA_963789235.1. Taxonomy (GTDB): domain Bacteria; phylum Actinomycetota; class Acidimicrobiia; order Acidimicrobiales; family RAAP-2; genus Bog-473. Next base: position 677,271 of record CAWBJX010000003.1, on the reverse strand, counting down.
CCGCCCGCACCCCACCACCGACCGTCAAGGGGATGAAGACCTGCTCGGCGGTGCGCGCCACCGTCGAGACCATGGTGTCGCGCCCGTCGGAGGAGGCGGTGATGTCGAGGAACGTGACCTCGTCGGCCCCCTCGGCGTCGTAGCGGGCGGCCAGCTCCACCGGGTCCCCCTCGTCGGTGAGGTCGACGAAGCGGACGCCCTTGACGACCCGGCCCCCGGTGACGTCGAGGCACGGGATCAGGCGGACGCTGCGCACGCGGCCAACCCCTCCTCCACGCCGAAGCGCCCCTCCACGATCGCCTTGCCCACGATGGCGCCGGCCAGCGTGCGGCCCGACGCCTCGAGCCGGGCCAGGGCGGCCAGGTCCGCCGTGCCCGACACGCCGCCCGACGCCACCACCGGCAGCGAGGTCGCGGCCAGGAGCGACCCGAGCCCCGCCAGGTCGGGGCCGGCCAGCATGCCGTCGCGCGCCACCGAGGTGGCGACGACGGCGCCGATCGGCTCCCCCTCCCACGACCCGAGGAGATCGGCCAGGGCGCGGCCGGAACCGACGAGCCAGCCCTGGCCCTGCGCCTCGGCGGTCCCGTCGGCGCGGAGGAGGTAGTCCAGGCCGACCGCGATGCGCCCGGGCCAGCGGCGGGCGCAGCGCGCCGCCAGCGCGGGCTCCGCCAGGGCGGCGGTGCCCAGGACGACGCGGGTCACACCGGACTCGAGCAGCTCCGCCGCGGCCGCCTCGGTGCGGATGCCGCCGCCGGCCTGGACGTCGACGGCGGCCGCCGTGGCCAACCGGACGATCTCGCGCAGCGCGGCGCGCTCGTGGGGGACGCCCGTGCGCGCCGCCTCGAGGTCGACGACGTGGATCCAGCGCGCGCCGCCGGCGATGTAGCGCGCGGCCAACGCCGACGGGTCGCCGTAGCGCGCCTCGCGAGCAAAGTCACCCTGGGTCAGGCGGACCGCGCCGCCGGCGCGCAGGTCGATGGCGGGGAGCAGCTCCATCACGCCCACGCCATCGCGGCCAGGCTGACGAAGTTGGCCAGCAGGGCCAGCCCGGTCGCACCCGACTTCTCGGGGTGGAACTGCGCGCCCCACAGCGGGCCCCGGACGGCCAGGGCGGCCACCGGTCCCCCGTAGTCGCACACCGCGACGGTCTCGTCCCCGATCGGCGGCGCGAAGGAGTGCACGAAGTAGACCCACGGGTGCGGGCCCAGGCCGCGCAGCGGCGCCGGCTCCCCGGCACCGCGCACCGCCAGCGTGTTCCACTGCATCTGCGGGTGCTTCACGCCGGACGGGAGCGGCGCCACGGTGCCGGGGAAGACGCCCAGGCCGGGCACCCCCGGGCTCTCCAGCGAGTCCTCGTAGAGGAGCTGGAAGCCGACGCAGACGCCGAAGAAGGGCACCCCCGCCGCCAGCCGCGCCGCACGCCGGTTCCACGAGCCCGCTCTCGCGCAGCGCCCGCGCGCACGCGCCGAAGGCGCCGACCCCGGGCAGCACGACGGCGTCGGCCGCCTCCACCGACGCCGCGTCGTCGACCAGGCGCGCCGCCGCGCCCACGTGCTGGAGCGCCTTCTCGGCCGAGCGCAGGTTGCCGATGCCGTAGTCGAGCACGGCGATGCGCGGCCCTGCGTTCACAGGCTGCCCTTGGTCGAGGGGATGCCGCCCCCCTCGACGCGCACCGCGTCGCGCAGGCAGCGGGCGACCCCCTTGAAGCTGGCCTCGAGCATGTGGTGCGTGTTCTTTCCCTCGACGCCGCGGATGTGCAGGGTGAGCCCCGCCGCGGTGGCGAAGGCGCGCCAGAACTCCTCGGCCAGCTGCGGATTGAAGGGCGGCGTGCCCAGGCCCGGCGTGTCGGGGGCGAACTCGAGCCCGTAGGCCAGGTAGGGGCGCCCGGACAGGTCGAGGGCCACCTCGACGAGCGCCTCGTCGAGGGGCAGCGCCATGGAGGCGAAGCGGCGGATGCCGGCCTTGTCGCCCAGCGCCTCGGCCAGGCAGCCCCCGAGGACGATGCCCACGTCCTCGACGGTGTGGTGCGCGTCCACGTGGAGGTCGCCCGCGGCCTGCACCCTGAGGTCGAAGGCGGCGTGGCGGCCCAGCTGCTCGATCATGTGGTCGAAGAACGGCAGCCCGGTCGACACCTCGGTGACGCCCGAGCCGTCGAGCACGAGCGCGGCGTCGATGGTGGTCTCCTTGGTGGCGCGTTCTTGCTCGGCGTGGCGGGCGGTGGTGGTCACAGGCTCTCCTTCAAGGCGTGGAGGAAGCGGTCGTTCTCCTCGGCGGTCCCGATGGTGACGCGCAGGCAGCCGCGCAGGCCCTCCCAGCTCGCGCAGTTGCGGATGAGCACCGAGTGGGCGAGCAGTGACCGCCACACCTCGTCCGCGTGCGCGCCCGCGGGGCCGGAAGAGGATGAAGTTGGCGTCGGAGGGCCAGCTGTCCACCGGCAGGTCGCCCAAGGCGGCGGCGACCCTTCCCCGCTCTTCGGCGACCCGGGCCACCCGCGCCTCCATCTCGGGGACGTGGCGCAACGCGAGCAGGCCGGCCAGCTGCGTCTGGGCCGAGAGGTGGTAGGGCAGGACGACGGCCTCGCAGGCCGCCACGACGGCGGGGTCCGCGATCAGATAGCCGAGGCGGGCGCCGGCCATCGCCCAGGTCTTGGAGAAGGTGCGCGTCACGACCAGCCCCGGCTGCGCCGGCCCCCGGAGCTCGAGCGCGGAGGAGGGCGAGAACTGCCCGTAGGCCTCGTCGACGATGACGAGGCCCGGTGCCGCCGCGCACACGGCGGCGACGGTCCGACGCGGTTCGGCGCGCCCGGTCGGGTTGTTCGGCGAGCAGAGGAAGGTGATGTCGGGGCGATGGCGCGCCAGCAGGTCCTCCGCCTGGCCCGGGTCGATCAGGAAGTCGTCGTCCCGGGGGCCCTCGAGCAGCGCGGTGCCCGTCAGGCGGGCGATGTGCGAGTGCAGCGCGTAGGTGGGCTCGAAGAGCAGGGCGCGGCGCCCCGGGCCGCCGAAGGCCAGGAGGAGGCACTGCAGGACCTCGTTCGAGCCGTTGGCACAGAAGACCTCGTCGGAGGAGACCGCGTGCAGGTCGGCCACGGCCCGGCGCAGCTCGGTGGCGGGGCGGTCCGGGTAGCGGTGGAACGAGACCTCCGCCAATGCCGCGAGCAGCTCCTCGCGCCAGGCGTCGGGCGGTGCGAAGGGCGACTCGTTCGTGTTCAGGCGCACCTCCGCGTCGACCTGGGGCGAGTGGTAGCCCTTGGCCAGCGCGAGGTCGGGGCGCACCGGTGGGACGCCGCTCACGGCGCCCCCTCCTCGTCGAGCGCGGCGAGGCGGCACCGCACGGAGTCGGCGTGGGCGGGCAGGCCCTCGGCCTCGGCCAGCGTGACGACGTGCGGGCCGAGCGCGCGCGCAGCGCGTCGGGTGTCACCTGCACGGCGTGGAGGTGCTTGCGGAAGTCGTCCGCCCGCAGCGCGGACGCGAAGCGCGCCGTCCGGTTCGTCGGCAGGACGTGGTTCGGCCCCGCCAGGTAGTCGCCCATGCTCGCCGGCGACCAGTCCCCGATGAAGACGGCCCCGGCGTTCTGCACGAGCCCGAGCAGCGCGACCCCCTCCTCCTCGGGCACCATGAGCTGGAGGTGCTCGGGGGCGATCGCGTTGGCGACCGCCACCGCCTGGGCGGGGCCGTCGACCAGGCAGGCGATGCCCGCCGTGGCCAGCGTCGACTCCAGGTCGGCCCGCCGGCTCGACGCGGCCACGATGCGGTCGACGTCACGGCCGACCCGGTCGGCGAGGGCCGCGTCCCACGTCACCAACCAGGCCAGCCCGTCGGGCCCGTGCTCGGCCTGCACGACGAGGTCGATGGCGGCGAAGGCCGGCGGCGCCCCCGGACCGGCCACGACCACGATCTCGGACGGCCCGGCGAAGGCGGAGGCGACGCCCACCAGGCCCGACACCTGCCGCTTGGCCTCGGCGACGTACGCGTTGCCCGGGCCGGCGATCACGTCGACCGCGGGCACGCTGCCGCGTCCCGTAGGCCAGGGCGGCGATCGCCTGGGCGCCACCGATCCGGTAGACCTCGTCCACCCCGGCGATCGAGGCGGCGCAGAGGGTGGCGGGGTCGATCCTGCCGTCGGCGGCCGGGGGCACGCAGAGGGCGATGCTCGAGACACCCGCCACGCGCGCCGGCGCCGCGCCCATGAGGACGGTCGACGGATAGCGCGCTCGCCCTCCCGGCGCGTAGAGGCCGGCCCGCGCCACGGGGCGGGTCAGCGGGCGGACGCGGATGCCGCCCTCGACCAGGTCGGCCGGTGGTGTGCCCTCGTGGCCGTGGTAGGCCAGGATGCGGCCGTAGGCCACCTCGAGCGCCCGGGACAGGGCGGGGGGGACGGTGGCACGGGCCTCCTCGATCTCCCGGGCCGGCACGCGCAGTCCGTCGGACACGTCGACCTTGTCGAGCTCGGCCGTGTAGCGCACCACGGCCTGGTCGCCCTGGCGGCGCACCTCGGCGAGGATGGCGGCCACCACGTCGTGCACCTCCGCCCCCGGCGCGTCGGGCCGCGGCAGCAGCGCGTCGAAGGGCGGCTCGGTGCCGCGGAGGTCCACGATGCGAAGGGGCATGAGGTCACAAGGCTACCGGGGGGTTCCCGGGCCTCCCCCCGATCGGCCATCATCGGGTGATGTCATCCGCCGCCGAGATCTCGTCCCTCTCCTCCACCCTCGCCGAGCTGCACGAGCGGGTCACCGCCCTGGCGGAGAGCGCGCTGGCCAGTGGCGACGAGGACATGGCTCACGAGCTGATCTCGGTGGAACGCTCGCTCGGCGGCGCGTTGCGCCGGCTGCGGCGCTTCGCACAGGGGTCGGCCGGACGCTGAGCCCGGCGCCGCTCACACCGCGTAGAGGACCAGCTCGTGTCCGAGCAGCCCCGCCGCCGTGCGCAGGACGGTCTGGCGCTGCGTCACGACGGCGCAGTTGCGGCGCTCGGCCAGCTCGACGACGGCCACCACGCTCAGGTCCGACGTGTCGCAGCGGGCCGCGATCTCGCCCGAGCGGCGCGCCGCCTCGCCCGTGAAGGGCTCGACCTCCGTGCCGGCCAACAGCTCGCCGATCCTGTCGCTGCGCGCCTCGCTGCGGTACCCCTCGGCCACCGCCAGGGCCGGGACGACCGGCACGATCCCGTTCGACAGCGCGGCGCGGTGCAGCGCCCACATCATGCGGTCGCCGCGGGCCGCGGCATGGAGCGCGCCCAGCCCGTAGACGAGACCCTCCCGGCGGTTGGCGCTCACCGGCGACGGACGCGCGACGCCACGCCGGACACACCGGAGCGCAGGCGGGCCAGGAGTGCCTCGCCCGCCGCGAGCTCCTCGGCGCTGAGCGACCCCGTTTCACCCTCCCAGGCCGCCACGCCGCGCAGGCCCTGGCGCACCTGTAACTGCTTCTCTGCCGCCGAGGAGAGCCAGGCACTGAAGGACACGCCGTCCTGGCGGGCCGCCTCTTCGACCGCGGCCGCCACCTCGTCATCGAGCGAGACGGAACGCTTGGTCACCATGCCTCGAGGGTAGCACCTCAAGTACTACCACAGCTCCATACCACCGGGGGCACAGCTCCGGACCTACGGGGAGCAGAGCTCCCGACCACCGGGGGCGCAGACACCAATGCCGGCCCGAGGGCCGGCATTGGTCGAGTCGGCCAGGAGGCGGATCCCAGCATCGACCCTTTTGGAACCAGGTGGCGGGAACCGGTTCCAATGGTCATGGTAGCGCTTGGCTATTTGGATTTCACCACGGGAAACCCGAATTGCCTAAAAAGGGGCCAAAAGTCCTCTCGGGCGCCGTTTACCGTGCCGAGGGGCAGAAGTCGGCCAAGGGGCAGACCTCACAGCGCGGTCGTCGGGCGAGGCAGGTCTCCCGCCCGTGCAGGATCATGCGCAGGCTGAAGGCCCCCCACTCGGCGGGCGGGATCAGCGAGTCCAGCTCGTGCTCGACCTTGACCGGGTCGCGCCGTTGCGCCGGCGTCAGCCCGTCGAGGAGGCCGAGCCGCGCGCTGACCCGGAGCACGTGCGTGTCCACCGGAAGCCCCGGAAGGCCGAACGCGACGCTGCGCACCACGTTGCCCGTCTTGCGCCCGACACCGGGGATGGTCACGAGCTCCTCGAGCGCCGAGGGGACCTCCCCGCCGTAGCGCTGCACCACGGCGCCGGCCATGCCGATGAGGCTCTTGGTCTTGGACCGGAAGAACCCGGTGGAGCGGACGATCTCCTCGACATCCTCGGGGTTCGCCGCCGCCAGCGCCTCGGCGCTCGGGTAGGCGGCGAAGAGCACCGGTGTCACCAGGTTGACCCGCGCGTCGGTGCTCTGGGCCGACAGGATCGTGGCCGCCAAGAGCTCGAACGCGTCCTTGTGCACGAGCGCGCAGAGTTCCGTCGCGGTGCCGGGGTAGCGCTCGGCCAGGCGCTCGACGGTCAGCCGCGCCCGACCCTTCGGTGTCCTGGGCTTCGCCACCAGCTCACGGTACCGGGTTCGCCGGTCCGGCCCCATTAGCGTGATCGCAGTGGACGACCTCGTGGACATGGCGGTCGTCGACCTGGCCGAGCTGAGCGGTCCAGACCGGGCGGCGCTCTCCCGCCTCCTGGCGCACGCCGGAGCAGCCGAAGACAACCCGCCGCTGCCCGACCCCGAGCTGCTGGCCTTCACCGGTCCGAGCGAGGCGCGCGTCGAGGGACGCGCCGTGCTGGCCCGCTCGGTGGCCGGGCTGGCCGGGCTGGCCGGGTGCGCCTTCCTCTTCCCGGCGCGTGACGGATCGATCGCGCTCCACGTGGTGGTCGACCCCGCGGCCCGCGCCGGCGGGCCCGCGCTGGCGTCCGCTCTGATCCGGCGCGCCGTGGCCGAAGCTCCGTCCGGCGCCACCGTGCACCTGTGGGCGACCGCGGCCGGCCCGGACGACGACGACACGGCCCGCGCGCTGGACTTCGTCCCCGAGCGCGACCTGCTCCAGATGCGCGTCGCGCTCCCGCTGGCCGACGACGTCGTGGCGGCGGTGCGGCCGCTCGCCACCCGGCCGTTCGAGCCCGGGCGCGACGAGGAGGCGTGGGTCCGGACCAACAACCGCGCCTTCGCCGGCCATCCCGAACAGGGGGCGTGGACCGTCGGGCAGCTCCGGGCGCGCCTGGCGGCCGACTGGGTCGAGCTCGAAGGCTTCCTGGTGGCCGACGACCCCGACGGCGACGGGCTCATCGGATCGTGCTGGACCAAGATCCACCGCGACCGCACGCCCGTCCTGGGCGAGATCTACGTCATCGCGGTCGATCCGCGGTACCACGGGCAGGGGTGGGGCCGCTCCCTCACCGTGGCGGGGCTGGAGTCACTCGCCCGACGCGGCGTCACGGTCGGGATGCTCTACACCGACGCCAGCAACGAGGCCGCCGTCGCCCTGTACCGCTCGCTCGGTTTCCACGTCGACCACGTCGACCGCTCGTACCGCCGCGACCCCTCCGGCAGCGCCTGAGCCGACGGCGGCCGGCGCGGTCGGCGCGGCGGCGCGGCGCCACCGGGTCAGCTGATGCCGGTGCCGGCCCCGATCGCCCGCCCGACCCCGAAGGTGACGCCGGCGGCGACCGCGGTCACGGCCAGCTGGCGCAGGGCGGAGACGAGGGCCGGCCGCTCGGTGAAGCGGGCCAGCACGACGCCGACGACGAGCGACGCCACCGCGCCCAGCACGATGGACAGCACGATGGCCGCCGTCCCCGAGGTGAACAACCACGGCGCCAGCGGGACGAAGGCTCCCATGGCGAACGTGACGAAGGAGGCGGCGGCGGCCTGCCAGGGCGAGCCGAGGCTCTGGGCGGTGATCCCGAGCTCCTCACGGGCGTGCGTCTCGAGCGCGAGGTCGGGGTCCTGCATCACCTCGTTGACCATCTCGGTGGCCACGGCGGGGTCGATCCCCCGCTTCACGTACATGTCCGTGAGCTCCGCCGCCTCGCCCTCGGGGCTGTGGCTGAGCGAGCGGCGCTCGACCTCGAGCTCGCGCTCCATCAGCTCGCGCTGGGCGGTCATGGAGAGGTACTCGCCGGCCGCCATGGAGAAGGACCCCGCGATGAGGCCGGCCACGCCCGCCAGCCGCACGATGGACGCCCCCGGGTTGGCACCGGCCATGCCTAGGACCAGGGAGACGTTGGTGACCAGGCCGTCGCTGATCCCGAACACGGCCGCCCGGGCTCCGCCACCCCGGACGTCGCGATGGGTGTGGTGCTGCAGGGAGTCGTGCTCGTGCGCATAGCTCACCGGCGCCAGCGTAGTGAGGTGCCCAGGACGGGTAGCGTCCCTCAGCGAAAGCAGACCCTGACCAGCGAGGAGCACATCATGAACACCATCGTCGACGGCGTCGACGCCTTCCACGAGCTCGTCGGCAAGGATCTCGGCCATTCCGATTGGCAGCCGATCACCCAGGACCAGGTGAACCTGTTCGCCGAGGCGACCGGTGACCATCAGTGGATCCACGTCGACCCCGAGCGCGCCAAGGCGGGACCCTTCGGGACCGCCATCGCGCACGGCTACCTGACCCTGTCGTTGGCCCCGGTCCTGCTGAACAAGATCATCCGCGTCGACCAGATGAAGTTCGGTGTGAACTACGGCTGCAACAAGGTCCGGTTCCCCTCGCCGGTCCCGGTCGGCTCCGACCTGCGCATGGGCGTCACGGTGGCCGGCGTCGAGGACGTCGAGGGCGGCGTGCAGGTGACCTACGACCTCGTCATGGAGGTCAAGGACGCACCGAAGCCGGCCTGCGTGGCCCAAGTGGTCTACCGGTACTACCGCTGACGGCGCGCCACGCCGTGGCCCGACGCGGGCAGGCGGCATCGGCGGGCCCGGCGTCGTCCCCGCTGCCGTCCGGGGAGGAGAAGACGGCGCGCGTGCGCGCCATGTTCGACACCATCGCGCCCCGCTACGACCTGATGAACCGCCTGATGACGCTCGGGCTCGACCAGGCGTGGCGCCGCAGCACCGTGGCCGCGCTCGGCCTGCCCGAGGACTCGCTGGTGCTCGACCTGGCGTGCGGCACCGGCGACTTGTCGCGCCTCGCCCGGCGCCGTGGCTACCGCGTGGTCGGCGCCGACCTCAGCGCCGGCATGTTGGCCGCCAACGGCGCCACCACCCCGCTCGTCGAGGCCGACGGCAGCCGCCTCCCCTTCGTCGACGGTGCGTTCGACGGACTCGTCTGCGGCTACGCGCTGCGCAACTTCACCGACCTGGCCGCCACCCTGGCCGAGGCCGCCCGGGTGCTGCGCGGAGGCGGCCGCATCGCCGTGCTCGAGGTCGACGCTCCCACCTCGCGGCTCTGGCGCGCCGGCTACGACGTGTGGTTCACCAAGGCGGTCCCCGCCCTCGGGGGTGCCCTCTCCGACAAGGAGGCCTACCGCTACCTCCCACGCTCGGTGGCCTACCTCCCCCCCGCCCCGGTCCTGCGCCGGATGCTGCTCGCGGCGGGGTTCTCCGGGGTCGGCATCCGGCCCCTGGCGGGCGGCCTGAGCCAGCTGGTGGCCGCCACCCGCGCCGGCCCACCGTGACGGCCTCCCTCCACGCCCGCACCGTGGCGCTCGAGTACGGCCCCGACGCACTGCAATTCGACGGCAGCCCCACCGTGCTCTTCGACCGCCCCGGGCTGACCCTGGTCGGCTGGGGCACCGCCCAGTTGGTCGCGGCGAACGATGCCACCGCGGCGCTGGCGGCGATCCCCTGCGAGGACGCGGTGCGCTGCCCCGGGTCGGGCGCCGTGGCGCTCGGGACGCTGCCCTTCGTCGACACCATGGCCGGGCACCTCGTCATCCCCCGCTTCACCATGGGGATCTCCCGTGACGCCGACGGCGTCACCCGGCGCTGGGCCACCGCGGTCGGGCCGGCGGACACGGCGCTCCCCCAGACCGACGAGCTCTTCGACTCGGTCATCTGGCAGTACGGCGCCACCCCCGACGTCGACGCCGACCCCGGCGTGGCGGGCCTCAGCACGCCGATGACCGCGGCGGGCTACGGCGCCCTGGTGGCCCGGGCCGTGGCGCACATGGGCGAGCCCGGGGCCACGCTGCGCAAGGTGGTCCTCTCCCGCCCCGTCACCGTCCGGCTCGAGGGGCCCCTGCACCTCGCGGCCGTGCTCCGCCGCCTGCCGCGCCGGGGAACCGAGCTGCACCATCTTCTCCATGCCGGTGCCCGACGGCGCCTTCTTCGGGGCCAGCCCCGAGCTGCTGGTGGCCCGCCACGGCGGGCGGGTCTCGTGCCACCCCCTGGCCGGCACCGTCGCCCGCGGCGACACGGCGCGCCGCGACGCGGACGCCCAGCGGGACCTGGCCCGGTCCGCCAAGAACCGCGAGGAGCACCGCTACGTGGTCGAGGAGATCGCGGCCACCCTGGCGCCGTCCTGCGACGAGCTGTCGGTGCCCGACGAGCCCTCGCTCGTCGCCTTCCGCTCGGTGGCCCACCTCGGCACGAGGATCGAAGGGCGCCTGGCCCGGCCGGTCGCGGTGCTCGAGCTCCTCGAACGGTTGCACCCGACCCCGGCCGTCGGCGGCACCCCGCGCGCCGACGCGCTGGCGTTCATCGCGCGGTGCGAAGCGGGCGAGCGCGGCTACTGGGCCGGACCGGTCGGCTGGGTCGGCGCCGACGGCGACGGGGAATGGATGATCGGCATCCGCAGCGCGCGCCTGCACGACGACGGCAGGTCGGTCACGCTGCGCGCCGGCTCGGGCATCGTGGCCGGCTCGGACCCCGACGCCGAGGCCGCCGAGACCGACGTGAAGCTGGCGACGGTCCTCGAGGCCGTCGTCCCCGGCGCGTCAGCGCAGCTGCGGTGAGCGCACCGGCGGCGGCGTTGCGGCGGCGACGTGGGTCGCGGCGAGCGGGACCTTGACCACCAGGCTCGCCCCGCCGCCCCGGTTCGAGCGCACCTCGGCCGTCCCGTGCAGGGCCTCGGCGATGGCCCGCACGATGGCGAGCCCCAGGCCGGTCCCCGCGCCGGTGCGGGACGGGTCGCCCTGGTAGAAGCGGTCGAAGACGCGTGCCGCCTCGCCCGGCGCGATCCCCGGGCCGTTGTCGGAGACCCGGATGACGCCCATCTTGCCCTCCACCCCGGTCGACACCGAGACCTCGGTGCCCGCGGGCGTGTGCGCCAGCGCGTTGCGCACGAGGTTGTGGGCCACCTGCGCCAGGCGCTCGCCGTCACCGAGCACGATCACGGGGCCACCGGCCTCGAGGACCAGGTGGTGGCCGTGCGGGACCGCGTTCGAATCGCCCACGGCGTCGGCGCAGATGCGGTGCAGGTCGACCGGCTCCGCCAGGAGCGGCCGCCCCCGGTCCAGCTCGGCGAGCAGGAGCAGGTCCTCGACCAGGCCACCCATGCGGGTCGCCTCCTCCTCGATGCGCTGGAGGGCCCGGCGCCGCCCCGCCTCGTCGGAGAAGCCACCGCGTCCCAGCAGCTCGGCGTAGCCGCGGATCGAGGTGAGCGGCGTCCGCAGCTCGTGCGAGGCGTCGGCCACGAACTGACGCAGGCGCTCCTCGGAGGCGGACTTCTCCGAGAAGGCCTCCTCGATCTGGGTCAGCATCTCGTTCAGGGCCGAGCCGAGCCGGCCCACCTCGGTGCCGGGACGTCCCTCGGGCACGCGCCGGGTCAGGTCTCCCGAGGCGATGGCGTCGGCGGTGCCGGCCATCTGGCGCAGGGGTCGCAGGCCACGGCGCACCACGAGCAGGGCGAGCACGCCCATGGCGAGCAGCACGGCCAGACTGGCGATCAGCTCCACCTTGCGCAGCGAGGCGAGGGTGTCGTTGGTCGGGTTGAGCGAGATCGACGTCACCAGCGTCCCCTGGGGGACGGTGACGGCGACCGTGCGGTACTCGCCGTCGGGGTCGCCGGTGCTGCCCAGGACCACGGCGTCGGGGTCGGGGCGGAAGGTGCCGGTGTAGCGCCCGACCTTGACGTGCCGGTAGATGTCGGGCACCTGCTGGACGGGGATGTCCTTGGTCAAGATGGGCGCCGGGTCGGGGTGGGCGGGCGACCCGGAGGGGCGGCGCAGGACCACCTGGCCGCTGCGGTCGAGGAGGGTGACGTACACGTCGGAGGAGACCCGGCGGGAGAGATTCGCCTCGCTGACCGGCAAGTGCCGGCCCGCGGCGAAGGTGAGGTAGTTGAAGCCGAGCGCTTCGTTCTGGGCCAAGGTGTTGTCGGCCTGCCCGTAGAGGAACGAGCGCACCGAGGCGTAGGTCACGACGTCGGCCACCAGCAGACCCACCACCAGCAGCAACGCCATGACGGCGACGAGCCGCTTTTGGAGGCTCATCCTTCGCGGGGCAGCCGGAGGGTGTAGCCGACGCGGCGAATGGTGTGGATCAACGCCGGATCACGGTCGTCGATCTTCTTGCGCAGGTAGCTGATGTAGGTCTCGACGATGTTCGGGTCACCGTGGAAGTCGAAGCCCCAGACGTTGTCGAGCAGCTCGGACTTGGAGATGACCCGGCGTGCGTTCTCGAGCAGGTGGCGCAGCAGGTTGAACTCGGTCGCCGTCAGGTCGACGGCCTGCTCGCCGCGCCAGACCTCGTGCGTGTCCACGTTCATGGTCAGGTCGGCGAACTGCAGGATGGAGGTGTCCGCGGCGGCGATCTCACCGGCGCGCCGGAGGATGGCCCCGACGCGCGCCATCAGCTCCTCCACGCTGAAGGGCTTGGTGACGTAGTCGTCACCCATGCTCAGCCCCTCGACCTTCTCCTGCGTGGTGTCCCGCGCCGTCAAGAAGACGATCGGCATCTGCTCGCCCTGGTTGCGCAGGCGCCGGCAGACCTCGGTGCCGTCGAGGTCGGGGAGCATCACGTCGAGCATCACCAGGTTGGGCCGGAAGGAGCGCACCTGCTCGATCGCCTCGGCCCCGGTGGCCGCCACCCCGACCTGGTAGCCCTCGAAGGAGAGCGCGGCCGACAGCAGCTCGGCGATGTTCGGCTCGTCGTCGACGACGAGGATGCGGGCGGCGGGCGCCTCGATCGTCACGGCACCGCGCTGACGCGCCGGCGCGCGTTCATCTCGACCGGACGGGGTCCACGGCACCGGCATCGGTGCCCGGGGCGCCGGCGACGTTCGCCGTGCGGACGCCGTCGGCCACCGAGCTGCCGGTCCCCCCGGGGCCGGGCGAGGGGGCCGTTCCCTGCCCGCGCGTGGCCGCCAGGGCGCGGCGCAGTCCCCGGGCCAAGCGGCCCAGGCCCCACCAGGTGACCAGACCGAGCGCCTCGATGACGATGACCGACGACATCTTCGACTCGCCGGCGGCCCGGTCGACGAAGCTGATGGGCACCTCGGTGATGGCGGCGCCGTGCTGCTTGGCCCGGTAGGTCATCTCGATCTGGAAGCCGTAGCCCTCGGCCCTGATCCGGTCGAGGTCGAGCTGGCGCAAGATGCCGCGCCGAGTAGGCCCGGTACCCCGCGGTCGAGTCGGCCACGCCGAGACCGAGCACCGCGGACGCGTAGCTGTTGCCGCCGCGCGACAGCAGATGACGGTGCCAGGCCCAGTTGGGGATCGACCCGCCCTCGATGTAGCGCGAGCCGATGGAGACGTCGAAGCCCACCTCGAGCGGCGCCACCAGTGAGGGCAGCGCGGCCGGATCGTGCGAGAAGTCGGCGTCGATCTCGACGAAGGCGTCGTAGCCCCGCTCCAGGCCCCAGGCGAAGCCCGCCCGGTACGCGCTGCCCAGGCCGGACTTGCCGGCGCGGCCGAGCAGGTGCAGGTCGGGCAGCTCGGCGGCGGCGGCGCGCACGAGGTCGGCCGTGCCGTCGGGACTCCCGTCGTCGACCACGAGCACGCCGGCACCGGGGAGGCACTCGTGGATCCGGTGCAGCATCCGCTCGATGTTCTCCGACTCGTTGTAGGTGGGGATGACCACGAGCGGTCTCATGAACAGGCATCTTAGGGGGCGCTGCCGCGCCGGCCTCGGCGGCGGGCGGCCCCGGCGGCGGGCGAGCAGGGATCTCTGCCCCGATCAGATGTCCGTGGGGTCGGCGGAGGTCAGGGGGCCGTGCAGCTCCGAGGGCGCCACGACGGCATCGGGACCCCGGCGCAGCTCGCGGACGATCACCTGGACCGCCCCGCCGAAGGGGATGCCGATCAGCGCCCCGACGAAGGTGCCCAGCCCCCCGGCGATCCGCCCGCCCAGGGTGGCACCGACGAGCACGGCGATGAGCACCCAGAAGGGGTTGAGCTGGACGGTCCTGCTCATGATGACCGGGTTGAGCACGTGGTTCTCGACCTGTTGGTAGACGAGGAACACCACCAGCATGACGATCCCGGCCGGCACGGAGTGGATCGCCGCGATGACCACGACCGGGACGCCGGCCAGCAGCCCGCCCACGAGTGGGAGCAGGTCGACCAGGGCCACGAAGACGCCCAGGAGCAGCGCGAACGGGACGCCGAGGATGGCCAGCGTGACGCCCGAGATGACGCCGGCGATCACCGACGTGAGCCCGTTCCCCAACATGTACCCCGTCACCGACCTGATCGACTCGTCGACGACGCGGCGCAGACGGTCCGCCGTGGTCGGCCGGAAGACGCTGAGGAACCCGGACCACAAGCGCGGGGATTCGAGCATGGTGAAGAAGGTGAGGATGGCGATCGTCGCGATGGCGACGAGCGTGGAGACGGCGGCGGCGCCGACGGAGAACGCGGTGGCCGGCTTCAGCACCTTCGTGATCTGGGAGGTGAGCTTGGTCGACCCTTCGGAGAGGTACTTCTGCAGGTGCAGGCGGAACACGAGCCGGCCCAGCGGGCCGTGCCCCTTCTTGGCCTCCCGGACGAGCGTCGGGATCTGTTGACCGAAGTGGATGGCGGCCGTCACCAGCGGCTCGGTGAACAGGTAGACCAATCCGATCAGCACCAGCGCCGCGAGGAGGAAGACCAAGAGGACGGACCCGCCGTGGGACATGCCCTTCCGTCGCAAGAAGCGCATCGCCGGCGTCATGAGGAGCGTGAGGAAGAAGGCGACGACGACGTACACGACGATGGTCCGCAACACCCAGAGCCCAAGGATGAGGGCAGCGTTCAGGTCCAGCAGGACGATCACCGTCGCGACCGAGACCACGATCGTGCCCAGGGGGATCCCCCGGCGGTCCGCACTGCCCGACAGCTTCGACCGCCAGGTGTCGTGTGCCTCCCCGGGCATGGGGCCAGCTTGGCAGCTTCCGGTGGGAGAAGCGCTGATTCTCCCCATGGACGTGCAAGCATGAGGGCGATGGACCAGGTGGAGCCGGGGGACGCCGCGGCGCAACCCCAGCAGCAGGAGCCCCCTGCCGCCCCGGACGCCCGGCGTCGCTTCCTGCCGCGCAACGTGAAGATCACGCTGATGGTCCTGCTGCTCTTCTTCGTCGGCGAGTACATCCTGCTCCCCGAGCTGGCCAGCGCACGCCGGGAGCTCCACCAGCTCAGCCATCTCAACTTCCTCTGGCTCATCCTCGGCGCGCTCCTCGAGCTGGGGGCGCTCGCGGCCTACGCGGAGCTGACCCACACCGTGCTCTCCCCCGGCGCGCCCGACCGGTTTCGCATCTTCCGCATCAACATGTGGGCCCTGGCCATCAGCCACACGCTGCCGGGTGGCACGGTGCCGGGCACCGCGGCCAGCTACCGCCTCCTGACCGATTCGGGCGTGTCGGGCAGCACCGCCGCCTTCGGGCTGGCCACCCAGGGCATCGGCTCGGCCGTGGTGCTCAACGTGATCTTCTGGCTCTCGCTCCTGATCTCCATCCCGCTGCAGGGCTACAACCCGCTCTACGGGTTCGCCGCCATTCTCGGCGTGCTCCTGCTGGCGATCTTCGCCGCCTTGGTCTTCCTCCTGACCCGCGGCGAGAAGCAGGCCGCCGTCTTCGTGAAGAAGGTGGCCGACCGGCTCCCCTTCGTGCGGGCCGAGACCGTCACCTCGCTGGTCCAGCGGGTGGCGGACCGCATGAAGATCCTGTTCTCGAGCTCGGAGCTGCTCACCCGGGCCGGCATCTGGGCGACGGCCAACTGGCTGCTCGACGCCGCCTCCCTGTGGGTCTTCCTGCTGGCCTTCGGCGCCCGCATCTCGCCCATCGACGTGCTGGTGGCCTACGGCCTCGCCAACATCTTGGCCATCATCCCGCTCACGCCGAGCGGCCTCGGGGTCATCGAGCTGACCATCGTGGCGGTGCTCAAGGGCTTCGGGGTCCCGAGCGGCGTCGCCGCGGCGGGCGTGCTCAGCTGGCGCCTCGTGAATTTCTGGCTGCCCATCCCCTTCGGGGGGGCGGCCTACCTGTCGCTGCGCCTCCGGCACCCCCGAACGGCGGCGGCCAAGCCCCTTCCCTCCTGACCGGCTCGTGGTGAGGGGCTCTCGGCCGTCGGTCACCGCGCGCTGGGTCGCCGCCCAGCGGGCCCGCCTCGAGCGCACGCGCCCCTCCACGCCCAGCGGCGACGTGGCGGCCGAGCGCCGCCTCTACCGCGCTGTCGCCGGCCCGTTCGTGCGGCCGGTCGGCCGTCCCACCGCGGTGGCGGCCCGGACCCGGATCGTCGACGCCGAGGTGGCGGCGGCGCTCGGCCGCGGCATCGACCAGATCGTCCTCGTCGGGGCCGGTTACGACGGCCGGGCCCTGCGCTTCGGCGGCCGGGCGGCGCGGTGGTTCGAGGTCGACCTCCCCTCCACGCAGGCCGACAAGCGGCGCCGGCTGGCCGCGCTCGGCATCGAGCCCGCCGGCGTCGGCTACGCCGGCGTCGACCTCGCCGGCGGGGATCTCGACGGGGCGCTCGAGCGCGCCGGCCACGACCCGGCCGCACCGTCGCTCTTCGTCTGCGAGCGCGTGCTGGCCTCCCTCACGCTCGAGGCGTCGGCGTCGCTCTGCGAGACCCTGCGCGCCCGGGCCGCGCCCGCCAGCGTGCTGGTGGGCGCGTTCCCGGTCGCCCCCGCCCCCGGCGCCCTGCGGCGAGCCCTCCGGCTGGCCACCGCGGCGGGCCTCGGCGCCCTCGGGGAACCGAGGCGCACCGAGCTCCGCCCGGGGGACCCCGAGAAACTCATGGTCGTGACCGGTTGGGCAGTGACCCACGCGGAGCCCTCGGGGGGAGCCGGCTCGACCCCGGGTCCCAGCTGCTCCTCTTGGTGTGCCAGCCGGGTCCGCGCCGCCCCGGGTGAGCGGCCGTGGTGGCGGCGGCCTCAGGTGCCGGCGCCCGACGGCGCCATCGCCCGGCGCCCGGTCCGCACCCGTCGCTCGACGGTCGAGCGCACGACCCGGATCGCGGCCCCCACCACCACGGCGACGCACAACCACACGTAGCAGTCCGAGAGCGGGATGAGCCACCCCCGCCCGGCGAACGCCACGGCGGGCCCGTGCGGCACCCACCAGTACGGCGCGGCCCAGAACAGCGCCGCCACCCCGAGGGCGTACCACTCGCCCGCGCGCGGCCGGTCCGGGGCCAGCGCCAGCCAGGCCACCAACAGGACCACCCAGATGAAGTGGTGCGACCAGGACACCGGGCTGGCGAGGGACTCGGTGGCCTCGACGACGAGCAGCCCCAGGACCGGTGAGGAGCGGCGGTAGGCCCCGGCCGCGACGACCAGGCCCACCGCGCCGACGGCCACCACGAGCACGAAGGTCGTCGTCGTCGTGAAGGTGTGGCCCAGCATGCGCTCGAGCGCGCCGAACAGCCCCTGGTTGCCGATCCAGGCCAGGTTCCCCGCCCGCTGCGGGGCGCGGATGTCGTGCGTCCAGTAGGCCCACGAGGTGGACGAATTGACGGCGGCGGCGAACAGCCCGGCCGCGCAGAAGGACGCGACGGCGCGGGCACCGGAGCGGCCCTGGCGGGTCAGGAACAGGTACGGGATCAGGATCAGGGGGGTGACCTTGATGGCGGCGGCCAACCCGACCAGGATGCCGCGGGGCAGCGGCAGGTCCAGCGTGAGGTCGGCCACCACCATGAGGGCGAGGATGATGTTGACCTGGCCGAGCAGGAAGTTCTGGCGCACCGGATCGAACAAGAGCACGGGGAGCACCAGGGCGAGGGCCCACCACAGCACCGTGCGCCGGTCGAACGCCGCGCCCACGGCACGCAGGCTCACGGCGATCAACGCGCCCAGGGCGCCCAGGTTCACCCACGAGAACGCCACCGCGCAGACCCGGGGTGGGAGGTGCGCGAACGGTGCGAACAAGAGCGCCGAGAAGGGCGGGTAGGTGAAACCGAGATGGTCGGCCGGGTAGGTGACGCTGAAGAGGTCGTTCGACGCCGCGTGCGCGCCTCCGAGCAGGTAGGTGCCCAGGTCGAGCTGCTGGTGGACCAGGGCGAGGACCGTGACGCCGACGAACGCGCTCGCCCCCGAGAGGACCGGCCACGCCCAGCCACGGGACGACGCCACCGCCCCCATCCGCAGGGCCAGTCCATCCCTCGCCATGGCGCAGGATGGTACCGGCGCCCGGTGGTGCCTACCCAGGTGGCGTCGTCGGCTCGCCCTCGGCGACGCGGAGGTCCGATTCGAGGCGGCGGCGGGACCGCTCCCGCGCCAATTCCTTGAGCCGCTCCTGCGAGCTCAGGCCATGCCGGTTGGGGACGCGGCGCCAGCGCCGGTCCGGGCCGAGCTCCCAGGCGTTGGTGTCGTCCGCGAAGACCAGGTCCAGCACCTCGAAGAGGCGCCCCTGCAGCTCGGGGTCGTGGACCGGGACGACGACCTCGATCCGGCGGTCGAGGTTGCGCCCCATGAGGTCCGCCGAGCCGATGTAGAGCTTGAGGGGCAGACCGGGCCCGGCCGCCGGGTCGGGCGGCGGGCCGCCGAAGCGGTAGATCCTCGAATGCTCGAGGAAGCTGCCCACGATGGAGCGGACGCGGATCCGCTCGGACAGCTCGGGGATGCCGGGCCGCAGCCGGCACAAGCCGCGCACCGCCAGGTCGATCTCGACGCCGGCGCCCGAGGCCCGGTAGAGCGCGTCGATCATCTCGGCGTCGGTCAGGCCGTTGAGCTTCATGACGATGCGACCGGACGGGCCGGCCTCCGCCTGCTCCTCGATCATGGCCTTGATCCGCTTGCGCACCGTGACCGGCGACACGAGGATCTGGCGGTAGTCGGCGTGCTTCGAGAAGCCGGTCAGGTAGTTGAACAGCTCGCCGACGTCCGCGCCGATGTCGGGGTCCGAGGTCAGCAGCCCGATGTCCTCGTAGATGCGTGCGGTCTTGGAGTTGTAGTTGCCGGTGCCGACGTGGCAGTAGGGACGGACGTCGTCGTCCTCCTTGCGCAGCACGAGCGCGGTCTTGGAGTGGGTCTTGAGCCCGACGATGCCGTAGACGACGTGGACGCCCGCCTCTTCGAGCGCGCGGGCCCATCCGATGTTGGCCTCCTCGTCGAAGCGCGCCTTGAGCTCGACGATCGCCGCCACCTGCTTGCCGTTCTCCGCCGCCTGGATCAGCGAGGCCACGATCGGGCTGTCGCCACCGGTCCGGTAGAGGGTCTGCTTGATGCCGAGGACCTCGGGGTCCTCCGCCGCCTGCGCGACGAAGGCCTCGACCGAGGTGGCGAACGAGTCGTAGGGGTGGTGCACCAGGACGTCGCGCTCGCGCAGCAACGCGAAGAGCTCGGCGGGGTCGTGGGCCACGGTGGCCAGGCGGGGCGGCGTCATCGGGGTCCAGGTCTCGCCGTGCAGGTCGGGACGGTCCAGGGCGTAGACGCCCCACAGCCCGCTCAGGTCGAGGGGCGCGGAGACCCGGAAGACGCCGTCGGGCCCGATCTCGAGCTCGGTGGCCAACAGGTCCGCCAGGTCCTGGCCCATGTCGGCCTCGATCTCGAGGCGGAGGGCCTTGCCGAAGCGGCGGCGGCGCAGCTCCATCTCGATGGCGACCAGGAGGTCGTCCGCCTCGTCCTCCTCGAGCGCCAGGTCGGCGTTGCGGGTGACCCGGAACACGTGGTGGTGCCCGATGGTCATGCCCGGGAAGAGCCATTCGAGGTGGGCCGAGATGACCTGCTCGAGCGGCACGAAGCGCTCGCCGTCGGGCATCACCACGAAGCGGGGCAACGTCGGGGGGACCTTGACCCGGGCGATCCGGCCCTCGCCCGACGAGGCGTCCTGCACCTCGACGACCAGGTTGAGCGAGAGGTTCGAGATGTAGGGGAACGGGTGACCGGGGTCGACGGCGAGCGGGGTCAGCACCGGGTAGATCTGGCGCTGGAAGACCTCGACCAGGTGCTCGCGGTCGTCGTCGTCGAGGGAGGACCAGTCCGAGAAGCGGATGCCGGCCTGGGCGAGCGCCGGCACGATGAGGTCGAGGAAGATGTGGTCCTCGCGCCGCACCAGCTCCTCGACCCGGCCCCGGATCATGGTCAGCTGCTCGCCGGGACGGAGCCCGTCGACGCTGCGGGTGCGCACCCCGGCCGCGACCTGGTCCTCCAGCGCGGCCACCCGGATCTGGTAGAACTCGTCGAGCAGCTCCGAGAAGATGGCGAGGAACTTCACCCGCTCGAGGAGCGGCTGCCCGTCGTCCTCGGCCAGGTCGAGCAGCCGGGCCCCGAAGTCGAGCCGCGACTGCTCGCGGTTGGTGAAGCGCTGGTAGCCGAAGGCCTCGATCTGCTGGTACGTGGGCGGGACGGCGCGTGCGACGGCCGGCGTCTCGGTGCTCGCCGTCACCGCCACGGGCTCCCCGGGCGGAGGCGGCTGCGCCTGGGGTTGCTGAGGCTGGGTCTGGGTCATGGGCGAGAGGTTCAGCGAGGGTGCGGCCGAGGCGGATGCCACAGCGATCCTACCCCTCACCAGTACGATTCGCCCGGTGCCGTCACGAACCCGTCGCACGCCGTTGCCGCGCTACGTCTTCGGTCCCAAGCCCAAGCGGCGCACCGAATTGGGCCTGCTTGCTCTTCGGCTCGCTCCTGATCGTCGCGCTGTACGTGATCGCCGAGCTGGGCGTGAAATCGAAGATCCCGGCGAACATCGGGCCGTTTCTCGGCATCGTGCTGGGTCTGGCGCTCACCGCCCACATGGCGAACCGATGGCTCGCGCCCGACGCCAACGCGGTCATCCTGCCGCTGGCCGCGCTGCTGAACGGCATCGGCTACGTCGTCATCGCGCGCTGGAACCCGCCCTACGCACGCGAGCAGGCCGGCTGGGTCGCGCTCGGCGTGGGGCTCTACGTCCTGACCCTCCTGGTGGTCCAGTACTCGCGCGACCTGGAGCGCTACCGCTACCTCCTGTTGCTGGTGGCCGGCATCCTCCTGGTGGCCCCCCTCTTCTTCAGCCCCATCAACGGGGCCCGGCTGTGGGTGCACGTCGGCGGGCTGCGATTCCAGCCCATCGAGTTCTCCAAGATCCTGTTGTGCATCTTCTTCGCCTCGTACTTCGCCGAGAACAAGGAGATGCTCTCCATCCCGACGGCCCGGCTCGGGAACCGGCTCGTCCTCGACCCGCGCCCGCTGGTCCCCCTGCTCGTGGCCTGGGGCGCCGCCATGGCGGTGATCGGGCTGGAGGGCGACATCGGCTTCGCCGCGCTGCTCTTCGTCCTCTTCATCGGCCTGCTCTGGATCACCACGGGGCGCCTGGGCTACCTCGTGCTCGGCCTGGTGCTCTTCGGTGTGGGCGCCTACGTCGCCGCCCGCTACTTCGGGCAGGTGCACACCAGGGTCGACGAGTGGCTCAACCCGTGGGAGACCCCGACCAACGTCAACTCGGCGGGTGCCCAGTTGCGCCTCGGCTGGTACGGCTTCGGCACCGGGGGGGTCGGCGGCACCGGGCTCGGGTTCGACCTCCAGGCCGGGAACATCCCGTTCCTCACCACCGACATGATCTTCGCGGCGATCGGCACCGAGATGGGCCTGGTGGGCGCGGCGGCCGTCGTGTTCGCCTACATCCTGATGGTCGGGTCGGGCCTCCGCATCGCCCAGACGGCCCGCTCGGACTTCTCGCGCCTGATGGCCGCCGGCTTCACCATCATCATCGGCTTCCAGGCCTTCTTCATCATGGCGGGGGTGGTGCGGCTGCTGCCCTTCACCGGGATCACCCTCCCGTTCGTGGCGTACGGCGGCTCGTCGCTGCTGGCCAACTACATCCTCATCGCGCTGCTGCTGCGCATCTCCGACGAGGGCGCCAAGTCGCAGGCGGCCATGCTCGCCGCCGGCGAGGCCGCGGCCCCGGGCGAGCGCCCCATGGTGCCGGCGCGCTGACGGCCGGGCTCAGCGCGACAGTGGCAGCGCCCCGCCCTCGGCCGCCTCGCGCTCGGCCGCCTCGGGCACGCCGCGCACCGTGACGATGATCATCACCGCGATGGCGGCCCCGACCAGGGGCCCGACGATGTAGATCCACCACCCCGTGAAGTCCCAGGCCACGATGTCGGGGCCCAGGGTGCGGGCGGGGTTCATCGAGGCGCCGCTGATGGGGCTGGCGAAGAGGCCGAGGAGGGCGACGGTGGACCCGACGGCGAGCGCCGCATTGTGCCCGATGCTGCGATAGCCCGTCGCCGTGTTCAAGATCACGGTCACCAGGATCGCGGTGAGGATGATCTCCATCACGAGCGAGCGCCAGTCGCCCCCCGGCTTGTTGATCGGGTAGTTGCTGCCCGAGGACACGTGGGTGTACATGGCCTGGAGCACCAGGGCGGCGCAGATGGCCCCGGCGAACTGGACGGCGAGGTAGGGCAGCACCCAGGCCACCTTGAACACGCGCCGCGCCGTGAAGGCGATGGTGACGGCGGGATTGATATGCAGCCCGGACAGCGGCCCGAGGGCGTAGATCATCGCCATCACCACGGCGCCGGGGGCGATCACCGCGGCGGTGCGGCTGATCGGGTCGGTGCCCACGTAGTGGTTGATGACGCCCGCCCCGGCGGCGACGGTCACCAAGACGAAGGTGCCGAGGAACTCGATGATCAGGCGGATCCACAGCGGCCGGTGCCGCAGCGTGTCCTCGGAGAAGCGGAGCAGGAAGCGGTCGCCGAGCATCGAGTCCTTGGCGAGGTCGGCCTCCTGCGTGGTCACGGGCAGAGCCGACCGGTCGTCGGCTGGTGTCATGGCATCGTTCCTTTCCGGTGCGCGTCCGCTACGCGCCCCGTTCTCGGTTTCGCCTCGAGGTCGGGGGCGGACGTTCGGGGAGAGTCTGGCAGACGGCCCGGCCGGGTACTCGGGCTCAACCTCGTCCCGCGTCCGGCCCCGGCGGCAAGGGGCGAAGGCTCCTGGCCCTGACGCCCGGTTCCCCTGGGACGATCTGCGCCGGCTCAGGGCCGGGCTGGACCCGAGCCGCCGGCCACCTCGTAGGACCACAGCTCCGACGCCACCGAGACGGGGCCGCCGTGGGGCGAGGGCCGGTCGGCCCCGGCATGGCCGTGGGCGAAGGCCGGCGAGGCGACCCAGCGCTGGAACGATTCCTCGTCCCGCCAGCGGGTGACGACCAGCCACTGGCGCCGGTCGTCGGTCGGGCGCAGGAGCTCGAAGCCCTCGAAGCCCTCCTGATCGTCCACGGCGCCGGCGCGCGCCGCGAAGCGCCGCGCCAACTCGTCGCCGGCATCCTCGGGGACGGTGATGGCGTTGATCTTGATGATCGTCATGACCCGATCTGATCAGATGCGGCGGCGCCGTGCGGGACCACGTCGCCGGCCTCCTCGAGCAAGCGCTCGTCGACCAGGATCGGGGCGGGCACCGCCATGCGCAACGCCAGCACGATGCCGTCCGAGGGCCGGCAGTCGAGCACCTCGCGCCCGCCCGGCGTCATGAGGTCGAGATCGGCCAGGAGGTTGCCCTCCTGGCGTCCGACCAGGCGCACGGCGATCACGTCGATGCGGGCGCGCTGGAGCACCTGGACGAACAGCTCGTGGGTCATCGGCCGACGCCCCTCCATGCGCCGCAGGGCCTGGGCCATGGCGGTGCCCTCGGGAAGCCCGACCGGGAAGACGAGCATGCGCCCCGGTGGCTCCGACTCCACGAGCGTCACGGCCGGGTACTGCGAGGGCAGATCGAGCGAGACCTCCTCGACGTGCATCACGCGGAACACGGGTTGGGAGACCGGCTCCGGCGCCGCCGGCACCGGGACGTCCTCCGCCGCCACCTCGGGCTGGACGTCGGTCACCGGTGTCTCCGTCGGGCGCCGACGCTCAGCGCCAGGCCCACCGCGGCGAAGAAGACCAGGACCGCGGTCCCCCCGTAACTGACGAAGGGCAGCGGGATCCCGGTGATGGGCATGATGCCCATCGTCATCCCCGCGTTCTGGAACACGCTGAAGGCGATGAACGCGAACAGGCCGGCACAGATCAGGCGCCCGAAGGAGTCGCGCGCCACCACGGCCGCGTGCAGCACCCGCCAGGCGATGATGCCGAGGAGGGACAGCACCCCGACGGCCCCGACGAAGCCCAGCTGCTCCCCGACCGCCGTGAAGATGAAGTCGGTCTGCTGCTCGGGCACGTAGCCGAGATTCGTCTGCGCCCCGTGCCCGATCCCCGAGCCGAAGAGGCCTCCCGAGCCGATGGCGTTCTTGGCCTCCTGCAGGTTGTAGATGGCGGATTGCACGTAGGGGTTGGTGCTCTTGTTGTTCGGGTTCAAGAAGGTGGTCAGCCGCGCGATCTGGTAGTGGTGCAACAGGCCGCCCTCGACCGCGACGAGCGCGACCAGGACCGTGCCCACCAGCAACATGACGAGAATCCTGATCGGCAGGCCCGCCACCGCCAGCATGACCAGCAACACGATCACCATGATCATGGCGGTGCCGAGGTCGGGCTGCAGCAGCACGAGCACGATCGGGATGCCCGACATGACGATCAGGCGGAAGACGTCGCGCCAAGCCAGCCCCTCTTC
The DNA here is from genome assembly GCA_963789235.1 of uncultured Acidimicrobiaceae bacterium. Taxonomy (GTDB): domain Bacteria; phylum Actinomycetota; class Acidimicrobiia; order Acidimicrobiales; family RAAP-2; genus Bog-473. The sequence goes on along the minus strand of CAWBJX010000003.1, from coordinate 652,521 downwards.
GTCGCGGCGCGCGCAATACGACGCCACCGCCAGGATCAGGGCCAACACCGCGAATTCGGAGGGCTGCAATTGCAACGGACCGACACTGAACCAGCGCGCGGCGCCCTGGGCGCTGCTGCCCACCACGAACACGCCCAACAGGGACAGAACGATCAGCCAGTACAAGACGGTGGCCAGCGGCTCGAGACGCCGATAGTCGAAGAGGGCCAGGACCACCATCGTGACGACCCCGAGCACGACGAAGAGGCCCTGCTTCTTCAGAAAGGTCTTGGGGTCGTCCCCCTGGGCGAGCAGCGGGCCACGGGTCGCGGTGTAGACCATGACCACCCCGACCGCGGACACCAGCAGCGTGGCGATGACGAGGATGAGATCGAACGGGGGGACGCTGCGCCGCGTGGCAACGTGTGTTCGGGTGAGTGTGGTCATATGACGGATTCGGGGACAGAATACCGGCCGTGACCACTCCCTCCCTGGCGGCGGCCCATGCCCTGGTGAGCCAGGGCACGACGGGCTCGGGCTCCTCCCCGGCGGTCGACGAGGGCGGGGGCTGGCTCTACCACCTCTTGACCAAGCTCGGTGTCAGCCCCGACACCGCATCGACCATCACCGATCTCGTCATCCGGCCACTCGGCATCCTCCTCGTCGTCGTCGTGGCGCTCATCGCGGCGCGCTACGGCGCCAAGGTCATCCGCCGTCTCCTCGAGCGGGTGGCCAACCAGACGGCGACCCGCTCCGGGTCCCAACGGGCCGCCGCCCGCGTCGCGACGATGGCGGGCGTCGTGGCGAACGTGTGGCGCTTCTTCGTCTTCGTGGTGGCGGGCGCAATCGTGCTCGGCATGCTGGGCATCGACCTCACGCCGCTCCTCGCCAGTGCCACCATCATCGGCGCCACCCTCGGGTTCGGGGCACAGCAGATCGTGCGCGACTACTTCTCGGGCATCCTGATGACCATGGAGGACCAATACAACGTCGGCGACTCGGTCATCGTGGGCGGGGTGACCGGCGTGGTCGAGGACGTCACCATGCGCCTCACGCGCTTCCGTGGCGTCGACGGCACCACCTACATCATCCCCAACGGCGACATCCGCCTGATCGGCAACCTCTCGCGCTGGCTGGGCGCGCGCCGTCGTGGACCTCACGCTGCCCGGTACCGCCGCCGCCGACCTCGAGACCGTGCGGCGCGTGATCACCGAGGCAGCGCACGAGGTGGCCACCAGCGCGGAGTTCGTCGACCACTCGACCGAGCCGCCGAGCGTCGTCGGCCTCCTGGCGGCGGACGCGACGACCATCACGATGCGGGTGACGGTCCTCACCGTCCCGTCGCGGCGCGACGCGCTCACGCGGGCGCTGCGCGAGGCGGTGGTCTCGGCCCTGGCGAAGGCGGGACTGTGGCCGGCCGACGTGACCCCCCCGGCGGCACCCGCGCCGCCGACGCGCTGAGCGGCCGCGCCGGCCGAGACGACCACCGCTCTGTCGTCATCGTCCGGCGCCCGATCGGCCGAACACCACCCAGCTTCCCCAGAGGGCCTCACTCTCCACGGCCGACCACTGCGAGTCCGGAGCTGCGCCAACCAACGCATCCCACATGTCCACGGTCGGCAAGTAGTACGGCGCACCCCGCCCGAGCGCGTTGGACCAGATCACGGCGCCCTCGGGGGTCAAGAGGCGCACCATCTCGTCGGCGAAGAGCGGCGCGTCGCCGATGACGATCACATCGAAGGCGCTCTCGGGGAACGGCAGCGTGCGTGCATCGGCCTGCACTTGGCGACCCGAGGGCCGGCGCCGCATCATCTTCATCGAGAGGTCGACGCAGACGATGTCGGCCCAGACCTCTTCGAGGTAGGGCGTCAGCACGCCCGTGCCACTCCCGATCTCCAGGCACCGTCCCTTCGCAGGAGGACGCCCACGATCGAGTGCATCGACGAGCGGCGCCACCCGATAGCCCCCTCGTTCATCGGCCCAGGTCTCGGCCATGGCGTCGAAGACCTCGGCCGTCAACGCGGCCAGTTCGGGGGTCCAAGACGACGGGTCGTCGAGAACCTCCGCCATCAACCGCTGATTGTCCGGCGCCTCTGGCCGGACGGGCTTGCCTTCCGGCGCGGCGACTGTCCGCGGCAGCACGGTGATGTCTCGGCCCATGCCCGCCCGTCTGGCAAGCTCAGCTCGACCGGAGCCCGGTGGGCCCGTCCGAGGCCAGCATCGCCTCGACGGTCGCGAAGAGCCGCCAGAGGGTCTCCTCGAGGTTCGGAGAGTGGAAGTGGGGTTCCCACTCCTCGCCGTGCAGGACGTCGGAGACGCAGAAGACCGAGGCGGTCCGGATCTCGAGGGCGGCGCCGATGGTGAACATGGCCGAGGCCTCCATGTCCACGGTCACGATGCCCTCGTCCCGGTAGGCAACGATCTCCTCGGCGGTCTCCCGGTACGGCGCATCGGTGGTCCAGGTCGGACCGACCGCCGCGCAGGGGAGCGCCGAGCGGAGGGAGGCCAACAGCTCGGCGTCGGGAAGGGCCCACCGGCCCGGGGGCGCGTAGTGGTGCGACGTGCCCTCGTCCCTGAGCGCAGCCGAGCACACCACGGCTTGGCCGATCTCGAGGTCGGGCGAGAGCCCGCCGGCCGTGCCGACTCCGACGATGGTCCGCACGCCGAGCGCCGCCAGCTCCTCGATCACGATGGCGGCGGCGGGTGCGCCCACGGGGAGACGGGCGAAGCCCAGCGCAGGGGAGAGTTCGAGGACGGCACCCGCCGGGCCCGTGATCTCCCGGAACGACCGGGCGGCGCGGACTCGGTCGAGCAAGACGCCCTGCCAGCCGAAGACGACCGCCCGAGGTGGCGTCTCGATCGGCCGACCCTGGCTCGCCCGGTACGAGAGGAGCTGGTGCGGGGTCACGTACGGGCGACCCCGGTGCTTGTCTTCGTAGTGCGGGATCGGCACGGCGGAAGCCTGCCAGCTGTGGCCCGGCACCGCACCCTCCGACTCAAGCCGTGCAGAGAACTGCCGAGACCAACGAGAGGCGGCCGACGAGGAGTTGAAAGATGGAACGTGTCCAGGCCAAGCCCACCTTCGAGCGTCAATCCGACGACGTCGTCTTCTCGCTGGGCGAGCACGCGAGCGCACCGATCTCCATCGGCGACGAGGACGCCGTGCTCGAGTTCCACTATGAGGTCACCATCGAGCACTGGGTCCGAGATGACCGGAGTCGACCCAGCCGCTTCCGTTGGTTCGTGTGGGACTGGTTGCGCGTCGGCGAGCCTCCCGTGCGGGTGGAGACGGCCACCGCCGACGAGGTGACGACGGTGCGGGGAGCCGAATCGGTCCCGCTCGGGCACAACCTGCCCTACCGGCGCCTCGTCAAGGTCGTCCGACGCGATGCCCCGGGGACCGGATTCGTCGAAGGTCCCGCCTCGTCCCGGGTGCGACAGGCCGAGGCGGCGGCGGTCGAGGCAAGGATGCCAACACCACCCTGAATCACCGGGTGCCATCCTGGGCAAGCACGTCGGCACCGGGTCTAATGGCGGACATGGGACTGACAGAAGGACGGTGGGGCGTTCGGCGGCCGTGCACCGCGATGGTTGCGATGCTCACGGCCGCTCATCACGGTTTCGAGCTGACGAGCGGAGTCGGGCTCGTCTGGCAGCCCGAGTTGGGCCTCGGACCGGCCAGTACGCTCTGGGGCGCTGAGATTCCCCTGTGGGTCACCCTGGCGGCACGAGGGGGCAGGCGTTGGGACCGGTTGTTGGCCGTGCTGTCGGGGACCGCGCTCGCAGGGGTGTTCGTGCACTTCCGGCTGTGGCCGTGGCGCCGCAACAGGCTGGGCATACCGGTCCTCACCGAGGCGGAGGGCCTCGATCAAAGGGTCATGCCTGCCTACAACGCCCTCTTGCACGTCTGGGGCGTGGCCTGTGTGCTCTCGATCCTCCACGAAGTGCGCCCCGGGGCGCGACGGTGGTCGCTGGTGGGGTTGGCGACACTGCCGCTCTTGCGGCGTTCGGCCCAGCACCACTTCTCGTGGCTGACGCAGGAAGCGCGCCGGAACCCGGCGTGGTGGAACAGAGGCGTCGTCGACCCAGGCGCGAAGGCGCCGAGCTCACGTCCTCTCGGGGCCCACACGGCGACGCCTGGGTCGTAGGGCGAGCGCCGGCGGCTCGACCTCTTGGGGCTCGAGCGTTTGACCCGGGAGACGGGCAGAGCGCTCGGCGGCAGACGATCTCGCCGGCGACGCAGTCTTCTCTCATGTCTGATGCGTGACGCTTTTGGGTAATGGCACGACAGGTTCGAACGCCGCGAGGGTGACCGCGCCGATGAGCATCCCAGATCCACAGATCGAGTCTTCTGAGCCTCGTCACGAGGCCCGAGCAGCACGCGAGCGCCGGGGGCACGGCCTCCAGAGCAGCGTACCCTCGACTCGAACCTCCAGCTCATGGACCTTCGTTGCGCTCGCACTCTTCGCCCTGGTGGTCGTTTTGGTCTTCATCTTGGAGAACCTGCACGCCACCGACGCCACGTTCTTCGGGATCCACTGGCGTATTCCACTCGGTCTCGATCTGTTGATCGCTGCGCTGCTGGGTGCGACCGCAGTCTTCGTGGTGGGGGCTGCCCGGACGCTCCAGCTGAGGCTCCTGGCTCGTCGCACCATGCGAGAACGCGACGCCCATGATGGCCAAGCCCCGCCGGTGGACGGAGCACGGTAGGAGCCGGAGAGCGGGCTCGTTTCGAGGAGAAGACCGTGATGAAAGGAGAAGCCCGTGGTCAAGGTATTGCTCGTCCTTCTCTGCCTGATCCTGCCCTTTCTCGCCGTTCTGATCAAGAAGGGACCGTGTATCGAGGTCCTCTGGGCCTTTCTCCTTCAGTTGCTCGGCCATATTCCCGGTGTGATCTACGGCATCTATCAGGTGGTCAAGGACTGACTCCGTCACGGCTGGTCTTCGCGCCCGACCACGGTCGAGCTGGTGGACCCAGTGGTAGCGCCGCAATTCGATCATCGGCCATCGACCCGGAACGCCCCCGCGTGCCCGGCGAGTAGATTCAGTGGAGTTCCGGCACCGCGTCGCTGAAGAACGGTTGGAGCTGAAGTGATCGAAGTGTTGGGGGCATCGGAGGACAAGGAGGACGGGGCGTCCTCCTGGGCTGAAGACTGGCTGGTGACGGTCGCAGCGGGTACCGAGATGGGTGACGCCGTGCTGGCCAAGGATTGGGCGGAGACGCCGATCGGCATGCCGGCGGGATGGCCGTCGGCGTTGCGCAGCGCGGTGGGTGTTTGTCTCAGCTCGCGTTTCCCCATGATGGTGCTCTGGGGTCAGCAACTGATCGGTGTCTACAACGACGGGCTTCGCCCGATGCTGGGCACGCTGAAGCACCCGAGTGGCCTGGGAGCACCGGCGAAGGACGTGTGGCCCGAGATCTGGGATGTGATCGGCCCACTTTTTTCGAGCGTTCTCAGTACGGGGCAGGCGACGTGGGCGGAGAACCAGCTCCTCGTGCTCGAACGGAACGGATTCTCAGAAGAGTGCTACTTCACGTACTCCTACAGTCCCCTGTTTCTCGATGACGGAACCGTCGGTGGAATCCTGGTGACGGCTGTGGAAACGACCGCTTCGGTCGTGGCTCAACGGAGATTTGCCAGCCTCGCCCGGCTCAGTCGGGCGCTCCTCGATGCAATGGACCCAACCGAGGTCTGCGTCGCGGCAGCGAACGCCTTGGCTGTCGACGTCGAGGACCTGGCGGCCATCGACATCTACCTTCGCGGAGGGGAACCGCTGACCTTGGTGGCATCGAACCGGCGCATGGCGGTCGCGCCCGCCTCGCGGGAAGAGTTGGTGCGCGTCAGCGAATCTCGTCGTCCGATGCCGGTGGGCGCGGCTCCCGACGCCACGCATCCCGTGTCTCAGATCGCCCTTCCATTGGGTCTCAGCGGCAACGGTATCGACGGGGTACTGGTCGCCGCGCTGAACCGGCAGCGACCGTTGGACGGTCCCTTCGACGAATATCTGGCGCTCATCGCTTCCACGGTCGGCCACGCCCTCGACAGCGCGTACCGCCGGTCCATCGAATTGGGTCAATATCGTGACATCAGCGAAACCCTGCAAGCAGCGATGATCAAGCCAGCCGTCGATCTTCCCACCGTCGCCGCGCGCTACTTACCGTCCGTCGCTGGCCTCGCGGTGGGCGGTGACTGGTATGACGTGATCGATGTTGACCCGGGTCGTCGGGCGCTTGTCGTCGGGGACTGCGTGGGGCACGGCCTGCCCGCGGCGACTGCCATGGGCCAGCTGCGCGTCGCGGCACGCACCCTCCTCATCGAGGGGCACAGCCCAGCCGCCACTCTCGGCACGCTCGACACCTTCGCGGGGTCGCTGGAGGGCGGGGTTTGCACCAGCATGGTCTGCGCCATCTTCGATACCGAAACGAGGGCGCTCACCTACAGCCGCGCCGGCCATCCCCCGCCGCTCGTCATCCACGACGACAAAGCTGTCTGGCTCGACGACGCCACGGGTCTCCCGCTCGGCGTCGATCCCGACCTCCCCCGCCACGATGCATCCCACATCACCCACGAAGGCGACACGCTGATCATGTACAGCGATGGGCTCATCGAGCGCCGAGCCGAGCCCATAGACCAGGGATTCGAACGACTCGCCGGGGCCGCTCGAGCGCTGCATCCCGCTGGCGTCCAGCACATCGCCGACAACCTCCTCGCCCTGCTCGAGCCGGAGAACACCCGCGACGACGTCGTCCTGGTCGTCAAGAGACTGACGAGTGTGGGCCGTCAACCCGCTCCCGACCCATCCGGTTGAAGGTTCGGACGTGACCCGCCTCACCTGACCCTCTGGGGCTCACCACGCAGATCTCACACGAGGACGTCGGTGAGACCCTCGATGCTCTCGATCACGGTGACGCCTTCGAGCCTCTCGGGCGCCGGTCTCCCCGACGCGATCCACACGGCGGACCATCCCGAGGACAGGGCCCCGAGGACATCCCTCTCCCAGCTGTCACCGACCATGACGACGTCGTGCGGTGCAGCCCTCAGCCTCGAGGCGACCTCGGCGAAGGCGCCGGGCGCCGGCTTGCCGACTCCCATCTCGCCCGAGATCGCGACCGTCTCGAAGCGGGAGCCCAGTCCAGTGCCCCGCACCTTGAGCCGCTGGATGTCCGACGGGCCGTTGGTCAAGAGCCCGAGGCGGTAGCGGTCGCCGAGTTGATCGATCGTCTGCGCCGCTCCCCCCACGAGGGGGTGGCCGCGAGCCTGGGCCTTCGCAAAGACATCTTGGGCCGTCCCGGCGAGGGCCGGGCCCTCGAGTCCGATCGCCGCCAGGGCGCTTCGCCAGGCCCGGCGTCGATAGGTGGGCACCCATTCCCTCAGGTCATCGAGGACGGGGTGATTCCCGTCGAACGTCGCCCACAGCCCCTCCCACGAGGCAATTCCCAGTTCCACGCACAAGGCGTGGTGGGGACCGGCATGCCACACGCTGCGGACGGCGTCTCGGATCAGGCTCGAGGAGTGCTCGTGGTCACCGGCGCCCACTCGGCGGGCCACTTCGTCGAAGGAGGAACGCGCCGTCCGCTCTTCCTCGATGAGGGTGTCATCGAGGTCGAGCACGACGACCGAGCACGTCACCCGTCAGACGCTATCCAAGGAGAACCGGGTTGCCCCCCGGCGGCACGCCGTGGGATGGGGCGACCTCACGGACCCCGAGGCCGCGGCCCCGGGCCTCCCGGTGAACCATGACGCACTTCAACCAGTCCAAGCTCGACGCACTCCGAGCCGCCATCGGATGAACGACGAACAAGGCAGCTTCAGACGCATCAGTGTGCCGTCATGCCCCCGTCGAGGACCAGCGTCTGACCCGTCATGAAAGCGGAGGCGTCGCTGGCAAGGAAGAGGGCGCCGGGAACCATCTCCTCAGGCTGAGCCATTCGCTTGATCAGCTGTGCGTCAACGGCGACCTGTTGGAAGGCCTCGGGCATCCCGAAGACCATCTGCGTCGCCACCGTCCCGGGAGCGAGGGCGTTGACCCGGATGCCATCTGCGGCGAACTCGCTGGCCATCGATCTCGTGAGCGCGAGGAGGGCCGCTTTCCCCGAAACGTAGAGTGCGACGTACCCCCCGTGGGTGAACACACCCGCGGTGATGACGTTGATTATCGAGGCGGACGAACTCTTCTTGAGGTGTGGAAGCGCCGACTGGACCAGGAACAGCGGCGCCCGAACGTTGACTTCGTAGGATTTTGCGAACGCCTCTGCCGTTATCGATCCCACAGGTTGGGCCAGGGGGTTCGACGCGTTGTTGACGACGATATCAAGCCGTTCGAACGTCTCCATCGTGCGATCGACCAGGTGAGCGAGCTCCTCGAGGTGGCCGACGTGTGTTGGCACCGCAGCCGCCACACCACCAGTGGCACGGATCGAGCTCACCGCGCTGTCACACGCTTCTGCATGACGAGCGGCCACGACGACCTTTGCCCCCGCCTCGGCGAACCCATGCGTGATGGCCAGGCCGATTCCTCGGCTACCCCCGGTGACAATGGCCACCCGATCAGCGAGACTGAACCGTTCCACGGTAGCTGTCGCCGGCATCGATTGATCTCCTTCTGCGCGGTGACGACGTCTCTCCGGTCAGCGCATTCGATAAGTGACAGGAATACATCGTTGGCTTCCCCACGCCTTCAGGCTCCGGCCACGGTGGCCCAATAGGCGTCGTCGAGCATGCGTCGTAGGTGGGCGTGATACAGGATTGCATGGTCTGGATTCTCCGGAAAGGTGGTCTCACCGAGATGTGCCTGGCGACGCGGAATGCGAAACATCACGATGGCATGTCGTAGCGCCCCGTAGGTCGTGTAGAAATCGAGGTCGCGGGGTGCGTACCGAGTGAGGTGTTCGTAGTACGCGGCCACAGCGGAGCGCAGGAACATATTGGGCAAGCCCGGCAGCCCGATGTCCTCGGCCAGATCCTGGAAGAACCGATGGGTGTACACCATCCAGCCGATATCCAACTCTCGAGGCCCGACGGACGCCATCTCCCAGTCCAGTACGGCGACGGGTGCGAATTTCCTGAACACGATGTTTCCGATCCGTGCGTCGCCCCAGTTGAAGACCGGTTCTCCCTCGTCTTCGGGCCAGTGCTCCTCAAGCCACCGAAAGCCTCTTTCGATCAGCGGTGACCCTGTGCCGTCACTGGCCACCCACGCGTAGTAATCCCGCTGGTCGTCGACGTGGCGTCGAAGGCTGGTCCGGCTGTCATCTTGGCCGAAGAGGGAGTCGGCCGGTCCAACCGCCGACAACTCGTGCAGCGCAGCGAGGACCGCAACGGTGCGATGCTCGAGAGCCAGCTGCTCGTCGCGGGTGGCGGCGAAGAGCCAGTTGTCTCCGAACGTATACGGCATGACGTCGGGGGGTACGTCTCCTTCGACCCGTTCCATGACGAAGAAGGGTGCCCCGACTGCGGCCGCGTCCGTCTCGAGCCAGTACACCGTCGGCACGGGCACATCGGTGTGGCGAGCCACCATCTGCATCGCGCGAAATTGCAGCGCCATGTCGTAGCGGGGGAAAAGCGGGTCGGCAGCAGGATCGGGTGCGATGCGGGCCACCAAGGAACGGGGCGTCTCCTCGGTGGGAAGGGCGACCTCGAAGAGGACCGTCTCAGAGGACAGTCCGTTGCCCTGGGGCACCGCGAGGTCGCTGATGCTCGCACCGGGCAACCGTTCGACGAGCCATGCTTCGAGTCGCGACCGCAACACCTCATGGTCCCTGGTGGAGGTCTGCAGTCCAGCGTGGTCCTGGCCTCCGTGAGTCATCTCGTCCTGACCGGGATCATGGTGGTCCCACCTCCTGTCGGGGAAGGCACTTCGCTCAGCGTGCGCGACGGACCTGGTAACCGTCGAACAGCCCGCTCAGTCCGCTCGGGGCGTGTGGGCCGATGGCGATCTGTTCGACCACCCCGATGCCGTGGCGTTCTCCCATCGTGGCCCGAACCACGTTCTGCACGTGGAGCGACGAGAAGTCCAGCGGGTCGATCTCGGCGAGGTTGATGGACTCGCGACCGGTTTCGATCTGGCCATGGTTGAGGCCGTGCCCCCAGCGAGGATGCCAATAGCCGATGCCTCGCATGCGGAACGTGAAGAGCTTCTCCACCTCGATGTGCACCTCGCCATCGACCGGGTCACTGAACCAGAGCTCGGCGCGCCTGATCTCTCGACGTCCCGGTTCCCAGTCGAGCTCGTAGCGGATCCCCCGGCACTCGCGCACGCCCGCGGTGCTCCATGGCTCGGCTCCTGGGGGAAGGTGAGAAAGGACGAGAGCGGTCTCGAGCCACCGACGGCCATCCTCGTGCTCGTGGAAGGCAAGATGGGTGAAGCGGTCGCCGAAGTGCAAGGGTGCCCAGAGCCAAAAGATCTGGAAGGGCCTGGGCTGACGGAGGTACGACAGCTGCTCGCCGACCGGTCGCACCCCCCAGGAGCGGTCTCGGGTCCCTGGTACGTCGGCGGGATCAATTTGCAGTCCTTCGCCGTCCACCATCACCGTGCCCTCCCACGTCCCCCACTGGGTGAGGCGTGTGTGGTCCGTGAGCAGGAAGCCCTCAGGGGTTCGGAGCTGCTGGCGAGGTTCCTCAACCGCCACCGTCTTCGCCCGGAACGTGAGATCGCAACTGATTTCGTGTTCGTTCGGTGCGACCCGATAGCGAATGGTGCGCATCGGTTCAAGGACGTCGATGCGCATGGGTCCGATCCGGGTTGCGCGATCAGCGGGCATGGCGCCAGAGGCAAAGACGGAGTGCTCGACACCGTTCTTGACCACGCTGAACGCCGCGTCGATGATCCCGCGGACGGGATAGTGACCCATTGCGGCACCGAAATAGAAGTCTCCATCCTTTTGGTGGCCGTTGAACCAGTACCGGTCGTAGTGATTCGGGTCGCCGGTGGCCGGAACAGCGATGGGGTCAGCGGACGGGTGAATGGGGAAATCGTCGAACGGACTGAGCACGTGGGCCTCCTTGGTCAGCGTTCGGCGACACTGCGCCGTGCGGCGTCACGGTGCCCTCCGACACGGTTGCCGGGCATGCCGGACGGCGACCCCCAATACGATGTGGATAGTAACGTAAACACCATTGTCCCGAAAAATGGCACGATCAGGTCCGGTTCGGCTGCTCGAGGGCGGTGCGGTACGAGCGGCTCGCCAGGTCTGCGAAGGCACGTTCGATCAGCCGGTGGCGCTCCTGATAGCCCCTTTCGGCCGTCTTGCCGTGGGTGATCACATAGCGGCGACCAGCCAGGACGGCCTCCACGACCGGCCGGGCAGCATCCTCGCCTGGAGCGATGTCGGTCGCGTCGCGGATCATCTCGTCGGCGATCGCCATCTCGATGTTGGAGGGGTCGGCCCGGAGCTCTGGCGGTCTGTCGAGAGCGAGCTCGATGAGCTCGGGGGAGCATCCCGCTCGGGACGGCGATCGTGACACCGATGCCCTCCTCCTCAAGTTCGAGGGCCAATGTCTCTCCGAGCGACGTCACGGCGGCTTTCGCGGCTCGATACGGACCTTGATAGCGACCCGGGACGAGCGCGGCCACTGACGACGTGAGGACGATCCGGCGCAAACCCTCCGATCGTTGCATGAGCGGCAGGAACGCATGAATCGTGGCCACCGTACCAGTCACCATGAGCTGCATCGCCTCCTGCCACGCCTCGATGGGCAGGTCGAGGAAGCGTCCCTGCCCTCCCCCGCCAACGTGGGCGCAGAGGACGTTGCAGGTGCCGAATGTGTCACTCACCCGTTCGGCGGCGGCCCGAAGGCTGTCCGGTGCCAGAACGTCCGCCGCGACGGCCAGTCCCCGCCTGCCGTGCTTCCGAAGCTCCTCGACCACGCTCCCTGCTGCCGTGTGGTCGATGTCGAGGACCGCGACGTTCATGCCGGCAGCCGAGAAGCCTTTCACGAGTCCTCGGCCGAGTCCGGCAGCCTGACCGGCGCCGCCCGTGACGACAGCCGTGTACTCGGCGAGATCGGTCATCGCTTCAGACATTGTCATCCTGGGGGTGTGAGCTCGGAGAGCACATCGGTCAGCGGCACCTCAGAGGATGCGATACTCGTAGCCTTGAAGGATTCTCGGGGGCCAGCGGTCGAATGGCGCTTCACCTCGCACCCGCGGATAGGGGTCAGCACCGATTTCGGGGACGAAAAAGCCGAGCTGCAGCTGGGCATACCCGTCAATTCGCCAGGCGGTTGGTGTGATCGGCTCGATGACCCGGTTCTGACGATAGAGCCGATCCGTCCCCTCTGCCTCCTCCCGACGTCGCTCGGCAATGGAGGCGTCGCTCTCGGCCTCGAGGCCATCGAAGTGTCCAGCGTGGACGAACCAGTTGCGATCAAAGTGTGCTCTTGTTGTGCCGTCGAGCCGCTCGATGAACACGATCTGCACCGGCGATCGCGACGGCTGCCCGATCGTCCTCGGTATCGTCGAGTCGTAGATCAGAGTTGGGTTCACCCGCCAACCCTGGACATGCAACCAGGTTCGCTGGAGATAATCGTGGAAGTCGTCCAGAGGCGGGCACTCTTTTTCGGTTTCCACTTCGATCACCGCGTCGACACATCGTGACGCCGTGCTCATCGCGACACTCGCTCCTGAGAACTGATCTGGCTCTTGCACCGTGACGTGCACTTGGAGCGCCGACGGCACCAACTTGGAGAGGACTGTCGGTAGTTCATCGTGCAACCGGGACGAGAGATCCGACCGCGAAGGACGAGGCGTCCCAATGACGGTCCACGTGCATTTGTCCATGAGTCTTGGGGACGCCTCTGAAACGTCCCCCTCCCCTTTCAGGTCTCGTTTGGCGGAGTGGCGCACGACTGAAATCCTCCACTTGGCTTGCCCACTTCTCCCCCGCTCAATATAGTTACCGCGCAGAACATAATTAGGCTGGCGCGGTTGCGTCAACTCAGCAGTCATGTGCGGCAGCGAAGAACGGGGGAGGACGCAGCGAGCGGTGAGTGGCCTCCAGACAAGTGCTTGTCCCGATCGTGGCCCAGTCATCCCGAACCTAAGGGCGTCGACAACGAGGCATCGTCCTCTCTCGATCCCCTCAGCGCGTCCTCCGGATCGCGCGCGACGGTCGATCACCAGGTCGAGCTGAACTGATGAGCACGGGCACCCTCGTCTTCGGGCTGATCAACGGACTGACCATCGGGCTGCTCGCAGTGGGCTTTGTGATGGTCTTTCGGGCGAACCGATTTCTGAACCTCGCCCACGCCCAGCTCGGCGCAGTGTCCGCGCTCCTCCTCGCCAAGGTTGTCAACGACTGGCATTGGGGCTGGTGGCCATCGTTCATCGGATGCGTCGCTGTCGGAGTTGGCACCGGGCTCGTGGTCGAAAGGTTCGCGGTCTCCGTCGTGCGGCGGAGATCCAAGGCGCCCGTTCGCTTGATGATACTGACCATCGGGGTGAGCGACATCCTCCTCGCAGTGACATACATCCCGGGGTTGACCCCAACATCGCAGGCACCATACCCGGAGCCGTTCAATTCTCATTTCTCTCTGGGGGGCGTCGTCCTTTCGGGCGTGGAGGTACTGACGATCATCACGGTACCCCTCCTGTTGGTTCTCTTGACGCTGTTTTGGTACACGTCGCTCGGGAAGCAAGTGCGGGCCGCGGCGAACAATCCCGACGCGGCCCGGTTGTGTGGTATCTCGGTGAACCGAGTGAGCTTGCTCGTCTGGGGAATCGCCGGCGGGCTGTCTGCGTTGTCGGCGATCTTCAGTGGCCCGACAACCTCGAGCTTCACCTCGGAGGCCGCTGGACCGTATCTGCTCATGCTGACGATGGGCGCGGCAGCGATCGGTGCGTTCGTATCGATCCCGGCGGCTGTCGGAGGTGGCGTCGCTCTCGGAGTTCTGTACCAAGTCGTATTGGCACGGACGACCAATGCCGGAACGTCGGAATTGGTGATTTTCGTTGCGATCCTGCTCGTGATCCTGTTGCGGGGTCGAGCCATCGCCCGGGTCTTCACGGCTGAAGGAGCAGCCGTGCCGGATCTTCGGGGTGTGCGAATCCCGGTGGCACTTCGGCAATCGGCAGGGGTGAGATGGGCTCCCAAGGGCGCACTGGCGATCGTGTTGCTGCTCGCCGTGTTGTTCCCGCACTTCCCGTACTTCTCCCAGCCTGGCAACCAGTTCCTGCTGGCCCTCGTGGCGATGTACGCCCTCATCGGGGTCTCGCTCACCATTCTCGTCGGATGGGCGGGGCAGATCAGCCTGGGGAGCTTCGCGTTGGTCGGCATCGGAGCCTTCCTCTGCGCGCGCTGGTCGGGCCAGGCCGGCTGGAACCTCGTCGATATGCTCGTCGTAACGGGACTTGCCGGTGCAGCCGTGTCGGTCATCATCGGACTGCCAGCCCTACGCGTGCGCGGCGTGACCCTTGCGGTCGTGACCTTGGGCCTGGCGATCATCGCACCCGACTGGCTCTTTCAGCAGTCTTGGTTCGCGGGACCCACCCCGTTCACCACGGTCATCACACCAACGGTCACCCTCCCCGGCTTCGTCCATCTCGACTCACAGCTGGATCTCTACTACGCCGCCTTGGTTGTTCTCACGCTGACACTCCTCGCCACTCGTGCGCTGCGTCGGTCAGCCGCCGGGCGCGTCATCATCGCGGTCCGGGACAACGAGCGAGCGAGCAGCATCCTTGGCATTCGCCCCAGCGTCGTGAAGCTGCGTGTGCTCGCGGTCTCCGGATTCATCGCCGCCTCTGCGGGCGTGTTCTGGGCCCAGACGTGGCAGAGCATCAACCCTGCCCAATTCTCCGCCGACTCATCGATCGCTCTGCTCGCCCTGCCAGTAGTGGGCGGAATCGGGTCGTTGGGTGGAGCAGTTGCGGCGGCGGTGGTGCTCTACATGGGGACCTTCTTCATCGGACCGCACGTGAGCGGGCTCCTCGGCTCGGTCGGTCAGAACGTCGGTTTCCTTCTGCTGATGGGAGGCCTGGCCGTCGTCGGAACGATGATCGCCTACCCGAACGGCCTCGCGGGCGCCGCGGAGGACGGCTGGCAAGCCTTCCTCAATCGCCGAGCGACACGCCTGGCCGGGACCCGATCGGCGGAACGCTCGGTCGATGCCGCCAGCGACAGCACCGGGCCAGCTGTCGACGTCGTGCGCGTCCCGGCAGTTCGGCTGGCCCCGGCCATCGCACCAGCCAGGACAGCGAGGCGATTTCGGCGCCAACGATCGAGTGAGTCGTCCGGGATCGTCCCGCTCGAGGTGCACGATCTCGCCGTGCACTTCGGCGGCATCAAGGCGCTCGGTGGGGCAGATCTTACGGTGCATCGTAACGAGATTGTCGGCCTCATCGGGCCCAACGGTGCGGGAAAGACGACGCTGATGAACGTCGTGAGCGGGATCATCCGACCTGACCGGGGCTCGGTGCGCGTGTTCGGCACCGAACTCGCCGACCAACCACCACAGCGGAGAGCCGAGCTCGGCGTCGCCCGTAGCTTTCAAGAGGCCACGCTCTTCCCGGGTCTGACGGTCCGAGAGACGGTCCAGGTTGCCCTGGGCAAAGGCACCACGACGTACCTCCTTCCCGCCATGGTCAGCGCGCCGTGGGTCCGGGCAGCCGAGAAGGAGAGTCGTCGACGTGCCCTCGAGCTGATCGACACGTTCGGCCTCCGCGCATGGGCAGAGAGCCTGACGGCCGAACTCTCGACCGGAATGCGGCGAATCTGCGACCTGATGGTCCAGGTCGCCACCGAGCCGCGCCTTTTGCTCCTCGACGAACCGACGTCAGGAGTTGCCCAGCGCGAGGCGGAATCGTTCGGCCCATTGATCCGCGATGTCCAGAAGCAGCTGGGATGCTCGGTATTGGTCATCGAACATGACATGCCGCTGCTCATGGGAATTTGCGATCGGGTCTACGTTCTCGAATCCGGTCAGCTGATCGCAGCGGGTACACCGAAGCAGGTGCGCAACGACCCCGCCGTCATCGCCAGCTACCTCGGAACCACCGTCGAGGCGACGGAGCAGTCCGATCAGACGCAAAACGCAATCGTTTCGCACACACAATGAAAGGGGGAATCGGCATGAAGGAGTCGAAGAGGACCGGGAGGACTTGGTCACTCCTCGTCGGGATGTGGTGCGTAGCCGTGCTGGCTGCCAGTGTCTCCATGTTTGTCGGCGACGGAGTCTCGATGGGGACACCCTCTGCCGCCGGTGCAACAACCACCTCGGTTGCCAGTGGGAACAGCGCTGCAACACGTCAGTGCCCCAAAGGAACCGGGCCGGGCATCACTGCTCACCAGATCACGATTGCAGCAACCGTGATCAACATCTCAGGCGGTTCGCTCAGTAACAGCACGGTCGGACTCCCACCGGCAGCAACTCAGAGTGCGGAATGGAACTTGGTGGCCCGCAGCCTCAACAAATCCGGGGGAATCGGGTGCCGCCAAGTCGTGATGCAGATCTATGACGTGAACCCGGTCGACGCGGCCGGGGCCCAACAGACCTGTCTCAATATCGCGGCCGCTCACCCGTTCATGGTCTTGGACAGTGGGGTTCTCACGGAAATTGGCGCGAGTGACTGTCTCCCCGCGCACCAGGTGCCGGTGGCATCGACGTACCTGACCGAAGAGCAGTTGAGCCAATATCACCCGTACTACCTCCAAATTGGCGACGTTCCCGAGGACATCGTGTACAACGGCGTATTGGGCCTCAACCAGCTGGGTTACTTCAAGGCTTCTCATGGTTTCAAAAAGATCGGCGTGCTGTATCACACCTGCAGCTCTGCGTTGTTGAGCGCCGAGCGTCAGGCCCTGGCTGCTGCCGGGGTTCCGGGGAGCAAGATCGTGAACTACAGCCTGGGTTGTCCCGCTTCGGGGACCGATACACCGGCCGCAATGGAACAAGCGGTCCTGAACTTCAAGAGCGCCGGTGTCAGTGACGTCATGATGCTCGAGATCATCGATGGCGGTCTGTTCACCCAGATCGCACAGCAGCAAGGCTACAAGCCGCAATATCTCTACGCCGAAAACGACGTTGCCACCGATGTCGCCACGGGGGCCAATGCACCCAACGCGACGAACTTCAACGGTGCCGTGGACGCCTTGGGAGGGGCGTATGGGGAGCAGTCCACACCTGGATACGTGCCCTCAGGCGGTACGAAGAAGTGCAATGACATTTATGCGGCAGCGGGTCAGGCTCCCGTCTACTCGCAGACGACCGGATATCCGGGCTTGGTGTGCGATTACCTGTGGTTCGTGCAAGACCTGATGGCCCATGCCTCGACCGTCCGGGCCAGCAATTTTCCGCAGGACATGAAGTCGATGGCAACGGTGGACTTCTCCTACCCCTTCGCCCCGACCGATTTTTCCGCGGCACCGAAGGGAGCGACCTATGGGATCGCCTACTGGAGGGCCGCCTACTACCACGCCTCGTGCCGATGCTGGCAGGTTCCCAACCCCACCTTCCACCCGCCATTCGTCAAATGAAGGCCGCCGATACCGAGAAGTCCGTCCTCGTCGTCAACGACATCGAGTTCTCCTATGGACAACTGCAGGTGTTGTTCGGTATCTCGTTGGAGCTGCACGACAATGAGGCGTTGGCCCTGCTTGGCACCAACGGCGCTGGAAAGTCCACCCTGCTGAGGGTCATTGCCGGTTTGGAGCAGCCTTCTCATGGGAGCGTCACGTATCTCGGCGAGGACATCTCCGAAACGCCGCCCGAGGACCTACCGGGAAGGGGTTTGCTACTGGTCGTGGGAGGCCGGGCCATCTTCTCGGACATGACCGTCCTCGACAACCTCGAAATGTCCTGCATCAGCGCCCGTCTGCCCTCGAAGGAGCGAAGGGCACGATTCGACGACGTGTACTCGATCTTCCCTGCACTCGGATCGCGCCGCAACCAGAAGGCCGGCAGTCTGTCCGGAGGCGAGCAACAACAGGTCGCGTTGAGTAAGGCGCTCCTCCTGCGCCCCAGAGTGTTGTGCATCGACGAGCTCTCCCTCGGACTCGCCCCTGTCGTGGTCCGGCAGCTGATCGAGATTGTCGATCGGCTCCGTGAAGCGGGCATCTCATTGATCGTCGTCGAGCAGAGCCTGAACGTCGCGGCGGAGATCTGCGAGCGTTCCGTGTTCCTCGAGAAGGGGCAGGTCCGTTTCGAGGGTTCGACCCGCGAGCTTCTCACCAGAAGCGACGTCGCCCGCGCCGTCTTCCTCGGTGGTGGGATGTCAACGGCCGCGGAGGAGGCCCACTCTTGAACTGGGCTCAAGGCGTGGCTGCCCTGGAGACAGGTGCGCCTGGAAGTGTTGACTTCACCGACTCATCTGAAGGGAATCGTGCGGGTCGTTGTCCGGAGCGAATCGACGGGCCCCGGGATCTCGCGGTGGCGACGCAAACCTACGGTTCGTCCCTTCACTGGGTGGAAGAAGCATCGACACGAGTGGACCTCAACACCACCTCAACGACGTTTCGTCGTGCCTTGGCATCCGTCTCACCGCGGATCCCAGCGAAATAGAGGGCGGATCCGGCAATCGTGCCGAAGATGGTGTCCGGATCCGGCTTCCTACCCACCCTCGCTTGCTTCAGGGCGTTGGCGTGAACCTGGCGGAAGACGCGGCGCGCCGGGATCTCGATACGCTCCGTCAAGTCCTCGTAACGACTCGGATCTCCGTTATAAGCGGCGAGAAGCCCCGGGAGAGCGCGTCGGGCAGCGGGGTGCCCGTAGAACTGGAAGGCACCCTCGACGACCCGACGGACGACGTATGGGAAATCCCCCGCGTCCGGAGGCACCTCGAGCACTTCCTCGGCAAAGATGTCATCGAAGACCGTCTCGATGAGTTGGATCTGGGTCGGCCAGCGTCGATAAATCGTGGGTGCGCCGATACCGGCCCGTCTCGCCACTGCTGGAATCGTGGTCGCCTCGAATCCGTCTTCGATCAGGGACTCACGGACCGCGGCCCGTACGAGGACATCGACCGACGGGTCGCGTGGGCGCCCGGGACCCCGGCGGGACGGGTCGCTCGTATCGCCGGGGCGCAAGGTCGTGGTGGACAAGGACGTTGGCTCCTTGTGTGGGAAGTCAGCCGTTCGTTGCAGTCAAGCATATCGACGACTCGTCAGGCCCGTCGAAACAGTGTCTCAGTCCTCTCGTCCTGGTGCTCCGAGCGGTGACTTCATCAGAACGGTCGAAGACTCCATGTGCGACGACGAGCGACGCCGGAAGACCCGGTACGGTCAAGCGAAAATCGAGTGACCTCCGACGAGATTCAGAGAAGAACCACGAATGTACGACGTGAAGGGGACGTGCGCCCCGCGCTTCGAGCCGGTGCGTGCCGCCCTGCCCAGCCAGCTCGAGACGCGAGCCGATCTCGGGGCATCGGTTCTGTCTGTCTCCACGGCGAGCCGGTCGTCGACATCTGGGGTGGCTCGGCAGATCCCGAGAGAACAACGCCATGGGAGCGCGACACGATTACCACGGTGTGGTCGACCACCAAGACAATGACCTTTCTCGTTGCTCTGATGCTCGCGGACCGCGGCGAGTTGGACTTCCACGCACCGGTCACCCGGTATTGGCCCGAGTTCGCCGCCAACGGCAAGGAGGGAATCGAGGTCCGCCACGTCATGGGCCATACCGCCGGCCTGGCGGGGTGGGATGACGCACTCGCGGTCGAGGATCTGGCCGATTGGGAACGATGCACGTCGCGCTTGGCAGCCCAGGCTCCTTGGTGGTGGGAGCCGGGCACGGCGTCGGGTTACCACGCGTTGACCCAGGGTCATCTGATCGGCGAGATCGTCCGGCGCATCACGGGAGACTCCTTGGGTACGTTCTTCGCCCAGGAGGTGGCCCGGCCGCTGGGTGCCGATTTCCACATTGGCCTACCCGAGAGCGAGGACTCTCGCGTGTCGGACGTCGTGCCCCCACCCCCGATCGACCCTGACTTCCTCCAGTGGCCCTTCCCAGACCTCATGCTCAAGACCTATATGAATCCGCTCCTCGACGCCACCATTTCCCATCAGGCCTGGTGGCGTCGGGCCGAGATTCCCGCCGGCAACGGTCAGGGCAACGCGCGATCAGTCGCGGCAATCCAGTCGATCGTGGCCGGTCGCGTCGAAGCGCGAGGGGTACGCCTGCTCTCGGCCGCCGGTACCGACGCCATCTTCGAACTGCAGTCCGACGGCGTAGACCTGGTCTTGGGCGTCCCGCTCCGCTTCGGCATGGGTTACGCCCTGCGGAATCCACCCGACATGCCGATCGGCCCCAGGGCTTGCCATTGGAACGGTTTCGGCGGATCGCTCCTCGGCTTGGACCGGCAGACTCAGCTCACCGTGTGCTACGTCATGAACCGCATGGAATCCGGTGTCACCGGCGACCCTCGAGGCACCAACATCCTGGCCGCGGCCCAGGATGCCTTGAGCACCTAGTACCGCTTCTCCAACGCTCGCCCTCTCGGGGAGCGCGTGGAGACCCGCCAATGTGGCGACCGGCACTTGAGCCAGAGCCTGAATCTGGCGTGGCGCCCGGTGGGGTCGGTTGCTGAACGGCACCTGGCGTTGGAGTCCTCCGTTGGCCGATTCAACAAGCAGATCCGCTCCTTAAACACGAGAGCCGAGAAGGGGTCGCAACGATGCCCCGACCTGATCAGCGATCGCCACGGCCACCACTCGTCGCTCGTAGGAGACCTCGTACCCAGGCGTCGGCGTCATAACGAAGCGGCCCAGCGTGCGACCCTGGCTTTGCACCAGCAACTCGATCTCGGGGCCGGGCAACCCCATGCGATCGACACCCCAGACCCTGCCGCCGAGGAAGACGCGCCCGTCGTGCTCCAGTCGCAGCACGGGACGCTCAGCCGATCCCGATTCGTAGCGGCACGCTTGAAGATGCATCAGGTCGATGAGCTCACTGCGCACGCGCTCAACCACCTCACGCGAGGACGCCCCCGAGGTGGCGAGCTCTGATACCTCGTGGAAAAGACCGACGAAGTCCGCCTCCTGGGTTGCTGTTTCGTAGTGATGTCGGTTGCGGGCGGCGAGTTCGGTCACGATGATCCCCACCACGAAAAGACTCACGGCAGTCTCGATGTCGGGCCGATGGGTGATGGCGAGCTTCTCGTAGGGGCGAGTGAGGAAGTAGTCGAACCACACGGTGGCAGAGACTGTGGCCACCCACCCGGAGAAGCGGTTGCCCAATGCCGCGACCCCTACGATGACCGCGACGAGGATCAGCGCCGATGCGGTATTGGCGAAGCTCGAGCGGAATGGGACGAGGATGGCCGCGACTCCGAGTGGTAGGACGACCGCGGCGACAAGGGCTATCTGGTCTCGGTGAAGTCGAATGCTCTCCATGGCTGCCTCGTTTCCATCGGTTCTCCCAGTTTTCCACGACGTGATGCGCCCCGGCTCAAGGGCACGGTCACCGATTCCATGATCATGCTCCGGCCGCGGGTTCTCGTTGACGCCTCGAGGGAGCGTCACGACCCGACGAGTGCTTCGGACCCCGCCGTCGAGATCGAAGGCCGGGGTGGACGAGCTCGAGGCCATGGGATTTTCGCGATCCCGCTCGAGACGGCGGAGCAGGATGACGGAGCCGACTGATCCAGGTCGAGAGCGATCCAGGGAAGCCGGGTCGCGAATACGGGAGACGCGCGAGCGGTCGCCTCGGGTCAATGTCCTGGGTGGACGCTGTGGAGCCGCTGTGCGTCATGTGGGGGCGATCGCCCGAGCCTGAATCAGAGCGGGCGCTGACAACTCGCACCATTTGGTAAAGCACCGGTGCCGAAACGCCGATTTCCCCCTGGTGGTGAAGACTTCGGAGGGAACAGGGAGTGTGGGCGCCGACACACCCGGCGCGCGGCTCCCCTCTCTGGTTCTCGCTCTCTATCTCGGCGCGGTTGCGGTGCTCGTCGCCTACGCCACGACGCTCTTCACTCGCCACACCGGCCATATCTGGCCGCTGATCGACAACCAGCTCGTCGATGCCTTCGAAGTCGTCCTGGCTCTCGGGTGCCTCGGGCGGGGGCTGATTCGAAAGTCAGGACGCGGGTATTCCCTGGCGCTCGGCGTCGGGTTGCTGGCATGGGCCGTTGGCGACATCGCCTGGACACTCGAATCTTCGCCTTCCTCACCGTCGCTCGCCGACGCCTTCTACCTTCTCTTCTACCCCCTGGCCTATATGGCGTTGGTGCTGCTCCTGCGCTCGCAGGTGAAGCAGATGCGAGCGTCCATGTGGCTCGACGGGTCCATCGCCGGGCTCGGCGCGGCGGCGATCTGCACCGCTTTCGCGCTCGACACGATCCTCGGCGGAATCGGCGGGACACGGGCATCGGTCGCGATCAACCTCATGTACCCAATCGGCGACTTCGTTCTGCTGGCACTCGCCATCGCGGTGGTCGTGATCGTGCCGCGCCATTCGGCGCGTCTCATGCTCTTCGCCGCCGGGTGCGCGCTCATGGCCGGCGGCGACATCATCTACTTGTACCAATCGTCAGCGGGCACCTACCGGGTGGGGACGCCCTTGGACCTGACGTGGCCAGCCGCCATGCTGGCCATGTCCGCCTCGGTCTGGTTGCGTGCCCGCGAGGCGCCGCGGGCGTCGCTCGTCGAACGGGCACCACGATTGGTCATCTTGGGTCTCGTCTCGGTGGCCTGCATCGTGATCTTGGTCCTCGGCAACGTCGAGCACGTGAACACGGTTGCCCTCGCCCTCGCCGGGGCAACGCTCATGGTGGCTGGCACCCGGATGACCTTGTCGCTGCGCGAGCTGAGGGTCCTGAACGAAGCACGCCGCCAAGAGACCGTCACTGACGAGCTGACTGGGCTGGGTAACCGGCGCCGGCTATCGGACGAGCTCGAGCGGGCCCTGGCCGCTCTGGCCCCCGAGGGCGCGCAGTCCGGCGGCTTGGCCCTGCTGCTGATCGACCTGGATCACTTCAAGGAGATCAACGACTCCTTCGGGCACCACACCGGGGACGCGCTGTTGCGCCAGATCGGCCCCCGCATCCGCCAGGTCGTCCGTGTCGGGGACCTGGTCGCACGCCTGGGCGGGGACGAGTTCGCCGTCCTCCTCCACTCCGCGGACGTGCACCAGGCGACGACGGTCGCGCGGCGCATCACGATGCTGCTCGAAGAACCCATCGACGTAGGTAGCGCCAGCCTGCGCGTCGGGGCGAGCATCGGGGTCGCGCTGGCCCCCGAGCATGCCCTGAGCGCCGCCGACCTCTTGCACTGCGCGGACATCGCCATGTACCGAGCCAAGAACGAACGGGGATCCTTCGACATCTACGAGGCGACCCTCGACGACGAGGCCGACCGGATCGCTCTGATCGAGGACTTGCGCGTCGCCATGGATGAGGGTTCGCTCGCCCTGCACTACCAGCCCGAAATCGACCTACGCACTGGCCAGGTCGTGACCGTGGAGGCCTTCTTGCGCTGGCCCCATCCAACGCTGGGCCTCATCCCCCCTGAGCACCTCTTGGCCCTGGCCGAAGAGATCGACCTCATCCGCCCCTTGACCGCATGGGTCTTCGAGCAAGCGATCGCCGACTGCGCCCGGTGGTGGCGCGACGGGCACCGTGTCGCCGTGGCCGTCAACCTGCTGGCCACCGACCTCTTGGACTCAGCTTTGCCGCGGCGGGTGGGCGAGCTCCTGCAGCGGGCCGGCTTGCCGCCGGAGGCTCTTGTACTCGAGATCACCGAGGGGATGGTCATGGCCGACCTGACCCGATCCAAGCGTGTCATCGAGAGCCTGGCGGACTCGGGCATCTTGGTCTCGATCGATGACTTTGGAACCGGTTTCTCCTCGCTCTCGCACCTGAGCGATCTGGCCGTCGGCGAGGTCAAACTGGATCGCAAGTTCACCTCGCGCCTCCAGCTCGGTGAGGCGGGCGAACGGCACGAGGACATCGTCCGCTCGATCATCCACCTCGGCCATGCCCTTGGTCTGCGCGTGGTCGCCGAAGGCATTGAGCGGATCGGCTTCGTCAGCGTCCTGGCCGGGCTCGGGTGCGACGCCGGGCAGGGCTTTGCCATTCAGGCCCCGTGTCCAGCGGACGAGATCGATTTCGCCCGGCTGCACAGCCAGACCAGCCTCTGAGACACCGGGGTAGCCCACAAAGGGATTCGGCACGTCTCAGTTCGACCCCGGCCTATGGGATGGCTGACGCGATTCCAGGTCAGATGACCGATCGGCGCGAGAGCAGAGCATCGGTCATCAGCACGGCTCCTCCTGCTGCCCGGCCGAGCGCTGGTTGTCCGGTGGCTCGTCCAACGTATGGGTTCCTCGGCCCTCGGCGGCCTCGAGGGTCAGCTGATTTGTGTAGCCGAGCAGCACAGATCGGATCTCCTGCAGCATCGGCGTCGTGCTTCGACCCTCGGTGGCCGTTGCGACCATGACTGCGGTCGTGATGACTTGGTACATGTAGGCGGCCTGGCTCCTGCGTGCGGGTGCCAGGCCCGGGGCATACCGCTCGATGAACCGCTCGAGATGGGCGGTCCACAGGGCGGTATCCCGCTGAGTCGGATGCGTCACGACAGAAGAGAGCAGTCCCCGCGTGCCAGGAACGTCGTCGAGCGCATCGCGAAAGCCGTTGAGGAAGTCACCGATCACGTCTTCCGCTCCGCGTCGCAGACTCTCCTCGTTGAACTGCGGCAGTGCCGCCTCCTGAATACGGTCGTGCCACCGGAGAGCGAGCGTCGCAACGATGGAGTGGCGGTTGTCAAAAAAACGGTAGACGGCACCGATCGACACGCCCGCGCCACGGGCGATCGCCTCCATGGTCGTCGCTTCGATGCCCACTTCGTCGAAAAGTGCCCCGGCAGCGGTGAGAATTGCCTCGAACGTGGCCTGACTTCGTCGTTGCTGCGCCGTAGATCGCAGAGTCGGTACGGCGTCCATCGTGGCCATAGTGATACACCTGAGTCGTGGGGAGATGCGCTGTACCGTCGTGCGTGAGACCGAGGATTCCACGCCTCACGCGGGAGCAGGCGCCCTTGCCGGGAAGGTCGAGTTGCTCGTATAGAACTGCGAGTACCAACGCCGGAAGGCGAGAATGAGTCGCTCGCTCGAGTTGAGGACGGGGCGTGCACGATAGCGCTTGTACTCCCAGATCGGGATGTCCTTGTCCCAGTTCTCGATGACTGCCGGAGCGATGACATCGGCCCATTTCTCTGCCGCCACGCCGTCGTCGACCATGTCGACATTGACGAGACCATGCAGCACGATGTGCTCACCGTCGATGGGTGTGGCGTAGAGACGCTGCAGCGTCGGCATCCCCACACCCGGAACCCCGATGGTCGCCGCGGCGAGGCCTGGCCCATGGCACAGATTCGATCCCGCCAGCTCGACCGAGCCCTCGAGTCGAAACGTCCCGATCACCGCGGACGGATCAGAGACGATGGGAAACTCGAAGGTCGGCCCATCGAACTCGACGGCGGTGACGGGACGGATCATGTGTGATTCGTGGACAAACCTGAAATGGGCGCAGTCGACGGTGTTCTCGAGAATCTCTTGCGGATGGCTCGTGATCCTTCGGGTCATGGTGCGAGGTCTGGTCCAGAGTCGATCGGCAAAGGCGGGCATGAACCAGCTCGGGTCGGCCCCGTCGGGGTGATGCCAGACGAGGATCACGTCGTCTTGCTCCACGACCGGCCATGAGCGGACCTTGGCCGCCGGCGGAATACGCCCGCCGTAGGGCATCTCGACGCAGACCCCGCTGCGGTCGTACCGCCATCCATGGAAGGGGCACCGAATACATCCGTCCCCGACCGTGCCCCCGTGGCCGAGGTGCGCCCCGAGGTGGGCGCAATAGGCGTCGAGCACCGCGATCGAGCCATCAAGATCTCGGAAGATGACGAGGTCTTGGCCGAAGTACGTCCGGGGTAGGACCTCACCGGACGCCAGCTCCTCGCTCAGGGCCACGGCGAACCAGCCGGTGGGATACGGCGGAAGATCGATGTGCGTCACCGGGCGACTCCGAAATGTGATGGTACCCTCACATTCTATGCCAACCTCTTTCCGGGATCAACGGACGAGGAGGGAGGCTTCCCGGGGGTGCAGGACGGCGCCACGTGGCCGTCGACGGCGCTCGCCGTCAGTCCACGAGCCGGAACAGCGCGGACGCCGACGTCACCGCACGGTCCTCGTTGCCCTCGTCGTGGAGGACCAGCCGGGCGCCGACCAGATCGTCGGCCCCGCGCACCGCCTCGCCGTCCACCCGGAACGGACCGACCTTCCCGCGGGCCAGGAACATCACGTGCCACGTCTGCATCTGGAGCTTGTCGGTCCCGACCAGCTCGGCGGCCAGATCGATGGCCGCGGTTTCGAGCACGACGTGCTGCGGGCCGAGGTGCAGGGCGGCATCCGGTGATGCGAGCTCCACCGACAGCCTCGGGAGGCCCCAGGAGCCGTCGCTGCGGCGGGAGGCTCCGAACGCCTCCCACAGTGCCGGAAGATCCGGTGCGTCCACGATCTCGAGCTTGGCTTCGGGCATCTTCTCGAGCCCGTCCGGCGGGGTCCCCAAGCTGACTCCCTGGCCCTCGGTGAAGGCGATGACCCGACCGTGGTCGTCGGCGTCCACGATCTTGGACCGGCTGTAGCCCATGCGGACGCCCGACTTGAGGACCTCCGAGGCCACGACCTCGATGCGCTTCACGTCACGCGCCGCATCGAGTATCTGGCAACAGTGGATGACCGGGTTCGGAACCGCCACCAGGTCGGGCCCCACGTCGCCCTCGGGTGAGGCGATGGCGATCGGCGCAACGAGCAATCCACCCGAGGCGTTCCGCATGTCTCGGCGCAGGGTGACGGTGTTGTCGATCGGCCCCGTGTTCATCGACCCGTGGCTGCGGCCGATGTAGCGATAGCTCAAAAGCCCCGTCCAGCGGCGCTCCAACTCCTCGGCATAGGCCTCGGGATCGTCCTTCAGCTCACGGATGTCTCGCAACGTGTCCACCCTCCCCCCCGGTCGCGCCGTCGGGTACAGGATGGGACGAGGCGGGGCAGAACGCAAATGCGGCTCTTCCGCCTCGACCCGGCGGAACGCCCTAGCGCCACAGCACGGGATAGACGGCGTGCTGACCGACCAGCCCTTTGAGGTCGAG
Source organism: uncultured Acidimicrobiaceae bacterium (assembly GCA_963789235.1). GTDB lineage: Bacteria > Actinomycetota > Acidimicrobiia > Acidimicrobiales > RAAP-2 > Bog-473. The sequence goes on along the minus strand of CAWBJX010000003.1, from coordinate 625,466 downwards.
GGATCGCTCACCGCCGAGCGGGAGGGCGCCGCCGAGGTCGTGTTGCACCACCTGCGACGCCAAGATCTCGCCCCCGCCGGCGGCACCAGCGATACGTGCCGCGAGCACGACCGTCCGGCCAAAGAAGTCGCCGGCCTCCGCCTTGGCATTGCCGCTGTGCATCCCGATGCGGACGGGCACGGGAATGCTCTCCCACCCGGTGCTGAGGGCGCGTTGGATCGCCATGGCGCAGGCCGTGGCCGACCCCGACGCCGGGAAGGCCAACATGAACCCGTCACCCTGGCCCTTCACGACGCTTCCGCCGAACAGGGTCGTTTGCTGCCTGACCGCACGGTCGTGCCATTCGAGCAACTCCAGCCAGCGATCCTCCCCGAGCGTCTCCATGAGGGCGGTCGAGTTCTCGATGTCGGTGAAGACGATTGTCACCGAGCCATCCGTGGCCACTGCCGAGACCGGCGGTTTCTCGTCTTGCACCTCGGTCAGGATCTCCTCGACGGTGGTGGTGAGCGCCATCCCGACGAGCTGCTCGTTGGCCAGGGCAGCAGAGTTGTGCCACTGGACGATGCGCCAATACGTGCCTTCCTCACGGAAGACGACCGTTGATCGAAGGGGGATGGGCGGCATTCCTTCGAAGTTGATGTGGAACCTGGCGGCTCCCCAGCCGACTGTTCCCTCCTTCCAGGCGACGATCTCCCCAAAATCGAACGTGAACGGAGGCGTCTCCTGCCACTGGATCCGCAGGACGGCGGCGAAGTCCTTTGCCTCCTCCCACCACTCCTCGGGATCGGTCCCGATCACCAGCGCACCAGGACGGCGGGTGATGGCCTCTGTCACCGACTGGTGGTCACGAGCCGCCCACGATCGGAACAGGCGCTCCATCAATTGCACCAGCTCGGGTGCACTCTCCATTCCGTCACGATACGCAATTGTCCCGAAATGCACGGGGACTGGCCCGATGGCGTCTCGATGAGACAAGTGGCAGAAACACGTGAAGGGGCGTCACACTCTCCGGAGAGGAAGAAGTGATGGACACGACGTCGTTGTTGGTAGTGGGTGCGGGGCCATACGGCTTGGCGGTTGCGGCCCGAGCCCGAGAACGCGGGATCGACACCATCGTCGTGGGCCACCCCTTGGGATTTTGGACGGACCACATGCCCGCCGGCATGTTCCTCAGATCGGGAGTCGATTGGCATCTCGATGCGTCGGGCGTGCACACCTTCGAGGCATTCGTCGAAGAAAGAGGGCTTCTTCGCACCGAATTGGATCCGATACCCATTGGCGTCTTCCTCGACTATGCAACGTGGTTCCAGGGACACAAGCAACTCACCGTTCGCGATCAGCTCGTGTCAGCAGTGGAAAGGTCCGATGCACAGTTCGTGGCGAGCCTCGACGACGGATCGCAGATCGGCGCGGAACGGGTCGTCGCGGCTCCGGGGGTCGGCTACTTCGCTCACGTTCCGGAGTGGGCCGCGGCGCTGCCCGCGGGCCTGGGCTCGCACACGAGCGATTTCGTCCGGTTCGACGAGGTTGCCGGACAGCGAGTGTTGATCGTCGGCGGCCGCCAAAGTGCCTATGAGTGGGCCGCACTTCTCGGCGAGCACGATGTCGAGCGTGTGGACATCGTTCACCGTCACCAGGTGCCGCGCTTCGAGCGCGTGAGCTGGCGTTTCGTCGACGACTACGTGGACGCCACCATCAGGATCCCGGGATGGTGGCGGTCCCTCTCGCGGACCGACCGGGAGCACATCACGCGCCGGTTCTGGGAGGTCGGCCGCTTGACGCTCGAGTGGTGGCTCTCTCCTCGACTGACCGGTGGCCGCTTCCATCTCTGGCCCGACACACAGGTCACCGGAGCACGAGCCCAGCCCGGAGCCACGCTCGTGACACTTTCGAACGGTGAACGCCTCAGTGTGGACCGGGTGATCTTCGCCACCGGGTACAGGGCCGAACTGGCGAATGTTCCCTACCTCCGTCCCGTCATCTCGGACATTGCCGTTGTCGACGGGTTCCCAGCGCTCGACGAGTACTTCGAGTCGTCCATTCCGGGCCTGTTCTTTCCCGGTTTCGCGGCGTCCCGTGACTTTGGTCCCTTCTTCGGATTCACGAAGGCCTGTCCGGCGGCGGCGACGCTGATCGTGGACGGGTCAATCGCCGGGTAGGGCTCTGGGCACCTCCAGGGCGGCCCGTCTCAAGTCCAGATGACCCTGGCCCGCTCGGCGGCAGCACGGACGGCTGCTCCGTCGATGGTGACGCTCGACTCGCCCAAACCGGCGGCCTCCAGGGCAACGAAGATCTCGAGCGGTCCCTCGGGAGGCAGTGGAAAGACCCACGCCGAGGCGCGCCAACCGTCGGGTGCCCCTCCGCGACTCCCGACGCTCATGAACGGCTCGACGGGAATGCCATGTTCGTCCTTCGCCAGGTCATGCATGGCGCCGGCACCGGCTCGGCACCCGGCGGTTCTCCCGTCGGCGAAGCGAACCCCGACGCTCGGCCACCGATGTGCGCCCAGTGGACGCAGCATCTCCATCGTGTCCCGCACCCGGCGTGGATCCACCCGCATGAGCAGGCTGATCGTGAAGCCGTTCGGGTAGACCTCGAGGCGGTCGACGGCGAGCGCGACGACATCGTTCTGCAGCACGAGGGCATCGACTGCGAGCACCGCGGGAACCGTGCCCTCGGAAGGACGGTCCCAGGTGGGCGGCACCCAGGCAGCTTCGGTGGCCAGCGACTGGCGTGCGGTACGGAACTCATCGGCCGGTCCCGGTGGCTGCTGCCCACCCGACATGAGCCTGAGGACTTGTTGCCGCACGCTGCCGGGATCGGCCCCGAGACTCACGAGCACCGTGGTGGCGACACCCTCTCCCACGCGCACGATGCCCTGGAGCGAGGGCTCGGTCTCGGTCTCGCCCTCGCGCACCAGTCCGAGCAGCATGTGCTCGGTGCCGATGTAGCTGTGGCCCAGCGCCAACGCCTCTCGCAGCGAGAACTCGAGGACCTTCTTGGCCCGCGGCGTGAACGGTGGCGAGCCGCCTTGCTGGGTCCCCGTCGTGCCGACCGTCTCCTCGACCTTGTCGCGCGCAGCCTCGAGGGAGATCCCCAGCGATGCGAGGGCCTGGGCGGCCACCCCTCTGCCCTCGCCGATCAACCCCAAGAGGATGTGCTCGGTGCCGATGAAGCCGTGGCCCAACCGGCGCGCCTCCTCCTGCGCCAGCACCAGCACCCTCCGTGCCCGGTCGGTGAAGCGTTCGAACACTCCCCTCAGGTTACCGGGCGGCGCCGAGCGGCCCGCTGGCGCTCCGGAGGTCCCACGGAACTCAGCGTGAGATGCGGGCAATATGAGGTTGTGGGGGCCGTGGGGCCGTTCGACGCAACCGACGCCGCTCTCGTCGTCGCGTCCATGACCGACCCGCAGCAGTTCGCGCCCATCTTCCATCGGCACGCCACCGCCGTGTACCGGTACCTGGTGAGCCGGACTGGTCCGCAGGCCGCTGACGACCTCCTCTCCGAGGTCTTCGTCACTGCCTTTCGCTGCCGCGGCTCCTTCGACACCACCTCCGGCGACGCTCGCCCGTGGTTGTTGGGCATCGCCACCAACACGCTGCGCCACCATTACCGGGCCGAGGGGCGACACTCGTCCATGCTGGGGCGAGTGCGCCTGTTGCGGCGCGACCAGGTGGACCACATGGAGGAGGACCTCACGAGCGACATGGTCGCCCGCGACCAGGTCGGAGCCGTGAGGACAGCCATGGACCGCCTTGACCCGAGGTACGTCGAGGTCCTGGTGTTGTTCGCGGCATTCGACCTCAGCTACGAGGAGATCGCACGGGTGCTCCGACTGCGGATCGGAACCGTGCGGTCCCGGCTCTCACGGGGACGGGCACAACTCCGGGAACTCTTGGCCGCGTCCGGGCAATACGAAGCGGAAAACGATCTCACCAGTGCATCGAGCACCGCACCCGAAGAGGAGCGTCAGCCATGAGCGACGAGCTCGAACGTCTTCGCCGGTATGCCGGCGCCCTTCCCGAGCCCGGGTCCGAGCTGCTGGGACGGGCAGGAGCCGAGCTCGACACCGCCATCGGTGCGGAAACGGCGGCGTTCCCGGAGCCACATCGTGCAACCGCGTCACGGCGGGCATCGTGGACCCGACCCGGCACGAGGCGTGTCGTCCTGATCGGACTCGTCGTGGTCGCGATCGCGACGGCCGTCACCGTCCCGCTCCTCGCGTCCCGAACGTCGCACTCGACCACACCGCAGCCCACGGCCCAGAGCCCCTCGAGGTTGGTCGTCAAGCTGGTCTCGGACGACCTGGACGTCACCGTGGCCGCCGGCAACTACGACATGACGTACAGCGACACCACCACTCCGCCGACCCAGTGCCCTCAGGCGGGCACCGGCCCGAGCGTGGCGGGCCAGGGGTGCTCCCCCCTCGCCCTTTCGGCCATATCCGGGCACGGCACGGTCGACACCAACCCCTACGCCATGGTGACGGTCACCGACGACGGGCCGCTCGGGACGATCACGCTCTACGACAACGGGACGAACGTCTGGGAGATCGGTGGCGGAGACTACGGCCTGGCCGGGCCGGGCCAGGCCGGACCGGGCGCACCGCTCTCGGGCTACGCCGGCTCGGTCGAGGGCACGGTGGGCCAGGTGGCGGGAGCGCTCGACATGCAGGGTCTGGCCAGTGGCACCGGGTACCTCGACCTCGAGACCCGGGAGATCCAAGGGGCACAGCCGGCGGGCACCGGCACCGTCGACGGCGTGCCCGTGACCATCTACAAGTTGTCCGAGAGCGGGCTCCAAGACCCCGACACCAGCGGTCTCACACCCCAGCAGACGTCCACCATCCGCGCCGCCGACGCCATCATCGAGAACAGCGGTTTTGCCGGCAAGACGACGTGGGTCTCCGTTGACAGCGAGGGCTACATCCGGGAGCAGAAGACCGAGTACACCCTGCCCGACGGCTCGACGGTGACCGGGGACACCATCTTGTCCAACTTCGGCTGCGCCGGGCGGGTGCTCATGCCGGGACAGGTGGGCACCACGGCACCGCCGGCCGGGTGCGTCAGCCCCGACACCTCCGGTCGTGGCCAGTCTCCGGCCGCCACGACCCTCCCGTCGAACGGCGTGCCGGCGGTCCCGACCACGGCGCCCCCACCCTCGAGTGCGGCGCCGACGACGACCCCCGCGTCCCCGGCGGCGGTGTCTCCCGAGCAGCCGGGTCCTCTGGCGCTGGGTCCCAACGGTGACCTCTACCTCGCCGACGACGGACTGAACGAGGTCCTGGCCCGACTGCCCGACGGAGTATTCCAGGTCATCGCGGGACGGGGACGGCGGGCTACTCGGGTGACGGTGGGCCCGCCACCCGCGCCCAGTTGACCCGGCCGTCGGGTCTCGCCGTCGCTGCCGACGGCACCCTCTACATCGCGGACACGGGGAACGACCGCGTGCGTGCCGTGCTGCCGGACGGAACGATCACCACGGTGGCCGGAAACGGCCAGTTGCCCGCAGCGGGACTCGGTGGAACACCCACGATGGGCCTGCCGGCGACCCAGACCGCAATCGGCCCCACCTATGCGGTGGCCGTCGGCGCGAACGGAACCCTGGACATCGCCGCCTTGAACACGGTGCTGAGCCTCTCTCCATCGGGTGGCTTGAGCATCGTGACCGACGGCGCGAGCTTCACGGGGCTCCCGGTACCCGTCCCGTCCGCCGACGGGTGCTCCCCGGAGTCCCTCGCCGTCGACGGGACGGGCGATCTGTTCATCGGCTGCTCCCAGCCCTACGTCCTGGTCGAGCGCCTGCCCGACGGGACGTTGCAGTATCTCGGGTCAGTCCGGCCCCACGATGCCTTCGCCGCCCTGGCCGGTGTTCCCGGCGGTGGCGTGCTCGCCGTTGACGGGGCGACGGTGGCGCAGTTCGGCGCGGCAGGTCAGCAGACGATCGTCGACTACCTCTCGTACCGCCTTCCCGACGGCAGGCCCTTCTGGCCCCAGGGCATCGCCGAGGGAGCCGACGGCACCCTCTACCTCGCCCAGGACGGCGTCTCGGGCATCGGACCGCCGGCCATCGTGACCCGAAGCCCACGTGGTACGACGTCGGTGTTGTGGAGCTCCGAGAGTGCGCCGAGCTGACCGATCCGGCGGGGATGCTGACCCGTGATCAAGGCGTCGGCTCCCGTCCGGATCTGCGACAACGGTGGGTGGACCGACACATGGTTCGGGGGGCCAGGACGGATCGTGCATGTCGCGGTGAACCCGGGAGTGGAGGTTTCGATCCGCACGACGACAGGCCCGGACCCCGTGGTGCTCGACGTGCAGACCTTCGGCGACCGGTACGCCGTCGTCGCCGAGGACGCCCCGGGTCGCCCGCCACCCGCTGCTGGAGGCCGCCGTCGACGCGTTCCCGCCCCCGAGGGGCCTCGCCGTGGAAGTCAGTGTTCGCTCCGGCGTCCCGGCTGGTTGCGGCACCGGTACGTCGGCAGCCGTTGCGGTTGCCCTGCTCGGCGGCCTGGCAGCCGTGCGCCGGGAGCAACCGTCGCCGCGCGAGATCGCCTACGCCGCGCATCGGCTCGAAGTCGACGTCCTCGGCGTCCAGAGCGGGATCCAGGACCAGTTGAGCGCGGCGTTCGGCGGGATCAACTACCTCGAGATCGAGACGTACCCGGAGGCCGCGGTGTACCCGCTGCCGGCCTGGGAGGAGCTCAGCCCCCGGCTCACGCTGGTCTTCCTTGGTCGCGCCCACGACTCCTCGGCCGTGCACCGCCAGATCATCGAGGATGTGGGGTGTCGCGGGTCGGCGGTGTTCTCGCGGCTGCGAGATGCGGCGGTCGCGGCTCGCGACGCCGTCCTTGCCCGGGACCTCGACGCGTTCGGACAGGCGATGATCGCCAACACCGAGGCGCAGGGGTCCCTCCACCCCGGGATCGTCGGGGTGGACGCACGACGGGTGATGGAGCTCGCGGCAGCGCGAGGCGCGGTCGGGTGGAAGGTCAATGGGGCCGGCGGAGCCGGCGGTTCCGTCACGATCTTGAGCGCCACCCGGAAGACCAAGGAGGCACTCGAGCGTGGCGTCGCGGCCTTGGACACGCGGTACCGGGTGCTCCCCGTCCACGTCAGCACGGTCGGGCTCGAGGTCCGGGGTGCCCTCTAGCCCAGTCAAGCGCTTCGGCGAGCAAGAAGGTCTAGCGTCGCGCCCGGATCGCCACGAATGGTTCGGTCGGCACCAGCGCATCGGTCGCCACGACCCGATAACCGGCTTCGCGTACCTCTTGGGCGAGCACGTCGCGGGACGGGAGGCCGGCGACGCCGGCCTGGCTCACGAGCATCATATGGAGATGCGTGCTTGCGATCGACCCCGGTGTGGTCATCGTCGCAATGAGCAGCTCTCCGCCCGGTGTCAGGAATTCACCGAGGCGTCGGTAGAGCGCGATTCGCTCGCCGCGGGGGAAGTAGTAGACGTTGTTGAGCAATGTCACGAGCCCGTAGGCCGTGTTCGGAGAGGGATGCCATTGGTGAAGGTCCGCAGCCGTGATCGACGCACGGGCCGTGAGACCTTGCCTGGCGAGCCGAGCCCGGGCAGCGTCGACGACATCGGCAGCGATATCCACCCCGTCGACCACCACGGTCGGGCTGGCGTGGAGGATGGCCTCGATGTAGACGCCCGAGCCGCAGCCCGCGTCGAGGACGCTGCGCGGAAGCAGCCTGCGGACGGCGCGCTGGAGGTAGGGGACGACGAAGGGCTCTGCGGCTCGCGAGACGTCGGCGATCACCGTGGCGAAATGCTCCAGGTCATCGCGTCCCTCGTTGGGTGCAGCCCGGAGCAACGAGCTCAGGTCGGCGTAGGGGCCGGTCTGGTAGTCGAGCACGGAGCGGTAGTGCGCGCGCAGGACAGGATCGCCCGCGGCCAACGCTCGGGCCCGGCGGCCGCGGATGGCGTAGCGCCCGTCCGACACTCGGAGCTCACCGAGCTCGACGCCCACGGCAAGCCACGCCTCGAGCCGATCCCGCCGCGTGGCGCCCAGCCCCGCCGCGATGACATCACGATGGCGGGGCACCTCGAGCAGGTCGAACAGGCCGAGCCGGACGGCCGATCCCAGGAACAGGGCGCGCACGAGAGCCCGGCTGTCGGAGACGGCAAGCACACGCGCCGTCGTGTGGTCGGCGGTCAGGGTGCCGACGAAACCACGCCAGCGCTCTCCGCGGCCGCTCATCGTCGGGGCGGGCGCAGTCCGAATGCCCGTTGCGCGGCGAGCCTCACTGCCCACGTCACCGGACCAGCGCGGGTCGTCGGTGGGAACGCCTCGGTGTCGATGGCGGGGACGAATCGGACCCCATCCCCGCTCAGGTACACGTAGATCGGATAGGACACGAGTCCGAGCATGCGCACCAGAGACGAGGCATGCGCGCCCCGGAGCTCGCGCCCCAGCGGGGGCCGTCCGCCCACGATCGGCACATCCGTTCGGCCCAGGCCGAACCAGTGATGGGCCCGTCGCACGATCGGGGCGAGCCGAGGATCGGGTACGCCGAGATCGGCGAGCACCGCCTCGTCGACCGCGAGCGTGTCAGCCCCGGCGTAGATGTGCCGAACCATCGCCGGTCGGCGGCAGCCCATCACTCCAAAGGGGCCGTCCGCCACCGGTGCCCACGCATCGACCACGGCGAAATCGGGTGGCGCGACATCGAGGAGCATCATCGTCGCCGAGCGGAAATCCACCCGACGCCGCGCGTAGACGGTGGCGCCGATCGCCCCGGTGCTTCCTTCAAGGGTGGACAGGCTGAGATGCGCGAATTCCGTGGGGTCGGTACGCATCTTGGGCATGACGATGCGCAGATCGGCGTCGAGCCACGTGCCACTGATCGCCTGTTGCACGAAGCCGCGCTCGTACGCATACGGGCGGAGATCCTCGTCGATGTCGACCACACGGTACGCATCGGACCGGAAGCCAAAGTACTGAGCGACCTCCGACACCGAACGGTGCGCAAAATGGGACCCATAGATCGTCGGCGCTTCCAGCACGGCAACGTCCTTCACGCCGTGCCGGCGCAGATACCGAGCGAGATGCTCGACGAGCTCCGGATCGTTGACGTTGCTCCGATCGGCTCGGTGATAGCCGAGCATGAACGACACTCGGATCGCCGCGGTCGACGCCGCACCCACTCGTGACGGGAGATCAGCGCGGTCGAGCACCCGCTCGAGCACAACCCGCTTGTCAGCGTCGCTGTCGCCGGTCCCGATCGCCACCGGCAGACCGGCGCCGAAGCCCCGCGGCCGCTGTGCTCGAGCATCAACTCCACGCAGCGAAGCCGGCACGAACCAGGGGCTGACCGCCGAGAGGCCTTCGAGCACCGAAGCCCTCGAGGAGCCCGGGGCAAGATGATCATCATCGGTGAGCGCACCGGCGAGGATGCGGAACGCGGCCGCGTGACGTGCCTCGTCGGCGCGGATGCGGCCGAAGGTATCGCGCTCCTCGTCGGTCGTGGCCAGCTCCAACAGCCGGCAGTACGCGAGCTCGGCCGTGGCCTCCAGCACCACGTTGAGCACGCAGTAGCGACGAAACGTCTGGTAGTGCAGCTCGCGCTGCAGTACCGGTGGAATCCGGCCGAGCGCGCCGGCGGCAGCGACGAGCAGACCGGCGGCCCCGATCCGCAGCCGACCTTCCTCGGCCTGCACGTGGTGTTCCGTCGCCGAAACCCAACCCGACAGCGCCCCTTGGAGCTGGCGGCCGTACACCACGAGCGACGCCATCACACCCCGGCGGGCGAGCAGCAGTCCGCGTAGGTACTCCGCATGCAGCTCCTCGTCCTTCCAGATCCACACGAGCGTTTGACGGACCAGGGCGCGGATGTCGGCGGCAACCGGCAACGACTCGAGACGTTCACCAACCGCACCCTCGCGGTAGGCGACGGCCACGATCTGCTCCCGCTCCAACGCCAGGAGCCACAGCTGCTGCCGCTCGCCGGCGGGATCGCCGGCGTAGTGCAGCTGCCACCGGTCGAGGAGTGCCTTCACATCGTCGAGGAGCTCGGCCTCCAGCTGAGCCGCGTCGACGTCCGCCATCGACCTCAAGCTATCCCCTGCGGAGCGGCGGCCCCCAGATCGTGGGACCAACTCCGAAGAGCGGAGTACGTTCACGCCGCATATTCGGCTCCCCACAGGTCGTCGCACGTTGCACGTTGTGTGAGTGTGCGCCGAGTCGTCACAACGACGGCGAGCAGCCACAGAGGGGGCGCGGCCGCCGCGCAGCGCTCCGCGAGTCCCAGCAGGGCGCCGTGGCTTTCGAGCGCGTACCACGCCACGAGCCCAAGCGAGACTCCCGCCGCCGCGACACTCGGAGCACGCGCCAAGAGCGGTGCGGGATGTCGTCTCTGCGAAGCGAACACCGGCCACGTGCAGCAGGTCAGCGCCGCCGCGACGACGGCGAGTTCGTGCGGGAGCGAGTAGCCACGGTGTGGCTGCCGGAACACGGCGATCGACAGCACCGCCACACCCCCGCTGGCGAGCAGGACGCGGCCGACACGTCCCACCAGCTGCAGTCCGAGCGCGGCGAGCAGATAGCAGAGGCCCACACCGGCGAGAGCTGCCGTCATCACCCACGAGTCCGTCGCGCCCTGCCCTGCGAGCTCGCTGATGGTGTCGCGCACCGGGTCGTACGAGGCCGGCTGAATCGCCGTGGCGACGAAGAAGCCGCCGATGAGGAGCACCGGGGCCGCCCCGGCCGCCGCTACCACCCACCAGGGGATCGCCTTCACCGCCGGATTCTACGTGCCGGATCCGGTGCAACCCGAAGACGGAGGCACGGACGGCGAGTCTCGTTACCGGAGTGGACTGGCCTCTTCGGCCGCCCGCCACATGGCCGCGACGGGAGGCTCCAGGCCGGTCCACAACGCGAGCTGCGCCGCCGCCTGGTGCACGAGCATGCCGAGGCCGTCGAGCACGGTGGCGCCCGTGGCCGCCGCCTCGGCGAGCCACTGCGTGGGCCGCGGCGCATAGACCAGGTCGGCCGCCACCTGTCCGGCGCCGAGCAGACCCGGAGCCACGAGCCACTCCCCCGCCGGCGCTCCGCCCGCCATCCCCACCGGCGTGGCGTTGACCACCAGGTCCGCCGCCCCCACCGCCTCGGCAACCGAGCCGTCGGTCAGCGTCACGACCGAGCCGGCCCGCCCGGCCAGGCGAGCAGCCTCGAACGCCCGCTCGGGGGTCCGGTTCACGATGGCCACCCCGGCCGCCCCCCGCTCGGCCAGGGCCAAGATGACGGCCCGGGCCGCCCCTCCGGCCCCCACGACCAGGCAGCGGCGGCCCGCCGGGTCGAAGCCGGCGCCACGGGCCAGCGCCGCGAGGAACCCCTCCCCGTCGGTGTTGGTCCCCGAGAGGGAGCCCTCCCGGTTGCTGACGCAATTCACGGCGTCGAGCCGGCGCGCCGTGTCGCTGCACTCGTCGACCAGGGCGGCGACGGCCGCCTTGTGCGGCATGGTCACCGACAGCCCCCGGATGCCGGCCGCGCGCATCGCCTCGAGCGCACCCGCCGCCTCCCCCGGCGCGACCTCGAAGGCGAAGGAGCGCCAGCGCCCGGCCAGGCCGAGGGCGGCGAAGGCGCTGGCGTGGAGCAGCGGGGAGAGCGAGTGGGCCACCGGGCTCCCGATGACGCCGACGATCGTCACCTCCGGCCCGGCCTCGCGGCGGGCGTCCGCCATCGGGCGCGGCGTCACCGTCGGCTCAGGGGAGGCCACGGGACTTGGCCAGCTGCTCGTTCGCCAGTTGCTCGGCGTAGGTGTCGGAGAAGGCCATCACCCCGTTCTTCTGCACCAGCACGAAGTACAGCCACGCGCCCGGCGGCGGGTGCAGCGCCGCGGCGAGGGCCTCGTTCGACGGCATGCAGATCGGCGTGGGCGGCAGCCCCTTGTTCAAGTAGGTGTTGTAGGGCGACTGGATCTGGAGGTCCTTGGCCGTCACCGGGCCGCCGTCCTGGCCGATGGCGTAGAGGACGGTCGAGTCCATCTGCAGCGGCATGTCGTTGGCCAGGCGGTTGTAGATGACCCGGGCCACGTCGGGCATGTTGACCGGGATGTACCCCTCCTTCTCCACCACCGACGCCGCCGTGATCACCTGGTAGGGAGTGAGGCCGAGCGCAGCCGCCGAGGCGGTGCTCAGGCCGGCGGCCTGGGCGTCCCGGTCGAAGCGTTGCACCATGTCGCTCAAGACGGTGGTGTTGGTCTCCCCGGGCAGGATCAGGTACTCACCGGTGCCGAGCATCCCCTCGAGGTCGTCGGAGCCCGGCGGCGAGAAGATCGAGTGCACCGCCCCGCTCGCGGCCACCTTCTCGAAGCCACCGGGGGCGTGCCCGGGCAGGCCGTCGATCTGCGCGGCCACCTCGTCCAGCGTGAGCCCGGGCCGCACGTCCACCGGGTAGATGTTGGGACCCGCAGCCAAGAGGGCCCGCACCTCGGAGAAGGTCTGGTTCTGGTGCAGCGCGTAGCTCCCCGGGAGGACGGTCGGCGTGCCGTGGAAGAAGTCCGAGATCCGGAAGGCGAGCGAGCTGCCGATCACGTGCTGCTGGTTCAGCGAGGAGATGATGGCGTCCGTCGACTCACCCTCGTGCACGGTGACGATGACCTGGGGTCCCGCGGGGCCGAGCGCGTGCGACTCGAGCTCGTACCACAGCGCGAAGGCCAGGACCAGCACGAGCAGGGCGCCCGCGACGTACGCCAGGACGCGTCGACGCCGGCGCACCCGGGCCGACTGCGCCGCCCGCCGCGCCGCCCGCGTCGGCTCACCCTCGGCCGACGCACCCTCGGCGTCGTCTCCGACCGCACCCGCCCCGGCGTCCACGTCGCCGTCGTCCTCGACGATGCCCGCCCCGGACTCGGGCTGCGGCCACGGGAGCTCCTCCTCGTCGTCCTCGTTCCCGTCCCCGTCCCCGTCGCGGGGACCGGGGTCGGACGGACCGCTCACGCCTGGTCCAGCCACGACTGCAGGAGCACCATCGCCGCGGCGCTGTCGACCACCCGGCGGGCCGCCTTGCCGGTGCGCCCCGCCGCCCGCAGGGAGCGCGCGGCCTCCACGGTCGTGAAGCGCTCGTCCGCGGTCTCGACCGAGACCCCGAGGGGCTCGAGCAGCGCGCGCAGCGCCGCGGCCTCGTCGAGGGCGGCGCGGGCCGCCGGGCCGGCCTGACCCGAGAGGCTCAGGGGGAGCCCCACGACGACGGTGGACGCCTCGACCTCGCGGACGGCCTCGAGCACGGCGCCGCGGTCGCGGGCCGGGTCGCCGCTGCGCTCGATCGTCCCCCACGGACTGGCCAGGGTGCGCCCACGGTCGCTGAAGGCCACCCCGATGCGCCTGGCCCCGAGGTCGAGCGCGGCCACCCGGCCCGGGCCACGATCCCCGCTCACGCGGAGAGGAGTCGCTGCGCCTCGGCCAACGCCGCCTCGATCCGGGAGGGGTCCTTGCCCCCCGCCAGCGCCACCTCGGCCGAGCCCCCGCCGCCGCCGCCCACCATGGCGCCCAGCGCCCGCACGAGCTGGGTGGCGTCGGGAGAGCCCCCGGTCGCCGCCGCGATGGCCACCTTCGCCCCGTCGGGCGAGCCACCCAGCACGACCGCCCGCACCCCGTCGTGGCGCAGGACCGCCTGGGCCAACGTCCGCAACGCGTCGGGCTCGACGTTGTCGCGCCGGGCCACCACGACGCCCCCGTCGGCGGCCGCCGACCCCGCCAGCGTGGTGGCGTCCGCCTCGCTCGACTGCTGGCGCAGCCGCGCCAGCTCCCGCTCGGCCTCGCGCTGGCGCTCGCTCAGCCGCCCGATGGCGGCCAGGAGCTCGTCGGGTTCGGTCCGCAAGAGCTCGGCCGCCGACTGCACGAGCCGCTCGCGCTCGAGGGCCCGGCGCAGTGACGCGTGACCGGTCAGCGCGAAGAGGCGCCGCGTGTTCGAGCCGATCGATCCCTCCGACAGCAGTGTGATGGGACCGATCTGCCCGAGCGAGTCGACGTGGGTCCCGCCGCAGAACTCCAGCGACGTCGGGCCGGCCTGCACGACGCGCACCGATGCGCCGTACTTGTCGCCGAAGAAGGCGATCGCCCCCATCTGCTCCGCCTCCGCGCGCGAGGCCTCGGTGGTCTCGACCCGCACGTCGGCCAGCACGGCGTCGTTGGCCCGCGCGAAGACCTCGTCGAGCTCCTCGCGCGTCGGCTGGCCGTGGTGCGAGAAGTCGAAGCGCAGGTAGTCGGGCGAGACCAGCGAGCCCTGCTGGCGCACGTGGTCGCCCAGGACGGCGCGCAACGAGGCGTGCAGCAGGTGCGTCGCGGTGTGGTTGCGCCGGATGGCCTCGCGGCGCTCCTCGTCGATCGTCGCCAGCGCGTCCTGCCCGACCCGCACCTCGCCGCGCAGCCGGGCCCGGTGCGCCACCAGCCCGGGCACGGCGTACACGGTGTCGTACACGTCGGCGGTGCCCGACTCGGTCACGATCGTGCCGGTGTCGCCCACCTGCCCGCCGCTCTCGGCGTAGAACGGCGTCCGGTCCAAGAAGATCTCGACCTCGCGGCCCGCCGGGCCGGGCTCCCCGGGCTCCCCGGACGCCCCGGCCTCGCCGGCGCCCTCGAGCACCGCCACCACCTGGGCCGGCACCTCGTAGTTCTCGACGCCCCGCCCCACGAAGGCCGTCGGCCCCTCGGCCTCGAGCAGTGCCCGGTACGCCGCCTCGTCCCCGGCCCGTGACGCCTTCGCCGCGGCCCGCGCCCGCTCGCGCTGCTCGGCCATGGCGGCGTCGAACCCCGCCCGGTCGACCTCGACGCCGGCGTCGCGGGCGAGCTCCTCGGTCAGCTCGACCGGGAAGCCGTGGGTGTCGTGCAGGGTGAAGGCCACGTCGCCGCCGAGCACCGTCGTCCCGGTGGCCAACGCCTCCTCCAGCCGGCTCAACCCCGCCCGCAGGGTGCGGTCGAACCCGGCCTCCTCACGCGCCACCACGGCGGCGATGAGGTCGCGCTGGGCCACCAGCGCGGGGTACGCCTGGCCGAGCACCTCGGTGACCGCCTCCACCAGCGCCGGAGTGATCGGCTGGTCGACCCCCATGCGCCGGGCCGCCATCACGGCCCGCCGCACCACGCGGCGCAGCACGTAGCCGCGGCCCTCGTTGGCGGGCAGCACGCCGTCGGCCACGAGCATGGAGAAGGCCCGCCCGTGGTCGGCCAGGACGCGCAGCGCCACGTCGGCGCGGGCGTCGGTCCCGGGGGTGGTCCCGAGCACGGAGGCCGCCCGCTCGATGATGGGCAGGAACAGGTCGGTGTCGAACATCGAGTCGTGGCCCTGGAGGATGGGCAGGATCCGCTCGAGGCCCGCGCCGGTGTCGATGTTCTTGCGCGGCAGCTCGGTCAGGCGGCCCTCGGCGTCCCGGTTGAGCTGCATGAAGACGAGGTTCCAGATCTCGACGAAGCGCTGGTCGCCGCCGTGCTTGGGTCCGCCGTCGTGGCCGTAGCACTCCCCCTTGTCGAAGAAGATCTCCGAGTCGGGCCCGCAGGGCCCGGTGTCGCCCATGGCCCAGAAGTTGTCCTCGTCGCCCATGCGCTGGATCCGCTCGGGCCGCAGGCCGACCGCGTCGACCCAGATCTGCTCGGCCTCGTCGTCCCCCTCGTGCACCGTGACCCAGAGCCGGTCGCCGTCGAGGCCGAAGACGTCGGTGAGGAGCTCCCAGGCCATCGGGATGGCCTCTTGCTTGAAGTAGTCGCCGAAACTGAAGTTGCCCAGCATCTCGAAGAAGGTGCAGTGGTAGGTGTCGGTGCCGATGATGTCGATGTCGGGGGTCCGGAAGCACTTCTGGATGGAGGTGGCCCGCGGCCAGGGCGCGGGCTCCTCGCCCAGGAAATAGGGCTTGAACGGCACCATGCCGGCGATCGTGAAGAGGACCGAGGGGTCGTGCGGGATCAGGCTGGCCGACGGGACGACCGTGTGGCCCCGGTCGGCGAAGTAGCGCGTGAAGGCCGCCCTCAGTCCGTTGGCGTCCATCACGCCAGCTTACCGGGGGCAAAAACGGCGCCGGGGCGGCTCAGGCCGACGACATGCCCACGATGGGCTGATTCAGCGTGATGCTCCCGGTCGACCCGTAGAAGGTCGCGTCGCCGTAGTTGAAGATCCCGCCGTCGGCCGCCACCAGCCAGTAGCCACCGCCATCGGGGGTGGTCGCCATGCCCACCACGGGCTTGTTGAGGCGCAGGTCCCCGGTGGAGCCGAAGAAGCCGGCGTCGCCGTAGTCGAAGATCCCGCCGTCGGAGGCCACCAGCCAGTAGCCCCCGCCGTCGGGCGCGGCCGCCATGCCCACGACCGGCGAGTTCAGGGAGGCGCGCCCGCCGAGCCGTGGAAGCGCGCGTCGCCGTAGGAGAAGATGCCACCGTCGGAGGCGACCAGCCAGTAGCCGCCGCCGTCGGGGGTGGCCGCCATGCCCACGATCGGCTTGTTGAGGCGCAGGCTGCCCGTCGACCCGAAGAACGTGGCGTCGCCGAAGCTGAAGATGCCACCGTCGGCCGCCACCAGCCAGTACCCCCCGCCGTCGGCGGTCGAGGCCATGCCCACGATCGGTCGGTTGAGATGCTGGCCGCCCATCGAGCCGAAGAAGCGCGCGTCGCCGAAGGCGAAGATGCCGCCGTCGGAGGCGACCAGCCAGTACCCGTTGGTGCTCGGGCGTGACGGCCATGCCGACGACGGGCTCGTTGAGATGGATGCCGCCGGTGCTGCCCCAGAAGTTGGCGTCGCCGAAGTCGAAGACGCCCCCGTCGGACGCCACGAAGCGGTAGCCCTGGCCGCAGTTGAGGTCGCCCCCGTAGCCGTACTGGTCGGCGGGGGACTTCGCCGAGACGCCCTGCGAGTTGGCGACCGTGATGTCGACGCAGCGGGGGCCGCTGGCGCCGGGTGGGACGACCGTGATGGAGGTCTCGGTCTGCGAGACGATCTGGCCGGCGCCGGCCGAGCCGAACGTGACCGAGGTGGCGTTGGCGAAGCCACCCCCGGCGATGGTGATGGCGCCGCCGCCGCCCACCGGTCCGGTGTTGGGGCTCACCGACGCCACCGACGGGCACCCGTCGGCCCCCTGCAGGGCGATGGACAGGTTCTGGTCGACCGGGGTCCCGAGGCCGCTCGCCAGGTCGTAGCCGGGCCGCGGCCGGGAAGTCCGCTCCGCCGTAGGTGTCGGTGTAGTCGTTGTTGGCGCTCGTGATGTCGGTGAAGGTGGACCCGCCGGCGGCGGCCGCGTAGAGCGCGGGCCCCACCCGGCCGAGCGGGCTGAAGCAGCCCTGGTCGGTGTCGGCGAAGAGCCCCGCGTTGGTGGGTGCGGCGACGCTGGTGCCGCCGAAGGCGGTCCACCCGCCCTGCGCGCTCGAGTAGGCCACGACCGCGCCGTCGGACGGATCGGCGGGGTAGGCGATGTCGGGCACGGCGCGACAGGACCCGCCCGCGGCGTGCAGGCGGGGCCCGAGGGGGGTTGCCCGGGGTTGGCGGGCCACTCCATCGAGTAGCCGCCGCCACCGGCGCCCGTGGTCGAGGCGTCGCACCCGGCCACGTTGGCGTGGGTCAGATAGTTGTAGCAGTCGTTCCACACGACCTGGGAGGAGGCCGAGGGGGCGGTCATGGCGGTCCCGCCCGCGCTCACCACGTCGGGCTGCGACCCCGGGTCGTCGACCGCCCAGCGCGGTCGAGCCGTTGACCGGGTAGCAGTCCTCGGACCCGGCGTCACCCGAGGCGGCGATGACCGTCTGCCCCTGCAGCGCCATGCGCGCGAACACCTGGTTCTCCCACTGGATGTCGTCGGCGGCGAGGGCCTCGCAGTTGCCCCAGCTCGTCGAGACCACCTGCGAGCTGTCGTCGCTGGCGATCCTGTTGTAGAGGTCCATGGCGGCGACGTCGTTGTTGTTCGGTGCCTCGTAGACCACGAGCGAGGCCGAGGGCGCGTTCACCGCCGCCAGCTCGGTGTCGAGCGCCGCCTCGCCCTGGCCCTGCGCGCCGCCCTGGCCTCCCACCGGGCCGTCCACCACCACGTTGCGGATGGGATTGGACAGGCCGTAGCACTGCTCGAAGGTCTCGAAGTCGCTCTGGAGGTACTGCTCGAACTCCACGATGGCGATCGACTGGCCGACGCCGGTGCGCCCCTGCGCGAACAACTGGTCGAGCCCGAAGATGGAGGACATCTGGGTGGAGGTGTACGCCCCCCCGAACGCCTGACCCGCCGCGGCGGGGCAGGCCTGGGGTGTCCCCGCGTGCGCGACGTCGGCCGGGGCGACTGCGTTGGCGGGAGCGGGGCTCGCCCCGGTGCCCTGGGTGCCCGGTTGCGCCGCGTGCGCCTGCATCAACATGGCGTGCTCGTGGAACAGGCCGTCGAGGCCGACGACGCCGGTGACGACGCCCGAGAGCGCGGCCGGCACCTGGGGCGTCGCGGTGTTCACGATCGCCCGCGCCGCTTGCTGCGGCGCCTGCACGGACTCGAGCGGCGTGCCGAAGGCGGCGGACACCACCGCGGCCGTCCCGCGCACGGGCAGCAGGTTGCTGCCCGGGTCGGGGGTGCCGACCGTCAGCCCCTCGGCGCCCAGGTCCGCGGACGCCTGCGCCACCTCGGTCGCGCTGGGCCCGAACGCGGCGGCGTACTGCGCCGCGCCGAGGTAGTGGCGGTAGTCGGGCGACCCGGGGGTCGACACGTCCGCCACCGCCTGCGCCAGGCCGGTCGGGTCCTGGCCGGCCAGGACCACGTCGAGGTCGAGGACCTGGCCCGAGGGGGCCGCCCCCAGGTCCCGCGGCACCGGAGGGGAGGGCGGGCACCGCCTGGGGCAGGGCGACCCGGCTCTGTCCCGGCGCCGCACCGGCGGCGACGGCGGGCGCGAGCACCCCGGCCGCGACCGCCGCCGCGCCGAGCGCCCCGGCGAGCAGCGCGCCCTTGCCCTGACCCCGCTTCACGAATCGGCCTCCCTGCTCTGGCTCGTCGTCCCGCCCGCGCCGTCTCCATCGCGGGGCGTCGGCTCGTAGTACACCCGGCCCTCGAGCGCGTCAGGACGATACTGCTGGGGGACCACCCCGGAGGGGTCGTCGTGGGGGTAGACGTAGCCCTCGCCGTGCCCGAGGGTGGCCGCCCCCTTGTAGTGGGCGTCCCGCAGGTGCGCCGGGACCTGCTGGCTCACGGTCGAGCGCACGTCGGCCTGGGCCCGCCCGAGCGCGACGGTCACGGCGTTGGACTTGGGCGCCCGGGCCAGGTAGATGACCGCCTCGGCCAGGTTCAGCGCCGCCTCGGGCAGCCCGACGAACTCGACCGCCCGGGCGGCCGCCTCGGCCACGAGCAGGGCCTGGGGGTCGGCCAGCCCGATGTCCTCGCTGGCCAGGATCACCATGCGCCGGGCCAGGAAGCGCGGGTCCTCGCCCGCCTCGAGCATACGGGCCATCCAGTACAGGCCGGCGTCGGGGTCCGACCCGCGGACGCTCTTGATCAGGGCGCTGACCTGGTCGTAGTGCTCGTCGGCGCCCTGGTGGAACAGCCGCCCGTCGCGGGCCCGGGCCATGTCGTCCATGGTGAGCACCACCGGGGCCTCGGGATCGCCCCCGGCGTCGGCGGCCCGGGCCAACGCCACCGCCACCTCCACGGTGGTGAGCGCGGCACGGGCGTCGCCCTCGCTGGCCGCCACCACGGCGGCGACGGCGTCCGGCTCGGCGTCGGCGCCCTCGAGGTCGAGGCCGCGCCGGATCAGCGTGGCCAGGTCGTCGGGGCCGAGGGGATGCAGGCGCCAGAGGGAGGCCCGGCTCAGCAGCGGCGGGTTGACCTCGAAGAAGGGGTTCTCGGTGGTGGCCCCGATGAGCACCACCAGCCCGTCCTCGACGGCGGGCAGCAGCACGTCCTGCTGGGACTTGGAGAAGCGGTGGACCTCGTCGATGAAGAGCATCGTGCCCTGGCCCTGCTCGCCCAGGCGCCGCTCGGCGTCGGCCAGGGCCTCGCGGACGTCCTTCACGCCGGCGGCGGTGGCCGAGAGCGTGGCCAGGTGCTTGTCGGTGGTGTCGGCCAGCAGGCGGGCCAGCGTGGTCTTGCCGGTGCCGGCCGGGCCCCACAGGATCGCCGAGCCGACCCGGTCGGACTCGGCCAGGACCCGCAGCGGGGCGCCGGGGCCGACCAGGTGCCCCTGGCCCACGATCTCGTCGAGCGTGCGCGGGCGCAGCCGGGCGGCCAGCGGGGCCTGGCCCCTGAGGCGGCGGTCGGCGGCGTCGGCGAAGAGGGTCATGGGGGCGGCGGGGGCGGCTCCACGACCCGGATCCCCAGCTCGGCCAGGCTGGCCGCCGGCAGCGGCTTGGGGGCACCGGTCAGCAGGTCGGTGCCCGACTGGGTCTTGGGGTACGCGATCACCTCGCGGATGTTCTCCTCGCCGGCCAAGATCGCGACCAGCCGGTCGACCCCGAAGGCGAACCCGGCGTGCGGCGGCGCCCCGTAGCGGAAGGCGCCCAGCAGGAAGCCGAAGCGGGCCTCGGCCTCCTCGGCGCCGATCCCGAGCGCCGAGAACACCCGCGACTGGATGTCGGCGCGGTGGATACGCACGCTCCCCGACCCCAGCTCCCAGCCGTTGAGGACCAGGTCGTAGGCCTGCGAGCGCACGGCCAGCGGGTCGGTCTCCAGCTTGGGCAGGTCCTCGGGGTAGGGCATGGTGAACGGGTGGTGCGCCGGCAGCGGGTGGCCGTCGGCCCCGATGCCCTCGAACATGGGGAAGTCGACGACCCAGACGTAGCGGTGCGGGCCCTGGCCCACCGGCGGCGCGCCGATGGCCGAGCGCAGCGTCCCGAGCACCGTGCACGCCGTCGTGTGGGTGTCCGCGACGGCCAGGACGAGGTCCCCCGGTTCCGCCCCGGTCGCCTCCAGGACGCGCACCGCTTCGGTCTCGGACAGATGGCGCGCCAGGGGCCCCTCGAGCGACGGGCCGTCTCTCGACCACCCGGAACCAGGCCAGCCCCGCCGCCCCGGCCTGCTTGGCCCGCTCGGTCAGGTCGTCGAGCCGCGAGCGGGTGGAGGTGGCGCCGTCGGGCACCACGATCGCCTTGACCGCGGGCGCGGCGAAGGCCTTCACCTGGGTCCCCGCGAAGACCGCGGTCAGGTCGACCAGCTCGAGCCCGAAGCGCAGGTCGGGCTTGTCGGTGCCGTAGCGGTCGAGCGCGTCGGCCCACGTCATCCGCTCGATCGGCGGCGGCCGCTCCCCCGTCGCCGCCTCGGCGGCGTCGAGGACCGCCGTCGGAGACGAAGGCCATGACGTCGTCCTGGGAGGCGAAGGAGCACTCCATGTCGAGCTGGCTGAACTCGAACTGGCGGTCGGCCCGCAGGTCCTCGTCGCGCAGGCAGCGGGCGATCTGGTAGTAGCGGTCGAAGCCGCCCACCATGAGGAGCTGCTTGGCCAGCTGCGGGCTCTGGGGCAGGGCGTAGAAGGACCCGTGGTGGAGGCGGGCGGGCACGGAGAACTCGCGCGAGCCCTCGGGGGTGGGCGCCCACAGCAGGGGCGTCTCGATCTCGGCGAAGCCCTGGCGGTCCATGGCGGCCCGGATGGCGGCGTTCACCCGGGCCCGCAGCCGCAGGTTGCGCTGCATGCGCGGCCGGCGCAGGTCGACGTAGCGGTAGCGCAGGCGCACCGGCTCGTCGGCCTCGGCCCGGTCGTCGACGGCGAACGGGGGTGGCTCGGACTCGTTGAGGACCTCGACGGTGCAGTCCCCGAGCTCGATCTCGCCGGTGTCGATGCCGGGGTTGACGGTGCCGTCGGGCCGCGCCCGCACGGTGCCGGTCACCGCGACGACCCACTCGCTGCGCACGTCGGTGGCGTGGTCGATCACGCACTGGACGATGCCCGAATGGTCACGCAGGTCGACGAAGGCGAGGTGCTCCCCGTGCTCGCGGCGGCGGGCCACCCAGCCGCACAGGCGCACGGTCGTGCCGACGTCGGACGGGCGCAACACGCCGCAGAGGTGGGTGCGCATGGCGGTGGGCTGGTTGCGGGGGTCGCTCATGGGGCGTCGGTGTCGGTGTCGGTCTCGTCGCGGTCGCTCTCGGGGCGCAGGTGCGGGTGCAGGTGCCGGTCGACGTCGCCGTCGGGCCCCTCGGCGAACGCCGCGTTGGCCAGGAAGCTCTTGAGCTCGTCCACGATGCCGGCCCGGGGCACGGTCCGCTGCTCTTCGCCGCTGCGCAGGGGACGCAGGCCGACCGTCCCCTCGGCCACCTCCTGCGCACCGACCACGAGGGCCACCAGGGCGCCCGAGCGGTCGGCCGACTTGATCTGGGACTTCATGGAGCGCCCGTCGAAGGCGCGGTCGGCCCGCAGGCCGGCCCGGCGCAGCTCGGCCGTGAGCGCGACGGCGGCCTCGCCGCCCGCGGTGTCGATGACGTAGGCGTGCAGGGGACGGGCGGCGACCACCGACTCGGTGCGGAACACGCCCTCGGCGTCGCAGGCCAGCAGCACCCGCTCCACGCCGATGCCGAACCCGATGCCCGGCGTCGGCGCGCCGCCCAGCAGCTCGACCAGCCCGTCGTAGCGGCCGCCCACCGCCGACGCCGTTCTGGGCCGCATCGAGCGCGTCGGCGGCGAACTCGAAGGTCGTGCGCGTGTAGTAGTCGAAGCCGCGCACCAGGCGGTGGTCGATGCCGGACGCGATGCCGAGCGAGGCCAGGCCGGCGCGCACCCGGGCGAAGTGGGCCGCGCAGGGGTCGCACAGGTGGTCGAGGAAGCGCGGGGCGTCCTCGGTGGCGGCCCGGCACTCGGGCGTCTTGCAGTCGAGCACCCGCAGCGGGTTCTCCAGGTGCCGCGCCCGGTGCGGCGGGGCACAGCCGATCGGCCCGCTCGGCCAGGAACGCACCGAGGAGCGCCACGTAGCCGGGCCGGCACACGCCGTCGCCCATGGAGTTGAGCCGGAGCGTGACGTCGCGCAGGCCGAGCCCGGCGAAGAAGTCGTGGGCGAGGGAGATCACCTCGACGTCGAGGTCGGGGTCGGCCGGCCCGAGCGCCTCCACCCCCAGCTGGTGGTGCTGGCGGTAGCGGCCGTGCTGGGGGTTCTCGTGGCGGAACGAGGGCGCCACGTACCAGGCCTTCCACGGCGGCACCGGGTGGTGCTGCACGTAGGCCCGGGCGATGGGGGCGGTCCCCTCGGGCCGCAGCGCCATCAGCTGGCCGTCGCGGTCCTCGAAGAGGTACATCTCCTTGCCGACGACCTCGCTGCCCTCGCCGATGCCGCGCAGGAAGACGCCGGCGTGCTCGATGACCGGGGTGATGGTGAGGCCGTAGCCGGCGGCCTCGACCAACCGGGCGAAGCGGGCGCTCGTGTCCTCCCAGCGGGCCGACTCGGGCCAGAGCACGTCGTGCATGCCCTTGGGCGTGCGGGGCGGCGGCGTGCTCGCGGGCGCGGACGAACCAGCGGTCACCGGAGGCTCCTCACGGCGGGCGTCAGACTTTCTTGCCAGGGAGCTGACGATACGCGTCGAAGACCCCGTCGAGGTGCTTGAGCGCGCTGATCAGTGAGTGCAGGTGGGTCGGGTCGGCCAGCTCGACGTCGAAGGCCATGCGGCTCACCCGGTCCGGCGTGGTGGCGGTGCGGGCGGCCACGATGTTGAGGTGGTGCTCGGAGACGACCCGTGACACGTCGGCGAGCAGGCGCGAGCGGTCGAAGGCCTGCACCTCGATGGTCGCCACGAAGACACCGTCGTTGCCGCGGTCCCACTCGACCTCGATCAGGCGCTCCCGGGAACGGTCGGCCAGCGCGGTCGCGTTGGCGCAGTCGGCCCGGTGCACCGACACGCCCCGGCCCTGGGTCACGAAGCCGACGATCTGGTCGCCGGGCACCGGCGTGCAGCAGCGGGCCAGGTGGATCATGACGTCGTCGAGGCCCTCGACGTAGACGCCCGTGCCGGTGCGGCGGCTCTGCCGGGGCCGCCCCGGGCCCGGGATGGCGATCGTGGGCAGCTGCTCGTCGGCCGCCCCTCCCCCGCGCAGCACCTTGACCAGGCGCTGGACGATCGACTGGGCGGAGACCTGCGACTCGCCGATGGAGGCGTAGAGCGCATCGAGGTCGGCGAGGTTCATCTGCTCGGCGACCTGCACCAGCGCGGACGAGCCGAGCAGCTTGTGCAGCGGCAGCCCCTCCCGGCGCAGGGCCCGCGACAGGTCCTCCCGGCCGTTCTCGATGGCGTCCTCCCGCCGCTCGCGGGAGAACCACTGGCGGATCTTGTTGCGGGCGCGGGTGGAGGCGACGATCTGGAGCCAGTCCCGCGACGGCGCCGGCGGTCGGGGACTTCGAGGTGAAGATCTCGACCGTGTCGGCCGCTGCTGAGCTGGGTCTCGAGCGGGACGAGCCGGCCGTTGACCCGGGCCCCGATGCAGCGGTGCCCCACCTCGGTGTGGATGGCGTAGGCGAAGTCGACCGGGGTGGAGCGGGCCGGGAGCGCGATGCACCTTGCCCTTGGGCGTGAAGACGTAGACCTCGTCCTGCTCGAGGTCGAGCTTGAGGGCCTCGAGGAACTCGATGGGGTCGTCGGTCTCGCGCTCGACGTCGGCGATGCGCTGCATCCACGCCATCTCCGAGGAGTGGTCCTCCTTGGACTTGTAGCCCCAGTGCGCCGCGATGCCGTACTCGGCCCGGCGGTGCATCTCGGAGGTGCGGATCTGCACCTCGACCGGCTTGCCGTCCAGCCCGATCACCGTCGTGTGCAGCGACTGGTACAGGTTGAACTTGGGCGTGTTGATGTAGTCCTTGAAGCGCCCGTGGACGGGGGCCCAGATGGCGTGGATGGCGCCCAGCGCGGCCCAGCAGTCCTTCTCGGAGTCCACCACGACGCGGATGGCCACCAGGTCGTTGATGTCGTCGAACTCCTTGCCGCGGACGACCATCTTCTCGTAGATGGACCAGAGGTGCTTGGGGCGGCCGGTGACGTCGGCGAGGATGCCCATCTCGTCGAGGCGCTGGCGCACGTGGACGAGGACCCGCTCGAGGTACTCCTCCCGCTGGGGCGCCCGCGCCGCGACCATCTGCTCGATCTCGGCGTAGCGCTTGGGGTGCAGCGTGGCGAAGGCGAGGTCCTCGAGCTGCCACCGCACCTGCTGGACGCCGAGGCGGTGGGCCAGGGGCGCGTAGACGTCGAGGGTCTCCTGGGCCGTCCGGCGCTGCTTCCACTCGGGCATGACGGCGAGGGTGCGCATGTTGTGCAGCCGGTCGGCCAGCTTGATCAGCAGGACCCGCCAGTCGTCCGCCATGGCGATGAGCATCTTGCGGATGGTGGCGGCCTGCTGGGCCTCCTTGGAGTCGAACTCCAGCCGGTCGAGCTTGGTCACGCCGTCGACCACCTTGGCCACGCCCTCGCCGAAGGTCTGCTCGATGGTCTCGAGCGTGAGCCCGGTGTCCTCCACCGCGTCGTGCAGCAGCGCCGCCGCCACGGTCTGGGCGTCGAGGCCCAGCTCGGCCACGATGGTCGCCACGGCGATCGGGTGGGTGATGTAGGGCTCGCCCGAGCGCCGGAACTGCCCCTCGTGGGCGGTGAGCGCGGTGCGGGCGGCCTCGACGATCACCGCGGTGTCGTCCTCGGGCCGGTGCCGTGCGAACTCGGAGAGCAGCGGGGCCAGCAGCTCGCGCAGCGCGCGCTCCTTCTCCTGCTCCTCGGAAGCGCTCGTCTCTGCCGCAGTTACCCCGGCCAGGGTCACCATCCATACAGGATAGGCGCCGGGGGATGCGCCCGGACGCCATGCGGGGCGTCCGCCGCGAGGTCAGCGCCGGCGCTTGCCGCGCTTGGTCTTGCGGGGCCTCGGGGCCCCGCTCGGCGCCTGGCCCGGCGTGGTCGCGCGAGCCGGCGCTGCCGGCTGGGCCCGCGACCCCGACGACCCGCCCTCGGGCCGGTCCATCACGGCCGTCCCCGTGCCCCCCCCGCCGCCGCCCTTCCCCGCGCCGCCACCGGGCCGGCTGCCCGAGCCCGGCCGGATCGGGCCGCTGCGCTTGGACCGCGTCGCCGCGGCCGCAGCCGCGCCGGCCGCCGCGGCCGCGCCGCCCCGGCTCACCTGGCCGGAGGCGGCCACGCTCATCTGCGTGCTCATGGTGGCCGCGTCGACGGCCGAGTACCACTGCTGTGTCTCGCCCCGCTTGGCCAGCCGGTTGGCGATGGAGACCCAGCGCTCCTCCCGCTCCTTCATCATGGAGAGCACCGGCGCCGCGATGAAGATCGACGAGTAGGCCCCCGAGAGCAGCCCCACGAAGAGGGCGAGGCCGTAGGACTGCAAGGTGGTGGCGCCGAGGAGCTGCGCGCCGATGAGCAGGACCGCCAACACGGGGAGGATGGCGACCATGGAGGTGTTGATGGAGCGGGCCAGGGTCTGGTTCATGGACAGGTTGATGAGCTGCGGGTAGGTCATGCGCCCGCTGCTGCCGATGCCCTTGGTGTTGTCGCGGACGCGGTCGAACACGACCACGGTGTCGTAGAGCGAGTAGCCCAGGATCGTCAGGATGGCCACGACGGTGTCCGGGGTGACCTGGAAGTTGAAGATCGAGTAGATCCCGATCGCCACCAGTACGTCGTGGATCATGGCGATGAACGCCGCCAGGGCCATCTTGGGCTCGAAGCGGATGCTGATGTAGATCGCCACCACGATGAAGAAGATGATCAGCGCCTCGATCGCCTTGTTGGTGATGGAGGAGCCCCACGTCGGGCCGACCGTGGTGATGCTGATCTTGTCGGCCACGGTCTTGGGCACGGCGTTGACCGGTGCGGTGGTGGTGGTCGTCGTCGCCGCGGCGGCGGCCCCCGCCTTGGCCGTCGTGGTGGTGGTCGGTTTGGCGGTCGTGGTGGTGGTCGGCGCCGGCGTGGGCGCGTGGGCCGCCGTCACCGCGAGCAGCGCGTTCTGGACGTTCTTGCTCACGGCGTCCTGTTGGGCCTGCGACAGCCGGTTGATGTCCGACTGGACGTTGAGCGTCTGCTTGCTGCCCGTGCCGAGCAGCTCCACCGTGGGGTCGATCACCCCGGTGCCCTTGAGGGCGTTGACCGCCTGGGTCTGGCTCACGCCCGGCGCGGCGATGGTCCACTCCGTCCCGCCCTTGAACTCGATGCCCAGGTTGAGCCCGCCGCGCAGGACGATCGAGATGATCCCGAGCAAGATGATCGCGGCCGAGACGCTGAACCAGATCCGCCGCTTGCCCACGAAGTCGAACCGCGTCTCGCCGCGGTAGAGGCGGGCGACGGGGCCGTGACCGCGCCGGGGCTTGGCCAGGAGGGCGCGGGCGGCGTCGTCGAGGCTGACGAGCTCGTCCTCGTCGAGGTCGTCGGTGTCGACGCTCTCCTCGAGCTGCTCGACGTCCTCCTCGCTCACGTCGTCGAGCGCGCTGCCGTCGCCGTCGCGGCCCGGACCCTCGCGGTCGCTCACGAGCCACCTCCCGGCGGCGGCCCCGACCGGCACGCCCTGCGCCTGCGGCCCGGCGCCGAGCCCGGTGGCGATGCTGAAGGCACCCGTGCCCTGCAGCCGCGGGCTCTGGCCGAGCAGGATGACGAGCGGCCGGGTGTAGAACCACGTCACCGCCATGTCCATGATCGTGGACAGCCCGAGGAAGAAGGCGAAGCCCTTCACGTTGCCCACGGCGACCAGGTAGAGGACGATGGCGGCCAGCAGCGACACGAAGTCGGCCGCCCACACCGTCCTCCAGGCGCTCTTGAAGCCGCGGTCCACCGACGTGCGGACCGAACGGCCCGATCTGGTCTCGTCCTTGAGCCGTTCGAAGTAGACGATGTACGAGTCCACGGTGATGCCGATGGAGACGATCAGGCCCGTGATGCCCGCCAGGTCGAAGCTCGGCGCGACCGAGGTGTGCCCGAGCGCCGAGATGATGGCCCACAGCATCATGGCCGTCAGCACCAGACCGGAGATGACCACCAACCCCAGCGCGCGGTAGTAGAGCAGCACGTAGAGCAGCACGAGGATCAGCCCGCCGATGCCGGCGGCCAGGCCGGCCACGAGGGCCGAGTGGCCGAGGGTGGCCGAGACCGTCTCGGAGGTGGCGGCCTTGAGGGTCACCGGCAGGGCGCCGAAGTTCATCGCCTGGGCCAGGTTCTGGGCGTCCGCCTGGGTCAGGCTCCCCGAGATCTCGCCCTTGCCGTCGAAGGACGAGAAGGCCGACTGGGTGGGCTGGATGATGGGCGCCGAGTAGACGATGCCGTCGAGCTCGATCCCCAGGAGCTGGTGGAAGTTCTCCTCGGCCACCTTGTCCCACAACGCCGAGCCGGGCCCGGTCAGGTTGTAGTCGACCACCCACGCACCCGTCTGGTCCTGGGTGGCGGTGGCGCTGGCGATGGAGTGACCGGTCATCTCGCTCGGGCCGAGCACGTAGCGCTCGCCGCCGTTGGCGCTGCCGCTCGCCGCCAGCCCGGGCAGCAGCACGGTGCTGGTCTCGTAGCCGGGCTTGTCGACGCTGGTCGACGGGTAGTCGACGTACTGCGAGTCGGGCGGCACGTTGTTCGAGGTGTACCCGGCCGACACGTTGCTGTTCGGCGTGACGTCGAGGTTGGCCGCCGTCAGCTCCGTCGACGACGTACAGGCGGGAATCGTCTCGAAGCCCCGGGGCAGAACCTGCGTCTTGGATCCCTTCGGGATGGCCTGGGGATAGGCGAAGCACAGCACGGGGCGGAAGTACATGCGGGCGGTCTGCCCGATCTCGTTGAGCACCTGCTGGGCGTTGGTCACGCCCGGGATCGAGACCGAGATCTGGTTCGTCCCGGTGGTCTGGACCTGCGCGCCGGACACGCCGAGCCCGTTCACGCGCAGGTTCAAGATGTCGACCGTCTCGTTCAGGTCGGCCTGCGACGTGTGGGGCGGCGCGGTGTAGACGACCTCCACGCCCCCGGCCAGGTCCAGGCCCAAGCGCGGCGACCACTTGGCCACGAAGACGGCGGCGAACGAGCCGATCGCGATCGCCACGACCACGATCACGCTGATGAAGAGGTTGCGCCGCTGACGCCGTTGGGCCCTGCCCCCCGACTTGGGGCTCACGCCTCTTCAGCCTCCCCGCCCTGCTCACCGCTGCTCGCGGCGCTGTCCCCACCGACGTCGTCGATGTCGTCGTCCTCGACGTCGGCCGATCCGCGCGCGACGTCCTGCACCGGCGCGTCGGCGATGCGGACGTCGTCGATCCGCTCGATCTTGCGGGCGATGGCCTGGCGGACGAAGACGATGCGCGTCGGCTGGGGGCCGTCCAGGTTGCCGTCGTCACCCAACGCTCCGGTCAAGAGGGTGTAGCGGTCGCCGTGGATCTCGAGGACGGTGCCGACGACGCCGCCGACGGTCTGCACCTCGTCCCCCACCCCGATGTCCGAACCCTGCGACTGGCGTGCGGCCTGCGCCTTGCGCTGCTGGGGTCGGATGAAGAAGAAGTAGCCGAGGAGCCCGATCGCCACGAGCGGGAGCAGGGTCAAGAGGGGGCTCGACGTCGATTTCGAAGTGGCGGCCAGCAGGCCGGCGAACGCCGTGGTTGGTGTCATGGGGAGATCCTTGGACCGAAATGGTTGCGAAGGGCCACCCTAGTGCCTGGGTCCCCGTTCTCTTGGGCACTCCGGACCCTCGCGGAACTGCCGTGACGCCCCGCGGAGGCGCAACCGGAAAGCAACCCAAAACGGCCCCTGCTGCGACAGCCGTTCTGCAAAGTACCCCTCATCAGTAGAGCACCCTCACGGTGATGGTCGTTCGGAGGGGGGCGACCAGGTGAGCGTCCGCATGAAGGGGATCGGATTCTCACAAGGGGGAACACCGAGGGGGAAGGAGCAGCGAAGTGGTGCGCCGGCCTTCCAAGGCCGTCGGTCGGAGCGATCCGGGGGGCCCGACGGCCGGGCCGGCGCACCATTCGCTCCCGCTCCCGCCGCTGCACGCGCGACCCTTTTGTGGATCTGACGCCCGTTTGTGCCTGTGAGCAGGACGTTTCTCCGCCGGGAGCGGTGACCCCTAACCACGCTGCTCACCCGTTTGCCCAGTACAGTTGCACCCTGATGCGAGATGGTCACATTGCGGTCCTGGTCATCGAGGACGAGGGCGACATCCGCCAGCTCCTCCGGACGCTGCTCGAGCGCGAGGGCTTCGCGGTCACCGAGGCGACCGAAGGCCGGGACGGGGTGCGCCAATTCCACCAGAGCCACCCCGACATCGTGATCCTCGACGTCGGGCTCCCCGACCTGGACGGTTGGCAGGTGCTCGAGCGGATCCGCGACATGAGCGACGTGCCCGTCTTGATGCTGACCGCGCTCGGAACCGAGCGGGACAAGGTGCGGGGGCTCAACGCCGGTGCCGACGACTACCTGACCAAGCCGTTCAGCCGGGTCGAGCTCCTCGCCCGCCTGCAGGCCATCAGCCGGCGCCAGGTGGCCCGCAACGACCCGGTGGTCGCCTTCGACGACGGCACCCTCCACGTCGACTTCGCCCACCAGGAGGTCACGATCGACGGCAGCCCGGTCGTCCTGACCCCCACCGAGTACCGCCTCCTGGCCACCTTGGCCCGGCACCAGGGCCAGGTGCTGTCGCCGGACCAGCTCATCGAGCTGGCCTGGGACGACCCCAGCGGGTTGGCCCCGTCGCGGGTCAAGTACGCCGTGCTGCGGCTGCGCCGCAAGCTGGGCTGGGACGACGGCGATGACACCCCCATTGAGACGGTCCGGGGCTTCGGCTACCGGTACCGCGCTCGGAGCCGGTGAGCGAGTCGCCCCAGACGCCCGACCCCCCGGGTCGTCGCGGGCCGACCACCGCGGGGACGGCCCTGCCCATCGGCTTCTCCGGCTCCATGCGGGTGCGCCTGCCGGTCTTCGCACTGGTCGCCGTGGGCACCGTGCTCATCGCGGTGATCCCCTTCCCCCACGACGCCCGCCGCGAGGTCTCGGTGGCCGGCGTCTTGTTCTTCGCCCTCGTCGCCGCGGCGTTCCTCGTGCCGTGGGAGCGGCTCCCCGAGTGGGCCTGGCTCGTCATCCCGATCGGCTACATCGCCGTCATCGCCATCATCCGAGACGCCCAGGGCGGCTCCGACGCCGGGCTGGTGGTGGTCTACCTCTTGCCCATCGTGTGGCTGTCGCTCTACGGGCGGCGCCTGCACCTCCTGGTCGGGCTCTTCTGCATGGACCTGGCGCTCCTGGTGCCGCTCCTGATCGTGGGGCCGCCCAAGTACCCGACGCTGGAGTGGCGCCAGGTGGCGGTGATGGCGACCGTCACCACGCTGGTCGCCTCGACCGTCTACACGATGGTCTCGCGGGACCGGGTGTTCCTGGGCGACCTGGCCGAGCAGTCGCACATCGCCCGCAGCAACGCCCGCGAGGCCGACTACGCCCGCGACCGGCTCGAGACGCTGCTGCGGGCCGCCACCGGCAGCGCCATCATGGGCGTCGACCCGGCCGGCACCGTCACCTTCTTCTCCGCCGGCGCCGAGCAGATGCTGGGCTACCGGGCGGCCGAGGTGGTCGGGATCCGCTCGATCGCCGACTTCATCGACCCGGCGCAGATCGACGAGCGGCGCCAGACCATCGACGCCATGCGCAACACGCTCGAGCCCGTCGACGCCGAGACGGCGGCCGAGGTCCCCTGGACCGCCACCCGCAAGGACGGCCAGCAGCGCCGCTGCGTCGTGCGGGTGCGGGCGCTGCCCCTGCCCACGCCCGACACCGTGCTCGAGCGGGATCCGGCCGACGAGCACCCGGGCCCCGACGACGTCGGGCCGGCCGCCACCGATGCCCCGGCCGAGCGCGAGGCGGCCCTGGCCCCGAGCAACGGCGGCTACGTGGTCGTCGCCATCGACGTGACCGAGCGCGAGGAGCTGGCCGCCGACCGCGAGCGCCTCTTCGCCATCCAGAAGGAGGTCACGCAGTCCCTGATCGAGCAGAACAACCGGCTCCGTGAGCTGACCCAGATGAAGGACGACGTCGTGGCCACGGTGTCACACGAGCTGCGGACGCCGATCACCTCCATCAAGGGGTTCCTCGAGCTGCTGCTCGACGGGCCCTCGGACCTCACCGAGAGCCAGATGAAGATGCTGCTCACCATCGAGCGCAACGCCGAGCAGCTCCAGCGGGTGGCCGAGGACCTCCTGGCCGACCCGGGCGCCGGTCACGGGCTGCGGGTCGCCTTCACCGAGCTGGACCTGTACCGCCTGGCCGAGGAGGCGGTGCACGGGATCCAGACGTCGGCCACGGTCGCCGGGATCGTGCTGAACCTCGAGCCCGGCGAGGAGGTCCCGATCTTCGGCGACCCCACCCGCCTGCACCAGCTGCTGGCCAACCTGTTGTCCAACGCCATCAAGTTCTCGCCCCGCGGCGGCCGCGTCCACGTGATCGTCGACACCATCGACTCCTTCGCCCGGCTGCGGGTGCTCGACGAGGGGCCCGGCATCCCCGTCGGCGAGCGCGCCCAGCTCTTCGAGCGCTTCTACCGGCTCGCCTCCTCCAACGAGATGGGCGTGCCCGGGACCGGCCTGGGCCTGGCCATCGCCCGGTCGGTCGCCGAGGCGCACGAGGGCTTCGTCGACATCGTCGACACGCCCGGATGGTCCACCACCTTCCGGGTGCTCCTCCCGCTGCGGAGCGCGGCGCTGGCCCCCACCGCCATCCGCTCGGCCTGACGACGGCGGGCGTGCGGGCCGCCCGCTCCGCACGCACTCACGCCGCCAGGAAGCCTCCGGACTGATGGGCCCACAGCCGGCCGTAGACACCGGCCCGCCCGGCCGCCAGCAGCTCGGCGTGGGTGCCCTGCTCGACCACCCGGCCGCGGTCGAGGACCACGATCCGGTCGAGCCGGGCGATGGTGGCCAGCCGGTGCGCGACGACCAGCGCGGTGGTGCCCTCCATCAGGTGCCACAGCGCCTCTTGGACGAGCGACTCGGACTCGGAGTCCAGCGCCGAGGTGGCCTCGTCGAGCACGAGCACCTTGGCCCGCTTGGCCATGGCCTGCGCGATGGCGACGCGCTGGCGCTGCCCGCCCGAGAGCTTCAGGCCGCGCTCCCCCACGATGGTCTCGTACCCGTCGGGGAGGCGCTCCACGAACTCGTCCACGTAGGCGGCCCGGCCGACCGCGCGCACGAGGTCCATGTCGACGCCGTGCTCGAGCTCCGTGCCGTAGCAGATGTTCTCTGCGATGGTGCGGTGCAGCATCTGCGGGTCCTGGGGGACGTAGGCGATGTGGCGACGCAAGGACTGCTGCGTGACGCACGCGACGTCCTGCCCGTCGACGGCGATGACCCCGCCGTCGCGATCGACGAAGCGCAGCAACAGCTTGGTCAGGGTGGTCTTGCCCGAACCCGAGGGGCCGACCAGCCCGACGTGCTCGCCGGGCTCGATGCCGAGGTCCAAACCCTCGAAGAGCGGCGCGCCGGCGCGGTAGGCGAAGTGCAACCCGCGGAAGTCGACCCGGCCACGCGGTTCCCGCAAGTCCGGCGCGCCCGGGACGTCGACGATGTCGGGCTGCGTGGCGGCGATGCCGGCGAACTTGGCGCACTTCCCGATGGCGCGTGACATCAAGCGCATGAATTCGAACGACTCCTCCAGGCTGGTGCCGACGAAGGTGACGTAGAACAGGATCAGGTACACCACCCCCGCCGCGGCGACGTGGTGCAACGCCAACACGACACCGACCGCCACCGCCGCCCAGTTGAAGAAGGCCATGGCCGACTCCATGTGCAGCCGTGTGGTGGTGAAGACGCGGCGCGCCCGCAGGTCGGCGCCCATCGAATCGGCGACCAGTGCGCCGACGTGGCCCTTCTCCCGGTCCTCGGCCGCCTGGGAGCGCACCGTGGTCAGGTTGGCGATGGTGTCGGCGATGACGCCGGTGGCGCGGGAGTGCGCGTCGGAGAAGTCCTTCTCGGCCGCCACCACCCGGCCCATGCGGCGGTACAGCACCAGGGCGAACACGCCCACCAGCCCGCCCAGCACGAGCGCCACCGGCCAGGCCACGATGGCGAGCACCACGATGGCCCCCAGGGTCATGACGCTGATGCGCAGGACGCCCCAGACCGTGGCCTCGATCAGCTCGACGAAGGCCCACGTCGAGGTCTCGAGGGTCGCGATGACCTCGCCCGACGGACGGTCGGTGTGCCAGCCGTGGCTGAGCCCGATGAGGTGGTCGTAGCCGTTGGTGATGGCGCGGCCGAAGGAGCGCAGGGTGGCGCCCCAGTTGAGCCAGCCACCGATGCGCCCGAACGCCGTGGCGGCCACCAGGACCAGCGCGTAGGCGACGATGAGCGGGCCGAAGGAGCGCCACAGGCCCTCGCCTCCGTCGAGGTGGGTGATGCGACCCAGCAGCGCGGCGAAGATCAGCGGTGCCGCCACGGCGTTGGCGAGGGTGCCGAGCACGATGGCCGTGCAGCTGACGGCAAACGCGGCGCGGTCGGGCCGCATCTGCTGCCAGCAGTAGGCCAGGGTGGCCTTCGTCGATGCATTGGGGAAGAGGGTGCGTTCACCCATGGCTGTCTCCAGGTGGGAAAGGCGGTTGCCGTGCGCAGTGCGCACGGGGAAGGTGCGGTGAGGTGGTGCGCCGCCTGCGGGGCCGAGAGGCCCGGGGCGTTCAGCCCCGGCGGGCGCGTGACGCGGTCGGCGTCAGCCGCGCGTCGAGCGGAGGTCCGACCCGGCCGTGCGGGACGTCCCTCCGGCCACACCACGGACCGCGGGCGAGACCGCGATCAGCTGCATGCGCGTCGTCATTCCAGCCATCTGGTCACCTCGCTTCCGTCTCATGGTGCGACTCGACAACGGTAGCAAATCGATGCGCGGGCGCGCGCAAAAAGAGCGGATCCGAGCGCGCACGAAGGGGATGGAGGGCTCCGCTAGAAGAGCGGCGGCGTCTTCGTTGCGCCGGGCACGCCGGGCGGCTCGTCGTGGCCCAGGTGCGCCCACGCCCGCGCTGTCGCCACCCGGCCCCGGGCCGTCCGCTGGATCAGCCCGGTCTGGACCAGGTACGGCTCGTACGCGTCCTCGATCGTGTCGGGCTCCTCGCCCACGCACTGCGACAGCGTGGTCAGGCCCACCGGCTGGCCCCCGAAGCGGGTGCACAGCGTGGTCAGGATCGCACGGTCGACCTTGTCGAGCCCCAGCTCGTCGACGCCGAAGAGCTCGAGCCCCTCGCTGGCCGTGGCGCCGTCGATGAAGCCCTCGCCGCGCACCTCGGCGAAGTCACGGACCCGGCGCAGCAGCCGGTTGGCCACCCGCGGCGTCCCCCGGGAGCGCTCGGCGATGCGGATCGCCCCCGCTCCGTCGACACGCACCTTGAGGATGCGGGCGGAGCGCTCCACGATGGCGCGCAGGTCGGCCGGGTCGTAGAGGTCCAGCCGGCCGACGAAGCCGAAGCGATCCCGGAGCGGGCCCGAGACCAGGCCGGTCCGGGTCGTCGCACCGATCAGGGTGAAACGCGGCAGGTCCAGGCGGATCGAGCGCGCGGTGGGCCCCTTGCCGATCAGGATGTCGAGCCGGCCGTCCTCCATGGCCGAATAGAGCATCTCCTCGACCGAACGGTGCAGGCGGTGGATCTCGTCGATGAAGAGCACGTCGCCGTCCTGGAGGTCGGTGAGCAACGCGGCGAGGTCGCCGGCCCGGGTCAGCACCGGCCCGGCGGTGATGCGCAGCCCCGCGCCCATCTCGGCGGCGACGATGCCGGCCAACGACGTCTTGCCCAGGCCCGGCGGTCCGGCGAAGAGGATGTGGTCGACCGGCTGACGGCGCTGGCGGGCCGCCTGGAGCACGATCTCGAGGTGCTCCACCAGCTCGGACTGCCCGACGAACTCGGCGAGGGTCCGGGGCCGCAGCCCGACTTCTTCGACCTCGTCCTCGCCGTCCGGCGCCGACGGGTCGAGCACCCGGTGCCCGACCACCCCGAAGTCGTCCTCGCCGCCGGGCTCGGCCTCGTCCCCCGAGTCGACGTCGACGGCCAGGACCTCCCGGCGCGCCCTCGGGCTCATCGGATCACCGGCTGGCCAGCTCGCGCAGCGCGAGGCGGAGCATCTCTTCCACCCCGACATCGTCGCGTAGGCCGTCGAGCGCGCCGCGGATCTCCTCGGGCGCGTAGCCGAGCTCGCTCAGCGCGGCGCGCGCCTCGGCCCGTGAGGTCCGCGCCGCGACCCCCGTCTCACCGACCGGGGGCGCCGCGCCGGCGTGGTCGAGCGAGAGGTCCGGCAGGTCGAGCCGGCTCTTCAGCTCGATCAGGAGGCGCGCCGCCGTCTTGCGCCCCACGCCCGGCACCGAGCACAGGGTGTCGAGGTCGTCCTCGAGCACCGCGGTCGACAGGGCGGCCGGCGACAGGACCGCCATGATCGCCAGGGCCAGGGCGGGACCCACCCCGTGCGAGCCCAGCAGCACCTCGAAGCAGCGCCGCTCGTCGTCGTGGACGAACCCGTAGAGGACGATGGCGTCCTCGCGCACGTGCGTGTGCACGTGCAGGGTCGCCTCCGTCCCGGTCCCGGCCGTCACCAGCGCGGCCGCCGTGCCCGGCGTGACCGTCACCCGGTACCCGACCCCGGCCACGTCGACGATCACCTCGCCCTCACCCGTCCGCAACAGCACCGGCCCCCGCAGCAGTCCGATCATGGCTGCCTCCTCCTCACGCTCCTCAGCTCGGTCACGTTGTCCTGCCTCTCCGTCGCCCCCTGCTCGAGGAGCGCCGCCCCGACGGCCCGGCGCAACGGCACCGTCGTCAGGTGGCACACGGCCAGGGCGAGCGCGTCGGACGCGTCGGGCGGCCCCACGAGCGGCTCGATCACCAGCACGTGCTCGACCATGCGCTGCACCTGCGCCTTGGTCGCCGCCCCGTAGCCCACCAGGGCCTGCTTGACCTCGTTGGAGGTGTACTGGGCCACCTCGCACCCGGCCGCCGCCGCCGCCAGCAGGGCGAGCCCGCTGGCCTGGCCCACCGACATGGCGGTCTTCGCGTTGACCTGGAAGAAGACGCGCTCGACGACCACGACCTGGGGCCGCATCTCCTCGAGCAGGGCGTGCAGCTCGCGGTGCAGCACGACGAGGCGGTCGGCCAGCGGCAGCGCGGGGTCCGTCTCGAGCACGCCGGCGGCGCGGGCCCGCATCCGGTCGCCCTGCTGGCGGACGACGAGGCCGTAGCCGCAGCGCGAGAGGCCGGGGTCGATGCCCAATACGAACATGCGTTCGCAGGTTAGCCGGGGGTGGTTCGCAGCGGGCGGATCGCGGTGCGATCCGGGGACGAGGAGGCCATGAGGCCGGGACCCACAACTGCCACACTGAGCGCATGGCGGAGGGACGCACGACCCATCGGTGGGAGGACTGGGTCTGGGACGAGACCGTGTTCGAGGGCACCGCCGCCTACTACCGGCAGGGTCGCAAGCCGTATGCCCCTGCCCTGGCCGACGCCCTCGCCGAGCACCTCCACCTGGATGGTCGCGGGCGCCTCCTCGACGTCGGTTGCGGGCCGGGCACCGTCACCCTGTTCTTCGCCCAACTCTTCGAGAGCGTCATCGGGCTCGACCCAGATCCCGGCATGCTGGCCGAGGCCCAACGAGCAGCCGCGGAGGAACAGATCACCAATGCCGGCTGGATCCGGATGCGGGCGGAGGACCTCCCCGGGTCCCTCGGCACCGTTCGAGTGGTCAGCTTCGGTCAATCGTTCCACTGGATGGACCGACCGCGGGTGGCCTCCGCCGTCCGGGAGATGCTCGATGCCGAGGGCGCCGTCGTCCAAGTCGACCTTTGGCACACGAACCCGCCGAACCAGGTGCCCCCCGGGGGACCACACCCACCGATACCCGAGGCGGCCATCGACGAGCTGCGCCGCCGCTGGCTCGGTCCCGACCGCCGTGCCGGTCAGGGGTTCCGGAACACCTCGCCCGACGGGGAGGACGCGGTGTTCCAGGTCGCCGGGTTCGCACCCGAGGAGCTCGTGGTCGTCCCCGACGACCGGGTCCTCGAGCGCTCGGTCGAGGACGTCGTGGCCTGGGTTCTCTCCACCTCGTCCACCGCACCTCACCTCTTCGGGGATCGCCTGGACGATTTCGTCCGGGACCTTCGTCGCCTCTTGCTCGATGCGTCTCCCGAAGGTCGTTTCAGCGAGGCGCTGTCCGACAACCGACTCCGCATTCGCAGGCCACGCTGAATGTGAGCGGGCACCCCTCCTAGTGGCGCGACTTCGTCCCGGTGCAACCGGCGCGCCGCTGTCTCTCCAACGACTCGCTCTCCGACAAGGAGCGGACCCTGCGTGCGGTCGCGAACTGCTTCTTGGCGTCGAAGCATCGGTTCCACAGACCAGCGGCCCAGGCTTCCTCGAACTCCCCGCCACTGAAGGCACGGGACCGCGCTGACGAGTAGGCGTCGAGAAACCGCTCGGTCTCATCGATGCTCGCCTCGGTGCCCGCTTCGGTCGTCGGGTACACCGCCGCTGCCATTCCGACGATGACCGGTTCAGGGGTGGCGACGACGCTGTCCCAGTCGAACACCGCCAGCAACCTGCGCTCCTCCCAGCGCAGGTTGGCTGTGTACCAGTCCCCATGGCCGACGGTGACGTGCTGCCCGCCGGATTGGAGCCGGTCGCGGGCGGCGCGGGCAGCTCGGTCAATCCAGGCCGGGCCATCCACGGTGTTCAGATCGACATCGAGGTCGTCGGGCCACGGCCACAAATCCGAGACTTCGTTCGTCCCAGCGGTCCAGGGCGGCGCTGGATCGAGCGAGCCCAGCTCCTCGACTCCGGGCGCCAGCGCGATCAAACGGGCGAGCGCTTCGGCGAAGGGCTCCGGAGAGCGCCCAGAGTCGGGAAAAGGTGCACCACCGACGACCATCCCCTCGGCGCTGGCGACCCCCTCGCCCAAGGGCTCCAAATCGACGAGCGGCTCGGGGCAGGGAAATCCTCGCTCGAAGAGGATCCGGTGTGCGGTGGCGCACGCCACGAGTCGCGACGAGCGCTGCCGGACCTTCACCACGACCCGTTCGCCAGAGGTCAGCCTGACCCCGATGACCGTTGACAGGTGACCGTGGCGGAACAGCTCCTCTTGCAGTCCCGCGCCAAGATGGATCCGGCACCACCGAGCCAGGTCTCCAGGTTCGACGCGTCTGAACCGGTCCACCACACCCGTCATGCTCGCGCCGGGAGAGGGAGCGCTCGGTCGGGGCTGCCGGCGAACACCTAGGGTGCGGGTCCATGACACTGCCCTGGGAAGCAGAGCTGGCTGGCCGACTCGACCGCCACACGATTCATTCCGCGGCGCTCGTGGGGAACCATCTCGGCGATCCTGCCGACCGTCCGTTGTGGGTGTACGTCCCCCCGGGCTACGACGACGATCCGGGGCGGCGGTACCCGACGGTGTACGTCATCCAGGGTTACACGGGCTACCTCACCATGTGGGCCAACCGCACCGCCTATCGCCAGCCGTTTCCCGAGATGGCCGACGGGCTCTTCGCCAGCGGGCAGGCCCCGCCCTGCATCGTCGTGTACGTGGACGCCTGGACGGCGTACGGGGGGTCGCAGTTCGTGGACTCGCCGGGGACCGGGCGGTACCACACCTACGTGTGCGAGGACGTGGTGGGTTGGGTGGACACGAACTACCGGACCCTGGCCGCACCCGAGCACCGAGGCATCCACGGGAAGTCCAGCGGGGGCTTTGGCGCCATGATCACGCCCATGTTGCGCCCCGACGTGTTCGGCGGTTTCGCCACCCACGCCGGCGACTCCCTCTACGAGTACTGCTACATCCCCGAATTCGGCAAGGCAGTCCGCAACCTGCGCGACTACGACGGGTCGATCGACCGATGGTGGTCGGATTTCCGTGGCCGGGTCGCCTTCACCAAACCCGCCGACGAGAACCTCCTGATGATGCTGGGCGTGTCCGCCTGCTTCTCGGCCGACCCCGACGGCACCCCGCGCTTGCCGTTCGACCCTCACAACGGGGTACTCGACCAGGACGTCTGGGGGCGGTGGCTCGACTGGGACCCGGTGCGCATGGTGCCCCACTACGCGGACGCCCTGCGGAGCCAGCGGGCCATCTGGATCGACGGCGGCACCAGTGACGAGTGGTTTCTCGAGATCGGGGGGCAGGCGTTCAGCGACGCCTTGGGTGCCATCGGTATCTCCGACGTGCACTTCGAACTGTTCGAAGGGGCCCACGGTCGCATCGAATACCGCTACCCGATGGCCCTGGCCTACCTCGCCGAACGGCTCTCTGAGTCAAGCGCACGGCACCGGTGATCGGGTTGACTTTCGGGGACTTCTCCGAACGGGCGTCGTCGAGAATGACAGAAACCGCCACGTGAGAACGAGGACCGCACTCGCGCTCGGGGTTCCCTGCGTGCTGATCGGAAGCATCCTCCCCGGGGCATCAGGGGGGCCGAAGGCGGCTGCCAACTCCCCTGACAGGCCGAGAAGTCACGTCACCGTCGCGACAGCCCAAAGTGAACTGATCGCCATCAAGCGGGTGAGCTGGACCTCGAATGTCACCGTGAGCGTGTCCAATGGCTCCTGGACCTTCCAGTCCGATGGCGTACCGTCGTCGAGCTTCACCGCATCGCATTATGCGGTGCCCGCCAACCCACTGAACGTGAGTGCGGAGGGGGCAAACGTCATCGCAACCTCACAGGTACTGCGGAATCAGAACTACTCCTTCACCCTGCCGACCACACCGCAGTACTCGTCGACGACAGCCACCAACCTCGGGGCCATCGGGGTCATGTTGGATGGCGCGGTGCTCTACAACCCTTATGAGGCAAACGAGGAGACGGTTGCCACCCACGACAACTTCGCCGCCGCCGAGAACGGTACGACGGCGTCGTTCCTCGACTCGTGCGATGGTCACCCCGGACCGGGTGGGCAGTACCACTATCACGGGCTGCCGGACTGCTTGGTCCAGTACGCCACCACGGGCAGGAACACACAGACGACCTCCGTGACGTCGTTCTCGGGGACGATGACGACGCCCGTCGCAGAAACCAATTCCGCAGCGAGAAGGCCGGTGCTCCTTGGCTTCGCCTTCGACGGTTACGGCATCTATGACAATGTCGCGATGGACGGCAAGACCATCGGCGTCTCGTCACTCGACTCCTGCAACGGCATCTTCTCGCCAGTCCCCGGTTATCCCCGTGGGATCTATCACTACGTCCTCGAGAACGTGAAGACGAACCGTTCATCGCTCAACTGCTACCACGGCGTTGTCTCGTCCGCGTACACCCACGCGTTGAAGGACTCCATCAACGCCATCGAGGGCAACGGCCCATCGCCGAACCCACCGCCAGGTCCGGGTCCTGCCCAGGGACTCTCCTCCGTGGCCCGTCCGGCTCATCCCGTGCTTGCGACGGCAGAGAGCCTCGCGGCCGACAAGAGCGAGGTCGACCTGTTGACCGTCGAGCTCAATTCCCTCGGCGACGGCGATCTCTGCTGATGACTGCCGACGCCCCAGCCGGCAGCGGGGACGGCCTCATCGATCTGGAGTCGTGACGATGACTGATGACGAATTCCTCGAGACGGTCGTCGGCGCATGCATGCTGCTCCCCAACGCTGAGGCGGTGAACCTCGGCGGCTCACGGGCTCGTGGGGACTTCAGACCGGACAGCGACTGGGATTTCGGCGTCTACTACCGGGGTGAGATCGATCCTCGACCGCTCGAGGAGCTGGGCTGGCCCGGTCGGGTTTTCCGGCCGTTCGAGTGGGGCCAGGTCATGTACGGAGGAGCCGCGTTCGATTTCGACGGACGGCACTTCGACCTCCACTTTCGCAACCTCGATGTCGTCGAGCATTGGACGCACGAGGCGAACGAGGGACGGTTCGAGGTGCACATCCTCGGGTTCCACCTTGCCGGCATCCCGACCTACATGCTCGCCGGGGAGTTGGCCACGAGCCGGACCTTGTTGGGCGATCTCCCACGACCGGACTACCCCGATGCGCTCCGAAGGACCGCTCCGCCCTTCTGGGCGGGACGGGCGAACCGAGAGGTTGACTACGCCGGCTACTGGGCAGCCTCGTCCAATCCGATCGGCTGCGCAGGGGCCCTGGCGAAGGCCGCCCTTCAGGGCGCCCACGCTCGCCTGGCCCACCGAGGCATCTGGGCACTCAACGAGAAGCGTATGGTCCAATGGGCCGACCTCACCGGCCTCTACGGGCGGTTCTCGAGCCTCGGTTCGTCAGAGACGGACTTGACGCTCGCAATACGCGATGTCAGGCAAGCCATTCACAGGATCGAAACCGAGTTCTCGGATCAGCCCTGACCGGGCGACCGGGGATACCGGGACCGTTGGTTTCGGCTCCGGTCAGGGCGCGGCTCCTTCGGTGTGACGCTCGAGGAACTCGACCACGGCGGTGGTGAAGGCATCGTTTCGGTCGCCGGCCACCATGTGCCCCGCCCCAGACACGTCGACGAACTCGACCGCCGGGAATCGAGCACAGAACCGGGCTGCCTTGTCTTCGCTCACAAGGTCGCTGACCCGCCCGCGAACGAGCATGACAGGCACGTCGGCGACCATGCGCTCGGCCGCGGTGTGGAGCCGG
The DNA here is from genome assembly GCA_963789235.1 of uncultured Acidimicrobiaceae bacterium. Lineage (GTDB taxonomy): Bacteria > Actinomycetota > Acidimicrobiia > Acidimicrobiales > RAAP-2 > Bog-473. Next base: position 583,034 of record CAWBJX010000003.1, on the reverse strand, counting down.
TCGACATCGAGGATCTCTTCCGGGCCCGACCCTCCCTCTGCGAACACGAACTGCGGGTCCCAGTGCCAATAGAACCGACCGTCGCGCTCGCGCACGTTCTTTCGGAGCCCAGCCAGGTCGCTGGGCTTTGGGCGGTGGGGGTTGTAGGCCGCGACGGCCTCGGCGACCTCTTCGAGCGACGAGAACCCCGCCTCGGCGCGCTCGACCATGAAGGCACCGATGCGTTGCGCTCCCGCCTCCTCCATGTCGGGAACGATGTCCACCAGCACAACGCCACGGGCGACACCGGGGGCGAGTTCGCCGGTCAGCAGAATCGAGGTCAAGCCCCCGAGTGACGCCCCGACCAACACCGGCAGGACGTCTCGTTGGGCGAGGACGAGACGGACGTCCTCGGCGAAGCTCTCGAGGCGGTAGTCGCCGACCTCCGACCAGGCCGAGTCACCGTGGCCACGGGCGTCGAGCGTCAGCGTCTGCCAGCCATGTGCCGCGACTGTTTCGGCCGTTCCGCCCCACGAGTGACGCGTCTGGCCGCCGCCGTGCAGGAAGATGACCAGCGGATGCCGGGGGTCCCCCCTCCGTTCGCCCACGAGGTCGACGTCCCCGCGACCCCGAAAGTGAAGGACCTCTGGCTCCGCTCTCATAGCGGGACAGTGTCACGTTCTCACCTGCGCACGCGCAAACCACACCGACTCCGCCATGGGACCGGCGACCGTGCAGCCAATGAGTCCGCGGCGTGGCACGCCGTCCCGGCGATGGGGTTACCTGATGGTTGCTGCCGCTCCCGATGCATGTCACGGAATGGAATACTTCTGGGGTGGATCTCTGGGGCGCCCCGCTCTATGGCGACCCATGTCGCGAATGCGGTTTCACCTGGGCTGCTGGACAAGCTGCCTCGATCTCGCTGATGTGCAGTCTTCCCGACTCGATCGACGAGCTGGTCGTCGGCGCAACTGGAACGGAGCGACGCCCAGACCTCGGGTGGAATGTCTCCGGTTACATCGCACACATGACCGACAACACCCGGATTTGGGCCGAGCGGCTTGTCGCCGTGGCGCGGGGTGCGGACGCGCGCGTCGTCCCCTACGACCCTGATTTGCTCGCCGAATCGAGGCACTACAACGACGTGGCTCTCCAGGGGGCGATCTGGTCGTTTCGCATCGCAGTCGAGACGTGGCGGAGCGCCGTCGACGAGGCCGTGCCCGCCGGAATCGTCATGCTGCACTCGGTACGGGGCGCAATGGAAGTCTCCGATGTCGTCGCTTCGAATGCTCACGACGGCTTCCATCATCGCTGGGACGTGACGAGGATTCTTCACGGACGTTGAACGACGGGCAATGCAGCCCAGAAGTGCTGGGGCATGGCACGGCGTCGTGGTAGTTCCACCATTGATATGGCGCAGTCTGCGGGTACCCCTCGGGCGAGTCCTCCCACTCTTCCTGGCGACCATGCGCCGTGATGTCGAGCTCGTTTCAGGACCTGCCCATCTGTTCGTCTCCCCGAACGTTGATGAAGTAGGTGCGGAGGGAGGCGCGCAACCTCTCGACGAGGACATCGTGGAGTCGTTGAGTTGCACGATTCTCATCCGCGCCGCTTCACCCACTCGCACTGGGAGGATGCTCTTCTTGTCGGCGGCATCGACCAGGCGGGTGGTCGGCGCGCTCGCAGCTCGGGCCGGAGCGACGCGATCCGCGCGGCATCGCCCCGTCCCGGGAGGGATCTCGAGACGGGCCGCGGACCGACTTTATGCCAGTATGCGGTTTCGCGTGCAGTGGATCCGGGCGGCGGAGCACCCCGGAGATCGGGAAAGAAGACATGGGGCTCACTCGCTACACCTTGGATTCGATGCGCTCGTGCATATGGGTGAGCGGTCGCTCGAACTTGCATCCGATCAACACCGAGACCCGCGGGATCACGGGTTGGTTCGAGAGCTCCGCTCGTGACGATGGATCGCTCGACCTCGCGCTCCCGGTGTCGGGCGAGTTGGAGCTGGCCGTCGAACGGCTCACCTCCGGCAACCAGCTCTACGACCACGAGCTACGCCGCCGCATGGATGCTCGGCGCTACCCCAGCATCGTCGGCCGTGTGACCAGCATCTCTGCCAGCGGACCTCATCCGCGCTACGCCATCACGGGAGACATCTCGTTCCACGGCAAGACGAGGACCTTCGAACACGAGATGCAGATCGAGGTGCACGGAGAAGGCGTCTCGCTGGCCGGAGAATACGTCTTCGACATCCGCGAGTTCGGCATGAAGCCTCCCAGCATGCTGATGGTGCGCGTCTATCCCGAGATCAACGTGCGCGTCGAGCTACACGGCAAGCGCGACACCTGACGATTCGGCTCCGCGTGAGCTTATGGAGGCGACGCGGGCCGTGGGGCCGCGACGCCTCAGGACGCCCCGAGAGAACCGGCGGCTCGGCCACGATGTGCGAGCCGAGGTCAAAGCCTCGAGGCCAGACCGGCGCGCTCATTGAGGACAGGCGGACATGATGACCGACACCGGAGCACCGGGTGTCAGAACCGTACCCGGTGAGGGAGCTTGGCTCAGCACTGTCTGCGGAGCTTTGATGCTTGTCGTCGTGGCCGCGTGAGAGACGGACGGCGTGCCGGCGGGCGCGGCGGGTTTCGTCGTTGTGGTGGACCTCACCGAAGTGGACGACGTGGTACCCGGTGGCCTGGTCGTCGTTGATGAACGAGCCGGGACGGTCGTCGTGGTGGAAGGTCGGACCGTGGTCGTTGTCGTCGTGGCGGACGAGTAGCAGGCCCAGGTGAGGCCGGCCACGTGCACCAGGTTCACGGCCGCCCCGAAAGTGAGGCCGGCGACCTTCGGCACAACCGCACCGTCGGGATAGCAGCCCGACCAGGTGATCCCGACAAACGAACCCTTCGGTCTAAAGGAGCCGGGGAGCAGCGGGACAGCACCGACGCTGTAACTGGGTGGGCCGCCCGGAATCGACAGCGAAGCGACGATGCTTTGACTGGTCAGGGTCCCCTTGTTACAGGGCATCGTCAGCGGGACAGTGAAAAATCCGGCGAGGCGGAGATAGAAACGGGCGGCCATGATCTTCAGACCGATCACGTTCGGAACGGCGACCCCTCGCGTCACCATCGTCGTCGACGTCGACGTCGTGGTCGTGGTGGTCGGCCTTGTCGTGGTGGTGGTGCTCCTGCTCACGGAGGCGCTCCGCACGCGAGGCGGAGAGTTCCTGCACGCGGTGACGAGGCACGCGGTGATGACAACAGAGACGAAGACTGCCGATCGCCCGCGCCGCCGGTACATCGGCGTCATTATGACCCGTGGGCTGCCGTTGTTCGTGTCCGGCGGCAGTTCGTGTCATGGCAGATCGCCGAGACGCGTCAAGAGCTGAAATCAGGCTCAACCAGACAGTGCTGATCTGAACGGGAGGTCAAACCGTGGGTTCGGCAGTCAAGTTAGGTGCTGAGCCTTGGCGGCTCGTCTCGTTCTGTGCGATCACGGGCGATCGATTCCTCGAAAGTCACCTTGGCCAGCGGACTGCGCTCCACCCACTCTTCGAGGACGGCCTCGGGCCACGGACTGTCTGCGGTGTGGCGGCGGTTGAACTCCTCGACGAAGACGGCAAGGACACGCCGGCGCTCAACGTGGTCGAGAATGACCATGGCGGTCGCCGGCAGGTCGCGGACGAGACCGTGCTTCAGGTGGAAGGTGAACTGGGGGTGGGCGGCCAGGTTGGCCAGCCAGCCACGGGTCCTGGGCCCGGGAACTCCGCTCAGATAGATGTCGTCGCCCAGCCGGTAGAAGGCGATCTCGGTGCGCCGCGGCTCACCGGAACGCCGACCCATGGTGGTGATGTCGATCGTGCGATCCTCGATCGTCGAGGAGGCGTCGATGTCCAACGCTCGGCGCACGTCCTCGTTCATCCGGCGTCGCCGCCTGCTCCGGCGTACACCCTCATCGAGGCAGGTGATCATCACGGCGCCGTCGCATGAACGCCCGGGTACCTCTCGCTCGGAACTACGCGTGACGGTAGTAGTGATCCTGCTCGAGGTCCTCGAGCAGGCTGGGCCCCGTCGGCTCCCACGCGAGTAGGTCCCGGGTGAACGCGGCGGTCGTGGGGCTGTCCAGGGCGACGAAGTGACCCAGGAGGCCGAAGTGCTCTCCGGCGTCGGCGAGCGCCACCGACGCCGGAGGGATGGCGAGGTGACGACCCATCGTCTCGGCGATCTCACGGAAGGGGACACCCTCGTCGCCGACGGCGTGCAACACCGAACCGGCGGGGGCGGCCTCGACGGCGAGACGAGTCAGCCGGGCAGCGTCGGAACGATGTACCGCCGGCCAGCGGTTGGTCCCGTCCCCCACGTATCCGGCCACACCCCGCTGGCGGGCGATGCCGACGATGGTGGCCACGAACCCGTTGTCGCCGTCGCCGTGGACCGTCGGGGGGAAGCGCAGGACCGACGAGCGGACACCGATGCCCCTCAGGGACAACGCGAGGAGGGCAGTGGCGGCCCGGCGCCCGGCGGGGTTGTCCCGGACCTCGGCGCTGGCCACGAGCCCGTCGTCTTCGGTGGCCACCCGGCCGGACCTCAGCCCGAGGACGCCCGACGCGAGCACGAAGGGACGGTCGGAATCGGCCAGCGCCCCGCCCATGGCCTCCACGGCTCGTCGGTCGGTCGCCGCCGCGGCGGGGAAATTGCCGCCGAAGGCCACCTCGTGCTGGAAGGCGAGGTGGATCACCCCGTCGGCATCAGCGGCCGCCTTTGCCAGGCCGTCGGGGTCATCGAGGTCGCCCCGCTGGACAATGGCTCCGGCCTCTTCCAGCCGCTGCGCCGACGGCTCGGAGCGGGCCAGGCCGACCACTTCGTGGCCTGCTCCGATCAGCTCAGGAACGACCGCCGAGCCGATCCAGCCCGATGCGCCGGTGACAAAGATTCTCATGATGGATCCTCCGGGATGACTGATGTCAGTAACTGCTATCAACCCTATTCGGGACGTCAGTGACTGTCAACGCCTAGGATCGGCGCGGTGGGTCGATGGCAGCCGGACGGTCGGGGGCGGCTGCAGGAGGCGGCCCTGGCCCTGTACTCAGAGCGGGGATTCGACCAGACCACAGCCGCCCAGATCGCCGCTCGAGCCGGGCTGACCGAGCGCACCTTCTTCCGGCACTTCGCCGACAAGCGAGAGGTGCTCTTCGGTGGATCTGCCCTCCTCCAGGAGCGGATCCTGGCGGGCGTGGCCGGCGCGCCAGCAGCCGACGGCGCTTTCGACGCGGTTTCGCGGGGCCTCGACGCCGCCGCCGACCTGCTCGGCGAGTTTCGCCGGGACCTGTCCCGACCAGCGCCAAGCTGTGATCGCCGCCAACCCCGAACTACGCGAGCGCGAACTCGCCAAGTTGGCCGACTACGCGGCGGCGGTGGCGGCCGCCCTGCGCCAGCGAGGCGTGAGCGAACCCCAGGCCACTTTGGCCGCCGAGGCCGGCATGACCGTGCTGCGCGTGGCCGTCCAGCGGTGGGCCAGCGGAGAGGACGGGCGGGACCTCGCCGCCATCATGCACGACTCCGTCGCCGAACTGCGGGCCGTGGCGGCTGGCGGCTGAGCCCACTTCTCCGAAAGGCCGTGGACCGACGGGCGCCGACGCCGCCATTCGCGGTGGTGGTCGAGTCTGCTGGCTCACGAAGGTGTGAAACTGGTCCGACACGTGGCCGCTTCCACGGTGACGGTGACGACCACCACGAACCCCAGGGTCGCACCGGCGATGTTGAAGGAAATGGTCGCGTTTCCGTTCAAGTTCGTCGTCCCGTGTCAGATGTCGTGGTCGTCTCGTAAGCCTTCGCCAGGGTCAACGGGGCATTCAAGCGAGAACCCCCGAGGGCGATGACGGAGCGGGCGCAACGGGCAGGGGTGCGACCGCGGATCCGTCGAACCCAGAGGTCCCGTAGGCAAAGACACCCCCGTCCGAGGCCACGAACCTGTAGCCCGTACCGGAGCCGTTTGCCTCCATCCCGACGATCGGCTCATTCAAGACGATGCTGCCTGTGGATCCGTAGAAGAACGCGCCGTAGGCAAAGATGCCGCCGTCCGAGGCGGTGAGCCAGTAGCCACCGGTCGCCAAGTCGACAGCCATCCCCACGATCGGCTCGTTCAAGTGCATCGAGCCCGTCGATCCGTAGAAGGGGGCGTTGTAGGCGAAGATCCCGCCGTCGGATGCGACGAGCCAGTAGCCGTTCCCATCGTCCGACTCGGCCATCCCGACAATGGGCTGGTTCAAAGTAAAGGAGCCGGTCGATCCGTAGAAGGGGGCGTCGTAGGAGAAGATGCCGCCGTCCGAGGCGACGAGCCAGTAGCCACCCGTGGCCGGGTCCACCGCCATGCCCACGACCGGCCTGTTGAGCTGCATGCCACCGGTCGATCCCTGGAAGGTCGCATCGCCGAAGGTGAAGACACCACCGTCCGACGCCACGAGGTAATACCCGCCTCCGTCAGGTGTGGCGGCGATGCCGACGATGGGGCGATTCGGAGCGGTTGGCAAGTTCCCGAAGTCCTGTGCGTCTCCGCACGCCACCACCGAGCCTTGATTGTTGGCGATCCAGTAGCCACCGTCGTCACTGGTTGCAGCGATGCCGACCACAGTTCCGGCCGCGAGCGATCCGTTGCACGTCGCCGAGTCAGCGTGGGCGACGGCCCGAGCTTCGGGCGCCGGGGAGGCGGACGTAGGAGAGGACACAGTCATGCTGGCGAGACTTATAGCGCATACCACGAACAGGACAAACGAAGCGACACGAACTCCCGATTTGCCCATCTTTTCCTCCCGTACTGCCGCCTCGGACGGCCAAGATAGCCAAATGGAGCCCCTCGCCGTCGGACCTCTGGTCGTCGGTCCGGCTGGAAGGCCCTGTTAAATCGGAATCGTGCCTATTGGTGGAAACCCCGCACGAATCGATGTGAATGGTCGCGCACGAGCGACACGAGATGGGTCGATGTCACAGCGCTCGTCACATCGACGCGCTTTCCTCGCTGAGGTGGAACCGTATTGGGTCGGCCCGGCTCATCGGCCTGCCCGCCAACTCCATCGAGTGTGCGCAGAACGGCATCGACAACGTCCAGTCCGACGCCATCCCCGCGGCCGGCCTCGCCCTCGTCCATCCGGAAATCGACGTTGTTCTCCCTCGTCAGCATCGATGGCCGCTCTTGGAGCGTCCCCACGTCTGAAGGGCGGTGGTGAGCCAGAGGTGGTGGGGCACTGACAGGTGCCTGTGTGTTCCTCTCTGGACTTTTTCCGGGAGACTCGTGACGTCGCTTCTCATGCCCGAGCGGAACACGTGATCGTCGCTGCCCCGCCGAAGTACCTGCTCGCGGCAGCAAGCAGGTACCCGATCGCTGGCCCACGGGTGCGTTCTGCCCGCCCCGGGGAACTCCGCAGTTGACCTTGGCCGCACCGGGAGCATGCATATGAACGAGCCGGTGGAAGGCATGCGGCAGCGGTCCAGTAGCCGCCCCCTCGCACGGCAAGCGGATCTCCGGAGACCAAGGATCTAGTGTTCGCAATGGCAGTTTCCCAACGAGAACTGGAGTGTCGCCCATGTACAAGGTCATCGTCGTAGGTACAGACGGATCGGATCGAGCGGGTATAGCCGTAAGGGAAGCCATGGCTTTGGCGAAGGTGTCGGGGGCTGAATTGCATGCCGTCAATGTGGTTCACCCGGCCGTCACTGTCGGATTCTCTGACTCGCGGGCGCAACAAGATCAGGTGAACAGCATGCGGGAAGAGGCGGAGAAGATCCGGTCACAACTGCTCGCCGACGCCGAAGCCGAAGGGGTCTCGCTCAAGGTTCACAATCCAGGTGGGGATGCAGCGAAGGCGCTTCTTGGCACGGCAGAGAACGTCTCTGCGGATCTCGTCGTAGTCGGCAACAGGGGCATGAGCGGCATGAAGCGTTTCGTCCAAGGAAGCGTGCCCAACACGGTTGCTCACAGCTGCCACTGCGATGTCTTGATCGTCGACACTGACACCGCGTAACGGCATCCAAGCAGAGGCGAGTCCAACGGCCCCAGGCAAAAGCGCGCCGATGAGCCAAGGACGGAACCTTGGAAGGGACCACCGCAGACACACGTCAAGAGTCGGGTGCCACGGGATGAACGAAATGATAAACGTTGCCGTCCCCCATGAGGAAATTGTTTTGGTCGGGCATCCCTTCATCCCGATCGGCATGGGAGAGCTGCTGCGGTCGACCGCCCGTTCCTTACAGGCGGTCTGCGGGAAAATCCGTGTGCTGGATGTCTACGGGTGGACAGCGCTCGACCAGTCTCTCGCTGCCGAATTCGGACCCCTTTTGACGGATTGTGTCGGCAAGGGCGTGAATATTTTTTGCATCAACGGCGATGAAGTCGACCCCATTCTCAAACACCTTGGAGATCGGGCCGAAGGGGGCAAGCGAATTATCTATCCGGCTTGGGAACTCTCCAATTATCCTGATGAATGGGCGTGGAAACTGGACGGATTTGACGGTATCTGGGCTTTGTCCAAGTTTACGCGTGACAGCATTGCCAAAAGTGTTTCCAAGCCTGTGGCCCATGTTCCGCTTGCAATACATCCGCAAGTTCCACCGCCGCTGGGACGGCGGGCGTTTGGTATTCCTGACGATTGCTATACCTTTGTGTTCTTTTTCGATTTCACATCTTATTTCGAGCGCAAGAATCCCTTGGCTGTTCTCGAGGCCTTCAAGATGTTGCTCGCGGAGCGGCCGATGGCAAATGTCCGGCTGATCATGAAAACCAATCACTCGAATGCAGATCCCGATGCGCGAAACCGATTGCTTCATGAATTAGAGGCGTTCCGAGACCGAGTCGTGCTTCTCGATTACACAATGAAGGATGCGGAGATAAAAGCTCTCCACTCCTGCTGCGATGCTTTCGTGTCTCTCCATCGCTCCGAAGGGTTTGGAATGGGGCTGGCCGAGGCCATGTTCTTCGGAAAGGCCGTCATCGGCACGAATTACAGCGGTAATACGGACTTCATGACCCACGAGACAGCGTTCCTCGTTGATTATGAACTGATTCCCGTGGCGGAAGATGCCTATCCCCACGCGGCCGGACAGGTATGGGCTGATGCCGATGTCCGGCAGGCCGCCGATCATATGGTGCGTCTGGTTGACGATCCGGCAATCGGGCGCGCCAAAGGCAAGGCCGCGTCCCGCCACGTCCGGATCAATTTCAGTCGTAATGCGACCGGGCTGAGATATCAGAAACAACTGGACAAGGTCTCGTCTTAAGCGCGACACGGTAGGGCAGCGAACGACTTGCCAGGACCGGCCGCTTTGCTCCGCCCGACCCGAAGAGGACGGATTTCCGAGACGGCGCCGGTCTGGATTGTTGCCGCGAACAGCCTCCGACCAGATCCAACGTGATTGGACGGGTCCTGCTCCATTCCCCGCGCCACGGCGAAGCTCTGACGCTGACGTCTGTCCGGTCCCCAGGGCAGACCATTTCGCCGAGGAACCAAGACCGTCCTGGAACCGAATGAGCCGCTGACCCAAATCGTGCCAATGGCTTTTCAGTCCACGGCCTGACCAAGCCAGCCTGGGCGAAGGCGCGCATCAGCGACCGACGGGGAGGTGGATACGTGCTCGACCTTCCGGATAACCGGGCGAGTGTCCCAGTTCAATGCCGCCGGATCGGGGGTCAGGTCATGGCTGGGCTCTACCCATCCCTAACGGCGGTGAGGGTGTGCGCCGGTTCTCAGGAGGTCGTCGCCAGTGGTGCCGTGTCACGTGACATCGCCGACATCGAGTCCCGCCTGGGCCGTGAGCGCGGCGACCTGTTGATGGGTCTCAGCGATGAGGGTGGCGTTCTTCAGCACCTGCATCGTGAGAGTGCGGATCTCGGTCGTGAGCGTGTGGATCTCGCTCGTGAGGTCGGTGTTCTCCTTGACCAGCGTCACAATGTTCGTCTCGGTCGCCTCGATCTGCTCTTCTTGCATATCGATCTTGTCGAGTAACGCGGTCAGCGCATTCTGTGCCCGATTGGCCGCAGTGGCGACGAGAAAACCAATGAACAGCTCGGCGACCGTGGTGATCAAGTTGAGCGGGAAGTTGTAACCCTGGCTGGTGAACCACGTCGGGAGCCAGCTCCCGCTCGACAGCTTTGGGCCCCCCAGGGCAAAGATCAACGTCCAGGTGACGACCAGAACGAACCAGAAGGCGATGTTGAGCGGCCGCCCCATCGCCTCGGACACCCAGTCGGCGAAACGGTCGAACGCGGTCGGCCGCTTGACCGCGTCCTTCATCGCCTGGGTCGTGGTCCCCGGTCCTGACGATGGCTCGGACGTTGGACGTCGCGCTGACCGCTCGGTCGTGTCTTCTGTCACCGTCATTGGCACTCGTCTCCTTGATGTGATTTGGCCTTTTCTTTGAGAGGGTCCAACAGATGGGCCCGCGAGGAGGAAGCTGATGAGGCTCAACCGTCACGACATGCGGCTCAACGGCCATCATCGAGACCTCCGGTGCAGCCCTCTTGGATCGGGTATTCACCGCACGGTAGTGCAGTCGTGGTGTTCGCGGAAGCTTCCCGGTACGAACAACTAGATGAGGTGACCCGCGGGTACTCGGCCGCAACTCCACAACTCTCCCCCGGAACCGATGCGAGCCCACGCCATCCCCGACGGCGTTGAAGCCCGGATCAACTATCGTCGCCCGACAACGTTGATCGTCCTTGGCCCCGAGCGGCAATCGGGGTCCATGCGCAACGTGGTGCCGCAGATCCGGTGTGGCCTCAGGCGTTGAGGGTCAGAAGTTGGAGATCACTTGATCAGGGTCGTATTGGGCGCTTGAGCCGAGATCGCTCGAGCGCTCGCTTCGAGAACTGGGCTGGGTGATTGACTCACGCCATGGCCGGCCCGTTCTTCCTAGGCTGGGCGGATGAGCCGGCTAGCGTGCCACACGGTAGCGGAGGTAGACGACTCTCGAGCTAAAGGTGCGGGTCTCGACGAGTTCGAGATCCACCCGGCGCTCGCGCTGGGAAAAGAACGGAATGCCACCGCCAACCAGGACCGGGTAGACCCTGGCACGGTACTCGTCGATCAGACCCAACGCGGCCGCCTCGGCGGAGAGAGTCGCACCGCCGATCGCGATGTCGCCCTCCCCCGGCTCGGCTCGCAACCGCTCGATCTCTTCCGCCAGGCCGCTGGAGGCCAGGCGGGCATTGCCCTGCACCGCCGACAGCGTGGTGGAGAAGACCACCTTTGGGAGCGGCTTCCAGAGCGCGGCCCACTCGAGCATCGAGTCGTCGAGCGATGGATCCTGGTCGGCGGTCTCCCAGTACAGCATCGTCTCGTACAGCCGTCGTCCCAACAGGTGGACGCCGACCTCTCGTATCTCGTCGGTGACGAAGCGAAAGACCTCCTCGTCGGGCGCCGTCCAGTCGAAGTCGCCGTGCGGCCCGACGACGTAGCCGTCAAGTGAGACACCCATCGAATAGGTCACGCTGCGCATCAGAAGTCCTCCTCGGTAACGGGTTCGACAGTACGACAGCCGGACGCCGCAGGACTCATCGCTCGACGCACGGCGCGGTCCGGTACATCAAACGCAACCCTCGCCGGGCTCGCTAACGAACGCGTCCTCTACGCGGAGTCGATCGGTCTCGGATCGCTCGACGGCGTCTGGTCTTCCCGGAACGGGCTGGGCGTTTAGCCGTGGAGTCCCGAGTGGGTGAGCCGCTGAACCGGTGGCGCCCCCGTCACTCCACCCGAAGCAGCCTGGCGGGCCGCGCCCGCGCCGCCGCCAACGCCGGGCCGATGGCGAGCAGGAGGGCTCCGAACAGGACGGCCGCGCCCAGGCCCACGATGACCCCAGGGTCGACGACCGGGTCAGGGACGACGCCGACGTTGAGGGCGAAGGCCCTCCAGATAACCCGACCGAGCGCGATACCGACGGGGACACCGACGACGAGGCCCACCAGGGTGATCGTCGTCGCCTGCCAGTACACCGTCGCTCCTACCTGGCGGCTCACGAACCCGAGGGCCTTGAGCAGTCCCATCTCCTGGCGCCGCCGACCCACGCTCACGACGAGCAGGTGGGTGAGGGTGGCGGCGCCGAAGATGGCCAGGATGAGCCCGAGGATCAGTGGGAAGTCGACCGCCTCACCGAAGTTCACGAGCGTCGTCGGCGTGATGGGTGTCCCGACGTAGCTCTGACCGGTGGAGATGACGTGTTCGATCGCCACGTGCCCCGGTCCGCCCGGCGTGGCACTGGCCAGCACGGCAGCGTTCGCCAGGATCGACCCAACGCACCGCGCGTTGGCGGTGCCGTGCGGACACGCCGCCTGCTCGTAGCCGCGGAGGGTCAGCAGCGCACCCGCGCCCAGGCCAACCTCTCCGTCGCCGACGCCCGTCGGGAGCGCCGCCGTCCCGACGACCCGGAACGACGCGGTGCGCGCGTAGCCGGTCGGCGACGCGAACCGCACCCGCACGACGGCGCCCGCGTGGGTACCGACGAGGCGCATGGTGGAGGACCCCAACGCGATCTCGCCCGGGTGAGCCGGGAGCCGGCCACTGATCGCCACCAGCAGGGGTAGGCCACGGACGGCGGCGTACGCGGCCGCCTGCACGGTGACCCCGTCGATGGAAATGGGCGCGCCCGTGGCCACCGTGATGCGGTCGATTCCCTGGTGGCGTTCGAGCCCCCGGATCACCTGACGCTGGTCGGCTTGCGGGCTCGCCGTGCTCGACGTGCCTGGCGTGCCGTAGATGATCACCTGATAGGTATCGCCGAAGAGTGACGGGGTGGCGTCGAGGTGCGAGAGGCTCGACCCGAAGACGGCAGTGCCGCACAGCGCGGCCACGGCCAGCGCGGCACCCAGGAGCGCGGTGGCCACCGGCGCGGAAGCGGCGCCGCGCCCGCGTTCGAGCGCGTTGCGCACACCGACCACCATGGTCGGTGGCGCACCCGCCGCACCCACGAACCTGACGACGGCCGACGAGCGGGGATGAGGGGCGTCGTCTGGCCGACCGCGCGCGGCGCGGAGCGACGGCCACAGGCCCAGGGCGAGCACGACCACCACGGTGGCGAGCGCACCCAGCAGAAGGACGGGTCCGTCGAAAAGGAGGCCCGTTGACGGCTCGGCGAGGCGAGCGTCGCCGACGGGCGCGAACGAGGAGAGGGCGTAGGCGAGGGCCAACGCCCCGGCGGCGCCGACCAGGGCGACGAGCAGGGTCGATGCCATGCCCAGCGCCGCCAGGACGTTGCGGCCGAGCCCGAGCGCCTGGAGGATGGGGAACTCGTCGCTCTCCACCCGGCGGGTCCGGCTCAGCGCCTGCCCGACCACGGCCGCCCCGGCCAGCGCGGCCAGCGCGGCCAGCAGCCACCAGCCGACCGCCTGCGGATGGATGGAGCCGGCGATCAGCACCTCGGGGGTACTCAGGTCGATGACACCCTCGACGCTGAGTGACTTGGCGTAGGTCTTGAATGCGTCGACGTCGGCAGCTCCGTGGCGCAGCTTCACGAGGTAGAAGAACCCCAAGGTCGTCTTCGGCAACACGGTACGGGCGAAGGCCGGTGTCGTGTAGACGTCGTACAACGGGGTGGTCCCGGCCTGGAACTCGTCGACGGCCGCTTCCATGCCGACGACGTGGAACGAGACGAACTGGCCCGTCGGCGGGGGACCCGCGCCGGTGGCGTTGTTGAGGGCTTCCGATTGGGAGGCCGCATACAACCTCATCCGCAGGACGGTCCCGACGTGGACGCCGTTGTCCCGCTGCAGGTTGAAGGAGGCCAGGACCTCGTCGGGCGATGACGGGTCGGGCATCCTGCCGGCGACGAGGTTGACGGTCCGGGACATCTCCTTGGGCGGCAGGTACACGACGTTGAAGTTGTTGTTGTCGATCGGCCGCGTGCAGGCGCACGCGGGCTGGCCGTTGGCGGCGACCAGTTCCGTCGTGATGGAGGTGACGGCGTGATACCGGGCGAGTTGCGGGAGCGGCGAGTCGTTGTAGACGGCGAAGTCGTAGCCGTGGGTCCGCACGAAGCTGGGAAATGCAGACGCCGTTCGTCTGCCCGCCGCGACCGACGCCATGACAACGCCTCCGACGACCGCGATGAGGACTGCCAGCGCCAACCACGATCGCCACCGGCGCCGCAGCTCGGCCCGGAAGATCAGTCCGAGCGCATCCACGTGCCCGTCGCCTTCCCCGGCCGGTAACGGTGGCCGGTCCGGCCTGCGCGTCGCTTCACCAGATCAATCCGTCCATGTCGACCGCCGTCGAACTCAATTTTGCACCCGGCGTGGCGCCACGGTGCGCCTACCAGGCAGGCTACGACGAGGGGACGTCACGCTCCAGGGTGGCACCACCCCATGACCCTGGTGGTATTCCCCCTACCGAACGACGTAGCCATTGCCCAACTCAGTATTAGTCAGAGTGTCCCCGAAGGCCGGGACTGCGTGACCGTCCGGCAGCATGGGGATACCGGCTCGCAGCTTCTCGTCGCGCCGGCGCATCTTCGGTTCCCACTTCGAAATGGCTCAAATCTGATGCAGAACCCCGGTACGGCTGCCATCCACGCCCAGTGGGGTGTTCTCGATGACGTCGAGAGGGAGCGTTTCTGCCAGCCGGGCGACTCGCCCACCCACGTTTGCCATCCGCACGGCGTCAGTCTTTCAAAATGGGCGCTCAACTGGCGGACTGGGACATTTAGCCCGCAATAAACTGGCGGCACGTCGGCAAATGAGGCGCGGAATGAGTCCAGGAATTTCAGCAGCAATCAGCCGGGACGTTCTGCCCGGTAGGTCGTCGGTGAGGCACCAGAACAGTGGGTCCTCAGCGGCGCGCCAGATGTCGGACGTGAGGACACCCGTCGAAGTTCCGGAGGACATCGTCGAACGGGTGCGCGCGCTGATGCCTGGCGCTGCCCGAGGTGACGATACGCATCGACCATTCACTGACCAGAACGAGATCGGCGGCGCAGTCGTTCGACATCCGCCGAAGGTCGTTCTGCCTACTCGTGGCAATGGAGTCATCGACCGGCAAGTCCGTCCCGCTGCTCGTGTTGCGTGCCGACCCTGACGAACGCGAGGCGTTGCTGTCCATTGGCCACCCGTTCTTCGTCCCTCGGCGCACTGGGCGCGATCGCATCGGGGTGTTTCTCGCCGACGACACGGACTGGGAAGAGATCCGAGAGCTCGTGACCGAGAGTTACCGGGTCCTCGCTCCGAAAAAACTTATTGCGCTGCTCGACTAGCTAGCTGCGCCCGAGTCCCCGATGTGTCCCACCTTCACAACATCATTGGCGTTCCGGGGCACTCTTGGTGGGGTTCTTATGAGAGGATTAGTCCGTGCTGGTCCAAAGCGTTCGGATGCGTTCGACCTCTGCGCTGCCCTGACGTTGCCCCGCTTCGAAGGCGTCGCCGGTTCGGCTCACGTCCATGAGGTAGCGGCCCCAGCCGCTCAGCTCGCCGAACTCCTCTGACGGTTCGATCACCTCGACCGCGGCGCCGCTCATGCGCAAGTCATCGATCCGTTGGCTGATCCCTGGAAGAAGCCCGGCCAGGATCTCCGGTGTCGCCCCCTTCGGCGGCTCGAGCGCCATGCATGAGAGCGCCACAACAATCTCGTGACCGATGGCGAGATCGGCGTTGAGTGCGTCTCGAGCGCCACCATCGATCCAAGACTCCCCGTTAATGGTGACCGGCGAGACCAGACCGGGCACAGTGCAACTCGACGCCACCGCCCGCGGTAAGTCGACGCCCGATGACTGGTCCCACACGGCGAATGAGCCCGAGGTGATGCTGAACGCCGTGCAGCGGAACGGGCCCGGCCAGTCGCGGTCGCGTAGGAAGTCGAAATAGGCGATCCAGTCGGCCTCTGGGGCAGTGTTCGCCGGATCAAGGTTTGCGATCATCTCCCCTAGGTCCATCGACTCGCCCGGTTCGCGGACCAGCCACGGAGCCGGCTGACCGATCGGCACCAGCAGATCAGACAAGGGCCGTCCGGAGGTGATTTGCGCGCCCACGATTGATCCCGCCGACGTTCCCACGACAGTATCGGCGTCGCCGACTGGCACCGAGGCCTCAGTCAGCGCCGACAGCAGCCCTGCTTGCCATCCGACCCCAAGGGGACCGCCACCACCGAGCACCAGCGCACGAGCCACACAAAGACGGTAGCGCCGCGGCAGGTCGGGGCAGACCGATGCCCACGGTGATCCGGGGCTTTTCCGGCAACCGGAGGTGTGTGGAGAGAATGTCCGACCGATCTGACGGCATTTTGGGCCAGCCCATCACGGAGCGAGGAATGGCATCCGGAGTGGATCTAGTGCGCCGGCGATTCGCTCCGTTGTAGCCATCGCTTGGGTGGTGGATACACGAACCTGGCGATCGTCGCCGACACCCAGCAGAGGGTCCAGCCGGCGAACACCAGGAGAACGTTGTGGAACGTTCCATTCTTCGCCTTCGCAGCAGCGACTGCAAGGAGGATGCCCCACACCAGGAAACAACCGATGCTATAGACCCAATAGTTCCGATGCTTCAACATGTGTCTCGACTCCCTCGTCAGTCACGTGCAAAGCGTATTCCTGGAAGAGATCACTCGTCGACGCGATCATCGACCGATAAGAAGGCTGCCGCCATCGCGCCAGTCAGCCACTCCCCACCAAGCCGGCGGCGCCTGAACTGGGACACACGCGAAAGCCGCACTACGATCGCCGTGACTTAGTCGTTCGACGGTGGCAAATACCAGCCCCGTAATCGTCGAAGGGAGGGTGTCTGCATTGGCCGTCAGCATCAGACATGTCGAGCCCCCACACCGCCCGGCCGGCGTGTTCGCTCGCGTGTATGCAGCCCTCGCTATCACCCGGCTTGCCAGGTTCGTCTCGCGCCACATTGGCTGGAAACTCGATCCGATTCTCTTGCGAGTGACCCGGGGCCGCCTGGCCACGACACTGGTCTTTCCCACCGCCGTGCTCGAGACCCAAGGCGCGAAGAGTGGAGCATGGCGACGTAATGCGATCATCTACTTTCACGACGGAGACAGAGTTACCATCGCCGCGTCGAACGCTGGGAGCTCGAAGCACCCTGCGTGGTATCACAATCTCCGAACCCATCCGGACGTCATCTTCGGGGGAATCCCGATGAGAGCCAAGGTGGTGAACGATGAGGCTGATCGTGAGCGGTTGTGGGTACTGGCCGACCGCGTGTTCCCCGCCTATGTGAGCTATCGACGCGATGCGGCGAAGGCACATCGAACGATCCCGATAATTCAGCTTTCATCGACCTCGGTGATCAACCGGCGGCAAGGCTCGTGGACTCGACAATGTCAGTGAACATCATGGTGGTCAGAACCCGACCCAGAGGGGTGGCCTCTGGGGACCAACATTGGGTTAGCGCTCTCGACGCAGGGGAGACCAGCCATGCACGTCAGAGTGATCCACGCCAACATTTCGGACCTGGCTGAGGCCCAGCGGGGCCTCGACGAGGAGGTCATTCGAGGGATAAAAGGGCCCCCGTTTCCTGGGCGCCTTCTTCGTAGCGATCGACGACTCGCACGGGATCTCGATCGAGGTGTTCGAGACCGAAGAGCAGGCCCGCGCTATCGCTCCTCCCGAAGGTGCCGAGGCACGCGGTGTGACGGTGGGCAGCATCCAGTTCGGTGCTGTCATCGGATCGGCCTGATCTCCTGCGGTCCAAGAAGGGCCGCCGCACACAAACCATGCACTGACTCCGAAGCGCCTACCGTCCCGGCCTTCGGGGACATCCTTGTCGCACGTACTTAGATGCGTCAGGTTGCCCGTTTTCGTGCGATTACGACACCCGAGTCCTTCCCAGCCGCAAAGGTTCCATGAGCCTCGATTTCATCTGCAACGACTCGACGAAGTTCACCCATAACGTCCATCCACGTCGCATCCTCCGCCCCGCCCTCAAGGCCGGGGCGAAGGCTTTGGACCCACGCCAATACGGGTCCAGGATCCGGAAACTCAAAAGTTCCCATCGTCCGATCGACGGCAACGACATCGAACATTTCGCCGAGCAAAGTTGCTCCGTTGTCGAGGTTGAAGTTGTCTGACCAGTGGGGGGCAGTAAATGTGTGGCCGATGATGCGACGACCTGCTTCTTGCCATGCTTGCCTGATCTCGGCCTTGTCCCCAGGACCATTCGTAACTGCGAGGATCATTCCGCCGCTGCGAAGGACGCGGGATAGCTCTTGTAGGGCTCGGTCCAAATGAGGTACGTGATACAGCATGAAGGCTGCAACTACCACATCGACCGAATCCGAGATCAACGGCAACGCTTGAATGTCGGCGGCCGCCAAATGGGCCTGACCCTCAGACATGCCTTCCCTCGCCCGGGCCAGCATCCCGAGCGATAGATCAAAGCCCATTACGCGTCCGGCCCTCAGGGAGATGGGTGAGAGAAAGCCTCCTGGACCACAGCCGATGTCGAGCGCCGACTCCTCGCCTCTCCAGTCGAGATGATCCAGAACCCAGTCCTCGAATGTCGCGCCTTTTGGCAAGGGGCGCTCGGGATACAGGTAGGCGTACACGTTGACGCGGCTTTGCAGGTTCGTTGGGTCCTCGTACTGCGCCGTGACGACAGAACGCTCGGTGCCTGCCAATCGCAAGTCGCTGGCATCGCAGGACATGACCGCATTATTCAACCAGGCGGATCAACTGTCACCGACCCGATTGGCGAAACGGGGGCACTCCGGCTGCCTTCGGACGATCCCTTGCGGGACGCAGCCGGATATGCCACACCCATCCGAGGCTGGAATGGTCGCGATCAGGGCCGAGACAATCGCCACAGAGAGCCGCAGCATATGATCAGTAGGAGTGCTGGACAAAGGCAGGGAGGGTGCCGATGGCTGCTCCGAAGCTCCGGGTGACGGGCATCAACCACGTGGTGCTTCACGTCACCGATATGGAGCGATCGAAGAGCTTCTATATGGACATACTTGGCTTCGAGGACCGCAACATCTCCGGCGGGCCGCCCAACATGAAGGCCAGCTTCTTGCTGTGTGGCATGCAGGGCCTTGACCTGTTCGAGGTCCCCAGTGATGCCCACGGCGGACAGGAGATGAACCACATGGCGCTGAACGTGACGGCCGATGACCTCGACCAGCTTGTTCGCCTCCTCTCCGAGGCTGGTGTCGATGCGTCCGAGCGCACCCCGCGGAACTCGGTGTTCATATCCGACCCGGACGGCCACCGCCTCGAGATGTTGCCTCACACCGCCAGCGAGCGGGCCCGCCAGCGCCAAGGGACCGGTGCCACCGCGTAGCTGCCTCAAACGGGCTCGTGTGATCGCGATCGGGCTGAAGAAGGTGACGGCCGCGTTGTAGACCAGGATGTCGATGGGCCCGATGACGGCTTCGGTCTCTTGGATCAAGTGTTCGCGCTCCTCCAGCCTCGAGAGGTCCGCCGCGATGGCGACCGTGTGCCCGCCGTCCTTGGTGACCGCCAGGACGGTCTCGTCGAGGCTCCCCTCAGGACTGGCTGGTTCCGGGCTCGACCGTTCTGGCGGTCACCGCCATCCACCGCTCGCGGCGACACCCCGGCGCCCGGCGCGACCGGAAACGGGGGGCACACGTGGCGCGGGGCGGCGCGGCGCGGGGGCAGGGGTTGAAGGTGGGCGTGCACGGTGGTGAACAGCGCTCATCCGTTCATGGGCGAAAGGAGCCGTGCATTGGTCAATGGAAGACGACCGTGCCCAACCTCCGGCGGTGCAGCTGAAGACACGTTCTCGTTCTGTCGGCAAGCGGCGGCGCGGCGGTCCGGGCAGCCCGCCGCCCCGGCCCTGCCCACGCGCTCCCGGCGGCCTGCGTCTACCCGGCGATCCCCACGATGGGCGCGTTGAGCACGATCGATCCCGTCGAGCCCAAGAACGGCGGTCCGCCGGTGGTCGGGTAGTTGAAGATGCCGCCGTCGGAGCCGCTCAGGTAGTAGCCGCCTGCCACCGCCGCCATCCCCACGATGGGCTTGTTGAGCACGATCGAGCCCGTCGAGCCCAAGAACGGGGGTCCGCCAGTGGTCGGGTAGTTGAAGATGCCGCCGTCGGAGGCGACCAGGTAGTAGCCCCCCGAGGTCGGGACGCCCACGCCCACCACCGGCTTGTTCAAGGGGAGTGATCCGGCCGAGCCCAAAAAGGCGGCGTCGCCGTAGTTGAAGACACCCCCGTCGGAGGCGACGAGGTAGTAACCCTTGCCGTCGGGGGTGGCCGCCATGCCGACGATCGGCTTGTTGAGGTGGATCGAGCCCGTCGAACCGTAGAACTGGGCGTCGCCGTAGCTGAAGATGCCCCCGTCGGAGGCGACGAGCCAGTAGCCCGCCCCGTCCGCGGTCACCGCCATGCCCACGATGGGGGCGTTGAGGTGCAGGCCGCCCGTCGAGCCGTAGAACTGGGCCGAGCCGAAGCTGAAGATGCCCCCGTCGGAGGCCACCAGGTAGTAGCCGTCACCGGCGGGCATGACCGCCATGCCGACGATGGGTTTGTTGAGGTGCTGGCCGCCCATCGAACCGAGGAACGGTGCCCCGGTGCCGTAGTTGAACACCCCACCGTCGGAGGCCACGAAGCGGTAGCCGGAGCGGGCGATGGAAGCCGACATGATGAAGGGCTGGTTCTCGTCGAGCAGGCCGTTCGTGACGTATTGGCCGACGGCGACGCAGGCCCAGTCGGTCAGGCAGGTCACTGCGTTGGAGGTCGTGGGTGCCGATCCCGGCCCGCTCGGTGCGGTGACGATCGCCCACGACGAGCCGTCCCACGACAGGGCGAGATTCTGCGGCGCGCCAGCCGTCCCGGACTCGCCCACTGCGGTGCAGGTCGTCGGGCTGAAGCAGCTGACGCCGTTCAGGACGTTGTTCCCGGCGGCGTCGGGGCTTGGTGTTGCCGAGAGCGCCTGACCGTTCCAGGTCTCGATGAGTGTCGTCGCCGAGCCCGAATCTGCGACCCCGACCAGGACGCAGAACGACGTGCCGGCGCGAGACACCGACGCGAGACGGCTGCCCCCGGCGCCCGGGACGGTGACGTTGGACCAGCTGCTCCCGTTCCACTCCTCCGCCAAGGGGCTCATGGGAGTGATCGCCCCCTGATTTCCGGCGGCGAGGCAGAAGGACGGGCTCGCGCACGACACACTGCTCAGCTGGTTGTAGCCGGCGGGGAGGCTTGCGCCCGGCACCACTTGCCACGTCGAGCCGTTCCACACCTCGCTCAGTGTCGCCCGTGCCGGTGTGCCCGTGCCGGAATAACCAACAGCCATGCACCAGTTACTGCTCGTACACGAAACGTTGAAGAGCTCGGCTTGCGTGGTCCCGCTCGGCGCGGGCGTGCCGACGGACCAGGTCGACCCGTTCCACGTCTCAGTGAGCATTCCCGAGCCCAGAGCGCCGACGGCGACACAGAAGTCGGGTCCGGCGCACGAGACGCCGCTGAGGATCCCGGTCTGGCTCGTGGCTCCGGGGAACGAGGTCCACGACGAGCCGTTCCACTGCTCGATGATCGGAGCGATCTGACTCATCCCTTGTTGACCGACGGCGACGCAGAAGTTCGAGGTCGCGCATGTGACCCCATTGACGGAGAGGGAGGTGCTGCCCGGCTGGGGTACCGTCGGCGCGCTCACCGCGGTCCAGTTCGACGCTCACCGTCGGCGGCACGGTTGTGGCCCCCGCAGGACCGCCAGCGCCGCCCAAGGCCCAGCCCCCCAGCACCAATATCGAGCAACCGGCCAAGCCGAGCAGCAGTCGCCGCATTCGTCCCCCTCCTTGCACTAGCCCTTCCCCGGGTTTCGCGTGCGGGAAGCTACCCCAATTGCCGGCGATGCGTCTCGCTCGGTCCCAGTCTTTTCCAGGCAGTCACCGCAGCACGCGGCCGGCCGTCGCGGCTGGCGGGGCTCGGAACCGCGGGTCGATCGGGGACCACGGAGTGAGCCAGCACCGAACGGCCGACGTACGGCCGACGGGCATCAGTTGAGCGCGGGCACGATGTCGGACCAGATGGCGTCCAGGATGTCGGTGGTCGGCCCTCGGTAGTGGGCCGTGGTCGTCACGCAAGCCTGTTGACGAGGCAGCATGACGCTGAATTGCCCGTAGAGGCCGTCCATTCGCCAGGCGTCGTCCCGGTGGCACATCCAGACGTGGCGGCCGTAGCGCGCGTTCTCCGGGTGAGGCGCAGCCGCGCCGGTGGCGATATGTCCGTTGGTGGGCACGCAGTCGGCGGTCATGCTGGTAACAAACGTCGCCGGCACGAGCTGCTGGTCGAGAAACCGGCCGCTTTCGAGCAAGGTGCGGCCGAGCCTGGCGACCTCGGCGGTGCGCAGATGGAGCCCGACAGCGCCGAGCGAGTACCCGAGCGGGCACCGCAGCCACTGCGGGTTTCTGATCCCGAGCGGGGTGAACAACCGGGGAAGCAGGAAGTCTCGCAAATCCTGACCCGAACAGGCATGGATGATACGGCTGAGCAGGTAGGTGTTCGCGCCCCGATAGGCGAAGACGGTCCCGGGTGCCGTGCCCAGCGGTGTCGTGAGGATGTCGACGGCGGCATCCCCAGGATGGTCAGCGTCTGGGTCGTCCCAGCGGTAGGTCATCCCGGAGGTCATGGTGAGCAGGTGTCGGATGGTGATCGCCTCGACGCCCGTCGCCGCGGCGGACGTCAGGTGCCCAAGGTGAGAGAGGATCGAATCGTCGACATCGAGTAACCCCTCCCCCTGAGCGATGGCGACGGCGACCGAGGTGAAGGTCTTCGAGGCCGAGAAGATGTCGCGGCGGATGTCGTCGACCCAGTGGTACTCCACCGGCGGCCGGTTGCACACGTGTACGTGGACGCCCTCAACTGCCAAGCCCTCGTCACCGAGGGCTCGAATCGCCGTCATCACCTCGCGGCTTGACCGGGGTTCTGAGCCCATCATCCACAGACGCTAGGCGTCGAAACCCGCCTCTGCCGCCATCGGTGCATGGGAGGTGGCGGCCGAAGGACCTCCGCCTGACTGCCAATTACCTCCGGGAAAGCGACCGAGAGTCGCCCCAGTCCCGGACTGACGGGACAGCCGGAGAGAACCGGGGGCCGTTGATCTGGTTCGAACCTTGGTCCTACCGTGGATCGCAGTATGGCCGATCAGAACGCCGGGGTATTTCAGTGCGACGGCTGCGGACACAAGATGGGTTGGAAGGTGTTCACCGTTGGTGGTCCCACTCCGCCTGGCGCATTGGAGAGGCGACCGCCGCCGCCCTGTCGTCGCTGCGGCGGTACCTCCTGGACCAGGATCGGCGACGCACCCGAGCCCAGTGCGCCTCCACGCCCGCCCGTCCCCTAGGTTCACGCATCCGAACCGGGACATTTCGCCCACCTGCGTCGCTCGCTCCGTGCCGACGTTGACGACCTCGTCCGAGATTGGAGCTGCCCTGCCGAGAAGAGCGAGAGGACGGTTTGGGTTACCGGTTCTGCCTCGTCAAACGCTCCCCCATGCCAACACCGTCTCGTCTCGATCGAAGCGGTTCAACTCCAGATTCCCTCACGCGCACGATGCGGACGGATGGTTGCTCGTCGCCAGATGGAAGATGTTGGCGATTTCCGTTGCGTAGTTATCGACGTCGAGGTCGGGATCGTGGGCGAGGCGGCGTGGCACGGCGTCGATGACTGCCCGGATGGCAACTGCCATCACCCGCGGGTCGAAGTCGGGGCGGAGGTGTCCCTGGGACTGGTAGCGAGCGAGGTGCTGCTCGAGGACATGCAGGGCGGCGTCGATGTCCGCGTTGATGTGCTCGAGGCCCTCGGCGACGATGCCACGTCTGATTTCGACGATGGCGACCATGTAGTTGCGGTGATCTCGCATGAAGGCGAGATTCGATTCGATGTAGGCACGCAAGAATCCGGAGCCGGTCGACATCTCGGCGATGATGCGGGGCTGCATGTAGGCCAGACCTTGCTCGACGATCTCGACCACCACCTCCCTGATCAAGTCGTCCTTGCCGGCGAAGTGGTAGCCGATCAGGCCCTTGCTGATCCCGATGCGCTCGCCGATGCGAGCCAGGGACGCCCGCGCGAAACCGACCTCGGCGATGGTGTCAATCGCCGCCTCGATGATCTGGGTACGCCGAGCGGCCTCGGTGAACGTGCGTTGCTTCTGCGTCACCGCCGTACCTGGACCCATGTTTAGACATTAGTACGATCGTTCAGGAGCCTGGTATCATGCGACCGTGTGCCCCTTCCGTTGGCCTTCCTTGCCCGCGGCAAGGCCGAGGTGAGCGGGTGAAGACGGTGAACTGGTCCGGTGCGGACCGGGCCCCTACCTGCGAACGGCCGCAGCGGCATGTGGCGAGAGATGACCTGCTCAGAATCGAACGGCTCACACAGAAGGGAGAAGAACCATGGACCACGATGGTGAAGGATCCGATGTCGTCGCGGCACACGGAGACGCCTCGCGGGGCATGGATGACCAGGTTGGAGCGACCATCCGACTATGGCGAGTCCCGAATCGAATTTGGCCTGCGTTTCCGACCCTGGTCGTGGCCCGAGCCGCATCCCGGCTGGGCCGGAGCCGGGGCCAACCCCAGAGCCCTGCAATCGGTGAGGGTGGTGTTCTTAGCGTCTTCCTCGACGGCTCGAAGGTGGGCGCCATCTCGCCCAAGGAGATCAAGGTGTACCGGGTCACACCTGGACAACACTCCTTGAGTCTGCACTTCCTCGGGGGCTTGCGGCGATCGAAGAAACTCTCTGTTCCGCTCGCCGAGGGTGAGGAGAAGCACTTCGTCTGTTTGCTCAACACGTTTCGCGTG
This sequence comes from uncultured Acidimicrobiaceae bacterium, assembly GCA_963789235.1. Taxonomy (GTDB): domain Bacteria; phylum Actinomycetota; class Acidimicrobiia; order Acidimicrobiales; family RAAP-2; genus Bog-473. The sequence continues at coordinate 558,315 of CAWBJX010000003.1, read as the reverse complement.
GCCCCGCGTCCGGCCCGCGACTCCCGAGGATGTCGCTGCAATGGAGGGGTGGCAGTCTCCGCCTGTGGACACCTCGGACCTAACCTGAGAACGATTCCAGGTACCCGCACAATGCCTGCGTTTGTCGCTCGGTACGAGAACTCCGGCTGACTGTCCCCATCCCGGACACCGGCAGCGAACGGGACACCTCAGGGTTGGCCCGAACACGACCGTAGTTGTAAACGGACGTTGACAGAGGACGTCGAATCGTTCAGTGTCGTAACGATGAAACCTTCTGAATCATTTTGGGAAGCGTGGGAGCGGATTCGGGCAAGCTCCGACCCCGATCCACTTGAGGTGCTTCGGGTTGCAACAGCCTTCTGCCGCTACTTCGAGGCGGCTCAAAAGGAGGCAGTTTCGTTTGCACGCTCCTCGGGGTTGACGTGGGAGCAAATCGCGGAGTCGTTAGGGCAAAGCCGGCAGGCAATATGGCAACGCGCAAGGCGAGACCCGGAACTTCGAGAGCAACTCCATGCAACTATGAAGCGTCGGTGGGAGGCGCTTCGTCGCGATCCCAGTTCCTGGTACACGAAAACGAAGACGTTCCCTGCCTGACCAGCCCGACCAACGCTCAATTCCGCGATATGGGGAGGTCAAGGATCCCATCGCATGAACCAGATCCGCGGCCCGTCGTTGGGAGCGTAGGCGTCATCGACGACACGGAAGCCGTATCTCCCATAGATGGGCACGTTGCGCTCCGTGCCTGTCGAAAGGAAGGCGCCCACGCCTTCGGCACGTGCCCGCTCCTGGCCCTCGAGGATCAAGGCCCCTCCGCAACCCTGGCCCTGGAACCTTGGTTCGACCGCAATCGAATCGAGCTGCCAGAGTGAGTCACTCGGGCTTCGGGCCTCGATCCAGCGCCAAAACTCGTCGTAACGACGGCCGCCGTCCTGAGTTAGTCCATGGATCCGCGCTTGGTTCCAAGGATGCTCCTCCCACGATTCGAACCTGTCGGGTGGGATCCACACCGCTGCCCCACTCGCGTTGTCCGCCTCTGATACGAATCCCAGATCAAGCGCTACCTCGAGAAAGACAGCGAAGCAACGCGTGAAGCGCTCAACGCGATCCTGCACCTCACCTATGGGCCAAACCATCATCGGTTCGTCAACGAAGGCACGGCCGAAGACGCCTGCGAGCGTAAGAAGTCGATCTGCTCCGGCCGGCGATACCGCTATCTGCGGGCGGTCCACTGCGATGTGAGTGTAACCAGCCACCCTGAACATGCCTGGCGACAAGGGACAGAGCCGATCCAGTCATCGACCCAGGCCTACTCTTGAGGTGTAGGCGATCAGCTGGTTGTCCCAGTCGTCGCTCGAAGGAGCCCTGATGCACTACGGTAGCGGTCAACTCATACGACAGACCCTCATGCATGCAAAACCCTGGCAGCGCTACCTGATCGGGGTCGTCATGATCGTCGGCGGTGTCGTGCTGGTGCTGATTGGGCACATCGCAGGGGGTCTTCTCGCCGTAGCCGGGGTTCTTCTCCTATGGCGGATGCTTCGCTACCCGCTCCGCCGGAGTAGCTCGATTTCCGGAACGGCAGATTAGGGGGCACGCTGGTACGACGGCGACGCGGTGGGCGGCCATGTATCTGGCAAATGCCGCGCAGGGGCTCCTCCGTCGTTGTCGCTCGGGCGAGATCAGGCGATACCGAACGGGTACCAGCTCGGCACGAGCAGGCCGTTGACCTGTCGGTTGCCGGACAACACCGAGCGGTACGGTCAACGACCCACGTCTTTCTGGCTTCGTGACCAGCTGAGGGCTGTGACCCCTCCGCCCGATCGCGGTCTCATGTTCAGGCGAGCAGGTGTTCGAGGTTCTCCATCGCGGATCCGATGTTGGCAGCGAGCGAGGTGAACGCCTCTTGCACCTTGGGGTCGTCAAGGTGCTGAGCTGCTTCGCGTGCCGGGTTGAGCCGACAGTGTTCGGTCCATGCCGAAATCTCGGGTTCAGCAGAGCGCGCGACAAGACCTGCAATGCCGGCGCGCGAGATAGGTAGGAGAGAAGATGCCTCGCCCGTGAAGGCGACTGGTGGGCACAGCTCGTTCTTGCGAGTCTCGTCTTGGCCCGATGCCTCAACGGCCGCGATGGTGGCCGCGCTCCAGGGGGCAACGCCGATCGTGACGTACTGAGGGGTGATTCGATCGCACTCAAAGACGGGACGCGGCGACACTGGTGGCAGACCCTCAGCAGTGCAATCGACGTAGACCTGCTGTGCGTCCGTGGAGAGAGAAGTTTCGTCGAACACCATGTGCTTGGTTCCAATGCTTTGGACACGGCCGAGCCGAACGACGTTCTCGATGCTGCGAAGAGCATCCAGCTCCAGCAGGCTGAGCGTGGCGCCACGGAAGACCCCCGGCTCCACATTCGGGTCGATCCTAATCATGACGCCGTCAGCCTCAAGCCGGTGCACAAAGTCGGTCGCGTCACCGCACGCCGCGGCACTTTCCACCCAGCGAGCTTGAAGCTGCATGTACGACGCGACCAGTTCGAGGGGCTGCGTGAAGGCGCGGTTTAAGAACCACCCATCGCGCGGCCGGATCCAACGGATGTGGTCTGGGTCGACGCCCGCATCGAGGAGCCAGCTGCAGGTATCCATCGCGGTCTTGCCCGCGCCGATGACCGTGAACCCCGTTGCCGGCTCGTCGAGGTCGACAAGCGCGTTCGGCGGGATCACATGCACGCCCGGGTCGACCTCGTACATCGGGGTATGCCGCGAGGGTATCGATGACTCGACATAGGTGGCATCGACGAACTTGCGGCGCACCGTCACCGTCGTCTCGGCACCGGTCAGCCGGGATACGAACTGATGGCCGCCCGCATCGCTGCCGCCATATTCAGACATCGGGTAGAAACGCACACGACCCGAGGCAAGGAGGTGTTCTTGGAGCACACGGTTGTAGTAGTCACAGATCTCCGCGGCTGTAGACCGCTCGTAGAAGCCGGCGTTTGGGCCGGAGTCATCGACGCGATCGTTGCCAAGCACACGCGAGTTGACTCCATAGTACGCCGACGGTTGGTGGAGACGTACGAATGGATAGGCATCGAGCCAGTGACCACCGGGACGATGCCGCCGGTCAACCATGACCACGTCGACCTCCGACTCGGCGACCAACGTGTCGACGAACGCCATCCCAGTGGCGCCGGCGCCCACAACGAGGTAGTCGGTCTCGACCAGGCTCACCCGTCCTCCCTTCGTGAGGCGAAAACGTACGTAGCTTGTCCCGTTGCTGCGGGACGCGCAATAGGTTGACGAGCCCCGAGACAGGCTCAGGTGAAACGGCCACCCGCCGGCCTTCACAAAGAATCGCCCTTGAATTAGCCTTACGGCATGGGCTTGTTCCTTGATCGACACAAGGCGCCTGGTGCGACCGCTGCCGACATCGCCGCGGCGCACGAACTGGACCTCGCTGTTCAGGAAAAATACAAAGTTCGTTACGTCACGTATTGGTTCGATCAGGACGAAGGGACCGTGTTCTGTCTCGCAGAGGGCCCTGACCGACAGTCCTTGGAAACTGTGCACCGAGAGGCTCACGGTTTGGTTGCCGACAACATCATCGAAGTGGGCAACGGACCCATAAATGCGTTTCTTGGCGAGATTCCCCGGCACCCAGCGGGGGAGGCTTACGTCGACTCTGCCGTTCGAGTAATTCTGTTCACCGACCTTTGTGACTCGACGCAGCAGACCCAGGAACTAGGCGACGATGGATTCATGCTGGTCATTCGTGAGCACGACAACATCGTGCGCACCGCATTGAAAGACCAGTGCGGACGCGAGGTGAAACATACCGGCGATGGGATCATGGCGTCATTTACGTCGGTGTCCGCTGCTGTGGCGTCGGCCATAGACATTCAGCGTTCGTTGCGCAAGCGGAATGAACGTGCAGAGCGACCCATTGCCCTCCGTGTTGGCATCAGCGTCGGGGAGCCAGTCACAGAGAGAGGCGACCTGTTCGGGGCGGCGGTTCAACTGTCGGCACGACTTTGCGGAGTGGCCTCTCCAGGTGGCATCGCCGTTTCGACCGCCGTACGTGAACTCTGTGTCGGGAAGCACTTTGATTTCGAATCCAAGGGAGCGCTCGAATCTGAAAGGGTTCGCCGACCCGGTTCCCGTCTTTGAGGTACGTATCCCCACTGGATAGAAGAGCCAGCTCGCCAACAAACCACAGAGCGATCATCCTTGGTTGAGGGACCTTCACGGTCACCAAGCGGGGGACTTTGGTCCCGGGACTGGCTCCGCTGTGGATTCGCACGGTGGCACCCCCTACCACGGCGGTCGGGGGCAATCTCAGCATGGTCGACGGCGCACGATATGGGACTCACCTGTTGCTCACCAGATCCGTCGATCTGACGCTGACAGCCACCTGGGACCGCGAGGTGTTCGGGTGCGCTCCGATCTGTGCGACGACTGCCACCCACCGAACTTCTGAGATGGTCCTCTCGCACGGATCCATCGGTATCCCGGGGAGGCGATGGGGGTGCTGGCACGACAGAAGCGTGCGGGTTAGCCACCTTGGCGACCCGCCCCGTGCCCGCAATACTGGACTCAAAACTGATGTCGGGAGGGCGTCGTGGGATTCGTCAGGCTGGCGTTTCGCGCCGAGTGGCGCCGGCGATGGCGATCCTGGTTGGCCATCGCGGTCCTTATCAGTGTGGTCGGGGGGGTCGTGCTGGCCGCCGCGGCCGCCGGTCGCCGGACGGAGTCCGCGTTCCCGCGGTTCGTTGCTGCGCACGGCTTCGATGCTTTCGTGTACACGGCTCGACCGGTGCCGAAACTCGCAACGCTTCCAGGGGTCGCTGCCGTGACCGTACTGCTCGGCCCCGATAATGGCCAACCGACCTGTGACTGCACCCACCCGATCGACCCGACAGACATCGGCGTGACAGCCATTCCAACCAAGGGCAGATTGCCCTTCATCCTCGTCTCTGGCCACCTGCCGAACCCGTCGTCCCCTCACCAGGTCCTGGCATCGTTCACCTTGCAGCACGACAACGGCGTGCACCTGGGAACCGTGATCCGCGTCCCGTTCTACGCGCCCTCGCAAGCAGTTGCGTACAACGTCACTCCCTCTGGATCGCTCACACCCACGGGTCCGACGGTTGCCTTGCGCGTGGTGGGATTCGAAGCCACCGAGAACGAGTTTCCCTCCGGGGGGACTCCTTCCTACACTCTCTACGCCACCCAAGCGTTCGCCCGCACGGTGATTCCCCGGACAGCGTTCGGCTACGAGTACCTCATCCGCCTGCATCAGGGCACCGCTGACCTGCCCCGATTTGACGCCCAAGCAAATGCGCTGAGTTCTGCCGGTGTGGAGTTCACCGAAAATGAACAAGAGCAAGCTGCGTCTGTTGAAGCATCGATTCATCCACAGGCCATCGGGTGGTGGATCTTGGCGGCGCTCGCGGCGCTGATCGGATTGGCGGTCGTCGGGCAGGCAGTCGCCCGCCAGAGCGTCATCGAGAGCGAGGACTATCCGACGATGGCAGCCATAGGTGCCGATCGGCGACAGCTCGTGATGCTCGGCATGACGCGGAACTTGGCGATTGCGCTCGCTGGGTGCCGTCGGTGCCGTGGTGATTGCCACCGCTCTGTCTCCGATCGCGCCGCTCGGTGAAGCGCGTACCGCTGAGAGCTCGACGGGCGTGTCGTTCGACATGTTCGTCCTTTTGCTTGGTGCAGTCGCCACGGTGGCGGTGGTACTGATTCTTGGGATCTGGCCGGCCGTGCGGGCGGCGCACACCTTGCGGCCAGACGAACGCTCATCTCCTTCCCGCGCCTCAGTCGTGGCGGGTCATCTCGCCGCGACCGGTGCACCGCCCAGCTCGGTGATCGGCGTCCGCAACGCCCTGGAGCGCAGAAACGGCGGAGTGCCCACTCCGGTAGGTAGCGCCATTCTCGGCATGGTGCTGGCGGTGACCGCGCTCTGCGGGACGGCGGTGTTCGGGGCCAGCCTTTCGCACCTCACCACCACCCCCAGGTTGTACGGCGACACGTTTCAGCTCAACTTCAATGATCAGAACAGTGGCGGGCCGTACCCGGCAGTCCTGAGAAGCCTCGAACACAACAGCGCCATCACCGGCATCACCGAGGGCATCGCACTCGACGGAAATCTCCATTAACAAGGTGGTCGTGGGAGGCATCGCCGGAACGCCTCTCCGTGGTCCACTCCTACTCTCAACTGTCAATGGGCATCTTCCGAACTCCGACAACCAGATCGGTCTCGGCGCGACAACCATGCGTCAAGCGGGCGCGCATGTCGGCTCGAGTCGTCCATGTCACGGTGCCGTTGCCATCGGGTGGCAAACGAACCGTGCCGTTCAAGGTGGTGTCTCAGATCTCGTTTCCGGTGCTCGCGGGAGCCGTAAGCCTTGGCACGGGAGCAGCGTTCACGATCGCCGGTTACGAAAGCGCCGTCTGCCCTTCTGGTCCCAACCAGGCCGCGTGCCGAGAGGCGATCGTGGGAACCAGCGACGGCGGGATCTTGGCCGGCGTCGTGTCGGGTCCACGGGGGCAGGCAGCAATCAACCATTATCTCGATGTCGACCCGTCGATCGTTGCACCCGCAGTTACACCGACGTCTCTCATCAACTTCGGTGAGGCAGTCAACTTCCCGCTGATCTTCGGTGCGATGTTGGCGGTGTTTGGTGCCGCCACGCTGGTTCATCTGCTGGTTGTGAGTGTGACGCGTCGCCGGCAGGAGGTCGGACTTCTGAAGGTGCTGGGGTTCGTGAACGGCCAGGTGGCGGCGGCAGTGGCCTGGCAAGCCACGACGTTGGCCATCATCGGAGTCGTGATCGGTATCCCGCTCGGCGTGGCCGTCGGTGACGCGGTGTGGCAAGCGTTCGCCAACAACCTGGGGGTTGTCCCGGTTTCGGTCGTACCGATCTGGCTCATTGCAGTCATAGTGGCGGGCGTCATCGTGGTTGCCAACCTCATAGCGGTGGCACCTGCATTTGTGGCAACGCGCTGTAAGCCTGGTGAACTTCTTCGAACGACTTGAAGACGGGCGACCGTCTGTTCGACCCCCGAGGCTTGCATGCCGACCGCGACGTATCCCCTATCACCACGCCAAGTCGGGGCACATAACGTCACACTTTCGGCTGTTAGAGCCCTGCATCACCACGCCCGAGTCCGGCGATCTGCGCTTGGGTACGTGACCATAACGTGTGTGCCATTGCCCCATGGGCGGTAGACGTGGCGTCCGCTGCGACGCACGACAGGTGGGAGGTATTCTGGGTCGAGCTCTGGAGAGTGGTACGCAAACGGCGCCGGTCTCAGTTGGTCCAATGGCTACCAGTGAACCTCGAGGTAGCCCCGTCCGCAAGGTAGTGGCTTGCCCGCTGAGAACACCTCCTCAGAGTCAGGATCGTTCTATGCACCCCCCCAAGTTCCGTCAACAGAGCTCTGCGGAACGCTGGCGGCGAGTCCATCGAGGGTTCGAGTTCCTTGCAGCTCTTGGGGAAGGGCTCCTGTCATCACCGGGTAGCAGAGTTGAACGGTCAGGGATGCATGCGGCAGCAACGTTTCGGAGGCGTTGACATCGACGCTGTCGTAGCACGTCGGCAGGACAGGGGCGATGGAATATGCATCACCTGTTTGGTCTGTCATCCGCAGGTCTGCGGGTGTGAAATGAACGGGTGAAGGACTGGTGTTTGTGAACTGGACAACTAAATAACAGTTGTTGCCGCCGACCACCTTGGCGGTGCCGAAGTCGCCACACTTGTCAGCCGGATCATGACCGGAGAAGGCCCCCGCGGGAACGACTGCGAAGCTCAAGTTCGCGGAGGAGGCGGGCGATGACGGTACGGACGCCGAGGTGACCCCGGACGATGAGGTCGGTGCCGACGTTGGCGTGGGAGCCGAAGCGCCGTTCGCCGTCCGCTTGGGAGTGTGGCCGGTCGTGGCATTCAGCACGAAGGCGCCGATCACAAGGCAAAGGACTGCCACTGCGCCAACGAGCGCCTTTGATCTGTTGCTCATCCGCCGCTCTGCTTGGGGTCGAGCGGGACGCAGATTGGCGACGAGCGCGAGTAGCTGCTCGCTGGTCGCTACTGCATAGGCGGCATCGAGACGCTCCTCAAACTCCTCAACAGTGAGATCTCCGGCGCCCACCGCATCGCGCAGCCGATCCACGATCCTGTCGCGCTCGGCCCGTGTGGGTCTTGGTTGGTACGGCGAAGACATCGGTCATGAGCTCCTGGGAGTCGGATCAGCTGGATGGATCCGAACCCGCGTCATGTATCGGTTTGGACCTCGTACTGGTGAGGGAATGGCTCCGGTTGTTGATCGTTCTTTTACGAAGTGAGCGACACCCCTGGTGCCGACCGTCTCCCGTCGTCCGTACAAGCGTTCTGTGTCGGATCTTGCTTCGCTCGCTGTCATCGTGGAGGGAGACGGAAACCGTCAATCAGAACCCCGTCGCCGCGATGATGGAGCCGTTGAGGTGGGCCCCCGACATGCCGCCATCGTTGGGCGCATCCCCGAAGTTGAAGACCGCACCAAGTGCAGACGAGACCCAGTAGCCCGCACCATCGGAGGTTGCGAAGATGGCAGTCGCCGCGTCGGGGCCATAGAAGTTGGCCGAGGATGGCGAGCCGAGGTTTGCCGCGTCGCCATAGCCGAAAACCTCGCCGTCGCTCAGGAGGACCCAATAGCCCTTCCCGTCGGGGGTCGCCACCGCGGAGGTGACGTTGCCATGGCCAGGTGCGCCGAAGTATGGGGCGTCACCGAACGTATAGACGCTTCCTGTCGTGGTCACCACCCAGTAGCCATCCCCGCTGTGGTCGGGCATCACGGCCACTGCGGATCCCGAACAGCCCCCGATGCCCGGGCACGACCCGGCGAAGTGCGCGTCACCGAAGGCAAAGACGCCACCGTCTGAGGCCACCATGAAGTACCCCCTGTCGTCGATGGAGGGCACCATGCCGACGATGGGGGCGTTGAGGCTGTTGGGCAGGCCCGAACCAGCCGGATGAAGCCCGAGGCCAGGGATCGAGCCGAAGAACTGGGTGTCACCGAAGCTGAAGACCCCGCCGTCTGAGGCGTCGAGCCAATAGCCGCCGCGGTCAGCGGTCGGCACGATGCCGACGACGGGACGCTGGAGGTGGAGCGATCCGGTTGAACCGTAGAACTGGGCTGAACCGAAGGTGAAGATCCCGCCGTCGGAGCCCACGAGCCAGTAGCCGTGGGTTGGAGGCGGTGGTGTCGGTGCCGGGGCGTTCCGCGTCCACTGGGCGCACAAGGTGATGCCGCCCACCGGGACGCTGTAGGACGATCCGGCACCGCCGACCTTGGTGCCACTGCTCGCTGAGGTGTACCAGCCGTCGAAGGTGTAGCCCGCATAGGTGTCAGAGGGCAGGGCGATCGAGCTGCCGTCGGCGCCGCTCAGCGAAGCGACCGGAGCGCCACCCTCGGAATCGAAGGCCACGGTGTCGATGTTGGCCGTCCACTGGGCGAAGAGAGTGATGCCGCCCACTGGGACGCTGTAGGACGATCCGGCACCGCCGACCTTGGTGCCACTGCTCGCTTCGGTGTACCAGCCGTCGAAGGTGTAGCCCGCATAGGTGTCAGAGGGCAGGGTGATCGAGCTGCCGTCGGCGCCGCTCAGCGAAGCGACCGCAGCGCCACCCTCGGAGTTGAAGGCCACGGTGTCGGTTGTGATCTGCGGCGGTTGGTACTCCCACGTGTCATTGAGTTCGGTGGTGGAGTCAGAGCTACCGCCGAAAAGCATGAGCTGCGCGGTGCCCGTGTCATATGCCAGAGAGGCGCCGGTACGGATGGAGGGACTGGTAGGCGGAGTCGCCTGGGCCCAGGTTGAGCCGTTCCAGTCCCAGGTGTCGTTCAAGATGGTGGGGGCGCTATAGCCACCGAAGAGCACCAGCTGCCCGATATCGGGGTCATAGGCCATGGTGGCGGCGCCGCGGCCGGGGGGACTGGTCGCCGGATTCAGCTGTGTCCAGGCGGTGCCGTTCCAGTTCCAGGTGTCGTCGGGGTAGACGCCATAAGAAGCGCCGAAGCCGCCGAAGAGAACCAGTTGCCCGGCGTCCGGGTCGTATGCCATGGAGGCGCTCTCGCGGCCAGATGGACTGGCACTCGACTGCAGCCGCTGGGTCCACGTTGTGCCGTCCCAGGTCCAGGTGTCGTTGGCGGTGCCGGTGCCGTCGCTACCGCCGAAGAGGACGAGCTCCCCAGTGCCCGGGTCATAGGCCATGGCGGCGCCACCGCGGGCGGGTGGACTGGTGGCAGGGTCCAGCTGGGTCCACGTAGTGCCGTTCCAGGTCCAGGTGTCGGAGAGGACACCGCTGGTGTCAGCGCCCCCGAAGAGCACGAGCTGCCCAGTGCTCGCGTCGTAGGCCATGGCAGCGCCATCGCGGGCCGACGGACTGGTGGCCGGGTTTAGCTGGGTCCACGTGGTGCCATTCCAGGTCCAGGTGTCGTTGACGAAGCTGGAGCTGCTCGTGCTGCCGCCGAAGAGCACGAGCTGCCCAGTGCCCGCGTCATAGGCCATGGCGGCGCCGGAGCGGGCGGACGGACTGGTGGCCGGGTCCAGCTGCGTCCAGGTGGGCGTCGGTGTCGCCCCAGTCGCCGTCGCGATCGGGAGCTCCGCTATCGAAAGCGTCGCGAGACACGCGATCAGGCCCGACGCGCTCAGACGGAGACCCGTCCGAATCCGAATGCCTGACTTCCCCGCTGCACGCACAGCGCGACTCTCCTCACGGGCGGGACCGGAGTCCCATCCAGCATCTGGCTGTGCGCCGCCGCGCCCTACAGCGATTCTGTCGAGAGCGTCCGATCCTCCATAGAGCCGTTCGGGCCCTGGGTCGCACAATCTCACCACAACAATCGTCAACCGTTGCTAGACCCGACCCGCAGAGGGGCGCCCCACGCGTGCCGCAGGGTGGCACCCGTTCCGCGTTAGGGGACGCTACTCAATGGCACCCACTCGACCCACTATGGCCCCGCTATGTCAGAACCTTCTGCGGAGCCGGCCGAACGGATAGGTGGGCGACTCCCGCAACTACCGGGACAGGTCGTGAAGCAACCGTGAATAGTCCTGATTGAAAATCGTGATGGCATTGATGACGCCAGCCGCCGAGAGATTCGGATGTTGAGAACTACTGCCGAATTTTGCGAAGAGCCGACCCAGAAGCGCTGCAGAAGATCTCAAGGTGTTCACCTGACCACTCAACCCGCTGGGGAAGTCCAAACCGGTGGCGGTCAATCCATGACAAAGTGAACCTCGGTGCGGCATCCATTCGGACGACTTCGAACTGCCCTGCTGTTCGTGCTTGTCGGAGTGAGCACATTCGCGGTTCCTGACCCGGCGAGCGGTAGCGTTTTTGCCCAATCGAAGCCCGACAGTGCAGGAACCGTGTGGCTCTGCCGTCCAGGTCAGCATCCGGACCCATGTACCGCATCCCTGTCAACGACGGTCATAGAACCAAACGGCTCTCGGCACGTCGTGCACTACGAGGACGCCACGAATCCAGCGGTCGACTGCTTCTACCTTTATCCGAACATCACGCACCAGCACTCGGCGAATGCCAATCTGGACATTGATCCGCAAGAGACGGCGATCGCCGAGCTAGAGGCGTCACCCTTCTCGCAAGTCTGCCGCGTGTTCGCCCCCATATACCGTGAGGCAACGGGCGAGGGGTCGGGCAATGCCAGAGCCGTTGCGTACGCCAGTGCGCTCGCTGCCTGGCGCGACTATCTTGCGCACTACAACGACGGGCGCGGCGTCGTGCTGATCGGCCATTCTGAGGGCTCCTCCGTCCTTTCTGAGCTCCTGACGAAGCAGATCGTCCCGTCATTACAAGTCCGATCCCAGGTGGTCTCGGCGGTACTCACCGGCTTGGACTTTCCCGTCCTCTCGCTGACCGATCTCGCTCCATGCGAGTCGCCGGATCAGATTGGCTGCATCGTGGACTTCAACGCCTACAGCGGAACGCCTCCGAGCAACGCCTACTTCGGCGAGCTGCCACCGGTTGACGGAAAGCCCGTCGAGGACATCTGCACGAACCCCGCCAACCTGATGGGTGGCAGTGGGCCTCTGTATTCGATGTATCGCATCCAGCTCGCAACTCAAGACGTGGACGGCAGCACCACCGAAGGCATCCTGTCCAAGGCCGTTCGGCAGGTCTCGACTCCCTGGATCGAGTATGCGGGCGACTATTCGGGCCAATGCGTCACAAGCGCGGGGCGTCACATCCTTCTCGTCGATGCGAACGGGAAGGCCCCCAAACTGCGATCCTTCCCTAATGCTTCGTTGGGTCTGCACGTTGACGATCCGAACCTCGCCATGGGCAATCTGGTCGACGTGGTGCGCGCGCAGGTGACCGCTTACATGAGTGATCAGCAATCAGCGGCCACGCAATAGGTCCTGTCCCAGACACACCGGATTTGCGCCATTCGAACCGAGCTTCGGTGGAACTGACTGGCGACCGCACGGAGAATGTGCGGGTGTACCATCCGTGCCGGTAGGCCGGCCCAGCCCCGGCGCCGGGTCGGCATCCGACGACACAGGGAGGTCGCGATGTACACCCGGCTGTTGACATTCACGGGCGCCACCGACATCGACGCCGGCGTCCAATACCTCGCACATGAGGTCATGCCAATCCTCGAGGCCCAGAAAGGGTTCCGCGGGGTTTCGGCCAGCGCAGACCGCGCCGCAGGCGTCCTGACCATCCTGTCCGTCTGGAAACCGAAGCGGACCGCTCCGCCAGCGACAGCGCTCTCGGCAAGGCGAGAGACGAAGCCATCAAGAGGGTGGGCGGCACGCTGGAGATCGAGAACTTCGAGCAGGTCGTGCAGTCCATCGTGCGGACGCCGGTGACGGGGTGTCAGCTCAACGTCGTGCGAGTCCGTATGGAGCCGCCGTCCATCGACGCCAACATCGAATGGTTTAAGGACCCGGTGTTGCCGCAGATCTCCGCTCAGCCCGGATTCTCCGCGTTGAGGAACATGGTCGACCGGCAAGCAGGGCAGGATCTCACGGTCAGCGTGTTTGTGGACCGGGAGTCTGCCGACGCTTCAATGGCCAACATGCCGGCGCGTCGGTCAGCCGCCGAAGCCAGAGGCATCACGTTCGAAGACATCAGCCAGCGCGAGATCCTCCTTTCCGTCATCAAGTAGCCGGTTCCGTCCGACGGGACTGACAACGGGCACGACGGCCGTCGTGCCCGGCTTCGGGCCGGCGAGTGCCTGGGTATCCCCGTCCAACGCCGGGTAGGAGTCGCTGGTTTCGGGTCTCGTCCTGACAGAGCCCTCCTGAGTGGCTGAGCGTTCTGCGACAGATCGGGGGCTATGGGGATCAACCGATTCAGAGGTGTCCGGACCTACGATTGATTCGTGAATCGGCTTGGCGGCATCGATGACACGATCTGGCTTCGACCCCAGTCCGCCCTGACGAGGCCGTCCCGTCGCCGTCCGAATCGAATCACGCTCGGAATCTTGCTGGCGATGATCGTCGTGGGAGTTGGCCTGGCGACGGTTGCCTTTTTCAGTGCAAAGGACTACGGCACGCCCGCTTTTTGGAGCCTGCCGAGGCACATCGGCTACTGCGGCACGGAGTACTACGACCAAGGCGTCCAAACGGGGAATCCTCGGCAATTCACGGCGCAGAACGGCGCAGTGGGGGCGCAGTGGACGTTTCTGTCTTGGACCTTCGGGGGAGACTCCATCTATGCCGCTGTGGCGCCGCAGCATGCGCCAGACGACGCCGTTTGCACCATGGAGCTTTACATTCCCATCACCGGGTCGAAGTGGGAGACGTACGTCCTGAGTGGCGGTTCGTAGGCCGCACTTCGCCGAGATGCTCAAGGAATCAAGAGACAATGCAGGGCGTAGCCGGACACTCATTGTGCCCGAAGATCAGAGGCCACGACTGAACGCTGTCAAAAGACCAGCGTCCCCGGCCACCGGATATGTACACCTCACCCGAGCGAACTTGGCATTGTCCGTCTCCACCCCAAGTACCCGCCGAGGACAGACTGAGTGACATGCGGGTCACGACGTACTCCGATCCCGAGGTATTTCTCGTTCAGGCCGAGCCGTTGTTGCGGTCTGACCCCTTCAGCCCAAACGTCATCGCAACCGTCACGACCCGTATTGCCTCGGGGGCGGTTCCAGGCGGTCCAGACCATCTGTGGGTCACCATCGAGACGAACGATGCTGAGGTCGTTGGTCTGGCCATGCACACGCCGCCCCACAACCTGTTCGTTTCGCGCATGCCAGCAGAGGCGGCCCTCGTTCTTGCTCGGGAGATGGCTGACAGCGGTAGGAATCTTCCCGGTGTCAATGGCGCCATTGCCTCGACCAGAGTCTTCGCCCGAGCCTGGGAGCAGAGTACGGGCCGTTCCTCCACGCTCGCCAGGGAAACGAGGATGTACCGACTCGTCGAGCTGCGCTGGCCCGAAGCGGTGCCGGGTCAGGCTCATCGGGCGGAGACCTCGCGTGACCTCGGCCTGGTCACCGAGTGGTTCGCTGCATTCCATGACGAGGCTCAGTCCCACGCTCCCGTCGATGACTGGGCCGCCATGGCACAACGTCGAATGGATGCTGGAGACCTCCATCTGTGGCACGCAGAGGGAGTGCCAGTCGCTCTCGCAGGGGTCACTGGGGCAGTAGCCGGTGTGGCGCGAGTGGGACCCGTGTACACGCCAGACAGGTGGCGGGGCAATGGGTACGGCAGCGGGGTCACGGCGGCGGCCACCTCAGCCGCTCTGGAGGCGGGTGCAGAGCATGTTGTGCTCTACACCGACCTGGCTAATCCGATCTCGAACTCGATCTACCAGAGGATTGGCTACCGGTCCGACCACGACGCGGAAGAGAGGTCCTTCGGCAACTAGACGGGTTGGCTGCCCGGGTGGACCCGTGGGGTGTCCCCGACCACGCCGGTTCGGGGGCCATCGGCTCAAATTCGGGTGCCTTCAGCCCGGTGTAAGGATTGACCATCAGTCCGTCTCCGCCGACGCAGCTGCGAACATTCAGTACTTGTCATTCGCAGTATGGGTCAATTGGCTTCTGAAGCCGGCGCCGATGCGTACGCGACTGATTCTCGTGTCGTGTATCGCCGTTCGTGTCTCGTGGCGGCAGCAGCTCCCGCCCGGTTGGGACCTGGCGACCCAGCGCCACGTTGTCCGGCCCGCTGGCCTGGCTGCCGGGGCATGTGGTACCTATGGCCCACCGCAGTCGCGGCAGTAGCCCTGGAACAACACTTCTCGGTTGATGATCCGGTAGCCGAAGCGGTCCGCAGCGTGGCAACTCGAGCGCGTCCAATCCTTGCGGATGCACGTCGCGGAGGTCACCGCATTTGAGGCACACGAGGTGGTGATGGCCGTCTTTGGTGTTGGGGTCGTAGCGGGTCGGGCTGCCACCCGCGTCCACCTGCTGAACCTCGCCCATCGAAACCAGCTCGTTGAGGGTGTTGTACACCGTCGCCAGGCTCACCTCTGGGAGACGCTCCCGTGCCCGCTCGAGCACCTCTTCTGCGGTGAGGTGGACGTGGTCACCTCCCATCGCCTCGGCTATGACCCGTCGCTGGGGCGTCAAGCGCCAGTCCAGCGCTCGAAGGCGCTCGAGAAGCGGTGTCGAGGCCATGCCTCCATGTATACCAGGCGACAGCCTCTAAGAATGAATCGAAGATAACCCTTGAATCGTTCTAGGTGCAGACCTTAAGGTGAGCGAAGGTCTCGAGCGACGACGAGAGCAGGCTGAGGGGTAGGAGCCCCGATCGGGAGGGAGCAAAGAGCCATGAGCGACGAGGAGGAGGCGGGCTCCGACAAGGTGACCGCCTGCACCCGGACGTTCGAGGAGATCGACGCCCAGGTCTTCCCGGGGCCCGGCCGAGGGGCCACGCTATCGGAGGCGGCCGCCAGTGATCGATGGGGAGGGCCCTCTGCCGCCACGGTGGAGGCGTATGGCCGCATGGTCGACCTCGTGGTGAACCATCAGCGTGCCCATAGTGAACGTCGAGCCAACATGGCCTCAGGGCACATGCCACGTCCGACGCCAGGATCGAGTGACGGCAACTGCGCCGGCCAGACGGTCGAGGAGGCAAACGTCGTCGACTGGCGTGCCGTTCCCAATGGCACGGAGAGCGATATCAGCGCGACAGCTGAGCGTATGACCCGTGCTGAGGAGCGCAGCCGTGGCGTCCGGAGTGCGACGTCGTGTGCAACCGGCCGTCAGATGTATTCAGATGTATACAGAAACATGCCAACACCCGTCAGATGAAAACATGCAAACACTGAGACAGGAGAACCGACGTGCCTGACCGCGGCAGCGAAAGCGAGAGCGAGAGTCCAGCCATCCCCTCCCCGACTCCCAAGGGGCACCGGCCTCTGTCGAATCGGGACTGGTGGCCGAATCAGCTGGATCTCTCCATTTTGCACAAGCACTCATCCCTGTCCAACCCGTTGGGTGAGGGCTTTAACTACAAGGACGAGTTCGAGACCCTCGATGTCGAGGCGCTCAAGCAGGACATCTTCGAGGTGATGACCACGTCGCAGGAGTGGTGGCCGGCTGACTACGGCCACTACGGTCCGCTCTTCATCCGGATGACGTGGCACGCGGCGGGCACGTACCGCATCGCCGATGGCCGGGGCGGTGGCGGCGAGGGCGCGCAACGCTTCGCCCCCTTGAACAGTTGGCCGGACAACGCGAACCTCGACAAGGCGCGCCGGTTACTGTGGCCGGTCAAGCAGAAGTACGGCCAGAAGATCTCCTGGGCCGACCTGATCATCTTCGCCGGCAACTGTGCCTACGAATCGATGGGGTTCAAGACGTTCGGCTTCGGGTTCGGGCGCCCGGACATCTGGGAGCCCGACGAGATCTTCTGGGGCCCCGAGGATACCTGGCTGGGCGACGAACGCCATGCCGGAGAAGCGGAGATCGAGGGGCCCTTGGGTGCCGATCATATGGGTCTGATCTACGTGAATCCGCAAGGGCCGGGCGGCAACCCGGACCCGCTCGCTTCGGCGAAAAACATCCGGGAGACCTTCCGCCGGATGGCCATGAACGACGAGGAGACGCTGGCGCTCATCGTCGGCGGCCACACGTTCGGCAAGGCCCACGGCGCCGTTGGTGAGGAATACGGCGGTCCCGAACCCGAAGGTGCATCCATCGAGGAGCAGGGCTTCGGCTGGCGGAACACCTTCGGGAGCGGCAAGGGCGTCGACACCCTCACCAGCGGGCTGGAGGGCGCCTGGACCAACGAGCCGACGAAGTGGGACAACGGGTTCTTGGACAACCTGTACAAGTACGACTGGGAGCTCACCGAGAGCCCCGCCGGCGCAAAGCAGTGGAAGCCCAAGAATCCCGAGGCGGAGGGCACCGTGCCCGATGCCCATGATCCGTCGAAACGGCACGCTCCGATGATGCTGACGACCGACCTCGCGCTGAGGCTCGATCCGATCTACGGGCCGATCGCGAAGCGCTTCCATGAGAACCCCGACCAGCTGGCCGACGCGTTCGCCCGGGCATGGTACAAGCTGTTGCACCGCGACATGGGGCCCGTCTCGCGCTTCTTGGGCCCGTGGGTTCCCGAGGCGCAGCTGTGGCAAGACCCCGTCCCCGCGGTCGATCACGCGTTGATCGGAGATGACGACATCGCTGCCCTCAAGGGCAGGATCCTCGCATCGGGACTGTCCGTCTCCCAGCTGGTCTCCACCGCCTGGTCATCGGCGGCTACCTTCCGCGGCACTGACAAGCGGGGCGGGGCCAACGGGGCACGGGTTCGCCTGGCGCCGCAGAAGGACTGGGAGGTGAACGATCCGACCGAACTGGCCAAGGTGCTGCAGACCCTCGAGCAGATCCAGCAGGACTTCAACGGCTCGCAGTCCGGCGGGAAGAAGGTCTCACTGGCCGACCTGATCGTCCTGGGCGGGTGCGCGGCCGTCGAGCAAGCGGCCAAGAATGCCGGACACGACATCACCGTCCCGTTCTCGCCCGGGCGAACGGACGCCTCGCAGGAGCAGACCGACGTGGAGTCGTTCGCCGTGCTCGAACCGGTCTTCGACGGGTTCCGCAACTACCTCCGGGCCGGAGAGAAGCGGCCGGCGGAGGAACTTCTGGTCGAGCGGGCGTTCATGCTGAACCTGACGCCTCCCGAGATGACGGTTCTCGTCGGCGGCCTGCGGGCGCTCAACGCCAACTTCGGGCAATCCCGACACGGCGTCTTCACCGACCGGCCCGAGGCCCTGACCAACGACTTCTTCGCCAATCTGCTCGATATGAGCACGGAGTGGAAGCCATCGGTCTCGGCCGAGAACGTGTTCGAAGGACGCGATCGCGCGACGGGCGAGGCCAAGTGGACCGCCACGGCCGCGGACCTCGTCTTCGGTTCCCACTCTCAACTGCGAGCCATCTCGGAGGTCTACGCCTGTGACGACTCGGAGGAGAAGTTCACCCGTGACTTCGTCGCCGCTTGGGACAAGGTCATGAATCTCGATCGCTTCGACCTCGCCTGATCGACATCCGCGGTCAGATGACCTGGTTCGGGGTGAACGGGCTCACCTGATCGTCGCGCGTCATGATCGGCCCGCGTGAATTGAACTCCCACGCGGACGCGGTTCGGTGCGCGGATCTGGTCGGTGCTCGACCCCCGGAGCAGTAGATCCGCAGCTATCCGATAGCCAAGGGCCGGTTCGGCCGATACCCAATCATGGGGACTTCGGGGCGAGTTTGTGAGCAAGCGAGCACGTGGCACGCCACGCTCGAATCGGCGATCCGCGCTTGGCTAAATATCCCATAACAATGAGCGTCGTGCGCGCCATAGCGGTCAAGGGCGCCACTCAGCGTGTAGTTCGTGGGCGTGCAACGGTCGCGAAGGTCGACCCGAGGCATCATCGCCTATGGCGAATGAGAAAGCCCTTCGGACCCTCTTTCAAGCCCATGCCTGACCTGGGCAAATGTTGTGCTTTTCACCACACCGGTGGGCGCAGCGGGACGCGAACGCTCGACCTCAGCCCTCGAAGGCGGCGAGCACCTCGTCGGGGATGTCCGCGTTGGAGTGCACGGCCTGGACGTCGTCGTGGTCGTCGATCGCCTCGAGGAGCCGCAGCACCTTCTTGGCCTCGGCCTCGTCGGGCACCGGCACGGGGGTGGTCGGCTCCAGGGAGAGGTCGACCGACTCGGGCGTGATGCCGGCGTCGTCGAGGGCCTGGCGCACGGACTCGACGTCGGTGGGCGCGCTGGTGATGACCCAGGCCGAGCCGTTGCTCGACATGTCCTCCGCGCCGCCCTCCACGGCGATCTCCATGACCTTGTCCTCGTCCTGGTCGAGGGGCACCGTCACGATGCCCTTGCGCTCGAACTGCCAGGAGACGGCGCCGGGCTCGGCCATGTTGCCGCCGTTACGGCTGAAGAGGTTGCGCATCTCGGCGCCGGTGCGGTTGCGGTTGTCGGTGAGCGCCTCGACGATGATCGCCACGCCGCCGGGTCCGTAGCCCTCGTAGTTGATGGACTCGTAGCGGACGCCCTCGAGGTCGCCGCTCCCCCGCTTGATGGCCTTCTCGATCGTGTCGAGCGGCACCGAGGCGCCCCGGGCCTTCTGGAAGGCGGTGCGCAGGGTGGCGTTGGCGTCGAGGTCACCCCCGCCCTCCCGGGCCGCCACCTCGATGGCGCGTATGCACTTGGCGAAGACCTTGGCCCGGGCCTTGTCCTGGGCGCCCTTGCGGTACTTGGTGGTCGCCCACTTCGAGTGACCCGACATGGCCCCCGATCCTACCGGCCGAGGTCAGGAGAGGACGATGGGAAGCCTGACCTCGTCGTCGACGACCAGGTGGTAGGTCCCGCGGGGCGCGGGCACCGCCCGCAGCGCCGGTCGGCCGGCGCCCTGGCGCTGGTCCCAGGTGCCGGTGGCGGTGACGTTGCCACGGGCGGGCAGCCGCGGGCCGAGCAGCGCGGGGCACGCGACGGCCTCGGATCCGGGGAAGACGTTGCGCCCCTGGGCGTTCTCGATGTCGACGGGGAGCGCGCTGCAGGCGCCCAGCAGGGTCCCCACGGGGCTGGCGGACGGGGTGGCACCGTCGCTCGGTCCGCAGGCCCTTCCACCGAGGTTGTGCAGCCTGACCTGGTAGGTCACGAGCTGACCGGGCGCAAAGGTCCGGTACGGCAGCGTGACGGTGAGCACGACGTCGGCGGCCGGGCAGCCCTCGTAGGCGACGTGGGCGGAGCGGCTGAGTGGGCCGGCGGTGGACGCCGCGCTCCGCGTGGCCGTGCCGGCCGTGCCCGTGGCGAGCGCGCCGAGCAGGGCGGGGACGGCGAGGACGAGCAGGGCACGGCGCATCAGGCAACAGAGAACCATGCCAGAGAGACGCCGTGGGGGCGGGCTTGGTTCTGCTCCCGGTCACTACGCTCCTGGACATGACCCCACTGCCCCATCCCCGAGCCGGGTCCAACCCCCGTTCCCGCTCCCGCCGCCGCCTCCTCCTGCTCGGGGGGGCCCTCGCCGCCGCCGGCGCGGCCGGCGCGGCCTACCGGCGTCGGCCGCGCGACGGTGCGACGGGCACGGGCTGGGGCTCGGACGACGGCGGGCGGGCGCTGGGCTGGGGCGAGGGCATCGTCCGGCCCGACCACCGGGTCATCCGCACACCCGACGGCGCACGGCTGGCGGTGTGGGACATCGAGGGCGACGGGCCCGACGCCCCGACGGTCGTCCTGCCCCACTGTTGGGGCTGCAGCCACGAGATCTGGGTCCCCGTCGCCCGGCGGCTGCGGGAGCAGGGTCACCGGGTCGTCCTCTACGACCAACGGGGCCACGGGGAGAGCACGCGTGGCACCGCCCCCCTGGCCATCGACACCCTGGCGCACGACCTGGAGGCGGTGCTCGAGGCGACCGACGCGCGCGACGTCGTGCTGGCCGGGCACTCCATGGGCGGCATGACGATCATGTCCCTGGCCACGCACCGCCCCCGGGTCTTCCGGGAGCGGGCCAAGGCGACGGTGCTCGTCGCCACGGCAGCCACGAACGCGGGTGATCGCTCGCTCCGAGCCGCCGAGTGGGCCGGCGCCATGGTCGCCTCGCCCTTCGTCACCCGGGCCATGCGGGCGCGCCACGGACATCTCTTCGTGCGCGGTGTGTTCGGCGCCGATCCGGTGCGCGCGCACATGGATCTGACCCGGGAGCTCTTCGCCGGCTGTCACGGCGACGTGCGCGGCAACTTCCTCGTCGCGCTGGCCACCATGAACCTGCTCGAGGGCATCGCCACCATGGACGTCCCGACGACCGTCATGGTGGGCAGCCGCGACACCCTGACGCTCCCGAAGAAGGCGGACCAGATCGTGTCGACCGTTCCGGGGGCGCGGCTGGTCACCCTCCAGGGCCGGGGGCACATGCTCCCGTTGGAGGACCCCGACGCGGTGACCGACGAGATCGTGCGGGCGGTCAAGGGATAGCGGCGGCCCCAGGGCTCCGCAGGCGATCACGCCGTGCGGCGCCGAGCACCGAAGGAGACGCTCAGGTCCGAGGCACCCAGCCGCGTGCTGCGACGAGCGGGAGATCCAGATAGGTCACGATGCCCGGCCGGGCCGCACAGACGTAGGGGATCGCATTGACCGCGGGAAGGGCGGTCATGATCATGCCGAGGACCATGAAGTCGCCGAACGTCCGCGCGTGGAAGTCGGCGGGAGGAGAGACCTCGAGCTTGGTGCGGACGCACGGCCGTCCTTCGATGTCGATGACGTAGCCGTGCTCGATCGACCAATCCGGGTCGAGGTGTTTCCCTTTCCGCCAGCGAGCGTTCAGGGCGATCACGGTCCGGCCGGCCCGCCGTCCTTGCCAGCTGATGGACACGCCCGCGACATGGTCCGCCGAAATCGACCACGTGCCGAGGTCCAGGTCTCTGGTCGTCCGGGCATATTCGGCCTCGCACACGACGTCGTCCAGCTCGAGCCCGAGCGCATCGGCAACGAGGCGCACGGCGTCGCCGAAGACCGCCGTGCCCGACGCGGTCATCGCAGGCAGTCCCGGGTCGTCGAGCGGTCGGGCGAATCCGACCGGGAGCTCGGTGTCCGGTGAGTCGTAGCCGGTGGAATCGACGGATTCGGTGATGGTGATGGTGTCGATGCGGTCGCAGATGTTGGCCGACACGACGCCGAGGAGGTTGGCCAGACCGGGATTCATGCCCGAACCGAAGATCGAGCTCTGTCCACGGTCGCAGGCGTCGAGGAGTCTGTCCCGGTCGGCGCCGAGCGCGTCGCCCGTGATGAACGCCGCCGTCGTCACGACGTCGACGCCGGCCTCCAGGATGGCGACGAGCTCGTCGACGTCTGGCCACTTCGGGTTGTAGACGACGCAATCGGGATGCAGAGCGAGCAGTGCCGCGCGGTCGTTCGTCGCGATGACCCCCAGAGGCTCGTCGAGCCCACAGAGCTCGCCCACGTCGCGTCCAACCTTGTCGCGCGACCAGGCGAAACAACCGACCAGCTCGAGATCGGGGTTCGAACAGATCGCGACAACGGACCTCCGTCCGACGTTGCCGGTCGTCCATTGGACGACGCGTGTCACTCGCGAGGTGGTCATCGTGGCCTCCTTGACGACGGCGGATTGGTCCGGATCATCCGGCCTCAGAGGGTCGGGATGCCGTCGCGCTTCGGTCGTAGCGCGCCGATTGCCGGAGTGTTCGGAAGGTGGAGAGCGTCGACGATTCCTGGTTCGGCTGCGCAGACCCAGGGGATGGCGTTGACGGCCCGCATGCCCGTTGCGAGGAGGCCGTGCGGGGTCGAGTCCTCGCCGGCGTTGAAGCCGACTTCGAATTCGGCGTCGAAGCTCGGTTCACCTTCGATGATGACGCGCCACACGCCGTCGATGCCTCCCGCACGGCTCTTCGGCCAGTCCGGCGCCACGTCGTTGCACATCCGGTCGATGTGTTCGATGGTGATGGCCTCCTCTCCGTCGACCACACCGATGCAGCGGAACCAGATCGCACCGACCGTCCCCGGCTCGATCACGCCGGAGCCGGTTTCAAGTCGACGGGGGGCGGGGGCGAACTGACAGGACTCACGGATCTCGTCCAGCTGCACCCCGAGCGCCTCGGCCACCATCGTGACAGCCGCACCCCAGCCGAACGTGATGACGCCGGGCATCATGACTCCACCCTGGTAGTCGAGCGGTTGGCCGAAACCGAAGAGCTCACGCATCTCGTAGACCAAGTTGTCCCGGGAATAGTCGGTTATCTCGAGCCCGCGAATCGAATAGATCCGGCTCGACATGGATGTGAGCGCGACGGCGAACAGGTCGCAACCGAAGCCGGGTTCGATGCCCGTCGAGTAGATCGAGCTGTTGCCACGATTGGCAGAGTCGCGGATGCGTGTCAGTGCGGACTCGCGCATGGATCCCCGCGGGTACACCAGACCGGGGAGCGACGTCGTCACGACGTTCTTTCCGGCCTCGAGAATGCGGCAGAAGTCCTCCATGGCCTCCCGTGGCCGGTTGGTCGCAGGTCCGGTATAGACGACACAGTCGGCGTCGCCTTCGAGTATCGCGACCTTGTCGCGCGTCGCGGTCACTCCGAGCGGGTCGATCTCGGCCAGGGCACCGGCGTCCTGACCATCCTTCGATTCCGAGTGGACCCAGACCCCGACAAGATCGAGGTTGGGTCGATCAGCGATGGTTCGGATCGCGAGCTTGCCGACCCGGCCGGTCGCCCACACGACGACCTTGTACCTTCGCTCTGGTGCATCAACCGGATTCTGCGTCATCGTGTGCTCCTCAGCTACGCCCTTCGACGTGGCAACGACCTCATCACGGATCAGCGGCGCGGGGAAATGTCACCGCGTCCGCGGCTTTCCAGATGCATTGTCAGCAGATCAACGAGCGCGCGCCGCTCGTGCGTGAAGTCGAGTGGCTCCCTGACGACCATTTGCGCCAAGGCGAGACCGCGCAGAGCGGCCCAGAACAGGTTGCCGATTGCCTGGCGCCTTCGCCCCCGACCGAGCGGGTCGAGAGCCCGTCCGAGACGGGCCAGCCGGTCCGCGAGGTCGGCCAGGTGCTCTCCGAGCCACGGTTCGCGAGTGGCTCGAGTGGCGACGAGGATCTCGAACGCGGCGAGCGAGGCTGGGTTGCTGAAGGCATTCCAACCGGAGTCGACGATCGCCTGCACGCGTTCGCGCGTCGAACCGACCGGTAGTTCGACATCGTCGATCGCATCTCGCAGGAGGTCGTAGCCGTGGTCGACCACAGCCATGAGTACGGCATTGCGATCGCCGAAGTGATACTGGATCACACCCCAGGTGACCCCGGCGCGCTCGGCGATGTGACTCGCGGACACGGCGGCAAAACCCTCTTCGCGCACGCAGCGGATCGTCTCGTCAATGATGAGCTGACGGGTCCGGTCACCTCGTGTCTGGCCCTTCACGGCTCGTCGCGTGGGAGCGGTCCGACGGGGCGGGCACACTTCGAGGGTCGTCATCGCATGAGTCCGCGTACGTGCGACACGGGCAGGTCGCGTAACGAGACGAGGCCGGGTGGCGCGGCGCACACCACCGCAATCGCGTTGACCGCCTTCATCGCGGTGGCGATCACACCCGCCTCGTTGTGGTCCGTTCCGTGGAGACCGACATGGGTGTTGATCTCGACCCCGGGGCGGCCGGTCACGACCACCCGGTGCACGCCGAGGCGCCCCTCGGGCGGGTAGGGCCACTCGGGCGCCGCGGCCTGGGTGAGACGGTTGACGTGTTCCATCGTGATCACGGTGCGGCCCTCGACAATGCCCTCCACGGCGAACCGGACCGCCGCCACCTGTCCGGGATCGATGTGCATCATGGTGCAGTCGATCGCCTCCGTCGCCGTCCACCGTTCGACACGCTCGCGCATCTCGTCGAGGTGGATCCCGAGCTCGTCGGCCAACAGCTGGACCGGTCCGCCCCAGATGGACCGCAGCACGCCGGGGAGGAAGAGCGTCGGGACGTGTTCGGGTGGCGAGCCGAATCCGAAGCTGACGCCGGTGAACTCGGCGTCGTCATACGTGCCGTAATCGCAGATCTCCTGGACGAGGACGTCGTCTGCCCGCTCCACCAGGCTGAGCGCCGCCAGCGGCAGAAGATCGCCCGAGAATCCGGGATCGATGCCGTTGACGTACATCGTAGAGCTGCCCTCCTCGCAGGCGCGCTCGAGGGGATCGCGCAGCCACGCGTCGGCGTGCGGGGGGTAGACGAGCCACACCAGCGATGTTCCGACGACATTCGTGCCCGCCGTCAGGAAGGCCGTCAGTTCCTGGAGCGCCCCGTCGGGTCGCGTCTCGGCTTGCGATGTGTACACCACGCAGTCCGCTTTCAGGCCGACCAGTGCCGCGAGATCGTCCGTTGCGACCACTCCGGTGGGCTCCGCCAGTCCGCACAACTCTGCCGCGTCACGGCCGACCTTCGCGACACTCGCCGCGTGCACACCGACGAGCTCGAGCTCGGGTCGTTCGATGATGGCCCGCAGCGAGTGTCGGCCGACGTGCCCCGTGGAGAACTGCACCACTCGCAGGGTCACGGCGTCCCTCCTCAGAGCAAGTCGGTGATGGTCTTGAGCCCGGCTTCGTACAGGACGCCGGGCAACATGCCACCGTCGACTTCGATCGTCGTTCCGTTGATGTAATCAGCCTCACCACTGCAGAGGAAGACACAGGCCCGACCGACCTCACTCGGCTCGCCGGCGCGACCGAGCGGCACCAGCGCGAAGTAGTCCGCACCCGTCGGATCGTCCGGAGGCAGCACGAAGGCGCGGAAGTTCTCGGTCATGGTGGGTCCGAGCGCGAGGCAGTTGACGCGAGCCTTCGGCCCCCATTCCTCCGCCAACGAACGCGTCATATGGTTCAGTCCGGACTTCGCCGCACCGTACGACACGAGTGTCGGGCTGCCGGCTGGGTGGCCCGCGCCACTCGAGATGTTGACGATCGACCCGGTTCCGTCCTGCTCGCGCATCTGGCGGTAGGCGCGAATGGCGAACCACAACGGACTGATCAGGTTCATCTGCACCGCGAAGGCATGGAACAAGACGGTGCGCTCGAACTCGTCGTCACTGCGCGGGGTGCCCTGGATCTTCTGGACCAGCTCCGGGACCGCCTCGACGTGCGGGGTCGGCACCGTTCCCCCCGCGTTGTTCACGAGGATGTCCAGGCGGCCGTGCGTATCGACGACCCGCTGCACGAAGGCGTCGATTGCCCCGTGGTCGGCCTGATCGCACAGCCACTGCGCGGACCGCTCCACCCCGCCCGGCACGCTGTCGGCGCCGGGAAGGCCCGGTAGCTCGGACCGAGAGCACCCCACGACCGTCGCGCCGGCGAGCAGCAACTCGCGGGCGATGCCGACCCCCACACCGCGACTCGTCCCGGTGACGATCGCGACCTTGCCGTCGAGCGACCCCATCCGACCCCCCGAAATGATGAACTCTCCTATTACATTGGTGACTCTATGGATATTCCACCCACCGGTCAACCGGGCCCACCGTGAACCCTCCCCCGAGCCTCCATCACGTCGTGTTCTGCGTGGAACCCGACAATCAAGAAGCTGCGGCCGACCTCTGGCGCCTGCTCGGCTTCGAGTTCGTCGAGATCGTGCTCGACGACGTCTCACTGCGCGTCCTGCTCGACTGGACGCGGGGGATCGAGATCGTCTCACCCACGACGAGCGACGCGACCGTGTGTGCGGCGCGTGCGTTCCTCGACGAGCAGGGGGAAGGCATCTATTCCGTCGTCGTGCGCACCGACGCACTCAGCGCCGCGACGGAGAGCATGCGCAGCCGCGGAGCTGAGCTGACCTACCATCAGAGGCGGGACGGCGACGGCTATACGCTCCGCGAAGCGCAGTTCGCTCCGGTGTTCGGCATGCCGGTCACCCTGCTCGAGACAGACCTCGCGGGGTAACGGCGATCCTCACGACGAGGACGAGATCTGGACGGCTCACATCCGATCCAGGCGCTGCTGCAGGCCGCCGAAGCCATGTCGCCCGGCGAGCTGGGCGGCCTCCTGTCTGAGCGCGACGATCTCGGGGCTCTCCGGCGCGGTGGACGCCAGGACCACGACAAGATCGAGCGCGTTGGTGGCGATCCAGTAGGGCGCCCCGATGCGTCGGTGGGCCTCGAGGGCACGGCGGAGGCGCTCCTCGGCCTCGACGGCGTTGCCGAGGGCCGCGGCCAGGCGCCCGAGCGGGCGCTCGAGTTGCCCGTAGAAGAGGGGGCCGTAGGAGCCGAAGAGCTGGGCATGAGGAGCCAGCTCGAGGTAGAGAGCCCGCGCCGCGGCCTGATCGCCCAAGTCGACGGCGGCTCCGGCGAAGAGCACGGCGACATTGGGCCAGATCGCGTCGTGGGGGTAGTCCCGGAAGGAGCTGGCGGCGTCGATCGCGAAGACCTCGCGCGCCTTGGCGGCATCGCCGACGGCGAGGAGGGCCGTCACGAGGGCCGGTCGGAACCCGGTGAACCGGGTGAAGGAGATACCTCCGTCGGGGAACTGGTCCAGGTATTCGGCCAGGCGACCCTGGAGCCAGCGGACCTCGAAGAGCACGGCGGCGTACGTGGCCAGGGCGTCGGGAAACCCCCGCAACCCGTAGTCGTACAACAAGTCGGCTTCTCGTTGCAGCGCGTCGAGGTCCCCGTCGAGCATCTGGAGCGCGGAGCGGAAGTTGGACGCCCCGACGTGGAGGGGCGCCATGCCGAAGTCCTCGGCGAGCTCGCCGCTGCGCGCCACGGCAGCGCGCGCCGCCTCGACGTCTCCCAGGGCCAGCCGAAAAGCTCCGTAGACGCCCAGCGCGCTGGAGAGAGCGACCGGGTCGTGGCCGCGCTCGGCGATGTGCAACGCAGCCTCCGCCTGGGCGGCGAAGCGGACGACATGCTCGGCCGAGGTCGCGTAACCGGTCGCCACCGTGACCTCGAGCGTGACCGAGTCGTCGTCGGCGGCACCGGCGGCCGCCACCGCAGCGTCGGCGTAGTCGCGGCGCTCCTGCCAGCGCTCGGGATCGGTCTCGTCGACCAGGGCCGCCAGGACCCGGGCCCGGCGGGCGTGGTCGTCCGGTCCGAGGGCCTCGAGGGCGTGGTGCAGCACGTCGAGCAGGACGGGGTCGCCTGGCTGCGAGGTGTTCTGGTTGGGGACCCGGGTCAGGGCGCACGCGATGAGGAGCTCGGGGTCGCCGGTCTCGTGGGCCAGGGCGGCGGCTTGGCGCAACGTCTCGATCCCCTCCGTGTGGTTGTACGCCAGGCGCGCCCGGGCGAGCTCCAACAGCACCTCCACCCGGGCCGGCCGGTCGTCGCCGGTCGTGTCGCGCTCGAGGAGCTCGAGAGCCTGGAGGTAGAGGCGGGCGGCATCGGCCGGCGCGAGCGCCGCCATGGCCGCAGCGGCAGCCTGTCGGGTGTAGGTGATGGCCTTGGCCGCATCGGTCGGCTTGACCGCCGCTTGCCAGTGCCGGGCCAGCTCCGAGAGCTGTGCCGCGTCGAGCACGGCGCCCGACGCGGCGGCTTCGAGGACCTCGGCGACGCGCAGGTGGGTGCGCTGGCGCCTCGCCGCGCTGAGCTCGCTGTAGAGGGCGTGCTGGATCAGGGCATGGGAGAAGCGGTAGCGCTCGGCCCGGTCCGACTCCTCCAAGAGCGTGGCGGTGGCGGCCGTCTCGACGATGTCGAGCACGTCATCGGGGTCGGTTCCCGCCACTGCGCTGAGCACGTCGAGGTCGAAGGTGCGTCCGATGACCGACGCCGTGGTCAGGGTGCGATGCACGTCGGGGCCCAGACGAGCGACCCGCTGTCCGATGACATCGCGGATGCTCTGAGGGAGCGCCAGCTCGTCGAGGTCGCTCGTCAGCGAGTAGCGGCCCGAGGCGTCCTGTGCGATGGCGCCCGACTCGACCAGATGGCGCAACAGCTCGGCGACGAAGAACGGATTGCCGTCCGTCTCACGGCGCAGCGCGTGGGCGAGGGCCACGCCGGCCTCGTCCATCTCGTAGCCGGCCGCGGTCTCGATGAGTTCGAGGATCTGGTGGTCCCCCAGGCCACCGAGGTCGACCCGGTGCACCGCCGGCTCGCGGTGCAGGTCGGCCAGCAGCACCGCGAGCGGGTGGCCCGGCCCCAGATCGCTCGGCCGGTAGGTGCCCACGATCAGGCACCCCATGTGCCCGCCGGTCCCGAGAAGGTGACGGAGCAGCGACAGGCTCGAGGAATCGGCCCACTGCAGGTCGTCGAGGACGACGAGGACCAGAGCGTCCGCACTCGCCAGCTCGAGGGCGGCGGCGACGGCTTGGACCAAGAGGAACTGCTCGGTGTCCGCCTCGGCCTCCACCGTCTCTTGCGCCGGGAGAAAACCCGCCTCGGCGGGCAGCAGCCGGCCCAGCGCCCAGGCGTGGACCGGGGAAAGCCGCTCGAGGGTGGTCGGCTCGGCGTGGCGCACCAGGTGGGAGAGGGCCCCCATCCAGGGCAGATAGGGCGCGTGCGACCCTTCGGCGCACTCGCCGAAGAGCACCGTGGCGCCCTCGCCGTGTGCGACCTGCGCTGCGTGCGCAGCCAGGCAGGACTTGCCCACCCCGGGTTCGCCGGCGACGAGGGCGACGCCCAGCCGTCGCTCGGTCGACACCTGCTTGCGCAGCTCGGTCAGCAGCGCCAGCTCGGGGTCGCGCCCGGAGAATCCGAAGAGCCCTCCAGAGGCGTACTGGGCGAGGCGCGCCGGGAGGGGAACTCCGGCCGGGCCGTCCTCCCCGACAGGCTCCCGACCGCGCTTCGACTGCGGGGACCGGGGCGGGGAGGCCCTTCAGCTCGACGGGCCCGAGGGGAACGAATTCGAGCGAGGTGTGACGGCCCACGGTGAGGCGCAGCAGCTCGGTGGCCAGGATCTGGCCGGGTGCGGCCAGGGCACACAGACGGGCGGCCTCGACCACGGGGTCCCCGAAGAAGTCGCCCTCTTCTTCGATGGCCTCTCCGGTGGCCAGACCGATCCGCACCTCGAGCACGGTGTCGCCGCGACGGTTGTGGCGATCGAGCGCCTGCTGGATCTCGACGGCGCACGAGAACGCCCGACTCGCGCTCGAAAAGACGATCATCAGCCCGTCGCCCAGGTTCTTCACCTCCCGGCCACCCGTCGACTCGACGGCGCCTCGCAGGAGGGCGAAGTGACGCCGGCGCACCTCGTCGGCTTGGGCGGCGCTCATGGAGGAGGCGAGCTGCGTCGATCCGACGAGGTCGGTGAAC
Organism: uncultured Acidimicrobiaceae bacterium; assembly: GCA_963789235.1. Taxonomy (GTDB): domain Bacteria; phylum Actinomycetota; class Acidimicrobiia; order Acidimicrobiales; family RAAP-2; genus Bog-473. The sequence continues at coordinate 528,124 of CAWBJX010000003.1, read as the reverse complement.
AAGAATGTGGCCGTCACGCTCTGGCTCATCGTCACTCCCCGCACGGGCCCGGCACGTCCGGCGCTTTTGGGTATCGAGCCGCCCTGGCCCGAGCGATGCTATCGGAGTTGCGCTGCGAGCGAGGCCACGGATCCGTTGCCAACCCCAGGTCAGACGCCAGAGCGGGTCGTCCTCGACGACCAACGGGGCCACGCGTCGGTGACCGACGAGATCGTGCGGTGCGGCACGGGATCAGCGGGTTCGGAGCTAGGGGAAGACCACGGTCTTGGTGCCGTTGAGCAGGACCCGGTCCTCGAGGTGCCAGCGCAGCCCCCGGGCGAGGACGGTGCGCTCCACGTCGCGGCCGACCCGGCGGAGCTCCTCGACCGAGTCGCCGTGGTCGATGCGCCGCGTGTCCTGCTCGATGATCGGGCCCTCGTCCAGCTCCGCCGTCACGTAGTGGCAGGTGGCGCCGATGAGCTTCACGCCCCGCGTCGAAGGCCTGGTGGTAGGGGCGGGCGCCGGCGAACGACGGCAGGAAGGAGTGGTGGATGTTGATGATGCGGCCCTGACGCGGTCGCGCAGAAGGAGGCGGGGAGGATCTGCATGTAGCGGGCGAGGACGATGACGTCGGCCCGCTCGTGCTCCACGATGCGCTCCATCTCCTCGAAGGCCGCCTCCTTGGCGGCCGGCTCCGACCCGACCGGCACGCAGCAGGAACGGATGCCGTGCCACTCGACCAGCCCCCGCAGGTCCTCGTGGTTCGAGATCACGCAGGGCACCTCGCACTCGAGCTCGCCGGCCCGCCAGCGGTACAGGAGGTCCGCCAGGCAGTGGTCCTCCTTGCTGGCGAAGAGCACCACCCGCTTGCGGGACGTCGGTGTCGCTCAGGTGCCACTCCATGTCGAACTCGGTCGGCGACGGGCTCGAAGGCGGCGGCCAGCTCGTCGCGCCCGAACCCGGCCGGGAGCGAGTCGGCGACGATCTCGATGCGGAGGAAGAAGCGTCCCGAGTCGAGGTCGCCGTGCTGGGCCGCCTCGAGGACCGAGCCGCCGTGCCCCGCGATGAGCCCGGTGACGGCGGCCACGATGCCGACCCGGTCCGGGCAGGTGACGGTGAGGATGTAGCGGCGCACGGATCTGCCTCGGCCGGCGCCTACCCGAAGAGGCCCGCCGCGCCGCCCGCATCGGCGCCCGGCCCCGCACATCCCGGCGAACAGCCGGTGGACCCGGCGGTCGGGCGTGAGCTCGGGGTGGAAGGACGACGCCAGCACGTCGCCCTGGCGCACCAGCACCGGCACGCCGTCGAGCGCCGCCAGCACCTCGACCTCGTCGCCCCACCGACACGATCAGGGGCGCCCGGATGAAGACGGCGGGCAGCGCCGGGCCCTCGCCCGAACCGAACACGACGTCGGCCTCGAAGGACTGCCCTGGCGCCCGTAGCCGTTGCGGCGGACGACGGCGTCGAGCACGCCGAAGGTGCGCTGGTCCGGCCGGCCGTCGAGCACCTCGCGCGCCACGAGGATCAGGCCGGCGCAGGTGCCGAACACCGGCAGGTCGTCGCGCGGCCGAGCCGCGCCGCCACCGCGCTCGAACAGGCCGGTCGACTCCAGCAGCATGGACAGCGTCGTCGACTCGCCGCCCGGCAGCACGAGACCGGCGATGCCCTCGAGGTCCGCGGGGCCCTTCACCAGCCGGGCGGCGCGCGCCGACCTCCTCGAGCGCGGCCAGGTGCTCGCGGACGTCGCCCTGCAGGTCGAGGACGCCGATGAGGGCTCCGCCCCCCGCTACCACCCCCGGTCGGCGAGGTGCTCGCCGTAGCTGCGACTCGTCCAGCCCGCGCATCGCCTCGCCGAGGCCGCGCGACACCTTGGCCACGTGCTCGGGGTCGGTGAAGTGCGCCGTCGCCTCCACGATGGCGGACGCCATCCGGGCCGGGTCCGACGACTTGAAGATCCCCGACCCCACGAACACGGCCTCCGCGCCGAGCTGCATCACCAGCGCGGCGTCCGCCGGCGTGGCGATGCCGCCGGCGCAGAACAGCGGCACCGGCAGCGTCCCGGTCGTCGTGGATCTCCTGCACCAGGCCGACCGGGGCGCCGAGCTCCTTGGCCCAGCCGTAGAGCTCCGCCGGCGTCGGCCTGCGTGATGGCCCGCAGCGAGCCCAGGATCGAGCGCAGGTGGCGCACCGCCTCGACGATGTTGCCCGTCCCGGCCTCGCCCTTGGAGCGGATCATGGCGGCGCCCTCCGAGATGCGCCGCAGCGCCTCGCCCAGGTTCGTCGCCCCGCACACGAAGGGCACGGTGAAGGGCCACTTGTCGATGTGGTACGCCTCGTCGGCCGGCGTCAGCACCTCGGACTCGTCGATGAAGTCGACGCCCAGTGACTGCAGCACCTGCGCCTCGGCGAAGTGCCCGATGCGGGCCTTGGCCATCACCGGGATGGTCACGGCGTCGATGATCCCCTCGATCAGCAGCGGGTCGCTCATGCGCGCCACGCCCCCGTCCCGGCGGATGTCGGCGGGCACCCGCTCGAGCGCCATGACCGAGACGGCACCCGCGTCCTCGGCGATCTTGGCCTGCTCGGCGTTGACGACGTCCATGATGACGCCGCCCCGCAGCATGTCGGCCAAGCCCCGCTTGACGGTGAAGGTCCCGGTGGTCATCCCCCCAGTCTACGAGGCCGGGCCACCGCCCCTTCTCACCACTCGCTCAGCGCGGCGGCCCGCACCGACGTGGCATCCAGATCGCCCGGCACCAGGGGGTCGTCGCGATGGCCCGACCGACGGGTCGATCCACACCCAGCGGGTCCGCCCGAGGCGGGCGGGCGAGGCGAAGAGCGAGCCTCCTCCGGGCGCGGGGGCCTCCATCATGGTGCAGAGCGCCCCGAGCAGGCCGCGGGGATAGCGCACGGCGAACGCGCCCACGACGTCGGCCCGGTACTCGCGGCCCTTCCCCACGCAGCGTTGCAGCATGGTCTCGCCGCCGACGAGCGTGGCGAGCGTGATGCCGACGCACGAGACGCCGTTGTCGCCCCGTTTCACGTGGGCGAGCTCGTGGGCGATCACCCCCTCGAGCTCGATGGGATCGAGCCGGCGCAACAGTCCGGTGGTCACCACGAGGTCGGAGCGCCGCGCGTCGCGGCCGAGCGCGCAGGCGTTGGGGACGTCGTCGTCCACGACGTGGAGCGACGGCATGCTCAGCCCGAAGGTGGCGCACAGGCCCTCGGTGACGTCGAAGAGGCGCGGGTCGTCGTGCTCGTCGACCGGGACGGCGCCGATCCTCCGCAGCGCCATGGCGGGGGCGAGGCGCCACACGCCGTAGGTGACCGCGGCACCGGCCACGACGAAGGCGACGATGCCGGCCAGGGGCGAGAGGGCGACGAAGCAGAGGACGCCGAGCAGGACCGCCGGGATCACCGCGGTCCACGCACACAGCAGCACGGCGCGCCGGCGGTTCGCCGCCACCTCGGCGGGGAAGATCTGGGGGGCGCCGAGGCTCGGGACGACGTCGATCGGCTCGAGCGGTGGGGGTGGCTCGAGCGCCACGGCGGCCCGCGGCGGTCCCTGCCCGCTGCGCGGTCGGCCGCCCGACCGGTTGCCACCGCCCCCGCCGCCCTGGGACGAGCGCTGGCCCCCACTCCCCTGGCCCTTCTTCCGCTGGTTGGACTTGGCGCCGCCGCCGCCGGTCTTGGACCCCCCGCTGCCCCCGCCGCCCGAGCCCGCGCCGCCCGAACTCCCGCCGGCGGACCGGTTGCGGTTCCTGTTGCGATTGCGGTTGCGGTTCCGGTTGGAGCCGCCGCCACTCCCCTGGTTCCCGCCGCCGGCGCCACCGGCGCCGCCGGCGCCCCCGCTGCCCGAGGACCTGGGGGTCCCCGACGTGTCGCTCTGATCGGCCATGGGCACGCCAGCCTACGACCTGTGCCACCGCGGCCGGGGCGTGGCTTGGCCGCGGCCCAGCCCGTCGTGGCCGCCCCCACTTCGTCGTGGCCTCCGAGCCGTTCACACCGTCTTGTCGAATCAGATACGTCCAGCTCAGGTAGACGACCGTGTTCGCCGAGTGCATCGCGGTGCCCACGGTTCTGGCAATCCTCTTGCCATCGTTCGGGTAACACCCGGACCCGCGGAAAGACCAAGGCGCACGACACGGCACCGGGCTCTTGGCGGGAGGCGGCCACCGGAACGGGACGGGAGCGGCGCAGGGCGGGGGCTTCGTATTGATCCCTTCCACAACCTCGTCGAAGAGCTCGGATTGGAGGAGCGCCTGCGCCTCTCGAACGGCTCGAGGAGTTCTGGCCGGAAGGGGTTGCTCGGTATCGTTCAGGGATGCGGTCCCAAGAAACCTTTGGTCTACCTCGCCGCGGCGTCACCGGTGATCTTGCTGCCCTTCGGATGGCCGGTCGACACAGATACCGTCTGTCCATAGGTCCGCGTAGCAACTAGCCGTGGGGACCGCTCGGGGGTGCCATCAGGCAGGCGGAGGCGCAAGACCTGTCGCAAAAACTGAGCCCCTTCGTGCCACCCTGCCTTCGATCCTCCGTTGCGCCGCGCCCCGAACTCGTACGGAATCTCTCGGACCTCGTCCCAGTGCCCCTTTATCAGCACCTCCAACAGGATTTTGAAGCCTTCCGGAGCCAGGGCCGTGTCCGTGATGACGTCCCGCCCGAGAGAGAAGAACCCGCTGAGCGGGTCCTGTACTCGCCAGATGGCCGGGAAGAGGCTCCGCACGACGAGGCGCGAAACCTGCGACACCGTCCGACGGTACGGACTAGCAAGGCCGGCCGCACGCGCAGTGTCAACGTACCGCGAACCCACGGCGATGGAGCACCCGCCGGTGTGCACGGAAGACGCGAGGAACGGGACGACTTCTGGGGGGTGCTGCAAATCACCGTCCATGACCACGATCGTGCTCCCCTCCGCGGCAGCGAACCCCTCGACAACCGCACCCGCCAATCCGCCCCGGCGCTCTCCGGGAGCGCGACGCACGAGTTTCACCAAGGAGGTTTCACGACATAGGGCTTGGATCCGATCCGGTGTTTCGTCGTCGGAGTCGTCCACGAAGATCAGTTCCCACGTCGAACTGATCCCGGCCAGGCTGTTGAGTAGCCTCTCTGTAAGCTCTTGTACGTTGTCAGCTTCGTTCCGGGTCGGCACGATCACCGAAATTGAGCTGCGCTGATCCTTCAGTTGCTCGGGCGGTAACGAATCCTCCCACGATGTCACGTCGTCACATCCAGACCCGTCTGACGGCTTACTGCGAGGCCGCACGGCTGCCAGTGGGGTAACCGAACCATATGATCACCCGATTCGAGTAACCCGAAGCGCCCGAGGTCCCGAGCCATGCTTGGAGGGTGGTGGCGGTCTGTTGCACTTGCAGCGCCCGTATGTGGAAGACGGCGAGACCTTGAGAGTTCGTTGCTGCCGACACCGGCGATTGGCCAGCCGGCTGGCCGTTAATGCTGTTTTCGGTGGCGAACAGACCTGTCGGGGAGTAGACCTCCTGGCCTAGCTGTACCTCGATCCCGGATGCGTCCACCGGACTGCCCAACCGGTTCAACACTTGGACAGTCACGGTTGCCGACTTGCCGACCGCCACGACGTTGGGAAGCCCAAATGGGGTCAAGAGCGTGTGGTAGTTGTTCGGGAGGAACGATGGGCTCGAGCTCACCGCTGGCGGCCCCGACGTGAACGCTGCCACTCTGAAAGCGCTGTTCAGGCTCGGCATCACCGCGGTATTCGGCGCGAGGATCTTGACCACCCGGTAGTCGTGCGGTGGAATGATCGTGTCCCGGCCTACCAAGATCCAGGGAGTTCCCACATAGGGCCCGTCCTCGACGACGAACACGGGACGTTCGGGCTTTGTCGAGGTGTTACGAACCCCGACCGAGACCGAATCTATGGTCTGTTCCTGCCCGGTTGAGTGGTAGGAGAGAACCTGCACCGAAAGGGGCGCCTTGCTCGTCATGGCCAGGATCAGCGCCGCGGTGGCCGCGAGAGCACTTGCGGCCAGCACGATGGCGCCCGTTACTCTCATTCCGGCGATTGGGCTGAGGATTGACATCCAACGTTGCCGTTTTCGACATTTCCCCCGGGAAGGAGGTCGGTACTCATGGGTCGCCAGGTCGCGCCGCCAGGTGCACATCGCAGCCAGAATCGAATATGCGGCGATGAGGACGTACTCAGACAAGGAACGCGTCGAGAACCATAGGACAATGGCTGGTGCTATGGGTACAAGGAATCGAAAACGTCGATAGGCGAATCCGATGAGCGATAGGAGTACGGCCAACACGAACAGGCTTGTGACACTGAAGAAGGTGAGATTTCCCCCGCCGATTCCGAGATAGGTCGTTACGCCAATCAGGCCTTGCCCGAGAGGCATAAGGGAAAGCGTGAGTGGCTCAAGGATCCCGTGAGCCCAAGCCGCGGGACCCCAGGCGATAAACGGCGCGTTCACGAACAGGAAGACCGCGGCGAGCACCGTCGCGTATCGAATCATCGTCGGCCATGGCCGCTGTTGCTTCAGAACGGCTTCTTGGTACACGGCGACCAAAAAGCAGGGAACCAAGAACCAAGAATCCTGCTGGATGCTTATTGCAAGGCCGAGTGCTACGGGGCTGATCCAACTTCGCCAACCGGAGCCTGAGACAAAATCCTCCCAGGAGACCATGGCAATGACGATGAAGGCCATCATCTCCGTGAAGATGAGCCCGGACGCGGCAGAGCTGAAGTAGGCGTCGAAACCGAGCAAGAGGGCCGCCAATGGGCGATACGGATGTGGTACCACCATGACGAGAACGAGCCCCGAGATCGCCAGAAATACGGCGCATACCCATATGGTTGCTTGCGACGAGAATCCAACAGCGACGAGTCCGACTTCGGGCAAGAACGAAAGCGATGGGTAGTTGAGCTGGTTAATCAAATGCCCGGTCGTCGTGTAGGTATAGGAGCTCGGTTGCACCGCGAAGTGCTGGAGGGTCCAAGAAAGGTTCGCGCCGTAGGGGTCGTGACCGTGGAGGAGTTCCTGAGCAGCGCCTTGGACGAACGCGGCCTCGTCGGTGCCATAGTTCGAGTTCCCATAGACAAGCGCCAGCACCCATAAGACACCGATACACAGGGTGCCGGCGACAAGGATCAGATCGAGAATGGCAATGGCACGTTCTGAACGGACGACGGCATAGCAGGCCAAGAGAGCAACGGCGCCAAGACCGAAAAGGATCGACCAAATGGCCGCTGTTGGGAATGTGCCTATCGTGATGAAAAGCCGTGAGGACCAAAAGAGCCATGTCAGTGCAGCGAGGATCCGGATTGGAAACTGGGCGGTTGACAGCCGGCCGTTCGAGTTTGTTGAAATACCGTTGCGCGAGAAATGCGCCTGGATCTTCTGTGAGCTGTTGGATCCATTTGAACTCGTCGGCTTGACCTCGAGGACGTCGGTAGAGCCTGGAGTCAGTTGAATGGCAGCCATCTGCTATCGACCGAATACGGCGATTGCGCGATTAGGCGCGGTCCTAAAGGTCAAGGTGTGGCCCGCCACGCTGCTCGGCTGCGTGGTCAGTCTGCCAGACGTGTAGAGCGTGACTTGGGTGCCGCCTGTAATCTCCGATCCGACGTAGAAGACCGTGACGGGCGCTGCAGCTGGTACCGGCTTTCCCCGGACCTCGGCCAAAACCGAGAACCCGAGAATCGCAGAGCCGTGGACCAATCGGCTGGACGACGCCGGCAAATTACGGTTGGTGAGAACGACGATGTACTGCGTCGTCCCCGATCTTGGCCCAGGTCCGACGTCGACAACGAGTGTGCCGTGCCCCACCCGGGCCGTGAGGGTGCCTCCAGAGTGCGTGATTTCCTTGGCACAGAGAACCGAGACGAATCCGCCGGGGAAGGGAGGGCCTCCTCCTCCGAATCCGTAGCCATTACCGGCCGCGCTTGCGGATGAGGCGGATGAGACAACTCCCGTTGTCACAATCGTGAGGACGAAGAGCGAGCATGTGATCGCCGCACGCTTGGCGGAAAGGCGAGTGCGAGCGACGTGCAACTCGGGATGTCGGACCTGCGAGTCCGCCGGTACACGTCTCCTTCGAGCTTGGTACGCGATCAACATCGAGGCCTCCGACCAGACCCAGGATTCAACGTCTCAGCAGGGTTCGTGATTCTTGCCGTTGTGCGTCCGTTGTGCAACCGTTGGGCAAATATTGTGTAAACGACACTGCTACTTGTTCAAAGCTAAATGCCCCTGAACAGGGAAAACAGGTCGGGATGAGGCGAAATAGGGGTCAAAAGACCCGACGGACCCTGCCGGGCTCCCCGTCTTGGTGGCAACGTCCGGCTTGGATGCCCGTGCAGCGTTACTGCCTGATGAAGGTGCACTCTACGAATAGCGGCTATACGGAACGTGCAAAGCGGCCGATACGGGAACGCATGCGAGGTCGCCATGAACGTCGCACCGCCTCGGTCAGATGCTCAAGCGGGCAATGGCGCACATTGGCCTGAGCCCTGGGCGCCTTGCTGCCGGCTTCCTGCTGGCGGTGGCAGGGGCACTCGTAGTGGTTGGAGTACCGGCTGCGCCGCGTAGGGGCTGTTCAACCGGTGGTGAGAGCGGCGTTCTATTACCCGTGGTATCCCGATGCGTGGACGCAAGGCGACGTGTATCCGTATACGAATTACCTTCCTTCGGCTGGTTTTTACTCTTCTAGTGATCCAAGCGTGATCAAAGAGCAAATCGCTGCTATGCAGTACGGTCATCTCAATGCCGGGATCATTTCGTGGTGGGGACAAGGCTCCCAAGAGGATTCGGTCGTCGCCGATGACCTGGCGGCAGCAAACGGTACGGGATTTAAATGGACCTTGTATTACGAGCCACAAGGTTACAGCGATCCGAGCGTGAGCCAGATCGAAAGCGACCTCAGCTACATCAAATCCAACTACGCAGGTAATCAGAACTATTTACGGATCGACGGAAAGCCTGTCATCTTCGTCTACGCGGGTCCGGATGACGGGTGCGCAATGGCGCAACGGTGGTATGAGGCGAACGCGATCGAAGACTTCTATACCGTACTGAAAGTTTTCAACGGTTACGCGTCCTGTGCGGGAGACGCTAGTTCCTGGCATCAATATGCGCCTTCAGAGGCCGAGGACAACCAGCAAAGCTATTCGTACTCTATATCGCCCGGCTTTTACAAGAGTGGCGATCCTGCTCCGCTGCTGCCCCGGAACCTGACCGTTTGGGCGCAAAACGTACGGGACATGGTGGCATCGGGGGAACCACTCCAGTTGATCACCACCTTCAACGAATGGGGCGAGGGCACTGCCGTGGAATCAGCGGAGCAATGGGCGAGCCCATCCGGTTATGGCGCCTATCTCGACGTGATGCACGACGAGATTCCCGTTTCGAGCCCCAGTGAGGACTATGCGGAGGTGGGCGCCGATGGAGGGATCTTCGTGTACGGAGGTTTTCCTCTCAATGGTTCGGCGGCTGGGCAGCGGCTGACGAAACCCATCGTGGGGATGGCAGCCACCCCCGACGGCGGTGGGTACTGGTTGGTGGCCGCCGACGGAGGCATCTTCACCTTTGGCGACGCCGGGTTCTACGGCTCGACCGGCGCCTTGGATCTCAACAAGCCCATCGTGGGGATGGCACCCACCCCCGACAGCGGTGGGTACTGGTTGGTGGCCGCCGACGGAGGCATTTTCACCTTTGGCGACGCCGGGTTCTACGGCTCGACCGGCGCCTTGGATCTCAACAAACCCATCGTGGGGATGGCAGCCACCCCCGACGGCGGTGGGTACTGGTTGGTGGCCGCCGACGGAGGCATCTTCACCTTTGGCGACGCCGGGTTCTACGGCTCGACCGGCGCCTTGGATCTCAACAAGCCCATCGTGGGGATGGCAGCCACCCCCGACGGCGGTGGGTACTGGTTGGTGGCCGCCGACGGAGGCATCTTCACCTTTGGCGACGCCGGGTTCTACGGCTCGACCGGCGCCTTGGATCTCAACAAACCCATCGTGGGGATGGCAGCCACCCCCGACGGCGGTGGGTACTGGTTGGTGGCCGCCGACGGAGGCATCTTCACCTTTGGCGACGCCGGGTTCTACGGCTCGACAGGCGCCTTGGATCTCAACAAGCCGATCGTGGGGATGGCGGCAGGGTAGAAGCCCGGTATCAAAGCGACCCGCCCAGGTCGACCAGGTCGTCTTCTTCTGCACCCCGTTCTTCCGCTGGACGGCCATGAAGCGGTTGGTCGATCTGAGTGATTCCAAGTGCTGAAGGGGCGGGCAGTCCAGTACCTCGCTCCACTGACCACGACCTGTACGTCGAACCGAATCAAGCCTAACGCGTACGCCATAGCTGGACCACGTCCCCCAACGCCGTTCGTGACCCCAACGACGCCTTGTGCCGTCGACCGTCTGGCGCCCCATTGCCTCGAAGGATCAACTCCCACGGAGCAGCTGACCTCTGCTTTGACCTTCGCGGTATCGTCGGCTCTGCGCAGGTTGGTTCGAACGGACATGCCGTTACGCTCAGTCTTTCGAACTTCGAGACGAAGACTCCGAGCGGCCAGTTCTTGGTCCCGGCCAATCCGTAGATCTCCGAAAGTACGCGACTATTGGAGACCTGAGACGTGCCCGGCGATATTCGTAGTTGTGGAGCTCATCGGAGCGGATCCGACTCGCTCGGCCCCGGCTCAGCCCACGGTGGCCGCCCCCTCCGCGAAGGCGGCGATGGCCCGGGCGTAGACGTCGACGTAGCGCTCGGCCAGGGCGTCCATCGACCAGGCGCGGGCGTACTCGGTGGCGGCCTTGCGGGCCTCGGGCGCCGACTGCCCGCTCCCCTCGACGGCGTCGGCCAGGGCGGCGCCCAGGGCACGGGCCAGCGCGCCGGCACGTCGCCCGGGGGGACCAGCGCCGCGTGCCCGCCGGCCGCCACGCCGGTACCCCTCGATGTCGGAGGCCACCACCGCGCAGCCCGCCGCCATCGCCTCGAGCAGCACCATGCCGAAGGACTCGCCGTGCAGCGACGGGCGCGCACAGCACGTCGGCCCCGGCCAGCCGGGCGGCGACCTCCTCGTCGCTCAGCACGCCCAACCAGTGCACCCGGTCCGACTCGGGGTGCCGGCGCCGCTGGACCTCGCTCGCCGGGCCGTCGCCCGCCACCCACAGGACCGCCGGCCGCTCGACCTTCTCGAACGCGTCGAGGAGCACGTCCAGCCCCTTGCGCTGCTCGTGGCGCCCGAGGAACAGCACGGCGGGGTCGCCCCGGCTCGGGCCGCACCGGGCGCGGCCGACTCGAAGCGCCGCATGTCGACGCCGTTGAACAGCACCTCGAAGGCGCCGCCGCCGGCCCGCAGGCCCGTCTGGCGCGCCGCCTCCGAGACCGCCACCCGGATCTGCATCCGCCGACCCACCAGCGCGGCCAACGGCTTGAGCACGGGCACCCATCGGCTCACGCCGGCGCGGTGGTACGTGCCGACCATGGGCAGCGGCGCCGAGAGCACGAGGCCGTAGGCGGCCATCGGCGCCAGCGGCTCGTGCAGGTGCAGCACGTCGAAGCCGCCGCGCGCGCACGAACCGCTCGGCCCGCGCCGCCGCCCCCGGCGACAGCGCCACCGGGGCCACCGACCCGTTCGAGTGCAACCCGACGGGCCGCCCGATCACGAAGTGCTCGCCGGCGGCCTCGGGCATCGGCCGCCCTCGTCGGCCGGCCCCAGCACGGTGACGTCGTGGCCCAGTGCCCGCAGGGACTGCGCCAGGCCCAGGACCTGGCCCTGCACCCCTCCGGGGCGGGTCAGGGCGTAGGGCGACAACATGGCGACCCTCACCGGCGCACCCCCCGGGCCGACGTCATCGCGGGTCGCTCGGCCAGTTGGGCTGGTAGAGGTGCCACTGCTCGGGACGGCGGCGGATGTCGTGCTCGAAGATGGTGGCCAGCTCCTGGGTGACCCGGGCGATGTCCTCGCGCAACGTGCCGCGGCGGGTGGTGTCGATCGGCGCGTGCACGACCCCGGTGTGCCAGTGCCCCGGCCCCGAGTAGACGGCGACCGGCACGAGCGGCGCCCCGGTGCGCAGCGCCAGCGTGGCGGCGCCGGCGGGCAGCGTCGTCCGCTCCCCGAAGAACTCGACCTCGACCCCGTTGCCGACCAGGTCCCGGTCGCTGACCAGCCCGGCGATCTCGCCGTTCTTCAGCGCCCGCAGGAGCGCGGCGCTCGACCCCTCGCCCAAGGGCACCGCGGTCAGCCCCATGGCCGCGCGCTGCGCCACGAACCACTCGAAGAGCCGTGGGGCTCCAGACGCTCCACGACCGCGGTCATGGGCATGCCCTCGAGCGCCGAGCCAGTAGCCGCCCCACTCCCAGCTGCCGACGTGCGGCAGCGCCATGACGATGCCGCGGCCGAGCGCGAAGGCCGCCCGCAGGTGCTCCTCACCCTCCTCGAGGCGCAAGCGGGCGCGCACGCCCGCCTCGCTCTCGTAGGGCAGACGGGCGCCGTCGGCCCAGTACTCCCCGTAGGAGTCGAAGGTCCGCCTGCTCCAGCGCCGCACCAGCGCGGGGTCCGGCTCGACGCCCTCGACGCACTCGCTGGCCAGCACGCGCCGCATGTGGCGCTCGTTCATGGCGAGGGCCGGCCCGCCCCGCAGCGCCATGCAGCGGGCCACCCCGCGGCGACGCCCTGGGCCAGCGGCTGGGGCATGTGCCCCATGGCCGCGCCGAGGCCGCGGTAGGTGTGGAACTTCAGCGTCGCCCGCCAGTCCTCGTGGGCCTCGGCGCCCTCAGCTGCTGGGGCCACGGCCGGGGCGTCGGCCGCCGCGGCCACGGCGGCCGTCACGGCTGGTCAGGGCACACGTGGGACACGCAGTGTGGACCCGGGCCGCCCGGCGCTCAGGCTGCCGGGGGCGGCGTGCGGCGGCCCGAGATGCGGCGCGCGCTGTTGCCGTTGGCGTGCCCCCGCGCCGCGCGGCGTCGCTCCCGCATCGTCCGGCCCGAGCGGCTGCTCAGCGTCTCCTGGCGGCGGGCCCGCCAGCGGCCGACCGGCGCGCCCGTGGTGCGGGTCGCGTCGCGCCGGGGGCGGCCGCTCGACTCGCGGGCCTCGCGCCAGGCCCGCCAGCGCGAGTCGACCCGGCCCTCGCGCCAGGCCTCGATCCGCCGCGCGATGACACGGTCGCGACCCGAGGCGGCGTTCCAGACCTTGACGAAGCGGGAGACGGCCGTGAAGGAGACCAGCGCGAAGAGGACCCACAGGACGGGGACGAAGATGACGGTGCTGAGGAAGGCGACGCCGAGCAGGAACATGCGCTCGCCCCGCTCCATGAGGCCGCCCTTGGCCGGCAGCCCGAGCGACTCGGCCTTCGCCCGCTCGTAGGAGACCAAGGCGGTCACCGCCAGGATGGCCATGGGCAACAGCGCGAGGTGGCCCTCCCCGCGGTCGAGCAGGTACCACGCGCAGCCGATCATGAGGACGGCGTCCGCCACCCGGTCGGTGACCGAGTCGAAGAAGGCGCCCCGGACCGAGGCGGTGCCCGCCGCCTTGGCGACGGGGCCGTCGAGGAGGTCGTGCATGCCCGTGATGATCAAGAAGATGATGGCGAGGTGGAGGTGGCCGGTCGCGACCAGGACCGCCGTCGCCGTGGCCGAGACGAGGCCGGTGGCGGTGAGCACGTCGGCGGTGATGCCATGGCGGTGCAGTGACTGGCCGACCGGACCGGTGGTCCGGTCGACGGCGTCTCGCCAGCGACCGTCGAACATGGAGCTCCTCGTCGTCCGCGGGTCCGGGGATGGGACCTGCGGTGGTTGCAAGAGTTTACCATCGTGTCGCCGAACCGGCGGGGTGCGGCTCCGGGCCCGGCGACCGGCCCCGCAGACACGCCTGACCCAAGGACCGGTCCCCTCCGACCGCCCACCGGGCGCGTGCCTGGGCCGAGGGGCCGTCCGGTAGCCTCGGTCAGCGAGATGCCCGGCGGAGCGGACTCCCCGCCTCCCCGCACGGAGGGCGCACACGTGAGGTGATGGTGCCGGTGTCCGAGCCGACGAGCGCGGGACGAGCCCGACCCGACATCACGGTCCTGCCCGACCCCACGCTCGACGTGTCGATCGTCGTGCCGTACTACAACCCGGGCCACCGCCTGCGCGACGACGGTCGAGCACATGGTGCGCGTCCTCGACTCCTCGGGCATGACCTTCGAGATCATCACCGTGTCCGACGGCTCGACCGACGGCAGCCCCTTCACCCTCGACGGCTTCCCCGAGAGCGTCGTGCGCCGCATCTCGTTCGCCACCAACGTCGGCAAGGGCCATGCGCTGCGGGTCGGGCCTCGGGATGGGGCGAGGGCGCTACCTCGGGCTTCATCGACGCCGACGGCGACATCTCCCCCGAGTTCCTCGGCCCCCTTCGTCTCCATCATGCGCACGGAGGAGCCCGACATCATCATCGGCAGCAAGCGCCATCCCGACTCCTCGGTGCACTACCCGCCGCTGCGCCGGCTGTACTCGTGGGGCTACCAGCGCCTCATCCACCTGCTCTTCCGCCTGAACGTCAAGGACACGCAGGTCGGGATCAAGCTGGTGAACCGCAAGGTCATCGCCGACGTGCTGCCCCTCCTGCGCGAGAGCCGCTTCGCCCTCGACCTCGAGCTCCTGGTCCTGGCGCGGCGCCTCGGCTACACGCGGATCGTGGAGGCGCCGGTGCGGATCGAGGAGCGCTTCGGCAGCACCATCTCGCTCAAGGCGGTGTGGCTGCTCCTCGTCGACACGCTCGGCCTCTTCGTCCGCTACTCCGTCCGCCACGAGTACGACGCGGCCATCGCTGGCCGCGGGCGGCCTCGCCGCGCCGGCGCCGCCGGTCCGGGCAGGGCCTGAGGGCCCTGACCGAGGGACGCCCGAGCGAGCAGCCGGCGCGGGCGGTCGTACACTCGGGTGCCACGAGCCCGTTCGAGACCTGGCTGAACGGACGCAGGACGGAGGACCAGGTGCCACACGACCCGACCGCTATCCGCAACGTCGCCCTCGTCGGGCACCACGGCGCCGGCAAGACCACCCTGGCCGAGGCCCTGCTGGCCGCCACCGGGTCCATCGCCCGCCGGGGATCGGTCGAGAAGGGCTCCACCGTCATGGACTTCGAGCCCGAAGAGGTGTCACGCCAGCTGTCCATCTCGACCAGCCTCGGCCCCGTTCACCGTCAACGGGGTCAAGGTCAACCTGCTCGACACGCCGGGCTACGCCGACTTCGCCGGCGAGATGGTCACCGCGCTGGCCAACGTCGACCTGGCCGTCGTCGTCGTCAGCGCCACCGACGGCGTGCAGGCCCAGACCGAGGACGCCTGGCGCGCCGCCGCCCGCCTCGGTGTGCCCCGGGTCATCGTCATCAACAAGCTCGACCGGGAGCGGGCCGACTTCGACCGCACGCTGGCCGAGATCCGCGAGTCCTTCGGGGCCGGCGTGGCGCCGGTCGAGCTGCCGATCGGGCACGAGGCCGACTTCCACGGCGTGATCGACCTGCTCGACGACACCGCCACCCACTACGACGACCCCGGCCGCCGGCTGCCGCCGTCGACGGCACCGTGCCCGCCGCCGGCCACGAGGGGCCCATCCCCGAGGACCTCGTCGACGAGGAGCACACCGTGCACGAGCAGCTCGTCGAGGGCATCGTGGTGGGCGACGACGACCTCATGGAGCGCTACCTCAACGGCGAGACCCTCGACTACGCCGAGCTCGAGAAGAGCCTGGCCGGCGGTGTCGCCTCGGCCAACGTGTTCCCCGTCCTGTGCTGCTCGGCCACGAGCGGGGTGGGCGTCGACCGGCTCGCCCGGCTGATCGAGGAGCTCTGCCCCACCCCGGCGTCCCGTCCGCCGCTCGTGGCCACCGCGGGCACCGAGACGGTCGAGATCCCCTGCGACCCGGCCGGGCCGACGGTGCTCACCGTCACGAAGACCTTCAACGACAGCCACACCGGCAAGATGTCCCTCTGCAAGGTGGTGTCGGGCACGCTGCAGCCCGACGCCGTCCTCGTCAACTCGCGCACACGCGACGAGGAGCGCCTGCACGCGTTGCAGAGCATCGCCGGCCACACCACGGCGCCCGCCACGAGCATCGCCGCCGGCGACTTCGTGGCGGTGCCCCGGCTCAACGGGACGCGCACCGGCGACACCCTCGCCCCCAAGGGCCAGCCCGTCGCGGTGCCGCCCCCCGACCTCGCACCGCCGGCCCTCCAGGTCGCGGTCAAGCCGGCGACGCGGGCCGACGACGACAAGTTGATGTCGGCCCTGCAGCGCCTCTGCGACGAGGACCCCTCGCTGACCGTGACCCGCGACGACGAGACCCACCAGACCATCCTCGGCGTCAACGGCGAGGTCCACCTCGCCGTCACGCTCGAGCGCCTCGAGCGCAAGTGCAACGTCCACGTCGAGCGCGAGGACCTGCGCATCCCCTACCGCGAGACGATCACCGTGGCGGCGCAGGCCGAGGGGAAGCACAAGAAGCAGTCCGGCGGCCACGGCCAGTTCGGCGTGGCCCATCTTCGTCTCGAGCCGCTGCCCCGCGGCGAGGGCTTCGCCTTCCACGACGAGGTGGTGGGCGGCGCCATCCCCCGCCAGTACATCCCCGCCGTGGAGAAGGGCGTGCTGGAGACGTTCGCCAGCGGCGGCGTCTACGGCTACCCGGTGGTCGACATCGCGGTGACCGTCGACGACGGCAAGGCGCACTCGGTCGACTCCAACGAGGTCAGCTTCAAGATGGCCGCCGCCCTGGCCGTCAAGGCGGCCATGGCCGAGGCGCGGCCCGTCGTGCTCGAGCCGATCTCCCGCCTCGAGGTGACGATCCCGGCCGAGTGCCAGGGTGACGTGCTCGGGGACCTGCACTCGCGCCGGGCCCGCATCATCGGGACCGACGCCGGCCGAGAACGGGTACCAGACCGTGACGGCCACGGCGCCCACGGCCGAGCTGACCCGCTACGCCGTCGACCTGCGCGCCCTGACCGGCGGGCGCGGCTCCTTCAGCGCCACCTACGACCACTACGACACCGTCCCCGAGCACCTGATGGGGTCGATCCCCCGGCTGGAGAGCTGAACCCTCGGACCGCTCCCCTACCGCAGAGCAGGCGGGCGGGTCGTCAGAACAGGTGCTGGAAGCGCACCGGGATCTTGGTCAGGACCAGCGTGCCCAGGAGCTTGTTCCCCGGCGTGGTCACCACGACCACGGCCAGCTTGCCGGTCGGACGGCCCATGGCCTTCGACACCATGTCCGCCGAGAAGTGCCCCGTGTAGGCGACGACGCACACGTCCTGCTTCTTCGGCACGTCGTCGGCCAGGCGCTTGTAGAGGCGGGGCGCCACGCCGTGGAGCCCCGACAGCGTGAACTTCCTGACCCCCGCCAGGTGCCCGTGGCCGCCGACGGCCTTGGCCGCGGTGGGCAGCGCCAGGTAGCACGACTCGGCGGTCGTGCCCTGGCCGGTGCGGGCCGCCGAGCAGGCCGCGAGCAGCGACGCCGCGACCACCAGGCCGGCCACCGCGGCGCCCCCAGCGCCGTGCGAGCCCGCGCCCGGGTCCCGCCCTCATTCGGCCATCTCCGCACTCGGGACCGCACCCGCGCCCGTGCCCGCGCCGGCTCCCGCCGGCCCGTAGGCGACCGGGCCCGGCCTCCACCTCGCTCGTCAGCGCCTGGCGGGGCCAGCGCCCCCGGCGCACCTGCAGGGCGAGCTGCCCGATGAGCAGCCAGCCGATCGCCAGGATGAGCCAGAAGCTGATGACGCGGTAGAGCAGCACCGCGTACGCGGTGCTCGCCTCCGGCGCCGCCGAAGGCGACGAGGGCCACGGTGATGGAGCCCTCGACCACGCCGAGGCCGCCGGGCGTGATCGGGCAGCGTCGCCGCCAGCTGCCCGGCGCCGTAGGCGAGCAGGAGCCCCTTCCAGGGGATCGGCGCGCCCATGGCCAGGAACATCATGGCGAAGCAGGCGCAGTCGAGCAGCCAGTTGACCGTGCCCCAGAAGACGATCCGGCCGATCTGGGTCCAGCTGAGGCGGACGGCGGTCATCCAGGCCATGATCCGCTCGATCTGCGCCGTCGTGTCCCCCCGCGGCCGGCCGGTCAGCGCGACCGAGAGGCGCAGCGCGCCGGACACCACGGCGTGCAGCGGCCGCTCGTAGACGAAGAGGGAGCCGATGCCCAGCATGATCACGAACGTCGCCGATGAGCACCGGCACCAGGTCGAGCGAGGCGCCTTCGTTGGCCGCGATCGCCAGGCCGAAGATGGCCACCAACGACAGGCTCACCGCGGCCGCGACCAGCGTGCCGGCCAGGGCCCAGACGGCCAGCGTGTTGTCGGCGCCGAAGCGCCGGAACCAGCGGAAGCCGTAGACCGACGCCACGGCGTTCCCGACGGGCAGCGAGTTGGTGATCGCCTGCGACGCGAACGACAGCTTGACCAGCGGGCCCGCCGGGGGCCGCAGGTGGCCCGCCCGGAGCAGCTCGTACTGCATGGCGGTGAAGGCGGACGTAGGAGCCGATCTCGACGACGATCGCCGGCGCGCACCCACCACCAGTCGAAGTGCTTGAAGACGGTGGAGAAGCCCTCGAGCTCGGAGGTCTTCGACGAGAGGACCCACAGGGCCACGGCCACCAGGCCGAAGCCGACCGCGAACGCGGATGAACGGCCAGGCCCGGCGCAAGAACCGTCGCACCGGCGCCCGCCAGGCCGCCTTCGCCTTCGCCCGCCCCTCCCCCGCCTCCCCGCCGACCGCCGCTGCCGGCGCTCCCGGAGCCGCCCCTCCCGCTGCGTCCGGGCGCGTCCCCACCGCGGCGGCGCGGGCGCCTGTGGCGGCACCGGGCCCCTCGGGCGCGGCGCTATCCGGGCCAGGCGTCGGTGAGCCTCTTCCAGGACAGCCGCAGCGTCTCGGGCAAGACCCGGGTCTCCGCCACCGACGTCATGAAGTTCGTGTCGCCGGACCAGCGCGGCAGGACGTGGAGGTGGACGTGCGACGGCAGCCCCGCGCCGGCCGCCCGGCCGAGGTTGGCCCCCATGTTCAGGCCGTCGGGCTCGTAGGCCGCCTCGATCGCGGCCACCGCCCGTTGCGTCGCCGACCACAGCTCGGCGGACTCGGCCTCGGTGAGCCCGGCCAGGGAGCCGACGTGGCGCAGGGGCAGCACGAGGACGTGCCCGCTGGCATAGGGGTAGGCGTTCAGCACCACGAAGGTCAGCTCGCCCCGCCAGACCACCAGGTTGTCCTCGGAGGGCGCGCCGCTCGCCGCCAGCCGGCAGAACACGCAGTCGGACTCGTCGTCGATCGGCCCGCCGCTCGCGCGCCGTGGCCTCCTCGATGTACTCGCGGCGCCACCCGGCCCAGAGGTGCTCCAGGCTCACGGGCGCCGCCCCTCCCTCATGCGGGCGCCGGCACGGGCGCCCTGTCCTCGGGGAGCCCCTTGCGCTCGACCTCGGCGCTGACCTCGGCCACCAGGTCGGCGACGGGCACGCCCTTCTCGGGCTTGCCCTCCCAGCCCCGCCGGTTCACCCCGACCGTCCCGGCGGCCACGTCCTCGTCGCCCACGACGAGCACGTAGGGGATCTTGGCCAGCTTGGCCCGGCGGATCAGGGCGCCGAGCTTCTCGCCGCTGGCGTCGACCGTCGCCCGCAGCCCGGCCGCCGCGCCGGCGTCGACCACCGACTGCGCGTAGTCGACGTGGGCGTCGGTCACCGGGACGACCCGCACCTGCTCGGGGCTCAACCAGGTGGGCAGCGCACCGGCGTAGTGCTCGATGAGCACGGCCATGAACCGCTCCACCGAGCCGAAGAGGGCCCGGTGGATCATGATCGGCCGGTGGCGGGCGTTGTCGGCGCCGACGTACTCGAGCCCGAAGCGCTGGGGCAGCTGGAAGTCGAGCTGCACCGTCGACATCTGCCAGGTCCGCCCGATGGCGTCCTGGGCCTGCACGGAGATCTTGGGGCCGTAGAAGGCGCCGCCCCCCTCGTCCATGACGAGGTCGAGGCCCATCTCGAGCGCCGTGCGTGCGCAGCGCGTCGGTGGCCACGTCCCAGTCCTCGTCGGAGCCGACGGCCTTGCCCGGCGGCTTGGTCGAGAGCTCGAGGTAGAACTCGTTGAGCCCGTAGTCGCGCAGCAGGTCGAGGACGAAGTGCAGCGTGCGCACGAGCTCGGCGTCCATCTGCTCGGGGGTGCAGAAGATGTGGGCGTCGTCCTGGGTCATGCCCCGCACCCGGGTGAGGCCGTGCAGGACGCCCGACTTCTCGTAGCGGTAGACCGAGCCGAACTCGAAGAGGCGCATCGGCAGCTCGCGGTAGGAGCGCTGGTGGCTCTGGTACACGAGGATGTGGAACGGGCAGTTCATCGGCTTGAGGTAGTACTCGGTCCCGCCGTCGAGCTCCATGGGCGGGTACATGCCCTCGGCGAACCAGTCGAGGTGGCCCGACACCTCGAAGAGGTGCCGCTTGGTGATGTGGGGCGAGTTGACGAAGTCGTAGCCCGACTCGACGTGGCGCTGCCGCGAGTAGTCCTCCATGAGGCGGCGGATGGTGCCGCCCTTGGGGTGGAAGACGGCGAGGCCCGAGCCGATCTCCTCGGGGAAGCTGTAGAGGTCGAGCTCGGCGCCGAGCTTGCGGTGGTCGCGCCGCTCCGCCTCCTCGAGCTGGTGCAGGTGGGCGGCCAGCGCCTTCTCGGACTCCCAGGCGGTCCCGTAGATGCGCTGGAGCTGCTCGCGCTTCTCGTCGCCCCGCCAGTAGGCGCCGGCGACCCGCATCAGCTTGAAGTGGCCCAGGCGGCCGGTCGAGGGCACGTGCGGGCCCCGGCACAGGTCGATGAAGGCGTCGGAGTTCCGGTAGGTGCTCACCACCGAGCCGGCGGCGTCCACCTCGTCGGCGCCCGTCTCGACGGCCTGGATGATCTCCAGCTTGAAGGGCTGGTCGGCGAAGATCTCCAACCCTTCCTCGAGGGTGTGCTCGTGGCGCTCGAAGGGCTGGTCCTCCTTGATGATGGCCCGCATCTCCGCCTCGATCCGCTCCAGGTCGTCGTCGCTGAAGTGGGCGCCGCCGGGCAGCTCGAAGTCGTAGTAGAAGCCGTTCTCGATGACCGGGCCGATGGCGTACTTGGCGCCGGGCCAGAGCCGGCGCACGGCCTGGGCCATGACGTGGGCGGTGGAGTGCCGGAGGACCTCGCGGCCGGCCTCGGAGTCCTCGGTCACGATGGAGACCGTCGCCCCGTCGGGCAGCGCCGACTCGAGGTCCACCTCGCGCCCGTCGACGGTGGCGGCGACGGCCGCCTTGGCCAGGCGGGACCCGATGGATTGGGCCAGCTCGGCGGCCGTCGTGCCCTCGGCCAGCTCCCGCATCGAGCCGTCGGGAAGACCAACCGAGATGACGCCTGCCATCGTGCACCCTTTCCTGCTCAGCCGGCGGATTGCTCCTGGTCCGGACTTCGTTCGTGGTGCCCTCCAGGGTAGTGGACCGCTTCTGTTGCCCCGGGCCAACCGTCGGCGACATCCACGCGGCGAGCGGGCCGCCGCCCGCTCAAGTCACCGGCTCGATCAACGCCAGGAGACGGCCAACCAGGTCGTGCACCTCCTTGGCGGTGGCACGGTACTTGGCGCTTCCGCCGTCCATGGGGTCTTCCACGTCGTCCGCCGGCGACCAGCCCAGAAGATCTGCGCGCTGGCGTCCCACGCCGACCGCGACGAGCCAGTCGGGAAGAGGCTGCCCTGGCGAACGGGGGCCCACCGCCTCGCCTCTGCGTACCAGCTCCTTCAGCGTGAAGGTGTGTGGCCAAGCCGATGGCTCGAGCAAGACGACCTCACGGACATGCTCACGCGCCATTCCGAGGACGAGGTCGGCATGGCGCAGCCCCTGAGCATCGAGGAGTCGGCTGCGATGGTCGGAGATGTCGAGCCCGTCGCTACCGATCACCGCGAGCGCATCGGACGAGACCGGACGGTCTCCCGGAAGGGTCCCCATCGACTCGACCGTGATGTTCAGGTGCCTGTCACGCGCCATCGCACTGAGAAACGCCTGCGCCATCGGAGACCGAAAGACGTTGCCCGTGCACACGAAGACGATATGAGCGCGCACCACGCCTAACGTCTCCGGCGAGGCTGAGGTGTTGGACACCCATGGGCGCAGAGATCGTTCAGTGCTTTTTCGTTGGTGGATACCGCGGTGGAGTTGGTGGGTACCGTGGCGGAGTTGGCCTGCACGAGGGCGGCGACCATTGGTAGTCCCACTGGTAGCCGTTGGTGCACTTCGGAGGCGGCGGCTGCTGCCCGGAAATCTTGCATGAGGGCGGCGACCACTGAGAGCCCCCCTGGTAGCCGTTGGTGCACTTCGGAGGCTGGGGAGTAGGCCTGCACGAGGGCGGCTTCCATTGCGAATCCCACTGGTACCCGTTGGCGCACTTCGGAGGCTGCGGGGATGTCTGCTTGCCATCGAAGGATGTCTGCTTGCCGCGGAAGGATGTCTTGTTGCCGCCGAATGATTTCTGCTTGCCGCCGAAGGATGTCTTGTTACTGACGATGGATGTCCGGTTGCCGACGAGAACGGCCGAAGAGAGAGACTTGACCTGCGGGCCCGGAGCATCCTGAATGGCGAGCCCGACCACCCACACGGCAGCCAGAAGGGCGGCGACGATGATCAAGTAACGGCCGCGCCTTTGGAACCCGGAGATGTGTTTACGGCTCATGGATGGCACCTACAATCCCCTGGAGTCCCCACGAGCCACTCTAAGACACCCGGTCCTCGATAGCAACGAACCTCAGGTCATCTCACGAGGGGCTCGCCGTGATCCAAGTGCCCTGGAAGGATCCGTCCAGCGTGACCTGCTGCGGAGGCCCTTTGCCAACCCAGCGCCAGCCTCGGGGCAACTGGACGTGCAGACTCAGGACGTCCCCAACGTGGGCCGGGAGCCCCCGCCACTCGAGCCGGTAGGACCACATACCGTGCCCTAGGGGCTGCAAGGCATGGTCAAATTTCCAGACGACGGTCGAGGTGATCTGGCCCAGAGGAACCGCGCCCTCCAGCCAGTCGACCGCAGGATGGCCGTCGACCGAGGGCTCGTACGCGTAGTAGGAGGCATCGGTGCCCTTGCCGGCACGGGCTCCTTCAGGCCCGTAGGCGACGATGTAGCCGGACGATCCGGGGTTGCCCGCGCCCGCCGGCTCGGTGTCCTCGATGGTCATGCTGGTCGTGGCGGTGGCCGATCCGTCGGGGCGAAGCACCACGGTGTGGTCGTAGACGCGGTGCAGGGCCGAGCCGTTCTCGGCGCCGAAGAACTCGAACTCGGAGTCGGAGAACGAAGTCGCCCGGGGACCTCGGCATCGCATCGTCCCAGCCGTACTCGTGAAGCGGGTCCTGCACGGCGCGGTCGGTGGAGAACGCCATCGCCTCGCCGCGGTCGAAGCTGGTGATCACCGCTTGGGCGAGCCCCGACCAATCCGAGGCAGGAGCGTGAAGCAGCCCCTGCAGCACCACCTGGGAGGCCGCGGCGCCGAATGCGTCGGCGGTCTCGGTCGTCCCGCTCGAGAAGGGGGCGTAGCTATGGAGGTCCGGGATCAGGTTCGCGGCGGTCAACGTCGTGCCGTAGGAGGGGAGCGGCACAGGGCCGATGACGCCCAGGATCCCGGCAAGGAAAGCAGGCGTGAACGACACCACTCCGTCCACGGGAGGACCGCCCCCTTCCTTCCAGAGGCGCAGAGCCAATTTGGCGTCGCTCGGCCAGTCGGGGCTCGCGTTCACGTCGGCCAGGTTCTGCACGGAATTCACCACCTGGAACACGGTGGGGGCCTGCGCGACGGGGACGGAAGCGGAGGGGTGGTTTTCGTACCATTGCTCGATGGGGTTGATCTGGCCGAGCGCCACGTGCCCCGCGGCGGCCTGGAGCACCCCGTAGGTGCCGATGTAGCCCCCTGTGGGTCGCACCTCGTCGGGGTTCTGCGACAGAAACAGCCAGGACCGCGAGCCACCTCCCCCCAGTAAACGCCACCAGAGCGCTCAGCCCCTGATATGCCGCGACGGCGCGCGCCTCGACTCGCGGGAGCTTTGCGGCAAAATTCGCCCTGGCGGGCCCGAGGGGACCGACGAGGCGCTTCCCGTTGAGGGACACGACGTCCGAGACGGCTGCAGCGAGGGACTGAATGCCAGCGTGCATGACGGAACGCAGACGGGTCGCGTCCGGGAGAGCTTCGTCCAGCTGCGCAGTCGAGTCCGCGGGGAACGCTACCCCCTTCACGGTCTGTACCAGCTTGAGCGTTCCCGAGCTCAGCTCTGCGCCTGCGTTGGCGAGCGAGGAAGCGCCGCGCACTTGGACCCCGGCGAACGGGACGAATCGCGCCAGGTACAAGAGGGGCCCTCCTCCGCCCAGGTCGCTCTGCATGGCGGAGAAGTCGCTTTGCGCAACCTCCAGCTCGTACCCGATGGACGCGAGCTGGCCCTTCGACAGCTTCAAGGCTCCCGAGCCGGCATGCGCCTCGTCGAGCGCGCTGAGAAGTGCGTCCTGGCCCCTCGCTCCGATCTGTGCCGCGCGCACGAGGGAGTACGAGGCGAGGGCTCCGAGCGCGAGGATCGCGAGGACCCCCGCCGCAACTCCCCATCTGAGGAAAAGGCGGCCGCCGCGCGTAATGGGCGCGCCGATTGACTCGGCGTCGGTGCGAGTGTTGTGTGCTTTGGCGGTGCTGCAGCCAGTGGCCCGGTCCATGACGGAACGAGTGGGCGTAGCGTTGCCCGCGATGTCGGTAAGGGGGCACCCAGCGGCTCGAACGGTCCCGATCAGCTGGGACCCATTCCGCTCTCTGGCGGATTCTGGGTCGTCGGCGAGCTCGGTGTTGTCGGCTGATCGCGCTTGGCGTGTCTGCCAATGGCAGGCCAGTCGGCATACTCCCCCACCTCGTCGGGCGCGTTCGCCGGGGTCGTGCTTCCGCTCAGTTTGCCGTTGCCGTTCGTAGACGCCGGTGTCGGCGTACCGCGCTTCTCGCCCTGCCTTTGCCTCGGCCGAGGACCTCTCGCTGTAGCCGTAGCCGTAGTGGTAATACGCATAGGAGTCAGTTTCCGGCGCTCGGTTCAGCACGGTGCCGACGATCGGAGCATTGATCTGATTGAGCATTTCGACGGATCGGACGGTATCCCGACGTCTGTCCATCCCGGCGGACACCACCAGCAGGATGGCATCGGCGTGTGTCGACAGGACCGCGGCATCCGTCACCGGCAGAACCGGTGCGCTGTCTACGACGACGATGTCTGCGCGGGCGCTGAGGTTCTTGAAGACCTCGTGGGTCTTGGCGCTCGACAGCAGTTCTGAGGGGTTCGGTGGAACCGGTCCCGTCGGGAGCACCTGGAGGTGAGACTGATTGGGTACCCGAAGGAGCGCGTCCTCCAGCTCTGCCTCTCCCAACAGGACTGAGGTGAACCCGATGTCGTTCGGTAGTCCGAAGAACTCGTGAATTCGAGGCCGACGCAGGTCACAGCCGACCAAGACGACCCGCTGGCCTGCCTCAGCCATGATCCAGGCCAGATTGGCCGACGTGGTGGTT
The DNA here is from genome assembly GCA_963789235.1 of uncultured Acidimicrobiaceae bacterium. Taxonomy (GTDB): domain Bacteria; phylum Actinomycetota; class Acidimicrobiia; order Acidimicrobiales; family RAAP-2; genus Bog-473. The sequence goes on along the minus strand of CAWBJX010000003.1, from coordinate 502,649 downwards.
TTGCCGTCGCCCGGAGATGGGCTGGTGATCTGCAGGACCCTGGTGGGATTCTCCAACGACATGAACTGGACGGAGGTTCGGAGTCCTCGGTAGGCCTCGGTGGGTGGCGATTTCGGATGCGTCTGGGCAACGAGATAAGGCCTTTTGCGATCGCGCCAATCGTCGATCACGGGAATGAGGCCCAGCACGGGTGTTCCCGGCACGACATGCTCGAGGTCGTCCTTCCCGCGAATCCGGTCGTCGAGGTTGTCGCGGAGCAGGGCGAAACCGATGCCCAGCAAGAGTCCGGCGACGATCGCGATGCCGATATCGCGGGCAATCTTTGGTGACGATGGTGTGGTCGACGGGACGGCAGGGGTCACCAATTGACCTCCGCTCGACGACTGGGCGGTGGTCAGCTGGAGCTGGCTGAGTTGCGTCTTCAGGGCTGATTGCTGCTGGTAAAGACCCGTCAGTTGTGCCTGGAGGCTGCTCTGGGAGACTGCACCTGCGTTCGACGGCTTAGCGAGCTCGAGTTGGACGCTGTCGATCTGGGTCTGCAGCGTGTTGATCTGACTTTGGACGGAGGCCTCTGAGGCCAGCTGGCTGTTCACAAACTGCTGACGTGTTTGCTTTATGTACGCCGTGGCGTATGCGTTTGCCGCTCGAGCGGCAAACGCTGGGTCAGTGGACTGGACGGTCAAGTCCGCTATCTGGGTGGTGCCGACGAGGGAGACGGAAACGGCAGGTGCGGCCACGCCCAGGCTCTTGCTCACGATCTCTTGTACCGGAGTGCTCTGTACCAGCTCTTCGTCGGTTGCGAGTTGCTGCGTACTGAGTGCCGTCGAGGAGCCTGAGCTCGCGTTGACGCCCTGGGCGAGGAAGTACAGGGTCGCTGTGCTCTGGTACTGCTTCGTGCGGGATTTGTCGAAGCCCACGGTCGCCGCCACGGCGACGAGCACCACGAGAATGATCAGCAGCTTCCTTCGCCACAGAACACGGACGGAGTCAAAAAAGTTCGGTGTTGCGGGAGGGCCCGTCCCGGTGCCTGGCACCGCGATACTATATTGCCTGCGGCTGGTTCGAAGTTTTCAGCCCTCCTGGCGTGCGCGAGGATTGGGAAATGCGCCCGCCGCATATGGCCGGCCTCCGGAGTCGCGCAACGGCTCTTTGCCAAGTCCCAACCTCCTTCCTATTGCGGCAGTGGGCTGGGCCGTCGTGACGGGGGCGCTGATCGGCGTGGGGGGCAATCTAGGTCTCCGTGGCGCGCTCCTCGGTGTCGGCTCTCCCGCTCGTCGTTGCGATCGTGGGCAGATCGACGCGAGGCACCCTGGTTGGACTTGCCGTATGGCTGGTGGCACTGGGCCTCGTCCGTCGCCTGGTTTCCAGCGGGACCGGGGCGAGCGTCTCGCATGACCCACTTCTGCTAGTCGGGCCGGCAGCCCTGGGTGCGCTGTTCATCGTCTCGGCCAGCCGGGGGGCCTTCCGCCGGAAGACACCGTTGGCATCCTCGGTGCTCCTCTTGTCGTTGCTTGCTCTCGTTGAGGCATTCAACCCGCTGCAGGGTGGCTTCCTGATCGGCCTCGGTGGTCTCCTCCTGGTCTTATTCCCCATGCTCGCCTTCTGGGTGGGACGGGTTCTCGTTGACCGCGATCTCCTGCGACTGCTTCTCCGACTTCTTTCGGTCCTTGCGGCACTGGACGCGTTCTATGGCTTGGTCCAACAGCTGGCGGGGTTCCCGTCATGGGACCTTCGATGGATCAATTCGTCGGGCTACGCGGCGTTGAATGTCGGCGGTTTCGACAGGTCGTTCGGCAGCTTCTCTTCGTCCCAGGAGTACGCGGTCTTCCTGTGCATCGGCCTCGTCTCTGGGTGGCACTGTTCAGACGGGGGCGGTTCGTCGTGGGTAGCGCTCCAGCTCATGGCGATCGCCCTCCTCGGGACCGCCATCGTGCTTGAGTCCCAGCGGTCAGCGCTCGTGATTGTCGTGTTCGCACTCGGCGCCATGGCAGCAGCTCGGACCGGTCGCCGGCCTACCGGTGCAATCTTGGCCGGCGCGCTCTTCCTTCTGGTTCTCTACTTGGGAGTCAACCAGTTTGCGTCAACCAGTAACACGCAGACGACCGCGACCAATTCCGTGTCGGCGCTGACGTCGCACCTCGTTCTCTGGCATCGCCAATCCCACGGGGCAGCAGTCGACCCTGCCGGGGCACTTCTCAAGGGTGGAGTCGGGGATTGCGTCAGGTTTCACCCAGCCGATCGGGTATGGCACCGGGTCGATCACGCTGGCGGCAAGCAACCTCGGCAACGCCGCCGTGCTCGGTACCGAGTTTGACCCGAGCAACGCGGCGGTGGCGTTCGGTTTCGTAGGACTTTTGCTCTATCTCATTGTCCTGTGGAGAGGTCTAGGTACCGTGTACCGGCTTGCTGCGCTACGCCGGGATCCACTGAGCATCGCAGTCCTGGGAGTGGCTGGAGCAACCCTCTTCCAGTGGTTGAACGGGGATCTCTATTCGGTCGCTTGGCTATTCTGGTTGACTCTGGGCTGGGCTGATCAACAAAGTATTGGGCGGCCCTGGTATGAGTCGGACTCCGAGCAAAATGGGGGGCTGGCCCCAGCGGGAGATCCCGTTATTCGTCGGTTAAACTAAACACCACTGTGCACCGGTAATTTGCTGTTACAACCGAGCGGTGGTGCTATCGAGCCGACAGTACGGGAGTTCTTGGCGCCGTATCTCGACAGGTCGAAGACGAGCTTGGTCTCTACTATCGGGATGCTCGAATGCTTTCGACACCAAACGGGGTCGACATTGACAGGTTGCGTACTGATGCACGGGAACGCGTCGTGGCTCGGAACGATTGGCAGCGTGCGGCCCGACGAGGTTGTCGCTCTCTTCGTGGGGGGTTACTGGAGTTTCAAGGGCCCCGCCCCGGCAATCGAATGGACCGCTGAGGCCCGTCGGTTCGGAGCTTCGATGCGCCTGTGGTGGCTTGATTAGGGAGCAAATGATCGATTTAGTCGCTATGCGGTCGAACACGGTGTCGCCGGCAGCGTCGCTTTTTGGACCAACACGACGATCCCGATCTTTGGTATCAAGGGGCCGTGTACTTGTGTTGCAGCCAACACGAAGCGTTCTCCCTGTCGATGATCGAAGCCACGCGTCAGGATTGCCGGTGGTGACGACGGCGATAGGCGGTGCGTCCGAGATTGTGTACGGGGAGGAAGAGACTCGCGATCTTGCCAGAGCGATAATCCAAAGAGATGGGATCGATATCGGCCGCGTCCTGGCGACGGAGGAGGTAGGGCGCTGGCAACTCGTCACGACGGCCCGGCATTGGGCGGTCGTCTTCGGCTGGGACCAGCTCGCCGAAAGGGTTGATGACCTATACCAGGAGCTCCTTTCCAGTGCGGACAAGAGGCCAAACCGGGTTGGGCGAAGCGGTTTTGGTGGCTCAAATCGCCCGTGGGGCGTCGATGATGACTAAGCGCGCTGCTTTCCTTGGGCGTCGGAAGCGGATTTCGCCGAGGACGTCATTAGGACTGAGCGTCCTCCACATCGGGTTGGAGGCGCCGGACGAGCGACTGGGCGGTCTCAACCGGTACTTCGTCGAACTCCTGAAGGGGCTGGCCGGACTAGAAGTGTCAGTGCACGGAATTGTCGTGGGCGAAAAAGAAAAGAGGGGCAGAACAGGGAACGTGCTGTTGACGGTGGTGCCCGGACGAACCCCTTTGTTTGGCCGTCTGGCGGCGATCGGTGCCGCCGCATCGCGGCTTGGTTCTGACGTTGACATTGTTGACGCGCACTTTGCTCTAACCGCCCTGCCCGTTCTTGTCGGTCCGCTCCGTAAACGTCCTTTGGTTGTCCACTTTCAGGGTCCGTGGGCCGACGAGAGCGCTGCCAACGGTGAGCGGGCGCTGGTATGCACGATCAAGCGCTGGGTGGAACGCCGCGTCTACCGCCGCGCCAGCGGTTTCGTGGTGCTGTCCTCTTCTTTCCGTCGAGTGCTACTCAAACGTTATGGCGTGGTGCCGTGGCACGTCGTCGTGATGACGCCCGGCGTCGACACGGATCGGTTTCGGCCAGGGGATACGGCCGAGGCCCGTGCTTCACTGGGTGTTCCATCCGGGGCGTGGGTGGCCGTCGCGGTTCGCCGACTGGTGCCCCGCATGGGTCTCGAGGTCCTTTTGGACGCCTGGCGTGCCGTGGTGGCGGCGGCCGAAGTTCCGGTGCTGTTGTTGGTTGCTGGCGACGGGCCGAGCCGTCCCGCGCTCGAATCCCAGGTCGAGCGCCTCGGACTGACCGAACACGTCCGGTTCGTCGGTCGGGTGGACGACGCTTGTTTGGTGTCCGCTTACCGTGCGGCCGATGTGTCGGTCGTGCCTTCGATTGCCCTGGAGGGCTATGGGCTCGTGGTGCTCGAGTCATTGGCGACGGGGACGCCAGTGGTCGCCTCAGCCGTCGGTGGTTTGTCCGAAGCCGTAGGGAGTTTCGACGAAGGGTCGTTGGTGCCACCAGGCGACCCCGATGCTCTGGCCCAGCGGCTGATCGGTGCGATGCGCAACGTGAAGCCGCTCCCGTTGGCATCGGCGTGCCGACGCTACGCCGAGGGATTCACATGGACTGAGGTGGCGAAGCGCCATACTGATCTTTACCAGCGAGTGTTGCGAAGGGAAGCATCGCTGACCGGAAAGCGTGGGACGGGAGAGGGTCGACCCCTCCGCGTGGTCGTGGTCGGGCACACGGCGCAACTCTCGGGTGGCGAGTTGGCCATGAGCCGATTGATCGCGTCGATAGCGACGGCAGTAGACGTTCACGTCGTGCTTGCCGAGTGCGGCCCTCTGGTAGATGTGCTCGAGGGTGCTGGTGCCACCGTAGAAATCTTGCCGATGGGCAAGCGGGCCCGTGACCTACGGAGGGATCGGGTGCGACTTGGTGGCGTGCCGTTGCGCTCAGCGCTGGCGACGGCCGCCTACACCGTCAAGCTCACAAGACGCCTGCATCGGTTGCAGCCCGACCTGGTGCACACCAACACCTTGAAGGCCGCCCTGTACGGCGGGGTGGCGGCACGGGCGGTACGCGTTCCCTGTCTTTGGCACATACGGGACCGGATCGCCGAGGATTACCTCCCTCGGTCTGCGGTGACACTTATCCGTGTGGCCGCTCGGCTCCTGCCGACCGAGATCGTCGTCAACTCCCGAACGACATTGGCGACGCTACACCTGCGGGATCCTCGAAGTCGTCAGGTCGTCTATGACAGTGTGGCGACGGAGATACCCACCCCGGTCGAGCCGATCGATCGGGACCAGGAGAAGATCCATGCACCTAGGGACCGGTTCCGAGTGGCGATGGTGGGTCGGCTGAGTCCCTGGAAAGGGCAAGACGTCTTCCTGAGGGCTTTCGCCGAGGCGTTTGGCGGAGGGTCCGAGGAAGCAGTGCTGGTCGGATCTGCGATGTTCGGCGAAGAGGAGTACGAGGAAGCCTTGGTCGATCTTGTCGCTGAACTGGACCTTCATGACCGCGTGGAGTTCCGTGGATTTCGGACCGATATGAGGACTGAGCTCGACCGGGTCGACGCGATGATCCACGCATCGGTGATTCCGGAGCCATTCGGACAGGTAGTGGTCGAAGGGATGGCAGCGAGGCTCGCGGTCGTGGCTGCCGACGCCGGAGGGCCTGCCGAGGTCATCACCCACGAGGTGGACGGCTTGCTCTACCCTCCCGGGGACGTCGCCGCGCTAGCCGCGCTTCTCCGACGGTTGGCAGATGACCCGGCGTTGCGGTTCCGGCTCGGAGATGAGGCAGTTCGGACGTCCGAGAAGTACGGGCCTACCAACGTGGCGGCCCAGTTGGTCGAGATCTATCAACGGATCGGGCGCCAGCAACTTGACAGATCCGGTATTGACCACCCATGAGGACACGACGACGAAGCGAGGTTGATGCAGTCCGCATCACAATTCCGCATCCGTGACGCATTCTCTGCCATCAACACGATCGAAGCTACCCTCCAGCGCCTACTCGTAATTCGGCAAGTGCAAAACGGAGGATCCGCGCGGTCGCGTGCATGTGCCTCCTGCAAGCTAACAGGTACTCAAAGACACCATCGATTATCGGGCTCTTCCGGAATGAGTGGGGATTCGTCACCTCGCTGAAATTGACCGAGCATCCACCTTTGGGACCAGAGGCCGCGACAATCGTGACTGCTATCTGCCGGCCAGCGCGAGGAGGCACTAGCATCGGCAGACGGTATCGGACCGGCAAAGAGGTTGTTGGGACTGGCCCGGCTGGTCGTGCTCGGGGTCGGAGACGCGCCCAGGGAGGCGGTCGTCCGCGTGGAATCGGCGCGGCCACGTGCGGTCTACTCAACGTGTCAGCGACGAGCCGAGGCCCACGACCGGGCCGAGGTCCAATCTGCCTGACGTGCACTCCTTCGGCCCACCGTGCCGCCTCGTCATCAACAAACGCCTGTGGAGATGTCTGACGACGGGTGCGTGAGGAAAAACCCTGGACCGAGAAGATCCCCGGCGCGCCTCCCGCCGGGTGCTGACCGTCCGGGCCGGGGCCGAGGTCACTCGCCAGGTGGGCCAGCTCTGCTGACCGGGTCCCCATGAACTGATCCACCCGCTGTGCGAGTCCAATGCCTCAAGATGGGGCAAGGAGGACAGCACAGATGAAGCAACGGTGACGGCATCACACACCCGAGCAGGTGATCCGAAAGCTGGCCGAGGCCGACAAGCTCTTGACCCAGGGCAAGACGATCAAGGAGGTGGCCCGGCACCTCGAGATCTCCGAGCAGACCTTCATTGTTGCGCGGTGATGAACAACTCGACGAGCGAGACCGAACAAGGTGGTAGCCGGGCTGCGCGTCGGAACCCCACGACGAGGTCCTCGGTGCCTGGCTGGCCAAGGAGGCCGTGCGCAGCGTCTAGCTCGTCTTGGACCCCGACGAAGCCGCTGTGCTCCTCGACTACGACATCGCGGCGTGCCGGAGCGACAAAATCCCCAAGGATCGAATCCTCGGCCACACGTTGTCGCATTGGAGGTGACGAGGCGAGATCTTGAAGCACCACCGCGCTGGCGCATCAACAGGCCGACGGAGAGGGATCGAACTTCTGCGCCAAGAGGTCGAGCGCCCCGGCCCGGGGCTTCACGAACTTCAGTCACTATCGACTGCCGCGTCCTGCTCCATGCCTGTGTCACGTGGCCGAGGCCGATCAAGTCTCCGAAGATGATGTCATCGACTCCTTACTGAAGTGGGCGAGCCGATTATCGACCTTCTTGCGTGTTTCGGGCTGTACTAGATGCAACATTTGTCGTTCTATGGGTCACGCTTCTCATCAAGGCACTTAGGCTCGTGCGTTGCAGTTGGAACCTGTGGACTCGCCTTGTAGCAGCCAAAGTGGTCTTCAACATCCCCACTCTTTTCACCGGAATGTCTTGGCCATCGGCAGGAATCCTCTGTTATGTGGGCCCGCTGGCATAACCTGCTCACACCCGCGCTTCCAGCAGTCGGCTCGGATCGCCCAACTTGGCAATTTCAGTGGCACGGCAAGTCATTTCCATGTGGAGCATCCTGTTGTCGCGAAATGACATGATTGATTCGACAGCCCCCGCTACGTATTCTGTATCAGAGGAGCCCAGTAGTAATCGCGACAAGCGGTCGCCGAGTAGATACTCACTCCCCGGATTTCGAGCACACAGTGGTATGCACCCACTGCTGAGCGCCTCGAATGTGGCAATGCCAAACCCTTCATATATTGATGGCGAGAGCAAGAAACGCGCTTCTCTAAACATCGCGGCCACATTCTCGTCGCTCTGCGACGAGACGTGTTCCACGTCCTGATCCCATTGCGGCTTGTCAGCTGCGGGCCCGATGACAACCAATCGAAACGGAAAACCCTTGCGCGTCAGCTCCAACCACACTTTTTCAGCCAAGTAGCCCCGTTTGCGCGATAAATATGAGCCGACGAAAAGAAGAAGTGGTTCCCGCTCGACGCGATCCGAACCACCGACTGGTATTCCGACAACAGGCGGGAACCAAACACTGTCCTGCCTGACAGCGAGGCTGTCGGGCCCAACTCCGAACACTCGTGCCGCTTGTCGCGCCGAACGTCTTTCCAGTACTGCCAAAAGCTCGTGGTTAACTCGCCTCAGGCCTTTCGAGGCTTTGGCCTCTCCAGATGCCGTTCCATGCATGATCCGGATGAGATTCGGGCAAGAACACGCCCAGTCATCCCCCGAGGAAATAATCACATCCGCGTCCACCTCGTTGAGTGCAGATCGAACACGCAAGGGAGCAACGTAATATCGTGAGAACCGGCTATTGCCACTATGGAGATTGAGCAGATTTATCCTGGGAGCGGGCCTCACGGCGTCGAAGCGAGATACAACGACCGTGACTTCGTGATTACGCTGTAATGCGTTCGCCAGACGATAATTGAAGCGACCCACGCCCCCGGTCGGTCCATCGACTCCAGGCCATTCGAGAGCCAAGACACAAACCTTCATTTCGCGACCCGAACACCCTCTTCCGTCAGCGCGCTTGCGCTGGGTCGATTCAACGTGTTTCTGTATCTAACGTAGCAGCGTGTGCGCCACGCGAATCGAACCGACAACAGGTCGGCGCTGAACTCGCGTTCACACGGTTCTCCGAGAACCACGGTCTTCATTCCTTCTGTCCGCGTGCTCGGCGAAAGTGGCTCGGGAGCCGAAATGCTGAACTGAACAAACCGAAGTTATCAGGCTTTTCCGTAATGAGTGGCACCTCGCTGTAATTGACCGAGGCCCCGACAATCGTGACTGCTATCTGACGGCAAGCGCGAGGGCGCACTGAGAATTGGCAGACGATATCGGACTCGCAAAGAAGATGTTGGGACTGGCCTGGCTGGTCCGAGGGGTCGAAGACGCGCCCGGGGAGGCGGTTGTCCGCGTGGAATTGGCGCGGCCACGTGCGCGAGTCCGATCAAGCCTCCGAAGATAACGTTATCGACTCCTCACTGAAACCGGAGGAGCCTATTACCACGTGATCCCGTCGACGACCGCACTAAGCAAACGCCGTTATTCATCCACTGCGAAATGATAGAACTCGAGCCTTCGTCCGCGGATGATGTCAAATGACGCGAGCAGAGTTCCAGAAAGCGCTGGCCCTGTGCGCGGGAATACAGTTTGACGTTCGTCTGACCGGGTGAGCGAAATGAGTGCCCTAAGCAAGCCCGGTGAAGATCGGTCCCCAACTACCAAGGCAAAAACGATTCGTCGGATGGCCAGTGACGTTCCGAACGACGCAATGGTAAAGGTCAAGTTGTAGGCAGCGTCGCGTACTGCTGATTGAGCCGGTCGGGATCGAGAATCTCTGTCGAAACGTGGTCCCGGATAGTGGTCAACGAGTGTTTGGGGGTCATACTTGATCCGCCATCCACGTGATTGAGCCCAGAGACCCATTCCAACTTCGAAATGGACCTGAGCGCCCGACCCACGAAGGTTACATGGGATGGCAGCGGCCTGCGTCCGGTACATGCAATTAACTGCTTTGAGGACATTGACGTCGCGAGCTGGACCTTGTCCGATGTGGTGGTTGCCCCGCAATCGGCCCCATGGTGTGAGCAGTCCGACGACGTCCTGAAGCGCTTCACCAGCGGCTAGAGGGCCTCCGACCATGTCACGCCCGCCGGACGCTCCGACATGAGCATCGGCGAAATCATCAGTGAGGCGTTCGAGCCAATCTGGTCGAGGGATTGCATCGTCATCGGTGAACGCGACAAGTGGTGTTTTCGAACTCTTCAGACCGGCCGCCATCGCCTCAAGCACTCCAGGACGAGTAACGGTGACCTGTTTGGGATGCAGTGGCACCCGATCCGACGAGAGATACGCACGTGTTTCCTCGTCATCTTCCCGAAAAACGACGATGGTTTCGGTCGGCGGTCGGGTCTGATTTGCAACTCCAAGGAGACACTGTGAGAGCTGATCTGGACGCCGAAACGTTGGGATAATGACTGTGACCTCGAACATCTCTTGCGCTTCCGCTGCTTGTACGTTTGAGGTTCACTTAGGTGGTTCGGCCACGACCCACCCTGTTGTGGGGCGTCGGCCGCTTGTCAAGCAACGAAGTCTCGGATTCACAGTGGAGACATGGTACTGATGTGCTCGCAGGATGTCGATACACTTGTTCTCCACGTCGCGCCCATGCACGTCGACAAGCAATGCCGACCGGTGCTCGGAGGAACTACTGTCCGTCCGCAGCGCTTCAGCCTCGTTTCCTTCGATATCGAGCTTCACGAAGCCAGGCAGATCTCGTCCACGAGAAGATCTAGGCTAACATCGTCAGCACTATTTCCGACGAAAGCTTCTCGAGCCGACAGCACAATGCCAACCAACCCATTGAGCGCTGCGTTAGAAGGGATTGTGACAGCACACCCACTCGGCGTCAACCGAGTAATCTGCCCCGCCCGGCAATCGGGCGAACATAAGGGTTTCTAGAGCAATTTGACCACCAATGTCGAAGGTGCGCGTGCCAGGACGTTGCCCCGTTCGCTGTTGAAGTTCAGCGGTGGCCACAGCTCGTTCAGGCTGCTGCCTGATCGTACTCTTCGGGTGTAACGACGGCGGGTGTGACCTGGCGGCCAAGGGCGGCGACCAGCTTGGCCATGTCCTTATGACCTCGTCACCCGTCGGAACGAGCGCTCGGCTTCGAGCATGCCGGCGGCGACCCAGCGCTTCTTCATCGAGCCGTCCTTCCACTTCGTGACTCGGCGGGTCGTCCGCTTGGCGATCGAGATCATCGACTCGATGCAGTTGGTGGTGGTCAGCGTCGCGGCCAATGTGCCGCCGACGCCGAGACGTCGGACGGTGAACATGTCGTCGAGCCCTTCGCGCAGTGACGCGGCCGCGTCGGGATGGTCGGCCTCGAGCTCTTTGGCCAGTCCCTTGGCGGCGGCCAGCCCCTTGGCCGCGTCGGGCTGGGCGAAGATGAGGGCCAGTCGCTTGTCGACGACCCCGGCCAGCTCCTTGGGCAGGTGCCCCTCGACATTTCGACGCTTGTGCAGCACGCAGCTCTGCACCTGTGGCGGCGTCGCCGAACACCTTCTTGATGCCCGCGGCGAGCGCCTTGGCGCCGTCGATGACGCAGAGCACGCCGGAGTAGACGTCGAGGCCCCGGGCGACGAGATCGGCCAAGAGGGCGGTGACCACGGTCTTGTTCTCGGTGTCGCCCAGCCAGAGCCCGACGGGGACCTTGGTGCCGTCGGTCGTGATGACCAGGGCGACCACGGCACACGAACCGGCCACGTCGAGCCCGTCGATCATGAGCACGGCGACGTCGAGGTCCGAGAGATTCCGGGCCATCAGCTCGCCCATGGCCTTGGTCGTGGCCGCCACGAAGCGCCTCGAGATGGCCGACTTGGACATCGACTTGGAGCGCTCCTCGAGCTCTGCTCCGACCGGCTCGGCCACGTCGCCGTGGCGTCGGGTGGCCACGCCGGCCAGCATGCGCTCGACGACGAGGGAGTTGAGCAGGTCGGCCGAGCTGAACGCCTTCCAGGTGTCGAGCCCGATCTCCGTGCCTTCGGCGCTGCGTCCCCGGGGGCGCTCGGTGCTCACCTGGCGCCCGCCGAGCACGACCGAACCCTTGCGTGGTCCCGTGCCAGTTCCCGACACGCTCTGGGGCCGGGATCTTGGCGTGCTTGGTCGCCGATCGCCTCGGTCAGTTCGGCCTCCATCATCTGGCGCATCACGACGAGCCCGGTGGCCGACGCGAAGGCCAGCAGGCCTTCCTTGACGCCCCGGCCACCTCGGCCAGGGCGACGGTCGCCTCGAGCGGCAGGTCGGCGAGGCGATCTGCCTCCTCCACCTGCGCGACAGTCACGACGGGTAGCTTCTTCTTCATTGGTGGTCCCCTTTCTGGGTGGTTCTTGGATTGGTCTCCTGAACACCTACCTCACGGCAGGACTCAGGAGGGGGACCACCACCTCACTTCAACAAACTTGGGGACACCGTCCGTGCCAGGGTATGGGAGCTTACGGAAGTAGCTGTTGAGTTTGTACTCATAAAGACCAAGTCACTCGGACTGAACCTTGTCGGAGATCGGCCCGAATGCGACAGCCCCGCGCCGTGGCCGCGGGCACTCGAACTGAGCGCTGCCCTGGGGTGACCGGGTCCCCGGGATCTGATCCACCTGTTGTGCGAGTCCGTTCCCCAAGATCGGGAGAATGGAGGACTCCACGACATGAAGCGCCGCCGACACACTCCCGACCAGATCATCCGCAAGCTGCCCGACGGCACAAGCTCCTGGCCGGCGGAACCGAGTTCGACGAGGTCCGACCAACCAGTGCCGCATAACGACTGGACCATTCATCGGGGCCCGCTTACATTTCCTAATCGCCGAACTGAGTTCATGGAGCAGTTTTCCGACGAGTTGCCTGGTCCGAGTTTTCACCGCTCAAGGGATTCGAGAAGGCGCGCACGTCTTGCACGGCAACTCACACGCTTCGGCTAGTGAGAGGGGTCTACCGACGTGGTAGAGGTAGATATGTCCGTACCACTCCAGCGTTTGACCGCGCCCACCACGTTAGCCGGGAGAAAACGTTTAATTCCGTGCCAGGCAGGGATTGAGAGCCTTGGGGCAAGTTTCGCTACCGCCGGTACTCTCAACGCTCGACGGTTTAATACGATCGAAAAGAGCGCGTAGGCCTCGAGCGGAACAATCAGGGGGCGCGCCTGCAGGGGCTTTCGCGCCCGAACGAATACACCGGGTTCGCTGGGGTCATCTGATTCGAGAGTTTCGATGTCCAGATCAGCCAATATGATCTTCATGTCGTCCAGCTCATATCGCCAAAAATCGTAGGGCGCGGCATGGTACCCGAAGCCTCTTGATCTCGTCGTGAGTACGAGCAGTCCGCCTGGGGCCAGTACTGTCTTAAGGTTGGCAAAGGCGCAGCGCCAATTCTCGACGTGCTCTAGAACCTCGGTAGTGACCACCACGTCAAACGCCTCAGCGCCGAAGCGTTGGGTGAGATCACAGATGTCCGCCACTTCATCAACACCGGGTCCCTGCTGGATGTCAACACCCAGATACTGGCTCGGCTGAAAGCGCACGATATCGGATCGGGTGGACCCGTTGTAGTCGTAGGACCCAACCTCGAGGACGCGCTTGCCCGCGGACATCCACATCGAGGAGATGGTCGGCCACAAACGACTTCACTCCTCTATTGCACATATCTGGCCCTTGGTGCCAACATAGCTAGTGGCTTCTGTGCTGATGAAGGCAACGAGATACTGTCTCGACTTGCCTGAACGCAGTCGCGTTCAGGCAGCCAATGATACATCGCTTATATGGACCTGATGAAAGTGGCGATAAAATGCGCTAGACAGTGAGTCGAGTTACGTCCCGCTTATTTATGCAAAAGCTGGCGGATGTTGATTTCTGGTCAATGACGTTGGGCGACGGCCGTGACGTCTTCGGCGACGACCTCCTCGTTTGGTCGCGGAGCGATGGAGACTGAGGTCGGCGAGCAGCCTGGATGGCCATGGTCTACAAGCCAATGACGCGCGGCCAGACGAGGAATTGGCCGCTGGAGTTCTCAGACTTGCGAGGCTAATGACGGCTGGAGCTCGTAGACGATTGTCCAACAGGAAACGTCCTCGGTGAGCACCTTCTCGGCCAGCCTAGCCACCCTGCGCCCAAGAGACTTTGCCGAGCGAGGTTCACGAGCACCTCGATAACTGGTCGACACCCAATTGTGCCGGCTCGCCAGTTCGGCGATGCCGGAAGGGTAGTAGTACATGAGATGGTCCACGTTTTCTTTGATCTTGCCGCGAACGTGATCGCCGATCAGACGAAGGCAGTACGGGTTAGGAGTGGTCAATACGAGCAGGCCATCGTCGGCGAGCACCGCCCGGGCGTTGTCGAGCAGCTGGCCGGGTGACTCGATGTGCTCGATAAGCTCGCCGGCGATGACGATGTCGTACTTCGTGCCCACGACCTCGACGAGCCCAGGGACCGTTATATCTGCCAGGCGAGTGTCATAGCCCGACTCCGAGAGGGCGACAACGCCGCCTTCAATGATGTCGATGCCCACACACTCCCTTGCTACGCGCGCAACGGCGGCGTGAAGTTCCGCCGGTGAGGGGTTCCGCTCCAGGAAGTGATCAACGACACCAGCATCGAGCACACGCTTGCCGCGAGCCAGCTCGACCAAATAGGCAACCCGGTCCTCTACGGGCGAGCGATGGGCGATCTGGAGCTCAGCCTCTCGATGCCGAAGCGCCTCGGCAGAGTTCGGGTTTAGCGATACCTGATTCCAGCGCACCTGCAGAGGTTACGCTCGCAATTGCATCCGCCGGGTGCTACAGAAGTCTGGACTCGCAACGGCGTGCGTATTCCGGTGATTCCGTGCACCCAGTCCGGAGTTTTCGTACACCGGAGCCGGAGGCCGCGTAACGGCCGACGCTGAGCTTCGATTCTCAGCCCCTCGGGATCACCTCCTTCACGTCGTCGGTCGAGCAGTCTGCCAAGAAGGCGCGGCGAAGGCCAAGACGCGTTGTCCCAGGACCGGTGTCCGGTCCGTTGGTCCAGCCGGTGCGCTGGCGGGACACAGAGAGCCACACAGCGCCTGCGCGGCGCGTGCCGGCGCTCATTCCTCTGCCTTTCGCTGGCCCGGGCGCGATGTGGGCGTCTTGGAACCGTCGGCCTCGACGTGCTTGCCGCACCGCAGCGACTCGCCGTGGAGCTCGATGCGGTGGACGTGCTCGAGCAGGCGGTCCAAGATCCCATCCGCGACGGTCGGTTCGCCCAAGGCCTCGTGCCACATGGTCACCGGCAGCTGGGAGGTGACGATGGTCGAGCGCAGCCCGACGCGGTCCTCGATGACCTCGAGGACGTCGGCGGCTTGGTCCGGAGCGAGGGGGCGCAACAAGAAGTCGTCGAGCACGAGCACCTCGGTGCGCGCCCAAGTGCTCATCAGGCGGGCCAGGCGCCCGTCGGCCCGGGCGAGCGCGATCTCGTCGTGCAGGCGTGGCCCGCGCAGATACAGCGCGCTGTGGCCCCGCCGGATAGCGGCGTTGGCGAGCGCGCAGGCGAGATAGGTCTTGCCGAGGCCAATAGCACCCACGACGACGATGCTGTGATGGGCGTCCACCCAGTGCGCCTCGGCCAAGGACAGCACCTGGGCCCGCTCGAGGCCGCGGGGGCGGCGGAAGTCGATCTCCTCCACGCTGGCCGCGATGCGCAGCCGCGCCGCCATGAGCATCCTTTCGAGACGCCGGTTCTGGCGCTCGGTCAGCTCCCGGTCGAGGAGCATGGCCAGGCGCTCTTCGAAGCCCAAGGCGTCGTAGTCGGGATGCTCGCGCTGTTCGGCCAGGCCTCGGGCCATGCCCGGCAGGCGCAGGGCGTGTAGTCCGTTCAGGGTGCTCGACGTGTTCATGGTCGTTCTCCTCAGGCGTAGTAGCTCGGGCCGCGCAAGTTGGCGTGGCGGGGATGGGGACGTCGGACGGGCTCAGTGAGAGGCTGAGAGTCGAGCCCGTGGCGCAAGATCGACTCGACGGAGCGGAACGACAGCGCCCGCGCCGCCAGCGCCCGGGCGCAGGCGGCCTCGGTGCGCTCGGTCCCATAACGCTCGGCCAGGCGGATGATGCCCAGCGCGCTTCGATAGCCCTGTTCGGGGTGCCGGCGCGATTCCATGATGGCGGCGACCAGCGCCGCGGTGGAGGGCCCGGTGCGCCCGGCCCACGCCACGATGCGACTCGGCGTCCACTCGGCATGGCGCCGGTGGCTTTCTGGCATGTGGGCGGCTTCGGTGCTGTGGCCACCTCGGCGCCGCTCGAGCAGGTGGGAGGCGACACGGCGGGACTTGGAGAGGACCTCGACGGTGCGCGTGCCGATCCGCACGTCGACGCGTAGGTGGCGTGGACGTCGGGTTCGTAGCGATGGGCGCGCGTCACCCCACGCAAGTTGTCGCATACCACGATGCGCGGGACACCGCCCATGAACTCGAAGCAGTGGACGTGGACCATGACCCATGGACCCAGCCCCTGGGAGGCGATGGCCTCGGCGTAGAGGTAGTTGGAGGCCCCGAGCACGTCCACGAAGAGCTCGGCCATGAACGAGACGTCCCCGCTGCGGCGGTCGTAGATGGCGAGCTTGTCGCCGGAGAAGTCGACGAAGAGCTTCTCGCCGGCCCGGTGCTCTTGGCGCATGACCACGTCGAGGTGGCCCTGTCAGGTTCGGTAGTGGAAGCAGAGAGCGGCTGTAGCCCGAGCCTCGTTGTACTCGAGCCACAACAACATAAGCGTCACAGCCCTTGCGCCGCAGCTCGCGGTGGGCGTAGGCCCAGTCGGGCACCGGGCGGACCTCGGTCGACGGCGCGGGCTCCTTGGCGAAGAGCAGCGCCTCGTAGAGCGCCTTCGTCGGCGCCGGGCGGCCAGCTCGACCCGGCCGCCTTGGCCCGGCGCAGGTGGTCGGCCACTGTGGTGAAGGGGACGCCGAGGGCCGGGCCCACTAGCGGCGGGAGAGTCCCTGGCCTTCGGCCAGTCGCAGGATGTCTCTGACCTTGCGCATGGCGAGACGGGGTCTGGGCACTGCACCTCCTCAGAGTCGGGCTCCGAGGCAGGGTGACCGGCCTTCTCAGCTCAGACGCGGACCCCTACGAAGTGTACGAAAACCTCAGGAATCGGTGTACGGAATCAGCAGGAACGGGTGTACGAGGAAGTGTCCGGCCTCGGTATAGCGTGACGGGGCTGATGGGCGCGTCATTGGACGGGGATCCCTGAAATCGAGACCGCCTGGTGCGGCGACTTCTCTCGTCTTATGCACCTGCCGCGGGCGTGGATGCGTGGCGGCGTGTTCCCCGCCTTCGGACTTGGCGCACAAGAGACTCATAGAAGTCGAGGTGCTCGTCCACCACAGTCGTCAGGGTGTGACGGTTAGCTACTTGCGCTCCCCCTGCCACGACACGGGCGCGCAGCTCTTTGTCTTCAAACAGACAAACCAGGCAATCTGCAAGGTACTTGTCGTCGCCGACCATCGCGAGCAAACCGTTCTCACCGTGGATAAGCCACTCGCGCAACCCAGGACTTGAGGCGGCGACGACAGGAACTGACGCCGCCATGGCTTCGAGCGCAACAAGCGGATGACCCTCCCAGCGCGACGGGATCAGAAGTGCATCGGCGGCACCGATCAAAGCTCGAGCATCGCTTCGGTACCCGACAAGTCGGACCCGGGAGGTCAATCCGAGAGACTCCGTTACCTTCTGGAGCTCGGACTGTAAGGGTCCGGTTCCAACGATCACGAGCGCCGTGTCTGGAAGATGTTTGATCGTCCTAATCGCTGTGAGGTGGTCCTTCTGCGGCACTAGGCGCCCCACGCTCAGGACTAGGCGATGCTTGGCCGGAAGTCCCCACTCCCGCATGACCGTCTTGCGGTCGGCTGGCGGGGGCGGATCGGAAACTCCGTTGCGGAGCAACGGCCCGTGGATTCCATGAGCTTCGAGAAGAGCCCTCGGTCCTTCGCCGCAGCTCGCGACAAGGACTCCCGACAGCCGAATGGCACGGGCCGCGCCTGCGACTTGATCGGGCGGGAGACCATGACAGGTAACGACTGTTGAGACACGCGGGCCGAAGGCCGTTGCCAGCCTCAAGGCAGGCGCGAGCCGAAGGCCGTGGCCGTGGACCACATCTGATCGGCTCTCCCGAAGTAGGCTTCGCAGGGCTAGCGCGAAACGCGCCACATCGGCAGGACGCTTAGAGAAGCTTGGAAGGGCAACGACGCCATCCCTGACCTTTCCAGATCCGATGGCAAGCGTGACTCCGAGGCCACGATCCCGTAGTTGGTCCACGAGACTAAAGACAATGGCCGGCATGCCATAGCCCTCATCGTTGGTCAGAACCTGAAGGACCCGCATCATGCAATCGTCGCACAAGACCATCTCGCGAGGCCATGTTGCCGAAGCTGGCCGAGCACCAGTGTGTCTGCTCGAGACTTGGCTCTCGAGGGGCAATGATGGCCTGCCGTGCGCGGGCGAGGGTCTCGTGGGAACCAATTAGGCGGGGGCCCTGGCGGGTGGCGCGCATGAGGCGCCCTGTCGTCGATCACCTTGGGCCATCGCCGTTTGCGGATTCCGGGCGATGTGTCTTCGGTGAATATACTCCGGACCATTTAGAGCAAATTCTTCGATCATCCAACCTCTCAATCGTTATAATGGAGACTGCGAAGGCTACGAGGCGGTTCTTCTCGACCCAACCCTCATGCAATCTTCAATTTTCCGGAGTGGAATGAGCGAATTCAATTGGGAATCGCGAATTCCCCTATCTATCGGAAGCCTACGGAACGCTCATATGATTAAATTGATGCCGCTGCTACTTGGTCGCTGGTTCTTCTTAGCGCCAGATGACATTTCCGCGGGGTACTATTCGAGGGATCGGACTTGGGGTCGTAGGGACCGCCGAACATGGGTCACCCGAATACGACGGCACCCCTTCCGAGTCGAGCCAACGGCAAATGCTCAAGTAAGAGTCGCCCAGAGAAGGCGACGAGTGTGCCGGGGTGACCCCGATGTGCCACGGTGCCGGGGATCGGCGCCGAGCGGAAATTGCCAAAGCTGAACGAGTGTCGCAATCGCGGAGCCGATGACTGCGACGCACTGAACCTGTTCTTTCACATCCAACGAGAATCTCCAATCGTCGCTTGGTGTCGGCGGTCAAGTTCTTATGTCGTCGCGCGTACACCGTGATCTGTCGGTCGGTGCCGGCAGATGATCAGTCCTTGGCGTCACCTCCCTTCGGGCTCACGTGGTCCTTCAGCCGGTAGCTGGGACCGTTGATGGAGATCACGTCGCAGTGGTGCAGCAGGCGGTCGAGGATCGCCGAGGCCAAGACGTCGTCGCCGAAGACCTGGCCCCACTCACTGAAGGCCTTGTTGGAGGTCAAGATGATCGACCCGCGCTCGTAACGCCGGGTGACCAGCTGGAAGACCATGTTGGCCTCGGCCCGGGCGAGGGGCAGGTAGCCGACCTCGTCGATGACGAGCACCGAGGGCTTGAGATAAGTCTGGAGCTTCTTGGCGAAGCGCCCGGTGGCCTCGGCCTCCTTCAGGTTCCGCACCACGTCGTCGAGCGTGCTGAAGTAGATGGAGAACCCGCTCTGACAAGCGGCCACGGCCAGGCCGACGGCGAGCATCGTCTTTCCGACCCCGGGTGGTCCGAGCAACGCCACGTTCGAGCGTCCCTCGACGAAGCCCAAGCTGGCCAGGTCCTTGACCTTGCGCTGGTCGAGATCGGGCTGGAAGGCGAAGTCGAACTCGTCGATGGTCTTGTGATGCGGGAGGCCGCTGAGCTTGAGGGCGTTGCGAAAGCGCCGTCCCTCGCGCACCCCGGTCTCGTCCTCGAGGACGAGGTCCAAGAATTCGAGGTAGCCCATGGTGGCGCCCTCGGCCCGACTCACCAGCGCGTCGAGGTTCTCCTCGAGGTTGGCCAGGTGCAGGCGACCTGCTGCCTCTTTGACCCTGGTCGTCACGAGCTCGCTCATGCCACCGCTCCGATGGCGTCATAGGTGGCCAGGTCACGGCGGGCCACCGCGATGTGGGCCTTCGCTGAACGGCTGGCCATCAGCTCGGCGTCGTTGGCGCACACCGGCTGCACCAGCTCGGCGGCGGGGTCGTCGAGCGCGGGCAGACCGTCCCAGTGGGCTTGGTCGACGACCCAACTGCCGCGACGAGTGCCCGGGGATGGATGGC
Organism: uncultured Acidimicrobiaceae bacterium; assembly: GCA_963789235.1. Classification (GTDB taxonomy): domain Bacteria; phylum Actinomycetota; class Acidimicrobiia; order Acidimicrobiales; family RAAP-2; genus Bog-473. The sequence continues at coordinate 482,951 of CAWBJX010000003.1, read as the reverse complement.
GAGGCAGACGGGTTCGGAACCGGGGCACCAGATGGCGACCTCGTCCCTCGTCACCCGCAGCTCGACGCGCAGGTTGCGTCGGACCATGCGCCAGGGCACCGAGTACAGCGACGCCTCGAAGCTGACCAGGCAGTCCTTGCCCACCCGACGCAGGTGCCGCTCGCAGACGATGTAGGGGATCTCGGGCAGCGGCCCGAGTGCGGCCCGATCGGTCTCGGCGCGCACCGCGATCACCTCGCCGTGGGTGCGGTGCACCTGGGCCCGCCGGACCGGCACCCAGTCCATGAAGGCACGATCCATCTCTGCGGTGTCGTCGAAGTGCCGACCGACGAGCACGTGCTCGCGCACGATGAGGACCTGGCGCTCGACCCGACCCTTCCACTGGGGACGCCGCGGCGGGGCGACGACGATGGAGAAGCCGTAGTGGCCGGCGAAGGCGACGGCCTCTGGGTGCAGCGGCACCTTCTCGCCGCGCCCGACGTGGCGCTTGACCACCGTCTTGGTGCGGTCATAGACGACGGCAGCCGGCACCCCGCCGAAGTGGGCGAAGGCCCGGCGGTGGCACTCCCAGAAGCTGGCCAGGTCCTGGGAGCTGACGAAGCACGAGAACGGGTCACGGCTGTAGCTCAGCGTCATGTGGAAGCTGTAGACGTGCAGCGGGCCGGCCTCGGTCTCGAGCACCCCCTCGTCACCCCAGTCGACCTGGGCCTGGGCGCCGGGGAGCACCTCGAAGCGCCGGTGCAGCTCGACCGGTGCTGGCGCGATGCGCTCGCGGGCCTCGCGGCACATAGAGCTTGACCCGCTGGTAGGAGCCACTGAAGCCCAGGGGGACGAGGCGCTCGTAGATGACGCTGGCCCGGAGCCTGGGCTCGACCTCGAGCCAGCGGTCGATGGTCTCGGTCCACGGGTCGATCATCCGGGCCGATCGGGGTCGTCCGGTCACCTTGGGCGGGGTCGGCGGCGACCCCTTTGACAGGTACTTCTTGGCGGTGCGCCAGTCACAGCCGGCCTCCCGGGCGATGTCCGCCCAGCTGGCTCCGGCTGCTCGCAGCGCCGCATAGGCGCGCAAATCCATCCACTCCTCCTCGGAGAGCAACATGGTGGGGTCATCCTCCTCGACTGCTCGGTTGGTGCCTTGCAGTCGGGAGGATGGCCAACACCGACGATCAACTGGTGGATCGCCGGCAGTCCGACCGACACATCAGGTCGTACGCGGCTCCGACATATCAGGTCGTACGAAGTACGACATCAGAAGTTGTACACCGACACTTGGTGCCATCGGGCGGTCGCAGACGTGCACGCGCCGCTCTTACGGGGCGACAGGAGTGGAACCCGTCGTCCGAAAAGTCGACCCCCACGTAGCCCGTGCTGGCCGCATATGTGGCCCTCCACGGATCCTACGCGGAGCCTTTCGGCGTAAAGTCAGGCCGATGAACTCCATAGCGGTCGTCATTCCGACGCACGGCACGTCGCCCTTCTTTCAGGAAACGCTGCGGTCGGTGATGCAGCAGACATACGGTGACTTTGCGGCTGTGATCGTAGCGGGGGGTTGCACCGACGAGACGGTAAAGTCGATCGAGGCTGCCATAGCGGACGACGACCGGTTCCGGATCGTGCGTCAGCCAAACTTGGGGGCTGGTGCCGGCCGGAACCGCGGTGCAGCTGAATCGCAATCGAAGTTCTTAGCGTTCCTCGACCACGACGACCTATGGGACCCCTGCTTCCTCGAAGCGGTACTCGCAGCACTGCAAAGCGATCCTTCAGCCCCAGCGGCTCACTGTGTGTCACAAGGCATCACCGCAGCGGGCGACCCGCAGGGTGACTTTGCTAACTGGTCGCGGATCAGGCAGCGCGCAGAGCGTGGCCGGCTCGTCCCGTCGCCTCCCGGGCCGACGACATTCGAATCTCTAGTTACGGCTCCGTGCATCGCCTCTCCCGGAGCCGCCATCGTGCGCCGGGAAGCCTTTAACCGAATAGGCGGGTACGACCCCAACCTGCCGCCAGTCGAGGACTGGGACTTATTTCTCAAGCTCTCCCGGCTTGGTGCGCTCCAATTCCTCGATGAAGTGTTGTTCTTCTACCGCAAACATGACGACAACACTTACGTGCACAACCGGGCCACTCAGCGCACCGCCGCCCGGTTACGTCGAGCGGCTATAGCCCACCCCGACAACACCCCAGAGATGAAGCTCTACGCACGAGAGGCGACAAGGACCTTCTACGTAGACCAAGGAAAGGGGTCTCTCCGGGAACCAGGCATGAGAAGCCGTGTGATGGGTCTTGCTCGCCTCGCCTACCATCGTGCCTACAGTCATACCTTCTGAGGCATCACCAGGCCCACCTTTGCCCACGGTCCAAGAGCCCGTCAGCATCCCAATTCGGATGCGAATTGGACGCGACGCCAGCACAAAAGGTCAGCAGGCGTTTGTCAACGACTGTCAATACGAATTGATGCGTTTATCAGGCGCTATCTAAGCCTCGATCCACCGACGATCTTGGGGGTAACGCGATGAAGTCGTCCCTTTTGATTGGCGGTTGACGCGACCGAGCGTCGTTCAGAGGATCACGGGCCATCTGGGCGTGCCAAGGCAAGCCTTCAGATGATGCGATGCTCGATGTCAGCGCCTGATGCCCTCGTCTGCGGTGCGCCGCCCGCGGGGATGGTCCTACACGGGGATCGGGTGGCAGGCTGCGCAAGAGGGTCGAGCGCGCGAAGGAAGCGGTTCGGCCCAGGGCCACTCGCGCCGGGCGTGCGCAGTGTCGGGATCGCCCGAACGGCTGACGAGGCGGCCCGGGACCGAGAAGAACCGCGTGCGCACGGTGCGCGCCACGGTGAAGTGGTCGTCGGGTGTGATCTCGCCGAGCATGGCCGTCCAGCGGATGAGGTCGTGGGCGAGCGCGGCGCAGAGCAGCCAGGCCGCGTTGGCGAAGAACTGTCCCGAGGGCACGTGCTCGAGTCCCGCACCCTCTTTGAGGTCCCGGATGGCGAGCTCGACGCGGGCGTGCTCGCGGTGGAAGGCGTCGACGTCGACGGCGTCACCTTCGAGGTCGGTCACGAAGGCGAAGTGGCGCCACTCGGGCCACAAGGTGGCCTGGCGTCCGACCAGTCGGGTGCGCCGCACGATGAGCCGGCGTCCCTTGTACGTGCACTCGGCCACCTCGGCCTCGCCGTCGGCGGTGTACTCGATCGGGGTCCAGGCCGAGGAGTCGATGGCCGACGATGGCGCTGACCACGGACTTTGCGCATCCGCACGCCCATGGTGAAGCCGACCTCGAGGCGCTCGAGGGTGGCGATGGTGCGGTTGCGACCAAAAGCCCGAGTCGAAGCGCATGATGAGCTCGCCGGTCGCCCCGGCCCGGCGCACCCGGGCGACCAGCTCTTCGACGAAGCGCACCGCGCCGCGCGTGGGTGTTGGCCGCCCCCTTGCGCAGGCGGACATGGAGCACCTCGCCGGTGTCGGCTCGCGTGGCGAGGAGGGGGTGATAGCCGAGCACGTGGGTGTAGCCATAGCCCGCCCCACCCTTGGCCTTGCCGCACACCTCGCAGATGGTCGAGTCGAGGTCGATGACCATCTGGGCCGACCCGGGCCCCGCGCCGAGCGCCCAGGCTCGTCGCAGCGTCTCGGCGAGCACGGCGTCGAGTTGGCGGACGTGGCCGAAGGTGAAGGCGCGCAGGAACGTCCCGAGCGTCGACGGCGCCATCACCCGGTGCGCCGAGCACCGCCGCCGTCGCCCCCGAGCGCAGCACGTCGGCGTGGTCGATGTGCGATGCCGCCCGCCACCATGGCGTGCACCAAAGTCAGCACCTTGCGTCCTGGCAGCGCACCGCCGACGCGTCCCGAGAGGCCGACCGTGGCATTGACCAGGCTCTCGAGATCGAGGCGAGCGACCAGCGTGGCGACCAACAACAAGCCGGCGTTGGCCACCAGATTGGGCTCGTCGAAGGTCACGCCAATCCGATCGATCCTGCGCGATACTGACCTCACAGAAAGTGCCTCCTGGTGCTGGGTGAATCGTGTCTTCGAACAACACAAATTCTCCCAGGCAGGGAGGCACTTTCCGCGGATGCGCGAACCTCTACGCGGCTATGTCATCGGTGGATCGAGGCTAATTTCTTCCTGCTCCTGGTAGCCCTCTGGAATAATCCGCAGGGTAACTATTCAGGTCCCAGTGGCCTGAGTTGAATGGCTCGTGCCTTGACCTCTCCGCTGGTGAAGCGACCCACGGGCTCGTCGAGTTGAACCACACAGCGTTCCAGCTCCTTGCCGGTGATGACCCCGACCTGCCCGACAAGGTAGCGAGGCTTGGCGGTTTCGTTGAACTCGACACGGTCACCGGGGTTCAAGAGGCTCTGGGCGACGAGGTTGGTCACGCCGGCGATCATGTCTCGGCGGATCTTGACGATGGCCGCGATGTGGTCGAGATAGTCGTCGAGAACCCCGAGCATGAGGGCGTCGAGCAGTGCCTCGACGCCCTCGTCGCTCGGCATGATCGATTCGGGGATGTCTTCGAAGGCCACCGCGGCGAGCGCGTCGATCAGTCTCTCCGCCGGGTCGGCCTTTGGGAGGGGCGGGCGTTTCGCCGGTCGGCGGGCCACAGGCTCCATTGTGCCTCGCGCCCGACCGCGGGCTCAGGTCGTGGGGATCCCCCCGGGGAGCCAGACGTCGCCTTCGAAGAGGTGGCGGAGGCCAGCGAGGACGCCGTGGTCGTGCTTGCGCATGGTCGAGATGTAGCCGCGGATGGCGCAGTAGTTGCGGGCGCCCACGAGCGTGCGCCACGATTCCCGAGATCTTCTGCTGGAGCTTGACCATGCGGACATCGCGTTCGGCCTGGTTGTTGTCAAAGGGTGCGTCGAAGTCACTGGCGAAGCGCAGGACGTCGGCGCGCTGGGTGTCGAGGCGCCGAAGGAGGTTGGCCGCGGTCTTGTTCACCCCGCTGCGTCTTGCCGACCTCGGGTGCGGGGTTCGCCGCCCACCCCTTGGCGATGAGGAGACCGTGACGGACGCGGATCGAGTGCAGGGTGGACGCGTCGAGTCGATCCGACCCGGCGCCCTTGAGCGGCTTCGACGGCATCTTTGGCCTCGACCAAGAGGTCGATCATCTCGTTGGCCCATCCCTGGGTCCAGCCCGACGCCCACCCCGCTCAGCTCCCGAATGTGATGGGCGTTGCACAAGGCATGGACCACGTCATAGGTGCGATAGGAACGCCAGCCGTCGTGCACGGCGATGCCGTTCATCCCCGCGATGACCCCGAGGTCGTCCATGGCGACGCGTGCCGCGCCGGGAGTGACACTCGATCAGGGTGTAGAGCAGCGCTGCGAGGCGACGTGGACCCAGTGCAGACGGCCGCTCACCCGGGCTCCGGTCTCGTCGAAGTGGACGGCGGGGGCCTCTTGGAGCAGGTCGCGCACGACGGCGGAGAAGAAGCCGAGGGCACCGCCGGCCTCGGCGACCATCTGGGCCAGGGCGCCGACGGAGACCTCGATGCCCACCACGTCGGCGAAGAGCTGCGCCATGCGGTCATAGGGCAGGTGCTGGTGCACCGCCAGGTAGACGGCCAGGGCGCGCACCCCGGGGCCGTAACAGGCGGGCGCGGTGGCTTCTGGGGGTGCCGGTGCCTTGGTCTCGCACCCACAGGCACAGCAACGTCGCTCCATGCGGTGCTCGGTGACCTGAACGCCCTGACCTCGGGAAGCTCGAAGACCTGGCGACGCTCGACACCGACCACCTCGGCGTCGACGTCGGCGAGATCGGCGCCACAACTGGTGCAGATCGCAGGCGTGTGGGTCGTCACCGCATCGGGGTCGGCGACCTGGGCCAGGTGCTTCCCCTCTGTGCCCGACTGCTTGCCGGGACGACGTTTCGCGGCCCGCCGCTCGGCGCGATTGGGGGTCGGGGCTTGGAGAGTCCCTCAGCCGAGGGAGGCATCGACGAGTTGCGCGGATTCTCGCCGAATCGCTGCTCGAGGTCAGCGAGGCGAGACCGTAACTCGGCGATCTCGGCCGCCTGCTTCTCGATGACGAACTGGTGAGCGGGGACGCAGCGAGTTGCTCGCACGACTCTTAGTAGGAGGATGTGCATCGGACGGAGAGCGGTCGTTGGGTGGAATTTCCGATCCATACGCGCGCCAATTCCTCGAATGGGTGATCCTGCAGCCAATGATTCAGTTCGGTATTCTTCCGAGATGGAGTCGAAGGAAAAGTCACTCCGAATCGTTCTGGCAGTCCATCACCATCTCGATCCCAATTCGGGAGCACCCGGGGTCACAATGCAGCTCGGCGACGCGTATCGGGCTCACGGCCACGACGTGTCGTTCGCCTCACATGACAACCTGCCAAGATCGGTGCCAGATCGCTGGAAAGTACTCGTCTTCCCGGTGTACGTCTTCTTTCGGTATCTCTTCGCCCTCGTCTTCGGAAAGATAGACGTGCTCGATGCGAGCACCGGCGACAGTTGGCTTCTCGCTCTAATCCCACGTCGACTTAGGAGGGCCACGCTGGTCTGCCGTTCACACGGCCTGGAGCACGTCGCTGAGGAGCGCCGACAGCAGCAGATAGCTGAGGCCGGTCAGAGCCCGTCACGGAAGGACGTTTGGTATTGGTGGGGTTTCCATCTTCGAGTGATCGCGCTGAACCTGCGGCAGTCCGATGTTGTATTCGTCCTCAATCCCAGCGACGGTGACTACGCAGTCGAGAGACTAGGTTGCGACCGAGGGCGAGTGAAGGTGGTTCCGAACGGCGTGAGCGACCGTTTTCTCTCAGCGGCCATGTCTGTCCAGCCCAAGGTTACGGGCCGTCTGTGTTTCATCGGCAGTTGGATCGAACGAAAAGGTATTAACGATCTGGCGCCCATCCTACTGACCGTTCGCCAGTACCATTCCGACGTAAAGTTGCTGATAGCAGGTTCCAAAGCCAACCGGAAGGAGATGCTCAGCACATTCCCCGAGTCCTTGCAGCCCACGATCGAAGTAGTGCCGCACTATGAGAACCAGGAGCTGCCGTCTCTGCTAGGTGGCGCTGAGATTCTCGTTTTCCCTTCGCGAAGCGAGGGATACCCCGTGGCGATGGTCGAGGCAATGATCTGCGGGATAGTGCCCGTCTGTTACGACATTCCCGGACCGTCTCACATCGTGAAGAAGTCTGGGGTGGGTCGCGTTGTTCCTGATGGGGATGTCCTGGCTTTCGCTGCAGCGGTGTCTGCTCTGCTCACACTGAGCAATGAAGACTTGGAAACGCTTTCGGTGGCAGCTCGTGTGTGGGGACAGTCTCAGTCATGGTCCAGGATCGCCGAGAAGCAGTTAGCGTTCTACTATCGGGCGATCCGAGCCAAGCGGAGAGTGTGCCGGTAGGCGGAACCTGTCAAGCGATTTGAGACACTTTCTGATGACGCTTTCTGTGCCGGATCGTCGACCGGCACGGGCTCGTTGATCCGATCTCCCCGTCGATCGAGTGGCCACCACCAGCCCTACAGCCTCCGAGGGGATCCCGATTGTTGATCCACCCTCTATGCGAGTGTGAGCTGTTGTTGGTGGAGCCAGGCCTCGACGAACTCGACTGGGGTGAGCCAGCCGTGCGCGCTGTGCGGCCTGTTGATGTTGTAGTCGATCCGCCAGTCCTCGAGGAGGACCTTGGCCTCGAGCAGGGAATCGAACTGCTGGCCGTTCAAGAGCTCGTCGCGTAGGCGGCCGTTGAACGACTCGATCCAGGCGTTCTGCCACGGTGATCCCGGGTCGATGAACACCGTGTCGGTTCCGTTGAAGCGGCACCAGTCGGCCACCGCGTAAGCGATGAACTCGGGCCCGTGGTCGAAGCGCACGTAGGCCGGTGTCCCGCGTTCGGTGGCCAGACGTTCGAGGCAGGCCACCACGCCGTCGGCGTCGATAGAGCGCTCGACATCGATGGCCAGGGCTTCACGGCTGTACTCGTCGATGACGTTCAAGAGTTTGAGCGTCCTGCCGTCTGACGTCTGGTCGAACTGGAAATCGAGGGCCCACACCACGTTGGGCCGGATCGGGCAGAGCGCCCCGACGGCGACACCGATGCCGCGCAGTGGGCGCTTGCGCTTGCGATAGCGCACACGCAGGCCTTCTGCACGCCAGAGGCGGTGGATCCGCTTGTCGTTGGCCCGCCAGCCGGCGTCTCGGGCGGCCCTGGCGGCCCGTCTCAAGCCCCAACGGGGACGCCGGCGGGAGAAGTCGCGCAGAAACGCTCGCAAGGCGAACTCTTCGTCAGGCGGAACCGGTGCCGGCAGGCGCTGGGTGGAGCGGGATTGGCCAACCACCACACAGGCTCGGCGCTGCGAGACCCCGAACTGCGCTTGGAGGGCGACGACGGCCCGCCGGCGGCAGTCAAGGGTCAGAAGTTTCCAGTGATGAACTGTCGGCGGTGTCTGCCGGGGTGGCGTGACCCTTAAGTTTCCTGGCCACTCCAACCGGTGTGCCTTCCAAAGGACCTGTCGGCCACTCCCGGCAGTCACCACACGTGCTGTTGAACCCTGGGGTTCGGTCACCAGCGTGACCTCATCGGAGCTTGAACTCAAGCGTCTCGCCACTGGCCTGTCCGCTCCGGCCGGCCCCAGGTCGACCCGAGAGGAGAGCCGCATGTCCCGAAACCGGCAGGTGATCGTCGGTGTTGATACTCACAGTGCCACCCACTGTGCTGCTGTCATTGACCGACAAGGGCGATCGTTGGCCTGCGCGGAGTTCCCTGCTTCGGCGGCCGGTTATCGCTGCCTGCTCGGCTGGGCGCGTCGCCTCGGCCAGCTCGAGGCGGTCGGCGTGGAAGGAAGCGGCGCCTATGGGGCTGGCCTCGCTCGCTACCTGGCTCACGAGGGTGTTCACGTCCTCGAGGTGCCGCGACCGGACCGTCGGTTGCGACGTAGTCAGGGAAAATCCGACCCCATCGATGCCGAAGCAGCGGCCCGAGCAGTGTTGTCCGGCAGGGCCGTGGTGGCCACCAAACTCGCCGATGGGCCGATCGAGGCCGTTCGAAACCTGCGATTGGCCAGGCAGGGGGCCGTGAAGTCGAGGACGGCAGCCATCAATACGTTGCGCGCCATGGCGGTCACCGCACCCGAACCACTTCGAGCTCAGCTTCCCTCGGGGGGGCTTCCGAACAAGATCATCGGCGCCTGCGCAAGGTTGCGGCCCGACGTCGATGATCTTCAGGATCCGATTCAGGCGACCAAGGCTGCTCTTCGCAGCGTGGCCGTCCGGGCCAAGGCGCTGAACGAAGAGGTCCGGTCCCTCGACCGTCAGCTGACCCGGCTTGTGGCTGCCGTTGCCCCACTCACGAGTGCTGAGGTTCCCCAGATTTAGTGGACACCCGACAGGCTGGCCTTCGGCCGGCTGGAAGGATGTCCGATATGGGAGCTACGAGGCGGAAGTTCACGCTGGAGTTCAAGACCGAGGCGGCCCACCGCGTGATCGATACGGGCAGGACGGTGGCCGAAGTAGCCGCCGAGCTGTCGGTCGTCGACAGCGTGTTGGCCCGGTGGGTGCGCGATGAGCGCCGGCGGATGGAAACGGTGGCCGGAACGTCCGACGAGCCGTTGAGCGCGGCGGAGCGGACCGAGCTGTTGCGGCTGCGCCGCCAGGTCGCCGAGCAGGACAAGGACCTGGCCTTCTTGGGAAAAGCTGCCGCGTACTTCGCTTCGAATCCACCAAAGCAGAAAGATTTGCGTTGATGGCCGCCGAGTGCGCGAACTTCGAGATCACCCGCATGGCCCGCCTCTTGGAGGTCTCGACCGCCGGCTATTACCGCTGGCGGGCCGCCCAGGATCGCCCGCCGCTGCCGAGTGAGGTGCGCCGGGCTGATCTCGACGCCAAGATCGTCAGCTTCCACAAGAGCTCGAGCGGCACCTACGGTGCGCCTCGGATCACCTTGGACCTCCACGAGGCCGGGGAACGGGTCAGCGCCAACACCGTGGCGGCCCGCATGGCCAGTCTCGGGATCGTGGGCGTCAGCCCACGGCTGTTCAAGGTCACTACCAATCCCGATTCCTCTGCCACGTACCCGCCGGACCTGGTGAACCGGGGGTTCGCCCCCGAGGGAATCGACCAGATCTGGACGTCAGACATCACGTATCTGAGCGTCGGTGAGGGTGAGGCCTACCTGTGTGCCATCCGCGACGAAGGATCGTCTCGGGTGCTCGGATTCTCTGTCGCTGACCACATGCGGACCGAGATCGTCCTCGACGCATTGGCCCAATCGAGCGCGACCCGGTTCGGACGAGTCAACGGGACGGTGTTCCACACGGACCGAGGCAGCCAATTTTCAGATGGCAAGGTCGTGGACTTCTGCCAGAACGTCGGACTGGTCCGCTCCATGGGAGCGACGGGCAGTTGCTTCGACCACGCCAGTGCCGAGAGCTTCTGGTCGATCTTCAAACACGAGTACTTCTACCGGCACACCTTCGCCACCATCGACGAGCTCCGGGCAGGGATCACCCGATACATCAACTTCTACAACCACCAGCGTCGTTGCGCCAAGGCTGGCAATCTCAGTCCCGTCCGCTACGAGTTAACGTTGGCCAATAGCGAGCAACAAGCCGCATAAACCGTGTCCACTATTTCTGGGCAACCTCATGCCACCTTCGCCCTTGGGGTCGACACGACGAGTGCTCTGCTCGTGGCTATTGGGGACAACCCTGATCGCCTTCGCTCAGAGGCAGCCTTCGCCCGGCTCTGCGGCGTGGCGCCCATCCCAGCATCGTCGGGCAAGACGCGCCGGCACCGTCTGCATCGAGGGGGCGACCGCTCGGCCAACCATGCCCTGCACATCGCGGTGATCGTGCGCATGCGCTATTGCGCTCGCACGCGTGCCTACGTGGTCCGCCGCACGACTCAGGGACTCGCCAAACCAGAGATCATCCGATGCCTCAAGCGCTACCTGGCTCGTGAGATCTTCCAAGCCCTGCGAGCCGATTACTCGGTCCTGACCGCCCCGACTTGATCTATAGGAGCGTCCTTTGCCACTTCTTTCAGCATGACAATGTCGAGGACCTGGTCGGCCACGATCCCCTTGAGCCGGGCGTTCTCGCGCTCGAGCTCCTTCAACCGCTTGGCGTCGTCGGCCTTCAAGCCGCCGTACTGGTTCCTCCAGCGGTGAAAGGTCTGCTCAGAGACCTCGAGGTGCTTGGCCACCGTCGCGATGTCCTCACCTTCGGCCAACAACTTGTCGGCCTCTCGAAGTTTGCGGACCACCTGCTCGGGGGTGTGCCTTCGATGCTGCACCGTGTTCATCCTCCTTTGTCCCACCATGGTGGGCAAGAGGACTCACTCAGGTGGTGGATCCATTCGGAGGGGTCAGGTCACACCTCCTCGACGGTCTTGCCCTGGGCCAGGAGCTTCTCGCCCTCGGCGAGCAACCGGACGATCTGTTCGCGAGTGTGGCGGCGTCGTTTCATGCTGTGCTGTCCTCCATTCTCCCCATCTTGGGAATCGGACTCGCATAGCAGGTGGATCAGTTCACGGGGACCCGGTCATAGACTCCGAAACATTGGAATAATGACAGTGACTCCGAACATCTCCTGCGCTCCCGCTAGTTGTGTGTTTGAGGTTCATTTGGGTAGTTCGGCGACGACCATCCGTTGCCGGGCGTCGACCGCGTGTCAGGCAACCAGGTCCTCGGATTCACATTGGAGAGATGGTACTGGACGTCGATACACTCGTCCTCCACGTCCCGCCCATGTACCACGACATGCAACGTTGGCCGACTCAAACAGTGCCCCTCGCAGTCGAATCTGTGGTAGTCGTCATGCGACACCTTTATCGATTTCTGAAATGGGCGACATTGTCTCCCGTGGGCGATCAGCGGCGATACGAAGTGCGTCAAGCGCAGCCCTAGCCACGTTCCGTGGGGCAAACAAACGCTCGGCTTCTCCGCGTGCTCGCCGACTCATGTCTGGTCCGCCTCCTGCATCAATACGACCAAGCATCGCCCTCACTGCCGATTCGAGTGCATCAATGTCACCATGGGGCACGATGGTGCAACACTCCGTCGCCACATCCTCCGCTGCCCCCACTTCGTCGCTAGCGACTATGGGCACTCCCCGCGCAAGCGCTTCGCCAACGGTTAGACCGAAGGGTTCATATTGGGCTGGCTGAACTAAGATATCCACCTCGCCAAGGAATTGGATGAGTTCATTGCGGCCCATTTGGCCGTGATAGTGGGCAACCTGAGTATTGAGGTCGGCAAGCAGCGACCGATAGTCGGACCAGAGCGTGTAGGCGCCGACCAGCTCAAGTGTGACGACGCCTTCCAGGTCGGCGAGGCGGTGTGATAGTTCGACTACTTGTTCGACGCCCTTGCGAGCCGACATACGGCTAACGAACGCCACTCTACAGCGGACCGTTGTGTTCGGATGTGCCAGCGGGACATAGCTCGTCAAGGTCTATGGGGTTCGAGACGAGGCTGATGCGGTCGGGCGAGAGACCGAAGTCACGCACAAGGTGTTCAGTGAAGCGACGGGAGATGCCAATAACCCGCTCGGCAAGTTGGATATCGCGGTATTGCCGCCTCGCTCGCACGCTTAACAGTGCCTCCACAAGGAGGCGGCGCCATCGCGGCTCGCAGCGGACCGACAGATCTCGCTCACGTCGAACCCATCTTAGCTCGCCCGCCATATGTGTCTCTGGATGGATGACAAGCGGCGGCAACTCCTCGAGGTGTCGTCGGAGACCAAAGACTTCGATAGTCGAAAACTGATAAATAACGTCGTAGGGCATGCGCCGATGGCTTTCAAGAAGGAGCAAAGCTAATCGTCTCCTACCCCAAGAACGAGCAGCCAAGCCAGTCAGAAATTTTGCTCGTACGGTTATTGCTGTACCACCGGTCATACCGCCATCCAGTATCGACGTTGATAACGCGCACACCCGATAGCGCCACCAACTCCGGAAGAATCTGCTCTCGACTAGAATTGACATAGCAATCGACTCGACATCCCAAGTCGGCAAGGCCCTTAACGAGCAGCCATGCGCATCCAGCCACTGCTCCCCCCGGCTCCGGTTCGGCGCCGATCCACGCCACTCGCAAAGCCTCCCTCATAGCGACGACGGTGGAAGCGTCAGCCAACTCGAACGAGAAGGACTATCACAAGTCCGATTGGGATGGTACACATACGCCTCCCAAAATGCTCTCTTGAAAATATCGAAATTCCCGCAACAGTGCTTCCTGGAGCACTCTCCAACGGGTCTTCACCACCGCTGGCAGGTGGCCACGATCACCATAGACGGACATGTCAATAATCCTGCCGCCGGTAATATGTGCCAATCATACGAGCGATTTTGTACTCGACTACACGCCGTCGAACACTTGAGGGTGGAAGCGCCTCCAACTCCCCAACGGCATAACGAAGGAACTCACGGTGACGTTTTGAGGGCGGTCGGCCATTGAGCGCTGAACAAATTGCTGAGAGATCCCACGGCTTCGGTCGCCCCGTAGCGTGACTTAACACATACCCTCCAGGAGCAAAATCCATACCTTCAGGACCGAGCAGCGAGACGTGATCGGCATTCCGCATGAGGGCAATGTTGAAGGCGTCTTGATCTAGTCCCCGTATTATGCCGTTACTATCTCCGGGCATAAATTCAGATTCTGCAAGTCCCGTTGCAATGAGCGCCTCTTGGACTTCCCTCCACAAATCGACAAAATCCAAATGGTCACGCGGCACGCCCACAAAGCCGGCATTGCAATAGACATTTAGCGGATTCGTCGACGCACAGCCCGTATCCAACCCAAGTTCTGCGCACAGTCGTAGCCATCTCCTCCGTATTGGACTGGATGCCGGAAGATTCCAGTTCTCGTCGGCTATAGCTGCAATGCCAAACGAACACCAGTCCTCGACGAACTTCCAATCGCATTTCAATACAATGTCTGGATCGCTATAAACAATCGCGGCAACGTTGAGGTCACATGATGCAACTTGATTGAGAAAATATGGCTTGTAGTTCGTGAAATGCATTGGTGTATCCAAGTCGATAATTCGAATCGTAACTCCCGAGCAAATCTGCATGCAATCGCCATTCGGTCGGTACCAGTTGGGACGTGGTCCTCGGATTCCACACCATACAGAGCCCTTGTATCCATGTGCGGAAAGAGAGTTAATCAGAGCGGCTGCTCCCCGCTCATACTCGCCTTCAAAGAGCGTTGCGACCGCAATGGGATAGGTCACGTACGGCCAAATCTAGGCATCATCAGTTCATCCAAAATGACCACATCCAATAAGGCCCGGTCAACAGTTATGGGATCCGTCAGGGAACAACACTCCCCGCTAATTTCCGAAGAGCCGTTGAAGTAGTCCACCTGGATTACCATTCGGGATCCCCTCACCGGCGGCCAGCGCTAATACGCGATCACCGCATAGTCCTTCATAGTCCTTCACCCTAGCCCGACGTGGTGACCTTCGAATGCATGTCGACCCGGTGTATCCAAGGATCCGGTTCACGGCGAGAAGCTCACGATGTCGGTTTGTCTGGGATTTGGCGGGAACGATCCAGCAAAACGGTGCCCCGGGTCCTGGCGTAAACAGTCGAAGAATTCGTACTCTAACGAAAGGCGTTCACGCAGCATCTTAATTGTAATCAGTCAGGTCCCCTGACCCGCAGGATCACCCACCCCGGGGAATTGCGCGCGCGTTATGGGAATTCCGACACCCGACGACCCCCGGTTCAATGACGCGCTCTCCGACTAGTGCAGCGGCAATGAAGGTCCGCATGCAAACTACACACTTGTAATTTGCTTCATGGTCGCGCATGATGGAGTGGTTGGCGTTGGCGCGTTGAGTGAGGACGTGCATGGCTCGACCAGCCGAAGTGTTCGTGAGGACCCTGCGCGGAAAGGAACGGCGTTGGCTCCGTTCGCTCCGACGGCGTGGCACGGAGTTCGCGTCGGCCGTATTGGTGCGCAGAGCCCAGGTCGTCGACATGTCGGCCCGCCGCTACAGCGCCCCTGAGATCGCCGACGTCCTCGACGCGACGAGTGACTGGGTGCGCAAGGTCATACACGACTTCAACGAGATCGGACTCGAGGCGCTCGTCCCGGCCTGGGGCGGTGGCAGACCCAAGGTGATCACCGATGCGATCCGCGCCAGCATCGTCGAGATCGTCGACTCGCGGCCGCAAGAGCTCGGCGAGCCCTATGTGACCTGGTCGCTCTCGCACCTGCGCACCTATCTGCTGCGCAGTGGTGTCGTGAAGACCATCTCCAAGGAGCGCTTGCGGGTGATCCTCCTCGAAGAAGGGCACACCACCCAGTCCACCAAGGGCTGGAAGCACTCACCCGACCCCGAGTTCTCCACCAAGGCGGCCCGGCTGCGCCGGCTCTACGCAGCGGCCGAGTCCGGGCGCCTCGACGGGGTGCTGGTCTGCTTCGACGAGCACGGACCCGTCACCCCCACTCCCAAGGGCGGCCGGGGCTGGTGGCGGCGCGGCCGTCCGGGGCGCATACCGGCCAACTACCGCAAGCCCCACGGGGTGGCCCACTTCTTCGGGGTCTATGACGTGGGGGCTGACCAGCTCTTCGGCCACTGGTACTACCGCAAGGGGGCCGACCACGTCATCGCCACCTTGAAGATGATCCGGGCCCGCTACCCGGGCCAGGGCATCTGGGTGATCCAGGACAACCTGTCCTCGCACTGGACCAGCGATGTGCGCGCCAGCGCCCGGCAGCTCTCCATCACCTTGGTGCCGACACCGACCTACGCCAGCTGGCTCAACCGCATCGAGTGCCACTTCGGGGTCATGGTCAAGGCCGTCTTCGCCGGCTCGGACTACCATGATCACGACGAGATCCAGGCCGCGGTGGCCGCCTACCTGCGTCGCCGCAACACCGAGGCCCGCCGTGACCGCGACGAGCGCCGGGCGGCCCAGCGACAACGCCGCCTTCGGCGCCGGGCCTCCGCTCAACGCCTCCGCGCTGCGGCCTGAACCCTCCCATAGCATCGCCCCTATGCCAGCCATCCCCGAGCGTGCACGCCTCGAGCTCGAGCGGCGTCTCGAAGCACACCGTCAGGCACGCTGGCCCGCATTGAGCGAGGCCCGCGTTCGTTTCCATGCTCCCTACGCCTACGTCGAGGCCACCATGCCAGAGGGCTACGACCAGCCGCTGTTCCGTTTGCGCTGGACTGGTCACCGCGACCACAAGTGGGCTTTTGCCGTGTGGCTGGCCAGCAAGGACGGCTACGAACGATCAGTCCTGCCTAGCGGCTTGCTGGTCGGCACCGTCGAAGAGGCCATGGACTGCGCGTGCGGTCTTTACCTCAACGACGCCAGTGCGTGGAAATTACCCCGTCAACGTTCCGCGCCTCGCCACTAGGAGCTGGTCGATCCACTTGCTGCGGCGCATGCCGTCAACGAGCGTCAGGCAGGTCGCATCGTCGAGCTCGAGTCCGAGGTGCAGTCCGTCACCGCGGAGAACTCGTCGCTCCGTGACCGCATCGGCCGTCTCGAGTCCGAGTGGGATTGAACTCGGAGAATCGTCGAAGCCTCGTCGACCGATCCGATCGCCGCTCGCCAGTCCCGTGCCCCACGACGAGCCGAAGCGAGAGCGGCACGTTCGAACGGGCGACGCCAGGGCAGCAGCCAGGTGCGCCAGGGGCCCACCTGGCCCGAAGGGTGGCCAGAGCGACGGTGACGCAGCCCCCGGTGTCGTGCCAGCGCTGTGGTGAGGATCTCGACGGTGCCGAAGTCACCGGTGGGATCGTCCGCCAGATGCCCGACATCCCCGATATCGAAGTCCTCGTCACCGACCACGTTGCCGGGCGGCGGCGTTGTGGCTGTGGCCACGAGACGATGGGCGCCTTCCCCGACGAGGCCCCCGGGCCCCGGTGTGCTGGAGACCCGGGGTGCGTGCCTTCGCCGGTGGACCGCCAGCACATCCCCTTGGAACGCGCGGCCGAGCTGCTCACAGAGATGCTCGGCGCTAATGTCTCGACCGGGTGGCTGTGCCAGGTCTAGCGGGAGGCGGCCGGCCGCCTCAAGCCCTTCGTCGAACTGGTGTCCGAATAGCTGAAGACACTGCGGTCATCCATGCCGACGAGACCGGGGCGAGCGTGAAGGCGCACAAGCGGGGGTGCATACCGTTGCCACCGAGGTGCTGACCCTGCTCGGTATGCACGAGAGACGAGGCGTCGAGGCGTTCAGCGACATGGGCGTGCTTCCGGGCTTCTCCAGTGTCGTCGTCCACGACGGCTGGGGACCCTATGAGGCCCTTGACGGACTCACCCACGCCCAGTGCCTTGTGCACATGGTCCGCCACCTGCGCGCCGTGGGCGAGACGCCCGAGTTCTCGATCTGGACGGCCCAGATGCACCAAGTGCCCACCGACGCCAATAAGGCCGTCTCGGAGACGGCGGCCACCGCGGGGCTCCGCAGCGTCGCTCGCCGCGAGACCAACGCCATTGTGCGGCGCTACCACGACGCCCTGGACCTGACCTTCACCCTCTTACCCCCCGGGGGCCGCCGCCGCGGCGTCGTCACATACGGGCGGCTGGAGCAGCGAACAGCGCGCCGCGTGGAACCTCGCCACCCGGATGCGTACCCAAGCACCACCTGCGCTCCGCCTCCTCCACGACACCGCCGTCCCCGCCGACAACAATCTCGCCGAATGGGCCCTTCGGATGGTGAAGCTTCACGACAAGGTGCCGGGCTCCTTTCGAAGTGGCGGCGGCGCACGGGCCTTCGTCACCGTTCGCTCCTACCTGCAGACCGCCGCCCTCCAGAGCCAGAACCCGCTCGCCGTGCTCGGCCGACTCTTCGTCGACGGGCCCTGGCTTCCCCAGGCCGGCATTGGGTAGACGTCGGGCGCCGCGGGTCCAACGCGATAAGACAGTTGTGCCGTGGCCACCCAGAAGAAGCGCAAAGGTCGACTCGATCGCCCTCACCCCGAGCCGAGCTGTCCCAGACGAGTCCCGAGGAGGTCGCCAACATTCTGGCGAGTTCGAGCGGACTCGATGTCGAGCCCTCCTCCTCGCCACACGCGTCGGGCTCCTCGACGACCACCTCGATCGCATCTTCACCACCGTGCAGTCGCGCGTCTGTGCGCTCGAAGCCGCCGCAGATCAACTCATTGCGACCTTGAAGGTCGGCGACCGGGTGGAGCTCGGCCACAACCTCCGGCCTATGTACTTGCATGGCAAGACAGCACGGGTCATCGCCCAAGACGGGGACAAGTGGATCGTCCGCCTCGAACATCCCATCGGCAGCTTCAAGGATGCCGATCTACGTCTGTCTGCAGCTCAGCTCGCAACCGTGACGAACACCTGAATGGTTACGAATTGGATTAGAGCGTCAGCGGATAGGCGCTGTGTCAGGGACCCGAATGGCGAACAACGCCACCGTGACCAGGCTGAACGTCGTGGGACGTGTCAAGCATTTCCGCATGTCAACGCCAAACCGCGCGGCCTCTTAGTATACGTACTTAAACGAGTCAAGATCCTGTTCGTACTTTAGGGCCACAGCGCGACGCGTCGGCGCATCGTAGAATTCTCGATAGGTGCGTTCTGTGCGCTGCCCCTTTCCAATCCAACCCAGTTTCAGGTGATAATCCAGAAGCATCTCCTGCGCAAATGCTCGGAATTCCTCTTCCAGGGATTCAAAGCGAATTAGCCGCTCCAATACATTAGAGCCGTGGAGATCAACGCAAAATTGCCACTGTGGTCGGTGATGCGCAATGTCGTCATGATCCCATGGAATAGCATCTAGCCAGGGAACGATGAATCGTCTAAATCCTTCTACGCTTCTTGTGCGCCCTGACTCATGGTGAAAATAACTCGACACCGCGTGATCATAGGGGTTTCGGCAAACAGCAAACTTTATTGCTTCTTGAAGAGGAGCCGGGTCGATGAGCCCAAGAAGACTGATCTCTGCGTATGTTAGGTGCTGCGCTACGAAGGAATAATCCATGACACCCCAAAGTCGCTCTCTAGCTCGCGGATCGGCTGTGCGACGCTGACAATGAGTAAAGCTGCGGTTAAGGAATGACCTCGAGCTCCAAAGGCCTTCTCTGGCACGTGGATCGGAGTTCAAACTCTCCAAATATGACCAGCTACGGCTAGGCAGTGACCGCAAACGAGAACGCCTGGATTCCCTCATACCATTAAATTCGTCCGAGCTGACAAATCCCAATGCTGCCTCGACAGACGTACCTGCATTCTTTGGGATATGTATAAAGAGAAGTTTTCTTTTGGCGTCATAAGCCATTCACATATCTTCCTAGGAATAAAAGAGTTACGGACAGGTCGGTAACATAGAAACTACTGCCTCAGCGACGTGTTTAAATGGGCCTCTATTAGTGACCTCTTTGCGTGGCCCAAAGTCTGCTAGCTGCCCTCCCTCCAGTACGAGCAGAAGATCACAGTCCTCCACCATTGCCAGACGATGCGAGATCACAATAACTGTCACGTGTCCACGGAGTTCCGATAACGTCCGGCGAATCAAGTTCTCTGACCGGCCGTCAAGCGCGCTGGTCGGCTCGTCGAGGACAAGCACGCGAGGAGAGCCAACGAGCGCTCGGGCAATAGCTAATCGTTGCCGTTGTCCTCCCGAAAGCGAGCCACCGCCTTCTCCCACCGGAGTTTCATACGATTGTGCCATCATCATGACGTCCTCATGAAGATGAGCAGCCCGCGATGCATTCTCAACCTGTTCTTGAGAAACGTCCCGGAAGAATGAAATGTTCGAAACGACAGAGCCCTGCAACAAAATCGCTTCCTGAGCTACTAGTGCTACCGGGCTGGCTCCATTCCCTCTCGCAACTGATGCCGCTAGTACATCGCCCACAAGCGCACATCCAGCGGAGGGTCGTCGCATTCCTAGCACCAACTGACTCAATGTCGTCTTACCGCTCCCAGACCTTCCTACAATTCCAAGAATATTCCCGCTAGGCACGTAGAATGACACGTTATTGAGAACGTCTCTCCCCCGATCATAGGCGAACGAAACTCCTTCAAATTTGATATCGAATCTTTCAGGTACTTTAGCATCCTTCAACTCTGTTGGACTCGCCTGATAGCGTTCAATGTTCGCTTCAATGCTATCGAGGAATCCTTCATATGACCGCAGCTGTTGACTAGCCGATTGTATCGTGGACCCGTATATCAGGGATCGCAATGTCAGCAATAATACGGCTCCGGTTGCCCCCAGATTGCTACCGGTGTGACCAACGACAATAGCGAGGCCAACAACAATGAAGCCTAGAGCAAATATTTGATAAACTACGGGACTAGATTGCGCCAATAGACGGCTCTTCCGCAAACTTACAGCAGCCTGGTGATTTCGCTCACCTAAGCGATCAATTGCTGCTTGTTCAACACCCAGCAGTCGAAACTCGCGAGTTAATCTCGTATACTCAGTAACCTGAGTTGCCATGCGCTGGCTATCATTTGAAAGTCGGGTCGAGGCCTTGCGGCTCCATTTAAGGAAGGGCCGTAGAGCGGTTGATAACAGGATACCGGCCACCAGAACTAGGCTTGCGGTAAGTGGGTTAACCAAAAATGCTGCCATTAAAAGGGCAAAAACAGATAACAGAGCTTGAATTCCTAACGAAAGATTTGCGGTTACCCAGCTTATATTTTCGCAGTTGACCGTGAGAAGTTGTTGGATGTGGCCAAGCCGTTCCGCTGATTGAACCCCCCAACTGGCACCAAAGAAGGAATCGATGACCTTGCGGCGACTAAGTTCTACAGCGGTGGCGGACATTGAGCTACTCGCGAAAACCGCAGCCATACTGGCAGCAGCAAAGAGAACGATCAGAGCGACGCATATTAAGATGGAATCGCCTAATGAAAGCGAGAAACCATGAAGCGTGACATGCTTGCTGCCTTGAGCACTGCTGACCGCCAGCTCACTGACGATAACGAGTAGCCCGGCCTGTGATAGTCCTGAAACAAAAGAACAACTTGAAAGCCAGATTAGGCGCCTGTTCAGTGAAGTGAGGCCGAGCACCTTTAGCATTGCGAGTATTCCGAAGATACTACGCTGCTTTTTTCGTTCTTTTATCCTTCTTCGGTGGTTAACATGTACACCTCGAGATTGTCGCATTGTCTTAGGAAGCCTCTTATATCTGGCGGTCGATATTCTAAAGATCTCGCTTAACTTTGATGGTTGGGGCACCCCTCGAAAAAATCTGCCATAGCGGCAGCCGGAGACTGCCAGATTAGGGCAGGGCGATGACATAAGCGCAATAGATCTGGAAATGGTCTTAACTTATGTGCACGCCAATTCAGGTCGAGAAATCGATGTCCCGTAGTGGCGGGTCACGTAACTGTCACCGTTTATGTCGAACGCGGGCGCTGGCCAGTGTCCGGACAGACCCGTTCAGATTCGTGTCGGGAAACGAGAAGGAAACGCGTCAGGCGCAACAGTGTAGATGTTCATGTGTGAGCGACCTCCTCGGCGACGACTTGCCGAACTCTCCGCTGGAACGAAACTGCGGAGAACCTCTCTGCGTGCGCCCGCAGTTCGGCTTGATCCCAAGCGTGATTCGTGGTGCTGTTGATGGCTCGTTCAACGTCGCCGACAATCGGCGCGTCGAAGAAGAAGCCGGTCCTGCCCTCCACGACGGTATCTAGAAAGCCGCCGGACCGTAGGACTACTGATGGTCGACCAAAGGAAGCTGCCTCAAGCGGAGTTAGGCCATAATCTTCGAAAGACGCGGAGACAAGCGCCACCGTGTTTCGATAGAGCCAACGCAGCGTGGCATCGTCGACTTTACCCAGGAATCGAACGTTTGGTCCCGCGACGGTCTCGATCTCCGGAAGCGCGGGACCGTCACCCACGATCACCAGCCGGGCGCCGGGGATATGCCCAACTGCTTCAGCGACCAGCCGCACGTTCTTGTAGGGAAGAAGTCGTGCGATGCACAGAAGATACCCTGGTTCCAGACCGACGACCTGCTGTTCTGAACCTTCAGGAGTCAGTGCGGGAGGCGGCGGCAACACCTCGGCCTCAAGTCCATAGGTTGCTCGGATGGCCTCTGCCATGACCGTTGAATTCGTAAGATACCGATCAGCTGACCTGGCTGCATGTTGATCCCAGTGGCGAAGGGACGGCCCAAGTAGGTGGAGTGCCGTGGTTCGGGCGCTTCTTCTTAGAACTTCGGTGTGTCTCCGCAGGGAACTGCCTCTAGGTGGCAGGTCGGAGCGTCGTGGACCTTGACCCAAGTATCGGTCGGCTTGGTAGAGCCATCGTGCTGGCGCGTGGCAGTACACGACTTTTCGGCCTTCTGTTCCTGTGCCGTGAGCCCAACCACTTGAACTGCAAACTAGAACATCCGCGTCGATCCGCAGCGCCGAGAAGGTGGGAGCGAGAACTGGAAATGCCAAGCGATGCTGACGGCGGAGGAGTCCGAACTTGTCAAGTGGCGTTGTCTGGATGTCGAGACCAGTGAATTCCGGAAATGTCCCTACGGGATCGTATAGCGAGGTGTGGAGGGGGGCGTCGGGAAACGTCTCCGCCAAGAGCAAGAAGACGCGCTCTGCGCCACCACGCTGAGTGAGGTAGTCGTGCACGATGGCAACTGAGGGTGTTCCTGGCGAAGAGGGACGTTCAAAACGCACCAAAGCCCCGCTCCATTGCCCGTGGTGTATCACCAGACGATCTTGATGTCCCACCACAGTGACCAGCTGGCGACGTACAGATAGTCGAACCAACCAAGATCGTCCATGCTGAAGTCGTTTCGCTCGGAGACCTGCCACAGTCCGGTAACGCTCGGTCGGAGTTCGGACCTTGGAGCTCGCCCCCCGACGACAGTCTCGGATTCGCATTCGGTGAACGGCCGTGGTCCAACCAGTGAGATGTTGCCAAGGAATTTGAAAAATTTTGGGATCCGGTCGAGGTCTGTCGGACGCATGATTTGATCGACAGGTGTGATGCGCTCTGTTTCGCCTCCCCTGTGTCGTAACTGCTGGCGAGGGTGCGTCGAATGATGCGCGGCGTCTTCAAGCTCGCTGGGCTGAGTCGCGTCGCCGTCCATCGTGGTTCGGAGCTTGTGAATCGTGAATAGTTGGCGAACCTGCCCCACTCGTTGCTGGCCTGAAGATCACGGGTCCTGGTGAGCTGAGCCTCACCAATATCGAGACGGTCAGCGCCAGTCGGAACGGGCGGAACCGGAGCACCGGACTCGCGGTGAGATCGAACCTCCGCTCGAGGAAAGGAATGCCATCGGCTCAAGTGTGCCGGTGCGACTTCAACGATTGGGAGACCGTAGAAAGCCGAGATGCGTGAACGCCAGGAGAGCAACTCGAAACAGCGAGGAACGATGCTGGTGTGGACTGAAGAAGGCGACGAGCGGAAGATCGTGACTGATTCGTTTGACATGGAGGTGGGCTAAGCGACGATGACGGGATCGGCGGCAAGCTTCTCGAAGGCCAGGAGGAAAGGCCCACCGTAAGCTTGCAGAGTTCAGCTGATCATGGACCGACAGCGGCCTAATGACCCCTGACGGGGTCGGACCCACCATTCTCAGTGTTTAATTCCGGAAAGCTCCGTTCGCGCCAACCCTAACAAGACTGGGCGAGTTATGTGCAAGACATTTTCTCGGTTCACGGAGGGTTCACACGACTGTCTCGGCCGTCGAACATCGCTGATTTGTGTCGCGGAGTTTCGCGACGCTGACCCGTCCTAGCATTGCTGGTCATGGCCATCGTCACCCGCATGTTCGTCCCCGTGGCCAATCACCTCAGCATGGGTCGCGCCGCCGTCTTAGACGGTCACACACATGTTGCAGAAGCCATATCTCATCTTCCCGAGGGGTGGCGAAACCATTTGGATCAAAGTGCTTCCGACGACTTTCTACCCAATCTCGCTGGAACCACAGAAGGGGGGGGTTAACTCCACTCGCTGTTTTGGTCAATGCCCGCGGAGAGCCACGACCGGCGCCCCGCTAAAGGTCGATACCCAGCAGCCGCGCCCCGTCGGTCACCGGCCGGCCCGCGGCCGCCTCCTTGTCGAGGGCCCGCAGCGCGCCGGGCGTGTCGAGGTCGTCGTCGAGCGCGGCTCGCACCGCCGCCAGCCCCGCCGAGCCGTCCCCTGCGGGCGCACTAGACCACGCGCCAAGCCGGGCCGCGGCGGCCGGCATGTCCTCGGCGGTCCGCCACTCCCAGTCCCCCCGGTAGTGATGGGCCAGCAGGGCCAACCGGACCGCGGCCGGGTCCCACTCCTTGCACAGGTCCCCCACGAAGACGAGGTTGCCCAGCGACTTCGACATCTTCGTACCCTCGAAGCCCACCAGGCCCACGTGGAACCACAGCCGCACGAAGCGCTTGTGGGTCACCGACTCGGACTGGGCCGTCTCGCACTCGTGGTGCGGGAACACGAGGTCGCGCCCTCCCCCGTGGATGTCGATCGTCTCGCCGAGCTCCCGGAGCACCAGGGCCGAGCACTCGATGTGCCACCCCGGCCGGCCCGGCCCCCAACGCGACTCCCAGGCCGGCTCGTCGGGCAGCGATGGCTGCCACAGCACGAAGTCGAGCGGGTCGCGCTTGTTCGGGTCCTCGGGGCGGCCCCCTTGCTCGGCGGCGAGCGCCAGCATGTGGTCGCGCCCGAACCCGCTGATGCGCCCGAACTCGGGGAAGGTCGCCACGCTGAAGTAGACCGAGCCGCCGGACTCGTAGGCGTGGCCGCTCTCGAGCGCTGCGCCGATCAGCGAGAGGATCTCAGAGATGGCCGAGGTGGCCCGAGGCTCGGAGTACACCGGCAGCAGGTTCAGCAAGCCCATCTCGGCGTCGAAGCGCGCCATCTCCTCGGCCGCCAGGTCCAGGTAGTGCACGCCGAGCTCGCGTGCCTTGCGCAGGATGTCGTCGTCGACGTCGGTGACGTTGCGCACCAGCTTCGTCTCGTGGCCGGCATCCCGGAGGCGCCGCTGCAGCATGTCGAAGTACAGGTAGACGGCGGCGTGCCCGAGGTGCGCCGAGTCGTACGGCGTGATGCCGCACGAGTACATGGTCACGACCGGTCCCGGCTCGAACGCCACCACCTCGCCCCGAGCCGTGTCGTACAGCCGCATCGCTAGATACCGGCGATCCTCAGCGTCGAATGCGCCTTGTGCCGGATGTTCATGGTGATGCAGACGGCGGTGAACGCCTCGATGGGGGCGGCCTGGCTCAGGCTCCCGGCGTCGAGCGGCCGCAGCCCGCGCATCCCCTCCACCAGCCCGACGGTGGCGGCCGTCGCCTCCGGGTGGTCCGAGCACACGAGCACGTCAGCTTCCAACCCCGATTCGAGGTCTTCCATTTCCGAGGCGGGCAGGTGGTGGAAGGCGGCCGCCACCAGGGAATCCGGGAGAGCGGCCTGGACCGCGGCCGCCACCGAGCCCCTCGGAGGCACCAGGGCCAGCATTTCCCGGCCCTCCTTGACCAGCGCGTTGGCCATGGAGACCACGACCTTGCCGGCGAGCGGTTCCCGCAGCGACCGCACGGTCGCGATGGCGCTGTCCCAGGGGGTGGCCACGACGACGAGCTCGGCGCCCGCGGCGCCGGCGTTGTCCGTCCCGTCAAGCTCCAGGCCCCGCCCCGGCCAGCGCTCCACGAGGTCGCCGACGACGCCGACGGCCCGCGCCGCATCGCGCGAGCCGATCGTGACCCGGACACCGGCCTCGGCCAAGCGGAGTGCGACCCCGCGCCCGGCAGGGCCCGTTCCACCGAGAATTCCGACGTGCACGCCCCTACCTTCGCATAACCTCGCTGGCGCAGTGGGACTCCTCGACGGAAAACGGCTCCTGATCACGGGCGTGCTGACTGATTCGTCGCTGGCCTTCGCCGTGGCCCGGCTCGCTCAGGAAGAGGGAGCCGAGATCGTCCTGTCGGGTGCGGGGCGGGCCCTGTCCCTCACGCGACGGACCGCCCGCAAGCTGCCCCACGAGCCCGACGTCCTCGAGATCGACGTGACCTCGCCCGAGCAACTGGCCGCCGCCGGGGATGCTGCTGGCCGCGCGCTGGGACCGCCTCGACGGACTCCTGCACGCCATCGGCTTCGCGCCCCCCGACTGCCTCGGCAACGGCATGTTCGCGGCGGGATGGGACGACGTCTCGGTGGCGCTCAACATCTCGGCCTACTCCCTCAAGGCTCTGGTCGACGCGTTCCTGCCGCTCCTGTCCGCCGCCGGCGGGGTCGGTGGCGCGTCCGTCGTCGGCCTCGACTTCGATGCGACGGTGGCCTGGCCGGTCTACGACTGGATGGGCGTGGCCAAGGCGGCTCTCGAGTCCCTCTCGCGGTACCTGGCCAAGGAGCTCGGTCCCCGCGGCATCCGGGTCAACCTCGTGGCGGCGGGCCCGGTGCGGACCATGGCAGCGAAGTCGATACCGGGCTTCAGCGCCTTCGAGGACACCTGGGCCGACCGCGCCCCGCTCGGTTGGGACGTGCACGACTCGTCCGCCGTGGCCAAGGCGTGTGTGGCGCTGTTCAGCGATCTCTTCCCGATGACGACCGGCGAGATCGTCCACGTCGACGGCGGGGTCCACGCCGTCGGCGGCTCCGCCTGACGGCGCCGAATCGACACCTGCGGCTCCCCTCAAAGGCCTGATCTCCCCCATCCGCGGTGGATCGCGGTTCGGGGTCGCCGGTCTTCCTTACCACAATCGGCCCCTGTGAATTGTGCGGAAATTGTGCGACCCGAGGGTCCGAACTGGCCCTCACGATGATCCGACGCTCCGGCAAGAATCGCCGGTGGCGCGGCCCGGCACGGTGGTGTTGGATGGGGGTTCCCCACCCTTCCCAATCGATCGTCTACGGATAACGAACTGCTCCCCCTGGCCAGGATTTTCGTCGCTTCCCACCGTCCTTCCACCCCCCGTCGTCCCTATGGCTTGGGGGTACGCCAGCTCGCGTACCCCCAGCCGGCAATGACGAGTGACGGCCAATGAGCGCGCCCGCTCCCCGGACGAAGACCCGCAAACGGACGGCGGTCCGCGCCCGCACCGCCGAACCGAATCTCCAAACTCAGGCTCCACCTCCGGAGCCGGACGACAACGGCCAAGCCGGCGCTGCCTCCCCCGCTCGCACTCTCAGCGACCGGGATCTCACGCTCATGCAGATCTCCTGCGACTTCCTCTGCGCCTGCATCGCACTCCCCCTCTCTTTGATCCTCCTCTCGCAGCTCTCCTCGGTGTCGGCGAACGCGCCGGGAGAGTTCCTGACGAACATGAAGGTCGACTCGCTGTTCCCCGTCGCCGTCGTCGCTCGCACTTGCCCTGGGCGGCGCCTACCGCGTGGCCCACCGTCGCCTGCAGCCCAGCGCGTTCCTCGATCTGCGCGACCTCTCCTTCGGTGTCGGCTGCGGGTGCGTGCTCGCCCTGGCGGTCGGCGCGTTCCTCCATGGCGTCTTCGGGACGCCCGAGCCGTACGCCACCCAGCTGGTCATGGCGGTCATCGTCGCCATCGCCGTCATCACCGTGGGGCGCATCGTGCTGCGCTTCTTCCTCCGTCGGTTGACCACGACCCGGGTGCTCGTCGTCGGTTCGGGCACGTCGGCCGACCGCGTCATGCTCGGCGTCCGCCAGGAACCCGCCATGACGCTGGTCGGACGGGCCGTCGACGGGGACACGGTGGACGCCGGTGCGATCGGGAAGGTGACCGACCTCCCGGAGCTCTGCCGGCAGCTCGATGTGCATCGCATCCTGGTGGCGGCCAGCGACCAGTCCTCGGCGGAGTCGCTCGACGTCTACCGCCGGCTGCAGGACTCCGTGCACATCGCGATGGTGCCGCGCCACTACGAGCTGATCAGTTGGCGCTCGCGTCTCACCGACCTCGCCGGCATGCCCTTCCTCGAGATCGCCCGGCCCCACCTGAGCGCCTGGGACAGGTTCGCGAAGCGGGCGTTCGACCTGTGCATCAGCTCGGCCGTGCTCGTGGCGATGTCGCCGCTGCTCCTGGTCGTGGCCGTCGGGGTGAAGATGAGCTCGCCGGGACCCGTGTTCTTCCACCAGGTCCGCCTGGGCCGCAACGCCGAGCCGTTCACCGTCACCAAGTTCCGCTCCATGACCATGGACGCCGACGAGGCCGGCGACGTCGCGTCCGAGACCGAGGACCCCGACCGGCCGCTGCACGAGGTGCGCAAGAAGAGGGACGAGACGGGGCGGGTCACCAAGTTCGGGGCCTTCCTGCGCCGGACCGGCATCGACGAGATCCCGCAATTCATCAACGTCTTCAAGGGCGACATGTCCATCGTGGGCCCGCGGCCGTTCGTCCCCAGCGAGTCCAACATCGAGGGGTGGGCGACGCGCCGCTTCGAGGTGCGACCGGGCATCACGGGCCTGTGGCAGGTCTCGGGACGCAACGACCTCACCCGCAAGGACCTCGTCCAGCTCGACTACCTCTACGTGGCGTCCTGGTCGCTGTGGTGGGACCTCAAGATCATGTTCGAGACCCCCATGACGATGGCCCGCGGGACCGGCGCCTACTGACGGCCTGACCGGGCCGCCGCACCGCCGCCGGTAGTTTGCAGGCGATGGGCATGCGGGGACACGCCATGGGCGGCGGGCGCGGCGGCGGGTGGGGCTCCATGCGCTCCATGCGCCAGGACCGGGCGGTCCTCGAGCACCGGGTCAAGAAGGGCACGGCGCGGCGCATGCTCACCTTCGCCGTCCCCTACCGCAAGATCCTGGCCGTCTTCCTGCCGGTCGTGATCCTCGATGCGGTCATCAGCGCCGTCAACCCCCTGATCCTGCGGGCCCTCATCGACAACGGGATCCTGAAGAAGGACGACGACCTCGTCATCGAGCTGGCCGTCCTCGTGGCCGTCCTCGCCATCGCCGACGCCGGCCTCGTCCTCACCGAGCGGCGGATCTCCGCCTACATCGGCGAGAGCCTCATCTACGACATGCGCTCCAAGGTGTTCCGCCACATCCAGCGCATGCCGCTGGCCTTCTTCACCCGCACCCAGACCGGCGCGCTGGTCAGCCGGCTCAACAACGACGTCATCGGCGCCCAGCAGGCCTTCACCGACCTCCTCTCCAACGTGGTCGGCAACTTCGTGACCGTGGTGATCGTGCTGTGCGCCATGTTCTTCCTGAGCTGGCAGATCACCCTGGCCGCCCTCGTCCTCGTGCCGATCTTCCTCGTCCCCGCCCGCTTCGTGGGCCAGCGCATCGGCTCGCTGACCAAGGAGGGCTACAACCTCAACAGCGAGATGAACATGGTCATGCAGGAGCGCTTCCAGGTGGGCGGCGCCATGCTGGTCAAGCTGATGGGGCACCCCGCCGCGGAGGCCGACTCCTTCGACGCCAAGGCCGGCCGGGTGCGCGACATCGGCATCGCCCAGGCCACCTACTCCCGGGTCTTCCTCGTCTCCCTCACCCTGACCGCCTCGCTGGCCACGGCCATCGTCTACGGCTTCGGTGGCGTCGCCGCCGTGGACGGGGCCCTGCAGGTCGGCACCGTCGTCGCCCTGACCAGCTACCTCACCCGCCTCTACCAGCCCCTCACCCAGCTCTCCAACGTCAACCTCGACGTCATGACCGCCCTGGTCTCCTTCGAGCGGCTCTTCGAGGTGCTCGACATCGTCCCCATGATCCAGGAGGACCCCGACGCGGTCGACATCCCGCGGGGCAACGCCTCGATCGAGTTCGACGACGTCAGCTTCACCTACCCGAGCGCCGAGGAGGTCTCGCTGGCCTCGCTCGAGTCGGTGGCCGTCCTCGAGTCGGGCCTGCGCCACGAGGTCCTCCACGACGTGTCCTTCACGGTGGAGCCGGGACAGATGGTCGCGCTGGTGGGCCCGTCGGGGGCGGGCAAGACGACGATCTCGAACCTGGTGCCCGCGCCTCTACGACGTGACGTCGGGGTCGGTGCGCCTGAGCGGCATCGACGTGCGCCACGCCACCATGGCCTCGGTGCGCGACGTGGTCGGGGTCGTGACCCAGGACCCGCACCTCTTCCACGACACGCTGCGGGCCAACCTCCTCTACGCCCGGCCCGAGGCCACCGAGGCCGACGTCCTCGAGGCCCTCGGCCTGGCCCAGATCGGGCACCTGGTCGGCGAGCTGCCCGACGGCCTCGACACCGTCATCGGCGAGCGGGGCTACCGGCTCTCGGGGGGCGAGAAGCAGCGGGTCGCCCTGGCCCGCCTCATGCTCAAGGCGCCCGACATCGTGGTCCTCGACGAGGCGACGGCCCACCTCGACTCGGAGTCCGAGGCGGCGGTGCAGCGCGCCCTGCGCCAGACGCTGGCCGGGCGGACCTCGCTCGTCATCGCCCACCGGCTCTCCACGGTCCGCGAGGCCGACGAGCTGCTTCGTCATCGACGGCGGGCGGGTCGTCGAGCGGGGCACCCACGCCAGCCTGCTGGCCGACAACGGCCTCTACGCCGAGCTCTACCGGACCCAGTTCGCCGACCAGGAGGAGGAGACGGAGGCGGCGGGCGCCTGAGCCCGCCGGCGACGGTCCGGCGGCGGCGGGCGGCTACTTGCCCTCGAACTCGGCCTGCTGCTTCTTGGCCTTGGCGGCGTAGCCCGCCGGCATGTCGTCGCTCACGAACTCCACCGAGGCGCTCAGCGCCTCGAATTTCAGCGCCTCGGGCAGGCCCCGGTAGACGAAGGCGTCGATGGTGCGCTTGATCGACTGCACGGCCAGGGGCGCGTTGGCCGCGATGTCGGCCGCGATGGCCAGGGCGGTCGGCACGAGGTCCTCCCGGGTCGTGACCTGCTGGACGATCCCGAGGCGTCCGGCGGTGGCGGCGTCGATGCGGCGGCCGGTCAGGGCCAGCAGCTTGGCGTGCCCGGCGCCGATCTCGGTGGCCAGGCGCAGGTCCCCCCCGGCGTCGACCGACACCCCGACCTGGGCCTCGGGCAGGGCGAAGACGGCGTCGTCGGCCGCCACCCGGATGTCGCACATGAGGGCGAGCTCGAAGCCGAAGCCCAGGCAGTAGCCGTGCACGGCGCACACGATGGGCTGGGGCAGGTCGGAGAAGACCCGGAAGCGCTCGTGCACCCAGCGGATGCCCTCGTAGTAGTTGCGGGCCTTCTCCGCCGGCGAGCGCCCGGTCACCCGGTCCTCGGGCATGCCGAGGTCGATCCCGGCGCAGAAGGCCCGGCCCTCGGCCTTGACCACGAGGACCCGGATGCGGTCGTCGAAGCGGCAGCGGTCGGCCAGGACGCCCAGCTGGCGGGTCGCCTCCCAGGACCACATGTTGAGCTTCTCGGGATAGTCGAGCGTCAGGGTGCCGACCCCGCTGCCGTCGCTCGGCGGATCGAGGCGCAGCTGCCAGTCCTCCTCGGGCAGCACGGGCTCGGTGCGGATCGGCATGTCCCTCCCGGTAAAACTAGAATCTGTTCTAATCGCCGGGCAGCACCCGGGCAAGACGGGCCACAATCGACGGGTACCCACCCCAAACCTAGGAGGTCTCCCCGTGCACAACGAGCTCTGCGAACGCCTCGGGATCGAGTTCCCCATCTTCGCCTTCACCCACTGCCGCGACGTGGCGGCCGCGGTCTCCAACACCGGCGGCATGGGGGTGCTCGGCGCCGTCGGCTTCAGCGCCGACGAGCTCGAGGTCGAGCTCACCTGGCTCGACGAGCACGTCGGTGACCGCCCCTACGGGGTGGACATCGTCATCCCGGGCAAGTACGAGGGCATGGGCGAGCTCGACCCGGTCAAGCTCGAGGCGGAGCTGCGGGCGATGATCCCCGAGGAGCACCGGACCTTCGCCAAGAAGATCCTGGCCGACCACGGCGTGCCCGAGCTCGAGGGCGGCCCGCGCCGCGAGCTGCTGGGCTGGACGGCGGCCACCGCCGCCCCGCTGGTCGACGTCATCCTGCGCCACGACAAGGTCAAGCTGGTGGCCAACGCGCTCGGCACCCCGCCCGACGACGTCATCGCGCAGGTCCACGACCACGGCATGCTCGTCGCCGCGCTGGCCGGGTCGGTCAAGCACGCGCTGAACCACAAGGCCGCCGGCGTCGACATCATCGTCTGCCAGGGCTCCGAGGGCGGCGGCCACACGGGCGACGTCGGCTCCATCGTGCTGTGGCCCGAGGTCATCGACGCGGTCGCTCCCCTGCCGGTGCTCGCCGCCGGCGGCGTCGGGTCGCGGCCGCCAGATGGCGGCCGCCATGGTCATGGGCGCCGCCGGCGTCTGGACGGGCTCGCTGTGGCTGACCGTCGAGGAGGCCAACGTCCCGCCCAAGCAGATGGAGTCGTACCTGAAGGCCACCTCGCGCGACACCGTCCGGTCCCGCTCGTTCACCGGGAAGCCGTGCCGGCTGCTGAAGAACGACTGGACCGACGCCTGGGAGGCCCCGGGCAACCCGAAGCCGTTGGGCATGCCGCTGCAGATGATGGTGGCCATCGAGTGCGTCTCGCGGGGCCACGCCTACCCCGAGGAGGCCCGCGACGTGAACTTCAACCCGGCGGGGCAGATCATCGGCCGGGCCACCTCGGTCCGCCGCACCAAGGACGTGGTGCTCGAGATGGTCGAGGAGTACATCGACGCCGTGGAGAAGCTCCAGCAGGTCAACGAGGGCGCCACCGCCTGACGATGCGCGGCCCGGGGACACGGGCCTGACATGATTTCCTGTCAGCCCGCCTGGACCTGGAGGTCGCGTCAGTGGCTGATGAGGGAGTCGACGAGGGCCGCCCGCCCGGGTGGTACCCGGGGGCCACGCCCAACGAGCAGCTGCAGTGGGACGGGCAGCGCTGGACGGCCCGTCGGCGTTGGGTCCACTCCGCCTGGGTCGACGTGCCGCTGGAAGAGGCCGCCCGGGAACGGCCGACCCCGGGCACGCAGGACCACCGGTGGAGCACCACGACCGTCATCCTGCTCGTGGTCGCCCTGGCGGGGCTGGGTGCCGTCATCTTCGCGGTGGTGCGCGGGGTCAACTCGGCCCCGACCCCCAAGTCGGCGTCCGCCACCACCGTGCCGGCGGGCACGACGACGCCCACGTCCGCCTCGATCCAGCAGGGGTCGGCCGCGGAGGTGGCCGCCTGTCAGTCCGACGCCAGGACCGTCGACACGGCGGTCCAGGCCTACATGGCGGAGCATGGCGCCTACCCGTCGCCGCCCTCGGCCTGGAGCGCGGCCAGCTACGCCGCCAACTTCGCGCCGCTGACGGCCAGCGGCGGGGGCGGTCCGTTCCTGCAGACGCCGCCGGGCACGAGCTTCTACGTCATCGAGTACGACGCCGCCGGCCACGTCTGGGTGGCACCGCCCGGGTCCTACCAGGCCACCTACAACCAGGGCCAGGACTTCGACGCGAACCCCGACGTCTGCACGGCCGCGGTCGGGTAGTCGGACGGCGGGGGGCAACCCACCAGGATCTTGGAATCCGCGCGTGCGCCCGACCTCGTCACGACCGAGCCCGACAACCGATGGACTGACGAACTCTTGTCGAAAAGGTCTCGGCCGTCTCGGGTGTGGCCCCCTTCGGGTTCACGGAGCTGCCGTGGCCTCGATCTCGACTGTGAGCGGTGGACAAGCCAACCGAGCCACGCCGAGAAGAGTCGATGCCGGGAGATTGTCGCCGAAAAACTCTGATGCGAGTGGACCAAGCACGGCGAGCAACTCGTGGCCAGGCGCGACAACCTGGCCGAGGGTGCCGACGGGGGTGTCGCAGGGTTCCACCCCGGTCCGTTCATGTAGGCGATAGAGGCCAGGCCAACTCCGGATCCTGCGTCGAATACATTGACCCTGTGACGACGGTTCGACTGGCAACGCTCGACGACCTTCCTCAGATAGCCCATGTCCAGATGCGGGCATTTGAGGACGATCCGTTGATTACATGGATGCTTCCGCCCGACGACTTTGACCGGCGGGCCACGCTGATGTTCGATTGTTTGATTCGCGCGTCCATGATCCACGAAAGCATCTACACGACCGATGATGGGGTGTGCACGGCGGTGTGGGCGCCACCAGAAGCCTGGGTCTTCTCCGAGGAGCAGATCGCGATGATGGCCGAACCATTCGCCGAGGCGGCGGGTGAGAGGGTCGATCGTGCCCTGGGCGTTCTGACCGAGATGGCAGAAGTGCACCCAGCCGAGCCCCACTGGTACCTCGAAGGCCTGGGCACACATCCCGACTGGCAGAGGCGCGGCATCGCCTCTGCCGTCCTGGACCCGGTTCTGGACCATTGCGACGCCGACGGCCTTCCCGCCTACCTCGAGACGCAGCGGGAGAGCAACGTCCCGTTCTACCGTCGGCATGGATTCGAGGTCATCGGCACGAAGCAGCTCTCGAACGGTGCACCGAACATGTGGCTGATGTGGCGGGAGGTCAGACCTGCCACGCAACCCATCGACGGCCGATGACGTCGACGTGACCTCAGGCAATTCGGTGCGCGGCTCAATCCGCAGCGGCCGGAGGGTGGCGACGATGCCCGCTGTCCGCTGCGGGGCCCCGGACTGGCGGTGGCAGGCGGTCGACTCTGCCGAGGCGCTCGAGTTCCGAGTCGGATGGTACTTTCTGGCCTCTGAGCTGGGCCTTTGTGATCGACCGCTGAACCCCGGGGAGAGATTTTTCGGACCGGGCGGGTCGCCGGTGGCGCCGACAATCCATGATCCTCGGGCACGGAACCCGAAGGTGGCAGGTTTTCACGCTCAGCCCATTCCTCCAGGGCCCGGGTGTCTCGCAGGGGCACCGTCAGGCGGAGCGGATGATGCTGGAGCCGTACTTGTCGTCGAGCTCTTTGAGCTTTCGGCGAAGCCGGAGAAGGTACTCGTCATCCCCGATCAGGCGAGCAGCGGCCGCACGGCTGGCCTCGTACCACTGCTCAACCAGGCCACGAACGGAGTCCTCGTAGCCGGCCAACCAGGCTTGAGTTGGCGTCCGTCCGCCGAGCTCTTCGTAGCTGACCGAGTTCCACCACTTGGTCTGCTTAGCTGAGGTCAAACCAATATCTCCGAGGAGATGGTTCAAGGCCGCAGCCTGGCGTTGTCGCTCGATATCCGAAGGGGGATTTGGACCGTCTGGCACTAGTCAGATTGTACGCCTGGCGACCGATCACACGGAGCGTTGTCCCCTGGCAGGGTGACCTGACCGACGACAGCCCTCCCGGACCGCGGGGTGCACCCCAAGCCCTCGTTAGGGGCTAGCTGAAGCGCGGCTCGGCCAGATCGTCGATACGGACCGGCTCTGGCCGCTCTTTCACTACGGAGGCCACCGGCAGTACCTCAACCTGGGGCTGTTCAGGGGTTTCCGCGGGAGGAACCAGCGGAACCAGATGCGCCCGCTGCGCGTGCCCGGCGGTCGACACCCAGTTGGGATGGGCCGGCCGCTCGGCCGACACCACAATGACCCAGGAGCCGTCCTCCTCGTAGTGGACCTGGGCACCATTGATAGTGACCCGCTCGTAGTCGTAGTTGTACGTGTGCAGCAAACGGTTCCACAGGCACATGTTCCAGAAGACGCACGTCGGGCGAACGACCTCGGATAACGAGTGCCTCCTCGTCGCCCAGCTCGAAGGCGCCCATGGCGTAGGCCGCATCGCCGGCGGCCCAGCCGAAGGTGGTCGTCGGCACGGGATACGGGGGATCGATGGCGTTGGGCGTCCGCGAGGCGGGATCGGCACGATGCTGGCCTGCTCGCGCACCCAGGTTGTCATGGACCGGATGCGGCGAGCCAAATCGGAGTCGTTCTGACTGAAGGTGACGGGCGGGTCGTCCGCCTCAATGTGCCAGGTCGCTCGACGTCCCGTCGTGGGGTTGGCGAGGTAGTCGCGGGTGAGGGCTGCGACGGCGTCGGGTTCGAGTTTGAGCCAAGCCACGCCCTGCTCTCTTGGCGGCTCGGATGATGCCACGATCCGGATGGACCCGTCGAGACCGGGAGTGGCGTCGCGGCCGTTCACCGTACCGACGATGCGCTCGGAATACCGGCCGTCGTTGGGACCACCATAGATGGTGAGCGAGAGGTAGGCGGCGTCGCCCGGCCAGGCGGTGATCCGATAGGTGCGGGTCGGGTCGATGGGAGCGAAGCCGTAAAAGGCGTCTGCGTTGTCACCGCCCCACTTCAAATAGGGCCCAGCAATTTCGACAAGGCGGGGTCGCGCCGGGTCGGCCCACAGCTGGACCTCGGCCGCGACCTGGAGGATTGAGAGAATCCATTTGTGCGCCTCCAAGAGTGTGGTCTCGTCGTCCGCGAGGTGTTGCACCATGCGGCGGTGTGTCCCGGCGATTTCGTCGAGAAGCCCGGCGAAGGCTTTCTCCGTTTCTGTGGTCATGGCGTAAGTCGAGGCGCAGGCCTCGGCGGACAACTCACGGGCGGCTCCCACAAAGACGGTGCGAGCCGAAGGCGGCTCGATAGCGGCGGCCGTCCGGACGACGATGACAGCCGCCGCCCACCGGAGGCGCCACCGAAGAAAGGTGGGGCGACGTCATCGGGGCCGGGGAGGTGAACCTTCTCCGGTCCACTCAGACTGCTCGCCATAAGGAGCGTGGAAGACGCAGAGGGTCTTCCACCACTGCGCTCTCACGGTCGAAGACCATGGTGGGCCGTGTCTCGAGCTGGAAGGCGGGCCACCCCGCATCACCGTCGGTTACAAAGTCCACCCAGGCTCGATGCATCCGGTCCGCCAGCGCCTGGGGGGCTCGGACCCCAGGGCAACCTCCACGCCCGAGGCGTCCAGGTTGTCGAAGGCGAACGGAACGTCGACACAGTGGGCGGCGCCCAACAGACCGCCCATGCCCGGCGAGCGCCACGCAGACTGATAGAGAAAGGCCTGGCCGTCGGCACCAGCCTGTGCATCACACAACTCTTCGGTGGGCACCCGGAACATCCGGTCGGTCATAGCCTGGCCCAAGATGTTGGCGCCGGTACTGCCTGGTCGAGAATTTCTGATAGGCGAGCGCGCCTTCGGCCGAGAGCCCGGCCTGCTGCAACGCCTGGTCCGTGGCGGCGTCGTCGATGTCGCCGCCGAGGAGAGCGAACACCATGTTGAACTCCTCGGTCGTCGTGCCGGCCAGGAGGTCCTTTGAGGCTCCCGCGCCGCAGCGAAGGGCCCCGAGCGGATCGAGCGGCACGATGTCCCCGTCGACGCAGGGGGCGAGGGGCAGCATTGCCCGACCCCCTGTCCCGAACGCCTGGAGGTCGGGCGTGGCGCCGGGACCGAACGGCAGGAGGCGCGCCTGGGCTTCGAGCAGGCGCTCAATCGGGACCCCACTGAGTGCGTGCCGGGTGAGTCGGATGCCGAGGTCCTTGGCTGCAGTGCGCGCCGTCTCTTGTGCCTGCTCGGCGGTCCCGACCTGCGCCACTGGTCCGCTCATGCAGATGGCGCGCCGCAGAAGCGCGCGTGCTCGCGGCATGGAGAGCAAAACTGCGGCGGCCATTCCCCCGGCGGACTGTCCGGCCACCGTCACCTTGGTCGGGTCACCCCCGAACGCTTCGATGTTCTGCTGCACCCACTCCAGTGCAGCTAGCCAGTCGAGAACGCCGCGGTTGACTCCTCCTGTCCTCAACGGCAAGGAAGCCCTCGATACCCAGGCGGTAGTTGATGCTCACCAGCACCACGCCATCGCGGGCGAAGCGGTCCCCCCGTACCACGGGCTGGCGCTGCAACCGGCGAAGTATCCCCCGCCTGTGGATCCACACAAGCACAGGCAACGCCGACGCGCCGAGGTCGGGGGTGAACACGTTGAGGTTCAGGCAGTTGTCCCCCGGGACCGTGGGTTCCAGGAATGAGGGTGAACTCCTGTTCAGGTTGAAGCGCCGTGGCGCCATAGGTGAGAGCGTCACGGGTCGCCTCCCAGCGCTCAGGAGGCGCCGGTGGCGCGAACCGGGCATCACCAACCGGGGGCGCAGCGTAGGGTATCCCGAGGAAGACGGCGGTGCCCTCCTTGCTCGAGCCTCGGACCTTCCCTTGCTTGGTCGTGGCTATCGGTTCCATCTCGTCCTCCACACTGCTCACTTGGTTCTGCGAGTGTCGGTCCCGTCACAATGTCGCACCTGAAGGCACTATGAGCGTGTCCAGCTAGAGGGTCGTCGTGGTCGAGAGCCGAATGTCGCGGATCGAGGCGCCGACGAGGCATGTCGGCCTCCCCTCGCTCCACAGCCCAGTGGCTCTCCGTCTCGTCCCAATGGCGGAGGGACTGCTCGGGAAGAAGCAGACGCACGCGCTAGTGCTCTCCCCGGGATCCAACCACACCTTTTCGAATGCCTTCAGCTCCTTTTCCGCCCGTTCCAGGCCAGAACGAGGCCGGCGCACGTACACCTGGGCTACTTCGGCCCCCCGTCGCCGTCCGGTGTTGGCAAGGTCGAACTCGACCACAACGTCGGTCCCGTCGCTGCTCGAGAGTGAGCGCGCCGTAGGCGAACGTCGTATAGGAGAGTCCGTGGCCGAAACAGAACAGGGGGTCGACGCCCCTCGTGTCGTAGTGGCGTGTAGCCGACCATCAATCCTTCGCCGTAGTGCAGCGTTTGTCCGTCCCCCGGATGTAGAAGGGAAAAGCGGGCGTGTCCTCCAAGCGCACAGGGAACGTCGTCGGAGCCGTCCAGAGGCGTCCACGTCTCCCAAGAGGACGTCAGCGATGGCCGTGCCCCCCTCCTGGCCCGGGTACCATGACCTGACCATCCCAAGCACTTCGTCCGCCCAGGGCATCTCGACCCGGCGCCCCGCTGTTCACGACCACGCCAGTGCGCGGATTGGCCGCCGCCACCGCGTCGACCAGTGCATCCTGCTCACCCGGCAGCCGCAGCGTGGACCGATCTCCTTTCGGTTTCCCAACGCCCTGTCAGTGCCATGACGACCAGCGCCGGTCGGCCGCCCGTGCCCGTCAGCGGCAACCGTCAAGGTGTCCTCCGGCGGCCGGAAGGCCCCACCAAAGGAGACCGCTGCCACAGGCATCTCCGCGCCGTTGACTCTGAACTCCACGGTCAGCGTGCAGGCTATGCCCTCGACCAGCTCCACCGCTGCGTTCACCTCCTCGCTGCCCATCCCGAAGAATCCCTCTCCAAGCGGCGCGTCGGTCGTGTCCAAGAGCAACGTGTCGTCTCGGAAGAGCTGCGCCGTGCCGGTGGCGACCAAACCGAAATCCCAGGTGCCAGTCCGGTCCGGGGTAAAGGTGGTCGTGGCCCGAGCGTGGAACCGGCCCTGGGTGAGGCTCGGGTGCGGCGAGCCGAGCCACACCAACCGCGAGACGGTGAAGACATCACGATGAACTGGCTCGGCGTCGGGCTCATCGCTCGCGTAGTACTCAACCTCGATACCCTCGGCGCCATTGGGCGTGCGCAGCCCCGACGGACCCAGTGGGAGTACGGGGCCCGGGATGACGCACCCGGGCTCGTAGACGACGGTCATGGCACCGGCCCGATCGAGGATGGCCGGCAGAGGCGAGCGCACATAAGGAGGTGTGACCTCGGCCGCACCAGCACCCTGAGGACACAGGCACGCCGCCGCGGGTCCGATGACAGCGAGACTCTCGAATGCATCCCGGTCGAGCGGCAGAACCGAGGACTCGTTCTTCAGCAAGACGATGCCCGACGCGGCGGCCTGGCGTGCCAGCGCCGCTCGTTCGTCAACGGAGCGCCGCACCCCTGCGGGCGGCGCTTCGAGCCGTCGCAAGAGCCGCAGCATCCGATGGGCGGCGGCACGCACCGCATCGACATCCACGTCCCCGCGGGACACTGCGTCGACCAGATGCGGGCCCAGGAAAGCAGCCGGTCCTGGCATCTCGAGATCCAGGCCGGCGCCGAGAGCGGCGGTGCTGCGCGTCCCGAACCAGTCCGAAACCACGACGCCCTCGAAGCCCCACTCCTCCTTCAGCACGCTGACGAGGAGGTCTCGGTTCTCGCTGCAGAAGTGCCCGCGCAGCTGGTTGTAGGCGGACATCACCATAGAGACGTCGCCCTCTCGGACGGCTGCTTCGAAAGGCGCCAGATAGATCTCGCGCGTAAAGGACGCTCGGCGATCTCGACATCGATCGACATCCGCTCAATTTCCAGGTCATTGCAGACGAAATGCTTGATGGCACAGCCCACACCTTGACCCTGCACGCCTTGGACATAGGCGACCGCCATGGCAGCGCTCAGGTGCGGATCCTCGGAAAAACACTCGAAACTGCGGCCCCCTAGGGGATGGCGGTGGATGTTGACCGTGGGGGCGAGGAGGACGCGAGCGCCCTTGTCGAGCGCTTCATCGCCGAGCACTTCTCCGATCATCCGCACCAGTGGCGGGTCCCACGTCGCCGCGAGCGTGGTCGCCGACGGCAGGCACGCCGAGATCTC
The DNA here is from genome assembly GCA_963789235.1 of uncultured Acidimicrobiaceae bacterium. Lineage (GTDB taxonomy): Bacteria > Actinomycetota > Acidimicrobiia > Acidimicrobiales > RAAP-2 > Bog-473. The sequence goes on along the minus strand of CAWBJX010000003.1, from coordinate 442,815 downwards.
CCCCCAACGCGCCCTCGTGCGCCGTTGGGCCCGTCGGTTACATGGACGCCGACAAGGCCCAGGGCTGCTGCGCCGGCCGTGTGCCACCAGCCCACCCCGACGGTTAGGGCCACCTGATCGACGAAGCTCAGCTGCTCGACATCCTCGTCTGTACGGTGCTGGATGTCATCATCCTTTGCCTTGACCCCGGACATGGATTACCCTCCACCACCCCTGATTGGCGTCCGTGTCCCAGACGGCCGATAGACGGGCGATGTTACGAGTAGCTCTTACACGTGTCAATCCATTCGGACGCACCGCTGTGACCCCCCAGCTTCGTGGGACTAGGCCGACTCGCGCTCGATGACGGTTGGCATACCCACCGTTGCCGTCGGACGTCGGTTTCCCTCGAGCATGGCCAGAAGATGGTCCGCAATCTGTCCTCCCACGTCCCCGAGGTCCATCGTCGTCAACGACGGCTGCGTCAACGCGGCGGCAACTGCAGGTTGTCGCACCCGATGACGGAAATGTCCTTCGGCACACCAATCCCCGCCTCTCGCAGCACCTGGAGCACAATGAGCGCAACCTCATCGTTGTAGGCGAACACAGCGTCAACGGACGGATTCTTGTGCACGGCGGCCGAGATCGGTTCCCGCGCCGAATCGAGCTCTATGGGCACGGTCACGGTACGGATATGACGATCATCGAGCACTCGCCTCACGCCCTGGAGGCGCTCCTGTGAGATGTCCGCCAACCTCGGGTCGTCGGGCCCGACGAACAGCACACGCCGACGCCCCCGCTCGACCAAGAACGCAGCCGCAGCCTCTCCGATTGGCTCTTGCGAGAAGCGGAGACGGGCAATTGACTTTCCCGGACCATCCCCGACGGCAAGAACGCATCGGGTGCCGTTGAGTTCGAGCGCCTTGACGATCCGGGACGACAACAATGGTCCGGTGCAACCACGGCTACGGGCTGGATCCGCTCGCAGGCGCGAGTGAAGGTCGTTGGGGACGGCGCGCCTGTGTAGTCGACCAGCGGTGCGTATCCCGCCGCTCGCAATTCGGCGTGTGAGAGTGTCGGTCACTTGGGTACAACACGGGTCCAGGCGTGGCCCCAATCATAAGGATGAGAACGATGTCGTTCTCTTTGACCTTCAGCATCCGAGCGTGATGGTGAGGTGTGTACTGCAATTCCTCGACAGCCTTCAAGACACGCTGCTGAACCTCGGGCGAGATGCGCTGGCGCGTGACGTCGTTGAGGACATAGCTCACCGTTGCCCGCGACACCCCGGCCGCACGAGCGACATCGTGGCTAGTCGGACGACGCTTGGGAGTCATTTCTCTTCCTCTCCAGCGTAAGGTGAGTCAACTCACGCCGGGGCGCTGTTGACACGAGTAAGCGCCAGCCGTTACCGTGCTCGCGACCACCGGACCGGTCGCTGGGGGGTGAGGTGGGCGGTGCCGAAAGCGCAAGGGAGGGGCATGTGAATGTGTCGATAAGTGCCGCAGCGCCCGGGGCCGCTCTCCATTTCCGCTCGGTGCCCGGCGCTGAATCGACATGAAGTTCCTTCTCCGCGGCGCCGGTTTCTACCGGTTTACCGCGTGGATCGCCGTCGCTATCAACTTCTTCCTCCACGGCTCGATCCCCGGCAATCCGCTCGACCTCATCCTCACACGGTACCGCAGCGAGACGGCACCGACCGTGCGCTACTTTCTCTCGAGGCGATATTCGGTCTCCGACACCAATCAGGGTTTGTTCGCTCAGTACTTGCACTACTTGGATCTTCCTTCCCGACCGTGCCAAACTGACCGTCCAACCGAAGGCAAGCATGAGCATCCAGACCACTCATGGCGATCACCGGCCAGCTCTCGATGGCGATCACCGGCTTCATTAATCGTGGATGATCCGGCGTCGCTGGCAGCACCACCGCCACACCTGGACGGGAGTGACCCCGACGAGCATCAAGCTTCGGATGCACGCTCTCTCGATCAAACCGCTATCAAACATCGTCAATATCAACGATCACCGGCAACTTCCAAGTCGCCTACACCGCGCTGATCGATCAGATCAACGCCAAGGAAGGACGTCGGCAAGAACGGTCGGCGAAAATCGTACCGTGTTCGAGGCCGATTATCCGATCGGGACCACACAAGGCCGCCACTCCATGCGCTCTTTTACGCTCACGGAGAGCAAGCAAGGTGTTTTCGCCGTTATCGGGTTCTTCCAGGCCACCGACACGGCCTGCTATGTTCGACACCCATAAACAGCACCATTGATCGGCGCGACACTGACTACCATGCGGAGTCGGCGCAGGCCAGGGCTCCGTGTTCAACAACGATCAATCTCTGACAATACAACTCATCCCCAAGAAGGAATGGCGGCCTTCGACCAGAGGGCCTTCGCCAGGAAGAAGTCGCCGTGGTGGGAGACACATCCCAATCAGCCAGATCGACCTGGTTCTCCCGCAGCTCAAAGAACTCAAGGTGGACGTGGTACAAACGGCCATCAACAGCGTCCCAGACACGGACCAGGCGGCCACGGATTCGGGATACGCGTCATCGCACAAACTTCCAGTCCGCCGGAGCCAACGTTGTTATCGCCGTGGGTGACGCGGGCCTCGAGCTGGCCCGAAGCGCTGGAGGCCAACCAGAACACCTACCTACCTCCGTTGATCACCCCGGACTACTCCGGACCTGAGGACCCGTCCTCCCAACGAAGCAATTCCGAGCGGCGCCGATCCTACGGGGCGTTGCGCCAGGCGGCACCCACGCCGCCCTCGACGGAATGGAACGACCCGGCAATGCGGCGTTGCGTGGCCACCGTCCACGCCGCCGAGCCCAATGCGGTGATCAACGATCCCGTACGGCAACGAGCTCGACTCCGGTGACATGGACGCGCCGAAAACGTGTGCCAGGTGATGGCATTGTTCGAGGACATCGTCAAGGCCGCCGGCAAGACGCTGAACAACGCGACGTTCAACCAGGGAGGGCAGTCGCTGACGCACGTCATGATCCCTGGCGGAGGCGGGACCTACGACTTCGGGGCGGCCACCGAGACGGTGATGAGCCCGTGTTCGTCTACGAGTGGAACACGGCCGCAAAGAAGCTCGAGCCGACAGCCACGATCGGCTGACCGCGTCCGTCGGGCCGCTCAATGGCGCTCTTCCCCTTGCACCCTCTTCTGTGGAGCTCTCTGCCATGCAAGCCAGCCTGACCGAGCGCTTTCCCACGACGTGGATCCGACCCAATCCGGACCACGAGGAGTCCCCACCGTCCATTGGCCGGACGGGGACATTTCGGTGGGTTCGCCGGGCGTGCCGGTGCCGCCGGTTCATACCCATCTCACCCGAGGCTTCAGCCGAGGAGCAATGCCCGGTGGTAGAGGGGCATCATTAGACGCAGATGGAGGCTCGCTACCACCACACCTGGAGGCCTCACAAGCCCGTCAACGCCAGCCCCGAGCAGAAGAACCTGGGCTGGAAGGTGGTCAACGCCGCCTCGGTGGCCGTGGCTGCCATCGTGACCCAGCGCCTGCTCACCATGGCCTGGCGCCTGGTGCGCCACCAGCCCCCTCCGAGCGGACCGGCGGACCGCAGAGTGACCTGGGGCGCCGCCCTCATCTGGGCCACCTCCATGGCCGTGGGCATCGCCGTCTCCCGAGTGGTGGCCGTGCGCCTATCCGGCAAGGTCTGGGAGGCCGCCGTGCACGAGCCGCCCCCAGAAGCGCCCTCCTAGCCCCCAGGGCCTCTGTGAGCCCCGCCGTCCCTGAAACGTCCTGGCGTGGCCACCTCTCCGGGCGGGGTCAACATCCCGCCAGCCATGTGGACCTTATTCCCACTCTGATGGGGTTGGCCCCCGATGCGGTCATATTCGGGAGAACTCGGGAATGCGGTCATTGGTGTTGGGGCAACAGAATCTCTTGAACAGCCTCCACGACGGATTCGACCGTCACAAGCGGTGGATCTCATCCAGTTTTGTGCTGGGGTCCGGAGCAAGACGCAAATCGGACACATCTGCGATCAACAAGCGCGTTGCCAACGTGTGCCAACGGATGCCAACGTGTGGATCTGTGTCCCGCCGACATCGCCAGTAAAGTCGACGCCATGGCGCTGACGTGGACTTCCGCAAAACGAACTCGCACGGTTCGATTCCTCCCCAACCAAGTTCTGACCGAGTGCCGCGAACTTCTGTGGATGTCACGACGGCGAGTTACGGGTCGACCATCCGACGGCCATCCACAGGAGTGCGTCTAGTGCTCGACTTCACCCCTGTGCACTTTCTCCTCGAGGGCGCTGGGCGAGTCGGTGAGCGAACCATAGGCATCTGGACGACGGGTCGCAAGGAACGGGAACAATGAGAGCCAGTCCCGCCGCTGGTCGATGTCCAGGTCGGCGATCAGGACAGCCGGCTCGTCGCGTGGTGCTTGCACAAGGATGCGACCATAGGGATCGGAGACGAACGAGGACCCATAGAAGGTAATCGGCGGCTCGCTCCCAATGCGGTTGACCGCGATCATGAACGTCCCGTTGGCGATTCCGTTGGCCACGATCACCTTCTCCCACAGGGGCTCGGTGTCGAACTCAGGGTGGTCGGGTTCCGAGCCGATGGCGGTGGGATACACGAGGACGGCAGCTCCATGCAGCGAGTACGCCCTCGCCAGCTCGGGGAACCACTGGTCCCAACACGTCGGGAAACCGAACTCGGCACTGCCGACGCGCAGCGTGTGAAATGCATCCGTCCCGGCCGGGCCTGGGGTGAAGTATCTGTCCTCGTAGTAGCCGGTGGTGACGGGAATGTGCAGCTTGCGGGTTCGCAAGCGCAACGTGCCGTCGGGGGCGACCACGATCGCGGTGTTGTACCCGAGGTGATGTCCGGGGCGCTCCTCGTAGAGTGAAGCGTGCACCAAGATGCCGGTCTCGGCCGCCATGGCCGCGGCGAAGCGCATGGTCGGACCGGTCTCAAGCGGTTCGGGTTCGACCCGTCCCAGCTCCGGTCCCCCGGGCGTGACGGCGAAATACGGGGACAGGGTGAGCTCCTGGAGGCATACGATCTCGACTCCTTCGCCTGCGGCCAGGCGGATGCCCTCGGCGAGGGCCTCCCGGTGCTCGGCAGGATCAGCGTGCCAGGCCAGCTGCAGTGCGCCGACCCGCACCGGCGGGTGCGTGGGTGGTTCAATTCGAGCGTACGAAGGTTGGGTGGTTGCACGGAGCACCTTCATGGAAGGGGGACCTGTTGGGTGATGCAGTGCGGGCCGCCGCCCCCGTAGGCAATGGTCAGGCCGGGTACACCGACGACTCGGCGGTCCGGATACGCGGCGCGGATGCGCTGGAGGGCATCGTCATCGGACGGGTCCCCGGCAAGCGGGACCACGACGCCCCCATTGCAGAGGTAGAGATTGAGGTACGACAGCATCACGTCGTTCCCTTCAACCCGGCCGTGGCTCAGCAATGGAAAATCGATCACCGAAAAGCCAGCGGCCTCGGCACGTCGCCGATTGTCCGCCATCCTGTCGTGGTCGGGATCTCCAGGGGGCAGCGACACCATGAGCAAGGCATTCTCGTCGGTCAGTGTCGTGAACATATCAACGTGCCCGTCGGTGTCACGGTCCCCGACCAGGCCGCAGCCGAACCAAACGATCTCGGTCGCGCCGAGATACTCACGCAGGCACCGCTCGATGTCTTCCCTCGAGAGGTGGGGGTTGCGATTGGGATTGAGCAGGCACTGTTCGGTCGTCACCAACCGACCTCGACTGTCGATGCAGATCGAGCCACCTTCCAGCACGAGCGGGGCCTCGACGATGTCGGCCGCGAACCGCCGGGCGAGAGTGGTGCCAGCAGTCAGATCGCGGTCCCACCCGTCGAACTTCTTGCCCCACGCGTTGAATCCGAAATGCACCCCGAGTCGCCCTTGGGGGCCTCCGATGACAAACGCGGGGCCGTTGTCGCGTAGCCAAGAATCGTCGAGAGGGATTTCGATCACTTCCACTCCGTCGCCGACGGCCTGCCTCGCCTCCACTGCGTCTGCGGCTGTCGACGCCACGACGGTCACCGGCTCGAAGGAAGCGACCGCCGTGGCGACGCCGGCATACTCGCGCTTGGCGTCACGAAGAGCGGAACCCCACAACTCCCTCCGGCAAGGCCATGACATCAGGGTGCGCTCATGGGGTGCCGTCTCCGGGGGCATCCGGTAGCCGGCCGCAGAGGGCACAACTCCCGGCGTGGTCACCTTCGAGACGACGGCGACTCGGCAACGACCAAGCCACCCGCGGGGTAGGACTCAACCAGTTGGTCCATCGTGCCTTTCCACTCGATAGAGGTCGAACAGGGTCAAGGTACCCCCGGATTGCGCCCGAGGTCTCCCGGAGTCGGGCGGTCGGATCTCTCCACCGAGGACTGCAGGTGTGGACGCTCGAAACGCTATGTTGGCCCATGGCCAGGACTGTTCTGCTTGATATCGACGGTGTCCTGACCGTCTCTTGGAGGGCTCTGCCCGGGGCGGCTGAGACGCTGATCTGGCTGCGGAACCAGGGAATCAGCTTTGGTTTGGTCACCAACACCTCGTCGAAGTCCCGCCGAGAGATCGCCTCCATCCTGAGAGAAGCCGGAATGGACGTCGACGCTGCGAAGATCTTCACCGCCGTGTCCAGCGCGACGCGATACCTCACCACGCGGTTTCCCGGTGCCAGATGTCTGGTCGTGAACGAGGGATTGCTCGACGAGGATCTGGCTGGGGTCGATACCGTCGGACCCGACCCTCCGAGTGTCGTGCTACTCGGCGGTGCCGGTCCGAGCATTGGATACCAAGAGCTGGACGCTGTCTTCAAGCTGGCGGTGGACGGTGTACCCGTCGTCGCCTTGCACCGGAACACTCGCTTTCAGACCGCCGAGGGCCCGGCCTTGGATATGGGCGCGTTTATCCTTGGGCTCGAAGCAGCCGCCGGCGTCGAGATCCCCGTCGTCGGCAAGCCAGCTCCAGAGTTCTTCCGCGCCGCACTGCTTGATCTGGGTGCTGACCCGAACGAGGCAGTCATGGTCGGAGACGACATCGACTCCGACGTGCGTGGCGGGCAGGCGGTCGGCATGACCGGTGTCCTGGTCAAGACCGGAAAGTACCGTTCTGGAGACCTGGTGACCGAGGGCGCCGCGCCAGATCACGTGATCGAAGACATCGGTCGATTACCCGACCTTTTGGGACAACCATTCGGAGATTGATGCTTCTCTTCACAGGTCGTGGCCCAGACCGATGCCGATCCGACTGCCTCCTTGGTGGTGGTGGGCAAATCCCGCTCTGGCACAGACGGCGAGCGAGAGCATCACCGGGTCCCGAAGAACGCCAACTCTGGCATCCCGAGAACCGGTATGCACCTTGCCACATCTACTTTTGTGCGCTGACCTTGCCGAGGAAGGGCATGAGTCGCTTGAAGAAGGCGTTGTTGGGGTAGGCGCCGGCCGGGTCGTTGTGAGAGTAGGTGCTCTGGTAGTTCGCCAGGGTGAGGTTTCTCACGGGTATGCCCGACTGTTGGGCCAAGATCTGCGCATCCTCGGGCACGCTTGCTCCACCGAGGCGCGCGCCAAAAGCGTAGATCAACAGGTTCTTTGGGAGGCTGTGACCCATGGTGGCATCGACGTCGAGCACGCTTTGGGCCGGATTGGCGTTCCCGTTGTCCACAGCACCCGTGTCGTCCGTCAAGCGTTGCGGGAAGTACCACTCGGTGCCGTTGGCGTTGTTGATCCCTGCACCCGAAAACATGGTCGCGAAGCGGTCGATCGGCGTGAGAGCTCCAGTCCCGTCCCAGCCGTGAATCGGGCCTTGTGAAGCGATGCCCCGGCCGAGGTGCGCCTGGGCAGCGAGCAAACTCGGTGGTGAGGTCGTGGCGTTGAGTGCGTAGCCATACTGGCCCACATTGGTGACCCGCACCGAAGGAACGATGTCTGAAGGCAAGAGTCCCGAAGTCTGACCCAACGAAGGCGCATTCGGGTCCAAGAGCGCAGATGCCGCTCCTGTCGCCTCGAACAATCCGGCGTACGGCGCCACAATCCCGCCGAAGGCGAGCCAGGGGCTCGCGCTCGGGGCGTCGAGCGCCTGGAGTGTCTGGCTCGCTGCCTGGGCGCTCACCGGGGTCGCGGTGCTCCCGCCATCGATGTAGACCAAGCCCGCCAGTTGGTCGGCTCCAGCGTGGCCGTCGAAGTCCCAGGTGGCATACGCCGTCACCACCGATCCGCCGAGCGAGTGGCCACCGAGCACCACCTTGCCGCCGAGCTTCTTGGCGGCGCCGATCACGACGTGCAGGTCCTGGACGGCGACGTTCATTCCCCACTGCTTGGCGAATTCGACCGTCGAGTTGGCGACGGGCTGATAGTGACGGCCGATGCTCGGATCCTTGAGGTAGCCGAGGTAGTAGTCGAAGAGCTGCGTCGTCGTCGCCTTGTGCTCCTTGTACAGGTTCAGCACCGACTGGTCCTCGAGCAGGTTCTCCCGCCGCTGGACCGACCAGACCTGCCAACGACTGGTCTTCGAGACGATCCACTTGGCAAGAGGAACGAAATAGGCGGCGGCGGCGGAGGTACCTGGCTCGAGGACCAGAACGTTCTTCGCACTGCTCGGCCCGACCTTTATGATCCCGACCTTGTTGTATTGGGCTGGGGTGTCAGGAGCGGCGTAGCCCTGCATCCATGTGACGCCTAGCGGCGCACGAGATGAGCTCGTCGACGAACTCGCAGATGATCTGGTTCCGCCGCCCCAGAGCAGCGCGGCCACGCAGCCACACGTGGTCGCCATCAATAGAGTTCGTCTCGACTTGTTCGAACGTCGCATTGCGAACATAGTTCGCTAGAATACGATCAGTGTTCGCCATCGTCGAGGAAGTGCTGGATGACGGCGAATGGGTCGACAGCAAGGCCCGTCGCTAGCTCTCGGCTCTACCGACCCGCTGCCCTCGCGCCGGCGTTCTGGGATGGAGTACTTCTTCGATGCATGCAATGAGCAACCATCGCGTGGACGGACCCGAGACTCGATGGACTCACACTCGCATCGCTAGGTCGGCCTCCTTTTTGCCACACGGACATCGTCGCATGCAGCGGTCAAGGTGTCTGCGATTCCGGTCACTCCAGAACTGACAGCGGGAAGGTTTTCAGCGAGTCAACAGAAAGCGCACAGCTTCACCACAGCGGTCGACGGCAGACTGGTTTCATGCAGGAAACTCTTCATCTGGGCACAATCGGTCGGACCCGTGTCGGCCTGAACTGGAGTGTCGTCGTCATCGTGGTGCTCATCGCCGTCGGGTTGGCCCTGGGTGTCTTCCCTGTGACCGCCCCGGGGTTCACCGCCGCCGCCTACTGGCTGGTGGCCCTGCTCAGCGCCGCCCTGTTCCTGACCGGCCTCTTGGGCCACGAGCTGTCTCACGCCCTCGTCGCCCGCAGACGGGGCGTGGTGGTGGACGGCATCGTTCTCTGGGCGCTCGGTGGGGTGGCCAATCTCAAGGACGATGCTCCCGACGCCCGATCCGAACTCCGCATCGCCATTGCCGGTCCCCTGGCCAGCGTCGGCCTGGCCGCCGCGTTCGGCCTGGTGGCGCTGGGTCTCAGCGCCATCGGCGCGTCGTCACTGGCCGTCGCCGCCCTCTGGTGGATCGCCGAGATGAACGCGCTGCTGGCGGTGTTCAACCTCCTGCCCGCCTACCCCCTCGACGGAGGGCGAGTGCTGCGCGCCGGACTCTGGCGGCACTGGGGCGACCGCCTGCGAGCGACAAACGCCGCCGCCCGCGTCGGGGCGTTCTTCGGGGCCGCGCTCATCGGGCTGGGTGTCGTCGCCTTCGTCCTCCTTCCCGCCTATTCGCTCAGTGGACTGTGGATCGCCCTCATCGGATGGTTCGTCCTCGGGGCGAGTCGTCGGGAGCGGGGGGCAGTACTCCTCCGGTCGGCGCTTGACGGAATCTCGGTGGGTGATGTGATGCAGCCGGTCACTGTCGTCGCTCCTGCCTACGCCACGCTCGAGAACCTCATCGATCAGTACTTCCGCCCGGACCGACTCGATCGCTGTCCGTTGGTGGATTTCAACGGCGAGATGGCAGGCCTCCTGACCTGGGATCAGATCGGCCGGGTGGGTCCGGAGCACTTGGGGTCCACGAGGGCATCAGAGGTCGCCTGGGCGATGGCCAGCCTGGCGCAGACCACCTCGGCGTCGGCTCTTTGCACTGTCGTCAGCCAGCTTTCGTCGGTCCCGAGCCACTGCGGGCTCGTCTTCGAGGACGGACGGTTGATCGGGACGCTGACGCCGGCTGACATCGACCGAGCGCTGCGCTCCCCTGGGCTGTTCCGCGGCAGGTCTCAGCCGGACATTGTCACCACGCCGAGCGGGTGACCGCTCGGCGCCAGATGCCATCGGACGCGGTCGGGTCCAGAGTCAGCCTGGTGACTGACAGGAGACAGGCCAGAGCCGGACCTCAACCCTCGTCCTCAACCAACCCACCAACCGGTTGCCGAGGCACGGCCCACCGACCAGCGCCTTTCTAGGCGTACTCGTCGTGACGGCGCCACCAGAACCCGGTCTCGTTGCGACCGAGTGGCGCGCGGTCGAGCCACTGGTACATGCCCCAGAGGCCGTCGAGCCCGCGCGCATATGCCGAGTAGGTGTGGTACACGACGCCATCGTCAAGGGCGAACGCGCTCACGCCGGGCCCTTCTCGCCGGTACGTCTGCCAGTCCGTACCAACGATGCTCGATGCGAACTCGTCGAGTCCGGGACCCTCGCTGGCCGATGGCCGAAGGTCTGTCTCGCGGAAGTTGTACTCGACGGATCCGGACACCCACTCCTCCTTGGTGTGCGCCGCCTGGAAGTCGTGGTTGAAGTCGCTGTCGAACGAAGACGCCCAGGGGAAGCTCCAACCCATCCGTTCCTTGTACGCCTGCAGTTTCGCCAGCGGAGCCCGCGACACCGCGCAGAGCGTGACGTCGTGATTCGCGAGGTGGACAGCGGAGCCGTCGAAACCGTCAGCGATCGCGGAACAGGACGGACACCCTGCCGCGTACTCGGCCCCGAACATGAAGTGATAGATGAGAAGCTGCGAGCGCCCTCTGAAGAGATCGGTGAGAGACGCGGTGCCTTCGTCCGTCTCAAAGCGGTACTCCTTGTCGATTCGAACCCAGGGCAGCTCCTGCCGCTGCCGCGCCAGTTCGTCGCTCCGCCGCGTCAGCTCCTTCTCGGCCTCGAGCAGCTCGAGCCGGGCCGCAAGCCACTCTTCACGTGTTCCGCTCTTGTGATCGGTCATTGCTTTTCTCCTTGTTGTCGTTACGACTGATGGGGGCGGTCGCGCCCGTCGTGCGGCGCGGAACGGAAGGTCGGTCCATCAGGCTTCGCCCCTGGACCCGCCGTCGGGTCCCGGGTCGCCGCCCCCGACGCGCACCGCGAGCCGTTCGAGGTAAAGCGCCCAACCACGGCCGTGGTCGCCGATGGCGTCGTCCGGCAAGCCAGAGTGCACGAGGCGTACGCGGGTCTTGTCGCCTTCGGGATGCAGCGTGATCTCGATGGTGGTCGATCCCGGCGGGATGGGATGGCCGTCTTCTTCCCAGCCGAAGGTGAAGACCACCTTCTCCATGGGAACGACCTCGACGTACTCCCCCGCCGACTGGAACTGACCGGCGACCAGCACCCGGTAGATGCCGCCGGGCCGCGGGTCGATCTCGGCGACCGTGCCGTGCCACCCGACGAGACTGTCGGGTTCGGTGAGGAACGGCCAGATCGTCTCTGGTGTCGCCTTGATCATGATCTCGCGCACGAGCTGGGCCATCAGCGCTTCTCCTTGTCTCGTTGAGCGGCTTCGGCGACGTCACGGAGTCGCTCCAGCCCGGACGTCCAATACTCGTCGAGGAACTTGCGCAGTTTCTTCATCTCGTTCCTGTCTGCGCGGTACAAGCGGCGCGTCCCGTCGCGACGCTCGGTCACCAAGCCCGCCGTCTTGAGGACCGTGAGGTGCTGCGAGATCGCGGAGCGGGTGACCTCGGCGAAGTGATCGGCGATATCCGTGGCCGGCAGCTCGCGCATCCACACCAATCGGAGGATCTCTCGCCGCCGAGGCTCGGCCAACGCCTTGAGTGCAGCATCCACTCGATAGAGTATAAGCAACTACTTACGTAAGTGTCAACTAAATATCAGTGCTGCCCGCGACCGCTGCTGCAAGCTCGGATCTTCGAAGCCGGCGGTGCCGTTCGGTACTCGTCGAAGAGGCGCAGATCCGAGGACAACGAGCAGCCGCATACTTCCCAATGTCACGTTCGCCGGTTCAACGGTATTGGTAGCCAGCGGCCAGTGCGAACTGCCGGCGTCGGCGCGGCCGCTACGGTCAGCCCGAGGGCCAGCTGCCGGTCTTCGCCGCCGACTACATGAGCGCGGGCCGCCTCGTCCACGTCGAGGGCCGGCGTGGCTGGGGGCTGTGCGCGAGGAGCGCTCAGCCGAGCGGCTGTCCTCATATGGAGCCCATGTCCGCGGGCTGGGGACTGCCACCCATCATCTTGAGCATCATGGCCCCACCGGTGCGGAAGAACCTCCACACCAGTACGACGCCAGCCACGATGAAGACGATATTGAGGTACGTCGTGTAGTTCCAACTGATCGTCGGGGTGAGCACCGTTGCGTTGCGGGTCGCTGGTATGAGTCCGGCGGCGCCAAAGATCAGCTCCACGGCGTAGCCGGCGAAGACCATCGTGACGTAGAACGTGACCAGGATGAACAGCATCATCTTGGTCCCGTAATACTTCCGGTAGATGACCAGGATGGGCAAGATGATCAGGTCGGCGAAGATGAAACTGATCACCCCACCGAAGCTGATGCCGCCGTTCCAGAGCACCGCGGCCAATGGGACGTTCCCGATGGAGCACACGAAGGCAAAGATCGAGATCACCGGCCCCAGCAGCGGGCCCCAGATCTTCGCCCAGAGCGGATGCCCGGTGAAAAAGATGTGTTGCCAAAAGCTGTCAGGCACCCACGCGCCAAGTGCGCCGGCGATGAGGAGCCCCCCGGCAATGTCGCGTAACACTGCGGCCCACTCCATCACGAAGACATGAGAGACCGAAGTGAATCCCTGGGGCGACGACAGGCGGGAGAGGACGCCCCCGTCGGTCTGGATGCTCATGTCCATGGCTGCATGGCCCTCCATTGAGCCCGCCAGTCCTCGATCGGCTTGGCGCTTGGCGACATCGACGAGGCGTTGGCGGAGAAACAAGCGGAAGATCACGGCGATGAGGACGATCATGATCGGGCCGCCGACGAACTCGGCCGCGGTGAACTGCCAGCCGAGCAAAAGCGCCATGATGATCCCGAGCTCGATGACCAGATTGGTCGAGGCAAGCTCGAAGACCATCACGGCGGTGAAGTTGGCCCCCCTGCGAAAGAGGGCCCGGGCCAGAGCCACCGCCGCGTAGGAGCACGAGGAGCTGGCGATGCCCAGGCCCGTTGCCGCCCCGAGACTCTTCGGCGAGTCGTTGCCCAGGAGGCGTTCGACAGTGCCTTTGCGTACCAGTGCCTGGACGATCGCCGACAAGGCGAATCCTAAGATGAGCGACCAGAGAATCTGCCAGGTCATGGAGCCCGCCACCGCCAGCGCGTGTCCGACAGCGTCGACGAACCTCATTGCTGAGCCTTCTCCAATGCCCGCAGTCCCATGGATTGGCCACCGGCTTGGAGGGAGACCTCAGATCGAAAGCATGTGTCCATCTGAACCCGTCTTTTCGGCGCTTCCACCGCCGACCAGAGGTCGGGATGGTTGCTCCCGCCGTCACCTGTACCCTGTGGGGGTATATTAGGCTTTCCCGGGAGGGCGCCATGCACGGATCCATCGAGCACAAGGGCCAAGTAGCCAAGCGGCTGCGGCGGATCGAGGGACAGGTTCGGGGACTGCAGCAGATGATCGAAGACGACCGCTACTGCATCGACATCCTCACCCAGATCTCTGCGGCAACCAAGGCCCTGCAGGCGGTGGCGATCGAACTGATGGGTGATCACCTGAGTTCCTGCGTGACCCAGGCGATCGAGGTCGGTGGACCGCAGGCCCAAGAGAAGATCGACGAAGCAACTGACGCCATCGCTCGGCTGGTCCGCTCCTGACCGAGGACCCTCGTGATCGTGGCCACCACGGCGAAGCGGGAATTGCCCGGACCTCGGGGACGGGACGAAACCCCCGCGCGGCGGGGCGGCGCGGCCCACCCGTGACGGGGGCCGGTGGGACGGAACGACCTTCAGTGACCCTGTGGCCTCATCGCACCAGAGGGACACGCAATTGACCGCGGCCGACCACGAACACCAAGGCGCTGACATGGTTCGGAAGAGCCGTCGTGGATGAGCCTGGACGCCTGCTCGGTCAGGGGCGACACGCTGATGTGTTCGAGCTGAGCGCCACCCGCGTCCTGCGCCGATATCGGACGGGCCAACAGGCGGCTCCCGAGGCGGCGGTCATGGACCACGTCCGCTCCCATGGGTACCCAGCACCTGAGGTCTATCGAGTGGACGGCCCGGACATGGAGCTCGAGCGGATCGAGGGCCCGGGCTTGCTCGATCTTGCTGCTCGGAAGCCGCACCGGCTTGCGTCCTTCGCCCGGCTCCTGGCCGAGTTGCACCAGCGTCTGCACGAGATCGCCGCGCCAAAGGACCTCGCGACCCCCTTCGGTCGCGGAGATCGCATCCTCCATCTCGATCTTCAGCCTGCGAACGTCGTGGTCACTCGGCACGGGCCGGTCGTGCTCGACTGGGGCTGGGCGGCGGCGGGGCCCCCGGAGTTCGACGTCGCCCATTCCTGGCTCCAGATGGAGACATCGGAGGTCCCAGGATCGGCCCCGACGCGAGCCGCCGTCACGATTGGTCGGCGGGTCTTCATCCGTCGGTTCATTGAAGAGTTCGACGTCAGCTCGCTCCGCCGCGCCCTGGGCCAAGTGGCCACGTACAGGCTCGAGGTGCGTGAGCTCACCGATCGGGAGCGCCGCTCGATTCCTGGCTTCGTCCGCCGGGTGACCTCGTGACCGACCGGTGTCCCCGATCACCTTCACGATGGACCGTCGTGCACGGCCGCCAGGCAAGTTCACTTCTCTCCCGATGTCAGATCAGCCTTTCTGGCCCGCCTCCGGGACGATGAACGCAGCGCCCTCGAGGCGGCGGGTCGTCATCGCCGTTTCGACACCGGTCAGGTGCTGTTCTCAGAAGGACATGACGGTCGTGATGTCTTCACGGCGTGGTGAAGCTGGTCACAACGGCCGCTTCCGGGTAGCAGGTCATCCTCGATCTCGAAAGCGCCGGCTCGCTCCTGGGCGAGCTCTCGGCGATCGACGGCCAACCTCGTGCTGCGTCCGCGGAGGCGGTGACGCCCATCGAGGTCCTGGTGCTTCGTATCGAGGATTTTCGCAAGTTCCTCGAGTGCCAACCAGCCCCGAAACTCGGTTCGCCGCAGCGTCCGGGGACCCAGCCCCAGTGGGTATTCGTACCCAATCCTGCACTGAGGGCCGGGGAGCCGGCGATCCGGATCGTGTTGAGCTCGCGGTCGCCGACAACCCTCCCCTACGTGCCTGCGTGCGGGGGCACCACCGACCGCTCGTGTGCGTGAGGGTGGTGGGCGCGACCGGCAGGATGCTCGTCCTGTCGGTCGACCTGCGCCTATCGTTTCCATGAATGAGGGGGCGGCCTGGGAACTCGAGTGCGGCCTGGGGTTCGTGACCCCGGGCGACGAAGCTCGATGACCGACGTCCTCACGAACCGTCATGTCGACGTCGGCTCGCGGCTGAGGTCGTGGCTCGATGCCCCGCTCTCGGGATGGTGGTGCGCCGCCGGGTGGGGCGCGGCGACCGCGCTCTTCGTGGGCATCGTCGCGTTGCTCGGTGGGCCCGCCTTCATCGACACCCCCGAGACCGTCTACGGGACGTGGGCCGTCGCGCACGGTCAGGTCGCCTGCGCCTACCCGCCGGTGACGCTCCCGGACTTTCCCCCCGCGGCGCCGCTCTACCTCTTGCTCTCCGGTGGGATCGCCGCCGTCACCCGCATCGGGCACACGGTCGCCTTCCCCTCGCTCGGGCCCACCTGCCACGACGCCTTCACCACCATGAGCACCTGGGCGGGCCACGCCGGCGCCTCCCGCCCGACCGGGTGGATCGGCTGCGTCGGATGGCTCGCCCTCATGGTCGGCGTGGTCGCGTGGCTGCGCGCGTCGGGGCGGGGGCGCCGCGGCTGGGAGCCCGCGACCCTGCTCGTCGTGGCGTGCCTCCCCCCGGTCTGGATGTGCGTCCAGAGCTACTTCCACCCCCAGGACCTCCTGGCGATGGGGCTGGCGCTCTGCGCCCTGGCCTGCGCCCGGCGCGGGCGCTGGGTGGGCGCCGGGATCCTCGTCGCGCTGGCCGTCCTCTCGCAACAGTTCGCGCTGCTCGTGGCGGCGCCCCTCCTGCTCCTCGCCCCGGCCACCCGCCGGGTCCCCTACGCGGCGGCGGGCGTGGCGACCGGGGTGCTCGTGGTCGTCCCCCTCGCGATCGTGACCTCCGGCCACGCCCTGCACGCCATCACGTTCGGCACGGGCGACAACCCCGTGCCCGGCGGAGCGGTGCTCTCGGAGCTGCAGCTCAGCGGCGCCCCCTTCGTGCTGCTGACCCGGGTGGCGCCCATCGCGGCCTCGCTCGTGCTGTCGTGGTGGGTGGCGCGCCGCCTGGGTCCCGCCGCGCTCCGGCCGGCCACGCTGATGGCGGTCGTGGCCGTCTCGCTGAGCCTCCGCCTCGTCTTCGAGCAGCTCATCGTCGCCTACTACTTCATGGCGCTCGCCGTGGCCCTGGTGCTGCTCGACGTCGCGCGCGGCCACCTCCGCCGGACCACGGTCGCGTGGCTGGCCGCGGTGGCGGTGGTGTTCTGCTTCTTCGGGGGGCAGGCCTTCAACGAGGTCGCCTGGGGGAGCTATCCGCGCCGGCTCGTCCCGTTGCTCATCGTGGTCCCGGCTCTCCTGGTGACCCTCCGCGGCGTCCTGCGGGGTGCGGGCCTGCGCAAGCTCCTGCCGTGGCTCGCGGTCGCGGCCTGCGCCCTGCTCATGTGGGCCGGCCACGTCGACACCACCGACCACCGGCTCACGATCTGGCTCTGGCAGGTGCTCCTGGTGGCCCCGGGGATCGTGCTCGCGGCGAGACCGCTGCTCGACGACGTGCGAGGGGCCGGACGCGCGCGGGACGTGCCGGCCGTCGCCCCGGTCGAGTGAGGATGCTCGTTCGGCCGGTCCCGCTCGGCCTATCGTTTGGTGATCGAGGGGGCGGACCTGGTGGCCGGGGATCGTGACCCCGGCCGACGAAGCTCGATGACCGACACGCGCGTACACCCACAGGTCGAATTTCAGCTCGCGGCTGCGGTCGTGGCTCGACGCCCCGCTCTCGGCGTGGTGGTGCGCCCTCGGCTGGGGTGGCGCGACGGCGCTCTTCGTGGGCATCGTCGCCCTGTTCGGCGGCCCCTCGATCATCGACACCCGGGAGTCGCTCTGCGGGACGTGGGCGGTCGCGCACGGCCAGATGGCCTGCGTGTACCCCTCGGTGAGCCTCCCGGGCTTCCCGCCCCTCGCTCCCCTCTACCTCCTGTTGTCGGGCGCCGTCGCCGCCGTCACCCGCATCGGGCACCCCGTCGCCTTCCCGTCGGCCGCCGCCCTGGGACCGCACTGCGACAAGGCATTCGTCGCCATGAACCTGTGGTCGGTGCAGTCCGGCGCCGAGCGTCCGACCGAGTGGATCGGCTGCCTCGGATGGCTGGCCCTCATGGGCGGCGTCGTCGCCTGGCTGCGGGCGTCGGGCCGGGGGCGCCGCGGCTGGGAGCCCGCCACCCTGGCGGTGCTCGCCTGCCTGCCACCGGTCTGGATGTGCGTGCAGAGCTACTTCCACCCCCAGGACCTCCTCGCCATGGGGCTCTGCCTCGGCGCGCTGGCCTGCGCCCTGCGGGACCGCTGGATCGCCGCCGGGATCCTGGTCGCGCTGGCCGTCCTCTCCCAGCAGTTCGCGCTCCTCGTGGCGGCGCCCCTGCTCGTGCTCGCCCCGGGCCCGCGCCGGATTTCTTATGCGGCGGCGGCCGTCGTGACCGCGGCGCTCGTGGACCTACCCCTGCTCGCGCTGTCCGGGAGCCACGCGTTGCGCGCCATCACCATCGGGACCGGGAACACGCCGTCGGTGGGGGGCACGGTGCTCTGGGAGCTCCACCTGTCCGGCGCGCCGGCCGTGCTGGTCACGCGCGTGGCGCCGATCGCGCTCTCGCTCGCGCTGGCGTGGTGGGTCGCCCGGCGCCTCGGCCCCGCCGCGCTCCGGCCGGACACGCTGCTGGCCGTCGTGGCGGTCTCCTTGGGCCTCCGCCCGCTGCTCGCCTGGTTGGCCGCCGTGGCGCTCGTGTACTGCTTCCGGCCGGGCAACGCGTTCGAGCAGGGCGTGCGCCGGGGAGGCGACGTCCAGGACCTCGTCCCGTTCGTCGTCCTCGTGCCCGTCCTGCTCGTGATGCTCCGGCGCGTGCTGCGGGGCGACCTCGACCGGAGCCTGCTGCCCTGGCTCGGGGTCGCGGCCTGCGCCATCGTCACCTGGCCCGGTCACGACAGCCCCCTCGACCCCCGCCACGTCGGCTGGCTCTGGCAGATGCTCCTCGTCGCGCCCGGCCTCCTGCTCGCCGCCCGACCGCTCCTCGACGCCGTGAGGGCCGAACCGCGCCGGGGACGTCCCGATACTCGGCTCGTACGCAGCGCAGCGCACCAATCCGCTGGACTTACTTGATCTGTTGCAGGACCGTTGCCATGTCGACGGGCGGCGTAAGGTGCCGGTGCATATGGAACTCCACGAGGCCCTCTACACGACGCGCGCCATGCGCCGGGTCACGAAGGACCCCATCCCCCACGACGTCCAGGCGCGCATCCTCGATGCGGCCATCCACGCCCCCTCGGGCGGCAACCAGCAGAACTGGCGCTTCCTCCTGCTCGACGACCCGGCCAAGAAGGCCGCCCTCGCCCCGCTCTACCAGCACGCCATGGGGGAGCTCTGGCAGTCGGTCTACAAGCCCCAACTCGATGCGGCCCACGCCAACCCCGACGCACCCGAGTCCATCGAGATCCTCCGCATCCAGCGCTCGGCCCAGTGGCTCGCCGACCACTTCGAGGACGTCCCCCTCTACCTCTTCCCCTTCGCCCAGCACGACCCGACCGGCGGCTCGATCTACCCCGCCGTGTGGAGCGCCATGCTGGCCGCCCGGGCCGAGGGCGTCGGCAGCTGCCTGACCGCGCTGCTCCAGTTCTTCCACCCGGCCGAGACCTTCGAGATCCTCGAGATCCCCGGCGACGCCGGCTGGATCCTCTCGGGCACCGTCAGCTTCGGCTACCCCACCGGCACCTGGGGCGTCGGCGGCCGGCTCCCGGTGCACCACGTCTCGTACCGCAACACCTGGGGCTCCCCCGTCGGCTTCGAGGTGCCCGAACCCCTGTGGCCGGGCTGACCCAGCTGCGGGCGTCCTTCGCCGGCACCGTGCTCCGGGTCGCCGTGGCGCCCGGAGACCACGTGCCCGCCGGCGCCGAGCTCGTCGTGCTCGAGTCCATGAAGATGGAGCACGTGGTCGAGGCCGCCACGCCCGGCCGCATCGACTCGGTGGCGGTGGCCCCCGGCGATGCCGTGCAGACCGGGGACGTCCTCCTCGCGCTGGCCGAGTCCGACGGGCCCGCCGTCGCCGCCGCCCGCCCCGCCGCGCCGCCGTCCGACGAGATCCGCCCCGAGCTCGCCGAGCTGCGCGCCCGGGTGGCGGCGACCCGCGACGCCGGGCGGCCCGAGGCGACCGAGCGCCGGCACGCCGGCGGGCGGCGCACGGCGCGCGAGAACGTCGAGGACCTGTGCGACCCCGGCAGCTTCGAGGAGTACGGCGCGCTCGTCATCGCCGCCCAGCGGGCGCGCCGCAGCACCGAGGACCTCGTCGCCCACACGCCCGCCGACGGCCTGATCGCCGGCATCGGGCGCGTCAACGGAGACCTCTTCGAGCCGGAACGGTCGCGCTGCGCCGTGCTGTCCTACGACTACTCGGTCCTCGCCGGCACCCAGGGCCAGATGAACCACAAGAAGAAGGACCGCCTCTTCGAGCTCGTGGAGCGCCTGCGGCTGCCGGTGGTGCTCTTCGCCGAGGGCGGCGGCGGGCGGCCCGGCGACACCGACCTGGCCGTCGTGACCGGGCTCGACACCGAGGCCTTCGCCCGCTTCGGCGCGCTGAGCGGGCTGGTCCCCCTCGTCGGCGTGGTGTCGGGGCGCTGCTTCGCCGGCAACGCCGCGCTGCTCGGCTGCTGCCACGTCGTCATCGCCACGCCCGACGCCACCATCGGGATGGGGGGCCCGGCCATGATCGAGGGGGGCGGGCTCGGCGTGTTCCGCCCCGAAGAGGTCGGGCCGGTGGCGGTGCAGGTGCCGAACGGGGTGGTCGATGTCCTCTGCGCCGACGAGAAGGAGGCCGTCGAGGTGGCCCGCCGCTACCTGGCGTACTTCCAGGGGGACCGGCGCGACTGGGCGGCGCCCGACCAGGAGCAGTTGCCGCGACGTCGTGCCGCCGGACCGGCGCCGCGTCTACGACGTGCGCCGGGCGCTCGAGGGGCTGGCCGACGAGGGGTCGGTGCTCGAGCTGCGGCCGTCGTTCGCGCCGGGGATGGTGACGGCGCTGGCCCGGGTGGAGGGCCGGGCGATCGGGGTCGTCGCCAACAACCCGCTGCACGGTGCGGGGGCGATCGACGCCGGCTGTGCCGACAAGGCCGCCCGCTTCATGCAGCTGTGCGAGGCGTTCGGGCTGCCGCTGCTCTCCCTGTGCGACACCCCCGGCTTCATGGTGGGGCCCGAGGCGGAGGAGACCGCGCTCGTGCGCCACGTGAGCCGGATGTTCGTCGTCGGGTCGTCCCTCACGGTGCCCTTCGCCTGCGTCGTGCTCCGCAAGGGCTACGGGCTCGGGGCGCAGGCCATGGCCGGGGGGAGCTTCCACCGGCCGCTGTTCACCGTGGCCTGGCCCACCGGGGAGTTGGGCGGGATGGGGCTCGAGGGGGCGGTGCGCCTGGGCTTCCGCCGCGAGCTCGACCGGATCGAGGACCCCGCCGAACGCGAGGCGGCCTTCTCGGCGATGGTGTTCCACGCCTACGAGCACGGGAAGGCGGTCCACGTGGCCGAGCACTTCGAGATCGACGACGTGATCGACCCGGCGACGACCCGGGCCCGCTTCGTGCACGCGCTCGACGCCTGTGGCCCACGGGTCGAGTGGACCTCGCCGGGCCGCCCGCGGCGGCCGTTCGTGGACACGTGGTGATCGAGGTCGACCGCCTCGTCGAGGCCATGACCCTCGATGAGAAGTGCTCCCTCACCGGCGGCGCCAGCCTGTGGTACCTCCCGCCGGTCGAGCGCCTCGGCCTCGGGGCCCTCAAGGTGTCCGACGGCCCGTCGGGCGTCCGGGGCGACAGCCTCATCGGGCGGCGCTCGCTGTCGCTGCCCTGCGGCATGGCCGTCGGCTCGACCTGGAACCCGGCGCTGGTACGACGGTTGGGCGAGGTGCTGGCCGCCGAGGCGCGCGCCAAGGGCGTCCACGTCGTCTTGGGGCCGACGGTGTGCATCCCCCGGACCCCGCTCGCCGGGCGCACCTTCGAGTCCTTCTCCGAGGACCCGCTGCTGACGGCCCGCCTCGCCGTCTCGTACGTGCAAGGGGTGCAGGGTTCGGGCGTCGGGTGCTGCATCAAGCACTACGCCTGCAACGACCAGGAGCACGAGCGGATGACCATCAGCGCCGAGGTCTCCGAGCGCGCGCTGCGCGAGATCCACCTCGTGGCCTTCGAGGCCGCCGTCCGAGAGGCCGGCGTCTGGTCGGTGATGACCGCCTACAACAGGGTCAACGGCATCTACTGCGGCGAGCAGCTCGACCTCATCGACGAGGTGCTGCTCGACGAGTGGGGCTTCGACGGGGTCGTGATGTCGGACTGGTTCGGGACCCACTCGACGGTGGAGGCCGTGCGGGCCGGCCTCGGCCTCGAGATGCCCGGCCCGCCGGCCTGGCTCGGGCCCGCCCTGGCGGCGGCGGTGCGCGACGGGCTGGTCGACGAGAGCGTGGTGGACGAGCTGGTGCGCCGGATGCTGCTCCTGATGCACCGGGTGGGCGTGCCCGATGTCGCCGCGGCGTCTCTTCCGGAGTCGGAGGAGGACGACCTGGGGCGGCGCGCCGTGGCCCGGGCGGTGGCGGCCGAGGGGACGGTCCTGCTGGTCAACGACGGGCTGCTCCCGCTGCGCCCGGCGGGGGTCTCGAGCGTGGCCGTGATCGGCCCGAACGCGGGACAGCTGGCGATGGGCGGCGGCAGCTCGGAGGTGACGCCGCACCGGCGCCGCAGCGTGGCCGACGCGCTGGCCGAGCGCCTCCCCGACGCGACGATCCGCTCGGAGGTGGGGTGCCGCATCGACCGCGGGCTGCCCCCGATCGACCTCCGGCTGCTCAACGGCGAGCAGTTCCTGGTCGAGTACTTCGACGGCGACGGGCGGCCCGACGACGGCGCTGGGGCGTCGGCGTCGGCGGCGGTGGCGGCCGAGGTGGCCCACACGGCCCGCATCTTGTGGATCGGGCCGCCGCAGCCGGGCCTCGAGCCGGGCCGCTGCGCCGTGCGGATCCGCGGGCTCTTCACCCCGGACGTGTCGGGGCGGTGGCGGCTGGGGCTGGAGAGCGCGGGGTGCTCGGTGCTGCGCATCGAGGGCGCGCTGGTCGTCGACAACTCCGAGCCCGAGCGCGGCGACGGCTTCTACGGGGCGGGGAGCCGGCCCGTTGACGCCGAGGTCGACCTCGAGGCTGGCCGCTCCTACGAGCTGGCGGTGGACGTGTGGCCGCGGTCGGCCTCCTCCCCCATCCTCGGGGCTCGCATCGGCGCCGCCCGGCCGGACGCGGGCGACGAGTTCGAGCGGGCCGTCGCCGCGGCGGGCGCGGCCGCCGTGGCGGTGGTGGTGGTGGGCTCGAACGCGCAGTGGGAGACCGAGGGGCGGGACCGGCCCGACCTGTCGTTGCCCGGTCGCCAGCGCGAGCTGGTCGAGGCGGTCCTCGACGCCAACCCCCGCACGGTCGTCGTGGTGAACGCCGGGTCGCCCGTCGAGATGCCCTGGGCCGAGCGGGCCGCCGCGGTGCTCGTGACCTGGTACCCGGGCGAGGAGGGCGCCGACGCGCTGGCCGACATCGTGGTCGGGGCGTCGGAGCCGACCGGGCGCCTCCCGATCACGTTCCCGGTGCGGGTGGAGGACGGGCCGACCGGGGGGTCGCCGGCGCGCTACCCCGGGACCGACGGCAAGGTCCACTACGACGAGGGCGTGCTCGTGGGCTACCGCCACTACGAGACGGCGGGGGTCGCCCCGCTCTTCGCCTTCGGGCACGGCCTCTCCTACGGCGACATCGTCTACGAGGTCGTGGAGATCACGTCGTCGAGGGTCACGGTGCGGCTGGCCAACTCGGGGGCGCGGCGGGGCACCGAGGTGGTGCAGGTGTACGTGCGCGCCCTCGACGCCCGGGTGGCGCGCCCCGACCGCGAGCTGGTGGGGTTCGTGAAAGTCGCGGTGGAGGCCGGCCAGCAGGAGACGGTCGAGGTGGAGCTGGACGCTGCGGCCTACCGCTACTGGGACCACGGGTGGCGCTCGGACGCGGGGTCGTACGAGGTGCTGGTCGGCTCCTCGTCGCGTGACATCCGGGCCAGTGCGGTCGTCACCTGGGGCGACGGCCCGGCGGCCTGACGTGACGGGCGGCGAGCCCGGTGCGTCGCGACCGTGGACGTGGACCTGGGACCGCCTGCTCGTCGAGCCGCGGCGGCCCCAGGTCGTCCGGGAACAGCCCAACGCACACTGGTTGGCCGTGGCGGCGGTGTGCATCGGCGCCTTCATGGGCCAGCTCGACGCGTCGATCGTCACGGTCGCCCTGCCGACGCTGCAACGCACCTTCGACGCCTCGGTGGGGGCCGTCACCTGGGTCGGCCTGTCGTACCTCCTGGTGCTGGTGGCGACCGTCACCGCGGTCGGGCGCTTCGCCGACATGTGGGGGCGCAAGCTCCTCTACGTCTACGGCTTCGTGGTCTTCGCCGGCGCCTCGGCGCTGTGCGGCCTGGCACCCGACCTGCCCGCGCTGTGCGGCTTCCGCGCCCTGCAGGCCGTCGGGGCGGCGATGCTGCAGGCCAACAGCCTGGCCATCATCGTGCTCGTGGTGCCGGGCCGATCGCTCGGGAAGGCCATCGGGCTCCAGGGGACGGCCCAGGCGCTCGGGCTCGCCCTGGGCCCGTCGATCGGCGGCCTGCTGCTGGCCGCCGGCGGCTGGCGCCTGATCTTCTTCGTCAACGTCCCCGTCGGCCTGGTCGGCGCGTTGACTGCGGTCGTCCTGGTGCCGCGGAGCCGCAACCTCTTGGCCCGGGTGCGCTTCGACTGGACCGGGCTCGGGATCTTCTTCCCGGCGGTGGCGGCGCTCCTCTACGCCATCACGTTCGGGGCGGAGACCGGGTGGAGCTCGACGCTGATCGTGGGGCTGTTCGTGGTGGCGGCGGTCTTGGGCGCACTGTTCGTCTGGCACGAGCGCCGGGACAGCGACCCCATGCTCGACCTGGGGCTGTTCCGCAGCGCCCAGTTCTCGACGGGGATCGTGAGCGGCTTCGGCTCCTACCTGGTCATGTTCGGCGTCCTGCTGTTGGTGCCCTTCTACCTGGAGCGGGGGCTGGGCCTGGGGACGGCCCGCTCGGGCCTCGAGCTCATGGCGATGCCACTGGCCTTCGGCATCGTGGCGCCGTTCGCGGGACGGCTGGCCGACCGGGTCGGCGCCCGGCCCCTCACCGTGGGGGGGATGACCCTCGTCGCCGTCGGGTTGGCCGTGATGGGCGTGCGGCGACCGCCGACGGTGGGGTTCCTGCTGCTCTTGGCGCTGGTCGGGGTCGGGATGGGGCTGTTCACCTCGCCCAACAACGCCTCGATCATGGGTGCCGCGCCCGGCCAGCACGCGGGGATGGCCTCGGGTGTGTTGAACATGACCCGGGGCATGGGGACGGCCCTCGGCCTCGCCCTGACCGGGACCGTCTTCGTGCTGGCCGGGGGCGACATGGGCGGATCCGCCGGTGCCGAGCATGCCTTCAGCGTGACGACGTACGTGCTGGCGGCCATCGCCGCCGGCGCCGGCCTGGTGTCGGCGACGCGGGGCAACGGCGCATTGGCCAGCGCGACCCTGTCGTCGGTCGAGTAGTCCTCGGGCTCGATCGTGTGTGGGTTCCCCAGCCGCTCACGCCTGCCGTGTCGTCGCACCGGCGTGCACAGCGCTGGCGGTCGACGACGCGATCCACGCGGTGCCGTCGGCCGGGTAGAAGTTGCAGTCGTACCCGCCGTAGTAGAGGCGGGCGTCGCCGAAGGGTGACGGCACGATGGTTCTGATGGAGACGAAGGCGTCTCCGTGGCCGATCGGGCCACTGGACGGCCGACCGGGCGGGTTGAACTCGGCGCTGCTCAGGCACCGCACCTGGTAGGTGGCGCCGATGTGCCCGGGCGTTCGGACCGCGAAGCAGGCGTGCGCATCGAAGTCGATGGCACCGAAGGCCTCGGGCCCGCAGGTCCGGGTGGCCGGACACCCACCGAGATACCCCCACTCGAATCCGAAGACCTGTCGCACCGCCCCGGCGATCTTCACCGTAGTGAAGTCGTTGTACGCCGCGATCACGTACTGGATCGATCCCTTGCCCCTGGCCGGGACGTTCGTTCCCGTCGAGGCGAGCATCCTGCGCACTGCGCTGATCGGTTGGAACTCGAGCGTGGGCGTCAACGTGGTCGTCGACCCCACCTGCCCTCTCGGAAGATGATCGATGCGGTAGACGTCGCCGGAGCCCTCACTCGAGAAGAGCAGTGCGGGCTTCCCGTCTTGGGCCACGCAGCTGAGCCCCCGCAGTCCGCTGTTGTACGCCGCGACGGGCGGTTCGGCGTATACCTGCTCCCAGCGGCTCTCTCCGGGAGGGAGCGTGCCGTCGTTGCGGCGGAAAAGCCTCGTGTTGATCGTGACATAGAGCGCGCCCGCGCAGTCGGCAAAGGCGGTGACCTTCTGCGTGCGCACGCCCTTGCTGCTCGGTGGAGCCACGGTGAGCTCGGGCGTGGAACTGAACACCAGCGTGTGCTCGGCCTTGGACCACGTTCCGCGCAGGACACCGGTCGGCTCCACCCCCGCGTACACCGACCACACGCCGTCCGTCTCGTGGGCACCGAACGAGCGGACGTCGGTCACGTCCGAGGGCAGTGCGAAGGAGTCCTCCACGCTGAACGATGGAGCATCGTCGAGCAGCCACTGCAGGACCTGGTGACCGTACAGGTCCGCCTCGGTGATCAGGAGCGAATGCCCGGTCCCAAGCCCCTGGTCGGCGGGGATGGCGAAGGAGGCGATCGTGTCTTGGACCCTGAGCCCCTGGGTTTGCTCGAAGACCTGCCACGGGGCGTTAGCGGAGTCCTTGACCAGGATCTGCCCGGCGGGTGTGGGATTGGAATACTCCCACTGGTCCGTCGAGGCGAAGATGCGCCCGTCGTGGTCCACGAGCGCATCGGTCTCGGTGTCGTGGCTCACGGGACTGCTCGGATCCGTGGTCAAGGGTTGCAGGGTCGCCGGAGTGGCGTAGCTGGTGCTGTTCGTCCTGGGTATCGAGGCTGCGGACGCAGCGCAGGGGACGCACCATGCGACGAGCACGCACAACGCGAGCGCACCCGCGGCCGTCGCCTCGAGAACCGAGGCGCGGAGCACTCTCCTGGCGGGAGACATCCACCCTTGATAGCCGTTGATTATGTTCGATCCGTGAGCTGGCTGTCAGGGTTCGACGATGTGATGACGTCGGCTGACATTCTACGGACTGCCGGCGGGAGGCGCATTTCCTGTGCTCTCCGCGGTCGCCGGCCGACCGTTTCCTTCCGATGTCCGATGTCGAAGCGAGCGTCGTGTTGACCGAGCCACCGCTGGGTGCGGACGGGGTGGCGGCGTTGGGCAACGACGAGCTGCGTCAGCGCCTGGACGACCTCTTCCGGCTGCGAGCGGCCGTCGACGGGCGCATCCTCGAGCTGCTGGGCGAGGTGGGCCGGCGGGAGGCCTTCCGGGACGAGGGGGCCACGTCCACCGAGGCCTGGACCGTCGAGCGCTTCGCCGTCTCCGCCCCGACGGCCCGTGCGTTTGCCCACGTGGCCGAGCGGGCCTGGGACCTGCCCCACCTCACGAGGGCCCTGTGCGACGGCGACATCACCTTCGACAAGGTGCGGGCGGTCGTCGACGCGGCGACCCCCGAGACCGACCGGGAGCTGAGCGACCGGGCCCGCGAGTGCACCGTGCGCCAGCTCGCCGAGGTGGCCCGGTCGAAACGGCCTCCTCCTGACCGTCGGGTCGAGAAGGAGTACGAGGGACGGTGGCTGCGCTTCAGCGACTCGTTCCGCACGGTGACGGCCCAGCTGCCGGCCGAGTCCTACGCAGAGGTGCGGGCGTGCCTCGAGGGCAGCGCCCGCGAGCTTCCCTCGGACGGCGAGACCTCGTGGGACCGGCGCCTGTGCGACGCCTTCCTGATGACGATCCGGCGTTCGACCCGGGCTACGACCCCAGCCGGCGGGCCGTACTTCGTGGTCGCCCACGTGCCACTGGCGTCCCTCCGCGATGACGACGGAGAGCCGTCAGAGCTCGTCGGGGAGCTGGAGCGCGACGGGCTGATCGACGGCGAGACGGTCCGCCGCCTCGCCTGCGACGCCACGATCACCATCGCACTCGACGACGACGTCGGACACACGATGTTCGAGGGCAGGGCCCGCCGCCGGCCGACGGACGCCCAGCGTCGCGAGATCATGCGGCGGGACCGCCACTGCCGGTTCCCTGGCTGTACCAACGTGACCTTCACCAATACGCACCACATCCGGCCCTGGAAACCCGACGGCCGGACGGACATCGACAACCTCGCGCTCCTGTGCGTCCATCACCACCACCGGGTCCACCACGGGCAGTGGACGATGGGCGGAAACGCCAACGAAGAGCTCACGTTCGTGGGCCCGACCGGGCGGGTCATGACGTCGCGGCCGTCACCGATGTGGACGGCCGCGACCGGGGGCCTCGGCGGCGGCTAGACCCGACCCCGTCCCGCTGGCGCCGAGCTCACCTTCAGCGCGACCTGTCGTCGTTCGAGACAACGGCGGCACTTCCCGTCGGTCACCGGATGTCGGCCTTTCGACCTGCTCAGGAGCCCCTCCTTCGTCCCCGAGCGGGTGAGATGTGTGGAGGCTACGTTGTGGCCAGGTTGTGATGACGTTGTGAATCGGGTGATCGAAATCCACGCCTGGCTCCTCCTGGCGCTCGTGCTCGGAGTCTTCGCCATGGGCCTGCTCTTGCTGGTGATGGTGCACGTCCATGCCGGCGACGTGGCCTATATCGCGCACACGCACCGGCCGATCTACATCGTGCCCACGGGCACGCCGCCGGTCGTCACCACCTGAGCGTTTGTTCGGGGAACCCTCGTCGGCGGCGGCGGCTAGACCCGATCGAGCTCCAGCATCTTGATGGCGTTGCCGCGCAGGATCTTGTAGGCCTGCTCGTCGGTCAGGCCGACACACAGCTTCTCGATGTAGGCCTCCGAGTGAGGCCACGTCGTGTCGGTGTGCGGGTAGTCCGTCTCGAAGCAGATGTTGTCCTCGCCCACCTCCTCGAGTGAACGCAGGCCGTGGCGGTCGGACGTGAAGCACCCGAAGATGCGGCCGTAGTACTGAGTCGAGGGCGGCACGGGGATGCGCTCCTTGGCGTGGGCCCAGGAGTCGTGGTGCTCCCAGATGGTGTCGGCCCGCTCCAAGACGTAGGGGATCCAACCGATCTGCCCCTCCGAATAGGCGAGCTTCAGCTTGGGATAACGCAGCAGGTTGCCGGAGAAGAGCCAGTCGGCGAGCGAGGCCATGGCGTTGTTGAAGCCGAGCGTCAGGCCGACGCCGGGGTGGCTGTCCGGCGACGCGATGGGGTTGGTGGATGACGACCCGACGTGCATGCACACGGTGACGCCGTAGTCGCTGCAGACCTGCCAGAGCGGGTCCCAATAGCCGGAATTGATCGACGGGAGCTTCAGGCGGGTGGGGATCTCGCTGAAGGCGATGGCCCGGACGCCGCGCTCGGCGTTGCGCTTGGTCTCGGCGGCGGCCAGCTCGGCGTCCCACAACGGGATGATGCAGAGCGGGATGTTGACGCCCCCGGTGGGTGCGCACCACTCCTCGACCATCCAGTCGTTGTTCGCCATGACGCAGGCGAGGCCGAGCTCCTTGTCCTCGCCCTCATAGAAGGTCTGGCCGCAGAAGCGAGGGAACGTCGGGAAGGGGAGGGAGCCGTCCGTGTAGTTGAGGGCAAGGTCCTTCACGCGCTCGTCGCGGTCCCAGCAGCCTTTGCGCATTTCGTCATACGTGATGGCGGTCATCGTCATCTGGGTGCGGTCGAAGACGATCTCGCCCTTGTCGTCGACGGTCGTGGCGGCCTGGGGGATGGCGACGAACTTCTTGTGGACGTAGATGAGCTCGTCGTCGTAGTACCACGCGTCGCCCCACTCGCCGTCGGGGTCCTCGACCATGTCGTACTTGGCGCCCGAGAGGTGCTTGAAGGACCCCCACTTCTTGCGTTCGACCCGGGGGCCCCGCTCCCGCCACTTCTCGGGCAGCCAGGTCTGCCACACGTGTGGAGGTTCGACGACGTGGTCGTCGACGCTGATGATCTTGGGCAGTGCCATGGGCTCCAGGGTACCCCAAGACCTGACACCAGCGTCAGGGAACTGGTGCCGGCACGGCGGATACCCTGGTCCCGCACAGCCTGCGTTCGGAGGTCAGCGTGATCGGCGACATCATTGGTCCTGACATGTTCGTTGTGGCAATCGTGTTTCTGGTCGGAGTGGTGGTCCCTCTCTGGGCGATCGTCGACGCCGCTTCGAGGCCATCAGGGGCGTTTCGCGCCGCAGGCTCCTCGAAGGCGATGTGGATCTCGCTTATCGCCGTGTTCTGGCTGATCACCGGCGTCATCGGTTTCATCCTCGCTTGCGTCTACCTGGCCTCGATCCGCCCGAGGGTCAAGGCCATCAGCCCCTGACGCTCCCGCCGCTGCGACAATCTTCGGTATGAGTGCGGAGGAAACTCAGGGCCCGAAGCCATCGCGGAACGGGCGGCTGGACCAGTCGCGCCCGACGTCCGACGATCCCGCGAACGTTTTGCGCAGCACGGGCTACCGATTCGAGCCTGATGAGCTCTACGGGGAGCTCGGTGAAGGTCGGAGGGTGAAGCGGATCATGTGGTTCGTGGTTGCGGTCCTTGCTGGATCAGTCCTGGCGCTGACCCTCTTGATCCACTAGCCGCGGCGGGCGGCGTCGCCGTCCTCGTCGGCAGGGGCCGCCGCCTACTACCCGGGGGGAGCGAAGAACTCGAGCGCGATGTTGTCGGGGTCACGAAAGGACAGCCCGGAGCCGTAGGGCGCATCGACGATGCCGCCATTGACGACGCCCAGCTCGTTCAGACGGTCTTCCCAAGACTCCAACTCGGCACGGTTGGCACACGCGAAAGCGAGATGGTCGAGACCCGGGCGCCGTTCGTCGAACGGCTCGTCGCTCTTCAGGTCCGGGAATTGATGAAGACCGACCAACGTCCCTCCCAGAAGCCAGACGACGTGATGGAACGGTCCGGTGTCCTCGTGGATCAGAGGTTCCCCACCGAAGAGATCCTCGTACCAGGGCACGCTGCGTTCGAGGCTAGTGACGGTCAGGGCCACGTGGGTGATCGCCGGGAATTCGGGCATGTGAGATCTCCTCTCGTACGGCGACCCCGCACGCTACCGCGCTGTCTCGTGTGTCGCTCAGAAGGACGTGACGGGCCCCGACGACGGACAGAGGGTCTCGGCCCATCCCGTTGTCACGGGCCTCGGACTCGATGCCGCCGCTGCGATGCGACTCGGACAAGGACAGCGACGTTCGACTCGTGGTCCAACCCAGGACATGGGGAACTGAGACAATGGCCCATGGCCGCCGACAAGGGTCTTCAGCGCCTCGTCAACTTCAGCGATGCCGTCGTTGCCATCGCCATCACCTTGCTGGTTCTCCCACTCGTCGACGCGGCCAGTTCGATCGGGTCAATGGGAGTCGGTCACTTCCTGGACGACAACGGGTCCAGACTCTTGGCATTCAGCTTGAGCTTCGTCGTGATCGGGAACTTCTGGTGGGAGCAGCATCAGACGTTCGAACGGATCAGGACGTACAACTCGCTCCTGGTCTGGGGCATGTTCTTGTGGCTCTTCAGCATCGTTTTTCTTCCGTTTCCGACGGAGTTGCTCGGCGTGTCAAAGGGGACCTCGGTCGCGGTGCACGGGATATACGTCGGAACGATGTTGGTGACTGCTGTTGCCGCTCTGTTCCAACAGTGGGTCATCGTGAGGTGGCCGGCGCTCCAGGAAGAGGATGGTCGCGGAAGCGCCACATTGCTTCCCGCCCTCGTATTGGCGGCACTGATGACCCTGGCATTCGTCGTCGTCATCACCGTGCCGAGTATCGGACTGTGGGCCCTTCTGCTGCTCGCCCTGACGCGACCGCTCGATGCGCTGCTGCGAGGGCGACGGAGGACAGTTCCGGCAACGTGAGGCGTCTGCCGCGCCGACGCGGGTATCACCCGGGGCGCCTTCGGGACGATGGGAATGCCATTTTTTCGACTCTTGCGTGCACCGGTTTCTGGCACAGAACGGCCGTGTCAGAGACAAACCACAGATCTATTGGCATGTGCGTGGAGACCGGTGCTTCGTGATCCTTTGACCGCTGAGTAGTCGCGCGCCCCTCTTGACAGAGGCAGAGTCAGCCGGGTGAAACAAGGTCTCGAGCAGCTCCACTCCATCGACCACCCTTGGGCCGGGACGTGAGAAGTATGCATTGGCGTCGACCGCGAAGATGGAGCCGAGACCAGCGGCAGCCGGACGGGACAAGAGCCCTGGAGCTTGGGCCACCGCTCCGTCGAGGTCGAACCCGCAGGGCATGAACACGGTGAGGTCGACCGGCTCGGGCACGATCTCCTCCCACACGAGTCTTCGTGACCGGGCCCCGGCGACCGCGAGGACGGGTACCCCTCCCGCCGCCTCCACCATGTCGGGGACCCAGTGTCCGGCATTGAAGGGCGGGTCGGCCCACTCCAACACCAGCACCCGGGGCCGGTCCCGTCCCCGTACCCGCCGGCGCACCGCATCCACGCGGGCGTGCAGGCTCTCCATCAGTGCGTTCGCTTGCGCACTGCTGCCGGTAGCGGCCCCCACGATGCCGACGCAGTCGATGACCTCATCGAGGCGGCTTGGGTCGAGGGAGACCACTTGGGCGTGGCAGCCGATCACCTTGAGTGCCTCCTCCACCGCACCCGACGGCACAGCGCACACCCGGCACAGGTCCTGAGCCAGGATCAGGTCCGGATCGATCGCTCGGATCCGAGCGTCGTCGAGTGTGTAGATGGATTCACCGGCCGCCACCCGGGCGCTGACCTCGGCATCGATCTCCCGTGCACTGAGCGATCCATCCGTGGGCAGGGCAGTTCCGGACACGACGGGGACTGACCGGGCGGCCTCTGGGTAGTCGCACTCGAAGCTCACGCCGCGCAGGTGCTCGCCGAGACCCAAGGCGTACACAATCTCCGTCGCTGACGGCAGCAGTGACACGATTTTCACCGTCCCGTGACCCCCATCTCCCCTCTGCCCTGCGGTGGCACGGTCGTCTCACCGCCAGCGTGGTCAACGAACTGGATCTGCGGTTCGAAGACGGCCCGGCGTGAAGCGCGCCGTAGCGCCGCCAAGACCGGGCGGCCCAGCACCAAGACCAGCACCGCGCAGGTTACCGCCCTGGTGAGGTCGAAGCCCATGGAGGTGGTCAGGTCGAAGAGGATGAAGCGGTGAAGATTCTCGATGGTGCCCAGGCCGGGCACGAAGGAGTAGGTTGTCGTGGACCCGCCAACGAAGGGCCAGAACCAGAAGTTGGTGAGGAGCCCGTAGGCCAGGGCCGAGACCACTCCGTAGCCCGCGAGCATGAGCCGCTCTGGGAACCCCCCCATGGGGGGTAGGCAGCCGGCGCCGAACCCGACCCACGCGGCGGCCAGCATCTGGAACGGCAGCCAAGGCCCCACGCCACCGGTGATGAGGGCGGAGGCGAAGAACGCCACGGCACCGAGGACAAAGCCAAATCCCCGTCCGAAGACCCGCGCCGAGAGGATGAGCAGGAACCACTCGGGCTCGAAGCCGTTGATGCCGGGGCTGGGCACCCGGAGGGCGGCAAAACACGCGGCGAGGATTCCCAGCAGCGCCACCGCCTTGGCGTCGATGGCTCCCTCGGAGAGCTCGGCCATGACGATCGCCAACAGGAGCGGGACTAGGCCGATGAAGATCCAGGGGGCGTCGCCGCTGTGGGCAGAGTTCGGACCCGCGGATTGATGGATCATCAGCGGCCACACGAAGGCGGCGATGCCGAACAGCGTGGTCAACAGCAGCAAGAAGGAGGAACGGGTGCCGATCCGCACGGCCGGCATCCGCCGGCGCTCCAGCCGCGGCGTGGGTCGTGGAACCGAGACGGTCACGCCGGGACCGCTCCGTCGAGGGCCCGCCGCACTTCGTCCACCGTGAGCCACTCTTCGGGGGCCAACACCTTGGCAACCTGGGGGGCAAAGACGGGGGAATGGCACACGACCTGGCGCGCGGGACCGTCCGCGATGACCTGGCCGTCAGCCAGCACGACGGCCCGATCGCCCACACGGGCCGCCAGCTCGACGTCGTGCGTGGCCAACACGACGGCATGTCCGTCGTCAGCCAACTTCCGCAGGACCGTGATGAGGCGGTCTTTGCTGGGGTAGTCCAGCCCTCGAGTCGGTTCGTCGAGCAGCAGGAGGGTGGGACTCGGTGCCAGCACGATCGCCAACGCCAGGGCGAGCCGTTGTCCCTCGGAGAGGTCGCGGGGGTGGCGGTCGCCCGGCATACGGGGCAGGATCCTCTCGAGCGCGTGAGCGGTCGCCCCCTCGTCGAGCCCGGACACCTTGTCGGACGTACGGCACTCGGCCCGGACGCTCTCGCCGTAGAGGAGGAGAGCCGGATCCTGCGGGACCAAGCCCACGTGGCGGATCAGTTCGGCGGGGCGAAACGAGTGGGGATCCGTTCCGTCCACCACCACGGTGCCTCCGGTCGGCTGACGTCCTCCCGACATCGTGGAGAGCAACGTCGACTTGCCAGAGCCGTTTCTCCCCATGAGGACGAGGACTTCGCCCCGAAGAACCGAGAGGTCGACACCGTCGAGCGCAGTCACGCGTCCGTACGCGGCACTCAGCTTTCGGGTCGCGGCCACCTCTGTCGTCGCGCTCGGCACCGCCCTCGGGCCGGGGGGCGTGATCGGCGCCAGGCGCTCGCGCAACGGGGTCGCTTGTCGACGAGCGTCGCGGACCGAGAGCGGCAACGGATCCCAGCCGACCAGGCGCCCCAACTCAACCAGGGGCGGGGCAACCGGTGACATGCGCATGACCGTCTCGGGTGAGCCCTCGACGAGCGGCGCGCCATCGCCTGGCACCAGGACGATCCGGTCGGCAAATGGCACGACGCGCTCGAGCCGGTGTTCGGCCATGACCACGGTCAGTCCGAGATCGTGCACCAGGCGGGCCAGCGTCCCGAGGACCTCTTCGGCCGCCGCCGGATCGAGGGCGGACGTGGGCTCGTCGAGCACCAGCAGTCGGGGTGATGCCGTCAGCACCGCCCCAATGGCCACTCGTTGCTGTTGGCCCCCCGACAGCGCCCGCAGCGACCGATCACGCAGATCCTGGAGGCCGAGCAGGTCGACGGCATCCTCCACTCGGCGGCGCATGGCATCGGCGGGCACACCCAGGTTCTCCATGGTGTAGGCCAACTCGTCCTCGACCGTCTCGGTCACGAAGGTGGCCAGTGGGTTCTGTCCGACGAAGCCGACGACGTCGGCCAAATCGCGTGGGCGATTCTCCTTGGTCGTCCGGCCGTCCACCGTGACCGTCCCGGCGAGCACCCCGCCGCTGAAGTGCGGCACGAGCCCGTTGATGGCCCGCAGGAGGGTCGACTTTCCGGTCCCTGTCTCACCCACGACCACGCAGAACTCACCCTCGGGGATCTCCATCGTGACCCGGTGCAGGGTCGGCCGAATCGCGTCGGTATAGGTGAAGGACACCTCTTCGAACCGGATCACGCCGGAGCTCCCGAGAGGTCCGACGAGTTCTGGGCCAAGGTCGCCTGTGCCGCCCGTTCGGTGCTCCGTCGAGTCGATCCGGTCATCGGGCGGGGAGCCGCCATCGCCGGAACGGCGGCGACGAGGATTCCGACCACGGGCAACAGGGGGATGCTCGGGAACACCAAAGGCGAAAAGGACACGGTGAGGCCCGGCACGTTGAGCACGTGCGCGATGATCATGGCCACCAGAGCGGCGAGCCCCGAGCCGGTCACCACCCACTCGGGCTGGCGCCAGGGGTCGGGCCGATACCGCGAACGTGCCGAGCGCCGCCCGCCCAGAGCCAGGCCTACTCCGCACATGACGGCCGCCACGGCCATGATCGGCAGGCCCAAGCCAAAGAGCGAACCTGAGTCGATCACGCCGTAGAGCCCGACGGCAACCAGCAACAACCCACCCGTTGTGGCCCCGCTGGCCAACCACCGTGAGCCCTGGCCGAGAGAGACCCGCCGCCCGTAGCCGCGTGCGTCCATGCTGGTGGCGAGCTGTAGCGACCGGTCGAGCGCACTCTCGAGCACCGGGACGGCGACGCCGCGCATGCCCCGCAGGCCCCTCACCGGGATGCCGCGTTGACGACGTGCCTGGCGCACCACGCTGATCGACAGGACCAGCTCGGGAGTGAAGGCCAGCGCGACGGTGACCACCACGCCCGTCTCGTACAGGACGGCCGGCAGGGAGCGCAACAGCCGGTAGGGGCTGGCGAGCGAGTTCGCGGCCCCGAAGCAGACCAGGATGACGGCGATCTGCAGTCCCTCGACGAAGGCGTTGAGGATCGACTCCAACGTGACCGCACCGCCGATGCTCACCGCCACCGCCCAGGAGGGCAGTGGCACGTGCGGCAGGTCGAACAGGACATGTCCCGGCACACCGCGTTGGCCGAAGAGGATCTCGATCACGACCCGGATCACGATGACGAGTACCCCCAGGCGCAAGAAGAAGGTGATGGAGCGTGACCACGGCGCGCTCGTCCGACAAACCGACACGACGAAGCAGGCCGTGGCTCCGATCAGGGCCAGCAGGAACGGGTTGTTCGTCCGCATGGCGCAGACCGCCAACCCGGCCGCCCACAACCACCATGCCACCGGGTGCAGCGAGCGGCGCCTGGGAGCGGCGGCCCGAGTCACTCGTCCGCCGGCCGACGACGCCATCGCCAGAAGGCCACGCCACCGAGGGCGGCGACCACGGCGGCGACGAGGACGACCGGGAGGAGCGCATCGCCGCCTTCACCCGGATCATGGTGGGAAGCAGGGCTGGCAACGCCAGCCGGATGGGTGCCCGACGAGGAGTGTTTGCCGCCGCCGGTGCTGGCCGAGGTCCCGGGTCCCGTCGTGCTGGTGCTGGTGCTGGTCGCACCGGGCGCCGCGGTCCTGGCGGCCGTCCCCAGCCCCGGTTGCGTGTCCGGCGTGGTCGCGGGGGTGCTCAGGCCGGGCCCCGTCGACGCTCCGGGGGCCGTCGTGGTTGTCACCGACGGCGGGGTCGTCGTGGTGGTGGTGACTGAAGACGGCACTTGGGCCGGCGGCACCTCGGTCGACGCGTTACAGATCTGCGCGTACGACGCCGTCACCGGCGGAGGTGGGTCACTGGAATTGTCTGGCTCGTCGGTCTGGAACCTCCAGCCCTCCACGTCGTCGTTCGGGCTCGATACCGACTGCTCGGCGGGCCCGTCGTTCGCGTACACCCACGAACCCGACGTCCCGTGCCAATACGACCAGTAGTCGTAGGCACCGGACCCAACGCTCTGGCCGCAGTTCTGCACACCGTTGGCCGGGTAATTCTCAATCGCGCAGAGAAGGCCTGAATCGTTGTATGCCACGTTGGCTTCGCCCACCGTCGCCGCCAGTGCGTCCGAGTCCCTGCCGGTCGACGGCACGGGGACGCACTTGGAGATGGTCGACATGGAGGACCCACTCCCGAAGTCGACGACGACCGCAACGTACACGTCGTTGCCCACCGAATCGGCCGAGGCGATCGCCAACTTCAGCGGGACCAGGGCCCCGGGGCCGGCAGGCGCCAACGCCGCACCTGCCGCCCCGAAGAGGAGGGCCCACGTCAGCAACCGACCTCTCTCAGCCACGCGCCCCACTGCTAGGTCGGACTGGTCCCGATGGACACGGCGTTACTGATGCCTTCGGAAGCGGCCGAACCGGAGAAGGCGGCATCACCGAAGTTGAAGACGCCACCATCGCTGGCCACGAGCCAATATCCATTTCCATCGGGTGTCGACGAAATGCCGACGATGGGACGGTTCAACACGATGCTGCCCGTCGAGCCGAAGAAACCGGCGTCGCCGTAGTTGAAGATGCCGCCGTCGGATGCCACCAACCAGTAGCCAGCACCGTTGGGATCCGAGGCCATGCCCACGACGGGCTTGTTCAGCGGCTGGCCGCCGCGGGAGCCGAAGAACCCGGCGTCGCCGTAGCTGAAGATCCCGCCGTCCGAGGCCACCAGCCAGTAGCCATGACCGTCCGGGGTGGCCGCCATGCCGAGGATCGGCTTGTTGAGGGGCTGACCGCCGCGGGAGCCGTAGAACCCGGCGTCGCCGTAGCTGAAGATCCCGCCGTCGGACGCCACCAGCCAGTAGCCACGACCGTCGGGCGTCGTCGCCATACCGACGATGGGCTGGTTGAGGGGCTGGCCGCCGCGGGAGCCGTAGAACCCGGCGTCGCCGTAGCTGAAGATCCCGCCGTCGGACGCCACCAGCCAATAGCCCCCTCCGTCCGGGGTGGGCGCACTACCGACGATCGGCGCGTGCAGCGGGAGGGATGCGGCGGAGCCGTGAGAGGCAGCGTTACCGAAGGGGTAGACGGCACCGTTGGAAGCAAAGACCCAGTAGGACCTGCCGCCCGTGCTGCTGGGCGGGTAGGGCAGGGTCAACCCGGCCAGGGCTGGCACAACCTGATTGGTGGCCAGGACGTTCCCGGTCGTGGAAGCGGGCGGGTAATAGAAGGCGCCCGCATCCGGACCCGAGGTCACCTGGAAGGAAAGGAGTGCGGTCAGCGGGGTGTTCGCCCCCTTGGCGAAGGCGGCGTTGCTCGGCGACTGCCCCAGCGCGAGGAGGGCCTGAATCACCAGGGCGGTCGAGTTCGGGTCAGACGTTGCGGGATTGGCGGTCGTATTCGGCGAGTACCCCCATCCACCATCGGAGTCCTGTGCGGCAGTGAGGAAGGCCAGGGCCTTCGTCGACACCGATGAGGTCAGCGCGCCCTGAGCAGCAAGACCCTGGATCGCCCACGACGTCGTGTTCGTGTCTTCATTTGGGACTGCGCTCCCGATGGGAACAGGATCACACGGAGTGGTGACGTTGTCCGGGTCGCTCCACCCTCCGTTTGCGCACTGCTGATTGACGAGCCAGGACTCCGACGCCGCATCTGCTTTCACGCCGGCGGCAGCCAGCGCGGCCAACGCCAGGCCCTGGTCGAGTGTGCCGGAATCGTACTGGGCGCTCTGGGCATCGGTGCCGAATCGGCCCACGTTGGGACCACTGGTCTGTTCGGTCGCCAAGAGGCGCGCCACGAGATTGGTGCCCCCGAAGTTGGTCGGACTGGCGCCCAACGTGTGCGCGGCCAGAATGAGATTCGCCAGCTGCCCCGGCCCGTCACTTCCCTGCTCGGTGATGTACGTCGCAGAGTTCGCCTTGAGGTACGACAGTCCGGCCCGGGCGCCTGGAAGATCGACACCGGTGGCTCCGAGGGCGGTCACCGCCCCCGCCGTGGCCGAGAGGCTGGCGGTGCCGGGGGTGAGGTCGATGGTTCCCTGCGGCGTGAGTTGACTGCCGAGCCACTGGGCCGCGCTCTGGGCCGCGGCGGTCTGAGGCAGCGTCGGCGGCACCGCACCGGCAGGCGCGCCAAGTGCGGTCATGGTGGCAGTGGCCAGCACGGCGGCCAGGCCTAGGGCGGAAGCACCCATGAGGGTGCGGCGGACGATATGCACGGCTCTCGCTTCCCGGTCCTCGACCCGGAAAACTCCGCATGTGCACGGGGTCACACCGAGCCCCGAACCTGTGTCTCGACGGTGGGAACTCTCCAGACCTCGAGGTATCCCGGCTCATGATGTCGCCTGATTGGCGCACCATTCACGGTTGCGGACCAGCGCCGGAGTCCCACCGGCTTCCCCTCTCGGGCAGTACAACCACAGCGATCAACGCTGCCCGCGTACGGTATCACGGCAGGTCAAATCCGCAACCTCCGGTCCCGCGTCCCCCTGAGGTGCGGCCCGTCGGCGTCGCTCGCTGTTGGTGGCCTCCGCGCACCGCCGCACTGGGCGTCGACAGCTCCGACGAAGCGCAGGTCACGGGGCCGGGGGACCGCATTCCCCAAAGAGGACTTCCGTGGGTTGGCGCCGACCCTGCCCCCCGCCTGGCCCCAACCGGCCGTCAACAGCGCGTAACCGCTCCCGTACGATGGGCCCGTGCCCCGGGAGTCACACGAGCGTGACGCGGAGGAGCCGACCATCTCCCTCGAGGAGATCGAGGACGCCGTCGTCGACGGGGACACGCCGCTCCCGCCCCGCCGGGGCACCGCTCGGGCGGCCCTGTCCCACCGCACCTTCCGCATCGTCTTCCTGGGGGCCTTCGCCTCGAACATCGGCACCTGGATGCAGAACGTCGTCCTCGGCGCCTACGCCTACGACCTCACGCACTCGAGCACGTTCGTCGGCGTCATCGTCTTCGCCCAGCTCGGGCCCACGCTCGTCCTGCCCATGGTGGGTGGTCTGCTCGCCGACAAGATCGACCGCAAGCGCTTCTTGATCATCCTGTCCCTCGAGCAGCTGGTCTTCTCCCTCGGGGTGGCCCTCGTCGTGCTCTCCCCCCACCCCTCCAAGGTGCTCCTGGTGGTCATGGTGCTCGGGGTGGGTGCCGGCGAGCGCGATGTTCGGGCCCACGTACTCCGCCGTCCTGCCCGGGCTCGTCGGCCGGGAGGACCTGCCGGGCGCGATCTCGCTGAACTCGGCCCAGATGAACGCGTCGAGG
Organism: uncultured Acidimicrobiaceae bacterium; assembly: GCA_963789235.1. Classification (GTDB taxonomy): domain Bacteria; phylum Actinomycetota; class Acidimicrobiia; order Acidimicrobiales; family RAAP-2; genus Bog-473. The sequence continues at coordinate 402,641 of CAWBJX010000003.1, read as the reverse complement.
GTCATCGGCCCGGTCATCGGCGGGGTGCTCTACTCCCTCGTCGGGCCCGCCTGGATCTTCGCCGGCAACGCCGCGACCTACCTGTTCGTCGTCGGCGCCCTGCTGATGGTCACCCTCCCCGCCGTCCCACCGTCGCCGGCGCAGTCCAGCCGCTGGCGCCAGCTGACGGCCGGCATCACGGTGGCGCGCCAGGACAAGGTGGTGGGCCGCTGCCTGGTCACCGTGTTCTTGTTCTCGCTCCTCGCCCTCGCCTTCATCGGACAGATGCCGGTCATCGCGGCCCACAACCTCGGGATCAACCTGTCCAAGTCGGCCGACTACGGGATCCTCTACGCCTGCTTCGGCACCGGCGCCCTGGTCGGCGCCATCTCCATCGGCACCGTGTTCGCCGCCACCTCCAAGCCGTTGCTGGTCCGCGTCTGCCTCGTCGGCTACTCCGTCTCGCTGTGCGCGTTCGCGCTGCAACGCAGCCCCATACCCGCCGACGTGAACGTGGCCGTGACTGGCGCGTTCTACTTCGCCTTCATCACGGCGCTCAACACCACACTGCAGTCGCGCCTGCGCGAGAACGTGCGCGGCCGGGTCATGGCGCTGTGGATGATGGGCTTCGGCGGCACCGTCGGCATCGGCAACCTGCTCATCGGGCCTGTGGTGGCGGTCGCGGGCATCACCAACGTGCTGCTCTTCGGCGCCGGCGTCGCGCTGGTGTTGGCCTGGTACGCCGATGTGCGGCCCCCGCCGCCCGAGGTTCAGGTGGTGCTCGGGGCCGAGCTGGCCCAATAGGGCTCGCGCAAGACCTTCTTGTAGAGCTTGCCGTTCTCCCCGCGGGGCAGCGCCTCGGTGAAGTCGACCGAGCGCGGGCACTTGTAGTGCGAGAGATGGTCGCGGCAGAAGGCGATGATCTCGGCCTCGAGCTCGGGACCGCCGACGAAGCCCGGGGCGGGCTGGACGACCGCCTTGACCTCCTCCCCCATCTCGGGCTCGGGGATGCCGAAGACGGCCACGTCGGCCACGGCGGGGTGCAGCACGAGCACGTCCTCGATCTCCTGGGGGTAGATGTTCACGCCGCCCGACACGATCATGAATTGCTTGCGGTCGGTCAGGTACAGGTAGCCCTCGTCGTCGACGTGCCCGACGTCCCACAGCGTGGCCCACCCCTTGTCGTTGAAGGTCTGGCGCGTCTTCTCGGGATCGTGGTTGTACTCGAACGTCGCGTCGCTGCGGCCGCCGAAGTAGACCACGCCGTCCTCGCCGGTGGGCAGTTCCTCCCCGTCGTCACCGCAGACGTGGACCTGGCCCCAGATGGCCCGGCCCACCGAGCCGGGGTGGGTGAGCGCCTCCTCGGAGGAGATCCAGGTCATGCCCATCCCCTCGGTGCCCGAGTAGTACTCGTGAATGACGGGACCCCACCACTCGATCATCCGGCGCTTGACCTCGGGTGCGCAGGGGGCGGCTGCGTGGACGACCGAGCGCAGCGAGGACACGTCGTACGAGGCACGCACGTCGTCGGGCAGCTTGAGCATGCGGACGAACATGGTGGGGACGAACTGGGCATGCGTTACCCGGTGCTCCTCGATGAGCGCCAAGCACCGCTCGGGGTCGAAGTGCTCCATCACGACCACGGTCCCACCCATGCGCTGCGCCGTCATCGACCACACCAGGGGGGCGGAGTGGTAGAGCGGCGCAGGGCTCAGGTAGACGTCGCCCGCGCCGAAGCCCATGATGCCCCCGAGCATCGGGGCGAGGGTGGCGTAGGTGCCGAAGGGCTCCCCGCTCAGCGGCCGGCGCACGCCCTTGGGGTGGCCGGTCGTGCCCGACGAGTAGAGCATCGGGAAGCCCTCGACCTCGTCGACCAACGGCTCACCCGGGAACCCGGCGACGAACTCGTCGTAGGACGTGTGGCCCGCGGCCGGTGCGACGTCGCCGACCATCAGGCGGAGCTCGACCGCCGGCGTCAGGGGGACCATCGCCGCGGCCAGCGGCGCCAGCGCCGACGACGTGATGAGCATATGGGCGCCGCAGTCCTCGACGATGTAGGCCGCCTCCTCGGCGGCGAGGTGGGTGTTGACCATGGTGTAGTACAGGCCCGAGCGCTGGAGCCCGAAGGCCACCTCATGCGTCCGGTGGTCGTTGGGCAGCAGGACCGCCACGTGGTCCCCGGTGCGCAGGCCGTGGGCGAACAGGGCCTGGGCCAGCCGGCAGGAGCGCTCCTCGATCTCGGCGAAGGTGACGACCCGACCCGACGACGTGATCACCGCCGGCCGCTCGGGATCGGTGGCGGCGTAGGTGGCGGGGCGGAAGTGGGACGGGGGCTCGGCGGCGGTCACCGTCTTCTTCTAGCCGACCTCGGGACGGTCGCGCCGACCGTTCAACCCCGCTTGGGTGACCAGTCCCAGCGCCGGAGGCCCACGAATGCGCCCACGACGCCCCAGATGGCGATGACGGCGAGGTCGTGCCAGGGCCACAGTGGCGTGCCCGGTTGCCCGGTGAAGGAGGCCACCAGTGCGTTGATCAGATGACGGATCGGGAAGAAGTTGGCGAAGGTGGCCAGCCCCGAGTTCGGTGCGATCGGGAACCACAGCCCGGACAGCGCGACGAGGATGAAGAACGTCAGGCTCACGACCGGGCCGGCCGCGTCCGCATTGGGCACGAGCGTGCTGACCCCGACGCCCAGCGCGCTGTAGCACAGCATCGCCACGGCGAGTGTCACCAAGAAGGGCAACCAGTGGTCGGGACCGTGCACGCCGTAGCCCAGCCGGCCGACGACGAGCAGCAGCGCCACGCCCAGCGCCGCGACGATCATGGCGTTCACGAGGACGGCGGCCATGGCCATCCAGGTGGGCAGCGGGCTCAGGCGGAGCCGCTTCAGCAAGCCCATCTCGCGCCGATTCACCAGCTGGATGGCCAGGATGGTGAAGCAGGCGGCCATGACGCCGTAGGCGCAAAAGCCCGCGACGTAGTAGTCGATGAGGTGGATGTGGCCGTAGGAGCTCACCGTCGAGGTTCCGGCGGTGGCCCCGAGCAGGATGAGGAAGACGACCGAGAACGCGATCGTCATGAGGGCGCCGACGGGGTTCAGCCAGAACGACAGCTGCTCGAAGCGAACCTGGCGCGCGATGAGCGGCAGGTCGCTCAAACCCCGGAAGGACCCCTTCTCCGGGACCTCCAGCGCCTCTGCGCCGCCGCGAGCGGGGAGGGAGCTCACGCGTCCGACCTCGTCAGCCCGAGGTAGATGTCCTCGAGTGACTCCCGGAGCACCGACAGCCCCGCCAGCGCGTGGCCGCCGGCCAGCGCCCAGCCGGTCAGGTCGTGCAGCACGCGCAGCTCGTCCTCGGTACGGATGACCACGTGGCTGTCGCCCGCGGGCTCCGCCGTCATCGGGAGCTCCCCCAGGCCGACGCCCTCGGGCAGCCGGAAGCGGATGGTCACCGCGCCGAGGTCGCGCCCGCCAATCGAGGACGGGGTGCCGCTGGCCACGATCTCTTGGTCGAACAGGACGGCCACCCGGTCGGCCAGCGCCTCGACCTCGTCCATGTAGTGCGTGGTGAGCAACACCGTCGTCCCGCTCGACGCCAGTCGCTTGATCAGGACCCACGTGTCGCGCCGCCCGGCGGGGTCGAGGCCGGTCGTCGGCTCGTCGAGGAAGAGGAGCTCCGGATTCCCGATGATGCCGAGCCCCACGTCGAGGCGACGCTGCTGGCCACCCGAGAGGCGCTTGATCCGGTCGTCGCCCTTCTCGGCCAAGCCGATCAATTCGATCACCTCGTCGACGGGCCGCGGGTCGGGGTAGTAGCCGGCGTTGCGCGTCAGCACCTGGCGCACGGAGTAATAGGGCTCGATGGCCAGCTCCTGGAGGACAACGCCGATCCGGGTGCGGAGCCAGCGTTGTGTGGTGCGGTCGGCCGGGTCCACCCCCAGCGTCTCGACGCGGCCGCCGGTGCGGTGGCGGAATCCCTCCAGGATCTCGACGGTGGTCGTCTTGCCGGCACCATTCGGCCCGAGGAGCGCGAACACCTCACCCTTGTTCACCTCGAAGCTCACGTCGCGCACCGCCACGTTGTCCCCGTAGGACTTGGAGAGGTGCTCCACCCTTACAGCCGGCACCGCGAACCCCTCCTTCGCATCAACCCGACGCTATCGGGGGCGGGCCCGGCGCGGCGGCTACGAAGAGGTCGCCCCCACCCTGGCGCCGCGGACCGCCGCCTCGGTCGACCGTTGGTCGGTCCCCGCCAGCACCTTGTCCAGCAGGTCGCGCAACTGGCGCAACTCGGAGTGAGACAGCGCCGAGAACGCGGCCGGCGGCACCGACAGGACGTCGTCGATCTCCGTCGCCAGGGCCTTGCCGGCGTCGGTCAGCACGATGATCTTCACCCTCCGGTCGTACGGGGCGGGTTCGCGACGGGCCAGGCCACGCTCGTCGAGGTCGTCGACCAGGGCCGTGATGTACGAGGGGTCGCAGCCGATGCCCCGGGCCATGTCGCCCATGGAGACGCCGTCCTCCTTGGCCAGGCGCATCAGGGTCTTGATCACCCCCGGCGACAGCTTCATCCGCCCGCCGAGGGCGGCCATCCGCTCCACGTACTCGCCCTCGAAGGCGATGCGACGCAGGCGCTCGAAGGCGTCCTCGGCCATTCCCATGGCCAGATTGTCGCACCACGGAAAGTCTTTGACAACCCCAGACCTTTGAGTAATATGAAGTATCTGATGGGATCCTCCTTCACCCTGACCCCCGAACTGCGGCGCACCTCCACCGTCGTCGTCCTGGGATCGATCATGTCGATCCTCGACACGACCATCGTGGCCGTGGCGCTGGCCACGCTCGGGCGTGATTTCCACGTGTCGGTCACCACCATCCAGTGGGTGGCCACCGGGTACCTCCTGGCCCTGGCCATGGTGACGCCGGTCACCGGATGGGCCGTGGACCGCTTCGGGGCGAAGTTGATCTGGATGACCTCGCTCACCTTGTTCATCATCGGTTCCAGCCTGTGCGGCCTGGCCTGGTCGGCCAACTCGCTCATCGCGTTCCGCGTCCTGCAGGGCATCGGGGGCGGCATGCTGCTGCCGGTCGGCCAGTCCATCCTGGCCCGCGCCGCGGGCCCCCAACGCATGGGCCGCGTCATGAGCATCATCGGGGTGCCGATGGTCATGGGGCCGATCATGGGACCCGTGATCGGCGGTCTCATCGTGTCGAACTACAGCTGGCGCTGGATCTTCTACATCAACGTCCCGATCGGCATCGTCACCCTGGTCCTCTCCCAGCGCTGGCTGCCCAAGTTCGACAGCGACGAGCGCTTCCCCACGGCCTTCGACACCTTCGGGTTCTGCCTGCTGTCCCCCGGACTGGCCGCCATCGTGTACGCGCTCTCGGAGGTGGGCGTCACCGGCAGCTACACCGGTGCGCCGGTCGTCATCAGCTTCGTCCTCGGCATGGGGCTGATGACCGGCTTCATCATGCACGCCCTGCACGTCAAGAACCCGCTGCTCGAATTGCATCCCTTCAAGCACCGCAACTTCGCGATCGCCAACGTGTGCATCTTCGTCATCGGCGCCACCCTCTTCGGCTCGATGTTCCTGCTCCCGCTCTACTACCAGGTGGCGCGGGGCCAGGAGGCCTGGGTGGCCGGGCTCCTCATGGCGCCCCAGGGCATCGGCGCCGCCTGCATCATGCGCTGGGCCGGCAGCGTGACCGACCGCGTGGGGCCCCGCCGCGTCGTTCCCGTCGGCATCCTCGTGATGGCCGTGGCCACCATCCCGCTGGCCTTCGTCACCGCGTCGACCAACGAGGCGTGGCTCGCCCTGACCCTCTTCGTGCGCGGCCTCGGTCTCGGGTTGTCCATGATGCCGGTCACCGCGGCGGCCTACTACGACCTCAGCCATGCCGAGATCCCGAAGGCCTCCACGGTCATGAACATCGTGCGCCTGGTCGGCGGCTCCGTGGCCACCGCGCTCTTCGCCGTGGTGCTCGAGCGCCAGATCGTGGCGAACCTCGGGGCCCTGGCGACCAAGGCCGGCGGGAGCGCCGGGATCATCGGCGCCACCGGCAAGCTGCCGCCGCCGGTCGCCGATCCCGTGGCGGCGGCGTTCGCGCACACGTTCTGGTGGTCGGTGGGCGCGATCCTCATCGCCTTCATCCCGACGCTGTTCCTGCCCAGCCACGCCGCCATGACGTCGACCGAGGGTGCCGGCGACGGGACCGAGTCCGGCCCACCGCGTCGCCGGTGCCATGGCGGACTGAGCGGCCTGAGCGGACCGAGCGGACCGAGCGGACCGAGCGGCTCCCTCCCGGCCCGGCTGGCGGCCACCCTCGCCGCGTCGGGGTTCGTCGCCGCCGAGGACGAAGCGGCCGAACTGGTCGATGCCGCCGGAGGGGATCCCGGCGCGCTGGAGGAGCTCGTGGCGCGACGCCTGGCCGGCGAGCCCCTGGCCTGGGTCACCGGCAGCACGCGCTTCGACGGCCTCGAGGTCCGGGTCGGCCGCGGCGTCTACGTCCCCCGCTGGCAGAGCGTGCCGCTGGCCCACCGCGCCGCCGCCCGGCTCCCCGAAGGGGGCACCGCCATCGACCTCTGCACCGGGTCGGGGGCGCTGGCCCTGGCGCTGCACCACACCAGGCCGGGCGCCCGCGTCGTCGCGACCGACAGCGATCCCCTGGCCGTCGCCTGCGCGCGCGCCAACGGCGTGGAGGTGTACCTCGGCGACCTCTTCGCGCCGCTGCCGGCCGGGCTCGAAGGCCGGACCGACGTGGTGGTGGCCGTCGTGCCCTACGTCCCCGGTCCGGAGCTCTGCCTGCTCCCGCGCGACACGCTCGGCTTCGAGGACGCCCGCCACTACGACGGGGGGCCCGACGGCACGACTGTCCTGCAGCGGGTCGCGACCGAGGCACCGCGGTTCTTGCGCCCGGGCGGGGCGCTGCTGCTCGAACTCGGCGGGGACGAGGCCGAACTCCTCCGGCCCGTCATGGAACGTTTCGGTTACGCCTCGATCGAGACATGGACCGACTCGGACGGGGACCTACGGGGCCTGGCGGCCACGCTTCCGAAGGACCCTCCCGAGCGAGACAGGCCTAAACGGCGCTGATCTCCTGCTGGTCGGAGTCGGAGCGGGCCGAAACCTCGATACGCCGCGGCTTGGCCTTCTCCGCCACCGGGATCACCACGGTCAGCACCCCGGCCTCGTAGTCCGCCTTGATGTGCTCGGTGTCGAGATTGGTCCCAAGGACGACCTGGCGGCTGAACGAACCGAACGGCCGCTCTGCGATCACCGACTCGATCCCTTCGGCCCGGGGTGGGCTCGGGCGCTCGGCCTTTATGGTCAGGACGTTGTCCTCCACGGTCAACTCGACCGAGTCGGGCTTCATGCCCGGCAGATCGAGCTGCAAGAGGAACGAATCGTTCTTGCGATAGGCGTCCATCGGCATCGCCATGGAACGGGAGCCGTTCTGCTGGCTGGCCCAGAGCTGCTGGAACCAACGGTCAGCGTCCCGGAACGGGTCACTTCGTACGAGAGCCACGACCATCACCTCCTACGTGTTTTCCACCATTCCGGTGGGGTCCACCTGCCATATTAGCACTCTCATGGCGTGAGTGCCAATGCTTTTCGGGACAACCACGCCCCGCGCCGATGGTGCCTACCGCCGGGCGAAGACGAGCGCAACGGGCGTCCGGTCGACGACGTGCCAACGGGGGTCGTGGGAGAGGTACTCCGCCAGCGGGGTCCCCGGCGCCCACACGACGTAGGACACGTGGTAGGCCGCCAGGATCGGGTCGGGATCCGTCGTCAGGTTGGTGATGGCAAAGAATTCGGTGAGCACGTCGCCGGCGAACAGATCCGTGCGGCCGTCGGCGAAGGTGGCCCGGTGCCGCGCGATCGAGTAGTCGCCCCAGGTGTACTCGGTGAAGATCTGACCGGGGTGCGAGCTCAGGTCGTCGAAGGCCTGCACCGGGAGCGTCGGCGCCACGGTGCCGGCCGGCACGGACGGCGCGGCGAGGATGACGATCGCGCACACCACCAGCCCGGCACCGGCCCAGCGCCGCGCCACGCTTCCCCACGGCGGCCGAGCCGGGAGGGTCGCCGCCAACCCCACCGCCACCAACATGAGGTAGACCACCAGGCGCTGCGTCCGCAGCGCCTCCACGAAGAGGACTGCCGCGAGCGTCCCCTCCAGCACGGGGACCCGGCGCGTACGCAGGCACGCCACGAGCACGGCCAGCGGCACGCAAAAGACCAGCACGGCCATCACGGAGTGGAAGTCGGGCGAGTTCCACTCGCTGATGTAGCGCGCGATCTGGGTGTTGCGCGCCACGTCGACGTCGTAGGCCAAGAGCCCCGGGCCATACGGCGTGATGCACGATGCGACGACGCTGCCCAGCACGGCCAGGGCCAGCGGTCCCGTGTGGGGCGACTGGCGCACCCCGCCGACCCGCTCGACCACGCGGGCCGGCACCAGCGACCACACCAGCTCCACCCCGAGGACGACGAGCCCGATCAGGATCGAGCCGTGCGTGTTGACCCAGGCGACGCAGAGCAACGGGAGCACGAAGAGCCAGCGTGGGTCGGCCCGCGCCTTGGTGAGCACCAGCAGCTCGAGCGGGAACCACACCAGCGAGAAGTCGAGTCCCCGGTCCCCCACCACTACGCCGGCGATGCCCACCGCCAGGAGCAGCACGATGGCGACCACCCGTCCGCCCCGCGCGCCGAGGGCACGTGCGTAGGCCGCGCTGACCAGCAGGCACGAGCCGCCCAGTACGACGGCGTAGATGCTGTACGCCGCCGCACCGAAGGCGCGGAACAACGCCGCCAGCGCCAGCTCCGATCCCCACTCGTCGGTCACCCAGCGGCGGTGTGACTCGGTGTAGCTGAAGGGGTCGAGGCCCATGATGGCGTGGTGCGCCAGCATCCACTGCCCCGCGGCCAACGACCAGAACTCGTCGTTGGACAGCTCGTGCCCCAGCGCGACCGCCGTGATGAAGGCGACGCCAAGGGCCAGCCCGACGAGCTCGATCGCCCGCTGCGACAGCCGGCGTGGTGCAGCGGGTGGTTCGGGCCGAGCAGCGGGGGCGCCGGCCGTCGGCACGTGACGTGTCTCGACGGCCCGGACGCTCGCCTGCACCGCTCCCCCCTCATGCCGGTCCCCCACCAGCACCCCCTGCGTGCACCGTACAACGGGCACCCACACCGCGGCGTCGCAGGACGGTTGCGATCGCGTGGTTTCGTGCCGGGCACGCCGCGCGGCCCCGTGGCGACTACTACTAGGCGATGAGGGGGTCCCGCGGCAACCCGAGGATGCGCTCGGCGATCTGGTTGCGGGTGATCTCGGACGTCCCGCCCGCGATGGACATGGCCCGGGTGGCGAGCTGGGCGTACCCCGCCAGACCCTCTTCACCGTCGAGGAACGCGGTGGGCGCCCCGACCAGGTCCGCCTGCAGGCGCGCCCGGTCGTGGCCGTGCTCGGCCAGCACCAGCTTCGTCACGTTGCCCTCGGGCCCCGGTCCCGAGCCGATGACCGCCCGCTGCGCCCGGCGCAGGTTCAACACCTTCAGCGCGTGGTCCTTGCTGAGGACGGCGCCGACGCGGGCCGAGGCGCCGGGCACCCGGTCGCCGCCGCTCTTCAACAGCGCCATCAGGTCCATGGCCGGGAAGATGCCCCCGGCACCACCCCCGATGGAGACCCGCTCGTTGCCCAGCGTCGAGCGCGCCACCGTCCAGCCGTCGTCGGGCGTGCCCACCACGTCGTCGTCGGGCACGAACACGTCGTTGAAGAAGACCTCGTTGAAGTCCGCGTTGCCCGTGATCTGGCGCAACGGTCGCACCTCGACGCCGGGTGCGTGCATGTCGATGACCATGGTGGTGATGCCCGCGTGCTTCGGAGCGGCGGGGTCGGTCCGCACGGTGGCCAGGCCGAGGTGGCAGTACTGGGCGCCGCTCGTCCACACCTTCTGCCCGTTGACCACCCAGCCACCGTCGGCCCGCGTCCCCGCGTCTTGACGGCGGCCGCGTCCGAGCCGGCGTCGGGCTCGCTGAACAGCTGACACCACACGTACTCGCCCATCAGGGTCTTGAAGACCCAGCGCTCCACCTGGTCGGGCGTCGCGTACTGGTTCACCGTCATGATGTTCCAGCCGGTGATGCCGAGCCCGGGGACCTTCACGCCGGCGGCGCGCAGCTCCTCGTCGATCACGATCTGCTCGACGGCACCCGCGTCCCGCCCCCAGGGAGGGGGCCAGTGCGGGACCATCAGCCCCGACTCCACCAGCGCCTTGCGCTGCGCCGCGCCGCGCCGTGCCTTGATCCGTTTGGCCTCGGCCCGCACCTCGGTCCGGATCGCCTCGGCCTCCGCCGGCAGGTCCAACGAGACCTCGCGGGTCGTCCCCCGGGCCGCCAACGCGGTCACCTCCACCGCGTCGTCGGGTGAGCCCACCAGCGCATTGAGCACCAGGGCCCGGCGCAGGAACAGGTGCGCGTCGTGCTCCCAGGTGAACCCGATGCCCCCGTGCACCTGGATGTTCATCTGCGCGTTGTGCACGGCCGGGGCGAAGGTCAGTTGCGCCGCCATGGCGGCGGCGAGGTCGAACTCGTCGGCCGAGTCGGTCGCCGCCCGCGCCGCGTCCCACACCGCCGCCGTGGCCAGCTCGGCGGCCACCAGCATGTCCGCGCAATGGTGCTTGACGGCCTGGAAGGTCCCGATCGTCCGGCCGAACTGCACCCGCTCCTTGGCGTACGCGACCGCCGCGTCCGTGCAGGCGGCCATGACGCCCACCGCCTCCGCCGCGCCGAGCGTGCGCGCCAGGGCGCGGGCCCGCCGCGCCGCTCCCACCAGCACGTCGGCGGCGCGCACGCCCACCGACGACACCGTCACTGCGGCCGATCGTCGCGAGGGGTCGAGATCCTTCGTCCCGGCAAGTGTGATCCCGTCGATGTCCGGCTGCACGGCGACGATGTCGTCGCCCGCCCGCAGGAACAAGAGCTCGGCCGCCGCGCCGCCCAGGACGATCCCCGCGTCGCCGTCGAGCACGCCGTCCGCCAGGGTGAGTGAGCCCCCGAGGCCGACGGCGGCCACCAGACTCCCGTCACCCAACGCGGGCAGGAAGTAGGCGCGCTGCTCGCCGTTTCCGCACTGCGCGACGACCGCCGAGGCGAGCACCGTCGGCAGGAACGGGCCCGGGGCCACCTGGCGCCCGAGCTCGTCGAGCACGGAAATCAGCTCACTGAGCCCCGCGCCGGCACCGCCGTACTCCTCGGGCAGGTGGATGCCGAGCCAGCCCAGCTCCGCCATCTCCTTCCAATACGAGGGGCGGGGCTCGGCGTCGGCCTCGAGGAGCGCGCGGTTCGCCCCCAGCGCGTCGTGCGTCGTGAGCACGTCGCGCACGGTGGCCCCGAGCTCTTGGTGCTCGTCGGTGATGGCGATCGGCATCCATGCCCCCTGTGCGTCGTGCCGGCCGGGCTCCAGACCCGCGCCGTGGCGGCACGACACTACAGAACGGCCAGCTGGGCCAGCGTCTGGGCCATCGCGCGCCCCCACGAGCCGGGCGATACGCTGGTCGTCGTGATGTAGAGCTCGAACGTGTCCGCCGCCGGCGCAGCACCATCCCTCGTCACCTCGTCTCGGAGCTCTCCATGCCCACTCTCACCGCCGCACCGCCGGCGATCCTCGTCGCCCGCCACCTGCATCACGAGCGGGGCGGCCGTCCCGTCCTCGACGACGTCTCGCTCTCGGTGGGGCCGGCCACCTGCCTCGGCGTCGTGGGCCCCAACGGTGTCGGCAAGTCGACCCTCCTCCAGATCCTGGCGGGACTGCTCGTCCCCGACGCGGGCGAGGTCCGCGTCGACCCGCCCACCGCGACCGTGGGCTATCTCCGTCAGGAGCACGCCAGCGAGGATCACGAGACGGTGCGCGCCGCCCTGCAGCGCCGCACCGGCGTCGCCGCCGCCGAGGCGGACCTGGCCGAGGCCGCGACCGCGCTGGCGGCGGGCGGGCCACGGGCGGCCGACCGCTACGCCGACGCCCTCGCCCGCTACGAGGCGATGTCGGCCGGCGACTTCGAAGGGCGCCTCGCGGCGACGGTCGACCAGGTGGCCTTGCCGGCCGCGCTCTTGGACCAGCCGTTGGCCACGCTCTCGGGCGGCCAGCAGGCGCGTGCCGCCCTGGCCGCCATCCTCCTGGCCCGCTTCGACATCACCCTGCTCGACGAGCCGACCAACGACCTCGACTTCGACGGCCTCTCCCTGCTCGAGGACTTGGTGGCCCGGCGCAGCGGGGGCACCGTGATCGTGTCGCACGACCGGGCCTTCCTCGACCGCACGGTGACCGAGGTGTTGGAGCTCGACGAGCACACCCACACCGGCCGGGCCTATGGCGGCGGGTGGGCCGGCTACCTCGCCGAGCGCGAGGCCGAGCAGGCGCACGCCGCCGAGGCCCATGCGCTCTACGAGAGCCAACGGGCCGAACTGCGTCGCCGGGCCCAGCGCGAACGCCAGTGGGCCACGACCGGCGTGACCCGCGAGAAGAAGCGCCCGCGCGACGGTGACAAGGCGCAGCGGGACTTCCGCGTCAACCGGACCGAGCGGCTGGCGGCGCGGGCGCGGCGCACCGAGCGTGCGCTCGAGTCGCTCGAAGTGGTCGAGAAGCCCTGGGAGGGCTGGGACCTGCGCTTCAGCATCAGCGAGGCGGCGCGCTCGGGCGACGTCGTCGTGCGCATGGAGGACGCCGTGATCGAGCGGGGCGACTTCACGCTCGGCCCCCTCACGCTGGACGTCGCGCTGGGCCGACCGCGTGGCGCTGGTCGGCCCCAACGGGTCGGGCAAGACGACCCTCGTCGAGGCGCTGCTCGGCCGTCTCCCGCTGGCCCACGGGACGCGGCGGATGGGCCCGAGCGTCGTCGTGGGCGAGCTGGCCCAGGACCGGCGCGTCCTGCGGGAGGGACCGAGGGTGGCGGATGCGTTCATGGCGGCCACGGGGCTCGCGCGCGAGCAGGCCCGTTCGCAGCTGGCCAAGTTCGGGCTGGGCGCCGGCGCCGTGCTCCGGTCGCCGTCGTCACTGTCGCCCGGCGAGCGCACCCGGGCGGAGCTGGCTGCGTTCGCCGCCAAGGGCGTCAACCTGCTGGTGCTCGACGAACCGACCAACCATCTCGACCTGCCGGCGATCGAACAGCTGGAGGCCGCGCTCCGCGGCTACTCGGGCACGCTCGTGTTGGTCTCGCACGACCGCCGTCTCCTCGAGTCGGTGCCGCTGACGCGGCGCGTGCAGCTGCCCGGTCCCGACGAGGCGTTCCGAGGTCTGCGCGACGTGTTGGTCCTGCAATCCCGGTGACAAGGCGGCACCCGCGCGCGGGGCGGGCCACCGCACCGCGATGGCAACCGCGCTGCCCCGCACCATCACCCCGCGGCAGCGATTCTCTTGTGAAGATGGTGTCGGACACCTTCGGTGACGCATGGGGAGCAACGATGACGGACAGCCTCAAGAACGCCGAGCAGATGGTGGTGGAGCTCATCGCCACGGCCAACCGGGTCCACACCGAGTCCACCTGGCGCTACGAGCTCACCAGTGAGGTGGAGAACATCGAGGTGGTGTCGCGGGACCCGGGGACCCACGTCCTGCGGATCCACCCGTGCTGGCTCCGCTACGTCGTCTCGCAAGGTGAGTTCGAGTACTGCGTGGCCGACGAGATCAAGGCCTGGTACCTGCTGGCGCAGCTGACCGGCTCGGTCAGCACGGTGGCCTGATCCGGCTACCCGAAGCGCTCCCGCAGCACCACCTCGGCCGCCGAGACGCCGCACATCCCGTGGACGCCTCCCCCGGGGGGCGTCGAGGCCGAGCAGAGGTACACACCCTCGAGCGCCGTCCGGTACGGGTTCCACCGGGCCACGGGACGGAACACGGTCTGGCGCAGCGTGGCCGCCCCGCCGTTCACGTCGCCGCCCAACTGGTTCGGGTTGTGCGACTCCGCCTCGGCGGCGGTCCGCACCGCCCGGCCGAGGATCCGGTCGCGAAAGCCGGGGGCGAAGCGCTCGATCTGTGCCTCCATGCGCTCGGCCATGTCGACGGTCGAGCCGTTCGGCACGTGGCAGTAGCCCCACAGGGTGTGCTTGTCCGCCGGCGCCCGCGACGGGTCGACGACGCAGGGCTGGGCGACGATGACGAAGGGCTGCTCGGCGTGCCGCCCCGCGTGGACCGCCGCCTCCGCGCGCGCCACCTCGTCGAACGTCCCGCCCACGTGCACGGTCACGGTGCGCCGGCAGCCCTCGGCGCTCCAGGGCACCGGGCCGTCCAGCGCCCAGTCCACCTTGCAGGCGCCCGGCCCCGGGCGAAAGCGCGCCCAGGGCCGCCCGGCCCGGCGTGAGAGGCGGGACCCCGCCAGCGCCACGAACTGGCGCGGCGTCGTGTCGAGCAGCACGGCCCGCGCCGGCGGCAGCTCCGCCAGCGAGGTGACCCAACGCCCGGTGTGCACCACGCCGCCGTGGCGGCGCAGCTCGCTCGCCGTCCCCTGCGCGATGGTCGCGCTCCCTCCCTGGACCACCGGCCAGCCGACGCCGTGGCCCAGCGCCGTCAGCAACAGGCCGAAGGCCGACGTCAAGGGTGCGGTCAACGGCTGCATGGAGTGCGCCGACGCCCCGGCCAGCAGGGCGCGGGCCGCATCGGTGCTGAAGCCCCGCGTGGCGTAGCGGACCGACGGCGTGCCCACCAGAGCGAAGCGGGCCAGCGTCAGCGGGTCGCGCGGCACGCTGCGCATCGCACCCAGCACGTAGTCGACGATGCGGTCGAGCCAGTCGACGATCGGCCCGACGAGATGCCGGTACGCCGCGGCGTCCCCGCCCAGGTGCGATGCCGTCTCGCCCACGTCGCGGTAGAGGGCGGCGGCGCGGGCGCCGCCGAGCGGGTGGGCGAAGGGCAGCTCGGGCTGGCGCAGCACGACACCGAGGCCGGCGAGGTCGAGGGAGCGGAAGAAGGGCGAGGCGACCAGCGTCGGGTGCACCGCCGCGCACACGTCGTGATGGAATCCCGCCAGCGTCAACTCCTCGGTGCGCGTGCCGCCCCCGAGGGTCGCCGCGCCCTCGTACACCTCGACGCCGTGGCCCGCCCGGGCCAAGGTGAGCGCGGCGGCGAGTCCGTTGGGGCCCGATCCCACCACGATGGCGTCCATCAGGACAGCATCGCCTCGGCTTCGATCTCCACCTTCCAAGCCGGGTCGAGCAGGGCCGCCACGACGACCATGGTGGCGGCCGGTCGCACGTGCCCGAGCACGTCGCCGTGGACCGCGCCGACCGCCGCGCCGTCCTCGGCGGCCGTGAGGAACATCCGGGTCCGCACGATGTCGTCGAGGCTCCCGCCGGCCTCGGCCAGCGCGGCCTCGATGATCTCGAGGCACCGCCGCGCCTGTGGTCCCGCCCCCTCGGGGCAGCCGCCGCCGGGCAGGACCGGCCCGGTCCCCGAGACGATCACGCGGTCCCCCACCCGCAGCGCCCGGCTGAACCCGATGGTCGGCTCGAACGGAGAGCCCGACGAGATGCGTTGCACGACCGGGTCAGTCGGTGTACTGGGCGTTCGCCTCTTCGAGCCGCTCGGCCAGGTGCGCCAGCATCTTCACACCGATGTTGGGCGACGCCATCAACAACGAGCGGAACTCGCGTGCGTCGAACACCAGGAGCTCCATGGGCGTCAGCGCGACGACGTTGGCCGTGCGCACGCCGCCGTGGAGCAGCGCCAGCTCGCCGAAGTAACCGCCGGTCGAGAAGCGCGCCACCTCCTTGCGGCCCACCTTGCACGAGGCCTCCCCGTCGAGCACGAGGAAGAACTCACGCCCGGGTTCGCCGCGTTCGGTGAGGTAGGTGCCCTCGGCGACGTCGACGGGAGTGCCGAGCGAGGCAATGGACCGGAGCTCGCCCTGCGAGCAGCTCGAGAACAAGGGCACCGCCTTCAAGAGCTCGAGCTGCTCCTTGGGGATCCGATTGCGCATGAGACTGCCCCTCCCTTGTGCCCCGCCTCGGCCCGGCGGCTCGCAGGAGCGTACCGTCCCGCAGTACTAGGCGCCGCTGCGCAGTCGCTGGCGCAGGACGAACTTCTGCACCTTGCCCGACGCCGTCCGGGGCAGGTCGTCGACCACCCGCAGCTCCTCGGGCCACTTCTGTTTGGCCAGCCCGGCCGCGCCCAGGTGCGCCCGCACCGCCTCGAGGTCCGGCGCCTCGTGCCCCGGCTGCATGCGGAAGAAGGCACATCCGTGCTCGCCCAGTCGTTCGTCGGGGGCGGCCACCACGGCCACCTCCGCCACGCCCTCCATGTGGGCCAACAACTGCTCGACCTCGGCGGCGCTCACGTTCTCGCCGCCACGGATGATGATGTCCTTCACCCGGTCGGTGATGGTCAGGTAGCCGTCCGCGTCGATCACGCCCACGTCCCCGGTGCGGAACCACCCCTCCTCGTCGATCGCCGCCGCCGTGAGGGCCGGGTCGGTGTAGCCGGCGAAGCGGTCGGGGCCCCGGGTGAGGATCTCGCCGGGCAAGCCCACCCCGACGTCGCGGCCCTCCTCGTCGACCGTGCGCACCTCGACCCACTCGTGCGGGCGACCGTCGGTGTGGATGCGCTTCTCCCGCGGCGCGCTGTGCTGGGACCCGGTCACCGAGGGGTGCTCGGTGGAGCCGTACGAGCGCACCAACGAGATGCCGAGCTCGTCCGCCCGCTCCGCCACCGCGTCGGGGATGGGCGAGCCGCCCAGGCCGATGTAGCGCATGAGTTCGACGTGCTCGGGCCCGAAGCCCGGACAGTCCAAGAGGCTCGTGAAGAAGTAGGTGGAGCCGCTGCCGCCGGAGATCTGCTCCTCGACCATGGCGTCGAGGACGGTCGGCGGGTCCCACCCGTCGATCAGGAACAGCGGCTTGCCGCCGATCAGCGGGCACAGCAGGCCGCCCAGCATCCCGATGGCGTGCCCGACGGGGGCGCCGACCAGGTTGGGGCGGTCCCGCCCGGCCTGGTGCCCCGACAGCTGGCGCACCTCGCAGCCGATCGTGCGGTGCGTGTGCACGACGCCCTTGGGGTCGGCCGTCGTCCCCGAGGTGTAGGCGATGAGGGCCGCGCCGTCGGGATCGACGGGGACCGGGCCCTCGATCGGCTCGGCGCGGCGCAGCTCGTCGAAAGGGACCAGCCCGGTCCAGAAGGTGGTCTCGCTCTCGTCGCAGGGGTCGCCCACCACGATCTCGTGCTCCAGGTCCGGCAGGCCGTCGCGGACGGTCGCCAGGTCGGCCAGGTAGTCGCGCCGGCCGTAGCGTGACACGATGACCAGGGCGCGGGCCCGGCTCTGGCGCAGGATGAAGCCCAGCTCCTTGGGGCCGTAGAAGTGCACGATCGGGACGAGCGTCACCCCGAGCATGGCGCAGGCGTAGAACGTGATCGCCGCCTCCACCCAGTTGGGCAGCTGGAAGGCGACGACGTCACCGGGACCGAGGCCGAGGGCCCGGAGGCCACCGGCCACCCGCAGCGCCTCCTCGTAGACGTCGCCGACCGTGCCGAGATAGGGATGCGTGGGCGACCAGATGCGGAGCCGCCGGCTCGGGTCCTCGAGCAGCGCGTCGCTCAGGAGCTGCCCGAGCGTGCGGTCGTCCCACGCCCCTTCGGCGCGGTAGCGCTCGGCCAGGGCGGCCGGGACCGGGCAGAGCTCGATCATATGAAGAGCGCGGCCAGCCGGTGGTGCTGCGCCGCTCGGCCGCCGAAGAGCACCTCGTTCTGCTTGACCCGCTTGAAGAGGAAGTGGGCGTCGTTGGCCCAGGTGAAGCCCACCCCCCCGTGGAGCTGGATGTCGTCGCCCGTCACGCGCACACCCGCCTCGGCGGCGTACCCGGCGGCCATGGCCGCCGCCCGGCCCCGCTCGCCGTCCTCGGTGTCCGACGCCCACGCGGCGAACTGGAACCCGGCGCGGGCCATCTCGACCTGCTGGAACATCTCGACCAGGCGGTGGCGCACGGTCTGGTACGTCGCCACCGGCTTGTCGAAGACCACCCGCTCCGACGTGTAGGCGATGGCGTCGGCCAGCGCCCGGTCGGCCGCGCCGACGGTCTCGGCCGCCAGCGCGACCGCGATGTCGTCCTGCACGCGCTGCCACACGCCCGCCTGGTTCCCCGGCGGGCCGAGCGGGACGACCGGGGCGTCCTCGAGCACCACGCGGGCGAGCTTGCGGGTCGGGTCGAGCGAGGGGACCAGCTCGGCCCGGGCGCCGGGGGCCGCGAACTCGAGCAGGTAGGAGCGCACGCCCTCCTCGCTGCGGGCCGCGACGATGGCCCAGTCGGCGGTGTGCCCGTCGACCACCGCCGGCTTCTCGCCGTTCAGCACCCACCGGGCCCCCTTGCGGCGGGCACGCGTGCGCACGGTGCCCAGGGGCTCGCCGTGCCCCTGCTCGCCGAGGGCGACGGTGGCGCGCCGCGTCCCGGCGGCGAGGTCCCCGAGGAGGTCGGTCGCGCCGAGGGCGCGGGCGGCCAGCGGGGCGGCGACGGCGCTGGAGAAGAACGGCCCCGGCAGCGGGATGCGCCCCATCTGCTCGAGCACGATGCACGTCTCGAGGAGGCCCGCCCCGGTGCCGCCGAGCTCGGCCGGCACCAGCAGTCCCGTCCAGCCGAGGTCGACGAGGGTCCCCCACAGCGCGTCCGTGCTACCGGACGGGTCCTCGGCCAACCGGCGCAGCAGCTCGGGCCCGCACTCGCGCTCGAGCGCGGTGCGCGCCACGGCTTGGAGGGCGAGCTGCTCCTCGTTGTAGGTGAAGTCCACGGCCTCCCCCGGGCGTCAGAAACCGTTCCCGCGGTTCCCTGACACCGGCGTCAGAGTACACGGTGGTCGGCTACCCTACGCCGGTGGATTTCGCCCTGTCGCCGGAGGACGAGAAGTTCCGCGACGAGCTCCGCGCCTGGCTGGACGAGAACCTGCCGCCGTTCCTCGAAGCCGAGTCCCTCGGGGACGATGCAAGCCTCTCCGGCGAGGCGAGCCAGCAGCGACGTCAGAAGTGGCAGCGCAAGCTGCACGAGGGCGGGTGGGCCGCCATCCACTGGGGCCCCGAGTACGCCAACGGGCGCACCATCAACGCCATGCAGCGCCTCCTCTACTCCGAGGTGATGGCCGAGTACCGGACGCCGGGCATGTTCAACACGAACGGGATCTGGCAGATCGGTCCGATGATCATCGCCTGGGGCACCGAGGAGCAGAAGGCGCAGTGGCTGCCGTCGATCCTCGAGGCCGAGGAGCACTGGTGCCAGGGCTTCAGCGAGCCCATGGCGGGGAACGACCTGGCCAACCTGCGCACCACCGCCATCTACGACCCCGACACCGACGAGTACGTGGTGAACGGGTCGAAGATCTGGATCAGCTCCGCCCACCTGGCCACCTGGGGGCTGTTCCTGCTGCGCACGGACCCGACGGCGATCGAGCGGGGGAAGAAGCACGAGGGCATCACGGCGTTCGTGCTCAACCTGAGGACGCCGGGGATCGAGGTGCGGCCGATCCGCGACATGGCGGGCGAGGAGCTCTTCAACGAGATGTTCTTCACCGACGTGCGCATCCCCGCCCGCTGGCGCCTGGGCGACGAGGGCGCCGGCTGGATGGTCGCCATGGGGACGCTCGGCTACGAACGGGTCGGCATCGCGTCGCAGATCGCCATCCTCGGCGCCGACCTGCGCGCCGTGGTGGAGGCGGCGAAGTCGGTCGACCCCGAGGCGCTCGAGGACCCCTCGCTGCGGGACCGCATCGCCAGGCTGTGGACCGAGATCGAGCTGGCCCGCCTGCTCTCGCTGCGGGCGTTGAGCAAGATCATGAAGGGCGAGAAGAACTGGCCCGAGGTCCCCTTCGCCAAGCTCTCGTGGTCGTCGATGGCCCAGACGTTGGCCGAGCTGGCCGTCGACCTGCTCGGCCCGGCGGGCGTCCTGGCGCGGGGCGGGCCCGAGGCGGTCGACCGGGGCAAGTGGACCCGCCTCTACGCCTTCCAGCGCTACTCGACCATCGGCGGGGGCTCGACCGAGATCCAGAAGAACATCATCGCCGACCGGGCCATCGCCATGCCCGGCACGTCGCGCACCTGACCCGCATCCCGCCATCGTGAGCGTGAGCGCCGACCCCCGCGCCACCTGCATCGTCGGCGTCGCCCGCCGCACCTGGCACGTGGGTGCGCCCGAACCGCTCGACATGTGGGAGGAGCTGGCGCGCGCCGCGGCCGACGACGCCGGCGCCCCCCATGCCCTGCGGGGCCTCGAGAGCATCGACATCGTCTACTCGCAGTCCTGGCAGTACGACGACGCGGTGGCGCGCCTGTCCGAGCGGCTGGGGGCGGCGCCGGCACGGCGGCGCTACTCGGGCATCGGGGGCTCGGTGCCCCACGTGCTCGCCACCGAGGTGGCCCGGGAGATCCGGACCGGCGGCCTCGACCTCGCACTGATCACCGGCGCGGAGGCACTGGCCACCGTCCGCCGCCTCAAGAAGGCCGGCGAGCGGCCGCCGTGGTCGTACCGGCCGGCGGAGAAGCGGCCCTTCCCGATGGACATGGAGTTCGACCCCTCCGAGATCAGCCACGCCGTCTTCGAGGCGTACCTGACGTTCGCGTTGTTCGACAACGCCCGGCGGGCGCATCTCGGGCGTGGGCTCGACGAGCATCGAGGCGCGCTGGGCCGGGTCATGGCGCCGATGACCGAGGTCGCCGCCCGGAGCCCGCACGTGTGGTTCCCCGTGGCGCGCACCGCCGGCGAGATCGTCACCGCCACCCCGGACAACCGCATGGTCGCCTACCCGTACACGAAGCTGATGACGGCGATCATGGACGTGGACATGGCGGCCGCCCTCGTGCTGGCCAGCGCGGAGAAGGCCGACGCGCTCGGCGTGCCCGAGGAGCGCCGGGTCTACCTGCGCGGCTGGGGCTACGCCGAGGACCCCGCGGACGTGGCCGGCCATCCCGAGCTGTGGCGCTCCCCCGCCATGGCCGCCTCCGCCGCCGCTGCGCTGGCGGGTGCGGGCATCGGCGTCGACGACGTCGCCCATCTCGACCTGTACTCCTGCTTCGCCAGCTCGGTCTGCTTCGCGCTCGACGCGCTCGGCATCGGCCCCGGCGACGCC
Organism: uncultured Acidimicrobiaceae bacterium; assembly: GCA_963789235.1. Taxonomy (GTDB): domain Bacteria; phylum Actinomycetota; class Acidimicrobiia; order Acidimicrobiales; family RAAP-2; genus Bog-473. The sequence continues at coordinate 381,574 of CAWBJX010000003.1, read as the reverse complement.
CGCGCCGGCGCGGTGACCCAGACCGGCGGCCTGCCGTACCACGGCGGCCCGGGCTCGAACTACATGACCCACGCCCTGGCGGCGATGGCCGAGACCCTGCGCGGCGACCCCGGCTCCTACGGCGTGGTGAGCGGCGTCGGCATGCACATGCAGAAGCACGCCTACGGCGTGTGGTCGACGGCACCGGGCCCGGCCGCGCCGGCTGCCCCGCCCCCGGTGGCCGCAGCCGACCCGGTCGGGATCGTCGCCTCACCCGAGGGCGACGCCACCGTGGCCACCTATTCGGTGCTGCACGGGCGCGACGGCGAGCCGGAGCGGGCGCTGCTCGTGTGCGACCTGCCCACGGGCGGGCGTTGCTACGCCCTGCTCGACGGCGGGTCCGACGTCCTGCGGGCGGTCGAGGCGGAGGAGCTCGTCGGGCGGCACGTGACCCTGACGCCGCAGGACCAGCGCAACCTCGCCCGGCTGGACTGATCCCGGTGCTCGTCGCCGGGCTCGACGGCTGCCGCGCCGGCTGGGTCATGGCGACGCTCACCGTGGGGGACGCGGGGCGCCGGGCGCCCGGCCTGGCGGTCAGCGTGATCCCGCGGTTGGCCGACGTGGCACCCCTGCTCGCGGCCGGACGGCTCGCCGCCGCGGGCATCGACATCCCCATCGGCCTGCCCGAGCGCGCCCCGAGGGCATGCGACGTCGAGGCCCGGCGACTGCTCGGCCCGCGCCGCAGCTCGGTCTTCCCGGCGCCGGTGCGGGCCGTGCTCGCGACCTCGTCCTACGAGGATGCCTGCGCGGCGTCCCGCGCCGGATCGGGCAAGGCGATCTCGCGGCAGCTCTTCAACATCGTGCCCAAGATCCGGGAGGCCGACGACGTGCTCCGGCATGCGCCGACGCTGGCCCGCTCGCTCTTCGAGATGAGCCCCGAGCTCAGCTTCACCGTCCTGGCCGGCGCACCGATGGCCTCGAACAAGCGCACGGCGGAGGGCCGGGCCCAGCGACTGGCCGCGCTGCGGGTCGCCTTCGGCGACGAGGCCGCCGGCCGCCTCGCCCTCGAGCCACCGCCGGCCGGGGCGGCGCGCGACGACGTGCTCGACGCGCTGGTGGGCGCCTGGACCGCCTCCCGCTGGGTGGCCGGCACCCACCTCGCCCTGGGCGGCGAGCTCGACGGGCGCGGCCTCCGGATGGAGATCGTCGCCTGATCAGGGGTTGGTCGGCCCGGCGCCACTGTTGCCGCTGCCGGCGCCGCTGATGCTGTTGCTGGTGCCGCTGTTCCCACTGTCGGACAGCGCGGGCGGCGTCGGCAGCGACCCCAGGACCAGGGGTTCGGTGGTCGTGCCCGAGGCCGTGGTGACCTGGGTCGAGGTCGCGTTGGCGCTCCCGGGCCACCAGGCCACGAACCAGCCGTCGGCGACGGTGGCGACGACGTCCTGTCCGTCGTCGAGCTCGAGGGTGACGCCGGTGACGCCCGACTGCGTGCGGCCGTCGACCAGTGTGTAGGGGCCGTCGTCCGCCGTCGTCAGATGGCTCTGCATGACCTGTTGCAGCGAGCCGGAGCCGGTCCCGCTGACGCTGACGCCGACCCGCGACGGCACGCCTTCGCCGGCCCCCGCCGCGCTGCCCGACCGCTCCACGTGCACGCTCGACGAGGCCGCCCCCGACGAGATCTGGTTGACCTCGGTGAACGACGGGCTGGTGAAGCAGGCCGCGTCGGCGTCGTCGTCCTGGAACAGCGCCACGGTGAAGGGACCGCGCACGTCGGTGAGGACGTTGTCCCACGTCCCGCCGGGACCCGACCGCATGGACGCCAGCTGGCTCTCGCAAGCCGACGGGGACGCGGCGCCCGAGCCGGACGTGGGCGTCGCGCTCCACCCTGCGTAGGCCGGTGCGCCGCCGCCGAGCGCGACGGCGAGCACCGTCCCGGCGGCGGCGGCGCCGGCCAGCACCCCTGCGCTCACCGTCGCCGGTGCACGCAGCCCCCGTTCCCGGGGCCGGTAGTCGATGGAGCGGAGGCGGGAGGCCGCGACCACCGGCACGCGGGCGGCGCGGGCGGCGAACGCCTCGCTCAGCTCGGCTTCGAGCTCTGTTCCTGTGTTCATCTTGCGATGCTCCCTTCCTTGGTGTCCGTGTCCTTGGTGTCCGGGTCCGTGTCTTTGGTGTCCGTGTCGTGCGCCGAGGCCTCGACGATCGCGCGGAGCCGCTCGAGCGCCCGCGACGTCGTGCTCTTGACGGTGCCCACCGAGCACCCCATGAGCTCGGCCACCTGGGCCTCCGACAGATCGTCGAAGTACCGCAGCACGAGCGCCACCCGCTGGCGTGGCGCCAGCTCCCCCAGCGTGTTCGTCAGGTCCGTGTTGGTCTCGACCCATCCGAGCACCCGCACCGCCGCCTCGTCCTCGCGCTCCACGTGGGACGGGGCGAGCTCGGCGCGGTGCCGGGTGCGGCGGCTCCCCTCGTCGAGGGCGAGATTGACCAACACCTTGCGTGCGTAGGCAGCGGGGTGCGCCATGACGCGGACTCGGGGCCAACGGCGGGCGACGCGGAAGAGACACTCCTGGACGAGGTCCTCGGCCTCCCCGAAGTCCCATGCGATCAGGTACGCGGCCCGCAGCAGCCCGTCGACGGAGTCCGCGACGAAGTCGTCGAACTCCAGCCGGGATCGGGACTGCCTCATCACACGTTCAACCCCTCGCGCCGGCCAAAAGGTTGTCCCCCTCCGAGAACATCCCTCTCAGCTGGGCGAATCCCGCTACACGACGCGGCGCAAGTCCAAGAAGTCCGACACCCGCAGGAGGCGCAGCAGGCCGCGCAGCGGCAGCGGGACGTGTTGGCGGTGCTCGTCGGTGACGACCTCGGGCTCGGTCAGCTCGTACTCCTTGCGCCGGGTCTCCAGGCGGACGGCGCCGTGGGCCAGCGCGTTCTCGACCCAGTCCGAGTCGCGGCCGTAGGTGAGGGCGATCCGGAAGCCGTCCTTCGTCCTGAACACCATGACCGGCGTCCGGTACACGGTCCGGGTGCGCCGCCCCACGTGGATGACGATCCCCATGCCCGGCAGCAGCCCGGCCAGGTGGATCGACACCTTGTTCGTGACCGCCCGGTTGAAGCGGGCCATGCGCCGCCCGACCCGTGGCCGACGCGGCGTGACGTGGGCCCGCGAGCTCGGCCGGGCGGAGTGCGCGCTCATACCGAGGGTCAACCCCCCGTCGACGGCGAGGACCTGCCCGGTGATGTAGCTGGCCTCGTCGGAGAGCAAGAAGACGGCCGCCGCCGCCACCTCCCAGGCGGTGCCCTGACGGCCGAGGGGCACCGGCGTGCGCGTCCGCGAGGGCCGGCCGGCGGACGCGGCCCGGCCGAGGGGGGTGTCGATGAGGCCGGGGGCCAGCACGTTGGCCCGGATGCCGCGGCGGGCGCCCTCGACCGCGACGTGGCGGCTGAGACCGATGAGCCCCGCCTTGGAGGCGTCGTAGGCGGGGATGCGGCTCCCCGGCCGGAGCCCGGCGACGGAGCCCATGAAGAGGATCGAGGCGTCGTCCCGCAGGGTGACGAGGGCCCGGCGCACCAGCAGGAAGTGGGAACGCAGGTTGAGGGCGAACGTCCGGTCCCACTCGTCGGGTGAGGTCCCGGCCACCCCCATGCCGAACCCGCTGCCGACGTTGAGGACGAGCCCGTCGGTCGCCAGGCCCGGATCGTCGGAGAGCGCGGCGCGACAGCCCTCCTCGGTGGTCACGTCCGCGATCACGATGGCTGCTTTCCCCCCCTCCTCGGTGATCATGCGCCAGGTCTCCTGGACCGCCGCCTCGTCCCGGTCCACGCAGACGACGGCCGCTCCCTCCCTGGCCGCCCGCACCGCGATGGCCCGGCCGTTCCCGATCGGGGCGTCCGGATCGCGAGAGGGCTGGGTGCCCGCGCCGACGACGGTGATGCAGCGGCCGTGGAGGAGGGGGGGCATGCCCCTACGCCGGCGGCCCGCCCGGCACGCCCTGCGCCAGCGCCTCGGCCCTCGGCTCGAGCTGGACCTCGAGGGAACGCAGGACCGTCGTCAACATCATGTAGTGGGCGATCAGCATGAGGAGCTCGATCAGCTCGCCCTGGTCCAGGTCGACGGTGAGCCGGTCCCAGGAGGCGTCGGACACCGCGCCGTCATCGGCCGTCTCGTCGACCGTTCGGAGCGCGGCGCGTTCGAGCGGCGCCCATGCGACCGCATCGAGGTCGCCCCCGACCGCATCGAGCTCGGCCGGGGTGACGCCCTCGGCCTCGGCGAGCTCGATGTGGTGCGCCCACTCGTAGCGACCACCGAAGCGGTCGGCGGTCCGCAGGATCACCAGCTCGCGGAGCCGGCCGGGCAGGCGTCCCCCCAGCAGCGCCCCCCCGAAGCCGAGCCAGCGCCGGAACAGCTCGGGATCGGCCCGGCCCAGGGTGGTGAAGATGTGCATGGGCTCGTCGGTTCCCCCCGGCGAGCTCTCGAGCACCCGGGTCAGCCGCTCGTCCCACTCACCGGCGGGGAGGGGGGGCAGGCGGGGACCGGTGCGGGGCATGGCCGCATCGTAGGCCCGGTCCTTCCGTCGTGGGCCGCCGGTTCGGCGGTTCCCGGTCGGGGGCGGCGGGCGTCCGAGGTCGGCTCGGTGTCCGGGGTCGGGTGGGGTCGGCTCGGCTCAGCGCAGCGGCCGGAAGCCGACCGCCCCCGGCACGGCGTCGGGCCGGCACACCTCGTCGACGATGCCGTAGCCGACCGCCTCGGCCGCGCTGAGGAAGCGCCCCCGCTGCAGGTCCTCCCCGACGGCGTCGACGGACCGGCCGACGGCGGCGCCCACGCGCTCGCAGAAACGGCGCCGCTCGCCGCGCCTGCAGCTCGGCCCACTGGGCCACGTTGCGCACGTGCGCCTCGTGCCGGGTCGTGGGCTCGCACAGCGAGAACCGCGTGCTCGGCAGCGCGGAGCGCCGCGCGCACACGGCCACCACGCCGACGGCACCGGCGGCCACCTGCCCCAGGCACAGCGCGCGCACGGGCACGCCCAGCAGGTCGATCACGTCCATCAGCGTGAGCGCCGGCGCCAGCGCCGCCTCGCCGCAGTCGACTCGTAGGGTGACCGAACCGTCGCCGTCCGCATCGAGCGTCATGAGCTCCGCCGACACCCGGGTCACCGCCAGGTCGTCGAGCGGGCCGTGCAACAGGACGACCCGCTGGTCGAGCAGCCGGCGCCTCAGGATCTCGGAGAGGGGATCGCCCCTGTCGGGGCCCTCCGTCCCGGGGGGCGGGGGCAACCAGGGCCACTCATCCATGCTCGATCCTCCATTCCAGCCGTGCCCCCAGCGCCGTCGTGTAACGCTCCACCGTGGAGAGCCGGACGTCGAGGTCCCCGGCCTCGAAGCGGGCCACCGCGGACTGCGAGGTCCCCATGCGGGAGGCCACCTCGGCCTGGGACAGGCCCAGCTCCCGACGCAACGTGGTCAGCTGCCCCGACACCGAGTGCCGGCGCTCGGCCATCTCCTTGAAGCCCGGGAACACGGTCGGGTGCCGGCGGTCGCTCACGATGACCCGATTATCTCACATTTGATATAACGTGGGGAAGACCCAGCCCGCGAGCGACACGAGGAGAACGAGGAGCACCCACCATGACGAACCCCCACCAGGTCCTCGTCCCCACCGTGATCGAGGAGGGGAACCGGGGCGACCGCGCCTTCGACATCTACTCGCAGCTGCTGCGCGAGCGCATCGTCTTCCTCGGCCAGGAGGTGGACGACCAGGTGGCGAACCTCATCATCTCGCAGATGCTCTTCCTGGAGGCCCAGAACAACGAACGGGACATCTACCTCTACATCAACTCACCGGGCGGTGTGGCCTACGCGGGCATGGCCATCTACGACGTCATGCAGCACGTCGAGCCCGACGTGTCGACCATCTGCGTCGGGATGGGGATGTCGGCGGCGGCCATGATCCTCTCCGGCGGCGCCCCGGGGAAGCGCTTCGCCCTGCCCAACGCGCGCATCATGATCCACCAGGGGTCGGCCGGCACGCGGGGTGCGCCGTCGGACATGGAGATCCAGCTGCGCGAGGTGCTGTCGCTCACCCGCCGCATGTCGGAGATCATCGCCCACCACACGGGCCGGCCGGTCGAGCAGGTGGCGCAGGACATCGACCGCGACCGCTACATGACCGCAGCCGAGGCCCGGGACTACGGGATCATCGACGACATCATCCTCCCCCGCCGTGGCCTGTGCGCCCCGGGTGTCGGCGCTGCGGGCGACGTCGAGCTGCAGGTGGCACGCGCCTGAGGGACCCTTGGCCGGCGCCCGGCGCCCGCTCGCCCGGCGACCGGCCGCCCGACGCACGCTGCTGGGGCGGGGCGTAAGGTGGGTGACACGGGTGTCAGAGAACTGTTCGGCACCGCAGGGCAGAAGGGGAGGACGGAATGCGCACCGAGGACCTGATCCTGGTCAGCGTGGACGACCACGTCATCGAGCCGAGAGGCATGTTCGACGGGCTGCTCCCGGCCGAGTACCAGGACAAGGCCCCCCAGCTGATCCGCCGCCCCGACGGGACCGACTACTGGCTCTACGACGGCAACCAGATCCCCAACGTCGGCCTCAACGCGGTCGTGGGGCGTCCCCCCGAGGAGTACGGGATCGAGCCCATGTCGCTCGACGACATGCGGGTCGGCTGCCACGACGTGCACGAGCGGGTGCGCGACATGTCGGTCAACGGCGTGCTCGGGTCGATGTGCTTCCCCTCCTACCCCCAGTTCTGCGGCCAGCTCTTCGCCCGGCGCGAGGACAAGGACGAGGCCCTCGCCATGGTGCGCGCCTACAACGACTGGCACATCGACAAGTGGTGCGGCGCCGAACCGGGCCGCTTCATCCCCCTGTCCATCCCCGCCATCTGGGACCCCGAGCTCGCGGCGGCCGAGGTGCGCCGGGTGGCCAAGAAGGGCTGCCATGCCGTGACGTTCTCGGAGAACCCCGAGAAGCTCGGCTGGCCCTCCCTGCACTCCGATCACTGGGACCCGTTCTGGACGGCCTGCGCGGACGAGGGCACGGTCATCTGCATGCACCTCGGGTCGTCCTCACAGATCGTGGTCACCTCGGTGGACGCGCCCATCGACGTGATGATCAGCCTGCAACCGATCAACATGGTGCAGGCGGCGGCCGACCTGATCTGGTCGCCGGTGCTGCGGAAGTACGAGACGCTGCACTTCGCCCTCTCCGAGGGCGGGATCGGCTGGATCCCCTACGCCCTCGAGCGCATCGACTACGTGTACCAGCACCACCACAAGTGGACGGGCCAGGACTTCGGCGACCAGCTCCCGAGCCAGATCTTCAAGGACCGCGTCATCACCTGCTTCATCGACGACGCCTTCGGTGTGGCCAGTCGGGAGTTCCTCAACGTCGACAACATCACCTGGGAGTGCGACTATCCGCACTCCGACTCCACCTGGCCCACGTCCCCCGAGTCGATCATGAAGTACCTGGACGGCGTCTCCGACGAGGACATCGACAAGATCACCCACCGCAACGCGATGCGGCACTTCCAGTACGACCCCTTCAGTGTCCGGCCACGCGAGAGGTGCACGGTGGCGGCACTCCGAGCCGAGGCGGCCGACGTCGACACCTCACTCGTCTCGCGTGCCCGCGGGCACACGGCCACCAACGAGAAGGGCATCGTGAACATCACCCAGTTCACCTCGCACCTGAGAGATCGGGGTGGTGACTCCGAGGCCTGAGGGTCCTGCCTCGGCCCCTCTCGTCCCCTACCCGACAACTCGACTCGTAAAGCACCGGAGCACATGTCGATCGACTACGCCACCGGTGACGACCACGTCGTCACCATCACCATCAATCGCCCCGAGGCGCGCAACTCGCTCGACATGGAACACTTCTTCCAGCTGCGCTCGGCCTGGGACCGCTTCGGCGAGGACGACGACGCCTACGTGGCGATCGTCACCGGGGTGGGGAGGGACTTCTGCGTCGGGGCCGACCTCAAGACCTACATCCCCCAGATCACCGAGCTGCAGCAGAAGATGCGGTCGGGCGAGGTTAGCGAGATCGGCGGGTACCGCCTCGACGACGGGGTCAAGGCGGTCCTGCGGGGGACGAAGCTGTACAAGCCGATCATCGCCGCCGTGAACGGCACGTGCGTCGCCGGCGGCATGGAGATGCTGGGCGGCACCGACCTGCGGGTGGCCAGCGACACCGCGACCTTCGGCGTGATGGAGCCCAAGCGCGGCCTCTTCGCCGGCGGCGGCACCACCGTCCGCCTACCCCGACAGATCCCCTACCCCGCCGCGATGGAGCTGCTGCTGTGCGCCGACCAGGTGCCGGCCCAGCGTGCCTACGAGATGGGACTGCTCAACGAGGTCTGCCGGCCGGCCGACCTGATGGAGCGGGCCTACGACTACGCCTCCCGTATCACGGCCAACGGCCCGTTCGCCGTTCGCAAGACGAAGGAGTCGGTGCTGCGCGGGCTGGCCACCGACATGAAGGAGGCCTACGGGATCGAGACGGAGATCTCGGGGCAGGTCTTCAGCAGCGAGGACGCCAAGGAGGGGCCGCGTGCGTTCGCCGAGAAGCGGGCGCCCAACTGGCAGAACCGCTGAACAACATCTGACGGTGCAGGTCGCTGGGGCCCACGACATCACCCATTGCAATCTCTGTCCTGCGGCGTTACCTTGCCAAGAGAGGCTCCGCACGAAGGAGCGCGCGCATGGGGTTCATCCAGATCATCGAGATCGAGACCACCAGGCCTGACGAAGTCGAGGCACTGGTCAGCGAGTGGCGTGCGCAGACCGAAGGCAGGCGGACGGCACAGCGCGGGACCTTCGCCAAAGACAGAGACGGACCGAACACGTACGTCCAAATCGTGGAATTCCCTTCGTACGAAGCCGCTATGGCCAACTCGGAGCTCCCTGAGACGACAACCCTTTCGGCCAAGCTCCGCGAGCTGTGCGACCGGCCTCCGGTCTTCCGCAATCTGGACGTGGAGCGCGTCGAGGAGATGTGACGAACGCGGGCAGAAAGGTTGCTGATTGCCGGGACTTTCCCAGCGAGAACGGTTGCACGCTGACCATTTCGGGTGAGGAGGATGAGGTCCTGCTCGCAGCCACACAGCATGCCGTGTCCGTGCACGGGCACGAGGACGCCGACGAGGTCCGCAGCTGGCTGCGTCAGAACTTGAAGGACGAGGTTCCCCGATAGCAAGGTGAGAGGAGGCGCCATGACCGGCTTGACTCGCAAGAGTTTCGACAAGCCCGACGAGGTCCGGCCGTTTGACGGAGCGACCGGCCAGCTGGAGGTGATCAACACCGACGAAGGTGCCGTCGGTCGAGCCACCTTCCTGCCGGGCTGGAAGTGGTCCGAGCACGTGAAGCCCATCGCGCGGACCGACAGCTGCCAGGCTGCGCATACCGGTTACTTCGTCTCCGGCCGCATGAGGGTGGTCATGGACGATGGCGAGGAGATGGAGTATGGACCCGGCGACTTCGGCTCCATGCAGCCGGGACACGATGCCTGGGTGGTGGGAGACGAACCCTGCGTCGTCATCGACTGGCAAGGGTTCACCGACTACGCCAAGCGCTGACTGCGGTCACGCCAGCACGTCAGGAAGCAACCGGTGACGGATCGGTCCCCGTCCGGTCGCACGCGGGGACGACGGCGACGCATCTGATTTCCACGACGGCTTCGGGAGGCCACAGTTCTGTGACGCCGACTGGCGTCCACGCTGGATAGGGCGGTTCGAGAAACTCGGCGGCGACGCTGAGCAGAAAGTCAGCGTGACTGCGCAGGCCCACGTGGTACGAGTTGATCTCAACGACGTCTGACCAGCTCGCTCCCGCCTCGGCAAGCGTCGAGGCGATGTTGCGAAATGCACCCCGCAGTTGCTCCTCGGGGTCGTGGGGAAACAGGTCGTCGGACGACTCTCCTGCGTGGCTGGACACTCGCAACGTGTCACCTGCCCACACCGCGGCAGGAATGTGCGTCTCTTCGTAGAAGTCGGTCCAGTCAGACGGGACAACGGCCTCTCGTCCTCTGGGTTGAATCCCTCGATCCCTCACGTGTCTCCACCAGCTTTCCCGTTCATCGCCGTGGTTGGACGACCGCGAGCAGAATACGACCTTGGCGTCGGGAACGAGTCGGCAGATGGGCGCCGTCGGGCATCGGCGTGCGTGTCCCACCCGCCATGGACGGGACATCATTGGTCATGGCCGAACGACCTCGACGAAGTGGTGGGCGCGGCGCCCGGGGCTCGTGCATGCGGGTGCACTTGCAAGTTGGCGTTGCGGTCGTTGTGTTCCTCGGTCTCCTCGGTACCGCGCAGATGGTCGGGATCGAGACGGCGACCGCCGGCCTCTCGGCGTCCTCCACCATCTGGTTGTGCCGCCCGGGCCTGTCGAGCAATCCGTGCACGAGCAGTCTCACGACGACGGTCGTGCGGGCCAACGGGACCACCTCCGTCCAGCGCGCCCGTCCGGCCCGCAACCCGGCCATCGACTGTTTCTACGTGTACCCGACGGTGAGTACGCAGCCGACGGCCAACGCCAATCTCCACATCGACCCCCAGGAGCGGGCGGTCGCCGTCGCCCAGGCCTCCCGGTTCTCCCAGGTCTGCCGGGTCTACGCCCCCATGTACCCCCAACTGACCCTTGCGGGGATCAGCCATGGGATCCGGCCCCAAGCGGCCGTGATCGCGTACCTCGGCGTGCTCTCCGCCTGGAACGACTATCTGGCCCACTACAACCACGGCCGCGGCGTCGTGCTGATCGGACACTCCCAGGGTGCCTCACTCCTCATTGCGCTGATCAAACGCGAGATCGATCCGAGCCCTCCCGAGCGTCGTCTGCTCGTCTCGGCGCTCCTGATGGGCGGCAATGTGACCGTCCCGACCGGTCAGGTGGTGGGCGGGGATTTCGCCCACATACCGGCGTGCCAGACCGACGTCCAAACGGGGTGCGACGTGGCCTACTCGTCGTTCAGCTCGCCACCGCCCGCCAACAGCTTCTTCGGCCGCGTCGGTGCCAGCATGGGCGCACTCTCCGGGCTCGCGCCGACCTCGGCCGCCGGTCTCCAGATTCTCTGCACGAACCCGGCTGCGCTGACCGGAGGGTCCGGACCACTGATGCCGTACTTCCCGACCACGCCATTTCCCGGGTCACGGTCCAGCCTCCAATATGGCGCGACCTCCAGGCGCACGGTCCGCACACCGTGGGTCTCGTTCCCAGACCTCTATCGCGCGCAGTGCGAGAGCTCGGCTGGAGCGACCTGGTTGCAGATCACCGATGTCGCCGGGCCGAACGACACTCGACCGACCGTGCAGCCCGTGCTTGGTCCCCGGTGGGGACTCCATCTCGACGACGTCAACCTCGCCCTGGGCAATCTGGTCCAATTGGTCCGAGACGAATCCCTTGCCTATGCCCATTCGGGGGCGGGGTATCCCCCTGCCGAACGTGGCACAACGGGGTGACCGAGCGGGGTCACGTTCGGCACGGCTTGCGAGGCGCCGAGCCGAGGCTCTCGAATCCGTGAACCAGGGCCGTCGGATCGCTCGCCGTCGCCGTCATCAGCCGACCCGCATGCACCGTGTGCAAGTCGCGCCACGCGAAACGACCGGCCCGGGCGAGAGGCCGGCCGCAACGCTCGCCCCTCCCCTGATTGCGAGAGACGGGCAGGCAGTCACAATCAGACCCGTCTCCAAGGAGGCGATCAGGTGGGACGCTGATACCGGACGCGAAGCGACCCCGCCTTGACCGAGGCGGGGTCACGTTCGCAGGGCATGCTCGTCCCTGACGATCCGACAGGCAGCTCCGGGGGGGTAGTGGGGTGCCGGTCGTTTCGCTGAGACGGAACGCTAAATGGGCGGCCTGTGACCCAGCTGGCAGGCGAGTTACGAAACCGTGGCGTCGGGATGAATCCTTCGTGACCGGCCCGAGCCCCAGGCGAAGTGACCCGTTCGATCACGTTCCGGCTGCGTGATGGTCCGCTACCTGAGGCAGGAGCAGTGCGTACATGTCGCGATCCAATCGTCGGTCGGGCCGACCTGGTCGTGCAGATCAGCCGGCACGTCGATCACGTCCCTCCGTCGTTTGGCTCTGCTCGACCACCTTTCTGACGGTTCGGCACGTGATGCCTGCGGCGCGGGCGATCTCGGCGTCCTCGGCACCGCTCACGGCGGCGCACACGATCAGCAGGTCGCGGTAACGGCGCAACGGAGCGAGGTCGCGCCGACGGCGGTCGGGTTCGCTCGCCGCCCTCAGTTCCCTCGCCGCTTGGTGCAGCAGTTCGGCGTCTGCCCAGTGCATGGGCATGGGAGGTACGTACCCACGAGTCTGCGGGGACAATCCCCTCGGGGTCACATCGCCGTTGCCTCTTGGGAAGGAGCCGATCCCGGCCCACGAGATTGACGTACGTCGAGGCCGGCCGCCTCACAGGCGCGCAGCACATCGAGCACGACCTCTTCCAACGGGCGAGACGAGTCGATCAAGGTCGCCCCGAGAGCGGCGTACTTGGCCACGAGGGGACCGTTGAACCGGAGGACGGCCTCCAGCTCGGCCGGTGCCCTTCCGAACGGATTGCCGGCTCTCCGGGCGAGCCGCTCCCGGATCGTCGCGTCGTCCAGGACCAAGCAGATCTTCGCGTCGAAGAGATCCCACAACTCTTCGTCGTTTTGGACCAGACCGCAGAGAAAGATGGCCTGTGATCTTGCGGCGCTGGCGAGCTCTTCGACTTGTGTCCGCATGAGGAGCCATCGGTGGTCTTCGAACCAGTCCTGTGACAGCCGAACAGTGTCAACGGCGTGGGTGACCTCGCCCGTCACCACGTGCACCCAGGCGGCCATGCCGAGGTCTGAGTCGATGGTCCGGTAGCCCTTGCCCGCGAGGGCGCCACAGACCTCCGACTTTCCGGTTCCGGAGTTGCCGGTGATCCAGGCGAGTCCCATCGACGGGATTCTTCCCCACATGGGGCGCCCGTCCGTCGGGACGGTGGCGACGTCAGGTTCAACCGGTGCGGCCGCTCCGCCGCAGGGCGAGCAGGGACGGGAAGCCGACGATGAAGGTCTGCCGCCGCCAGCCGCGGACCGGGAGGCCGCGTCGTCGAGCGATGCGTCCGGCAACCAACGCCTCGGTGACATGGATGAGGGCCGTCCCCGCGAGCATCGACTGGAGGACTTCGCGCGGTGGGAGGGCGTCGCCCACCTTGTCGTAGGCGGACTTGCTGAAGGCCAACCAGGTCAGGACGACGATGCCGCCGTCGAGCAGCAGGAACCACAGCCACGAGGGGCGCACGACGCCCGAGCGACTGGCGCGAGCCATGGCCACGTTCTTAGCGACCCCGCACGCTCTGCACCAGTCGCACGGCATCGGACGAGGCCGGGGCCGGCGCCGTTGCGGCGAGCTGCCCGCAGGCGGCATCGATGTCGGCCCCCCTCGTGGCGCGGATGGTCGCGTTCACCCCGAGCGACACCAGCTGGTCCCGGAAGTGCCGCACGCGTGGGGGCGGTGATCCGACCACCGGGTAGCCGGGGGTGGGATTGAGGGGGATGAGGTTGACGTGGGCGCCCAGGGGCCGGGAGAACGCCGCCAGCTCGGACGCGTCCTTGCCGCGGTCGTTGACCGCGTCGATCAGCGCCCACTCGATGGAGAGGCGGCGACCACTGGCCGCCACGTACCCGGCGCAGGCCAGGGCGAGCTCCTCCAGCGGGTAACGACGATTGATCGGCACCAGCTCGTCGCGCAGCTCGTCGTTGGCCGCGTGCAGCGAGACGGCCAGGTTCACCGGGAGGGTCTCGGTGGCCAGCCGGCGGATGCCCGGCACCAGTCCGACGGTGGACACGGTGAGGTGGCGCGCCGACAGGCCCATGTCCCCGTGCAGCCGGACGACGGCGCCCCACACCCGGTCGTAGTTGGCCAGGGGCTCCCCCATCCCCATGAAGACGACGTTGGAGAGCCGCCGCGGCCTGGCCTCCCGCATCGCGACGGCCACCTGCTCCACGATCTCGCCCTGGGTCAGGTGGCGCCGGAACCCGGCCTGCCCGGTGGCGCAGAACTGGCAGGCCATGGCGCACCCGGCCTGGGTCGAGACGCACACCGTGACCCGGTCGGGGTAGTGCATCAGCACCGTCTCGACCCGGGCGTCGTCGTGGAGCGTCCACAGCCACTTCGTCGTCCGGCCGCCGTCGGCCGTGCGCCGCGCGACCTCGCGCAGAGCCGGGGGCAACGCCTCGGCGAGGGCACCCCGCAGCGCGGCCGGGAGCTCGGTCATCTCCTCGGGCCGCTGCACCCGGGCGTGCAGCCCCTCCCACACCTGGCGGGCCCGGTAGCCCGGCTCGCCCTCGAGCAGGAGCGCCAGCTGGTCGCGCTCGAGGTCGTAGGGCGCGGGCATCGCCCCCAAGGCTAGGGCGAAGGGGTCACGCTCCTAGTCGCGCCCGAGGATGACCGTGCCGGCGGCGGTGAACCAGCCGCTCGTCCCGTTGACGCAGGCCAACCGGGCGTCGGGCACCTGGCGGGGACCACACTCGCCCCGCAGCTGCTTGACGGCCTCGATGAGCAGGAACATGCCCCGCATGCCGGGTTGGCAGGCCGAGAGCCCCCCGCCGTCGGTGTTGGTCGGCAGCGCGCCGCCGACGCGGAGCTTGCCGTCCTCGACGAAGGGCCCACCCTCGCCCTTCTTGCAGAAGCCCAGTCCCTCGAGGGTGAGGATGACCATGGGGGTGAAGGCGTCGTAGACCTGCACGGTGTCGATGTCCTCGGGCGTGACCCCCGACCGCTCGAAGGCCAAGTGCCCCGAGCGCACGCACGGGGACTCCGTGAAGTCCTCCCACTCGCTCATCGTCGTGTGCGAGACGGCCTCGCCGGTGCCCAGGATCCACACCGGCGCCCGGGCGCAGTCGCGCGCCCGTTCCTCGTGCGTCAGCACGATGGCACCGCCGCCGTCGGAGCGGATGCAGCAGTGCAGCTTCGTGAGCGGGTCCCACACCATCGGGGCGTTCACGACGTCCTCGATCGTGATGGGGTCCTGGTAGTAGGCGTCGGGGTTCAACCCTGCGTTGTGGCGGGCCGACACCGCCACCTCGGCCAGCTGCTCGATCGTGGTGCCGAACTCGTACATGTGGCGCCGGGCCACCATGGCGTAGTGCGACCCGACGGGGTGACCGAAGGGGGCCGCGAACTGGATCGGGCCCCGCGTCCCGAAGGACAGGTTGGCCATGCGCAGCTTCTTCTTCAGGTCGGCGCGCTGCGTCGAGCCGTAGGTGAGCACCACGACCTCGACCAGGCCCTGGGCGATGGCCGCCGCGGCGTGCTCGACCATGAACTCCCAGATGCTGCCCCCGTGACCGGTGGAGTCCACCCAGTTGGGCCGGAGGCCGAGGTACTCGGCCAGCTCGACCGGGGGCAGCGCGCCGGTCAAGGACATGAAGCCGTCGACCTCGGACTTCTCGATGCCCGCGTCGGCCAGCGCACGCGTGGTGCCCTGGAAGTTCAGCTGGAAAGCCGTCTTGTCGTCGACGCGCCCACAGTCGGACGTCGATGCGCCCACGATCGCCACGCGGCGGTTGGCCATGGTGCTCTTCCTCTCCTTCCTCCGCCGGCGCTTCGCCGGCCGCCGCTCTGGGTTGCCCGGTCAGGTTAGGACGGGTGGGACGTCTCGCCGCTCGCCGGTCACCCGCCCATCTTCAGGCCCGGGTGGCGTGAATGGAAGATCTGGGCGTTGACCTCGGCCGCGATGTCGGCCGGGTCCCACCTCGCCTCGCCCTTGGGGTTGTCGACGGCGGCGCCGAGCCGCCACGGCTCGTAGTGGGCGATGTTCGCCCCCACGGCGCGGAAGACCTGGCCGGTGACGTGGAGCGCCTGGTCCGAGGCCAGCCAGGCCACCATCGGCGCCGAGTTCTGCGGGTTCAACCGGCTGAACTCCTCGTCCCCGTACTCGTCGGGCTCCTTGAGCTCCATGTCCTTGACCACCCCACCGGTCAGGCGGGTCACCCCGCCGGGTGCCACCGCGTTGGCCCGCACCCCGTAGCGTGAGCCCTCGAGCGAGGTGATGATCGTCAGCGCGGCGATCCCGGCCTTCGCCGATCCGTAGTTGGCCTGGCCGACGTTGCCCTGCAGGCCCGCCGAGGACACCGTGTTGACGACGGCGGCGCGGACGTCGTCCCCCGCCTTCGAGCGCTCGCGCCAGCGGATGCAGGCGAACTTCGTGGCGGCGAACGTGCCCTTGAGGTGGACTCGCAGCACGGCGTCGAAGTCGTCCTCGGACATCGACACGATCATCTTGTCCCGGATGATGCCGGCGTTGTTGACCAGGATGTCGAGCCCGCCGAAGGCGTCGTAGGCGGTCGCGATCAGGTTCTCCGCCCCGCCGAAGTCGGAGACGTCGTCGTAGTTGGCCACCGCCTCACCGCCGCGCGACGTGATCACCTCGACCACCTCGTCGGCCGGGCGTTTGTCGGCCCCTTCGCCGCTGGCGGTCCCGCCGAGGTCGTTGACGACCACCTTGGCCCCCTGGGCCGAGAGCTCGAGCGCCTCGCCGCGGCCGATGCCGTGGCCCGACCCGGTGACGATGGCGATTTTCCCGTCCACAATGCCCATGAGGCCCCCAATCCGGGAGAGAAGACTGACACGTCTGTCACCTACCGTAACGGCGGCCGCCCGTCCCGACAATTCACCCGAATGCGGCCTCCACCGGGGACGATCCCGCCCGGACGTGGATCGACACTGACACCGACGTCATATACGGTGAGTGGCCCCCGCGGGCCCCAGGCGGGGCCCAGCCGCGCCGGACGGGGGATGTTGTGCGGGCGCACCGCGCACGAGGGAGGGACATGGCAACTGGCACCACGGCGACCGAAGGCGGACTGGACATCACCGGTCGCCCGACCGCCCTGCGCTCCATCGACCTGGACACGTTCTTCCGTCCCCAGCGGGTGGCCGTCGTCGGCGCGTCCGACACCAACGCGCGGCCCAACACCGCGCTGACCCAGAAGATCACCGTGTGGGCCGAGGAGCGGGGAGCCACCGTCCACTTCGTCAACCCCAACCGGCCCGTCGTCGCCGGGCGGCCCTGCGCGAAGGCGCTGACCGACATCGACGAGCAGCTCGATCTCGTGGCCATCCTCGTCGGCGAGCCGTTGCCGATCCTGCGCGACGCGGTGGCGGCCGAGGCGAAGTTCGCCGTGGTGTTCGCCGCCGGGTTCGCCGAGGTGGGGACGAAGGGCGAGCGCCTCCAAGACGAGATGGAGCGGATCATCGCCACCGGGGAGCTCCACGTCCTCGGGCCGAACACCAACCTCAACGCCTTCGAGGTCTTCCGGGACGACCTGCCCGGCAAGGCCATCGCCCTCATCACCCAGAGCGGCCATCAGGGCCGCCCGGTCTTCCAGGGCCAGGAGATCGGCATCAAGCTCTCCCACTGGGCACCGGCCGGGAACGAAGCCGACCTGGAGTCGGCCGACTTCATCAACTACTTCTCGAGCCTCGAGACGACCGGTGCCGTCGCCTGCTACATCGAGGGCTTCAAGGACGGGCGCACCCTCCAGCTCGCCGCCGACGCGGCGGCCCGCCGCAAGGTCCCGATCGTGGCCGTCAAGGTCGGCCGCACCGACGAGGGCACGTCGATGGCCAAGGCGCACACGGGCCACCTCACCGGCTCCGACGAGGTCGTGTCCGCCGCGTTCCGCCAGTACGGCGTGCAGCGCGTCGACGGGCTCGACCAGCTGCTCGAGGTCTCCGCGGCGCTGGCCCGCTCCACGCCGCCGGGCGCCACGGCGACGAGGCGTCTCACGCGGGGCGCGGGTGGGCGCGTCTGCGTCTACTCCATCTCGGGCGGCACCGGGGCCCACATGGCCGACATGGTCGCGGCGGCCGGCCTCGAGCTCCCCGCGCTGACCAGAACCTCGCAGCAGCTGCTGCACCAGTGGATCCCGCCGTACCTGCGGGTCTCGAATCCCGTCGACAACGGCGGCGCCCCCGTGCGCGACTGGCGGGGCCCGAAGATCATCGAGACGATCCTGGCCGATCCGAACGTCGACCTCCTGCTCTGCCCGATCACCGGCGCCCTGCCCTCCATGGGCAACAAGCTGTGCGAGGACCTCGTCGCCGCGGCGGCCACGACGGACAAGCCCATCTTCGTGGTCTGGGGGTCGCCGGTCGGCACGGAGGAGGCCTACACCAAGACGCTCCTCGGGAGCACGGTGCCCACCTTCCGCACGTTCACCAACGCGGTCCTGGCCGCCAAGGCCTACTTCGACCATCACCGCTTCGCCGCCTCCTACCAGTCGGCCTTCGCCCGCCCGCTGCTGCGTCCCTCCCCGGCCAAGAAGGCCGCCCTGCCCCTGCTGGCGCCCGGGGGCGTCCGGCGCCTTGGCGGCGAGAGCCTCTCCGAACAGGACGCCAAGGCCTTGCTCGGCGCGTACGGCATCGCCGTGCCCGCCGAGCGCGTCGCCACCTCGGCCGCGGAGGCGGCCAGGGCCGCCAAGAAGATCGGCTTCCCCGTCGTGATGAAGATCGTCTCGCCGGACATCCTGCACAAGTCCGATCTGGGGCTGGTCGCCGTCGGCGTCCGCGACGAGGAGGACGCCCGGCGGACCTACAAGCGCCTCGTCGCCGCCGCCACGAAGGCGGCGCCCCAGGCGAGCATCGACGGCGTCCTGGTGGCCGAGACGGTGCGCGGGGTCGAGACCGTCGTCGGGATCGCCCGCGACGACCTCTTCGGTCCCGTCGTGATGTTCGGCCTCGGCGGCGTCTTCGTCGAGGTCCTGCACGACGTGACGTTCCGGGTCCCCCCCT
Organism: uncultured Acidimicrobiaceae bacterium; assembly: GCA_963789235.1. Classification (GTDB taxonomy): domain Bacteria; phylum Actinomycetota; class Acidimicrobiia; order Acidimicrobiales; family RAAP-2; genus Bog-473. The sequence goes on along the minus strand of CAWBJX010000003.1, from coordinate 362,816 downwards.
TCACCACCCGGGACGCCACGTCCATGTTGGACGAGCTCCGCGGCTCGGCCCTGCTGCGGGGCGCGCGCGGGCAGCCGGCGGCCGACGGGGCCGCCCTGGTCGACGTCCTGATGAAGATGCAGCGCCTCGCCGTCGACCTCTCCGACGAGGTGGCCGAGGTCGACGTCAACCCGCTCGTCGCCGGCCCCCGCGGCGCAGTTGCGGCCGACGCCCTCGTCGTGCTGGCCTGAGCGCCGACACCACCCGACGCAGGCAAGGAGACCGATGAGCGACACGAGCGAGAACCCGGCGGGCGACGATGTCCTCCGCCGGATCGAGGACGGCATCTGCTGGATCACCCTCAACCGGCCCGACGCCGGCAACGCCATGACGCAATTCATGCGGGACCAGATCGCGGCCTGGGTGCGCGACGCGTCGGCGGACCTCTTCGTGCGGGCGGTCGTGATCACCGCCGTGGGCGACAGGGCCTTCTGCACCGGGGCGGACCTGCGCGGTGGACGGCTGCCCCCGCGGCCCAAGCCCGAAGACGCCCCCGAGAACGTGGTGGGCGAGGGCTCGCGCATGATCCGTGACGGCTGGCAGGCGCTCGTCACGTCGATCCTCGACTGCGAGAAGCCGGTCATCGCGGGCGTCAACGGCACGGCCGCCGGCGGTGGCATGCACCTCGCCCTGGCCTGCGACCTCGTCGTCATGGCCGAGGAGGCCAAGTTCGTCGAGGTCTTCATCCGGCGGGGCATCGCCCCCGACGCCGCCGGGGCCTGGATCCTCACCCGCCTGGTGGGGATCCAGAAGGCCAAGGAGCTGTTCTTCTTCGGCGACGACGTCCCGGCGGCCGAGGCGTACCGGATCGGGTTGGTCAACCGCCTGGTGCCGCGGGCCCGGCTCCAGGCCACGCTCGAGGAGCTCGCCGGCCGGTTGGCCCAGGGCCCCACCAAGGCCATCTGGGTCGCCAAGTGGCTGACCAACCGTGCCCTCGACGTCGACCGCGCCACGTCGCTCCACGACGAGGCCATGGGCCAGGAGCTCCTCACCAACACGCTCGACTCCACAGAGGGCGTCGCCAGCTTCGTGGAACGCCGGCCCGCCGAGTTCAAGGGCTGGTGACCCGGCTCCTCAGGGCGATCGCGGCCCCGACGACGGGGTCGTCGTCGACCCGGCGGGGGCGGTGGTGGTGGTCGTGGCACCGGGAGGGACCGTCGTGGTGGTGCTCGTCGGCGGCGTCGTGCTGGTCGTCGTGCTGCTCGCCGTCGTCGTGGACGGGGTCGTCGTGGACGAGGTCGTCGTGGTCGTCGAGGGCGCCGGCGTGGGCGACGGCGACGGCGACGGCGTGAAGATGTTCTTGACCGTCGTCCCGGCGCCGGTGTTCCCGAAGATCGCGGCCAGCGGCTTCCCCGAGATCAGCTCGATGGCGGTGATGAACATCAGCGCGATCACGAACACGATGGCCGCCGTGCCCGCAATGGTCGTCCAGCGGAATTTCCGCGGGCTGCCCGCCCGCCCGGACGGCCCGGCCGGTTGCATCGGCAGGGTCGTGGCGTCGATGCGCTGCGTGGCCGGGGCGCCGGCCACGGCCGAGATCTCCAGGCGCTCGGTCCCCTCCGCCGGTGCGGCCGACGACGCCATCTCGATCGTGTCCGCCCTGGCATCGGGCGCCGTGGCCCCGGTCGGACCGCGCCGGTCGGCGAACCCCCGGCGGTCCCGCCCAGCTTGCGCAGGAGCGGGGACGACACCGGGGCCCGCACGACCACCTGCTTGACGGCCTCGTGGCCCCGCTCGATGGACTGCGCCACCAGCGCCGTGCCGAAGGTGGCGGCCGCCGAACCGATCGCCACGCCGACGATGGTGCCCTTGACGCCGAAGGCCGACGCGATGACCGCCGCGATGACCGCGCCGGCGGCGGAGGCCAGGATCTGACGGACCGAGAACTTCACGCCCGGACCGCCGCGCCGGCGTCGCCCGTCCCGACGTTCCCTGAGTTCACTCCCCCACGGCGCCGTCGATCTGCTCACGCAGCAGGTCGGCGTGCCCGTTGTGACGCGCGTACTCCTCGATCATGTGGACCATGATCCAGCGCAGGGACAGGGGAGGCTTCTCGCTCGACGCCGCCGGGGTGTCGAGGCTCCGGCGCGGCCTCGGCGATCGCCCGAGAGAGGTCGCACTGGCGCTGGAAGCGCTCGATGTCGGCCGTCGCCCGGCCCGGGTCGAGGTCGTTGAAGTCGGCGTCGTGATCCTCCTGCGTCGAGAACGGCTCCGGCGAGGGGCTCCCCGTGAAGATGTGGTCGAACCACCACCACTCCACGAGTGTCATGTGGCGCACCAGGCCGAGGAGGGTGAGCGAGGACGGCGGCACACCGGGGCGGACCAGCGCCGCGCCGTCGAGCCCCTCGCACTTCCACAGCAGCGTGGCCCGCTGGTAGTCCAGCCACACCGTCAACATCGTCCGCTCGTCGCCGGTCATCGGCGGTTCGGGGCGGGTCACCGCAGAGAGCATCGGTCCAGGCTAGCGGCGAAGTCCTGGGCCGATCGGGGGCCGGTAGCATGATCGCCGTGCGTCAACGGTGGTTGTCCGGGAGGGCCATCTCGCTGCACCTGGCCGTCCTGGTGTTCGTGCCGGGCTGCGCGCTGGCGGCCTGGTGGCAGATCGGCCGCGCCCAGGACGGCAACCAGCTCAGCTACCTCTACTCCGTCATGTGGCCCGCCTTCGGGATCCTGGGCCTGTTCTTCTGGTGGATGCTCCTCCACACCGACTACGAGGACGTGGGCCTCAAGGGCACGCGTCGGCGGGCGCAGGCCGCGGCCGCAACCACCTCGCCCTCCCCGCCCATGGTCGACCCCGAGGCACCGGCGACGGCCGCCGCCGAGGTGGACCCCGAGCTCGCCGCCTACAACGCGCGCCTGGCCGAGTTGGCGACCCAGGGGCCCAAGACGTGGCGCCGTCGCGAGTCGGTCGTCGTCCGCCGCTTCCCGTGAGGCTCACCGAACGCGGCCTCAAGGGGGCGCTCTTCCGCTATCAGGTCATGGCCAACATCGTCGGCGTGCTCATCATTCCGCTGTTCCTGTTCTTCTTCCTGCATCTCGCGGGCGCGGGGAGCTTCAAGGCCGAGCTCGCCATCTTCGGCGTGGGCCACGGGTACCTCTACATCGTGTACCTGATCACGGCCGGCTTCCTCGCGCTCAAGGCGAGGCTCCACCTTCCGTGGATCCTCCTCATGTTCCTGGCCGGGCTGGTGCCGGGCCTGACCTTCGTGACCGAGTGGCTCGTCGTGACCCGCAAGATCCAGCCCCTGGTGGCCGCACAGGAGGCAGAGGGGGCCGTCAGCCGAGCCGCTCGATGACGGTGCCGTTGGCCTGGCCACCGCCCTCGCACATCGTCTGGTACCCGAAGCGGCCGCCGGTCGCCTCCAGGTGGTTCAACAGCGTGCCCATCAGGCGGACGCCGCTGGCGCCCAGCGGGTGACCGATGGCGATGGCCCCACCTCGCGGGTTGAACCGCTCGGGGTCGTAGGAGAACTCCTTCTGCCACATGAGGGCGATGGCGGCGAAGGCCTCGTTGCACTCGACCGCGTCGAACTCGTCGACCTTCATCCCGGAACGCCGGAGCAGTTTGTGGGTCACCGGCACGGGCGCGGAGAGCACGATGGCGGCATCCTCCGCCGTCACCGCGAAGTGCGCGAAGCGGGCTCGGATCGGGAGGCCGAGCGCCTCGGCGACCGACCGGTCGGCGACGAGCATGGCCGCCGCACCGTCGGTGGTCTGCGACGAGTTGCCGGCGGTGATGTCGGGGGCGGTGTCGGGCTCCCAGTGCTGCGCCGGCGGCAGCGCGGCGAGCGCCTCGGCGGTGGAGGTGCGGCGGATGCCCTCGTCGGCACGAAGGAGCACCCCGGTGAGGCTGCCGTCCTCGGCCTTGACCGGCACCGCGACGGCCTCGCGCTCGAAATGTCCGTCGTCCCAGCTCGCCGCCGCCCGGCGGTGCGACTCGAGGGCATAGGCGTCCATCTCCCCCCTCGTGATCCCGTAGCGCTCGGCCAGGACCTGGCTCACCCGGAACTGGGTCCAGAGGCGGCCGTCGACGTGCTCCAGGAACGACGGTGGGAACGGCCCGACACCGCCCCGTGCGTTGGACGCAAGCGGGACCCGGCTCATCACCTCGACGCCGCAGGCGATGGCCAGGTCGTAGTGGCCCGCCGCCACGCCGGCGGCGGCGAAGTGAACCGCCTGCTGGGACGAGCCACACTGGCGGTCGACGGTCGTGGCCGGCACGACCTGGGGCAGCCCCGCCGAGACCCAGCCGTTGCGGGCGATGTTGGTGCTCTGCTCGCCCACCTGGCTGACGCAGCCAGCGATGACGTCGTCGACGCGCTCGGGGTCGACGCCGGTGCGCCCGAGGAGCGTCGTGAGGGCGAACCCGAGGAGGTCTGCGGGATGCCAGTTCGCCAGCGCGCCACCGCGCTTGCCGAACGCCGTGCGCACGACGTCGACGATGACCGGTTCACCCATGTGTGTGCCTCCTCCTGACGTCCGCGTCGGCGGGATCGGCCCTACTCTTCCGCGTCGGCGACGCCCGAGGCCACCGCCTCCTCGCGGCGGGCGATCAGGGCGTCGACCTCCTTGCCGGCACCGGCCGGGTCACCCTCGTAGACCACGCTCCCGTGGTTGAGCACCACGGCCCAGTTGGCCAGGCGGAGGACCCGGTTGACCTGCTGCTCCACGACGACGAGCGCGGTGCCGTTGCGGTTGATCTCCTCGAGACCCTCGTAGACCGCGTCCACCACGACGGGCGCCAGGCCGAGGGACAGCTCGTCGGCGACGAGGACCTTCGATGGCACCACGAGCACCTTGGCCAGCGAGAGCAGCCGCTGCTGGCCCCCCGACAGGGTGCCCGCCAGCTGGCGCCGGCGTTCGCCGAGGATGGGAAAGGCAACGTAGGCGCGCTCGAGGTTGTCGTGGAGCTTGCCCCGCCCGTCACGCTGGCGGAAGGCCAAGGTGAGGTTCTCCTCGACGGTGAGGCTCGAGAACACGCCCCGCCCCTCGACCACGTGGGCCATGCCGAGCCGGGCGATCTTGTAGGCGGGGAGCCCCGTGACGTCCCGGCCGGAGAAGAAGACCCGGCCGGAGGTCGCCGTCACGAGCCCGGTGACAGTGCGGGCCACGGTGGACTTTCCGGCGCCGTTCGACCCCACGAGGGCCACCACGCCTCCCTCCGGCACCCGGAACGACACGTCGAACAGGGCGCGGTAGGGCCCGTAGCCCGCGCTGACGTGGCGCACCGAGAGCACGTCGCTGCCGTCGGCCGTGCGGTCGTCGATGTCGTCGACGGTGACCGTCACAGCATCCCCATCTGCCCGAGGTAGGCGTCCCGCACGAGCGGATTCGCCATGACCTCGTCGAAGGTGCCCTCGCGCGAGCATGGCTCCCAGGTCCATCACGACCGTGCGGTCCGACCACGTCGGCCACCATCGAGAGGTCGTGCTCGACCAGGAGCACGGCCGTGCCCCGTTCGCGCTGCACCGTGCGCAGGACCGCCGCCACCTCCGCCGTCTCGTGCAGGTCGAGCCCGGAGGAAGGCTCGTCCGCCAGCAGGATCTTCGGCTCGGCGGCCAGGGCCCGGGCCAGCTCGACCAGGCGGCAGTGGCCCAAGCCCGAGTGCGTTGACCGAGGTGTCTGCCAGGTGCGCGATGCCGACGAGGTCCAACGTCGCCTCGCACCCGCTCGAGCTCCTCGGGGGTCGGCTTGCTCAGGTTGAGCAAGTCCCGCCACAGCCGGCCCTCCCCGCGCCGCGCCCGCTCGGCCACCATCAAGTGGTCGCGCACGGACATGTCGGTGAACACCTCCACCCTCTGGTAGGTGCGGCCGATCCCGAGGCGGGCCCGCTTGTAGGTCGGCAGCCCGGCCAGGTTCGTGCCGTCGAAGACGATGTCGCCCCCGTCCGGTCGCAACTGCCCGCACACGCAGTTGAACAGCGTGGTCTTGCCGGCGCCGTTGGGGCCGACCAGGCCGACGCTCTCTCCCGCCGCCACGTCGAAGGTGATGCTGGACACGGCCTGGATCCCGCCGAAGGACTTGCTCACCCCGCGCAGGACGAGGAGCGGCTCGGGGTCAGCCATTGGCCTTGGTGGCCGAGATGTCGGGAGTGGCGAACCCCTCGGCGTCGGACCCCCGAGAGAAGAGGAGTCGTTCGAAGCGCGCCGTCGAGCGGCGCTTCTGGTACTCGAGCACTCCTTCGGGGTGTGAGGCGTAGGTCAGGGCACCGAACGCGAACAGCACGACGGTCAGGCTCGACGCGCCGATGCGCGCCGGCAGGTACGGTGCTCAGGATCTGTTCGGTGACGAAGAACCCGATCCCGGCCTGGATGGCACCCTCCACCGTGGTCACGCTGGTCGTCACGACCAGCACGACGAACACCAGCGAGAAGTCCGCGTTCCAGTCCGTGGGGGAGACGACCTGCTGCTCGAGGCTGTGCAGCAAGCCGCCGACGCCGGCGATGGCCCCGGACAGGGCGAACACCACGATGCGCTGCCACGAGGGGTTGACCCCCAGACCCGCCGTCGCCGTCTCGCTGCCCCGCATGGCCGCCAGGTTCCGGCCGACCGTCCCCTTGCGGACCAGCAGCACGACGATGACGACCACGACGAGCACGCCCATGCGACAAGAGGAACATGGCGTGGCCGTCGAAGTTGAAGAAGGCACTGGGTGCCCAGCCACTTGGCCTGGATGCTCACGCCCTCCGGACCTCCGGTGATGAAGGTCTCGTTGAAGAACGTGGCGTCGAAGAACAGGGCGGCCGCCAGGGTCATGAGAGCCAGGCCCAGCCCGCGAGGCGCAGCGACAGCAGCGCCAGCACGACGGCGACCGCTGCCGCCAACGCCGCACCGACGAGGCCGCCCACCAGCAAGTTGAGGCCCGAGGTGGTTGGCCAGCTGGGCTGCGGTGAAGGCGCCGATGCCGGCCAGCGTCGCCTGGCACAGGGAGAGCTGGCCGGCCATGCCCGTGATCAGGGTGATGGAGAGCAGCACGATGGAGTAGGTCAAGCCCGTTGTTGAAGACGGTCTCCCAGGCGTCGGGCATCCAGGTCAGCATGGAGACGCAGAAGCCGGCGAAGAGGACCCACCACAGGACCCGGATGATCCGGTCCATGCTCGGGGCCCGGGCGGTCGCCGCGATCGGCGGGGGCGGCGGGTCGATCGTGGCCAGCGGGTCCCGGCTGGCGTCCAGGCTCGCGCATCCCCGGCAGGAACAGCAGGGCGGCGACGAGGACGAGGAACGGGCAGCGACGGGCACGACCGCGGCGTTGAAGAAGCTGTTCGGCGGGATGTAGCCCTGCAGGGCGGTGGTCGACGACGCCGATGAGCACGGCGACGGCCGCGGCGATCGGCATCGACCGCAGCAGCGCCCAGGCCGCCGCGGCGATGGCCGTGACCGTCAAGCGTGACGTAGTCGTCGGAGCTGAACGGCGCCGAAGATCGGGGCGAGGAGCACGCCGGCCAGGCTCGGCCATGAAGCTCGAGACGATCCAGGCGACGGCCACGACGCCGTTGGCGTTGACCCCGTCGAGCTGGACCAGGCGCCGGCTCTCCACCGCGGCACGCATCTGCAGTCCCAGGCTCGTGAAGCGCATGAGGATCGTCAGCAGGACGAGCACGACGATCGTGACCGAGATGGTCGCGAGGTAGATCCCGTTGATCGGAGTGCCCCGCGATAGGTGAAGTACACGACGTTCGGGTTGAAGAACGGCAGGATCGTGGCGGTCGCGTCCAGGTTCTGGGGCCCGAAGATCACCGGGAGCAGGGAGGGGATGCCGACCAGCAGGGCCAGGCTGCACACCATCTTGGCCGTGGAGTTGGAGTTGGGGATGTGGCGGAACAGGAGCCGGTCGAAGGCCCACCCCATGGCCGGCCCCAACACCACCACCGACACCACGAAGGCCTCGAAACCCGACCAGCCGTGGTACTGGGTCAGGTAGGTGAAGACGAAGGCCGACGCGAACGCCTGCGCCCCGAAGGCGAAGTTGAAGACGCCCGTCGCCTGATAGGTCAGGACGAGGCAGACCGCCACCAGCGCGTACGTGCACCCGTAGGGGACGCCGGGGAGCGCGAACCCGAGGAATTGCTCCATCCCGGTGCCCCGCTGCTCCGCGCCGACCTACCCGCCCGCCGCCGCGATCAGGAGGGGACCGGGCGTGCCGGCCGGGAGCGGGAAGACCGGGTCCTTCTTCGGGCTGATCGACTCGAAGCAGTTGAAGACGTTCTCCCCCTTGTTGAGGGTAGGCACGTACTTGTCGCCGACCACCTTGATGTAGGCGAGGCAGTAGGGCGGTGCGTGGCCGGTGTGACCCGCGCTCTTCCAGTTGACCGGGGACTGGAGCCCGCCGGCCGTGAACGCGGTGAGGGTGTTGTCCTCCTTGATCACGTTGGCCTGCGTGAGGTTGTTGCCGGCCATCTTGACGCCCTGGACGAAGAGGGCCGCCGACTCCCAGCCCTGGATGGCGATCTCGTCGTCGACGTAGGCGGGCTCGTACTTCTTCATCTCGGTCACGTACAGCTTGAGCCCGGGGTAGAGGGACTGCGGCGCCGAGAACGGAACGTGCGAGATGCCGAAGTAGACGTTCTGCATCAGGCTCTCATTCGAGTTGAGCGTCGACTGGTCGTTGCCGCTGAACCACTCCTGCGTCATCTTCAGCCCGTACTGCTGGATCGCCCTGGCCATGTTGATGTTGCCCTGCACGTCCATGCAGCTGATGACCATGTTGGAGCCCGCCTGCTTCATGCGCTGCACGTCGGTCGCCACGGTGGAGCCCGGGTAGCTGATCTTCAGGTCGGAGTAGCTGATGTCGTAGCCGGCGGCCTGCAAGGCGGCCTGCTCCGACTGGCACGCGGCCGCGGACGCCGCGATCCCGTAGGCGACGAACGCGATGGACGGCTTCTTCTGCGTCTCCCGCGCCACGTAGGCGTCCTCCGGCGCGCCGGCCGGGTAGTACTCGACGGAGCCTCCGGCGGCGAACAGGTTGTCCGGCCCGGCCCAGTTGCCGGTGACGTTGTACCCGTAGGTCGGCATCCCCGACTCCACGAACAGGTTGGGCGAGAAGAACGCCGTCGCCACGCCGGTCACGGCGAACACGTGGTCCTGGTTGATGAGGGTGTTGGCCAGCTGGTTGAACGTCGTGGGGTTGCCACCGTCATCGAGCGCGTACTTGTAGTCGATCTTGCGGCCGTTGACGCCCCCTTGGGCGTTGATGTACTGGTAGTAGGCCTTCTCGCCGTAAATGAGGGAGGAGAAGTTCGAAGCCAGCTCCCCCGTCTGCGTCGAGATGGTCCCCACCGTGATGGAGTTCGAGGTCACACCTTGTGCCGAGCTCGCCGACTGTGCCGCGGCACCGCCGGCCGTTGTCGTGACGATGCCGGCCACCAGTGCCGTCCCGGAGAGCACCGCCGCCGCCAGCGCCCTGAATCCCTGTCCCACTTGCATGCCGTCCCCAATCATCCTTCGCGGTGCATCCCCCCCGGGATGCCGGTCACTGTAGCTGGAGGGCGCTACGCCCCTTGCTTCACCACTCGTGCTCTCTATCACTTCTCGGATCCGCTTTTCCTTCACCTTCGTCGAGCTTCGTGGCGCCTTGTGTCACGTTCGCAAACCTCGTTTCGCCTCACGTCACGCCAGGAACAGCCTCTGGCGGTCGAACTCACGCAACGCCCGCACCTCGTCCGGTCGCACCGCCGACATGACCTCCACCCGGCGCGCCACGTCAGGTTCGTACCCGCACGACGAGATGAAGGCACGCACCCGCTCCTCCACCGTCCCGTCCCCGTCGGGGACCGCCGCCACGCGCAGCACGCCGTCGTCGCGGCGCAGGATGCCCTTGTCGGTGACCACGCTCACCACGCGTTGCCCGGGCGAGGTGACGTAGGCGACCGTTTCGGGCAGCCGTTCCGGCCGGGCCAGTGTCACGACGACGCACGCCGTCGCCCGACTGGCCACGTCGTTCGCCCCGCCCGAACCGACCAGGAAGCGCCCTCCCGCCAACTCGGTCGAGTTCAAGGCCCCGTCGCGGTCCACCTCGGCCGCGCCCAGGCATCCCACCGTGGTCGTGCCGGAACCACCGATCACCATGCCGAGCACGGCGGACGCGTCCGAGAGGTACGGGGTGGCGGGGAACACCCGCTGGTTGAAGATGTAGGGGTCGGCCGGAGTCGGTTGATAGCCCCACAGTCCGAGCTCGGCCGTCAGCACCACCGTGCTCCCGGCAGCTCTCGCCCGTGCCACCGCGACCCACGCCGCCAGGTTGGCCACTCCCGCGCCTGCCAGCACGGCGTCGGCCCCCACCGCGGCGACGACCCGCTCCACCTCACGCGCCCCCAGCGAGGCCGCCTGCTCCCACGCCGTGACCGTCGGGTCCTCGGCCACCGGGTTGGCGTCGGCGTCGGCCTTCCACGACATCGGGTCGGAGCGCGCCTCGAGCCACAAGAGCCGTTCCGTGCCAACGAGGGCGAGATAGTCCTCGTGCGTCACCGGCCCGAGCACCCACTGCTCGGCGTAGTCGTCCAATTCGTCCCTGGCGGCCGCGTCGGCCACGGCGCTCCAGTGCGCGATGTCCTCCCCGTAGCTCCGGACGGGCAGGCCGGGTGCGTAGCAGCCCCCCGGGTGGGCGCCGTACGGCGCCTCGACGACGGCGAGGACACGGTGGCCGGGGACGCGCACCCGGTGCCCGAGGCCCTCGAGGTCGTCCACGACCCGCTCCACGGTCGCCACGACGCCACGCCGGGCTGCCCACGCGCCCCAGACTCCATCGAGGAGGGGCTCGGAGAAGACGAGGTTGCCCGCTGGGTCTGCCGCCGCGGCGTGCACCAGTGCGACGTCGGGCGTCAGCGGCGCCAGCAGCCCGAGCGGGCCGAAGGGGGAGTCGACCACGCTGAACGCCTCGTTGGCCGCCATGGACGAACCGATCAACGATCCGGTCACCGCCGCGGGCAGGCCGCGCGCGGCGGCTTCCAGGCGCTGGGACAACGTGAGGATGGACCAGTGCTCCACCTCGACTTCGCCCGATTCGTAGGCCGCCCGGAACACCGGGTTGGGCGTGTAGGTCGGGAAGCTGTTGCCCGAGTAGGCCGTGACGACCCTACGGACCAGGCCCCCGCGGAAGAACAGGGCCCCGAGAGCACCGAGGCTGGTCATGACCAGCGTGAACCCCGGGTCGCTCCCCCAGAACTGGCGGGCCAGCTCTCGGGCAGCCGCCGTCCAGCGGCTGTGCCCGAGCATCACGTGGACCGTGTCCCCCGGCTGGACGTTGCGGGCGACGGCCTCCCCCAGCGATGTGACGACCGGGCCGCCCGGCGACGACGGGGTGCTGAGCGTCACCAATCCCGCTTCTCTTCGGCACCCATCGCGCGAAACCCCTGGTCCAGAGTCACTTTTCGCCCCAACCAAACCTGACCATCGTGTCAGGTTAGCCATTTCGACCATGCCCGGCACTACCATTCACCGGGCATGGGATCGCCGAGAGTCCAGGGTGACCCGGCGCCAGTGACCGAGAAGCCAGACCGCCAGGATGCGGCCAAGCAGCCCACGGCGTCGAGGGGCCCCGCCCTGGCGGCCACGTCACAACCCAACGGGGGTAGCCGACGCCACGGCCTGCCCCTGTCCGAGACGGACGCCGGAGGCGCACCGGCCGCCAAGCGGGTCTTGCGCAGCCAGGGGCGTCGCACCATGCGCAAGCTCCTCGATGCGGCCATGGTCGCCTTCGACAAACGCGGGTACCACGCCACCCGGGTCAACGACGTGGTGGAGATCGCCAAGACCTCGCACGGCACCTTCTACTTGTACTTCGCCAACAAGGAAGATCTTCTCCGCGCCCTCATCACGGAAGCGGCCACCGAGGCGCAGAAGCTCTACGACGCGCTCGAGCACGCTTCCCGCCGACGGCGGCGCCCCCACGTGGGAGGACGTGCACGGGTGGATCCGGGCCTACTCGGAGTTGTGGACCCGCTACGCGCCGCTGTTCCGGTCGTGGACCGACCTCGCAACGATCGACCCCGAGCTGATCGACGCGATCCGCCAGACCTTCACGGTCATGTCGGGTGCACTCTCCAATCAGATCGGTCCCGACTCCTCGGGCCACATCATCGATCCCGAGGCGGCGGGCATGGCCACGCTGGCCATGCTGGACCGCTTCCACTACTTGCGCGAGTTCGTCGGCCAGCCGATCGACGACGTGGCCCTGGAGACGATGACGACCATGGTCTACCGGGCGCTCTTCGACCCCCGCGCCTGAACCACGTCGACGATCGGCGACTACCCGTGTGGGAACACCCGGTCGAAGATCCCGTCGACGCCCGAGCCGTGCAGGGTCAGCCCGCCGTCCACCACGATGTTCTGGCCGGTGACGAACCGGGCCAGGTCCGAACACAAGAACACCACCACATCGGCCACGTCCTCGGGCTCACCGATCCGGCCGACCGGCGTCCCCTTCTCGAAACGCTCCACCTGGTCGGGCATGAACTCGAACCAGGGCGCGGTCATGGTGGTGCGGATCATGCCCGGGGACACGGCGTTCACCCGTATCGTGGGGCCGTATTCCAGCGCAGCCGACGCCGTCAGTGCCGCCACGGCCGCCTTGCTCGCCGCGTACGGCCCCTCCCCTGCGGCGGGTCGCGTCCCGCTGATGGACGCGGTGCTCACGATGGAGCCACGACCGCCGACCAGCATGTGCGGGACGGCGGCGCGGACGCCCGCCCAGACCCCTGTGAGATTGACCCTGAGCACGCGTTCCCACTCGGCGGGGTCCAACTCGTGCAGCCGGTTGAACGCGGCGGTACCCGCGTTGTTGTAGATGATGGACAGCCCGCCCAACGCGTCCGCCGCCGCGTCGACGGCGGCGCGCAGCGAGTCGGGTTCACCGACGTCGACGGCGTACGCGAACCCGTCGACCTCGCGGGCCACCGCCTGCGCCGACTCCCCGTCGACGTCGAGGACGGCCACCCGGGCGCCCTCCTGGACCATGCGGCGGCAGGTGGCCCTTCCGATTCCGGAGCCCCCGCCCGTCACGACGGCTGCCTGCCCGTCAAGCAGTCCCATCCTCGGCTCCTCTCCTCGCGTTCCGTTCCGCCCACCGCGGCGCCTCGAAGGTCATGGGTTCGTCGAGCTCCCGGATCAACAGCTCCTGCGCCATGCTGAGATGCAGCGAGCCGTCCTCGCCGTGCATCGTGGCGCGGATGGTGGCGCGGCCGCCCGCGTTGACGAGCGTCTGGAGATCGAAGATGCTCCACGCGTCCGCCCGCCACGGCCGGTGGAACCACACGGCGTGATCGAGGCTGGCGTCGGTGTGGCTGCCCCAGATGCCGAGGCTCTTGGGGCGAAAGGCCGCGCCCGTCATGTCCGAGAAGTAGGCCAGCACGCACGCGTGGACGGCTGGATCGTCCGGCAGGGCTTCGCGGGTGCGGAACCAGCAGCGGCGGGTGGACAGATAGGTGCCGTCGTCTCGTTGCTCGGTCGCACCAAGCTCCCGGATGTCGAACGGGAAGGGCGCCTCGAAGCCGTCGACGTCGCGCGGCGGCGGGATCCCAGGACCCACGGGTAGCTGGTAGTCGTCACCGTCCTCGGGGGCGTGGAAGGAGCACGTCATGCGGAAGGTCTGCTTTCCCTCCACCACGCTGACCACGTCCCGGGTGCTGAAGGACCGCCCGTCTCGCACCTGCTCCACGGTGTGGATGGCCTGCGCCCCCGGGGGTGTCGGGCGGAGGAAGTAGCCGTGCAGCGAGTGCACGCTCAGTCCCGCCGGGACGGTCTGCATGCCCGCGCTCAGCGCCTGGGCCACCACCATCCCGCCGAAGGTGCGGCCCCCCACCCACCAGTCGGGGCTCCTGGTGGTGAACGTGGCCCTCCCGTCGGGGTCCGCTCCGGACGCGCGGGCGGTGATGGCGTCGACCAGGTCGGCCACGGTCGCCGACACGACCTCTGCCTCTTCGGCGTCGTCAAGATCCACGGCCGGCTCCCGTCGTGCTCGACTCGGCCGCGGCCGTCACGTGAGGTCCACGTCGACGGACAGGCCCTTGGCGGCGAGGTCCATGCAGCGGTTGTCCTCGGCGTAGCGGAGCCCCTGGACGTTGAAGAGGCGCACCTCGGGACCCACGATCGGGAAGGGCCCCCAGTGCCAGGTGCCGCAGTGCAAGACCAGCGCCTCGAGAGGCTCGATCCGAAAGGCTCGGATTGATGCCGCGTCTGCCTCGTCGGCGAACTCGACGCCGGCCGGCGCCACCACGATGACGGCCGGCACGTTCAGCGGCATGAGGGTCTGCGTGTGGGTGTTGTGGCAGAAGAGCATCTCGCAACGCAGGCCGCGGGCGGTCTCTGGCACCTCGTTCCGGGCGTGGCCGATGAGGTTCACGTGGGCGTCCTCCCACTCGAACCTCAGACGGTGCGCACCGTCTCGGGGATCCGTGTCGGGGACGGGGAGCCAGCCGAACGGAGACCAGTCGGCCTCGGTCAGGGTTCCGGGAACCACGCTTCGTATTGTGGGTGCTGCGTCGGCAGACATTGCTCGCTTCCATCCGTTTGGAGCCAGGTCGAACAGCGGTGCAGCCTGGCGGCCGGGTCGCCTAACCTGACACCGGAGTCAGTCTAGGAAAACTTGGGAGGCCCTCAGCATGGACGTGCGCAGCATTGAGGCGAAGGCGCCGGTGGTGGAGCACAACGGCACCGTTCCGGTCTGGTGGATGATCGAGTCCCGCGAGTTCAAGGACATCACCGACGGGGGCTACCTGGAGCTGGTCAACGAGTTCGAGGTCCCCGGCGGCGGCCTGGTCGACCCGCACTCCCATCCGACCCACGAGTTCTATTACGTCATGAACGGCAAGGGGATCATGACCATCGACGGCGAGGATCGCCCCATCTCCCAGGGCGACCTGGTCTACATTCCGCCGGACAAGGTGCACTCGCTGCGGCCGGTCAGCGACCATGCCCCGATCCACTGCTTCTGCTTCGCGATCGGTGTGAAGGGCGCCGGCGCCATCAATTACACGACGCACTAGTGTCCCGATTCAGAGATTCGTAGTGATATCGAGCAAGGGACGCCAGGATCTGGTCCGCCGTCTTGACCCAAACATAGGGCCGCGGGTTCTCGTTCCAGGTCTTGACCCAGTCCTTGATGTCGCGTTCGAGTTCAGGGACTGAGCGGTGGGCTCCGCGCGTGATCTTCTTGGTGGTGAGCTCGGAGAACCACCGCTCGACAAGCTTGAGCCAGCTCGAGCCGGTGGGAACGAAGTGCAATTGGAATCTCGGGTGACGCGCCAGCCAGCGTTTGATGGCCGGGGTCTTGTGCTTGGCGTAGTTGTCGGCGATGAGGTGGACGTCGAGGTCCGCGGGGACTTCGGCGTCGATGCGCTCGAGGAACTTCTTGAACTCGATGGCCCGGTGTCGCTGGTGCAACGAGGTGATGACGCTGCCGTCGAGGGTGGAGAGGGCAGCGAAGAGCGAGGTGGTGCCGTGACGGGTGTAGTCATGAGACCTTCGTTCTGGCGTTCCGGGCACCATGGGCAAGACAGGCTGGAAGCGGTTGAGCGCTTGGATCTGGGACTTCTCGTCGACGGCGAGCACGACGGCGTGCTCGGGTGGGTCGAGGTAGAGCCCGACGTCTTTGACCTTTTCGACGAAGAGCGGGTCGGTGGACAGCTTGAAGCTCTCGGCGCGCCAGGGCTGGAGACCAAAGGCGCCCCAGATGCGCTGCACGCGGGCCGGGGAGATTCCCACGACCTGGGCCAACGAACGGGTCGACCAGTGGGTGGCGTCTTTGGGCATCTCTTCGAGGGTCTTGACGATCACGTCTTCGACCACCTCGTCACTGATGGAGCGGGGCACTCCGGAGCGGTGCTCGTCGTTGAGGCCCTCGAGGCGCCGGGCCACGAAGCGGCTGTGCCACTTCCCGACGGTCGCCGGGGAGACCCGAAGTTCTTCAGCCACCTCGAGGTTCGAGGCGCCAGGCGCGCACGCCAACACGATGCGCGAACGCTGCGCCAGGCGCTGCGCGCTCTTGGGCCGACGCGCCCATCGCTCAAGAGTCGCCCGCTCGTCCTCGGTGAGCACCAGCTCGGCTTTGACCCTGCCTCGTCCTGCCATGACTGCCTCCCATCGTCGCTGATGGAAGGACACAACGCGAGCACGGCGCTCGAAATTCCCATATCACTACGAATCTCTGATTCGGGACACTAGGTGGCTCGCGTCCTCGTCACCCGCCCTCTGATCGAGGGTGGCACCGATCCGCTGTTTGCGGCCGGCCTCGAGGTCGTCGAGCGCGGCGACGCCGCGGCACTGTCCCCCGAGGAGCTCGTAGCACTGGCCCCCGGCTTCGACGGGATCGTGTGCCATCTCACGGACCGCATCGACGCGGCCGTGCTGCAGGCGGGAAGCGCAGGGCGACTCCGCGTGGTGGCGAATGCTGCAGTGGGGTACGACAACATCGACGTTCCCGCGGCGCACGCCGTGGGGATCACGGTGTGCAACACGCCCGGCGTGCTCGACGACACCACGGCCGATCTCGCTTTTCTCTTGATCCTCGCTGCGACCCGATTGGCGAGCGATGCCGAGAGGGATCTCCGGGAGGGTCGCTGGAAGGGCTGGGGATTCGGCACTCACCTCGCCCGGGACGTGCACGGTGCGGTCCTCGGCCTGGTCGGCTTCGGTCGCATCGCACGAGCGGTGGCTCAAAGAGCGAGCGGCTTCGACCTGCAGGTCGTCCACACGGCGCGCCACGACACCGGCTTGCGCGGCTTCGTCCCCGAGCTCGACGAACTGCTCGAGCGGTCCGACATCGTGAGCCTTCACGTGCCGCTCAACGAGACCACCCGCCATCTCATCGGCGCGGCGGAGCTCGCGTGGATGAAACCGACGGCGGTCCTTATCAACACGGCTCGCGGGCCGGTGCTGGACGAGAACGCGCTGGCCGATGCTCTCGAGGCGGGCACCCTCTTCGCCGCTGGCCTCGACGTCTTCGACGGCGAGCCGGCGGTGAATCCCCGGCTCCTCACGGCACCCCGGGCCACCCTGCTTCCCCACATCGGGAGTGCCACGATCGCGACGAGGACGCGTATGGCTCGGCTCGCCTGCCAGGGAGTCTGCGACGTCTTGGCCGGGCGAACACCGCCGAACGCCGTGCTCCCCACGCAACAACCCACCTGACGAGGACGGCTCCCTCCCGGGCTCCCAGGAGCCCGGGACTTTTGCGGAGGCCCGGGGACAGCTTCCCGCCCAGGTTCAATCCGCGGACGTTCAACCGTCGTCAACGCCCCGGTCGGCACCGCTCCGCATGACCTCCACGACAGACTCGCCGTTCAACACGGTTCGGGGAATGTAGCGGTCTTGACGTGGGGGACGCCTCGACGCACCCGCCATCCGTGCCACCTAATGTCGGGCGGGTGACCGTCACCGCAGCCACTCCCCTGCCCGGTGAGGTCCATCCTGGCTTCGTCTGCGAGCCAGGTCGATGCTGGCGGCTTGTGTACAGCCGCCAGCTTCAAGCCACGCACTGCCGCAACGAACCGACGTGGACGGGACGCTGGCGATCACCACGGGGAGACCGATGGTGGTTGGTCTGGGCGTGCCCCGATCACGTCGAGGGGCTGACGGGGTTACGGCAGTACTAGACGGCGATCCAGTGCGCCGATCACCCGAAATTGTCTACTGGAGTTGTTCTCGGACCCGTGGGCTCCGTTGGTTGACGACCATTGGGCGAGTGCTGTCGTCGCGACTCCACAAGACGGCGAACACGACAGCCGAGACGAGGAACAACCCGTTGAACAGAACCGCGGCCGTCTTGGAACAGGCATTGATTGCGATGCTCGCGTCCCAGACGAAGTGACACACGATAAAGGGCATCAACCGACGGATCCTTCGATACGCAATCACCGTGGCGATCGCCCACAAGAGAATGGGCAGGACCCCCGGACCGTAATAGAGGTGGTAGGACACGCGAACCAGCACGGCGACCACCACGACGGCGGTTGTCGTCCAACCACGTTGCTCCAGGCGGCGCACCAGATATCCGAGTACGACGATCTCCTCGACGACCCCGGCTTGGAGGCTCTGCAGGAGTGCAACTGCCACGAAAGCAGCCGGCAGGGCAGGGGTTAGAACCGAGTATCTCGGAATGTGAAGGCTCGTCAGGATCGCCGACCCCACGGCCTGGGGGATGACCTGGACGAAGATCCAGACGGGAAGCAGAAGTGCCAGATCCTTACGGAAGCGGTGACCGCCGAGCCCGATCGACTGCAAGCCCTCTCCGTTCCTGATGAGCAGGTAGAGAACGAGGCCAGCCGCGGCAGACTCGGAGATCACGATCGCGATCGAAAGGGTCAGCGAGAGCCCGGGTTCCCCCGCAATGACCATGCTCCCGGTCGCGGATTCGACACCGGTGGTCACGTGCATCAGCAGGTACGTGACCGCTGCGATGGTCGAGGCCAACGGGAAGATCGACAAGACGACCCAGGTTTCCCAGCCGTAGAGCCGGCGAAGCTTTGGGTCCGTGATCGGCTGGGCTCCGGCGCGATCTGATCGGCGCATGGAAGCCGAGGGCGGAGGAGGGGGCGGTGGTGGTGGTGGTGGTGGTGGTGGTGGTGGTGGTGGTGGTGGTGGTGGTGGTGGTGGTGGTGGTGGTGGTGAGGAGGAGGTGGTGGTGGTGGAGGAGGAAGGGGCGAGGGCGGTGATGGTGGTGGTGGCGGTGGTGGCGGAACAATCTTGTCGGCGAGACCGTCCGACGCGACCGCAGGCGATGCAGGGTGAGGCCACGAGCGCTTGTTCTCGTTCATGTTCTGAGACACTGGTGTTCGGTCCCGCCCCTGTGCGACCGTTCTGGAATCAGCGGCCGATCCGGTCAGATCTCCGCGACCTGTTCGATACCCCCGTCTTCGACGCGCATCGTCCATTGAGTGCCATCCCAGAAGCGGTAGTCATGGCGAGACTGCGGATCCGGGTACCAGCCAGGTGGAGCCTGAACCGTCGGGCTGGTAGCGGAAGACGCTGCAACCGCGGGCTTCGTGGTGCTTCGGGCGATCAGGAACAAGACGGCACACAGAAGAAGCGAAAGGAATCCAATCAGCCCCCATACCAAGGAAGGAATACGCCATGGCGTCACGTTGTTCCGGTGCTTGAACGACTCAGATGACCGGTAGGCAACGAAGCCAACGACGAGACCGATGACCAGATAGAAGATCAGACTCGAAGACGAGGCAGTCGCCAGCAGCACAGGAATACCCCCCAACGACGTCTCGAAGAATGGTCCGATTCAAATCCGCTTGCGGGCGGAATGCTAGGCACTCTTGGTATTCATCAAGTTGCGGACACGTTGCAGCCGGGTTGGCAGGTCGAGTCGCGCCGACGGTCCTCATCCGTCCTGGGCTCCCGTGCCAGCGAGTCGAAGGACGCTTTCGCCAACCAATGCCGCCAAATACCGTGCTCCCCACGCAACAACGCAACAACGCACCTCAGGGGACAGCTGCTCCCGGTCTCCGAACCCCGTGAATTTTGCGAGGGCCTAGAGATACCATCGAAAACAAGTTTCATGGCTCCCGTCGAGGGAGAAAGGCGGAAGTGGCGGTGCGCATAGTCCGAGGTATGTACGTTGCCGCGATCGCGACGGTGATGACGCTCGCGCTCACCGGACTACTCCCGGTCCAGCTCTCGCTCTCGACTGCCGCAACCATCACGCCGGGGTGGCACGCGACGGCGAGTTACAGGCCCGTGGTCAACGTCAACGCCGTGTCCTGTGCACCGAGCGCATCACCCGCCTCGGCCACCTGCGTCGCCGTGGGGGACGACGGCGGCCATGTCGCCTCCATCATCGTGACCGACAACGGGGGCTCCACATGGTCCAATGCAACACCACCCGAAGGAGTCACAAGCCTTTCGACCGTGTCGTGTCCCTCTGCCACCGTGTGTTACGCGGGCGGTGGGTCCGAGATCATCAAGTCGACGAACGGTGGGTCGACGTGGACGGTCCAGGACGCCACATTCCCGGTTCAGTCAGTCTCTTGCTTCACCATCATCGAGTGCACTGCGGTGGGTGGTATCCATATCGAGCAAACAACGGATGGAACCTCGTGGAACGCACAGACTCCTCCGCCTGACACAGATGAGTTGACCGACGTCTCATGTCCAAATGCGATTACTTGCGTGGCAGTCGGAGTTGTCGACTCTCTCCCTTCGATCATCGGAACGCAGGACGGAAACACGTGGTCGACCTTGGATCAGCCATTTGTGAATCTCTTGTCAGCCGTCTCGTGTGGTGGGTCCACCGATTGCGTGGCCGTGGGCATTGCCAGTGGCGGAGGCGCCACAAGTCTCAGCACTACGGACTTCACTAGCTGGACGAAGACATCCTCCATCCCATTTGGCTCTCGATTGACCTCGATCGCGTGTTCGAACTCGACCACCTGCATCGCCGTCGGCACCAATCTCAGCGCCACCCCGTACGTAATCGGGACTTCGAACAACGGCGCCACCTGGACGACGCAAAGTCCACCCGTGAATGCCGTCGATGTGACCGGCATCTCATGCTCGAGCGCCGAGGACTGCATCGCCGTGGGGAACAACGGGAACACCGGAGCAGGCTCGACGATCATGGGGACGACGACAGGCGGGCTGTCCTGGGCATCCCAAACCCCTCCTGTCGGCATCGGTGGTCTGAACGCCGTCTCGTGCCCGAGCACCGCCGACTGCTTCGCCGCCGGTGTGAACTCGGTCCTCGCCTCTGTCAACGCGGGCTACGCATGGAGCGCCGACACCATCCCTGCTGAAGTCAGCGGCCTCAACGGGATCTCGTGCCCGACAACGTCCGACTGCACAGCGGTCGGCTTCGGTATCTTTGGGAGCCCCGTCGCCATCGGCACGACCGACGCCGGCCTCACGTGGACGCCAGAGACCGTTCCACCCGGCGTCGGCGTCTTGACAGCGGTGTCCTGCGTCAGCGCATCGACCTGCTACGCCGTGAGCGACTTTGGCTCCACGTCGCCCAGCATCATCGTGACGACGGACGGTGGGAGCACATGGACATCCCAGACGTTCCCGGACACCGTCACCGATTTCACCGCGATCTCCTGCGTCGGCGCGTCGTACTGCACCGCAGTCGGCTCCTCCTCCGTCGGTCCCGGTGCTGCCATCCTCAGCACCACGGACGGTGGCGCATTCTGGCAACCTCCGACCGTTGTCCCTTCGCTGGCGAGCCTGAACGGCGTCTCGTGTTCGAGCGACACGTCGTGCGTGGCCGTCGGTTCCGACGTGATCAACACCACCGACGGCGGCACGACGTGGAGCGACCTGGGAACCCCTGCCGGATCGACGAACATGACATCCCTCAGCTGCATCAACTCGTCGACGTGCACTGCGGTCGCCGGAGCGACCATCTTCACCACGACGGACGGCGGAGGCTTCTGGAGCAGCGTTGCGGCGCCAGCCGGGGTCGGCTCCCTCGCCGGCGTGGCCTGCGCAAGCTCGGTCAACTGCATCGCCGTTGGCAGCGGCTCCGACTTCGGCGGGACCATCGAGACGCTGTCGGCCCCACCCAGCGTGACGACGACCAGCCTCACGGTCGGGACGATCGGCGTGCCCTACACGGGCGTGCTCGCCGCCAGCGGTGGGCTGGCTCCCTACTCGTGGGCCGTGACAGCGGGCGCGCTGCCGCCCGGGCTTCACCTGGCGCCGAACGGGACCATCGACGGCACCCCGACGTTGTCCGGACAGTACAGCGCCACCTTCACCGTCACCGACGCGAACTCCCTGTCCAGCGACGCCGTGCTTGTGGTCTCGATACGCCCCCTTTCCGCCCCCGGCTACTGGGAGGTGGCCAGCGACGGCGGGATCTTCAGCTATGGAGGCGCCCGGTTCTACGGTTCGACCGGAAGCCTGCATCTCAACGCGCCCATCGTGGGCATGGCCGCGACTCCCGATGACGCCGGATACTGGCTGCTGGCATCCGACGGAGGGATCTTCGCGTTCGGCGACGCCGTCTTCTACGGCTCGACCGGCGGCACGCACCTCAATGCCCCCATCGTGGGGATGGCGCCCACCCCGGATGGTGCCGGGTACTGGCTCGTTGCCTCCGACGGCGGCGTGTTCGCCTTCGGCGACGCGAACTTCTTCGGCTCGGCCGGGGCCCTCCCGCTCGACAAGCCGGTGGTCGGGATGGCATCGACCATCGACGGCATGGGCTACTGGCTCGTCTCCTCCGACGGAGGGATCTTCTCCTACGGTGACGCCAACTTCTACGGGTCCATCGGAGGGTTGCCCCTCCAGGAACCGATCGTCGGCATGTCGGCGGCGCCCGACGGCGGCGGGTACTGGCTCGTGGCCGCCGACGGGGGCATCTTCAACTTCGGCGACGTCAGCTACTACGGATCGACCGGCGGAGTGCCCCTGAGCGCGCCGATCGTGGGCATGGACCGCACGGCCGACGGAAAGGGCTATTGGATGGTCGCCCGCGACGGCGGCATCTTCAACTACGGGGATGCCGGGTTCTTCGGGTCCGCCGGTGGCTTGAGGCTGAACCGTCCCATCGTCGGCATCGCCGCGATCCAATCACTATGATGGGATCGCCCCCGGCCCACGGCATCACGAACCCTGCCTGACGAGCCATGCGCACCATTCGTCGACGCCCTCCCCCGTGCGGGCGCTCGCCAAGATGACCTCGGCCGTCGGGTTGACGGCCGCGAGGTTCGACAGGAACACATCGAGATCAAAGTCCAAATGAGGCAACAGATCGACCTTGTTGACGACGACGACGTCGGTGGCCCGGAACATGACCGGGTATTTGAGCGGCTTCTCCTCCCCCTCGGTCACCGCGAACACCATGGCCCGCGCGTGTTCGCCGACCCGGAACTCCGCCGGGCACACCAGGTTGCCGACGTTCTCGATGATCAGCAGGTCGAGGTCGGAGAGCGGCAGTCGTTCCATGCCCGACCGGACCATGACCGCGTCGAGATGGCACTCTCCGCCGAAGCCGGCGCTCGTGTTGACGACGGAGATGGCCGTCGCCCCCGCTCCTTCCAGCCGGTCCGCGTCGAGACTCGTCGCGATGTCGCCTTCCAACACGCCGATGCGCATCGTGCGGCCGAGCTCCTCCAGGGTCTTGCGCAGGAGCGTCGTCTTACCGGCGCCAGGCGAGGACATGAGGTTGACGGCGCACACCCCGGACGCCACCAATCGCCGCCCGTTGGCGTCCGCCACCCGGTCGTTCTCCGAGAGCAGGTTCTCGAGGATCGTCACCCTGGTGTGCCCGGTCTCGGTGTACCCCGAGTGATCACCGACGTCGAGCCTGCCCGCCCCCGGCTCGTGCCGGTCGTGATCGTGGTCGTGGTCGTCCAGATCGTGTTCGTGCAGGTGCCTCGTCCCGTCCGCGTGGACGTGGAACCTCCCCACCGCTATGCGTCCACCAGGTCGATGGAGACGACGAGCAGCTCCTCGCCGCTGAGCAACTCGACGTCGAACCCGCCACACGTACCGCAGGTCATGATCGGCATGTCCAGCCTGGTCCGTGCACCGCAAGCGCCGCACTCGACGACGGCCGGCACGTGTTCGATGACGAGCTCGGCATCCTCGAGCCCCGTCGTGCTCGAGACGATCTCCCAGCTGAACTGCAGGGCGTCGGGGACGACTTGACGCAGGTGCCCGATCTGCACCGTGACCTGACAGACCGGGCGCCCCTCCGCGTGCTTTGCCGCCGTGCTCGCTATGGCACTGCAGATGGATAGTTCATGCATCGCCTGCACCTCGACCGGAGCATACCGACACGTTCCCCACAGAGCCGCCGTCAGGCCGAGATGACCTCGTCGACCGAATCCTGGGCCAGTGTGTCACTCCACTTCTCCTCGACACGGGCCAGACGCCAGTACACGAGTGCCGCGACCCACGTCGCGACGAACAGGCCCACGATGACAAAGCCGGCGGTGTTGATGTTGAAACGCTGGAAGAAGTCCCAGAAGGGTGAGCTCAGGTTGGCCTCCTGCCCGATGAGCCCGAGGATCTCGATGGTGCCGACGAAGAAGGCGACCGCGACCGACAGGCCGGTGATCGTCAGGTTGTAGAAGACCTTTCGCACCGGGTTGGCGAAGGCCCAGTCGTAGGCGAAGTTCATGAAGCAGCCGTCGAGGGTGTCGAACAGGCACATGCCTGCCGCGAAGAGCAGCGGCAGAGAGAGAATGGCGTAGAAGGGGAGCCCGCCGACCACCGCTGAACCGGCGAGGACGATGAGGGCGACCTCCGTCGCCGTGTCGAACCCGAGCCCGAAGAGGACCCCGACCGGGTACATCTTCCACGACGTGTCGATGTGCCGGGCATAGCCACCCAGCAGCCGGTTCATCAGCCCCCGCTTGTCGAGCTGTCGTTCGAGCTCGGCCGAGTCGTAACGACCCGAGCGCATCTGCCGGTAGAGCTTCACGATGGAGACGAGCACCAGCAGGTTCACCAGGGCGATGAGGTACAAGAACGTGCCCGAGATGGAGGTCCCGACGATGTTGGTGGCCGAGTGCAGCCCCGAGGACTGCTGGCTGACCTGGAGGTTCAGAGCACGGATCCCGAAATTGAGCAGGACCGCGAGCAACACAACGACGCTGGAGTGCCCCAGCGAGAAGAAGAAACCCACGCCCAACGGGCGCTTTCCCTCGCCGACCAGCTTGCGGGTCGTGTTGTCGATGGCGGCGATGTGGTCGGCATCGAATGCATGCCGCACCCCGAGGGTGTAGGCCAGCACGCCGGTCCCCAGGCCGAACAGCTTGGTTTGCGAGATGTGGAAGTGATGCCCGACCGCCTTGCCCAGAAGCGCCCAGCCGACGACATTGAGCAGGACGACGGCTGTGGCCATGCCGGCGACCCTCGTCCACTCCCGGGAGGTCAGTCTCGGCTGCGTGGCCGAGGTGGGGCTCGGCTCCGTCGACATCTCGTCGCACCTCCCACGGTCGTCGCCTTTGGGCAATCTACGGTTAATGCGAGGTATTCGCAATAGAGAACCCGCGCAGATGACAGAAATTTCAACCGGGGGCGTGGCCGACCCCCGCCGGTACGATCACGATGTGAGCAGGCATTCCCCCACGGACTCCGGGGAGCCGGCCGAGGCGGCGACACTCGAGGACGCGCTCGACCTGGTGCGCCAGCACGGGGGCCGGGTGACGTCGTCACGGCGGCTCCTGCTGCGCGCGCTGTTCGCATCGCAAGGCCACCGGACGGCCGAGGAGCTCGCCGGCGAGGTGCAGGCCGAGGCCCCCGACATCCACCTCTCGACCGTCTACCGCAACCTCGACGAGCTGGAGCGCCTCGGGGTCGTCGTGCACTCCCACTTCGGGCACGGCCCGGCGACATATCACCTGGCCACCTCGGTGCACGGTCACTTCGTGTGCGAGGAGTGCGGGACGCTGATCGAGGTCCCCGACTCGCTCTTCGACGGGCTGGCGCAACAGGCACGGTCTCGCTTCGGCTTCACCATCGACCCGCATCACTTCGCCATGCTGGGTCGCTGCGCCGACTGCACGTAGCGAGCACCACCTCGCTGGGGCCGCTTCGCTGGGGCCGCTTCGCCGGGGTGGTGGCGGCGCAGCGCTCCGGCAGGCCAACCGCCATAAGATGGCCTCGCACCGAAGGTGGCGCCGGTGACGGCATTGGCCCGGTTCATACGCTTCCGTTCAACGCGACCTCCTTCGCAACGAGTCCGGGCCGGGGGATCGATGGGCAACGTGGGTGACGAGGACGACAGGCAGGACACCCTCGGCCACGTCGGCCCGCCCGAGACGCTCCTGCGCCGCGATCGTCGACCTGACCGACGACGCCGTCCTCACCTGCGACGTCGAGGCGATGGTCTCCTTCGTCAGCGAGAACGCCGAGAGGCTGTTCGGCCGGCGGCCCCAGGACGTGCTGCACGAGCCCATCACGATCCTCTTCCCGCCCCATCTCAACGACGAGGTGCGCGGGGTGCTCTCGAGGGTGGTGGCCGGGGAGCGGATCCGGCACTTCGAGACCGAGGTCGTCCGCCCCGACGGACTGCCGATCCCCGTCTCCCTGTCCCTCGCACCCGTGGCCGGCCCCACGGGCCCGGTGGCCGGGTGCGTGGTCGTCGCCCGCGACGTCACCGAGCAGCACCTCGCCCAGGCGACGCTGGCGGAGATCGATGCCCGCCTCGAAGAGGGTGAGGCCCTCTCGCACATCGGCAGCTGGCTGTGGGACGTGCGGACCGGCGCCGTGCAATGGAGCAGCGAGTTCCACCGCATCCACGGCATCGACCCTCTCGACTTTGCCGGCACGTTCGAGTTCTACATGGACCGCCTCGGCGCCGACGACCGGGACAGGGTGCGCACGGCCATGTCCGAGTCCGTGCGGGAGTCGAGGCCGCTCGACCTGGAGTACCGAGTCGTCCACCCCGACGAGAAGACGCACGTGATCTGGGTGCACGCCAATCCGACGGTGGGCTCGGACGGCAGGGCGGTGGGGCTGCGCGGCATCGGTCAGGACGTGACGGACCAGGCCGGACAGCAGGCCCGCGCCGCCTCGTCGGACTGACGACCGGCCGCGCCTCCTCCGGCGGCGAGGGCTCCGCCGAGCGCTCCTCCGCCGAGGGCTGTGGTGGCGTTACCGTCAACGGGCGGGACGGGAGGGAGTCAGGGCTCCGCCCGCTCGGCCTCCGCGTGGAGGCGCACCCGCACGTCGGGGAAGATGCGCAGCATCAACATCGTCGGCGAGGACACGGCGAAGTCCCGGATGTCGAGGACCTGTTCCCCGCTGATCACGACCCGATCGTCCGACACGGACTCGACGCGCACCGTCCCCTCCACCAGTCGCGAGATGCCGTGGAAGGTCAACTCGCCTTGCAGCCGGTAGCGCGAGCCGGGCGTGCTCGGCGCACAGTCCCGGAGCTCCACGGTGGCGAAGGGGAAGCGCCGAGAGTCGACCCGGCGATGCAGCTCGGCGTCGTAGAGCTTGTTCCCCGAGCTCAGGCCCGAGATGTCGATGCGGAGCTCTCCCGAAGGCGGGATCTCCGTGCTCACACCGCCGTCGACCACCGCCGCCTGCAGGGAGCCCTCGACACCGGTCGTCCCGAAGGTGATGGGCCCGACCGTCGAACGCGCATCGATGAGGACGGCCGAGCGCTCCGGGTCCAAGACGAACCGGCCGACGACCGGTTCCCCGCCGGGGCCCACGCGCCGGCCTGAGGTGAAGACCGAGGTCGACCCGGGATCGCCGGGCCCCTCGGGCTCCCCCCTCGAGACCTCCACTGCGGCGGCCGGCCCTCGTGTCTCCTCGTCGGCGTCTCCGTCCACCCACAGGCGGCGCCGCCACAGGGAAGTCGTCGACACCGACGACCAGGCCACGTCGGTCTCGGGCATCCAGCCCTGCTCGACCTCCGAGAGCACGGCGTCGATCGTGCCCGTCGCCAGGTAGCGCCGGATGACGTCGCCGAGATGGGCGTGCTCCTCCCGGATCACCCCCATCCAGACCCGCAGCACCCGCTCTCCCAGCGGCGTCACCGAGTAGACCCGCCGGGCCTGGCCGGCCTGCTGGTGCTGCTCCGGTGTCACCTGGACGAGGCCGTCCCGTTCGAGCTGGGCCAGGGCCCGGTAGACCGCGGGACGGTCCACGTGGCCGAAGCGGAACTCCGTCAGACGCGGGACGAGGCCGTAGCCGTAGCCCGGTTGCTCGGTCAGGAGGAGCAGGATCGCCGGCAGCATGAAGCGGCGGGGCGGGGCGAGCTCGAACCGTGCCACACCTTCGGTTGCCGGGCCTTCGGCACCGCGCTGTTCGGTCCCCATGCGCCAACGATCCTCGCCCCGAGGGGCTCGGGTGTCAATCGGTCCCCCCGGGGGTATGCCGCGTCAGGAGGTGCAAAAGACACTCATTTACATCAACGAGGCCCGGGCTGACACTGCACCCAGCCGCAGCAACCCGGCGCGGCCAGGACCGGGGAGGGAACCTTGACGGCGACTGAAACTCCGACCGACGAGGCAGTGGTGCACGTGCTCTGGATCAATGCGGGGCTCAGCTGCGACGGCGACTCCGTCGCGTTGACCGCGGCGACCCAGCCCAGCATCGAGGAGATCGCCCTGGGCGCCCTGCCCGGGCTGCCCAAGATCGCCGTCCACTGGCCGCTCATCGACTTCGAATGCGGCCCGGTGGGCGGTGCGGACGACTTCATCGAGTGGTTCTTCAAGGCCGACCGGGGCGAGCTCGACCCCTTCGTCCTGGTCGTCGAGGGATCGATCCCCAACGAGGCGATCAAGCAGGAGGGGTATTGGTGCGGCTTCGGGAACAACCCCGACACCGACCAGCCGATGACGACCAGCGAGTGGCTCGACCGGCTCGCACCTAAGGCCCTCGTGGTGCTCGCGGCCGGCACGTGCGCCTGCTACGGGGGGATCCACGCCATGGCCGGCAACCCGACCGGGGCCATGGGCGTACCGGACTACCTCGGTTGGGGCTGGACCTCCAAGGCCGGCATCCCGATCGTGTGCGTGCCCGGGTGTCCGACCCACCCCGACAACCTGTCGGAGACGATCCTCTACCTCCTCTACCAGGCAACGGGCCAAGCGCCGATGATCCCGCTCGACGATTCGCTGCGGCCCCAATGGCTGTTCGGCAACACGGTCCACGAGGGCTGCGACCGCGCGGGCTACTACGAGCAGGGCGACTTCGCGACCGAGTACGGCTCGCCCAAGTGCATCGTCAAGCTCGGCTGCTGGGGTCCGGTCGTCAAGTGCAACGTCCCCAAGCGGGGGTGGCTCAATGGTGTGGGCGGCTGCCCCAACGTCGGCGGCATCTGCATCGGCTGCACCATGCCCGGCTTCCCGGACAAGTTCATGCCGTTCATGGACGAGCCACCCGGCTCGAAAGTCTCGACGCTGGCCAGCGGGCTGTACGGCAACGCGGTCCGCGGGCTGCGCAAGATCACGCTGCACACGCTCGACGACGAGCCCAAGTGGCGGACCCCGGGCAGCGAGCTGTCCACCGGCTACAAGAAGATCTGGAGGTAGGACGACATGGCCACCAAGAAGCTGAACGAGGACGCCAACGGCCTCGTCGAGATGTCCTGGGACCCCATCACCCGCATCGTGGGCAGCCTCGGCATCTACACCAAGATCGACTTCGGGAAGGGGAAGGTGGCCGAGTGCCACAGCACGTCTTCCATCTTCCGCGGCTACAGCATCTTCATGAAGGGCAAGGATCCCCGCGACGCGCACTTCATCACGAGCCGGATCTGCGGCATCTGCGGTGACAACCACGCCACCTGCTCCTGCTACACGCAGAACATGGCCTACGGCGTCCGCCCGCCCGCCCTCGGCGAACAGGTCGTCAACCTGGGCGAGGCCGCCGAGTACATGTTCGACCACAACATCTTCCAGGAGAACCTGGTCGGGGTGGACTTCTGCGAGAAGATGGTGGCGGAGACGAACCCCGGCGTGCTCGAGCAGGCCAACAAGACGGAAGCGGTGCACGCCGAGCTCCACGGCTACAAGACGATCGGCGACATCATGCGATCGCTCAACCCGTTCTCCGGAGAGTTCTACCGGGAGGCTCTCCAGGTCAGCCGCTACACCCGTGAGATGTTCTGCCTGATGGAGGGCCGCCACGTCCACCCGTCGACCCTGTACCCAGGCGGCGTGGGCACGACGGCGACCGTGCAGCTGTTCACGGATTACTACGCCCGGCTCATGCGCTACGTGGAGTTCATGAAGCGCGTCGTCCCGATGCACGACGACCTGTTCGACTTCTTCTACGAGGCGATGCCCGGTTACGAAGAGGTCGGTCGGCGGCGGATCCTCCTCAACTGCTGGGGCGCGTTCCAAGACCCCGAGGTGTGCAACTTCGAGTACAAGGACATGACCACGTGGGGCCGCGCCATGGGCGTCACCCCCGGGATCGTCGTCGACGGCAAGCTGGTCACCAACGACCTGGTCGAGATCAACCTGGGCATCCGGATCCTCCTCGGGCACTCCTTCTACGACGACTGGGAGGACCAGGAGATGTTCGTGACCAGGGACCCGCTGGGCAACCCGGTGGACCGGCGCCACCCCTGGAACCAGCACACCAACCCCCAGCCGCAGAAACGGGACTTCGACGGCAACTACAGCTGGGTCATGGCGCCGCGCTGGTTCGACGGCACGGACCACCTGGCGCTCGACACCGGTGGCGGCCCACTGGCCCGGCTGTGGTCCACGGCGCTGTCGGGGCTCGTCCACACCGACCACCTCGACGCCACCGGCACCAGCGTCAAGATCCACCTGCCCAAGTCCGCGCTGAAGGGACCCGTCGACTTCGAGTGGAAGATCCCCCGGTGGTCCAACACCCTCGAGCGGGACCGGGCGCGGACCTACTTCCAGGCCTACGCGGCGGCGGCGGCGCTCGACTTCATCGAGCTGGCGCTCAAGGACGTGCGGGCGGGCAAGACCAAGACATGGGAGACCTTCGAGGTCCCCGACGAGGGGATCGGCTGCGGGTTCACCGAAGCGGTCCGCGGCGTCCTCTCGCACCACATGGTCATCCGGGGCGGCAAGATCGCCAACTACCACCCGTACCCGCCCACTCCGTGGAACGCCAACCCGAGAGACAGTTACGGGACCCCCGGGCCCTACGAGGACGCGGTGATCGACACACCCATCTTCGAGGAGAACACGCGGGAGAACTTCAAGGGCATCGACATCATGCGGGCAGTGCGCAGCTTCGACCCCTGCCTGCCGTGCGGCGTCCACATGTACCTGGGGAAGGGCAAGGTGCTGAAGAAGGTGCACTCCCCCACCCAGGTGGCCACCCCCGACGAGTTCCGTTGATCGCAGGGAGCGATGCCTGAACCCCGGAACCTGCGCGCCAGTGGTGAGCGGATCGAACAGGCTCTGAGCGAGCTGCAGGCGAGCGCGGACGATCGCACCCTCGATCTCGCCGAGGAGCTGCTCCGCCTCGTGTCCGAGCTCTACGGTGCCGGCCTGGCGCGCATGGTCGAGCTCGCCCGTGCGCGCACGCCGGAGCTGGTGGGGGACTTCACCGCGGACGAGCTCGTGGCCAGCCTCCTGCTGGTCCAGGGGCTCCATCCCGACTCGCTCGACGTGCGGGTCGAGGGGGCGCTGGCCTCCGTGCGCCCCTTCCTGGCCAAGCACGGCGGCGACGTGGAGCTCCTGGCGCTCGACGACGAGCTGGGCGCGGTGAAGCTGCGCCTCTTGGGCAATTGCGACGGGTGTCCGTCCTCGGCCGCCACGCTGCGGGGAGCCGTCGAGGCGGCCATCGTGGAGGCGGCACCCGAGGTGACCCGGATCGTCCTCGACGAGACGCCCGCCACGGCGAGCTCCGTGCCGATCGTGCTGGGGGCCAAGCCGCGGTACGACGAGTGCCCGGCGGAAGCGGTGCTGTCGTGACCGAGCCCCTCGCGGTGCTCCAGCGCATCCGCGCCAGCCAACCGCGGGCGGCGGCTCGGGCCGAGCAGGACGAAGTATGCGAGCTCTGCTCCGAGCCGATCCCCTCGGAGCACCGGCACCTGGTGGACCTGCGTGCGCGGACCTTGCTCTGCGCGTGCCGCGGCTGCTTCCTGCTCTTCGAGGCGACGGGTGCCGGTGGCGAGCACTTCCGCAGCGTGCCCGAGCGCTACGTCGCGTGCCCCGACCTCGCGTTGTCGCCCGCGCAGTGGGACAGCCTGCAGATCCCGGTCAGCGTCGCCTTCTTCTTCCGCAACTCCGCCCTGGGGCGGATCGCCGCCTTCTACCCCGGGCCGGCCGGCGCGACCGAGTCCGAGCTCCCGCTCGAGGCCTGGAACGACGTCGTGCGAGCGACCCCGCGGCTCGAGACGATGCAGCCCGACGTGGAGGCCTTTCTCGTCCGCGTCCGGGCGGGCCCGGACCGTGACCGCGCCGAGTGCTACATCGTCCCCATCGACGCCTGCTACGAGCTCGTCGGACATCTCCGGATGCTGTGGCGGGGCTTCGACGGCGGGACGGAGGCCAACCGCAAGCTCGACGAGTTCTTCGCGGTCATCGAGGAGCGGTCGCGGTGACGGACCTCGGCTTCGAGGTCGTCGACGCCAGGGCCGAGCCCCATGCGGCGGTCCCGACCATCATGTTCCGGATCCGGGCAGAGGAAGCCGACGGGCGCCGGGTGCACGCGGCCGCCCTGCGCTGCCAGATCCGGATCGAGCCGCAACGGCGGCGCTACAGCGAGCGCGAGGAGGAGAAGCTCTACGAGCTCTTCGGCGAGACGCCGCAGTGGGGCAACTCGCTGCGCCCCTTCCTGTGGACCCACGTGTCGACGACGACCGGCGGGTTCGACGGCACCGGCGAGTTCGACCTGCCCGTCGCATGCACCTACGACTTCGAGGTGGCCGGCGCCAAGTACCTCCATGCGCTCGGCGACGGCGAGATCCCGCTCATCCTCTTGTTCTCGGGGACCGTGTTCACCACGGGGGAGACCGGCTTCACGGCCGAGCCGCTCTCGTGGTCGGCCGAGGCCTCCTACCGTCTGCCGGTGGCGGTGTGGCGGGCCACGATGGACGCCTACTTCCCCGGGGCGGCGTTCATCCGCCTCGGGCGTGACACGCTGGACGATCTCCAGCGCTTCCGGGCCCAGCGCGGGCTGCCCACCTGGGACCAGGCCCTCGCGCAGCTCCTCAAGGAGGCCGCGGAGGGGCGACCGTGACCGGCACGAGCGCCACACGGACGGGGGAGGTCGCGCCACCGACGACGGCCCTGCGGGCGGACGACCGCTTCACCACCGCCGGCGCCGTGGCCGATGCCGTCCTCTACGAGGGCTACGTCCTCTACCCGTACCGGGCATCCTCACGCAAGAACCAGGTGCGCTTCCAGTGGGGCGTGCTGACCCCGAGGGCGTTCAGCGAGGCCGACGGCTCCGAGCGGTGGCAGGTGCGCACCGAGTGTCTGGTCGACCCACGCGGGGCCGGTGCGAACGCCGAGCTGCACGTGCGCCTGCGCTGCCTGCAGACACAGCGGCGACGGGTCGAGGCCCTCGTGACCGGGACCGGGGCGTCCTTTCGCCCCGTGGCCACGCTCGAGGTCGACGGGACCTGCCACGTCGAATGGGACGAGGCGGTGGACCGCGTCGTCGACCTGCCCCCGCGGGCCGTGGGGCAGTCCGACGCGACGGAGTCGGAGCAGGCCTTCACGCTCGGGGGCGGCGCCGAGACCGAACACCTCCACGCCGCGGACGGCACGCTCGCGGGCCGGTTCACCCGGGAGCGGCTGCCCGTCGACGGCACGGTCCGGGTCGCGACGGCGACCGTCGAGGGCTCGCCCTACGTGAAGGTGACGGTCACGGTCGAGAACACGACCGCCTGGACCGAGCGCGGGGCCCGGCGGACGGACGCCATGGCCGAGAGCCTGGTCGCGGTGCACACCATGCTGGCCGTCGACGGCGGGAGGTTCGTCTCGCTGCTGGACCCGCCCGACGACGCCCACGAGGCGGCGCGGGCCTGTCGCAGCGACGGGTGCTACCCCGTGCTCGTCGGTGACGAGACCGTGGTGCTGGCCTCCCCCATCATCCTCTACGACCACCCCGAGGTGGCGCCGCAGAGCCCGGGCGACCTCTACGACTCCCTCGAGATCGACGAGATCCTCGCCCTGCGCGTGATGACCCTCACCGACGCGGAGAAGGCCGAGGCCCGCGGCACCGATCCACGCGCCGCCGCCATCATCGAGCGCTGCGACTCCCTCTCACCCGAGGCGATGGGCCGGCTGCACGGGGAGATGCGCCCCGTGCAGCCGGGGTGGGTCACGCTGACCACGCCCCACGGCGAGGGGCCCGGGCCCTGGTGGGACCCCGCCGTCGACGCCTCGGTCGACCCCTGGAGCGACACCGCGCGCGTGGACGGCGTCGAGCTCGGGCAGGGCTCTCCGGTCCGCCTCCACCCCTCGGGCCGGTCCGACGCGCAGGACATGTTCCTCGACGGGCAACGCGCCACGGTGGCCGGGGTCTTCGGCGACGTCGACGGCGGGCTCCACCTGGCCGTCACGCTCGACGACGACCCCACCGCCGGTGAGCTCGTCTGGCAGGGCCGCTATCTGTACTTCCACCCCGACGAGGTGGAGCCGCTCGACGACCGGGGGGAGACGTCGTGACGGCGGGCCGCGCCCACACCCTGGTGGCCGGCATCGGCAACCTGTTCCTCTCCGACGACGCGTTCGGTGTCGAGGTGTCCCAGCGCCTCTCGCGGCGGGCGCTCCCCCACGGCGTGCGGGTCGAGGACTTCGGGATCCGCGGGATCCATCTCGCCTACGAGCTGCTCGACGGGTACGACACCTTGATCCTGGTCGACGCCGTCCCGATGGGCGAGCCGCCCGGGACCCTCGCGGTGATCGAGCCCGCGTGCCCCGGGGGCCCCCGGCCGGGCCCGGACGGACCGGACCTCCCGGCGCTGGACGCGCACACGATGAGCCCCGACGTCGTGCTGGCCACGCTGGCCCGCCTCGGGGGCTCCGTCGACCGCATCCTCATCGTGGGATGCCAACCGGCCGTGCTCGACGAGGGCATGGACCTCTCGCCCGCCGTCGAGGGCGCCCTCGAGGGCGCCGTCGACCTGTGCCTCCAGCTCCTGACCGATGCCGCCCATCCAGCCGAAAGGGGAATCCACCCATGATCCGCCGCATGATCGCCTCGTTGCTCCTGGCCGCCGTCGCCGGCCTCGTGATCAGGTCGCTGCCCGACATCGCCCGCTACCTCAAGATGCGGGAGATGTGATGTGCATATCGTTGGCCGGGTGTTCGTCGCCCTCCTCGCGCTGACCCGGCGGAGTTGACGACCGTGGCCCGCTACACCATCGTCCCCGAGCGCTCCCAGGTCTGGATCGACGCGCGCTCCAACGTGCACCCCATCCACTCCGCCACGAGCGGCCTGGAGGGCTACGTCGAGCTCGACCTCGGGCCCGAGGGCACCGTCGACCTGAGCTCGGGCCCCAGCGGGCACCTCTCGCTCGCCGTCGACCGCCTGAAGTCCGGGAACCGCATGGAGGACCGGGAGCTGCAGAAGCGGATCGACTCGCACAAGTTCCCGAGGATCGAGGGCGTGCTCGGCCAGATGGAGCAGAACGGCTCCGACGGGACCTACCGGGTCAACGGCGACGTGAAGTTCCGTGGCGTGTCGCGTCCGCACGAGGACGTCATGACCATCCGCCGGCTCGACGACCGCACCATCAGCCTGACCGGCTCGTCCCGCTTCGACATCCGCGACTTCGGGATGCAGCCGCCCAGGGTGCTGATGTTGAAGGTCGAGCCCGAGGTCGACGTCAAGGTCGAGATCGTCGCCGTCAGGGACGACGCGGGCGACCCGGGCGAGCAGGGCGAGTAGGAGGCGGGGGACGACCATGTGCCTGGGCATACCGGGGCAGCTGCAAGAGATCTCCGAAGCCAACGGGCACCTGGCGCGCGTCGACGTGTCCGGTGTCACGAGGGTCGTCAACATCGGCTTGCTCGAGGACGAGCCGCTCGCCCCCGGAGACTGGGTGCTGATCCACGTGGGGTTCGCCATGTCCAAGATCGACGAGGCCGAGGCGGAGCTCGCCCTCGCCTCGCTCCGGCTCATGGGCCAGGCCTACGAGGACGAGCTCGATGCGTTCTGGGAGTCGAAGATTGCCAGCGAGACAGGAGGTACCTGAATGGGAGTGATCGTGGGAGTGCTGATCGGCTACGCGCTCGGGAGCCGGGCCGGGCCCAATGCCTGGACCGAATTCGAGGAGGCGTGGCGGACCATCTACACGTCCGAGGAGGTGCGCGACCTGGCGGCCGGGGCCCTGGGGATCGCGCGCGAGCTCGTCGAGAAGCGAGCGGAGGTCATCGCGGGCATCCTCGGTGGCTCGGCTCCCTCCGGTAGGCTGCGGCCCGTGGCCTAGGAGGGCGACGGGCAGGGAGGCAGGCACGGTCGGATGCGCTTCGTCGACGAGTACAGGGACCCGGCGACCGCGCGAGCGCTGGTGGCGCAGATCACCAGGCTCGCCGGTGACGACGAGTTCAAGTTCATGGAGGTGTGCGGCGGGCACACGCACACCATCTACCGCCACGGCATCGAGCACGTCCTGCCCGCCAACGTCGAGCTGGTGCACGGACCCGGGTGCCCGGTGTGCGTGATCCCGATGGGACGCGTGGACGATGCCATCGCGGTCTCGCTCGAGCCGGGCGTCATCTTCACCTCCTTCGGGGACATGATGCGGGTGCCGGGCAGCCGGGGCAACCTGCTCGAGGCCAAGGCGAACGGGGCCGACATCCGCTTCGTCTACTCGCCGCTCGACGCGCTCCGGATCGCCACCGAGAACCCAGAGCGCGCCGTCGTCTTCTTCGCCGTGGGCTTCGAGACCACGGCGCCGTCGACGGCGCTCACGCTGCTCGAGGCACGGGCGCACGAGGTGACCAATTTCTCCGTGTTCTCCAACCACGTCACGATCGTGCCGCCGCTGCGGGCCATCCTCGAGTCCCCCGACCTGCGCCTCGACGGGTTCCTCGGGCCCGGGCACGTGTCCACGGTCGTCGGCCAGCGCCCCTACCGCTTCGTGCCCGCCGAGTACGGGCTGCCGCTGGTGACGGCCGGCTTCGAGCCCCTCGACATCCTGCACGCCATCGCCATGCTGCTCGCCCAGATCCGGGAGGGCCGCTGCGAGGTGGAGAACCAGTACTCGAGGGTCGTGCGCGAGGAGTGGCAACCCGCGCGCCCTGGCGGTGCTGGCCGAGGTCTTCGAGCTGCGCCCCCACTTCGAGTGGCGCGGGCTGGGCTTCATCGCGCAGAGCGGACTGAAGCTGCGGCCCGAGTTCGCGGCCTTCGACGCCGAGCTGCGCTACACCATCCCCAACGTCCGGGTGGCCGACCCCAAGGCGTGCCAGTGTGGCGAGGTGCTCAAGGGTGTGATCAAGCCGTGGGAGTGCAAGGTCTTCGGCACCGCCTGCACCCCCGAGACGCCCATCGGCACCTGCATGGTCTCATCGGAGGGAGCCTGTGCGGCCTACTACAACTTCGGGCGGATGCACCGCGAGGCGGCAGTGACCCTGGGGCGGCGCAGCGGATCCCCGGCATGACCGGCCTGGCTGCGCCGGCGACACCCGAACGCCTCCGCCTCCGCGTGACCGGCCTCGTCCAGGGCGTGGGGTTCCGGCCCTACGTGCACCGCCTGGCCTCCGAGCTCGGTCTGGCCGGGCACGTCGGCAACGACACCGCCGGCGTCTTCATCGAGATCGAGGGGCCCGGCCCGGTCGTCGACGAGTTCACGGCCCGTCTGGTCACCGATGCCCCGGGCCCGGCCCGGGTCACCGGCGTGGTGGACGAGCACATCGCGCCGACGGGCGACGCCGGCTTCGTGATCGTCGAGAGCCACGCCCAGGGGGCGGTGCCGCACGTTCGTGTCGCCCGACATCGCGACCTGTGCCGACTGCCTGGCCGAGCTCCTCGACCCCGCCGACCGGCGGTTCCGCTACCCGTTCGTCAACTGCACCAACTGCGGGCCCCGCTTCACCATCACGGTGTCCCTGCCCTACGACCGGCCGCAACACGACTATGGCGGACTTCGCCCTGTGCGAGGCCTGCGCGTCGGAGTACCACGACCCGGCCGACCGGCGCTTCCACGCCCAGCCCGTGGCCTGCCCCGACTGCGGACCGCGCCTGTGGTTCGAGCGCACCGGCCCGGCGGGCGCGGTGGAGGGCACCGACGCCGCGCTCGGCGCCGCCCAGGCCGCACTGGCCCGCGGGCGAGGTCGTCGCCGTCAAGGGCCTCGGCGGCTACCACCTCGCCTGCGACGCCGCCTCCGAGCCCGGCCGTCCAACGGCTGCGCGACCGCAAGCACCGCCTCGACAAGCCGTTCGCCGTCATGGTGCGCGACCTCGAGGCGGCCGCCGCCCTGGCCCACGTCGACCGGGCCGAGGCGGACCTCCTCGCCTCGGCCGCAGCGCCCGATCGTCCTCGCTGCGCCGGCGGGAGGGTGCCGCCGTCTCCGCCCTGGTGGCTCCGGGCAACCCCCGGCTCGGCGTGCTCCTGCCCTACACCCCGCTGCACCACCTCCTCTTCGCACCGGTGCCCGGCGCGGGCCCCGGTGCGCGCGTGCCGGCGGCGCTGGTCATGACGAGCGGCAACCTCACCGACGAGCCCATCTGCTTCGACGACGCCGACGCGCGGCGCCGGCTCGGCGGGATCGCCGACGCCTGGCTGCTCCACGATCGACCCATCCACGTGCCCTGCGACGACTCCGTGCTCGAGGTGGACCCCGGCACCGGGCACGTGCTCCCGCTCCGGCGCTCACGGGGGTACGCCCCCCTCCCCGTCCGGCTGCCCTTCGCGGCCGAACCGACGCTCGCCGTCGGCGGCGAGCTCAAGAACACGTTCTGCCTCGCCTCGGGCCACGACGCCTTCATGAGCCAGCACATCGGCGACATGGGCAGCCTGGAGACGTGGGCGGCCTTCGAGCGCTCCACCCGGCAGCTCGCCGGCCTCTACGGCATCGCGGCCACGCAGGTGGCGGCCGACGCCCATCCGGGTTACCAGACGCGGCGGTGGGCCGACGAGGCGGCACCGGGACCGGTGGCGGAGGTGTCCCACCACCACGCCCACATCGCGTCGGTCATGGCGGAGCACGGCGTCCCGGCGGACCGGCGCGTCATCGGCCTGGCCTTCGACGGCACGGGCTTCGGCGCGGACGGCACCATCTGGGGCGGCGAGGTGCTGGTCGCCGGCTACGACGACTTCGACGCGGGTGGGGCACCTGCGGCCGGTGCCGCTGCCCGGTGGCGACGCCGGCCATCCGGCGACCCTGCCGCGCCGCGCTGGCCCACCTGTGGGCGGCCGGCATCGAGTGGGGGGAGGACCTGCCGCCGGTGGCCGCGCTGGGCCCCGGCGAACGCGCGGTCCTGGCCCGCCAGCTCGAGCGCGGCAGCGGCTGCGTGCCGACCTCGAGCATGGGGCGGCTGTTCGACGCCGTCAGCTCGCTCCTCGGCCTGCGCCACGAGGCGACCTACGAGGCGCAGGCGGCCATGGAGCTCCAGTGGGCGGCCGAGGAGGCGCTGCGGCGCGCCGAGGCGACACCCTCGTACCGCTTCGAACTGGACGGCGGCCCGATCGACCCCTCGGCGGTCCTGCGCGCGCTGGTCGCCGACGGACGCGCCGGCGCCTGCCATCGGCGCGATGGCGGCCGGCTTCCACGCGGCGGTGGCCCGGCTCGTCGCGGACGTGGCCGTCCTCCAGCGGGCGCGCACCGGCATCGCCCGTCGTGGCCCTCAGCGGCGGCGTCTTCCAGAACGTGCTGCTGCTCGGCCTGACGTGCCGTGAGCTCGCGGCACGGGACTTCGAGGTCCTGACCCATCGGGTGGTGCCCCCCAACGACGGCGGTCTCGCCCTGGGGCAGGCCGCGATCGCCGGCTACCGCGCCGCCGTCCGGACGGGTGGCAGCGTGACGGGCATGGACGCCACCGCGAGCGGGCCCGGCCGAGGACCTGGCCTCGGCCGCCCTCTCGCTGGCGCGCCGCTTCGCCGCCGGCGCCACCATGTGGTGCGTCGCGCCCGAGTGGCCGGCCCACGCCCGCCACGTCGCGGTGGAGTTCGTGCACCCGGTCATCGTGGGCAAGCGCGCGCTGCCGGCGGTCAGCGTGGACGGCGCCGGCGCGGCCGAGTCGGTGCGGCTGCTGGGCCGGCCCGGCGACGTCCTGCTGGTCGTGAGCACCGCGGGCGACCCGGTGGCCCGCGACCTGGTGGCCCGGGCCGAGGCCTGGGGTCTGACCAGCCTCTGGCTGGGCGCCGGCCCCCGCCCCGGGGCGCGCCAGACGGCCCCCGAGCCGACCACGTCGTCTGGCTCGACGGCGCCGACGCCGGCGCCGGCGGCGCGCTCGGGCGACCTCGTCCTCCTCTACCACCTGTTGTGGGAGCTGACCCACGTCGTCTTCGAGCACCCGGGGCTGCTGGCCGAGCCGTCCGCGTGCACCGACGAGGTCTGCGTCACCTGCTCGGACGAGGGCCGGGTGGCCGAGGTCCGCTCCGTCCTGGCGGAGGGGCGGATCGAGGTGCTGGCGGGCGGGCACGCCGAGGAGGTCGACGGCCGCCTGGTCGACGACCTGCGGCCCGGGGACCTCGTCCTGGTGCACGCCGGCGTGGCGCTCACCAGCCTGACCGGGGCGCCTCCCCGTGGCTGAGGAGACGGGCGGGCCCGAGCCCACGGGCTTCCTCTACCCCTTCATCGAGTCCGAGGAGCGCGACGTGGGCGCCCTCGTGACGGACCTCGTGCGGCTCGGCCCGGGCCAAGATGGCGGAGAGCGCGGCGCTGCGCGTGGCCACTCTCGAGCGCTGCGCCGATGCGGTGGCAGCGCGCCGGCGCCGCCATGGCGGAGCGCTTCGCGCACGGGGGCCGCCTCTTCGCCTTCGGGAACGGGGGCAGCGCCACCGACGCCCAGGGGACCGCCGAGCTGTTCCGCCATCCCCCCCACGGTCGCCCGCTGCCCGCGCTGTCACTGGTGGACGACCAGGCCGTCCTCACCGCCCTGTCCAACGACGTCGGCTTCGAGCTGGTGTTCTCGCGCCAGCTCATCGCGCACGCCGCGGCGGGCGACATCGCGGTCGGCTTCTCCACCAGCGGCGACTCGGTGGACATGCTGCGCGCCTTCGAGGAAGCGGCGCGGCGGGGAGTCCTCACGGTGGGCCTGTGCGGCTACGAGGGGTCGGGCATGGCGGTGAGCGACGCCGTCTCGCACTGCCTGGTCGTGCGGTCCGAGAGCGTCCACCGGATCCAAGAGACCCAGGACGCGCTCATGCTCGCCCTCTGGGAGTCCGTCCAACGCCACCTCCCGGACCATTCGCTCAACGGGGTGAGGCTCTCGGTATGACCGAGAGCGCGCGCCGGACCCGCCGCCAACGGCACGGCTCCGGCCGACCGTGAGGCGGCGGTGTTCGGGCGTATCGAGGCCTTCCGGCGCCGGCGGCCCCGCCTGCGTGACGAGGTCGTCACCCTGGCCCACGGCGCCGGCGGCAAGGCCTCGGCGGCCCTCCTCGACGCGGTGTTCCTCCCCGCCTTCGCGCCGGCCGCGGGCGACGAGCGGGCGCCGCTGACCGACGCCGCCGTCGTGGACCTGCCCTCGGGCGAGCGCCTCGCCTTCAGCACCGACTCCTACGTGGTGAAGCCCTTGCGCTTCCCGGGCGGCTCGGCGGGCCACCTGGCCGTCCACGGCACCATCAACGACCTGGCCATGATGGGCGCGCGCCCGACGGCGATCTCGGCCGCCTTCGTGCTCGAGGAGGGCATGGCGATCGACGCGCTGCGCGAGGTGGTGGCCGACATGGCCGAGGCGGCCGCCGCCGCAGGCGTCCCCGTCGTAACGGGCGACACCAAGGTGGTGGACCGCGGCGCGGCCGACGGCATGTACATCACGACGGCCGGGGTGGGCCTGATCCCGGCGGGCCGCGAGCTGGCGGCCGCCAAGGTGGCGGTGGGCGACGTCGTGCTCGCCTCGGGCACCATGGGCGACCACGGGACGGCCGTCATGCTCGCCCGCGGCGACTTGGCGCTGGAGGCCGACATCGTCTCGGACACGGCCCCCCTGCACGGGCTGGTCGAGGACCTCCTCGCCGCCGCCCCCGGCACCCGATGGCTGCGCGACTCGACCCGCGGGGGCGTGGGCACGGTCTGCAACGAGCTCGCCCGCGACGCCGACGTGACCGTGGTCCTCGACGAGGCGCTGCTGCCGGTGCGTCCCGCCGTCGCGGCCGCCTGCGAGCTCCTGGGGATCGACCCCCTCTACGTGGCGAACGAGGGGAAGCTGATCGCCGTGGTGCCGCTCGACCAGGCGGACGACGCGCTGGCCGCCCTGCGGGCCCATCCCCAGGGGTCCGAGGCCGTGCGGGTGGGCGCCATCCACGCCGAACCACCGGGCATCGTGGTGCTGCGGACCGCCATGGGGGGGACCCGCATCGTCGACATGCTCGTCGGCGACCCGCTGCCGCGCATCTGCTGACCGGCGGCGGTCAGCGGCGACCCGGTCGGCTCACCATTGGGTCGAGTGGGCCAGGGTCCGCTCGAGGATGCCCAAGGTGGCCCGCAGGGCCGACTCGGGGATGACCGGGAAGATGTTGGCGTCCCGCCACTGTGGGTCGATGGCCGACCAGTCGTAGTACGA
This sequence comes from uncultured Acidimicrobiaceae bacterium, assembly GCA_963789235.1. GTDB lineage: Bacteria > Actinomycetota > Acidimicrobiia > Acidimicrobiales > RAAP-2 > Bog-473. Next base: position 320,749 of record CAWBJX010000003.1, on the reverse strand, counting down.
GGTGACGAGCGTCCCGTGCTCGACGGGCTCGAGCGTGTAGCCGTAGACGTGCCCGAGCGCGGGCTTGATCTGCCCCAGGATCGTCCAGGCGATCTCGCGGTCGGGCTCGAACGCCGTGATCGTCACCGTCACGTCGTAGAGGCCCATCGGGTAGTCGTTGAGCGCGGCACGGTCCATGTGGACGACGAACTGGTCGCCCACCTTGGTGGCCGGTTCGCCCGTGGAGCCCATCAACATCCCGGAGCTGTCGATCGTGACGTGGCCCTTCGGATCCCGCAACAGGTTGAAGATCCGCCCCGCCTCGGCCGGGATCGTCCGCTGCACCTCCATGCGCTCGGCGGCTGGGGCGTCTGTCGTGGGCTCTTCGGTCATGGCGTATCTTGCCACCGGACCTCGACCAGCGCCTCGGGACCAAGGCCCAGGCCACCTCGCTCGACTGGCACGGCGCAGAGGGAGCTCGGTGTCAGAGGTAGCTCGGCATCCCCACGTTCTCGTCGAAACCGCTCGCATCCCGGCGACTCGACCACGGCCGCCAGACCCAGAGCGTCACGCCCAACCCGACGAGGCCGACGACCAAGAAGACCCACCCCACGGCGGCGAGGTCAGCGCGCGGGCCCTGGGAGGAGACGGCGTGCGGACCGATGAAGATTCCGGGGATCGGCCGGGCTGTCGGTCGCGGGAACGAAACGGCCGCGGCCGACGCCGACCCGACACCGTGGCCGGCAAGGACCAGTCCGACTGCCGCCACGCCGATGAAGACGAGGGCACCGACGGCCAATGTCAAAGGTTGGAGGCGAACCCTCTCGCGGACGCGGGGGCGGGGGTGGCCGACGCCCCGGGCCATGGCCCACGAGGCGGCGAAAGACCGGGCATCGAAGTAGCCGTTCCCCAGCACCTCCTCGGGTGAGACCCCCTCGGACGCGGCCTCGGACAGGTCGGCCTCGAGGTCGGCTGCCATCTCGTTGGCGAGGGGCTCGGGGACGCCGAGTCGCTTCCACTCTTTTCGGCAGTCGCCGACGAACTGGCTCATGAGTCCACCTCTGCTTTCGCGAGCCCCAGAACCGCATCGACGGCATCCCGCGTCTTCTCCCACTCGGCGACTCCCGAGTTCAGAGCCCGTTGGCCCTGGGGCGAGAGCCGGTAGTACTTCCGTGGCGGGCCCCCGTTGCTGGCGGCCCGATGGGTGTCCACCAGCCCGTCGCGCTCGAGCCGGCCCAACAGGGGATAGATCGATCCCTCACCGACGATGGAGAGCCCACGCGCCCCCAGGCGCTTGGTCATCTCGTAGCCGTAGGCGGGGCCCTCGTCCATCACCGCCAACAGGCACAGGTCCAGCACGCCCCGGAGGAGCTGGGTCCTGCGACCCCCCATCTCTACCATGCGAGACATGGTAGTGGACCACCGGCGTGCGGTGCAAGTCATCCGGGGCGAGTGACGGAGCCCGCTGGTCCCACGCCGCTTGGCATGCGAGAGTGGCCGCGGACCCGGCGCCTCTGCTGTCCCAATGCGTCGGACCACGGGGAGGAGCGGGTGGCGATACGGGCGGTCATGTTCGACTTCGGCGGCGTCATCTCGACCAGCCCCTTCGAGGCGTTCGCCCGCTTCGAGGTCGAGCACGGGCTTCCCGACGGCTTCATCCGCACCGTCAACGCCACCAACCCCGACGACAATGCCTGGGCACGGTTGGAGCGCAACGAGATCGGCGTCGACGCCTTCGGGGCGCAATGGGCGGCAGAGGCGCGCGCCCTCGGCCACGAGGTCGACGGTCGGGTCGTGCTCGAGCGGCTCGCGGGCGACATCCGCCCCGAGATGGTCGCCGCCGTCGAGACGTGCCGGGCCACCTACAAGACGGCCTGTCTGACCAACAACTTCGCGGCCGCCGAGCGCGTCGTCTCCGCGGAGGTGGCCGCGGTGTACGCCCTCTTCGACGCCGTCGTCGAATCACGCGTCCTCGGGGTCCGCAAGCCCGACCCCCGCTTCTACGAGCTCGCGTGCGCGGCGGTCGGCGTGGAGCCCGAGGAGTCGGTGTTCCTCGACGACCTCGGGGTCAACCTCAAGCCGGCGCGCGCCCTCGGCATGCGGACCATCAAGGTGCACGACCCCGCGCAGGCGCTCGCCGAGCTCGGGCACGTCCTCGGGCTGTCGTTCACCCCCTGAACGCCATCCCCCGACGGGTCGACGAGGCTACGTCCCGGTCACCAGCGACGCGTCGAGCCCGAGCAGCTCCACGGTCGTCGACCCGGACCGCAGCGCCGCGAAGAACCCCGCCTCCTTCGCCTCGCGCCCCCGCCCGGCGCCCAGCACCTCCGCCAGGGCGCCGCCCGGGACGAACGTGACGCCGTCGACGTCGGCCACCACCCAGTCCCCCGCACCGACCAGCACGCCGCCGACCCGGACCGGACGCCCCACCGTCCCCGGCTTGTCCTTGGTGGCGCCGGTGAGCGCGATGGTCGAGGAGAAGACCGGGAAGCCGTGCGCCGCCAGCGCGGCCACGTCGCGGACGCCGCCGTCGAGCACCAGACCCGCCAACCCGGCCGCTTCCGCCGCCGTCGTGAGCACCTCGCCCCAGTAGCCACGGTCGGCCACCTGGCCCACGTCCACGGCGAGGACGCTCCCGCGCGGCGCCCGGGTCACGGCCACGTGCACCGCCAGGTTGTCGCCCGGCGTGCACCCGACGGGGTAGACCGGGGCCGCCACCGCCGCACCGGGCCAGGCCGGGCGCAGCCTGCGGTGGGCCGCCCGCCCGCCCGACTCGCCCACGGTGGCGGAGCCCAGCGCGGCCAGCGCGGCCGCCGCCTCCTCGGGCCTCGTGCTCGCATCGCTCACGTCGCGTCCTCCTGTCTTCGCCGCCCTGTGTTCGCCGCCCTGTGTTCGCCGCCCGTTCGCCGCCCGGTGCATTCGACCACCCGCGGCCCTCTCGCACCAGCCCTACACTCCGCCCGTGGCCGACAACATGATGATCGTCACCCAGGTGGCTCCCTACAGCGACGGCCCGGCGGGCGTGCACGGTGTGCTGGGCCAGGCCGCCACCGGCCTCAGCGAACTGGCCGTGCTGGCGGGCCTCTCCCCCACCGTGGTCACCGACGTCGCCGACGTCTCACCGCGCCAGCTGGCCACCGCCCGCGTCCTCGCCCTGTTCACCATCGGGGAGACGCCGTGGTCGGCCGAGCAGAAGGCCGAGGCCTACGAGGCCTGGCAGCACGGGGGCCTGCGCGTGCTCGGCGTGCACTCGGCCACCGACGCCAGCCACACCTGGCCCGAGTACGGCACCATGTTGGGCGCCCGCTTCGACGGCCACCCCTGGACCCAGGACTTCGCCGTCGACGTGGTCGACGCCGACCACCCCGCGACGGGCCACCTGGGCGAACGCTGGCAGTGGCGCGACGAGGTCTACCTCTTCTCCGGTCTGCGACCCGACGCGCGCGTGCTGCTGCGGCTGGCCGCGGACCAGGTCGACCTGTCGGTGCCCGGCGGCCGCGTGCCCGACTGCGGGTTCCCGCTCGCCTGGTGCGTGGCGGAGGAGGGCGGCGCCCGCACCTTCTACAGCGCGTTGGGCCACTTCCCCGGCGCCTGGGAGACGCCGGCCTATCTCCGCCATCTGGCCGGGGGCCTCGCCTGGTTGCTCGCCAGCGCCTAGCCTGACGCCCATGTCAGGGTCATCGGGGTGCCGGCGGTGAGCTCGCTCCCGGACGTCATGGCGGCCGCGGTCTACCAGTCGCCCGGCACGGTCACCGTCGAGGAGCGCCCGGTCCCGCGGCCGGGGCCGGACCAGCTGGTCGTGCGCGTGCACGCCTGCGGCATCTGCGGGTCCGACATCCACCAGCTGCGTGACGGTTGGGGCTTCAAGGCGGGGGCGGTCGCCGGCCACGAATGGAGCGGCACCGTCGCCGCCGTCGGCGGTGACGTCACCGGCTGGTCGGTGGGCGAGTTGGTCGTGGGCGGTGCGTCCCCGCGCTGCGGCACCTGCCGCCGCTGTCGCGAGGGCAAGCCCTCCCAATGCGAGAACCGCCAGAGCATGACGGGCGAGCACCACGACGGCGCCTTCGCCGAGTACGTCGTCGTCCGGGCGTCCGGCGCGCTGCGGCTGCCCGAGGGCCTCTCGCCGCGACACGCCGCCCTGGCCGAGCCGCTGTCGGTCGCCCTGCACGGCATCACCCGCTCGGGCGTCCAGCCCGGCGACACCGTCATGGTCTTCGGAGCCGGGCCGATCGGCGCGCTGAGCGTCGCGGCGCTGCAGTCGATGGGCGTCGGCGACATCACCGTCGTCGAACCCCACGAGGGCCGGCGCCGCCTGGCCGGGGCGCTCGGTGTCCCCGCCGTCGTGGACCCCGCCGACCTCGAGACGTTCGCGTCGTGGGAGCCCGAACGCATGTCCTCACGCGCCGTCCACGTCGTCCTGGAGTGCTCCGGGCACCGGGCGGCGGTCGAGGCCGGCTTCCAGCAACTGGCGCGCGGCGGCATCTTGGTGATGGTCGGCGCCGGCATCGATCACCCCACCTTCGACATCAACCGCATGATCCTCAACGAACTGACCGTCACCGGGTCCTTCGTCTACGACCTGCACGGCTTCGAACGTGCGCTCGAGCTGCTCGCCTCCGACGGGTTCCCGGCCGATCTCCTGATCGATCCCGACGACGTCCCGCTCAACGGCATCAGCGAGGCCCTCGAGGCCCTCGCCCGGGGCCGCATCGCCGGCAAGGTGATGGTCGTGCCCGAGGTGCGCGCCTGATGGCGCACCCCTTCTACCCGTCGGGCAACCCGCGCTTCAACCACGTCGCCATGTCGCTGCCCGCCGACCTCCTCGGCGCCGAGAGCCGGGCCGAGGTCTGCCGCTTCTTCCACGAGGTGCTCGGCTTCGAGGAGATCGGGGTCATGACGGAGGACCGCCGCCGCCTCATCCTCAGCTGCGTGCACTGGGACCAGTTCATCTTCCTCATCGCGGAGGACGACCCGATGCGCTGCCCGAGGATGGACCACTACGGGTTCGCCGTGGGCTCCCTCGACGAGCTGCGGGGCATCCAGGAGCGGGCCGAGGCGTTCCGCAAGGCGGACGACCGCATGGAGCTGATCGACCTGCACGTGGACGACCAGAAGGTGGTCAAGATCCATTCGCTCTACCTCCGTTATCTGCTGCCCATGACGATCGAATTCCAGTACTGGGAGTTCCCCGAGCCGGAGCGCCCGCCGGCCCACTGACGGCGCGTTCGGCCGCCCGCGCCGGTACGGTGCGGCCATGACGTCTCCCGCTTCGCCGGCGCAACGAGCCGAACGGTTCCGCTCCCTCCACGTCCCCGGCCGGCCGCTCCTCATGCCCAACGCCTGGGACCTCGGCTCCGCCGCCCTGTTCGCCTCCCTCGGCTTCGAGGCGATCGCCACCACGAGCGGCGGCTTCGCCGCCACGCGGGGCCGCCTCGACGGGGCGATGACCAAGGACGAGGTGCTGGCCCACGCCGCCGAGCTGGCCGGGGCGGTCGACATCCCGGTCTCGGCCGACCTCGAGAACTGCTTCGCCCGCGATCCCGCCGGCGTGGCCGCCACGATCGCGGCCGCCGTCGACCGCGGCCTGGCCGGCGGCTCGGTGGAGGACTTCACCGGCGACAAGGACGCTGCCGATCTACGAGCTGGCGCAGGCCACCGAACGCGTCCGGGCGGCGGCCGAGGCCGCCCATGACGGTCCGGTGCCCTTCGTGCTCACGGCCAGGGCGGAGAACTACCTGCACCACCGGGTGGACCTCGGCGACACCATCGCCCGCCTGCAGGCCTATCAGGAGGCCGGCGCCGACGTCCTCTTCGCCCCGCGGGTGGTCGACCCGGGCGAGCTGCGCCAGCTGCTCTCGGCGGTCGACCTCCCGGTCAGCGTGCTCGTGCTGCCCGGCGCCCCCACCGTCGGCGAGCTCGCCGAGCTGGGCGTGAGCCGGGTCTCGGTCGGAGGCGCGATCGCCGTCGCCGCCTACGGCGCCGCCGTCAACGCCGTGACCGAGCTCCGGGACAGCGGCACGTACGGGTACTGGGACCTGGCCGCCGTCGCCCGGCCCGTGATCGGCGCCGCCTTCAGTCGCTGACGGCGACCGTCACCTCGATCTCGACGGCCCCGTTGCGGGGCAGTGCGGCCACGCCGACGGCCGAGCGCGTGTGGCGGCCCGCCTCGCCGAAGACGTCGGCCAGCACGCGGCTGGCCCCGTCCACCACGGCCGGCTGCTGGTGGAAGTCGGGCGCCGAGGCGACGTAGCCGGTCACCGTCAACACCCGCGTGACCCGGTCGAGCGAGCCCAGCGCCTGCTCCAGCACGGCCAGGGCGTTCAGCGCGCACACGGCGGCCGCCTCCCGGCCTTCCTCGACGGTCACGGTGTCACCCAGGCGCCCGAGACAGGTGAGCGCCCCGGCGATGCGAGGCAGTTGCCCCGAGGTGCGCGCCACCCCGTCGTGCACCACCACGGCGTCGAGCGGGTCGTGCGGCGGGTGCGGCCCGTAGAGAGTGAGGCCCAGCTCGGCGAGCCGGGCCCGGATGGTGCCGTCGCTCACCGGCGCCTACCGCATGTAGGGGTAGACGTTGGCGAAGTTCTGGTTGACCTTCTCGGGCAGCGGGAAGATCCCGCCGAGCTGCGTGGCCCCCCAGATGATCTTGGCCGAGCGCTCCACGAGCGCGGTGTTGTGCATCGCCTTCGGCATGGTGGTGCCGACCGCGACCATGCCGTGGTTGGCAATGAGCGCCGCACCCCGGTTCTCGAGCGCCTTGACCGTCTGCTCGCCCAGCTCGGCCGACCCGCTGGGGCAGTACTCCGTGCAGCGGATGTCGCCGCCCAAGTAGACCGTGAATTCGTCGATGCAGCTCGGGATGTCCTGATGGGCGACGGCGAACATGGTGGCGTGCACGGCATGCGAGTGGATGCACACCGCGATGTCCTCGTAGGCGCCCATCACCGCCAGGTGGAGGTACTTCTCCGACGTCGGCCCACGCTCGCCCGCGACGACGTCGCCGGCCGGGTCCACGATCACGATGTCGTCGGGGGTCATGATCCGGTAGTCGAGCGACGACGGCGTGACTGCGATGTTGCCGTCCTCCATGCGCGCCGAGATGTTCCCCGAGGTCCCCTCGACCAGTCCCTTCTCCAGCAGCTCCTTGGCGGCGGCGACGATCTGCTCTGGTGCGTTCTCAACGAAGGTGGCCATGGCCGGGTCGCTCCTCACCGCTCGTTGGGCGAGCCTCCTCGCCCGGTGGTCGCCCCGATCGTACAGCCCCCGCCGCCGTTGCTGACACGTCTGTCAGGGAACGAGGCGCCGGAGTACTGTCTCGCCCATGGGACTACTGGACGGGCGTGTGGCGGTGGTGACCGGTGCGGGTCGGGGATCGGGCGCGACATCGCCCTCTGCCTCGCCGGGGAGGGGGCCAAGGTCGTCGTCAACGACGTGGGCGTCACCCTGGGCGGGGAAGGAACCGGCGAGGACCCCGCCGCGACGGTGTGCCGGGAGATCGAGGCGGCGGGCGGCGAAGCCGTCCCCAACCACGACTCGGTCGCCGAGTTCGAGGCGGCGGGCCGGATCGTCGCCACGGCAACCGACGCCTTCGGTCGCCTCGACGTGGTCGTCAACAATGCCGGCATCGTGCGCGACCGCACCCTGGTCAAGATGGACGAGGCGGACTACGACGCCGTGATCGCGGTGCACCAGAAGGGCACGTTCAACACCGTCCGCCACGCGGCCCCGACTCATGAAGGAGGCCGGCTACGGGCGCATCGTCAACATCACCTCCTCGGCCGGCCTGCGGGGCAACTTCGGCCAGACCAACTACGGCGCGGCCAAGGCGGCCATCATGGGCATGACCTTCGTGTGGGCGCTCGAGCTCGGCAAGTACGGCATCACCGTCAACGCCGTCGCGCCGGCCGGCTACACCCGCATGACCGAGGGCCTCTACGCCGGGGCCGCGCCGCCGGCCGACCAGGACCCCGCGCTCAACGCCCCGCTGATCGCGTTCCTGGCCAGCGAGGGCGCCTCCTACGTGAACGGACAGGTGCTCGGGCGCACGGGCTTCGCCTACACGCTGTTCCAGACGCCGCGCCAGGTCGCGGCGATGTGGCGCGAGGGAGGATGGACGCCCCAGGAGGTGGCCGACCACTTCCACGAGGTGCTCGGCCAGCATCTCCAGCCGGTGGGCATGGGCGAGCATCCGCTGCTCGGCAAGAAGGGCTGAGCGCGGCGCGAACCCGAGCGGACGCCCCGGACTGCTAACCTGCACCCGTGACGCGTCCGTGGTGCTCGGTGCACCACAGGCGACCGGCGGGATTCCACCCTGAGGTTGCGGTGCGTGACCACAGAACGGAGTTCCACCCTTGTCGTCCCCCACGCTGGGCATCGATGTGCCCGCCACCACCACCTTCGGTGACTTCGGCCTGCCCGACGCCCTCGTCGAGGTGCTGGCCGCCCAGGGCATCACGTCCCCGCTCCCCATCCAGGCCATGACCATCGCCGACGCCCTGGCCGGCCGCGACGTGTCGGCGAAGGCGCCCGACCGGATCGGGCAAGACCCTCGCCTTCGCGCTTCCGGTGGCGGCGACCGTGCGGCACTGCGCGCCGAAGAAGCCCCAGGCTCTGATCCTCGTGCCCACGCGCGAGCTGGCGCTGCAGATCTCCGACGTCCTGGCCCCGCTCCTGCGGGCGCGCGGCCGTCACGTCGCCGTCGTCTACGGCGGCGTGAGCTACGAACGCCAGCGCAAGGCGTTGCGCACCGGCGCCGACGTGGTCGTCGCCTGCCCGGGGCGCCTCGAGGACTTGATGCAGGCGGGCACGATCCGCCTGGCCGACGTGCGCACGGTCGTCCTCGACGAGGCCGACCGCATGGCGGACATGGGCTTCCTGCCCGCCGTGCGCCGGATCCTCGACGCCACGGCGTCGCAGCGCCAGACCCTGCTCTACTCGGCGACGCTCGACGGCGAGGTCGACGTCCTCGTGCGCCGCTACCAGAAGGACCCGGTTCGCCACGAGGTCGTCAACGACGCCGACGACCTCAGCCGGGTGACCCACGCCTTTCACCACGTGGCCCACGCCGACCGGCCGGCCGCGCTGGCCGAGCTGGCCGGGGCGGCCACCTCGTCGATCATCTTCGTGCGCACCAAGCACGGCGCCGACCGGGTGGCCACCAAGCTGGCGCACGCCGGCATCGCGGCCCAGGCCATCCACGGGGGCCGGTCCCAGGCCCAGCGCGAGCGGACGCTCAAGGCGTTCCGGGCGGGCCGGGTCCATGCCCTCGTGGCCACCGACGTCGCGGCGCGGGGCATCCACGTCGACGACGTCTCGACGGTGATCCACTACGACCTCCCCGAGAGCCCCAAGGACTACGTGCACCGTTCGGGCCGCACGGCGCGGGCGGGTGCCGACGGGACCGTCATCGCGCTGGTCACGCCCGAGCAGCGACAGACGGCCGCCAGCCTGCTTCGCACGCTCGGCCTCGACGTCACCGACGCGGACGGGGTCCGCCTCTCGGCCGACGCCGGCCACCGAGGTGCTCGGCCGCCCAAAGAGAGCCGGCGCCGGCGGCCGCAGTCCTCCGACGCCCGCCGACACCGGCGCCGCCCGCCGCAGGTGGGCAACGGCCGGCGTCCCCCCCGGAGCCGCTGACGCCCTCGGTCGGCGGCACGCCCTCGGTCGCCACGCGCCCGAGGCAGGGGGACGGGCACCTCTGTAGGGTGGGAAAGGCGGAAACGCAGCGACCGCCGAACAGGGAGGGACCATGGACGTCCGGGACAAGATCTACATCAACGGGGCCTGGGTCCCCTCGACGGGAACGGGCACGCTGGAGGTCATCGACTCGGCCACCGAGGAGGTCTTCGCCACCATCCCCGAGGGCACGCCCGAGGACGTGGACAAGGCCGTCGAGGCCGCCGCGGCCGCCTTCCCCGGCTGGGCCGCCACCTCGACGGAGGAGCGGGCCAAGCTGCTCACCCGCATCGGCGAGGCCCTGGCCGCACGCACCGACGAGATCGCGCGGGTGATCAGCCACGAGGTCGGCATGCCGATGACCTTGTCGGGCTCCATCCAGGTCGGCCTGCCGGCGGGGGCCTTCGCCGACGCCGCCAAGGCGGCCGAGAGCTTCGAGTGGGAGGAGGAGGTCGGCAACTCGCTCGTCGTGCGCGAGCCCGTCGGCGTGGTGGGCGCCATCACGCCGTGGAATTACCCGCTCTACCAGGTCGTCCTCAAGGTGGCCCCCGCCCTGGCCGCCGGCTGCACCGTCGTGCTGAAGCCGAGCGAGGTCGCGCCGATCAACGCCTTCATCCTGGCCGAGGTCATCGACGAGATCGGACTGCCCCCGGGCGTCTTCAACCTCGTGAGCGGCGTCGGGCCGGTGGTGGGCGAGGCGATCGCCGCCCACCCCCTGGTCGACATGGTCTCGTTCACCGGCTCCACCCGGGCCGGCCGCCGCGTCATGGAACTGGCCGCCCACGGCATCAAGCGCGTCTCCCTCGAGCTGGGGGGCAAATCGGCCAACATCCTGCTCGACGACGCCGATCTCGCCACGGCGGTGCCGGCGGGGGTGTTCGGGTGCTACCTCAACTCGGGCCAGACCTGCTCGGCCCTCACCCGCATGCTCGTCCCCCGCGACAAGCTGGCCGAGGTCGAGCAGCTGGCCGCGGGCGCCGCGGCGGGTTTCGCCCCCGGCGACCCCTTCGAGGAGGGCAAGCTGCTCGGGCCGCTGGTGTCCTCGGTCCAGCGCGACCGGGTGCGCGCCTACATCAACAAGGGGATCGAGGAGGGCGCCAAGCTCGTCGTCGGCGGGGCGGACGCACCGGAGGGGCTCGACAAGGGTTTCTACGTGCAGCCGACCGTCTTCTCCGAGGTGACCCCGGGCATGACCATCGCCAAGGAGGAGATCTTCGGCCCGGTCCTGTCCATCATCCCCTACGACACCGAGGAGGAGGCGATCGAGATCGCCAACGGCACGCCGTACGGCCTGGCCGGTGCGGTGTGGAGCGGTGACGCCGCCCGGGCCGAGAACGTGGCGCGCCAGATGCGCACGGGCCAGGTCGACATCAACGGTGGCCAGTTCAACCCGAGTGCGCCCTTCGGCGGCTACAAGCAGTCGGGCATCGGCCGCGAGCGGGGCAAGTACGGCCTCGAGGAGTTCGTCGAGACCAAGTCGATGCAGCGCTAGAGCGGGCCCGGGCGGCCCGGCGGGACGACCTCAGCCGGACCCCGGGACCAGCGGCGGCGTGCCGCCCGGGGTCAGCACCTCGATGCCCGAGGAGCGTCGACGACGCGGTGGTGCCGACGCCGAAGACCAGGGCGTCGCCCACGGTGGCGATGCCGGACCAGTCGAACTGGGGCAGGCCGACCTGCGTCGAGCAGGCGCCCGCTGGAGACGGCGCGCACCTGGATCGCCTTGGCGGCCAGCGCAAGGCCGTTGAACATCATCCCGCCGGCCACCGTGGTGGCCGAGAACGACGCCGAGTCGTTGGCCTGCCAGAGCACCGCCCCGGTATGCCGCGTCGAAGGCGTGGTCGGTCGGGTTCTGCTGCTCGACGTCGCGGGGATCGGAGGGGTCGCACACGGGCAAGGTCCCGCGCGAGGTCGGGAGGAAGTCGCCCAGGCCCGTCGCCCCCAGGACGCGGCGGCCGTCGTAGGCGGTGGTCCCGATGAAACCCCCCGACGACCCGCCGAAGACCACGTTGGTCGACCAGCGCAGCCGGCCCGTGCGCGGGTTCAGCGAGTAGTAGGTGCCGTTCTTGCTCCCCTCACCGAGGAACGTCGTCCTCCCCGCCGCGGAGAGCCCCGCGTTGGCGCTGGCCCCGAAGTCGTCGTCACAGGCCGGCGCGTGGCCGAGCGGATGGAACTTCCACGCCAGCCTGCCGTTGGCGATGCGCAGCGCGATCACCGAGTCCGCGTAGAGCGCCGAACCGCCGAACTTGCAGTCGGCCGTGCCGAAGACGACCAGGCCCAGGTCGGGCAAGACGGTGCCCGAGGACCAGACGCTGCCGCAACTGTCGTCGAGCACACGGGTGCTCCCGGGTGTGCCGACGTCGGTCTGGAACTCCCACACGGGATCGCCGGTGTCGAGGCTGGCGGCGACGATGTAGCCGGCCGACGCCGGCTGCCCGTCCTCGTCGACCCCGACGATGACCCGGCCGTCCACGACGACGGGGGACGAGAAGATGCGTGTGCTGTCGGCTGTTCGGGCTGCGGCGGCCCGGGCACGCCCGGGTAGTCGTGCTCCCAGTACACCGCTCCGGTGGCGGCCCGCAGTGCGTAGAGCGTGTAGCCCCCGGAGAAGATCACGAGCGCCGGCCGCCCGGCCGATGCCGGCTCGAACCAGGCGGAGGAGGTGACCAGACCGCCGTCGGACGTGGCGTCGCGGGGTTGCTGTCCCGGGTACGGGGTGATGGCGTCCTGCGAGTCGAGCCGGACCTTCCAGCGCAGCTCTCCCGTCTCGAGGTTCAGCGCGTAGAAGTAGTCGTCCCACGATCCCGCGTAGACGGTGTCGCCGACGACTGTGGGCGTCGCGGTGACGGCGTCGCCGGTCGGGAAGAACCAGGCCGGCGCAGGGTCCGGACCGACGTCTCGGTCAGTGTGGTGCGGCCGTGGAAGGTGTGCTGGGCGTCGTGACCGTAGGCGGGCCAGTCCCAGGGGCTGACGCGGCCGGCGGACGGCGGACGCGCCCGGCGGCGCTGCGCGGGGTGCCATTGCTGCCGGCGGCCAGCGCGGCCGCCGCGAGGCGACGGCGCCCAGCGCCGCCCGAACCCGGAGCGGCGGCGCCACGCCGACGAGCACCACGCCGGCGTGCGTGCCGCCCGCCGCCCCCTGGCGTGCAACGTCCTCAGCCGAAGCCGGCGGTTGCCGGGGCTTGTCGGACGAGGGGCCCTTGGCGGGCGCCGGGTTCTCCGACGGGGCCCGACAACGGGGCCTTGATCTTCCCCGACGGGTAGGGACATCGCGTCTGCGCCGGGACGCACACGGTCACGCTGGTCGGGAAGTCGAAGCCGCCCGCCACCGTCACCGGCGCCGACGGTTGGCCACTCGGTGAAGGTGACCCGCATGACGCGGCCACCGTAGGAGGCCGGACCGCAGCCGGTGAGCGGACCGGTGCATGTGATGTGGATGTCGACGAAGTACAGGGTCCCGTCCGGGGCGAAGGCCATGCCGAACGGGTTGTACTGGTCGGGGCTCTTCCCGAGATCCGCCACCGTCGTGCCCGGCACCGAGCCACGTCCCGGCTCGGGTTGACCGCTGGCGCTCACCCAGACGATGGAGGGGTCGCCGATGTAGCTGCTGACGGCGTAGCAGCCGCACGTCGGGTCCTCGTGCGATGCCGGCGGGGAAGGCGACCTTGTAGAAGGTCGACACCTGCACCTTGGCGCGCGGGTACACCCCGCCCGGGCACTGGGCGGCGCTGGTCGGGAGGGACGCGTGGGCGAAGCGGAGCACGCTCGAGGTGCCGACGTTGGGGATCAGCAGGTCGTCGTTGGAGCGCGACGCGCCATGGTCCCCGGCTGGGCCAGCCCGCCGGTGCCGTCCGTGTGGTGCGGCCCGTAACCCACCGGCGGTGGGGCCGTACACGATGCACGTCGGTCGTGTAGTTGGGCGCGAACCACTCGACCAGCCGCCCGCTGCTGGGCGGCGGGTAGGAGCCCTGCGCCGTGGCGATATCGTTGGCGAAGATGTTCTGATGGCTGTCGATCGCGCACCCGGTGTAGGTCTGGTTGTTGTTGAACACCCCGTTGGCGCTCGGCGGTGAATCACTGCCGATCGACTGGCCGCGGATCTTGTACGGTCCCGGCACGTAGAGGGTCTGGCCGCTGAAGGACCCGTTGGGCTCGTCGAGCTCCTCGCCGTCCGCCGGCTGCTTGTACGGCTTGAGCCCGCCCAGGTTGTGCTGGCTCGGGAGCGTCGGGTCGTAGCCGCCGACGAAGCGGCCGTCGGGCAGCACGCAGACCTGCCCGTTGAGGTCCCAGGCCGGGAGGAGCTGACCCAGGGTGCCCGTCGGCATGGAGAGGAAGTCCACCTCTTCGTTCTGGTCCCAGTAGACGAGGTAGCCGGGCTGACCCTTCACGCCGCCGTGCACCGTCGGGACGCTGCTCCCCGGGGTCGACGCCGAGGGCGCGCCCCAGGCCGATCCGGACGACACCAGTGCGACCACCAGCGCGGCCAGGCACGCTCCGGACGCCACACGAGCGCCCCGCGCGCCGCGCCTCCGAAGCCGCATTCCCCCCGTTCCCCATCAGCTACTCCCATTGCGCACCCTGACGCCGGCGTCATCGTACGCGAATGGACCGTCCGACGTTGCTCCCAACGCCCGGGTCACGGCCCGAGCCACCCATCGGCCGGGCGGCGGGTGAGGGGGGTGAGGGGGGTGAGGGGGGTGAGGGGGGTGAGGGGGGTGATGTCTCGTCGAACTCTAAATGCCTCCGTTTATAGTCCGGGGAGAGGCGCCGCCCGATCTCATCGGGGTCGATGCACTCAGCTCATGGAGAAAACCAGAGACTGCCGCGGTCGTGTCGTCGGGGTCCGAACCGAGCCGGTGTCGAGAACCCGCCGGCTCCCGCGATCAGGCCAGCGGGTCCCTCCACCCAGGGGAGCCCGTCCGAGCGCCCGCCGCCACCCGCAGCCCGATGAAGTTGCGCTGCGCCTCGACGGTCCCCGCCCCGAAGCACAGTCCCCGGATGTCGCGATAGGCCCGCTCGAGGGGGTACTCGCGCGAGTAGCCGTAGCCGCCGTGGATCTGCATGGCCTCGTCGCACACGAACTTGGCGGCCAGGTTGGCCGCCGTCTTGGCCAGTGCGGTCTCGAGCGGCGGCGGGGTGCCCCCGGGCCCGGCCAGCCGCACCGCCCGTGCCAGCATCAGCCGCGCCCCCTCGAGCTGCACCGCCATGTCGGCCAGCTTCCACTGCAGGCCCTGCAGGTCGGCCAGCGGGCGGCCCCCGATGACCCGCTCGTTCATGTAGCGCACCGCGTGCTCCAGCGCGCCCTGGGCGGCACCGACGCACATCGACGCGTTGCCGCAGCGCTCGTGGTTGAGGTGCGACAGCAGCACCTTGAAGGCGTCGGTGCTCGAGGGGTCGCCGGCGATCAGCACGTCGTCGGCCGTGATCGCCACCCCGTCGAAGGCCAGCTCGGCCTCCGTGGCGGCGTGGATGCCCATCCCCTTGTGGCGCCCGGTGACCGAGACGCCCTCGCGGTCGGTCGGCACGATCACCGCACCGATGCCCTTGGCTCCCTCGCCGCCGGGCCAGCGGCACCACACCAGCACGCCCTGGGCCACGTCGCCCAGGGTCGAGTAGTTCTTGTAGGCGTTCAGCCGCCAGCGTCCCGGGCCGTCCACGACCAGCGACGCCCGCATGTTCTGGACCGCCGACCCGGCATCGGGCTCGGTGATCCCGATGCTGACGAGCGCGTCGCCGTCCGCCGCCGCGGGCAGCCAGCGCTCCTTCATCGCCTCGGGGCCGAGATGCTCGATCCCCCGCGGCGGACCGTTGAAGGTCAGCTGGCAGCAGATGGCCGCCGACACGTCGACCCGGGCGATCTCCTCCAGGACGATGGCGGCCTCCACGTCGCCCAGGCCCAGGCCGCCCCAACGCTCCCCCACCGTGATGCGCAACAGGTCGGCTGCGGCGAGCGCCTTGCGCACCTCGGCCGGCACCACGCCCTCCTCGTCGGCCTGGTGGGCGCGCGGCGCCACCTCCCGCTCGGCCACGTCGCGGGCCAGCTGGCGCAGCGCCGCCTGGTCCTCGCTCTCGGCCAGCAGGTCGACGCCGGGAAGAGACCCCTCCGAGCCGCTCATCAGCCGAGCTCGGTGCCGACGATGCCGACGAAGCTCACGCCCTCGCCCGGGGCGCCCCCCAGGTTGTGCGTGAGCCCGAGGGTGCGGCCCGGGCCGACGGTGTTGATCTGGCGCTCCGGCGGCGCCTCGCCGCGCAGTTGGAGCCAGCACTCGAAGAGCATGCGCAGGCCCGAGGCCCCGATCGGGTGGCCGAAGCTCTTCAGTCCGCCGTCGGGGTTGACCGGCAGGTCCCCGTCACGGTCGAAGGTGCCCTCGAGCACCTCCTTCCACGCCGTGCCCCGCTCGGCGAAGCCGAGGTCCTCCATGAGGACGAGCTCGGTCGGCGTGAAGCAGTCATGCACCTCGGCCATCGCCAGCTGCGCCCGCGGCTCGGTGATCCCCGCCTGCGCGTAGGCGTCCGCCGCCGTGCGCACGACCTCCTCGAAGGTGGTGTAGTCGTAGCCCGGGTCGATCGGCCCCGCCGCCGGTCCGGCCACGAAGGAGAGCGCCTTCACGTAGAGCGGGTTCTCGCAGTACGTGTGCGCGTCGGAGGCCCGGCAGATGATCGCTGCCGCCGCGCCGTCGCTGACCCCGCTGCAGTCGAAGACGCCGAGATCGCCGGCCACCAATGGCGCCTTGACGATGGTCTCCATGGAGACCTCCTTTTGGAACTGCGCTCGTGGATTGCGGGCCCCGTTCTGGTGGTTCTTGAAGGCGATGCGGCTCATCACCTCCTTGAGCTGCTCGCGGTCCACGCCGTACTTGTGGGCGTAGGAGGGGGCGAGGAAGGAGAAGGCGGCCGGCGACGACAGCCCGGGGTCGGTGCCGTCGCCGACGGCGCGGATGCCGGTCAGGCCGGAGTAGCCCGTGTCCTTGAGCTTCTCGACGCCGATGGCCATGGCGGTGTCGTAGGCGCCCGACGCCACGGCGTAGCAGGCGTTGCGGAAGGCCTCGGATCCGGTGGCGCAGTAGTTCTCGACCCGTGTCACGGGCTTGTAGTCGAGCTTGAGGGGGCGCGACAACGTCACACCGCACACGCCCGAGGTCATGGTGCCGAGCCAAAAGGCGTCGATGTCGTGGAGCGGCAGCCCCGCCGACCCCACGGCCTCGGTGGCCGCTTCGGTCAGGAGGTCGTCGACGCCCTTGTCCCACAGCTCGCCGAAGCGCGTGCAGCCCATGCCGACGATGGCCACCTGGTCGCGGATGCCGCTGCTCGCCATTGCGCCTACTCTCCTCGCTCCCCTGCTCGGGTCCCGCCCGCCGGACGGGCCTTCCAGAAGTAATTGTGCACGCCCTGGGCCGTCCACGACGCGCCGGAACGTCATGGTGACCCGGTCGCCGATGGCCAGCTCGGACGCGACGACGTCGGTCATCTCGCAGCGGTAGCGGCCGCCGCCGTCGAAGTCGACGATGACGCCCACCACGGGCGGCGAGAGGCTGAAGGCCAGGTGGTCGATGGTGAAGGTGGCCACCGTGCCCGGCACGTCGGCCAGCCGCTCGGGCTGCATCTGGTCGATGGCGTGGCAGGACAGGCAGGCCCGGGTGGGCGGCATGTGGCGGAAGCCGCACACGGCGCAGCGGCTGGCCACGAAGCCGTACTTCCATGCCTCGGAGCGGTGCACCGTGGGCGCGCCCGGTCGCTCGGGGTCGGGCCGCCGTGGTGGCTCCCGGCGCAGCTGCCCGCGCCAGGTCAAGAACGTCGCGTACGACAGGTCGTCGCGCCCGGCGGCCACCTGCTCGGCGACCGAGGGCACGCCGGCCCCGGCCCGGGCCCGCTGGGCGGCGCCCAGCGCGTCGGTGGTCCGCAGGATCGAGCGCGTCGGCGCCGTCGGCCAGCGACAGCAGCGCCGACGACCTGCCCCGGCGCGGCGCGCTCGAGGACGTCGCAGAGCGCGACGCCGGCCTGCGCCGCCCCGAGGTTCCCCACCGACGCGGTGAGGTCCGGGGCGAGGACGCCCTCGCGCACGCCCAGGCCCGACGCGGCGGCGCGCACCGCCCGCACGTGCAGCCCGGTGACGATGGCGTGGTCGATGTCCCCCTCGACCAGGCCGGCGTCCTTCAGCGCCGCCGCGAAGGCCTCGCGGGCCAGCGGCACGTAGAGCTCCTCGCCAAAGCGCTCCTCCCAGACGTGGGAGTCCGCCTCGCCGGGCACGCGCCAGCGATCGAGGAACTCGTCGCTCGCCGCGCCGCGGCCGACCAGCTCGGCCACGGCACCCTCGGGCGCGCAGACGAAGGCCGCCGCCCCGTCGCCGCCCTCGCGCTCCTCGGCCGAGCCGGCCAGGCCGGTGCGCAGGTCGGAGAGGATCGCCAGCGTGGTGCGGCCACGGCCACCCCCGGCGCCGGCGGCGCCGCCCAGGGCCTGGAGCAGCGTCCCCAGGGCGGAGCGCGCCGACCCGGCGAAGTCGTACGCGCCGGCAGGCGCGACCCAGCCCGAGCGCGGCGTGCACGGTCGTCGCGCTCGTCTTGTCGAGATACCCCGGGTCGGGCGTGGAGAGGAACAGGTCCTGCACCGACCCCGCCCCCGACCAGACCGCCAGGGCCCGCCGGCCGGCCTCCACGCCGAGCGTGGTGGTGTCCTCGTCGTGGGAGGCCACGGCGCGCGTCCCCCGGCCCCCGCCGCTCCCCAGCACGCCGCCGATGGCCGAGCGCTGGAGCCGCCAGAAGGGCAGGTAGCTGCCCCATGCCGCGATGCCGCTGCTCACGGACCGATCATGACAGATGGGCCCGGGTCTCCGGCCCGGCCGGTCCGCTCAAGGCGCCGGCGCCGGCGCCGGCGCCGGCGCCGGCCGTTGCGCCCGCATCTCGGCCCGCCGGGCCTCGGTCGCCGCCCCGTCGACCTCCAGCGTGAGCTCCTCGAGCGACCCGACCAGCACCACCCCGTAGTCGCGCGCCGCCCCCGCCACGCTCACGTACTCGTCCAGGACGTCGTCGAGCACCGCGGCGGGCGGGCGCTCCAGCGGGTCGCCCCAGCCGCCCCCGCCGCCGTAGTCGAAGTTGATGCGGTCACCGGCCTCCATGGGGACCCAGTCGGCGGTGTGCTCGACCAGCAGCTCCCGGTCGGTCCCGTAGCGCAGGCGCAGCCGGTTGGGCGCGCCCGGTCCCCCGCCGGCGATGCCGGGCATGGGGTACTTCTGCCCCACCACGTAGGTGTAGACGTGCGAGGGGACCCGCACCTCCTTGACGTAGTGCGAGCCGCAGCCGCCGCGCCACTGCCCCGGGCCGCCCGAGTCGGTGCGGTAGTCACGGCTCCACTGGATGTGGGGGTACAGCGACTCGTTGATCTCCGCCGTGGCCTTCCACAGGTTGCCGAACGACGCCGAGACGGCACCCCAGGCGTCCATCCCCTTGGCGGCGTTGCACCATCCGGCGTACACCTCGGCCGACCCGTCGACGAACGTCGCCCCGCTCCTCGGGTCCACGCCGCGGATGGTCGTCGGGATCCCCGTCTTGTAGGTCTGCGGCACGGCGCGGTCGGGCAGCACGCCCGACAGGCGACCGCGATCACCTCGCCGACGTCGGCCCCGGGGTGGTGCGTCCCGGCCGAGACCGGCCGCCCCGGGTAGGGGTTCATCACGCACCCCTGGGGCACGATCAGCTGAATGGAATTGAAGAACCCCTCGTTCTTGGGGATCTCGGGGTCCATCATGGCGGCGACCTGCGCCACCGTGTAGCCACGGGTGTTGCCGTAGGTCGACCAGGACTGGAGCTCCTGGCGCTCGTCGCTCCCCGTGTAGTCGATGGTCAGCTTCGGCCCCTCGACGGTGATCTTCACGTGCAGGTGGATGTCGGGGTTGCCCAGCGGGTCGTGGTCGACGTAGGCGTCACCCTCGTAGACGCCGTCCGGCCAGGCGGACACCTCCTCGGCGAAGCGCCGCCCCGCGTAGTCGATCATGTGGTCGACCGCGGACTCGATCATGGCCACGCCGTAGCGCTGGACCAGCTCGACGAGGTGTTCGGCCGCCTGCTTGGCCGCGCCGATCTGGGCCCGGATGTCGCCGAGATACCCGTCGAGCCGGTTGTTGACCTGCAACGCGTAGAGGACGTCGCGGCGCTCCACCCCGCGGTCGAGGACCTTGATGACGGGCCAGCGCACGCCCTCGCCCCAGATGTCGGTCGCCGTCACGTTGTAGCCACCGGGCACGGCGCCCCCGGTGTCCCCGTGGTGGCACTGGATCGACGCGATGAGCACGAGGTGGCCGTCGACGACGACGGGGGCGAACACGTTGTAGTCGGGCAGGTGGCCGCCGCCGTGGTAGGGGTCGTTGGCCACGAAGACGTCGCCCTGGTGGAACTCCTCGACGCCGAGGAAGTCGAGGGCGAAGCGCACCGGGCAGGGTCGAGGTGAGCATGAACTGGGGGATGCCGACGCTGAGCGCGGCCGAGCCGGCCCTTGCCGTCGAGGATGGTCGCGTTGCGCTCGTTGGACTGGTTGAGGATCGGCGTGGTGGCCGTCCGCGAGACGTACATGGCCATCTCGAAGCAGACGGTCTCCATGGCGCCCCGGATGACCTCGGCGGTCACCGGGTCGACGGCACCGTCCACCATCAGGCGGTCCCTGGGTCCTGCCAGTGCCTCCAGATCGACGTTCATGGCCCCTCCCTCGGAGCCCGCCCGGGGCGGGCCCCGGCGGCGCGTCGGCGTGTGCCCACGAGTGTCCGGCGCCGTCCCCCACCAGGGCATTCCGGCGCGACCGCTTCCTGACAGCCGTGTCACCCTCACTGTACACGGACCTTCGGGGACCCCTCACGGGGCCCCGCCGCCCCGCGCCGGTCGCCCCGACCCGGCGGCCGGCGCCGTCTCGCCGGCCCGGCTAGGCCGCCATCCCCACGATGGGCGCGTTCAGGGTGATCGAGCCCGTCGACCCCAAGAAGGGCAGCGTCGGCGGGAACGAGAAGATGCCGCCGTCGGAACCGACCAGGTAGTAGCCCCCCGCCACCGCGGCCATGCCGACGATGGGCTTGTTCAGCTTGATGGCCCCCGTCGAGCCGTAGAAGGGCAAGCTGGAGGGGTACGAGAAGATGCCCCCGTCGGCCGCGACCAGGTAGTAGCCGCCGGAGGTCGGGACCGTCATGCCGACCACGGGCTTGTTCAGGACCAGGGAGCCCGAGGAGCCCAAGAAGGCGGCGTCGCCGTAGTTGAAGATCCCGCCGTCGGAGGCGACCAGGTAGTAGCCCTTGCCGTCGGTGCTCGCCGCCATGCCCACCACGGGCTTGTTCAGGTGCAGCGATCCCGTCGAGCCGTAGAACTGGGCGTCGCCGTAGGAGAAGATCCCCCCGTCGGAGGCCACCAGCCAGTACCCGGCCCCGTCCGCGGTGATCGCCATGCCCACGACGGGCGCGTTGAGGTGCAAGGACCCCGCCGAGCCGTAGAACTGGGCCGAGCCGTAGTTGAACACCCCGCCGTCGGAGGCCACCAGGTAGTAGCCGTCGCCCCCGGGCATGACCGCCATGCCCACGATGGGGGCGTTGAGGCGCGTCCCGCCGAGCGAGCCCAAGAAGGGCGCCCCGGTCCCGTAGTCGAAGACCCCACCGTCAGCGGCCACGAAGCGGTAGCCGGAACGGGCGATGGGGGCGCTCATGGCAAACGGCGCATTCGTTCCCGAGTTGCTGTACTCGCCCACCGCGACGCAGGCCCAATCGGTGAGGCAGGTCACGCCATCCGCGTACGTACCGAGCCCGGGGGCCGGGCTGTTGGGTGAGCTCACGATGGCCCAGGTCGACCCGTTCCAGGTGAGTGCCAGCGTCGTGTCCCCCGTCACGCTGGCGAGCGTTCCGACCGTTCCGACGGCGCTGCATGTCGTCGGGCTGAAGCAGTCGACCCCGGCCAAGACGTTCGACTTGCTGGCCGAGGTGCTCGGGCTCGGCGTGATCGTCCACGACGCAGCCGTTCCAGGTCTCCACGAGCGTTTGATTGACCGGGGAGCCGGCCGCACCCACGGCCTCGCAGAAGGACGCGCCGGCGCACGAGACCGAGTTCAGGACGTTCGAGGCGCTTCCCACCACGGACACGTTGGGCGTCGAGACGATCGACCAGGCGGTGCCGTTCCACGCCTCGGCCAGGGTGACGGTCGCGCTCGCTTGCGTCGCGTCGCCCACGGCGGTGCACGACGACGCACTCACGCAGGAGACGCCACTGAGCACGCTGTCGGTCGAGGCGGTCGGGTTCGGGGAAGCCACGATCGTCCACGCGCTGCCGTTCCACTGCTCGACCAGGGTGTCCGTGCTGGAGGTGGAGGTGAGGTGGGCGCTGCCGACGGCCACGCACCAGTTCGCGCCGAGGCACGACACCGAGGAGAGCGTGGTCTGCGTCGAGCCGGTGGGGTTGGGGCTCGGGACCACGGCCCAGGCCGAGCCGTTCCATGCGAGGGCGAGCGTTCCCGAATTGGTGGACCCCACGGCCGTGCAGAAGCTCGGCCCGGCGCACGAGACCCCGTCCAGCATGTCGTTGGTGGTGGAGGGTTGGTTGGGGCTGCTCACGATCGACCAGGCGGTGCCGTTCCACTGCTCGATCAGCGTTGCGCCCGTGGCAGTGGTCACCTGGCCCACGGCCACGCAGAAGGACGAGCTGACACAGGTGACCCCTGAGAGATGATTGGGCTCGGTCGGCGAGGCCGACGGCACCGTCACACTCGTCCACGTCGTCGCGTTGACGGTCGGCGGCACGGTGATGGGCGCGCCCTGCGCGACGCCAACCGCTGTTGCGAGCACACAACCGATGATGCAGCTCGCGACGAGAGCCAGGTTTCGGAACGGACGACGCATGCCGCCTCCTTGGGGATCGGGGATCTGGGGGGATCGAGGTGTGTCTTCGTTGGCGAAGGGTACGACGAAATGGCTCGGGCGTCGAGCGGTTCTTCAGGCGGTCGCGCTGACGACCATCTCCCAGCTGTCGATGTCGAGCGGCCCGCCACGCCCGGCACGGAACGTGACGTCGTGGAAGCCGGCCGACTCGAGCCAGACCACCCACTCCGGGGGCGTCGGCAGCCGCACGAAGTAGGAGGCGTGGCGGACCGCGCCGTGGCGGTGCACGGTGCGCTCGATGACCATGCGGCCGCTCACCGGGTCGAAGGTCGACACCTCGACCATGGTGTCGTCGCCGCGCTGGACGACGACCGCGTCGGGCGCCGGGGTGAAGTGGCGCACGCCGCCGTCGTGGTGCATCGTGTCGATGACCACCGTTCCTCCCGGCCGCAGGACGCGGTGGAACTCCTCGAGCACCCGGTGACAGTCGGCGTCGTCGTAGTAACCGAACGAATTGAGCCAGCACACGACGGCGTCGAACGGGCCGTCGACCGGGAGGTCGCGCAGGTCACCCTCGAGGTACGTGACGGTGTGGGGCGGAAGCTGCGGATCGGCGCGCGCCTGGGCGAGGTACGCCGGGGTGACGTCGACGCCGGTGACGTCCATGCCCGCCGCGGCCAGACGGCGCGAGATCCGGCCATGGCCGCACGGCGCGTCGAGGATGCGCGCGCCCGCGGGCGGATCGAGCAGACCGAGGATCTCCGCGGTGTCCGCGTCCGAGTGCACGTCGTCGATCGATTCCGCGTAGAAGTAGAGGTAGTCGTCGCCGAAGGTCCCGACCGTGTCGAACGTCATGCGCCATCATGGCTGCCGGTAGGGTCGCCTGCATGCGGGCGACCGAGGACGTTCCCGAGTCGGCGCCCATTGGTCGGGCGGCGCGACACGGCATCGCCGCGCTGTGCGAACGGTCGCTGGCCGACCCGCCGTCGGCGGCCGAGCTGGACGGCGCGCTCTTCGCCGAGGACCAACCCGCGGTCGTCCTGGGCGACCCCGACACCGGTGTCATCGCCGTCGTCGAGTGCGGCGACGGCGCGCACATTCGGCTCCTGGCCGTCGACCCGTCGGCCCGGGGGCGTGGCCTGGGCCACGCGCTCGTGCAGGCGGCGGAGCACTGGGCGGCCGCGGCCGGCCACCGGACCCTCGTCACCGGGGCGGACCCGCCCTACTTCCTGTGGCCCGGCGTGCCCAGCTCGGAGACCTCCCTCGTGTGCCTCTTCGAACGCCGGCACTACCGCCGCGCCGACACCAACTTCAACATGGAGGTCGACCTGCGCACCGTCCCCGACGACCCCGGCGGGCACCGCCTGGCCGGGACGGAGGACACCGCCGAGCTGAACGAGTGGACGGCAGCGCACTGGCCCAACTGGCGCCTCGAGGTCCTGCGGGCCCTCGGCAAGGGCAACCTCGTGATCGCCCGCGACGGGGGGGCCGCCGGCCCGCTGACCGCCTTCTGCGCCTTCGAGGTGAACCGGCGCGGCGTCCTCGGCCCGGTGGCGGTGCGCCCGGACCTGATGGGCCGGGGCGCGGGCAAGGGTGTCCTGCTCGGGGCCCTGCACGAGCTGCGGCGGCGGGGGGCGCAGCGGGTGGCGGTCGTGTGGGTGGGACCGGTGGCGCCCTATGCCGCCGTCGGGGGCCGGGTGAGCGACGTGTTCTTCGTGTACCGCAAGGAGGTGGCGTGAACCTTCTGCCGGTGCCGCGGACGCTCCAGCTGAGCAGCGAGGTCGTGCCCGGCGCGCCGCCCCGGCGCCGCCTCGACCGGTCGCTGCCCGCCCAGGGTTACGAGCTTCGCATCGACCGGTCCGGCGTCGAGCTCGCGGGCGGCGACGACGCCGGGCTCTTCTACGGCGAGGCGACCTTGGCGCAGCTGGCGCGGCTCAACGCCGCCGGCGCGCTCCCCGTCGGCCTCGTCCGCGACCATCCCGACCTCGCGGTGCGCGGCGTCATGCTCGACGTCTCGCGCGACAAGGTCCCGACCATGGCCACCGTGCAGGCGATCGTCGAACGGCTGGCCTCGATCAAGATCAACCAGGTGCAGCTGTACTCGGAGCACACGTTCGCCTACCGCGACCACACCGAGGTCCACGCCGCCGCGAGCCCCTTCG
Source organism: uncultured Acidimicrobiaceae bacterium (assembly GCA_963789235.1). Classification (GTDB taxonomy): domain Bacteria; phylum Actinomycetota; class Acidimicrobiia; order Acidimicrobiales; family RAAP-2; genus Bog-473. Next base: position 296,105 of record CAWBJX010000003.1, on the reverse strand, counting down.
ACGCGGCGGAGATCCGGGAGCTCGACGCGTTCTGCCGTGACCGCCACGTCGAGCTCGTGCCCAACCAGAACTGCCTGGGTCACATGAACCGTTGGCTGGGCCACGACCGCTACCGGTCGCTGGCGATCGCCCCCGACGGCTTCGTCGACCCGTTCGGCATCAGCCGGGCTCCGATGACGATGGAGCCGACGAACCCCGCCTCCCTCCGGCTCGTGCGCCAGCTGCTGGCGGAGCTGCTCCCGCTCTTCACCAGCCGGCGGGTCCACGTCGGCCTGGACGAGGCGTGGGAGCTGCCGGCCGCCCGCATCGACGACTTCTTGTCCTGGGCGGCCACGCTGCGCTCCCTGCCGGAGCTCGACGGGCGGGAGATGCTCATGTGGGGGGACATGGTCTCGGGGCGACCCGACCTGGTTGCCTCGCTCCCCGAGGGCGTGACCGTGTGCGAGTGGGGCTACGACCACTGGTACCCCTTCGACGAGCGCTGCGCCGTGTTGGCCGAGGCCGGGGTGCCGTTCTGGGTGGCGCCGGGAACCTCGAGCTGGCTGAGCATCCTGGGCCGCAGCACGAACGCCCGCACCACCTGCCGGCGCGCCGCCGCCGCTGCCGTGGAGCACGGGGCGACGGGATACCTGAACACCGACTGGGGCGACATGGGCCACCTGCAGCAGTGGGTCGTCAGCGAGCCGGGCCTGGCCTACGGCGCCGCCGTGTCGTGGTGCCTGGCGACCAACGCCGACCTGGACCTCGGGGCGGCGCTCAGCACCCACGTCTTCGGCGACGCCACCGGTGCGCTGGCCGAGGCCGTCTTGGGCCTGGGCGACGCCCACCTCCAGGTCACGCCGCAGTTCCCGAACATGTCGACCCTGGTCATGAACCTCTACTACCCCCAGCTCCCGGTCGGCCGCGGCCTGACGGCGGGGCTCACCGCCGAAGAGCTCGACGCCGTGGACGCCCGCCTGGATGCGGCGCGCACCGCCGTCCTCCGGTCCCGGCCCGACCGCCCCGACGCGGCGCTGCTGGTCGACGAGGTCGTCTTCGGCACCGACCTCGTCGCCCTGTTGACCCGCGACGCTCGGGCTCGCCTCCGCGGTGACGGGTTCCTCGGCTCGGTGCGGGCCGAGGAACGGGCCGTCCTCGGCGCCGCGCTCGGCTCACTCGTCGAGCGCTATCGCGCTCGCTGGCTCGCCCGCAACCGGCCCGGCGGGCTGGACGACAGCCTCGCCTGGCTGGAGAACCTGCAGGCCGCGTACGCGTCGGGGCGCCCGGACCCGCGCTGGGGCGGCCTCTCGGCCCCCGCCCACGCGTAGTCGGATCGACCGGACGTGGCGCAGGTCACGCCGCTCGCTCGCCGCCGCCCTTGCCGTCCTCGCCTCCCTCGTCGCCCTCCTCGTCGTCGTCGGCGTCGTGGCAGTCCCACGAGCAGTAGCCCTCGATGCGGGGGGACGCCGGGTGGAACCCGCAGCGCTGGCACAGCTGCGCCGTCATGGTGGTGCTCGCTTTCGAACTGTGGGTCTCGTGCATGTCTGCTTCCATTCGATCCGTCCCCGTTCCCCTCGATCCGTCCCCGCCACGGGTCACGCCCCGGGCGAGGGCGTGCCTCGCTCCGGACGCAAAAGAGCCGCTCCCCTCGGGGGAAGCGGCTCCTCGACGCCTGGACTGTGTGCGAGTCCTCCTACTGCGTCGGGTCCACCTCCTGCATGCTCCGCTTGGGAATCCCGCCGATCTGTACCTCGGCCATGGCGACGCGGGACTGCCCCAAGGAGTTGCCTCCCTGCTGACAGAGGAACAGCTGACGGCTCGTCGAGCCCTGCGGTGTCATGATCGCCCCAGTATACGGGAGGCGACCGCAGCCCCGTGACCGAACGCGCGACTTCGACGAGAGTTCATCGGCGCGTCACATGAGCACCACGGCCCAGGGGCTCGCCGTCGTCGCGCCGGCGAGCGCGGCGAGCACCGTGCGGATACGTTGCAGGAGTGGCGCTCGCCCTCGGCATCGTGACGCCGGTGCTGCACATGAACCCACGCTTCGACCCGCCCGAGTGGGAGGTGACGGCGGGGGTCGACGACGTGGTGTGGGTGGTGCAGGAGGCGGAGAAGCTCGGCTACGACTGGGTGTCGTGCTCCGAGCACATCGCGATCCCGGCGGAGGCGTCCTCGGTGCGCGGCGGACGCTACTTCGACCCCTTCTCGACGCTGGGCTACTTCGCCGCCAAGACGTCGCGGGTGGGGCTGCTCACCCACATGGTCGTCCTGCCCTACCACCACCCCCTCGAACTGGTGAAACGGCTGGGCACCCTGGACGTGCTGAGCGGCGGGCGGGTCATCGTCGGCGTGGGCGTCGGGTCGCTCCAACCCGAATTCGAGGTCCTGGGGCACGCGTTCGGGGGCAGGGGCGAGCGATCGGACGACGCCATCCGGGCCATCCGGGCCGCCTGGGGGCGACGGGTGCCCGAGTACCACGGGACGCACTACGAGTTCGAGGGGTTCATCGTGGAGCCCTCGGGCCTGCCCCGGGAGATCGACGTCTGGGTCGGGGGGCGGACGCGCCGCTCGCTGCGCCGCGCCCTCGAGCTGGGCGACGCCTGGATGCCCTTCGGGTTCAAGATCGACGAGCTCACCGCGCTCTTGAGCAGGCCCGACGTGCGCGAGAACCTGGCCCGCTCCGCCGAGGGTCGCGGTCGAGCGCTCAAGGTGATCCTCGCCCCGGAGCCGCCCGTCGACCCCCTGGGCGATCCGGAGCGGACGACCGAGTTCCTGGCCTCCTACGTGGCCATCGGGGCCACGGGCCTCAGCCTTCGCTTCGTGCACCGCTCGCCGGCGCACTTCTGCGAGCAGATGGCGGCCCTGCGCACCCTGGTGGGCTCGGCCGGATGGTCGTCCTGATCGGAGTCCCAGCTCCGCCTCAGTGATGCCCGAGGTTCCCTGGGTACGTTCTCCCGAGTGGGTCACGGCTCCTCCCCGGCAAGCTTCGGATGTGGATCCCAGGACGCACGGATCTCGCGGAGGCAGTTCCTCGTGCTCGGTGCCGGCGTCGTCGGCGCAACGACGCTCGCGGCCTGCAGTACCTCGACGCCGTCGACTCCTGCCCGCGCCGTCACCGCCACCTATCGCTCCAGGCCCGACCTCAAACCGACGTTGATCGACGTGACGAGGGGATCGGGAACGCCGGGCGTCGGCTTCATCTGCGTCACTCCGACGGGACCGATGCTCGTCGACGACACCGGCCGGCCGCTGTGGGTGCAGCCTGTCCCGCACGCCTCGACCAACCTGCGTGTCCAGAACTTCAAGGGGCAACGGGTCCTGACGTGGTGGCAAGGCGAGATCGCGCCATACGGCGTGGGTCTCCACGGGAGCTACGTCATGGTCGACGAGTCGTACCGGCAGGTGATGACGGTCGAGGCGCGCAACGGGCTCTCGGCGGACCTGCACGAATTCCTGATCACCGGCGACGGCATCGCCTACTTCACGGCCTACCGGACCTACAGCGCCGACCTGCGGCCAGTGGGAGGCCCCATGGAGGGAACTGCGCTCGATGCCACCATCCAAGGGGTCGACCTCTTCAGCGGGGAGCTCGTCTTCGACTGGCACAGCGCCGACCACATCGATTTCTCCGAGTCCTACGCGACCTATTCCAAGACGGCGCCCTTCGATCCGGTGCACGTCAACTCCGTCGACACGACGGCGGACAACCAGCTCCTCGTCTCCGCCCGCAACACCTGGACCGTCTACAAGATCGACCCCGTCACCGGCGACATCGCGTGGCGACTCGGCGGCAAGAAGAGCGATTTCAGCCTGGGTCCGGGAGTCCGCTTCGCCTGGCAGCATGATGCCCGGTCCCACCCGGATGGCACCGTCAGCCTCTTCGACGACGAGGGAGATCCACCTGAGGGCCCGCAGTCGCGCGGCCTCGTCCTCGACGTGAACGAGACCGCGCTCACCGCCACGTTGGCCCGGCAATTCCCCCACCCTGGCCGACGGCTGCTGGCCGGCAGTCAGGGAAGCGTGCAGCTCCTTCCCGGCGGCGACGCCCTGGTCGGATGGGGCGCCGAGCCCTACTACACCGAGTTCCAGGCCGACGGCACCATGGTGCTCGACGCCAAGTTCGCCACCGGCTCGTCGTACCGCGCCTTCCGGTTCGGCTGGACGGGGACGCCGTCCGACCGGCCCGCCGTCGCGGTGGGGACGCCGGGAGGTCGTCGCACCCTCTTCGTGTCCTGGAACGGCTCGACCGAGACGGCGGCCTGGCGGCTTCTTGCCGGCCCCACCCCGGAGAGCTTGCGGGCGGTCGACATCGTCACCCGCGACGGCTTCGAGACGGCTCTGCGGGTGCCGCGCAACGCCAGGCAGGCCGCTGCGCAGGCCCTCGATGCGGTGGGAGCCGTTCTGGCGCAGTCCGCCACCGTCGTCGTGTGACGGCGGGGACGTGTGCCCGAGCGCCGGAGAGCCCTTTGCCGCTGTCGACAGCGGCTGTCCGCGCGCACCGATCGCAGATCGTCGGGTCGGGCAGGGAGCCGCGCGTTGTTGCGAGACGGCCCGGGCCCGTCAGGCCGGCGCGCCGGCCGGGCGGGCCCTGAGCTCCTGCTTGACCACCTTGCCGGTCGGGTTGCGCGGCAGCTGGTCGACGAAGACGAACTGGCGCGGCACCTTGTAGTCGGCCAGGTGCTCGAGCCCGAAAGCCCGCAGTTCGTCGGCGCCGGCCCGGGCGCCCGGCTGCAGGACGACGTAGGCCACGACGTCCTCGCCGAGCACGGGGTGTGGCGCACCCACGACGGCGACCTCCTTGACGGCGTCGTGCTGCACCAGGGCGTGCTCGACGTCGGTGGCGTGCACGTTGTTGCCGCCGCGAATGATGACGTCCTTGGAGCGGCCGACGATGTAGAGGTAGCCGTCCTCGTCGAGCCGGCCGAGGTCCCCGGTCACGAGCCATCCGTCCTTCCACGTGTCCGCGGTGGCCTCGGGGTCGTTGAAGTACTCGCGTCTGGCGCCCCGGCATCCGGAGCCGCACCTCCCCCACCACGTCCGGCGGGAGCGGCTGGTCGTGCTCGTCGACGATCTGGACGACGGCGGGCGGCACGATCTGCCCCACCGAGCCGGGCCGCTTGACCGCCTCGCCCTGCGGCATGATGCAGTAGGCAGACCCGGCCTCGGTCATGCCGTAATTGTTGGAGACGAGCGCAGCGGGCATCTTGGCCTGCAGACGCTCGACGACGTAGGGCGCCAGCGGCGCGCTGCCGACCGAGCACATCTGCACGGACGACATGTCGACCTCGGCGAAGCGGGGATGGTCGATCAGCAGGTGCGCCATGGCCGGGACGAGGAACACGGCGACGGGGTGCTCCTCCTCCACCACGCGCAGCCAGCGGTCGGCGTCGAAGCGCGGTTGGTAGACGACCTGCAGGCCGAGCTTCATCGGGGTGTACACCAGTGCGATGCCGGCGAAGGTGAACAGGGGGCTGGCGTGCAGCCAGCGGCCGCCGGTCCAGTTCGGCTCGACGGCACCGATCATGGACCCGTTGGAGTGGCGGACCGCCACCCCCTTGGGCCGGCCGGTGGTGCCCGAGGTGTAGAGGATGTCGGCCAGGTCGTCGGACTGGCGCGGGGCCTGGAAGGGCGAGCGGTCGCCGGCGGTGGCCTCGGCCCACCCGAGGACCGGGCCCGCCGTGGCCGGGCGCGTCCCGGTCCCGTCCTCCGCGCCGGCGTCGACCAGGACGACGAGGCGGCCACCCCCGGCCTCGAGGTCGCGAGGGACCAGGTCGCCGTCGGCGACGACGGCGGTGGCGCCCGAGTGGGCCAGCACGTGGGCCACCTCGGCCGGGGCCAGGCGGGGGTTCATGGGCACCGCCACCCCGCCGGCCCGGTGGGCCGCGGAGTAGGACACGAGCCAGGGCAGGGCGAGCTCGTGGTGCAGGTGGATGCCGACGCGGCCACCCGGCTCGAGGCCCGCCTCGAGGAGCCGACGCGCCAGGGCGTTGGCGGCGCCGTCCCACTCGGCGAAGGTCATGGACCCCACGTCGACGACCGCGAAGGCGGTGCGGTCGCCGAACTCGGTGGCCATGCGGGCCAGATGGTCGTCCATCAGCATGAGAGGTACGGATGGTAACTGATGGGCCCCGTGGCGAGCGGCGACGACACCATCCGAGACGCCTGGTCCATCACCACGGTGCCGGGGTGCCTGGCCGTCGTACCCGAGCGTGACCGGGGACGTGCCATACGCTCGTGGCGTGAGGCTGATGGCCGCGGCGTGTGGCGTCTTCATGTTCATGGTGTGGGCCACGGTGGGTGGAGTGGTCGACGCGGCAGCCGGCACACGCCTGGAGTCGGCCATCGCAGGACAGAACCTCCCCCCGTACATCCAGGAGACCGTGCACGGAAGGCTCGTGCCTCCGTCAACGCAATCCTCCTTCATCCCGAATCCCCTCCCCATCGGGGCGCTGGTTCCCAGGGCCGACGTGACTGTGACCGCTGTCGACAGCCATGGCTTGCGGTTCGGTCTGGCCACCTACCCGACGCCACAGGACACGACGTATCCAGCCATCAGCACCGACGGGGGCGGTTCTTGGCGGATTGACGGGCCCCTCTTCCATGTCGCAGCCGCGCAAGGAGCAAGCGTGATCACCAACGTCGGTCCGCTGGGGTCTCGAGGTGCGTACTTCTGGGGTCGAGGCGGGAACGTCGTCTGGGTCACCACCGATCGGGGGAGCCAGTGGTGGTCGACCGGGTTCTCCTATGGAGTGCACCGTGTGAGCGCCACCCATGGGATTCTCAGCGCCGCCGCCTTGGGCAACCCGCTCGAAAGCGGAGGGTTCGAGACCTTCCTCTACGTATCGAAGGACTCGGGCCGCACGTGGACACTTCGTGGACGGCTCGGGAACGTTGAGTCCTAGCGCTCCCAGCCGGGTGCCCGCCCTACGTTGGTGCGTCGTCTCCGTGCCGGCGTCCCGGGGCAGGGGTCGGAGCGGTGGAGACCATCGCCTGGTGCGCCGATCATCATGAACGAGGCGGCGGGAAACGCGGTGCTCGACGGTGGCCCATTGGACGGGAGGCAGCATCGTGTCGAACCCGACACCACCGAGCTGCTCGTCGTGATGGAGGACGGCGCGAGGCACGTCTACGTTGCGGGCCACAGAGTCCAGGCTCTACCGGATGGACGGGTTGTCCCTGTCTTTGAGTATCGGGGGCGGGACTACCCACTTCGCTTCTCGGGCACCTAGGCCGCCCGCCGACGTTCGAGGGGGAACCACGGCCCCCGTCATGGCGCAGATCTCCGATCACCCACGTGTCGGAGCGTCTGGGGCTGACGTCGCCGCCATCGTCGATCCTCCATCCTTCGTTCCTCGCGAGATGTCGTGGCAACGTCTCAGACGTGCAGCGGTTCTCGGTACCCGGTCTGAGAACCCGCAACGCCCTGGAGTCGTCGCGCTCTTCGTGGTCGCACGCAACGCGAGTGCCGCGCCCTGCCACCCTTTGGAGCGTACGTCCGCCCACTGCTGAACAGGTGCGACCGTCGCAGCTCATGGGTTGGAGAATGGCAGGATGGTCGCATGGCTGACAACGGCGCATACGACAAGGCACTCCTGCACCTCCAAGAGGAGCTGGTGAAGATGCAACAGTGGGTCCGCGACGAGCGTCAACGGGTGGTCATCGTGATCGAGGGTCGCGATGCCGCCGGCAAGGGAGGCGTCATCAAGCGCATTACCGAGTACCTCAATCCCCGATGGTGCCGGATCGCTGCCCTTCCGGCCCCGAGCGACCGCGAAGAGGGCCAATGGTACTTTCAGCGCTACATCGCCCACCTTCCCGCCGGAGGGGAGATCGTCCTGTTCGACCGCAGCTGGTACAACCGGGCCGGGGTAGAGCGGGTGATGGGTTTCTGCACTGATGAGGAGTACCACCGCTTCCTCCGGCAGTGCCCTGCCTTCGAGCGAATGCTGATCGACGACGGCATCATTCTGCTCAAGTACTGGTTCTCCGTGAGCGACGAGGAACAGGAGCGGAGGTTCAACGAGCGCGTCAACGCGCCCCTGAAGCGCTGGAAGCTCAGCGAGATGGACCTCGAGGGCCGCAACCGCTGGGTCGCGTATTCCAGGGCCAAGGACGAGATGTTCGCTCACTGCGACCTCCCCGACTCCCCTTGGTACGAGGTCGAGGCCGACGACAAGAAGGGGGCCAGGATCAACTGCATCGCTCACCTCCTGTCGGTCGTGCCGTACGACGCCCGCAAACCTCCCAAGGTCAAGCTTCCTCCCCGCCCGCCCGTCGGCGATTATCAACGACCGCCCCGCGACCGGTACCACTACGTCCCTGACTACGCGGCGACCATCACCTAAAGGCGAGATCCCCCACGCCGCCGGGTGGCTCGCCAAACCGGCGGTCGGGAGCACTTTCGCTGCATCATCGTCAGTGGGCAAGAATGCCCCCAATGGCGTTTGGTCAGCAGTCAGGTCCACCGGCCTCGGCAAAGCAGGTCAGAGATCTCCTGGAACTCCTCAAGGGAGCCGGGCACTCCGATTTCCGCGACGCGCGCGGCCCAATGGGCTTCACCCAGCGTCAGGCCGCCGGAAAGTTCTCACGCGACGAAGCGGACGCGTTCATCGCCCAGCTCGTGGACGCAGAGTCTGATGGGGACGGTGCCACTGCTGCGCCCACCTGGCGGCAATCCGCCCAAGAGCAACTGTTGAATTCCCTGCCTTCGGAGCAGCTCGCCGGTGAGCTTCGACGTCGCGGATGGACTGCCATCGAACCCTAGGTGGGTACCGAGGCACCTGGGCGAAGCTCGAAGGACATGATTCGGCGACTCGTCTTCAGGACTGACGTTCGTCGAGAGCCTCAACGAGCTTTTTCGGCGCGACCGTGCGGAAAGCCTCTTCGCAGATGAGCGTGATCTCACCCCAGTCGATGGCGCCGTCAAGTCGAACCCCGAGCCAACCCCGCCCCCCGACATACGGAGGCCGGAAGAATCGGTCGGGCTCCGTCGTGACGAGCTCGTCCTGGGCGCCCGGTGGCGCCGCACACCACAAGTGAGGAAACCGGTGATCGTGGTGGCCATCGAGCCAGAGCGTCAAGAATTGCTTCCCGACGAAGAACGCCGGCGTGTCGTGGCTCAGCTTCTCCGTCACCCCGGGAAGACCCATGCAAATCGCACGGACTCGCCGTTCGAGGTCCACGTGCGCCATCAAAGGGACTCTAACTTCGGACCCGCCGCGTCCCCGGCCGGGCCGCCCTGATGGGCCGCCATCGTGCCGGCGCACGAGGGCACCCCCCGTCCGCTCCGCTCCTTGCTGGACAGTGGACGCCCGACCAGCGTCTCACCGAATGAACCGGGGCACGGGAGGCGCTCGCTGTCGGCACGTGCCGGATGGCACCGCCGTGTCTGCCAATCGAGCGCCGGATCGCGACGTGGCATCGCAAGACTCGACCACCCCTCTTGACGTGCACCACGAGGGTGGCTACGAAGGCGTCTGTGCTCTCGAAGCGAGCTGGAGGTGGGCAATGGTCGAGGTGAGGATCCCCGTCCACGGTGAGCTGCCGACCTACATGGCGACGCCGCCGGGCCAGGGGCCATGGCCAGGGGTCGTGGTCATCCACGACGCCCTGGGGATGAGCCAAGACGTGAGGAACCAGACCAACTGGCTCGCCGGCGAAGGTTTCGTGGCCGTCGCACCGGACTTGTTCCATTGGGGCAAGAAGATGATGTGCCTGCGGTCTGTCTTCCGCGATGTGCGTGCCCGCCGAGGAAGAGCATTCGACGAGGTGGAGGCGGTCCGCACGTGGTTGGCGGACCGGGATGACTGCACGGGTCGGATCGGCGTCATCGGCTACTGCATGGGTGGCGGGTTCGCCCTGCTGCTTGCCCCTGGCCACGGGTTCTCTGCGTCGAGCGTCAACTATGGGCAGGTCCCCAAGGACGCCGAGAGCTTCTTGTCCGGGGCCTGTCCGATCGTGGGCAGTTTCGGCGCGAAGGATCGCACGCTGCGCGGTGCCGCGGACCGGTTGGAGCGTGCGCTGACGGCAAACGGCGTGGCCCACGACGTGAAGGAGTACCCGGACGCCGGGCACTCGTTCCTCAACGACCACGACAGCGCTCTGTTCGCCGTGATGGGAAGGGTCATCGGTGGTGGGTACCACGAACCCTCGGCCCAGGATGCTCGCCGGCGCATCATCGCCTTCTTCCAGTGAACACCTCGAGTAGACGGTGGCGAACACCGACATGGCCGAGTACTGGAACGGGCGCCCCTCCGATGTCTGGGTGACAGAGGCCGAGCGCTTCGACTCCATTCTCGCTCCCTTCGGCCGTCGGCTGCTGACGGCCGCCGTCCTCACGTCGGGCGAGCGGGTGCTGGACGTCGGGTGCGGCACCGGCGCCATCAGCCTGGACGCGGCCCGCGGCGTAGGGCGCCACGGGCGGGTGACCGGCCTCGACCTCTCGGCGCCCATGCTGGAGGTGGCCCGACGACGAGCCGAGGAACAGGGGATCGAGACCTCCTTCGTCCAGGGCGACGCCCAGACCTCATCCTTCGACGAACTGTTCGACGTTGTCCTCAGCCGCTTTGGTGTGATGTTCTTTGACGACCCGGAGGCCGCTTTCGCCAACCTGGCGAAGGCAACCCGCCCGGACGGCCGCCTGTGCTTCGTGTGTTGGCAGGAGATGTTCGCCAACGAGTGGATCGCGGTGCCTTCCATGGCGATGGTGGCCCACGTGGGAATCCCCGAGCTGCCCGAACCCGGCGCCCCCGGCCCCTTCGCCCTGGCGGACGCCCAGCGGACCAGGGGACTGCTCCAGTCCGCCGGGTGGTCGGAGGTCACCGTCGAGGAGCACAAGGACGGGATGCGCATGGGACGCGACCCCGAGGACGTCGTCGCTTTCATGCTCTCTGACGAGATGGGGCGCCGGTTGGTCGACGGCAAGGACCCCGAGGCGGTGCAGGCCGGCACCGAGGCGACCCTCGAAGCGCTGCGACCGTACGCCACGCCGGAGGGTGTCGTGCTGGGCGGCGCCTCCTGGCTCGTGACCGCCCGCAAGGCGTAGCCGAACGGAGCACTACGACCCCCACCCGGCAGCTGCTCCCGTCACGGTCTGATCGGAGTTCACGAGAGCAGAAGGGGAAACCGTCTCTAGGCAGTCCGAGGTGGCCGGCGAGGGAGCTTCCAGCCGGGGCGAACGAAATGGCACGTCTCGCCATCGGGATGCTTCCGCAGGTAGTCCTGGTCGTCCTCCGCAGCCTCCCAGAATGGCCCGGCCGCGACGACCTCCGTAACGACTTTTCCGGGCCACAGGCCCGATGCATCGACATCGGCGATGGTGTCAAGGGCTGTGAGTCTCTGTTCTGCGTTGGTGTAGAAGATCGCCGAACGAACGCTTCGCCCCACTTCGTCACCCTGTCGGTTCAACGTCGTCGGATCGTGGATCTGGAAGAAGAACTCCAGCAGATCCCGGTACGAAGTGATGTCGGTGTCATAGATGATCTCCACCGCCTCGGCGTGATCGCCATGGTCGTCGTCACTGGGTTTCGGGGTTTCCCCACCGGACCATCCGACTCGGGTCGAGACGACCCCGGGCTGACGACGTATCAACTCCTGGGCGCCCCAGTAGCACCCACCCGCAAGGATCGCTGTTTCGTCGCTCATCAGCCTCTCCTCTGCAGCGGTACGGGCCGAACCTGATGTCACGACCACGCTAGCGATCGCGGGAGGCGCAGTGAGGGGTGCCCTGCGTGTGCCACCCCGGTCCCGGCGGAACACGGCGAAGTGGGCACGGGACACTCTGAGACAGATCCGGTCGGCATCGCATTCGGGAACCAACGAGACTGGGGAGGTACCCGGGAGGGAGGTCTCAGCGTGGATCACGAGCAATGTGCTGCATGCGGCTTCGATGGCACTGCGTACGGGCCGGCGCCACTGTTGCATGCGATCCGAGAGCTTGGACCACAGTGGAGACGCCTCCTGCTCGATGCCGGGGACGACCTTCGGCTGAGACCTGCCCCTGAGACCTGGTCGGCGATCGAGTATGCGGCTCACAGTCGGGACGTCACCGCACTCCACGTCTTCGGCGTCGAGCAGGCATTGACGATCGATGAGCCCCGATTCCCCGAGATCGCCGGGGCGGAGCTCGTGGAGGGCGCTTCAGCGGGCTACGCCTCACAAGACCCGGGTGTCGTTGGGATGGAGCTCGAAGATCAGGCTGGAAAACTTGCCGACCTGGCCCAAGCGTCGGGACCGGACTCATGGTTCCGAGGCATCACAATCGGCGCCTCGCGGAGCGATGTCCGTTTTCTCCTCGAGCATGCGCTCCACGACTCGCACCACCATCTGGTGGATGTGGAGAATGGCCTCACCGTCCTGAGGGCGAGAGCGCGTTGACCCCGCTCCGCGTCCGGCAATGGACGAGGGACCTCGAGGTTCCTCATTGCTGGCCTGGACGCCGGCCACTTGGATGTGTCCGGTAAGAAGCTCGTTAGCCGTAGATGTCGAGGAGCCGGAGACGGCTGGCGTCGAGCCGGTCGAGCATCACGGTGGCGAACCGCTTCATGATCTCGTAGCCGAACGCAGGGTCCGCGTCGGCCTTGCCGCGAAGGCATGCCGCGTCGACGGCGATCGCTCCGACCGGCTCCACCGCCCGAGCATCCAAGTGCCAGCGGTAGGGCGGGAATAGCCAAGACCATCCGACCACGTCCCCCGGGCCCAGGGTCTCAACGACCATCGGACCCCGACCGGGCGAGTGGATTTCGAGGTTCACCTTCCCTCGGCGCACCAGGTACAAAGAGTCGGCCGCTTCGCCCTCGTGCAGCAGGAAACTGCCTGCCGCGAAGACGACGTTCTTCGCGCACCCGGCCACGAGGTCGACGCCGTCACCGGGCAGACCACTGAGGAGTGGATGGTGAGAGACGAGATCGGCGATCTGTTCAGCCACTTCAACCCCCCTTCGGTCGGTCGGCCGACGCTCTCAGTCTCCGCGTGGCCGGCTCGATGCGGTAGGACGAACGTCCCAAAGGTGTGGCAACCAGGACAGCCGGGCCCTGTCGCTCATTCAGGGCGCACGACCTCATCCGTGCACCGGCATCGCAGTGCTCGGGACGTGTGCTCCCTTGTCGTGGCCGTGGGACAGGTTGCGGAGGGCCGGCAGAGCGAAACGGTCGAGACCCAGGTACCCTGCGTTGCGCCAGGCCAGGATCAAGAAGACCCCGACAAAGGCATAGACCGGGTTCACACCCGCCGTACCCGAGAGCATGTAGACGAGGTTCAGGGCCACCCCGCCGACCGCGGCCAGCCCGGTGAACAGCCCCGCGATCAGCAGGATGCCGATGAGGAACTCGGCGATGGAGATGAACTTGGCGATCCAGTCGGCGTTGGGGATCACGAAGTTGTGGAGGAACGCCGCCCACCATCCGTAGGAGGCGCCACCCTTCCCGGTAGACGATCCGGCCACCGACGCCGCGGCGTAGCCCTTGACGGCAATCCCGCCATGGTTCCAAAAGGCCGCGTTCTCCGAACCCCAGAGCTTCTGATAACCGGCGTTGAGCCATTCGTAGCCGAGCCACAAGCGTGCCACCAGCCAAATGAGGCTGGCAGCCTTCGAGCGGAAGAGCCAGTCGGCGAAGCGCAGATTGCCCGAAGGTGCCTCCAACACCCCGGAGGCAGAGCCGTCCCCCGTAGGGACGTGGCCTTGAAAGGATGATCTGAGGGACACGAAACTCACCTCCGAAACGGATCACTCGGGCACCTTCACTCCATCTTGAGACGATCGGGCGCTCGGAGGAAGGGTCCAACGTCCCGAACCGTGTCAGCGCCCGGTTCGGGGGCTCCACCAGGTTCGTCGCAGAGTGAGGGCCGGCAACGCACGTCCGCGCCCTTCGAAGGTTGTGGCTACTTCACGGTCGGTCTCAACCTTCGACAGCGAAGAGCCGCCACTCCTCCGGCACTCCCTTCAACACGTAGGTCCCGTGCTCACACGCCGCGATACCCGAGCCGACGAGGTGGAGCTTCACCGCCTCTGAGACAAGCACCTGTCCAGGACCCGAGAGATCGCAGATGCGCTTGGAGATGGTCACGATCAGCCCGACCACATCGTTGGGCCGAATTTCGACCTCTCCGATATGGACGCCGGCTCGGACCTCCAAGCCCATGCTCTTCGCCTGAGACACGATCTCCACCGCCGCGTGTACGGCCCGAGTGGTGGCGTCGAACGTGGCGAGAAAGCCGTCGCCGATGGTCTTGACCTCGCGACCCCGGTACCGCTGAAGTGTGGCTCGGACCATGGCGTCGTGGTCGTCGGTGAGTTTGGTCCACTTGCGGTGGCCCAGGCGGGCCGACTGCTCGGTCGATGAGACGATGTCGGTGAACAAGATGGTGGCCGTGACAACGTCGCCCTCTGGAGCCTGATGGTGACCGGTCAGGAACTCTTCCACCTGGTCCATGAGGAGATCGGTGTCGCCAGCGAAGAAGAGATGGTCCGCTCCGGGCAGTTCGACGTACTTGGCTCCAGGGATGTGCTCTGCCATGTAGCGACCTGCTTCGGCCCTCACGTATTGATTGCCCTCCCGGTGCAAGACCAGCGTGGGCACGCCGATGCTGGGCAGCAGCGCACGCACATCTCGCGAGAAGCCATAACGCAGCGACTGGGCGTGCTGCTCGGGAGAGACGACGAGGCGCTGCCACCTCGCGAACCGCCGCGGAACTCTTGGTTATGAACGTGAGAGGGAGCGATGAGGTCGATGGATTCTTCTGTCCCCCAGGTCTCGCTGCGCCTGGCGGTGAATTCCTCAAGCTCCTCAGGCGAGAAACCGAAGGGATAGCCGTCCTCTCGGAGGTAATGAGGGAAGGAGTTGAAGAGGATCAAGGCCGTGACGCGGTCCGGATGTGTGGCGGCATAGCGGATGGCGGTCGCACCGGCAACGTCGATGCCGAGAAGGACGACCCCCTCACACCCGGCCGCGTCAAGCACCGTCGTGACGGCGGCATCGGTGATCTCTTCCGCGAAGGCGGCGGTACTTCCTCCTGAAGCTCCGACGCCCCTGGGTTCGCGCAAGATGACGCGACTGAAGCGACGGAGACGCTTGGCGCAGCGGACGAATCCGGCCTCATCCCACAAGAGGTCGATGGGCGTCGCATATCCCGAAAGGACCAGGTCCATCGGTCCTTCGCCAAAGACCTGGTAGGCGAGGCTTACCCCGTCGGGTGTCTTCGCATACCTTGTGGCGGGTTGCTCGTCCATGCCATCCCTTTCGACGCCCCAGTCTTGCGTTCGGTGCCAAGGCGCGCCACGGTGGACGTCCTCGTCACGGATCGCCGGTATTCGTGAAAGTCTGAGTCGCATGCACGCGGTCGAGCTCGTCTTTGCCGTGGGATGGGCGGCGTTCTGGATCTACTGGCTCGTGGCGGCCTTCTCCATGAAGAGAGGCCGCGTCCCTTGGTCCCGTGAGCTGCGCATCAGGGCGGTGATCCTCGTCGGCGCGATCCTCTTGATCCGCTTGGGAGCCTTGAGACACGAAGGCCTCAACTCGGATCCGTGGCTCGCTGGACTCGGGCTCTTCCTCTTCGCTCTCGGGTTGGGGTTCGCCATCTGGGCCCGCGTGCACATCGGGCGCAACTGGGGCACCCCGATGTCGCAAAAGGACGAGCCGGAGCTCGTGACCAGCGGTCCCTACCGCCTGGTCCGCCACCCCATCTACTCTGGCATCCTGGTCGCTGGTGTGGGTACCGCGGTGGCGCTGAGTTGGCTGTGGCTGATCGCCGTGGTCCTGGCGGGGGTCTACTTCGTCTATAGCGCGACTGTCGAGGAGCGCTACCTGAGCGAGCAGTTTCCCGACACCTATCCTGCGTACAGGCACTCGACCAAGATGCTCGTGCCGTTCCTCTTCTGATCGGACTCGTCTCGGAGCGATGCGCATCGTGCGAGAAGAGGACGAGGTTGCGCCGAGACGATGAAAGAGCTGGAAGACTTCGAGGTATGACCACTCTGACTCATTCGGACTCGATCGTCATTGCTCGCTCCCCCGAGGATCTCTACGACCTGATCTCCGACATCGCTCACATGGGGAGCTGGAGCCCTGTGTGCAAGGAGTGCTGGTGGGACGAGGGCGCAGGTCCAGAGGTGGGAGCGTGGTTCACCGGGCGGAACGAGCTACCCGAACGCACCTGGGAGACCCGATCGGAAGTCGTTGCCGCCGATCGCGGTCGTGAATTCGCGTTCGTGGTCAATGGCACCTGGACGCGATGGGGATACATCTTCACCCCCGTCAGTGGGGGACGCGGCTGACCGAGTCGTGGGAGCTGCTGCCCGGCGGTAAATCCATGTTCGAGGAACGGTTCGGTGCGGACGCTGAGGCTCAGATCGGAGTCCGTCTGGAACTGGCGCGGACAGGTATCCCGGCGACGCTTGCGGCGATAAAGCGAGATGCGGAAGCCGAATAGCAGAGTGGGACAATCGGAGTGTCCATGGAGGCAGGCGTCCCCCAGGGTCGCTGGTCGGTGCGGCAAAGTTGACGCCGACGTCAGGTTCGTTGCAGCATGGCCGCTGCGCCTCCGGGGTCAATCCCGGGGGTGGCTGTCGAGATGTGCCAGGGGGTCGCGGGCCGCCGGGCACGACCTAGGGAAGAGGCGCCATGACCACGGTCCGTTTCGATCTCCCGACGCCCGAGGGCGACACCATCGAGTTCTGGCAGGCGGCGAAGGAGGAGCGGCTCCTCATCAAGCACTGCCTCGACTGCGACGCCTACTCGTACTACCCGCGGCCCTTCTGCCCGAAGTGCTGGAGCGAGCGCGTGGAGTGGCACGAGGCCAGCGGGGAGGCGACGCTCTATACCTGGTCGGTGATCTACAACAACGACCAGCCGCCCTTTCGCGACCGCGTCCCCTACGTCGCTGCCATCGTGGACCTGGCCGAGGGGCCGCGCATGATGACCAACGTGGTCGACTGCCCCTTCGACGAATTGGCGGTCGGCATGGCGCTCAAGGTCACGTTCCAGCCGATCTCCGACGAGTTCACGATCCCTGTCTTCGTGCGGGCTTGAGGAGGCGCCATCATGAGTGAAGCCACCGACGCCGTCGTGGTCGCCGCGGTCCGCACCCCGATCGGCCGCTCCGGGCGGAGTCTGGCCGGGCTGAGCATCCAGGACATCGGCATGCAGACCGTGGCGAGCGTCATCGCGGCTGCCGGGCTCCAGCCCGGCGACATCGACGACCTGATCGTGGGCGAGGTCCTCCAAGGCGGCGGCTGCACGGCCCGCTACGTGGCCAACGCGCTGGGACTGCCGCCCGACACGCCCGGCGGCGCGGTGCAGCGCCAGTGCGCCACCGGGATGATGGCGCTGCAGGAGGCGGCCGCCAACGTCCGCTCGGGCATGGCCGACGCGGTGATCGCCGGCGGCGTGGAGTCGATGACACGGTCGCCGCTCATGTTCGAGAAGTCACCCTTCCCCTTCGGGGGCGTCGAGCGCTATCTGCCTCCCAGCCACCCGGACTCGCCCGAGGCACCGAACATGAACATGCTGATCACGGTGGGCGAGAACACGGCGCGGGAGTGCGGCATCACCCGCGAGGAGTCGGACCACTGGTCGTACCACTCCAACCTGCGGGCCGTCGCCGCCACCGACGACGGGCGCTTCGCGGCGGAGATCGTGCCGGTGATGGTGCCGGCCGGCCGGGGCGAGACCGTCACGGTGAGCGTCGACGAGCACCCGCGCCGGGACACCTCCCTCGAGAAGCTGGCCGCGCTGCCGTCGCTGACCGGTCCGGAGGGGACCATCACCGCGGGCAACTCGTCGGGCATCGCCGACGGCGGTGCCGCCCTGGCGGTCGTGGCCCGGGCCTACGCCGAGGCCCACGGGATGGAGCCGCTGGCGACGGTGCGGTCGTGGAACTCGTGCGGGATCGAGCCCGCCCGCACCGGCCTGGCGCCCACGGTGTGCGTCCCCCGGGCCCTGAACCGTGCGGGGCTCAGCGAGTCCGACGTAGACCTCGTCGAGATCAACGAGGCCTTCGCGTCGATGGCGGTCGCCTGCTCACGCAAGCTGGGGTTCCCCCACGACATCGTCAACGTCAACGGCGGGGCGGTCGGCATCGGGCATCCGGTCGGCGCGTCGGGGGCACGGATCCTGGTGACCCTGATCCACGAGTTGCGCCGGCGTGGCGGCGGGATCGGCGTGGGAACGCTGTGCGCCGGCGGCGGCATGGGCTCGGCCACGGTGCTCGAGGTGCACCCGCCGGCCTAGACCCCCCGCTCGGCGTCCCGGCGCGGTCCGCCCGCCCCGTCCTCACTCCCCTGTGCCGTCGAGGGGGAGGCGCAGCTCGGCGGTGCCGGTCACGTGGTCGCCGAGATCGCTCGCCCCCGTGAAGGTCACCCCCACGACGACCTCGGTGTCCCGGTGCTCCAGCGCCGTCACGGATCCGGTGAAGGTCAGGGTGTGGCCGGGGAAGACCGGGACCCCGAGGCGGATGGCCAGGCGGGTGACCATGGCGTCGGGGCCGGCCCAGTCGGTGAGGAAGCGGCTGCAGTAGGCCGTATCGGACAGGATGTTCATGAAGATGTCGGGGGCACCCTGGCGGTTGGCGAAGTCCCGGTCGTGGTGGGCGGGCATGAAATCACGGGTGGCGATGGCCCCGGCCACGATGCGGGTGGCGTCGAGGTCCACCACCAGCGGCGTGACCTCGGTGCCCAGGGTCAGCGAGTGGGCGTCGACTGCCGCGGCGCGCTCGGTGGCACTCATGCCGCGCCCGAGGGGTCGAACTTCAAGATGCGGAAGCGCTGGTGGCCGACGACCTCGCCCTGCTGGTCGGTGTAGGTGGTCACCCAGGTGACGAAACGGCCCGGCCCCATGCTCGTTGCCTTCTCCTCCGAGATCGACTCGAACACCGTCGTCGCCGACACCACGTCACCGGGTCGCAGGTAGCGGATGATGTCGAACTCCGAGTTGGTGGCCAAGGTCGCGGTGTAGCCGGCCCGGTCCAGCAGGAGCAGCGGTGCCTCGTCGTCGGACTCGACGGGTGACCCGCCCCGCGCCGCGATGCCGGTGATCTTCGGGGTCGCCATCGTCCAGGTCTGCAGCATCAGGGGCGGCGCCACGATCCCGCCGAAGCGGGATCGGGCGGCAACGCCGGGGTCGGTGTAGACGGGGTTCCAATCCTCGAAGGCGGCCGCCCAGTGCCGGATCATCGGCTCGTTGACCGGGTCGGGCGCCACGACGGCGCCGCGCGACGAGACCGGCTTCCCGACGAGGGCGGCGAGCTCGGCCTCGAACGCCTCGTCCCGCTCCCCGCCCGTGTCCTCTTCACGCTGTGTCGTCACCACACCCCCACCCAGACGCCGTCCGGGATGTCACCGTAGTGCTCTGCGCCCCACCGTCCGGGCGGACTCGGGGCCGACCGGCGGCGACGATCAAGCGCGGGAGGCGCGGTCGAGCCCCTCGATGACCTCGGCGAGGCTGCGGGCGTCGTCCCCCGTCCAGCCCGCGCCCAGTCGGGCCGCGTGCTCTGCGCCTCCGATGGCCGAACCGCCGACCAGCACGGCCAGTCCGGGAAGCGCCCGGTGCACCGCCCGCACGATGGCCCGCATCGACCGATCGTGCTCACCGGAGGACACCGCCACCGCCACCGCCACGGGCCGACGGGTCGCCTTGGCGAGGCGGTGGCGAAGGCCTCGACCGGGAGGTCGGCGCCCAGATCGAGCACCTCGTAGCCGCGGCCGCGCAGGATGTTGGCGGCCATGGCGGTGGCCCGTGCAACTCGTCGGGCGGCGCGCCGAGGACCACGCTCCGCCGCTTCGGCCCCCGCGTGGTGAACTGCGGCCCGAGCCGGGCGAACAGGCGCTGGGCCACGCCGGTCGCCTGGTGCTCGTCGTCCACCGTGAGGTCACCCGTCGCCCAGCGGTCACCGACGAGGCGCATCGCCGCGCCGATGAGGTCGACGACGAGGGTGTCCGGGGCGGTCCCGCCGCTCCAGGAGGCTGCGACGATGGCCCACGCCCCCGCCTCGTCCCCTGCGACGAGGCGGGACTCGAGACGGCGGACCAGGGCGGCCGCAATGGTGATGCGGCCGGCAGCCCGGTGTCGCCCCGGGGCGCCGGCGCTGGTCGCCACCGCCCCGAGGTCGCTCGGGTCGACCAACCACAGCGCACCGCCCCGGGTCGCCGGCAGTCGGCCCGTCCGCACGTAGCGGTACGCGGTCATGTAGTGGACGTCCCGCCGGGCCACGGTGCGGAGCGGCGACGGCCTCGACCGCCCGTGATTCCTTGCTACTCCTTGTCGTCGCCGCCGTCGCCCATGTGGCCCCTGATGGAGTTGACCACCGTCGGGTCGAGCAAGGTGGTCACGTCGCCCAGCGGCCGATCGTCGGCGACGTCGCGCAGGAGGCGTCGCATGATCTTGCCGCTGCGGGTCTTGGGAAGCTCGGGTGTCAACATGATCTGACGCGGTTTGGCGATGGGTCCGATCTCGTGCGCCACGTGGTCGCGCAGCTCGCGCACCAACCGCTCCCCCGCCTCGCCCTCGGCATCGCTCGCCCCCTTGACGGTGACGAAGGCCACGATCGCCTGCCCGGTGGTGGCATCGCTAGCGCCCACGACGGCGGCCTCGGCCACGGCGGGATGGCCGACCAGCGCGTGCTCCACCTCGGTGGTCGAGATCCGGTGCCCCGAGATGTTCATCACGTCGTCGACCCGGCCGAGCAGCCAAAGGTCGCCGTCCTGGTCACGCTTGGCACCATCACCGGCGAAGTAGCGGCCGGGAAAGCGCGACCAGTACGTCTCCTGGTAACGCTGGTCGTCCCCGTAGATCCCGCGCAGCATGCCCGGCCAGGGATCCGTGAGCACCAGATAGCCGCCCTCGCCGTTGCCGACCGAGCGGCCGTCGTTGTCGATCACGTCGGCGGACACCCCGGGGAACGGCGTCATGGCGGCACCCGGCTTGGTGGCCGTGATCCCCGGCAGCGGGGTGATGAGGATGCCGCCCGTCTCGGTCTGCCACCAGGTGTCGACGATGGGGCACCGCTCACCGCCGATGTGGGTGCGGTACCAGATCCACGCCTCGGGGTTGATGGGCTCGCCGACCGATCCCAAGAGACGGAGGCTCGAGAGGTCGTGCTTGGCCGGGAGGTCCTCACCCCACTTCATGAAGGTGCGGATGGTGGTGGGCGCGGTGTAGAGGATCGTGACCTTGTAGCGCTCGACGATCTCCCACCAACGGTCGCGGGTCGGGGTGTCCGGGGTGCCCTCGTACATGACGGACGTGGCGGCGTTGGCCAACGGACCGTAGACGATGTAGCTGTGACCGGTGACCCAACCGATGTCGGCCGCCGTCCAGAAGACGTCCTTCTCGGGCTTGAGGTCGAAGGTCAGCCAGTGCGTCGCCGAGACATGGGTGAGGTAGCCGCCGCTGGTGTGGAGGATCCCCTTGGGCTTGGCCGTCGTCCCGCTCGTGTACATGATGTAGAGCGGGTGCTCGGCATCGAAGGCCTGTGCCTCGTGCTCGGCGGGCTGCCGGTCCACCACCTCGTGCCACCACACGTCGCGGGCGTCGTCCCAGGCGACTTCCTGCCCGGTGCGCCTGACTACCAGCACGCGCTCGACGTCGGGGCACTCCTGGACCGCCTCGTCGACGGCGGGCTTGAGCGAACTCGCCGCGCCGCGCCGGTAACCGCCGTCCGCGGTGATGACGAAGTGAGCGTCGCAGTCGAGGATGCGGCTGCGCAGGGCGTCGGAGGAGAAGCCGCCGAAGACGACGGTGTGGGGCGCGCCGAGGCGGGCACAGGCCAGCATGGAGATGACCGCCTCGGGGATCATGGGCAGGTAGATGGCGACCTTGTCCCCGGCCCGCACCCCCAGCTCGGTGAGGGCGTTGGCGGCCCGGCAGACCGAGGCGAGCAGCTCGGCGTAGGTGATGGTGCGGGTGTCGCCCGGCTCGCCCTCCCAGTGGAAGGCCACCCGGTCACCCAGCCCTGCCGCGACGTGACGGTCGACGCAATTGACGGCCACGTTGAGTGTGCCGCCGACGAACCACTTGGCGAACGGGGGTTCCCAGTCGAGCACCTGCGACCAGGGGTGCGCCCACGTCAACCGCCTGGCGTGTGCCTCCCAAAAGCCGAGCGGATCGGCCTGCGCCTCGGCGTAGACGACCGGCTGCGCGTTGGCATCCCTGGCCAAGTCCTCGGGGGGCCGAAAGGTCCTGGTTTCGTTCAGCAGGGCCGACAGGCCCTGCTCTTGGCTCTCGCTCATGTGGTCTCCTCGTGCGCGTGCGGCGCGCACACCTTGCCTAGCAGAAGGCCGAGCAACCGGCCACGGCTCATCTCGGGCCCCGGAGCTCGAACCCCTCGAAGGTGAACGCCGGTGTCACGGTCGCCCCAACGAGGGAGTAACGCCCGAGCGGGCGGGCTGACTGCCAGACGCCGGCTTCCACCACCACCTGTGGCGCGTGGCCGGATGTCACATCGGGCCCGACGACGTGGACGGCGCGCCGACCGTCCGGCCACTCGAGACCGAGCTCGAGTGGGTCGCCGCGGTAGAAGTGCCACAGCTCGGTGGCGTCGAGGCGGTGCGGCGCGGAGACCTCGCCGTGCAGCAGGAGGTAGTAGATGGCGCTGCCGCCTGGTCGCTGGCCCGGTTCCGCCTGCGCCGCCCACGTCCGGCGGTACCACCCTCCCTCGGGATGCGGCGCGAGGCCGAGGGCGGCGATCAACCACTCGCCGGGTCGCACGCCGTCGGTCGGCCCGCTCAGGCGGAGCCCACCCCGAGCATGGCGGCGACGGCGAGCGAGTGCTGAGCCGAGCTGCCGAAGAGGGTGCCGTTCGTCTGTGCCCGCTTGATGTAGAGGTGCGAATCGTGCTCCCAGGTGAAGCCGATGCCCCCGAAGGACTGAAACGAGTCGCGGCAGACGAGGCGCTGACAATCATCACTGGCCGCCTTGGCCATGGACACGGCGGACGCCCGCACGGGCTTGTCCTCGTCGATGGCGGCGACGGCGAAGTAGCACAAGGAGCGGGCACGCTCGATGGCGAGGAACATGTTGGCCATCTTGTGCTTGACGGCCTGGAAGGAGCCAACGGGCGCCCCGAACTGCTTGCGGTCCTTGACGTACGCCAGCACCATCTGGAAGAGCGCGTCGCAGACGCCGACGGTCTCGAGCGCCAGCGCGACGGTGGCTTCGTGCATCGCCCGGGTGACGCCGAGCAGGGAGGCCGCGCTGCCGGGATCGCCGAGCGCCCGGTCGTCGGGGACGTGGACCCCGTCGAGCGTGGCGGTTGAGAGGGGGCGGCTCGCATCGAGCGAGTGCACGACCCCCAGACCGGCCTCTGGCGCGGGCACGACGAAGGCGCCGATGCCGTCGCCGGCACGGGCGATGACGGCGACCTCGGTGATGCCGGCGTGGGCCAAGACGCCGAGCTTGCTGCCGCGCAGGACCCAGCCGCCCTCGGCCCGTTCGGCGATCATGGTGACGTCGTCCAACGCCGAGCCCACAGGGTGGTCGGCCAGCGCCACCGTCCCGGTGACGGCACCGGAGGCGACTTCCGACAGGAAGCGCTGGCGCTGCTCGACGGTGCCGACCTCGCGTACCACCGGGGCGAACTGGGTCACGGTGGCCAGAAGGGGACCCGGAGTGATGGCCCGGCCGAGCTCCTCGACGAGAACGGCCATCTCGACGAAGGTGAGGCCGATGCCGCCGTTGTCCTCGGGGATGGCGAGGGCCGGCCAATCCAGAGCGACCATGGCTGCCCAGAGCTCCTCGGGTGCCCGGCCGGTCTCCACGACGTCACGCACGAGCTCGACGGGGCACTCCTTCTCGAGGAACAAACGGACCGAGGAGCGAAGCTCTTCCTGTTCGGTCGTGAACTCGAGCTCCACCACCCTCCCTCCCCGGCGCCGCCGGTTACCGTTCGATCCCCGTTTCACGCGTGCCGCATCGGGCAGATCCCGGGCGAGTGTACCTGACGCCCATGTCAGCCTCCCGTCCCTGTGCTACCTTCACAGCGCTCCGTTTTCTGGGAAGAAGGGCGACGGGTGCCCCCGGGGGGGGGTCGCCGGTCCGTGGCGCAAGCCCGGGCCGGCGATTTCGGGGGAACAAGTGGGAGCGCGAGCGACTCTGCAACCTGCGAGTGGGCGACGGCCACTCGCCTACACTCTCCGGTGCGCCTCTAGCTCAACGGCAGAGCAACGGACTCTTAATCCGCAGGTTTCGGGTTCAAATCCCGAGGGGCGCACTCCGTGGATGCACTCCGTGGACTTGACCCCTTAGGCCGAGCGCCGTGGGCTGCACTTTGTGGGCGCACTCCGAGGGGCGCACTTGAGTGGCACTTGAGTCCGGAAACTCCCAGCTCGAAGCGGTTCCTATCAACGTCAAACGATAGGCCCAGCGCATTCAACGCCGAGATTCTGGACGGGGTGATCGGAGTACCGGCGAGCTCACCCATCAGTTCCCGCTCCAGCGCATTTGCGGCCGGCGGTGTTGCTGCGTCCTACTCGGGCCGGAAGACCGGGACCGTGAAATCCCCGCCGGCCAGTGGCACGAGCTCCGCCCGCACCCGCATCCCGATCCGGACCTTGCCTGGGTCCACACCATCAAGTCGGCTCGGCAGCCGGAGGCCCTTCTGCTCGTCGAGTTCGACGATCACCACGACATAGGGCAAATGCTCCAAATACCCGGGAACCGAGGGCTGGCGCACGACGATGAACGTGTAGACCTCGCCGGTCCCGCTGACCCGCTCGAACGCGGTCTGCCCCGCGCAAACCCTGCAACGTTCGAGGGGTGGCTGGAGCCAGAGCCGGCACGACTGACATCGACAGATGACTAACTCGCCGCTTGCGGTCGCGTCCCAGAACCCCTGGGAGTCGGCGTCGGGAGCTGGCTGGGGCGGGACCCCGAGCATGTCAGCGGTGTCGGTCACGATGCGTCGTTGACATAGATGAGCGCACCGCCGTAAGGGCCTGCGCCGGCGGTGACAAGCGCCGTCTCGGCGCCGTGGACCTGCCGGTCGCCGGCCTCGTTGCGCAGCTGGAGCACGGCTTCGTAGTGATGGTTCAAGCCGTGGAGGTAGCCCTCAGAGAGAAGGCCACCGTGGGGGTTGACGACGACATCCCCGCCATAGGTGGCGCGGCCAGCCCGGAAGTAGTCCCCGACCTCGCCCTTCGCGCAGAACCCGAAGTCCTCAAAGGTGGCCATGACCGTGTAGGTGAAGCAGTCGTACATGAGAGCGAGGTCCATGTCCCTTGGACCGAGCCCGGTCTTGTTCCACAGCCTCGGCGCCGCGTTACGCGAGTACATGCAGGTCATGTCGTCCCAGCGGTCGACTCCCCCGCCGAAACCGGAGGCATCCGAGACCGCCAGCGGGTAGATCGGCTTATGGGGCAGGTCCTTGGCCCGCTCGGCCGAGGTGACCACGAGGGCCACCGCGCCGTCGACCTCGTAACAGCAGTCATAGACCCGGAAAGGCTCATTCACCCAACGTCCGGCCAGATATTGGTCGAGCGTGATCGGATCCCGCGCAATTGCATGCGGATTGTGGCTAGCGTGCTCCCGGCCCTGGATCGCGATCGCACCCAGGTCCTCGCTCGTCGAGCCATACACGGCCTGGTGGCGCTGGCACCACATCGCGAACCACTGAGGCGGGACCATGTAACCGTGGGGGGCGGCAAACTGGCCCTCCCCACCGACCATTACCGCCCCGTTCGCCTTCCCGTAGCGCGTTTCGGAGCCGAGGACCCGGTAGACGACGACAACATCGGCCTGGTTGGTGACGACGGCCGCCGCAGCGCCGGCCACCACCGACGCTACGACGTTTCCACCGCCCATGACCCCAGTGCACCATCCGATGTCGTCGATTCCGATCGCATCGGCCACCTGCAGGGGAGCCGCCGAGTCGCAGGTGGAGTAGCACGTGAACCCGTCGACGTCGCGCGGGGTCAGGCCGGCGTCGGCCAGCGCGCTGCGGGACGCCTCCGCCGCCATGGCGAGGGTGGTCCGTCCGGACCTCCGCACGAAGGCTGTTCGGCCGATGCCAACCACTGCCGCCTCGCTCAACGCTGCGCCCATGGAGCCCCTCCTGCAAGACGCCTCATCGTACGGCGGCGGTCCGCCATGTGCCCGCGGCCCCTCACCGTGGACATGTCCAGGGCATCAAGTTGGACCCCAAACTGCGGAAGAACCAGGCACACAAGCCCGGTTCAACTCGAGGGCTGTCCCGCTTGGGTGACCGTGAACTTCTTGTCGGTCGGCACCCAGGTATTGACCACTGGGATCGCCTTCCCCTTGACCACCCGAGAGACCATCATCTGGTTGGCGAAAATGCGAATCTGACTTAGGAAACCGGTGGTGTAGGCATGCTTGCTCCAATCGAACGGAACGATCGGGCCGACCTGCATCGGTCCGGCGTTGTTCATGGCCTTGACCAGGGCAGCGCTCGAGATGGTCGGAACCGTCTTGAGGATGTTGGCGATTACGTGTACCCCAACCCACGCCTGCTCCGATGCCTCGGTACGCGGTGTGGTCTTGTTTCCGTACTTGTCCATCTCGTTGTTGTATTGCTTAACCGCTGAATTGGAGGTGTCGTCGGACGGGATCGAGCCACCCATGAAGTAGACGCCATTTTGGTTCTTGCCCAGCGGCTGCAGGTCCTGAGCGGACACCACGTTTGAGTCCAGCACCACAACCGTCTTTTTGAAATTCACCCCCTGGACCAGCAACGACTTGAGGAAGCTCACACCGGTCGGCCCGACTTCAACGTAGATCAGGCCGGCGCCCGACGATGCCGCTGCAGCCGCGTATGGGGTGAAATCGGGGGTTGAGGTCGACGATTCATTCACCAACGATTGGCCGGCCTGGGTAACGCCGGCCGCCTTCTCCTGCTGAGCTAGGAAGGACAGTAGGGACGTGGCCTGAGGCAGGTTCGGTTCCACTACATAGATGCTCTTGATGCCCAGCGAGGCGGCGAAGAACGGAATCCCGCCGGCAGCGCTGGTCGCCAGGGTGTTGGTGACCGGGAACGAAAGCGCATTGGTGAGAGCGGGAGTGTCGTAAGCGCCTTCGGCCACCAGCGGGATGCCGGCGGCGTAGACGATCGGCTCGTAGACGGCGCCATTTGCAGACTGCGACCCGACCACGGCCAGGGCGTGGTCAGACACCGCCTCGCGTCCGCAGGCGGCGGCGGCGTTGGAGCCGGCCGAGTCGTCGCAGTCGACCACTTCGATCGGACGGTTCGGACCACCGGAGGGATCCTTGACACCGCCGGCCGCGTTGATCGCCTTCGCGGCCGCGTTCATCCCCACGGGCACCCCCGGGAACCCGCTGGGAGTGGGATCGGCGACCGTGAAGAGTACGATCGGTTTCCCGGTCGGCTTGGCCGCAGCCGACGCCGGTCCGCTGACGCAGACGCCGGCCAACATCATCGCGGCAACCGGAGCGACTGACCACATCGCCCATGACCGTCGCCGGCCGTCCCGGCGCCCCTGCGTGTTCAATTTCGTTGACATGTTGTTCCTTCCTCGTGCCGGCACCACTCGGTGGCTAGGCTGGTTCATCGATCGTCCATAAACTCCAACTCGTCCCACGGCCTCGATTGTGTTGACCTGGCTTCCTCCCCTTTTCCCGAGCCACCCCGGCCCGACACGCGTGCTACGTCGTGTTGTTATCGGCGCCATCTAGGTGGACCGGCGTCAAGTAGGCCGCCTGGATCTCGTCAATCCGATCAACGAGTTCTGCCGTCCTGCCAGACAGGCGAACCCGTCCTCGCCGCATCACCACGAGTCGGTCTGCGATCTGCATGGCCTTTCGCACGTGCTGCTCAACGAGAAGGACTCCTACCCCCCGGTCGGCCGCTGCTCGGACCTCGGCAAGGAGACGATCGACGATGAGAGGCGCCAGTCCGAGGGACAGCTCGTCGGCCAGCACCACCGAAGGCGACCGAGACAGGATCCGGGCCAGCGCCACCATCCGTTGTTGGCCGCCCGACAGCAACCCAACGCGGCGGCTGAAATGGTCCACCAGGTCGGGAAAGAGCTCGGCTGCCATGTCGATGTCGCACTTGGACACCTTGAGATTCTCCAGCACCGTGAGCGTCATCAGGACAGGACGTTGCTCGGTGATGAGGCCCAGCCCGGCGCGTGCTCGCCGGTATAGGGGAGCCGTCGTTGGCACGCCTTGGAACAGCACCTCACCGCCCAGAGCCGGGATCTGCCCGCTCATGGTCAATAGGGTTGTCGTCTTGCCGGCCCCGTTGGGTCCGACCAGGGCGACAACTTCGCCCGGGTGGACCTCCAGATCTAGCTCGCGCACGACCGTCGTGCGGCCGTACCCGGCAAACAGTTTGCGCGCAGCGATGAGCGCTCCGCCCGGTGCCGGACCGTCTGACACCGCCCGCTGCCCGGGAGCCCCACCGGTGACGTCCGTGTCGGCCGGTACGCTCACGGGCGGAACCCTACCGACGAGACAACGCCTTCGGGGGTCGGGGTCGACTCCTCCGGCTGGGTCGCCGCACCCAGGTAGGCGCTGATCACCTGCTCGTGTCGTCCGATCTCGGCCGGCGTACCCTCCGCGATCTGATGACCGAAATCGAGCACCACGATCCGGTCACAAACAGAGATGACCAGCGGCACGTCATGTTCAATCAGAACGACGCCCATCCCCATCCGATCGGCCAGCATTCGAATGACGCTCCCGAACTCCTCTGTTTCGTGGGAGTCGAGTCCAGCAGCTGGCTCATCGAGAAGCAGCACAGCCGGTTCCGCCACGGCTGCCCGGGCGATTCCGACCAACCGGGCGTTGCCCTGGGAAAGGCCGGTCGTCTTCTGGTCGAGTAGCTCCTCAAGCCCGAGCGCCTCGACCACGTCGTCGATCACCGCGGAAGTTGGGCGGCGTCCGGGACGGACCAGGTCAATGGCATAGCGCCAGCGAGACTGGTCATCGGCCGCAACCAATAGGTTCTCGCGGACGGTCATCCCATCGAATAGCTCTACCGCCTGCCACGAGCGGCCAACGCCTGCTCGGGCGCGGCGCTCGGGCGACCACGAGTCGATGGGGACGCCGTCGAGAAGCACCGACCCGGCGGTAGGCCGTGTGAAACCGGTGATGGCGTCGAGCAGAGTGGTCTTTCCGGCGCCATTCGGACCGATCAAGCCAAGCACCTCGCCGGGGTGGATGGTGAAGCTGACATCGTCGAGCGCCTGCACGC
Source organism: uncultured Acidimicrobiaceae bacterium (assembly GCA_963789235.1). GTDB lineage: Bacteria > Actinomycetota > Acidimicrobiia > Acidimicrobiales > RAAP-2 > Bog-473. The sequence continues at coordinate 266,963 of CAWBJX010000003.1, read as the reverse complement.
CGCCGAACCAGACCGAGATGTTGCGGACCTCGATGGCGAACGGGGGGCGCTCGCGGGGCCGCTCTTCGGCTCCGGGTCGGGAACGCCAAGGCGCAACCTTGCCCGACCAGCCGTCCACCGTGGACTTGACCGATGCGCCGACAGTGGAGCACAACGTTTGGAACTGGTAGGAGACGTTGGCTGCGATGCCGTCGGGCGCCTGGGCGATCACCACGATGGTGCCAAGCCCAGCGAGCGGGACGAGCCAGTTGCTGAGGTCGAACAACGAAGAGAAGGCGTAAGAGATCGGAGCACCGGGCGCCAACAGAGCACCGAGCATCGCGCCGCTGATCCAGCCGATGCCCCCAATCACCGCATACTCCACCACGGTGATGGAGGCGAAGACGTTGAACTGACTCAGGTTCAAATAATTGACCTGGAACGCAATGAGCACTCCGCCGAGGGCAGCGATGGCCGCCCCGAGTCCGAAGGCGTACAGCTTGGCACCATAAACGCCTATCCCCAGTGCCGCCGCCGCCCGCTCGTTGCCGCGGACTGCCAGGAGCCGCCGCCCACTGCGCCCCCGCCGGACGTTCGCCACCAGCAAGCCGGCGACTACGAAAGCGCCAATGGTGAAAAGCGAGTAAGCGACCGGGTGCAGAATCGGGTCGACATTGACGCCGAAGAATTGCTCGTTCTGGATGGTCAGGCCCTCGTAGCCGCCCGTAAGGGAGGCATTGTTGAACACAATCGAGGAAATCAGGGCGCCGAGCGCGAGCGTGGCCACAGCCAGCGTGACCCCACGGGTACGTAGGGCCGGTACGGCGACGACCAGGCCGGCTGGGACCGTGATCAGGATCCCCAGAAGCAGGGCCAGCTCGAAAGGGATCCCGACAAGGAGGAAGCGGGCCGCCAGCCATGCGCCGAGGCCAGCCAGGGCGCCCTGACACAATGACAGTTGGCCCCCATAGCCGGTGACCACGATTACCGACAGGACAACGACCGCCAAGGCGGCCAGCACGGTAATGGAGCTGGCCCACCCGGCGTTCAACACGATGCAGGCGAGCGCCAGGGCGGCGGCGCCGACAACCACCCGGCCTATCGGGACCCGCCCAGCTCCGGGGAACGGGAGCCTGCTCACCGTGTCGCCGCGAGCCAGACGGGACCGGCCCCCGACCACGGTAATGATGACGATGATCCCCACTGGCACGGCGTCCGAGAGCCCGACCAGGTTGGCGCTAGTGACGAACCGAGTGATCTCTGACTGCAGGACGCCGATCAACATGGCGCCGGCCAGCGTCAGCGAGAAGGAGTTGAAACCGCCCAGCAGGGCGGCCGCCATCGCAGGGACGATGATCAGGGTGAGGGTGGCGGCGTCGAGCCCGATGATCGGCGCGAGGAGGATGGCAGCCCCCGCGGAGAGGACGCCGGAGATCACGAAGTTGATCAATTCGATGTTGCCGGTCCAAAGCCCACCCGCGGCGGCTGCCTCGGCATTCTCGGCCACCGCCGAGGTGGCCAAGCCAAACGGGGTCTTGGTGTAGACCAATCGGAGGACCACCACCAGCACCACCACGATCCCAATGATGATCAGGCGATCCTGTGTGATGGGCAAGCCCGAAACCCCAAACAGGTGGACCAGGTCGTTGGGACCAGCAGGCAGCAGTGAGTTCGGTAAATTGACGCTCTGCGCACTCTGCGAGTTAGGCCATATCAGAGTGATCAAACCCTGGCAGACGGTGAGAATTCCCAGGGTGGCCACCAACTTGGAGAGGTTGGAAGCATGGCGGAGCAGCCCCATGATGAGCCACCGAGTCAGCGCGCCCAGGACCCCGCCAGCGGCCAGCCCGAGCAGGAGCGCGAGTTCCCACGACAGGTGGCTCGAATCGCGGAGGTTGTACGTGACAAACGCGCCGACTGCTCCCACCGCACCAGCCGAGAAGTTGAGTACCCCTGAGGCGCGGTAGGTCAAGACCACACCCAACGCCACCAATCCATACAGGCTGCCAGTAGCGATTCCCAACAGCCCGAACAAGAGGACCTGCAAGTGACCCCCTAGATCCGCAATCGTCGGTGCGACACCGATGGAAAAGAGTATCCTATTAACCGCGCGGCGCGGATGAGGAGCTGCACGTCTCGTCGAGGGTCACCCAAGAGCACGGCTCCTTTGCTGGCGTAGTGACGGAAGAAGGTCCGACGAGATGTCGACCTCGGTCGCTATCTCGTCGACCGTCGCCGCTCCGAAGCCGCCGCGTTCGGCGAACGGTTCCTCTGCCGCCCGCTGAATCCCGGCGGGAGTACGCCGACGCCGTTGTCCCCGCAACGCCGCTCCCGCGCTGCAGTCGGGTGGCTCGTCACTGGACGCCTCTGGCATCAATCTTCTTCTTGTCGGTCGACGGTATTTGGCATGGGCACAGTCCAGTTCGCTCAGCAGGCCGCTCGGGTCTCCAGCTAGTCCGAAACCACCACCCTGACTCGGGATAGGTTCATTACCGGCAATCCGGCTCCTTTGGCTCCGTCGCGGTGGGCGCTGACCCGGAAGCTCGCGAAGTAGGTTCCCGGGCCGTCGTAGGCGTGAGTGGTGCTCACTTCGATCGAGCGTGAGAAACCGTCGACCTCGTCATGTGACGTCGCCCAGGCTCCGCGCCCCTCGAAGTCCCACTCCGCTTTGGTAACGGTGCCCATCCCTGGAGGCTGCTCGGCCGTCCCGCTGAAGGTGACGACCTCACCAACTTTTACATCGGCCCGGACGTTACCGTTCACCAGCGCGGTGACGACCGGCTGGACCCCGCCCCGGTCGGCGGCGGTGGCCGCCAGGACCAGAGCGTTGTCGTGAGTGAGTTCGTAGTTCTTGCAGAACGGTGGGGCCACGTCGTCTTCCACCCAGGCAACCACGTCACGGAGCGCCTGCGAGGAGACGCCGTCGTAGGAAACCAGCCGGCTTGACCACACCGCCGGGTCCTTCTCGTCGGTGGTCATCGGGCCAAGCACCTCGGGGGCACCGTGGCACGCGCTCTGCACGAGCCACAGGCGGAAGTGGTCGTCGAGTTGGCCCTCCATGTTTTCGTGCAGCGCCCGGACGTAGGGCCAGACGGTGGTCGGCCAGACCTGGGCGTCTTGTGCCAGGTGCACATAAATCATCTTGTTAGACAGCTTCGCCTTGTAGCGGCTGGGGGCTGCCGCACTCACTGGAGGGATGCCCCGCTGTCGGTAAATCGGACGACCGTCCACCGCCCACGGCCCGAACTCGTCCCCAAGTTGCGCATGTGCGGCCTCAGGTCGCTTGATCGAATGCCGGTGGTAGTAGCAGAAGGCGACGAAGTTCCGGTTGCTGACCCGCACCCGATCACCGGGTTCGACGCCCTCAAAGACGTCAGGGGCCCGCTCGCTGAACGGGCTAACCACGTCGCCGTCGACGCTACTGATCAGCAGCTCGCGACCGGCTGCCTTCCCGCTCAGGATGGTGACGTTAGCCATGTAGTACTTCTGGGTGTCGGCCAGGTCGAGGTCGAACACTGCCCCGAAGGCGGGGTCCGAGCCAGCCGCCCCGGCGGTGGCCAACCGGACCGCCATCTGGGCGAACACGTCGTTGACCTGGCTCGCCGGCACCACTCGCTTGACGGTGGTCTCCTCGTCGAGAAGGACTGCGTCTTGGGACCGCGGGTCGTCGGCGCCCAGATAGCCGGGTTCATTCCAGAAGTCCGTGAAGTAGCCAGGGTCGAAGTCCATGGTGGCGTACATGGGAAACGCCCAGGCCACGAAGGGCGCCAGCTGATTTTCTGCTCCCCTCGGCCATCCCCGTCGGTACATCTCGGCCAGGGCCTCGCGCTGGGGACTGGACAGCCCGGTGAACGGGTCGCCGCTGCCGCCGGGCTCCATTGCGTCGATGATCTGAGGGAACTTGTCTCGGGCGAGCAGCCAGGTGAGTGCCCACGGCGACCACTGGGTGTCCTGCCCGATCCCGGCGTGGGGGACACCGCCCTGCCAGACGTCAGGACGGTTCTCAAGACAGAACCCCGAGCGTGCCCCGCCGCCGCTCACGCCCCAGATATAGCCGTGATGGGGCTCGTTCCCGTACATCTCGGCCGCGACCTGCCGGCCATAGACGGCAGCGTCGGCGCTCGCCCCGAAGAGCTCATAGTCGTCGGAGAACCCGAGCCCCTCTCCGGGGAAGTGGCCCTGATTGGATTCGACCAGGTAGCCACCGAACTCGTCGAAAGCGATGTCGAAGGACCAACCCACGGTAAGACCGGGGATCCATGCCGCCGCCAAGAGGTTCTCGTGGCCGCCCGCCCCACCCTCAAGGAACTGGAAGAAGCGGCCCCGATAGAGCTCGTCGGGGGGCAGATAGAAAGAGAACAGCGTGTGGGTGCCTTCGAAGCCGCCGTGCACGTAGCGGTGTCGGCGGGGTTCGTCCCGCCACTCGTCGACGTCGATGAACGGCTTTCCTGCGGAGATCTCGCTCATGGGCTCCTCTTTGGATCAGTGGCCATTTAGGTCAATTGCGGTTGTCGCCAAGGGCGCACGAATCCGTTTCGTCGATCGCGACGAGCCCGTAGGGGTCGTCCGTGGCGACTTCCAAAAGTCCAAATTGGATGTAGTTCATGGCCCCCCGGCGCTCCTTTGGCACAATACCGATTACAGTTACCGGTTTGCAATACAGTATCCCGAAATGGAGAGAAGCCATCGGCAGGAACGTCGACGAAGTGAGCACTCCGGATGTCGAGTCGAGGGCAGAGCGTCCAGAGGGAGAACGACTGATGACGGACACCCCGATCGCACCTGATGTCCCGCCGCTGGGCTATTCGAAGGGCGCGTATCCGGAGCCCCGGCGGATGGGACAGTTCAATTGGCTTCAGATGGCCGGCTTCACGGTCCATCCCGCGGACCAGGTCGTGACTCGCTCCTATTTCGGACTCCATCACACCGACACGTGGTTCGACGCATTCCTGACAGGGTCATCGGGGAACTTCTATCTGTTCTCCCACAACGTGAAGTCAGCTGAAGGGAAGCTGGGGGCTGCGGGCATCATCGGCGGTTTCGTGGCCACCCCATCAGGCCTCGTGCCGGACGAGCGCTACGGCCAATGGAGTGGGCCCGTCATCTCGGAGCTCACCACCGACAACCGGATCACCTATAGCGCCACCGGGCCGACAAGCGGCGAGGAAGTGAGCTTCGGCATGACGTCCTTCGAGTGGGCCAGCGAGAACGGTGACATCCAGCTCACGGGCCAACTCTGTGGCCAGGGCACGTCATGGCACCACGCCTGGCGGCGTCCCGACGACGAGACAGGCGAGATGTTCTACAACCACCAGGGCTACAGCGTCGACGGCACCTACTTCGGCGAGTCGGTCAGTGGCCACGTCATCGTCGAGACCATGTGGGGCAACGAGAACTATACCGACACCTGGTTCGTGCAGAACCGCATCGGCCATTGGTCGTCGTTCATGAACAACTACGAAGACGGCGCCTCGGAGTACGGCCAGATCCTCGTTGGTGAGTACGGTGCCCGAGGCGCGGTCATCGTCGACAATGCCGGCCGAGAGCGAGTCTGCACCACGAACGTCAATGCGTTCGATGCCGGAAAGGGCAATGTGCGCTACGAGTTTGGCAACGGCGAGACGTGGGAGTTCTGGGTCGATCCCCGCTGCGCGTTGAGCATGCCGCGTACGAGCCTGGGCTTCGGAGGTTGCAAGCGCATCGGCGAGACGCGCAGTATCGCCCGGGCCAGCGGGAGCTATCTGACCGCCGACCGCCTGCCACCGACCCAGCCTTTCCAATAGCCGTCCGGCTTGCAAGTTGCACTGCGGGTAACTGACGATCTCGCGGGCGGTACCGGGTCGACTACTCAGTTACGACGACTCGCACTCGAGCCAAGTTCTGAATGGGAAGTGCAGTGTCGCTGCGTCCGTTTCGTAACGTACTCACTCTGAACGAAGGGAAATAGACGCCGGGCTCCTCAAATCTGTGGTCTGTGCCGACTTCGATGTGGTCGATTGCTCCGTCAGGAATCTCTGCTTGATAGGGCCACGAGTCGTCGCTCTTGAGGTCGATCTCTGCTCGAGTGATCCGTCCGCCGCGAATGGGAACCGTCGCCTCACCTGCAAGGTGGACCTGTTCATTCACCTTCACGTCTGCACGCTCTGCCCCGTTGACCGTGAGCACCACTACCGGCTGAATACCACCGCGCTCCGTTGCCTCGGACGGCAGTTCCAGTTGATGGCTCTGGCTGAGTCGGTAGCGAGTATCGGAAGGTGGGGCGACGCCATTCTCCACCCAGTCACGAACGTCGAGCAAGGCTTGAGCCGCGGGGGGCGAGTAATCGACCAGCCGGGTCCGCCAAACGCGGGGATCCATCTCCTTGGTGATCCCCATCGCACCCATAAATTCGGGAGGACCATGGGTCGCGTTCTCAATCCACCAGAGTCGATATGTATCATCGACACGATCGCCAAGAGTGGATCGGATGTGTCGATCGAGTGGTGTCATGAACGTGGGCCAGATCATGCAGTCCAGGGAACAGGCGAGGACGATCATCTTGCTCGTGAACGGCTCGAGTTCGTTGAGGTCGTAGGCGATCTCATGGGTTTGAACGTGGACCGGCTCACCGTCAATCGAGAAACTGTCGTACTCGAGAGGTACGCGCGATTCTGAACTGTGAAGACCGGGTACATTCCACTCCACCGAGTGCTTGTAGAGGTGGGTGAACGCTAACCAGTCTCGATTGTCGAGTTCGACTTCGTCGCCAGCTTCGACTCCGTCGAAGAGCTCGGGTGACTTTTGCAGGAATGGCACGATCTGCCCGCCAGGCAAGATCACCATGGCGATAAGTTCCCGTCCGGCAGCCTTGCCGGTCTTCATGCGCATCCATGACAGATACGCCCGACCCGGATCATCGATATCAAGGCCAACAGCTGCACTCGCCTGAGGCGCCGCACCCGCCATCAAGAGCTGCAGTTCGGCGGGATTGGTGCCCATGACCTCTTCGACGCTGACCACTTCTGTCACCTTCACCGTTTCGTGGACCCGGCGCTTCGCCAGTCGGTCGGGATCGTCAAAGCCGAGATAGCCCCGCTTCGTCCAGAAGTCCTTGAAGTATTCAGGGTTGTACTCACGTGAGTTGTACAGCGTGAACGGTGCAGCCAATGTCTGGAGTTGATTGACCGCTCGCACCGGGTATCCCATTCGGAACAGGTCACCAAGCGCCTCTCGTTGGTCATACGTCAGTCCCTCGAATGGGTCCCCCCCACCCGGTTCGCAGTGGTCCGCGACGGAAAGCAGCTGGTCACCAAGCAATTCGATCGCCAATCCCTGAACAGACCAATAGATTCCTGGATTTGCGCCGCACACTTCAGGGACTCCGCCGTCGAACACGTCTCCCCGATGGATGAGACACTGGTAGGAACGGTGCCCACCGCCGCTGGCGCCGAAGACATATGCGTGGTGCACGGGAGTCCCATAGAGACGTGGCGCCAACCATTTCGCGAAACGAGCACTTTCGGCACTGGCACCAAAGAGAACCACGTCATTGTGAAAGCCAATACCCTCGTCGTGATAGTGGCCCTGATTGGACTCCATGAGGATTGCGCCGAGTTCGTTGTACGCGAAATCGAACATCCATGAAGTGATCAGTCCGATGTCATAGGCGAGCAGTGTTTCATGCCCACCGGCACCACCTTCAAGGTGCTTAAGCAACCGACCATCGAATCCCTCGGGTGGAGGGAGATACAGAGAAAACAGCGTGTGAGTATTCTCGAATCCACCATGGATAAATCGGTGCCGGCGAGGTGATTCGCGCCATTCGTCAATGTCGATGAATGGCGAGCCGAACCCGTCTTCAGTTGGGTTGAAATCCTCGAAACGGCCAACCAAACTTTCAGAGCTCTCGATACTGAATTTCTCAGACTTATTCGTCACGTCGTGGCTCCTATCTCTTGTGGATCGCAGAGCACTCGTTGGATTGATTTCGAAGGCCAGTGCTCACGCGATCGAACTCATTGGATCAGCGGGTCTCGACGACATTCATGAGAAGAGCTCCTCGCAAGTCCTGTCGAAGAAATCCGCTGATCTCAGTCCACGACGACCACGCGCACGCGTGCGAGGTTCCGGATGGCCTCACCGGTGCGGGCCGCACCTTCAGCGTGCGACCCGATCCTCAGAACCGGGAAGTAGGTTCCGGGAGTGCGGAAGGTGTGGACTGCGGTGACCTCGAGGGCGGCCGTGCTGCCATCGGCTCCCTTCGCTTGAAATGGCCAGGTATCGATTCCTTCGAAGTCCATTTCCGCCTCGACGATGGTCCCTGCACCTGCCGGAACGATGCCCCTGCCCACGAAGTGGACTTCGGACCCGGCCGGAACCTCGATGCGATAACGGCCATCGACCGTCAACTCAACGACCGGTTGCACTCCGCCTCGCCGATCCGGGTCCCTCTCGAGTTCGATGTCCTTGTCGGGCGTCAACGTATAGGCGCTGTCCGGTAGAGGTTCGATGCCTTCCTCGACCCACTTCCGCACGGCGGTGAGCGCGGCAGCCCCTACAGCCTCGTAGTCGACCAGTCGGGTACGCCAATAGGCCGGAGGATCTCCGGTGAGGGTGCATGCCATCTCCGCCCGCGCATGAGTGCTGTTCTCCACCCACCACAACCGGTAATGATCACGTGCCGTATCGCCAAGCACGCTCCTTACATAGTGGTCGAACGACGAAGTGATCGTCGGCCAGATGCAGATATCGAGTGCCGCGCCGACATAGATCATCTTGCCCGGAAACGGGACCACCTCGTCTAGGTCATAGTGGGCGATCCCAGTCTGGGCGTGGACAGGATTCCCGTCTACGGCGAATCGCTCATAGTCGTGGGGTACTCGTCCTTCGACATCGTGGAGTCCAGGGACGTTCCACTCGACATTGTGCAGATAGAGGTGACAAAAGGCCAGCCAATCACTGTTGTCGATGAAGACCTCGTCACCCGGTTCCACTCCTTCGAAGAGCTCGGGGCACTTTTCGCCGAAGGGAATAAGGACGCCCTCGCTGATGTCGGCGATGACCATTTCCCGCCCTGCTGCCTTGCCGCTCTTTACGGTGAGCTTCCCCATCGTGTAACGGTTGGCGTCGTCGGTGTCCAGAGTGACCCCATAAGGTGTTTGCAACGTCGCGCCTGCTGTCACCAACTGCATTGCTACGAAGATGTTGGATGTCAGCTGCTCAGCGGGGCGAACTTCGCGAACCTTCAGCGTCTCCGCAACTCTTCGGTGCGCCAGGCGCTCGGGATCGTCATGACCCAGGTATCCCTTCTCATTCCAGAAGTCGTGGAAGTACTCCGGGTTCTGATCGATCGTGTTGTACAACGTGAAGGGGAAGACGGAAATATGGGTCAGTTGGGTTGTCGCGCCGCGGGGAAAACCCAACTGAAAGAGGTCCCGCAACACCTCTCGCTGGCCGAAGGTCAGTCCAGCGAAGGGGTCTCCTGTGCCTCCGGGCTCCATGGCGTCGCGCACCGTGAGAACGTCCTTGCCGAGAACGGAAACGGCCTGGCCGAAGATCGACCAGTACAGCCCGGGGTTGACGCCGAAGACCTCGGGCACTCCCCCGTCATAGACGTCTGGGGCGCGCATGATGCATTGGAAGGAGCGATGGCCACCACCTGACGCGCCGAACACGTACGTGTGATGGACCTCGCGTCCATAGATCTTTGCCGCCAACCACTTCGCGAAACGTGCAGTCTCAGCACTGGCGCCAAAGAGGTACACGTCATTGTGGAAGCCGGTGTGGCCGGCATTGGCGGGGTGCCCCTGGTTCGACTCGATGAGCACTGCACCCATGTCGTTGAAGGCGTAGGTGAACTGCCACGCGTCGTTGCCGAACGCCATGAAACCATTGGCCATGACGTTTTCGTGACCTCCAGCTCCTCCCTCGAGGAATTGGAGGATTCGACCGTCGTACTGATCACTGTTCGGTAGATAGAAAGAGAAGAGCGTCTCTGCCCCTTCAAACCCTCCGTGAACGAGACGGTGGGGATAGGGCTCATCCTTTGACTCATCAACATCCACGAATGGGCGCCCGAAACCGACCTGCGTCGGGACGTAGTCATCGTAGGTACCGATCAGTCCTTCGCCCATGTGCGCAGCCTTCCCTAAACGGTCCCGATTGAGTGCACCGTTTTGGCACTGTAAGTTCCGCCGCGAGGGCTGTCAAGAGTTCCGTTAACGGAATCTGGCGGGGTTGCGGCTACCGGCTCCAGGTCGGCAGTTGGGCCTGCATCTCGTGGACGAGCCGTACCACTGCCTTCCGGTCGCCTCTTTTGACCGCCCGGGCGACGCTGCAGTGCCAATCTCGGGATGACTCATAGTGCCCGGCTCCCGAGGGTGCGTCCCGTACGCCACCAGTAACGAGATCGCTGAGCGCTTCGAGCATGAGCGTCAAAACCGGATTCGAGACCAGAGAGGTGATCTGTTCTCCAAAATGCTGCGCCGCAGCCAGAATCCGCTCTCGGTCGTCCAGCTCGTCTGGAGGGCGATACTCAAGGATGGACGCAGCCGCCAGCTCTCGGCGATCGTCGGGGGCGGAAATGGCTGACAAGAGCACCAATTCGGTGAACGGAAGCAAAGCGTCGACGAGCTGTTGAAACGTCACGCCGCGGTGACGAAGCAACATGGATATTGACCGTGCGACGAGGTCACTCGATGGCACCTTGGCGAACATCCCACCGTTTGACCCGCGTTTGACGATGAGAAGGTCGTCGGACTGCAAGATGCGAACCGCCTGTCGCATCGTCGGACGGCTCACCTCGAACCTGGCGATCAAGTCGTCCTCTGAGCCAACCAGTTGACCGTCGTCGTAACCACGGAGAATCTCCTCGCGGAGCTCTACGGCGATCGCCATCGCTGCCGTTGGTCCGCGGTCATCATCTCCATAGGTGGAAATGACGGTGTTGCTGCGGCTTCGTTGTGGCATAGGCATGATCATCGCAGCTAGACGTTCGATTCGCCAACATTCGCAGGACTCCGTCGCCGAGTCCCCTCCGAAGGGCTCACGGAGGCGGAAGCCGATCAAGTGAGGACGAAGTACGGCTCCACGTGTGAAATGACCGGCCGAGTGCCACTACGGTCTCCGATTCTTGTCGCGACAACCAACCAGGGGGGAATGACCAGACCGGCTGTTTGGAGAGCGCGGCGTATCTGAACCTCATCGAGGGTCGTGAGGGCAGCGATAGCCATGTTCGCCACCTCTCCAATCACAGTCGTTCCTTTCAAGTGGCGTGGCGGCAAAACCAGTTGACCTTCGGAATTGCATGTCTCCGCACCTGAACGTCACCCCAGCGGGGGGGCGGCCCACACTGGCCCCCAGCGACGGTAAGCCGTATGGCACGGTACGTCACTCTCTCGTCGGTGACGTCAGCCCTGCGCACAAATCCAAGGGCTTCAGGTAAGTCGCACCCGACTCCGCCCGGCGGAGTTGGCTGACGGGCGGCGGAGGAACTCATACTGGTGCAGTGAGCGTTAGTGGGAGCGTTGAAGGGGCGAACGGTTGGAACGGCCGCCGCGAGCGAGTGGCACGGGGGATCGAACGCACCGCCTTGACGCTCTTCGCGAAGGACCGGGCGGAGGACGTGACCGTCGAACAGATAGCCGAAGCAGCCGGGATCTCGATGCGAACGTTTTTCCGTTACTTCGCTGGCCGAGACGACCTCCTGGCTGCGCTTCCGATGCGAAAGCTCGAGGCTATCTCCAACCTCGTACGAGCTCGGCCGCCCGAAGAATCCCTGGTGCAGGCCCTTTTACGAGCCGTGGCCGCGGCTCAGGGCGCAGACCCGGAGATGGAGATGGTGCTCCTGTGGGGCATCGCCGTCCACCGGTCCCCTGACGCTGCGCTCGAGGCGATGGCCCACAGCACGCTCACCATGAACGGTACCTTCCAGGCAATCGTGGCCGAACGGCTCGGGATCGACGAGTCGGATCCCCAAGCGGGCGCACTCGGCGCTGCGATCTCTGGACTGGTCGCCTATGCGTACTCGCGCTGGGTGTCCGAAGGGGGTGTGGGTTCACTCGCCGACATGCTGGCGGAGTCGTTCGCCACGTTGTCCAAGCTTCGCTAGAAACCAGAATCGCAAAGTCCGCTGGTGATCGCCGCAGGGATTCGAGCTTCCGTCGGCCTCCGATTGACACAATGTGTCACGCTCGCCCACAATAGGCCAACGACTCCGGGTGGGGTCAGGGGAGGCGAGTGCCATGGGAACGCGTTCGGTCGTCATCACCACCGACTCGCACGTGGGTCGGCCACAGATCGACTTCACCGAGTACTTCGAGGAGAAGTACCGGGACGAGTACGCGGAGCAACGAAAGACTGTCGTCGAGATGATGGGGGCGCTGAATTCTGGTGGCGAGGGCAACCCGCTGATGATGAGCATGGGCGGGGGAACCTTCATGGACCCTGGTGCCATTGCCGCGCAGCAGAAGCGCCGCGCCGCCAAGCTCGACGAGATCGGGGTCGAGGGCTTTGTTGAAGCCGAGTTCATGATGATCGCCGGCGACAGCCATCCGGACACCCGGCTCAAGGAGCTCGAAGCCGACGGGACCAGCGGAGCGATTCTCTTCCCCCAAGGGAGCGCCTTCGGTTTCTTCGGCCGCCCCGCCGACGACGGCTTCTACTGGGAGGGCCACCGCGCCCACAATCGCTGGATGGCCGACTTCGTCTCGAGCGAACCCGAACGGTGGGCCGCCACCATCCAGCTCGATCTGGCCGACATCGATCGCTGCGTCAGCGAAGTGCGCTGGGGACGAGAACACGGATTACGCGGCGGGGTCTTTTGGAGCGGGAACAGTCCGGCGGGACTGCCCCGATACAACGACGACCGCTACGAACCCCTGTGGAGAGTGCTTGAAGAGCTCGATGTCCCCTTCGTCATGCACGCCGCATTCCCCAGCGAAGGCCTCGACGCTGTCTTCGACCCTGGTAAGGGCGGCCTCGCCATGGCCAAGCTCGGCGTCTACGACCACATCAATAAGGGCGGGCCCCTGTCGTCGTTCATCTTCGGCCGGGTTTTCGAGCGCCATCCCGGGCTCAAGGTCGTGGTCGCCGAGACCGGAGGCGCAGACTGGGTCCTCTATGCCATGGAGGTCTACGACGACATTCATGCCGCGGGACCGGATGCACGGACGCCGAGCATCAAGCCCGTCGAGCCCATATGGGACAGCCAGCTTCCGGCACTCCGCTCGCTGCCGCGGCGACCGAGTGAATATCTCGGCGAGAACGTCTGGGTCCAGGCACACTGCCATCACCGAGACTGGGCGCGGATCCGGGAGATCGGGACTGCCAACGTGGTGTGGGGATCCGACTTCCCCCATGCCGAATCGACCTGGCCCGACTCTATGACGTACCTGAAGGAGATTCAGGACAAGTTCGGGCTGAGCCGCGACGAAATGGACCGGGTTCTCTCGGGCAACCCGGCCCGAATCTTCGGGTTCGACCTCGATGCCCTCCAGTCGGTAGCGGACCGAGTGGGACCTGACTTCGACGACGAGCGTCCGGAACGATGAAGGTCATGGTCAATGGCTTTGCCTGTGACGGCCACAGCCAATGTGTCGCCGTCGCGCCCGAGTCCTTTCGGCTCGGTACCGATGGGAAGGCGTATGCCTTGTTCACCACTGTTCCGGAGGACCTAGAGTCGACGGTACTCGATGCCCAACGGCGCTGTCCCAACAACGCAGTGATGGTCCTCACTGGCGACGCCAGCGTGTGAACAATGACATCGAGGCCATCGCTGCGCACATGCGGATCGAGCAGCTGGCCGCCAACGGCTATCTGGCCGATTCGATCGAGGTGCGCCACGTACCGCCATCGCCCGTAGACGGACAGATCAAGGGGGCCATGTTTGCGAAGATGAGCGAAGCTTTTGCCACCAGCGGCGACATCGATCGGGAGGTCCTGTCGATCGATGTCGAGGGTGACGAGGTCGTGCAGCGATCCACGATTTGCAATCACGCCGACGGCACCACCACCATGCACACCGGCCGCTTCAGGGTGGAGGGCGGACTGATCGTGGCCGTGCATTCGATCTACAAGTCGCAGGAAGCCAACGACGTCGAAAAGCGGAACCCATGACCGACACGACGATCCGTCCCACCGTCCACCCGCACATCGGCGGAGAGCGCTTTGACTCGGAGAGCGGTGGCGTCCATGGGCATATCGACCCGAGCACTGGTGAGGTTGATGCCACCATCCCACTGGCCGGACCCGACGAGGTCGACCGAGCGGTCAACGCTGCCGACGCTGCTTCCGCGAGTAGCGGCATCGAGCGCCGGAAGAACGGCGGAGGCTGCTCTTGCACCTGGCGGACCTCATTGAGGCAAACGCGGAGGAATTCGGGCGCCGGGGAACGATGGACAACGGGACTCCAGCCTCTGTCGTCGCTGGCATGGCGGGCTCGGCGGCAAGTCGGCCAATATCGTCTTTGACGACGCCGACCTCGACGCGGCTTGCGGGCTCGGCACCATGATGAGCGTCGGGATCCTGTCGGGCCAGGGATGAGCCTTCCCCACCCGCAGGCTGGCGCAGCAGCCGATCTATGAAGACGTGGTTGCCCGGGTGTCGATGGTGGCGAAGAGGTGGCGACCCTGCCGGCGGTTGCTTCATTGAGCCGACGGTCTTCGCCGACGTCGACCCCGACTCCGAAGCGACGCAACTGAACCTCAGCCTGGGGTGAGAGCAGAGATCACCGCCATGCGCCACCGCCTCGACTGGCAGGGCGACCGACGTATTCCACCGCATCATTACGTCGAGCGCGCCTTGACTCCAACGCTTGAAGCTATCTGCCTTCAGTTGTAGCAGGCCCATCGTGCCCTCTCGATGAGAGTTCGAAACTCGCCTTTGAACTGGTTACCCGTCAGAAGAGGACGGTTGCGGCGCCAACCATACTCATGTTCCCCTCAGTTCTCGGAGACGACGACCCGGGCTCGCGCCAGATTGGTGACCGCCGGGCCGATGCCCCGCGTGCCATGCCGATGGGCACCCACGCGGAACGAGACGAAGTACGTACCTGCTCGTGCGTAGACGTGCGAGCCCACCGACTCGATCTTCGACACGTCGACTCCGGTCTCGGCGGCAACGTAGTTCCCAGTTCCCTCGTAGTCCCACTCGGCAGCCACGATGACGCCAGCGCCAGGCGGTTGCTCGGCGAGCCCGACGAAGTTGACGTTCTCACCCACCTTCACCTCGGCACGGAGGGACCCGTTCGCGCTGACCGAGACAACAGGCTGGACGCCTCCTCGCTCGGCCGCCGTATCGGCGAACACGAGGCGATTGTCGCGAGTGAGGTACGTGCCCGTGCAGAAGGTGGGCGCGATGTCGTCCTCCACCCAGGCAACGACCTCGCGCAGCGCCTGCGCCGTCGCCCCGTCGTACGACACAAGCCGGCTCCTCCACACACCAGGGTCCTTCTCCGACGTGAGTGCCGGACCCAAGAACTCTGGCGTGCCGTGTGGCGCGTTCTCGACGAACCACAGCCGGTAGTGATCGTCGATGCGGTCGCCCAGGTTCTCGCGGATCTTGGCGTCGTACGGAAAGATCGTCGTCGGCCACACCTGCGCGTCGTGGCTGTTCTGGACGTAAATCATCTTGTTCTCGATCGTCGCCTTATACGTCGCAGGGGCGGCGTTGCCGACAGGCTGGATCGCTCGCTGCGGATAGATCGGTCGCCCGTCCACGCCCCATGGACCGAGCTCAGGCTGGACCCGGTCGGGTGTCTTCGACCACGTATCGAGCGTGGCGTACCGGTGGTAGTAGCAGAAAGCCACGAAGTCACGGTTGTCGATCTGAATCTCGTCACCTTCGGCCACCGCTTCGAGGATTCCCGGTGTGCGCTCGGAGAACGGGCTGAGGACACCGTTGTCGACCCCCGCCACCAAGAAATCCTGTCCAGCCGCAGCTCCCGAAAGGATCCGCACCCGCGACATGAACATCCGCTCGGGATCATCGGCCTCGATCTCAAAACCCCAGGCAGGGTCGGAACCACTCGCTCCAGCGGTCGCGAGGCGAACTGCCATTTGCGCCCAGAGATTGTCGACTTGGCTGGCCGGGACGACTCTGGAGATCGCTACCCTCTCGTCGACGAGCACCGATGCCAACAGCTCGGGCACATCGTGCCCGAGATATCCCGGAACGTTCCAGAAATCCTCGAAGTACTCAGGGTCGTCGTCGAGAAGGGAATACCACGGGAAAGCCCACGCGGTGAAGGGTGCCAGTTGACTTTCTGCGCCGCGGGGGAACCCACGGCGATAGAGCTCCGCGAGCGCCTCGCGCTGCACATTCGAGAGCCCGTCGAACGGGTCACCGCTCCCACCGGGCTCCACCGCATCGATGATCTGGGCGAACTTGTCACGGCCGACCAGCCAGAGCAACGCCCACGGCGACCACTGGGTGGCCTGCCCGATCCCGACGTGCGGCACGCCGCCCTGCCACACATCAGGTCGATTCTCGAGGCACCGACCCGAACGTGCGCCGCCGCCACTCACGCCCCACACGTAGCCGTGGTGTGGCTCGGCCCCGTACATCTCGGCGGCAACCGTTTTGGCGAACACTGCACTGTCGGCGCTCGCACCGAACAGCTCATAGTCGTTCCCGAAGCCGAGACCCTCGCCGGGAAAGTGCCCCTGGTTCGACTCCACGAGGTAACCGCCGAACTCGTCGAACGCCAGGTCGAAGATCCAGTCCATCATCATCCCGTCGCCGAGTCCCCCGCTGGCGAGCAGGTTCTCATGACCGCCGGCACCGCCTTCGAGGTACTGGAAGAAGCGGCCGGCGTAGTGCTGCTCGGGTGGCAAATAGATCGAGAATCGGGTGTGCGTGTCGTCGAATCCGCCATGGATGTAGCGGTGTCGGCGGGGCACGTCGCGCCATTCATCGATGTCGACATACGCCTCCGTGGAAACACTCGTGTCCGCCTTGGTCATATTGGTCATGACGCTCCTCTTCAAAAGGCCAATTCGTCGACATCGAAAAATGGGCGACCGAATCCGACTCGCGTCAGGACGTCATCGTCATAGGCACCGATCGGTCCTTCGCCCATGCGCAGCTTTCCCCACGCGGTCCTGATTGAGTGCACTGTATTTCGCACTGTAAGTTCCGCCTTCGAGCGCTGTCAAGAGTTCCGATAACGGAATCTAAAGGGGTTGCGGCTACCGGGTCGGAAGTGAGGTTTCGGTGTTCGGAAACCAGCCGAGCACCCTGGAGGCCGACTTCCATCCGCTCCACTCTTGGCGGAAGTACTGCCAAGCGGCAAACGCGTACAGAGCTACCAGTAATCGCAGAAAGTCACGTCCCCAGCTCTTTGCGATGGTAGAGACCGCCGACCAAGCCGTAACCGATCCAGCCACAGATCACCCCGCAGGCTCCCACTGCATAGGAGCCGTTAGGCCCGAAGAGCCACCAAGACAGGCGCTCGTGACCACGACGAAAGCTGTAACCACGAGCAGCTTGTCAATACCCTGGTATGCGGCGGAAATCCGGCGACGAGTTGATAGGGGCCGTTTCCCTCGAAGTGATTCAATGAGAGGTGAAGAAAAATGGCGGGAATGAAGTCGAGCAGACCTTGGACGTTCCTGGGCCTCAATCCAAACTTCACGCTGAGTTCGTAGTGATCGGTGCTGTTGAGGATCTCGAGTATGAGACAGCCCGCGAACACTCGCAGCACAAACATTACGGCGCAGAGTCCGGGGCTTGAACTGCCCTTCAACATTTGGTGACGTTGGACGTTGTCCACCCAATTCTCACGGCTCGCGTTCTCCTACTCGGGTCACTCCACCCAACCCAGACTCTGACTTCCGATCTGCCGAGTAGGGTGGCGGCGTGACATGGTCCGTCCGGTGACCGCAAGGGTGGGTGTGCAGGAACGGATCGAGCGTCATCGATCGATCGCCTATCGGTTTTTCGAGGCCTACCACCTGTCCGTTGTACGAGGCGCGCTCGTGGGCGCGTTCGATCCGGATGACTTCGCGGAGCGGTGGGTCTTTTGCAGCCCGTTCTTGGGCGGCGAGCTGCCACAGGAACGCAACACCGACCTGGCCGAGGGGGCGACTCTCAACCACGCCACCATCTCGCAGCGAATCCCCGACTACCGGATGGACCACCTCCTGGTGTTTCCCACCGAGGACGGGGTTGCGTGGCGCTGGTGCGTGCACGGCACCGGCATCGACGGCCAGCCGCAGGAGTTCTGGGAGCAGCTGTTCGCCTGGACGGACGACCGGGGACTGATCACCCGCCTCGAGTTCTTCGACGACTGGCACGGATTCCCGCAGTCGCTCGCGTTCTCCTACAACGTGACGATCGAGGCCGTCACGAACATGGCCGACTACGGCCGCGATCCCTGGACCCCGCCACCGCCGTTCGTGGTCAACCCGCCAGATCCCGCCGGGCGCCCTGTGCCCAGCTCCGATGGAGCCCGGCGAAACCAGGACCGGGCACGCGAGCTCGCCACGCTGCTCGACCCGCGATCGAGGGGCAAAGTGGCCCCGCTTGCCCAAGCGTTCAGCCCTCACCTGGTCGTGTTCAGCCCGTGGTTCGGCCAACGGGCCGTATCAGCCGAAGCGCTGTGCAACGCTGTGGACCGCGCCTACACCGCTGTGCGTGAGCGCCTCCCGGATCTCATGAGTGACACGCTCGACGTGTGGCCGGCGGACGACGGCTGGGCGTGGCGTCGTAGGCTCGCCGGCACGACGGCCGACGGCACCGGCTACGAGTGCTGGGAGCAGGGATTCGCCTCGACGGATGAGGACGCTCGGATCGAACGGTTGGAGTTCTATTTCGATTGGCAGGGCCTTCCCCCGATGCTGGGGTACGTGACCGGGTGGTCCTTAGAGAAGCTCTGGGACGCGGATGCGGTCGCTGCACAGCTGCGGATCGAGATATGACTCGCCGTTCGACGAATCGTCGGGCGGTGCTGCGCGTGGTGGCTGTCGACCTGCTCACCACAGGTTGAAAAGAACTCATGGGTCGTCCCGTTGAGGACCTCGCGACTCGCACTGAACGGCAGGTAGATCGAACAGGCCAGCCCCATCTGTGGCTCGGCAGCATCAGCCCCGAACGCGGCACGGGGCGTATAAAGGTCGGCAAGGTTGCCGTGACCGCACACCGAGTTGCTCAGGAGTTGCGCACGGTCAAGTTGGTCCGACTCGGCGGGTCCCGATGTGCGTCGAATCCGGCGTGTGTACGCGTCGGTCACTTCGGGTCGAATCCGCCGAACCGGTCAATCCGAAACGAGTGCAACGGGCGCGTAATGGGTCGGGGTCGATGCGTCTCGTGCCCCCGAGGAAGTGGGACTCCGGGTGAGCCTGGACCGTTGGGAAGACGGGAGACGTTCTTTCGGTGGGCCAGGCGCCGGGGTATCACGACGGTTTATCCCATGGCCGATCTTCGAGTTGCCGACCAGCACGTACCGCTCGACTGGACGGACGCCACCGGAAGTCGAGGAGGTGACGCTGCTGCTCTGGATCGCTACCGAGGTGACGCCCGCAATAGCGCCCCTGCTCGTGCCGCTGCAGTCACCGGGGTCCGGCGCGGGGAGCCCGTAGCTATCCGGCACCCTGCCGTGGCCTGGAGCAAGAGTCAGGTAACCCTCGATTCGGTTGTCACCTTGCTCAGGGAAGGTGAGGGCCACCAAGACTTACCGCAGCAGGACCTTCCACATCGACGCGGCAACTGCCGCCATGTTGCAGCGCCACTGTGACCAGATGAGTGCAAGGCGAAAGCGGCCGGCGTGGAACTGGATGCTGATCCATATCTCTTCAGTCCTGCGCCGGATTGCTCAGCACCGCTGGCGCCCGATCTCCTGACCAAACAGGTCGCGGTCCTCAAGGGCCACCCCGGCATCGAGCGCAAGGACCCCAAGGTTGTTGCCCTCGAGGACGAGGCTCTGCGCGTACGCCGGTCAGCTCCAACGAGCCGTCCAGCGGGAACACCAGGGCTTGAACCTGGGGATGGCATGTCGCTTCGTGAAATTGCGGCGACGTCGGGTCGAAGCGAGCGCTGGGCCAGCCTGGCCGTCGCAGCCGCGGAGCAGCGAGAGGAGGCTCGCTCTGCTGGTCGGACGAACCTGAATTTCGACGGATCGATCCTGGGATTGCGCAAGTTCATTTCATCGGAATTGCTCGATGCGGGGTTCAACATCAGTGTGGTGGCAGAGCGTCAGGGACACGGTCCTCAAGTGCTCAACCGGCACTACTCAAAGTCGCGAGCGTCCTCAGACAAGCGTGCAGCTGAGCACCTCGGGCAGGTCGTACACGCGCAGTAGCGGAAGCACGCTTCGAATTAACCGGGGGTTAGTCGATCATCACGTTGGCAAGGTGATGGAATTGGTCTCGGTGTTCCGCTCCAGCGCCGCAGCGTGGCCTTCCGTCCGCTCAGTTTCCACCCCGTGCACGGAGTTCGCACCTGTAGCAGAGGGTGCTCTATCATCAAGGTTTCGGCGCTGTACATGGCCGATGCGGCGAGGACTGCCCTGTATTGCAGCAACGCGGGGCATCCGGCCCCCGGCGTGCCGTGACGGTCCGAGCTAACAGTTCCTAAGTCCGTTCAAGCGGCTGGTTGGCCACCGGGGTCGATCGCACCTGAGAGCGTGTCAGTGAGGTCTCCGGCTACCACCGTCCCGTGATCAGCATGGCGCTACTGGTGTTCGGCGTTCCACTGGCTCCGACAACACGCAAGAAATACGGCGGATACCCTGAGGATTACAGATCCATTTATCTCGTTTGAGAAGAACACGGAGACTCACGGGAGGAACCACCATGCCCACTGATCACGTCGCACAGCCGTGGGCCATACGTTCCACACTGGTCGCTGTAGCCGATCTCGATCGATCAGTCGACTTCTACCGGGAGCTCGGTCCTTTCGATGAGATCGTTCGCGAGGATGCAGTCGCGGTACTCGGTGATGTGTCGCCCGCATCCATCATCCTGATCCTTCGTGCAACGCGGGGTATTCATCAGACTCGCCATGGCCAGCAGTCGTTGGGTCTCCGATCGATTACCTTCAATGTCGGATCGCTCGGCGAGCTGGATCGGATCGAGGCCATACTGCGAGGCTATGACCTCTTCACCTCCCGTCGGCAGATCGCCGACGGCGCATCGGAGCTCCTACGCGGACGGGACCCGGACAATTTGCCTCTGGTGTTCGTCTGTTACGCCGAGGGCGAAACGATCGGACCCGGCTACTACCAAACGGTTCTCGACGTGTTCTACTCACTAGACACCTGACGCCAAATGGACTTGGGAGGCATGGCATCAAGCACTTGGCCGCCCTCCTCCGCCGTGTCGTACGCCGTGGCACCGAGGTCGACCAACGGGGCCGTCGATCCCCGGTGCCGCGACCACGCGTCCACCGCCATCCGCGAGACCAGAAGACGAACACCCGTCGCGGTGCCCGTCGTCAGCTGCGCTATGCCATTTCCCGCTCGATCTCTTCCAAGGTCAGCCCCTCGGTTTCGGGCACCTTCCACCAGAAGTACGCCACCGCCACCACGCTCAGGCACCCCATCAAAAGGAACGTTCCTCCGCTTGTGATGGCGTTCAACAAGGTGAGGAAGGAGACGGCTACGACAAAGTTCGCTCCCCAGTTGGCGATGGTGGCGATGCTCATCGACTTCTCGACACCCTGCCGGATCCACTGCCGCGCTCGGCGTCGCGGACGATACCGTCGCCTGCGGGTCGCAGCTCGCCCTTGGTGGCGATAACGACCGAGTCGCGGCCCAGGTGGTGCAGAGTCGCCGCCAGGAGCTGTTCGGACTGGCCGAAGCCGTAGCCCTGGGCCGTGTCAAAGAAGGTGACGCCCTTGTCGGCGGCCCGCAGGATGGCTTCCATCGTCGCCACGGTGTCCGTCGGTCCCCGGTCGCTACCCAGCTGCCAGGTGCCGAAGGCGATCCGTGACACCTCGAGTCCGCTCTTACCCAAGATGGTGTGTCTCATTGTGTCCTCCTTGTCGTGGTCATGGTTCGAATGTCGTGCGAGATGGGGGAAGCGGCCATCGCGGTGGCGGTGTGTTCTCCGGGCTGTTGAGGCCGGGAACCGAACCAGGCGACGAGGGTCCCGCTGAGCCCCACCAGCGCCGCCACCAACAAGGCAGCGCGATCTCCGCCGACCGTGGCGATCCCGGCGCGTGCGTTGGCACCCTCCGCGATGGCCACCAGGGCCGCCACGCCCACCGCAGCCCCGACCTGTCGGGTCGTGTTCACCACACCGCCCACGAGACCCTGGTCGGCCGGCGCCATGCCGCTAGCCGCCATGACGGTCGTGCCGAAGACGGTGCCCACGGTACCGAAACCGATGAGGACCACGACCGCGAACAGCGCGTCGTAGTGACCGCTCGTCGGGAGGTCGGACAGGACCAAGAAGCCGATGCCGGCCGCCGCCGTCGCCACCACCAACCAGGTCCGCATGCCGAAGCAGCGGACGAGCCGAGCGCCGAACATGCCGGTCACGAAGCCGACCACCCCCTGCGGGGCGATGACCAGCCCGGCCACCAGCGGCGAGTCGTGCAAGGTCTGCTGGAGATAGACCGACATCACGACGAGCTCCCCCGCCGTCCAGGCCCCCACCAGCAGCGTCAAGATCGCCGCCGTCCGTAGCCCCCGGCGCCGGAGGAGACGGAGGTCGATGAGGGGATCGACGTGTGACCGCTCGACGGCCACAAACCCCACCAATGCGACCGCAGCGACGAGCACGGCGCCGATCACGAGGGGGTGCACCCAGCCCAGGATCGGGCCCTCGGAGATGCCGAACACGGCGAGGGCCACCGCGAGCGTGATCAGGAACCCGCCCCGCACGTCCAGGCGGGTGGTCCGAACCCTCCGCCTGTCCGGGCCGAGGAGGCGGGGGGCAAGGAGGGCTGCAGCCAACCCGACAGGGACATTGACCAAGAAGATCCAGCGCCAGCTCATGTACTGCACGAGCACGCCACCCAGGACCTGACCGACGACATACCCGATCGATGCGGTGGCGCCGTAGAGGCCCAAAGCCTTGGTGCGACGGGGCCCCTCGGCAATGCGGGCGGTGATGAGCGAGAGCGAGGCTGGCGCCACGAGCGCGGCTCCGATGCCCTGGATGGCACGGGCCGAAACGAGCAGGCTGGCATCGCCGGTCAGGCCGGCGGCCAGCGATGCGGCGGAGAAGAGCCCCAGCCCGACGATGAACATGGACCGCCGACCAAAGGTGTCGCCGATCCGGCCGCCCAGCACCAGGAGGCCGCCGAAGGTGATGGCATACGCCGTCACTACCCATTGCACGGAGTCGCCGCCGAATCCCAGAGCGTGTCGGATCGACGGCAACGCCACGTTGACGATGCTGAAGTCCAGGACGACCATGAACGACGCCACGAGCACCAAGCCCAGTGCGACTCCGGAGAGCCCCGGCGGACTTGCCACACCCCCGTCCGGGGTCACCTGGCGCGGGTCGGCGGAGAGCGTGCGGTGTTCGGGGGCGGCGGTGTGCTGGCCGCCGGGAAGGAGTGTCCCGCAACCCGCACGGCGGTCGCTCGCCGCGACGCTTCGGTCAAGAACTGAGGTCACTTCTCTACCTCCAAATTAACGATACGATACGTATCGTATTGCAATTGTGCTAGAATGTCAACCCGATGACCGACACAGCTCCCCCACCGCCCGCCCCCCGGGGGCGACCCCGCAGCGAGCGGGCCCATCAGGCCATCCTCGACGCGGCCAACGAGCTTCTCGAAGAGCGCGGCTTCGTCGATCTGACCATCGACGAGGTGGCGCAGCGGGCCGGGGTGAGCAAGACCACCATCTATCGGCGCTGGCCCACCAAGGGAACACTCGCCTTCGAGGCGTTCTCATCGGACTTCCGGGCTCGGCAACCGACCCCCGATACGGGATCCCTCCGCGGCGATCTTCTGGCAGGACTGCGCGCCTGGGTCAGGACGGTCAAGGGAACCGTGACGGGCCGCACGCTGGTGGGCCTGATCGCCGAAGTGCAACGCGACCCGGAGCTGGCGGAAATCTGGCGCGAGCAATTCGTCGGCCGAGTTCGGACCCAACATCGGATCATCCTCGATCGGGCAATGGAGCGCGGAGAGATCTCGCCCGATGCCGACCCCGACGTGGTCCTCGACCTGATCTACGGTCCCGCCTACCACCGGCTCCTGCAGACCCACCTCCCTCTCAGTGATCGCTTTGCCCAGGCCATTGTCGACACGGTGGTCGCCGGAGTGCGGTCAGGTCAGCTCGCGGACGGCAAACCCAAGAAGGCCTGAATACTTCGACTGGGTGTGTGGCAGATGTGGACACGAGATCCATGTCCGGCCACTCGGGGATCGGACCTGCTCACTGGTGGCACCGACCCCAGCCATAGCTCGCACCGGCGTTGGTCGATGTCTGTGCTCCCTCCATCATCCGTCGGAGAGGATTCGGGGCAGACACGCAGGCGGCCTACAGCGACTTCACATGAATGGCTGGCACTCTGACTATCTGAGTTTGAGGGAGTGCCGTCATGAGAGATTACGAACCAACCAGCCACCGCGTGACCCTTCCGTCTCATCCTGAATCGGCAAAAACTTCGGGGCCAACGGCTGTCGAGGCTCTGCAGGACGCAGCTTCCGCATCGCCTCTGTCACCGGCATCTTCATCCGGTTGGCCAGTCTCAGCGACAATGTCTGAGCGAGGAAGCCGGCCGAAGATGCGACGACCACCGTCGAAGATGAGGCGCGGTCTGATCGCGGCCGCTGCTCTGATGGCTTCGGTAACGGGATTGTTCATCGGCCTTGGCACGGCGTCCTCGGCAGGGGCCACGCAATCCGTGGCCGTCAGCAGCTCCGTTGGACATCCGGGATCCGGCAGCCAGGGATCCAACGCACGATCTGGACCGGCCGCTGGGGGGTCATCGGGCACTGTCGGGAACATGGCCAAGTCAAGTTTCACCCTGACGACATCAGCGGCTCAGGAGGTGACGGTTGACGAGGCGTCTTCGACGAAATACGAGAAAGGGACGAGCTCGACCTCGAAGAGCACCATTACCAAGGGCGAACACGTCCTCGTACTGGGGACCGTCAGTTCAACGACCGTCAAGGCCACGCAAGTCATCGTTCAAACGACTGGCGGCGGATCTGAGCCCTCAACAGTAGCAACGGTGGTCCCCTTCCAGAGGGGTGCGCAGGAAACTTCAAAGCAAGTCGGACAGATCCCCGCCAGCTATAGCGAGGGGTCCGGGACGATCGTCAGCGGAACGACAGCCAACAAGGCGACGGAAGCGGCGCTGGCGGCCTACCCGGGCGGAATTGTCGACCGTGTTGTGAAGCTGACCAACGGCGAATACGAGGTCCACAACATCGGCGTCAACTGGCCACACCACGTCTTCGTCAACCAGGACTTCAAGGTGGTCGGCGCCGAGTAGTTGCCAAGCAGACCACGCAGCACGCACTGAGGTCGCGCATGAGCCACCCACTACCATCCTCGGCACTCGACTACTCGACCCCTCGCCCGCTGGGTACGGCATGATCTTTTCGAAGTGCCGTCCGTCGGACAGGTCGGGGTTCAGGCGAAGATGCGCGACAGGGGCTGCATAGGGGTCGGTGATGTCCTTCTTCGCAAACACCAGAACCAACTTCGCGCCGTCGGCAATGGCAAGGGAGTGCGTCGAATTTCCTTCACTCGTACGTGCCCGGGGAGTTGTCCCTACGGGCACCGTCCTCACACGACTGGGTCGACTTCGGTAAGAGTGTCCGAGGGGCTGACAATCAGCGGCGGAAACCGCGATTATCGCCGGCTTTTCCGCCATGATTCTGTCCTCTTTCGCTTTTCTGCTGTTCAGTCGTGGGTAGCTCTCACAAAAGCTCGAATAGAAGCGAACTGACCTGGACGTCGCCCCGTCTCCATCGGTGAACCACTGAGAACTACTCAATGGTTCGGTCGGTCCGGGAAAGGCCAGGAAGAAGGATGGCGACCAGTGCGTCCGCGTGCGCGTTGATCCACTTAGAGTCGCGGGGATCCCGGCCCGCGAGAAGTCGCACCTCGGCAGCGGTGACATAGGGCTGTGATGCCGCGCCAACGAGCAGGTAGTAGAGGACGTCACTGTCGATCGGCGCCGCCAGGCCGGCGTCACGAAGGATCCGCCAGGCGACCCCAATGAGGTCGAAAAACGGCTTGATGTGGGTCTCGGTGATCCAAATCAACCGATCACTGGCGGCAGTGCCTTCATGCACCATGATCTGATTCAGTTCGGGGTGCTCGGCAGCGAATCGCACGAAGCGGCGAACTCCGTCGGCGAACGCCTCGGCGAGATCGGACATACCGACTTCCGCCAAGTCAACTGGAAGCGCACTGTCCAGTGCCTCTCCCAAGAGCCCGAAGAGGTAGTCCACCGAGGCGACCCAGAGGGACTCCTTCGACTCGAAGTGGTAGTTGATCTGGGGTTGGTGGGCTTCGACACGTTGTGCGATCGCTCGCGTGGACGCCCCGTCGAACCCCTTGGCCCCGAACTCCACCAGCGCTGATTCCAAGAGGGCCTCGCGGATATCAGCCCTCGCCCTACGGGTCCGGACCTTGTGCGGCACATCGGCCTTGCGTCCCAACGCCTTGCACTGTAGCGTTATTATCACTCGATAACAAGGGAGGTGGCCGTGAGCGCCTCACACGAAGTGACAAACCAGGACCGGGATGGCGCGTGGGTGCGGCTGTTGCCGCTGTCGAAGGAGCCGTTCCAGGCACCGACAGACCGGGACATGCTGCCTTCAGAACGGCGACGCTTCGTCGAGACCCACCGGACCTGCGTGTTCGGTTATGGCCGGCGTTCCGATGGTCCCGCCATGTCAGTCGTGTACTACGTCCCGGCCGAGAACGGCGACTTGCTCATTGCGACCATGGGCGAGCGGGCCAAGGCCAAGGCCGTAGCCCGAAACGGCAAAATCAGCCTCTGCATACTCGACGAGACCTGGCCGTTCTCCTACCTGCAGGTCTATTGCGACGCCGCAATCGACCCCGACGGCGAGACACTCGTCGACGTGATGATGGCGGTCGCCGAGCGGATGTCCGGTGAGCCGCTCTCCCAAGACCTCCGCCCAATGGTCAAGGCGATGGGAGAAGAGGAGGGCCGGGTTCTCATGCGCTGCCGGCCCTACGCCACGTTCGTCACGCCGCCACGACATCTGCGCCGCAACGACCAAGAGGAGCGGCTCACCCACTGGGTCTCGGCGTCCATGCCCTGGGACGCTGCCGACAGCCCCGACGGAGGATGACTTTCCGATTCGCCAACGTCGGGGGCCGTTCGGCGCTCGTGGATCCTGACGGCGTCTGATTCGATTTCGAGAACGAGTGCCGGCATCATTCCCAGCGATCCAATGGACCCTTGGTCGTGGTGCTCGACATGTGAGGAACAAGCAAGAGGAGCAGCGTGATGAAGATCCCTACCGGTTAGAAGCCACATGCGCCACCGTGGTGGAGGAGGGCCTGCCGGTGCAGGTGGCCGATCATTGGGACCGCCCGGCTTGGATGCTCCGGTGAGGTGACGGATCGTGTGCGCCAAGACTCCTTTGGTCCACTCTTCCCCGTACGAAGCGATGTTGTCGGATTCTCGGGACGGGGCCATCGCACGAGCGCGAGCGGTGGTCGGCAGGACCGCATCCTGCCGACCACCGTCATCTCATGCGTCTTTGTGCCGCAAGCCGATCCGCCGCTCTTCTGGGAGGTCGGTGACGCGCAGCTCTGGGCTGCAGTGTCAGCCGCGTGCAGCCTTCTTGATCAGCTCGGCAACAGCCGCCGGGTGCGATACGTAAACCGAGTGGCTCCCGGGGACCTCGATCACGCTCGCGCCTGCTCGCTCCGCCATCGAGTGCTGGGCGGGCGGCGGGATCATGTGGTCGTCACTCGCCACGAGGTACCAGCTCGGCTTCGAGCGCCACGCCGGGTCCGTCACGGTTCCGCCGAGGGCCTCGACGCCCCACGGCACCTGCGCATCCGCCATGAATGCCGCTTCCTTGGCGGGGACGTCGGCGGCGAAGGAAGCAGCGAATTTGTCCCGATCGAGGAAAAGGAACCCATCCTGCGGAGGGAGAATCGGCGGCACCGGTGCTCCAGGAGGTGGATCGGCAATGAGACTGCTGACCGACTCACCCTTGTCCGGTGCGAAGGCGGCGACGTACACCAAGGCTTGGACCTGGTCGTGGGTACCAGCTTCGGTCACGACAACGCCACCGTAGGAATGGCCGACGAGGACGACCGGGCCGTGCTGGGCCTCGATGAGCTGCGTGGTCGCTGCCACGTCGGCCTCCAGCGTGATCGTCGGGTTCTGGACGATTCGCACGTTGAAGCCATCGGCCTCCAGCAGGTCGTAGACCCCCCGCCAACCGGAGCCATCGACGAAACCTCCGTGGATGAGGAGGACGTTCTTGATGTCTGTCATGATCATTCACCTTTCTGGGATGGGCCCGAAGCTGGGCTCGAGTCCCAGGATGAAATTCGCTCCGTTGTTATGAATCCCGCGGGCGCGTAGTCATCCGTTCCGATAACACGCCGCCTCCTTTTGCCGGCTACGTGCTACCCGTCGAAATAGCGCCATTAATCAGGGTGGCCGGAGTTGAGTTCGTTCGACCAGGCGCTTCCAACTTTGTCATGCCGGTCCCGCCGCGAAGGTGGGACTCTCGGTACACCGGCGGACGTACCCCAGCATTCGAGCGGGCCCCGACCGCCCGACCCGGCTGCTTGACGAGGGAAACCCGACTCCCTCACCTGCGTATCGTTAGAAGCTACAGCAGGGCTCACGGCGCCGCGCTATCGGCAACTCTGACCCCGCAAGGTACCCCAAAGCTCGTAGCGAACTTTCCTCGGCTTCGTACAGGTGATCGCCGACACTGACGCACATGAACATCTAAATCTCCTGGAGCTTCCCAGCGAGCTGATGACGCGATGTGACAGATAGCTTGCGGTATACCTTTCGGAGGTGGTAATCAACGGTTGCTGCGCTCAAGAACAGCTGCTCAGCGATCTTCGCGTTTGTTGCCCCCCTGGCCGCAAGAGTCGCTATATGGCGCTCCTGCGGCGTCAGCTCCTGTGCCGCCCCAGAATGGCGACTTCCGGCGCGACCTCCCGTCGCTGCGAGTTCCGTCCTGGCCCGACCCGCGAATGCCGCCGCGCCCATTGTGTCGAAGAAGTTGTAGGCAGTGCTCAGATGGTTGCGCGCTTCTGCCAATCGCTTCTCGCGACGCAGCCACTCGCCGTACAAGAGATGGGTACGGGCCAAGTCGATTGTGACGTGGGTAGTGCCGAGGAGTTCGAGTGCCCGGCGGTAGCTCGGATCAGGGTCCTCCTCGGCAACGAGCGCCTGGCTCCTGGCAAAAAGTCCGAGTGCCCACGGCGTGCCGCTCGCGGTCGCCCGGTCCCCAAGTCGGCCGAGAGCTGTCTGTGCCGACTCCTCGGCTCCTGTCCGGATGGCAGCCTCCACAACCTCGGGAAGCACCTGCGAACCATGCGGACATGGATCATCTTCCATGATTGACAATCCATGAACGAGGGCATCCTGGTAGCGACCCTGGGCGAGGTTGAGAATTGTGAGGGCAATACGAGCCAAGTTCACCGCAACGCCGCCACCTGCGACCTGGGAGAGTTCGCCCAACAGCAATTCTGCGATAAAGCGGGTCTCCTCGTCCCGTCCCTGCCAAGCGAAAAGCTCAACCTTCAGCGCTTCCCAGATCGCCCGGTCCGCACCTAGAGCCACTGAGATCTCCGTGGCCTCAGAGTGTGCTACTTCGGCGTCGACAAAATTCCCGGTCCACATGAGGTAATGGCCGAGAGGTCCGAGAGTCAGGCGAAGCGACTCGAGAGCTCCGCGTTCGCGCTCGATCCTCTCCAGGCGCATCGACACAGCGCGGTAGCCCTCGGCATCCCACAGATCCGCGGCGGCATCGGCGCCGAGGATCGCCCAACGGGTCAACCCCGCCGCTGGAGCACTCTCCGCACACAAACCGTCGATGCTTGCCCGAAAGGCAGGCACAGCTTCCCGGTAGCCAGTGGCAAATCGACATGCGAACCCCTCTACTAGCAAGTCGTCGATCGACCCTGTTGGGTGCCAGAGCGGAGCCGCCGCGAGCGCGGCTGCGCCCACCTCGGCGGGCGTGGTTCCTCTGGTGAGTTGGCTAGACACCAGGCACGCCTGCAGCGCCTCGATGTATGTGTCACGTGCCTCCAGGGGATCGAGGGACTGTAATGCCTTGGCCGCTTTCAACAAATTGCGAGGGACATCGCCTGGCTCGGTGAAACTACGAAACGCCGCCTCCACCCGACTCGCATGAGCTAGCTGGACGGGGTCGGTGAGCTGATCCCTGGCGCGCTGGAGAAGGGCTTCCGCTTGCGGTACGTTGCCGGCCGCGAGAGCCGCTTCAGCAGCGACGAGCAAGCGGGTCGCTCGACGTGAGGTGTCCGGAGTGAGTTCAGCCGCGCGCGCCATCAACGCCGCCCGTGCAGATATCCCTCCGCGGGCTTCCGCCCGATCCGCACCCTGTTCGAGCTCGAGGGCAATGTCCTCGGCAGGACTGGCCGCCGCCGAGGCCCGATGGCATGCCCGGAGGTCAGCGTCACGTTCGTCGAGTAGCTCCGCAAGCTGAGCATGGGCCCGACGCCGATCAGACGGGGATGCGGTGGTATAGACAGCAGAGCGAATCAACGGATGGCGGAATGCAGGACTGCCGTACGGGTCAAACAGTCCAGCGTCAATCGCAGGGTCAGCAGCGTCGGGCGGTATCCCTAGCCTTTCGCTTGCCTTCAAGACCAAGTCGGTGCGGGATGGTTCCGCAGCGGCGACGATGAGGAATTGCTGCGTCGCTTCTGGCAGGTCTCTCACCCGCCGTTCAAAGAGATCCTCCAGGCGCCTACTTAGCGGAAGAGGCTGATCGGGGAGGAGGGTGGCAATTCGACCTGTCGCGGTCGCGTCGCGGCCGAGCTCGAGGAGGGCCAACGGGTTGCCCAGCGTCTCCTTCACTAATCGACTCATCATCACAACGTCGAGCCGTCGATCGAAGGCGGCGGACAGAAGTCCCAGGGCGTCCGATGGTACGAGACCCAGGATTTCGAGTTCGGGCAAGCCTGTGAATGCATCTGGACCATCAGCTGGCTCACGAACGGCGAGGAGCAAAACAAGGCTTTCGGCGTATAGCCGTCGGGCGACGAACGCCAGCAGTTCCTTCGTTTCACCGTCAAGCCATTCCGCGTCGTCGATGATGCAGAGCAGAGGGGTGCGCGCCGAGACACCAGAGAGCAAGGTCAGCACGGCGAGTCCGATCAGAAATCGGTCAGGGGCGCCCCCCTCGATGCCGCCAAACGTCGCCTCCAGAGCGCGCCACTGGGGCGGCGGAAGGTGCTCTGACTCGCCGAGCACCGGCAAGAGAAGCCGATGGAGAGCTGCAAAGCCGAGATTCTCCTCGGCTTGGATCCCGTCAACCCGGAGCACGCGGAAGCCTTCCGCCTGACGCTCCGCAGCCAATAGGATCGAGGTCTTACCGATGCCGGCTTCGCCGCGGAGCACGAGGGTCCCGCTCATTCCTCGCGCGCGCCGCGCCGAGAAGGTCATCCGTCGCCCGTTGCTCAGCCTCGCGCCCGATGAGTTCGATAAGCAGAGTTTGTCAAATGGCGGAGCGGCTGGGCGTCAGAGCCGATTCGACAGCCACCCCCGAGCTTTTTCGAGGCCCTTCCGGGCTCGGACATCGACTGTGGTAGTTCTGGATAGTAGATACCCGGCAAAGCATTGGTGGCGGAACAAGGTCAAAGCGCGCTCCACCCAAGCCTCGATCCACCGATTGAACGCGTGAACTGAGGGCCGCGTATCCGCGGAAAGTGCCTCCCTGCTTGGGAAAATGGTGGTTCTCGACGCCACACAATCCCAGCCCAAGGAGGCACTTCCTGTGAACTCATCATCGCGCATGATCGAACGCGTCGCGGTGACCTTCGACGACCCGACGCTCGTCGCCGACGCTGGGCTCCTCGTGCCCGCCACGCTCATGGTCCGCCTGGGGCTCGAGGTGCTGGTGAACCAGATGGTGCGGCTCGGTGGTCGGGTCGGCGGGGCGCGCCCGGGCCGAAAGGTGCTCACCTTGGTGGCGGCGATCCTGGCCGGAGCGACCCACATCGACCACGTCGATCGCCTGCGCGCCGGAGCGACGCACAAGGTTCTGCCGTTTCGGGTCATGGCGCCGTCGACGCTCGGCATGTTCTTGCGAGCCTTCACGTTCGGGCACATCCGCCAGCTCGACAAGGTGCTCGCTGAGACGATCCGACGGGCCTGGGCGTTCGGAGCCGGTCCGGGCGCCGATCGGGTGGTGATCGATCTTGACTCGACCATCTGCGAGGTCCACGGCGAGTTGAAGCAGGGCGCCGCCTACGGCTACACCCACGTCCTCGGCTACCACCCTCTGGTGGCCGTGTGGTCCAAGACCGGTGAGATCCTCCATGCCCGGCTGCGCAAGGGGTCTTCCCAGCGTGGCCACAAGCGATTCGTCTCACAGCTCGTCGCCCGAGCGCGTCGGGCCGGGGCGGCCGGCCCCCTCGTGGTGCGTGCCGACGCCGGCTTTCGGTCCTGGGCTCAAGACGAACGCGTCGAGCTCTTCGACGAGCTCGTTCGCTCCGTCACGGAGGCCTCGTGATGTGCTTCGATGGTCCTCAGATCAGGCCAGGTGGATCCACCCCGCGTAACGCGGTTGAGGGGTCGATGCCCGTCGCTGCATCCTCCACTTCGAACGTCGGCCCCCGTTCCGCGTCGGCGGGGCTTGGCCCTATCTGCCCGCTCGCGTAGGAGCGGGCACCACTGTCCCGAGCTTGACGCTGTACACCAGGAGATTTGGACGCCCTAAGACGTACGGCTGATTGGGCCCGAAAGACACTGATTCACCCAATCCGGGAAAGGTGACGTTCCTGAGCCCGTAACCCGCCTTGGTAAAACTGGCCACCGTCAAATCCTTACCAGCGTGATCCGCAATCGCGGCCAGGATTGCCAAGTTCTGGCACACCGACACCACCGCTGCATAGGTGGCATTCGAGCTATCCGATGCTGCGGCAGGGGTATTTGGGCTGGGGGGCGGGGAAATGGCGTCGGACGGATACGCCTTGTGAACGATCCTGTAGCAATTTTGGATCGCAGGATCTTGCCACTCATGGTAGGGCAATGGGTCGGGATCGGAAGTCATCACGTTGTCGTAGTAGGGATTTCCTCCCCTGGCGGCTAAAACGTCGGAAACGAGCGACGTGAAATTCGTCGCGATCCACGGCGGCTTGTACATACTCTGAAGATCCTCGAGTGCTCGGGGCCAGTCCGTCGCACCGGACCCACCGACAGCAACCACTTCGTTGACACCCTCGCTCTTGAAGCGGAGGGCGATCGTTTGTGTGTCCTGATCTGACGCGACGGTATCGGTCGCCGGTGCATCGTCCTCTGCGGTGCGCACCACGTCCACATTCAATTTCTTGAGATCGGACAGGACCGACATTGCTTCGGGGCTGTCAACACCCGAACCCCAGTAGATGCCAACCTTCTTGCCTTTGAAGACCCCGGCTTCCTTGAAGGCAGCGAGTTGAATCGGGTCGTACGCTTCGTCCGGTGGCGTCAGGTTGAAGTCAGGCGCGGCACTCGCCGGAAGTGTGCCGGGCAAGGTGCCATCGATGACCGGTGTGTCGTGCGTCGCTTGGTAGCAGTCCGGATACACCGGCGCGATGGCGACAAAAACGTGATCGTCCTCAGTGAGTTGGGTGCAGGCCGCAAGACTCGACGAAGTGACCGCCGGATCGTCGAGGGCGACGTAGGGCACGATCTTGCGCCCGTCGATTCCCCCATGCGCATTTATGTTGGCAGTCAGCGCGCTGATTGCGTCCTGAAAATTTCCATCATTTAAATGGACCCCGACGACTGCCAGAGCAGCGAAATTGATGACCGGAAATCCGACCCTGATGGTCGTCGAGGTGACACCCTGGTCGGCTGGACTCGTAGCCGCGACATCCGCTGGATCGACAGCAAGTATCGCACCCAAAACGACGACAAGGCTCGCGATGAACGTGAGACCATTTCGAACTACCAGACCGCTGCGCCTCCATGCATTTAGGTGCACCGTGATCTGCCGGCCATTTGATCAGCGGTGGCATACTTGGTACCTAGTCGCACTCCTGCCAAACCCCCTTTGGTCCTATTCAAAAGAACAGAAAGGCTGACTACGCTCCATCCGCATCCTGCTACGGGCTCGGACCCCCCGCCACTCAGACGTCAGCAGAGACCACGACCAGGATCGTTTGTTGCGCAATAGAGGAGGACGAACTGCCCGACTTCATGGTCTCATCCGAGACCGGCGAGCCACTGACCGAGAAGTGACGATCCGGAGGGTCGCCGGCTTGGGATAGAGGTGTCACCTGCCGCCGGGACGGTGGGATACGGAGACCCGAGGGAGGGCTGCTCAGGTCGCTTCGACCCACGCCACTCTCCCCTGGCATCCGTCCTGTTTGAAATCGTCTCGCCATTCGAACTCAACCGAGCTGCCCGGAATGAGTTCTCGCGTCTGCTCCGAGTTTGGTTGACGGTGGTTTTGTCGTCAGGCCACATCAGCGGCAGGGTTGCCAAAGGCACGTTCATACTCGACGGGAGTCAGCCGCCCAAGGCATCGTTGACGGCGACGTCGGTTGTAGGTGGGATCGATCCAGTAGGTGATCTCATAGGCGAGATCGTCGCGGGTCCTCCAGCGTCGCTGGTTGAGGGCGTTCTTCTGCAGCAACGAGTAGAAGGACTCCATGGCCGCTTTGTCGCCGGCCGAGGACACCCGGCCCATCGAGCCGCTGAGGTGGCTGGCCTTGAGCACGCGGTGAAGGCGCTGGAACGAAATTGACTCCCCTGTCCGAATGGACCACCAGGGTGCCTCTCGGCTGGCGTCGGGCCACCGCTGAGCGCAGGGCGTGCACGGCCAGGGTTGCGGCCATTCGATCGGCCACGGCATAGCCCACGATCCGGTTCGAAGCAGTCCTTGATGGCGCAGCAGTAGAGCTTGCCCTCCGCCGTGGGGTGTTCGGTGATATCGGTGAGACAGGTGACGTCCGGAGCCGGAGCGCTGAAGTCTCGGTTCACCAGATCGTCGTGGACCGCCGGTCCGGTGTTCTTCCCGGCGCTGCGCCGGCCCTTCTTCGTGGTGGTGGACCAGATCTTGTGCTCTCGGCAGAGACGATGCACCCGCCCTTCGCCCACCTCGTGGTCAGCCGCCTCGAGCTCACCGGCGGTCAAGCGGTAGCCGAACTCGGGATCGTCGGCTTGGATGTCGACGATGGCGTTGGTCAGATGGGCGTCGTCGAAGACCCGACCGCAGATCGGGGCGGCCGCCCACTTGTAGAAGGCCTGGGTGGAGAAGCCCAGCTCAGCCATGGCGTTCAAATCCGCCTGCCATCAGGACGTTGCCGGCGTGCGCCACAGATCGATGCCTCCGTCAACGGCGTAGCAGTCGATGGCGGCGATCTCATCGGAGCTGAACTCCAGACCGGCGAGCGCGGCCACGTTCTGCTCCAGTTGGGCGACGCTGCTGGCCCCGGTGAGCACGGAGGTGACCCGAGGGTCGCGCAAAGCCCAGGCGATGGCCATTTGAGCGAGGGACTGGCGTCGCCCCCGGGCGATGTCGTTCAGGGCCCGGGCACGTGCGAGGTTCTCGTCGCTGAGCATGTCACGAGTGAGTGAGCCGTCCCGCGAGGCCCTCGAGTCCGCGGGGATCCCGTTGAGGTACCGGTCGGTCAGGAGGCCCTGCGCCAACACGGAGAAGGCGATGCAACCGACGCCTTCGGTGCCCAGGACGTCGAGAAGGCCGTCCTCGATCCAACGGTTGAACATGGAGTACGACGGTTGGTGAATGAACAGGGGGGTGCCGAGCCGGCGGAGAATGGTGACGGCCTCGGCGGTGCGCCGGTCGGAGTACGAGGAGATGCCGGCGTAGAGGGCCTTGCCGGACGTGACGGCGGTGTGGAGCGCGCCCAGTGATTCCTCGAGAGGAGTCTGGGGATCGAAGTGGTGGTGGTAGAAGACGTCGACGTAGTCGATTCCGAGGCGCCCCAGGCTCTGGTCGAGGCTGGCGAGGAGGTACTTCCGGGACCCGAGGTCACCATAGGGCCCGGGCCACATGTCCCAACCGGCCTTGGTGGAGATGAAGAGCTCGTCGCGGTGGTCGCGGAAGTCGTGGTGGAGGATCCGGGCGAAGTTGCGCTCGGCGCTCCCGTACGGGGGCCCGTAATTGTTGGCCAGGTCGAAATGGGTGATCCCCAGATCGAATGCCCGGCGCACGATCGCACGCTGGGTATCGAGGGGTCGGTCGTCACCGAAGTTCTGCCACAGCCCGAGCGATACGGCGGGCAAGAGGATGCCGCTGCGCCCGCAACGGCGGTAGGTCATGGACGCGTAGCGGTCCTCGGCCGGAATGTAGCTGGTCATGACTGGTCTCCTTCTTCTCCAAGCGCCTCGGTGACGACCGTGAGGTCCTGGTCGCCGAGTCCACGATCGACCATCGCCTGCCACTCGGCGGCCAGGCTGGCCAGCGCTCGAAAGCGGTCGTCGGTAGCCGCCTGGAGGGCGAGATGCACGTCCTTGAGTGCCAGGGACAGCGCGAACTGGACCGAAAAGTCACCGTGGACGATTCGTTGCAGCTTGGCGGCCTGCCATGGCGAGACCAGCGGGCCCCCACCCAAGGCGTTCACGACGGTCTGTGTCTCCAACCCCAATTCACGAGCCAGTGCCAGCGGGGTGTTCACCGCCTCCGCCGCCAACGCGAGCCATGCATTGGCGACGAGCTTGAGCCGAGATCCGTCCCCGACGGGCCCCACCCAGATCGTACGCTGTCCCAGCGCATCGAAGAGCGGCTCGAGGCGCGAGCGGACAGCGTCGGGGCCCGACGCGAAGATCGTCAGCTGCCCCTGTTCTGCGGGCTCCTTACTGCCCGACACCGGCGCGTCAACGAGGGTCACGTCAGGACGCTCGGCATCCACCAACGCTGCGACGCGCTCGATCCCTGCGACGCCGATGGTGCTCATCTGCACCCAGACGGCGTCTGGCGCGAGTGCGGCGAGCATGCCCTGCTCCTTGGCGATCGACACGACGACGTCGGCGTCCGTCACCATCGTGACGACAATGCCGGCGCGGTGGGCGGCATCAGCAGGTGACTCCGCTGCTTCCGCTCCAAGCTGGCTCAGATCCCGGGTTGCACCCGGGTCGCGGTTCCAGACGACCGTCGGAATTCCCGCACGCAAGGCGCTACTGGCCATGGCGTGACCCATTGTGCCGATACCCAAAAAGGCGACCGGCTCTGTTGGTGAGGTCATGGTTCTCCCCTCTTCTTGGACGTCCACTAGCGACGGGCGGGCATCAGCATCGCGCCGCTCGGCTCCCGACACACCCTTCCCCACCGTCAACGGAAAGGCCCCCCACGCCGTGCGTGACGGAGCCGCCACGGCGGCGGCGAGCAATTGCCGGCCGGCGGTGCGCCACACGCGCCCTGGTTCGACAAGGAGCCGATGGCCGTCCTCAGTTCCACTGCAGGGCACGTCCACTTCACCACCCTCTACCTGCAGAAAGTCCTCCACTTCGAGCGCGCTCCTCACCGGTTTGGCCCTCATTCCTGCGACCCGGACCGTCATGTCCGTCTCCATTGTTCTCACCCGGCGACTCCTTGCCCGGATCGGGACCAAGCACCTACTTCTCGGCGGCCTGCTCGCCGTCCAACAGCTCAAGCAGGTTGCGACCACGCTCAAGATGTTCCCTGTGTTCGAGTCGGTCAATATCCCCTTCCACGCACAGTTCATCGACGAGGAGGGTCAGGTGCAGGCCAGGAGGTCATGGAGCAGGCGACCGGCGCCATGCTCAACGAGCTGATGCGGACTGAGGCGGCGCTTCGCCCCTTGGGGCTCCCCCCAAGTGATCAGCGGTCGCGCGTGACGAACCCGGACGGGCGCATCGCCGGTTCGGAGCCGGGCGCGACGTGCCGCTGTCCGTCGCGCCGATTCGAGGCCCACCCGACCGACCCGGTACCTCGCCGTGGACGGGCGGCACGGCAGCGAGTGGAATGTGTTCCGGTGGAACCAGTGAGCGATAGCACGAACGGTCTGGTGCAGGCCATCCACCGAGGGTCCGGGCGTGGCTGAACCGCAGGCGACTTTGTCGACGTGGGCTCCCCTTCGTTTCACCGTCTTTCGCTGGCTGTGGCTCGCCTCGCTCGCCAGCAACGTCGGTACCTGGATGCAGACCGTCGGTGCCCAGTGGTTCCTCGTCCACGCGGCTCACGCAGCGATCCTCGTCGCACTTGTCCAGACCGCCGACATGCTCCCGGATGTGATGTTCGGCATCGTCGGCGGTGTGCTGGCAGACACCCTTGACCGGCGTCGATTGTTGATGACAGTCCAGGCTGCCCTCGCGGTCGCCACGTCGGCACTCGCTGTGCTCACGATCACCGGCCACATGACGCCGGCGTTG
The DNA here is from genome assembly GCA_963789235.1 of uncultured Acidimicrobiaceae bacterium. GTDB lineage: Bacteria > Actinomycetota > Acidimicrobiia > Acidimicrobiales > RAAP-2 > Bog-473. The sequence goes on along the minus strand of CAWBJX010000003.1, from coordinate 228,549 downwards.
CTGCTCCTGTTCACCTTCGTCATCGGCAGCGGTTCGGTCTTGACCAACCCTGCCTACCAGTCGCTCGTGCCCGAGCTCGTCCCGCGCGAGCAGATCCCCGCAGCGGCCCAGCTGAGCTCCATCAACGTGAACCTCGCCAGGGCGATCGGGCCCGCTCTGGCCGGCATCCTGATTGCAGCGATCGGGGTCGGGGCGCTCTTCGCGTTGAACGCCGCGACGTTCCTCTTCTACGGCCTGGTCGTCACTCTCTGGCGGCCCAGCCGGGATATCGCACCGCCGATATCAGAACCGTTCGTCTCGGCCCTTCGCGCCGGTGGCCGCTACGTCCGCTACGCGCCGGTCGTCCGCCGGATCTTGCTCCGGGCCGCGCTCTTCCTTGTACCGGCGAGCGCTCTTTGGGCGCTGCTCCCCCTCATCGCGACCGACCGGCTCGGACTCGGTTCCGGGGGGTACGGCCTGCTGCTCGGTGCCCTCGGAATCGGCGCCATCGCCGGGGCGGCCGTGCTCTCAAAGGTACGCGCCCGGATTTCCCCCAATCCCCTCGTCGCACTGATCGGCGGGGTCTTTGCCGCCGCCCTCGCCGCGGTGATCCTGGTGCGCTCGACGATCGTGGTTGTCGTTGTCCTGCTCCTCGCCGGCATGGCGTGGGTCGGCATGCTGGCGACGGTCAACACCTTGCTGCAGCTGTTCTTGCCGCGCTGGGTCAGGGCCCGAGGGCTGTCCGTCTACCAAATGGTGCTCTTCGGGGCGCAGGGCCTCGGAGCGCTCGCGTGGGGGGTGGTCGCCAACTGGTTCGGGCTGACGGTCACGTTCCTGGTCGCCGCCGGGCTGATGGCCGCAGCGGCTGCGTCGGTCCGCATCTGGCCGCTCGTCGACACCTCGAGCATGGACAGGAGCGCCGTGGTTCGGCCCGATCCGAACGTCGACCTCCAGACGGATGGAGACTCTGGTCCGGTCGTGATTCGCACGACTTACTCCATCCCGACCGAACATGAACTCGACTTCATGCGAGCGATGGTTCACGTTCGTGCCTCGCGGCTGCGGACCGGTGCGACCCGGTGGGGGTTGTTCCGCAATGGAGAGCGGCCGGGCGAATTCGAGGAGATCTTCGTGGTCTCGTCGTGGGATGAACACCTGCGCCAGCACAGGGAGCGGCTGACCGCCACCGACCTCGCCTACGAGGAGCAGGCCAAGGCACTGTCGGACCCGGCCCCGCACACCTGGCACCTCCTGGCCGCTGAACTCGACGAAGGCTAGGGCGCAGTTCTCCCGAGACCGTGCACGTCTCCCCCAATGGCTGGCCTACCGCATGGTCTCAGCCCAGAGAGCCGCTTGCGGTGCGGGCCGGCGTCCCGCTGTGCATGGCCATCACCCTTGGCATCGCCCTCGACGACCACGACTACCTTGGCCTGCTGGTCGCCCTCATCACCCTGGCGGTCATTCCTTTCGGTCCGCTCGCCATCTCAGCGTGGGTAGGAGTTCGCTTTCCCTATCATCCGATCCCGCTACGTGAGCGATGGGGCCATCGCCGGTCCTGGCGCCACTACTGTTCCGCTGGGCTGTCCTGCTCGTGACACCGTACGGGTTGGTACCTGTGCTGGCGACGGCCTTGATCACCCCCACCCCGCTGTTATGGGGATAACGGAGCAGCATGGCCTTTCGCACCGCCTGTCCGACGCCCGCTTCGCGTGGGGGATGCTGCTTGCCTGCGGACTCTCCGTGATCGTGGCCATCATCGGCTACCGGGGAAGCGCGCGGCTGGCTGGTCGGCGCAAAGAGGAGCTCTCGGCTTACCTGGCGGATCGGTCGCTCGGATAGGGCAGTGGAGCTCGGCACCGCTTCCGTTGCCCGAGGGAGACAATCAGTACTGGGCACCTTGGGGTCGAACGGAGTGCCTCCTCGTCATCGGGTGGCACCGGGACGGCCGGGCGAAATCGACCGTCGCCGGAACTCCCTTCAGTCGCCCGTGATCTCCGTCGGCGCAATGCCGAGCCACTGCTCGAGGTTCCGATGCATGTTGAGGATGCGACACTCCTCCCGGGACAGTGTCATCCGGGTGAAGCCCGGTTGGTGGAGACCCCGCTGAGCCCGGGCAACGTTCCCCGCATCTTGGTTGAGGACGAGGCCGAGGCCGGGATCCTGGCCCGCGGGCAGCAGGACGTCCGTGGGACGCGCAACAGCGGCGTCCGGTGGCGTCCGGCGGTAGTTGATGATGTCGAGATAGCCGTCGTCAGGAGTCGTCCCGGGCCGCGACCGCAACACCGTCATCAGATCGGGGAAGATCACCAGGCTGACGTTGGGAAACAGGTTGTACTGCTGCATCGTCATCAGCTGGTCATTGCTGAACCGGTCGTAGGACACGCCTTGCGACCGGCCCACATCGCGCAACATGCCAGCCAGTACGTCACGCAGCGTCTCGTCGGGCGGCACCAGTGGTGGCGGCGTCGCCATATCGAGCACGCCGATCCGCGCTCCCATGATCTCGACGAAGGAGCTCCACACGGCGTCAATCTCCGGCGGCTCCCTGAAGCGCGGCGACGGCAACCCGTAGCGCTGTTCCAACTTCCCGTGGTGGTGCCAGAGTCGCTGGGGACCGTTCACGTCGTCGACGCTCGGGAGCATCTCCCGATGCAGGCCCTGCACGTGGTAGGTCTCACTGAACCCGTCGCTGATGACCTTCCAGTTCCCCGGTAGGGGCACCGTCACGAGATAGTCGCAGTGGTACTCGTCGAGACCGACCCACGAGATGTCCTGCGGCACACCTTCCAAGAAGGTGTGCAGTGGACCGGCGGCGCTCGACGGGTCGACGAAGACCAGAGGACCCCAGGTGTCCACCGCCACCGGGAACAGCCCGTATTGCTCCGCCGGCAATGATCCGAAACCCCGCCGCGAGGGCACCTCGCGCAGCCGGCCGGAGAGATCCCACGACCAGCGGTGGAAGGGGCAGCGCAACTCGGTCAGGCCGGAGGCCGCCCCCTCGCAGAGGGCGCTGCCTCGGTGCCGGCAGACGTTCTGGAACGCCCGCAGCACCGCGTCGTCGCCCCGTACGATGACAATTGAGTAGGGACCGCAGCGGTACTCGTAGGCGTCCCCCGGTTGGGCGACGTGGTCGCTCGAGCATGCCAGCTGCCACACCCTGGGCCACAGCCGCTGCAGCTCCAGGTCGGCAAACGCAGGATCGACGTAGCGGCTGGCCGGAATGGTGACAGGTAGGCGAGCACCGCTGGTGATCGTGGCACCGACCGGTGCTTCATCGGTCAGTTCTCGGGCCAGTTTGACCATCGGGCTAACCCGACGGGACGGGTTGGCCACCCCTGATGACGCGCCCCGGTCGGGCGTCGGTGTGCTCACCGTCCTCGAAGGTGACCTCACCCGAGCAGACGGTCGCTTTCCACCCGTCGGCGCGCTGGATGAGGCGTCGCGCCCCGCCCGGTAGGTCATGCACCATTTCGGGCAGGCGCAGGTTCAGATGCTCCAGGTCGACGAGGTTGAGATCGGCCTTGAAGCCGGGGGCGAGCACACCCCTGTCCTCGAGCCCGTAGAGGTTCGCCGTATCGCGGGTCATCTTCTTGACCACGAACTCGAGGGGCAAGCCGTCAGCACGGTCCCGGGCCCAGTGACTGAGCATGTAGGTGGGCGCGCTGGCGTCACAGATGACGCCGCAGTGCGCACCGCCGTCGGACAGCCCCAGTGCCGAGTTGGGATGCAGGAGCATCTCCTTCATGTCGTCGAGACTGCCGTGGCTGTACCCGCCCAGGGTGAAGAGCACCAACTCACGTCCGTCGTGGCGAAGCAGGAGGTCGTAGAGGACCTCCTCTTCGGGCCGTCCCTCGCGCCGGGCGATAGCCGCAACGCTCATGTCCGGTGTCGGCTCGTAGTCGGGCGGCTCGCCCAACGGGAACATGTGCGAGGTGCTCTGGCCCCCGACCAAGGCCATCAGCGGATCGTCGGGGATGCTCTCGCTGAGGATGGCCCGCCGCACCTCGTCCTTGCGGAGATGCTGGATTCGCTCGGCCAACGGCAGGTCGGCGATGGCCAGGTAGGTCGGCTTCTTCGAGAAGGGGTGGAAGGTCTGAAAGCCCAAGAGGATATTGAGCGCCCGGCCCGCCACCTGGGGCCGCAGGTCGGCTCCCTCGTCGTTGGCTTCGGCCGCCAGGCGCAGGATCTCGCGCCATTGGTCCGGTGCTGCGTCCACCTGAAGGAGGGCGAAACTCACCGGACGCCCGATTGCCGTTGACAGGCGCCGCATCAGGGCGACCTCGCGTTCGGGCGCCGCAAGGTCCTCCCCCATCGCGCCAGCCGGCGCCAGCTCGAAGACCCCGGCGCCAAGGGACTCGAGCGCCTGGCCGATCCCGAAGATCTCGTCCTCCGCGGCGAACGTACCGGGTACCGGTTCGCCGTCCACGGCGCGGTGGACGATCGTCCGCGACGTGGAGAATCCCAACGCCCCCGCCGCGATCCCCTCCTTGACGAGCGAAGCCATGGCGGCGATGTCCTCGGGCGTCGCCGGCTCATTGCGCGAGCCTCGTTCACCCATCACGTAGGCACGTACGGCACCGTGGGGCACCTGAGTCCCGACGTCGACGACCCGGCCCATCCCCTCGAGTGCGGTCAGGTACTCGGGGAAGCTCTCCCATCCCCAGGTGATCCCCTCTGTCAGCGCGGTGCCCGGGATGTCCTCGACACCCTCCATCAGCTGGACGAGCCACTCCTGCGAGCCGGGCATCACGGGGGCGAAGCCGACGCCGCAATTCCCCATCACGATCGTCGTCACGCCGTGCCACGAGCTGGGCGTCACCAGCGGGTCCCACGTCACCTGACCGTCGTAGTGCGTGTGCACGTCGACCACACCGGGCGTGACGAGGAGCCCGTCCGCGTCGAAGGTCCGCTGCGCCGCCGCGCTGTCGAGATCCCCGACGGCCGTGATGATGCCGTCGTCGACTGCGACGTCCGCTGTTCTGGACGGCCCCCCCGTCCCATCGACCACGGTGCCACCGCGGATAACGAGGTCGTGCATTCATCCCTCCAAGGTCGTGCACGCATCCTGCCATGATCCCCTGGTGCACCACAAGGGTTGCAATATGCAACTATGGGCAGGTGGCCAGACCGTCACCGCAGACGAACCGGGTGGTCGCTCTCGTCGAGATCCTCTCGGCCCGCCCGAACGAGGCACTCACCCTGGCCGAGGTCACGAGACGGCTCGGCGTGAACAAATCCACCTGCCATTCGATGCTGCAGGCCTTGACCGAGGTCGGCTGGCTCTTGCGCGACCCCTTTCACAAGACGTACCGGCTGGGTCCGGCGTTGGTGGCCGTGGGGCGTGCGGCGTCGTCGGGGTTCCCGGCGCTGGACTTCGTGAGGCCGGCGATGATCGAGCTCAGCCAAGCGGTCGGGTCCCACTGTGTCGCCCTGGCCGTGGCATCCGAATACGTGACGGTGGTGGACCAGGTGCGCGATGTGCGCGCGGTGGGGGCCCCGATCGGGCATGGGTACATTCCGTTGCGCCCGCCGTTTGGCGCGGCAGTCGCCGCCTGGTCCTTGCCCGAGGTGGCCCAGCGGTGGCTGACCCTCGCCCCACCCGGAACGGCGGACCGCTACGCGGCGGCGCTCGAGGTCGTGCGCCACCGAGGGTACGTCGTGGAGTTGGCCGAGCCGTCCTGGAGCCCGCCGACACATGGGACCTCCCTGTCGGAGGTGGTCGAGCAGTTGGCTCGGCTCCTCCCGCCCGACGTCCTCCCGCTGGAACTCACTGCCACGCAGTCGTATGCCGTGAGCGCGATCAACGCCGCCGTCGTGGATCCCTCCGGGATGGTCGTCCTCATCGTGTCGTTGATGGGGTTCCCTGGCCCGCTCACGGGGACCGAGGTCGAGATGGCGGGCGACCGCCTCCAATCGGCCACGGCCATGGTCACCGCGGCGCTGGCCGGAAGCAGCGCGTGAAGTTGGGCGCGGACCCGTTCCGGTGGTCACGTCTATGATCGATCACCCAGCGGAGAGAACCAGCCCCAGGGGGGTGGTCGCATGAATGAGCTCGTCATCCGTGGCGGCACGGTCGTCGACGGAAGCGGGGCGGCGGGAGTACGCGCCGACATCGGCATCGCCGATGGGCGCATCACCGAAATCGGCAACAACCTGACCGGCGATCGCGAGCTCGACGCTGGAGAGTGCATCGTCGCACCGGGATTCATCGACATCCACACCCATTACGACGCCCAGGTCTTCTGGGACCCCGCACTCACCCCTTCGTGTTTCCACGGGGTCACGACGGTGGTAGCGGGCAACTGCGGCTTCTCCATTGCGCCCACTCACGCTGAGCACCGCGAGCTCATCGCGCGCACGCTCGAGAACGTCGAGGACATGGATGTCGCCGCCCTGCAGGCGGGCATCCCCTGGGACTTCGCGACCTTCCCCGAATATCTGGCGTCGGTCGAGCGACGGGGCATCGGCCTCAACTTCGCCGCGTACATCGGGCACACCGCGATGCGCCTCTTCGCCATGGGCGCCGACGCCTACGAGCGCACGGCGACCCCCGACGAGGTGAAGGAGATGCAAGAGGTCCTGGCCGAAGCGATGGAGGCCGGTGCCGCCGGCTTCGCAACCAGTTTCGCCATTCCCCATCGCGGTGTCGACGGCAAGCCAGTGCCGAGCCGCTTCGCCGATCTGGCCGAGTTCGAGGCCATGCTCGACGTGATGCACGAGGCCCGCCGCGGGGTCGTGGCCATCGCACCAGGTACGCCCTGCATGCCCCAGGACATGTACGCGTTACAGCCGCGTGCCGGCGTGCCCTTCACCTGGGGGGCGCTGCTCACATCGCCCACCGGAATGCATCAAAAGACGCTCGCGGCAAACCGTGAGGGCTGGACCCGGGGCGCCGAGGTGTGGCCGCAGGTGACGCCGCGTCCACTGACCTTCCAATTCACCCTGGACTCGCCCTACCCGCTCGCGGTAAACGAGCAATTTGCCGCGTTGCAGAATGCATCGACCGACGAGCGTGCCCGTGCCTACGCCGACCCGGAGTGGCGGGCCATGGTCGTCGAGGCCTGGGGCCAGGGTGTGGCTTTCGGGGTTCGGTGGGACACCTACACCATGGGCGAGAGCACCGCTCACCCGGAACTGGTCGACCGGCGCCTCACCGACCTCGCCGAGGAGCGTGCGACCTCGCCGTTCGACACTCTGCTCGATCTGGCGCTTCAGGAACCCGGTCTCGCGCTCCGGGTCCGTACGATCATTGCCAACGACGACGAGGCCGAGGTGGCCAAGCTGCTCGTCGAGGAGCACTGCACGATCGGCCTCTCCGACGCCGGCGCCCACGCCGGGCAACTCTGCGACGCGCCGCAGGCCACCGATCTCCTCGGGGGCTGGGTGCGCGACCGCGGTGTCCTGTCTGTCGAGCAGGCGGTGCGCAAGTTGTCCGGCCAGCAGGCCGACATCTTCGGCTTTACCGATCGGGGCTACCTCCGCCGCGGTGCCTGGGCCGACGTGGCGGTGTTCGACCCCGCGACCGTGGCACCCGGCCCCGTCCGTCGGGTGTGCGACTTTCCGGCGGGTGCAGAGCGCCTCACTGCCGATCAGCCGGTGGGCATGCGCCACATTCTGGTGAACGGCACACCCGTGCAGGTCGACGGGGACCGAACCGGCGCCACCGGGGCCGGACGGCTCGTCAAACCCGGTCGCAGAGCATGAACATCCGCACCGATGACGCCGTCATCATCGAGGCAGCGATCAACGGAGCCAACCAGAGCGCACCCCGCCTCCCCGAGGAGATCGCCTCGTGCGCAGCGTCGTGTCTCGACATCGGCGCGGCAATCGTGCACAACCACATCGATTTCTTCGGCTCAGGCGAGGCCGCGGCGGCCCGCTACCTCGAGGGCTGGCAGCCGGTGCTGGCCGCGCAGCCCGATGCCCTGCTCTACCCGACGATCAACGGTATCGGGGCGGTCGAGGAGCGCTACTCGCACATCGCACCACTGGCGCGGGCGGGTGGGTTGCGCATCGGCGTCAGCGATCCAGGTTCGGTCAACCTCGGGCCGCGCTTCGCCTACGTGAACTCGGGAAGCGATGTCGACTACCAGCTCCGCCTGTGCGAGGAGTTCGGACTGGTACCGACACTCGCCATCTTCGAACCGGGCTTTCTCCGTGCAGCCCTGTCCTACTGGCGCGCCGGTCGGCTCCCCCAGGGCACGATGCTCCGCCTCTATTTCGGAGGTGACGCACCCGAGGCCGACGAGGGCTTCTGGTTCGGCCTGCCACCGACTCGTGCCTCCCTTGACGCCTATCTCGCCATGCTCGACGGGTGTTCTCTGCCATGGTCGGTCGCGGTGCTCGGTGGGGATCTCCTCGCGTCGGAGCTCCCGATCCTCGCGCTCGAGCGAGGCGGGCACCTGCGGGTGGGGCTGGAAGACTACGCGGGCGACCCCGTGACCAACGAGGACCTGGTCACCGCGGCCGTGGCGCTGGCCGAGAGGGCCGGCCGCCGCCACGCTTCGTGCGCCGAGACAGCGGAAATACTCGACCTGAAAGGAGCGGCATCGTGACGACCACACGGGTGATCTCTTCCGACTCGCATGTCAGCGTGCAGCATGAGGACGTGAAGGCCCATCTGCCGTCGAAGCTCCACGACGAGTACGACACCGCGCTGCTCGAGGCCTACCGCACCATGCTCGGCGGGAACGCGGCCAAAGCCAACGCGGCCGGCGCCGAGATCCGGCATCCGTCGTGGGGGCGGCCCGGCTATTCCGACCCCGTCGAGCGCCTGCGCGACATGGACATCGACGGTGTCGACATAGAGGTCCTCTACTGCGAGGTCAGTGCGTACCGCTACCTCTACCTCCTCGAGACCGGCGCGGCCGAGGCAACTCGTGCGTTCAACGACACATTGCATGATTTCGCGAGCGCCGATCCCAACCGGTTGGTGGTGTCCTATCAGGTGCCAATCCACGACGTCGATCTCGCCATCGCCGAGATAGAGCGCGTGGCCTCACTCGGGGGGAAGTCGTTACAGTTGCCCGTGTTCCCCTCGGAGCTGGGCCAGGTCGACTATTTCGATCAGCGCTACGACCGCCTGTGGGCCACGATCGCAGAGACCGGGCTGCCGGTGTGCTGCCACATCGGCCTCAACACGGCGCTCAACAATCTCGCCGACCGCGACCCCACGCCGCGCTTGGCCTGGACGCTGTCGTGTATGCCGCCTTCGGCCTGTGAGGCACTGGGCATGTGGCTGCTCACCGGCATCTTCATGCGGCATCCCAGACTGAAGATCGTGTTCGTGGAGCCGGGGCTGGGATGGGTCGCGTGGTATCTGTCGTTCCTCGACGACATGGTCTTGCGGCAGGGGTACGAATTCCCCGTCCTGGCCGACGAGCTTCCCAGTTACTACTACCACCGCAACATGGCAATGACCTTCATCGATGAGCCAGACCCCGTACGCCACCTCCGCCATGTGCTCGGCGCCCAGAATCTCATGTGGTCGAGTGACTACCCGCACCCGGTGTCGACCTGGCCGAAATCACTCTCGGTGATCGACGAGCTGTTCGACGGTGTCCCCGAGAACGAACGCGACCTCATGGTCGAGCACAACGCGGCGCGCATCTGGAACCTCTGACCGCTCGCGCCCGCATGGCGCGCGAGGTACGACAGCGTTCGTTGGCTCCGCCGGCGGAAGCAGGTCGTGCGATGGACGGGATCTGTGTCGACCTTGGGAACTACTCACCCCATCGGCGCGATTCCCCCGAATGATCGTGAGGGCGAATCTCGCTGTCGTCGTCATTGAGTGGTCCGCCGGTGGTAGCGGTTCCAGCTGGCTTAACGAAAGGACGTCGGTTCCGTACGGTAGGACGTCTACGGGCTCGAAATGCCGACGACAGGGTCCGGTGCACCGATGAGCCCGCCGCCGGCCACCCCGTCACCGAAGGGAACCACATCCCCGCTCGACGTGGCCAGTGAGTACCCGCGACCGTCGGCCGAGGAGGTCATGCCGACGACCGGTGCGATCAGCGAATCCGATCCACCGCTGGCCATGGATCCGTAGAAGGCGGCATCGCCGTAGTTGAAGACCCCCCCGTCGGACGCGACCAGCCAGTAGCCGCCCCCGTCGGGGGTGGCCGCCATGCCCACGACCGGCTCGTTGAGATGGATGGCCCCGGTCGAGCCGTAGAAGGCGGCATCACCGAAGGCGAAGACGCCGCCGTCGGACGCGACCAGCCAGTAGCCGCCCCCGTCGGGGGTGGCCGCCATGCTCACGATCGGCTCGTTGAGATGGATGGCCCCGGTCGAGCCGTAGAAGGCCGCGTCACCGAAGGCGAAGACGCCGCCGTCGGACGCGACCAGCCAGTAGCCGCCCCCATCGGGGGTGGCCGCCATGCTCACGATCGGCTCGTTGAGATGGATGGCCCCGGTCGAGCCGTAGAAGGCCGCGTCACCGAAGGCGAAGACGCCGCCGTCCGACGCGACCAGCCAGTAGCCGCCCCCATCGGGGGTGGCCGCCAGGCCGACCACCGGGTGGTTCAGCTTGTAGGCCTGCATGGACCCGAATGAGGTCGCCGTTCCCATGGGGTAAACGGCGCCGTCGCTCCCGGCGAGCCAGGCCTTGCCGCTTGACACGGTCACTTCCAGTGGCGAGGTGACCGATCCTGCCGCATTGGTCGCCTGCACGCTGATGGTGGCCGGGGTCACGGTCAGGTGGCGGGGAGTGCCCGAGATCGTGGCGGTGCCGTTTCCGTCGTCCGTGACGCTGAGGCCGTCGGGAAGGACGCCGTCCACCCGCAGGGCCGCCGCCGGGTACCCGGTGGTCGTGACGGTGAAGGACCCGGGCTGACCGAGGGTGAATCCGGCCTCCTCCCCGCTTGTGACCGACGGCACCTGGTCGACGGTCAGCGTCAGCGTCTTGATCGCCGGCGGGTTGGTCCCGTTGGCGGCGACGAGGGCAACGGAGTACAGACCGTCGGTGCCCGGCCCCGGGGTGCCGACCAGAGCGGCGGTGCCGTTGTCGTTGTCGGTGAAGGTGACGCCAGCAGGCAGGATGCCGATCTCGCTCAACACCGGGGTCGGAACACCGGCGCTGGTGACCAGAAATGTCCCCGGCTGTCCGACGACGAAGGTGGCGCTGTCGGCACTGTTGATGACCGGTGGGCCCTCAACGATCAGAGTGAAGGCCTGGGTGATCTGTGTCAGCGCCCCGTCGGAGGCCGTGAGGGTAATCGGGTATGAACCGCCGGTGTCAGGGCCCGGCGTGCCCGAGAGGAGCCCTGCGGGTGACAACGAGACGTTCGATGGGAGAGTGCCGGTCTCTGAATAGGTCGTCGCCGAGGAACCATTGGTCGTGATCTGGAAGGTCCCCGCGTTGCCCGCGGTGAACGTGGCCGTATCGGCGCTGGTGATCACGGGTGTCGTGAGCGCATAGGCACCCATGTCGCATGGAGTACCCCTGCCGATCCCTCGCTGGTCGAATTGACTGCACGAGGACGTCGTCAGTCCCGAGGCCGTGAAGCTGGCCGGAATGACGGCCTGCGCCGGATCGGACACTGCGAGGGAGCCCGGAAGCAACGCGATCGTGTCGGTCGGTCCGCCGTTGTCCGCCAATGGGCCCAGAAAGCCGTCTATGGTCGCTGAGTCGCTGACACTCGGGTCGGACAGACCGCAGGTCCCGTCGTCGTCCACGTTGTAGCCCGCGTCGGTGATTTCCCCCCGGCGCACTCACCACCAGCGGGAGCTCCCCCGGGTGTCGCCAAGATGTCACTCGCAAGCACGGCGGACTGTGCCACTTGGAGGCCGCAGTTCAGGCACTGCTGGGGCAGGTTGGTGATCCCATTGCTGGGCGACGCCGCCTGCTGGAGGATCTGAAGGACGTTGCCGGGTCCGGAGTAGACACCACCGCCCTGGCCACCGTCGAGAGCCGCGTTCCCCGAGATGGTCGAGTCGGCGATGGTGGCAGCACCGCTGTTGTAGATGCCGCCACCCTCACCGGCACCCGGAGCGGGGATGGTGTTGTCTGCGATGGTGGAGTCGCTGACGGTGGCGGTGCCGCTGTTGTAGATGCCGGCGCCCTGGCCACCGCCCGGAACCGTGTTTCCCGACAGCGTGGAGTCGGTGACGGTGGCAGTGCCGCTGTTGTAGATACCGGCGCCCTGGCCACCGCCCTCTGCGGTGTTCGCTGAGAGTGTGGAATCGGTGACGGTCATGGTGCCGTCGCTGTAGATACCGCCACCCTGGCCACCCGCTGAGTCCGTATTCCCGGAGACGGTCGAGTCGACAACGTTCAACGTGCCGTCGTTGTAGATACCGCCGCCCTGGCCGCCGCCGGTAGCGGCGTTCCCCGAGATGACCGAGTCGGTGATGGTGACATTGCTGTTGCCATCGATGGTGACACCGCCGCCGTCATTTGACTCACCGTTCTCCACCATCAGGCCGTCAAGCGTGACCTCGATACCCTGCTTGCTCGCGATGACGAACACACTGCCATTGGTCCCGCCGTCGACCACTGCCGGGTTGCCACCCGACATCTGGGTGATGGTGACCGGGATGTTGACCGTCGGGTTGTCGTCGATGGTGCCCGACACCTCGATGGTGTCACCGGGGTTTGCCTGCGTCAGGGCGTAGGTGATGGTGGCGCAGGCACCGGCCGGCGACATGCAATCGCCGGCGTCGGTTCCGCCGCTCGATACGTAGAGGGTGTTTCCGATGGCACCGGCCGGAACAGCGGGCAACAGCGCGGCACTGATTCCGCCCAACACCACGACGGTGGCAACGATGATGGCGACGGGACGGCCGATACCACGGCGGTGCAAAACAGCCGCGGCGCGGCCGGGCATAGCACCACGCTCTGGGCGTCTCAAACGCCTCATCGGCTACCGCCTCGCATATCGCCAAATATGTGCCTGGGGACCTATCGTCGCCTGAGCCATGCGCCTTGAGAGAATCATCACATCGGCCCACCTGGACGTCGGTAAGGACGCTCGAGCTCGCCGTCGGCCAGGACGACCCGACGAAATCGTCGGTAATACCCTTTCTCGTCAGCGACGCTTCGTCCCACAGCACGGGTCAAACGATCTCGGTCAACGGCGGACCGATCGGCATCGACGATGCCTGAGGTTGTCCCGGCAGTCCCGCCCACAAGAGATGTCGCTGGTCCGCCAATACGGCCAGGGTGCGCACATTTTGATCTCCGGGTGCGAAGTGAGAGGAGACCTACCGGGAGCCGTTTGCGTTGGAGGGTTCGTCCGTCCAGCTTGCCGCGACGGACTCCTGCACCTCGTAGGTCCACCCGTGCCTCCCGGACGTCACCGGAACCTCTTCGCCGTTGAGTCCGGGAAGGACGACGATTGCGGTCGTGTTGGGCGGGACCTGGATCTCCACATCCATGCGCGAGTTCTCCAACGACCACTGACAACTGGCGCCGCCATAGGGGGTCCGAAGGGAACAGCGAGCGGAGCTGACCCCCCGACCTGGGATCGGGCTGAACCGAAGCCTCCGGTAACCAGGACCATCGGGGCTGATGCCCCCGATCGTTTGATGCATCCAATCGGCCACACTTCCCAGTGCGTAGTGATTGAACGACGTCATTTCACCTGGATTGACCGAGCCGTTTGGAAGGAGACTGTCCCAACGCTCCCAGACTGTCGTCGCACCCATGGTGACGGGGTACAGCCAGGAGGGACACGCCGTCTCGGTCAGGAGACGGTAGGCCGTCGCGACGTCACCCACCGCAGAAAGGGCCGGCAGAACCACTGGCGTGCCGACAAAACCCGTAGATACCCGGTAGCCCCGGGCAGCTGACAAAGCGGCGAGGCGCGCTCCCGCCTTCGCCCGTTGTGCCGCGCCCGCGCACAGGTCGAACATGATGGACAACGCGTAGGCAGTCACGGAGTCCGAGCTCACCCGCCCCGACGACGACACGTACTCGTCCCGGAATGCCTGCCGGATGCGGCCCGCCAGCTGCTCGTGCTCCTCGGCTATCTCCGAGCGACCCAGCACTCGCGCCGCTCGGGCCACGAGAGAAGCAGACTGTGCGAAGTAGGCGGTGGCCACCAACACGGCATCCGTCTTCGCCCGCCATGGCTCCTCTGGCGGCGCATCGGGGTCCAGCCAATCCCCCAACTGGAACTCTTCCGGCCACAGAAGTGCATCCCCCGCCTTGGCGTGCACGAACTCGACCCAGGCTCGCATGGATTCGAATTGGCGCTCCAGGAGGCCCCTGTCGCCGTATCGCTCGTACAGCGTCCAGGGGACCACGGTCGCTGCGTCACCCCAGGCTGCCGCGGCGAAGTTTCCCATCACCACGGGCCCCAAGGGCCCGATCGGCACGACCAGAGGGACGCGCCCGTCCTTGGCCTGCTCTGCTCTCAGGTCCTCGAGCCAATCGGCCGTGAAGCCGCCGACGTCGTAGAGAAACGCGGCAGTGGGGACGAACACTTGAAGGTCCCCGGTCCACCCCAATCGTTCGTCGCGCTGGGGGCAATCGGTGGGGAGTCCGACGAAATTGCCCCGCATGCTCCACACCGCGTTCTCGTGCAGGCGGTTCAGGAGTGTGTTCGAGCATTCGAACGTGCCGGTCCGCTCGATATCCGAGTGGATCACGATGGCGGTGAAGGAGTCACGATCAAGCGGCCCCGGCCAACCGTCCACCTCGACATAGCGAAACCCGTGGAACGTGAACGTCGGCTCCCATGTCTCCGGACCCTGACCTCGGAGGGTGTACGAGTCAGTCGCCTTGGCATTGCGCAGTGGCCTGACCCCGAGCTCGCCGTCCTCGAGCACCTCAGCATGGCGCAGCGTGACGGTTGTGCCGGTTGCTCCGTTCACGGTGAAGCGGACCCACCCGACGAGGTTCTGTCCGAAATCAAGGATGGTGCGCCCTAACGGGGTCACGATCAGGTCCTCCACGGAGCGCTCCTCGATTCGCCGAACAGGCGGAGCGGTCGGGGCGACGAGCTCACCCACTGTGGGACTGAAGGTGACGGCGTGACCCCAGTCCGAGTCGTCGTAGCCCGGGACCGACCACCCATCGAGGACGACCCGGGCGTCGTAGGTCTCCCCGTTGTAGAGGTCCGCGTCGAGGATCGGTCCTGCCGAGGTCCGCCAGCCGGGACTCGTCGAGACGGTCTCGGTGATCCCGTCGGAGAACACGACCTCGAGCTGAGCAAGCAGACCGAGACGATCGCCATAGACATTCCGCTTCATTTGCCAGGTGAGAGAGCCTCGCCACCAGCCGTCAGCGACGACGGCTCCGATGGCGTTGTGGCCGAGCGACACCAGGTCAGTGACGTCGTGTGTCTCGTAGTGGAGACGGGCGGCATAGGCGGACCACCCCGGGGCGAGGACACTCGTTCCCACCGCCTCACCGTTGATGTGGAGCTGATTGATCCCAGCGGACGTGGCATAGAGGCGCGCTCGTTCGATCGTCACACCTGGCGCAGCGGCCAGCACGAATGCGTGCCGGAAGTGCACAGGCCTACCGTCCGCCTCCGGCTGCTCTGGCGTGACCCACTGAGCCGACCAGTCATCGGGTGAGAGAAGGCCAGCTTCGATGGCCACCGACTCGCTCCACGCCGACTCCGAGCCATCGGTTCCCCAGAGCCGGACTCGCGCCTGGTGCATGCTTCGCGATGTCAGTTCCGGTCCCGGCCATTCAACGAAAACCGACTCACCGCTCTCCTGACGACCCGTGGCGACTCCGTCGATCTCGACCTCGTAGGCGGATTGGAACCACCCTGGCGTATCCGTTGTCACGACCCACGACAGCCGGGGGAGCGGCGAGCCGATTCCCAGTGGGCGATCGCGTTGGTACTCGACCCGAATTTCGGAAATCGTTACCGTCACGAACCAGCCCCCGGTCCACTGCAGAGAGTCTTCGCGGCGTCTACCGAATCGCCATCTTCCATCCGTACCTCGTCGACTGCTCCAGTCAAGCTTGCGAATCAGATTCTCAGAGCTCGAAACTGGAGATGCGTGGTGTCGAACTCCGAACTCGGTGAGTTTGATCGTTGAGCGCCGCACGCTGTCGGCGTACCTCGGCAGCGTCGAGGTCGGGATGGTGATCACCAGCTCGAGGCGCCAGTGCAAACCCCGAGTAGACGACGCGACGTTCGGCCGAGACAGGCGGACGACTCATATGCAGGGTGCATGAGCAATGCACCGTGATATCCCCCGTCTGCGTCGGCAACGGGAGTCGAGGGAGGTCGAGACCCTCCGTTCCGAGCGGTGCGATATTCGCGCGATGCGATCCTGGGACTACTCCGAGTTCACCATTTTCGCGAGTCGCACCGGTCACCGAGATCCCGACGGTGAGGCCGCAGCAGTGCCGGGCGTGTCCGCCCATTGAGCAGTCCTTGTGCCAGCTGACGTCCGAAATGCCGTCGACAACGCCGACCTTCTTCAGCAGTCCTTCGGCTGTGTCGCCGACGTCCGGGTCGCGTTGGATGAACCGATCATCGGTAAAGGTCCCCAGGGATCCGAACCGATCGCTGTGGAGAAGTTCCCTGAGCGTCGGTGACTTCTGGTTGAAGCCGAGAATCCGGGACGGATACCACTTACCCGCGTTGGTTTGCGCCCACCAGGACGCACCATCATCACGCTCGGCGGCATCGATGGCGGCATCGAGTTCGGCCGACACGGCGGCCATCTCGGACTTGCTGAACACGCCTTGGACATGGAGAAATCCAGTTTGTGCCAGGAAATGCCCGATCTCCTCCGGCGCGTCGTCAAGTGAGAACGATCGCTTCAGATCGAGCGGTCCTCCTTGCCGGTCCTCGAACGTGATGGACCCGGGTTGGTGCACGGGACGCCCGTCGAGCAGGCAGCGCAACGCGGGCTCCCATTCGACGAATGCGTCCAGAGTGCCGTGTCGAATTTCGGCCCGGCCACCCATCTCGAGACCGAATGTCGAGGCCACATCCTGCATGAGGTCGGAGAATGCGCTGCGGTCAAGAGCGACGACGAGCGCATCACCGCCACCTCGGTGCGCGGTCAGCCGATCGCCGTCGATCTCAACGGTGAGGAGGTCGCCATCAATATCGAAGGTCAAAGGCATAAGTCCAAGGCGCGCTCCGCCACGCCCAGCCTCGGCGCCGTTCGCGTTGACGAGAAGTGGAAGTTGGGTTTCGATGAAATCGCCCGGTTCGAGGGCAACTTGATCGCCCTCGAACCGCGTTCTGAAATCAACGGTTGGCATCGGTCTGCTCCTTCTCTCTGCAGGCATTGTCGTTTCTGATCTCTCCGTTGACCGTCGGCGCCAGAGGAGCACGGCATCCCCGGGAGTTCAGCGGGCCTTCTCCTCTGGGGTGAGGTCGGCCATCAGCGCCTCGATATCCGCACGTCCTCCCTACTGGATCGAGTCATCCCCGAAACGATCCCACAACCGCACGAAGCTCCTTGTCCAGGTCACGAGACCGGCTTGGACGCGATGTCGATCTGCCCGGTCGCGCCGTCGAAATGCGCCAGATAAACCGGCCCCAGCGGATAGGCCCGGCCTTGTGCGAAGGATACGGGGGCGCCGGTTCCTGGAAGCGTGACGTTGGTGAGTCCGTAGCCGGCCTTTGTGAAGCTCGAGGTCGTCAACGACCTTCCGGCGGCTTTGGCGATCGCCTCGAACAGGCCGACAGAAATGCACGAGTTGATGGGCGCCGTGTACGTCGTGAGGGTGGTCTGGGTGATCGGCGAGGCGATCGCATCGCTCGGATACGCCTTCTCAATCGTGCGGACGCATTGCTGGACTGCCGGCTCCGACCAGGTCGCGTCCTGAGACGGGGTCGGAGACGTCGTGATGACGTTCTTGAGGTAGCTGGGATCGGCCGTCTTGTCGCCCGTCAGGGTCCCTGCCAGATCGCTCTCGCTCGTCGCAACCCACGGCGGGTTGTAGGTGCTCTGGTTCTGCTGCTCATAGGTGGGCCAGCTCGATGAACCGGAGCCCACGGCCACGACCTCGTTGGCTCCGGAGCTCTGGAACTTCTGAGCGATGATCTGCTGCTGTTGTGCTGAGGCAGCCGAGTCCGTCGTGGGGGCGGAGTCGATGGCCGACTGCACAACGCTGACATGATCCTTCGCCAACGCCAAATCGACCACTTTGACTTCCGCTGTATCCGCCGTCTCGCCGAAAACGGCGACCTTCTTTCCCTTGAAGACACCCTGCTTTTCCAACACCGCGAGCTGGATCGGGTCGTAGGCCGTCGACGGAGGAGTGAGGGAGAAGTTCTGCGCCGACCCCGGCGTGACTGTCCCTGTCACCGTGGAGTTGATCGTTGGTATGCCGTGCTCGAGGTAGCACTCAGGGCTGAGCGGTGACAGGGCCACGAACACCGGGGTGTCCTCTGTGAGTGTCGTGCACGCGGTTGCCGCTGCGGTCGTGCCCGTCGGATTCACCGCAACGAAAACCGGCGCGACTTTGCGGCCGTTGATCCCGCCGCGGGCATTGATGCTTGCGAACAGAGCGTTGTAGGCATCCGGATAGCTGCCCTGATTGATGTGCAAGCCAAACTGCTGGTCGACCGCTGCCAGATCAACGTAGGGAATGCCAACGCTGATCGACGTCTTCGAAACGCCAGGAGTAGATGCGGCTGATGCCACGGGTGTGGCGATTGCGGATGCCACGACCGCCGCCAGCACGGCAAGGAGAGCCGGGACGAAGGGCGTGCGGACATCTCGTCCACTGATGCGAACACTGTGCGCCACGCTGAGTTACCCCCGATTGGATCGTCGTTTGCGGAAGAGAGTGCGTGCTCGGCTCGTGCCAGAAACCTGGGCACACGCGCAGACCCCCGGGACGAAACGTAGCCTTCTCCCACCATTAGTGTCAAGGCATGGCCCTAATTAGTCGGATCGCCGCCTACACTGGAGCTATGACTGCGTCGGCCGAGCCAGTGATGGTGGAGCGGGGACCGGTTGGCCGACCCCGCAACGCCGCCCTCGACGACCTCATCCTCGAGGCCGTGCGGGAACTGCTGGCCGAAAGCGGCTACCACGCCCTCAGCGTCCAGGAGGTGACACGGCGGTGCAACGTCCACGTCCGAACGATCGCCCGACGTTGGCCCACCAAGCCCGAACTCGTTGCCGCAGCGATCGTCGGGGGGGACGAGCCGGGCGAAGGCCTTCCGAGAGCCACGGGCAGACTCCGCGCCGATCTCCGGGCCTTGATCGAAGGGAGCCTCCAGTATCTGAGCGAGCCGTCCACTCGTGCCACGATGCCGGCGCTCATGGCCGAGATGCGCACGAACGAGCGGGTTGCCGCTCGGCTCCACCGCCGACGGGAAGAATTTGGAGCGACGGTCCAATCCATTCTCGAGAGTGCAGTCGACGCGGGGGACGCGCCGGAGGATGTCTTGCACGCAAGTTCACTCCTGCCCAACCTCATCACCGGGGCGGCGTTCAGCGTCGAGTTCGTGGATGCGGTTCCGCCGAAGAACCCTCCGGTTGACGAACTGACTGATCTCATCTTGGCTGCCATCCTGGGAGGGGCTCGGTAGGCGGCCGAACGACGAAACCGACACGACGGGCAACGAGCAAGAGCACCCAGGCCAGTCAGGCCGACGAACGCAGTCTGCTGGTGTACCGAGCCGTCCCTGGCCCTTGCACGTCCAACTGGTCGGCGCCCGGAAATGCGACCTCTGCCTCGGTCCCCGGGGGAACCGTCACCGTGAGCTCGAAGTCGTCACCGTCGAGGCGCCAGGAGGATTCGATGCGGCCGATGGGCGAGTCGTGTACCGCATCGGCCCAGGTCAGGCCCCCGCCGGGAGCGGGCGCCACACGGAAACGACGGGAGGCCGGGCACCCCTCGACCAACTGAATGCCCGCCACGTGACGGTGCAGGAAAGAGATCACCGCTCCCTTGCTGTAGTGGTTCAGGGAGTCATGGACCTGGCCGCGCTCATCGACGCCCTCCCACGACTCCCACACGGTGGTGGCATCGCGCTCGAGCATGGTGATCCACGAAGGCGCTGTGCGCTGGAGGAGGAGTTCATAGGCCACGTCCAGATGTCCCGTCTCCGCGAGGACGGGGAGCAGGTAGGGCGTGGCCAGGAACCCGGTCCCCAGATGCGTCCCGGCCGCACGCACGAGACCGACCAGGCGGGCAGCGACCTGCTCCCTGAGCTCGGCGGGACCAGTTCGAAGGCCAACGCCCGCACGTGGTCGCCAGGGTGTCCGGGGTGAGAGAGCCGTCCGGGGCGATGTACTCGGCACGCCACGCCTCGAGAGCGTTGGCCGCCAGCTCGCGGAAGCGCTGTGCCTCGATCTCGTGACCGAGTAGGTGACCGATCTGGGCAACCAGCGTCGCCGAGCGATGCAGATAGGCCGTGCCCACCGATCCCTGATCAGCACTCAATGCGGTTGCCATGTCCTCGACACCCGGCTCGAGCCACTCACCCCAGTGGAATCCCCCGTCCCAGAGGAAGGCTTCGTGCGCCAATGGGTCCGGCCGGGCCGCCTGGCGGCTCGGGTGTCTTTGGCTACGCGCCCTCTCGGCCGCGGGGGCTCCGCCTCACGAACGTCGGATCCTGACCTGCACGTCGGTGCTCGCCGGGGCGGGCAACGAGACCACCGGACGCCTCATCGGATGGCTCGCCAAAGTGCTCGCGGAGCATCCGGATCAACGACAGTCTGTGGTGGAGGATCGCACTTTGATACCGAACGTGATCGACGAGACGTTACGCTTCGAACCGACGGATCGTGCCACCGCGCGCTGCGTCACCGAAGACATCGAGTACTACGGGACCACCGTTCCCGCCGGCAGCGCGGTCCTGGTGATCCTGGCCGCTGCGAACCGCGATCCTCGTCGCTACACGGAGCCCGACGTCTACGACATTCGCCGGACGGACATTCAACACCTCACATTTGGCTATGGGCTTCACTTCTGTCTTGGCTCGCACCTGGCGCGGCTCGAGGGCCGGGTCGCCCTGGACGAGCTCCTGAACAGATGGCCCGAGTGGGGGGTCGGCTGCAGCGGCACCAAATTGGCACCCACCTCGACCGTCCGGGGTTGGGAGCGGATGCCGATCGTCGTCCAATGAACACGGACCCACCGGCGCCGTCGTAGCCGTCAGGCGGGATTGGTGTTCCGCTTTCACGTCCGACCGCTCGGCAACGGTCCGATCAGCACCCCGCCAGTTCACCCACCGACGCGGCTCCCGTAACCTCGCGCGAATCGGAAAGTTAGGATACCGAGGTACTTCGTTCCTGCATTGGTGGAGGCATCCGATGACCTCATTGATGACGATGGAGCACGCGGGTGAGAACGGGACTCCGATTGATGTGGCCAACTACAGCCGGCGATGGTGGATTCTCGCGGTGCTGGGGACCGCCCAGTTGATGGTCATTCTCGACAGCACCATCGTGAACATCGCCCTCCCCACTGCTCAGCACGATCTGCGATTCTCCAACGCCGATCGCCAGTGGATCGTCACCGCGTACTCACTTGCCTTCGGAAGCTTGCTCCTCCTCGGCGGCCGTATCGGGGACATGATTGGGCGCAAGCGTGCACTCATCATTGGGCTGGTCGGCTTCGCCGTGGCCTCCGCCGTCGGTGGTGCCTCGGTCGACTTCGCGATGCTCGTCATCGCCCGGACCGTCCAGGGCGCGTTCGGTGCCCTGCTCGCGCCTTCAGTACTGGCCCTCTTGACCACCACGTTCACTGATCCGGGTGAACGTGGGCAGGCCTTCGGGATTTACGGCGCTATCGCCGGCGCAGGAGGGGCACTGGGACTCCTCCTGGGTGGCATCCTCACCTCCTACGCCTCGTGGCGATGGACGCTCTTCGTCAACCTGGTGTTTGCCACCAGTGCCATCATCGGCGCCCTGCTCTGGTTGAAGACCGACGAGGGCGTGGACCACGATCCACTCGACCTTCCGGGCCTCTTCCTGGTGGCCGGGGGCCTGTTCTCGCTCGTCTTCGGCTTCTCCCACGCCGAGACCACGACGTGGCGCGATCCCTTCACGATCGGGTTCCTCGTGGCGGGGGTGCTCCTGCTTGCTGGGTTCGCCTATTTCGAGACCAGGGCGAAGTACCCGCTCCTCCCGCCACGGGTCGTGCGCAACCGAACACGGGGAGGATCGGTGTTGGCGATGCTGTTCGCCAGCGTCGGGCTCTTCGGTGTGTTCTTGTTTTTGACCTACTACCTCCAGGCCACGTTGGGTTTCAGCCCCGTGAAGACCGGCATCGCGTTCCTCCCTCTGGTCGCCGCCTTGGCGGCGACCGCTCAGGTGTCCAATCGCATCCTCCTGCCGCGGTTCGGCCCCAAGCCCATCGTGCCAATCGGGTTGCTCGTCTCTGCTGGAGCGCTCTACGGGCTCCACCTGGTCGGGTTGCACTCTTCCTACGTCTCTCACGTGCTTCCCTATCTCATCGTGTTGGGAATCGGGTTCGGGCTGAGCGTCGCTCCTTCCTTCAGCACCGGTACCCTCGGGTTGGCACCCCGAGACGCCGGCGTGGGATCGGCCACCCTCAACACAGCGCAACAGGTGGGGGGTTCCATCGGCACGTCGTTGCTCAACACGCTGGCCGCCGGCGCTGCCACGTCCTACCTGATTGGTCGGGCACTGACCCCGGCCAATCTCCAGGCCGCCCTGCTCCACAGCTACACCACGGCGTTCTTGGTGTCCTCCTTGATCTTCGTGGCCGGGGCGGTCGTCGCCGGGCTGGTGCTGCAGCCCGGCAGCCTGACGGCACTGGCGTCCGAACACCCGATCACGACCGTCGAACCCGGATTCGAGGAACCGCCTCGAATCCACATCTGCCGGGTTCGCGTCGCGTGTCGGTGAATTTCGTCGGCGCTCCGTGCAGCTACACCTTCGTGGCAACGATCCGGCAGAAGGTTCTTGCCCTGGTCGACCCGGAGCATGGCCACTTCATCGGTCGCCGCGCTCTGCCAGCGGCCACTGGTCACAGGCCGTTTGGCCTCGCCGAAGATCAGCCAGTCCTTCCATCCATCCTCGATGAAATCGGACAGATCGACGCGAACGTTGCCGGTCTTCTCCCAGTGCTCCTGCCATCATCGGACTATGAAACGAGCAGAAGTCCCAAACCCAGAACGGGGCGAGCTCCTCCGGAATCTCTGATCCGATCTCACTGGCCAACCCGGGCGACACCACGGCGATCTGGCCCCCTCCCCTGAGGAAGTGCGCGATGTAGCCCACGTAGAGGTCGTCAGTACCGAAGTAGTGGTAGGCGTCAACGGTCACGATGGCGTCGAAGAACGTTCCCGCGAATGGAAGAGCGTGTGCCCGGCATGGATCGGAACGACCTCGCGCTCGACATCGGCGGCGCGGATTCGTTCCTGATTGCCCGATGCCTCAATCCAGTGATCGGTGGCCCAAACCTGGGCGTCGAACTCCTTGGCCAGAAAGATCGATGTCAGGGCGGCTCCACAACCGAGGCCGAGCACTCGCATGCCCGGCTTGGTGTCAATCACCTCGGTAAGGGCTTCGATCAACCAGAGGGGGTTCGGACCCGTCTGGTTGTCCAAGACCCACTGCGGGTCGTAGTTGTTCGAGCGTATATGTAGTTGTTCGAGCGTATATAGCGTGGATGATGAAGCGGATTGCTGCTGGTGTTCGTCACGGCTGGTGGTCTCCGGAACGGTGTTCGCACGCCCTCCCAACGCGGCCAAAATCCTCCTTGACCGCATCGAGTACCTCTTGGTCGGACTCGTCAGTGATCACCACGCAGCAGTTGGCCAAGCCAGCCTCCAGGAGGCGAGGTGTCCCCCGTCGACCGTTGGTCAGGCGGCACTCTTCACAGCGCTCGAATTCTCGCAATGAGTCTCTTCCGCTCCCCATCGGTTTCAACTCTGACGCGTTCGAATTCCTCCCCCAACCGGACGTCCGCATGGAGACCCGATGGGTCCTCGTGGAAGTGCAGGAACGCCTTCGACCTGCGGTAAAAGACGCCACGCCTCTTCTCGACCAATCCGGGCTCCGAGCGGAGCCTTTCCAGCAACGGCTCGAGTTCGTCGAGCGCCTCGGACGTGGCGTGCCGCATGTCGCTGCACTCTATGTCCCGCCTCCAGGGTGTCCGGGACCGCCGAGTCCGAGCTCGTCAGGGTTCTTTGGCCAGATCTGCCAACAGTGTTGCCACGAGGTCGGGACGGCAGAGGAAGGGTGAATGATCGGTCGGCCATTCGAGGGCGGAGCCGCATCGGCGAGCCATGATGCGTTGGAGGTCCGGGTGCACGGCCATATCGTCGAGGCACACGACGTAGGTGGATGGTTTTGTGCGCCACGCCGCGTGCGTCACCGCATCCTGCAAGGTAACGATCGGTTGAGGACCGAGGCGCGCCAACGCCCAGGCGACGGTCTCCGGGTCGCAGTCGTTGTAGAGGCATTCTGCTGCGCTGGCGGGATCCAAGGTGATCGTGTCGCCGGGTCTCATCGTGAAACCGGCGCCCAAGTGCGGACGACCATCGTAGGAGATCTGGCTCGCCTCGCTTTCTGCGGTGGCGGCGCTCATGCACGACTCTCCGGCGTCGAGAGCGAAGGCGGCGATGTAGACCAGGTGCCGGACTGCGGAATGGCGCCCCGCCTCAGTGATGACAGCTCCCCCGTATGAGTGCCCCACGAGCACCACGTCGTCCTTCAGCTCGTCAAGTGCCTCACGCACTCGTGCCGCGTCGGAGTACAGGTCGCCGAGCGGCTGAGAGTCTTCGCCATGCCCGGGTAGATCGAGAGCAAGGCCCGCAACGCCTGTCACGGCGAGCAGCGGGAGCACCCGATCCCATGCCCACGCGCCATGCCACGCGCCGTGCACGAGGACCACCCGTCGTTCCACCTCTGCAAACCTAGAGTGCGTTTGCACGTTCACGGTACGGATCCGAGACGACGCATGGATGGGAATTCCCCACTGGGGTGGCCTTCGCCGACCGCGCGGGGAACCAGCTCGATCGTTCGCGGCGCGCCATTGCGGCTTGTTCTCCGATCGACTCTGACCCTCTCGGTCCGGCGCGAGAGATCCGTCAACTGACGGTTGACGGTGGTCCTGCGTCAATGTAGAGTTGACGCATGCCACCTTCCCCCAGCCTGCAGGAGCTGATCGACATCGTCCGGACCGACGCCGGAGGCGAGGACCCCCTGCTCCAACTCTCGCAAGCGTCGAGGACAGTCGCCGACGTCGAAGTGGTCACTGATGCACTGCTCGGCCATTTCGTCGACCAATGTCGTCGAAGCGGGCGTTCGTGGTCCGAGATCAGCGCTGCCCTAGGAGTCAGCAAGCAAGCGGCCCACAAGCGGTTTTCGTTCGGTGCACCGACCGCCGAGCGGTTTACTGACCGCGCCCGTGCCGTCCTGGGCAGGTCTGTCGAAGAGGCGCACCTCCTGGGGCACAATTTCGTCGGAACCGAGCATCTGCTCCTGGCCCTGTTCGAGTCGTCCGACGGCATGGCGGCGCAACTTCTGCGCGAAATGGGCATCACGCGAGGCATGGCTGAGGTCCAGATCCTCGAGCGGATCAAGCGGGGCACGGAATCGCTCGAAGACGACCCACCCTTCACACCGAGAGCAAAACAGGTGATTCGTGAGGCGACCTCAGAGGCTCTGAAACTAGGGCACAACTATGTGGGTACTGAGCATCTCCTTCTCGCTCAATTCAGCGATGCGGACGCGATCGCGTCCAAGGTCTTGGCTGCACTCGGAGCCAGCTACGAAGCCGTGAGGGCACGAATCATCGAACGCCTGCAGGGACACGGGTCGACCTGAAAGGTTCCGACGGCGGGTTCGAGGCGCTTCGCACGATCCCACGACACCAGCGCTCGCCTCGACCACCGGTTCGGTTCTCGGCCGTTCCACATGGGCCATGCGTTTACCAAGCTGGTTGGAGATCCGATGATGACGCCTACGAGGTGTAGGTGAAGGAGTCGCCGCTGTTGGCGGCGCTGGTCCCGCCGGACGTGGTGACGAACGCGTTCCAGGTTCCGGCCTTGGCACCGCGGCCGGTGGTGGCGGTGATCGCGGTGGACGTGATCGTCTGTAACAGAGTCGTCCAGCGGCCGACCGGGACGTGGCGACGGACGTGACCCACACCGATTTCACGAATTGAGGGCCAGGAGCACACCGAGACCCGCTGTGCGAGAGTCAGCAGGTGACGAGCGATCCTGCCTTCATCATCGGCTGTTGCAACCTCATCGGCGACGAGATCGGTGGCCATGCACTGGTGCAAGAGTCCAAACCCTCGGCTTGGTCCCGGTACAACCTTCCCGCGGGAAAGCCAGAGCTTGGCGAGACCCTGGCAGAGGCCGCCGTGCGTGAAGCTCAGGAGGAGACGGGACTCAGCGTCTCCGTGTCTCACCTGGTCGGTATCTACCAGTGCCCACAGACCAGCGAGGGTTTCGGCGTCGTCAACTTCGTCTTCTACTCGGAGGTGACGGGTGGAAGCGTCGCGCCTTCGACCATTCATCCGGTTGCTCGGTACTTCTCGACCGCCGAGATCGACGAGCTTGTGGCGAAGCGGATGGTCCGGGGTCGTCACATCCCCCTCGCCATCTCGGATCACAGCCGTGGACAGCGGTTTCCAGTCGACATCATCCAAACTGTCCCGGTGATGGGCAGACCCTGACGGGACGGTCCCGGCACAGTCCCCGAGTCGGGATGGTCGGATCGATGCGGCTAGAGAACGTCTTCGAACCCAGGGGCCCCGTCTTCGACGTCCAGCTCGACTCCGTTCGCCACGTAGCTGATCGCGTGGTACCAACCGCACAACATGAGCAGGTCCAAGATCTCAACCTCGCTCAGCTCGGCAGACAGGGAACTCCAAAGTTCGTCATCAAGGCGAGACCCGTCGTGAAGAGCGTCCGCGACGTCGATGAGGACACGATCTCTCGAATTGGACCAGCAGGGATCGTTCGACGCACCGTGAGTGATCGAGGTGACCTGCTCGGGGGTCAGCCCAACCCGGTCCGCGAAGAATGCCACGTGCACGCCCCACTCGTACTCGCACCCACAGCGGGCACACGTGCGATCGATCACGATCTCTCGATCGCGCATCGACAAGGACAGTCGCCTGCTGAGCTCGTAGGTGCCCCACTCCCCCATCGCATCAGACATCGGAAGGTTCTTGACGAACGTGCGGAAGAGGAGGATCGGTGGAACGCCGGCGGGCATCATGGCCGCGAGCCGATCGCCCACATTGCCCTCGTAGGGCGGTTGGACGGGACTGATTCTGGGCGTGGCTTCCTCCAATGTTTCTGATTTCGAAACATATGGTAGTGTTTCGTAAAGCGAAACGCAATCGCCGACGGGGGTGAGCCGAATGGTCCGCAACGCAACGCCAAGGCCAGGGCAGGGCGTGCGAGGTTCGGCGACCGGACGTCCCCTCATGGCCGCGATGGATCTCCTTGGTCGACGGTGGGCACTTCGGATCCTTTGGGAACTTCGGCTCGGGCCGATCGGGGCGAGAGCCCTCCGTGTCAGGTGCGACGGCATGTCGTCGAGCGTCCTCTACGACCGCCTGCGCGACCTGCGTGCGTCGGGCCTGGTCGATCGGACGAGCGACGACGAATACGTGCTGAGCACGTTGGGTGCCTCACTCGGATCCGCCCTCAAACCACTGGACGCCTGGGCCGAGTCCTGGGCGGCGTCGCTTCGCCACTGACCGCACGAAGGCAGTCCGGGGCATCGACCTTGGCGCTCCATGCCGGTACGCGCGTCCGCCGCACGAGGGTCACCGCGCCCTCCGAGAGGGCAGACCAACCAGCACCAGGATCACACCGCCGAGGGACACGGCGCCACCGACGGCGAACGACACTTCATTGCCACTCATGAACGCCGTTCGAGCTGCACGTGCCAACAGGACCCCCGTCGAGCCCCCAACTCTGGCCGCGACGGTCAGCGCACCACCCAAGGAGCCCAGGATCGTCTGCGCGAGAGGCGTCGGCACACGTCGACCGGAAAGAACGGCATTCATCTGATCCTGGTAGCGGGTCAACATGATGCTTCCGATCACGGCGACGCCAAGCGCACCACCGACTTGGAGGGCGACGGTATTGGTGGCCGATCCGATGCCGGAGTCACCCTGGGGTACCGATCCGATGACCGAGTTGGTGGCAGTCGGCAGCATCAGCCCCGCCCCAAGACCGATCAGCACGAGACCGAGGACGACATCGCCGTACGTCGTCTCGAACCCGGACACCGCCGATACCTGCCACAAGCCGGCGGTGATCAGCAACAGTGCGGCGGCCACGGTGAACTTGACTCCGATGAGGCGAGCAGCGAGCGGGGACACCGCGGCGCTCGCGATCACCGTGGCAGCGATCGGGAGGATGCGAATTCCTGCGGTCAGGGGAGAGAGCCCGAGGTCGAACTGGAGGAACTGGGTCGAAAGGAAGAGCGCCCCCATGAGCCCGAACACACCGAGACATTCCGCGGCGAGCGCGACGGAGAAGCTGCGATCACGGAAGAACCTCAGGTTCAGCATCGGGTGCGTGCAGCGCGATTCCCAGGCCACGAAACAGGTGAGAACGACCAAGCTGGTGAAGCCGACTGCGAGCACGGTCCCCGACGACCACCCATGGGACGGGCCCTCGATGATCGACCAGAGCAGGAGCCCCAGGCCGGCGATCGAGAGCACGGCCCCGACGGGATCGGGCCGATTCACGTGCGGGTTCTTCGATTCGGGCACGAGAAGCACCGCTCCCACTATGCCGAAGCACGCGATGGGGACGTTGACCAGGAATATCGACCCCCACCAAAAGTGCGAGAGCAGCAAGCCACCGGCGATGGGGCCGACGGCGATCCCCAGCCCTACGGTCCCGGCCCACGCGCCGATGGCTCGCGCCCGCTCGGATGGATCACGAAAGGAGTCGTTGATGATGGACAACGACGCCGGAATGGTGAGCGCAGCCCCGGCACCCATGAGGGCCCGGCAGGCGATCAACACATGGACAGAACCCGAGAAGGCGGCACCGATCGATCCGCCCGCGAAGACGGTCAGCCCGATCAGGAAGAAGCGCCGGCGTCCGAACCTGTCGGCCAGGCTGCCTCCGACGAACAACAGCCCGGCGAAGACCATCGCGTAGCTGTCGACGATCCACTGCAGCCCACTCGACGTCGCCTGCAGATCCCGGACGAGCGTCGGAAGGGCCACGTTGAGAATGGTGTTGTCGATGTTGATGATCAGGGCTGCGACGCACACCACGACCAGGACGGCCCAGCGGCGCCGACTCCTCCGACTGCGCACTATCGCCGGCGATCGAATCGATAGGGTCACCAATCCATTCCAGCGGAGTGGGTTCGACGAGGCCAGGGCCGAAAGTCATCGGACATCCCCGGGTCGAGCCTGTCCCGGTTCAGCTGCGAGTCCGGGACGCTGCGACCCATCTGGGCCCTGCCCAGATGGGCACGGTGGGCAATCCCGCGCGGTCACGTGATGCTGGCGGCCGAGGCCGGCGACGCGGTCTCCGGCTTGCCGGGATGGGCCGCCAGTCGCAGGACGCAGTGATCGTGGGCGAAGAGCGAGACGCCCGGTTACGAACCCTCGGCGACTGCCTTGACTCGTTCCAGGGTGCGGAGCATGTCGCGGCGGTTGCGACGCTCCCGCAGGAACCCGCCGAGCGGGCGCCACATTTTGGTGAAGAGATTGTCGCCGAGGTCGAAGGACTCGGTGATGTCGGTGCCACCGTCGTCGGTGGCGCGAAACTCGTAGCGCCAGGTGTTCACCGGCCGGTCTCGCATGACAACGGCGAACTCGAAGACCTGACCGGGCGCGCACTCGGTGATCTTGCATGTCGTCCAGTAGAGGACGGGCCAGTTCTCATTCCGCCTGACGTGTCCCCGGTACCGCGCCCCGAGCGCAGGACCAGTGGCGCCGTCGATCCACTCGGCCTCGATCACCTCGGGGCCGTAGTCGCCCATCTTCGTGATGTCGCTGACGAGCCCCCAGACCTTGTCCGGTGGCGCACTGACGTGGAGACTGACCTCAGCGCGCATGCGAGGCGAGGGTGACCGGATACGAAGCGGGCACCGAGCTCCGGCGAGCCGCCGCGAGCCCGTAGACAAAGACCGTTTCCTCGCCGGTCAAGACCACTGTGGATGCCTCACCCACGGCGTCGCCGGTGATGACACTCATGGGACGCACACCGATCTCGCCGGCGCTGAGGCGATCGTTCCACTGCCATGTGCCGGTCAGCACGTAGTCAGCACACGGTCCGTCGTCGGGTTCGGTGATTTGCACGGAATGGCCCGCCAGGTGGCGCCAGAAGGCCGCCTGGACGTCGTCGTCGGCAAAGGCAAGTCGGATGCTCACGGCCGGGTCCTCGAACCGCCCCGGGTTCGACCCCGCGACCGGTACGCGGAGTCACCCCTTGCCATCGATGAAGCGGCCCAGTGTCTCGACCGCCGTCCCGCTGTCTGGCCGGCGCCGGCGGCTCCCATCGAGGTCACCCCCGGGGACGAGAGGCTCGAGGCCGAACGGACCCGTACGTGATCCATCCTTCCCCGCACCCGGCCGAAGTCTGACAAGTGAGTCGACATAAATCCGATTCTCGGCAGGTCATTTTAGGGTTCTGTGAGGAGATCGTGGGTGATGTTGCCGTTTTCGGTATCTCACAGCCCTGGCCGCCGGTGCGCCATCACTGCGAGTGGCCGATGGATCACAGAGCCAGGTGATGGGGAGTCGATGTCGTTCGTTTGGAGAGCCTCCGGGTGAGCAGACTGGACGGAACGCCGGCGTCATCGAGGTCATCGAAGTCCCAGACGGTTGCACCCTCCTCATGGGGACGTCGACTGACGAAGCGACCGCCGCCGATCGGTTCGAGGACGACCGGCGTCGGGGCAGGGAAGAGCTCGGAGACCGCTCCCGAGAAGGTCGATGTCGCAACGACCCGACCATCGACCATCGCGAGATCGATCTGGGCATGCCTGCGGGCGAAGCGGCCGACACACGCCTCGGGTTCGACGTCAGGCCCCGGGCCGGCCGTCGGCCCCGGCGGTGCCGGTGTGCCGAACAGGTGTCGTCGGACCGCGCCGGCAATGGCGCCCGCACCGGGCCCGTTGGCGAGAACGCACAACGAGCCGGTTCCCGGCATCGCGGCGAGAAACGCAGTCGAACCGCGGGTGGCGCCTCCATGAACGGCGAGGCCCGATGCGGGCAGCAGCCACGCAAGTCCCTGGGCACCCTCGCGGATCTGCAACTGGGGACGGGTCATCTCGGCGACGAGCTCGTCACGCAGAAGAGGACACGAACCACCGAAGAGCGCGCTGGAGAACGTGATGAGGTCGGTCACGGTGGCGACCACGTTCCCCGCCGGACCCGAGCTCCGGGGCATCCGCCCGGGCTCCTCCACCATGGCGCCGATCGATTCATCGTAGCGATGACCGGTGGCGACGATGTCACCGGGCTGCAGGCGTGCGGTCGTGGTTGCCGACAGACCGAGTGGCCGGAAGACCCGCTCGATCAGTGCGTCATCCCATGCCCGGCCGTCGAGGACCTCGACGAGGCGACCCAGGACCGAGTACCCGCCGTTGCAGTAGGACCAACGCTGTCCGGGGGGATGGAGGAACCCGGCCCCTCGGACCGCCTCGTCGACGTAACGCTCGAGGCAGTCGTCGCCGTTGCCCGTGTCGGTGAAGTCGTCCCCGCAGTCGATACCACTGGCGTGGGTGAGCAGATGGCGGATCGTCACACCATCAGCGTCACCCGATGTGGTCACCCGCAGCCCCGGCAGGTAGGTCACAACGGGATCGTCGAGCTCGATCTGTCCTCGTTCGACGTGTTGGAGGACCAACAGCGCGGTCATGGTCTTGGTGATCGACCCGATCTCCTGGAGCTCGGTGGGTTCCATGTCGACTCCCACCACCTCGAGTCCCCCGTGCTCCGCCTGCAGGCCGACCACGGCTCCGGGAGCTCGGCAACCGCCGGTGGCGTCGCGCACGATCTCGTCCAAGGACGTCACGCTCCGAATCTAGGGTGGGCCGCCGATGAGTGGCCAGCATCGGTCGGGACAGTCTCGAAGAATGCTCCCGAACGCCGCGCGCACAAGATCTGGGTCCGAGGCACCGGCCGACGCGGTGCTCGGAGAACGCCCGTCAGAAGGCGACGCCTCCCCCACCCGGAGAGGTCGTGGTCGTGGTCGGTGGCGGGGTCGTCGGCGGCGTCGTGGTGGGTGGTGGCGCCGCCGGTGGCATGGTCGTCGGTGGCTGTGACGGCGCGGTTGGCGCGGTCGTCGGCAGCTGTGACGGCGAGTCCGGTGTCGGTGCCGGCGTCGCAGGTGCATTCGAACCGGGCGACGTGCTCCCGCTCGGATTCCCCGACGTCGGCGGCGTCGACGGCTGTGACGTGGGCGACGTGGAGGTGCTCTGGGGCACGGGAGAAGCCGGCAGCGAGGAGGATCCGGACGGCTTCGCGAGCACGACGACCGACCACCTGCCCCATGTGTCGGTGATGCGCCCGTTCACCTGACCGGGAACGGTGTGATTCGTGAACCAGTAGATGGGCCGTCCGGAATAGGTCACCTGGAGGCGATGGCCCCGCCGCACCACCGTCCCGAGATTCGAGGCGTTCACGCCGGAACCCGCGGTCGGCTTGGTCACTCCCCGGGGCAACAGGACCTTTGGCCAGACCTGCAAGCACCTGGCGGTACAGGCCACCTTGCTCGACTCGTGGGTGTACACCGTCTTGCCGCTCACGAGGATGACGGTGCCGTACGCGGGATTCTGGGCGGTGGAGACCACGAGGTGTCTCACCTTGTGGGTCGTGGCGGCACCGGCACCGCCGGAGACGATCGGTGACGACGAGAGTCCGCCAACGGCCTGGATCCCAGCGACGAGTCCAATGGCACCACGGCGACGTGGGATCCGGCCACTCTGCATCGTCCACTCCAGTCGTGTCTCGATCCGGTCCGCAGGACTACGGCTGAAGTCGTCCCATGGATTACCCCTCCGGAGCCGGCGTCGGGACGACAGGTCTTCGCCTCCGGCCGAGCGTGAGGACGGACGGACCGTGAGGGCCGGCCGCGAGCAATCCATCGCGACACCTGTGCCGTATTGCCTGCCGGCACCGGGAAGAGCGGACCGGGTCGAGGACTCACCGCCCGCCCCGGCGTTACTCTGGGACGAGTCGTCGGTGACGAACCGGCCGGCCTCATCCCGTGGCGTTACGACGAATGCAGGAGATGAGCGGAATGAAGGTCATGAAGCGGACGAGCAGGACTCCGGAACCGCCCCGCAAGGTCCCACGACTGCTTGCCGGCGCCGTCTTGGCCGCCGGCGGCCTTTCCGCCTTCCTCGTCTCGGCCGGAGCAGCCGCCGCAACGAGCACGGTCGTCTCGACGACGCAGAGCTCCACCTACGGCACGATCCTGGTGAGCGGCAAGACGGTGTACACCCTCAAGGCAAGCAAGGTGGCCTGTACCGCCAGGTGCTTGAAGGTCTGGCCCGAACTGCTGCTGCCCAAGGGCGTCAAGGCGGCCACCGCGGGTCCGGGTGTCCACGCGGCCAGTCTCGGCACGGTCAAGGGGAGTGGCGGTTCCCGTCAGGTGACCTATGGCGGAAAGCGGCTCTATTGGTTCGTCGACGACACCGCACCGGGTCAGGTGAACGGGAACATCACCGACAAGTGGGGCAAATGGTCGGTCGTCGTGACGGCCAAGCCGGCCCACTCGGCCTCCAGCTCCGGAGGGACGCCGACGTCAAGCGCGGGAACGGGGGGAGTCTCGTTCTAGTGGCGAGGTTCGACGCCGGGTCACGGTCGTGACCACCCTTCTCGTTCCACCCCAGCAGCAGTCGGTTGGCCCCCGGGCGGTGCGGGCGCGTCCCGCCGTTCGTCGACCGCTCGTCGGGCTGACGTCGAGGGTGTACATCCCCGCATTCACCGTTCCCGTCGTGGCTGCGGCACTGGTAGGGATCGGTTGGTCCAGCGGCTGGGGCGGCGCGGCGTTCGGCGGGTCCCTGACGAGCCTGCGTCTCGCCGTCGTCGGACCCGTGGCCGTCACGATCATCGGAATCATCCTGGTGGTCGAGCGGATATGGCCGGCGCAACAGCGGCCCTTCCTCGCCCGCGGCTACCGTCACGACCTCTTGATCACGGTGGTCCACGCGACACTGGTGCTCCCGTTGGTGACGTCGTTGACGTTGTCGTTCGCCGAAGCCGTTCGCCGACTCCTTCCGTGGATCGTCCTGCCGCACCTGGACACGGTGCCTGGCTGGATCGCCGTCGCCGTGATCATCGTGGCGATGGACGGATGCAACTGGGCCGTGCATCTCGCCAATCATCGTGTCCGGATCCTCTGGCGGTTCCACGAGCTCCACCACTCCCAAGAGGACATGAACGTGCTCACCGTGTTCCGCACCCATCCCCTCATCCACGTCTCCTATCTCTTGGCGCTGCTCCCGGGTCTCGTGCTCCTGGCGAACGGTGCACTCTCGATCACCGTCCTCGCCCTCTACGGGGGGATCGTGGCCTTTGCCCACTCGAACACGCGCCTCGGTTTCGGTCCGCTCGGGCGGATCTTCGTGAGTCCGAACTTTCACCGGATCCACCACCAATTGGACGGTCCGCAAGACGTCAACCTCGGCTTCGCGCTGACCGTCTGGGACCAGCTCTTCCGCACCGCGGTGTTCCCCACGGCCGAAACCGTGAGGACCGATACGGGCCTGCCGGGGCGGCCCCTGGTCGTGGAACAAGCGACACCGCGGTCGCGGCATCTCATGGTCTACGCCGCTCAGCTCGTGGCGCCGTTCCGCCCGCTCCGCGATCCCCGGCTGAGGTCGCCGGCTTCGGAGGGCGAACGCGTGGCTCGCCCCGTCGTCCGCCCCACGGCGCTCGAGTGCCGTGGGGCGACGCTCGAGTCCCAGGACGCGCTCGAGCCCGGTGGGGCGGACTGATGG
Source organism: uncultured Acidimicrobiaceae bacterium (assembly GCA_963789235.1). Lineage (GTDB taxonomy): Bacteria > Actinomycetota > Acidimicrobiia > Acidimicrobiales > RAAP-2 > Bog-473. The sequence goes on along the minus strand of CAWBJX010000003.1, from coordinate 193,761 downwards.
TCACCGCCTCGGTGCACGCACCAGGGGTCGCTCGCCGGTCCGTCCTGGCGCTCGTCTTCACCACCCGGAGCGCAGAGCTCCCGGCCAGCTGTGCGCTCCTCGCCGCACGCATCGCGCTCGCCTGGATCTTCATCTACTACGGCGCCGGCAAGCTGTTCGGCGCGTTCAACGGCCCCGGCATCCACCGGACCGCGCTCTACATGTCAGACGTCGCCCACCTGCATCCCGGTGGCTTCTTCGCGGTCCTGGGGGGCTGCATCGAGTTCGGAGGCGGCATCGCACTCGCCCTGGGTCTTTGCTCCCGCCTGGCCGGCGTCGCCCTCTTCGGAGACCAGGTGATGGCGATGATCACGGTCACCTGGGCAACGGGGATCAACTCCTCCACACCACCTCCCGGGTACCAGCTGAACATGGCGCTCGCAGTCCTCGCCCTCGTCGTTGCGGTCCTGGGCTCCGGTCGGTTCAGCCTGGACGCGGTGATCGAGCGGCGGATCGGCGGAACAGAGCCGCGCCCCGAGCAGGCCTGACGTCCGCCAGCCGTCGCCGAGGGGCGAGGGCAGACACGCCCACGACCAGCGGTAGTGTCGGCGCGCAGTGCACAGGAACTCGGCCAGGCCCCCGTTCGAAGGAGATCGATAGCCCATGCCCGGCATGGGCCGCTCGCTGCAAGCGGGCAACTCCGTCATCGTCTCCGCTTTCCATGCGGCGCTGTTCCACCAGTTGCTGGTCGTCCTCCTGGTCGGCGCGGTGTGCGCGATCGGCTGGAACGTCGTCAGGACGGTCCAGTACCGACGGCTCAAGACCGAGGGCCTGAGCTCGTTTCCTACGAAACCAGAGCCCTCGACGTCCGAGCCGCTCGCCCGGAGCATTCTGCGGATCGGCTTCGGGTGCTTCTGGATCCTCGACGGGCTGTTGCAGCTCCAATCCTCCATGCCGCTCGGTCTCCCCTCGAGCGTGCTCCAGCCCGCCGCAAGCGGCTCGCCCGGTTGGGTTCAGCACCTGGTGAACAGCGGCGCCAGCATCTGGATCGACCACCCGATTCAGGCCGCGGCGGCGTCGGTGTGGATCCAGGTCGGACTCGGTGTCTGGCTGATCGTCGCACCGCGCGGGCGGTGGTCGCGCCTGGCGGGCTTGGCCAGCGCCGGCTGGGGGCTCATCGTGTGGGGCTTCGGCGAGGCCTTCGGCGGCATCTTCGCCCCCGGCCTCACCTGGCTCTTCGGGGCGCCCGGAGCGGTGCTGTTCTACTGCGTCGCCGGTGTGTTGATCGCGCTGCCGGAGCGTTTCTTCCACTCACCCCGTCTCGGCCGTGTGGTGCTCGCCTTGGGTGGGGTGTTCCTCATCGGCATGGCGGTCCTCCAGGCCTGGCCGGGCCGGGGCTACTGGCAGGGGCGGGGCGGAACCCTCTCGGCCATGGTCCAGACCATGGCCCAGACCCCACAGCCTCATGTCCTCTCGTCCTGGCTCTCCTCGTTCGGCGCGTTCGACGCCGGGCACGGCTGGGGAGTGAACCTGTTCGTCGTCCTCGCACTCCTCGCCATCGGCGGACTGCTCTTGAGCGGGCGTCGTCGGCTCGTCTTCGTAGGTCTCGTCGCCCTGGGGGTCCTCTGTCTGGCCGACTGGATCCTCGTCGAGGACCTGGGGTTCCTCGGCGGCACGGGTACCGACCCCAATTCGATGCTGCCGATGTTCCTCCTCCTCACGGGCGGGTACGTTGCCCGCTTCCGGGTGCCCGTGGCGACGGAGGTGCAGGTGCCCGGCGCAGCCGCTACGGTGGCCACCACCCCCTGGTGGAATCGCGCCACGCCGGCATACGTGGCGCGCTCCCTCGCCGCCCTCGCCGCCCTCGCCGTCGTCGCCATCGGCACCGCGCCCATGGCGTTGGCTGCCATCAACAAGAACGCCGACCCGATCCTGAGCGAGGCACTCGACGGCACACCGAACGCACTGAACCTGCCGGCTCCGGCCTTCACGTTGACCGACCAGCACGGTCACGAGGTCAGCCTCGCCAGCTTGCGTGGTCACGTGCTGGCGCTGACCTTCCTCGACCCGGTGTGCACGTCCGACTGCCCGCTCATCGCCCAGGAGTTCCACCAAACCGACCAACGTCTCGGCAACCAGGCCCAGGACGTCGATTTCATCGCCATCGTCGCCAACCCGATCTACCGATCGGTCTCGTTCACTGACGCCTTCGACAACCAGGAAGGGCTCACGAAGGTGTCCAACTGGTACTACCTGACCGGTTCGCTGCCCGCCCTCGAGCACGTGTGGAACTCCTACGGGATCATCGTCGACACCGTGGCGAACGGCGCCATGATCGCCCACAGCGAGCTGGCGTACGTCATCAACCCGCAGGGACAGGAGCGCGACGCCCTCATCGACGACCCGGGGCCCACCCAGACGTACGCCTCCTCCTTCTCGTCGCTGCTGCTGAGCCGGATCCAAGACGTCCTGCATTCGTGAGATCCCTGGTTGACCGGGGCTCGAACTGGCGCTGGGGTCGTTCGGGCTGGGTCGGCGTCGTTCCGATCGTCATGGGCCTGCTCGTCGCGACATCGGCTCCCTCTGCCGACGCCGCGACGGTCCGTACGCCGCTGACCAGCGCCGTCTCGACGTCGAGCGACTCGTGGGTCATGCTGCCCATGGGCGATCTCTCGGTTCCGGACAACACGTTCTGGCAGCTGCTTCATGCCGTGCCAGGGTCCTCGCACTGGTCGGTGGTGACCCCAGAAGGCGTCGCGGACAACGGAGGCCTCGTCGCGGGAACGGCCGGCGGCCCCATCCTGGTCGGGTTCCTCCCGAGCCAGCAGCTCCGCTACTCCCCGCTGGCCCAGAGCACCGACGGTGGGGCGACGTGGAGCCCCCAGCTCCTGCCCGCCGGGCTGACACCGCGGCCGGACGCGCTCTCCTACAGCCCCGCGGCCGGTGGAGCACTCGCCGTGATCGCCGGGGACAGGGTGCTCTCCGCCCCGCCGAGCCTGGCGCGCTGGAGCCCGCTCGTCAGCGCGGCCCAACTCGCCCGCGTCGCCGCAGGCTGTGGGGTGACCACCATCGACGCCGTCGCCATCCTGCCGACCGGGTCACCGCTCGTCGCCACGGGGTGTCGCCGCAATGGCCTCGTCGGCATCTTCGCCAAGACGGGAGGATCCTGGAGCTCGTACGGGACCACGCTGCCCGGCCTGTCCCGGTCGGCAACCGACGTCCTCCGACTCGGGGTCTCGGGCACGACGACGGTGGCCCTCGCGGCGACGAAGACGCGGGGGCGACGCTCCCTGGTCGCGCTGTGGCGCGATGGGGGTGCGCCCTGGACGGCTGGGGCGCGCCTCGCCCTGCCCGCCCGGGCCACGGTGTTGGCCAGCGCCGTGGGCGAGAACGGCGCCATGGCCGTTGTCGTCCGCGCCCCCCGTGCCGAGGTGACGGCCTTCTCGATCGAACCTGATGGCGCCTGGGCCCGGCTGGCCCAGCCACCCGCCGGCACGACGGCCATCGCCCTGCCGAGCGGCCCGACGACAGCCGATGGCCCCACCGTCGACGCGGTCACGGTCCAAGGAGGGGCATTCGATGTGTATGCCCTCGGTCCCACCGCATCCCAATGGGTCCGGGTGCAGTCCAGCCAGATCGCCATCCCGTACGGCTCGTCGAGCTAGCGGCTCGCGCTACGGTGTCGCGCATCCCCGCGGCAGAGGGACCGGCTCAATGAGCTATCTGGTGGACAACTGGAGTTTCGACCCCTTCGTGATGGGGGTGGCCGTGATCGTCGTCATCCACGAGCTGGGCCTCGCCAACTTGCGTCGACGCTGCGCGCCCGATCAGAGCCGCAGACGGCGCCTCAACTCGTTTCTCTTCTACGCGGGGCTGGGGCTGCTCCTCCTCGCGGTGACCTCCCCCATCGACTATTGGGGCGACCGCTACTTCTACGTGCACATGGTCGAGCACATCCTGATCGCCTTCTTCGCACCGATCCTCGTCGTCGCCGGAGCACCGTGGCTGCCGCTGCTCCATGGCCTGCCGGTGCGGTTCCGCCAGCGACTCATGCGTGGCGCGCTCCTCGGGGCCTTCTCGCAATCGCTGCGGGCGGTCGGCCGGTTCGTCGTCAACCCGTGGACGGCCCTCATTTCGTTCAACGCCGTGATGCTGCTGTGGCACATCCCGGCCCTCTTCGACGCCGCGGACGAGAACCGGCTGGTCCACGTCGGCCTGATGCACACCAGCTTCTTCGTGACTGGGACCCTCTTCTGGCTGCAGATCATCCCGTCGTACCCCTTCCGCATGAAGGCGTCGCCGCTGTGGCAGATCGGAGCCATCATCTCGACCAACGTGGTGATGTTCGTGTTGGCGATGTCGCTGTCGCTGTTCTCGACGACGAGCTGGTACTCGGTCTACGCCCATGTGCCCGGGGTGACCCTCTCGCCCTACGCCGACCAGCAGATCGGGGCGGCCATCTTGTGGATCTGCGGCGACTTCTGGGCCGTGCCCGCCCTCGCCGTGACCATCCGTCGGGCGATCGACCATGAGGGCGGCTTCTCCCTGGGGGTCGACCGGCTGTTCCACCGCGACCCCGGGCCCTCCCTCGAGGCGCTCCGAGCAACATCGGCCGTCGAGCGCGCCCCCGAAGGCTGAAAGCACGCGGTTCTACTGCCCTCGACGTCCGTTTCCGTCGTCGACCGCCTTCTGCGCGAACTTGTTGACAGATAGTTGACTGCGAAGCGACACAAACGTAACGTCGGTAGGTGGATCCGTCGGAGGGGCGCCGTCGGGAGCAGTCAGCAGATCCGGGAGGGGCCCGATGAGCATGGCCTGGAAGGTCAGCGTGACCGTCGTCCTGTTCGTCGTCGCCGTCGTGGCGGCCGTCATCCTCATCGTCAATCTGCTCGGTTCACCCCCCACGGTGGACTTCTCGCCCGACAGTTCGGGACAGGTGAACGTCACCATGCAGACGGTCGGGACCTACGGCTCGGGTAGCCACGCCGCCTGGGTGTCCTACCTCGTCCAGTCTCCCGACGGGCAGTGGGTCCACACCACGCTCTTCCAGGTGCCCCAGCACGTGCGCATCAACGTGACCATCTACCAGTACGACTCGGGCAGCCCGCTGCGCAACCAGCAGCTCGGCCAGGTCACCGGCACCTACGGCAACGTCGCCCTCCTGAACGGCAAGCCGTTCCGGGTCATCAACTCCAACGCCGGAAACGGAGTCGGCCACACGTTCTCCATGCCCTCCATCGGCATCAACGTGCCCCTGTACGGCAACAACAGCAACGCCAACCTGTGCGGCGCCGCCCCGTGCACGACCCGCTCCCCACACAACGTCATCAGGTTCTCCTTCACGACACCTGGCACCGGCAACTATCGCTGGCAGTGCTTCGTGCCCTGCGGGGGCGGATACCTCTACGGTAATGGTGGGCCTATGTCGACGCTGGGCTACATGGCTGGCTTCATGAAGGTGGTCGCATGAGCGATCCCAGCCCCCCGGCGGGCGCGGACGCCACGCCCGCCGGCAGCGATCCGATCACGCCCACGACGGGGGACGGCCCGACCCTCGCACAGGATCAAACCCACCACTGGTGGCGCCTCATCGTGGTCTGGGCGGTGTTGAGCGCCATCTTGGACCCCCTCTACTACTACCTGGCCGGGCCGCACATCCCTCCCGGGACGATGACCGACGTCGCGCAGGGGGCCCAGTTCGACTTCAACGTGCTCTTCGTGATCGCCCTGCCCGTCGTGCTCGCCGTGTGGATCTACCTGGTGTACGCCATCGTGATGTGGCGAGCCTCGCGTGGGGGTCCCGAGCCGGTCGCGGGCCCTTACTCGCGCGGGCACCTCGGGATCCAGATCGCCTGGATCCTCACCTCGACCGTGGTCGTGCTCTTCCTGGCCGGGTTCGGCACCTACGAGCTCGTCCAGCCCGGCGGGGCCGGGGGGGGCGAGGGCTCGAGCCCGATCTGGACCCCGACCTCCCACACGATCCTGCCGATCCAGGTCATCGGCCAGCAGTGGAAGTTCACGTATCGCTACCCCACCTTCGGCGGCTTCGAGACGGACCAGCTGGTGGTCCCGAACGACACCACGATCCAGTTCAACGTGACGTCCCTCGACGTGATCCACAGCTTCTGGGCCTATCAGCTCGGGGTCAAAGCCGACGCCAACCCCGACTACAACAACGTCGCCTACGCGACCACGCAGCAACTCGGCTCCTTCACGGTCCGCTGTGCCGAGCTGTGCGGCATCTGGCACGGCGCCATGTACAACCAGGGGGCCGTCGTCAGCAAGCAGCGGTTCGCGGCGTGGGCCCGGCTCACCGAGCTCCGGCTGCGGGCCAACACGAAGCTGCTGCCGCCCTACGCACTCACCTACACCCCCGACGCCAACGGGGCCGACGGGGGGTTCTACCCGGACAACGTCGACCCTTACTCCCACGTGGAGCAGTACGGCGCGACGCAAGCGGCGGGCGGTGGGTGACGTGAGCACGAGTACTCCCGGGTGGCACGACCGCCCACGCCGGACGAGGGGGTTCCGCCATGGCCATTGACACGTCCGTCAACGAGTTCGAGTACCCCGGAGAGGAGGAGGTCGGTACCCCTACGAAGCCGCCACCCAATTGGCGACGCTCGGCATGGCTGCGGCCCAACGTCTTGTGGGCCATGGCCGGCGGTGTCGTCGGGTACCTGATCGGGCACTGGCTCGGCAACGTCATCGCCAGCGGCTACGCGCAGGTGCAGACCAGCCAGAACGACCTGGCCATCGTCCTCGGGCTGTCGTTGGGCGTGGCCGGGTGGATGGCCGGCATCGGGTCCCTGAACTACCCGCTGGCCAAGATGCTCGGGTTCGAGCTCTCACCGGCACCACCCCAACGCAGCTGGGTGCGCTACTTCCGCATGACCGAGGACCACAAGGTGGTCGGCTGGCAGTACGCGGTCGGTGTCCTGCTCTTCCTCTTCACCGGCGGTCTCCTCGCCATGCTCATCCGCACCGAGCTGCTCAGCCCGACCAATCACGTCTTCGGCCCCGGCACCTACATCGCGCTGGTGGGCGAGCACGGCACGATCATGATGATGATGGCGTCGTCGGCCGTCGTCGGGCCGCTCGGCAACTGGCTGGTCCCCTTGATGATCGGCTCCCGGCGCATGGCCTACCCCCGCGTGGAGGCCTTCTCGTTCTGGATCTTCATGGCCGGCTACCTGGTGATCCTCGAGCGCGCTGTTCTTCGGTGGCTTCCCGACCGGCTGGACCGGGTACGCACCGCTGCAGACCCAGGCGGTCGGGGGCATGGACTCCTATCTCGTCGGGTTCGCGGTGATCGGCATCGGCATGATCACGGCCGGCTTCAACCTGGCGGCCACCATCGTCAACTACCGGGCCCCGGGCATGACGTGGGGTCGCGTGCCCATCTTCGTCTGGGCCGTTCTGGCCACCACCGCCCTGCTCACGCTGGCCACGCCGACCCTGGTCGTGGCCGGACTGTTCGGCATCCTGGATCGCACCGCCGAGACCGCCTTCTTCGTCAACGAGCACGGCGGCAGCAACTTCTTGTGGCAGAACCTCTTCTGGTTCTTCGGCCATCCCGAGGTCTACATCATGGCCCTGCCGGGCTTCGGGATCGTCATGGAGATCATGCCCGTCTTCACCCGCAAACCTCTCTTCGCCTACAGGGTGGCAGCGGCGGGCATGCTCGGCGTCGCGCTGCTGTCCTTCTTCGTCTGGCAGCACCACCTCTTCCAGAGCGGCATCAACCCGGACATGCGGCCGCTCTTCATGCTCACGACCGAGCTCATCTCCATTCCGACGGGGTTCTTGTACCTCGTCACCCTGGGCACGCTCTGGAAGGCGAAAATCCGCTTCGACACCCCGATGCTCTTCTGTCTGGCGATGCTGTTCAACTTCCTCATCGGTGGCGTGACGGGCGTGTTCCTCTCCGATGTCCCGGTCAATGTCACCGTCCACGGCAGCTTCTTCGTGATGGCGCACTTCCACTACACGATCATGGGCGGCCTCATCTTCGCCATGTTCGCCGGTTTCTACTACTGGTTCCCGAAGATCACGGGCAAGACGCTCAACCGCAAGCTGTCCAAGTGGCACTTCTGGACGTTCTTCATCTTCTTCAACTGCACGTTCTTCCCGCTATTCCTCGTCGGGATCCTCGGCATGCCGCGGCGCGTCTTCGAGTACGCGACCAACCTGCAGACACTCAACGACATCTCGAGCATCAGCGCCTACTTCCTCGGCGCGTCGTTCCTCCTCTTCATCGTCAACTTCATCTGGTCGATCTACCTCAACCCGCACCCCGCACCCGCCAACCCGTGGAACTCGCTGGGCCTGGAGTGGCAGACGCCGACGCCGGTGCCCTGGTACAACTTCGAGCACATCCCGGTCGTGCTCAACGACCCGTACCACTACGGCGAGCCGGGAGCGCCGCCCGTGGCGGACCTGGGCAAGGTCCTGTCGCCCGTGGGCGCACCGGCGGGCTCGGTGGACCACGAGGAACTCGGGACCGGCGTCGAGGGGGACGGCGACCCGCGGCCCCCGATCCTGTGAGGCACCCATGACCACGGCACAGAACCCCGTCGGCGACCAGCAGTTCGAGAGCTTCACGGGCCAGCTCCAGGAGACCCCCGAGGAGATCGCCTTCGAGCTGCGCGCCCAGGAGGGAGCCCTGTGGACCGGAGGACGCCTCCTCATCGGCATCTGGGCCTTCGCGTTCGCCGCCCTGGCTTTCGCCTACTTCTACCTGCGCTCGGCCAACAACGAGAACCTCTGGCGCCCGCGAGGCATCACGGCGCCGACGGCGGCGGGAGCTGCCATCTTCGCCGTCACGGTGGCCGCCGCCCTGCTGGTCCAGTACGGCGAGCGGCGGTTCCGCGAGAACGAGACCCTGGACTGGCAGGTCGCGGGCTGGACGGCCGTCCTCGGCGGGCTCCTCGTCGTCGGCTTGCAGATCTGGCAGCTGACCGATCTCCCGTTCTTCCCGGGATCGAGTGGCTACGCCTCCTGCTTCATCGGCTGGGCCGCCATGAACATCGCCGTCGTCCTGGCCGCCACCTACTGGATCGAGACCATCCTCGCCCGTGAGATCCGGCTCCGGCGCGCCATGGCGCAGGACGGCGGTGCCCCCACCTCCACCCTGCCGGTCGCCCGACTGCTGCGGGCCAACCTCAACGGCTGCAACTACTTCTGGGGGTTCGTGGCCGTCGTGGCGACGTTCTTCTGGGTACTGTTCTACGTCATCTGAGCGCCGGGAGGGCTGAGCACGTGATCCTTGCATCCGATGTGGTGGGAGCCCAGGCCCTGACCTTCGCCATTCCCCTCGGGACGCTCTTCGTCGTGCTCTTGTGGGGCTTCTTCCAGCGCCGACCGACGCGATGACCGCCGGGGCTGCCACCGGGCGGCCCCACCAGACCACCGACCGGTGGCGACTCTGGAGCCTGATGGCCGGCGCCTTGGCACTCCTGGTCGCCCTCGCGCCGCCCCTCTCGACGGTGGGCCGTCGGGCCGACTACGCCGCCGCCCTCCAGTTCTCGCTGCTCGCCATCGTCGTGCCCGCCCTGGTGACGCTCGGCGCCCCGTGGCGCCTCGTGCACCTCGCCCACCGCGGGTCGGGCGGACCCGCCGGACACCCCTTCGACCGGCTGGCCGATCGCCGCCAGCGCCATCCCGAGCTCGTGCGGTCGCTCGTCTTCATCGGCGCCGATCTGGCCGCCGTGGTGGCGTGGCACGCGCCCAAGTCGGTCGACGCCGTGGCGCGGCACGGCTGGCCGGCACTCTTCGAGGCGCTGACCCTCCTCTTCTTCGGCGTCGGCCTGTGGCTCGAGCTGGTGCACTCGCCACCCCTCGCACCCCGCTCGAGCCATCTGCGCCGAGCCGTCATGGCCGCCGTCGTGATGTGGGCGTTCTGGGTCCTCGCCTACATCATGGGCTTGTCCAACGACGCCTTCTACCCGAACTTCCACCACGTCAAGGGCGGCCTCAGCGCAGCAGCCGACCAGCAGATCGCCTCCGCGCTGTCCTGGTTCGTGGCGGCGGTCGCGTTCGTGCCGGTGATCTTCTGGAACGCCGTCATGTGGCTCAAGACCGAGGACGACCCCGACACCGAGCTCATCGCGCTGATCCGCGCCGACCGGCGGCGGGGCACCCCACCGCTGAGCGAGAACGGCGGTTCTCGCCCTTCGTGAGGCGCCGAGGCACCGGCGCCGGTCAGCGGGCGCCGGTGCCCGACCTGGGCACCGGCGGCAGGTCGACGGGCTGGAGCTGCGTATCGAGGGCCCGGTCCGCCGCCTGTTCCTGTGCCAACGCACTGTGGCGGTCGGCCGCCAGCTGGGACTCTTCCTTGTCCAGGTCCTGGAGAGCGCCGGCGTCCTCGGGATGGCTCATGAGCGTCTGCACGTCCTCGATCGCCCCTACGGCGTCCGAGGTCGTCCACAACAGGGCCGTGCCCACCATCTGGCCGAGGTGCTTTCCCGCCGGCGTCTCCGGCACCGTCATGTCGGAGAGGTCGTAGATCCCCTCGCTGGCCAGCGAGCACGCCACCTGGTCGTCGTTCAGCAAACCGGGGGTCGGGGCGCGGTCGGCCGCGCTGAGCTGGTGCGCGGCCTGGAGCTCCCAGATTCCGACCGCCTGGTGGACGGCCAGGGCACAGGGCCCCAAGTCGCCGTTCACCTCGCTCATGACGCTGCGCTCGGCGCTGATGTCGCTCGCCCGCGAGGTGCTTGTGGGGAGGTCCGTGAGCACCGTGATGACGGCGATGACGAGCACGACGACGGCGATCGTCAACCCGCGCCGGCGCTGCCAGAACGGGGGCTTGGCCTTCGGGGCCGCCGGGGCATCGGCGCTCCCGGGGACCGGCACCGGCTGCGTCATCGCCCGACCAGCTTCTCTGCGTAGAGGGCAATGCCCCGCGCCCAGCGCGACACCGAGGCGGGCGGGAGGCTGTACGTCCCCGTCGCGCTCTCGTCGGCCACGGGGACGGCCCGGTACCGCAGCACGCCCTGAGGGTCGATGAAGTCCATGAAGTCGTTGTGGGCCTCCTGCCCGGTCTTGGTGTCGAGCGAGATCGAGACCCCGTAGTCCTTCCACACGGGATCGAGCGTGGCGAGCGGCCCGGTGAGCATGCGCCAGTTGGCCAGCCCGCCGAGGCCGGTCCCCTCCGCCGGTGCGTCGGCCGAGGCGGCCAGGGCCGAGGGGTCGGAGTTCACGGTCAGGAACTCGACGTGGCCCGCCGCCGCGCCCAGATCGGCGTCGGCCTGCTCAATCTCGGACGCAAGCACGGGGCATATGTCGTTGCAGGGGGCGTCGAAGAAGGTGAGGACGACCACGGTCGGTGGCCGCGCCGGCACCGAGACCAGCTGGCCCGCCTGGTCGGTCAGCGTGAATGCGGGTGCGGGCCGGGCGGGCGGTGCACTCAGGCTCATGAAGGCCGCCAACGGGGCGCCGAGCGAACGGGCGGGCGCGGGCACCGGTGCACCCGGTGCAGCACCCGGCACCGTGCGCGCCGCCGTCGTGGGCGTGGTCGTGGGCGTCGGGTTCAACCCAGCCGACGAGAACAGGTGCTCGCCCACGAGGCCACCGAGGCTCAGAACGAGGACCACGCCGAGGACCCAGAACACGAAGTTGGCCGGGATCGCCGGCGCCCCCTCGGCGAGGGCCGCGGCCCGGTCGACCGGTGGTGCCCCCGGCGCCGAGCCGGCATCCCCACTCGGGGTGGGTCCGGGCGAGGGCGGGGGCAAGCCGCCGTCCTCGGTGCCGACGTGGCCACTCATGGCCGCCCCTCGAGCCGGGACACCCAGCGCTGCAGCGAGGAGACGGTCTGCGGCCCGAGCGCCGCGCCGACCACCTGGCCCGACGCGTTGAGGAAGTAGCTGACCGGGAGCGCCTGGACCAGGTACTGCGTCGCCACCTTGGCCTGGGGGTCGACGACGACGGGGTAGTCGGCGTGGGCCGCGGCGAGCAGCCTCGTTGCCGCGGCGTCGGACGTCTCGTTGGCGTCAACTCCGATGACCGCGACCCGTCCGCTCGTGGCGCGGGCGACCCGGGCCATCGCACCCAGCTCCGCCCGGCAGTCCCGGCACCACGACGCGAAGAAATTGACGATCACGGGCATGCCACGGAAGGCCGACAGGGACAGCGGTTGACCTCCCTGGAGCCGGGCCAAGGAGAACGGGGGGGCGGCCGTCCCGGGCTTGAGGACCGGCGGTGGCGCGGCCTCGAGAGCGGACGATCCGATGGGTGCAGGGTGCGTCGGACCCCGGACGACGACGAACACGACGAAGCCGACGAGAAAGGCACCAGCCAACGCGGCGGTCCACTTGAAGAGCCTGTCCGGTGACCGCTTGTGACCTTTGGCACCGTCGGACCGGGTCGACACGCTGCCCCCGATCATGACTGCCGGCTCACCCCCCGAATCCATCCTGGTGAGGCTAGTCAGCGAGGTCCCGCCGTTCGGGTCGGATCGAGTGCCGATGCGCTCCTTCCGGACCCGTTGGGTGGCACCGCCGGGCCTACCATTCGGCCTGTCGCTCGGCGGGGTCGACCTCCCGCTCTCGCTTGCGGGCGGCGCGCTGGCCGGGATCCTCGTGGATGAGGTGCCACCACGCGGCGATCGCGATGCCGGCCAGCACGGGCCATTCGAAGGTGTAGAACCAGCTGAGCCCGTTGCCGCCGAGCGCCCGCCGGGCCTGCCACCACGTGGCCGCCGCACAGCCGGCGACGATGAGGAAGAACTCGGCGTGGAGCATCAGGGCGCGGGGCGAGAGCCAACGACGCATGCGACCCGCATCGTAGGTCCTCTGGCGCACAACGAGGCGCCCGTCACCCCGGAATGGGGGGCGCGTCTCGCCTCTCGGACCGCCGCGCTCAGATGCCCGCTTCGACCTGACCCGCAATGGGCTCGGCGACGGGCGCCTCGGTGGACGCGACCGGCGCACCGGCGGCGGTGGCCCCGACCGGCGCATCGGCCGCGGTGGCGTTGGGCCGATGGCGAGAGGCCCAGCCGGCGACGAAGGCACCACAGGCCACGAGCACCAGCCCGGTCCCGATGCTGTAGCCGACCTCGTACGCCAGCACGCGGCAGGTGCGTGCCGCCCACGAAGTACGCGCTTCCATGCGAGATGACCGGCCAGGCGAGCGGCCCCACCGCGAACCACGCGCCGCACACCAGCAACAGCATGCCGGCCGCCGCCAAGCTCAGTCTCCCTCGCCCCACTGTGACGCCGCGCGCCTGCGCCATGACGAACAGACCGAGAAACACCCCGGCGACGCCCGGAAGCAGGGCGAGCACCGCGTGGGGCAGGTTCCATTGCCACGCCCCGGAGCCGTCGCCGCTGTAGTTGAAGAGTGGGCCGACGAAGGCGACGATGCCACCCCACGCCGACACCAAGGCCGCCACCAGGCCGGCCGTCCCGATCCCGAGACGCCCGCTGTGCACGCGGGCCCGGTACCGCCCCCGCTCGACCTCTCGACGCTCGAGTCGCTCGCTCCCTGCAATGGTGCTTGTCGACATGCTTCTCTCCTCCCGTCGTCGACGGCGTATCCGGAGAAATACCCACGCAGCAGGGGCAGAAAACGGCCGAGGGTGCAGGGCCGACAGGGTCAGGGTGGCGCGACGTGCTCACGTCGTGCCACCTCGTTGCCGTCGTGGAAGCCGGTTGCGACATACTGCTCCGGTCGCCGTTTCCCCTCGAGCGTGATCGAGGACAGCACCTTCTTGTCGGCGGTCGTGAGCGGAGGCTGCACCATGCTCCTCGGCCAGAGATGCCGAGCTCGGACCACGTTGAGCTCGGCCGCGTAGACCGTCGCCTCTGCGGCCAGGTAGAGGAATCCGATCAGGCCCAGCACCAGCGCGAACGTGCCGTACTCCTTGCTCGTGTTCCGCAACGAGTGCTCCACCAGAACGCCGCCGAGGTACTGGAGCGCGGTCCATCCCGCGCCCCCGGCGATCGCCCCCGGCACCATGTCACCCCAGCGGATCTGTTGCGGCGTGAGCAGCCTGAAGGCGACGAGGTAGAGCGCCACGTTGACGACGAGGGAGGTGAGCGCGGCCCCCGCGACCGCCCAGCCCCCGTGGTGCCCGATGGTGACGAGCCCGGCCAACACCGTGCTCACGAGCAGGAACAGGCCCAGGGTGACGGTCATGCCGGCCGTCCGGCCCAGACGAGCCCAAAAGCTCGGGCGGTTGACGCCCGGGATGTTCCAGACTTCGGCTTGCGCATATTGCGCCGTCTGCAGCGCACCCTGGGACCCCCAGAGCACACCGACGATCCCCACCACCAGTCCCAGCATGCTCCGATCGTGCAGACCGTGAATGTTCGTGCTCAGCTTCGTGCCGACGATGGGGAACTGCGAGAAGGCCGAGCTCTCCACCCGGTGGACGAGGGAGTGCTCACCCCCGCCGAAGAAACCGAGCACCGTCACTAACAGGAGCAGCAAGGGGAACAGAGAGAGGAACCCGTAGAAGGCCAGCAGGGCGCACAGCGAGCCGCCCCGATCGTCGCCGAACTTCTTGATCACTCCGAACGCGAACGCGAGGGGGCGCACCCGCTGCTGGGCCTCGTCCACCGTGCGGAGCGCTCGCTCGAAGGGGTTCATCTCATCGCCCCTCGCCGGGCTGCGAGCTCCTCCTTCGTCTTGGCGTGGGCTGGCAGCACCGGCCAATCTCCTCCTTCGGATGCCCCGTCTATACCCCGGCGTGCTTCGGTCAACCCGAACCGGTGGGTACGGTGTGGGTCGGTGACGCCGAAGACCTCGCGGCAGGGCACGGAGCGGCAGGGCACGGAGCGGCAGGGCACGGAGCGGCAGGGCACGGAGAGCACGGGCAAGCTCGACACCTACCGGGCCAAACGGAATCCGCGCAAGACACCCGAGCCCATGGGCCGCCGTCGCTCGGCCGACGAGGGACGGCCCCGCTTCGTGATCCAAGAGCATCACGCGCGCAGCTTGCACTGGGACCTCCGGCTGGAGCGGGACGGCGTGCTGGTCTCGTGGGCCATCCCGAAGGGCCTGCCCGCCTCCCCGGACGAGAACCGACTCGCCGTGCACACCGAGGACCATCCCCTCGAGTACGCGACGTTCGAGGGGGACATCCCCCACGGCGAGTACGGAGGCGGGCGCATGACCATCTGGGACAGGGGCTCCTACGAGGTGGAGAAGTGGTCCGACCGCGAGGTCAAGTTCGTGCTCCACGGCACGAGAGCGTCCGGCAGCTTCGTGCTGTTCCAGACGAAGGACCGCAACTGGATGATCCACCGGCACGGTCCGTCGACCCGCCGCGATCCCCTTCCCACGTCCATCAAGCCGATGCTCGCGGTGCCCGGCCGGTTGCCCGAGGACGACGCGGACTGGGCGTTCGAGGTCAAGTGGGACGGAATCCGGGCGATACTCTTCGTGGAAGGGGGCAGGGTCCGTGCGCTGAGCAGGAACGATCTCGACATCAGCGCGTCCTTCCCGGAGTTGGCGGACATCGGAGAGTTCCTGGGCATGACCACCTGCGTGCTCGACGGCGAGGTCGTCGCCCTCGGCGCGGACGGCCGTCCGAGCTTCTCCAGGCTGCAACGCCGCATGCACGTGGCGAACCAGCGGGAGGCGCGGCGGCGTGCCTCGTCGGATCCCGTGAGCTTCGTCGCGTTCGACCTCCTGTACCTCGACGGGCACTCGCTGGTGGCCCTCCCCTACGACGAGCGGCGCGCCGGCCTCGAAGCGCTGCACCTCTCCGGCGAGACCTTCACCACCACCGAGTCCTTCCGCGGCGTCTCGGGGCGGGACATCCTGGCCGCCACGGTGCAGAACGGGCTCGAGGGTGTCGTCGCCAAGCGGCGGGACTCGCCCTACCGAGCCGGTCGGCGGCATCCCGATTGGCTCAAGGTCAAGTCCGTGCGCGGCGCAGGAGGTCGTGATCGGTGGATGGAGCGAAGGTCGGGGTGAGCGCGCGGGGGGTCTCGGCGCGCTGCTGCTCGGTGTCCCCGACGACGACGGGCTGCGCTACGTCGGCAAGGTGGGGACCGGGTTCAGCGACAAGGCGCGCCGCGACCTGCTCGAGGACCTGCGGCGGCTCTCGATCCCAGACAGCCCCTTCACGTCGCCCCTGCCGAGAAGCGAGGCGGCGAGTCCGCACTTCGTCCGGCCCGCGCTGGTCGGGGAGGTGGAGTTCGGTGAGTGGACGACCGCAGGCCGGCTCCGACATCCGACCTGGAGGGGCGTGCGCCCGGACAAGGCCCCGAGCGACGTCGTCGTCGAATGAGGGCGGGGCCGGCGGGAGGCTGGGCGACGGATCAGGCCATGGTCCCGTGGGCGCGGACGGCCTGATGGCGACCTCCACGCGGACGGTCATCGAGGGACGGGAGCTCTCGGTCTCCAATCTCGGCAAAGTGCTCTTTCCGCTCAGCGGGTTCACCAAGGGCCAACTCATCGACTACTACGTGCGGGTGGCCGGCGTCATGCTGCCGCATCTCCGGGAACGGCCGTTGACGATGAAGCGCTTCCCCGACGGGGTCGAGGGCAAGTCGTTCTTCGAGAAGCACATCCCTTCCCACGCCCCCGACTGGGTGCCCTCCGTCGACGTGCCCTCCAACGAGGGTCGGGACGTCGTCCCCTACGTCATGGTCAACGACCTTCCGACGCTTGCCTGGGCCGCCAACCTCGGCACCGTCGAGCTCCACGTGCCCCTGTGGCACGTCGGCCGGCATCGCAAGCTGCCGGCTCGACCCGACTTCATGGTGTTCGACCTGGATCCGGGCGAGAGCACGACCATCGTCGAATGCTGCGTGGTGGCGGAGTACGTGATGAAAGAGCTCGACAAGGACGGGATGGAGCCCTTCGCCAAGACCAGCGGGTCCAAGGGCCTCCAGCTCTACACGGCGGTGTCGCCGAAGACGACCTGGGACGGCTTGCGTGAGCGCGCCTACGACATCGCCCGCAAGCTGGAGTCGGAACACCGCGAGCTCGTCGTCTCCAACATGCGCAGGTCGCTGCGCCGGGGCCGCGTCCTGATCGACTGGAGCCAGAACCACCCGGCCAAGACGACGGTCGGTGTGTACTCGGTCAGGGCGATGCCCAGGCCGACGGTGTCGACACCGGTGACGCCCGACGAGGTCCATCGGTGCGCCGTCGAGCAGGACCCCGGGCTGCTCCGGTTCGAGACCGAGGACGTCTTGCGCCGGGTCGAGGCGCACGGCGACCTGTTCGCGCCCCTCGGTCTCCCCTGAGCCACACGAACGGGCGGTCGGGTCGGCGCTGTCCACGAGGCCGATCGTGACGCTCGAAGCGGCCGCCCGTCGTCCCCATCGGAGGAAAGCCTGTGGAGGAACGGGCTGCTCGACGCCGACGCGAGGCGCCCGGGCTCAGCGGGGGGTGTCGGAGCCGAGGCGCGCCAGCACCTCGTCGACGACACCCGACGTCGAGGCGTCACCACCCAAGTCGAAGGTGCGGATCCCGTCGGCCGCCGCGCCGAGGGTTGCCCGGCGGATGGCGGCGGCCCGTCCGGCGACCATGGCATCGCCGCGGGCGGCATAGTCGAGGACGGCGGCGCAGGCCAACAGCATCGCCATGGGGTTGGCCACGTTCTTGCCCGTCAACGAGGGCGCGGTCCCGTGCGGCGCCTCCGCCATGGCGACGACGGGCTGCAGGTCCTCGCCCAGTGCGAGCAGGACGGACTCGGCGCCGGCGATGGAGCCGAACAAGGCCAGCACCAGGTCCGAGAGGCAGTCGCCGTCACGGTTGAGGGCGGGGATCACGAGCGCGCTGGCGCTCGACTCGGTCAGGAGGCCCGCGTAGGCGGCGTCGATCAGCGTCGGGCGGTAGGGGACGCCCGGGTAGCGGGCGGCGGCGGCGTCCATCTCCTCCTTGAGCATCCCCTCGTAGACGGTCGACACCGTCCACTTCGGTCCGCCGTAGACACACGCGCCCAGCTGCACGGCGGTGCGGAACGAGAACTCCGCCACGGATCGGCACACCGAGCGGTCGATGCGCTCGGTCCGCCATGCCCCCTCGCCCATCCCCCCAGGGTCGCCGGTCCGCCCCTCCTCCGCCCCGTAGGCATCGCCGACGGCCATCCGCACCACCACGATCGGATGGACGACCGGCGCCGGAGGGGCGACGCCCGGGATGCGCCGCCCGGTGCGCACGATGACCGACCCGCCGACGCCCTCCCGCAGGATCCGGTTGGGGCTGCCCACATCGCCGGTCCGTTCGGGGGTGATCGTGGCGGCCTTGAGCCCCAGCCCCGTGTCGCGCATCGCCGCCGCAGCCTCGCGGACCACGGCGTTGGCCGTGGCACGCCGGTTGCCGAGCGACAGGTCGAACCGCACCAGCTCGAGACCGAACCCGAGCACCGCGGGGTCGAGGACCCGCAACGCCTCCTCGAGCAGCTCCTGGCCGGTTTCGTCGCCGTCGCAGACGACGACCCGCGGCACGGGGGACATGGGGCCTCAGCCCCACGCGCCACGGGTGGGGGGCATGCCGCTCGACCCGTCGGTTCGGGGGACGACGCCGAGCACCTGGTGCACCGAGATCCCGCCGTCCTCGAACCCGTTGGCGGACGCCGCCATGTAGAGCCGCCAGACGCGGGCCCGTCGCACCCCGACTTCGGCCACCGCGGCGTCCCACTGCTGCTCGAGGTTGTGCACCCAGGCCCGGAGCGTCTTGGCGTAGTGCTCGCGCAGCGATTCGACGTCGCGCACCTCGAAACCCGCCTCCTCCATGGCCAGCACGACCCGTCCGACGTCGATGAGCTCGCCGTCCGGAAAGACGTAGCGCCCGATGAACGACCGCGGGCCGATGCGCGATCCACCCACGCTCGAGATGGCGTGGTTGAGGAGCCGTCCCTGCGGCGCCAGCAGGCGTCGCATGGTGCCGAAGTACTCGGCACTGCGCGCGGAGCCGACGTGCTCGAACATCCCGACCGACGCGATGGCGTCGAAGGGCCCGTCTCGGACGTCCCGGTAGTCCTGTAACCGGATCTCGGTCGTGCCCTCCAGCCCGGCCGCGGCGACCCGGTCACGTGCCGACTGCACCTGCGCAGGGCTGAGCGTCACCCCGACGACGCGGGCGCCGTAGTGGCGCGCCGCGTGGAGCGCGAAGCTCCCCCACCCGCACCCGACGTCGAGGACCCGGACCGAGGGTCGGTCTGGGAGCCCGAGCTTGCGGCAGATGAGGTCGTGCTTGGAGGCCTGGGCGGCGTCGAGCGTGTCCGCACCCGGAGCGAAACGGGCGCAGGAGTACGTCATGGACGGACCCAGCACGAGCGAATAGAAGTCGTTGCTCACGTCGTAGTGATGACGCACCGCCTGCGCGTCGCGGTTCTTCGAATGCAGCCGGCCGCGTGGGGCGGCCTCCTCGGGCGGCGGTGGGAGCGGGGGGCCCCACGCCCCCAGCCGGTGGGCGGCGTGCAGGGCGCGGAGCGTCAAGACGGCACCGGCGCGACGATGCCCCGGGGCGGCCGCGTGCAGCAGCCCCAACATCTCGAAGATGTCTCCCTCGAACCCCAGGTCGCCGACGACGAAGGCTCGGGCCAGGCCCAGCTCCCCCGGTGACCACAGCAGCCGGCGCACGGCGTCCGGAGACCGGACCTGGAGCACGGGCCCGTGGGCCGGGCCCAGCCAGGTGCGGTCCCAGAACTCGACGCGCACGGGCGGAGGGCCGCCGAAGTAGTGGCTGAGCAGTGCCTCGACCGCGGCGGCGACACCGCCGTGGTCCCGCTCTGCGTCGCCGCCACCCGTGTGTGGCCCCGCCTCGACCGACGACCGGCGGGACGGGGGCATGAGGTCGGATCGCATCGCTGCCTCCTCTGGAGCTTGGCAATTTTACGGTCCGCCGTGAGGGAGCGCTCGTGCCCGGCCGGCCCGGTGCCGTTGCACCCCTGACCGCACCCCTGATCGAGGGTCGCGGGTTACGGACGGCCCCCGCGCGGGCAGTATTGGAAGTCGAGGATCCAATGACGGACGGGCAGGCCGCCGAGACGCCTCCGGGCACGCCGAGTCGGCGCGCCCTGGGCGCGATGGAGAGCGCCGTGCGCCGCGCCAGGGAGGCCCAGGGCGGCGTCCCACCGCCACCACCACGAGGAGAACCACCAGCACCCGGGCCCGCGCCCGCGCCCGGCCCGCCGCGGCAGCCACCAGCCGTGGACCCGGCGGACCAAGGGCCGGCGCCGGTACCCGCCCGCAGGCGCCCCGACCGCTGGCTGGTCGGCGCCGTCGTCGCTGCCTCGGTCCTCGTGGTGGTCGCTGCCGCCGCGCTCGCGGTCGCGTCGAGCCGGAACGCCCCGCTTGGGACGCACGCTCCCTCGAGGGCCGCAGCGGCGCCGGCCCACGCGCCACCGCGATCGGGCACGGCGGGCACGGCGGGGACGACGACCACGTCCACCACGACACCGCTCGTCGGGCCGGCCGGTGCGCCCGTCATCGGCTCCCTCACGCCCTCGAGCGGGAGCGCCGGCGCGGACATCGAGGTCGCGGGCGCCAACTTCCTCAGCGCCAACGGCCAGATCGTGGCCACGTTCAACGGCCAGGTGGCGCCGACGAGCTGTCCCGCCTCGACCACCTGCACGGTCACGGTCCCACCGCAGTCGGGCTCATCCTCGGCGCAGGTGTCGATCACCACCTCCGGTGGCACCTCCAACGCTGTGACCTTCACCTACGGGTAGCCGGCACCGACGGATCGCCGGCACCGCCGGTCAGCCGTCGTTCGGCCACAGGGACTCGGGCTCCCGACCCATCGTCTCGGGCACGAACCAGAAGAGGGCGGCCGCGGCGGCGGTGGGGATGAACACCAGATAGGCCGCGGTGGCGAACCGGTTGCCCACGTCGGCCACCGCCCCGAAGGCCACCAGACCGCCGACGGCACCAAGAACGCCCGCCGTCACACACCATCCGATGGCCGACGCCCGCACCGACGTCGGGAACAGCTCCGCCAGCATGGCACCCGCCGCCGGAGCGAGCAGCGAACCGCCGCAGACCCCGAGGACGTACCCGACGAGCAGCGCCGGCCGTGAGCCTGAATAGGCCAGCGTGCCGCCCAACGCGATGATCACCATGGCCGCCGAGCACGTGGGCCGCCGGCCGACGTGGTCCGCCAGCCACCGCCCCGCCAGCAGCGCGGGCAGGCCCACCACGCCGGCGGCGGCGACCATGAGCGCGGTCACCCATCCCGCCTGGTGCACGACGTCCTGCGCGTAGAGGAAGACGAAGCTGTTCGCCGGGCCCGTGATGACGGAGACCGCGAACGTGACGAGGATCAGGACGACCAGCCTCCTCCGAAAGCGCGGCCCGACGGCGCCGAGCACGGGGGTCGGGTGGTCCGCTGCCGCCTCCGCCACCATGAACCGGTTCGGTTCCTCCACCCATCCCCGCACCGCGAAGACGACGAGCAGCGGGACCACGGCCAGTGCGAAGATGCCTCGGAAGCCCAGCGTGCCCGAGGCCAGGCTGTGCACGATGGCGGCGAGCCCCGCCCCCAGCGCGTACCCGGCCGCGATGAGCGCGATGGCGGCCGCACGGTCGGAGGATGCGGTCTCCTCCGCCGCCATCACTTCGGCCAACGCGTTGGTGGCGCTGAGCAGGGGGCGCCCGAAGGCGAAGATCGCCACGAACCACCAGTAGCCGGGGCTCCCGGCGGCCGCGACGGTCAGCGCCAGACCGGTGATCGTCACGGCCAGGATGACGCGCCGGCGGCCGAGACGGTCGGCGATGCCGATGAGGGGCAGGCTGGCCAGCGACGCGAGGCGGATGATGGCGAGACCGACGCCGAGGCTGGTGCCCGACAGGCCGACCTTGTCGGCGATCGAACCTCCCGGCGCGACGTGGCCCAGTTGGGTGGACACGTCCCCGAGGGCGGCGACCGCGCCGAACTGCCCGAACCCCGCCGCCAACGCCATGATGGCGATGGCCACCACGGCCCGGTCGGTCCAGCGGTGCAGCCGCAGCCCGGCCACCGCATCGGGCGCCGACTCGTCGGGGATGAGCGATGGCATCGCCGTCAGGTCTAGCGGAGGCGAGACCCCCTAGTCGGACGCCAGCGTCGCCACGAACCAGTCACGGGCCAGATCGGCCACCAATTCCAGCGCCCCGGGCTCCTCGAACAGGTGCGTGGCCCCCGGGACCAGGGTCAGCCGGCTCTCACAGCGCAGTTCGGCCACGGCCCTGCGGTTCAGCTCCACGACGGTCTGGTCGCAGCTCCCGACGATGAGCAACGTCGGCGCCGCGACGGCACCCAGCGACGGCGCGGCCAGGTCCGGGCGACCGCCGCGCGACACGACGGCCGAGACGCCGCTCTCGGGCTGGGCCGCGGCCCGCAAGGCCGCCGCCGCGCCCGTGCTCGCGCCGAAGAGGCCGATCTTCACCGAGGCCAGCTCGGGGAGGGTTCTCGTCCACCTCATGGCGTCGCCCAGGCGCCCCGCCAGCAGTCCGATGTCGAAGACGGAGGAGCGGTCCGACTCCTCCTCGTTGCTCAGGAGGTCGATGAGCAACGTGGCCAGACCGGCCTCGTTGAGGACCCGCGCCACGTAGCGGTTCCTCGGGCTGTGGCGGCTGCTGCCGCTCCCGTGCGCGAAGACCACCGTGCCGATGGGTGCGGCGGGGACGGTGACACGCCCGGACAACTCGACCCGACCGGAGGGCACCAGGGCCTCCTCGTCCCGCAGTGGAGGGTCCGCTCCGGGCAGGTCCACACCCCGGGCCCGCAGTTCACCGGCGGTGCTCCGGAGGAGCTCGACCACCTCGTCGTCCGATGTCTGCGAGAAGTCGCGGTACCACTCCCCCACCGCGTAGAAGGGCTCGGGCACGTCGACACACAGGATCTCGTCGCTGACGTCACGCAGCGCGGCGACCGCCTGTCGCGAGGCGACCGGTGCCGCGATGACGACGCGGGCGGCACCGAGCGCCCGCGCCACCTGGCAGGCGGCTCGCATGGTCGAACCGGTGGCGATCCCGTCGTCGACGATGAGGGCGCAGCGCCCCTCGAGCTCGAGGTGGGGGCGCCCGCCGCGGTACTGGCGCGCGCGCGTCGGTCCAACTCGGCGCGCTCGCGCGAGGCGACGAGGTCGATGTCGACGACCTCCAACGCAGCGGACCGCCGGACTTCCTGGTTCACCACCAGAACGCCCCCTTCGCCGATCGCCCCCATCGCCAGCTCCGGCTGGAAGGGGACGCCGAGCTTCCTGACCACGATGACGTCGAGGGGGGCGGCGAGGGCTCGGGCGACCTCGAAGGCGACCGGAACGCCGCCGCGTGGCAACCCGAGCACGACGGCATCTCCCCCGCCGAGGTCGGCGCGCCGCACCACCTCGGCCAGCTGACGACCGGCCTCCCTCCGATCGCGGAACCTCATTGCCACCTCCTCGGCGCCTCCTGCAGTGTCTTCTTACCCCGCTCGTGCGGCTAGAGCCGATGGTCCCTTGCCCGACCAGCCCGCCGCGTCCCGGCAGCCCGGCGGGGGTTCCGGTCGGCCCGGCCGGCCGGCTGCTACCTTTCGCCAGGAGTGCCGACCGGGGTGTGATCAGCTGATGCAGTCGCAGGCTGACGGTCCGACGCGCCGACCGCGGCGCCCGTTCCGCAAGGACATCGAGGGCCTGCGCGCGGTCGCCATCCTCGCCGTCGTCCTCTACCACGCCCATGTCGGCGCGGTGCCCGGCGGCTACGTCGGCGTCGACGTGTTCTTCGTGATCTCGGGCTACCTGATCACCGATCACCTGTGGCGGGAGGTCCACGACAGCCGCGGCCTGTCCTTCAGGGGGTTCTACGGGCGGCGCATCCGCCGCCTGCTGCCGGCGTCGTTCCTCGTGCTGGCGGTCACGGCCGTGGCCTCGGCCGCCATCTTGCCCCCCCTCACCGCCCGTGCCGTGCTCAAGGACGGCATTGCCTGCGCGCTCTATGTCGGCAACTACCGCTTCGCCCTGCTCCAGACGAACTACCTCACGGCGTCCGCCGCGCCGTCGCCCTTCCAGAACTACTGGTCCTTGGGCGTGGAGGAGCAGTTCTACCTCGTCTGGCCCGCCGTGCTGCTGCTGGCGTCGCTGGCCTGGAGCCGGCGACGGCACGTCCGTCCGTCCCGCGCGTCGGCGGCGCTCGCGCTGGGCGTGATCGCCGTCACCTCCTGCGCCTTCTCCATCTGGTTGACCCACGCGTCCGAACCGTGGGCGTTCTTCTCCCTCGCGAGCAGGGCCTGGGAGCTCGCGGTCGGCGGCCTCGTCGCCCTCGGTGCACCGGCCATCGGCCGCATGCGGGGCCGGCCGCTGCTCGGCTGGGTCGGCCTCGGGCTCGTCGTGTGGTCGATCGTCACCTACACCTCCAGCACACCCTTCCCGGGCACCGCCGCCCTCGTGCCCGTCCTCGGCACGGCGGCGATCATCGCGGCGGGCTCGGCCCCGGCCCTGTCGCAGGGCCCCGTGCAGATCCTCCGCCGGTCACCCATGCTCGTGATCGGGCGAGTGTCGTACTCGTGGTACCTGTGGCATTGGCCCATGCTCATCCTCGTGCCCGCCGCGCTGGGCCACGCGCTGTCGCTCGCGCAGAACCTCGCGGTGGCGGCCGTGAGCTTCGTCGTGGCCACCGCCACCTTCGTCCTGGTCGAACGCCCCGTCCGGACGTGGGGCTGGCTCACCAGCCGGCCCCGGAGGAGCCTCAACCTGGGCGCCGCCCTCACGGTCGCCGCCGTCGCTGCCTGCGTCCTCTCCGTGCTGTCGCTGCCGAGCCTCGCCGGAACGGGGCGCGCGCCGGTGGCGTCGGCCGCGCTGACGCCAGTCGACCAAGGAGCAGGAGGCGGCCTCGCCGTCGGTCACCACCCAGGCGCAGCTCCGAGCGGGCACCGCCGCCATCCACGAACAGGTCGCGCGCTCCATCACGGTCCAGGACGTGCCGGCGAACCTCGAACCGAGCCTCCCCGACGCCGATGCGGACGAGCCACCCGTCTTCGTCGACGGCTGCCTCGACAGCTACACCGATGCGTCACTGCAGCCCTGCACGTTCGGCGACACCAGCTCGAGCACCACCGTGGTGCTCTTCGGCGACTCCCACGCGGCCATGTGGTTCCCGGCCGTCGATCAGGCGGCCCAGCAGTTCGGCTGGAAGCTGATCACCTGGACCAAGGCCACCTGTCCGCCCTTCCCCCTGCCCATCTTCAGCCCGGTGCTCGGCCGGACCTTCACCGAGTGCGACGAATGGCGGGCCGACGTCCTCGACCAGATCGCCGCCATCCACCCCGCGCTCGTCGTGCTGGGCGTCGCCCGCCACTACACCGACATCTACAACTTCACCCCGTACAGCCCCGTCTGGTTGTCGGGCCTCGGCCAGGAGGTCAGCGCCATCCGGCAGCTCGGCGCCAAGGTGATGGTGTTCGGCCCCATCCCGAAGCCGCCCTTCGACGTCCCGGGGTGCCTCTCGGCCAACCTGACCGACGCCACCGCCTGCACGGTGCCCCTCGGGGTGGGCATCAACGCCGGCGGCATGGCCGCCGAGCAGTCGGTCGTGACCCAGAACGGGGGCAGCTACGTGGACACCGTGCCGTGGTTCTGCACGACGTCAACGTGCGCCGTCATGGTCGACAACCTGGTCGTCTACCGGGACGACAACCACTTGACCCAGACCTACGCCTCGTTCCTCACGCCGGTCGTCGAGCCCGAGCTGAAGCTGGCGATGGCGGGCCAACCCGTCGTGACCGCCCCGGCCAAGACTCGTCGGTAGAGCGGGCGCGGGCGCCTGCGCCGACCGCACGACCTCGACCACCACGGCGGCGGCGGCGTCGACGGCGGCGGCCACACGGGGACTGAGACCCAGCCCGGCGCCGAAGTCCGACCCGGCCACGCCCACCAGCACGACACGCGACGGGGCCGCGCCCAGGACGTGGGCGAGCCCGAAGGTCTCGACCACCCCCAGCCCGTGGCTGCTCACTCCCGGTGCCCGCACCCCGGGCGTCGGCCGGGACGGGGCCGTGACCAGCTCGACCACGTGCACCGTGCCGGGCTCGCCTCCCCGCAGGGCGTCGACGACGACGGCCAGCGCGGCGCCGTCCCACCGGCCCAGGAGGTCGAGGGGCGCGGCCAGCGTGGCGGTCTCCGCCACGCCGTCCAGGTCGGCCTGCGCTCGTCCGAGGACGGCGGGCCCGACGCCGTCGTCCCGTCGGAACGCACATCCGATCGCCGCCACCACGACCGCAGGTGCGGCCCGGTTGCTCACCGCCGCGTCACCGTCACGTCGAGGAAGTGCGTCGCGCACGAGATGCAGGGGTCGTGGTTGCGCACCGCTTGCTCGCTCCTCCACGTGAGCTCGTCGTCGGTGAGGTCGAGCGCGGCTTGGACGGCCCGTCGGACGTCGGACTCGATCACGATCTGGTTCTGCGACGTCGGGGGCACGATCTGCGCCGCTGCGATGGACCCCTCAGGGTCGATGCGGTAGCGATGGAAGAGCAGCCCCCGCGGCGCCTCGGTCGCGCCCGCCCCGTGACCGCCGCCGGCCGCGACCGCGACGGTCGGGGGGTCCGGGGGCTCGTAGCGCTCCACCAAGGCCAGAGCTTCCTCGCAGGCGAACACCAGCTCGACGGCACGCACGATGATGCTCTGGAACGGGTTGTCGCACGTGGCGCCCAGCCCGGCCCGGGCCGCGGCCTGCCGAGCAAGGTCGGGCAGCTGGTCTGCGTTGAGGGCGTAGCGAGCGAGCGGCCCCGTCAGGTATTCGAGGCGACCCTCGAGGCGAGCCTGCAGCGCCGTCGAGCGGGCCACCTGCTCCTCGACGACGAGGTCGGCGAACTCGCCTGCGGCGAGGTCCATGCCGTCGGACGAGGCGACGCGGCCCGATTCGAGCGGGTAGCGACCGGGGCCGCGGAGGGCCACGAAGCGGTAGTCGGTGTGCAGGTCGGGGAAGTCGAAGCCCGCCACCCACTCGACGGTGGCCCGTGCGTGGGCCAGCGCCTCGTGCAACGGCCCCGCCAGCGCCGCCACCTCGGCCCGGCTCGGCGCCCGGTAGAACCCGCCCACCTTGACGTTCACCGGGTGGATCGCCCTGCCCCCGAGCGTCTCCATGATGCGGTTGCCCATCTTCTTGAGGGCCAGGCCTCGCTGGAAGGCCGTCCGGTGCTGCTGCGCCATCTCGACCGCGTCCTGACATCCGAGGAAGTCGGGCGCGTGCAGCATGTGGACGTGCAGGGAATGGCTCTGCATCCACTCGCCGCAGTAGAGCAGGCGCCGCAGCTCGGTGATCGGGCGCCCGACCTCCATGCCGAGCGCATCCTCCACCGCCGTGCAGGCGCTCATCTGGTACGCCACCGGGCAGATGCCGCAGATGCGCGCCGTCAGGTCGGGCGCCTCGGTGGCCCGCCGGCCGCGCAGGAAGGCCTCGAAGAAGCGCGGCGGCTCGAAGATGTGCAACTCGACGTCCTCGACCCGGCCGTCGCGCACTTCGACCCGCAAGGAGCCCTCCCCCTCCACCCGGGCCAGGCCCTGGACCGAGACCGTGCGCCGGCCCGCACCGGGCGCGTTCACGTGGCCTCCCGGGTCGCGGCACCACCGGCGCGGGCCCGCAGGGTGACGGCCTGGCGCCCGAACACCTCGTTGCCGGAGTAGAAGGTGGAGAAGAGCCGCGACGCGTCGACGGGCGCCATGCCCTGGCTGAGCAGCTCTTCGGCCAGCGCGCCGGTGTTCGCCCCGCCGACGGGCCCGAAGCACCCGTAGCAGCCGCGGCCGACCGACGGGCACAGGGCGCCACAGCCGGCCCGGGTCACCGGGCCCAGGCAGGGGGTCCCGTGCGCCACCAGGACGCAGACCGTGCCGCGCCCCTTGCACTGCTGGCACACGGTGTGCTCGGGGATGACGGGGCGCCGGCCGACGAGCGACGCCGTGATCACCTCGAGCAGTTGGCGCCGGTCGATGGGGCAGCCGTTCAGCTCGAAGTCGACCGGCACGTGGGCGGAGATGGGCGTGGAGGTCTCGAGCGACGACACGTACTCGGGATGGGCGTAGACGACACCCGCGAACTCGCCCGCCGCGGCCAGGTTGCGGAGGGCCTGGACCCCGCCGGAGGTCGCGCACGCGCCGATGGTGATCAGCCGGCGCGAGGCGGCGCGGATGGCGAGGATCCGCTCCGCGTCCTCGGCCGTGGTGATGGACCCTTCGACCAGCGAGACGTCGTAGGGGCCGTCGACATGGGCCCGCGTCATCTCGGTGAAGTGGGCGATGCGCACCGCTCCGGCCAGGTCGAGCAGCTCGTCCTCGCAGTCGAGCAGGCTCAGTTGGCACCCGTCGCACGAGGCGAACTTCCACACGGCCAGCGAAGGGCGGGCCTCGGGGCTCACCAGTTCCGCTCCATGAACAGCCGGTCGGCCAGGCCGCCGTAGCGGACGATGGGCCCGTCCCGGCACACCAGTATCGGCCCCAGCTGGCAGTGGCCGCACAGGCCGATGCCGCACTGCATGTTGCGCTCCAGCGAGACCCGCACCCGCTCGGCGTCGACCCCGCGCTCGACCAGGGCGCGGCCGCCGAAGCGCATCATGATCTCGGGCCCGCACAACAACGCGAGAGAGCCCGACGCCTCGAACGGCGCGCCCGGCAGCAGCGCCGTCACCACGCCGACCACCCCGTCCCAGCCGGGCGCCCCGACGTCGACGGAGATGCCCACGTGCACGCCCGCCCGCTCCCAGGCCCAAAGGTCGTCGTGGAAGAGGATCTGGTCCGGTGAGCGGGCGCCCACCAGCACGAAGACGCGGCCACGCCCGGCCTGCTGGCGCTCCACGAGGGAGCGGACCGCCCCCCGCAACGGCGCCAGGCCGATGCCGCCCGCCATGACGACGACGTCCGCGCCGTCCTCGACCTCGTCGACGCCCCACGACGACCCGAACGGCCCCCGGATCCCGACCAGCGACCCGACCGGGGTGGCGCAGAGCCCGGCGCTGACCGCACCCACCCGCCGGATGGAGTGCTCCAGCGGTCCCGGCGCGCCGGGGGCGCTGGACATCGAGACGGCGATCTCCCCCCGGCCGAACGAGGTGACCATGTTGAACTGGCCGTGCCGGAAGGCGGCTGCCGGGCCCCCGGTCGGTTCGAGCGAGAGGGTGACGACGTCGGCGGCCTCGTCCCGCCGGCCCACCACCAGGTACGGCGTGGGGACGAGCGGTCCGGCGGCACCGTGGTCGGCGACGGCCTCAGCGGGCATCGCTCGTTCCGTACAGGTCGAGCAGCCTGAGGCGGGTCGCCTGGAGCCGTCCGAGGACCACTGCGGCCAACCGGTCGAGGAAGAGGAACCCGACCACCGGGTTCTCGGCCAGCGCCACACGCAGCGGGCCGGTCTCGACACCCACCGCCTCCACCTCGTCGATGGCGCGGGCGTCGAACTGGTAATGGAACGGAGGGGCGGCCCAGGACAGCCCGACCACGTGGCCCGCTCCCATCGTCTCGATCACGATCGGCCCCCGGTTGGGTGCGTGGACCTCGATGGCCACGTGGCCGCGGACGACGAGGTACGCGACGTCGGCCGAGCTCCCTTCACGGAACAGCAGGGCGCCGGGGCGGAACGTGACGGGCTCGGCGTGGTCAGCCACGAGCGCGACCGCCTCGGGAGGGAAGCCGGCCAGGAAGGCATGGCCCGCGAGGAGGCGGCGCGCCGCCTCGCTCACCGGTCGTCCTCCCCCGCCACGGCACCGTCGGTGGCCCGGATGGCGGCCGCCTCCTCGGTGATGTCGATGCCGACGGGGCACCAGGCGATGCACCGCCCGCAGCCGACGCAACCCGACGTGTCGAACTGGTCCCACCACGTCGACAGCTTGTGGGTGAGCCACTGCCGGTAGCGCGAGGAGGTGGTGGGCCGGATGGCCCCGCCGTGCAGGTAGGAGTGGTCGACGTCGAAGCACGAGGCCCACGAGCGCCGGCGCTCGATCGTGCCGTCGACCTCGCTCACCTCCTTGACGTCGGCGCAGAAGCAGGTCGGGCAGACCAGGGTGCAGTTCCCGCAGGAGAGGCAGCGCTCGGCCACCTCGTCCCACCTCGGGTGCTCGAGGTTGCGGGCCAGCAACGCGGCCAGCCCGTCGGTCTGCAACGAACGCCCCATGCCGGCGCGCGCCCCCGCCACCACGTCCTGGCGTGCCCGGCGGTCCTCGTCGTCGGCCGGGGTCCAGCCGACCCGCTCGAGGAGATCCGCCCCCGCCTCGGACCCCACCCTGACGTAGAAGCGGTGCGTCCCCGCCAACAGCTCGGTCAGCGCGAGGTCGAGCCCGGTCCCGCGTCGGGACCGGTGCCCATGGACGTGCAGAAGCAGGTGGAGGACGGCTTCCCGCACTCCACGGCGACGACGAACGACCCGGCACGCCGGGCCGTGTAGCGGTCGTCGGGGACCTCGCCGCCGGCGAGGACCCGGTCGAGCACGTCGAGCGCCACCAGCTCACAGGGGCGGGCGCCCACGATGGCCACCGGCCGCTCCGGCGGCGGTGGCACCTGGAAGGAGACCGCCCCGTCCCTGACGGATGCCCGGAACACCGTCTCGGTGGGCCTGAAGAACTCGGACTTCCACGACGCGGGACCGACGGCCCAGCCGAAGAGCTCGGGATCGCCCTCGTGCTCGAGCCGGTACCGGCCGGGGGCCTGGACGTCGTGCCATCCTGCCGGCAGGTCGTCGGCCCCGGCCACCTCGCCGTGGACGATGGCGCCGTCGCGGGCGACGGGCCCGATCGTGCGGTACCCGCGCTCTGGCGAGCAGCACGATGAGCCGGTCGAACCCCTCCCGGTCGATGACCGCATCGTCCCCGGCGCGCACGGGGCCCAACCTATGCCGCCCCGATGCGGCGCCGCTCAGCGCTCCACCGCGCCACCGACGACGGTGGCCAGGTCGACCAGTCGGCTCGAGTACCCCGTCTCGTTGTCGTACCAGCCGAGCACCTTGACGAGGTTCCCACTCGCCATGGTCAGCTTGGAGTCGACGATGCACGACGCCGAGGAGCCGACGATGTCGCTCGAGACCAGCTCGTCCTCGGAGTACTCGAGCACGTCCGCCAGCCGGCCGACGTCGGCTGCCGCCCGGTAGGCGTCACAGATCTCTCCGACCGTCGGCGTGGCGCGCAGCGTGGCCACCAGATCGGTGATGGACCCGTCGGGCACCGGCACCCTGAGCGAGAGCCCGTCGAGCCGTCCCGCCACGTCGGGCAGCACGAGGCCGGTCGCCCGGGCGGCGCCGGTCGTCGTCGGCACGATGTTGATCGCGGCACCACGAGAGCGCCGCGGGTCCTTGTGCAGGGCGTCGACGAGGTGCTGGTCGTCCGTGTAGGCGTGGACCGTCGTCATGAAACCCTGCTCCATGCCGAAGGCGTCATCGAGCACCTTGGCCAGGACGGCGAGGCAGTTCGTGGTGCACGACGCGTTGGAAACGACGAAGTCGCGCGCCGGGTCGAACGAGTCCTCGTTGACGCCGATGACGAAGGTGGCGTCGGCGTCCTTGGCCGGGGCGGAGATGATCACTCGCCGTGCCCCCGCGCCGATGTGGGCCGCCGCCTTGTCACGGCTGGTGAGCCGGCCCGTGCTCTCGGTCACGACGTCGATGCCCAGCTCCCGCCAGGGCAACTCCTCGGGGTGGGGCTCCATCAACATGGTCACGGCCATCGACCCGACCATCATCGTGTCGTGCTCCACCGACACCGGCAGGGGGAAGTGACCGTGCACCGAGTCCCTGGCCAGCAACCGGGCGAGCGCCTCGGGCTCGCCCAGATCGTTCACCGCCACCACCTCGACGTCACGAGGCGACTTCACCGCGGCACGGAGGACGGCGCGCCCGGTCCGACCGAACCCGTTGATTGCGACTCTCACGGCCATCGTCGTCATCTCCATCGCTTCGGGGGAACCACGCGGCCCCTCCCGATTTCGATGGTCCCATCGGGCCGTGGTGGGCAGTAGTGCCAAAAGTCCCCGATCGAGACCCCCTACGCGTCGCCTCCCGACTCGAGCTTTGCCCGCACACCCTCCAGTGACCCTCGCCGGGCCCGCAGGCCTTCCCGGTAGGCCGCGTTGTCGGTCGCGGCGATCTCCGAGCTGAGGTCGCCGAGCGCCTCACGGAGGAGCTGGGCCAGGTCAGAGGCCTGCTCGTCGGTCAGTTCGATCCTCATCGTTCGCTTCTCCTCCCGTTGCACCGGCCCGGGCCCCGGCGTGGCCACGGCAATTGACGCCCGTCCCGGCCGTCGGCACCAGGGACTTTCGTCACGACGGGCGTGGCGGCTGCGGGGACCTTTGGCTCTATCCGCCCCCGGAGGTGCGAGGCAGGCTGGACCCGTGTTCGAAGTGCGCTTCCACGGACGAGGCGGGCAGGGCGCCGTGACCGCGGCCGACCTCCTCGCACTCGCCGCGTTCGAAGAGGGACGGCACGCGCAGTCGTTCCCGAGCTTCGGCTCCGAGCGGATGGGCGCCCCGGTGGTCGCCTACTGCAGGCTCGGCGAGCGCGCGATCCGGACCCGCGAGCCGGTGGTCGCACCCGATTGCCTGATCGTCATCGACCCCACCCTGGTCCACCAGGTCGACCTCTTCGCGGGGCTGCGCCCGGACGGGTACGTGGTGGTGAACTCCTCGCGGACCCTCGACGAGCTCGGGTTGGGGTCCCTGGCGGTCCGCTTCCGGCCAGAGCGGCTGCTCACGGTGCCCGCCACCGAGGTGGCGCTGCGCCAGATCGGCCGGCCCCTGCCCAACGCGGCGCTGCTCGGCAGCTTCGCCGCCCTGACGGGGGAGGTCACCATCGGTGCGGTCAGCTCGGCCATCCGGGAGCGGTTCAGTCGCGACCCTGCGGTGGCGGAGCGCAACGTCGCGGCAGCGGCAGAGCTGTTCCAGCAGGCGCGCCAGGTCGTGGGGGGCAACGGAAGGGCGGTGCTCAGTGCTCCGGCAGATTGAGGGCTCACGAGCCGTGGCGGAGACGGTGGCGCGCTGCCGGCCGGAGGTCGTGTGCGCCTACCCGATCTCGCCACAGACCCACATCATCGAGGCGCTGGGCGAGATGGTGAAGACGGGCGAGCTGTCGCCGTGCGAGTTCATCAACGTGGAGTCGGAGTTCGCCGCGATGTCGGTGGCCATCGGCGCCTCCGCCGCGGGAGCCCGCGCCTTCACCGCCACGGCCAGCCAGGGCCTCTTGTTCATGATGGAGGCCCTGTACAACGCCGGCGGCCTCGGCCTGCCCATCGTCATGACCCTGGCCAACCGCGCCGTCGGCGCCCCCATCAACATCTGGAACGACCACAGCGATGCCATGGCGGCGCGCGACGCCGGCTGGGTCCAGCTCTTCGCCGAGACGATCCAAGAGGCCGCCGACCTGCACATCCAGGCCTTCCGCCTGGCGGAGGAGCTGTCGGTGCCGGTCATGGTGTGCATGGACGGCTTCATCCTCACCCACGCCACCGAACGGGTGGACCTGCCCACCGGGGAGCTTGTCGACGCCTTCCTGCCGCCCTACGAGCCACGACAGGTGCTCGACCCCGCCGACCCGTACTCCATCGGCGCCATGGTCGGCCCCGAGGCGTTCGAGGAGGTGCGCTACCTGGCCCACGCCCGGCAGCTGACGGCGCTGGGCCGCATCGGCGAGCTGGGAGCGGAGTTCGCCGAGGCGTTCGGGCGCGACTCGGGTGGCTTGCTCCACCCGTACCGCAGCGCCGACGCCGACGTGGTCGTGGTCGCGATGGGCTCGGTGCTCGGGACGATCAAGGACGTCGTCGACACGCAACGCGACGCCGGGCGCCGCATCGGCGCTCTGGGCATCACCTCGTTCCGGCCCTTCCCGATCGACGCCGTCCGCAAGGCGTTGGAGAACGCGCGGCAGGTCGTCGTCATCGAGAAGGCCATCAGCGTCGGCTTCGGCGGGGTGCTGTCGACCGACGTGGCCATGGCGCTCAGCGGGCTGCCGGTCTCGGTGTCCACCGTGGTGGCGGGCCTCGGCGGTCGAGCGATCACCAAGACCTCGCTCGGAGGCGTCTTCGAGGCCGCGCTGCGGGACGAGCTCGGACGTCTGACGTTCCTCGACCTCGACACGGGCCTCGTCGAACGCGAGCTCGAACGCATGGCCACACGACGCCGCTCCGGTCCCACGGCCGAGAACATGCTGCGCGACCTCGGCGTCGTCGCCTCGAGGATCGGCTGAGCCGGTGGCCGTGCGCTTCTACCAGGTGGGGAGCTTTGCCGTCGGCAACCGGCTGGTGAGCCGCGCCGACCGCACCGTGCAGTCCGACGCCGAGCGGACGAACTCGCTGACGTCGGGCCATCGCGCCTGCCAGGGCTGCGGCGAGGCACTGGGCGCCCGTTACGCCCTCGACGCCGCCATGCGGGCCACCAGCGGCCAGATGGTGGCCGTCAACGCGACCGGCTGCCTCGAGGTCTTCTCGACCCCGTACCCCGAGACGTCGTGGCAGATCGCCTGGTTCCACTCGCTGTTCGGCAATGCGCCGGCGGTGGCGACCGGGGTGGCGGCGGCCCTGCGGGTGAAGGGCCGCGGATCGACGCGGGTGGTCGGACAGGCCGGCGACGGTGGCACGGTGGACATCGGCTTCGGGTGCCTCTCGGGCATGTTCGAGCGCAACGACGACGTCCTGTTCATCTGCTACGACAACGAGGCCTACATGAACACCGGCGTGCAGCGGTCCGGGGCGACCCCGCCGGCGGCGCGGACGGCGACGACCGAGGCGGTCGGCCCGCATCCGGGAAACCCCTTCGGCCAGGGCAAGAACATGCCCGAGCTGGCGATGGCGCACGGCATCCCCTACGTGGCGACCGCGACGGTGGCCGACCTGCACGACCTCGAGGACAAGGTCACGCGGGCCATGGAGATGCACGGAGCCCGCTACATCCACATCTTGGTGACGTGCCCGCTCGGCTGGGGCTCCGCACCGAGCGACACGGTGAAGGTCGCCCGGCTGGCCACCCAGACGGGCCTCTTCCCCGTCTTCGAGGCCGAGCACGGCGAGGTCGTGCGGGCGTCGCCCATCCGCCGGCTCGCCCCGGTCGAGGAGTACCTGCGCCTCCAGAGCCGCTACGCGCACCTCTTCGACGCGGACGGGAACCCGGCGCGGCGCGACGTGATCGCTGCCCTACAGGCCATGGCCGACCGCAACATCGAGCGCTACGGGCTCCTCGAGCCCGAGGCGGTGGCGCCCTGATGGAGAAGCCCTTCGCCATCACCTTGGAGGTCGGCTCCAGCCTGGCCAACAAGACCGGCACCTGGCGGGTGGAGCGGCCCGTCTACGTCGACCGCTTGCCCCCCTGCAGCAACGCCTGCCCGGCCGGCGAGAACATCCAGCAGTGGCTCTACCTGGCCGAGGACGGCTCCTACGAGGCGGCCTGGCGCCAGATCATGCGCGACAACCCGCTGCCCGCCGTCATGGGGCGGGCCTGCTTCCACCCGTGCCAGACGGCCTGCAACCGGGCCACGGTCGACGAGACGGTGGGCATCAACGCCCTGGAGCGCTTCCTGGGCGACCGCGCGCTGAGCGAAGGCTGGGCGACCGACCCGGCGGGAGCGGCGACGGGCAAGCGGGTGCTGGTCGTGGGGTCCGGTCCGGGGGGCCTGGCGGCCGCGTACCACCTGCGGCTCCTCGGGCACGCGGTCGTCGTCTTCGAGTCGTCGCCGCTGCCTGGGGGCATGATGCGCTACGGCATCCCCTCCTACCGCCTGCCCCGGGACATCGTGGCCGCCGAGATCGCGCGGATCGAGTCGATGGGCGTCGAGATCGTGTGCGGGCACACGGTCGACGACCTCGAGGGAGCGATGAAGGACGGGGGCTTCGACGCCGCGTTCCTCGCCGTGGGGGCCCAACGGGGCAAGCACGCCGACATCCCCGCCGGAGACTCGGCCCGCATCCTCGACGCCGTGACGCTGCTGCACGAGACCGAGGACCACGAGCCGCCGGCTCTGGGCCGCCGCGTCGTGATCTACGGGGGCGGCGACACCGCCATGGACGCCGCCCGCACGGCGCGCCGCCTGGGCGCCGAGGATGCCGTGGTCGTCTACCGGCGCACCCGGGAGCGCATGCCGGCCAACGTCGAGGAGGTCCAGGACGCCGTCGACGAGGGCGTGCGGCTCCAGTGGCTGTCCACCATCGTCGGCGCGCGGGGCGAGGTGCTCACGATCGAGCGCATGGAGCTCGACGACGGCGGGTTCCCGCAGCCGACGGGCGAGATCGAGGAGCTGCGGGCGGACTCGGTGGTGCTGGCGCTCGGGCAGGAGGCGGACCTCTCGCTGCTGGGCGGGATCGCCGAGATCGCGGTGGCCGACGGTGTCGTGGCGGTCGGGGCCGACATGATGACGGGCCGCCCGGGCGTGTTCGCCGGTGGCGACATCGTGGCGGGCTCGCGCACCCTGACCGACGCCATCGGGCATGGCAAACGGGCGGCCCGGGCCATCGACGCCTGGCTCGCCGGCCGCAGCTTCGAGCGGCCGCCTCGTCACGAGTTGGCCACACCAGAGCGCCTCAACACGTGGTACTTCGCCGACGCGCCGCACGCGGTGCGTCCCCGCCTCGACGCCGCTCGTCGCACGTCCACCTTCGACGAGGTCGTGGGCGGGCTCGACGAGTCCACCGCGCTCTTCGAGGCGCGCCGCTGCATGTCCTGCGGGAACTGCTTCCAGTGCGACAACTGCTTCGGCGTGTGTCCCGACAACGCGGTCATGAAGGTCGACGAGGCGCACGGGTACCGCTTCGACTACGACTTCTGCAAGGGCTGTGGCCTCTGCGTGCAGGAGTGCCCCTGCGGCGCCATCGAGATGGTGCCCGAGGAGATCTGAGCGCCCGCTCCTTCCGGGGCGGTGTCTCCGAACGCCCGAACCGGACGGTGTCTCAGAACGCCCGAACCGGACGGTGTCTCAGAACGCCCGGTCTCAGAACGCCCGGACCGGGCGGGTGCCTGCGCCCACTCCGCTCCGTTCGGGCGATGTCTCCGAAAACTCTAACGATTTCTGTTTAGAGTCTCACCGACAGCCAACGCAACGCAACGCAACGCAACGCAACGCAGCGTGCCCCGGCTACCGGCGCCGGTGGCCGAAGGGGTGGCGCGGCGCCACGCCGGCCGACATCACGGGGCGGTCGGGCACGGCCGACTCGAGCAGCATGCGCCACTCGGCCGCCGCCACGGTCTTGCGCACCGCAGCCACGGCGTCGGGGTTCACCGAGATGGACGTGATGCCCTGACGGACCAGGTGCTCCGCGAACGCGGGCCGGTTCGACGGGGCCTGGCCGCACAGGGAGGAGGTGATCCCCGAGGCCTGGGCGCCCCCGATGATGCGCCCGATGGCGTCGAGCACGGCCGGGTCCGCCTCGTCGAACACGTCGGCACAGATCTGCGAGTCGCGGTCCACCCCGAGCATGAGCTGGGTCAGGTCGTTGCTGCCGATCGAGACGCCCTGGATCCCCATGGTGGCGTAGGTCGGGATCCAGTACGCCACCGAGGGCACCTCGGCCATCACCCACACCGGCAGGGCGCCGGCGACCGGGCTGGCGTCGACCACGTCGAGGCAGGCCTCGAGCTCCCACGCCGTGCGCACGAACGGGATCATCAGCACGATGTTGGGGGTCTCCTCGAGCACCCGGGCCAGCACGTCGAGCTCGAGCCGGAAGAGGTCGGGCTCGCGTACATAGCGGTAACAGCCCCGGTAGCCGATCATGGGGTTCTCCTCGTGCGGCTCGAATTCGTCGCCGCCCTCGAGGTTGGAGAATTCGTTGGAGCGGAAGTCGATGCTCCGGTACACGACGGGCCGCGGCTCGAAGGCGCGCGTGATGCGCAGCAGCGACTTCGCCATGCTGTCGATGAAGGTCTTCTCCTCTCCCGCGCTCGAGCAGCTTCCGCGGGTGCACGCCCTTGAGGGCGTCGGTCACCATGAACTCGGCGCGCAGCAGCCCCACGCCGTCGACCGGCAATCGCGGCGACCTCCTCGGCGTGCTCGGCGAAGGCCAGGTTGACGTAGAGCCGCGTCGCGAGGGCACCGGGGCCGCCGGTGCCCGCCTCCTGCGGCGCCGAGGCCACAGCCGACGGCGCGACCACCGCGGCCGCGACCCCTTCGGTGACCGTCCCCTGGGCGCCGTCGACGGTGACGAGCTCGCCGTCGCGCAGCACGGTCGTGGCGTTGCGCGCGCCCACCACGGCAGGGCACGCCCAGCTCGCGCGAGACGATGGCGGCGTGGCAGGTCATGCCGCCACCGTCGGTCACGAGGGCGGCGGCGCGGCGCATGGTTGGCACCCAGTCGGGGCTGGTCATCGGCGCCACGAGGACCTCGCCGGCCTGCAGCCGGTCGCCCTCGTCGGGTGACTGCAGCACGCGCACGACCCCGGAGGCCCGTCCCGCGGAGGCCGCCAGGCCCTGCACGAGCAGCGTGCCCAGCTCGGCCGCCACGGCAGGCGCCGCGGCGCCGCCCACGGCCGTCATCGGTCGCGACTGCACGAGGTAGGTGTGGCCACCGGCCATGGCCCACTCCATGTCCTGGGACGAGCCGTAGTGGGCCTCGGCGGCCAACCCGATGCGCGCCAGCTCGACGACGTCCTCGTCGGACGAGCACGCGGCGACCACCCTCGGCGGCGTCGAGCTCGACCCGCTGGTCCTCGCCGTCGGGCCCGCGCACGATCTTGAAGAACTGCGTGCCCACCCGGGCGTGCAACAGCCGCGGCCCCTCCTTGGACACGACGTAGGTGTCGGGCTCGACTTGGCCGCTCACGACCACCTCGCCCTGGCCGAAGGCGGCCTCGATGACGATGTGGTCG
Organism: uncultured Acidimicrobiaceae bacterium; assembly: GCA_963789235.1. Taxonomy (GTDB): domain Bacteria; phylum Actinomycetota; class Acidimicrobiia; order Acidimicrobiales; family RAAP-2; genus Bog-473. Next base: position 155,111 of record CAWBJX010000003.1, on the reverse strand, counting down.
GTCTCACCGGTCGAGGGGTCGACGGTGAACATCACGCCCGAGCGCTCCGACGGCACCATCTCCTGCACGACCACGGCGATCGCGGGCTCCGCGGTCAGCTCCTTGTCGCCGCGGTAGAAGATGGAGCGGGCGCCGCACAGCGAGGCCCAGCAGTCGACGACGCGGGCCAGAGCTCTGCCGTCGCCGGCGACGTTGGTGAAGGTCTCGTTCATGCCGGCGAACGAGGTGCCCTCGGCGTCCTCGCCGATGCCCGACGACCGCACCGCCACTCGCAGGTCGGCCCCGAGGCGCTCGTAGGCAGCCACGATGCCGGCGGCCAGGTCCTCGGGGATCGGGACCCCGTGCACCAGGTCACGCGCCTCGCCGGCCAAGCGATCGAGGTCGTCCTGGGACGCCCAGGCGCGCCTCGGCGAGGATGGCCACGAGGCGCTCCCGGATCCCCGCCCGGTCGATGGCGTCGAGATACGCCTCCCCCGTGATCACGAAGCCGGGAGGGACGGGAAGACCCCCGGCCGTCAGCTCGCCGAGGTTCGCGCCCTTGCCGCCGACCGAGCCCGTGTCCTTCAGCCCGATCTCATCGAACCACCGAATCTCCTGCACGATCCCTACCTCCGCAACTGCGCCCGAGGGGCGCCACCTCCGACGATCGTCCCTGATCACCGACGGTGTGGATAGGGTCCAACGTCCCTGTTTGGGGCCGTTCCGCTCTGTGACACTGAGGCCATGCAGACGCTGAGCTTCGAACAGGTGCTGGCGCGGATCGGTGCGCTCGGCGAGCGGGAGCCAAGGATCGTTCTCTCCGGCAATGCGGCGACACCCCTCTTGCTCATCAAGGCCCTCACCCAGGCCCTGGAGCGCTGCCGGGTGTTCCAGCTCAACGCCCAGTACCCGTTCTCCGACCATCCGACGGTGATCTGTGAGACGCCGTTCGTCGGTCCGGGCATGCGCCACGACCCCCAGCTCGACTACCTGCCGATGCGACTCTCGCTGGTCCCCCGCCTGTTCGACACGGTGCGGCGCCCGGATGCCGTGCTGCTCCACACGTCGCTGCCGCGGGACGGCAAGGTCTCGCTCGGGATCGAGGTCAACATCCTCCCGGCGGCCATCGAGCAGGCGCGGGCGCACGGTGGGCTCGTGCTGGCCCAGATGAACCCGCACATGCCCTACACGTTCGGGGCGGGCGAGATCCCGCTCGATTCGCTCGACGGTGCCATCGAGGTCGACGAACCCTTGTCCTGCCCCGCGGCGCAGGGCTCCGAGGAGGCCGCCCGCGCCATCGGCGAGCGGGTGGCCGCGTTCGCGGCAGACGGCACGACGTTGCAGCTCGGCATCGGGCTCATCCCGACGGTCGCGGCGCGGATGATGTCGGGGCACCGGGACCTGCGCGTGTGGTCGGAGATGATCAGCGACGGGGTCATGGACCTCGACCGGGCCGGCGCGCTCCATCCCGACACACCGGTGGTCACGTCCTTCCTGATCGGTTCGGAAGAGCTCTACGGCTGGGCCGACGGAAACGAAGGGCTCCGAATGGTGCGGACCGAGACGGTCAACGACCCGGCCCGCATCGCGGCCCGCCCGTGCATGCTGTCGGTCAACGCGGCCATGCAGGTCGACTTGTTCGCCCAGGCCAACGCGAGCTTCGTCGACGAGCGCATCCACTCGGGGTTCGGTGGGCAGCCCGACTTCGTCTCGGGCGCCCTGCACTCGACGGGCGGCCACGCCATCGTGGCCCTGCACGCCTGGCACGACAAGACGGACTCGTCCACCGTGGTGCCCGTGCTGTCCAACCCGGTCACGTCGTTCCAGCATTCCGCGATCGTCAGCGAGCACGGGTGCGCGGAGCTCTTCGGCCGCTCGGCGCACGCACAGGCGCAGCTGATCATCGAGCAGGTGGCCGATCCGCGGGCACGCGCCGACCTCGGCGGGGCGGCCGCCGACCTCGGCCTGCGCCACGACTTCGACTGATCACGCCAGCTCGTCCTCGTCCTCGCCCTCCTCGTCGTCGTCCTCGTCCGCCGCGTCCCCGGTGACGAGCGGGGCGCTGAGATTCCACCCTTCGGCACCCTCGTGGCGGTGTGGCCGGGAGGAGGGGTCGACGCCGTCGGGATCGTCCATCCCGCCCTCGAGGGTGACGATGAGCTCGGGGTCGTCGAGCTGCGATCCCAGTTCCTCGAGCTCGACCTCGTCTGCCACCAGGGCGGGATCGAGGGCGGGGTCGAGCTCGAGGTCTTCGAGGAACGACCCACTCAGCCGCTCGCCCTCGTCCTCGGCCACGTCGCCCTGGCGAAAGGTCTCGGTGCCCAGCGCCTCGTCGGGTGACCACTCGTCGCCGTCGCTCATCTCCCCATCTCCTCTCGTCGCTCCCTCCCCGCCGTCGTGTCCGACCCAGTGTCCATCCCGGCTCGACCGGACCGGTAGGGCCAAAAGGCCGCCCCTGGCAGCCCCGGCCCCAAGTGAGGTCCAACGGCACTTCCGGCCGGACCGTGGATCCAGCACACTGGGCCGGCGCGAAGATGCGCCAGCCAGTGCCCGCCGCGACGGCACGCGACGAGAGGAGCCCAGTGGGAGCCCCGGAACACCTCAACAGCCATCACCGGGAGACGGTGGCGCAGATCTTCCGTCACCCGACCAGCCACAACATCGAGTGGCACCAGGTCCTCTCCTTGCTGAACGCCCTCGGCACCGTCCACGAGACCCACAAGGGCAACATCTTGGTGACGGTGGCGGGCGAGACCGAGACATTCGAGCCGCGCCACAAGGACATCGACAGCGGAGCAATTGGCCAGCCTGCGACGGCTGCTCCGCCGGACCGGATACGACCCCGCAGAGGTGTCCGCCTAGTGCTTCCTGACCGAGGGTCGAGGTTGCACATCCACCATCAGATGGGGTCCGGCGATGGACTCTGTGGTTTCGAGCAAGAGACCAAGGAGCCCATCACCGTGACCCACGCACAGATCATCTACCAACGACGCCTCGCCGTGTTGGAGGACGCCCAGCGCAGCGGCAATGTCGCCGAGACCTGCCGCAGATTCGGTATCTCGCGGACCCGGTACTACAAGTGGAAGGCGCTGGCCGAGCACTACGGGCTGGCCGCCCTCATGCCCAAAGAGCGTCGGGCGCCCCAGATGCCCTCGGCCACCCCAACCCACGTCGTCGAGCGTCTCTTGACCCTGGCCGTGCTCGAGCCCACCATCGGCTGTCGCCAGTACGCCGATCGGCTTGGCGACCAGGGCTTCTCGATCGCCAAGTCCACCGTGCAAAAGATCCTCGTCGACCATGGGCTGGGCACGAGAGCCAAGCGCCTGGCCAAAGCGGCGGCCATTGCGGCGGCCACGACCGGTCTGCTCACCGACGCCGCCCGAGACGACGAGCCCTTCGGGTTCTGCCTGGCCACCGGCGGCCCGGGCGAGCTGGTCTGCCTTGACAGCTTCTACATCGGAAAGCTCAAGGGCGTCGGCAAGGTGTACCAGCTCAGCGCGATTGACGTCTTCACCCGCCTCGCCTTCGTCTGGCTGGTCGTCGGCACCCCCGACGCCTCTGTCTCGATGCGCTTCTTGGAGCGTCTGCTGGCCCACTACCGGCGCCACGGGGTCAAGGTCCGCGCCGTGCTCTCCGACAACGGGCCCGAGTACCACGCGTCGGCCTTCGGTGCCGCCGTGGCGGCCAAGGGGCTCACCCACGTGCGCATCCCGCCTCGCTCGCCCAACCACAACGCCGTGGTCGAGCGCTTCCACGAGACCATCCTCGAAGAGTGCTGGCGCCCCGCCTTCCACCGCCGTTGCTTCACCTCGGCCCGCCAGCTCCAAGCCGAGGCCGACGCCTATCTGCTCACCTACAACGGTCGCCGGCGCAACCACGGCGACTACATGCGCGGCCGCACCCCTCACGAGATCCTCGACAGCTTCAAGCAACGTAAGGCAGCATGAACGTCATCAACGACCACAGAGGCCATCTGTCACCTCAACTCCCGGTCCGGAAGGCCTAGGGCAACGGGTCAGCAGGTGTCCCTCGGTCCGAGCCGCCTGGGGACCAAAGGCCCTGTCCAGGGCACGGCTTCTGCGCCACAGTTCCCCCATGCCGCAATTCGACGTGCTCAGCGTGGGCGACACGGCCACCGACGTCTTCATCCGGCTCTCCGACGCGCACATCCGGATCTGGGAGGACGACCACGGGCACTGGATGGACCTTCCCTTCGGCGGCAAGGTCCCCTTCGAGTACGCGCTCACCGTGGAGGCCGGAGGCAACGCGGCGAACGCGGCGGTCGGGCTCTCGCGCCTCGGCCTCTCCACGGCGATCGCGGCACACGTCGGCAGCGATCAGATCGGTCGCGACATGGAGGCCGCGCTCGCACGCGAGGGCGTCGACACGCACCTCGTGCGGTTCGACCCAGGGCAGCCCAGCAACCGCAACTTCGTCCTCTGGTTCGGCCAGGACCGCACCATCCTGGTGCACCACGAGCTCTACGACTATCACTGGCCGCATCTCAGCCCACGTGAGCTGCCGGGCTGGATCTACCTCAGCTCGGTGGGTTCGGACGGCGCCGGGTACTACGACCAGATCGTCTCCTGGCTCGACACCGAGCCCTCGGTCCGCCTCGCCTTCCAGCCGGGCACCTTCCAGATCGCGCTGGGGCCCGGGGCGCTGGGCCCGCTCTACCGCAGAACCGAGGTGCTCATCTGCAACCGAGAGGAGGCCGTCGAGATCGGAGGCGGCGACCACGGCGACATGGCCGACGTCCTCGAGTCCCTGCACCGGCTGGGCCCACGCATTGCCGTGGTCACGGACGGGCCGGAGGGCGCCTACGCATCCGACGGGACGCGTCGCTACCGCGTGCCCTCGTATCCCGACCCGTTCCCTCCGAAGGAGCGCACGGGTGCCGGGGACGCGTTCTCCTGCGCGCTGGTGGCGGCTCTGGTGCAGGGTCGTCCGCTCTGCGAAGCCCTCGCCTGGGCCCCGATCAACGCGATGAGCGTGGTGCAGGAGGTGGGCTCGCAGACCGGGCTGCTCACCGAGGAGGCGCTGCTCGAGCTCCTCAAGTGCGCCCCCCAGGCCTACGCCGTCACCGCCTGGTGACCCACGAGCGCGCGTCCGGTGCGTGCGCGACGCATGGCGCCCGCGGGAGACTCTCCCCATGAGGCCGCCGCCGTGACGACGCGTCCCGTCCTGGCGGCCGACATCGGCGGCACGCAGATGCGCGCCGCCCTGGTGAACGCCCACGGCGAGGTGTTGCTGCGGGAATCGGCTCCCACGCCGGGCCACGCCGCCGTGCCGGGTGCGCTGATCGACCTCCTGTGCCGGGTCGGCGCCGAGGAGGGCTACGGCGCGGCGTCCCACGCGGTGGTGGGCCTTCCCGGCGGCGTCGACTACGAGAGCGGACGGCTCCTGTGGGCGCCGCATCTGCCCGAACAGTGGCCGGCGCTGCTCTCGCGCGAGGAGCTGACGGCCCGCCTCGGCATCCCCGTCCACATCGCCAACGACGCCGACCTGGCGGCCGTCGGCGAGGCCACGTTCGGTTCCGGTGCACCGGGCACCGACGTGGCCTTTCTCACGATCTCGACCGGCATCGGGGCGGGCGTCGTCAACGGCGGTCGGTTGCTCCGGGGACGGCGTTCGCTGGCCGAGGTGGGCCACACCGTCATCGACTGGCTGGCCTGGAGGGAAGGGCGGCCCAGCACCCTCGAAGAGCTGGGGTCGGGCAGCGGGGTGGCGCGCCAGGCCGACGAAGCCGGCCTCGGCACGGTCGACGCCCGCGAGGTGGAGACGAGGGCGCATGCCGGTGACCCGAGAGCGATCGGCATCTGGCAAGGCGCCATTGCCGCCTGCGCGGTCGGCGTGGACAACCTCGTGATGTCGTTCTACCCCGACACCGTCGTCGTCGGGGGCGGCTTCGGTCGGAGGGACGAGTTCTTCGCATCGGTCCGTGAGCTGGTCATGAGCAATCCGCAGCATCATCCGGCCGATCTCGCCGTCGTGCGGTCGGCCCTCGGCGACGACGCCGGGCTCGCCGGGGCAGCGGCGTGGGAGCGCGCGTTCGCGCCCGGCTGAGCGCCTCGGCACCCGCCCGAGATTTTCCCAGTCGTTGCCCAGCATTGGGACTTTGTGCTCTGTAAGGTTCGTGAATCCGAAACAAAACTGCAACAGAACCACCCGCTTGCGGGTGGGTGGTCCGAAACGACAGATGCAGGTGCAAGGGCAGGACAGGGTCCGCTTGACCGAGCGGGCCAGACCAAAGGAGAAAATGTGCGTCTCAGCAGGGTAGGCATGCTCGGGGGGCTCTCCCTCGCGGTGTCGTCGATGCTGGTCGGAGCCGTGTACGGGGAGGCTTCGGCCTCGGTGCGCGTGACCGTGCCGTCCAACATCTCGACCACGTCGTTCACCAACAGCTTCACCGCCATGAAGGAGTTCAAGTCGCTGGCCGCGGCCGGCAAGGGGAAGGTCGCGGCGATCCTGCCCGACACGGTGAGCTCGACGCGTTATGTCGAGTTCGACCAGCCGGACATCACCAAGGCCCTCACGACCGCCGGCCTGAGCTCGTCCCAGTTCGTGGTGCAGAACGCCCTCGGGAGTGACGCCACACAGCTGACCGACGCGCAGACCGACATCTCGAACGGCGCCACGGTGCTGCTGGTCGACCCGCTCGACTCGGGCGTCGGCGCCCAGATCGAGAGCTACGCCAAGGCCCGCGGGGTCAAGGTCATCGACTACGACCGCCTCACGCTCGGGGGCAGCCGCGCCTACTACGTGAGCTTCAACAACGTGGCGGTCGGCAAGCTCATCGGGCAGGGCCTCGTGAGCTGCGTCGCCGCCTGGCACATCAAGAAGCCGCAGGTCGTCGTCATGCACGGTGCGGTCACGGACAACAACGCGACGCTGTTCGCCCAGGGCTACGACTCGGTGCTCAACCCCTTGTTCAAGTCGGGCAAGTGGACCGCCGTGGCCCACACGGCCGGCACGTGGGACCCGCCGACGGCAGAGACGGAGTTCCAGGCCGTGTACACGGCGCACCCGAACACCAACGCGGCGCTGATCCCCAATGACGAGACCGGGGCACCGATCATCACCTACCTGCAGTCCCTCCACGTCAAGCCGAAGACCTTCCCGACCACCGGGCAGGACGCCACCCTGACGGGTCTGCAGAACGTGCTCTCGGGCTACCAGTGCGGGACGGCGTACAAGCCGATCTACCTGGAGGCCCAGGCGGCCGTCGCCCTCGCCCTCTACCTGCGGGCCGGGAAGACGCCCCCGAAGTCTCTGGTCAACGGCACCACCGAGGACACGACGGCGAGCGTCAGCGTCCCCTCGGTCCTCGAGACGCCCGAGTGGGTCACGACGAAGAACATGAACGCCACCATCATCAAGGACAACTTCGTGCCTGCGTCGCAGCTCTGCGCCGGCTCGTACGCGGCCGACTGCACGGCGGCGGGCATCTCGTCGTAACGGTCATGGGGCCGGCAGTCCCGGTCGGGTGCGTCCCGGCTGGGTAGTGTCGACCCAGAGAGGTACTCCCCAAGCAGATCCCCCGCCCGGACACCGGGCGGGGGATCTGTCACGGGAGTCCCTCGCATCAGTTCGGGCCGTCGTCTGCCACAGGGGGTTCCAAGATGACCGAGGGTGCGCCGCTGCTGGAACTCCGGGGCGTGAGCAAGGTCTTCGGGGCGGTGCGGGCCCTCAGCAACGTGAACTTCACGGTGGAGGCCGGTAAGGTCACCGCACTCGCGGGTGACAACGGCGCCGGCAAGTCCGTGCTGATCAAGACGGTGTCCGGTCTGTGGCCACCCGCCGAGGGTGAGATCTCGTGGGAGGGCTCGCCGGTCCATCTGCACTCCCCCAAGGACGCCGAGGCGCTCGGGATCACGACGATCTACCAGGACCTGGCGCTCTGCGACAACCTCGACATCGTGCAGAACATGTTCCTCGGCCACGAGCGCCTGCGCCACGGCTTGCTCGACGAGTCGAACATGGAGCTGGCGGCGCGCCAGACCCTGGCCGACCTCCACGTGACGACCGTCCGCTCCATCCGCCAGCCCGTCGCATCGCTGTCCGGCGGCCAGCGCCAGTCGGTCGCCGTCGCGAAGGCGGTGATGCAGGCGGCCAAGCTCGTGATCATGGACGAGCCCACCGCCGCCCTCGGCGTGGCGCAGACACAGATGGTGCTCGAGCTGATCAAACGCCTGTCGAGCCAGGGCACCGCGGTGATCCTCATTTCGCACAACCTCAACGACGTCTTCGAGGTGGCCGACGTCATCGCGGTCCTCTACCTGGGCCAGATGGTCGTCGAGGGCCCCGCAGCGGACTTCGACCGGCAGGTGATCGTCGACTACATGACCACCGGCGAGTCGTCGCGGACGGCAGTGCGGTGACGGGGCGATGACCGACACGATCGACGACTCGGTGGCCTCGGGGGAGAGCCCGGACGGCCAGCCGGCGGACGCGGCCGGGACCCCCGCCAGCGCCATCGCACCCGACCAGCTCGTCGTCCTGGCGCCCGACGTCCTGGCGGGCTCCCTCGGCGACTACCTGCGGGCGTGGTGGAAGCGCATCCGCGGGGGCGAGAGCGGGGCGATTCCCATCATCATCGGGCTGATCGTGATCTGCATCTTCTTCGAGGTGCAGTCGAGCGCCTTCCTGACGGCCACCAACATCGTCAACCTGTTCGTGCAGGCGACCTTCATCATCCTGCTCGGCATGGCCGAGCTCTACGCCCTGATCCTCAGCGAGATCGACCTCTCGGTGGGCTTCGTCGGCGCGGTCGGCGCCGCCATCGCGATGGCCCTGATGGGGTCGCCGCAGAACTGGCCCTGGTGGGCCGCGCTGATCGTGGGCATGGCCGCGTGCGCCGTCATCGGCGCATTCCAGGGAACGATCATCACGAGGCTCAGGATCCCTTCGTTCGTCGTGACCCTGGCCGGCCTGCTGGGCTGGCAAGGCGTCCTGATCTACGTCTTCGACGTCGACAAGGGTGCCGTCGGTGGGGTGATCACGGTCTCCAACAACGTCATCGACGACCTCGTGAGCGGCACCATGACGCCCGCGGCGGGGTGGATCCTGCTCATCGTGGTCGTGGGACTGTACGCGCTGACCTCGATCCTGCGCACCGCTCGGCGCCGGGCACAGGGGTTGAGCGTGCCCCCGCTGAGCATCACGCTCCTGACGGTGGGCGCGAGCGGCGCCGCCGGGGTCGTGCTGGTGTACGTCTGCAACCTGAACCGGGGCATCGCCATCTCCCCGGTCCGAGGCGTCCCGTGGGTCATCCCCATCGTCGTGGCGATCATCGTCGCCCAGTCCTTCCTGCTGGCCCGGACGCGCCTCGGCCGCTACATCTACGCCATCGGCGCCAGCCCCGAAGCCGCCCGGCGGGCCGGCATCAAGGTGGCACGGATCCGCACCGTCGCCTTCGCGCTCTGCAGCTTCACCGCGGGCCTGGCCGCGGTGGTGTACGCGTCGCGACTGGGCTCCATCTCGGTCGGGTTCGACGGCGGCACCTACGTGCTCTACGCCGTGGCGGCCGCGGTGATCGGCGGGGCCAGCCTCTTCGGCGGCTACGGCAAGCCGATCCACCCGCTGCTCGGCGGCCTCGTGATCGCCACCTTGACCAACGGCCTGGCCCTGTTGAACATCAGTACGGCCGGCACGGACATCGCGACCGCAGTCGTCCTCATCGTGGCGGTGGCCGTCGACGCGACGCTGCGTCGCCGTGGCCGCTCGGGCGCAGGGGGCTGACGCCGCGGCGGCTGCGACCGGGACCGGCGTGAGGCGGGCCGGGCGGGGACGGGTCGCCCTCGCCGGCGCCACCGTTGCGCTGCTCTGCCTCGTGGCGAGCAACGCCGCGCCCGCCGCCACCACGACCTCGACCACGGCTGCGCCGACACCGCCCAGCCCGTCGTGGACGGTGTACCACGGCAGCGCCGAGGGCACGGGCGTGGCGCCGACGACGTCCTCGGTCGACCTCGCCGCCCCCGCCTGGACGTCGCCCGAGCTCGACGGCCAGCTCTACGGCGAACCGCTCGTGTCGGGCGGGCGGGTGTTCGTGGCCACCGAGAACGACACCGTCGACGCGCTCTCCAGCGCGACGGGCTCGGTGGAATGGTCCACCCACCTCGGCACGCCCGTGCCCGCCGGATCGCTCCCCTGCGGTGACATCTCCCCCACCGTCGGGATCACCGGCACGCCGGTGATCGACGAGACGCGCTCGGAGATCTTCGTGGTGGCCGACGAGCTCGTCGACGGGAGCCCGGCGCACCAGTTGGTCGGACTCAGCACCGAGACCGGGAAGGTCGAGCTGACCCAGGACGTCGACCCGGCGGGCTCCCTCCCGGCCGCCCTCCTGCAGCGGACGGGGCTGACGCTCGACGCCGGCCGGGTCGTCTTCGGCTTCGGGGGGAACTTCGGCGACTGCTCCTCGTACCACGGCTGGGTGGTCTCGGTGCCCGAAACGGGCGGCACCCCCGCCGAGTTCGCCGTCGACTCGGCCCCTGGGGAGAGCCAGGGCGCCATCTGGATGGGCGGCGCGGCTCCGGTGGTGGACGCGAACGGCAACATCTGGGTCGAAGCGGGCAACGGCTCGGTGTACTCGTCGAGCCACGCCTACGACGACAGCGACTCGGTGCTCGAGCTCTCACCGTCGCTCACGCTGCTCCAGTACTTCGCGCCGTCCTCGTGGGCCTCCAACAACTCGCAGGATCTGGACATGTCCACCGCACCCGCGCTGCTCGCCGACGGGCAGGTCGTGGCGGCCGGCAAGTCACGCATCGTGTACCTGCTCGACGGATCGGGCCTCGGCGGCATCGGGGGCCAGGAGGCCTCGCTGCCGGGCGCCTGCGGCGACGACATCGACGGCGGGGTTGCCGTGGTGGGCACGACCGTGTACCTGCCCTGCGTGCGTGGCACGATCGCCGTGGCGGCCACGACGTCACCCGACCAGCTCCGCCTCTTGTGGAGCTCGGCGGTCGGTGGCGGCCCGCCGATCGTCGCGGCCGGGCTGGTCTGGACCATCGGCCAGGATGGCGTCCTCTACGGGCTCAACCCGTCCACGGGGGCGGCCCAGGCGCAGGCGTCCATCGGCGTGCCCGCCAACCACTTCCCGACGCCGTCGGTGGGCGGCGGCCTCCTGCTGGCCCCCGCCGCGGACAGGGTGGTGGCGTTCTCGGCCCCCGCGGCCGCGGCGACGGCGACCACCACCACGACGGGGGCTCCGTCGACGACCACCACCACGACGGTCCCGCGTGTCACCACGACGTCGGCGCCCGTGCACCAGGGCGGTGCCGGTCCGGGGGTGATCGCGGGCGTCGTCGTCGGCGCCGTGGCGCTCGTCGGCGCGCTCGTCTGGTTCCTGCTGCGCCGCCGGCGCGCCGCGGGGGGCGCCCGCTCTCAGTGAGCGGTCAGCAACACCTCGAGGACGGTGCCGACCGCGGCAGCCAGGAGCGAGATCGAGACGACGACCGCCGTGACCTGAATGAGGGGCCGGTGCAGGGGTTCCCACTCGCCGACATCGTCGAAGTCGTCCAGCGCGAGCTCCTCCGGGCCGTCCGCCCAGCCGGGCTCTTGGGGCGCCCGCTCGTCGAGCGGCCGCGGCTCTCGGGTGGCCAGGTACCCGATGAACGGCGCGAGGCCCTCGGGGAAGTGAGGCTGGGGCGGTCCGGGCAGATGGCCCTGCATCGGGTGCCAGGTTAGCCCTGCGCACGCCACCGCGAGCGGTCGACCGTCTACCCTCTCCGTCGATGGACGAACCCCAGCAGATCGGCTTCACCGCGGCCGAGTCCACGCCGCGCGCCCCGCACGACCCCACGCCCCCGCCGGATGCGCCGAACGTGGTCGTGATCGTGCTCGACGACACCGGCTTCGGCCATCTCGGCTCGTTCGGCTCCGACATCGGGACGCCGCACATGGACGCCCTGGCTGCGGGGGGGGCGCGCTTCAACCGCTTCCACGTCACCTCCTTGTGCTCCCCGACGAGGGCATCCTTCTTCACGGGGCGGAACCACCATGCGGTGGGGATGGGCTTCCTGGCCGACATACCCCTCGGCTTTCCCGGCTACCACGCCAGACTGCCGAAGAGCGCCGCCGCCCTCCCCCGCCTCTTGCGCGACGCCGGGTACTCCACGCTTGCCGTGGGCAAGTGGCACCTCACGCCGCGCTGGCAGCGCTCCGCCGCCGGGCCGTTCGACAACTGGCCCCTCGGCCTCGGCTTCGAGCGCTACTACGGCTTCCTCCAGGGCGACACCAACCACTGGACCCCGAACCTGGTCTGCGACAACCACTACATCGAGCCGCCGCGCCGGCCCGAGGAGGGCTATCACCTGAGCGAGGACCTGGCGGACCAGGCCATCCGCATGGTCCAGGACCAGCAGAACGGCGCACCGGGCAAGCCCTTCTTCTTGTACTTCGCACTGGGCGCCATGCACGCCCCCCACCACGTCGCGCCCGAGTGGGTGGACCCGTACCGGGGCCTGTTCGACAAGGGATGGGATGCCTGGCGTGCGGAGGTGTTCGCGCGCCAGGTCGCCTCCGGCGTCGTGCCCGAGGGCACCGTGCTCACCGCCCGCCCCGAATGGGTGCAGGGCTGGAGCGACCTGGCGGCCGACGAGCGCCGGCTGCTCGCCCGTCAGCAGGAGGTCTTCGCCGGCTTCTTGACGCACACCGATGCACAGATCGGGCGCCTGCTCTCGGCACTCGAGCGCCTCGGGGCGATGGACAACACGATGGTCCTGGTCTTCTCCGACAACGGCGCCAGCGCCGAGGGCGGCAAGATCGGCAGCTTCAACGAGCACCGGTTCACCGCCCACCTGCGCGAGTCCGTGGCCGAGAACCTCGCCCACTACGACGACTGGGGCGGCTTCTCCACCTACAACCACTACTCGTGGGCGTGGGCCTGGGCGGGCAACACGCCACACAAGCTGTGGAAGCGGTACACCTGGCTGGGCGGGACCCGCACCCCGCTCGTCGTGCACTGGGGCGGTCGCGTTGCCCGACCCGGCACCGTGCGGCCCCAGTTCGCGCACGCCATCGACCTGATGCCCACGATCATGGCCGCCGCCGGGCTCGACGTGCCCGACGAGGTGGACGGCGTGGCCCAGCAGGTCGTCGACGGGGTCAGCCTGCTCTCCGTGCTCGAGGACCCGGCGGCGGCGGAGGTCCACCACACGCAGTACTTCGAGATGATGGGCTCGCGCTCCATCTACCACGAAGGGTGGAAGGCGACGACCAACCACATCAGCACCGGCGTGCTCGACGAGGAGGAGCTGGCCGTCGGCAGCAGGAACTTCGACGAGGACCGCTGGGAGCTCTTCGACCTCTCGGAGGACTTCTCGGAGGCGATCGACCGCGCCGACGACGAGCCCGAGCGGGTGCGGCACCTGAGCGAGCTGTGGGCGGCCGAAGCGGGACGCAACCGCGTCCTTCCGATCTCCGACGGACTGGTCGACCGTCTGGGAGGGTTCATCCCGCCCACCTGGCCGGCGGGCTCGTCCCGGACGTTCCTGCCCGGCGGGGGGGCGATCGCCGACGAGTCGGTCCCCCTGCTGTGGGGCGGGTTCTCGATGACGGCCGACGTCGATGCAGGACCCGGCGACGGCGGCGTCGTGTTCGCCATCGGGGACTGGTTCGGTGGCTACGCGATGTACCTGGTGGACGGGCGGGCCCACTTCACCTTCGCGTGGTCGGCCGACGTGCTCGAGTTGGCCGCCTCGACACCCCTGGCGACCGGGCGGCACCGGATCACCGTGTCCTACACGCTCGGCCAGGACGGCGCGTCCGGCCACATGGTCCTCGTGGTCGACGGCGCCGCCGCCGACGAGACCACGGTGGAGGGCATGCTCCCCGTGGCGCTCCAGCACGGTGGGGCGGGCCTCCGGCTCGGAAGGGACAGCGGCTTCCCCGTCTCGCCGCGCTACGCGCCACCGGCTCCCTGCAGCGGCACGGTGCACCAGGTGCGCATCGACACACCGGGTGCGCCGGGGTCGGACCCGCCCGACGCGGTGCGGACCGCTCTGCACGCCGATTGACGGCTGGGCCATGCCCTCGGGCCCGGACGGTCACCTGCGCGCGCTGGACCGCTCACTCGCCATGGGGTACCCCGGCCAGCTCGCTCAGCTCCTCGATGCGCCACGCGCCCGGCGGCGCCCCCTCGGCGGCGGCGCGCACGGCGAGGCGCTCCAGCAACGCGTTGACCGGGGTGGCCACCCCGTGCAGCCCGCCCACGAGCACGATCTCCCCGTTCAAGAACTCGGCCTCGATGGAGCCCGCACCACGAGCGAGGCTCTGCCAGCTGGACCCGCCGTGCCACTCGCCCGAGGACGTGGGCAACACCTGGAGGTGATCGCCGCGGCGCTCACGGTCCTCCTCGGAGCTCGCCACGTCGATGCCCGCCGTGGCGAGCACCTCCTTGCCCTCCCGCTGCGCTGCGCGCGCCAGCGCACTGAAGCGACCCTCGGGTCCGCTCAGCGCCTCGACCGCGTTGGCGAGGTTCATGAGGAGCTTGCGGTACTTCCAGCGCATGATGTCGGGGCGGCCCACCGACTGGAATGCGGTCGTCGCGATGGCGTCCGCGATCGCCTGCCCGCGCTCGTCGAGGCCCGAGGGGTAGCGACCCAGGTCGAGCAGCCCGGTGACCGGGGAGGAGTGCACCTGGACGACCCCGGGCCGCAGCTGGCTGGCAGGGCACATCACGCACATGCCGTAGGTGGAGAAGAAGTGGCGCAGGACACGGCGCTCGTTCTCGACCCCGTTCTGCATGCAGACGACGGGGACCGAGGGTGGCGCCACGCTGAGCTGGGTGAGGGCATGGTCGGTGTGCTGGCCCTTGACGGCCAGCAGCACGACGGGATCACCGTCCGCGTCGGCGGTCCACGTCGCCTGCGCAGGCTCGGAGACGACGGGGATGGGCAGGGTGACGGTCTCCTCGGGGCTCTCGAGGACCAGGCCGGACTCCAGGGCGCGGCCATGGTCGCCCCGGGCCACCAGCGTGACGTCATACCCCTTTTGGAACAGCCGGGCCCCGACCGCGCCCCCGATGGCACCTGCCCCCACGACGACGAAGCGCATGGAGTGCACTCTGCCACGTGCCAAGCTCTCTTCGTGGCCCTCTTGAACCCGGTCGAGCGCGCGACGGCGCTGGGCGGCACCGTCGCCGGGGTCCCGCGGCGCCTGGTCGGCGGCCTGGCGGCGCCGGCCCGGGGGGACATGGCGCGCACCGTGCGGCGCGCCGTCGGGATCAGGGAGGAGCCGGCGCCGATCGCCACCGACCCCGACGTGGCCTACCTGCCGCCGCACGGCATGGCGAGGTTGGTCCACGCCGACCTGCCCACCATGCTCATCGGCGGTGTCACCGCGCTGTTGTTGCAGTCGCTGCACCCGCTCGCCATGGCGGGCGTCGCCGCGCACTCGAGCTACCGGGAGGACCCCCTCGGCCGGTTGCGCCGGACGGCCGGGTTCGTCGCCGCCACGACCTTCGGGACCACCGAGCAGGCGGAGTCCGCCATCGCCCAGGTGCAACGGGTCCACCGCCGAGTCAGGGGGATCGCTCCCGACGGCCGGCCCTACTCGGCCGACGACCCCGACCTCGTGACGTTCATCCACGTGGCCGAGGTCTCGAGCTTCCTGGCCTCGTCGCAGCGCTACGGGCCCCGGCCGCTCACTCCCGAGCAGTGCGACCGCTACTACGAGGAGGTGGCCCCGGTGGCGCTGGCCCTCGGCGCCGGCTGGGCGCCGCGCTCCTCCGACGAGGTACAGAGCTACCTGCTGCGCGTCCGGCCCGAGCTCTACGCCGGGCCTCAGGCCAAGGAGGCCCGTGACTGGCTCCTGCGCGGCGTGGCCCGCCGGCCCAGCGACCGTGCGGTCTACTCCTTGGTGCTGGCGGCCGCAATCGGCGTCCTGCCGGGCTGGGCCCGACGGGAACTGGGGCTGTCCCTCGCCGGCCCGCTCGACCTGTTCGTCGACACCGCGGCCGTGACCCCGCTCGCGCGCGGGCTCACGGCGGCCCTGCGCTGGATGGTGACCTCGCCGGGCTGACGGGGCTCAGGTGGCGATGGAGATGCCGCCGTCGACGACCACCACCTGGCCCGTCACGTAGGCGGCGCGGGCGAGCGCCAGGATCACCTCCGCCACGTCCTCCGGCTGGCCCGAGCGTTTGAGCGGCGCCAGCTGGCTCACGGCGTCGCGCACGGCGCCCCAGTCCGCCGTCCAGGGCGTGTCGACGAGCCCCGGCGCAACGGCGTTGACCCGCACCTCGGGGCCCACCACCTTGGCCAGGAGCACCGTCACGTGGTTGAGGGCCGCCTTGCTCGCCGCGTAGGGGACCGACGAGCCGGTCGGCCGCACGCCCGCCACCGACGAGACGTTGACCACCGAGCCACGCGCGTCGCGCAGGGCGGGGAGGGCCGCCACCGTCATGGCCCAGGTCCCGAACACGTTGACCTCGAAGATGCGCCGCCACACGTCGACGGACGCCGCCTGGACGTCGTGGTGCGGGATCACCGCGGTGGTCCCCGCGTTGTTCACGAGCGTGTCGAGGCGCCCCCACCGCTCGAGGGCGGCGGCCACCAAGCGCTCGGGGACCTCGGGCGCCGTGATGTCGCCCCGGACGTAGAGCGCGTCGGGCAGCGCGGCGGCGACGGCCTCCCCGTCGGCGACCGACCGCGCCGAGTTCACCAGGACGGACGCACCCGCCGCGGCGAAGGCGCGGGCCGTGGCGGCCCCGATCCCGCTGGACGAGCCGGTGACGGCGACGACCTGACCCTCGAGCGGCGCGCCGCGCGGGGCCTCTCTCCGCGGGACGGTCACCGGGGGACGATCCCCCACCGGGCCGACCACTCCTGACCGGGCGGGAGGTCGATGACGTCCTTGCCGGTGCGCAGGGCGTTGGGCGGACAGGTCATGGGCTCGATGGCGACGGCGCGCCGCCGCCGCTGTACCTCGGGCAGGGTGTCGCCCGTGTACACCATCAGATAGGGGAAGCCGGGGTCCACCCACAACGTGGCGCCAGTGGCCCCGCCGGGCGCATCGAGGGTGGCCCGGGCGTTGCCGTCGGCGTCCCGCTCCAAGGTGGTGTAGGCGGTGTCGAGCACCGCGGGTCCCACGAAGCGCGAGGTGGTGAAGTCCCGCTCGGTGCCCTCGACCGGCGTCAGCGCACCCGTCGGGAGCCCCCGGTCGTCGAGGTCGAGCGTGTGGCGCGCCGGGAGGTGCAGGATCGCCCCGTCGATCGGCTCCCGACCCGCGGTCAGGTAGGGGTGGAAACCGAGGCCGAAGGGGATCGGGCCCTCGTCGAGCGACTGGGCCCTCGTCGTGACGGTCAGGCCCTCCCGGCCCACGTGGTACTCGAGCTCGAGCAGGAGGGAGAACGGGTAGCCCGGCGAGGGGTGGAGCTGCAGCCGCAGGGACAGCTGGTTCTGGTGCCGGGTCTGGAGGGTCCAAGGCACCCAACGCACGAGACCGTGGATGGCGTTGCGCCGCTCCGGCTCGTCGAGGGCGGCCTGGGCCCGCACCCCGTTGAACTCGTAGCGTCCGTCGGCCAGCCGGTTGGGCCACGGGGCGAGCACCTGGCCCCGGCCCGAGTGGGACCACTCGTCGGCGCCGAAGCCGTCGACCACCGGGTTGTCGCCGACCGCGTAGGCCCGCAGGGTGGCGCCCACCTCGCAGACGACGACCTCTTGGCGCCCGTGGCCGATGCGCCACTGCTGCCCGGTGGGCGAAGCGACCGAGATCCTGGGCGTGCGGACCGACATTGCGAGTGAATTGAAGCAGACCAGGGCCTGTGCAGGGGCGAGGGCCGCACCGGTGGTGGGAAAACCTCGGTGACCGGGGGCCGAACGTTGCGTGACGCCCCAGACCGGCCGGGGCGGCGGCCGGTAGGGTGGGCCTACGTGAGGATTCTCGTCACCAACGACGACGGGGTGGCGGCGCCGGGGCTGGCGACGCTGACGAGGGCGCTGGTCGCCTGGGCGGACGCTGCGACGGCCGACGGCCCGGCACCGCCGCACGAGATCATCGTCGTGGCGCCCAGCTCCAATTACAGCGGGGCCAGCGCCGCGGTGGGCTCGGTCACCGACCGGACCACCATCACCTACCAGCGGGCCTTCGTCGAGGGCGCCGAGGACGTGGAGGCCTACGGGCTCGACGCCTCCCCGGCGCTCTCGGTGATCGCGGGGGCGCTCGGGGCGGTCGGGCCCAAGCCCGACCTCGTGCTCTCGGGCATCAACCACGGGGTCAACGTCGGTCGTTCCGTGCTGCACTCGGGCACCGTCGGGGCGGCGCTGACCGCGAGCCAGCTCGGCATCAGCGCGCTGGCGGTCTCCCTGCGGGTCGGTGTCGAGCCCGACCCGTGGGAGTCGGCGGCCCACCTGGCGGTGGCCCTGATCCCGATGCTGGCGGCGGCCCCGGTGCGGACGGTGCTCAACCTGAACGTCCCGCACCTGCCGCTGGCCGACATCCGCGGCGTGCGCTGGGCCCGGGTGAGCGGGGCCGGGCTGATCACGTCCGCCCGGGGCTCGGGCGCGGCGTCGTGGGAGGCACCGAACCGGGAGGAGATCGAGGGTCCGGCGGCCGCCGAGGCGGCCCGCTCGTTCATGGAGGGCGAGCCCGAGGAGAAGGGCGAGATCGTCCTCACCGTGGGCTCGCCCTTCCCCCACTCCGGCGACCTCGGCCTGGCCGACGCCGGCGCCGAGGACGCCACGCTCGTCGCCCAGGGCTATGCCGCCCTGACCGCCTTGCGCGGGCCGCGGGCCGAGGACGATCCGGATCTGCTGGCACAGCTCGACGCGGAGCTGCCACCCGTCCTCTCGCCGGTCGCCTTTCGGAACTGAGCTCGCCGGCGGGGTGCGACGAGGGCCTCCGGGACACGAGAAGGCCCCGGCACATTTTCTCAGGACGGTAAACTGAACTGTTTATAGTTCCAGAAGTAGGCCGGGTCCGGAACGACTCCGGGCCCGGCTCCCACAACCTTGGCTCAGTCGTCCTCCCGCGGCGCTCGGCGCTGCCGCTTGGTCTCGGCGCGCCGGCGCTTGGACTCCACCCGACGCGCCTGTGCGCTCTTCGTCGGCCGCGTCGGGGTCCGGACCCGCTGCACCCGCAGGCCGGCGTCGAGCTTGGCGGCCAGACGCGCCGAGCGCGAGCTCCCGGTTGCGCGCCTGCGAGCGCGACTCCGAGGCGCTCGCCCGCACGACCGGGCCCAGCCGTTCGAAGAGGCGCGCCCGCTGGCGCGGGCCGAGCGTCGGCGACGCCGCCACGTCGAATTGCACCTCGACCCGGCTGAGCGTGCGGTTGGCGTGCTGACCACCCGGGCCGCCGGACGTGGTGGCGCGCCAGGAGATCTCCGAGAGCGGCAGGTCCAGCCCGCGGTGCACGTGCAGCGTCTCCTCGGCGGCCATACGACGAGCGTACGAGCACACGGGTACGCTCCGGGCCCATGGACTACCGACACCTCGGGCGCTCGGGCATGGTCGTCTCGGCCCTCTCCTACGGCAACTGGATCACCCACGGGAGCCAGATCGAGGAGGACGCCGCCACGGCGTGCGTGAAGGCCGCCCTCGATGCGGGGATCACCACCTTCGACACGGCCGACGTCTACGCCATGGGGCGGGCGGAGTCGGTACTGGGCCCGGCGCTCAAGGGCGTGCGGCGTGACTCCATCGAGATCTTCACCAAGGTCTACTGGCCGACCGGTCCCAACCCGAACAACCGCGGCCTGTCGCGCAAGCACATCGTGGAGTCGCTGCATGCGTCGCTCGAACGGCTGCAGACCGACCACGTCGACCTCCTGCAGGCCCACCGGTTCGACTACGAGGCCCCGCTGGAGGAGACGTTGCGGGCCTTCGACGACCTCGTGCGCCAGGGCAAGGTCCACTACGTCGGCGTCTCGGAGTGGACCGCGGCGCAGATCGAGGATGCGCTCAACCTGGCCGACGAGATGGGCTTCGACCGCATCGTCTCCAACCAGCCCCAGTACTCCTTGCTCTGGCGGGTGATCGAGGCCGAAGTCGTCCCCCTGTGCCAGGGGGAGGGAGTGGGCCAGATCGTATGGTCGCCGCTGGCCCAGGGCATCCTCACCGGCAAGTACCTCCCCGGCGCCCCGCCACCCGCGGGCACGCGGGCCACCGGACCCGAGGGCGGGGAGATCGGCTGGCTCCTGCGTGACGAGGTGCTCGAGCCCGTGCGGGCCTACGCCGCCCTGTGCCGCGAGGCGGGCTACACGCCGGCGGCGGTGGCGCTGGCGTGGGTGCTGCAGAACCAGAACGTGAGCAGCGCCATCGTGGGGGCGAGCCGGCCGGAGCAGATCGCCGAGAACGTCAAGGCACTCGACGTCGTGCTCGAGCCCGACTTCGTCGAGGCGATCGAGCAGGCGCTCGAGCCCGCCACGCTGTTCGACCCGGCCTTCACCTTCAGCCCCGCCAGCCGCGCCGAGGCCTGACCCGGGTCGTCAGCCGGGCGCGCCAAAGCGCGACGTGAACGAGCGCACCTCGAAGGTGGAGTGGGTGCGCTGTTCCTCGAACACCCGGGTATAGCCCGTGTGTGCGATGCGCCACCCCTCCCCCGTCAGCCGGTACCGGTCCTCGTAGAAGGCGGTCCCGGAGATCTCGACGTCGGCGGCGGGGACGATGACCCGGTCCTGGAGGTACCAGATCCCGCCGGCCGTGGTCTCCGAGGTGAAGGTGATCTCGGGGTGATGGCCGTGGTGCTCGGTGACGATGCCCGGGTCGCCCAGGACCGCCGTGAGCCACGAGACGATGGCCGAGCGCCCCTCGAGCACGGTCTTGCCGTCCTCGTAGGAGGCGGTCGCATCCTCGGTCAACAGCGACCCGAGGACGTCGAACTGCTTGAGGTCCAGTGTGCGGAAGTAGGCGTACTTCACGCCCCGAATGGCCTCCAGCTCGGCCGCCGTGTCCATGTGCGCACCCCTTTCGGTCCGGGCCGCGATGGCCCCGGCCAGGGTAGTTTCCCCCGGACTTGGCGGGGGGCCCGGGCCGGGACCACGATCTCGGGTGTGCCCGCCGAGAAGCAGCGCCAGCGCATCGCCGCCTACGGCGTGTGCCGCGACGCCGAGGGACGCCTGCTCCTCGCCCGCGCCTCGCCGGCCCTCAACATGCGCGGGCGGTGGTTCCTGCCCGGAGGCGGCGTCCAGCACGGCGAGAGCCCGCCCGACTCGCTGCGCCGGGAGATCGAGGAGGAAACGGGGCTGACCGTCTCGCTCGGGCCGCTGCTCGACGTGCTCTCCGACGTGCGAACGATCCCCGACGGCACGAGCCTGCACACCGTCCGCCTGATCTACCGGGTGGACTCGTGGGAGGGGACCCTGCGGCCCGAAGTGGGCGGGACCACCGACGGGGTCGGGTGGTTCACCCCCGAGGAGGTGCGGGACATGCCCCTGGCCCTCTACGTCCAGACCGTGGTGGACCGCAGGCTGTGACCGTGGACGCCCCGGCCGAGCGGCGCCATCACGTCGTGATCATCGGGTGCGGGTTCGGTGGCCTTTTCGCCGTGCGAGCCCTCAAGCGGGAGCCCGTTCGCGTCACGCTCATCGATCGCACCAACCACCATCTCTTCCAGCCCCTGCTGTACCAGGTGGCGACGGGCATCCTCTCTGAGGGCCAGATCGCCCCGGCCATCCGCGACGTGCTGCGCACGTACGAGGACCTGCGCGTGATCCTGGCGGAGGTCGAGCACGTCGACGTCGACGCCCGCGTGGTGCACGCCGACGAGTTCGGCACGCCCGCTCACGATCCCCTACGACAGCCTGATCGTGGCCGGCGGCGCGACCACCTCCTATTTCGGGAAGGACGAGTTCCGCGCTGCGGCCTCGGGCATGAAGTCCCTCGACGACGCCCTCGCGTTGCGGGGCCAGATCTTCGGGGCCTTCGAGCTCGCCGAGGCCGAGACCGACGCCGAGGCCCGCCGGCGCCTCATGACGTTCGTGGTCGTCGGGGGTGGTCCGACCGGTGTCGAGATGGCGGGGCAGCTCAAGGAGCTCTCGCGGCGGCGCGCTGCACAAGCAACTACCGGGCCATCAACCCACGTGACACCCGTGTCGTCCTGGTCGAGGGCACCGACCGGCTCGTCGGGTCCATGGG
This sequence comes from uncultured Acidimicrobiaceae bacterium, assembly GCA_963789235.1. Classification (GTDB taxonomy): domain Bacteria; phylum Actinomycetota; class Acidimicrobiia; order Acidimicrobiales; family RAAP-2; genus Bog-473. The sequence goes on along the minus strand of CAWBJX010000003.1, from coordinate 133,056 downwards.
GCCGCGCCTGTCGCGCCTCACCGCGCGCGACCTGACCCACATGGGTGTCGAGATCCACCTCGACGCCATGGTGACCGACCTGGACGAGCACGGCGTCGAGATCACCAAGCGGGACGGCACGACGGAGCGGATCGCCGCCGCGACCAAGATCTGGGCCGCCGGGACGCGGGCGTCGGGATTGGGGGCCACGGTGGCCGATGCCGCCGGCGCGAAGCTGGACAAGGCGGGCCGGGTCCTGGTCGAACCCGACTGCTCCGTGCCGGGACATCCCGAGATCTTCGTCGTGGGCGACCTGATGGCGCTCGACGACCTGCCGGGCGTGGCCGAGGTGGCCATGCAGTCGGGGGCCCATGCCGCCCACACCATCGTGCGGCGCCTGGAGGGGAAGCCGGCCAAGCCGTTCCGCTACCGCGACCTCGGGACGCTGGCGGTGATCTCCCGCTTCCGCGCCGTGGCGGAGATCGGCCCGCTGCGGGTGGACGGCTTCGTGGGGTGGGTCCTCTGGCTCGTCGTCCACATCACCTTCCTCACCGGCTTCAAGAACCGCTTCGGTGCCCTGGCCCGCTGGGCGGTCAGCTTCGTCGGGCGCGGCCGCTACGAGCGGGCACTGACCGGCCGCTGGGTGGCCCGGGCGGAGCAGACCGGCAAATCTGCCTAAGGTTCCGGCCGGAGCACACGAACCGATCGGGGAGACCAATGCCCATCAACGTGACACCCATTGCCGGGCTCAGTGACGACATCAACGACATCCGTCTGCGCACGGCCCGCATCGTGAACGAGAAGATCCTGCCCAACGAGTCGTTGCTCTGGCACGCCCGGAGCAGCAACGTGACCGACGCCGAACGGGCGGAGGCCAAGACGCTGCGCCACGAGATCCAGGAGAAGGTGAAGGCCGAGGGGCTGTGGGCCCCGCACCTCCCCCCGGAGTACGGCGGCATGGGTATCGACTTCATGGCGCACGCCTACATGAACGAGATCCTGGCCTACGCAGTGGGCGCGGCCTCGCTGTTCGGCGTGGTGGCGCCCAACTCGGGCAACCAGACCATCCTGGTCAAGTACGGGACCGAGGAGCAGAAGAAGAAGTGGCTGCTCCCGCTGGTCGAGGGGACGATGCAGTCGGGCTTCTCCATGACGGAGCCCGAGAACGCCGGCTCCGACCCGCGCTCCATTCAGACGACGGCCCTCCGCGAGGGCGACGAGTGGGTCATCAACGGGCACAAGTGGTTCACCTCCAACGGGCTGGCGGCGGACTTCTTCATCGTCATGTGCCGCGCCAAGGAGTCCAAGGACGACGACGGGCCGGGGCGCATGGTCCAGATCATCGTGCCGACCTCCAACCCGGGCGTCATCATCGAGCGCGGCATCGGCATCTGGGGCAGCCCGAAGTCGGACCACTGCGAGGTGCGCTACGACCACGTCCGCGTGCCCCTGGAGAACCTGCTGGGCCAGGTCGGCGACGGGCACCGGGCGGCCCAGGACCGGCTCGGGGCCGGGCGCATCTTCCACTGCATGAACTCGGTCGGCCAGATGTGGCGCGCCTTCGACCTGATGGTCGAGCGCATGCTGACCCGCGAGGTGCACGGCGGCCTCCTCAAGGACAAGCAGTTCATGCAGGGCTTCGTCGCCGACAGCTACATGGACCTCCAGGCCGCCCGCCTCATGACCATCCACGCGGCGGAGAAGGTGGACGCGGGCGACCCCCAGGCCCGCACTGAGATCAGTGCCATCAAGGTCTTCGTGCCCGCGGCCTACAGCCGGGTCGTCGACCGGGCCATTCAGGTCTGGGGCGCGGCCGGGGTCACCAACGACCTCCCCCTGGCCCAGATGTACCTCGCGGCCCGCACGCTGCGACTGGCCGACGGCCCGGACGAGGTGCACCGTATCCTCATCGCCAAGAACGTCCTGCACCACTACGAGAACGGCAGCAGCTGGGACTTCGCCGGGTGATCGGGCGGTGACCTGGGAGGCGGGACCGGGGGTCTCGGTCTTTGCCGACAGGCTGTTCGAGGGCAGGGTGGCGGTCGTCACCGGCGGCGGCACCGGGCTCGGGCGCGAGGTGGCCCACGGTCTCGCCCGCCTGGGCGGGCACGCCGTCATCGCGGGCCGGACCGCGAGCCAGCTCGACGAGGTGGCGGGCTCCATCCGGTCCGGCGGGGGGAGCTGCCTCGCCGTGCCCACCAACATCCGGGAGCCCGACCAGGTGGAGGCGCTGCGGGACGCCGTCTACGGGCGCTTCGGCCGGGTCGACTTCCTCATCAACAACGCGGGCGGCCAGTTCCCCGCGTTGCCGAGCACGATCTCCGACAACGGCTGGCGCGCCGTGGTGGACCTGAACCTGAACGGGACCTGGAACATGACGAGCCGCTTCATGGGGCCGATGGCCGAGGCGGGCTTCGGCTCGATCGTCAACGTCGTGCACACCTTCTCCTTCGAGCGCGGGGCTCCGATGTTCGTCCACTCCGGCGCGGCCCGCGCCGGGGTGGTGAACATGGTCAAGACCCTGGCGCCCTACCTGATGCGACGCGGTGTCACCATCAACGCCTTCGCGCCGGGCATCTTCTCGACGCCGGGAATGGTCGAGGCCGAGCTGGCCACGGTCGGGCGCACCGAGATCGGCTTCACCCGCGAGATGGTGGCTGAGGGGACGACGATCCGCATGGGCACCGTCGACGAGATGGCCGCCATGGTCCTGTTCCTGTGCTCGCCCGCCGCCCGCTACGTGTGCGGCGCCACGATCATCGCCGACGGGGCGTCCATGCAGACCAACTGGGTCAATTTCTTCGAGGACGAGGAGATGTAGGGGTCCGGGGGGCGTTCAGGCCTCGAAGCGCCAGCGGGCGTTCAGGCCTCGGAGCGCCAGCGGGCGTTCGCCTCCTCGAAGAGGCGGCGCGTCCGCTCGAGGTCACGCGGCCGCTCCTGGTACGTGTCGAAGTCCCACTCCGAGCGTCCGACCGAGAAGAAGTCCCCGCCGTAGACGTGCAGGGCCACGGCGAATTCACGCCGGGAGTTCGCCACGGAGTGGACGGCGTCGTCCCCGAGGACCAGGACGTCACCCGCCGGGAGCTCCCGTCCGCCGGAGGGCTCGAGGCCTCCGGGCACCCGGCGATAGAAGGCGTTGTCCTCTTGGCCCCCGTACATGCCGATCGCGGCCCACATCCGGTGCTCGTGCGGGTTGAGCGCCATCCCCGGCGTCCAGGCCACGTGCAGCACGGTGAGCTCGGCGTCGTTGTGCAGGGTGGTGATGCCGCCGGCGTCGACTCGCCCGAACGCCTTCTCGAGCGCCCGGGGAGCGGCGACCAGCTCGTGCAGGACGTCGCGCACGGCCAGCACGGGCGTGTGCTCGGCCAGCGCATCTCGGCAACGGGCGACGACGTCCTCGGCGGCGAGCTCCACGGCGTGATACTACGAGTGTCCGGGTCGGGGGTGCGATCGTGAGAGGTTGTGCGGCATGACGATGCGAGAGGGGCAATGAGGGCGCTCGACCCCGACGCACCCCTGCGATGAAGGCCCCGGGACCCCTCCTGGCGGCCGGTCGCGACGCCGACATCTTCGAATACGCACCTGGGTTGGTGCTGCGGCGCTCCCGGGAGGGCCATTCCATGACGGGCGAGGCGCGGATCATGGAGTACGTGCGGAAGCAGGGCTACCCGGTGCCCGCCATCGACGAGATCAGTGACGATGGCCTCGACATCGTCATGGAGCGGATCGACGGCCTCGACATGGTCGCCACGATGGGCAAGCGACCCTGGACGATCCCCCGCCAGGGCCGGGTGTTGGCCGAGCTGCACGTGCAGCTGCACGAGCTCCCGGCGCCGGACTGGCTGCGCCAGGCGCCCGTCGGCCGCGGGGACCGCCTCGTTCACCTCGATCTGCATCCGCTCAACGTGATCATCGGTCCGCGCGGGGCCCGTCGTGATCGACTGGGCGAATGCGTCCCGGGGTGACCCCGTGGCGGACGTGGCCTTGGCCTGGGTCCTCATGGCGGCGGGATCGGTCCCGACCGGTCGGCTGATCGGGGCCGTCCTCGGGCGTGCCCGATCCGCCCTGGTGAAGAACTTCCTCGGCTCGTTCGACATCGACGTGCTCCGGCGCAGCCTGCGCGACGTCGTCGTGTGGAAGGTCGGGGACCCCCACATGTCTGCCGACGAGCAAGCCAGGATGTGGCGCCTCGTCCAGGCGGCAGAGCGAACGGGCGCCTGAGAGAGCCGCCCGGCGGCGGGCCTCAGGCGGTCAGCCGGCGCGGGCCGTGCACACCCACCCGAGGTCGTACGTGCGCATCTCGATGGAGCCGAAGCCGGCGGTCCCGAGGCGGGACTCCAGCTCCTCGGGGTCGATCGGGTTGTACGTGTCGCCCTCGTGGAACCGCGCGCTGCCCTCGGAGTGGACCCCGTCCGCTGCCACCAGGACCCCTCCGGGTACGAGGACGCGGGCCAGTTCGGCGAAGGCGCGGTCTTGCTCCGTCGAGGGCGCGATGTGGTGCAGCATGTGGAACGAGGCGGCCCCGGTGAAGCGATCCGACGGGTGGTCCAGCGCCGTGGCGTCGCCGACGACCACGTCCACGTTCCCCCCGCCGATCCGCTCGGCCAGGGACGCAGCGAGGCCCTCGTCGATCTCCACCGCGGTGAGGTGCGCCGTCATCGTCCTCAGCACATCGGTGGTGAAGCCCGGCCCCGGCCCGATCTCGATCACCTCGCCACCGAGCTCCACCCCACGCAGCGCCACCGGGAGGATCGCCTCCTGCACCAGGGTGCGCCATTCGTCGCTGGCGCAGAACGCCATGTGCCCGTCGTTCATCGCAGCAGGCCTCAGCCGGGCGCTTGCACCTGGTACTCGTCCTTCCACCAGCGCGCCCTGCGCACCTCCTCGGGGTCGGTCCGGCGCGTCGGGGTCCTGGCCCAGGTCCTCCGGCGTCGGGCCGATGCGATCGGCGATGGGCCGCAGGGCACCCAGGTCGAAGCCGTAGCAGCGCGCCGCCGTCTCGCCGAGCAGCTGGCGCGCGTCTTCGACCGGGATGGCACCGAAGTCACCCCGCAGGCGTTCCTGGGTGTGGGGCCACGTGCCCTCCGGGTGCGGGTAGTCGGTCCCCCACATCACCACGTCACAACCCAAGACGTGGCGGCGCCGGATCTCCTCCTTGGACATGGTCGAGGCACCGATGAAGATGTTCTCCCCGAAGTAGTCCGACGGGAGCTTGGAGATCTTCCCCTTCAGCAGCGCCGCCATCTTCTTGGTCGTGTGGCCACCGCCCATGTACTGGTCCCACTTCCACATCATGTCGGCGGCCCAGTAGGCGGCCGCCTCGGTCACGACGTACTTGAGGCGCGGGTACCGCTCGAAGACCCCCGAGAACAGCAGGTGCCACATGGGTCGGGCGGCCCACCACACGACCTCGGCCAGGTAGATCCCGATGTTGTCGTTGTACTCCTCCTGGGGGCTTCGCCCGAGTGTGTGTGGACCGGGAGCGCCGCCGCCTCGCAGGCGGCCCACACCGGGTCGTAGTCGGGATGGTTGTAGGGCACGAGGTCGTGCCACATGGTGGGCACCATGATCCCGCGGATGCCGGGCTGCTCGGCCAGCCACTCGATCTCCGCCACCGAGCGCTCGACGCCGTGCGTGATGGGCACCAGTGCGATGCCACCGTGTCGGGCGGGGCTGCGGGCGCACATCTCGGCCAGGAAGCGGTTGTGGGCGCGTGCTCCGGCGAAGGCCAGCTCCGGGTCGGCGATCGCCCCCGCCGAGAGGCCGGCTCCGAAGGGCGGCGAGGCCATGCCGGTGATGGCGTCGGCGTCGGCGAACATCACCTCGGCCGCAACGCCGTCCGCGTCGAGCTCCTTGTCGCGCTGCTCGATGTCCCAGGCGCCGCGCAAGCCCTCCTCGTTGTCGGTCTCCCACCCCATGATGTAGTCGTAGTTCATCTGCAACTGCTGGTCGCGGTTGGCCTGGCGCTCGGCCAGGTACTCGTCGAACTGGCGGTGGTAGGCCGAGTCGAGGTAGGGCCGGTACCCCTCGCAGGGCAGGCCTGCGTGGGCGTCGGCCGAGATGATCGTGTAGCGCTCGCTCATCGCTTCGCCCCCAGCACCGAGAGGTCGTCGTAGCGCTGGTGGATGTAGGGCTCGAGGCCGGCCCGGGGCACCGGCCCGATGATGCGGCCCACCTGGGTGGAGGACCGCTCCGTCCAGTTGATGTCGACCATGCGACGGACGACGATGTCGGCCACCGGGTCGAGCGGGGACTCCTTGAGGATGAGCTCGCCGTCGATTCCCTCGTGGACCCGGGTCCGCTCCGTCTTCTCTCCGTACACCAACAGCGGGTCCTGGTCGAGCACGCCCGCCACCTCGGGCGAGGGCGAGAGCTTGAACCAGAAGTCGGTCTTGGCCAGCTCGTAGTTGTCGCGCGGGCCCGTGACGCGGCCGGTGATCTCGCAGACGACGGATCCCATGCGCGCGATGCGGGCCGACACGTCGTCGCCCTCGCGTGTGACGTCGACCTCGGCCAGCTTCTTGGGCTCACCGTTGATCTCCCGGCCACCGATGAGCGACTGCTCGGTCGTCATCGGCATGAAGATGGGGTACTCCCCGAGCCGGTCCTCGTGCCGGGCCTGCACGCCGATCCATCCGGCGCCGAACACGGGGAGCCCGGGCATCTCGACCCTCGTGATCGTGATCCGTACGAGCGGCTCGGGCCCGGGCGCGAGCGGCGGGGGCAGGACCGCGGCCACGATCTCGGGATCGGTCTCGTAGACGGCCGTCACCGCCTGGGACCAGATGTCGGCCCGCTTGGCCTCGATCTCCCGGTTGACCTGATTGGCCCGAGCGCCGTATCTCACCGTCTGCATGTTCCCTCCCTTGTCACCACGCCCGCAGGATCTGCGTGGGGTCGAACGCGTTGCACGTCGTCTCGGTCGGCCAGTCCTCGGGCGCCAGCGGCCGCGCCACCTCGGACACCAGTGGTCCGACCCGGGCGCCGATCGGCCGCAGCAGGCCGAGGTCGAAGCCGTAGAAGGAGGCCGCCGTCGACTCCACCATGGCGCGCACGTCGTGCTCCGGGAACGGGGCGAACGCCACCCGCAGCGCCTCGGTCGTGTAGGGATAGCTGCCCTCCGAATGCGGGTAGTCGGCGCCCCACATGACGCGCTCGATGCCCAGATCGCGGCACAGCGGGGCCTCACTCGGTCGGAGGAAGCTGGCGCCGATCCAGAAGTTGCGAGCGAAGTACTCCGACGGGGTCATGGTCATCTTGGCCGCGGCGGCGCCGAAGAAGTTCGCCTCGGCCGCGTTGGCCGTCGTCATGCGGCCGTAGAACCAGTCCAACGTCTGCAACCCCCGGGGCAACCAGGCCACCCCCTGCTCGGTCACGGCGAAGCGGAGCGTGGGGTAGCGCTCCAGCACGCCCGAGAAGATGAGGTGCCAGACGGAGCGGTGGCTGAACCAGGGGATCTCGATGAGCATCATCGCCCGCGCCGACTCGTGCTCCCCGTAGTCGGGCAACGCGCTGCCTCCGTGGATGTTGATGGGCACGTCGAGCTCGGCGCACACCCGCCACAGCGGCTCGTAGTGCTCCTCCCACAGGGGAGGGAGGTGCGAGTTGGGCGGGATCGAGGGCAGCAGGATGCCGCCGAAGGGATCGAAGGTCTCGGCGGCCCAACGGATCTCGGCGACGGCGTCGTCGATGTCGTTGGCGAAGACCTGGACGATGCCGGCCCGCCGGCCCGGCGTCCGGGCGCAGAAATCGGCCAGCCAGCGGTTGTGCGCCTGCACACCCGCCCAGCGTCGCTCGTACTCCTCGGGCGTCGGCGGTAGGGCCACCAGGTTGTTCTCGGCGAAGAAGGGCGGGACCGTGTTGGGGAACAGGACCTCCGCCGCGATGCCGTCGGACTCCGTCTCGGCCAGCCGCCGGTCACTGTCCCAGCTGCGGTACGCGATGGGCGCGAGGAGGTCGGCGTAGGGGTTCACGTACTCGGCCGCCCAGGCGTCGAAGTCGTCGTACCAGCGACGGGCGAGGTACGGCCGGTAGTCCCTGATGTCACCCCCGGCGTGGCCGTCGGCCGACACGACCGTGTAGCGGGCCGGGGCCGACGTCGTCGTGGTCATCAGCTCAGCGCCGCCGGCGGGAGCAGCCCGGCTCCGATGGCGTCGGCCCGGCGGTGCAGCAATGCGGCGCTCTCCTCGAGCCCGTGCCCGATGATGAAGTCACCCCGCTTGACCCCCTGCACGCAGAACCGGCCGAGCTCGAGCAGGTCCATGACCTCGACCGTCCGCCCGGCCGCCCGGAGCTGTGCCTTGAACTCCTCGAAGGTGGTGCCGGGGGCGGGCGGCCTGGGCTTGGTCCGGGCCAGCGCGTCGGGACGATTGCGCTGGGCGGTCCACAGGCCGGTGTCGAGCAGGCCGCCCGACGGATAGAAGACGGCGGCCCGCACGGCGGTGCCGGCGGCGACGAGCTGGTGGGCCAGGGCCTCGCTGAAGCACGAGATGGCCGCCTTGCTCGAGGCATAGACCGACGCGTAGGGGACCGGCGCGATGCCCCCGTCCATGCTCGAGGTGTTGACCACCACACCAGGTTCGCCCGACTCGATCATGCGGGGCACGAACGACAGGACCCCGTTGGCCACGCCGAAGACGTTGACCGAGAAGCACCAGGTCCAGTCGTTGGCCTCCTGCTCCCACGGCCGCCCTCCCCCGCCGGAGGTCACCCCGGCGTTGTTGAAGAGCAGATGGCACGCGCCCTCGTGCGCGAAGACGTCGGCCGCCAGCGCCTCCACCGAGTCCGCCGACGAGACGTCGGTCACGACCCCGCGCACGGGGCCGGCGTCGGACAACTCCTTCACCGCGACCTCGAGCACCGGTTCCTCGACGTCCGCGATGACGACACGCGCCCCCTCGGCGAGCAGTGCCTCGGTGATGCCGCGACCGATGCCGGCCGCTCCCCCCGTGACCACCGCCACCTTGCCGTTGAGATCGTCCAACCCGTTGCCCCCAGTTTCTGACGCCCCGTCAGCTTCCCACCATAACCCCCGGCCGCACGGGGTGTTGACCCGGGTGACACCCCCACCGACCAGGGCAAAGGGGACGCGCCATGACCCCTGTCGCCGCAACGGGTGCTGTAACGTCCGTCCGGCATCGCGAGACCGGGAGGTGGCGACCGTGAGGCACCGTTCGAAGTGGCAGGGGCTTTGCATCGGGGTGTTCGGGGTCGCGCTGTCGCTGGCCCCCATGAGCGCGGCGGGCGCCCACACCAACCACACCAACCACAAGGGGAAGCACCACTCGTCGGGGTCGACGAAGGGATCGAACCCCAATGCGGCGATGTGCCAGGACGTCAAGAACGAGCAATCGGGCTCGAGCTCGGTCGGCCTGGCCATCGAGAAGGCGATCGCCTCGGGCAACTTCGCCGCAGCCAAGCAGGCGATGTTGAACGCCTACAACGGCGACCTGGGCAACGTCCAGAAGGCGCTGGGCGTGATCAAGACGGCCCCGGGCAACGTCCAGGCCGCGTTCAAGAACCTCCTGACCTTCGTGCAGCAGATCCGGAACGACATCCAGAACGCATCGAGCGAACAGGGACTGATCGCCTCCTTCGAGACGCTGGGCAAGAACACCCAGCTGCAGACGGACGGCGTGACCATTGCCGACTGGTACGCCTCGGTGTGCGGCGGGCCCCTCGTGACGACCACCACGGCGAGCATCCCGTAGGGTCTCCCGGCGCCGCCGGTCCGTGCCCGAGACGCCACCGCGCTTGAGCGTCGCCCGGCCCGACGAGGCCACGCCGCTGGGGGAGATGGCGATGGCGCGGGGCTGGCTGCAGCACCTCCGCGACAGCGCCGTCTTCAAGGTGCAGGGCCTCACCGGCGACCAGCTGCGCTGGCGACCCACGCCGACGGCCAACTCGCTCGGGGTGATCGTGGTCCACCTCGGCTACGCGGAGCGCCTCTGGCTCCGGGCCGTCTTCGCCGGCGAGCCCATGGACATGAGCTGGCGCGCCCGGATGTTCGACCTGCCCCAGGGCTGGGGCGTCGACGAGGTCGTTGCCTTCTACCGGGCCGAGACGGCGCTGGCCGACGCCGTCCTCGACGGGGCGGCGTCGTTCGACCTTCCCTCTGCCGGAGAGCTGCGCCCGACGACGTTGCGCTGGGCGGTCTACCACCTCATCGAGGAGACGGCTCGCCATGTGGGCCACATGGACGTCACCCGAGAGCTGCTCGATGGCAGCGTCGGCCGCTGAGCAGCCGGACCTTCCTCGGTGGCGGCCGCGACCCGGCCCGAAGCCGGCCCCGGTCGCGGGGTCACTAGAATCGTGGTCGACGCCAATCGTGGGGTCGACCCGCATGTTTGCGTTGTCAAGCTCGGGGCGTGGGAGGTCGAAGGTACCGGCCATGGACGTGCAAGCCGACGAAGCGGGACTCAGGCCCGACCCGTCTGCCACGGCAACCTTCCAACGGCCGGTCACGGGCCGGGAGCGGGCCGGAGCAGGGGGGCAACAGCAGTTGTTCGCGGACGCCTACCCCACGTACGCGGACACCGACAAGATCCCCGCGGTCGGCGGCCGCCGCCGCGGCGCCGACGGCCCCTCCCGGTCGGGCCGGTTGCTCCGGGTCGCCGTCGTCGTCGTCGCGCTGGCTGTCCTTGCCGGTGGAGCAGCGCTCGGGCTGGTGAAAGCCGGGGTCATCGGGACCGGGACCGGCACCGGCACGAGTGCGGCGCCACCGGCCCACCACGCCACGGTCACGGTGCCCAGCACGCCCCTCCTGACCCCCATCTCCACGGGAGCGGGCACCGCCAGCTACAAGATCGACATCGCCGCCTACGCGGTGACGGTGGCCACGTCGACCGGCCGCTCGTGGGTGAGCATCGGGATCATCGGCCAACACCCCATCTACGCGGGGATCTTGGCCCCCGGCGCCTCCCAGAAGGAGATCCTGCTCGGCTCGTCCCAGATCGACATTGGAGCCGGCGGGACGAGGCTCATCGTGACGTCGGGTCACCGCTCGGTCACGCTGACCCCGCTTTCGGCGCCCTTCAGCTATCAATTCATGACGTCCTGACGCTTGACGTCCTGACGCTCACCGTTCCGGTGTGCGTGGAGCAGGATTCGCCCGGCTGCTCTCCAACAGGTCGCGCAACCGCGCCAGCCGACCCGGCACGACCCGCCACCACATCCAGCGGCCGCGCCGCTCCCCTTCGATCAGACCGGCCTCGCTCAGGACTCTGGTGTGGTGGGAGACGGTCGGCTGGCTCTTGCCCAGCGGGCCTTCGAGCTGGCAGCTGCAGACTTCACCTTCGGCGGCGATGATGGACAGCAGACGCAGGCGCACCGGGTCGCCCAGGGCGGCGAACACGGGCGCCAGGTCAGTGGCCTCGCGGGGGTGAGGGGCGCCTCGGTGATGGCGACACCGCAACCTGCCGACGCCAGCGGGGATGAGTGCGTCGTGGCACGAGCCGGCATCGAGTGACCTCCCATCGACATCCGTCCATCGACATCCGTCCATCGACATCCGTCCATTGACATCCGTCCATCGACATCCGTCCATTGACATCCGTCGATCTATTGTGCAGACTCCATATATCGATGTCAATCAATCTATAGGAGCACCCATGGCGCGCCTGCAACTCGCCCTCAACGTCTCCCGTCTCGACGAGGCGATCGCCTTCTACTCGAAGCTCTTCGGCAGTCCCCCGGCCAAGGTCCGGCCGGGCTACGCCAACTTCGCCATCGCCGACCCGCCGGTGAAGTTGGTGCTCTTCGAGCGACCCGAGGCGCGCGGCACGGGCGTGGAGGGTGCGCTCAATCACCTCGGCGTCGAGGTCATGACCCCCGACGAGGTGTCCAGGGCGGGCCGCCGGCTCTCGGGCGAGGGGCTGGCGACCGAGGAGCAGGCGCAGACGACCTGCTGCTTCGCCGTCCAGGACAAGGTCTGGGTGGAGGACCCCGACGGTGCCCTCTGGGAGATCTACGCCGTCCTGGCCGACGCGCCCGGCGCATCGGGCGGGGCCGGTGACGAGGCGTGTCCCGCCGCCACGGCCGCGGCCGACTCGTGCTGTTAGGGGTTGACCCCGCGCCGAACCGTACGAACGCGTGAACGACGTGGCGCTGTGGCGCCGCCTGACCGCCGAGTTCTTGGGGAGTGCGTTCCTCGCCGCCGTCGTCATCGGGTCGGGCATCGCGGCCCAAGAGCTCTCGCCGGGGAACACCGGGCTGCAGCTCTTCGAGAACGCCGCCGCGACCGCGACGGGCCTGTTCGCCATCATCTTGATGTTCGGTGCGGTCTCGGGCGGTCACTTCAACCCGGTCGTGTCGTTCGTGGACGCCGCTTTCGGCGGTCTGACCTGGCGCGACGCGGCGGCCTACCTGCCGGTGCAGGTCGCGGGCTGCACCTTTGGCGCGGTGGTGGCCAACGCGATGTTCTCGCGAGCCGCCTTCGAGATCTCCACTAAGCACCGTGCCTCGCCCGCGCACTTCCTCTCCGAGGTCGTGGCGACCCTCGGCCTCCTCGTGGTGATCTTCGCGCTGGCCCGCTCGGGACGCTCGCGCACGGCGCCGGCTGCCGTCGGTGCCTACATCGGGGCCGCCTACTTCTTCACCAGCTCGACCAGTTTCGCCAATCCGGCCATCACCGTGGGGAGGATGTTCTCCGACTCCTTCGCCGGCATCGCGCCCTCGTCGGCACCGAGCTTCATCGGGGCCCAGGCCCTCGGTGCCATCCTCGCCGTCGGGGTGATCCTGGCGCTGTACCCGGGCATCACCTCGGACGAGGCACGCGACATCCTCGCCCCCCATCACGTCCGAGCGGATCCCGCATGAGCCACGAGCGTCCCGTCGTCCTCTTCCTCTGCGTGCACAACGCGGGGCGGTCGCAGATGGCTGCAGCACTGCTCGCCCGGCGCGCCGGCGACCGCATCGGCGTGCTCTCCGCCGGCTCCGACCCCGCCGCCACACTCAACCCCGCCGTCGTGGCCGTGCTGGCCGAATGGGGCATCGACATCTCCGAGTCACCGAAGCAGCTCACGGAGGAAGCGGCCCGACGGGCCGATGTCGTAGTGACCATGGGGTGCGGCGACGCCTGCCCCGTCTACCCCGGCACGCGGTACGTGGACTGGGACGTGCCCGACCCCGCGGGCAAGACGCCCGACGAGGTGCGGCCCATCCGAGACGAGATAGCGGGCCGCGTCGACGTCCTCGTCGACGAGCTGATCGGTGCGGCGCCGACCTGAGGCGGCCGCGGTCACACTGGTGGGGATGCCCGTGGGCCCGTTGAGCCACGTCCAGGTGGAACGTTTCGTCGAGGACGGCTTCGTGAAGGTAGCGTCCGTCGTGCCGCCCGAGCACCTCACCGCCGGACGCGCGGCGCTCTGGGCCGACCTCGGGATGAACCCGAACGACCCCTCGACGTGGACGGGGCCGGTCGCACGGCTCATCCCCTCCGTCGAATGGCCGTTCAAGGGGGCGTTCGACCAGCCGCTCCTGCACGCCGCGTTCGATCAACTGGTCGGACCCGGCCGCTGGGTCCCCCGCCCCCACCTCGGCATCTTCGTCGTTCGCTTCCCCCACGCCGCGGCACCCGACGACACCGGTTGGCACATCGACGCCAGCTTCGCGCCCGGGGACTTCTCTGGTCGCGCCGGAGCCGACACCGATTTCAGCGACTGGCGGGTCAACGTGTTCTCGCGTGAACGAGCACTTGTGATGTTGTTCCTCTTCTCCGACGTGGGACCCGACGACGGCCCGACCCGTCTGAGGGTGGGCTCCCATCTCGACGTGCCCGCGCTCCTGCGCGACGCCGGCGAGGCCGGCTTGCCCGGTGCCCGGGTCTCGCCCCTGGCCGCCCAGGCGTCGTCGGGACGGCCGGAGGTCGTCGCCGCCGGCCGGGCCGGCGACGTCTATCTCTGCCACCCGTTCTTGGTCCACGCCGCCCAGGCGCCGCAGGGCTCGGCGCCCCGGCTCATGGCGCAACCCGGCCTGGCCAACAAAGAGCCCTTCGCCATCGAGCGGAGCGGGGGTCCCGACGCCCCGGTCGAGCTGGCCATCCGGCGTGGGCTCGGGCTGGCCTCCTGAGTCCGGTCCCGAGCGCCGATGTTCTCGGCCAGGTCCGCCATCACCGCTTTCTGGCGCTGCCAGGTGCCGAGGGAGTCGGCGATGGCGTACGGTCGCGGGCCGCGCCGACCACAGAGGGAGCCGATGACTCCGGCACGAACGAACGCGATGGACCACGTGGTGCTCGTGCTGTTCGAGAACCGGTCGTTCGACAATCTGCTCGGGCGTCTCTACGCGCCGGGCGAAGTCGACGCCTTCGAGGGGGTGATCGGGAAGAACCTCTGCAATCCCGTGCCGGCCTGGGCCCAGCACGGGGCACCCGGCGGCGTCGTGCCCTACGGGGTCGCCGCCGGCATGGACGTGCCGGACCCCGACCCGGGGGAGGAGTATCCCCACACCAACACCCAGCTGTTCAACGTGCTGGACGATGCCAACCGCTTCAAGGATGCCGTCAACATGGTGGCGCCCTACAACGCCCCGGCGGAGGGCCAGCCGCCGACGATGGACGGGTTCGTCGCCGACTACATCAGCTTCCTCACCGTCGAGCTCGGCCGGCAGCCCACGTACGAGGAGTACGGCCAGATCATGACGGGCTTCACCCCGGATCAGGTCCCGGTGCTCAGCGCGCTGGCCCGGGGCTTCGGGGTGTTCGACCACTGGTTCAGCGAGGTCCCGTCGCAGACCATGCCCAACCGGTCGTTCTGGACAGCCGCGACGTCGTCGGGCTTCGTCGTGAACCGGCCGGTCACCAATTTCATGCGCCACAACACGGCGGAGACCATCTTCGACCGTCTCGAGCGCTGCGGGAGGACCTGGAAGGTCTACGTGCTCGAGCCCGATCCCATCTCGTTCACCGGGTTCATCCACATGGCGCGCCTCCGGGATCGCTTCGCCACCCACTTCGTCCCCTTCGCCGAGTTCGAGCTCGATGCAGCCGCCGGCACCTTGCCCGACTTCTCCTTGATCGAGCCCAACCTGCTGGCGGGCCATGGCGACTACCACCCCGCCTTCGGACGTGCCCTGATCCCGGGCGTCGCCGTGCAGATGGACGCACCCTCGTCCGTCCTCGCCGGGGAGGCCTTCTTGGGCCGGATCTACCACGCCGTGCGATCCGCCGCGTCGGCGACAGGGTCGAACGCCTTCAACACCATGCTCTTCGTCGGCTTCGACGAGCCGGGTGGCACCTACGACCACGTCCCCCCGGGAGCGGTCCCGCCCCCGGATCCCGCCGCGCCGGCCGGACAACTCGGGTTCGCCTACGACCGCTCGGGCTACCGGGTGCCGGCAGTGATCGTCTCGGCGTGGGTGCCCGCGGGCACCGTGTGCACGGGCGAGTACCGCCACACCTCCATGGCGGCGACGCTGCGCGACACGTGGCATCTCGGCGAGCCGTTCACGGCGCGCGACGCGGCCGCGCCGAGCTTCGCCGGGTTGCTCAGCCTCGACACCCCCCGGGCGCCGGAGACGTGGCCCGACGTCGAGCCGCTCCCCGTGCCCCTCTTCCAGGCCGAGCAGGTGGAGGCCCTGCGGGCGCTGGGCACCCTCGGTCGGCACCTGTGCCACGGGCTCTACGAGCACGCGCGCCACGACACCGAGCTCCCCGACCCTCCGGACGCCGACCCCACGGTTTCGCCCGCGCTGGCGATCGACTTCGCCGTGCACCTCGGCGCCCGGCTGTTCCCACGGCTCGCCCCCCACGCGTCGGCGCGCTGATCGGCGGCGACCGCTGGGTCCGGTCAGGAGAACCGAACAGGCGCGAGCCCCTGGCGATCAGAACGACCCGTCCGAGACCTTGGTGCTGGCGAACGTGGAACCCGCCGCCGGCGTGATGGGGGCCTGACCGCTCAGTTGGGCCTCGTAGGCCGCCTCCACCACCTGCAGGCCGGAAGGGTCGAGGGCGAGGGGTCCGCCCGCCACCGGGACCTGCCAGACATGCGTCATCACCGGCGTGCGCTCGTTGACGGCGCCGGGTTGACACGGCGTGAACCCCGAGATGGGGTGCGTCGTCAGCGACGTGCACAGGTTGGTGTGCGCGTGCCACTGCACCAGGCAGCCGTAGGGCATCGGCCCCTCGGCTTTCGTGGGCCGCCCGGACCCCAGGGGGCCGAGGCCGATCACCAGCGAGGCGATGGCCAGCAGCCACGCCGTCTGCGGGCTGATCCCGGAGAAATGACCCGAGAAGGCGGTGAGGAAGTGGGCGTACCAGCTCGGCTCCCCGGAGGCCATTTCCGAGATCGCCGACGAGAGCGATCCCGCCGCCCGGTTCGCCGGCAGCAGGCCCAGCACGGCGTAGCCCACCCACAGGACCGCCCAGGTCGCCAGGGCCGCCCTGCTCCCGAAGGGACCGCTGGCGCCCGCCGACGACGCGCCACCGACCGGCCGGGCGCGCTCGCCCGGCGCCTTCGAGCCGGTGGCCTCGTCGCGCGGCCACACCAGCACGCCGATCCCGGCATAGAGCAGCACCGCGCCGGGTGCACCCATCAATGGTGACGCCGTGCCGGTCAAGAGCATGCCGAATCCCTCACCGAAGAACCACACGCAGAGCGACCACACGATCATCAGCGCCAGCGCGGGCTTGAGCGTGCGACGGAAGAGGAGTCCGACGCCGATGGCCAGTTGCAGGGTCGCGAAGAGGAAATTCCACACGCCGATGTCGGGGAGCATGAAGTGGGCCACGTTGGTGATCGCCCACGAGATCGGTGCGGGCTGATCCTGCGCGGAGGGCAGGATGACGTTGGTGACGAAGCCCTTGCCGAACAAGGACGGCGGGAACTGCAACGCCCCGTCCAGTATCCAGACCAGCCCGAGGGCGATCTGCACCACGCGCGCGTTGACGTGAGGCCGGGACCCCAGCCCTGGTTCGGCCAATGGTCGCCCGTCCGACGGATCGGCAGGGTGGTCGGCAGTCACCGACGTCGTTGCCGGTTCGTGTGTCTTGGCAGGCTCCTCGTCCGTTCCCCCCGGGGCTGCGACGCGGCACGGCACCGTCGCTGGTCCCGCCGAGTGTGCACCCCGGATCTCACGGATCCGTGATGGTGGCGTCAGGGGGTGGTGCGGCGCGCCATCAGGCATGGCGCGCCTTCAGGCCGGCTCGAACACCCGTCCGGCGAAGGCGACACGACCCTGGGGGCTCACGCTACTTCCGCCGCGGCGCGAAAAAGGTCACGGGTCCCCGGCAGGGCATGGCGCCGACACCGTGTCCTGCGTCACCGAATGCGGGCTCCCGCTCGCCCCTGGGTCGCGGACCACAGCGCGCACGCCAGCCTTAGTCTTCTGCCCGATGGCCAGTGGCGACGGGTTCAACGGGCGCAAAACACCTGCTCATGCGGAGCACCGGGGTCTGCCCCGCACGAGTGAGCAGCGATTGGCCGAGCTCGGGCGTCATCTTCCGCCGCCGAGCGAAGAGGCGCTCGAGGTCATGGCCGCCGATCGGTCGGCCAGCGCGTCAGGCGCCGGTTGGTGGCCGGCGCCGTGACGGTGCTGGTGGTGGCGCTCGTCGCCGTCGCCGCCGTCCAGTGGTTCCGGCCGCTCCCCCAGCCCTCCATCGAGGGACTGACGACGCCGATCCACCTCGCCGGGAGCCCCCCCGTCCTGCCGTGGCCGAGCGGCGGCGAGGCGGCGGTGACGGTGGAAGGGGTCGGGAGCCTGGGGCAGGTTCGGGCCTCCCGCCCCGTCCCCGTCGCCGGGCTGGCGAGCGTGCTGACGGCCTACGTCGTCCTGCGGGACCACCCGCTGGCCTCCGGTGCCGCCGGGCCGTCCATCACCGTGACACCGGCGACCGTCGCGGCCGATCAGGCGGGAACGGCGTTCGGGGAGTCCGAGGTCCCCGTCACCGCCGGCGAGAACCTCACCGAGCTCCAGGCGCTCGAGGGCCTGCTGGTGGACTCGGGCAACGACATGGCCGTCCTCCTCGCCGACTGGGACGCCGGCAGCACCGCCGCGTTCGTGGCCAAGATGGACCGCACGGCCGGCGATCTTCGTCTCGGCTCCACCCACATCACCGACCCCAGCGGACAGGATGCCGCGACGACGAGCACGCCCGACGACCTGATCCGCCTGGGCGAAGCCGCGATGGGCGTGCCGACGCTCCGCGAGATCGTCGACCTGGGTCAGACGAACCTGCCGAAGGCCGGCCTCGTCTACAACCTCGACTTCGACCTCGGTCTCGACGGGATCGTCGGCATCGAGACCGGTTCGGACGCCGCCGCCAACGGCGGCTACCTCTTCGCCGCGCAACGGAGCATCGGCGGCAGCGACGCCACCGTGATCGGCGTGGTGCTCGGCCAGACGGGGCCGACCGGTCCGAACAACGCCGCGGTGGACGCGGAGACGCGCTGGTGAAGGCCTCGGAGTTCTCGCTCGGCGCGCACGCGGTGATTCCCGCCGGCGGCGTCGTGGGGCAGCTCACCACGCCCTGGGGCACGTCGACCCCCGTCACGGCGGCGTCGGCGGTGACGGTCCTGGGCTGGCCGGGGCTCTCGGTGCCCGCCTCGGTGCACCTCGATCCGTTGGTGGCGCCCTCGGCCGCCGGCGCCGCGGTCGGTGTGCTCCGCGTCCAGCAGGGCGGGCGCGTCACGCACGTGGTCCTCCGGACATCGAGCCCGCTCCGGGGCCCCTCGGCCTGGTGGCGCTTGACGCGCTGATCGCTCCTCGTCGCCGCTCGGCCCGACTCGCAGCCCGGCTTTCTCGGTGGACGATCGGCCGTGCTGCTCGACGAGTTGTTGCACGGCGACCGCGTCCGCCAGGCCGGCCGATGCCGCGGGAGAGACCCTCGGGGTCGCAGTGTCCGGCCCCGTGTCGCCGGCGGTCGAACTCGGCAGCACGGCACCGTCATCGTCGGCCCTCCGTTGCGCGTGGCGCTCGGAATCGGTTGACGGCAGCCGGATGTCCTCGATGCTTCGTTCAGCCCGTTGAGCTTGGACGGGGACTGGGCACCTCGAGGGCGTCCCCGGCGGACGCAGCGGCCCGGAAGCGCTAGCGAGGAGCGCCGGTCCGGACCCTCAGGCCGACGGAGTCGTGGATGATCATCCACCGCATCGACCAGAACCCGGGCCGCGGCTCGGGGAGGTCGTGCCGCGCCAGGAGGAACCCGGTCAAGATGACCGCGGCGCAGGCGAGCCAGAAGACCACGCCGGCGGCCAGGACCCACGGCGTGCCATCGGACGACAGCACGATGGCGCCCCCCACCATCGTGGCGACCGCGAGGAAACCCACGCGCAGGGCCCACACGGCCATCTTCCAGTGTCCGTTGCGCTGCAACTCGGTCGGCTCTTCCATGCCACGGACCGTAGAGGGAACCCAGG
This sequence comes from uncultured Acidimicrobiaceae bacterium, assembly GCA_963789235.1. GTDB lineage: Bacteria > Actinomycetota > Acidimicrobiia > Acidimicrobiales > RAAP-2 > Bog-473. The sequence goes on along the minus strand of CAWBJX010000003.1, from coordinate 113,728 downwards.
TTGCGCGCCAGGGTCCTTGGTCCGCGGTGCCCGGCGTTCGAAGCAGCCGGCGGCTACACCTGGTGAGCGGTCCTTCCGAAGGGTGTCGCGAAATCCACATTGATGCCCGCGAATGCCCACGGTGCGACGACGCGAATCCTCACTACGAGCACCCGCTCGTCGACCCGCAGCTCCCGCACACGTAGCACGACCCGGCCCGCTGCATGGTGTTGCCGCAGTTGTAACAGAGCGGGGCGTCGAGCTGCTCCGCCCGGGCCGTCGGCTGCGCACCGGTCGCTCCCGCCGGGCCGGCACCGGCGTCCGGGTTGAGCCCGTCGTCGACCAGGCCCACCGACGGCGTCGCCATCTCCTCCACGCCCGGCAGCGTCGGCTGCGTGCGCTCCTGGGTCGAGAGGATGCCGAGCTCGCTGCGGTCCTCCACCGAGAGGTAGTCGAGCGCCAGGCGGCGGGCGATGTAGTCGATGAGGCTGGTGGCGATGCGCAGCTCGGGGTCGTCGGTGATGCCGGCCGGCTCGAACTTCATGTTGGCGAACTTGCGCACGAAGGTGGCCAACGGCACGCCGTGCTGCAGCCCCATGGACACGGCGATGGAGAAGGCGTCCATGATCCCGGCCAGGGTCGACCCCTGCTTGGAGACCTTGATGAACACCTCGCCCGGCCGGCCGTCCTCGTACTCGCCCACCGTCACGTAGCCCTCGCAGTCGGCCACCCGGAACGAGAACGTGCTCGACTTGCGCTTGCGGGGCAGGCGCTCGCGCACCGCACCCACGACGAGGGGCGAGGCCGCCCGCTGCCGCTCGTGCACCAGTGCCGCCTCGAGCTCGGCGATGCGGGCCGCCGCCGCGCGGGACTTGGCCTCCGCCTGCGAGCCGGCCGGCGCCTCGTCACCACCCTCGACGACCGCGCCCTCCTTCTTCGTGGTCGACAGCGGCTGGGCCACCTTGCAGTTGTCGCGGTAGATGGCCACCGCCTTGAGCCCCAGGCGCCAGGCGTCGATGTGCAGCTGCTCGACCTCCTCGACCGACACGTCCTCTGGCATGTTGACCGTCTTGGAGATGGCGCCGCTGATGAAGGGCTGGACCGCCCCCATCATGCGGATGTGGCCCGAGTAGTGGATGGTGTTGTCGCCCATGGAGCAGGCGAAGACCGCCAGGTGCTCGGGAGCCAGGTGCGGCGCCCCCACGATCGACATGTGCTCGTTGACGTAGGCCACGATCTCGTCCACCTGCGACGGTCCGTAGCCCAACTTGGCCAGGGCGCGGGGCACCGTCTGGTTGACGATCGACATGGTGCCGCCGCCCACCAGCTTCTTGGTCTTGACCAGCCCGAGGTCGGGCTCGACCCCGGTGGTGTCACAGTCCATGAGCAGCCCGATGGTTCCCGTCGGCGCCAGGACGCTGGCCTGGGAGTTGCGCACGCCGAAGGCCTCGGCCAGGTCAACCGCCTGGTCCCACGCCTCCTGGGCCGCCGAGAGCAGCTCGGGCGGCACGACGTCCTCGTCGATGCGGGCCGCCTCGGCCTGGTGCATCCGCAGCACGTCGAGCATCGGCTCGGCGTTCTCGTGGTAGCCGGCGAACGGGCCCATGCGGGCCGCGGTCCGCGCCGAGGTGGCGTAGGCGTGCCCCGTCAGCAGCGCCGTGATGGCCGCCGCCCAGGCCCGCCCGGCGTCCGAGTCGTAGGGCAGGCCCTGTGCCATGAGCAGTGCGCCCAGGTTGGCGTAGCCGATGCCGAGCTGGCGGAAGGCGCGCGTCGTCTCGCCGATCTTCTCGGTCGGGTAGTCGGCGTTGCCCACGATGATCTCCATGCCGGTGAACACCACCGAGACCGCGGCCTTGAAGCCCTCCACGTCGAACTGGTCGTTGCCGTCGAGGAAGGTCAGCAGGTTCATGGAGGCCAGGTTGCAGGCCGAGTTGTCGAGGTGCACGTACTCGGAGCACGGGTTGCTCCCGTTGATCCGCCCCGTGTTGGGTGCGGTGTGCCAACGGTTGATGGTCGTGTCGTACTGCAGGCCGGGGTCGGCGCACTCCCAGGCCGAGTGGGCGATCTGGCGGAACAGGTCGCGGGCGGCCACCGTCCGGACGACCGAGCCGTCGGTCCGGGCGACCAGGTCCCAGTCGCGCCCGTCGATCACGGCCTCCATGAACTCGTCGGTCACCCGCACCGAGTTGTTGGCGTTCTGGTACTGCGTCGAGTGGCTGTCCGCGCCGTCGAGGTCCATGTCGAAGCCGGCGTCGCGCAGGACGCGGGCCTTGCGCTCCTCGATCGCCTTGCACCAGATGAAGTCCTCGACGTCGGGGTGGTCGGCGTCGAGGATCACCATCTTGGCGGCGCGCCGCGTCTTGCCACCCGACTTGATCGTGCCGGCCGACGCGTCGGCGCCGCGCATGAAGCTGACCGGGCCCGACGCCGTGCCGCCGCCCTTGAGCAGCTCGTGCGACGAGCGGATGCGCGACAGGTTCACGCCCGCGCCCGATCCGCCCTTGAAGATGACGCCCTCCTCGGTGTACCAGTTGAGGATCGAGTCCATGGTGTCCTCGACCGAGAGGATGAAGCACGCCGCGCCTTGCTGCGGCACGCCCTGGACGCCGATGTTGAACCAGACCGGGGAGTTGAAGGCCGCCTTCTGGTGGATGATGAGGTACTTGAGCTCGTGGTTGAAGACGAGCGCCTCCTCGTCGTCGACGAAGTAGCCGTCCTTGATCCCCCAGGCCGTCAGCGTGTCGGCCACCCGGTCGGCCACCTGGCGCAGCGACCACTCCCGCTCCTCGGTGCCGAGCGTCCCCCGGAAGTACTTCTGGGCCAAGATGTTGGTGGCGTTGACGCTCCAGGACTCGGGGACCTCGACCTCGAGCTGCTCGAAGGCGACCGTGCCGTCCCGGAAGTTGGTGATCCGGGCGTCGCGCCGCTCCCAGCGCACCTCGTCGTAGGGGTGCACGCCTTCGGTGGTGAAGTGGCGGCGGATGCCGATCTCGGATCGCTGGGGGGCGATGGCCATGGTGCTGAGGTCCTCCTCGTTGGCTCGGTCCTGGGGGTTACTGACGTCCCTGCTCTTGCTTGCTCGTCGGCGCCGTCAGCCCACCCCTCATTCCAGTCGAGCGATGTCTCACGGCGCGTCTCCGGATCCGGCGCCCGGGAGGGGGCTCGAGTGGCCTCACCACAATATATAGTGGCTGACCCTCCCCCGAGACACGAGATGCTGTGTCATTACAGCACTGTAGTTACGCCGTTGTCAACCAAATCCGCGCACCATCCGTGCAGGTCACGGGCCGCTCGCGATGGTTCGCGCGGGAAGGCCCCACGCCCTCCCCGCCCCGGCGTCGACGAGCCGCGAACGGTAGCGTCGACCCGCCATGGCCAAGGTCGTCGCCATCGATGCGGGCACGACCGGGGTGCGCGCCCTCGTCGTCGACGAGCGGGCCCGGGTGGCCGACCTGGCCTACCGCGAGCTCACCCAGCACTTCCCGCGTCCCGGCTGGGTCGAGCACGACCCCGCCGAGATCTGGCGGGCCGTGCGGGCCACCCTGGCCGAGGTCGGCGCTCGCCTGGCCGCCTCGGGCGACGCCGTGGCGGCCATCGGCATCACCAACCAGCGCGAGACCTTGGTGGCCTTCGACCGCTCGACCGGGCGCCCCCTGCACCGCGCCATCGTCTGGCAGGACCGCCGCACCGCCGCCCTGTGCGCCGAGCTGGAGGAGGCCGGCCACCTGCCGCTGGTGCGCGCCACGACCGGCCTCGTCCTCGACCCCTACTTCAGTGCGACCAAGGCGGCCTGGCTGCTGCGGTCGGGCGATCTCGGCCTCGCGGCCGACGACCCCAGGCTCTCCTTCTGCACCGTCGACACCTGGGTCCTGTGGAACCTCACCGGTGGCGCCGCCGGGGGCGTCTACGCGACGGACCCCTCCAACGCCAGCCGCACCCTGTTGCTCGATACGGCCACCCTCGCCTGGTCCGGCGAGCTCTGTGACCTCTTCGGCGTGCCCCCGCACACGCTCCCCGACGTCGGCCCCTCGGCCGGGCGCTTCGGCACCGCCGCCCTGGGCGACCTTGGCCCGGCCTCCGCCGTGCTCGACGGCGTGCCCGTCTCGGGGGTGCTCGGCGACCAGCAGGCCGCGCTCTTCGGGCAGGCCTGCTTCGAACCGGGCATGGTGAAGGTCACCTACGGCACGGGCAGCTTCGTGCTGGCCAACGCCGGACCCGAACGCCCGCCCGCGCCCGACGGCCTGACGGTCAGCTGCGCCTGGGACCTGGGCGCGCACGGCGACGGCGGGCACGCCCGCCTGGCCTACGCGCTCGAGGGTTCGACCTTCGTGTCGGGCGCCGCCATCCAGTGGCTGCGCGACGGTCTGGGCATCGTCTCCTCCGTCGAGGAGGTGGGGCCCCTGGCCTCGTCGGTCCCCGACAGCGGCGGCGTCACCTTCGTGCCGGCCCTGACCGGCCTCGGCAGCCCGTGGTGGGACCCCCAGGCCCGGGGCCTCGTGACCGGCCTGACCCGCGGCGCCGGACGGGCGCAGCTGGCGCGCGCCTGCGTCGAGGCGATGGCGTTCCAGGTGCGCGACATGACCGATGCCATGGCCGCCGCGTCGGCCCACCCACTGTCCGCGCTGCGGGCCGACGGGGGTGCCGCCGCCATGGACCTCCTCCTCCAGCTACAGGCCGACCACAGTCGCATGCCGCGTCGCCCGGCCGCGCTCGCTCGAGTCGACCGCGCTGGGCGCGGCCACGGTGGCCGGGCTGGCCGAAGGCGTGTGGTCCTCGCTGGGCGAGCTGGCCGCGCTGTGGCGGCCCGACAGCACCTTCGAGCCGGAGCTGCCGGCCGAGCTGGTCGACGCGCTGCACGGCGGCTGGCGCCGCGCCGTCGCAAAGTCCACGGGATGGGCGCCGACCGAGCCGGCCTCGTCCCATTCGGTGTAGAGGGTCAGGCCCGTCGCGAGCCCCTCGTTGCCACTACCGGGCCCGGGCCCGAGCGGACACAATGGAGGCACAAGCCCGGCGCGGACGCTGGCCGGCGCCCGCGCCGCCTCATGCTGGGAGAGCAACGTGGTCCCTCGTCGTCCTCGGTTGCACGCCGCGGCCCGCCGGTCCCTGCGCAGGCCGCTCCGGAGGATCGCCGCGGGCCTGGCCGGGCTGACGGTGGTGGCCGGAGCCCTCGCCACCTACGCTCTGACCGACATCGGCGTGGCCCCCGCCGCCGACTCGACGCTGAGCTGCACGGACCAGTGGACGGGCGGCGGCGGGACGAGCGACTGGGGCACCGGCGCCAACTGGAGCACCGGGGTGCCGGACGGCACCGCCGTCGACGTCTGCATCCCCGCCGGCGCGACGGTCGTGGTCGGGGGCGGCTCCTTCTCCGTCGGCGAGCTCACCGTCTCGAGAGGCAGCGCCCTCACGGTCGGCACCGCGGCGACGGCGGGCGCCACGCCGACCGGGGCACGGCTGGCGGTCGCCGCGGGCGCGGAGAACGACGGGACCCTCACCGCCGAGCCCTCCGGCACCGGCGCGGCGAGCCTGACCCTCGACGGACCGATCACCAATACGGGTGCCCTCGAGGCCGACGGCTCGGTCGTCATCGGGAACGCGGTGGCGTCGACGCTGACCAACGCGGGCACCATCGGCATCGCGCCCGGCAGCGTGCTCGACCTGGCGAGCTCCTCGACCGCGACGAACACCTCCGCCGGCCTCCTCGCCTTCGGGATCGACGGGCCGCCCACCGCCGCGTCCGACTACGGCAGCATCACGAACGGGTCGCTCTCGCTCGGCGGGAGCGCGGACCCCGTGTTCGACGACGCGTTCACCCCCTCCCCCGGGTCCGAGTACGACGTCTACACCGGGTCCGACAGCGGGACCTTCGCCGCGGTGCGCAACGGCGGCGAGGCGGACTACTCCCGGCCGGGCGACGTCGGCCTCGTCGGAGGTGCGCCGGCGGCGGCCACGACGGTCGCCGTCACCAGCTCCGTTCCGCGTGCGGTCTCCGGGCAGGGGGTGCAGCTCACCGCCACCGTGACGCCGTCCTCGGGCTCCGACCCGACCGGCTCGGTCTCGTTCCGCGCCGGGCCGCTGCTGCTCGGCAGTGCCACGTTGACGAGCACGTCGGAGGCCGCGTCGGCGACGCTCGACACGTCGAGCCTTCCGGTGGGACCCCAGTCCGTCACCGCCACCTACGGCGGCGACGTCGTCTTCGGCCCCAGCACCTCCCAGGCCTTCGTGCAGGTCGTCGACCCGGACTCCTCCGACCTCACGGTCGCGGCCTCACCGAGCGGCGCCGTCCGGGGCCAGCCGGTCACCTACACGGCAGCCGTCTCGGCCGCCGCGCCCGGTGCGGGCCTGCCCAGCGGCACCGTCTCCTTCACCGACGACGGGACCCCGGTCGCGGGCTGCCAATCGCTCGTGCTGGCACCCGCCTCGCCCCAGGCCACGTGCGGCGAGACCTACGGATCCGACGGGACCCACACCGTCGCGGCCGCCTACGGCGGCGACCCCGACTTCTCGTCGTCGACCGCCGCCCTCACCGAGACCGTGGCGCCGCTGTCGACCACGACGACCGTGGCGACCTCGGCGCGCGCGTCGACCTTCGGCCAGAGCGTGACGCTCACGGCCGTCGTGGCGCCGCCCGCGGGGACGACGGGCCCCCCGGGCGACCCGGGCCCCTCCGGCGCCGTCACGCTCACCGACGGCGGCACGCCCCTCGGGGCGTCGACCCTGACGACGACCGGAGCGCTGGCGACCACCAGCATGCTCGTGACGACCCTGCCGCTGGGCCCGAACGCCATCGCGGCCTCCTACGGCGGGGACACCGACTTCGCAGCCAGCTCGTCGACGACCGCGGCGTCGGTGACCGTGAGCCAGGCCCCGACCGACCTCGCTCTGGGGAGCTCGGTCGACCCGGCGATCTCGGGGCAGTCCGTCACCTTCACGGCCAGCGTGTTCCCGGCCAGCGGCTCGGGGGAGACCGGCACGGTCACGTTCTTCTCCGCCGGCACCGCCCTCGGCAGCGCCGGCGTCTCCGACGGCGAGGCGACCCTCACCACCTCCGCCCTCCCGGTCGGGACCGACCCGGTCACCGCCAGCTACGGCGGGGACGGGTCCTTCGCCGGGAGCGCCACCGCGGGCCCCTGGTCCCAGGAGGTCGACCCCCCGCCCGGGTGAGCCGGCGAAATAAAGTAAGGGAATCCTTGTTATATTTGGTCGCAGGAGCGGACCCTCCGCTCGGAAGGGTGGGCAGCCATGGGCGTGGCCATCGTGACAGGGGTATCTCGGGGACTCGGGGAGGCGCTGGCGGGAGGGCTGGCCGGGGAGGGGTGGTGGCTCGTCGTGGACGGGCGCGACCGGACGACGCTCGACGCCGCGGCCGACCGGATCCGGATCCGCTCCCACGCTGCGCCGGACGTGCGGGTGGTCGCCCTGGCGGGCGACATCACCGACGTCGAGCACCGCCAGGCCCTGGTCGCCGCCGCCTTCGACCTCGGCGGCCTCGACCTCGTGGTCAACAACGCGGGGACGCTCGGTGCGGCGCCGCTCCCTTCGCTGGCCGACTACCCGCTCGGTGACCTGCGCGTCGCCTTCGAAGTCAACGTCGTGGCGCCACTGGGCCTCGTCCAGGAGGCGCTGCCCTTGCTGCTGGACGCGCCCCACCCCCGCGTGCTGAACGTCACGTCCGACGCCGCCGTGGAGGCCTACGAGGGCTGGGGCGGGTACGGCGCGGGCAAGGCCGCGCTGGAGCACCTCGGTGCCGTGCTGGCGGTCGAGTTCCCCGCGCTGACCGTCTGGTCCGTCGACCCGGGGGACGTGCGGACCGCCATGCACCAGGCCGCGTTCCCCGGCGAGGACATCTCGGACCGGCCCGAGCCCGCCACCGTCGTGCCCGCCTTCCTCGAGCTGATCGGGAGCGACCGCCCGAGCGGGCGCTACCGCGCCGCCGAGGTGCTCGCCGCCGGAGCGCTGACATGAGCGCGCTGGCGGCGCCGGCCCGCGCGGGACGCGTCCGGCGCCCGCGCCCGCCTGCCCGAGCTGCACCCGCTGTCCTTCTCGCTGCCCCCCGGGCTCGAGGCGCCGTCGCCGCCCGAGAGCCGGGGCATGACCCGCGACTCGGTGCGCATGCTCGTGGCGGCCAAGTCGGACGGGTCGCTGGTGCACTCGCACTTCTCCGAGCTGCCCCGCTTCCTCGAGGAGGGCGACCTGGTGGTCATCAACACCTCGGGGACCCTGGCCGCCGAGCTCGACGGCACGGCGGCCGACGGAACGGCCGTCCAGGTGCACCTCTCGACCACGTTGCCCGCCGGGCTGTCGACGGTGGAGGTCCGCCGCGACGGGCAGGCGCACCTGGGTGCCGCCCCGGGTGACGTCATCGGGCTGGCCGACGGCGCCCATGTCGACCTCCTGACCGCGTACTCCCCCGGTCCCGGGGGGGTGGGTGTCCGGCTCTGGGTCTCGAGGATCGAGACGCCCGAACGCCTGCACAGCTATCTGGCCCGCCACGGTCGGCCCATCCGCTACGGCTACGTACGCGGCAGCTACCCGATCGCGGCCTACCAGAACGTGTACGCCATCGAGCCCGGGTCGGCCGAGATGCCGAGCGCGGGGCGCCCGTTCACGCCCGAGGTGCTGACGCGGCTGGTCGCCAAGGGAGTCGGCGTGGCACCGGTCCTCCTCCACACCGGGGTCGCCTCGCTCGAGGCCAGCGAACCGCCCTACGCCGAGTACTTCAGGGTCTCGCTGGCCACGGCGCATCGCGTCAACGACACGCGGCGCTCCGGCGGGCGCGTCATCGCCGTCGGCACGACCGTGGTGCGCGCGCTGGAGTCCGTCGTCGACGAACATGGGCACGTGCACTCGAGCGAGGGTTGGACCGAGACGGTCGTGTCGCCCGAGCGGCCCGTCCGCTCCGTCGACGGGTTCCTCACCGGCTGGCACGAGCCCGAGGCGTCGCACCTGGCCATGCTCGAGGCGATCGCGGGACGACCGCTCCTCGAGGCCTCCTACGCGGCGGCGTTGGCGGAGGGCTACCTCTGGCACGAGTTCGGCGACGTCCACCTCATCCTGCCGTGAGCCCCGGGACCACGTCGCAGCGCGAGGACACCGGCGCGGAGTCCCCCCTGCAACAGCTGCCGACGACACGGCGCGCCATCCTCAACGTGCTGAAGCGCCAGGGGCCGCTCGACGCGTCCGCCGTGGCCGGGGCGCTCTCGCTCACGCCCGCCGCCATCCGGCTGCAGCTGAGCCGGCTCGAGGAGGACGGGCTCCTCGTGCACCGCGACGAGGTCGCCGCCGACGCCCGGCGTGGACGGCCACGGCACGTCTACGAGCTGACCTCGGCGGCCGAGGCCCTCTACCCGAAGCGCTACGGCGACCTCACGACCGAGCTCCTCGGCTACCTGGGCGGTCCGGGCGCGACCCAGGTCGACGAGCTCTTCGAGGCGCGGCGCAAGCGGCGCGTCGCCGGCGCACTGCGACGGACCGCCGAGCTCGCCTTCGACGAGCAGGTCGCCGCGCTGACCGCCATCTTGGACGAGGACGGTTACCTCGCCGAGGCCGAGCGGCTGCCCGACGGCAGCTGGCGGATCACGGAGCACAACTGCGCCATCCTCACGGTCGCCCACGGGTTCTCACAGGCGTGCACGAGCGAGCTGGCCTTCATCCGCGACGCCCTGCCCGGGGCCACCGTGCGCCGGGTGGCGCACCTGATGGACGGGGCGCACGTGTGCGCCTACGTCGTCAGCCCGCCGGCGTCGTAGAGTCCGCCGCCCGGATCTCGAGGACGGACGCGCCGTCCACCTCGTGGATCTCGCTCTGCAACAGCTCGATCAGGTGATGGCCGCCGATCTCGACGACGAACTCGTCGACGGCCTGGCCGCCGTCACGCTCGAGGATGTTGATGGCCACGATGTCGCCCCCGACGGCCCCGATCCGGCTGGCCACCAGGCCGAGGGCACCGGGCCGGTCAGGGAGTGCGATCCGCACGACGTAGCCAGCCATGGGCCAAACGTTAGGCGGTCAATGTGAACTGGCTGTTTCAGAATGCTTACGAATCGTCTGTGCTGCGGATTCGCTCAGGCCGCGGTCGCCCCCGTGCGTGAGGGCACGTACTCGTCGACGTAGGCGCGGTCCGAGAGCCGGGCGATCTCGTGCATGAGCCGGTCGGTGAAGTCGCGGCACTGCGTGTGGTCATGGTCCTCGAACGGGTCATCGGGGTTGGCGGGCGGGTCCATCCGCATCGGGGCGCCGAAGCGGATGGTCACCGTCTTGAAGGGCCGCATGAACTTGGAGTTGACCGGCTGCACGGCGACCGTCCCGATGACACCGACGGGGATGATGGGGACCCCGCATTCGCGGGACAACCTCGTCACCCCGGTCCGCCCCTTGTGCACGTACTGGTCGAGGCTGCGGGTGCCCTCGGGGTACAGGCCGAGGACGTGCCCCTTGCCCAAGACGTCGTTGCGCGCCGTCTCGAGCGCCCGCTCCGACGCGCTCCCACCGGTCCGACGGATCGGGATCTGGCCGGCGGCGCGGAAGAACCAGGCCGTCTTCCACGAGTCGAAGTACTCGGCCTTGGCGAGGAAGGTCACCTTGCGCCTCACCACCAGGGGGATGAAGAACGAGTCGCAGAAGGACTGGTGGTTCGCGGCCAGCACGGCCGGTCCGTGCTTGGGGATGTTCTCCCTCCCTTCCACCCTGACGCGGAACAGCACGAAGAAGATCGGGGTCAAGACCACCTTGAGCACCCAGTACGTCACAGGCCAAAGGTAGCCCTCGACGGCCGCTGCCGCACCGGGACCACGAGCTGTGCTGTACTGCTGGCCGATCACCCGGAAACCGGACACCGGAGGCCCACCGTGACGAGCGAGACCCTGACCGCCGAGCCGTTCCTGTCCGGCCTGTTCTTCGGGGAATGCCCGCGTTGGCACGAGGGCCGGCTGTGGTACTCGGACTTCTTCGACCACGCGGTGTGCTCGGTGTCGCCCGAGGGCGAGCGCCGGGTCGAGGTGGACTTCGACGGCGAGCCCGCCGGGCTCGGCTGGCTGCCCGACGGCCGCCTCCTGATCAACTCCCGGCTCGACCGCGCCGTCATGCGCCGCGAGCCGGACGGGACCATCGTGCGACACGGGGACCTCACGCCCTGGGCGAAGGGGAACGCCAACGACATGGTGGTGTCCGCCGACGGCCAGGCCTATGCCGGCAACTTCGGGTTCGACCTCGACGGCCTCTTCGACGGCACGCTCGAGCCGAGCGCCATCGCCCCGGCCTCGCTCGTGCGGGTCGACCCCGACGGCGTCAGCACCGAGGCGGCGGCGGACATTCAATTCCCCAACGGCACCGTCATCACCGAGGACGGCGGGACGCTCATCGTCGCCGAGACCTTCGGCGGCTGCCTCACCGCGTTCGACCGAGCGGCGGACGGGACCCTGACCAACCGGCGCCGGTGGGCCGCGCTGACCGGCGTCGCGCCCGACGGCATCTGCCTGTGCGCCGACGGGTCGGTCTGGGTGTCCAACGCCCAGGCGGCCGAGTGCCTGCGGGTGGGCGAGGGCGGGGAGGTCCTCGAGCGCGTCGCCACGGCCCGCAACTGCTTCGCCTGCATGCTCGGCGACGAGGACCGGCGGACCCTCTACCTGATCACCGCGCCGGACAGCCACGCGCCAAAGGCCCGGGCGGCTCGCAACGGCGTCATCGAGAAGGTGCGGACCACCGTGCCGGGCACCGGCCTCCCCTGAGACGGCGCTCTAGCTCAGCTAGCCCAGCTTGGTCAGCGCGCCGCGCAGGTTGCGCACGGCCTGGCCGATGCGTTGCTCGTTCTCGATGAGGGCGAACCGCACGTGCCCGTCGCCGCCGGGGCCGAACCCGACCCCGGGCGAGGTGGCGACGTCGGCCTCGTTGACCAGGTACTTGGAGAACTCCAGCGAGCCCATCTCGCGGTAGGGCTCCGGGATGGGTGCCCACACGAACATCGTCCCCTTGGGCGGGTGCAGGCGCCAGCCGATGCGGTTGAGCCCGTCGCAGAGGGTGTCGCGCCGTGACTTGTAGATCTGGTTGATCTCCTTGGGGTAGTCCGGGGCCTCGTTCATGGCCACGATGGCGGCGATCTGAATGGGCTGGAACGTCCCGTAGTCGAGGTACGTCTTGAGCTTCGTGAGCGCCTGGACGATCTCGCGGTTGCCCACCACGAAACCAACACGCCAGCCCGCCATGGAGAAGGACTTGGTCATCGTGTAGATCTCGACCGCGACCTCCGTCGCGCCGGGCACCTGGAGGATGGACGGGGGGTGGTAGCCGTCGAAGCCGAGGTCCGCGTAGGCGAAGTCGTGCACCAGCACCACCCCGTGCTCACGGGCGAAGGCCACCAGCCGTTCCATGAAGGACAGGTCGACGCAGGCCGTGGTCGGGTTGTGCGGGAACGAGAGCACGATGACCCGGGGCTTGGGCCACGACTCCTCCCACGCGTGCATGAGCCCGTCGAAGAAGGCCTCGCCCGGGTCGGGCGCGTCGTCGGACGCCTCCGGGCCCTGCAGGGGCACCTGGCGCACGTCGGCGCCGGCGAAGAGCGGGCCCCAGATGTGGATCGGGTACGACGGTGAGGGCACCAGCGCGGTGTCCCCCGGGCCGACGAGCACCCACATGAGGTGGGAGAAGCCCTCCTTGGCGCCGATGGTCGTCACCACCTCGGTCTCGGGGTCGAGCTCGACGGCGAACGTGCGCCCGTAGAGGTCGGAAATCGCACTGCGGAGCTTGGGGATGCCCCGCGAGGCGGAGTAGCGGTGGTTGCGCGGGTTGTGGGCGGCCTCCGCGAGCTTGCCCACCGCCACGTCGGGCGAAGGCAGGTCGGGGTTTCCGAAGCCGAGGTCGATCACGTCACGGCCGGCTCGCCGCGACGCCGCCTTCAGGTCGTTGATCGTGGCGAAGACGTAGGGCGGCAGCCCGTTGATCCGGCGGAACTCCATCGGTGGAGTCTACGACCCGGCCGACGCCGCCACGGACCCCGGACCGGCGTGCGCGCGGCGGCCACCAGCTGCTCGACGTCGATCGGCCATCCGAACACGGCCCAACTGGCACCGGCGCCCTCCAGTGCGTCGATCGTCGCCTGCAGGCTCGATGCCGCGGTGGGCGGGGGGCCGGCCCACGTGACCTCGATCGGATCGGGTCCCGCGGCCCGCTGCGCCACCAACGCCGGATCGGCATCCCACACGGTCAGTGCCGCGCCGACGGACCGGGCCTCTTCGGTGCGCCCGGCCGTGCCCCCGGCGACCCAGACCACGAGTCCCGCCCTGACCAGCGCGCGGGCCAGCTGCACCAGCTCCGCCCGGCGCTCGGCCGCAGACGGAAAGGGGATCCCGTAGGCACGGTTCTCTGCCGCGCTCAGCCGGTCGCCGGTGCCGAGCCCGGCGATCACCCGCCCCGGGGCGAGCCGCTCGAGCGCCGTGTACTGCGCGGCCAACACGGCGTTGGGCACGAGGCCGACCCGGGCCACGAGCGTGCCGAGGAACGGGCCCGCCCCCCGCCGGCGCGGGGGAAGCCGCGTCGCCGAGCGCGCCGAGCACGGGAAAGGGCGCCAGTGCCGGCCGGTGGGGCTGGCCCAGGGGCCAGATGTGGTCGTAGCAGAACACCCCGTCCACGCCGGCGGCCACCGCCTGCGCCGCCGCGGCGAAGGCCTCGTCGGGCGTCTCCCGGAAGGTGGGGAGCACGACGCCGGTCCGCATCACCACAAGCCGCCCTGGCGCGCCGCCAACGCCGCGCCCACCGCCCCGGCCCGTTCCCCGAAGGTGGCGGGCACGATCACCGCCTGGGGGCGCCGGTCTCCTCCCTCCACCAGCTGCCCGAAGGTGGCGCGGGCGGCATCGATCAGGCGATCACCGGCCTGCACGACGCCCCCGCCCAGCACGAAGCACTCCGGATCGAGCACGGCAGCGAGGTTGGCCAGGCCGAAGCCGACCCACCACCCGACCTCCTCGATGACCCGGCGCGCGGCCGGATCGCCCGCGGCGGCGGCGGCGGAGACGTCTTCGCCGCGCACGCTCTCGGGATCGCCCCCGGCCACCCTGACCACCTCGCCCAACCGCCCCGCCAGGGCCGCCTCCCGGGCCAGCACGCCGAGTCCGGCACCGGACGCGAAGCGTTCCCAGCAGCCCCGCCGCCCGCACGGGCAGGGCGGCCCGGCCGGGTCCACCACCATGTGGCCGATCTCGCCGGCGAAGCCCGCCGAGCCGACCTGGACCCGCCCGTCGCTCACGATGCCACCCCCGATGCCGGTGCCGAGCGTGACCATGACGACGTCGCCGTAGCCGCGGGCGGCGCCGAGGCGGTGCTCGGAGAGCACCGCGAAGTTGGCATCGTTCTCGATGACCACGGCGTGCCCCGGCAGCCGCTGGCCGATCAGCTCGGTCCAGTCCACCCCCTGAGCCTGGGGCAGATTCGGGGCGAAGCACAGCCGGCCCGCCCGGTCCACCATGCCCGGGGCGCCCACGCCGACGGGCACGGCGGCGCTCGGGCCCAGCTCGTGATCGAGCTCGGCCACCACCTGTGCCACCGCCGCCGCGACATGGCTGCCCACGATCTCGCGCCGGCCGGTCGGCGTGGGGACCCGGGCCTCGGCGACGACGGCCGCTGCCGGGTCGAGGGCCACGCCCAGGACCTTGGTCCCGCCGATGTCGATGCCGTAGGTCACGTCGGCGGCCCGCGGGCCCCCGTCAGCGGTCACGAGGTGGACTCGACCCGCGCCTTCAGCTCTCGCATGGCCGTCGCCATGATGCGGCTGGTCGCCCGCATCTTGATGAAACCGGGGATGGGCACGCGCAGCTCCGCCTCGACGTGGTAGGTGACGTCGGTGCCGCCGTCGCCGTTGGCCTCGAAGATGTAGCTCCCGTCCCACTTGGTGGTGATGTCGCCCTGGGTCAACTTCCACGAGAGGACGCGCGGCGCCTCGGCGTAGTCGTAGGCCAGCGTCATGCTGGTGCTGCGGCCGAAGGCGGCCGCCCGCATGGTCACCAGCTGCGGCCGGCCCTGCTCGTCGCGCTCCTTGACCTCGACGTCCTTGATGTCGGCCGCCCACTCCGGGTACCGCTCGAGGTCGGCCACGACGGCGAAGCACCGCTCAGGCGGTGCCGCCACCGACATGTGCTCTGTGGCTTGATCGGCCACGGTGGGTGCATCCTTCCTGTCCGGTCCTGCCGCGCGGCAGGGCGTCAGCCTGCCACTCCGGCCAGCGCCTCGGCCAGCCTAGAAGCGAGAACGTCGTTGTCGAAGAATTCCTGCACCCGGGAGCGGGCGGCCCGGCCCATCCTCCGGCGCCGGGTCGGGTCGGCCAGCAGGCTGCGCAGCGCCTCGGCCACCGCTCCGGGATCGCCCGGGGACCCGACGACGAGGCCGGTCACCCCGTCGAGCACGGCCTCGGCGGCCCCCCCGCTGTCGCCGGCCACCTGTGGGACCCCCGCCGCCGCCGCCTCGAGGAACACGATCCCGAAGCCCTCCTGCTCGAGCCCCAGCCAGCGGTTCCGGCAGGCCAGCACGAAGACGTCGGCCCCGCCGAGCAGGGCGGCGCGATCCTCGTCGCTCACCGCCCCGAGCAGCCGGACCGCCGCCGGGCTCCGGTCGGCCAGGCGGCGCAGGCGCCCCAGCTCCCGGCCGTGGCCGCCGATCGCCACCACCAGGTCCGGGTAGGAAGGCGCCAGGCGACCGGCGGCCTGGATCAGCACGTCCATGCCCTTGCGCGGCACCAGCCGGCTGACGCTGACGACGAGGGGTCCACGCGCGGGCAGCCCGAGTCGGGCCCGCGCGGCCCGCCTCTCCGCCGCCTTGAGCGGGACGATGGCGCCGGTGTCCACCCCCGGTGGGATCACGACGAGCGGGCCGATGGGGCCGGACGCGGCGCGGCGGCCCTCCGCCGCCGGGTAGCCGCCCGCCGACACGATCAGCGCCGCCCCGCGCAGCACACGGCCGAGCGCGGCTCGTGAGCCCGGGATCCGGCCGGGCACCGTGACCTCCGCGCCGTGGAGGATCACGCCGTAGGGGACGCCGAGGCGCGGGCCCAGCAGGCCGAGCGGGAGCACGGGGTCGAGCAAGACCAGGTCGACCTCGTTCGCCGCGACGCTGGTGCGCACCGCCGCCAGGGCCGCCGGGGTCGGGAAGAAGAGGGTCCTCGCGGGCACCCGTTCGATGTGAACGCCTCGCTCGGCCTGCTGGGCGTCGAACGCGGCGGCGCCTTCGTCCGACGACCCGGTCAGCACGACGTAGGACGCCGGATCGAGCCGCTTCCACAGGTCCCAGAGGTAGTTCTGGATGCCGCCCACCTTGGGCGGGAAATCGTTGGTCACGAGAAGGTGGCGCTTCACCGCAGCCCTCCGGCGCGCCCACCGAGCCGGGACGACGCCCGGCGGCGGTCAGCCCGCCCGCGTGTGGAAGCGCAGCGACGGCACGAGGCCGGCGCGCTCGAGCATCCGGATGGCGCGCGCCTCGTCGGCGTCGATGACCACGGCGTCGTCGGGCTCCCGCCCGAGGAGGAAGGAGACCACGCAGTCGTCGCAGGCGACGGTCTCCCTGAGCGCGCAGCGGTCGCAGTCGATGGTGAGCCCGTCCTCGGGCTCGCTGTCGGTGTCCCTGGCTGTCGGCATGACGATGACCCTCTCTGTTCGGGCCCAGCATGTCGCGGGGGTGTGACACCGAGCATCGCCGTCACCACCGCCGCCGCGCTGCAGCCGCGGCGCAAAGCGCCGAGCGCGGTGCGCAGGGTCTGCTCGAGGCCCCAGGCCACGCTCTCGGTCAGCACGGCGTCCGCCGTCACGACGGCGAGGAACGGCGGACCGCCCACCCGGTAGTCCCGGAAGGCGGGTGAGCTCATCACGACCTCGATGCCCAACGGGGCGACCTCCGCTCCGGCCAGGGCGGCGATGGCCCCGGGATCCTCCGCGCCGGGGTCCTTGGTCACCACCGCCAGGCGCGCCGCGCCAGCCAGGTCTGCCTGGAGCGCGGTCAGTCCCTCCCACAGGTCGCGGCAGCCGAGGCACCCCGCCGAGAGGAAGAGGAGCAGAACCGGCTCGGCGGCCCGCTCCACCTCGATCACACGCGTCCGGCCGTCGGGACCCACGCCCGCGACGTCGCGCGGGCTCGTCGTCGGACGGTCGGCGTAGACGGGGATGGGACGGAGCCGGCGCAGGATCTCTGCCGGCGGTTCGGTCACGGCACTCTGGACGGAGCGCCGGGCCCCTCGAGCTTCTCGTCCGCGGCCGCGACCTCCACCACGCTGCGCCCGTGTCCGCACCAGCGGCACACCACCTCGTCCACGTGGCGGGACAGGACTTCCTCGTCCTCGATGACGAGGTCACCCCCGACGGTGAAGTGGTGGAACGCCCTCGTCTGCTGCGAGACGATCACGTCGAAGCGGGTGAGGTTGCCACAGCCGTCGCACCGGTATCGAGGGAGGGTCACCCGCACCACGGTAGCCGTCCCGCCAACCGGCCCCCCCCGGGGCCTCGGTGGAGCTCCTAGGCCGAGGCGAGCACCTCGCCGACGGTGACGCTCGTCATCTTCACGCCCGGGGCGGACCCGTCGGACGGCGGACGGGCGGCCTCGGCCTGCTCCTGGGACTCGAACACGACGACAGACGTCCCGTTGCGATCGCCGACGCGGATCCAGTACCCCGCGACGAAGCCGGGGGCCTGCTTGACCGTGGCCACGACATCCTCGAGCCCCGCGCGGGCTTCCGCATCGTCTTGGATCTCGACCTCGACCACCACAGCGTGCATGTCGTGCTCCTCTCGTCCGCGCCCGGGGTTCCGGGCGCACCTTAGATGCGGTTGAGGAGCTCGTTCTTCTTGGCGGCGAACTCCTCCTCGGAGAGGATGCCGCGCCGGCGCAGGTCGTCGAGCTCGATGAGCCGGTCCCGGATCTCGAAGGGGGCGGTGCCGGGGGCGGACGGAGCCGCGTCCTGATCGGCACCCGGGTTGGCCACAGTCGCCGGCCCGCCCACCCCGAAGGGGGGTGTGTCGTGCTCGTCGTCACGGTCCTCGTGTGAGCGCGACGCGGCGCGGCGGACGTCGGCCGGCTGCATGTCGTAGGGAACGGGCTCGCGACGGCCCCCGCCCACGATCTCGTTGATCTGCGAGTTGACGACGCGCTGGACGATCGCCGGCTTGCGCATGTACTCGAGCGTGAGCGAATCGTCCTCACCCTGCACGTCGAAGACGAGGCTGCCCGTGCCGAGCAGGCGCTCGATCAGCGACTGCCGCAGGTTGACCTCGGTGATGCGCTGCAGGCGCAGTTGCACCGTGTCGCGGCCCAAGATGCCCTGGCGCACCAGGATCCGGGTCGACGTGATCGCCACGGTGTAGGACCGCCAGCGGACGTAGCGGCCCAGCAGCCACAGGCCGGGGATCACGGCGAGGATCACGATGGGGTAGTTCAGCCAGCTCGGCGGGTTGCTCCAGAGGACGACCAGCACGATGATCGCCGCCCACACCCCGATGGACGTGAAGAGCGGACCGAACATGAAGATCCAGTGCGGGCGCAGCTCGGCGAGCAGCTCCTCGTCCTCGTTGAGGAATTTCCGAGGGAGGGCCACCGTGCAACAGTACAGTCGCCTCCGCCCTGTGCTGCTGCCACTGCCGCTGCCGCTGCCGCTGGCGCTGCCGCTGCCGCTGGCGCTGGCGCTGGCGGCACGGCGGCACATCCGTACCACTCTTTTTAGTATCAACGTTCTTGTGCATAGTTTTGGAAGTCGTCACGCCGAGCGGCCGTAGGGTTGGGTCCATGCCCTATGCCGAAGTGGAACCCGACGAGGTCAAGGCACGAATCGCTCGTGGCGAGGACGTCTTCCTCCTCGACGTGCGCGAGTCGGACGAGGTCGAGGCCTGGGCCTACCCCATCGGCGTGAACATCCCCCTCGGGCAGCTGGGCGATCGCCTGGACGAGCTCCCGAGGGACGGCACCATCGTGGTGGCCTGTCATGTCGGGGGCCGGTCCGCCGCGGCGGCCAAGGCGCTCAGCGACGCCGGCTGGACGGCCGAGAACCTGACCGGGGGCGCCGTCGCCTGGGCGGCCGGGGAGGACCACGGGTAGCCGCTCGACTCGGAGAGCTCGGATCCGGTCGGGGCCGGTGGGGTCCGGTGGGGGGGTCCGGTGGGGCTGGTGGGGATCGAACCCACGACCGAAGGATTATGAGTCCTCTGCTCTGACCACTGAGCTACAGCCCCAGGATGCGGGGCGATGTTAGCGACGGGGCGTCCGGGCGATCGGGACCGGCGGACCCACCAGCACGGTTCGAGAGCTGCGGCCTCGGGCCGCATCCGGTTTGGCAACATACTGCGATGGGAGCGCCTGGACGAAGGACGCGCCGGGTGCACCGTCCCAGGCTCTTGGAAGGATCGTGACGTCCACCGCGAAGCTGGCTCCCGCCCCGGAACGGGCGGAGCCCCCCGGCGGGCCGTCGCCGTCGGCGTCGCCCTGGTCCTGGGGCGCGCCCTGGATCGTCGTGAGCCTCGCGGTCCTCTGGGGGCTGTGGGAACTGCGGCCGGAGCTGCGGGCGGTGCCCTACCTCGACGACAGCTCCCTGCACGAGCAGATGGTGCGGTTCGCCGCGTCACGGATCCGCCAGGGCCACCTGCCGCTGACGAGCTGGTTCCCTTCGCTCGGGCTCGGCTCTCCCCAGTTCCTGCACTACCAGAGCCTGCCCTCGATGCTGACGGGAGCGATCGGCACGGTCGTCGACCCCGACACCGCGTTCCGATGGTCGTTGTACCTCCTCCTCGCGTTGTGGCCGCTCGCCGTGTACTGGAGCGGCCGGCTGTTCGGCCTCAGCCGCTGGACCGCCGCCAGCGCCGCCGCGGTGGCGCCGTTCCTCGCCTCGGCGGCGGGCATTGGCTACGAGACGAAGGCCTACGTCTGGGTCGGCTACGGCGTGTGGACCCAGCTGTGGGCGTCCTGGACCCTCCCGCTGGCGTGGGGCTTCACCCACCGGGCACTGTCGTCGCTGCGCTCGGCCCTGCCCGCCGTCCTCTTCATCATGCTGACGGTCGCGCTGCACTACGAGACCGGCTATCTCGCCTTCGTGCCGCTGGTCGTCTGGCCGTTCATCGTGCCCTCGGACCTGTGGCGCCGGCTGGGTCGCTCCCTCGCTCTCGGCGCCGCCGCGCTGGCCGCCTCGGCCTGGGTCATCGTCCCGCTGCTCGACCAGGCCCACTGGGCGGCGCGCAACGAGGTGCTCGAGGGCACGGGCCTCGAGAACGGGTACGGCGCCCGCCAGATCCTGTCCTGGCTCTTGTCGGGGCAGCTCTACGACGCCGGGCGCTGGCCCGTCGTCACGGTCCTGGTCGGGGTCGGCCTTGTGGTCTGCCTCCGGCGCTGGCGCACGAGCCTGGCGGGACGCGCCCTGGTGAGCATCTGGGTGGTCACCTTGCTCATGACGTTCGGGAGGACCACGTTCGGGTCCCTCTACGACGTCCTGCCGGGCAGCAGCGACGTCTTCATCCGACGCTTTCAGATGGGCGTGCAGCTCTCGGGCATCCTGCTCGCCGGCATCGGCATCGTGGCGGTGGGACGGTTCGTGCTCGACGCCGTCCTGCGGCGCGTGCCCGAAGAACGCCGGGCGTGGGCGGCGGGACCGGCGGGCCGCGGGATCGTCTCGGTGGTGTGCATCGTGGCGCTGGTGCTCGTGCTCGTGCCCGCCTGGACCGAGCTGGACGCCTACGACGCGCACAACGCGACCAACATCGGGCTGCAGGCGGACGCCGATGCGCAACAGGACCCCCAGATCGACGAGCTGCTCGCCTACGTCCAGGCCCACCCCCGCGGGCCGCGTCTACGCCGGCCAGCCGACCAACTGGGGACAGGACTTCCTCGTCGGCGCCGTCCCGGTGTTCAAGTACCTCGAGAGCAAGGACGTCGACGAGGTGGGCTACACGCTCCGGACAGCGTCGCTGATGACCGATCCCGAGTACTACTTCGACGACACCAATCCGGGCGACTACCCGCTCTTCGGCATCGGGTACATCATCACCCCCGCCACCATGGCGCCGCCGGTGCCGGCCGACAAGGTCCTGTGCTCGGACACCTCCTGCCTGTGGGCGCTGCCCGACCCGGGCTACATCCACGTGTACGACACCACCGGCGTGCTCTCCGCCACACGGGCCGACGTGGGCTCGCAGAGCGTCGCCCTGCTGGACTCGCCGCTCCTGGGCGAGCAGCGCGACCTGACCGTGGCCTTCAACGGACAGGCGGGTGCCGTCCCGACCGCGGGCACGCAGTCGCGGCGGGGGCCGCCGGGCCACGTGATCGTCGAGCACGCCGACCTGGCGAACGGCTCCGCCCGCGCCCTCGTGCGGACGAACCGGCGCGCCACGGTCGTCCTGAGCGCGTCCTATGACCCCGGGTGGAGCGCCAAGGTCGATGGCCACCCCGCACCGACCGTCATGGTCGCGCCCGCCCTGGTGGGCGTCGTGGTCGGGGCCGGCGTGCACACCGTCGCCTTCAGCTACGGGGGCTACGGGTCCTACGATGCGTTGTTCGTGCTGGCCCTGGTGGTCGTGGTGGCGCTCGCCGTCGCGCCGCTCGTTTGGCGGCGGCGCCGGTCGACCGACGACGCCGCCTCGGCGAGAATGCACTGATGTCGATACCGGCCGAGCCCGCCCCCGCCCCCGCCCCCGCCGACGTGGTCGTCGCCTTCCTCCGTTCCCTGGCCGCCTTCGACATCGACGGGGCACTTGCGCTCGTGCACGACGATCTCGTCTACGCGAACGTGTCCCTGCCCACGCTCCACGGGCGGGACCGCCTGGAACGGTTGGCGCGACCGGTGCTGCGGCCGGGCCGGATGGGCTTCAACGTGCACCTCAACCACGTCGCGAGCGAGGGAGACGTCGTGCTCACCGACAGGGTCGACGAGCTCAACTTCCGGCGCTTCGCGTCACGGTTCTGGGTCTACGGGCGCTTCGTGGTGCGCGACGGCCGCATCGCCGTGTGGCGGGACTCCTTCGACTGGCTCGACGTCGCCATCGGCAACCTGCGCGGGCTGGCCGGTGTCGTGGTGCCCTCGCTCAACCGGCGCATGCCGGCGGGCTGACCGCCCGGCCCCGGTGGCTCCCGCCTACTGCAGGTAGCCCTCGACCGTGTCGGGCGAGCGCTGTCTGGGCGGAGTCGGGGTCCTGGCCTGCGTGGCGCTTGGCGCGTCGCTGGCGCAGCGTGTCCCACAGCTGGTCCAGTGTGACCTCGAGCTGGCGCTTGCGCTCCAGCTCGTCGCCGCTCAGACCCTCGCCGACGTGCGCCTCCTCGAGGCGCTGCTCCTCCTCGGCCAGCTGGCTGATCCGCTCCACGATCTCCTTGTCGTCCATGGCCGCTCCGATCGACGAGTCCCGCGCCAGTCTGCCCGGCCTCAGGCCGCGGCGCCCAACTCGGGCCCGTCGCCGGCCGCCGGGGCCGACGTGCCCGCCCCGGACAATGCCGGCGCGAGCACGTCGTCGACCGTGGCGGCCAAGTGGAACGTCATGACCTCGCGGACCTCCTCGGGGACGTCCTCGAGGTCGGGTCCGTTGCGCTCGGGCAGGACCACCTCGGTCAGCCCGGCCCGGTGGGCGGCCAGCACCTTCTGCTTGACCCCGCCGATGGGCAGGACACGACCCTGCAGGGTGACCTCGCCGGTCATCCCCACGACCGAGCGCACCGGCACGCCGCGCAGCAGGCTGACGAGAGCGGTGGTCATCGTCACGCCGGCCGACGGGCCGTCCTTGGGGACGGCACCGGCGGGGACGTGTAGGTGGAACCGCTTGCCCGCGAAGGAGGACGGGTCGATGCCGAGCTCGCCGGCGTGCGAGCGCACGTAGGAGAGCGCGATCTCGGCCGACTCCTTCATGACGTCGCCGAACTGCCCGGTGAGGGTCAGACCCCTCGGGCCCGTCGGACACGCTCGCCTCGACGAAGAGGACGTCGCCGCCGGCGCCGGTCACGGCGAGGCCGGTGACCACGCCGGGCACGCTGGTGCGGTCGGCCGCCTCGAAGAAGAAGTGCGGCCGTCCGAGCCATGCACGCACGTCGCCGGCGTCGACCACGACGGGCGCCTCGCGCTCACCCGAGGCGAGCTTGGTCGCCACCTTGCGCAGCAGCTTGCCGAGCTCGCGCTCGAGGTTCCGCACGCCGGCCTCCCGCGTGTAGTCCGCCACGATGGAGCGCAGCGCCTCGTCGGTGATCTGCACCTCGTCCTCGCGCAACGCCGCCCGGGTGAGCTGGCGGCCCACGAGGTGGTGCTTGGCGATGGAGACCTTCTCCGACTCGGTGTACCCGTCGATGCGGATGACTTCCATCCGGTCGAGCAGCGGCCCGGGGATGGTCTCGCTCACGTTCGCCGTGGCGATGAACAGCACCCGCGACAGGTCGAGGTCGACCTCGAGGTAGTGGTCCCGGAACGTGTGGTTCTGCGCCGGGTCGAGCACCTCGAGCAGTGCCGAGGAGGGATCGCCCCGGAAGTCGGTCCCGATCTTGTCGACCTCGTCGAGGACGACGACGGGGTTCATGGTGCCGGCCTCGCGCAGGGCGCGCACCAGCCGGCCCGGTTGGGCCCCGACGTAGGTACGGCGGTGGCCGCGGATCTCGGCCTCGTCACGCACCCCGCCCAGGGAGACGCGGACGAACTTGCGCCCGAGCGCGTTGGCGACGGACTCACCGAGCGACGTCTTGCCGACACCGGGGGGCCCGACGAGAGCCAGGATGGCGCCGGACCCGCGCCCGTCCACCGGCGTCAGGCCGCGCTCGGCCTGCAGCTTGCGCACGGCGAGGTGCTCGAGGATGCGTTCCTTCACGTCCTCGAGCCCGTCGTGGTCGGCCTCCAAGATCCGCGACGCCTCGGCGATGTCGAGGCGGTCCTCGGACTCGGTGCCCCAGGGCAACTCGAGGACGGTGTCGAGCCAGGTCCGGATCCAGCCCGTCTCGGGGCTCTGGTCACTGGTGCGCTCGAGCTTGTCGACCTCGCGCTCGACGGCCTTGCGCACGTGCTCGGGGAGGTCCCGCGCCTCGAGCTTGGCCCGGTAGTCGTCGGGGTCCTCGGCGTCGCCGTCCCCGCTGAGCTGGCCCAGCTCCTTGCGGATGGCGTCGAGCTGGCGGCGCAACAGAAACTCGCGCTGCGTCTTCTCCATGCCCTCCTCGACGTCGGTCTTGATCTTCTCGCGCAACGCCAGGTCGGCCAGGATGTCGCGCGCCCAGCCGAGCACGAGGCGCAGGCGCGCCTCGACGTCGAGCGTCTCGAGGACCTCGACCTTCTGGGTCAGCGAGAGGTCGGGCGAGTAGCCCGACACGTCGGCCAGGCGGCTCGGCTCGGTGATCTCACGCAGCTGGGCCGCGATGCGGCCGGCGCCACGGCTGTGCAGGATGTTCTCGAGCACGGCACGGTACTCCCGGGCCAGCTCGTTGGCGGCGGGCGTGGGCTCGGGGTCGGTGAGCGGCTCGACCTCCACCCACAGGGCGTCGCCGGTGCCGGGCACCGCCGTGCCGATGACGGCGCGGCGGTCACCCCGGATGGCCACGGCGGGCAGGCCGCCGGGCAGGTCACCTTCCTCCATCACCTCGGCGATCACCCCGACGCCGGCGAAGCGCCCCTCGATGTGGGGAACGAGCAGCAGGCGCCCGCCCGCGGAGCGGGCCGACTCGACGGCGGCGCGGGCCTCGGCAGACTCCAGCGCCATGGTGAAGACCATCCCGGGCAGGACCACCCCGGAGGTGAGGGGAAGCAATGGGAGTGTCACGTTCTCGTTGGTCATCGGGCTTCTTTCTGTGTCCGCACAAATCCTCTGACTGGTCAACAATATGGGCGCGGAGGTCATTCCCGTGCGGACGGCCCGGGCCGGGGGCTCGAAAGCGCAGGTGAGGAGCAGGTGAAGGACGCCGACAAAGGGCCTACGCTGGGCTTGGTGGACGCTGCGCCCGGATCACCCGCCCCGGCCCAGGTCGGCGGGACGACGCTGGCGCCGGCGCGGCCGGCGCCCGACCTGGACGACGGGGACCACGACCGGATGGCTCACATCGTCCTCGAGGGCTACACCCCCAAGGACGGCGAATTCGTCTCGACCGGGCCCAGCGTGGTCGAGGGCATGGTCAACCAGACGCCCGTCCGGGCCCTCTGCGGCAAGGAGTGGGTCCCGGGCCGCGACCCGGCCCGCTACGGCCTGTGCCCGACCTGCAAGGAGATCGCAGAGTCCATGGGGTGGAAGATCCCGGCCCGCTGAGCGGGCCCGGCCGTTTCGTGCCGGCGTGCCCGCTTCCCGCTACCGTGCGCCCCAGCGGATCGACGGTGGCGGGGGCCGCCCGAAGGGAGCACCTTGGCTGAGGTCAGCTTCGACGGAGTCACCAAACGCTTCAGTGACACCACCGCGGTCGACGACCTCACGCTGAGGGTGCCCGACGGTGAGCTCCTGGTGCTCCTCGGCTCGTCCGGGTGCGGCAAGACGACGGCGCTGCGGCTCGTGGCCGGCCTGGAGGAGGTGAGCGAGGGCACCGTCTCCATCGGCGAACGGATCGTGAACGACGTCGACCCCAAGGACCGCGACGTGGCCATGGTCTTCCAGAGCTACGCGCTCTACCCTCACCTCACGGTGGCCAAGAACATCGAGTTCCCGCTGCGCCAGCGCGGCGTCGACAAGGAGGAGCGGACGACCAAGGTCACGCGGGCCGCGGAGACCCTGGGCCTCGGCACCCTGCTCGACCGCAAACCGGCCCAGCTCTCGGGCGGCCAGCGCCAGCGGGTGGCCCTGGCCCGGGCGATCGTGCGCGAGCCCCTGGTGTTCTTGATGGACGAGCCGCTGTCCAATCTCGATGCTGCGTTGCGGGTGCAGACGCGGGCCGACATCGTCGAGCTCCAGGCGCGCCTGTCCACCACCACCATCTATGTCACCCACGACCAGGTGGAGGCGATGACGATGGGGCACCGCATCGCCGTCATGAGCGAGGGGAAGCTCCAGCAGGTGGCAACGCCCGAAGACCTCTACCGCGCGCCCGTCCAATGCGTTCGTGGCCCATTTCCTGGGAAGCCCCGGGATGAACCTCATCGAGGGGATGCTCGTCGAGAGCGGCGCGCCCGACGCAGAGGGTGGTGGTTGCACCGACGGAGCCGGCACCTTGTCCGTCGCGTTCCCCGGGGCCTCCGTGCCCCTGCCCGCCGAGGTGGCGGACGCGGTGCGGGGGGCGGGGCCCGACGTCGTGCTCGGCCTGCGCCCCGAGTCCCTGCACCTCAGCCCCGATGGCGCCATCGCGGCCTCCGTGATCATCGTCGAGCTGCTCGGCGCCGAGACCCACGTGATCTGCCACACCGAGACGGGCGCCCGCGTCATCGTGCGCCAGGGGGCGTCGGCCGCCAAGCCCGGACTGGGCGAGGCGGTGCGCATCGCCATCGACCCCGATCCGCGCGCCTACCACCTCTTCGACGCCGCCACGGGCGAGCGCCTCGGGGGACCGCCGTGACGGCGGTGACCGGGACCATCACCCCGGGACCAGGCGCCACGCCGGAGCAGGCCGTCGGGAACGGGCGCGCCGAGGGCGCGCCGTTGCGGGCCCGGCGGCGCAAGGAAGCGGGGCTGGCCTACCTGCTCCTCGTCCCGGCGCTGGTGCTCTTCGGCGTCTTCTCCTTCTATCCCTTCTTCCGCAACTTCAAGCTCATGCTCTACGAGACGCCGCCGGTGCCGGGCCTCCCGGCGCACTACGTCGGGCTGCACCAGATCGTTCCCACCATCACCTCGACCCAGTTCACCCAGAGCCTCGTGACGACCGTGATCTTCGTCGTCCTCGTGGTGCCGATCAGCCTGATCCTCGGACTGGTGCTCGCGGTGGGTGCGCACCGCAAGCTCAAGGGCATGGCGGCCTACCGCATGATCTTCTCCTCCACGGTGGTCAGCTCGGTCGCCGTGGCCTCCGTCGTCTTCGGCACCCTGCTCAACCCGGTGGTCGGCCTCCTACCCTGGCTCGGCATCAACCCGAACCCTCCGGCGCTCGAGAGCACCACCTGGGCGCTCCCGTCGGTGGCGCTGATCACCATCTGGCAGTTCTTGGGCCTGTCCTTCATCATCATGTCGGCCGGTCTCCAGTCGGTGCCCGATGAACTGCTCGAGGCGGCGCGCATCGACGGCGCGGGGGCCTGGACGAGGTTCTGGCGCATGACCGTGCCGCTCCTCTCCCCCACCATCTTCTTCGCCGTCGTGGTGAGCACGATCTATGCCTTCCAGGCCTTCGGCGCCGTGGACATCCTCATCGGGAACCAGAACGCCGTCCGCCTGCACACCAACGTCCTGATCTACAACATCGTGAACACGCTGCAGATCGACAACAACCCCGGAGCGGCCGCCATCATGGCCACCGTCTTGTTCCTGATCATGCTGGGACTGACCCTCGTGCAGATGCGGCTCCTCGAACGGCGGGTGACCTATGCCCGTTGAGCCACAGGAGACGGAGACCACGCCGGGCGCCGAGAAGGAGGCGCTGCCGGCCAGGGCGGCGAGAGGGCCGCGCCGGCGGGCTGCGGACCTTCGGGGCCTACGTCGCGTTGACGGCCGGCGCCATCGTGGTCCTGTTCCCGATCTACATCACGATCGTCAACTCGTTGCTGAAGCCGAGCCAGCTGGTGCAGCAGCCGCCGCCGCTCTTCCCGACCAGTCCCCAGTGGCACAACTACAGCGCCGCGTGGAGCGGCGGTCAGATGTCCAAGTACGTGGCGACCTCGGCGATCATGACCGCCACCATCGTCGTCGGCCAGCTCGTCACGTCCATCCTCGCCGCCTACGCCTTCGCCTTCCTGCGCTTCCCCTTCAAGCGCACCCTGTTCGTGATCTGCCTGGCGACACTCATGATCCCGCTGGAGGTCACCTTCATCACGAACCTCGACACGATCACGTCGCTGCACTGGTTCAACTCCTACGAGGGGCTGTCGATCCCGTTCCTGGCCACCGGGTTCGGCATCTTCCTGTTGCGCCAGGCCTTCCTGCAGATCCCACGCGACCTGCAGGAGGCCGCCCAGCTCGACGGGTACGGGCACCTGCGCTTCATGACCCGGGTCGCGGTCCCCCTGGCCCGCCCGGCGCTGGCCGCACTGGCGGTGTTCTCCTTCCTGGCGGCATGGAACCAGTACCTGTGGCCGCTCGTCTCGACCGGGGGGTCGACGCCGCTCGACACCGTGCAGATCGGGCTGAAGCAGCTCCTCGGCACCCAGGTGTCACAGATCCCCGTCTCACTCGCCGGGGCCGTCATCGCGTTCGTCCCCCTGGTGATCCTGTTGCTCGTCTTCCAGAAGCAGCTCGTGCGCAGCCTCACCGCGGGCGCCGTCAAGTAAGCGGGGGGCGGACGCTCCTCCCGCCCCCCGGGTGCTAGGCAATTCGCATGCGCACCCCTCGCTTCCTCAGGCTCGCCGCGGCGGCCCTGGTCATGTCGTCGGCCACGGCGGCCACCGCCTCGGTCGTCGCGATCGGCACCGCCGCTCCGGCCGGGGCGGCCAGCCTGCCCAGCTGCAACCTCAAGGCGCTGGCCAACCACAAGGGCGTGGTCGACATCACCTTCTGGGAGTCTGCGTCGGAGGCCAACCTGACGACGCTGCAGTCCATCACCAACGCCTTCAATTCGTCTCAGTCCAAGGTCCACGTCACGCTCGTCACGCAGGCCGGCTACGACGACACCTGGCAGAAGTACCTGGCCGGCCTCACCAACGGGCAGCTGCCCGACGCCGTCCAACTCGAAGACCAGCGCACCCAGGCCGCGATCGACACGGGCTCGTTCCTGCCCGTGCAGTCGTGCATGAACGCCGCCAAGTACTCGACGAGCGACTACCTGCCCCGTCCGCTGGCCTACTGGAAGGTGAACGGTGTGCAGTGGGCGCTCCCCTTCGCCGTCTCGGCGCCCATCCTCTATTACAACCAGAACGCGTTCACCAAGGCGGGGCTCAACCCGGCCGACCCGCCGACGACGCTTCCCCAGATGGTGACGGACGCCCAGAAGCTCAAGGCGTCCGGCAGCGGCATGGGACTCGTGTTGGACCCGTGGCACCTCGAGACCTGGCTGGCCTCGGCCAACCAGCTGTTCGTGAACAACAAGAACGGGCGCAGCGCACGGGCCACCGCCGGCGTGTTCGACACCAAGACCGCCGTCTCCATCTTCAGCCAGCTCGACCAGCTCGTGAAGTCGGGCGACGCCACCACCAACCCCTCGACGGGTCCCGACGAGTACGACAACCTGCTCGGGATCGGGAGTGGCA
The DNA here is from genome assembly GCA_963789235.1 of uncultured Acidimicrobiaceae bacterium. Lineage (GTDB taxonomy): Bacteria > Actinomycetota > Acidimicrobiia > Acidimicrobiales > RAAP-2 > Bog-473. The sequence continues at coordinate 84,546 of CAWBJX010000003.1, read as the reverse complement.
AGTACGGCATGACCATCGAGACCTCGGCCGCGCTGGGCACGGTCACCCAGTTGCTGGCGGGTGGCCAGTACGCCAACGTCAAGCTCGGCATCGGCGCCTTCCCGATCTACAGCACGTCGGTGCAGGGCGGGATCGAACCGGGCGGCTCGGGCGTGTACATCTCGGACAAGGTGCCCGCCATCGACCAGGCGGCGTCGTGGCAGTACCTCTCCTACCTGTGCGACACGCAGAGCCAGGCCACGTGGGCCGCGGGCACCGGGTACATCCCGGTGCGCAAGTCGTCGGCGCAGACGGCGACGGTCCAGCACCTGTGGGCCACCGACCCCGGGTACAAGGTCGCCTACAACGAGATCAACAACGGTCTCGACTCTCCGGCCACCTCGGGTTCGGTCATCGGGCCCTACGAAGACGTGCGCACCGACGTCCTCAACGCGGAGATCTCCATGTTCACCGGCGGCGTGTCGCCGGCCAACGCCGTCAAGAGCGCCGAGTCGAACGTCAACAGCACCATCTCCAGCTACAACAGCCGGCTCGGGGCCTCGTAGGCGGGCCCACTCGCCCTTGCCACCGCGAGGGCGCCGCCGCTCGCACCCCGGACCGATGGCGTGATGGCTGATCGCTGATCCCTCGACGAGAACGCCCGTGAGCGTGCCGACGGTCACGGGCGATGGCAATGACCGCTCTGGCGGGGGGAGCCTGAGTATCCTCGATCGACGGAAGGTCTCTCCGAAGCGCAACGGCGAGCACGGCGCGAGCACGGTGGAGGAGCAGGGATGGTCGTAGGGGACACCGATCAGGTGGGACTGGCCGCCTACGAGGTCCTGTTCGCGCACAATCCCGAGGGCGTGCTCGTCTCGACCCCCGACGGCCGGATCACCGCCGCCAACCCGGCCGCCTGCGCCCTCCTCGGCCTGAGCGCCGAAGAGATCTGCCACCGCGGTCGCGACGGCATCTTCGACCAGGAAGACCCCCGTTGGCGGCTCGCGACCGCCGAGAGAGACCGAACCGGGTCGTCCGTGGGCGTGGCCCGCGTGCGCCGCGGCGACGGGCGCTACCTCGAGATCGAGACGACGGCGCGGGTCTTTCACGGCGAGGGCGGTGCCGTCCAGATCTTGAACCTCCTGCACGACATCAGCCGCCGGGTGGCCGTCGAGAACGAGATGGAGGAGCTCAGCGCCCGGCTGCTCGAGCTGTCCCATGGTGACGAGCTGACCGGCCTGCGCAACCGCCGCGGCCTGCTCGTGTCGGGAACCCGACTGCTCCAGGTCGCCGACCGCCAGGCGGCGGACGTCCACGTGCTGTTCGTCGACGTGGGCAACGTGCAGGAACTGAACGAGCGACTGGGGCACCGGGCGGGCGATGCGGCGCTCCAGGCCGTCGCCGCGCGCCCTGTCGGTCACGTTCCGCAAGCGCGACGTGCTGGCTCGCATCGGCGGCACGGAGTTCCTCGCGCTGGCGCTGAACTTGGCCGGGGCCGACAGCATGACGATCACGAGCCACATCTGTCATCACCTGGCCGCGCCCGGGACGACGGCGTTCGTCGGCGCCGAGGTGGAGGTGTCCTTCGGCTGGACGACGCGGCCGAGCCGGCGACCCCGCGTCGCTCGAGGACCTGGTGCTGCGCTCCGACCTGGCCATGCTCGAGGCCCGGCGAGCCCGGCGGGCGGACGACGGACCGTTGGCCGCGATGGCGCTCTGGGACGACCGCGCCGTGCCCGCCCAGGCCTGACCCCCCGCCCGCCCGCACTCGGCGAGCAGTTGAGCTCTTCTTTGTCAAATCGCTACCAATTCACTTTGATTTAGTGCGTCGCGTGGATTTATCGATATCGTGTGGATTAGAGTGCTTCGATGCACATCAAAACCCCTTCATCCGGGCCCGCCGCCGCCCCCGTGCGGCGTCGGTCCCCCCGCCAGCTGGCCGCCGTGGGCGCGCTCGCCGTCTCGGCCGTGGCCCTGACCGCGCTGCCCGCCGGGGCGCAGTCCGGCGGCACCGTCAACCTGGTGGCCTACTCGACCCCCAAGCCCGCCTACACGGTGCTCGCCACCGACTTCGCCAAGACGAAGGCCGGGGCGGGCGTCACCGTCTCGCCCTCCTTCGGGCCCTCCGGCACCGAGGCCACGTCGGTGGTCGACGGGCTGCCGGCCGACGTCGTGAACCTCTCGCTCGAGCCCGACATGGACAAGCTCGTCAAGGCCGGGCTGGTGTCCAGCTCCTGGGACAAGGGCCCCACCAAGGGCATGGTGACCGACTCCATCGTGTCGTTCGTGGTGCGCCCCGGGAACCCCAAGCACATCACCACCTGGGCCGACCTCGTCAAGCCCGGTGTCGGGGTCATCACCCCCAACGTGTTCAGCTCCGGCAGCGCCAAGTGGAACATCATGGCGGCCTACGGCGCCGAGATCGAGCAGGGCAAGACGCCCGCGCAGGCCCAGACCTACCTCTCGGAGCTGCTGCACAACGCGGTGGCGCAGCCCTCCAGCGCCAGCGCCGCCCTGCAGACCTTCTTGTCGGGTCAAGGTGACGTGCTCCTCGACTACGAGGACGACGCGCTCTACGCCAAGACCAAGGGCGAGCCGGTCGATGTCATCACGCCGCCGCAGACGATCCTGATCCAGAACCCGATCGCGGTGACCAAGACGGCCAGCCCGGCCGCCAAGGCCTTCCTGGCCTACCTGCTCTCCCCCGCCGGCCAGACCGTGTGGGGCCAGCAGGGCTACCGCCCGGTCCTGCCGTCGGTGGCGGCCAAGTTCGACTTCCCCAAGCCGAAGACGCTCTTCACCATCGACAGCCTGGGCGGTTGGACGTCGGTCAACACGAAGTTCTTCGATCCCCAGACGGGCATCGTGGCCAAGGACGAGCAGTCGCTCGGCGTCTCCACCGCCAGCGGATAGCGGCCAGATGACCGGCGTGGGTGCGGGCGTGGCCGACCTGGGTCTCCCAGGCCGGCAACCCGCGTCCGCCGACCGTCGGCCAGGGTGGGGGCGTTGGCGCCGGAGCCCCCCCGCGGCGCCGTCGCCCGCCCTGGCCTCGGCGGGCAGGACGGCCGCCCGCGTCGGCGGCCCGGCGCTCGCCGTCACCTACCTCTCGCTCCTGGTCCTGCTGCCCCTGGCGGCACTGGTCACCAACGCCTTCAGCCACGGTTGGGCCGAGTTCTGGCGGGCCGTCACCCAGCCCGAGGCGCTCGCGGCGCTGGAGCTGAGCCTCGGCGCCGCCGCCATCGTGGCCGTCGTGAACTCGGTGGCCGGCCTCGCCATCGCGTTCGTGCTCGTGCGCGACGACTTCCGCGGCAAGGCGCTCCTGGGCGCGGTGATCGATCTTCCCTTCGCGTTGCCGACCATCGTGGCCGGCCTCACCCTGCTCGCGCTCTACGGACCCGGCAGCCCGTTCCATGTCGACCTGGCGGGCACCCGGCTCGGCATCGTCTGCGCGCTGGCCTTCGTGACGCTGCCCTTCTGTGTGCGCAGCGTCCAACCAGTGCTGGCCGAGCTCGATGCGGAGACCGAGGAGGCGGCCTCCTCGCTGGGCGCCACCCGCCGCCAGGTGCTCCTCCGGGTGATCCTCCCGAGCCTCCTCCCGTCGGTGCTGGCCGGAGCCGGTCTCGCCTTCGCCCGAGCCGTCGGTGAATTCGGTTCCGTGGTGCTCATCTCGGGCAACATCCCGTTCAAGACCGAGGTGGCCTCTTCGTGGATCTACGGCCTCGTCCAGAGTGACGACAATGCGGCGGCCAGCGCCGTCTCCATCGTGCTCGTGGCGATCTCGCTGCTCGTGCTCATCGGCATCGGCTGGGCCCGCCGTCGCTTCGACCTCTCGGAGTCGGTGTGAAGGGCTCCCGTTGGCGCCTGCCGCTGCGCGTCACCGTGCTCGCCTACCTCGCCCTGCTCGTCGTCCTGCCCGTGTCCACCGTGTTCTACCGGGCGTTTCAGAACGGACTCGGCGCGGCGTGGGATGCGATCACCGCGCCGGACGCCGTGCACGCGCTCTGGCTCACGCTGCTCGTGGCCGGCATCGCGGTGCCACTGAACACGATCTTCGGCGTCGGGGTCGCGCTCATCCTCGCCCGCCACCGCTTCCCGGGAGCCTGGCTGCTCGATGCGTTGGTCGACATCCCCCTGGCCATCTCCCCCGTCGTCATCGGCCTCGGCCTCATCCTCGTCTACGGCAAGACGGGCTGGTTCGGCAACTGGCTCGCCGCCCGCGGCATCACGGTGATCTTCTCGTTGCCCGGCATCATCATGGCGTCGGCCGCCGTGTCGCTGCCCTACGTCGTCCGTTCGGTCCTGCCGGTGCTCCAGGAGATCGGCACCGAGCAGGAGCAGGCCGCCTCCACCCTCGGCGCCGGGCCGTTCACCGTCTTCCGCCGCATCACGCTGCCCAGCATCCGGCGGGGCCTGGCCTACGGCGTCACGCTCACCACTGCCCGCGTGCTCGGAGAGTTCGGAGCGGTGGCCCTCGTCTCGGGCTCCATCGCCGGCAAGACCGAGACCCTCACCTTGTTCATCTCCGACAGCATCGACAACCTCGACCCGCAGAGTGCGTATGTCGGTGCGGTGGCCCTGTGCCTGTCCGCCCTGATCGTGCTTACAATTCTCACCGTGACGGACCGCAACCGGGATGCCTGGCACGTGAAGGCGGCCGCGTGAGCATCCACGTGCATTCCATCTCGAAGAAGTTCGGTGACGCCGTCGCCCTCGACGACGTGTCGCTCGAGGTGCCGGCGGGCTCGCTCACGGCGCTGCTCGGCCCGAGCGGCGGCGGCAAGTCCACCTTGCTGCGGATCATCGCGGGACTGGACACGCCCGACACCGGCACCGTCCGGATCGACGGAGAGGACCTGACCGCGGCGCCGGCCCGCAGTCGCGGCGTCGGGTTCTGCTTCCAGCACTACGCGCCCTTCCGGCACCTCACGGTGCGCCGCAACGTCGCGTTCGGGCTCGAGATCCGTCGCCGCCCCAAAGCCGAGGTGAAGGCGCGGGTGGACGAACTGCTCGAGTTGGTCGGCCTCGCCCACCTGAGCGACCGCTACCCGTCGCAGCTCTCCGGCGGCCAGCGCCAGCGCATGGCGCTGGCCCGGGCCCTGGCCATAGAGCCGAAGGTGTTGCTGCTCGACGAGCCTTTCGGCGCGCTGGACGCACAGGTGCGCACCCAGCTGCGCCAGTGGCTGCGCGACCTGCACGACACCCTGCAGGTGACCACGGTGCTCGTCACGCACGACCAGGAGGAGGCCATGGAGGTGGCCGACCGTCTGGTCGTCATCAACCACGGACGCCTGGAGCAGGTGGGGACGCCGTCGGAGATGTACGACCACCCGGCCAACGAGTTCGTCTTCACCTTCCTCGGGCCGGCGACCCGGTTGGACGGCACGTGGGTGCGGCCGCACGACCTCGTCGTGCACCGCGTCGAGGACGGACAACCGTCGCCGAGCGCGGTCGGGGGGACGGTGACGCGGATCACCCATCTCGGCTTCGAGGTCAAGGTCGACGTCAACCTCTCGGCCGGCGGCGACTGCTGGGTCCAGCTGAGCCGCGGCACGGCCGCCGAGCTCGGCCTGGCGACCGGACAGGGGGTCTGGGTGGCCCGCGCCGACGCCACCGTGCCCGACCGGTTCCCGATCTTCAGCGTGTGAACGCCGGTTCCCGCGGAGGTCAGCCGATCGCCGCGGCCACCGCCGACCATGCCGGCTTCGGGGAGCCGTTGGCATTGAGGAGGCCGAACCAGTCCAGGTCCGTGCTGGGGTCTCCCCCGCTGTCCTCGTAGGTGTAGATGTAGAGGGCGCCGATCCAGCTCGACGCCTTGGCGTCGTCGATCGCCTGGGTGAGCTCTTCGGCCTGGCCGGCGGTCCCGACCGAGTCGGGCCCCCCGGTGGGTGCGCCCATCTCGGTGATCCAGATCGGCGTGTCGGCGTCGCCATTGGCCGCCAGCACGCTCTCGAGTGAGGTGGGGGTGGCGTCCATGGCCGACCAGCCCGACCACGACTCGTAGGTGTCAGGGAGGGCGGGATAGCTGTAGGGATGATCCCCCAGCGCGTCGAAGTACCCCGCGGCGCCGTCCGCGTACATGTCTTGGAGGAACGTGACCTCGTTGATGTCACCCTCTCTGTCGGTGGCCTCGGGGGCCAGGCCGCCCGAGATGACGAAGGCGCTGGGGTCGACGGCCTTGATGTCGCTGTAGGACGCCTGGAGCATCTGCACGTAGACGGCGGGGTTCGGCGCCGGCTGGAAGAAGTCGACGCTGTTGGGCTCGTTCCAGATCTCGTAGTCCTGCACCCCTTGGGGGGCGTAGCGCTGGGCCACCGCGCCCGCGAACTGCCCGAACTGGGCCGGGTCGGCCGGTTGGGCCATATCGGTGCCCGACGCGCCCGGCACCGCCGCCCACGACGCCGTGCCGTCGATCACCATGTCGATGTTCATGCCGGCCGCACGGATCGAGTCCACCTCCTGGTCGAGCGGGCTCCAGTCGTCGGCGCCCGGCCCGCCGTCGGAGATGTACTCCCAATCGGCTTCGATACGGACCGAGTCGATGCCGATCGACTGCAAGTTGGCCAACCACGCCGCCTGGGTGGCGGGCGTCTGGGCGATCAGGGCGGGGATGCTGACCCCGATGACGGGTTGGTCGCCGGCCGGTGGGGAGAGGGAGACGGAAGGTGACACCGTGTCGGCCTGAGATGGCGTCTCCACGGTGATGGCGAGGCTCTGGCGAGCAGCGGCCAGATGCCCGGAGCGGGCACTCAACGTCACCGAGTACTGGCCGACGTCGTTCTCCTGTGGCGTCCCGGTGATGGTTCCCGTTCCGTCATGGTCGTTGTGGAAGCTGAGGCCGCTCGGCAGGTCCCATGCTCTGATGCGCGGCGGGGTCGGTGTCGACATCCCGCACGTCGTGACCTCGAAGCTGAAAGGCTCCCCGACGACCGCCGTCGTCGCCGGCGGCGCTCGGCGAAGGAGGGGTCGCACTGGGGTGCGTCCGGGTTGACGACCGTCGGGCCGGGGTCGTCCGAAGCGCCGGCAGGGGTGCACCTCGCCGCCAGCGCCAAGCCCGCGAGCAGCAGCGTGGCGCTGACCCACGCCGCCCCGATGTGGCGACGAGGCATTTTGCGTGACGGCTTCATGGTGGTCCCCCTGACGTGTGCAGAACGAGCGAGAACGCGCGTGCGCGTCGTCACTGCTCCGGAGGGTGTTCTGGGTCCGTGGACACTCTCGCATCGATCGGATCGTGGCTCCAAAGCAGTTCGCGTTCCCGTCACACGCCCGACACGCCGGGTTCGTTCAGGCGTGTTGGGTCGGGTGTGGCCCGCCGTGGGAACCAGGTCCTCCAGAGACGCGTGCGGGACGGAGGAGAATGACAAACCTCCTGGGTGACTGCACCGACTGCGACCGCCGGCCGTGTCTTCCGTGGAGCCTCCGCATCCGGATCAGCCGGTCGGGCGGACCACCCGGCTCGTCACCTATGCCTCTCGTGACGGCGGCGCCTCCGCCGAACGCTCCACGGGGGTCGAGGAGCCCAAGGGCCCAGCGACCCGGTCGCGGGCGGGATCCATCAGGTGACAACTGACGGTGAGTCCACCGATCACGGTGGACATCGGCTCCTCGACCGCGCACACGTCCATGGCGTGGCGACAGCGGGTCCGGAAGTGACAGCCACTCGGCGGGTTCATGGGAGAAGGAATGTCGCCCTCCAAGACGATCCGCAGTCGTCGTCGGGCCGGGTCGATGCTGGGCGATGCCGAGAGGAGGGCTTGCGTGTAGGGATGGCGGGCGGAGCCGAAGAGCTCGTCGACCGGTCCCTCCTCGACGATACGCCCGAGGTACATCACGGCCACTCGGTGGCTGAGCGAACGCACGAGATTGAGGTCGTGGGAGATGAACAGGTAGGCGATCCCCAGGCGGTCCTGGAGGTCGCCCAGGAGGTCGACCATCTGCACCTGGGTCGCGACGTCCAGCGAGCTCAGGGGCTCGTCGAGCGCCAGCAGCTCTGGTTCGGTGGCCAGGGCTCGTGCGATGGCCGCCCGTTGCAACTGACCGCCGGAGACCTCGCGTGGACGGCGGCGGGCGAAGGATGACGGGAGGCGAACCTGGTCGAGCAGTTCAGCCGTGCGGAGCTCACGAGCGGCGCGTCCGAGCTCGGTATGGACCCCCAGCGCCTCGCCCACGCTCGATCCGATCGTGGCAAGGGGATCGAAGGAGGAATACGGATCTTGGAAGACCAGCTGCATCCTGCGGCGCAAGGTCCGCAGACGGGCACCCTTGACCTGGGTGATGTCCTCGCTGCCGAGCATGACCCGCCCGGACGTGGGACTGATCAGGCGCAAGAGCAGTCGGGCCAGGGTCGACTTGCCCGAGCCCGTCTCACCGACCAGCCCGAGCGTCCTTCCACGCACCACGGTGAGATCCACGTCGTCGACGGCGTGCACCGTTCCCTTCCCCCGGCCGGGAAGGCGGACAGAGAAATCACAGGACACGCCCACCAGCTCGGCCACGGCCTCCTCCTCGGGCGCCACCGCCGGGGCCGGTTCGGGGTCGCTCGTCACCGGGCCCGCACGGGGTCGGCAGCGAGCCGGTCGGCCACGTCGGACCCGACGCCGAACAACGTGAGCTCCTCCAGTCGCCGACACCGGCTCTGGCGATCCGGGCCTGCCGTCGCGAGGAGAACGGGTTCGCCCCGACAGGATTCCTCGGCGTAGGCGCAGCGCGGATGGAACCGGCACCCCGACGGGAACTGGCCGGCCTGCGGGACCTGGCCGGCAACGAGCGCCTGGCGGTCTGCCGGGCCTCGGATGCCAGGGGAGGCCGCCAGCAGGGCTGCGGTGTAGGGATGACGGGGGTGAGCGAAGACATCGGCGGTCGCTGCGTGCTCGACCACCTGTCCGGCGTACATCACGGTGACCTCGTCGGAGAGCTCGGAGATCAAGGCCAGGTCGTGGGTGACGAACAGCACGGCCAGGTCGTCGCTCTCGCGCAGTTCGTTGAGGAGCTCGACGATCTGGGCCTGGACGGTCACGTCGAGCGCCGTCGTCGGTTCGTCGGCGATGAGCAGGCGCGGGTAGCAACTGAGGGCCATGGCGATCATCACCCGCTGGCGCATCCCGCCCGAGAGCTGGTGCGGGTAGGCGGAAAGACGTTGTGCGGGATCGGGGATGTGCACGCTCTCGAGGAGCCTGGCTGCTCGGTCCCGGGCGGCGGCTCGGCTGAGTCTTTCGTGCAGCCGGATGGCCTCGATCAGCTGGTAGCCGACGGTGAAGGACGGGTCCAGGCTGGCCAGCGGATCCTGGAAGACCATGGCGATGTCACAGCCTCGGATCCGTCGCAGCTCGTCGAAGTCCATGTCGAGCAGGTCGCGCCCGTTGAAGCGGATGGACCCCCCCACGATGTGGGCCGGTGGCGAGGCGAGGAGGCGCAAGACGGCGAGCGAGCTGACGGTCTTGCCGCAGCCTGACTCACCCACCAGCCCGACGATCTTGCCCGCCCCGACGTCGAAGGACACGTCGTCGACCACCCGCACCCGCCCCGCATCGGTCTCGAACTCGACGCACAGGTCGCGGACCTCCAGGAGCGACGCCTGGCCATTGGACTGCGGCACCACCTCCGGCGGGGCGGGTTGGGCGCGACGAGCCACCCCGGTGATACCTCGTTGGCGCTTGACGCCGCGCTGACGACGCGATCGGGTCGTCGTCGCTCCACTGATCGTGTCACGGAGCGAGTCGCCGATCGTGTTGAAGGCCAGCACCGTGAGGACAATGGTCAGACCGGGCGGAACGATGGACCACGGATGGGTGAAGAGCGAGGTGTCGTAGGCCTCCTGGACCATGGCGCCCCAGCTGGCCGAGGGCGGAGGCGGTCCCAGGCCCAAGAAGGCGAGCCCGGATTCGGCGAGCAGGGCGGCCCCGAGGGCGATGGCGATGCCGACCACCAGCCCGGTCATGACATTGGGGAGGATCCGCACGATGACGATGCGGGTGGGAGGCGAGCCGAGCGAGGTCGAAGCCTCGACGAAGGATTCCTCTTTGACGGCCAACGTCTGCCCGCGGATGAAGCGGGCGAAGCCCGGGGCGAAGACCAGCGCGAGGGCCAGGGAAACGTCGTTCACCGAAGTTCCCACGACGGCCACGACGGCCAAGGCGAGCACGAGCGGCGGGAAGGCCAGGCCGGCGTCGGCGGCCCGCATCAAGAGGTAGTCGACCCGGCCACCTCGAAACCCGGCCACGAGGCCGATGATCAACGCCAGCACCAGGGCCAGGCCCACCGTCTCGAAGGTCACCTGCATGGAGCTCTGGGCGCCGTAGATGAGACGAGAGAGGACGTCGCGCCCCAGGTCGTCGGTCCCGAGCCAGTGGCTGCTGCTGATCCCCGCCGAGGGCTGCAACAGGTTCTGGGCGTTCGGATCGTGTGGGGCGATCCACGGGGCGAAGAGGGCAAAGACGATCATGAGCAGCAGCCAGGCGATCGACAAGAGGACGCCGGTGTTGCGAAGGAACCGCAGCAGTCGCCGGTGCTCGGCCATCCACTGGCGCAGCGGTCGACGGCCGCTCCCGATCACGCCGTGGTCGCTCGCAACGGTCGTCACGCCACTCGCACCTTCGGGTTCAAGTACCCATAACTGATGTCGACCAGAAGGCTCATGGTCATCTGGAACAGGACGAAGACGATCGCCACCCCCTGGACCACGGGCAGGTCGTGGTCGGTGATGCCACTCAGCATGTAGGTCCCGAGACCCGGCATCGCAAAGATCTGCTCCACGATCACGGCACCGCCGAGCAGGTAACCGATCTGCACCCCGAAAATCGTCACCACCGGCATCGAAGCGTTCTTGAGCGCATGGCCGAGCACCGAGCGGCGGGTCCCCCCTTTCGCCCAGGCGGTGCGGATGTAGGGGGTGTCGAGGACGTCGATGAGGGAGGCCCGCAGCTGGCGGGCCAGCGTCGCCCCTACCAGCAGGCCCAGGGTCACGGCCGGCAGGGTGATGTCGGTGAGCCAGCCGGTGAACGACGCCGTGATGGAGGTGTAGCCGGTGGGCGGAAAGATCTTCCAGTGGACCGCGAAGATGGACACCAAGATGATGGCCAGCCAAAAGCTCGGCACGGCCAATCCGAGCGTGGAGAAGGTCCGCGCGCCGGCGTCGAGACGTCCCCCGGGCCGCACGCCCGAGAGGATGCCGAGGGGTATGCCGACGATGAGGGCCACGATGGCCGAGGCCACGACGAGGCCGAAGGTGACCGGGAACCGGGTGGCGATTTGCTGGCTCACCGACTGGCGGCTCGAGAGCGAAGTTCCGAGGTTCCCCCGAACCGCTCCGGTGAGCCAGTGCCAGTACTGGACGATCAATGGATCGTTGAGGTGCAACTGCGCCCGGACCCGAGCGATCTCGGCCGGCGTCGCAGTCACGCCGCCGGCCAAAGTGACCGCCGGGTCACCGGGAACGAGCGCCAGCAGGAAGAAGATGGCGAAAGAGACGATGAGCAGTACGGGAATGATGCTCAGCAGACGTCGTAGGACCAACCTGCCCACTCGACTCCCATGGCAAGCTTTCGCTGACGTGAGAACGCTGACACCCTGCCGCTGTCAGCGCCGTTCATCCTACTGACGGCCGCGTTGTCGTGACGGGACATTCCGCCCGGCCACGCGGGCCGGGGTCCCGAGGGCTCGGGGCAAGGTACCGAGAACATTCCTTTTCCGTGTCGAACACTGGACAACGGTATGACTTCGGGTCAAGCTGACGGGAACCGAGTCGGACGCCGCGTCGAGGATGACGCAGCGTCGTGATTCGTCTCCGGGGGGAGGCTGCGCGGCAGAATGGGGGCGAGGTTGACCCGATCATGTCCGGCTCCGTGCAGCGCGCCGTTGCGGGCGTCGCCGCTTGCTCACCGCGAAGAGTGGGCCACCCTCGGGCCAGCGAGATCCTTGTCATGACACGAACACGTCGCTGCCCCGCAGCCGAACACGAAGGATGAGCTGACTCGATGAAGAGCAAGTCGAGAACGAAAGCCCGGCCCGTCACCATGGCGGTGATGGCCCTCGGCCTGTTGCTGAGTGCCCAGGTGTTGGTGGCGGGTGACGCCACCGCCGGAGCCGCCTCGGGCGGCAATTACGGCGACCTGACGACCGGCTACGACCTCTCCGAGGCCATCAACCCCATCGAGTTCGATCCCGCCCAGTTCACCAGCTCGGGCTGCTGCTTCGCCTACGACTGGCCCATCTACGCCGGGCTCCTGCGCGAGACGACGAGTGGGGCCTATGTGCCTGACCTCGCGTCCGCCGCCACGGTGGTCAACCCCAGCACGCTCGACATCACGGTCCGTCCTGGCCTCGTCTACTCCAATGGCACCCCCCTGGACGCGGCCGCCGTCAAGGCCGGGTTCGAGCGCAACTTGACCAATCCGAACTCCGGCGTGTGGGACCAGTCCATGTCCGACATCTCCTCGATCAACGTCACGGGGCCCGACTCGTTGGTGATGGACTTCTCCCAGCCGGTGGCCAGCACGTTCTATCCGCTTCTGGCCGACCAGGAGTCCTTCATGGCCCTGCCGACGGGCACCAGCTCGGGGAACCCGAACGAAAACGTGGTCGGCGCCGGCCCGTTCATCCTGAAGAGCTACGTCGAGGGCGAAAAGATCGTCCTGGTGAAGAACCCTCGCTACTGGGACGCGAAAGCCATCGATCTCTCCGGCATCACCTTCGTCAACGTCCCCACCGGGCCCCAACAGCTGAACTCTCTCGAGTCGGGGCTGGTCCAGGTCGAGGGTATCCCCGACAACGACATCCCCGCCTTGAACGCCCAGACGAACCTGCAGTCCAGCTCGCAGTTCCCCGACGCCAACTACTTCTTTGTCCCCATCTGCAAGGCCTCGGGACCACTGGCCAACGTCAAGGTCCGCCAGGCCCTCAGCTTCGCCACCGACCGGACCGCCATCAACACGGCGCTGCTCTACGGGAAGGGCGAACCGGCCTGGAGCATCTTCCCGTCCTCGTCGAACTTCTACGACAAGTCGCTGACCAACATCTATGCCTTCAACCTCAAGAAGGCCAAGACCCTGCTGGCCCAGGCGGGATACCCCCACGGGTTTTCGACCAGCCTCATGGCCCTGCCCGAAGTCTCCACCGATCAGCTGGCGACGGTGCTCCAAGAGGAATGGAAGCAGATCGGCGTGTCGGTCCAGATCGTCCAGAGCTCGAACTACGTGACCGATCTGTACACCGACAACAAGGCTCAGATGGGACTCAATCCCGAGGGATTGCCCGGGATCCAAAAGATCACCACCCAGTACATCCCCGGTGACGTCGGTGACCTGTGCGACTACGACAACCCGACCCTGAACGCCCTGACCAAAGAGGTCGAGGCGCTCCCGCCGAGCAGCCCCAAGCTGAAGAGCGTCTGGACCCAGATCCAGGACTTCGTCATCAAGAACGCCCTCTCGATCTACGTCGACTACTCCCCCAACGTGACCGGGGGGGCCAAGGACGTGAAGAACCTCCAGAACATCCCCTACGTGGGTGGGGTCTTGAACTACTGGGTGGTCTCGGTCCCGGGTTGACAGCGAGGGGGAACTCTCGCCCGAACCGCCATGGGTGCGGGTCGCCGCACCCTGACGAGGGTGCTCCTCGATCGGCTGAACGAGCTTTCCCGGTACAACTGTCGGTATGGGCAGTTCGCCGAGCGCCCCAGCCGTTGCCTGGCAGCCGTCGCTGTGGGCAGACCAGAGCACGACCGTCGACGAGTCCTTCTCTCGCCTCGAACGAACCCACCTCGACGGTGACTCCTGGGTGGACCACCGCCCGGGCTGGATGTCGGGCTCCGACCGGGCCTTCGAGGAGCTGCTCCGAGACGTCGCCTGGAGCCAGCGCCGTCGTTGGATGTACGACCGGCAGGTCGACGAGCCACGGCTCACCTCCTGGCAGAGAATCGACGAGCAGAACGCCGTGGCGTACCAGTGGCTCGAGGACGCCCGCGCCTCGCTCTCTGCGCGGTACGAAGTGCGGTTCGACTCGGTCGGGATCAATCTCTACCGCGACGGTGCCGACAGTGTCGCCTGGCACCGCGACCGCATACCCGCCGAGATCGCGGATCCCGTCGTGGCCCTCGTGTCGCTCGGCGAGCCCCGCACCTTCCTGCTGCGCCCGCAGGGAGGTGGGAGGTCGCGGGCGTTCAGGCTTGGTCGTGGCGACCTTCTCGTCACCGGTGGCCAGACACAGCGCCGCTTCGAGCACAGCGTCCCGAAGGTGAAGGCGTCGGGCCCGCGGATGAGCGTCGTGTTCAGGCACGGCGTCGGTTGACCGAGGCCCCGCCGGGGAACGTCACCGCCCCGCCGGGAACGTCAGCGCCCCGCTGGCCGACGTGCGCGGTCGTGTCGGGCGCCGATGTCGACGGGGGACGCCGTGAGCGCCGATGGTCTCGGGACTGTCCGTGCTGGGCTCAACCGCCGCGCACGAGCCCGCGGGCGGCGGCTGCGATGTGGTCGGCGTCGATGCCGGCCCACGCCATGAGCTCGGCCCCGGTGCCCGAGCCCGGCATCCCCCTGACGGCGAGGTGCGCGATGTGGAAGTCGGTCCGCCCGTTCGACACGAGGGATTCGATCACGGCCGATCCCAGCCCGCCCTCGGGGTGGTGGTCCTCCGCCACGACGATCCGTCCCGACGTGGCGGCCGCCGCCTTCGGAGACGGTGGCCGCGTCGATCGGTTTGACCGAGTAGCAGTCGATGACCCGGGCCTGGACTCCCTCGTTCTCGAGCAGCTCCGCCGCCTGCACGCATTCGTGGAGGGTGACGCCGGCGCCCACGAGCGTGACGTCGTCGCGCTCGGAGGAGCGCACCACCTTCGAACCGCCGACGGGGAACGCCTCTGGCGCCTCGTAGATCACGGGATAGGCGCCGCGTGTGGTGCGGATGTAGCTGATCCCCTCGTGGCCCGCCATCGCCGCCACGAGCGCGGCGGTGCTCGTGGCGTCGCTCGGGTACAAGACGGTGGACCCGTGCACCGAGCGCATCATGGCGAGGTCTTCCAGTCCCATCTGCGAGGGCCCGTCCGCTCCGATCTCGACCCCGCAATGCGATCCCGACAGGCGCAGCTCGACTCCCGAGATGGCGCCCATGCGCACGAAGTCGAACGCCCGGGTGAAGAAGGCGGCGAACGTGGAGGCGAACGTCTTGTAGCCGCGCACGCTCAAGCCCGTGGCGGCGGCGACCAGCTGCTGCTCGGAGATGAACATCTCGAAGTAGCGATCCGGGAACGCCTGCTTGAACTCGTCGGCGTGGGTCGAGTTGCTCACTTCGGCGTCCAACACGACGACGCGGGGGTCGGCCGCGCCGATGGCGACCAACGCGTCGCCGTAGGCCTTGCGGGTGGCGACCGAGGCGCCGAGTTCGTAGCGGGGGAGGTCGGCCGCGGACGCGGTCGTCGCGGACGACTGGGGACGGTCCGCCACCTTCTCGGGGAGCGGGCCACGAACGACCAGGTGCCGCTCGCCCCCGAGCTCCTTGATGGCGCGCGCGGCCATGTCGGGCGGAAGAGGCTTGCCGTGCCAGCCTTCTTTGTTCTCGACCTCCGAGAAGCCCCGGCCCTTGATGGTCTTGGCCACGATCACCGTGGGCCGTCCCCGCGTTCGTGTTCTCTGCCTCGGCGAACGCGCCGTCGATGGCGGAGAGGTCGTGACCGTCGATGACGAGGGCGCGGGCGCCGAAGGCTTCGAAGCGCCGCTCGTAGGCGTCGACGTCCCAACCGAGATCGGTCGGCCCGCGCTGGCCCAGTCGGTTGATGTCCGCCATGACGACGAGGTTGGACAATTTGTAATAGGACGCCTTGTCGATGGCTTCCCAGATCGAGCCCTCCGCGAGCTCGCTGTCGCCGCAGAGGACCCAGACCCGGAAAGGAAGGTGCTCGAGGTACTTGCCCGAGAGAGCGATGCCCACGCCATCTGGGCAGGCCCTGGCCGAGAGAACCGGTCGCCACGTCCACCCAGGGCAGCACGGGGGTCGGATGTCCTTCGAGGCGCTGGCCGAAGCGGCGGTATCCGGTCATCAGCTCCTCGTCGCTCACCACCCCGGTCGCCTTGAACAACGAGTAGAGAAGCGGCGAGGCGTGACCCTTGGAGAAGACGAGATGGTCGTTGGCCGCGGCGTGCGGGTCGTCCCAGTCGTAGCGCAGGTGACGCGCCGCCAGCACCGCGATCAGGTCGGCCGCCGACATGCTCGAGGTGGGATGACCCGAACCGGCGCTGGTCGAGGACCGGATCGAGTCGACCCGGAGTTGCGCCGCCAGTTCTGCGACGGCCTCGAGGCGGGTCGTCTCGGTCACGGTTTCGGTCGTCATGGCGGCTCCTTGGTCCTGCTCTCTCTCCTGCCCTTTGGGGTTCAGCTCTCTCCTACCCTAAAAGCCCGGCCTTCTCCCGTTCCGGGCTGCCGCCCGCCCGCGGAACCCGCGAACGGGACGTGTGCGACACCCTGCCGAATAATCCCAGCTAGATCCGCATGGGTCAGATCGTGGTGGCCGCTCGTGGCCCCGAATTGCCGATGCTCGCGCACGGATTGCGCCGGACGGTCGACTGCTCTCACGTCGCCCGCGCCCGTGCGTCGTCCCGCGCGCAACTCGAGATCGTGCACCGCGAGCCGGCCAGGCGCCTCCAGTGATGCCGAAGGCGGGCGCGTGCACGGCACCGCGCCGGGTGTCGAAG
Organism: uncultured Acidimicrobiaceae bacterium; assembly: GCA_963789235.1. Taxonomy (GTDB): domain Bacteria; phylum Actinomycetota; class Acidimicrobiia; order Acidimicrobiales; family RAAP-2; genus Bog-473. The sequence continues at coordinate 67,894 of CAWBJX010000003.1, read as the reverse complement.
CCGTACCAGTGGTCCTGAGGCCCGGACGGCGCGGCGGGATTTCGTTCTTCGTTCAAATCTTGTCAGTCGCTAGGCTCGAACCATGGACCGTTCCACTGCAGGCGAGGTGCTCGAAGCAGAGGATTCCGCTCCGACTGCGGCGCAGGCTCGCACGATTGCCGCCTCGCTCGAGCTCTTCGCCCAAGAGGGAGTCGGGGGAACCTCGTTGCAGATGATCGCCGACGCAGTCGGAGTAACCAAGGCGGCCATCTACCATCAGTTCAACACGAAGGACGAGATCATCCTCGCCGCCGGTGAAGCAGAGCTGCGCCGTTTGGAATCGGTTCTCGACACCGCCGAGGCTGCCCCATCGAAGGCCAAGGCTCGTCAGGTGCTACTGGCCGGCATTGTCGACCTTGCGGTCGAGCGACGCAAGACGATGAGCGTCATCTTGAGCGACCCGGTCGTCCTGCGCTTCTTCGCGACCCAGAAGAGCTACCACCGGATGATTGACCGCTTCACCAATCTGTTGATCGGCCCGCACACCGGCGATCATGGTCACATTCAGACAGCCATGTTCATGGCGGCCTTGAGCGGGGCCGTGATGCATCCGATGGTTGCGAACCTCGATGACGAGACGCTGCGCTCCGAGCTGCTCCGGCTCGCCCGACGATTTCGATAGCGCGTCCGCGTCAGCGTGCCTGTTGCAGATAGACGTCAAGGCGGCGCATCATCTTGCGCTGATTGAAGGTAAAGACCGTCATGGAGTTGACGATGTCGACCTCCGACCCGCGGACATGTCGCTCTTCGATTTCGTAATACACCCGATCCTCAATCTCGGCGACACGCCGCACCGAGGTCTCGAAGGAATCGATGGTGTTGGCCCACGCGGTGAGCATCTCGGTGTACTGCGGCCAGTCCTGCACCTCGAGGAAGGTCCCGACCCTGACGAAGCTCTCCGCCGCGACGAACCGTTCCAGCGGGCGCCAATCGGCCGCCGATTTCACGAGCGGGACCAGGTCTCGCATGGCCTGCTCATAGGCCAACACCTGACGTGTCAACGGACCGACCTCGGCGAGATCCGATGGCGTCGGTTCGGGATCGTCGCCAGCCATGCCTAGCTCTCCACGGACCTCGGGCCACGGGGGAGGATGTGTGGCAGGTCCTCTGTCGTGAGGAAGCCGGGGGAGGCTTCGCACACGTAGGGAATGCCATTGACGAGCCCGTTGGCGTTGTACGCCGGAACGAACGAGGCGAGTTCGTCCAGAGGCACCGGGAACGGAGCGCTGAGGTCGATCGGTGCGTCCCCGTGGATCCGAAGGCGCCAACCCGTCGGCTGGAGCCCCCAGTCTGGCTCCACGTCCATGGCGACGAACCCGAACTGGGTGAACCGGAGACGGTCGACACCCTTGCTGCGCCCGGTGATGACGACCCGCTGAGCGGCTGCTGTGCCGGCCTTGATCTCGCCTGCCACAATGGTCAGGTCTTCTTTCGCTGCGGCGACGCCGCCTTCACCGGTCCATTCGTCGATCTCGAATCCGGCCATGTCCGCCAACACGCTCAGCGGAGGCTGGTACTCACCGAAGAGGTGGTTCTTGCGTCGTTCCGGATCGAACTCGGACAGAGGCTTGCCGAAGCGCATCTGCTCCATCACCATGTGCGGCGACGGGCGATGCGAGAGGTCGCCGAACTCCTCGATCTCGATCAGCTCGACATGACGCTGCACCGACAGGAGGGCCATTGGAAGGGTCTCGGTGACGAAGCCGGGATCGCTGCCGCTCGCCCAGACCGACGTGCCTCCCTTCGCGCAGGCCTGAGTGATCCGGGAACGGTTCTCGTCGGTCAGGCGAATGCCCCTGGCGAACAGGTCGCTGCAGGTCGTGACGACATTGGCGCCGGAGCTCAGAAGGGCCACTACGTCGTCGACGAGCTCCTCCTCTGTCAGTCCGGCCCGGGTCTGTCCCTTGCCGGTGGCGCGGGGCATGTAGATCGCACAGTCTGCACCCAGCGCGAGGAGTGCTCCGCGGTCGGTCGTCGCACGGACACCGGTCAACCCCTCGCCACAGAGCTCCCCGGCGTCCTTGCCGTTCTTGGCCTCGTCGTAGACCCGGACTCCGACGAGATCGAGCGAAGGGTGCCGGATCACCTCCCGGAGCGCCCGTTGGCCGGTGTTCCCGGTCGCCCACTGGATCACCCGATATCGCTGCGGCCCCACCCGGTCCCCACTTCCTCTCGATCAACTGCGGAACCTAGCCGAACGGCTAGGTCTCGGCAACCAGAACCCGAGCTCAGAGGATGGTGACCGGGAGGGACTCCCATCCACGCACCGTCGACGACGTCACCCGCCGAGCTTGGTCCCAATCCACCTCCCAGTCGGGAAAGCGGTTCAGGACCTCATCGAGGGCGACCCGTGCCTCGAGTCGGGCCAGTGACGCGCCGAGACAGTGGTGAATGCCCTTGCCAAAGGTGAGGTACGTGCCGGCCTGGCGATGAATGTCGAAGCGATCCGGTTCGGGGAATTGTCGATCGTCCCGATTCGCAGATCCGCTGAGGCAGAGCACTGCGCTCCCGCCGGGTACGACCGTGTCGTGGAACTCGACATCCCTTGTGACGAAACGAGCGACGTGAGGTGTGGGCGCTTCGTAGCGCAACAGTTCGTCGATGGCGTTCGGGATGAGCGCGCGATCGTTCGCCAACTCATGACGTTGATCGGGGTGCTCCGCTAAGACCTTGCCCATCCACCCGATGAGGCGGCTCGTCGTCTCGTTGCCGGCACTCGAGAGCACGCTCACGTACAGCAGGACCTCGTCGCGGGTCAGCCGGCGTGTGAGGCCCGTTTCGTCCTCGAACTCCGCGAAGAGGAGCTCGGTCATGAGATCGTCGGAGGGGTTGGTGAGACGCCAGTCGATGTAGTCGGCAAAGAGGTCGGCTTGTCCCATCTCCTTCTGCGCATCCATGGGTTGGCCGGCGTCCGTGTGCAGGTTGCTGTTGGCGCGGTCTCTGGCCTGTTCCTGATCTTCTTCCGGGATCCCGAGGAGCATCCCGATCGTGCGCATGGGCAATTCGGCGCCGAGGTCGCCCACGAAGTCGAAACGCGTCGACCCGACCAAGGGATCCAAGGCTCGCCGACAGAACCCACGGACCTTGGGCTCCAGCGCGCTCACCTTCCTCGGGGTGAACAGGCGGGCCAGGATTCCCCGATGGACGGTGTGGAGAGGTGGGTCCTCGAAGATCAGCACTCCCGAGGGGATCTCGATGTCGGCTTTGATGAACTCGAGCACCGAACCGCGCGCCGAACTGAACGTCTCGCGATCGAGGAAGCCGCGCTGAACGTCCTCGAATCGACTGAGGGCGTAGAAGTCGTAGCGCTCGTTGTAGTAGACGGGAGCCTCGTCGCGCAGACGCCGGTAGACGGGATACGGGTCGGCGTCGATCTCGGGGTCGTACGGGTCGTAGGAGAGGTCGGTCGTCGAGTGTGCCACATGATCTCCGGGTGGTGTCTACCGGGCCGGTCCAGGACCCTGTGCAAGCTGGTCGCCGCCAGACTAGCCGATCGGCTATACCTGCGACACGAAGAGACGGAGCACGCCGGAGAGGACGTGTCCGCACCCCGCAACCGGCCGGGTGCAGGCCACGCCGGGGACGGAGCCCGCGAACGCGCAGCGCCACACCTGACGATGCCGCCGTCTGAGGCGACCAAGCACCCTTCGGGACATGCCGACCCCCCGCACGCCATGACGTGTATCGCACTTCGATCCGAATCAAATGGACGAGTCACATTCGGTCGGGCTTATAGCCTGATCAGACACGTCCCTGACAGCACGAAGGAGATTGCATTGCCCGCTTGTTCCCGCTGCCTGGTCGAGGTGTTCCCAGGTACGAAGGTTTGCCCCAAGTGCGGCGCCGCCATCAGGCCACTTGTCATGCCACGACCGGCGCCCAAGCGGGCCGGGAGGTCGCGCCAACGCCTGAACGCCCTGAACGCGGCGGATCGGGTCACCGGCCCCGCCACCTTGGCCCTCCTGGTCTCCTTCTGGTTGCCCTGGTACAGCATCGGTCCCTTCTCAGCTGATGGACTCAGCGTCCACGGATGGCTGTTCATCGCGGTGCTGGACTCGATCGTGCTGGTGCTCTACGTCCTGATCACCGCGTTGGGAGTGGGCGACCTCGTGGAGCAAGGCCGTCTGTCCAAGGATCAGCTCCTGGCCCTGATGACCGGGGTCAATGTTGCCCTCGTCGCGCTGGCCTTCCTGCTCAAACCAGCCGGGTTCAGCTGGTCGTGGGGCGCCTTTCTCGCGTTGATCGCTGCCGTCGTCGCTTTTCTGCCGTTTGGCGTTCCCCTCATCCAGGCTCAGCGGCGGCGCTGAATCCGTGCCCGCAGGGAGCCGGATCGAAGTCTCGGGTCGACGGTCTCCACGAAGTCGACTTTCGCCGGCGCGCGGCCTTCTCACCCACTCTCATGGGTCGGTTTCGGGTATGGGCCGTCCAGGCCCTCACGCTGATCGAACTGAGGAGGGTTACGGGCGGAACGGAGACCAGGCCAGGGAACTTCCCTTATGGGAGCATCTCGAGTGCCTCTTGGTCGAGCACCAGGTCGGCGGCGGCAAGGTTCTCCTCCAAATGCGGGAGCGAGGAAGTCCCGGGGATGAGCAGCACGGTTGGGGCCTGCTGGAGTAACCAGGCGAGCGCAACTTGAGCCGGCGTTGCACCGAGTCGATGAGCCGTGGCCTCGACAGAGGCTGCACGCAGAACTGGATTCTCGGGATTGAAGGCGGAGCCCAGCGGAAAAAATGGGACGAAGGGAACTCCATCCGACCGGCAAGCGTCGAAGACATCCTCACCAGACGTATCAGCCACGTTGTACGGATTCTGGACGCACGCGATGTCGATCAGAGATCGAGCCGTCCGGTACTGCTCCAAGTCGACGTTGCTCAATCCAATGCGCCCGATCAGGCCCTCTTGACGCAGGGCCTCCATGGCGTCCAGCTGCTCGGTGAGCAAAACATCGGATTCCGGATGTCGACGCAGATTGACGACGGGGACCTGCTCCACACCGAGGGATTCGAGATTGGCTTCGACTCCGGTCCGGAGTTGCTCGGGCCGTTGCGCGGCATGCCAGTGGCCCCGATCGTCTCGGGCCGCCCCGACCTTCGACACAATCACCAACTCGTCCGGATAGGGATAGAGAGCCTCCCGCAGTAGCTCATTGGCCACGTCGGGTCCGTAGAACTGCGCGGTGTCGATGTGGTTCACCCCGGCGTCTATCGCACGGCGAAGTATTCTCAACGCGACATCTCGGTCCTTCGGCGGACCGAACACGCCCGGACCCGGCAGCTGCATTGCACCAAAACCCATGCGGCGGACGAATTGGCCACCCAGCGGGACAGATTCTTGCGCCATGCACTTCGGTATACCCGGAACGAAGGTCCGTCGAGACAACGCCGACCTCGAGACAGCGGGATAGGCTGCCCTGAATTTGTGCATGGCGACCGGGGTTGTGCGGGTGCTCCGCCTCGGGCCTGTCCATCGGGGTGCAGTTGTCTGCCGTACGTGCGAAGCCCTGCCCGGCGCGCCATGGTGCAACGGAAGACCGAGCGCCGGAATACTCGGGGCTCGTGCGGCGCGACCGAGTTCAAGGAGAATGTCATGGTGAATGGTGGTGCCAAGCAGTTAGACGTTCGGTTTGCGTGGCGTGGTGAGGTCGGAGCGGTCCACGTCGAATGCATTCCGAACAGCGATCCTGCTTCCTATGGATGTTGGTGGTCGGTAGCGCAAGGCTTTCCGGTCTGCACGGCGACCGTCGACTACCCTGCCCGCGGCTACCACTCAATGTTCGGTTGGGTGCAGGTTGTTCGCTCCACGGACAACGAGTCCGGCGGTGTGCGATTCGAGGTGGACCCGTTCGGGCTTTTCGGCGACACACCGTCGCCGTACTGCTGGTACGGGCAGCGTCCGATCCTCTTCGACGCACCATCGCGTTCGGTCAGGGAACCCCTCGAGTGGGTGGCGCACAGCTTTCTGGCCACCACTCCCCTTGACGAGGTCGCGCAATTGAGAGCTCGGCGAGTCGTGCCTCTGGTGGGGTTCTCGTGGGGCTTTACAGAGACTGCCAGCAGCGTGAAGCTCAGCAACATCGAGGTGCTGACGGACCGTGAGTGGATGATGCACCTCGACGTTCTTCGCCAGGAGTACCCGATGTGGGTCTTCTCAGAGGGAACCGAGAGGTAGCACGGCCGCCGAGTCATCAGTCCGCATAGGGTCCGAGTGGCCGAGTGTGCCGGATTGGGTGGCGCAGGAGCCAATGGAAAATCGTCAGCCGCTCAACCTCGGGCCTTCCAGGACTACGAGAACTGCTCGGCACCTGCGATACGGCGCACCCAGTCATGGCGGCTCTTCGTGTAGAGCTCCATGCCGGGGGCAGCCAGCTCAGTGCCCACGATGTTGCCAACAGCGATTCCAAGAGTCCCGCCGTCCGAGATCCAATAGACGGTCGATCCGCAGGTCGGGCAGAAGGTGTAGGCCACAGAACCCCCTGCATCGATCCCGACACCGTCCATCTCCAGCCCGTTGTACACCTTGGTCTCGCCGCGCACCTCAATCGGCTCGTCTGCGGCGAAATAGGCTCCGACCTGAAAGACACTACCCGTCCTTTTCTGGCAGAAGTCGCCGCAGTGACAGGTTGCCACCATCATCGGTGCGCTCTCAACGGAGACCTGGAGCCAACCACAAGCGCACTCGGCAGTGAGTGTCATGCTCTCCATCGTTGCACAGGGTTCCTTCGATCACATCCAGTTCGTGGTGTCCCCGAACCGGGACGGTGGGGACGGTGGGCAACCTTGCGGCATCTCGGCAGCCGCTGGACTTGGTGTCGACAAACATGGCCGCACCGGGCGGTTCGCTCACGGCAAGCTAGCCTGGATACTTGCACGAGCCCTCGCAATTTTCTTGAATCTCTAGGCAAAAGAACGGAGTGGGCCATGGCAGATGCCGAGCGCGAGAGGCAGGTGCGCAGGTTCGTCGACCAGGTCTGGAACAGCCGTACCTACGAAGCGGCCGACGATCTCTACAGCGAGAAATACGCAAATGCGTTCGGGGCGGGTCCGTCGGCCAGGGTCGAGCCCATCCGCCGCTACCACCAGGCGTTTCCCGATCTCCACCTGGATGTCGAGGAACTGATCGTGGCCGGAGACACGGTTGTGCTGAGGACGACATTCCGCGGCACCGACACGGGTGGGTACACGGGCCGGGCTCCGACGGGGTGGGCGGTCGAGGAATGGGTGGTCACCATCATGCACTTCGAGGACGACAAGGTTGTCAGGGAATGGATCGAAGCCGACAAACTCGGCCTTTTCATTCAGCTGGGGGTCCTCCAAGACCCGTGGCCCAACGAAGCCGCCAAACCTGGGAGAAGTTAATCGGCGCTCGTTTGTTGGGCACCGAAGACCAAGCCTGAGAGCCGACGATTGTCTTTGAAGGGTTCGCTTGCGCGTACCCGTTTCGGCGTGTCGACCGGAGGACAGACTGTCCCCGAACGGATGGGGGATGCCAACCCGCGGCGCGTCGGGGCTGGGCATCAAAGCATCGCTTTGAGCGATCCCGAGCAGGGGGCCTCGCATCGAGCTGCACAGACGCGAAAGAATGTTGAAGGTGACCAACACACCTGAAACGAAGTTTGCTCAGACGGGTGACGGAGCTCACATTGCCTATCAAATGATCGGCGATGGTCCCATCGACATCCTCGTTGCCCGGTCCCTCGATTTCCCCATCGACATGATGTGGGAAGAGCAGCGGCTGGTCCGTTTCTTGGGTCGGTTGTCGAGCTTTAGTCGGCACATCTGGTTTGACCCGCGTGGCACGGGTGCGTCGGACAGGATTGCCCCTGAAGAAGGCCGATTGTCCGAGAGCATGGTCGATGACATGGTGGCAGTGTTGGATGCCGTGGGCTGCGAGCGTGCCGTCGTGATGGGCCTTGGGGCGCCCCAGCCCTTGCTGTTTGCCGCTTCGCAGCCCCGACGCACGACCGCGCTCGTCCTCGTCGACGCTCCTGCTGTTCTGCGTAAGTGCGAGGACAACCCTGGCGGAATCAGCGAGGACGACATGACTATTTCGCTCGAAGAGCCTCTCTGGTCTGCGCCGCGGGTCGCCCCGAGCTTGTCCGACGATGAGCGGTTCAACGCCTGGTACGGCCGAGCATCGCGCTTGTTGATGAGTCCGGCCGATAAGGTCTGGCGGGCGCAGGCGGTCATGTTATTGGACCTTCGTCCCGCCCTTTCGGCTATCCAGGCGCCCACCCTGATCGTCTCGGGCACCCAGCGACGCCTCTCGGCTGGACAACGCCTTGCCGCCGATCGCATCGCCGGCGCCAAGCTGTTCGAGACTGACACCGGTGACCAACTCTTCTTCGTCGGCGATACTGGCCCCTTGCTCGATGCCGTCGAAGGGTTCCTGACGGGCCGACTCCCGACACCAGATGTTGATCGGGTGTTGACCACGGTGTTGTTCACCGACATCGTCGGCTCGACCGAGCACGCGACCCGCCTCGGTGATCGGCGCTGGAGCGAACTGCTGGCCACGCACGACACGATCGTGAGGTCGGCACTGGACCGTTTCCGGGGAAGAGAGGTGAAGTCCACCGGCGATGGCGTGCTGGCCATCTTCGATGGACCGGGACGGGCCATCCATTGCGCTCGAGCCGTCAGGGATGAGCTGCGTCCCGCCGGTATCGAGATCCGTGCTGGACTCCACAGCGGTGAGGTCGAGCTTCGTGGCGCTGACGTGGGAGGCATCGCAGTCCACATCGGAGCCCGGGTCGCCGGTGCCGCTGACGCCGGTGAGGTCCTGGTATCTCGCACCGTGTGCGACCTGGTCGCTGGCTCAGGTATCGAGTTCGAGGATCGTGGTGAGCACGAACTCAAAGGCGTGCCCGGTTGCTGGCGGCTGTTCGCCGTCGCGGATTGACCGGCACGAGACCATCCGATACCCACGTCGTCAGCATCCCCTACCGCCGGACCTGGGAATGACGGGAATGAGCTCGTTCTCCCGACGGACTGAATTACGTAGGACGAATACGTCTTCAAGCGACCGCTTGAGCTGACCGAGGGACCTCAAGCCGCTCCTCACGCAACGTGACCGCGAAACTATGGAGAAGGCGTGAAGACGGCTCGATGCCATGCGGCGGTGCGTGGCCGCCCGAGCGAGTGCAAGTCTCTCAGCGTTGGGTCGACGCCGGTATGCCCCCGTGAGGTCGAAGTGGGTTGCATGCCGCACGGAGGACTGGGGTGATTGCGCCCGCGGGTCGGTCCGTCACTGCTCTCTGGCCGCCTCCATGCGCCATCGGGGTCGGGTGCTCCTCTGCGGTTGGACGGGGACTACTCTCGGAAGCGCAGATCTCGACTGAACAGACGACACATCGAGGAGCATCAGATGGCAAGGGTATTGATGGTTGTGCAGCATCCCGTGAAGGACTTTGATGCGTGGCGGATCGAATACGACAAGGCGCAACCGATCCGTGACAGGCACGGGGTCACCGACGCCACCGTCTTTCGGAACGCCGATGATCCGAACGAGGTGACAGGGCTGCACTGGTTCGCCTCGGTCGACGAAGCTCACGCCTTCGCCGACGATCCCGATCTAAAAGACGCCATGGCGAGAGCGGGCGTGAGTGGGCCACCCCGCATCGAAATCAGCGTCGAGGCGTAACATCAACCGCCCTTGTTTCGCTCTCGGAGCCGAAGGACGATTGGATCGCCCAGTTGTGCGGTGACACCCGATCAGTGTGCGACTCTCGTCAACAGGGCTCATGACTGATGCTCGTACCAGAGCTGGATGTCACCGCGCTCGCCACATCCATACGTTTCTACGCTGAGGTTCTCGAGTTCCGGGTACTGTTCGAGCGGTCTGCGGAGCGCTTCGCGTATCTCGAGCGCGACGGCGTCGAGCTGATGCTCCAAGAAGCTGCCGGACCGGGGCGTCGGTTCCGTACGGCACCGCTCGAGCTCCCGTGTGGTCGCGGCGTGAACTTTCAGCTCCGCGTCGAGGACGTCGATGCGGTGCACGCCCGAGCCACTGAGGCAGGCGTCGACATCGTCGTGCCGATAGAGGAGCGCTGGTACCGGGTTGACGTCGCCGAGAGCGGCGGCCGCTGGCAGGTGAAAGGACCAACCGAGGCCGGCAACCGTCAGTTCGTGCTCGCCGATCCCGATGGCTATCTGTGGCGTCCGTTTCGCGACCTCGGCACACGACCGGCCACGCATTGAGCTTGCACGGTCGCACCGGGTGCGGCGTCGTCGTTCGGTGCGGATCCGATCCGTCTCCGCGCGGAGCTCGTTCCATGTCGCGGGGACGGCGGCGCACCCTGGTGATGAGCTCCCGAGCTCTACCGTTCGGACCCTATTCTGCGCCAACCAGTGATGGCGATCCGCGCTCTGAGGTCCGACAACGGGCAGGACATCGAAGATATTGGTCTTCGCTCCTTGGCGGATGCACACAGTGCATTGACCTCGACCTTCAGTCGTCAATCGGAGAATGACGACACGAAGTGGCGCATGGAGGCGGGACCCGAACTGGCCGCTACCCGTGGCCCCACAGGATCGCCATCCTCAACCCATCCCGGTGTTCGTGGCTCGCCGTCCCCGTATCCTTATCGCGGGTGGCCGAGCGGTATTCCGAGCTGGAGGCACACGATGGGACACAAGGCAAGAGTGGAACTCGTGCTCGACTGTGCAGAGCCACGGACGCTCGTTGCGTTCTGGCGCGAGGCGCTCGACTATCGCGACTACTACACGGAAGCGAACTTGGCTGTACTCGTCCCCAAAGAAGGGGTCGCTTCACCGCTTCTCCTTCAGCGCGTACCCGAATCCAAAGCCGGCAAGAACCGCATGCACCTTGACATAGTGGTTGACGACATCGAAGCCGAGGTCCACCGGCTCCAGGAACTCGGCGCTCATCGCATCGACGACGGCGTGCAGAACTTCGGTGGAACCCAGTGGGTCAGAATGTCGGATCCCGAGCAGAACGAGTTCTGCGTCTCCACCGGCGTCGAGTGGTAAAAGCTTGACTTCGCGGGCGGCACACCCAGTGTCCGTGCACCAACGTGCTCGCCATGGTCCGATCTCGCCTTCAGGCATCTCGTACACAGCGCCGACGATTCGCCCTCCTGGATGCAGATGCCGAGGCCGTGATCGTTGGTCGTCGCATGAATTGGCAACGTAACGCGGGAAGGAAGCCAGCTTCGAGTGCCCCCGGCCTCGGCGGTCTGACTCGGGACTCGGCATGCTCTAGGTTCGGCGGCAAGGTGGGGTGGATGGTTGATAAAACCGTCCACCTCCTGCCGCGAACCGGGCGCCGTTGCCAGCACCCCGTCCAAGCCGGACGCCTTGCCCTCCCGATTGAATCGGAAGGACGGTGCTGCTTGGTTCCGCCCTCAAGCGGCCGCTGCCGTCGGTGCATGAGCACGTCGGGTCTTACGCGGCCTCGGGTCGGCGTTTTGTGTCTCCGGTCGTAGCCCGGCGACAGATCTGTGCTCTGGGTGCACGAGGAGCCGTGAAGCTTCCCGGGCGATGTTGCGGGCTGCGTTGAGGCCCCGGTCGAGATCGACTCCGCAGTGTGCACACTCGAAGATCCCCGTGGTGCGGTCCAGCTTGGCTTTCACCGAGCCGCAGGACGAACAGGTCTTCGACGACGGGTAGAAACGATCAACGCAGATCAGAGTGGAACCGTGGTCGACGCTTTTGTAGCTGAGCTGGCGCCGCAGCTCGCCGAGGGAGGCATCAGCCACCGAGCGGCCGAGGCGTCCCTTGCATGAGCCCATCCCCGCCAGATTAAGGTCCTCGATCCCGATGACCCCGAAGCGGCGCACGAGCTCGTTGGTCACGCGGTGCAGCTCGAGAGCCCGAGTCTTGGCGATGGTTCCGTGCAGGCGGGCCCGGCGCTTGAGGAGCCGAGCTCGGTTCCTCGATCCACGCTCGCAGCGCGCCACGGCGCAGTCGAGCTTCTTGAGACGGCTGAGTTGTCGGAAGAGGATGGCCGGATTGGTCACGTGGCCCTCTTCGTCGGTCAACCCAGGCGCCGGAACCGACAGGGTGGCCAGGTGTACAAGACCAGCGTCGAGACCCACGACTCGCCCCGCCGCCCTGCGAGCCCGAGAGGGAACGGCCGGCCTGACCGCGTAGCGCACCGAGAAGGCCGCCTGCCAGCGACCTCCCCTCTGCGAGATGGTGACCTTCTGGATAGTGGCCCGTCCGGATTCGACCAGGTTGTAGAGGCGACGGGTCGACGCAATTGTGTGGATCCACTGGAGATGGGCACGGCGGCGCTGGACCGCTGGGTCCGGGCAAGGTGGACTGGGGCAGCATGAGGCGGACACCGTGGCGATTCGGGTTGAGCCAGGATAGCTGGTGGTTGATCTCGACGAAGGAGACCGAAGGGGTGCTACGCCGGCGGCTCTTGCGGTGTGGAAACCCGACCTTTGTGCCCTTGCGCTCGCCCTTCTTCGAGTCCGAGAAGTTCCCCAGTGCATCAGCTACCGCGCGGATCCCCGAACGGAACGCGTGCATGGAGACCTCTTGCCACCACGGCGCCACTTCAGTCTTGGTCTCGTTCCAGAGCTTGGAGAGGCCGAAAGCGGACCACGACAGCGCAGGCGTCAGGTCGGCTTCGGCGACGCCGGCGTCGCGCTGGGCCCGTCGAACAGAGAGATTCTCCGACACCTCACCGACGGCGACGGCCCAGTTGTAGGCGAAGCGCGCCGCTCCGGCGTAGCTGCGCAAGAGGCGCTCCTGACCCGGAGTCGGGTCGAGGGTGAAGACGACGCCTCGGGTGTAGAAGCACTGGTCATCACCGGTTCCCATGAGTTCAGTGTCGTCGCAGGGTGTGACATTTTGTCAACCATCACCACACCTTGCTGCCGAACCCGGCATGCTCTGACCGCCACCCGGCCGGCGGTCAACGGGCACTTCTTTGTCGAGATGGCGAAGCTGGCCCGAACTTACGCCTTTCACCAGTTGTTCCAGCAACTGCGCTCGATCCGACTCGGGCAACGCCTCGATCGCCTCGAGCACCTTCTGGCTGACCTCCTCATCCGAGGCGTCGGGACCTAGCTCCTGACTCACCTTTGAGATCAGCTCGGTCACGTCTTCCATAGCTCGCCTCCTTGATCAAAAGGTTACGGGCGGATACGCCACAACTGGACCACGCGGTCCGACCCCGCTCTCCGGCGACGGCGACGGCGACGGCGACGGCGACGGCGAGCACCGTGGACCTGACGCCCTCCCCCGCGAACTGCATCACCGGTCGGATCGCTGTCCCGTCTATTCCTCGACGAGGATCACCAACGTCTCGGGCCGAACCCCATCGTGCTCCATGGCCTCGGCGGCAGCCTCTGACTGCATGGCGGATGCAAATGCATCCATGTCGGGAACGTCCATGAGGATCGCAACCTTCGTCGGGTCGTCGGGGTTCACGAACGTCCGGATGTTGGTGACCCCGAGTGGGCCGAAAACCTCTTCGCGCTTAGGCGAGTTCAGCCAGTGGTCCACGTCTTTCGATATGTCGTGGTGTCCGATGACGGTCGGCAAGTTGTCGTCTCCTTATGGTCGGCAGTTGGGGGAGTTCATCTTCGTTCCGCAACGACGGGATCACCTATCTCATCAGAAATACTTGCGGCGTGCGGTGGACCCCGTTGGACGGTACTCGAAGCGGGGTGAGGGTGCACCGGAAGTGCTGTGTGGGTGCCCCCCCGTCCCGGCCGCGAGCACGGGACACCGTGGGTGCCGTGAGGGAGGAACGGACGACGACACCCGTGCCGCTCAAGGGGTGACGCCGCATCGTCGACGTGTGGTCGGCCGAATCCCCTTCCGCCGTAGCGGTTGAGGTAATCCGTCAGGCCGCCTCAGAGGCTGCGAAGAGCGATTTGAACATGTCGCTCATTTCGGGCAGCTGATAGTGGGCCTGAAGGCCGCTCGGGTTCGGCAAGAGCCAAAGAAGGGCGCCGCCGAGGAGTTCGGGCTGGCGGCCGATCACGGCTTCTGGTCTACCAAAGGCCGTTCGGTACGCCTGCAGCCCAAGCACCGCGACGCAGCGGGGCCGCAGCATCCCCACCTTGGCTTCGAGCTGCGTTGCGCCTTCACGCAGTTCGGCGACACTGAGGTCGATGGCGGCGGTCGTCACCCTCCCCACGAGGTTCGTGATGCCTATTCCGAGCCCGGGCAGGGTGTGCTGCTCGGTGGGCAAGAGAACGGACCCGGTGAATCCGCCAGCACAAAGCAACTTCCAGAATCGGTTCCCCGGCCGGGCGAAGTGCAGGCCGAGGTCACCGGAGAGCGTGCCGGGATTGATCCCGCAGAAGAGCACGCGCAGATCCGGACCGGCCAGATCGGCGAGAGCCTGCTCCATGGAGCGAAACATACGCTCCGGCAGGGGTCCACCATGGCACGGCCGCAGGGAGACACCCTCTACGCATCAGGAGAAGTAGTCGTAATACTCGAGACCGAGGTGGGTGATGGGCTCCTCACCGGCGAGGAAGCGCAAGGTGTTCTTGAGCTTGGTCAGCTGGATGAAGAGGTCGTGTTCGGGGTACACGCCCGGGGCGCACTGCGGCGACTTGAAGTAGAAGGACAGCCACTCCTGGATGCCGCGCATCCCGGCCCGCTGTGCCAGGTCGGCAAAGAGCAGCAGGTCGAGGACGAGCGGCGCCGCCAGGATCGAGTCTCGGCAGAGGAAGTTGACCTTGAGCTGCATCGGATAGCCGAGCCACCCGAAGATGTCGATGTTGTCCCACCCCTCCTTGTTGTCACCCCGCGGCGGGTAGTAGTTGATCGAGACCTGGTGCTCGATGTCGCCGTAGAGCTCGGGGTAGAGCTCCGGCTGCATGATGCCCTCCAGCACGCCGAGTTTGGACTGCTCCTTGGCCCGGAAGCTGTCGGGGTCCTGGAGGACCTCCCCGTCCCGGTTCCCGAGGATGTTGGTCGAGTACCACCCCGAGAGCCCGAGCAGCCGGGCCTTGATCATCGGGGCCAGGACCGTCTTCACCATGGTCTGGCCGGTCTTGAGGTCCTTGCCGGCGATGGCGACCGAGTGCTCGGCGGCGTAGCGGGTCAGCGCCGGCGTGTCGATGGACAGGTTCGGCGAGCAGTTGACGTAGGGGATACCGAGCCCGAGGGCGGCGTAGGCGTAGAGCATGCTGGGAGCGATGGCGCGGTCGCTCCTGTCGAGCGCCGCCTCGAAGGCCTCGAGGCTGTGGTAGGCCTCGTGATCGGGGAGCAGTGCCTCGGTCGACCCGCACCAGACCATGACGCCCCGGGCCGAGCCCTTGGCCTCCATGAAGGTCATGATGTCGGCCCGGATCGCCTCGACTCTCTGGCGATGGGTGTCCTCGGGGCGCGTGTTTGGTCCATACACCTGGGTGACGTAGGAGGGATCGAAGACGGCCGGGAGCGGTCGGATCGTGCGCAGGTACGCACCGACCCGTTCGATGGACGGCTGGTCGAGGACTCCGGCCCGGCTGGCGGCCACGAAGGCGTCGTCGGGGAACGGGTCCCACGCGGAGAAGTCGAGCTGGTGGAGCGAGGCCAGGGGGACCAGGTCGCTGACCCGGGTGACTCGCTGCTCGTCACGGCGGCCGAGGCGGACCATCCCGAGCTGGGAGAGGGATCCGATCGGCTGGCCCGAACCGACCCTGATCGATTCCACCCCGGCGATCAGAGTGGTCCCGACGGCGCCGAGTCCCACGCAGAGCACGGCGATCCGTCCCTCGGCTGGAGTGATCTGGGGCGGGCTCGGGAGGGAATCCTGCGGCACGTGGTCTCCTGTCGACATCGACTACACCCGTTCTCTCTGCGATGGGATCCTTCGAGGCTCGAACCGGCAGGACCTCTCCGGCCAGGCGCTCGACACAAGAATCCGATGATATCGGCGGCCCGATCGGGCAACGACCCGGTTGTCGTCAGCCACTGTCCCCAGGGCAACGGGCGGGAGAACAGCGCCGGCCAACCAGGTCTCGACGCCCGACCATGATCAGTGCCCTCGTCACTCAAACGTCACCACCTGTTCGGAATTCGGAAACTTTGGTGGAGTAGGACGCATGCTGTGCGGAAAGGCTGTGATCGTTCAGGCCGTCCTCTGGCTCGTGATCGCCGTGGCAGGGATCCACGACATTGTGCGCGCAGAAACATTCCGGCGAGCCTGAACCCATTCGGCCGGATCTCGGCCGCTCAGGCGTGTGAGGACCATCCGGCGTGGGGACGCACGAGACCAGACACATGGACGCGCGAAATCGCTTGAGCCGTACGTCTTGCCGATCCCCACGATGCGAGTCCATAGCCGCCGGAGAGTGCATCAACGCCGAGCGCCCCCACCCTGCGTCACATGGAGCCGTCGGACGGACCGACTGCAGACTTCCGCGCCGAGTCCTGCGCTGGATGGCGAGGCATCCGGGCGTGCAGGCGGGCGGGTTGACTCTGGCGACGGTGCTGTGCTTCGCAGTTCTACCTCAAACCGTGGCTCCGGACTACGGGCTCGCACGAAGTGAGAACTCTCATGGCGAGTCCCTTCATTGGGCCGATCCGGCACGACCAGGGCACCAGAGCACTCCCACGGGTCCGCCGACGGTGTTGCCCGCGAGAAGTTCGTCAACCGTGCCTCCCACGACCACAACGACCAGTAACCCACGGCGGGTGCCCTTGCCCAGAACGGTCCCAATCGTCTCGACCATTCCGTCTCCTGCCACAGGTCCCAATACTCCGTCTGAACCCAGCACTCCCTCTGATTCCGGAGCGGGATCAATGGAGCAAGTCAACAGTGTCGCCGTCGGAGCGCCTTTGAACACGAGCGCCATCGCACGGACCGTCGATCCGACCCTCGTGGATATCGAAACCACACGATCGGGAGACACCGAGACGTTCGGAACCGGCATCGTATTGACGTCCTCGGGTGAGATCCTCACGAACGACCACGTGGTGAGCAATGCCATGCAGGTGACGGCCACCGACGTGGGCAACGGGCAGACTTACGGCGCGGTTGTCGTCGGTGCCGACCAGGCAACGGACGTGGCAGTGGTGCAACTCGACGGGGCCAGCGGGCTTGAGCCAGCGACGTTGGGCGACTCGGCGTCTCTCGTCCTCGGAGAAGGCATCGTCGGAGTCGGCAATGCCAACGGCGCGGGAGGAACGCCCAGTTACGCAGCGGGGTCGGTGGTTGCGCTCCAACAGCCCGTGATCGAGCAGGACGTGGATGGATCCAGTGAGCAGCAGCTCAACGGACTCATCGAGACGGATGCTCAGTTGATCCCCGGCGACTCGGGAGGTCCGCTCGTCGACGCCGACGGCGAGGTCGTGGGAGTCGATACGGCGACTGCTACCTACGGCACTGGTAGTTACGCCATCCCCATCGACGAGGCACTCGTCATGATCGAGCAGTTTTTGGAGTGACGACATGAGTGGTCAGTAGCCCTCGGGTGCTCGCGTGACGCCCGATGACAGGCGACCCTGAGCGAACCGTCCCAAACTCGGCTTGCTGCTCGCCCAGGGGCTCGACCTCTTCGAGGACGGCGAAAAGGGCGTCCTCGAATTTGCGCAATCCGACGGAGATCGCGCGCAGGACGGGCGCGACTTCTCGCCAGTTGCTGCCGAGTGCTGACGGCTTGGGTGGGTGGGTGGTGGAGCGACCTAATCCGAGCGTCGTTCTGATTCGGTGATCAACTCGTTCAAGGTAGTTTCAGAATCCACCAGAGCATGCGCCTGAACCGCACCAGTTATTGGGAGATTGGTCACATCCAACACCCCGATCTGGGCGAGAAGTGACGCCTGGTCCCAGTAGATGTGCTCGGAAGCAACCTTGTCGTCTTCGATTGCCATGACCACCACCACCGGGATCTCCACCTTATGGCCGGTCGGTGCAATGCCGGGAAGCCAGAACGGCATCTCGACAGTGTGGGTGAATCGCATGATCAACTCGTCCACGACACGATCGGTCCCGACTGTTCGAGATACCTGCTCAACCTCGGTGTCATCGGGCCATGCCGGAATGAACGAGTCGCGATAAAACGCGTGGAGCTGATTCGTGCTCCGACCGCCGGTGAGCACAGGCACGTGAATGACGGTCGGACTATCGACCATGGTATCCATCGTGGCCTCAGCGTCCTTGGCTTGGAACTCCAAAGCAACATGGTGATCAAACAGCAGGCCAAGATCGGACATCGACAACCTCCCAATGTCTATGGCTGACGGCAAGACCAACGGGTCTACTCGGATCGCCGTGAGAGACGCTGTTTCGGTGAGTGTCAATGAACTGGGGCAGCCTGCCACCGACGCTCGCCTCATTCACGCCGCCCTCCCAGTGGGGAGCAGGCTCGGGCGTCGGCTTTGGCGGCCGGTTTGGGCGCTCGTTCACGGGTCCTCAGCCGCGAGCTCGGCCAGCAGGTCCTGGCTGTAGACGACCCGGCCGGTAAGGCTCCGAGGCGGGCGACTGCAAAGCGCAAGCGCTGCCTCGGCCATCACCTCGGGTTGCTCGACGACCTGATCCGGGTCATCTGGGCGGACCAGATGGTGAAAGACCGTGCCCGGGGTGGGCACCACCCTGCTCGGAGAGAGCGAGTTGACCGCGACGTTCGCTTCCCAGACCTCCGCGGCCAACCCGGTCGTAAACCGCTCCAGGGCCGCCTTGACCATCCCGTACACCGTGCTGCCTGCGCGCCACATCGGTCCCGGCGGGAGCGAGGGGTGGCGCGACGCGCCCGAAGAGATGTTGAGTATCCATCCTTGGCCGGCCGCGGCCATGCCGGGAATGACCCTCCGCGCGACGTCCATCGGGGCGTAGACCTGGACCTCGAACATCAGCTGCCGGCGCTTCGGTGCGAAGTCGGCGATCGGGTTGAAGAAGGTGACGGCCGCGTTGTTGACCAGGATGTCGATGGGCCCGATGACGGCTTCGGTCTCTCGGATCAACCGTTCGCGCTCCTCCGGCCTCGAGAGGTCCGCCGCGATGGCGACCGTGTGCCCGCCGTCCTCGGTGACCGCCAGGACGGTCTCGTCGAGGCTCCCCTCGAACTGGCTGGTTCCGGGCTCGACCGTTCTGGCGGTCACCGCCACCGTGGCACCTTCGGCGGCGAAGCGCTCTGCGATGGCCCTTCCTATCCCCCGGCTGGCGCCGGTGACCAGGGCCGTGCGGCCGGCGAGGAGGCTGCTCGTCACAAGTCGTTCTCCTGCTGTCGTTCCCTGTCCTGGTCGTGTTGTTCCTTGTCCTGGTCCATGTCCCAGACCACCAGCGCGTCGAGAACCTCCATTCGGCTGCCGTCCACGCGCAGAGGGTTGATCTCGATGGTGTCGAGACGGAGCGTCTCGGCCAGCCGAGCGACTCGCCCACCCACGTTTGCCATCCGCACGGCGTCAGTCTTTCAAAATCTGTGGCCCTCAACGAGCGGATGGGGCATACGTCCCGTCCCAGGACGCGTGCGAGAATCTGACATGACCCCCTCACTCAAGAACGTGAACGTCATCAACCTGTTCGCCGAGGACCTCGTTGGAACCAAATCCTTCTACCAGGAGGTCTTCGGCCTGCCGCTTCTCTTCGCGGACGAGAACTCCGCCCTGTTCAGGTTCGAGAACGTGATGATCATGGTGAGGGACGTGTCCGCCGCTCCTGAGATGATCGCACCGGCAGCGGTGGGGAGCCCCGAGGGCGGGTCACGGACCGTGTTGGCCGTGTTTGTGGATGATGTGGACGCGGCGTGCACCGAGCTGGCGCACAGGGGCGTCGTGCTGCTCAACGGACCGGCGGATCGACCGTGGGGGATGCGTACCGTCAGCTTCTCCGACCCCGCAGGTCACATCTGGGAGATCGCGCAGGATTTGGACCCGAAGTAATCGAAGATCGCCTGCTCGTAGGCCCGTGGGGCGGGTAGGCCGACCACCGCCGTTAGGTATGAAGAGATCACGGCCAGGTGAAGGTCGCGTGCACTGGGGGCTATTCCCATGGTGCGGTGGGTGGCACCCGGGAGGACGCCGTTCGTCGCACGACCGCCTACCTGACCAAACCCACCGACCACAGCTTGGGAAGAGCTCCCCGAGGCAATCCGCACGTCGTGGTGGCCTTGACACGCTCCGGCAGGACCGGAAAGGACAACGGCAACCGGAAGGGTGACTTCATAGCAATCCACCGCGCGCCCTCCTTCGCGGCGAACGAGAGTGGGCCGTGCCTCCCATTCGAACTTGCCCGAACTGCGGAATCGGTCAGATGTCTGGTTTCCTCATGGGATCAGAGCATTGGGCCATCATGGCCCCCCACCAGTTCAATAGGCGCCGAAGTAGACGAGCGGGGTGCCGTCGCGGTCAATCAGATAGACGTGCTGATAGCCGAAGTCGTAGGGCGAAGGCTCCATCACGACGGCGATCGAGTCCTCCACCAGTTTCGACCCGCAGGCCGCCTCGATGGCCGGGGCGTAGAGCGTCTTCGCTGCCGTTGTGGCGGACCCCACGGTCTGACGACCCTCGAGCTCGCCCCCGGTGAACGTCGCCACGTCGCCGGCCCACCAGGCGCGGTCGCTCGCGTGCAGATCGTAGGAGAAGTCGCTGTTCCAGAGCCCGAGCATGCTGCGGGCCGCCGCCACGGCCGAGCGCGTGAAAGGCACGACGCCGGTCAGAGACGGGCACGAGGCCAGCGCCGGATGGCGCCCCTGCGCCCGCGTGGCGGACGGGAACACGGTGGCCTGAAAGCCGGGTGCGCCCACGTACGGCAGGCTGGACGCAAGAGAGCTGTTGACGGGAAGGGGCTGGATCACACCACCTTGGTCGGTGTAGAGACCGCTGCCGTCATTGAACCCGTCGCCGTAGAAGGTGTCGACGTAGACCGTACCGTCGGCAGCCTCGGCGATGCCGTCGACGACGAGGATCGACCCCGACCGGCCGGATCCGATCAGGGGCGTCACTGTGTCATTGCTGACGCGGCTCGGGGTTCCCGCCATGCTCGGCCACCAGGACCGACCCGTCGGGAGCGGGCGCCAACGCCGTGGCGTAGTTCGAGCCGAGCCCGCCGACCACGCCGTCCACCGGGTCGACCTGGAAGAGCTCCTTGGGGGAGAAGTTGGACACCACCAGATCGCCGTCGCCATCGAACGCCAGCGACGACGGATCGAAGACCATGGTGGTGCCGCCAACCGAGATGTCGCCGCCGTCGGGCGGCCCCCCGCGCACGAGCGTGGAGATGATGCCGTCGGGCGCCACGATGCGGATGTCCGAGCCCGACGACACGTAGAGCGTGCCGTCGGGCGCCACGGCGACGCCGCTCGGGGTCAACGGCACGTTCGTCGCCGCCTCCCCGTCACCGACGTCCGCACCCTCCCCGGTCGAGCCGTCACCGGCTACGGTGGTGATGGTGCCCGCCGGTGAGACAGCACGCACCCGGTCGTTGCCTCCGTCGACGAAGTAGATCGTCCCGTCCGCGCCCACCGCCAGCTCGGCCGGACCGTTCAGCTCGGCGTCGACCGCCGGTCCCCCGTCACCGGAGAATCCTTCGAGGCCGGCGCCCGCCACCACCGAGACCGTGCCGTCACGCCACTCGAGGATCTGGTTACGCGCTGCGTCGGACACCAGCAGACCACCGTTGGGCGCGATGGCCAAGGGCCCCGGTCTCACCACTCCCTGGGACAGCGCGAGTGACCCGCTCGTGGCCGAGGGCAGGACGTCGCCCGCCACGAGGCCCCGGGGGGTCGGGGGGCAGAGCTGGCGACCGGACTCGACCAGGAGGCACATCGTCGTCCACGAGACCTTCCATCGACCGCCAACCCTCAACGCGACGGCGTCGTACGTGAGAGAGGAGCTGGGAACCGACTTGGGGATCACCCGGATCGTGAACGGCACGACGGCCTCGTCAGGTCCGACGATCTGGACGCTCCCGACCACGTCCCGCACCGTGACCGGGACCTCGTATCCCCCTGTCAACAGGGAGCCCGCTTGCTGCAGCGCCGTTCGCATAGCTGTGTCGTAGCCCTCCAGGTAGGGCGAACCGCGGTCTACGGTCGGAAGTTTGACCAGTGTGGCCAACGCCGTGGCGATCTCGCGCTCGAGTCGCTGCTTCGCCCGCCGCCGGGAGCACCAGCAGGGGAAGTCCGGCGGCGCAAACGGCGAGGACGGCCGCCACGGGGGCGGTGAGGCGGCGACGGAGACGCACGCTCATGATCGTGCCACCACGGGGTTGTTCATGGCGGTCGTCGTGACGGCTCGGGCCTGAGGTGACCCCGAACCTCACCGAGCGATCGCCGCCGACGGCGCCCCGGACCGCCCGGGACGGTGGAGCAGGTCGGCCACCCAGGGGCACTCGGTTTGACGGCCGCAGGTAGGGTCCGAGAACCAGTACGGACGAAGGGAGTCACCGTGACGCAACGCTCTGTGGAGATCGAGACTGCAGACGGGATCTGCCCGGCTGCGCTCAGCCTTCCCGTTGGGGAGGGGCCCTGGGCGGCGGTGGTCATGTTCCCCGACGCCGGGGGGATGCGCGACACCATGCGTCAGATGGGCGAGCGGCTGTCGGATCTGGGCTATGTCGTCTTGGTGCCCGATTTCTACTACCGCAACGGCCCCTACGAACCAGTCGACATGCGCACCGCGTTCTCCACCAAGGAGACCGCGGAGAAGATCATGGGCATGATGCGCGGCTACACCGCTGACCTGGTGGTGCGTGACACCGGTGCCTTCGTCGACTACCTCGACTCGCTGCCCGAGAAGAAGCCGGGCGGGGTCGGCACCACCGGCTATTGCATGGGCGGCCGGCTCTCGCTCATCGCAGCTGCGAACCTGGGCGAACGCATCGCCGCGGCAGCCTCCTTCCACGGTGGGAACCTCGCCAACGCTGACGACCCCGACAGCCCCCACCACAAGGCGAGCGCCATCAAGGCCGCCGTGTACGTGGCGGGTGCGATTGAGGACCAGTCGTTCACCGACGAGCAGAAGGATCTGCTGGAGAAGTCGCTGAGTGAGGCAGGGGTCATCCACACCATCGAGACCTATCAGGCCCACCACGGCTTCGCCGTCCCCGACAATCCGAGCTACGACCCAGACGCCGCCGAGCGTCATTGGAAGGCCATGGAGCAGTTCTTCGGGACCGTCCTCGGGTCGTGACGGCGAGAGCGCTCATCGCGCCCCGGACATGAAGCGCCGAACCTTCCATCGGGAGCAGTCGCCCGCAATCGAGGGTTAGCCCGCCGCGGCCACGGAGCAAACGGGATCTGGCGAGCAGCAGGTGTCCAACGGGCCCGTCCGTCAACGTGCCGAGAGTGCCCGCCAACGCAGGGACAGTAGGACTCTTGGCATTGCCCCTTGGACCGGAACCGGGCTGTCGATGATTGAGTCCAACGCTGCACGTCGGGGGGCCGGAGAACTCCGTGGGATAGTAATCCCTTGACCCCCAACGGAGAGACGCCAATGACCGATTTGACCACGTCCGGTGCGCCGGTGGCGCGACCTGTGCGACTCCACCATCACGCCTTCGTCACCACGGATCAGGAGGCCACCCGCAGGTTCTACGAGGACATCGTGGGGTTGCCTCTGGTTGCCACCTGGACCGAAGTGGAGCATTTGATGGGTGGAGAGGCACAGGAGTTCTGTCATACCTTCTATGGGCTCGGCGATGGTGGGAGCCTGGCCTTCTTCCAGTTCGCCGACAATCAGTTCTCCGAGCAGTTCGCACCCCCGCCCCCGCCCTCCCTGTTTCGCCACGTGGCCCTCCTCATCAGCACCGAGGGCCAAGATGGGATCCGTGATCGGGCCCGAGCCGCAGGGATCGAGACGATGACTTCTGACCACGGCTACTGCAAGTCGCTCTACATCACCGATCCAAACGGCCTACTCCTGGAGTTCACCGTCGACCACCCAGAAGTCGACGAGATCGACGCCATCCGTAGAGAGAATGCACACCGTGATCTCGCTCGGTGGTTATCGGGTGACCACTCAAGCAACAACACATGGCGCCCCGATGTTGAAGGAGGGTAGAACAGCCTCCAGCCCCTCCCTTTCGGACGACCGTCCCAACGGTCACAATGGCAGATGTGGATGTCTCCTCACAGGTGACCGTCTTCTGGCGGCCAGGATGCGTTTACTGCTGGAGACTCCGCTCCAAGTTGAGGCGGGCCGGTGTGCGGGTCGATGAAGTGAACATTTGGGAGGATCCGGCCGGAGCATCTTTCGTTCGGTCTATCACGGGTGGCGACGAAACGGTCCCTACGGTGCGCATCGGTACGCAGTCACTCGTAAATCCTTCGCCCCGTCGACTCCTCAAGGCAATCCGTGAGACTCACGGCTAAATGGAGAGAACGTGTACCCCTTCGTCGGGGTGCCACCGTGCAGGCACAACGGGGCAGAGTCCTCATCCCGGAACGCGCCGGAGAGAATCCTCCTCATGAGCTTGCGGGTGGGTTGTGTGACCATGGATGCCGGAGACTGTCGGGGGCTTGGGCAGTCCTGGGCCGCAGCGCTGGGTTGGAAGATCGTCTCGGACACTGAGGAGGGGGTCTATCTGGTGCCGCAGGAAGTCGTGGGCCAAGACTCGGCGGTTCCGGGCCTCTTGCTCTTCCCGTGCCACGACCTGAAGAGCGCCAAAAATCGAGTTCATCTCGACCTGAGGCCAGATGACCAGGCCGCTGAAATCGAGCGTCTGGAAGCTTTGGGAGCGACGAGAGCGATGATCGGTCAAACCGGTGCCGAGCCCTGGGTCGTGATGGCCGATCCGGAGGGGAACGAATTTTGTGTTCTGACGGCCAGGTATGCGGTCCGGTCGCCGGGTCCGATGTGTCCTTTCGCTATGGGACTGGAGTCGCCGCCGAGACTCTCGAACGTGAGCGGTGACCAGGCGTCCCGAAGGCCCGGGTTGGAATCGGGCGCGCCACGACGGGTGTCACGTCTTCGGCGCGATCCTCTGCCTCGACGAGCCTCCATTCGGCCGGCTCACCTGTTACCACTTCTCGTTGACGACGGGGGCGGTCACCGGTGCGAGCACAGAGGAGTTGATGCGACGCGGCGGGCACTCGACTTCAGCTGCAGCACTGCGATACCACGCCAGCGACAATCGAGACAAGGCCATCGCCGAGGCGATGGGTGAGCTTCGGCAGGTGGAACTTCTTCCGACTGCGTGGGCACCAATGCGAGACGATGAGTGCCCGCGGAATGCCCGTCGCATGGCGGCAGCTGAACGTTTGGACCTCTGATCAGGGAAAGGCTCCGGGGGAGAGACTCGAACTCTCAACCTAGCGGTTAACAGCCGCTTGCTCTGCCATTGAGCTACCCCGGAAGGGTCGAGAAAACAGACCCCGAACGATATCAGTGGGCCGAGCGGAGGCCGTCGACGGGCACCGAACCCTTCGGCGCGATCAGGACTCTTCGAGGTAGTCGCGGAGCAGGTGGGCGGCATCTGGCCGGCGCAGCTTCGCCAGTGTCTTGGACTCAATCTGGCGGACCCGCTCCCGGGTCACCCCGAACTCCTTGCCCACCTCTTCGAGCGTGCGGATCTTGCCGTCGTCCAGCCCGAAGCGGAGCCGCACCACATCCTGCTCGCGCTCTGAGAGATGTCCGAGCGCCTCACGCACGGCCGCATCCAAGAGCGACCGCGTCGCGGCGTCGTCGGGAACCACTGCCCCCCTGTCCTCGATCAGGTCGGACAGGTTGAAGTCGTCCTCGTCACCCACCGGCTGCTCGAGTGACACCGTGTCCTGATTGATGCGCAAGATCTCCCGCACTCGTTCCATCGGGAGCTCGACGCGGTGCGCGACCTCTTCGATCGTCGGCTCACGGCCCAGCTCCTGAAGAAGTTGACGCTGCGCCCACACCACCTTGTTGATGGTCTCGACCATGTGCACCGGTATCCGGATGGTGCGGGCCTGGTCCGCGATCGCCCGGGTGATCGCCTGACGGATCCACCACGTCGCGTACGTCGAGAACTTGAAGCCCTTCGTGTGGTCGAACTTGTCGACCGCCCGCATCAACCCGAGATTGCCCTCCTGGATCAGGTCGAGAAACGCCAGCCCCCGGTTGCGATAGCGCTTGGCGATCGACACCACCAGGCGCAAGTTCGCCTCGATGAGCTCGTCCTTCGCCTTGAGCCCCTTGCGGACGAGGCGGCGGTTCCGGGACAGCTCCCCTGCTTCGAGGAGGTCGTCGCTCGGCCCCTCCCCCGCCAGGGCCAGCTCGTGGGCCGCCAGCCTGGCGGCCGCGGCGTTCCCCTCTTCGATGGTTTGGGCGATTTCGACCTCGAGCTCGGCATTGAGCAGCGGTACCCGGCCGATCTCCTTCAGGTAGGTGTGCACCGGATCTTCGGCGCTGCCGCCCGACTCCCCGCTCGAGCTCGGCCGCTTCCCGTTCGTCTCGCGGCGAGTCTCGGTCTGATCGCTCCCGTTGGTCCGATTGCCGGCACGGGTTGCCTTGCGGGGCGCGATCTCGACGGGGAGGTCCTCCTCTTCGTCCTCGACCAGCGCGACGCCCTCTGCCGTCACGCGGTCGATCAATACCGTCAGCACCTCGGGTGTCAGCTCGACGGTGTGCAACGCCTCGATCAGCTGTGCCTGTGTGATGTGCCCCTTGACGCGACCGATCGCGAGCACCGCGTCGAAGTCGACCTGCGACACACCGGGAGGCAGCGCGACGTGTGCAATCGACGCGAGTGAGTCAGGCGCCGAAGTCGATGACGGCGCGCTCACAACTTCGTCCTCGATCGCGATCGCAGAATCTTCGCTCACCCTCGCCCTGCCACCATCACTCTCGAATCCTCCCGACCAACCACGCTACCAATCGGTCGGCCGCGTCGCGCCCAGCAGCGGGATCTCCCAGTTGGTCCAGCCAGAGACGCACTTGTGCCGTCTCCACCGCCCGGGACTGCCACGAGTCGTCCCCCGTGCGCGACTCCATCTCCACCTCGGTGAGGGCGCGTCGAACCGCCCCGCGCAAGAGCACGGTGACCACGGAGTCAACCGGATCCCCCAGTTCGGGGTCACCCGCCATGGGCTCCTCAACAATCACGCGTCGTAACAGGCTCGCCACCTCCGGTGACGCGGACTCAACCGCCTCGTGCGCACTGTCGTGCTCCAAGAGCGCGACAAACGCCTGACGTTGCAAGGGGTCGCCGAAAAGCGCCGCGTGCACACGATCAGCTACATCATCGGGTCGATGCACGGCCAACTTGAGCGCTTCGAGCCCCGGCCCTGGTCGCAGGGCCGCCGGCACGGTGGTGCCGCCGGGCGCTGCGTCACCCGCCTCGTCGTACCCTCCATCGTCCGGGGCCGGGGGCTCGTCACGGCGACTCCTGCCCCGTCGGCCCGGTGCGCTCTCGGCGGGCGGGTGCGCGCGCAGGTGGTCGAGCCGCTCCCGCAGCCGGGCCGCATCGACCCGGCACCGGTCCGCCAGCTGCATGACGTACTGATCCCGCACGAGGTCGTCCGGGTGCTCCGCAACTGCCGTGAGGGCGGCCTCGGCCGCCCGTGCCCTCCCCTCCGCGGTCGTGAGATCACCCGCCCCCAGCATGCGGTCCACCCGGAACTGCAGGAAGGGGCGGGCTTCCTTGACGGCGCGGGCCAGCTCTCTCGGGTCGGTCCGGGCCAGGTCGCCGGGATCGCTCCCGCCGGGCAGATCCGCCACCACGACGTCGACCTCGTGCTTGCGCTCCCACTCGTAGACCCGCGACGTCGCGCTCTGACCTGCCGCATCGGCGTCGTAGGCCAACACGATGCGCTTGGCGAAGTTGCGCAGCAAGGTGAAGTGCTCCTCGGCGAGGGCCGTCCCGCACGTGGCGACGGCCCAGGGGACACCGGCCTGAAAGCAGCCGATGACATCGGTGTAACCCTCGCAGACGACGACCTCGCCCTGGGCGATGATGCCCTTCTTGGCCCAGTTCAGGGCATAGAGGGTCCGTCGCTTCGAGTAGATCGGCGACTCCTGGGAGTTCTTGTACTTGGGCTCCGGCCGCTCCGGTGGCGCCTGCCCGGACCGTGGCGGCAGGATCCGCCCGCCCAGCGCGACCGGGCGTCCCGTGGGATCGCAGATCGGGAAGAGGATCCGGGCTCGGAAGAAGTCCTGTGCCCGGCCGCGCCGGTTGACGAAGCCGAGGCCCGAGTCGGACAGGACCTTCTCGGGGAGTCGCAACGCCTTCGCGAGTGCGTCCCAGTCGTCGGGCGCCCAACCCAGCCGGAACTGGCGCACGACGGCGCCGTCGTAGCCGCGGGAGCGCAGGTAATCGCGGGCCGGGCCGGCGTCGGGTGAGCGCAAGAGTCGCTCGTGGTACCACTCCACCGCCCGTTCCATCGCGTCGAGCAGCTCAGAGCGGCGCTTGCGGTCGCGCCCCGCCTCCTGGTCCTCGTGCAGCGTGATGCCGGCCCGGTCGGCCAGGAAGCGCACCGCGTCGACGAAGTCGAGGCCGTCCATGGCACGGACGAAGGTGATGGCGTCGCCCGACTGTTGGCAGCCGAAGCAGTAGTAGAAGCCCTCCTCGGCGTTCACGCTGAACGAGGGCGTCTTCTCGGTGTGGAAGGGGCACAGCCCGCTCCAGCGCCGGCCGACCTTCTTCAACAGCGAGTGCTCGCTGATCAGGGCGACGATGTCGGTGGCCGCCCGGACCTGGGCGACTTCTTCGTCCGGTATCCCCACACCCTGACGGTACCGCGGCGCTGTCCCGCCCCGTTCTGACCTACGGTCGCGCGATGGCGGTCACCGTCTACGGCGTCTGCGCCCTGACCTTCATGATGGGCATGTACGCCCTGGAGGGACGCGGCCGGAGGTTCGTCCTGGCCTTTGCGCTGGGCTGCGCCCTCTCGAGCTCCTACGGCTTCCTCTCGGGGGCCTGGCCTTTCGGGGTCGTCGAGGCCATCTGGACCCTGGTCGCGCTCCGGCGCTTCCGGCTCGCGAGCCCGGGCCGGACGGCCTAGCGACCGCTAACTCGCCCTGCGCTTGGGCGCCTTCTTGGCCTCCGGCGGCTCGTTGGCCAGCACCACCTGTGCGGCGGAGAGACGGGCGACGGGGACCCGGAACGGCGAACAACTGACGTAGTCGAGCCCGGCCTCGTAGAACAGGCCGATGGAGGCCGGATCGCCCCCGTGCTCCCCGCAGACGCCCAGCTTGAGGCCGGGCCGGGTGGCCCGGCCGCGCTCGCAGCCGAGCCGCACCAGCTCGCCGACGCCGTCGAAGTCGACCACCTCGAAGGGGTTGCGCGGCAGCAGGCCGAGCTCGAGGTAGGCGTCCATCATCCGGCCCTCGACGTCGTCGCGGGAGAATCCGAAGGTCATCTGGGTGAGGTCGTTGGTCCCGAAGGAGAAGAAGTCGGCCACCTCGGCGATCTCGCCAGCCCGCAGGGCGGCTCGCGGCGTCTCGATCATGGTCCCGATGGTCACCTCCAGGCGGCCCGGCTGGGCGGCGCTCGCCTTGGCCCCCCTGGAGGGGCGGGGGGTCCGCTCCTTGTTGGCCGCAGCAACCGCGTCCTCCACCCAGCCACGCGCCAACGCCAGCTCGGCCCGGGTGACCGTGAGGGGGATCATGATCTCGACGATGGGATGCCCGCCGTCGGCCACCCGCTGGCGGGCCGCCTCCATGAGGGCCCGCACCTGCATGGCGTAGAGGCCGGGCTTGATCACCCCGAGGCGGACACCCCGGGTGCCCAGCATCGGGTTGGCCTCCTTCCAGGACAGCGCGGCCTCGTAGAGGCGGCGCTCCTCGGGGTTGAGGCCGACCGTGGCGTCCTTGTGCGCCAGCTCCTCGGTCGAGGGAAGGAACTCGTGCAGGGGCGGGTCGAGCAGTCGCACCGTCACCGGCAGCCCGTCCATCGCGGCCAGGATGGCGATGAAGTCCTCGCGCTGGACGAGCCGCAGCTCCTCGAGCGCGGCGGCCTCCTCGGCCGGCGAGTGGGCGAGGATCATCCGGCGGACGACGGGGAGGCGATCCTCGCCCAAGAACATGTGCTCCGTGCGGCACAGGCCGATGCCCTCGGCGCCGAGCTTGCGTGCGTTGGCCGCATCCTCGCCGTTGTCGGCGTTCGCGCGGACAGCCAAATGGCCCATGCGGATCTCGTCGGCCCAGGAGAGGACCGTGGCGAAGGCGGGCGGCGGCGACGCCGCCGTGAGGGGCACCTGACCCGCGACGACGATCCCCGCCCCGCCGTCGAGGGACACCCAGTCCCCCTCGTAGAGCGTCGCGTCGCCCACCGTCACCTGGTGGTCGCCCAGGCGCAGGGCCTCGGCACCGACGACGGCCGGCTTGCCCCAGCCGCGGGCGACCACCGCGGCGTGGCTGACCAGACCGCCGCGGGCGGTGAGGATCCCCTCCGACGCCAGCATGCCGTGCACGTCCTCGGGTGAGGTCTCGTTGCGCACCAGGATGACCGGCTCACCCCGGTCGGCTGCCTCCGCCGCGTCGTCCGCCGTGAAGTAGACGCGCCCCACCGCGGCGCCCGGGCTCGCACCCAGGCCTTTGGCCCAGACCTCGTAGCCCGAGCCGGCAAATTGGGGGTGGAGGACCGAGTCGAGGTGGTCCTCGGTGAGGCGCGAGACGGCCTCGGCCTTGGAGATGCCGAGGTCGCTCGGACGCACCATGTCCACCGCCATCCGCAGCGCGGCGGCGCCCGTGCGCTTGCCCACCCTGGTCTGGAGCATCCAGAGCTTGCCCTGCTCGATCGTGAACTCGGTGTCGCACATGTCCCGGTAGTGCGCCTCGAGCCGGGAAAAGATCTTCAACAGCTCGGCATGGACCTTGGGGAACTGCTTCTTCAGCTCCGAGATGGGCTCGGTGTTGCGGATGCCGGCCACCACGTCCTCACCTTGTGCATTGACCAGGAAGTCCCCGTAGGCGCCCTTCGCTCCCGTGGCGGGGTCGCGGGTGAATCCGACACCGGTGCCCGAGTTGTCGTCGCGATTGCCGAAGACCATGGCCTGCACGTTGACGGCAGTGCCGAGGTCGTGCGCGATGTGCTCCCGCTCCCGGTAGGCGATGGCGCGCGGCCCGTTCCAGCTGCGGAACACGGCCTCGATGGCGCCGCGCAGCTGCTCCTCGGGTCGCTGGGGGAAGGGCTTGCCGGTGTGGCGCTCGACGATCTGCTGGTAGGAGTCGACGAGGTAGCGCAACAGCTCCACGGGCACCTTGGCGTCCGAGGTCGTCCCCGCCAGCTCCTTGGCCGCCTCGAACAGCGAATCGAATTCCTCGCCGGGCAGCTCCAGGACGATGCGGGCGTACATGGCGATGAAGCGCCGGAACGAGTCGAAGGCGAAACGCTCGTCCGCCGTCTGCTTGGCCAGCCCCTCGACGGAGTCGTCGTTGAGGCCGAGGTTGAGGACGGTGTCCATCATCCCCGGCATGGAGAACTTGGCGCCCGAGCGCACCGACACCAGCAATGGGTCGGCGGCGTCGCCGATCACCTTGCCCATCGACGTCTCGAGCCGGGAGCGGGCGGCGGCGACCTCGGCGTCGAGTGCCTTGGGCCAGCCGTCCGCCATGTAGGCGCGACAGGCGTCGGTCGAGATGGTGAACCCCGGCGGCACGGGGAGCTCGAGGACGGACGTCATCTCGGCCAGGTTGGCGCCCTTGCCGCCCAGGAGGTCCTTGAGCTCCATCGGGGGGCGGGCGTGGGTGTAGTCGAAATCGAAGACGTACGGCATCGGGCCTCCTTGCCCTGGGCGGGCGAACCGCGGGGCGACGCGGTCAGGTGGTGGTCATCCCCGTCCCGACCTGGGACGGGTCAAACCAGCCTACTTTCCCTCCGACGGCCCCTCCGTAGCGGCCGCGCGGCGCGGAGGGTCGGCACCGGGTTCGGCCGCGCGGTTCCGGGTGCACGGCGGACCCGCCGGAGGCGTGGCGTTGGAAGACCTCCTTGGCCTGGCGCATGAAGTCGCGCACGATCGCCAACTCGTCGGCCCTGAAGCGTTGGGCCACCTGGCGCATCTCCTCCGCGACCGGCTGTTGCAGCACCTCGAGCCGCCGCCGCGCCTCGGGGACGATCTCGACCCAGACCCGGCGACGGTCCTCGGTGTCGCGCCGGCGGGTCACCATGCCCGACTGCTCGAGTCGGTCGAGGATGAAGGTGACCGCCCCGGTGGTCAGCCCGCTCTCCTCGGCGAGCCGGCCCGCGGTCATCGGGCCGAGTCGGCCAATAAGGTCGAGGCAGCGCATGTCGGTCCTGCTCAGCTTCAGCTTCTTCGCCAACCGCTCATCGAAGTCGCTGGCCGCGCCGAGGTACCCCAGGATCTCGCTGCGCAGCTGTTGGGCCAGCTCCTTTCGTGACCATTGCCTTGACACGTAAGTAACTTTATCACTAAGTTTCTTAGTTTATGGCCCTTTCTCCGAACCCCGCCCTCGCCGTCGAAGCCCACGACCTCGTGAAGGTCTTCCCCCGCGGCAACGTGCGGGCCCTCGACGGTGTCTCGCTCGAGGTCGAGGCCGGCACGGTGCTCGGTTTGCTCGGCCCGAACGGGGCGGGCAAGACCACCGTCGTGCGCATCCTCTCCACCATCCTCGGCCCCGACTCCGGACGTGCCTCGGTGCTCGGCTACGACGTGGTCTCCCAGGCCGATGCCGTCCGCCGTACCGTGGGGCTCGCCGGGCAGTACGCCGCCGTCGATGAGAACCTGACAGGCCGGGAGAACATCCAGATGGTGGGGCGCCTCTCCCACCTGAGTCGCAAGGTGTCGTCGCGCCGGGCCGACGAGCTCCTCGAGGCCTTCGGCCTGGCCGGTGCCGGCGACCGCGTGCTCAAGACGTATTCCGGCGGCATGCGCCGACGCCTGGACCTGGCCGCCGCACTGGTAGCCAATCCGCCGGTCCTCTTCCTCGACGAGCCGACGACGGGCTTGGACCCCCAGAGCCGCCAGTCCCTCTGGGCCGCCATCGAGGACCTGGTCCGCGAGGGCACCACGGTCCTGCTGACGACGCAATACCTCGAAGAGGCCGACCGGCTGGCCCGCGACATCGTGGTGGTCGACCACGGGCGCGTCATTGCCGAAGGGACGCCGGCACAGCTCAAGGCCGACCTGGGGACCTCGGTGGTCTCCGTGACGCTGGGCGACCGGGTTGCAATGGACCAGGCGGTCCCGCTGCTCACACGGTTCTCGGAGAAGCCGCCCGTCGTCGAAGACCTCGTCATCGAGCTCACCGTCACCGACGGCCCCAAGGCGGGGGCCGACGTCCTCCGTGCGCTCGACGCCGCGCGGGTCCCCATCGCCGGTTTGGCCCTGCGCGAGCCAAGTCTCGACGACGTGTTCCTGAGCCTGACCGGCCACAAGACGACCATCGACGAGGAGACGGACACGGCAGTGAAGCCGAAGCGGGGCCTGGGCCGGTCCCGCAAGAGCCACGTGGCCGACGGGAAGGATGCCGCATGACGACGACCCTCACCGCACCGGTGCGCCTCAGCCTGCCGAGTCAGGGCAATCGCCTGTCGTGGGCCGTCTCCGACGTCATGACGATCACCTGGCGCAATCTGCTTGCGCTCACCCGGACGCCCCAGGCGCTCTTCTTCACCACGTTGCAGCCCATCATGTTCGTGCTGCTCTTCACGTACGTCTTCGGTGGGGCCATTCACGTCCCCGGCGGCCACTACATCGAGTTCCTCATGCCGGGCATCTTCGTGCAGACCGTCATCTTCGGCGCGATGAGCACGGCGGCGGGGCTCTCCGAGGACCTGCACAAGGGCTTGATCGAACGGTTCCGCGCGCTGCCGATGAGCCGCGCCGCGGTGCTGGCCGGGCGCACGACCGCGGACGTGGTCCGCAACGTCTTCGTGGTCGCGCTGATCACGGTCGTCGGCTACGCCGTGGGCTTCCGCATCGGGACCAACGTGGCGCTGTTCCTCTGCGGAGTGCTGGTGATCCTGCTCTTCGCCTACGCGTTGAGCTGGGGGTTCGCCTTCATCGGCCTGTCCGCACCGAACGCGGAGACGGCCCAGGTCATGGTCTTCCCGCTGATCTTCCCGTTGCTCTTCGCCTCGTCGGCCTTCGTCCCCGTTGCCACCATGCCGGGCTGGCTCCAGGGCTTCGCCTATCACCAACCCGTCACCCAGGTGGTCAACGCCGCGCGGTCCCTGATGGTGGGAGGCGTCCTGCACGACACGGGCGCCGTGGAAGCGGCGCTGTTGTGGTGCGTCGGCCTGCTGGTGGTCCTGGCTCCGGTGGCGGTGCGCAAGTACCGCAAGGTCGCCTGAGGGAGTGCTCGCGCTACCCCTCGCCGGTGCGCCGGCGCAGCTCGGCGAGCAGCCCCGAGATCGGCACCCGCACCTGCTCGGTGGTGTCGCGGTCGCGCACCGTGACGGCGTCGTCCTCGAGCGAGTCGAAGTCGACGGTGACGCACCAGGGCGTCCCGATCTCGTCCTGGCGCCGGTAGCGGCGGCCGATGCTCTGGGTCACGTCGTAGTCGACCATGAAGTGTGGCTGCAGTAGGGAGAGGACCGTGCGGGCCAGCGGCTCGAGCGTGTCCTTCTTCGACAGCGGGAGCACGGCCACCTGGTAGGGGGCGAGGCGCCAGTGCAACCGCAGGACGGTACGGGCCTCCCCCCCACCTCGTCCTCGGCGTAGGCGGCGAGGAGGAAGGCCATCATGGTCCGGGTCGCCCCGGCCGCCGGTTCGATCACGTAGGGCGTGTAGCGCTCGTTCGTCTGCGGGTCGAAGTAGTCGAGCGACACGCCCGACGCCTTGGCGTGGGCGTTGAGGTCGTAGTCGCCCCGGTTGGCGATGCCCTCGAGCTCGTCCCAGCCCCACGGGAAGAGGAACTCCACGTCGGCGGTGCCGCGCGAGTAGTGCGACAGCTCGCTCTTCTCGTGATGGCGCAGGCGGAGCTGCTCGGCGGGCATGCCGAGGTCGAGGTACCACTGCATCCGCTCGGACAGCCAGTAGTCGAACCACTTCTGGGCGTCGTCGGGGGCGACGAAGTACTCCATCTCCATCTGCTCGAACTCGCGGGTGCGGAACACGAAGTTCTGCGGGGTGATCTCGTTGCGGAAGGACTTGCCCACCTGGGCGATGCCGAAAGGTGGCTTCTTCCGCGTCGTGCCGAGCACGTTGGCGAAGTTGGTGAACATGCCCTGGGCGGTCTCGGGGCGCAGGAAGGCCACGTGCCCGTCGTCCTCCACCGGGCCGGCGTGCGTCTTGAACATCAGGTGGAACTCGCGGGCTTCGGTGAGGTCCGACGAGCCGCAGTTGGGGCAGATGCCGTCGATCTTGTCCGCCCGCCAGCGCTCGTGGCAGTTGCGGCAGTCGACCAGGGGGTCGGTGAAGGTGGCCAGGTGCCCCGAGGCCTCCCAGACGGCTGGGGGGCCCAGGATGGCGGCGTCGAGGCCGACCACGTCGTCGCGCAGTTGGACCATCGACCGCCACCAGGAGTTCTTGACGTTGCGCAGCATGTTGACCCCGAGCGGGCCGTAGTCGTAGGTGGAGCGGAAGCCGCCGTAGATCTCGGCCGAGGGGAAGATGAAGCCGCGGACGCGGCAGAGGCGCACGACCTTCTCCATCAGGTCGCCGGCGGCGGGGTCGGCGGCCTCGACGGTCTCGGTCATCGGTGCAGGATACCGGAGCGGATTCTGGCGCTGACCTCGTTGGCCAACAGTCGGCCCCTGACGGTGAGCACGGCACGGCCGTCGACCTGGCTGACCAGACCGTCCAGCTCCTCGGGGTCCTCCAGGCTGTGCCACGGGACACCACGCGGAGTGCGCAGCGCGAGCGACAGCGCCTCGAACCTGCGCTGGCCGGGCGCCAGCACCTCGCGTCCGGCGGCGGGCGAACGGAGGGCCTCCACCGCGTCGACGTAGCGCTCGGGCGTCCGCACGTTCCACCAGCGCACCCCGTCGCGGTGCGAGTGCGCGGCGGACCCGATGCCCACGTAGTCGCCCTGCTCCCAGTACAGGTGGTTGTGCGCGCACTCGTGCCCGGGCCGGGCCCAGTTGGAGATCTCCTCCCAGGCGTACCCCGCCGACGCGAGGACCGCGTCGGCCAGCTCGTACCGCCGGGCCTGCACGTCGTCGTCCGGATGGCGCGGCGGGGTCCCTCGCCAGCGGCGTGCCGGGCTCGACGGTCAGGCCGTAGGCACTCAAGTGCGGGGGCGGGTGCGCGAGCGAGAGGACCTCCGCGAGCGTGGCCGCCCAGTCGGCGTCGCTCTCCGTGGCGGCGCCGAAGATGAGGTCGAGGTTCCAGGTGGCGAACCCCGCCTCGGCCACCGCGGCGCTGATCTTCCACGCCGCCTGCGGCACGTCGCGCCGGCCGAGGCCGGCGAGGACGTGGGCCCGGGTCGACTGGAGGCCGAAGGAGACCCGGGTGACGCCCGCCTGCCGGTACGCCGCGAGGCGGGCCTCGTCGCCGTCCTCGGGATTGCACTCGACGGTGACCTCGGCGTCGGGCGCGCGCGGGATGGCGTGGAGGATGCGGCACAGCGTCTCGGGGTGCAGACGCGACGGGGTGCCTCCCCCGAAGAAGACGGAGGTGGCCGGCGCGAGGTCGCCGGACACCACGGCGCGCCGCACCTCGGCGACGCAGGCGTCGGCGTAGCGTTCCATCAGGTGGTCGCGGTCGGTGTAAGTGGCGAACGCGCAGTAGTCACAGCGCTCCCGGCAGAACGGGACGTGGACGTAGACGCCGAAAGGGCTCAAAGGCCGGCGGTCGAGCGCACCGAGCGGATGCGCCGATCGAGATGGACCTCCATGGCCTCGGTCGCCAGCTCTGCCACCTCGTCGGCTCCGGGGGGCGGCGGCCCCGCCAGCACCGAGGCCAGGTCGCCGCCGAGGATCCGGCACAGGAGGTTCAGCGCGGCGGGGCTCATGGGGCGGCCGCTGCGATGGGCCCGGCACAAGGTGCCGCCGGCGACGAGGTCGAAGGCCACCAGCTCCACGGTGCCGCCGGGCTCGCCGCAGCTGGCGCACTCGTCGAGCACGGGCCCCGCGCCCTCCAGGACGAGCGCCTTCAGGAAGAACGCCGGGGCGAGGAGCACGGGGTCGGAGCCCGCGTCGGAGAGGGCGCGCAGTGCGCCGACGAGCATGGCGAAGAGCCGAGGGTCGGGATGGCGTTCCTGGGCCATCTGGTCGGTGACCTCGAGCAGGGCCATGCCCCGGGGCAGCCGTCCGAGGTCCTCCCGGACGGGGCGGAACGAGTCCAGCACCTCGACCTGGTTCACGATGTCGAGCTCGCTCCTCCCCTGCCACAAGAGGAGATCCACGTGGGTCAGGGGCTCGAGCCGGGCCCCGAATTTCGAGGTGGTCTTGCGCACCCCCTTGGCCACGGCACGCACCTTCCCGTGGCGCTCGGTCAGGATCACGACGATGCGGTCGGCCTCGCCCAGGCGAAAGGTGCGCAGGACGACGCCGCGGTCGCGAAAGAGGCTCACCTGTCGGAGCGCGACTGTTTGTGGGCGGGATCGAGGGGGCAGTAGCGCTGGCCCCGTCGGGCGGCTTCGGCCACGGCACGCCGGGCCTCGGCGGCCTGGTCGGCGGCGCGGTCGTGGGCCTCCTGGGCCGGCCGGATGCGGGCCTGGGCCGCGGCGCCGTGCGAGTGGCGTCCGTAGAGGAGGTTGCCGGCGCCGATCAGCACCGCCACGGCCGCCAGGGCCACCACCACGAGCCCCGCGTGCGCGGCGACGGCGGTGACGACGACGAAGAGGGCGAGGATCACCATCCCCGCGATCAGGGCGATCCGGGTGCCGGTCATGGTGCCTCCCATTCTCGCAGCTGTGCGGCCCGTGCCGGGTCGCCCGCCCGGCCCGCGGGCCCCTGGGGTCCGGTGGCCCTCAGGGCTTGATGGCGCCGAAGCGGCGAACCCGACGCTGGAACTCGACCACCGCTTCGTACAGGTGCCGGCGTCGCACGTCGGGCCACAGGATGTCGGGGAAGAGGAGCTCGCTGTAGGCGATCTCCCACAGGAGGAAGTTCGAGATGCGGGTCTCGCCGGAAGTGCGGATGACGAGGTCGGGATCGGGCATGTCGGGGAAGTAGAGGTGTCTCCGGATCGCCTTCTCGTCGACTTTGTTGGCCGGAATGCCCTCCGCCACGAGGGCGCGGACGGCATCGACGATCTCGGCGCGGCCGCCGTAATTGAACGCCATCGTCATGACCATCCGCGTGTTGTGCTCGGTGAGCTCGATGGACTCGTCCATCCGCTTGAGCACCCGGCGGGGCACCCGCCAGTCGCGGCGGCCGGCAAAGCGGATCTGTACACCCTTCTCGTTGAGCTCGTCGCGCCGGCGCATGAGGAGCGACTGGTTGAAGTTCATGAGGTAGCGCACCTCGTCGGGGGGCCGGCGCCAGTTCTCGGTGGAGAAGGCGTAGAGCGTGATCCACTTGATGCCGATCTCGAGGGCACCGTTGACCACGTCGAGCAGCGCGGTCTCCCCGGCGCCGTGGCCCTCGGTCCGTGGCAGCCCGCGGGCGCTGGCCCAGCGCCCGTTGCCGTCCATGACGCAGGCGACGTGGATCGGGACGCGGGAAAGATCGAGCTCTGGAGGGACCGGGTCAGGCGCCTCCGAACCGGGCCCCTCGCCCGGGCTCGGGTGGCGGGCCTGCGCCCGGGCACCCCCCGGGTCGCGGACGCTGGAGGTCACCCGATGAACCTACCGCGGGGCGCCCGGGGCAGGTTTTCCGGCAGCCCCGCTCGATTCGTGTTGAAGTATGGGCAGCCCCCGTCGAGGACAAGGCGGTCGGGGGTGGAGGATCAGAGAAGGAGGACCAATGGCAGAACAAGGGGGAGCGCCCCGTCCCGACGTCTCCGACATGTACGCGGTGCACGGCGTCTTCCGGGACACCCTGGGTGCAGCACCCGAACTGGTCGGCGGCATCGAGCCCGGCGACACCGAGCGGACGGCGCTGATCGCCAACTACTACGAGAACATCCTCTCCTTCCTCGAGGCGCATCACGACGGCGAGGAGAAGCTCGTGTTCCCGCTGCTGCGCGAGCGCTGCGCCGGGGAGGACGCCCTGGTCGATCGGATGACCGACGAGCACCACGAGGCGCTGTTGTTGCTCGAGGAAGCCAAGAACGTGCTGGCGGCGTGGCCGACCGGCGACGCCGCCACGCAAAAGGCGGCCCTCGAGGCCCTGGTCGCGCTCCACGCACAGCTCGTCGACCATCTCGACGAGGAGGAGGGGGAGGTGCTGCCCCTGGCGGCGCAGAACCTCTCGGCCGAGGAGTGGGGTGCCCTCCCCGGGCACGGCTTGGCCAACTTCCACGGGGACAAGATCTGGCTGATCCTGGGCCTCATCCGGGAGCGGATGAACGACGAGCAGCGTGCGGCGATGCTCGAGCACATGCCACCGCCGGCCGTCGAGATGTGGACCGGGTTCGGCGAGCAGGCGTTCAAGGACTACTCCGCCGTCGTCACGGTGGAGGTCGGCGGCCGCTGACGACATTTCGGCCGTGGACCAGGAACGATTCGGCCCGATCGACTTCGACTGGTTCCACCGGGAGGAGTTGCCCGCGCTCCTCGGGAGCCGGGGAGCCATCTTTTCGGACACCGATGCCGGGGTCGTGCGCCCGCTGGCGTTCCGGGTCCCGGACGGCAGGGCCTACACCTACGTGCCCCGAGACAAGACGTTCTCGGTTGAGCCCGGAACGGAAGCCGCGCAGACCGTGGTCGAGCTCACTCTCGACTCGTGGTGTGCCTTCGCGTGGGAGCTCAAGACGTGCTTTGCGCTCCTGTACGCCGATGAGCTGACGGTCCGGAGGGGTAGCTTCGGCCAGATGGCGCGCTGGGAGCCGCCCCTCCGGGTCGCCTTCGGCAACCAGGCCCTGTTCGACCTCGACCATCCGACCCGCATCGAGGACGATGCCGGATGCGAGGTGGATCTCACCACGCGCTTCACCCTCGAGGACCCGGCCACGGAGGTCCGGGAGTTCCTGCACCGCGTCGGCTTCGTGCACCTGCGGGCGGTCCTGGACACAGCCGAGATCGACGCGCTCGAGTCCGACGTGAGCGACGCCCTCGGTCAGGCGCGCCCCGACGACCGGAAATCGTGGTGGACGACCGTCGGCGGGCACGAGGTGTGCAACCGGGTGAACTATCTCAACGACCGGTCTCCCCGGATCGCCGCGCTCGGCGCCGACCCACGGTTCCTCCACATCGCCGCGCTCGGAGGCGCCGACCTCCGGGATGCCCACGACCGCCTCGACGGCAACAGCGTCGTGATCAAGGTGCCCGGGTCCGACGGGGGCCTGGCCGACCTGCCCTGGCACCGCGATTGCGGCATGGGCGGCCACCCCGTGAAGTGCCCCATGCTCAACGTTGGGATCCAGCTCGATGCCGCCACCCCCGACGCGGGCCAGCTCCAGATGATCCCGGGCTCGCATCGAGGCACCTCCCGGTTGCCGAGCGCCCGCGAGGCCGAGCGGCACCCGGTGGTCGCGCTCACCACCGAGCCCGGCGACGTCACCGTGCACTTTGGCCACACCCTGCACGCGGCGCCGCCCCCCGAGGACCGTCACGCCCGGGGCAGGCGGGCGCTGTACCTCTCGTTCGTGCCGCCGTTGACCTTCGAGATGGTCGGACCCGGGCAGGGGTACAACGACGTGCTCTTCAGCAGGAGCGGGGGGCGGATCCAGCACGTCGACCAGTTCGGCTGAGCAGCTGTCCGGGGCTCGTGGTCCTGCGGTGTCGTCGCCCGCGGGCATGATCGAGGCATGGAGGCGAGCTGGGACGAGTCCGAGTCGGAGCCCGACGGCCTCGACGAGCTCGACGTCTTCGGCTCCCCCCGGGGGTCGGCCGAGGACGCCCGCCAGGCGGGCGACGACGCCGTCGCCGGGCTCGACAAGATCACGGCGCAGATGCCGGGCGGCGAGCACCGGCCCGAGCAGCAGGAGATGTGCCGGGCGGTGGCCGAGGCGCTGGTCACCCGCACCCACCTGATCGTCCAGGCGGGCACAGGGACCGGCAAGTCCCTGGCCTACCTGGTCCCGCTGGCCCTCTCGGGGGTCAAGACGGTCGTCGCCACCGCCACCAAGGCGCTGCAGGACCAACTGGCCGAGAAGGACCTGCCGCAGGTCGAGGCGGGGCTCGGCCTGCCCGTCCCGCTGGACTTCGCCGTGCTGAAGGGACGGAGCAACTACATCTGCCGCCAGCGGGTGGCGGAGATGGGCTCGGGTGGGATCCAGGCGGAGCTGGGCGACGAGGGATCGGGCCGGGCCGACGAGGCGGAGGGGGC
This sequence comes from uncultured Acidimicrobiaceae bacterium, assembly GCA_963789235.1. GTDB lineage: Bacteria > Actinomycetota > Acidimicrobiia > Acidimicrobiales > RAAP-2 > Bog-473. Next base: position 26,809 of record CAWBJX010000003.1, on the reverse strand, counting down.
GGAGGGTCCCCAGCCCGAGGCGGCCACCCCCGAGGGCCTGGTCGAGGAGGTCCGTCGCCTCCTGGCCTGGTCACAGACGTCGGCCAGCGGGGATCGGGCCGATCTGAGCTTCGAGCCGTCGGACCGGGCCTGGAACATGCTGAGCGTCGGCCCCCGGGAATGCCCGGGCGCCTACAACTGCCCCTCGGGTGGGCGCTGCTTCGCCGAGGCCGCCCGCGACCGGGCGGCCGCAGCCGACATCGTGGTCGTCAACACCCACCTCTACGGGGCGCACCTGGCCAGTGGCGGGGCGGTGCTGCCCGAGCACGACGTCGTCGTGTTCGACGAGGCGCACGAGCTCGAGGAGGTCATGACCTCGAGCCTCGGGGTGGAGGTCACGCCGGGCCGCGTCCGTTCCCTCGTCACCGCGGCGCGGCCCCAGGTCCAAGAGCGCGACCGGGACCTGCTCGACTCCCTGGCATCGGTCGGCGAACAGCTGGGTGCGCTCCTGGGCGACCGCGTCGGGACGCGGGTCCTGCACGAGGGCGCCCGTCCGCCGGTGGACGACCGCGAGCTGGCCGAGCTGCTCCACCGGGCCGCCGAGCTCAGCCGGCGAGTGATCGACGCGCTGCGGCGCACGGGGGCACAACGCAGCTTCCTCGCCGACGACGGCGACGCGACCGACTCCGACCGCGCCAGTCGCAAGACCCGCACGCTGCAGGCCGCGGCGCACCTGGCGGAGGACCTGCACCGGTTGGTGTCGCGCACCGACGGCGAGGTGGCCTGGGTCGACGGGACCCGACGCAGCGTCCGGCTGCGCCTCTCCCCCGTCGACGTCGGCCCCACGCTCGCCGGCATGCTGTGGGGCGCGGTGACGTCGGTGCTCACCAGCGCGACCATCCCGCCCCGGGTCGTCGAGCGGGTGGGCCTGGAGGGGTTCGCCCACGAGGAGCTCAACGTGGGCAGCCCCTTCGACTACCGCTCGCACGCGCTGCTCTACGTCGCCCGCCACCTGCCCGACCGCCGCGCGCCCGGATCCGAGGACGCGCTGCACGAGGAGCTGGCCCAGCTGATCGACGCCGCCGGCGGCCGCACGCTCGCGCTCTTCACCAGCCGGCGCGCCACGAAGGCGGCGGCGCAGGCCCTGGCGGCCGAGCTGCCCGGCACGCTCCTGCTCCAGGGCGAGCTGCCCAAGGGCCGGCTGCTCGAGGAGTTCGCCCGGGACGAGACCTCGTGCCTCTTCGCCACGCTCGGCTTCTGGCAGGGGGTCGACATCCCGGGCCGCGCGCTCTCGTTGGTGACGATCGACCGTCTCCCCTTCCCGCGGCCCGACGACCCGTTACTCCAGGCGCGCCGCGACCGTGCGGGAGGTCGGGCCTTCTCCCTGGTCGACCTGCCCAGGGCGGCCACGCTGCTGGCCCAGGGGGCGGGCCGGCTCATTCGCAACGCGGACGACCGGGGTGTGGTCGCCGTGCTCGACCCCCGGCTGGCCACGGCTTCGTACCGCGGCGTCCTCCTCTCCACCCTGCCCCCAATGCGCCGCACGGTGGACCGCTCGGAGGTCGAGGCCTTCTTGCGGCGGGCGCTCGCGGACGGCGGGCCCTAGCGGGCCGGCTCACTCGGCGAAGTCGAAGACCAGCTTCCCGTCCTTGGTCCTCGTCCCGCGGGTGGCGACCCGCGAGATCCAGCGGCCGGGCACCCGAAGGAGCCGTTCGTGGTCCAGCGCGTAGGCGCGCTCGTTCCGGCGCACGTCACAGACGATCAGGCCGGCCTCGGTCAGGACCCGGAGGTGGCGGGACACACCCTGCCACGGGATGTCGAAACGCCGCGCGATGTCGTGGGAGCTGAGATAGCCACCCCAGTCGTGCAGCGCCGCCAGGATGCCGCGCCGGGTCTCGTTGGCCAGGGCCTTGAACGCCTTGTCGAGGTCGGCCGGGTCGGCGACGTCTTTGAGGGAGGGCGGATCGGGTCGGCCCACCGTGAACTCGGTCCGGCGGGAACGGGTGGTGGTCATTCCCAGAACTCTAAACCCATGAGTTTAGAGTTTCAGCAACATCGGCCGGCGGCGGGTCGGGGCGACCTGAAGACGCGGCAGCGGGTCGCCTCAGTAGCCCAGGCGGTCGAGCATCTCGGCGCGGTTCTGCCAACGCCGTTCCACGGTCACGTGCAGATCGAGGTAGGTGCCTTCGGGGAGCGCCTCGCGCACGGCCGTGCCCACCGCCTTGAGGACCTCGCCCCCCTTGCCGATGACGATGGCCTTCTGGGAGTCGCGCTCGACGATGATCTCGACGCGGATGAACGGCCCCTCCCACTCGGTCACCCGGCAGGTGATGGAGTGGGGCAGCTCGTCGCGGGTCTTGGCCAGCAGCTGCTCGCGGACCAGCTCCGCCACCCAGAGCGCCTCGGGCGTGTCGGTGACGACGTCGGGCGGGAAGAAGGACGGGCCTTCGGGCAGCCGCCCGACCAGGTGGGCCACCAGCTCGTCCACGCCCTGCCCCGTGCGGGCGGACACCGGGAAGTACTCGACCTCGGGCAGGTCGGCCAGCAGGTCCAGGCTCTCCTTCGCCCCGGCCAAGCGTTCGAGCACCTGGGCGCCGGACGCGCGGTCGATCTTGTTCACGACGACGACGAGGCCCGGCCGGAGGCCGGCTCCGGCGTGCTGCTCCCGGCGCACCGCCCGCTCCAGCACCGTCCGGTCCCCCGGGCCGATCGCCGCGGTGGCATCGACGACCGCCATGATCACGTCGACGTCCTGCAGCGCGGCGGTGGCGGTCTCGTTGAGGCGGGCCCCGAGCGTGGTGCGGGGGCGGTGGATGCCGGGGGTGTCGACGAAGACGACCTGCGCCGCGGCCTCCTCGTCGTGGAGCACGCCCAGGATGCGGTGCCGCGTCGTATTGGGACGTGACGACGTGATGGCCACCTTGGTCCCCACCATCACGTTCACCAAGGTGGACTTGCCGACGTTGGGGCGGCCGACCACAGCCACGAAGCCCGAGCGCACCGGCCCTCAGTTCCCGTTGTGGGACGCGCCGCCCCCCCGGGGCCGTCGGCCTCGGCGTCGGTGGCGGTCGTGCCGGTCGGCTCGATCCGCACGCGCCCGATGCGCCGCCCCCGCACGTCGACCGCGGTCAGGCGGAACCCGTCGACCTCCACCGAGTCACCCGCGTCGGGCACCCGGCCCACCAGGTCCAGCATGAGGCCACCCACGGTGTCCCAGGTGCCGCGCGGGAGGTCGGCGCCCAGCAGCTCGTCCGCGTCGTCCACCGAGTAGAGCGCGCTGACGAGCACGGAGCCGTCGCCGCAGCGCTCGACCGTCGGCTCCTCCACGTCGAACTCGTCGATGATGTCACCCACCAGCTCCTCGAGGAGGTCCTCCAACGTGACGAGTCCAGCAGTGCCGCCGTACTCGTCGACGACGATGGCCATGTGGAACTTCTCCTCCTGCATCTCGCGCAGGAGGTCGGACACCTCCTTGGACTCGGGGACGAATTTGGCCGGCCGCATGCTGTGGCGGACCATCTGGTCGGTCTTGCCCTGTCGCTCGGCGCGCACGAGGTCCTTGGCGTAGGCGATCCCGATGATGTCGTCGATGCCGGCCTCCTCGACCGGGATCCGGCTGTACCCCGCGCCCAGCGCCGCCTCCAGCGCATCGCGGACGGTGGCGTCGGCCTCGACCGTCACCATGTCCGGCCGCGGCGTCATCACCTCGCGGGCCACCGTGTCGCCGAAGTCGATGATCGAGTGGATGAAGGTGCGCTCGTCCTGCTCGATCACGTTCTCCTCGTGCGCGACGTCGGCCATGGCCTTGAGCTCGGAGTCGGTGATGTAGGAGTGGTGGACCCCCTCCTGGTCGTCGCCGCTGGTCCCGATGATCCGGTTGGCCAGCCCGATGAGGAGGGACGAGAGCCAACGGACGGGCGGGAACCGGATGAGGGCGCTGACGATGGGCGCGCTGAGCAGCGCCGCCCGGTCGGCGTGCTGCACCGCCCAGTTTTTCGGCACCGCCTCGAAGAACACGAAGATGACCACGACCTCGAACACGATGCCGAGGAGCACGCCCAGGCCCCCGAAGAGGTGCTCGGCCACGATGCCGACCAGGGTCGCCGAGACGAGCTGGCAAATGAGTACGAGCAGCAGGATCGGGTTGAGGAAGTTGGCCGGGTTCTCGACCAGGCGGGCCAGCTGCCGCGCCCCGCGCTTCTTCTCGTCCACCAGCGACTTGGCCTTGATCCGGTTCATCCGCACGAGGCTGGTCTCGGCCATCGCCAGCACCCCCGACCCCGCCAGCAGGACGACGATCACCACGACGAGGACCGCGTCCTCGGCGTGGAATCCCGATGCTGCGAGCAGGGTCGACAAGCTCACGCCTCGTGCCTCACCCGGTAGAAGCGTTTCAAGAGCTGCTGCTCCAGTGCCTCCATCCGCTCGGCCTCCGCCTCGTTCTCGTGGTCCATGCCGAGCAGGTGCAGCAGGCCATGGACGACCAGCAGCGCCACCTCGTCCTCGAAGGAGACCTCGTGCGCCGTCGCGTTGCGTGCGGCCACCTCGGGGCAGATCACGACGTCGCCGAGCAGGGTGAGCGGTCCGTCCTCGGCCGAGGTCCCCGGCCCGGTGCCGCCGAAATCGGGCGAGCGGCCGGTGGGCCCGGGCTCGTCCTCGATGGGGAACGACAACACGTCGGTCGGTCCGCTCTTGCCGAGGAACTGCTCGTTGAGTGCGGCCATGGCGTCCTCGTCGACGAAGAGCAGCGAGACCTCTGTCTCACCCTTCACCCCTCGCGCCGTCAGGACCTGGCGCGCCAGGCCGGCCCAGCGAGCAACGTCCATCGGATGAGCCCCTTGCTCATCGGCCGCGAAGACGTCGATGGTCACTGCGTGGGACCCGCCCGCCCTTCTGCCACTTCGTAGGCGTCGACGATGTCGGCCACGATCTTGTGGCGGACGACGTCCCGTCGGCTCAGATGGACGAACGCGATGTCGTCGATCCCGCCGAGGACCGGCTCGAGCCCGACCAGGCCCGAGCGACCTCCCGGCACGTCGATCTGGGTCACGTCACCGGTCACCACACACTTGGAGCCGAACCCGATGCGGGTGAGGAACATCTTCATCTGCTCCGGCGTCGTGTTCTGTGCCTCGTCGAGGATGATGAACGAGCTGTTGAGCGTCCGGCCGCGCATGAAGGCCAGCGGTGCCACCTCGATGGTGCCGCGATCGAGCAGGCGCTGCGCCCCTTCGGGCTCGAGCAGGTCGTAGAGGGCGTCGTAGAGCGGTCGCAGGTACGGGTCGACCTTGGCCATCAGGTCGCCGGGCAGGAAGCCCAGGCGCTCGCCCGCCTCGACGGCGGGGCGGGTCAGGATGATGCGCGAGACCTGCCGGGACTGCAGGGCGTGCACCGCCTGCGCCACGGCCAGGTACGACTTGCCCGTCCCGGCCGGGCCGATGCCGAACGTGATGATGTTCTGCGAGATGGCGTCCACGTAGCGCTTCTGGCCGGCCGTGTTGGGGCGCACCGTCTTGCCGCCGGCGGCCCGGACCACCTCGGAGCGCAGCACCTCGCTGGGACGAATGTCCTCGCGCACCATGTCGACGGTGCGCGCCAAGGTGGACGAGTCGAGGGTCCGGCCGGACTGCACCATGACGATGAGCTCGTCGAAGAGCCGGACCACCACCTCGGCCTCGGGACCCTCGACGGAGATGCGGTTCCCCTGCACCACGACCTGTTCGTCGGGGAAGGCCTGCTCGATCTGGCGGAGGTGCTCGTCGCGGGTCCCGAGCAGGCCGGCCATCAGGTGGTTGCCGGGGACGAAGACCTCGGCGCGGAGGGTCGTGGTCATGAAGCGGTCATGTGACGGCGAAGTGTCCTTTCAGCGGCTGGCCTCCGAGGACGTGGAGGTGCAGGTGCGGGACGGAGTTCATGGCGTCGGGCCCCACGTTGAAGATCAGGCGGTAGCCCCGGTCGGGCACGGCCAGCCCGGCCGCGTCGGCCACGGCGCGGGCGGCCACGAGCATGTCGGCCAGGACCGGGCCGTCCTCGGGCGTCACGCTCGAGGCATCGACGATGTGGCGACGCGGCACGACGAGCACGTGCAGCGGCGCCGCCGGGTTGATGTCCTCGAAGGCAACGGTCGTGGGCGTCTCGTGCACGGTCTCGGAGGGCACCTCGCCGGCCACGATCTTGCAGAAGAGGCAGTCCGTCATGCCAGGGGGTCGGCACCCTTCTGCTGCGGTCTGGTCACCGGCACGAACTTACCGGCCCCCGGGTCGTACCCGTGACGATGGGCGGCCGTCACGCCCCCTCCGGCGACCCGTTCACGGCGGCCACGGTCCCCGTGCGCAGCGAAGCCAGCAGGGCTCCGGCGGTGACGGCAGCCGTCTCGGCCCGCAGCACGCTCAGCCCGAACCCCACCGTCGGCAGCCCCGACGCCAGCTCACCGGTGCTCCACCCACCCTCGGGCCCCACCGCCACCACCCGCTGGGACACGCTGGGTCGGTCCCCGCTCAGCTGGGCCAGCACCACCTCCCCCGGGGCGCCCAACGCGGGGAGGTCGCCGAATTGCACGCTGTCGGACACCTCGGGCAGCCACAGGCGCCGGCACTGGGCCGCCGCCTCGCGGGCCACCCGGCGCAGCCGCGCCACGGTCGCCTGTCCGCGGGCACCGCTCCAGCGGACGACGCTGCGCTCGCTGAAGAGCGGGACGATCCGGTCGATGCCCAGCTCCGTGAGCTTCTGGACGACCCATTCGGGACGCTCGCCCTTGACCGGCGCAAAGGCCACCGTGAGGGGCGGCTCGACGCGGGCCTCGAACCGGACCGCCCCGGTGCGCGCGCCACCCTCGGTCCCGAGTGGCTCGAGCCGGTCCCTGCCGCCCCACGTGTTCCGTGTCCAGTGGCCCCGTCCGTCGGCCGCGATCACCTCTTCGCCCTCCCGGAGGCGCAGCACCCGCCCGAGGTGGTGCACGTCCTCGGCGGAGAGGACGGGGCGTCCGGGGTCGTCCACGAAGACCTGGGCCGCAGCGGCCGCCCGCACGGTGATGGCGGCATAGTCGGGGGTGGCGCTAGCCAAAGGCGGAGCGCAGGCGAGAGAACATGCCCTCGCCGCCCCCGGCGCCCGGAGGCGAGACCTCCTCGCCCCGCAAGGCGGCGAACTGCCGCAAAAGCTGGTCCTGTTCGGGGCTGAGGTCGGTGGGGGTCGCGACCAGCACGTGCACGAACAGGTCGCCGCGCCCGCGGCCGCGCAGGTGCGGCACACCGAGGCCGCGGATCCGCTCGACGTGCCCGTGCTGGGTGCCCGGGGCGATGGTCAGCGAGCGCGCCCCGTCGAGCGTCTCGACCTGCGTCTCGGTGCCCAGGGCGGCTTGCGCCACGCTCACGGTCAGCGTGGTGTTCAGGTGGTCGCCCTGGCGCTGGAAGCGGGGGTCGCCGGCGACGGCGAGGTGCACGAAGAGCGACCCGCTCGGGCCACCACGCTGGCCCGCGGCGCCGCGGTCGGCGAGTCGCAATGTCGACCCGTCCTCGACGCCGGAGGGCACCTCCACGGTGAACGTGCTCTCCTGCATGCGGCGCCCCTCGCCGCGGCAGTCGCCGCAGGGGTTCGGGATCGTCTCGCCCGTGCCGTTGCAGCGCGAGCAGGCGACGCTCGTCACCACCTGCCCGAGCAGGGACTGACGCACCCGGCGCAGCTCGCCGCTTCCCTGGCAGTCGACGCAGGTGACCGGTTCGGTCCCCGGCGCCGTGCCGCGGCCGGCGCAGGTGGCGCAGGTGACGGGCAGGCGGACGGTGAGCTCCTTGCGGCTCCCGAAGACCGCCTCGGCGAAGTCCAGCGTCAGCCGCACCTCCGCGTCCGCGCCGGCCTGGGGGCCGCGGCGACGGACGCCGCCGCCGCCACCCATCTGCCCGAAGAAGGCCTCGAAGATGTCGCCCAGGCCGCCCTCGAAGCCGAAGCCGCCCATGCCGCCCCCCTGGGAGCCGAAGACCCCCTCGGGGCCGAAGCGGTCGTAGCGCGCCCGGCGCTCGGGGTCGCGCAGGACTTCGTAGGCGACGGTGACCTCCTTGAAGCGCGCCTCGGCGGTGGGGTCGCCCTGGTTGGTGTCGGGATGCAGCTCGCGGGCGCGGGCCCGGTAGGCCCGCTTGATCTCCTCGTCGCTGGCGTCGGGACCGACCCCGAGCAGCGCGTAGAGGTCGCCCAGCCCGTCAGTGACGGCCATCGTGGCCTCCGCTGATGCGCTCCCCCAGCCGCTCTCCCACCACGTGGGCCGCCGCCATCGCACGCGGGTAGTCCATCCGCGTCGGGCCGAGCAGGCCCACCGCGCCGAGATCCTGGCCGTCGACCGAGACCGGTGCGACCACGACCGCGCACGACGACAACGGCTCGAAGCCGTGCTCGGTGCCGATGGCCACCGAGAGCCCACGATCGAGGACGTCGCGCAGGAGGGTGACGACGACCAGCTGCTGCTCCAAGATGGCCAGGACCGAGCGCACCGTCTCGACGGCGTCGAAGGACTCGGCCAGGCGGGCCGGGCCACCGACGAACACCTGGTCGGCGTCCACGGCGCCCCCCATGGCGTCGAAGGCGGCGTGCGCGGCCGCGATCAGGTGGTCGAGCTTCTTGGACCCGCTCGCCGGCACACTCCAGGGTCCCGACAGCGACTGCCCGACCAGGTGCGAGGCGATCAAGGAGCCGGCGCGGACCAGCATCTCCTCGGAGGCCTCGGCGTCGAGGTCGATGGTCCGCTTCTCCACGGCCCCGTCCGAGAGCACCACGACGAGCAGCGCGTGCACGGGCGAGAGGCCGACCAGCTGGACCGAGCGGATGGCGGCCGCCTCGTGGGAGGGACCCACGACGACGGCCGCGTAGGAGGTGAGCTCCGAGAGCAGGCCCGAGGCGCGCTCGAGCACCGTCTCCATCTCGCCGTGCACCTGCTCGAAGAACTGGGTCACCTGGCGCCGCTGGGCGGGGCCGAGCACGCCGGGCGCGGTCAGGCGGTCCACGAAGAAGCGGTAGCCCTTGTCGGTCGGGATGCGGCCGGCGCTCGTGTGGGGCTGCACGAGAAAGCCCTCCCGCTCGAGCGCCACCATCTCCGAGCGCACGGTGGCCGAGGAGACCCGCACCCCCGGTGCATTGGCCACGTGGGCGGACCCGACCGGCTCGGCGGTCCCGATGTACTCGTTCACGACCGCCTCGAGGATGGCGGCGCGGCGGTCGTTCAGCGCGGTCGCCTCGGCGGCGGCGTCGGTGGTCGGTGTGGGTTCAGCGTGGGTCGTCATGGCGCACCTGGCACTCAAGTCTACCGAGTGCCAGGGTTGGTGCCGGGGGCAGCGCCGCCCGGGGCCGCCGGCACGGGGCCGGGCCAAGGCCGCCTCAGTCCTCGCCGAGGCGCAGCGCGGAGATGAAGGCCTCCTGGGGCACCTCGACCCGACCGATGGTCTTCATCCGCTTCTTGCCCTCCTTCTGCCGCTCGAGCAACTTGCGCTTGCGGGTGATGTCACCGCCGTAGCACTTGGCCAGGACGTCCTTGCGCTTGGCCTTGACCGTCTCGCGGGCGACGATGCGCCCGCCGATGGCGGCCTGGATGGGGACGTCGAAGAGCTGGCGCGGGATCAGCTCGCGCAGCTTCTCGGCCATCTTGCGCCCGTAGACGTCGGCGGCGCCCCGGTGCACGATGGACGAGAAGGCGTCGACCGGCGCATGGTTGATGAGGATGTCGACCCGCACCAGGTTGGCCGTGGCGTAGCCCTCGGGCTCGTAGTCCAGGCTGGCGTAGCCCTTGGTGCGGCTCTTGAGCTGGTCGAAGAAGTCGACCACCACCTCGGCCAGCGGTACCGAGTAGACGAGCTCGACGCGCTCGGGCGAGAGGTACTCCATGCGGGTCATCTCGGCGCGCCGGCTCTGGCACAGCTCCATGACGGTGCCGGTGTACTCGCTCGGCGTGATGATCGTGGCCGAGAGTATGGGCTCGTCGATGCGGTCGATGCGAGCGGCGTCGGGGAGCTCGGTGGGGTTGTCGACGTCCAGCTCCGTCCCGTCGGTGAGGAAGGCCCGGTACGCCACGCTCGGCGCGGTGGCGATCAGGGACAGGTCGAACTCCCGCTCCAGGCGCTCGCGCACGATCTCCATGTGCAGCAGGCCGAGGAAGCCGCACCGGAAGCCGATGCCCAGGGCGTGGGAGGACTCGGGCTCGAAGGTGAAGCTGGCGTCGTTGAGCTTGAGCTTCTCGAGCGCGTCGCGCAGGTCGGGCAGCTCGTCTCCGTCGATCGGGTAGAGGCCGCAGAAGACCATAGGCTTGGGGTCCCGGTAGCCCGCCAGCGCCTCCGTGGCGCCGTGCTGCGCCGTCGTGACGGTCTCACCCGAGCGGGCCTCGCCGACGTCCTTGATGCCGGCGATCAGGTACCCCACCTCGCCGGGTCCGAGCTGCTGCACGGGGAGGGTGTCGGGCGTGCGCACGCCGACCTCTTCGATGTCGTGCACGGCGTTGGCTTGCATGAAGCGCAGGCGCGCCCCGGCCTGCAGCGTGCCGTCGACGATCCGGATGGAGCTCACCACGCCGCGGTACTGGTCGTAGGAGGAGTCGAAGATCAGGGCCCGCAGCGGGGCGCCGGCGTCCCCGCGGGGCGGCGGGATGCGGGTGATGATGGCGTCGAGCAGCTCGCGCACCCCCTCCCCCGTCTTGGCGCTGATGTGCAAGATGTCCTCGGTGGGCAGGCCGAGCACGTGTTCGATCTCGAGCGCGCAGCGCACCGGGTCGGCGGCCGGGAGGTCGATCTTGTTCAGGACGGGCACGATCTCGAGGTCGTGCTCGATGGCCTGGTAGGAGTTGGCCAGCGTCTGGGCCTGGATCCCTTGCGTCGCGTCCACCAACAGCACCGCCCCCTCACACGCGGCCAGCGACCGGGAGACCTCGTAGCCGAAGTCGACGTGACCGGGGGTGTCGATGAGGTGGAGGATGTGGTCGGCGTGCTCGACGCGGACGTTCTGCGCCTTGATGGTGATCCCACGCTCGCGCTCGATGTCCATGGAGTCGAGGTACTGCTCCCGCATGAGGCGGGGGTCCACCGCGCCGGTGATCTCGAGGATGCGGTCCGAGAGGGTCGACTTGCCGTGGTCCACGTGGCTGATGATGGAGAAGTTGCGGATGCGCTCGACCGCAACGGGTCCACGGTCGGTTGCGGAGGGCGGCACGGTCCGTCGATCGTACCGGCCCCGCCCCGCGGCCCGGTCGCCTGGCCAGGGGACTTGGTGCCGCGCCCGGCCGTGAGGCGGCGGCCGAATCAGGCCCGCCACCTGCTACAGTTGTCCTCCGCATCGGTGGGCCCCCGTCCCGCCGCCGCCCCTTTCGAGAGCACCGAGGAATCGTCACGTGGCCAACATCAAGAGCCAGATCAAGCGGAACCGCCAGAACGAGAAGCGCCGGCTGCGCAACAAGTCCGTCCGGGCCGAGATGCGGACGCGCGCCAAGACCGCCGTGGTGGCCGCCGAGAGTGGCCTCGAGGACAGCGCCGAGATGCTGCGCCTGGCGGTCAAGCGCATCGACAAGGCCGCCGCCCAGGGCGTGATCCACAAGAACACGGCGGCGAACCACAAGTCGCGGCTGGTCCGGCGCATCGCCGCCATCGAGGCCTCCGCCGAGTAGGCCGGTTCCGCCCGGCGCCTGCTCGGGTCTCGGGGGGGCTGGATCAGCCCACCAGGTGGATCAGCCCACCAGGTGGATCAGCCCACCAGGTGGATCAGTCCCCCAGGTGGAACGTGAACATCTTCGCCGGCACGATCCGGGCCCCCAGGGCGTCCGCGTTGTCGAGCCACGTCTCGAACGAGGGCCCCTGCTTGGGCAGGTATTCGTCGAGCGTGGCCCGACGCAGCTCCCCGAAGGCCGCGTCGTCCATGGCGAAGCGCTCGGCCCGCCCGTGCACCGTCACCGCCAGGTCCTCGCCGGGCAGATGGGTCGCGCTGACGGCGGGGCGGGTGGCCAGGTGGCGCATGCGCACCGAGTCACGACCGGAGCTGAACCAGAACGTGCCGTGGAGGAAGTAACCGTCGACTGGGCCCACCAGGGGCCGCCCGTCCGCGGTGACGGTGGCCAGCACGAGGAGCCGCATCCCCTGCAGCCGGTCGACCAGCTCGGGGGCGCTCAGGCGGCGCTCGTCGCTGATGATGCTCCGCAGGTGCGGCCCCGCCGACGCGAGGGAGGCGTCGAGCAGGGACTGGAGATGGTGCAGCTCCTCGGGTGTCTCGAGCATGGCCCCAGTCCAGCACCGGGGTGCTCGCCCGGCGCCGCAGTGGCGCGATGCTGGAGCCATGGCGGACGGACTCGTCCTGACCCGCCGGCTGTCCGAGCGGGGCGTCCACGACACGGCGCAACGCGCCGGGGACGCGTCGAGCGCGGCGGTCGTCAGCCACTACGTGGGCTACGAGGAGTGGACCGAGTCCGCCTTCCTGCGCCGCGAGGTGGCCCGCCACGGGGTCGCCCTGATCCTCGGTTTCGGCGACGACATGGAGATCTTCGAGGGTGACGTCGGGAGCCCGGTGCGCACTCTCGGCGCGTTCGTCGTGGGCAGTCAGGCGCGCGCGAGCCTGACCGGGGTGGCGGGCCACCAACGAGGCGTGCAGGTGGAGCTGACCCCCGCCGGCGCACTGGCGCTGTTCGGCCCGTGGCGGAGCTCAACGACGCGGTGGTCCCGCTCGACGAGGCCCTGGGCCGACGCGGGGAACGCCTGGTCGAGCGGTTGGCGGAGACGCCGACGTGGAGGGAGCGGCTGCGGCTCCTCGACGGCGACCTGGGTGGCGAGGTCGGCGCGCTCTCGCCCGAGGTGACGTGGCTGCGCGGGCAGCTGGCTGCGTCCCACGGGCAGGCGCGCGTGGAGCCGCTCATGGACGAGACGGGATGGAGCCGGCGTCGCGTCACCGAACGCTTCCGGCGCCAACTGGGCCTCTCCCCCAAGGCCTATGCCCGCCTGCTGCGCTTCGAGCACGCCACCTCGCTGCTGAACCGGCCGGCGACGCGCTGCACCCTGGCCGAGGTGGCGGCGGAGGCCGGTTACTACGACCAGTCGCACCTCACCCGCGATTTCGTCGCCCTGGCCGGCATGACCCCGGGTGCCTATGCCGCCGATGTGGGCAAGGTGCCCGAGGTCAGGTTTGTCCAAGACCCGGCGACCTCGGCTGGCGCAGAGTCTGGTCGGCACGTTCGGATTCACGTCGGGGGGCCTCCACCGGCTCGACGACGGGACCGTCGTCCACGCCGAGGTGCGCAACGGCGACACCGCCATCTGGCTGCACCGGGTGACGGCAGAGCACCAGATGGCCTCGCCCCGCCACGCAGCGTCGTCCCACGGGGGGCTGACCGTGATCGTCCCCGACGTCGACGCCCATTACGCCCGCACCACGGCGGCCGGGGCCTGCATCGACAGCGAACCGACCGATCAGGACTACGGGCTGCGCGAGTACGGCGCCCGGGACCCCGAGAACCACCGTTGGTGGTTCTCGTCGCTCTTGCCCTGACCTCGAGGGGGCGCAGCGCGACCTAACGGCGGGCGCCGGCGCGCTGGCGGGCGGAGCGCGCCGGCCGGGTCTGGCGCGCCAGCCGGGCCACCAGGATCTCCACGACGACCTCGGCGTTGAGGCCGCTCGCCCCGCGCACGTCGAGGTCGGCCGCCGCGACGAGCTTGATGGCCTCGGCGATCCTCGTGCTCCCGAGGCGCCGCGACTGCTCGAGCGCCTTCTTGGCCACGTAGGGCGCCGTGCCGAGGACGGCCGCCGCCTCCCGCTCGTTGCCGACGTCGTCGCCGTCGAGCGCCAGCATGTTGGCGAAGTGGCCGTGCAGCGTGGCGAGCACCTGCACGGGGGCCAGGCCACCGGCGTCGAGCATGCGGTGGAGCACGACCAGCGCCGTTCCGGGTTCGCCCTGGTCGATGGCGTCGGTGAGCTCGTAGCGCGGGACGTTGCCGGCCTCGCCGAGATAGGGCGCGAGGTCCTCGGCGGACACCCGGGCCCCCTGGCCGTAGGCGGCGCTCAGCGCACCGAGCAGGCCCTCGACGCGGCCGAGATCCTCGCCGACGTGGTCCGCCAGGAGGTCGGCGGCCCGGGGCTCCAGCCTGACCGGAGCGCCGCGCAGGTGATCGTGCAGCCACGCCTTGCGCTCCCCCGCCTTGGTCGTCGCCACGTCGACGATCTCACCGGCCGCCCTCACGGCCTTGACCAGCGGCGCCGGCACCGTCCCGCCTCCCCCGACGAGCACCAGCACCGTGGTGGGCAAGGGGTCCTGCACGACCTCGGCCAGCCGGGGGACGTCGGCGGTGAGCAGCCGCCCCGCTTCGCGCACGACGACCACCCGGCGGTCCACCAGGAAGGGGGGGGTGAGGCAGGCGTCGACGATGGCGCCGACGCTGAGCTCCTCCCCCAGGCCCCGGCCGATCTCCTCCACGACGAGGGCCTGGTCGCGCTCGCCCACCAGGTCGGCCAGCAGGGCGCGCACCTCCTGGGCCACCAGCGACGCATCGTCACCCTTGACGAGGTACGTCGAGGCGACCTTTCTGCCGCTCATTCGGCCTCGTCGACCGCGGCGAGCACGTCGCGCGCCCGGCACGTGCCCTTGACGTCGTGCACCCGCACGATGCGGCAGCCCCAGGCGATGCCGAGGGCCGCCGCGCCGATGGAGGCCTCGCGCCGCTCGGTGAGCTCGAGATCGAGGACCGTGCCCAGGAAGGTCTTGTTGGACGCGGAGAGCAAGAGCGGGTAGCCCAGCCCGGCCAGGGTCGGCGAGGCACGCAGGAGGGTCAGCGACTGCTCCGCCGTCTTGCCGAGGTCGAGGCCGGCGTCGAGCACGATGCGCTCGGCGGGGATGCCCGCAGCACGGGCACGAGTCGGCGCGATCGCGCAGGAAGCGGGCCACGTCGTGCGCCACGTCGCCGTAGTGGGGATCGGGGTCGGCCACACGCGGCGCGAGGCGGATGTGGGTCACCACGACCGCGGCGCCGTGCTCGGCCGCCGCCGCCGCGTAGTCGGGATCGGCCAGGCCGCTGATGTCGTTCCCCATCACCGCGCCCTCCGCGTACGAGGCCCGCGCTACAGAGGCGCTCCAGGTGTCGACGGAGACGGGTGTCCCGAAGCGCGCCACCAAGCCGGCCACCACGGGTACGACGCGCTCGAGCTCCTCGGCCTCCGTGACCGCGGGGCCGGGTCCGGCCTTGACCCCGCCGATGTCGAGGATGTCCGCCCCCTCGGCCACCAGCTGCTCCGCCCGGGCGTAGAGCTTGTCGGGCTCGAAGGTGGCCCCCTTGTCGTAGAACGAGTCCGGAGTTCGGTTGAGGATCCCCATCACGAGGGCGCGGTGCGTGAGGTCGTAGCGGCGGCCGCCGAGGTCGAGCGTGGTCGCGATCGGTTCTCCGGCGCGCGCGGCTCCCTCGGCCACGGCGGCGGAGTCGTTGTCGTCGTCGGCACCCGGCGCCCGGGTGACCGGCGCGGCCATCAGAACAGTCGCGCTGCCAGCGCCCGCCGGTACTCGTTGGTGCGTGGGTCGTCGGCGCCCATCGCCTCGAGGAGGTCCACGAACTCCTGGCGGGCGGCGTCGTCGTCCCGCACCCGGTCGAGCAACTCGTCGAGCTTGGCCTCCATCTCCTCGAGGCCGGCACCAGCGACGTCCACCCCCGCTTCGAGCAGGCGGGCCTCGGCCGCCAGCGCCCGGCTTGCGTCCGACTCGGGCAGGCGTTGCAGGAACCCCAGGGCGTCGGCCGCATCTCCCCGATCGATCAGCAGGCGGGCGAGCGCCAGAATGGCGCCGGCGTGGTCCGGCTCGAGCGCGAGCGCCTGTCGCAGGGAGGCCTCGTCGCCCTGGGCGGCGAGCGTGTCGGCCTCGCTTGGCACCGGAGCCAACCGCTGCACGAACGCGGTGACCTGAGCCTCGGGCAGCGCACCGATGAACTGGTCCACCACCTGCCCGTTGCGAATGGCGAAGACCGCCGGGATCGACTGGACCTGAAACGTTTGGGCGATGCGCGGGTTCTCGTCGACGTTGACCTTGGCCAACGCGACGGCACCCCCGGTGTCCGCCACGGCCTTCTCCAGCAACGGGCCCAGGGTCGTGCAGGGCCCGCACCACGGGGCCCACAGGTCCACGATCACGGGTACGGACGTGCTGCGTGCCAGCACGTCGTCCTGGAATGTCTCGTCGGTGACGTCCATCGACCCGACGCTAATGGCTGTCCCGGCGCTTGATCCACGCCCCGGGAGCGTCGTCAGGACGGGTGCCGGGAGGGGGGCCGGCGGGCCGGTCGAGGCGGCGGGTGTCCGAACGGGTCACACGGCACCGATTAGCGTCGTTGTCCGTGTCAGAGGCGCCGGAGGGCATTCGCCAGGCCGAGGTCACCGAGTGGATGGTCGGCCACCTGCCCGAGATCAGCACCCCGCTGACCTTCACCCTGATCGCCGGCGGCCGCTCCAATCTGACGTTCCGGGTCGAGGACGCCGAGGGGAGGACCTGGGCCCTGCGCCGCCCTCCCCTGCACCACGTGCTGCCCACGGCGCACGACATGTCCCGCGAGTACCGGCTCATCCACTCCTTGGGCCCCGTCGGGATCCCGGTTCCCGCCACCGTCGGCCTGTGCACCGACGAGTCGGTCAACGAGCGCCCCTTCTACGTGATGGAGTTCGTGGAGGGCCACATCTTGCGCAGCGCACCCGAGGCGGAGGCCACGTTCGACGTGCCCACGCGGCGTGCCATCGGGGACCACATGGCCGACACGCTGGCCGCGCTGCACGACGTCGACCCCGACGCGGTCGGGCTCGGTGACCTCGGGCGCCACGAGGGCTACATCGAGCGACAGCTCAAGCGCTGGCGCGGCCAGTACGAGCAGATGCAGGTGGAGGGGGTCGATCACGGCGGTTTCGTCGAGCGCGTCAGCGACGACTTGGCCCGGCGCATCCCCAAGCAGCAACGCACCTCGGTGGTGCACGGGGACTACCGCATGGACAACGTGGTGCTCGCCGACGACGGCACCGTCAAGGCCATCCTCGACTGGGAGATCTGCACGCTCGGGGACCCCCTCGCCGACGTGGGGCTGCTGATGGTCTACTGGGCCGACCCCACCGACACCATGGCCGTGCTCGGGCTGTCGCCCACCACGGCGCCGGGGTTCTCGACTCGGGCCGAGGTCCTGGAGCGCTACGGCTCGGTGTCCGAGCTCGACCTCTCCGAGGTCGGCTATTACACGGCGTTCGGCTACTGGAAGCTGGCCTGCATCCTCCAGGGCGTCTACGCCCGCTATGTCGCCGGGGCCGGGGCGGGTGACCAGGGCAGCGTGGAGGGCTTCCCGGCCCAAATCGAGCGCCTGTTCGAGATGGCGGCGGCGTCGCTGGAGTCGGTCTCGTGAGCCCCGACGGCGGCGGTCTGACCGAGATCTTCGAGGTCCACCGCGAGCCCGTCTTGCACGAGCCCGTCCTGGTGGTCTCGCTCGAAGGGTGGGTCGACGCCGGCCTCGGCGCCACCACCGCCGTCGCGGCGTTGCTCGGCCAGGGGCACACCGAACCCCTGGTCACGTTCAACGGCGAGCACTTCCTCGACCAGCGGGCCCGGCGGCCCGTGGCCCGCATCGTCAACGGCGTCACCACCGAGCTCACCTGGCCCCGCTGCGTGGTGCGCCAGGGGACCGACGAGTCGGGGCGCGACCTGCTCTTCCTGGTCGGTCCCGAGCCCGATTTCCACTGGCAGGCCTTCACCGACGCCGTGGTCGGGCTGGCCCGTTCCTGGCGGGTGCGCCTGGTCGTCGGCCTGGGGGCCTTCCCGGCGCCGGCGCCACACACGCGCCCGGTCAAGCTGGCCGCCACGGCGCCCGTGGGCTCGGCGCACCTGATCGAGCAGGTCGGGGTCGTCCAGGGCGAGCTCGAGGTGCCGGCCGGTGTCCAGGCTGCGCTCGAGATGGCCTTCGGCGACAACGGCACGCCGGCGGTCAGCCTGTGGGCGCGCGTGCCGCACTACGTGGCCGGCATGCCGTTCCCCGAGGCCAGCGCGGCGTTGATCGAGGGCCTGGCCGCCGTGGCGGGGCTTTCGTTGGACTCGTCCGCGCTTCGCCGCGCCGGTGACAGCTCCCGACGGCAGGTGGACCAGCTGATCGCCGACAACGTCGAGCACCAGGCCATGGTGCGCAAGCTGGAGGAGAGCATCGACGCCTCCGAGGGGAACGCGATGGGGGTCGACGCCGTGCCCTCGGGCGACGAGATCGCCGCGGAGCTCGAGCGCTTCTTGCGGGGCGAGGAGCAGCAGTGAGCGCGGGCCGAGGCCGCAAGGACAGACGGGAGGCCGCGCATGAAGATCGACGGGGGTATCGGGTTCCTCCCGACGGGCATCGCCGAGCAGGCGGCCAAAGCGGAGGCGAGCGGGTACGACGGGGTGTGGTCGGCCGAGACCAGCCACGACCCCTTCCTCCCCATCGCCGTCGGCGCCGCCGCCACCGAGAAGCTGGAGTTCGGCACCGGGATCACCGTGGCCTTCGCCCGCAACCCGATGACGCTGGCCGTCGTGGCCAACGACCTCCAGCTGCTGACCAAGGGACGGTTCATGCTCGGGATGGGCAGCCAGATCAAGCCGCACATCACGAAGCGCTTCTCCATGCCGTGGTCACACCCGGCGCCGCGGATGCGCGAGATGATCCAGGCCATCCGGGCCATCTGGAAGTCCTGGGAGACGGGCGACAAGCTCGATTTCCGGGGCGAGTTCTACACGCACACGCTGATGACGCCGTTCTTCAATCCCGGCAAAAACCCCTACGGCAACCCCAAGATCCTGTTGGCCGGCGTCGGCGAACGCATGACCGAGGTGGCCGGCGAGGTGGGCGACGGGTTCTTGGTGCACGGCTTCTCCACCGAGCGGTACCTGCGCGAGGTGAGCCTGCCCGCGCTCGAACGTGGTGCGGCCAAGGCGGGCAAGACGCGCGACGACCTGACGGTGTCGTATCCGGGGTTCGTGGTCACGGGGACCGACGACGAGAGCTTTCAAGCGGCGTACAAGGCGGTGCGCGAGCAGATCGCCTTCTACGGCTCGACGCCGGCCTACCGCCCGGTGCTCGAGCTCCACGGCTGGGGCGACCTACAGACCGAGCTCAACACGCTGTCCAAGCGTGGCGAATGGGTCAAGATGGGCGAGCTGATCGGCGACGACGTCGTGGACGCGTTCGCCGTCGTGTGCCCGATCGACCAGGTGGCCACCCAGGTGCGCAACCGCTTCGAGGGCATGGTCGACCGCTTCAGCTTCTACGCCCCCTACAAGGTCGATCCCGAGGTGTGGAAGGAAGTGCTGGCCGGCTTCCACGCCTGAGAGGGCGCGCGCCCCGGCGGCCGCGTCCGGCGGCGCGGGTCAGACGACGACGTTGACCAGTCGGGGCGGCCGCGACACGACCCGCTTGGGCGCAGCGCCCTTCAGCGACTCGGTCACCTTGGCCGAGGCCAGCGCGGCGGCCTGCGCGTCCGCCTCGGAGATGCCGGCATCGACCTCGATCCGGTCGCGCACCCTGCCGTTCACCTGCACGACCATCGTGACCGTCTCCTGGCGGACCAGCTCGGCGTCCGGCACCGGCCAGGGCTGCAGGTGGACCGACGGCTCCCCGGGATGCCGGCGCTCCCACAACTCAGCGGTGACATGCGGCGTCAGCGGGGCGAGCAGGCTGAGCAGGGCGTCGAGCGCCTCGTTCCACACCTCGTGGTGCGGTCCGAGGCCGGTGGCGAGACCGTCGCCCCGGCTGCCGTTGCCCCCGCTGGCGTTGCCCCCGCTGGCGTCGCGCCCGCTGGCGTCGCGCCCGTAGCGCTGAAGGAGGTTGAGCAGCTCCATGCAATGGGCCACTGCGGTGTTGTAGGACCAGCGATCGAGGTCGCGCGTGACCTCCGCGATGGTGCGATGCACGACCTGGCGCACCGCGTGGTCCGCCTCGGTCTGCTCGCCCGTGCGCAGCTGTGGCTCGGCGGTGCACCTGCGCCAGAGGCGATCGAGGAAGCGGCCGCACCCCTCGATCACCTGCTCCGTCTGCTCCGACCAGTCCATGTCGTCGAAGGGCGGTCCCGCGAACAGGTGGAAGAGGCGCAAGCCGTCCGCCCCGACGGTCTCGTAGTAGTGCTCGGGCGAGATGAGGTTGCCCTTGGACTTGGACATCTTGGTGCCGTCCATGCGGATCATGCCCTGCGCGAGGTAGTGCTTGAAGGGCTCCCGATCGAGGCCGGGTGCGAGACCCACGTCGACGAGGGCGCGGGTGAAAAAGCGGGCATAGAGAAGATGGAGGATGGCGTGCTCGATCCCGCCGATGTACTGGTCGACGGGCATGAAGTGACGGGCGGCGGCCGGGTCGAACGGGCGGTCGGTGCTCCAGGGGTCGCAGAAGCGCAGGAAGTACCACGACGAGTCGACGAAGGTGTCCATGGTGTCGGTCTCACGCCGGGCCGGCCCGCCGCAGACGGGACAGGTGGTGTGCAAGAACCCCTCGTGGAAGGCGAGGGGCGACTGCCCCGTCGGCAGGAACTCCACGTCGTCGGGCGCCAGGACGGGGAGCTGGTCCTCGGGCACCGCGACGACGCCGTGGACGTCGCAGTACACGGCAGGGATGGGACAGCCCCAGAAGCGCTGGCGCGAGACGAGCCAGTCGCGGATCCGGTAGTTGACCTTGCGCTCGCCGATGCCCTCCTCCTCGAGCCAGTCCATGGCGCGGGTCTTGGCCGTGGCGACGTCGAGCCCGTCGAGGAAGCCACTGTTGATCTTGACGCCCTCACCCGTGTACGCACCACCGCCGTCCGCCTCCCAGTCGTCGGGCGGCTCGACGGTGCGCACGATCGGAAGGCCGTGCAGGGTGGCGAAGGCCCAGTCGCGTTCGTCCTCGGCCGGCACCGCCATGATCGCCCCGGTCCCGTAGCCCATGAGGACGTAGTCGGCCACGTAGACCGGGACCGGGCGGCCGGTGAAGGGGTTGATCACGTTGCTCCCGGTGAAGGCGCCGCGCCGGTCGAGGGTGGCGGGATCGCCCTCGGCCATGCGCTGGATGTCGCTCTCCTCCGCCGCCCGACGCCGGAGCGCCCCGACCGCCTCGCGTTGGGCGTCGGTGGTCAGCGCCTCGACCAGGGGGTGCTCGGGAGCCATGACGGCATAGGTCATGCCGAAGCTGGTGTCGGGACGGGTCGTGAAGACGCGTACGACCAGATCGGGTCGGCCCACGACGGGGAGGTCGAACTCGGCGCCCTCGGAGCGCCCGATCCAGTTGCGCTGCATGACCTTGGCCCGCTCCGGCCACTCGAGGTCGTCGATGGCGTAGAGCAGCTCGTCGGCGTAGTGCGTGATCCGGAAGAACCACTGCTCGAGGTCGCGCCTGACCACGAGATCGCCCGAGCGCTCGCAGGTGCCGTCGGGGAGGACCTGCTCGTTGGCCAGGACCGTCTGGCAGCCAGGGCACCAGTTCACCGGCGCCGCGGCGCGGTAGGCCAGGCCGGCGTCCCACAACCGCAGGAAGATCAGCTGGGTCCATTTGATGTACTCGGGATCGTGGCTGCGCACCTCCCGCCGCCAGTCGTAGACCGCCCCGAGGCGGGTCAGGGACGACTTGAGCTCGGCGATCCGGTCCTCGGTGAAGATCCGGGGGTGGGTCCCGGTCTTGATGGCGGCGTTCTCGGCCGGCAACCCGAAGGAGTCGAACCCGAGTGGGGAGAGGACGCCCTTGCCCTGCATGGTCTGGTACCGGACGGCCAGGTCACCAAAGGTGTAGTTGCGCACGTGGCCCTGGTGGGCCGGCCCGGATGGGTAGGGGTACATGCACAGCGCGTAGAACTTCTCCCTCGGGTCGTCGTTCTCGATCTCGTAGGTGCCCTCGTCCGCCCAGTGGCGTTGCCACTTGCGCTCCACCTCGTCCACGTCGTAGGCCCGTGCCATGCCACCAGGGTAGGCGACGACCTCCGGCCTCCTGAGCACGTGCGGGGCGACGCGGGGGCCGACCGGCGACCGCACAGGTGGGCCCGCAGCTCCCTTGGGCGGGCTCGAGGACGACGGAGGCCTCTCGGGGCACGGAAGAAAAGGGGGGTCGACGCGAGCCATCGAGCCATCGAGCCATCGAGCCATCGACATTCGACACAGCCGCCGCGGAGACGCCAGTGTGGGTAACTGCACTCTCGGTGCTGTGGAGGTTGCCGCGTGAACGGCGGGACTCCGTGCCCACGTCCTGACCACCGCCTACGACAACTCGACCTTCACCGCCCTGTTCTGTGAACGCCAGGGGATTGGCACCTACACCCAGGGAGTATTTACTGGGTTCGGTTCGATCACCACGGTGAATGGAACCACCGTGATCGATGCGCTCGGGAAGAACCTTGTTGGCGGGGTCTGCGAACGGCACCAAGAGTTCATTCGTCGAGTTGGCTCCGACACCGATCATGTTCGGGACGTTCACGCCGAGATAGAGCGCGATGACTGGGGCGAACACTTCTCTCGACTGGCGATATTCAGCCAAAATCGGCCGGGTCGCTGCGCGAAGCGACCTCAATCTGGCAAACAGAGGTCGCCCCGCCCCGCTCGGAGCCAGACGCCCAGACCGAATGGATATCGGCCGCAGTACAACAGCTCAGCGATGAGGCTGCCCTCTGGGGAGTCAGCTACCGAAGTCTCGGTGAACGGGACGCTATGTCGCGCCGCCGCCACGGGCAATAGTGATGAGACCTGGTTGTCCGAAGATTGTGAAGCGTTTGGCTTGAAAGGCTCTTCCACCGGGCCGCTTGAACCACCACGATCAGCGATACGAGGGGCGAGGCGTTGACGTCCATCAAATGTGAAGCCTTTCGGTTGCACCCCGTCCCCTCGCACGCGTTGCTCTATCGAGAGCCGCACCTATACCCGACGGAGAGATTTCTACGCCTTACGCGCGTCTATACAGCGCCTTCTCGTGGCCCGATGCTGTGGAGTATCCCGACCCGGCTTTGTGGGTATTCGCAGAGCGTGAGGGGCGGTGGCACTGAAACCCAACCGTGTCATCGCCCCTCACCAGTGTTGCGCTAAGCGCCGGCGGGCTCGCCGCAATCGTACCGCTGTGCTGTCATTCGCCAGCCGCCCTGGCCACGGTCCGCCTGGAGCCTGGAGGCCGTACCGGGTGCCCCAATCTCCCACTCAGAGTGTGCGTCCCTCCAAGTGGTGGGCTTTTGACTTGACCCCGGGCATCCACCAATAGGTGGTGCCATCGGGGTGATCCTCGGTGTGTTCCTAGCCGAACGCACAAAGGAGAGCACCCCGATGGCCCTTGACCAGTCTGTCTGCACCGAGCTGCTGGAGGCGTTTAAAACGTCCGACGGCGTGGATCTGATCCGCGACGCCGTGCGCTACGTCTTCCAGGAGCTGATCGAGTCCGAGGCGACCGCCGCCATCGGCGCCGGGCCCGTATGAGCGCACCGAGGGCCGGGTGACCGAGCGCAATGGGCACCGGGTCCGCCTGGTGTCCACCAAGGCCGGCGACGTCGAGCTCGCCATCCCCAAGCTCAGGAAGGGCAGCTTCTTCCCCTCCATCCTCGAGCCCCGCCGGCGGATCGACCAGGCCCTCTACGCCGTGGTGATGGAGGCCTACGTGGGTGGGATCTCGACGCGCTCGGTCGACGAGCTCGTCGCTGCCTTGGGGATCGGCAGCGGCATCAAGAAGTCCGAGGTCAGCCGCATCTGTGCCGGTCTCGACGAGGTGGTCGGGGCCTTTCGGACCCGCCGTCTCGACCACCAAGAGTTCCCCTACGTCTTCTTGGACGCCACCTACCTGCACGTCCGCGACAACCACCACGTGACCTCCAAGGCCGTGGTCATCGCGACCGGGGTCCGCGCCGACGGGCACCGAGAGATCCTGGGCCTCGACGTCGGCGACTCCGAAGACGAGGTGTTCTGGCGTGGCTTCCTGCGCTCGCTTGCGCACCCGGGGCCTCGCCGGGGTGAAGACTCGTCATCTCGGACCAGCACGCCGGGCTGGTCAGCGCCATCGGGCGCTGCTTCCAAGGGGCGGCCCACCAGCGCTGCCGGGTCCACTTCGCCCGCAACCTCCTCGCCAGCGTCCCCAAGGCCCAGCACGAGATGGTGGCGGCCGCCTTCCGGACGATCTTCGCCCACGCCAGCGCCGAGGAGATCTCCGCCCAGTGGGACCACGTGGCCGAGACCTTCGCCGAGCGCTTCCCCAAGGCGGCCGCCCTCATGGAGGGGGCCAAGGAGGAGGTGCTCGCCTTCAGCGCCTTCCCGAGGGCGCACTGGCGCCAGCTCTGGTCGACCAACCCGCTCGAGCGCCTCAACCGCGAGCTCAAGCGTCGCTGTCGCGTCGTCGGGCATCTTCCCCAACGAGGCCTCGGTCATCCGCCTGGCCGGTGCAGTCCTGGTCGACATCCATGACGAGTGGGTCGCAGCCGAGCGCCGCTACTTCTCCGAAGGTTCCATGGCGAAGCTCTACGCGCGACCGCGATAATGAAGCTGCGACAGTCGGTGAGCTCGAGCCCGCCGACTGATCGCCGCCGAGGATTACCGGGTCAATTCCCACCACTCGGCGGGACGCGGCCTGGAGCCTGGAGGCCGTACCGGGCCCCAATCTCCCACTCAGATATTCGAACCACCCTCTCGACCAATCGGGCAAAAGTCACCCTAGAGTCACAGCGCCAGGCACCCAAGGCTCAAGCCTGCTCCGTCGTGGCGACAAGAGAGGCCCACAATCCACAGGGGGGTGGTCGGTATACTGGTGCGCCCACGCCATCCCGGCCATAACTGATTGCTATACCTGGCCGGAAGATCTACGAGGGTTGCAGGACAGGGGTAGAAGTAGCCAAAATTATCCTCTGACCTGGGAGATGGTTTGCTACGGGGGCGTAGCTCAGCTGGTAGAGCGCTTGACTGGCAGTCAAGAGGTTCGTGGGTTCAAGTCCCATCGCCTCCACTCAGGAGTGTTCATGAAAATGCTCCCGCCATGTTCATGAAACTCCTGGCTTGGGGCCATGATCGAGTTTCGGGCTGATTCTGAACCTTGTCCGCGACTGCGTGAAACGGACTGTGCCTCGAATACAACCACTACTGGCCACATCAGTCCCCTCGGCTACCAGATCCCGGCAGGCTGTGTCCACAGGTGGCATGCTCTACCCGAATTGAGTGTCGGGTCGGTTCTCGACCCAGCGATCAGGTCTCGTGAGCCAACCCACGATGTAGGGAGGGGATCGGCATGCGGCGACTGAGCGGGCTGGACCCGATGTTCTTTTACCTCGAGACGCCCACGGCCCACATGCAGGTGGCCTACGTCTGCATCCTCGATCCCTCGACGGCACCTGAGGGGTACTCGTTCGCCGGGGTGCGAGCACACCTAGAGCAGCGTCTGCACTTGCTGCCGCCATTTCGCCGGCGGCTGGTGGAGGTCCCACTCGGCCTCGACCACCCGCGCTGGGTGGAGGATCCGGACTTCGACCTTGACCATCACTTGCACCGAGTGGTCATTGCGTCGCCGGGTGGGGAGTCCGAGTTGGCCGAGTTCACTGCGGCGGTCTTGAGTCGGCCGCTGGATCGGAGCCGACCACCGTGGGAGATGTACGTGATCGAGGGCCTGGAGGGGGGTATGGCCGCCTCGCTCACCAGGGTCCACCATGCCGCCATCGACGGGGTCTCGGGAGAAGAGCTCGTCGTCAATCTGCTCGATCTCGCACCGGAGCCGACCGTGGTGGACCCTCCGGATCCGCCCTGGAAGCCCGAGCGCGTCCCTTGCGACCTGAGGCTTGTGGGTGACGCACTCGTGGAGCTCTGCCGCCGCCCAGCGGCGACCACGCGGGCGGCATGGCGCACCGCGCGAGCCGGCGAAAACCTGCTGGGGCATGCCCGCCGGGCTGGGTTCTCGGCGGTGTCGTTGCCCCTGGCCGCGCCTCGAACCTCACTCGGTGTCCCCCTGGGGCCAGAGCGACGGGTTGCCTTCGCCCAGGTGAGTCTCGACGAGGTGAAGTCGGTCAAAGGCGCATTCGACGTCACGGTGAACGACGTGGTGCTGGCGATGTGCTCGGGGGCGCTGCGCCACCACCTCGCTGCATTGGATGATCAGCCGGAAACGTCGGCGGTGGCCATTGTTCCGGTCTCGGTCCGGGCCGAGCATGAGCGGGGGACGATGGGCAACCGACTTTCTGCCATGTTTGTCTCCTTGGCGAGCGCCATTGATGACCCGGTGCAGCGGCTGCGGACCATCGGCCATGCTACGGAAGCGGCCAAGGCCCAAGAGCGGGCCGCCCGTCTCGATGCCGTCGGCTCGGCGTGGATCGAGGCAGCCGTGCCCGCGTTGGTCGCGCCCGCCATCCGCTTGGGCTCGCGGCTCGGAGTCGTGCGTCGAGTGCGGCCAGGCAACGTGATCATCTCGAACATCGTCGGTCCAGCCGACGCCCTCTACTTCGCTGGCGCCCGTCTGGTGGCGGCATACCCGATGGGTCCAATCATCGACGGAATCGGTCTCAACATCACCGTGCAGAGCTACCTCGGCTCGCTCTACTTCGGTCTGATGGCGAGCCCCAACACGGTGCCCGATGTGTGGAACTTCGCCCATGGCCTGACTGATGCCCTCCACGAGCTCGTCAAGGCCGCATCGGCGAACCCTGGCTCCACTAACGGCGACTGCCCGTTCTGTGACCGCACCGACGAACACGAACATCAGGTAAAGCACTTCCGCGGAGGGTTATCACTCATCGTGGGTCAGGAAAGACGCCCAGTAGAACGGGATCGTGGCAGTGGAGCGGCTGGACACAAACTCCGACGGTCAGCACGTCTCGTTCAGTGATAGGAGTGGCGGCATTGCCAAGGGACAGTTGGGCATCGGTGCCAAAACGCTCTAAGCGTGAGCCCACCTGTTCGGCG